>NZ_CP009788.1:0-2442500 GCF_000817955.1 Geobacter pickeringii | reverse complement strand
TGCCCGGCACTGGAGGTGGATCACTCTCTGCCGGGGTTGCGGGTCACACGTGTTCTGGACCGACTAGCTTCGACCCGTGGCCTGCCCAAGGTCATCACCGTGGATAACGGTCCGGAATTCATAAGCAGGGCAATGGATGCCTGGGCTTACGAGAAAAAAGTAAGGTTGCGCTTCATTCAGCCGGGGAAACCGGTACAGAACGCTTATATTGAAAGCTTCAACGGCAAACTGCGCGAGGAATGCCTCAACGAGAACGTATTCATTGACTTGTACGACGCGAGAAAAAAGATCGAAGCATGGCGCAAGGACTACAACACATTCCGGCCGCACAGTTCGCTGAACAATTTGACGCCGGAAGAATTTGCCAACTCTTTACCCCAACAAGGCCAAATCACTAACTTCCAAATGGCTGAATGATGGGGGGAAGGTCAAATCTCGCTGCATACAGAGTGTGCACTTCTAAAGTCATCTTTATTGATATTGTGGCATCGAGCTAAAATGTTATTCTTAAGCGACAATCGGCCATGACAGAGAGGTGGAATTGTATGTTGTTAGAAATGCATTGTCATACTGCTGAGCATTCTGAATGCAGTTCCATATCGGCCTGCGAACTGGTGCGACAGGTGTACGCCAAGGGGTTGCAAGGAGTTGTGTTCACCGACCATCATTTTTTGTGGTCCGATGATGCCTTGAGACAAGTTCGCCGCGGCGCCGAAGTGCCGGACCATTTTCTTGTCCTCTCCGGCCAGGAGGTTTCCTCCGCCGAATGTGGCGATGTGTTGGTGTATGGAGCGACGAAGATATTTCCTCCCCGTACGTCACTCGTTGATATTCGGGACGAATTTCCCGAGGCAGCACTGGTATGGGCCCATCCCTACCGAAAGGGACGGCAGCCGACAGTTGCGACGCTTCGAAATGCGCTTCTGGACGGTATAGAGATTTTCAATTCCAATCACACGGTCCTCGAGAACAGCCGGGCCTTGCGGGATTGGCACCAGCATCGGTTTACGGCCATTGGCGGCACCGATACGCACGGTAGCAGTTATGCGGGGCTCTATCCGACGATATTCGATCATCCCATGAAGAATATATTTGATCTGGCAACTGAAATTAGACATGGTCGCTGCCGCCCTTTCCTTAAGGAAATTCCGAGGTCTGGCGCAAACAGCCTTGTTACGGAGGTTACGTTCGGAACCAAGGGAAAAGACGAAGTTCGTGAGCGCCTGATTATCAAGGAGATTACATCGGCTCACAAGTGGAGGTCAGAAGAGCGAGCCCATGAGATCATGGCGCATCTTATCAAGCACGGTTTCGCGGATGGTGCGTATCGCGTCCCCCGTCCCATTGATGATGATCCCGATTCGATGACCCTTATCGAACAGGGACTGCGAGCTAAATCGTTATACGATAAGCTGCTGACGTCCAATTCTTTCGACGGGCGTGAATATATTGAGCGGGCCGCAGCCTGGCTCGCCCGGCTGCATAATTGTCGGCTTCAAATCACCTCTCCCGATGAATTCCTTGTAAAAGAAGAGGCAAGGCTTGAGAAGTATCTTGAGCGGTTTACCGATATTTCCCATCGACATACACGCAAAGTAAGCGACATAATAGGCGCCTTGCGGGACGCCGAGCGCGGAGTCGTCCAGGCATCCGCCGGCCTTTTGGTCCAGGGACATGGTGATTTCCATCCCAAAAACATCTTTGTAGGGCAGGATTCGCAGGAGGATCGTTCAACCCTCTTTGTGGCGGCAATCGATTTCGAAAGTTCCCTCGTCCTTCCCTGCGCCTTTGATGTCGGTTGTTTTCTGGCCCAATTTCACAACCAGTTCTTCGCCCACCCGGACATTCTGCAAAGGTACCCAGAACAGATTTTTCTCGATACATACCTGGGCAACTCGGTCGGGATCGAATCCGATTTTTTGCGTCAGGTGGAATTGTTTCGAGCCCGTACAAACATGAGTATTGCCGCGTATTTGATCAAGATCGGGATGGGGGAGAGCGAGAACCTCTGGCGTGTAATCGTGGAGGCCGAACGAGCTCTGGGGCACGTCTGACAAATTCAAGGCGATGAAGGGGATTGTTTAATACCTGACAATTGCGCTATAGTATTTAAAATTGAAATTTCAGGAGGAGCCTGTATGTGGGATTACACTGACAAGGTCCGGGAACATTTCCTGAACCCGAGAAACGTGGGAGAAATACAGAATGCCGACGCCGTGGGCGAAGTCGGCAGCCTTGCCTGCGGCGACGCCCTGAAGCTTTATATCAAGCTCGACGACCAGAAAGAGCGGATCGCTGACGCAAAATTCCAGACCTTCGGCTGTGCCAGCGCCATTGCCTCATCCTCTGCCCTTACCGAGATCATCAAGGGGCGGACCCTTGATGAGGCCCTCGCCGTGACCAACCAGGAGATCGCGGATTTTCTGGGTGGCCTTCCCGAGGAGAAGATGCATTGTTCCGTCATGGGACAGGAGGCGCTTGAGGTTGCGATCGCCAAATACCGCGGCGGCCCGGTTCCGACTCATGGGCACGATCACGTGCACGACGAGGTGGAGGAGTCTGGAGAGATCGTCTGCAAATGCTTCGGACTTACCGACACGTTTCTGAAGAAGGTAATAGCCGCCAACAAGCTGACAACCGCCGAGCAGGTGACCCATTTTACCAAGGCAGGGGGAGCCTGCGGAGGCTGCATCCCCAAAATAAAGGAGCTGATCGATGAAGTCCTGGGCTCTCAGCCCAAGGCAGAGCAGAAGAGACCCGAAAAGCTCACCAATCTCAGGAAGATGCAGTTGATTCAGGAGACGCTCGAAAAGGAGATCCGGCCGTTGCTGTGGGCTGACGGCGGCGATCTGGAACTGGTCGACATCTCCGGGAGCGAGGTTCAGATCGCGTTCCGCAAGGCGTGCGCCGGTTGCGCCTCGTCGGGGAATACGGCAAAATTTGTGGAATTGAAGCTGCGCGAGCTCGTGGCCGAAGATATCGTTGTCCTGGAGGTAGAGGGATGAACGAAATCTACATGGACAACAACGCCACCACCAAGGTGGACGAGGCGGTTTTCAAGGAGATGCGTCCCTATTTCTGCGAGTTCTACGGAAATCCGAGCTCGATGCACTTTTTCGGTGGTCAGGTGCAGAAGAAGGTCGACGAGGCACGGAACCGCGTTGCATCGCTCTTGGGAGCGTCACCGGACGAGATCGTCTTCACTGCCTGCGGCACCGAGAGCGACAATGCGGCGATCCGCTCCGCCCTGGAGGTATTTCCCGAGCGCCGCCACGTCATCACGACACGGGTCGAGCATCCGGCGGTCCTGACCCTGTGCCGCAATCTCTCCAAACGGGGCTACCGGGTGACGGAACTGAACGTGGATGGGGAGGGGCGGCTCGATCTCGATGAGCTTCGCCGTGCCGTCGACGAGGATACCGCCATCGTTTCGGTCATGTGGGCCAACAACGAGACCGGCGTGGTGTTTCCGATCGAGGAGATCGGGGCGATCGTCAAGGAAAAGGGGAAAGGGGCTTTCTTCCACACCGATGCCGTGCAGGCCGTCGGCAAAATCCCGCTGAATATGGCAACTTCGACGGTGGACATGCTCTCCCTGTCGGGACACAAACTCCATGCACCCAAGGGAATCGGCGTCCTCTATCTCCGCAAGGGGGTGCCGTTCCGGCCGTTTCTCGTCGGCGGACACCAAGAGAAAAACCGGCGGGCCGGCACCGAAAACACCGTCGGGATCATCGCCCTCGGCAAAGCGTGCGAACTGGCGGCCCGGCACATGGACGACGAGAACACGCGGGTGAAGGGGATGCGTGACCGGCTGCAGCGCGAGCTTCTCTCCCTCATCCCCCACGCCCGGATTAACGGCGGAGCCGCCGAGCGCCTGCCGAACACCCTCTCCATCGCCTTCGAGTATGTCGAGGGTGAGGCGATCCTGATGCTGCTCTCCGAGAAGGGGATCTGTGCCTCGTCCGGAAGCGCCTGTACCTCGGGGTCGCTGGAGCCGTCCCACGTCCTGCGGGCCATGGGGGTTCCCTTTACCTGTGCCCATGGTTCCGTCCGCTTTTCGCTTTCCCGCTTCAATACCGACCAGGATGTCGATGCCATCATTCGGGAATTGCCGCCGGTGATCCAGCGGTTGCGCGAAATGTCACCCTTCGGGCGGGAGTTTCTTAACCGCTGAGCAGTATCAGCAGCACCGATAAACACAAAGGGGGCCTGTCAGTGACGGCCCCCTTTCGTCTGTCTGGCCTCGGACGGTCTTTTCCCGCTACTCCCGGCAGACCTCGGGATTGCGGCAGATCTCCATGAGGGCCTCGAGGGCGTTGGTGATGGTGAGAATCCCCACGAGACTGTCGCTGTCGTCGACCACGAGCACGCCGTTGAGCTTGCGGTCGTGGAGCAGCTTGACGGCGTCGGTGAGATCGGTGTCGGGCTTCACCTTGTAGGGGGTAGGGTTCATCGCCTCGGTCACCGGGGTCTTGGAGAGGATGTAATGGATCTCCCAGGTGTCGAGGGAGGTCGCCTTGCTCGGCTTGAAATCTGCCACCATCTTCTCGGTCAGGATGCCGACGATCTTTCCCTTGTCCATGATCGGCAGCCGCCGGATGTTCTTCTCCTTCATGAGGTGGACCGCCTCGATGACCGTGGCGTCCTTTTCGATCGTGATGGGGGTCTGCGTCATCCACCGTCCCACTTTGGTCATTTCTGTTTCTCCTTTCGCTTACATGCCGAGGAACGCTTTTTTCACGTGTTCATCGTTCAGCAGCGCCTCGCCGGTGCCCGAGAGCACTACCCGGCCGGTCTCCAGAACGTAGGCCCGATGTGAGATCCTGAGGGACTGGAAGACGTTCTGCTCCACGAGGAGGATCGTCACCCCCTGTCTGTTGATCTCGGTGATGATGTCGAAGATGAACTTCACGAAGAGCGGCGCCAGCCCCAGCGACGGCTCGTCGAGGAGGAGCAGCTTCGGGTTCGCCATGAGTCCCCGGGCGATGGCGAGCATCTGCTGCTCGCCGCCGCTCATGGTGCCGCCAAGCTGTCGGGCCCGCTCCTTGAGACGGGGGAAGAGGGTGAACGCCCGGTCGATGTTGGCCTCGCGGTCGCCGCGGGAGCTCTTGATGTAGGAGCCCATCCGGAGGTTTTCCAGGACGGTCATCTCGGGGAAGATCTTCCGCCCTTCGGGGACCTGGACGATCCCCTGCTCCACGACCTGGTGCGGTTCGAGCTTCGTGAGATCCGTCCCGTTAAAGGTGAGGCTCCCCGACGTAGGTTTGACGAGGCGGGAGATGTTTTTCAGGGTGGTCGATTTCCCGGCGCCGTTGGAGCCGACGACGGTGACGATTTCTCCCTGGTTCACCTGCAGATCCACATCCCAGAGGACCTTGAGGTCGCCATAGCTGAAGTTGAGCGTGTGTATGGTGAGCATGAAAGAACCTCGAATCCCTTAATGTTCGCTGCCGAGATAAGCGTCGATGACCGCCTGGTTGGTGACGATCTCCTCCGGCGAGCCTTCGGCCAGCTTTTCGCCGGAGTTCAGGACCACAATCCGGTCCGATATCCGCATGATCGCCTTCATGTCGTGCTCGATGACCATCTGGGTCACGCCGCGCTTCCTGATGTCGAGGATGAGCTGGATGATCTCCTCGCTCTCCGCCGGGTTGAGCCCCCCCATGACCTCGTCGAGCAGGAGGAGTTCCGGCTTGGTGGCCAGGACCCGGGCCACCTCCAGTTTCTTCCGTTCGCCGATGGGAAGCCCCCCGGCCAGGAAATCGGCCTTGGATTCCATTCTGACGACCCTGAGCTGCTCCAGTGCCATCTCGCGGGCAATTGTGAGGGAGTTGGTGCGGCAGAGCGCCCCGACCATGACGTTGTCGAGTACCGACATCTTGGCGAGGGGGCGCACCTTCTGCCAGGTGCGGGCCATGCCGAGCCGGCAGACCCTGTTCGGCTCCAGGCCGTTCATCCTCATCCCCTTGAAGAGAACCTCGCCCCGCGAGGGGGGATAATAGCCGGTGATGCAGTTGAAGAGGGTCGTCTTGCCGGCGCCGTTGGGGCCGATGAGCCCCATGATCATCCCTTCGGCCATCTCGAAGGAAACATCGGCATTGGCGGCGAGACCGCCGAAGAACTTGCTGACGTGCTTGATCTCCAGTATGGCTCCCATCAGGCGTTCCCCCTGTTGCGTGCAGCGAAAAGTTTCCTGAAAAATCCGAGGACCCCGTCGGGCATGAACATGATGACCACCACCACGAGGATGCCGTAGATGAGGGCGTGGGCGTGGGCCAGGTTCTCCTTGAGAAAGACGCCGACCCCCGATTCCTCGTTGGCGAGGCCCGCCTTGAAGATCGCCTGGGCGATGAGGTTGCTCCGCAGCGCCTCGGAGAGCGGGACGAGCACCAGGGAGCCGACCACCGGCCCGTAGATGGTGCCGATGCCGCCGATGATGCAGATGAGGACGATCTGCACCGAGATGTCCAGTGCCAGGACCGTCGGCGGATCGATGAAGCCGATGTAGATGGCGTAGAAGCTCCCGGCCAGGGAGGTGAAGATCGCCGAGAGCACGAGCGCCACGTTCTTGTGGAACGAGAGGTTGATCCCCAACGAGTGGGCCGCGTCCTGATCCTCGCGGATCGCCTGGAAGTAGTAGCCGAGCTTCGAATGCTGGACGAGCCAGGTCACCAGGATCGTCACCACCGCAAAGCCGAGGCCGATGTAGTAGAAGGGCACCTTGCTGAGAAAATCGGTCACCACCGTACCGCCGATGGTGAAGGGGGGGATTTCCGTCGCCAGGATTCCCTCGGCGCCGTTGGTGAGCTCCTTCAGGTTCATGGCGCAGAGCCGCATGACCTCCGCCACGGCGATGGAGGCGAGAACGAAGTACGGCCCCCGGAGCCGGAAGCAGATGCTCCCGATGACGAGCGCCACCACCACGACCACGGCGACGCCGACCCACATCCCGATCCAGGGGGGGATCTGCTTGTACTGCATCAGCATCATGGTGGTGTAGGCGCCGACGCCGAAGTAGGCGGCATGGCCGACGGAGTACTGCCCCGTGTACCCGCCGAGGATGTTCCAGCTCTCCCCCATGATGGTGCTGAGGAAGAGGAGGATCATGATGTGGAGCGCGTAGGGGCTCTCCACGAATTTCGGGAAGATGGCGAGGCCCGCCAGCACCACGATCCAGAGGGAGATGGCGACGGGCGAGAAGCCCCGGTCGCTGTTCAGTCTGTTCAGTATCGCTCTCATGTATGTCGACTCCGCTACATGCGTGATTTGCCCATCAGGCCCGACGGCTTGAAGAGAAGGACCAGGAGGAAGAGGACGTAGACCACCACGTCCTTCCAGCCGGAAGAGATGTAGACCGCGCTCATGGATTCGGCGACGCCGATGATGATGCCGCCGAGGGTGGCGCCGACGATGCTCCCCATACCGCCGAGGACGGTGATGACGAATGCCTTGAGGGTAAAGGTCCCCCCCACCTGAGGGAAGATGTAGTACGTCGGCGAGATGAGCGCGCCGGCGGTGGCGGCCAGGGCCGAGCCCATGCCGAAGGCGAGGATCGACATCCACTGGACGTTGATCCCCATGAGCTGGGCCGCCTCCCGGTCCTGGGCCGTGGCCCGGATTGCCTGGCCGGTGTCGGTCTTCATGAGGAACCAGTAGAGGACGGCGGTGATCGCCGCGGTGATGAGGAACGAGATGGCCAGCGGCTCCGAGATGGAGATCCCGCCGAGGGAGAAGCTGCTCGACGAGTAGGAGGTGGTGAGTATCTGGTAATCGGAGGTGTAGATCAGCATCATCGTGTTGCTCATGATGAGGCCGAGGCCGATGGTGAGCAGGATCTGGTTCTGGGGAAGCGCCCCGAGCATCCGGTTGATGAAGAGCTTCTGGAGGAGGCCGCCGAAGACGAACATCACCGGGATGCAGATCAGGACCGACACGTACGGGTCGATCCCGAGCCTGGTGAAGAGGTTCCAGGTCAGGTACATACCGAGCATCAGGATTTCGCCGTGGGCAAAGTTGATGACCCGCATGACGCCGAAGATTATGGTCAGGCCGATGCCGATCAGGGCGTAGACGCCGCCGATCAGGACGCCGCTTATGAGCGATTGAAGGAAAACGATCATAGAGAACTCCGGTAAGGCTGAGGGCTGACGACTGAAGGCCGACGGGTTCTCACCCCTGGCCTTCAGTCGTCAGTCTGGGTTACTTCCAGCCCGTGAAGGGGAAGATGGGCTTCTTGGTGGCGAACTTGGTCGGGAAGACCGTCTCGTAACTGCCGTTCTGGAGCTGTTGCACCAGCATCTGGTGGTTGTTCTGGTTGGTGAACCCGGCGTAATCCTCGAACTTCACGTCGCCCATGATGCCGCTCCATTTCCCTGCCTTGAGGGCGGTGCGGGTCTTGTCGCGGTTGCCGGCGGACTTGGCGGCGGTCTCGGCCATGATGATCATCGACTCGTAGGCGCAGGCGGCGTGGTAGGTCGGCTCCTTGCCGAACTTCGCCTTGTAGCGCTTGAAGAAATCCCGGGCTCCGGGCCAGTTCACGTCCTCGGTCCACTGGGTGCAGGAGAAGACATTGTTGGAGATCTCCCTCTCCTTGGCAAACTGGACGGTGGTGAAGCCGGCGCCGCCGCCGAGGAACGCCTGGGGCTTGAGCCCCACCTCTTTTGCCTGACGCATCAGCAGGATGGCGTCGGCCACGTAGGAGACCATGAAGACTAGATCGGGGTTCTTGGACTTGATCTTGGTGAGGGTGGAGCGGTAGTCGGGCGATCCCTTGGAGTACGGTTCGTCGGCCACCACGTGGATCCCCTTCTTGGCCACGTACTCCTTGGCAGTCTTGGTGGTGGAGGTGCCGAAATCGGTGTTCTCATAGATAAAGGCGACGGTCTTCGGCTTACCCATGGCGAGCGCCCCGTCGATGAGCGACGCGGCATACTGGTCCGCCGGCGCGTTCATCCGGAAGACCCACTTGAACCCCTGGCGGGTGATCTCCTCCTTGGCGGCGGCGGGAACCAGCAGCGGCACCTTGTACTTCTCGGCCAGCTTGGCCACGGCGTTGGAGCAGGCCGAGGTGTAGGGGCCGACCACGCCCGCCACGTTGTCGCGGGTGGCGAGCTTCTCCATGGCGCTCATGGCGATCTGGGGCTTGCCGGTGTCGTCCTCCCAGACGAGATCGACGTTGATCCCCTTTTTCTTGAGATCCTCCTGGGCGAGCTTGATGCCGTTGGTGAGGTTCTCGCCAATGGGGGCCTCGGGACCGGTCATCGAGTTGATGACCCCGATCTTCACGTTGGCTGCCGTAGCCAGGCCGGGGAGGGCGAAGCTGGCGGCCAGGACGCATGAAACGAGCTTCTTCATCATGGTTCTGCCTCCTTTGGTGGTGTTGACTGACACACTGTTAGAATAGCACTTCAAATCACGTTTTCCATGCCGACGGGGTGGCCACAATCCAGCGGGTGGCGCCATCATCACGGAAAACGGTTTCGTGAAATTATGTTTTATTTTAAGCAATGACAATGCCATCCATAACCGTTTTGGTAACTTGCGGAAATGACATTAAACGCAATTGGAAAACATGCTTTTATGGTTCAAAACAGCGGAGCATGTGGCTGAAATTGGCCACCGCGAGTGGCCGTTTTCCGCCAATTGGAATTCCGGTGTTGACTTGAAGCCTGGCGGGCCTTTATCTTCAGGCACGAAGGTTACGAAGCGGGAAGGGCATCTTCGCGAAGCAGGGGAAATATCATGGGATACCGGAATCTACAGGAATGCGTGGCGGATCTGGAGCGGCGACGGGAGCTGATCCGCATTGAGACGGAGGTTGATCCGAACCTCGAAATCGGCGCGGTTCAGCGTCGGGTCTACCAGGCGGGCGGACCGGCCCTGCTCTTCACCCGGGTGAAGGGGTGCCGGTTCCCGATGCTCGGCAACCTCTTCGGAACCCTGGACCGGACGCGGTATATCTTTCGGGATGCGCTGGACGACATCCGGCACCTCGTGGAGCTGAAGATCAACCCGGTGGCGGCCCTCCGGAACCCGCTGGAATATCTGGGGGTACCGCGGGCGGCGCTGCACCTCCTCCCGAAGAAGGTTTCCCGGGGGCCGGTCCTCGCCAGCCGGACCACCATCGACCAGCTGCCGCAACTGAAATCATGGCCCATGGACGGCGGCCCCTTCGTGACCCTGCCGCAGGTCTACTCGGAAAGCCCCCTGCGCCCCGGATTCCGCCACTCTAACCTCGGGATGTACCGGGTTCAGCTCGGCGGCAACGACTACCGCCTGAACGAGGAGGTCGGCATTCATTACCAGATCCACCGCGGCATCGGCGTCCACCATGCCGAGGCGATCGGGCGGGGGATGCCGTTTCGTGTCAGCGTCTTCGTCGGCGGCCCCCCCGCCCTCACCGTCGCCGCGGTCATGCCGCTTCCCGAGGGGCTGCCGGAGCTCTCCTTCGCCGGTCTCCTCGGCGGACGGCGCCTGGAGATGGTGGCGCCCCAAGGCCAGCTCCCCATGCCGGCCGAAGCCGACTTCGTCATCACCGGCACCATCGATCCGGCGAAGACCCTCCCCGAAGGTCCCTTCGGCGACCACCTCGGCTACTACAGCCTCGTTCACGATTTCCCCGTGCTGCGGGTGGAGAGCGTCTGGCACCGTCCCGACGCCATCTGGCCCTTCACCACCGTCGGTCGCCCTCCCCAGGAGGACACCACCTTCGGCGCCTTCATCCATGAACTGACCGGACTCCTGATCCCCGAAGTCCTGCCGGGGGTGAAGGCGGTCCACGCCGTCGATGCAGCCGGGGTTCATCCGCTGCTGCTGGCCATCGGCTCCGAGCGCTATGTTCCTTACGCGGAATCGCGCCAACCGCGGGAACTCCTGACCATCGCCAACGCCATTTTGGGCAACGGCCAGCTCTCCCTTGCCAAGTACCTCTTCATCTCTCCCCACGAGGACAACCCCCCCGACATCCACCATGTGGACGCATTTCTCCGCTTTATGCTGGAGCGGGTCGACTGGCGGCGCGATCTCCACTTTCAGACCCGCACCACCATCGACACCCTCGACTACTCGGGGAGCGGCCTCAACGAAGGGTCAAAGGTGGTCATCGCCGCTGCCGGCGAGAAGCGCCGCGAACTGCCGGCCGAGCTCCCCGCCGGTCTCCGCCTCCCCGAAGGGTTCAGCACCCCCTGCGTCTGCCTCCCCGGAGTCCTGGCGGTGCAGGGGGGCGCCTTCGCCGAATCCCGCGACCTGAACCGCTTCTGCTCGTTCTTCGCTCCGGACGACCCCATCAACCGCTTTCCCCTGATCGTCATCTGCGACGACAGCGACTTCACCGCCCGAACCCTCAACAACTTCCTCTGGGTCACCTTCACCCGCTCCAACCCCGCCACCGACATCTCCGGCATCGGCGAGCAGACCCGCGCAAAGCACTGGGGGTGCGAGGGGTCGCTCGTCATCGACGCCCGGATTAAGCCCCACCATGCGCCGCCGCTGGTGGACGTGCCTGAAATCGAACGGCGCGTCGATGCCCTTGGCGCCGCCGGCGGGGCGTTGCATGGGGTCATATGAAGCGGTGCAGGAAAGGTCATGACGGGTTGATTCGATTGAATATGGGACTCGATCGTGCGTGATGCTGGCGGGGCAAATTCCTTGACATGTTTATGGGTAAGAGAGTATTTGACTTTATTAATTATTTGATTTGATGATTGCTGGAGGAGTTGGATGACTCCTTGTTCTGATATTTTCTTTATGAAGAAAGCCGCCTGCATCGGATTGTTCCGGTAGGGCGGCTTTCTTTTTGAGAGAAAGTTTATGACTTATTCTGTTGCAAGTTCGAGTTAAGATAGGTTCACTTTTTGGTTTCTGTCGAATGGCAGTTGAATTCAGAGGAGGAGATGTTCAGTGGAAGGAAATCATGGCTCTGTTTTTGTCGCACGATATCGGCGGCAGGACGGCACACCGCAAACCCTTTTAGAGCATCTTGAGGGGACTTCCGTCCTTGCATCTCTGTTTGCCGGTAAAATCGGCTTACCTGCGTTGGGTGCATTAATGGGTCTCCTGCATGATTTTGGAAAGTACTCCAAGGACTTCCAAACATATATCAAATCCTCGGCAGGAAAGATCGAACCGGACGATGACGACTATGTCGACTCTCAGGACAAGAAGGGCAAGATCGATCATTCCTCGGCAGGGGCTCAGTATCTGCGAAAGCATGGGAGGAACACTCAATTTTGGCAGATAGCCGCTGACATGATGTCACTCTGCATTGTGTCGCACCATTCCGGCCTTATTGACTGCCTTGCGCCGGACGGCACCGATGTGTTCAACAAACGGATGCAAAAGCCGGATGAAAAGACTCATTATGGTTGTGTGGCAAAAAATCTGGAAGAAAATGTGTGGAGCAGTGTTCAGAAATTGTTGACTTCGCCTCAAATCGAGGAAGAACTGCGGTGTCGGCTTGAGCTGCTCAGACATGGAGTTCCATCGCCGGAAGTGGGCCAATTCATGCTGGGCTTTCTGGTTCGTTTTCTCTTCAGCACGCTGATTGATGCGGATCGTCTGAATTCTGCCGAGCGTAAGCCGCCCACTAAACAGCCTTGGCAGCCGCTGATCGATCTGCTCGAAACCCATCTTTCAGGGTTTACGGCGAAAAACCGGATTGACGAGGTGAGGGCCGACATTTCCAGATCGTGCCTGAAGTTTGCAGCGAGGGAAAAGGGGCTTTTTCAGTTAACTGTTCCGACCGGCGGCGGCAAGACCCTTGCCAGTCTCCGTTTCGGCCTCCATCATGCGGCCAAGCACCAGATGGATCGCATCATCTACGTGGTTCCCTATACTTCGATCATCGATCAGAATGCCCGTGTCGCCCGGTCAGTTTTCGCCCCCCTTGAGGAGGGCTGTAAACAGGTCGTGCTTGAACATCACTCCAATCTCACCCCTGAACAGGACACCGACGAGAGCAAGCTTCTGGCCGAGAACTGGGATGCACCCATCATCTACACCACTGCCGTGCAATTTCTGGAAACCCTTTTTGCCGCCGGCACCCGTGGGGTGCGGCGGCTCCATCAGCTTGCCAATGCCGTCATCATCTTTGACGAAATTCAGACCATACCGATTCGCACCGTTCACCTTTTCAACAATGCCATCAACTTTCTGGTCGGCCAATGTGGTTCAACAGCCATGTTCTGTACGGCAACGCAGCCGCTTCTGGACAGGGTTGAGCATAAGAAGGGGGCGGCTCGGCTTTCCGATAATCCGCAAATCATGCGCGATGTTGGAGGACTTTTCAGGGATCTGCATCGCACCAAAATTGAAAACCGATGCAAAGACGAGGGCTGGACGGAAGACGAAGTGGCGGAAACCGCGTTGGAGGAGCTTGACGCATCGGGCAGCGTGCTAATCATTGTCAACAAGAAGGCTCAGGCGCGGGAGCTCTATCGACGCCTCCAGGGCAGAACGGAGCATGTCCACCACCTGAGCACGAGTATGTGCCCCGCTCACCGGACAGCGGTTCTCGATAAAGTTAAAGTCTGCCTCGACCCGCAGAATCCTTCACCGGTCATCTGCATCAGCACCCAACTGATCGAGGCCGGTGTGGATGTGGATTTCGGCACGGTAATCCGCTACCTGTCCGGAATCGACTCCATTGCCCAGGCAGCCGGGCGTTGCAACCGTAACGGTTTGCGGGAAACCGGCAGGGTCTTGATCGTCAATGCGGCAAACGAGGGACTGGACAGACTTCCTGAAATCAGATTGGCACAGGATGTCACGAAACGTGTTTTGCGCGAATTCGAGCATGATCCTGCAGCCTTTGACTATGATTTGCAAAGCCCGAAGGCGATGGAGTGTTTCTATCACTACTACTTTTTCCAACGAGCCCATGAAATGGCTTTCCCGGTGTCCGGCAGGGACATCAAGGATATAGCGCGGAATGATGATTTGTTGAACCTGCTTTCAATCAATAATGATTCCGTCCAGATTTACCTCAACGAGCGGAAGCAGGCACCCCCCCTCTTTCTGCGCCAATCGTTCATGAGTGCAGCTAGGGCATTCAAGGCCATTGACTCCCCCACCGAGGGGGTGATCGTGCCGTATGCCGAAGGAGAGAAAATAATCGCCAAGTTATTGTGCGCCGGATATGAGGAGAAGGGGCGTTTGCTCAAAGAGGCGCAACGATATTCAGTCAACCTGTTTCCGCACGAGATGAAGAAACTGAAAGATGAAAAACGTCGCTTGTATGAGGTCTGGAAGGGGAGCGGTGTCTATTATCTCGACGAGCGCCATTACAGCGAGCAGTTCGGGGTAAGTACAGAGGAGGTGGCTGATATGAAGGTACTTATCGTGTCAGGAGGTGACAATGAGGAGCCGTATTGACTTCAAGGTAACGGGGCGCTTTGCGCTGTTTACCGATCCGTTGACCAAAATCGGCGGAGAGAAATGTTCGTATCACATCCCCACCTATGAGGCGCTCAAAGGGATTGCCAAATCTATCTACTGGAAGCCGACTTTCGTCTGGGTCATCGACAAGGTCCGGGTCATGCGGCGTATCCGCACCCAGTCAAAGAGTATGAAGCCGTTGGTCTTCCATGGTATCTACCCGAGCGAAAAAGACCCTGCCAAGAAACAGGAACCGTTTAATACCCTGGCAATCTACACCTACCTGGCTGACGTGGAGTATCAGGTGCAGGCACATTTCGAATGGAACCCCTATCGTAATGACCTGGCAGATGATCGCGACCCCGACAAACATTGGCATGTAGCCAAAAGGATGGTGGAAAAGGGTGGGCGCCAGGACGTCTTTCTCGGCACGCGAGAATGCCAGGGATATGTGGAGCCGTGTGCTTTCGGTGAAGGAAAAGGAGAATATGACGGTTGCGGCGAACTGGCATACGGCCTCATGTTTCACGGTTTCGACTATCCGGATGAAACCGGAACCAGGGAGTTGCATAGCCGCTTCTGGCGACCGGTCATGAAAGATGGTGTTGTCTTGTTTCCTGAACCGAAAGAATTCCTGCAACAAAGCAGTGACAAGGCACGCGAGTTCGTGCGGGAGATGATCCCCAATCCGCCCAGTTCAAATGGGTTGCGAGAGGAGGGACTGTTAGATGAGCTGGATTGAGAAGTTGTATCAGACCTATGAGAACAATACCGACGCTATCGGCAGTCGAAGCGATTCAGTGCCGCTTCTGCCTATTTGTCACACTACCCAGAATGCTCATATATCCATCAGCATAGATGCGGATGGGAATTTCCTCAGAGCTACCGTACTTCCTAAATTGGGAGCACGAACCATTATTCCGGCGACTGAAGACTCGGCTGGAAGAACCAGCGGAACGACTCCGCACCCCCTGTGTGACAAGCTGCAGTATGTTGCGGCAGATTATGGTGAATACGGTGGGGAGAAAGATCCATGCTTTGATAACTACATAGAACTTTTGAAAAAATGGATCGCAATGGACAATCTGCAGTGGAAGCTGAAGGCTGTTGCGACCTATGTGGAGAAGCGAAAGGTCATAGCTGACCTTGTTAAGGCATCTGCACTTTATGCTGAGGATGATTCAAGGTTGATTGATGAATGGACGAGTGAAAATGCTGCACCTGAAATATTCAGGTTGCTTCCGGGTGGTTATGACAATAAAGGGAAAAAGAAACCTTGGCAGGCTGATGCCTTTGTGCGGTGGTCGGTGGAAACTCCCGGTGATCCGCAACCGGAGGTTTGGCTTGATCAAGGACTATGGCGATCATGGGAAAACTACTACGGAAGCCTCAAAAGCACCAAGTCTCTCTGCTTCGTAACAGGGGCTGAAATCCCGCTGGCGGATCAGCATCCCGCGAAAATTCGGAATGATGGAGACAAGGCCAAGCTTATCTCTTCCAATGATCTCTCCGGTTATACTTTCCGTGGCCGGTTCACATCCGCTGATGAAGCCTGTGGTGTTGGTTTCCAGGTCACCCAGAAAGCTCACAGTGCGTTGCGTTGGCTGATTGCTCGCCAGGGAAGACGTGACGGTGAGCAGGCTGTGGTTGCCTGGGCCGTGTCCGGCGCGGACGTCCCCGATCCGCAGGCTGACACGTTCTCATTTCTGTTCGGAGGAGAGCAGACAGCGCCACCGAAGGTTGGATACACCGCCCAGGAAATCGGGGCTGCTTTGTCGAAGCGAATTGCAGGGTATACGGCGAAGTTGAAATCGACCGATGATGTTGTCGTTATCGGCCTTGATTCGGCTACGCCGGGACGCATGGCGATCAGTTATTACCGGGAGTTGACCGGGTCGGAGTTCCTTGAACGCATTGAGTCGTGGCATACGGGGTGTTGCTGGCAACAGTATTTCGGTAAGGATCGAATCTTCTTTGGCGCCCCTGCGCCTCGTGACATAGCCGAAGTTGCCTATGGGAGACGGATAGACGAAAAGCTGAGGAAGGCAACGATCGAGCGTCTCCTTCCCTGTATCGTCGATGGTGCGCTGATACCTCGTGATCTCGTCGAGTCTTGTATCAGAAGAGCCAGTAACAGAAACGGCATCGAATACTGGGAATGGGAAAAGGCCCTGGGAATAGCATGTGCGTTGTTCAGATATCACCATAAGGAAAGGAGTTATCCAATGGCATTGGATCGAGAACTGAGAAGCAGGGATTATCTTTACGGTCGTCTGCTCGCTCTGGCTGAGCGCCTGGAGGAGCGGGCGCTCTACGTGGGGGGTGAGAAACGCTCAACAAGTGCAGAAAAGCTGATGCAGCGTTTTGCTGATCGTCCTTACTCCACATGGCGTGTATTGGAAACCGGCTTGACGCCCTACAAGGTCAGATTGAATGGAAAGCGTCATGGCTTTCTCAATGCTGTTCAACAGGAAATCGATGCTGTTTGCGACCTCTTTGAGAGGGATGATTTTTCCTCCGACAAGCGGTTGAGCGGTGAATTCCTGTTGGGCTATCACTGTCAGCGGGCTGCATTGAGGCCTGTTGCCGGACCGGACGCAACCGATAAATCCGAAGATTCAGATAACTGAAAAACACACCCCATAAAGGAGAATACACATGAGTCTGTCCAGGAAAATCGATTTTGCGGTTGTTTTCAAGGTCGTCAATGCAAACCCGAATGGTGATCCCCTCAACGGCAACCGTCCCCGCACTATCTATGAGGGTAATGGCGAGGTTTCCGATGTCTGCATCAAGCGCAAGATTCGTAATCGGCTGATGGAGGCCGGGAAACCGATCTTTGTTCAGTCCGATGACAGCAAGAACGACAAGCATCCTAGCCTGAAATCACGGGCTGATGAAATCCTCGCGGGCATCAAGGCCCCAGAGGAAATTGCCAAAAAAGCGTGCGAAACCTGGTTCGACGTTCGGGCTTTCGGGCAGCTTTTCGCTTTCAAGGCAACGGGCGGCAAGAAGGCAAAGGGGGAGGATGGCGGAGATGATAAGGGTGTCTCCATCGGCATTCGTGGACCGGTCAGTGTGCAGTCGGCATTCAGTGTGTCGCCGGTGAGCTTGACCAGTACCCAGATAACCAAGAGTGTCAGCAGTGAAGGGGACGGAACAAAGCGCGGTTCCGATACTATGGGCATGAAGCACCGTGTTGATCGTGGTATCTACACCTTTTACGGCAGCATGAATCCGCAACTGGCCGTCAAGACCGGATTCAGTGACGATGATGCTGCGGCAATCAAGGCGGTTCTGCCTCAGTTGTTCGAAAACGATGCTTCTTCTGCCCGTCCCGAGGGGAGCATGGAGGTTCTGAAGGTTGTTTGGTGGGAGCACAATTGTGCGAGTGGTCAGTGTTCTTCCGCCAAGGTTCATAGGAGTTTGAATGTTGTGGACACTGATGATTTGAATGCGTTGATTACGTTCAACGAACTGAATGTGCCGGTACCTGAAATAATTGAGGGGGTTTGAGGTAGGTGTAGGGGCAATTCATGAATTGCCCCTACGCATCATCGACATACCAACCAATAACCAGGGCGAACACGAGGTTCGCCCCTACGGATGACGAATTGAATGACCTATAATCCCGATATTCACCATCGCCGTTCCATCCGCCTGCGGGAATATGATTATTCCTCGGGCGGTGTGTATTTCGTGACGATGTGTGTCCAAGGGCGTGAATGCCTGTTCGGCGGGGTGGTCGATGGGGTCATGCAGTTGAACGAGGCGGGGCGGATGGTGGAGGGAACATGGCACGGGTTGGCGGAACGGTTTCCCAACATGACGACGGACGAATTCATCGTCATGCCGAACCATGTTCACGGGATCATGGTGGTTCAAGAGAATGAAATTGGCGGTGGTGTAGGGGCAATTCATGAATTGCCCCTACAGGTGGCTCGTCGAAATATGGTGATCCCGAAAATAATCGGCTATTTCAAGATGAATACCGCTAAACAGATCAACATAATGCGCGGCAGGGCAGGCATTCCCGTATGGCAGCGCAATTATTACGAACGGGTTATCCGAGATGAAAGGGAATTTACCAGCATCCGGGAATACATCCGTTGCAATCCCCTGAAATGGGCCGATGACGAAGAAAACCCAGACCTGTAGGGGCAATTCACGAATTGCCCTAATGATGACACAACGATTGGGCAATTCATGAAGGATTGTTATGAACGAACCCACCGACCCCGTCATGATCTCCGCCCTGGAGCACTACAGCTACTGCCCCCGCCAGTGCGCCCTCATCCACGTGGAGCAGGTGTGGGGCGAAAACCTCTACACCATGCGTGGCCGCGACGTGCATGAAAACGTGGATGCGGAGTCGTCCCATGACGTGGCGGGCATCCGTTATGAACGCGCGCTTCCCCTCTGGTCGAAACGGCTGAACCTCGTCGGCAAGGCCGATCTGGTGGAGTTTCACGGTGAGACGCCCTATCCGGTGGAATACAAGTCGGGCAGGCACCGGGCCGGCCACCATGAGGCCTTGCAACTCTGCGCCCAGGCCATCTGCCTCGAAGAGATGTTCGGGGTGTCGGTGGAGAAAGGAGCGCTCTTCTGGCACGGCTCGCGGGAGCGGCGGGAAGTTGTTTTTACCGCCGCAATGCGGGGACACGTGGAAAAAGCGGCCGAAAGTGTCCAGGCACTGCTGACGCAAGCCAGCATCCCGCCGCCGGTGAACGACAAACGCTGCACCCATTGCTCACTGAAGGAATCATGCCTTCCTGCCGTCGTTGCCGAGAAGGACAGAAACCGCAGGGCGGCGCGGGAATTGTTTGCAATCTGAAGGAGGTATGGATGGAAACGAAGCTGGTGGTTTTCCAGAGCAAGGAGATCCGTAGAACACTTCATAATGGTGAATGGTGGTTTTCGGTGGTGGATGTCTGTGGCGCATTAACGGACAGTCCAGATGCCGGAGCGTACTGGCGAAAGTTGAAACAGCGACTTAACGAGGAGGGAAGTGAAGTCGTGACATTTTGTCACGGGTTGAAGCTCCCCGCTCCAGACGGGAAGCTCAGGACAACCGATTGTGCCAATACCGAAGGCATGTTCCGCATCATCCAGTCCATCCCATCCCCCAAGGCCGAGCCCTTCAAACGCTGGCTGGCAAAGGTTGGCTACGAGCGGGTCCAGGAGATCGAAGACCCCGAGCTTGCCACGAAACGCACCCGCGAGTTGTACAAGGCCAAGGGATACTCCGACGCCTGGATCGAGAAGCGGATGCGCGGTATCGCCATTCGGGCGGAATTGACGGAGGAATGGAAGAATAGAGGGGTTAAAGATGAGCCCGAGTACGCCATCCTGACCGCCGAAATCTCCAAGGCAGCCTTCGGCATGACCCCGGGCGAGTACAAGCAGTTCAAGGGACTGGAGCGGGAAAACCTGCGCGACCACATGACCGATCTGGAACTGATCTTCTCGATGCTGGGCGAGGCGGCCACGACGGAGATCGCGCGGAAGCAGGACTCTCAAGGCTTTCCCGAAAACAAGGTGGCGGCCCACAAGGGGGGGAGGATTGCCGGCGAAGCGCGGGAGAAGCTGGAGGTGGAGACCGGCGAGCGGGTGGTGACGCCGGAAAATTTCCTGGTGGAACCGGAGAGCCGGAAGCGGCTGAAAGGGAAAAAACCATGAAACAGATCCTCAACACCCTCTACGTCATGACTCAGGGGGCCTACGTCTGCCTCGATCACGAAACCGTCAAGGTCGAGGTGAAGGGCGAACTCCAGATGCAGGTGCCGCTTCACCACCTGGGGGCCATAGTCACCATGGGAAACGTCATGATGAGCCCCTTCATCATGGCCCGCTGCGCCGAGGACGGCCGGGCCGTGGTGATTCTCGACCGCAACGGCAAGTTCAAGTGCCGCGTCGTCGGCAAGACCAGCGGCAACGTGCTTCTGCGCCAGACCCAGTACGAGGCGTTAAGGGACGGGGAGCGCTGTGCGTCAATCGCCCGAAACATGGTGGCCGGGAAGGTGAAGAACGCCCGTCAGATCCTCCTTCGCGGGGCGCGGGAGACGGACGTCACCGAGGAGGTCGCGGCGCTGCGCGGGGCAGCCGATACGCTGGCCGATGCGCTCTTCCACCTCAAGGACGCGACGGACATCGACCACGTCCGCGGTCTGGAAGGGGAGGCGGCCAACGCCTATTTCCACGTCTTCGACCGGATGGTAAAGGAAGAGGATCGCCCGGCGTTCAGGATGAACGGCCGCAACCGACGGCCGCCGCTCGATCCGATGAACGCGCTTCTCTCTTTCCTCTACACGCTGTTGCTTAACGACTGCATTAGTGCCGTGGAAGGGGTGGGGCTCGATTCCCAGATGGGCTTCCTCCATGTGCTGCGACCGGGGCGGCCGTCGCTGGGGCTCGACCTCATGGAGGAATTCCGTGCGGTGCTGGCGGACCGGCTGGCGCTTACCCTCATAAACCGAAAGCAGATCACGGAAAAGCATTTCGAGGTGCGACCCGGTGGGGCGACGTTCCTGGATGACGCGGGGAGGAAAGAGGTCATCATGGCCTACCAGAAGCGGAAACAGGATGAATTTCACCACCCGGTCCTCGACCAGAAAGTCCCCTTCGGACTCCTGCCCCACGTGCAGGCGCGGCTGCTGGCCCGGCATCTGCGGGGCGATCTGGAACAGTACACACCGGTGCTCTATTCCTAGGGGGATCGTATGTGGATTATCGTTGCCTACGATGTGAACACCGAAACCAAAGCCGGAAGAAGAAGGCTTCGGCGGGTGGCTCAGGTCTGCAAGAACTTTGGCCAGCGGGTGCAGAAGTCGGTGTTCGAGTGCCAGGTAAGCGAAATGAAGTTTGAGGAGTTGCGGCGTAAGCTCTTGAAAGAGATCAAGAGAGAAGAAGATAACCTGCGTCTGTATCGTTTGACCGAGCCGAGGGATGACCACGTGGAAACCTATGGGCTTACCCGGACGATATTCTTCGACGATGAACCGCTTATCGTCTGATCCGCGAACCTGGTGCCCACGAGCAAAACCGGGAGGATTCGCAGTGGAGAGAACCGTTGGATATTACGCAGATATTGAAAGGAGCGTGTGGAGCTTCCATGCCCTGCTCAGGCATGTCATGACAGGTTCGCGAAATTATGAGGGTAACCTGTCGAAACTGTTGACCCGATGAGGGTGACGGTAGCGCCTGCCCTTCGGGGCGGGCGAGGATTGAAACATCATCTGGCAGGAGTCCCGCTTATGATTATCGGGTAGCGCCTGCCCTTCGGGGCGGGCGAGGATTGAAACATACAGCCTCCTTTAGACAACGTATATTTTATAAGTAGCGCCTGCCCTTCGGGGCGGGCGAGGATTGAAACCGAGAGATTAAGCAGCCTGCTTCATCTTCTGCGGCGTAGCGCCTGCCCTTCGGGGCGGGCGAGGATTGAAACATCCTGGAGTCCGACGCCGGTCAGGCCGCGTGCGTAGCGCCTGCCCTTCGGGGCGGGCGAGGATTGAAACTGCCAGATTGGATCACGCATCCCTGAGTTGTCCCGTAGCGCCTGCCCTTCGGGGCGGGCGAGGATTGAAACTATGAAGGAGAGGAACGTTTCGCCCTGGGCGCGGGTAGCGCCTGCCCTTCGGGGCGGGCGAGGATTGAAACAGCCTGCGACGGTCGGCTCCGAGGGGAGCCCAGGTAGCGCCTGCCCTTCGGGGCGGGCGAGGATTGAAACAAGCTGTTGCACGATTTCCCGCCGCCGCTCCCGACCAGTAGCGCCTGCCCTTCGGGGCGGGCGAGGATTGAAACACGTAAATCTCGCGGCGGTCGAAGTCGATATCCGTAGCGCCTGCCCTTCGGGGCGGGCGAGGATTGAAACAGACCGCCATAGAGCAGATCATCGAAGAGCAGGGGTAGCGCCTGCCCTTCGGGGCGGGCGAGGATTGAAACTCGCCAACGTTGGCGGTTTTTCCCTGGGCTATCGTAGCGCCTGCCCTTCGGGGCGGGCGAGGATTGAAACTGGATGGATTCGCCCATCTGGTAAAAATCTAAGGTAGCGCCTGCCCTTCGGGGCGGGCGAGGATTGAAACCACCCCATCCCGGCGGCATCGAAGGAGGTCCTTTGTAGCGCCTGCCCTTCGGGGCGGGCGAGGATTGAAACCACGATCAGGAGCGGCAGAGTGATGGTTGCCGCCCGTAGCGCCTGCCCTTCGGGGCGGGCGAGGATTGAAACCGGTGCGATCTGTTGCGAACGTGCCGCCGCGATGGTAGCGCCTGCCCTTCGGGGCGGGCGAGGATTGAAACTGTCGGAAACCTTTATGGCAGCGATGTAGCCGATGTAGCGCCTGCCCTTCGGGGCGGGCGAGGATTGAAACTCATTGAACTCGCCAATAATGAACCGATTATCCGGGTAGCGCCTGCCCTTCGGGGCGGGCGAGGATTGAAACTTAGCCATAGGAACCTCACTCGATGGAATACTCGTAGCGCCTGCCCTTCGGGGCGGGCGAGGATTGAAACGAGGAGGGGAAGATTGAGGTGTACCGGCTGCGGGTAGCGCCTGCCCTTCGGGGCGGGCGAGGATTGAAACACGAATCACGGGTGAAGGGGGTTGTGGCGTTGGCCGAGGTAGCGCCTGCCCTTCGGGGCGGGCGAGGATTGAAACCAAAAAGAGGGGGTGGTTTCCCACCCCCCATCACAGGTAGCGCCTGCCCTTCGGGGCGGGCGAGGATTGAAACCAAAAAGAGGGGGTGGTTTCCCACCCCCCATCACAGGTAGCGCCTGCCCTTCGGGGCGGGCGAGGATTGAAACGATTAGGGCGGAACATCCTACGGGAGATAAGGTCACGTAGCGCCTGCCCTTCGGGGCGGGCGAGGATTGAAACATATTTATACGTGGTAGACTCTACAGGAACTCCAGTAGCGCCTGCCCTTCGGGGCGGGCGAGGATTGAAACTGCATTGTGGATGACCCACTTAATCCAAAAAAAGCGTAGCGCCTGCCCTTCGGGGCGGGCGAGGATTGAAACGCCTCGGTCCCCGAAACAGGGGGCCGGATTGCCGTAGCGCCTGCCCTTCGGGGCGGGCGAGGATTGAAACTTCTCCTTTTTTGCTTCGTGCAGGAACATTACGACGTAGCGCCTGCCCTTCGGGGCGGGCGAGGATTGAAACTCCAGAATCAGCATCAGAAGCGCCAGATAGGCGTTGTAGCGCCTGCCCTTCGGGGCGGGCGAGGATTGAAACTTGGCTGCCGACGAAAACGCCGCCGCTGCCGAACGTAGCGCCTGCCCTTCGGGGCGGGCGAGGATTGAAACGCCTATGACACCCCGGATGATCTGGAACCGCTGTAGCGCCTGCCCTTCGGGGCGGGCGAGGATTGAATCCTGCGGTTGCGCCGATGGCGGCGCTACTTGAGCAGAATGCCTGCGATGCAGACGAGTGTCGCGGTGAGAGCAAAGGCGAGGATGGAGACGATGGCGAAGATTCTTTCGGTCATAGCGATATTCTCATGCGAGTTTTCTTTCTTTATCGTCATGGGAGGAGAGAACTTGAGGGGCTTCTTGCGTAAAAACGGACTATTTTGGTTGTAAGGGAGAGGGATGATGGACGTACTTGAAGCAATCCATACCCGCCGCAGCGTGCGGCAGTTCACGGCGGAGCCGGTGTCGCGCGAGGAGGTGAAAGAGATCCTTCGCGCCGGCGCCAGCGCACCGTCGGGACTCAATAACCAGCCGTGGCGGTTTGCCGTCGTGCGGGGCGATGAAGTGCGCCGGGCCTTGGCGGGGCTGACGAAGTACCGGCACATCGTGGAGGGGGCGCCGGTCTGTATCGCGGTCTTCTGCGACCGCGACGTCATGTACAACGATACCAAGGATCACCAGGCCATCGGCGCCTGCCTGCAGAACATGCTCCTGGCGGCCCATGGGCTGGGGCTCGGTGCGGTCTGGCTGGGGGAGATCCTGAAGAGTGCCGATGCGGTGCGGGAGTTGCTGGGTGTGCCGGTTGCGCTGGAGCTCATGGCGGTGGTTGCCGTCGGACGCCCTGCGGGGCGGGCGGGGCGAACGGACCGGAAAGGGCTTGCCGACCTGGTGGTGAAGGAGCTCTGAACCGCGGCGCCGGGCGGTGCTCAGTCGCCCGGCTTGTCGAGTCCGTGGCGTGACATCTTGTAGCGCAGGGTACCGCGGGGAATCTTGAGGAGCTGGGCCGTCTGGAGGACGTTGTTGCCGGTCGTTGCCAGGGCGGCGGCGATGAGCTGGCGCTCGTAGCGGTCGGTGGCCGCTTCGAGCCCCAGTTGGAGATCGGCGAGGGCCGTTTCGGGCGTCGCCGCCTGCGGTGCGGCGGGGGGGCTGATCTCGCGGGGAAGGTGCCCGGGGATGAGTCGCGGACCGTCGTGCATGATGCAGGTCCGCTCGATGACGTTCTTGAGCTCGCGCACGTTGCCGGGCCACGGGTACTCCTCCAGGAGCGCCAGCGCCTCCGGCGAGACCTCCTGGAACGAGCGCGAAAAGGCCCGGCTGTAACGGTCGAGATAGTATTTCACCAGCACGGGGATGTCTTCCCGCCGCTCGCGCAGCGCCGGGATATGGACCGGAAAGACGTTCAGGCGGTAGAAGAGATCTTCGCGGAAGGTCCCTTCCCTGATCCCGTCGCGCAGATTCCGGTTGGTGGCGGCGACGACCCGCACGTCGATCTCGATGTTCCGCGTTCCCCCCACCCGGCGGATTCGGCGGTCCTCCAGGACCCGCAGCAGCTTTGCCTGGATGGAGATCTCCATTTCTCCCACCTCGTCGAGAAAGATGGTCCCCTTGTCAGCCGCCTCGAAGAGCCCCTGTTTCCGCTGGCTGGCGTCGGTGAAGGCCCCCTTCTCGTGGCCGAAGAGCTCGCTTTCCAGGAGATGCACCGGCATGGAGGCGCAGTTGATCTCGATGAACGGCCCCTCGCGCCGCTCGGAGAGGTGGTGGATGGTCCGCGCCACGAGCTCCTTGCCGGTCCCCGATTCTCCGGTGATGAGGACCGTGGAGACGGGTGAGCGGGCCACCTCCTTGACCTGGCGGATGATCTCCTTCAGCCCCGCCCCCGCGCCGACCATCGGCACGTTCTCGAAGAGGGTCAGGTCCCCCTTGCGGAGGGTGCGGACCTCGCGCCGCAGGGTCTGGGTCTGGAGCGCCAGCTTGACGATGAGCCGCAGGGCATCGGCCTTGAACGGCTTCTTCATGTAGTGGAAGGCGCCGAGCTTGAGGGCGTCGACAGCACTCTCCACCGAACCGAAGCCGGTGATGATGATCACCAGCAGCTCCGGATCGATCCGCTTCAGTTCCTTCAGCACCTCCAGCCCGTCCTCGGTGCCGAGGTTCAGGTCGAGGAGCACCAGATCCACGTCCTCCTCCGAGACGAGCTCCCGGGCCTCTGCCCCCGCGGCCGCCGCCAGTACCTGGTATCCTTCCTCCCCGAGAATCCGCTCCACGTTCTCGCGGATGAACGCCTCGTCGTCGATGATCAGGATTCGCTCCATTCCCTACCTCTCCGCTCCCGTCCCGAAGCGCTCCTCCATCATGGCTGCGAAGGCCCGTGCGGCGGGAGAAAGCTCGCGTCCTGAGCGCCCGGCCAGATAGAAGGGGCGGGAGATGGTAAGTTTTCTGACCGAAATCGCCGCCAGATCCCTCCGCCCAATTTCCCGCCGCACCGAGATTTCGGAAAGGAACGCTAGGCCGAGCCCGCTGGCCACGGCGTGCTTGACCGCCTCGGTGCTGCCGAGAGATGCCCTGACCCGGAGGGTTTCGGGAGGAATCCCCGCGGCTCTCAGGGCGTCGTCGACGGCGCGCCCCGTCCCCGATCCCTTTTCACGCATGATGAACGTCTGCTGCGCAAGCTCGGCCGGAGCAACGGTTCCCCCCGTCACCAGGGGGTGGTCCGGGGGGGCCACCAGCCTGATTTCGTCCCGGCCGAAGGGGGTAAAGGTTATTCCTTCCTCGTCGAAGCGGCTCCCCACGACGCCGATTTCGATCTCTTCCCGCAGGAGCCGGTCGACGATCTCCCGACTGTCCCCCTGGACGAGGGTGAGGAATACCCCCGGGTGGCGGCTGAAGAAGTGGGGGAGCGCCTCCGGGATCAGGTAGTCGCCCGGGATGGTGCTCCCCCCCACCCTGAGCACCGCCTCCTCCACCCCCCGGAAACGGCGCATGGTGCGCTCGATCTCCCGGGTGTCCGATACCACGCGCCGGGCATGCTCAAGCAGCAGTTTCCCCCCCTCGGTGGGGAGTGCCCCCCGGCTCGTCCGGTCGAGAAGCTTCACGCCGAGCTCGTTCTCCAGGGCGGCAATGTGCTGGCTCACGGTGGATTGGGTGATGAAGGTCGCCTCGGCGCCGCGGGAGAAACTGCCGCTCTCGGCCACCGCCAGAAAGACTTCCAGTTGCTTGAGGTTCATGGGATCCTCTGGTTATCGTAATTAACGATATGTCTGATTTGGATTATGAAAATTATCAATTTGACCTTGCTCTGTCAAATGCTTAATAATCCATCCGTTTGACCTGTCAGATCAAGGAGAGAATATGAGACGCATACTGATTGCCGTGACGCTGGTTTCGCTCGTGGCCGTATCCACCGCCGCCTGGGCCAGGAGCCGCGCCGGCATCGTGACCGTAGAGGTGGACATCACGTCCCAGGGGCAGGGAAAGGAGGCGCGGCTCTGGCTTCCCTATCCGGTCTCCGACGCCAGCCAGTCCATCACCGGCGTGAAGGTGTCGGGCGATTATGCCGAGTCCGCCGTCTACACCGACCGGGAGAATCGCACCCCCATCCTCTATGCCCGCTGGCCGGATACCGCCACGAGCCGCAGGCTGACCTTCTCCTTTGGCGCCGAGCGGGAAGAGGTGATCCGGCGCGATTTCCCGAAAAAGGAAGGGGCGTGGGATCCCGCGGATTACCGCCAGTACCTCTCCGCCACGGGCCTCGGTCCCGTTGACGGCGAGGTGAAGGAGCTGGCCGACAAGATCACCAAGGGAAAAACGACGGTATTGGGGAAGGCGAAGGCCATCTACGACTGGACCTGCGAGAACATGTACCGCGACCCGGAGACCATCGGCTGCGGCAGGGGAGATGTCTGTTACCTCCTCCAGAAGCCGGGGGGCAAATGCACCGACATCTCCTCGGTCTTCGTGGCGCTCTGCCGGGCCGCCGGCGTGCCGGCGCGGGAGATCTTCGGCCTCCGCCTCGGCAAGAAAGAGACCGAAGATATCACCACGTGGCAGCACTGCTGGGCCGAGTTCTTCCTCCCCGGCTATGGATGGGTACCGGTGGACCCTGCCGACGTGCGCAAGGCGATGCTGGTGGAGAAGCTGAAGCTGGAGGATGCCCGGACGAAGGAGCTGCGCGATTACTTCTGGGGAGGGATCGACCCGTACCGGATCAGGATCGCCGTGGGGCGTGACGTGGTCCTCAACCCGCCCCAGGCGGGCAAACCGCTTAATACCTTCGGCTATCCCTACGCCGAGGTCGGCGGAAAGGCTCTCGACTTCTATGATCCGAAGAGCTTCCGTTACACGATCAGGTACAAAGAAAAAGCTGATGAGTAATCCGGAGGCGGTGGACCGCCTCCGCATCGAAGGAGACCGGGAAGAGGGGGCCATACAGGCCCCCTTTTCCGTTGGGGAAAGGTTATTACTTAAGGGAGTCCGCGATGGAATTGATTTCTTCAGGGGAGAGCGTGACATGGAACCCCATCCCCCCCACGTTGTTGTCGATGGCGGACCGGATCATCTCGGTAGTCGCACCTTTCAGGTTGGCCATCTTGCCGTGGCAGCTGGCGCAATTGCTGGTGTAGTAAAGGGATGCGCCGTCCACATGCCCCGATCTCATGGCAACCGTTCGGGTCCCCCTGGTGCCTTGTCCTGCCTGGAGAAGCGGGGTCGCCTCGTTCGTTGTGGCTCTGGCGGTTGACGCCGTGCTGCCAAGGGCGGCCCTGTTTCCGAATGTCGTGCCGGTCGCCATGGCCAGCAGCAGCGTGAGAATTCCGTTTGATGCTATTGTTCTGAATTTCATCTTTTCCTCCTTGAATTCGAGAATTCAGTCTATTGGTTGTTGAAAAGTCCTCGTTGCGGTCCAACGGCGATCAGTCTCCCGATTCACCTCCTCTCCCGGGGGGGGGGTCCCGATACCATTCGCAACAAAAAAAACCGGGCTGCCCCCCTATCTCAATGGTGATAGTTCGGCAACCCGGCTGTCTGCGTGAGACCCGTGGGCTTTCCGCCCCATCCTCGCGGATGGTTTAGTAGTATCGCTATCCGTCCGCCCGGACGGCTCCGTGGCCGCGGGACGGGATGGCTGTATGGTTGTTCGACGGCTGCGCGAAAAGAAAAAGCCGGGCTGCCGCACTATCGGTATTGATAGTTCGGCAACCCGGCTGTCTGCGTGAGACCCTGTGGGCTTTCCGCCCCATCCTCGCGGATGGTTTAGTAGTATCGCTATCACGAACGGATGTTCTGATGAATGTGATGCGTTTTTGTATCAGAAGTGTAATGGGAAGTCAATTTTTTTCGCGCCAGGAACCGACTGCGCCCCGAAACTCACTTTTTCAGGCTCGCTCCCTGGGCGACGATGGTGCCAGCCCGCTACCGCGACGGGAATGCCGAAGAGAGGTGGATATCGAAGCTCTGACCGCCACGTGAGAAGCGGACGCGGCGTTCGCCGATCTCGACAATGCGCGCTCCGGCAACGGACGCCCCCTCCGCCATGAGGGAGCCGTTCACCACCGCCCGGCGCAGGTTCCGCTCCTCCTGCCAGGCGATGCCGGAAACCGTTATGCCCGCGGCCGACTGCTCGCCCGGCGACGGCTCTTCGGTGGAGGAGCCCTGCGCCGTTTGCGGCAGGGGAGGGGCCACCTGCCGGGTGGGAGGCGTCGGTTTCGTTGTGGCGGCTGCCGGCGCCGGTTCCGCCGGTGCGATCTGCGGCGCCGGTGCTGTCGGCTGCGGGGACACAGAGGGAATCGGGGCTGCCGCCGAAGGAAGGGGAGGGGAGGCTGTGATGCCGGCTGGCTCCGGGGATGAAGTTGGTTTCTTCCCGTTCAGGAGAAATCCGGCTCCCACACCCACTGTCAGAACCGCGATCCCGGCCGCGACGAGAAACGGGGTGATGGACCTTTTGACGGGTGCGGTGCCGCGATGATCGAGGAGATCGGGGCGGATGTCGATGGAGCCGCCGCTACGGGCTCTCCGTTCCTGTTCCATCTTGCGCAGGGCATCAAGTATCAGGCTCACTGGTTACGCTCCTCGTTCCTATCGATCCGGGACGGCTTTTCTCCGGAACCATCCCGCCCGCTTCCGGGCACCGCGTGCTCTCCCTCCGGCGCCAGCCCCGGGGGGAAGAACCCCCCTGCCCGACGGTAGAGGAGTAGCAGGGTCTTCTCCCCCGCCCGCCCGTCGGCCTCGAGTCCCTCCGCCTGCTGAAACGCCCTGATCGCCTCCCGGGTCTTCTCGTCGTAGGTGCCGGTGGCCGTCCCGCCGTAAAATCCCGCCCCTCTCAGCAGCTCCTGCAGCGGCTTGACTCCCTTGCCGCCGCTCCCCGACTTCATCCGCGACGGGATTCCGTGAAAGTTCTTCCAGACGAGGAGGGCGCGTCCGGACCAGAACGATGCCAGCTCCGCCGTAGTTACGGTCGAGCGGCCGGCGACGGCCGGCGCGACGGTGAGTCGCCCGTTGCCGAGGGAGGTGAGGGCCAGCAGTCTCGTTCCGCCGGCGGGGAGGGGGATCTGGAGCAGCGCCGGGGCGTTGAGGCGGGCGAGGGCGTCGAGCGGCGCCGCGATTTCGGTGATCGTGAGTCCCCGTTGCCGGGCGACGGCGCGGAGGTCGGGACCCGTGACGGCGCCAAGGGGAGAGGTCTGCCATTTCCGCAGGATGGCATCGACCGCCATGCGCCGGTTGTCCTGCTCGGAAGTGGCGGCGAGCGCGGCCATGGCGGCGTTGCGGGTCAACGGCGCCGTCTCTCCGGCCGCCGCGCGCGGTCGTTCCTCCCTGGAGGCGCTGGCAGAGGGGGCGCCCGTCCCCCTCCCCGACAGTGCCACCATCCCGGCGGCGCCTGCCGCCACGGTAAGGAGCATGGCCGCGATGACGGCCCGCCACGGTGCGGTCGGCGGCCGGCGCCCCTCGCTGCGGACGTCGGCAATGGCGGCTGTTGCCATCGATGCGGATACCTCACGGGCCTCCCGCGTGTAGGCCAGGAGGAGCGACCGGTCGCAGGCGGCGTTGATGAGGCGGGGAAGCCCGCCGGAGAAGCGGAAGATCCGCTTCGTCGCGGCGGCGGAAAAGCTCACCGGCTCCCTGCCGCCGGCGGCGATCCTGATCCGGTGGCGAATGTACTGCCGGGTTTCGTCGAACCCCATCGGCTCCAGGTGGTAGCGGACCGTGATCCGCTGATCGAGCTGGCGAAGTTCCTCCCGGGCGAGGAGCCGCCTCAGTTCGGGTTGTCCCACGAGCACGATCTGGACCAGCTTCGCCCGCTCGGTCTCCAGGTTGGAGATGAGGCGGATCTGTTCGAGGACCTCCGGCTCCAGGTTCTGCGCCTCGTCGATGACGAGGACCACCGTGCGGCCGGCGCGGTTTTCGTCGAGGAGGTAGCGGTCGAGCTCTCCGATCAGTTCCCCTTTCCCTGTGCCGGAGCATGGCAGGCCGAATTCGTGGTTGATCGCCTGAAGGAGTCCGATGGGGGAGAGCGTCGGGTTGAAAATCAGGGCGGTCCGGTGGGTTTCCGGATCGAGCTGGTTCAGAAAGGTCCGGATGACGGTGGTCTTGCCGGTCCCCACCTCGCCGGAGAGCTCGATGAAGCCGACGCGATTCTCGATGCCGTAGAGGAGGTGGGCGAACGCCTCCTGGTGGTGGCTGCTGAGAAACAGGAAGGCGGGATTCGGGGTGAGGGCGAAGGGGGGCTCGCCGAAACCGAAATGTTCACGGTACATGGGGTTTCCTCTCTATCCCTGCACCGGCAGGTGGATGGTAAAGGTGGTTCCGTGGCCGCTTTCGCTCGCCACGGTGATTCTGCCGTGGTGCTCCTCCACGATCCGCTGGGTGATGGAGAGCCCGAGGCCGGTTCCCGCCCCCTTGCGGGTGAAGAACGGCTCGAAGATCTGCGGCAGGTCGGCCTCGGCGATGCCGGGGCCGTTGTCGTTGACCGCGATGGTGGCGAAGCCGTTGCCGGTGCCGGTCGTCACGGTGATCGTCCCGCCTGCGGGCATCGCTTCGAGGGCGTTTTTCACCAGGTTCAGCAGTGCCTGCTTGATCTTCTCGATGTCGAAGGGGAACGGGGGGACCTCCGCCGGGGTGAAGGCAAGAGCGACCTGCCGCCGTTCGCATTCGCGCCGCAACAGCAGCAGCGTGTCTTGCAGCACCCGGTTCAGGTCCCCTTCGCGGAACGTCGTCTTGGGAGGGGTGGAAAAGTTGAGGAGCGCCGCGATGAGCCGTTCCACCCGCTCGATCTCCTGGAGCGCCTTTCCCATCATCGCCTGGCTTTCCGGATCGAGGCCCGCCCGGTCGTGGAGGTCGTCGAGCAGGAGCGAGACGCCGGTCAGGGGGTTGCGCACCTCGTGGGCGATGCCGGCGGCGAGCTTGCCGAGGGAAGCGAGGCGGTCGAGGCGGGTCATCTCCTCGCGGAATCGCTCCTTCTCCGTCTCGTCCCGGATGGTGACGGTGATTCCGCCGTCGGACGCGGCGTGGATCGGGAAGAAGCCGACCTCGAAATGGCGCTCCCGGCCGCCATGGTCGACGATGAGCGGCTCGCGGCCATACCCCTTGCCGCCGGCCAGCACGGCGGCCACCCGCTCCGGCATGTCCCCCCATCCCCGGAGGATCTCGCCGCAGGGGGCGCCGACCCGCGCCGATGCCCCGAGGAGCTGCCTCCCGGTACCGTTGATGGAGGTGAGATTGCCATCGGGGGAGAGGGTGATGATGGCGCTCGAAATGCTCTCCAGGACACTCTCCTTGAAGTTGCGCTCCTCGATGATCTCCCGGCGGGAGGCCTGCAGCTCGTCGAGGGTCTTGAGGAGGTTCCCCTTCCGCTCATCGAGCTCCTCCGCCATCCGGTTGAAGGTCTCGGCCAGTTCCCCCACCTCGTCCCGGGCGGTGATCTCCACCCGTTCGGCGCTGTCGCCGGCGGCAAGACGGCGGGCCCGTTCGGTGAGCAGCGCCAGCGGGCGGGTCACGCCGCGGGAGAGGAGCCACGCGCAGAGCACCACCATGATGCTGGTGGCGGCCACGATGAGGGCGGAGAGCCGCAGATGCTCCCGAAGCTGCTGGTTGATGAGCGCCGAGCCGGCCCGGGCGGTTTCGTGGAACTGATCCACCTGAAAACCGATGGTTACCCCCCCGAAGATGCCGTGGGCCCGGTAATCGCCCGTGTCGTAGATGATGGGGGCGAACGCCATGATCTTCTTTGCTCCCCCCACGTTGGCGATGTCCACGTGCCCCGACTTCCGCTCACGGATCAGCTGGGCCACCCGGGGGTAGTTGGGGTGGATGAAGCCGGCATGGTCGAGGTTATACGGCGTGCGCCCCCGTTCCACATCCGCCGCGGGGGTCTGGACGGCGTAGGGGGGGACGGGGCGTCCCTGGCGATCGACCCCCCGGATGTCCCAGTACTTCGGGTGGGTGATGATCCACCCCTCGTCGTCGAAGATGAAGGCGTAATTGCCGCTTTTGTAGGAGGGGAAGACCACCGATGAATTGCTGCCGGGGCTGATGTGCTGGGTGAACTCCATCAGGTGGCGATGGTCGAGGGAGAGCACCGCGATGCCGTCGAATTCGCCCCGGCGGTCGAAGAGGGGGGTGGCGAAGCGGATCACGCCCCGGTATTCCTTCCCTCCGGCGGCCGACTCCGGATCGGGGGCGCCGGCCAGTTGCTCCTCCTTGGAGACGTGGAAGCCGGTCAGGTGCGAGACGTAGATTTCTCCCTTCTTCAGCTCGCGGGTCCGGCGGAAGTAATCTTCACTCAGGAATTCGGTGCCGGCGGGGGTCGAGACATCGCGCAGGGCCTCCTTCGGGACGATGGTGCCGCCGCTGATGACGAAGGCCTCCCGTCCCCGGCGGTCGACGATCGCCAGGGAGCTGTAGCGGGGGATGAATTCGTGCAGCTCCCGGGGCGTTGCCGACGTTCCGTCGCGGCGCCAGATCTCCCCCCGGCGGCTTTCGTAGAAGGAGGTGAGGATGTTGGCAGTGCGGGGGAGGGTGCTGACCAGCTGGAGGTCCGTCTCGCACTCTTCGAGAAAATTGGCGATGCTCTCGGCCACCTGCTCGGCCCGCAGCTGGAGGCTCTCCGATGCCTGCCGGTCGGCGGAAGCGGCGATCCGGGCGGCGAGCTCCTCCTGAACGGTCCCCAGGTTGAGGGCCAGGATGAGGGATGAGGCGAGGAGCGGCACCAGCGAGAGGACCAGAAGGGCGACGAGGGTCTTCTGAAAGAGCGACAGGTTCTTCACTTCCGTCCTCCCGCCATCCGGACCGCTTCGGGGCAGCGCCGAAGCCACGCCATGAAGAGGGGGCCGGCAACGGCGCCCGCTCCGGCGGTGGCGAAGGCGATGCCCCAGTCGCCGGAAACGCCGGGAACGGGCTCCCAGCCGCGGCAGAGATCCAAAGCCCAGCCAAAGACCGTGGGGGAGATCATGGCGAGGGAGTAGCCGACCAGGGACTGGAGCCCCATGGCCGCCCCGAGGTAGGCCGGGGCCACGAGCTCGGTGAGCCCGGTGGAGAAGACCGGCGATTCGGCCACGATCAGGTAGCCATAGGCGAGTCCGATCACCACCGCCGCCGCGGGCGACGCGTTCACGAGCCAGCCGAAGGTGAACGAGATGAGGCCGCTGGCGGTCATGACAAGGCTGATCGTCCGGGTCCGGCCGAGGCGGTCGGAGAGGGTTCCGGTGAGGGGGGACGCCACGGCGCCGACCCCGATGATGACGGCGGCTGCGGTGGAGGCCCAGCCGGTTGCGGTCCCCCGGGGAGTCCCGTGCCCCACGAGGAGGGCGACGAAGAAGGGGGCGAGCCAGCTCCGCATCCCGTACATCTCCCACATGTGGGCGCCGTAGGCGAGGATCATCAGGAAGGCGGGCTTGTTCCGCACGATTTCCTTCTGGAAACTCTGGTCCGGGCGTCCATGGACCGGGGGACGGTAGCCGCGGAAGACGGCGAGGGAGAGGAGCGTTCCGGCGTAGACTCCCCCGCTGCAGGCGACGAATGCCGTCCGCCAGGTGGCGACCGAGGCGATGGCGCCGGTTACCGCCAGGGAGAGGGAGGCGCCGAGGACGAGGGACCCCACGTAGATGCCGACGGCCCGCCCCCGCTTGGAGGGCTCGAACCGCTCGGCCACCAGCTTGAGGCCGGGCATGTAGGTCCCCCCCATGCCGATGCCGGTCAGGGCCCGTAGCACCAGGGCCGAGAGATAGTCATGGGCGAAAAGGGCGAAGAGGAGATTGGCGGTCCCCGACCAGAGGGCCGAGGCGATGAAGATGTTGCGGGTGTTGAGGCGGTCGGTGAGGGCCGAGAGGATGACTCCCGATGCGATATAGCCGAGCTGGTAGACCGAGAAGACCGACCCGGCCATGGTGTTGTTCATTCCCCACTCGGCCTTGAGCAGCGGCAGCACGGCCGAGTAGTTGATGAAGACGAGCATGATGAAGAGCTGGGCCGTACAGAGAAGCAGCAGCCAGCGGGTCTTCTCGGTCATGGGTCTCCCTTGGGGTGCGGGTGGCGGGTTGCGCTTCGGCGCGACGCCTTTCATGAGTCGTCAAAGTATAGCGGTTATCGTGTCGGGGGACAACGGATTTGCGGTCCTTAAATGAGAGAGGGCCCCGTCGAAACGGAGCCCTCTGAGGTAAGTAGCCGTGCGGAAGTATCGTCCTACCGGACGCCCCGCGGGGTGGTGGGGGTGAAGCCGAGGAAGTCGGCCCAGCCACGCATGAAGCTCTCCAGGAACATCCCCTGGGGAACCGGCTCCAGCGCGGGGGCTGCCACCGGTTTGGCAGCTTTTGCCGGCCGCAGGGCGAAGCTCATGACGGCGCCGGCGATCAGCATGCCGCCGGCAAGGAGGAAGGAGGCGCGGAAGCTGCCGGTCTGGGTGTTGAGCATTTCGGAGGCGCGCCCCATCACGAACCCTCCCACGCCCCAGGCGGTGAAGAGGAGGCCATAGTTGAGGCCGTAGTTCTTGAGCCCCCAGTAGTCCTTGCTGAAGGAGGGGAAGAGGGAGAGGTTGGCGCCGTAGTTGAAGCCGATGAAGGTGGCCAGCAGTACGATCAGTACCGCGTTGGGGTGGCCTGCCCCCACGAGGGGGATGGCGGCGAACATGAGCGCAGCCTGGAAGACGAACATGATGATGAGTGTCGCCATGCGGCCGATCTTGTCCGAGAGGACGCCGGCCACCACCCGGCCGCCGGCGTTGCCGATGGCCATGATCGCCACCGCCAGGAACGCCATGGAGCCCATGCTCTTCTTGGCGATGCCGGCGACGTTGCCGATTACCATGAGGCCGGCGCCTGCGCCGATGAAGTAGGTGATCCAGAGGATGTAGAACTTGCCGGAGCGGAGCATCTCGGAGGCGGTGGCGTTGACCGTCGGCTTGGCCGCGGTCTTGGCCGCCGCATTGCCCGTGGCCGCTTCAGCGGGAACGTAGCCGGCGGGAGGGTTGGCCAGGAAGAACGAGAGGCCGCAGACCACCACCGCGAAGGCGACGGCCAGCACCAGCATGGAGTTCTGGATGCCCATGGACCCCAGCAGCCAGGTGGAGAGGGGGGCGATGTAGACCGGCGCCAGGCCGAAGCCTGCCACCACGATGCCGGCGATGAGGCCGGTCTTGGACGAGGGGAACCACTTGAGGGCCGGCGGGGTGGCTGCCGAGTAGCCGAAGCCGAAGCCGGAACCGGCCAGGACGCCGAAGCCGAGGACCCACGCCATGTAGCTGTTGCTCTGGGAGATGATGGTGAAGCCGGCTCCCACCAGAAGCCCGCCGATGAGTGCCGTGCGCGCCGGGCCGATTTTGTCCTGGGCCTTGCCCGCCACGATCATGGAGAAGGCGAAGGCGAGACAGCAGATGGCATACGGGTCGTTGAGGGAGGAGAGGTCCCAGTTGAACGCGCCCGGTCCCCCCTTCTCGATGGAGCCCTTGATGGCCCCCTTGAAGATGCTCCATGCGTAGAGAACGCCGAGGGCCAGGTTGATCCCGGTCCCGGCAAGGGTTACCTGCCATCCCCTGTTCTTGGTTTCCGACATGTTTCGATACCTCCTTTTATGAGCGCTGCGCGTCGGGATACTTTTCGTGTTCATGAAGCTATGAGCAACTTGCATACCATTGTTATAAAATTGCGTATATTTGTTAAAGCCTATAAAAATAAATACGTTACATTTGCAGCCGGTGGTCATGGCACCTCTCTGGCGTGCTGCGGAATTTGCAGTGCTGCAAAATCGAGTTAGAACTTTAGCCAGGATAAAATGCCCGTTAACAATGTTTCGAGGCAATTTTTTCATGTAAAACAGGAGGTTGTGGAGTAGAAAGGGGGAGGGAAGCGGTTTTGCGTAAATGCGAAGGCGGAGATTCGTTTTGCGAAATTGAAAAACCCGGTAACGGGAGCGCACTCACCGTTGCCGGGTTTTTCAATGTGCCGGATAACCGGAGAGAAAGGTCTACTGATAGGTGGTGGCGAAATTCACGGTGTCGCCGGTCAGATATATATTGTCCAGAGTAGTCGGTGGATGCGTTAGCAACTGTCGGTATTGACCCACCGAAGGCGACAGGTCTTGCAGCGGCATCGACGAAGGGGTGACACCGGCAGTGGCTAAAGAGAAGTTGATGGTGGCGATTTCGGCGCCGGTGCCGGTTGAGCTGGTTTTCAGCGCAACCTGGTTTTGTCCCGGGCTGTTGATCAGCGAAACCGTCAGTGTCCTGCTGGCGATATCATAAGTGCCGGTAAGATCAGTTGTTGCTACTCGGACCGGTCCTGAGGGAACAAGAACTCCCGGCCTGAGGATGCAGAGCCCCGAAGTCGCGCCGGGCGCCGAGGAGTAATTGACCAGAACACCGCTCGGCACATTTAATTTTGTACTGACAGTAGCGATTGTGCTGGTGGTCGAGATGTTGTTGAACTTGCCGCTCGATGACATGGTGCCGAAGAGGTAGACCTTGGTGGTTGCCCTGGTTACCGCGGCCGGCGCAGCAGCACCACCGCCTCCGCCACCCCCTCCTCCGCAGCCGGTCACTGCCAGGGCAGTGAGGGCGACTCCGATTGCTGCCGAAATATATTTCTCCATGTGTTGAATCCTCCTGTATTCAGGTTTGCTCCCTTCCTCCCCCCGTGGGAGAGAGGAGGAAGGGATGATTGCTAGAAGGTTGCGATGAGTCCCACCATCCGGAGCAGGATGCCGTAGACATCCAGCAGGTCTATCTTCCCGTCGGGAGCCGCCCCCCCCCGGGAGTACGGCGCCACATCGCCGTGGACCAGGTCGAAGGGGGTCGGTGCGATGAGCCCTTTGGCTATCTTCAGTGCCCTGACGGCGCTGGCGAGATAGCTGGAGGTGCCCGGAAGGAGCCCGTCCTTCGTCCCGAGGAGAATGGAGGAGGTTACCGGCGGGTAGAGATTGCCGGTGGGGAGGGAGCCATCCTTGAACCGGGCATAGACGGTCTTTACCCCTTCGCCGGTGTCGAGGGTCCATGCCTTCGTGGTGGCATACGGTTCTTCGGCGCTCCAGGTGGTGCCGTCGTTGGAGAACTGCATGGTTGAAACTCCCACAGGGTCGGTGGCGCTCAGGTTCAGGGTGACGCCGGTCACGGGGGTCCAGGTGCTGCCGTTATTGATCTTGATGCTGCTTAGCATGTCCGAGATATGCATGGACCAGATTCCGGACTTGACCGCCTCGGCGTTGCCGGCCAGATCGACGGCAAAGTACTTGATGGTGGTGGCCTGGCCCGGGATGTTGGTTACCGGGACCGGCACGGTGTAGACGCTGCTGGCCGTGGTCGGCGTGGTCCCGTCCGTGGTGTAGTAGATCCGGTCGCATCCCGCGCCGTTGATGTCGCTGCAGGTGAGGGTGACGGTCACGGGGCCGGAGGAGTAATTGCCGGGGATCGGAGTCGGCGCGGTGACCGGCGGGGTGGTGTCCAGGGTGATGACGGCGGTGATGGGGGGATAGAGAACCCCGGTCGGAAGCGACTTGTCACGGAAACGGATATAGACGGTCCGGGAGCCGTCGCTCCCGGTGGCGAGGGTCCATTGCTTGGTGGTGGAGTAAGGCTCCTCGGCGCTCCAGACCTTGTTGTCGTTGGAGAACTGCATGGAGGCGACCCCCACCGGGTCGAAGGCGCTCAGGGCCAGGGTCACGGCCAGGCTGTTCGTGGCTGCGGCGCCGTTGTTGATCTTCGCGCTGGCAACCATGTCCGGGACATGGATGTACCACGTATCGGAATGGACCGCTTCGGCGGTGCCGTTGACGTCCACCGCGAAGTACTGGATGGTGGTCGTCGCATTCAGCACGAGGGGAACGGTGTAGATGGGCGAAGCGGTGGTCGGCAGCGTGCCGTCGGTGGTGTAGAAGATCGTCGCCGGCGGAGCGTTGGTCGAGGCCGTCAGCGTCACGGTCACCGGAGCCGCCGAATAGACTCCCGGCACCGGTGCGGCGACGGTGACCGGCGGGATCGGCGTCGGGATGACCCGGTAGCTCAGGGATGCGGTCGCGTCGTAACCGCCTGCCGCATTGGCGGGGGTCGAACTGGTCCGGACGTCGACGGTGATGGTGTAGGTGCCGACGGGGGTGCTGGCCGGCATCGCCCAGGAATTGCCGAACCCGTAATCCTGGACCAGCGCCTTTCCTGCCCCGCTGTCGAGCCAGAACCGGTACTGGTAGGTGACGTTTGCCGGGGCGCCCGTGCCGACGCCGGTGAAGAGGGCGTTGGTGCCGACGACGTGGGGGCTCGGCTTGCTGGGGGTGATGGTTACTCCCGTCGCCGGGGCCCAGGTGCCCGTCGTGACGGCGGCGGTGGTGGAAGAGGTGCTGCCGACACTGTTGAATGCCGTCACGCGGTACGTATAGGCCGTGTTCTGTGATACGGCTTTGTCGGTATAGATCGGCGGATACCCCGGCAGATACGAGATGGTGGTGAGGGTTGCGTACGTGGCGCCGCCGTCACTGCTCCGCTCGACATGGAACGTGCTCGGAACCGCAGGGGGCTGGTTGCCGTCGACCCACTGCAGAATGACCTGGTTGGCATAGGGGTTGGCGTAGGAGGTTACGTACGGGGTCTTACCCGGAACCGTCTGCCCAAGCAGGTAGGTGGCCAGCCCGGTTGGCGCCGGGGGGGCCGCCTGGGAGGTCCTGAAGATGACCGGACGCATGAAGTCGTTCTCTTCGTGCCCCAGGATGTGGCAGTGCCAGACGTACTCGAAGCCGAAGTCGGTCGCTGTGTTCTGGGTGGTAGTCGCCACCGGGTTCGCCGGATTGGCGAAGTTCGTGGTCGTGATCAGTGCCGTTGTCGGCATCGTCGGGTCGATGGGGCGCAAGCTGTTCGGAGGAGTGAAGGGGAGCGTCTGGGACTTCGGCCGCAGCGCGACGATGGTATCCTCCAGCGGGTTCATCCGGACGGTTTCCTTCCACCCCAGTTCGTTGTCATCGGGGGGGCGGATCTGGCCGTCCCAGCCAACACGGTTGATCAGCTGCACATCGAACATGTGGAAGTGGACCGGATGGGTGTCGACGCCGTTATGGGTGATCTTCCAGATCTGCGGCTGGCCGTCGGTGATTATCTCGGTGGCCGGCTCCGCGTATCCCAGGGGGATGGTCGTCTGGGTCAGGTTGCTGGTGAAGGGGAGCTCGACGCCGAGGGTCGCGTTCATCCGTCCATAGGGGTCCCACAGTTCCTGGATCGCCTTGGGCTGGAAGGGGATGGTCGCGGGAGTGGTCGATCCGATCGGCGTGAAGGTGAAGGAGTAATCCTGGATCTTGGCGTAGAGATCCGTGGGGGCGTTCCCCCCCGATGCCGGCGGATAGGTGGATTGCGGGACGATCGGTGTCGGATGGGTTGCTTTGAAGGCGCCCGGCATCGTTGCCTGCAGCGAAGCCATGTCGAACGGAGCGGAGGGCGTCCCTGCCACCCGGAACTGCATGACGGTCCGGGTATTGGGGCCGACACCCCGCAGGGTCGAAGGTGCCCCGCCGCCGGTGGTCTGGTCGGCGTTGCCGGTGTAGTAGTCGTAGCGGGGGTCGAATCCGGGGCTCGGCGCCGGCCCGTCGTTGTAGAGGATCAGGGTGGAGCCGGGGGGGACCTGGGAGAAATCGACGATGACGTCCGCCCGTTCCGCGGGCCCGAGGAGGAGGGCGTGGGTGGAGACATTCAGCACCACGATGTTGCGGCGGTTGTATTCATACCCGATCGGCGTCGGCGGGATGACCACCGGTGAAGGGAGGAAGCCGCTTTCGTTGCCGATCTGGACCATGCTGGGGCCCGACAGGGCCGGGTCCGGTACTCCGCCGGCCCTGCCATCCGTCGGCCATGTTGCCGGGAACGTCGCACTCGGACCAGCCGGGACCATCTTCACTTCTTTCCCGGAAGGGTCGTTGGGGTCGGCGTAGAATATGCTCAGGTTGAGAGTCCGGTCGTTGCAGGCGTTGAGGACCCTGAACCGGTACGGCTTGGGCTCCACCGTCAGGTAGGGATACGCCGTGCCGTTGACGACGGGGGTGTCCATGAAGGCTTCCGGCGTGAGGGACGGCTCCGGGATCTTCGATTTGTCCGGCGCCACGATGAACGGCGGCCAGAACCAGGGGCCGTAATCCCATCTTCCGAAGGGGTTGGTCCCGTCGGGGGCGTTGGGGTCCTGGTTCGGTTCGTAAACGTGGGGGAACCAGAGGTCACCATAGCTCCCCCATGCGGGGTTGGTCCACTTGGCATCCTGAACGCCGATGTTCTGCGGGACGAAGGTCTTGTCCTGGATGATCAGGGGAATGCCGTAATGGTAGACCCCCCCCAGATCCGGGATGGTCTTTGCACTGGTGGGGTTGACGCCGGTGACGTTTGTCCCCGCGATCAGATCATCTTCGTAGGGGTCGGTGATGAGGTAGCCGGCTGCCATGCCGGAGTACACATTCAGGCGGGTCATGCCGTAGGAATGGTCATGGTAGAACATCAGCCTGCCGCTCTGCTGGTTGGTCCAGAAGAACGTCTGGGAGCCCAGGCCCGGGTTCGGCATGTCGGGAACATTCTGGAAGCTTGCGCCGGTCTTGTAGGGGGTGGTTTCAGCGGCCGGGGTAAACCACTGGTGAGGAGTGCCGTCGCTGATCCACGGGCTGTTCCCCCCGTGCAGGTGGATGGAGGTGCGGTTCTGGGTGTACATGGCGCACATAGCGCCCGGAGCTGCGGGGTCGCACTGGGTTCCGTTGGCGTTCAGCGGGCCCATGCCGGCTCCCATGGCGGTGGTGTCCACGGGGAGGAAGAGGTTGCCGGCGGTGCCGGTGGGGAGAAGGTTGGTCGCCTTTACGCGGACCGGCCTGTCTTTCTGGGCAATGATGAGAGGGCCGAGGTAGTGGGCCCGATTATGGGCGGAGGAGATGCTCCCGAACGCGGGATTGAGGTCCACGTATCCCCGCAGCTTGGTCTTCTTCGGGAGGTCGGAGTGCATCTTCTCCGCATACTCGACGACGCCGATCTCGTAATAATCGCCATCGTTGGGAACTCCCGCCGGTGGGGTCACTTTGCTTGCGATGGGGATATACTGCCCCAGGTTGTTGGCATTGGCCGGTCCCAGGCCAGGAAGAGAATCGAGGAATTTCCGGAGGGCCGTTCCGGAATTCCCCCCTGCCGGGGTGTTGGCGAAGTAGGTCCCACCCCCCGGACCTGCGTGGGCCGGACCGATCCCCCACGGGATGGTCGCGACAGTCATCAATAACAGCAGTAATCTTCGGAAATTACCCATTGCCATGTGTCACCTCGTCCCTCTTTTTTTCGTATTGGTACAAACTCAATTGCAGAAAGCCACAGGGGCCAGACCTGAACGCACCCCGCTCACGCCATCGGGCCTGCCGGCACCCTCGCCGGGTGATGGGAAGGCGGATGGCGAGTCAACGGCCGGCGGCCGGGGCCTCGGAATTCGATGCTGCCTGTTGCTGGAGGCAGGAGCGGTATGCGCTGATCTTCTCGCGAATTTCCATCCTGCTGACGGGCTTTGCCGTTGCGCCGTCACCTGGCCTCGACGCAGTTCCTGCACCAAGAAGTTCCCTGCAATCGGTGACCGTGGCGTTGCTTTGGGCCGGAGCTGAGGGTGAAGGGGGGGGGACGGAATAATTCGCGGTGCCGGCATCGGCCGCGAGGGCTGATGATGTCAGCAAGCCGACAGCGCACGTCAGGGCAAGCGAAAGAGTGCGTTTCATGGTCGATCCTCCTTTGGGTAGTGAATGCGTGACGGGCCTGACATACCACGGCGCTCAAGGGCTGCACTCCTGCTGCTCCGCAGTTCGTTCCACTGTGGCATGACGGGTCATCTTTGACCGCCCGCCTCTGTCTGCAGCTTTGCAATGGTGGTGCGTGGGTGTTATTCCGCTTGAGAGCTGTTGACGAATTGCTGGGGAGTGACCGGCGGTGCCGACATATGCCGTGCGATCCGTCCCCGAGACAACCAGTGCGTTACCCCCGCTTCGAGTCGCTTGGGAATCTTGACCGAGGGGGCACCAATGGTGCGTTCAGAAACATTTTGTTACTTGAGTGTAAAAGTCAGATTGGGTTTGTCAAATGTTGCGTTAAATTATAAAAAATTAATGAAATATGGTGTGTGGCTTGAGGGAGGGAAGGAGCTGCTCGATATTGGGGAGAGGGGAGGTGAAAATGGTGACGGCGGAGTGGGGCGGAACCGGAGGGGGTCACCCCACCTCCGCATACTCCCGCTCGCGGAATTCGACGCCGAGGGATTCGGCGAGCCTCCGCACCGCCGCGACGTCAATGCCCGGAACGGTGACGGCGGTGGCAACCACGGTGGGGATCTGTTTCTTTGCCTCGACGAGGAAGGCGCAGACCCCGGCGAAGCCGTCGGCGCCGTAGGGGGTGTTGCAAAGGCGGTTGTAGGTTTCCGCATCGGCGGCGTTGAGGCTCACGGAGATGCTGTCCACCAGCCCCGCCAGCTCCGGCAGGACGTTGCGGCCGTGGACCAGGTTCGCCTGGCCGTCGGTGTTGATCCTGATGCGATACCCGTGCTTCTTCAGTTCGGCCGCGACCTCCCTGATGAGGTCGACCCGGAGCATCGGTTCGCCGTAGCCGCAGAAGACCACTTCGTCCACGGGGCCGGGATCGCCGATGGCGGCCATGACCTCCGCGAAGGTGGGCTCGTGCTCGAGGCGCAGGTAGTGCCCCTTGACGGTGAAGTCGTCGAACTTGGCGCAGAAGGAGCAGCGGTTGGAGCAGCGGTTGGTGATGTTGAGGTAGAGGGAATTCCGGATCCGGTAGGCGATCTCGGTGGACTGGTCCTTCCCCCCGATGCCGAAGAGGCGCCGGGCGTTGAGGGAGGTGATCCGCCCCACATCCTCCACCGTAAGCCCCTTGAGCGCGGCGATCTTCTCGGCGGTGAGCCGCACGTAGGCCGGCTCGTTCCGCTTCCCGCGGTGGGGGACCGGCGCGAGGTAGGGGCAGTCGGTCTCGATGAGGAGGTGTTCGGTCTTGATGCCGCGCACCACCTCCCGCAACTGCTCGTTGGAGGGGAAGGTGACGGTGCCGGGGACGGAGATGAGAAAGCCCATGTCGATGCATTCCCGCGCCATGGCCAGATCCCCCGAGAAGCAGTGGAGCACCCCTCCCACCGCGGCAGCCTTTTCCTCGCGCATGATCGTCATCACCCGCTCGTGGGCGTCCCGGTCGTGAACGACAATCGGCAGCGCCAGTTCCCGCGCCAGCCGGATGAAGCGGCGGAAGACCTCCTCCTGCTCGGCGCGGGGGGAGCGGTCGCGGAAGAAGTCGAGGCCGATCTCGCCGATGGCCACCACCTTCGGCGAGGCGGCCAGCTCACGGATCACGTCGTAGCAGCGGGCGGTGACGCGGGCGGCGTCATGGGGGTGGATGCCGACGGCGGCGTAGATGTGGTCGTATTGTTGTGCCAGTTCACAGGCGGCGCGGCTCGACTCCAGGTCGGCGCCGATGGTGACGATGTGGGAGAGGCCGGCCTCGGCGGCGCGCTGGAGCATCTCGTCGAAATCGGCGGCAAAGTCGTGGCCGTCGATATGGGCATGGGTGTCGATGAGAAAGCCGGCGTGCGTCATGGGGGTGTCCTCGCGGTGCAGAATGTACGAAGGGCGGCATGGTTGATGCCGCCCTCATTTACGTCTGAAAGTACCACGAAGCCCGTTATTCTGGCAAGGGGTCAGAGCCACTTCTTGCGCCGGAAGAAGATCACCATGGCAATGCTGATGACAACCATGAGCGCCAGCACCGCCGGGTATCCCCAGTGCCATTCGAGCTCGGGCATGTATTTGAAGTTTATGCCGTAGAGGCCGACGATGAAGGTGAGGGGCATGAAGATGGTGGCGATGATGGTGAGCACCTTCATCACCTCGTTGGTCCGGTTGCTGAGGGAGGTGAGGTAGACGTCGAGCATGCCCGAGAGCATGTCGCGGTAGGTGTCGACGGTGTCGATGGCCTGGACCGTGTGGTCGTAGACGTCGCGAAAGTAGACGATGGTCGCCTCGCGGATCAGGGGGGAGTCGCGGCGCTCCAGGCTGCCGATCATCTCCCGCAGCGGCCAGACCGCCTTGCGCAGGAAGATCATGGTGCGCTTGAGCCGGTGGATCTTTCGCTGGGTCTCGCGGGTGGGGCTGGTCACCACCTCCACTTCCAGTTCCTCGATCTCCTCGCCGATCTTCTCCAGGGCGACGAAGTAGTCGTCGATGACGGCATCGATGAGGGAGTAGGCGAGGTAATCGGCCCCCATGGTCCTGATGCGCCCTTTACCCCCCTTGATCCGCTCGCGGATCGGGTTGAAGGCGTCTCCCGCAAGCCCTTCCTGAAAAGAGATGACGAAGTTCTCGCCGAGGATCAGGCTGACCTGTTCCGTGGCGATCTCGAACCCCTGGCGGGGGCGGAGCATCTTCAGGACGATGAAGAGGTAATCCCCGAAATCCTCCGCCTTCGGGCGCTGCTCCGTGTTGAGGATGTCCTCCAGGACCAGGGGGTGGATTCCCTGGCAGTCGCCGAGCTGCTGGACGAGTTCGACTTCGTGGAGCCCCTCCACGTTGATCCAGGTGATGGCCGAGGCATCCATGAAGTAGAAGCATTCGTTGAGGGCGGTGATCTCCTTCTCTTCGGCGTTGTCCGCGGTGTAGTCGATGACGGTGATCGTGATCTCCCGGTCGCTCTTCTCACCGATATGGATGAGGGTCCCGGGGGGGAGGCCGGCCTTTTCCGATCTCTTCGTGGCGCGGGGCGGGGCGGGTGCTGGCGGCGGCTGGCCGCCGGAGTGGTGGTTTTTTCTCATGACTCCAGAACTACCAGCCGGTTCACGACCTTGTCAACTCCGAAGACGTACCAGGCGTCCGCCTCGGCCATATCCTTCTCCTTGGGCTTGGGGACCGCGCCGTCAAGGGTGACGACCCGGTCGCGGCAGCCGACCCGGAGCTGGGAGGCGTTGACGAAGGGGTCCTTTTCCAGCACGAGCCGCACGGCGTCGGTGATCTCGTCGTCGTTGTCCTCCTCCGGAGGAATGACCTCGATGCCGTTCACCACGTCGCGGCTCCCCGGCACCCACCAGGCGAGAACTCCGGCGAGCCGCTTGTGGGAAAGGCTCGTCACCTGGCCGTTGAGGGTCACGATTCCCCCGTCCGCCTCGACCTGGAGGAGCCCCGTCGGTTCCCGGGGGGCCTCACGCACCGATTCCCACCTGCCGAAGACGAGGGCGTGGATGGCGTAGTCGGCGAAGGCCGGCTCCTGAAGGAAGGCATCGGTGAGATGGTCGCGGATCTCCATGTCCTCCATCGTCTCGGCCGGGGCGACCCTGAGCCGGTCCACGATTCCGTCCACCCCTGTTGCTGCCCCTCCCAGCTCCAGGGCGAGCTTTTTGGCGGCAACGTGCTCCACCTCTCCCTCCAGGGTGAGGACGCCGGCATCCAGTTCCATCCGCAGTGGCCAGGCGTGGAGGTTGATGCGCGGTTCCCGCTCGAAGGAGGCCTCGATCTCTTTGAGAATCTCCCGGTTGCTCTTCATGGTTCCTCCCGATCTCCGGTGTTTTCAGGCTTCGGCCCCCGTTCCCCGGTTTCCGCGTTAGTCGCAGGTGACACAGTTGCGCCCCGCCGCCTTGCTCCGGTACAGGAGCTCGTCGGTCCGCTTGATGAGGCTTCCCACCGTGTCCTCGGCGGTGGCGATGGTGGCCCCCACGGAGATGGTGACACGGGCGGTGGCGTCGTTGGTGGCCAGGCTCGACTCCTCCACGAGCCGGCGGAACCGCTCGGCAGTGTGGGCGAGTTTTTCCCGGGAAACGCTGGCGAGGAGGGCGATGAATTCCTCGCCCCCCCAGCGCCCCACCAGGTCGTAGGAGCGCGCGGCGTGCTGGAGGGTTCGGGCCACCATCCGCAGCAGGTCGTCGCCCACGTCGTGACCGTAGCGGTCGTTGACCGCCTTGAAGTGGTCCAGATCCAGCAGCATGACGCCGAAGGTCCAGCCGTAGCGGAACATCTCGTCGAACCGCGACTGGAGATTGAGCTGGATGTAGCGCCGGTTCGCGATGCCGGTGAGGGGGTCGAGAAACACCATCTGCTGCAGTTCCTCGATCCGCTGGATGTCGGCGATCCGCGCCGAATTGTCGCTGAAGACCTCCACCGCCCCGACGATCTCGCCGCCGCCGTTGCGGATGGGGGATATCCGGACCTGCACCGGAACGCGGTGCCCCTCCCTGTGGTGAAGGTAGACCTCGGCGTCGCGGTGGAGGCCGTCGGCAAGGGTGTGGCTGACGGGACAGTCGTGCTCGCAGAGGTTGTGTCCGTCCGCGTCAACGTGGCAGAGGATGTTGTCGCGGCAGCGCGAGCCGAGGACCTCCCCCCCCACGTAACCGGTAAGCCGCTCCGCACCCCGGTTCCAGTAGGTGATCCGTCGCTCGCGGTCTACGAAATACACCCCGTCGGAAAGGCTGTCGAGAAGCTGCTTGTAAAAATCATTGTTCTGATCCATAGGTCTCCACGGAAAATGGATTTTGCCCTCGTGTCGCGATGGCGCGCCGGTGGCGGGTCTGCCCTTAATTGTAGTAGATAGCGCCGCGATTTCCAGTGCGGACGCTCATGATGGCGGGAGAATCAGGGGTATGATTTAAAAGTAACGCAAAAACAGATGGTTGCGCTGGTGGTGCGCCCACTGTCTCCTCTACGGAGATGTTGACACCCGAAAGGATTTCGTGCCATAATTACAAAAATTTTTTAGCCAAACTAAAACGTGGGAGGTGCTGACGGCAGCTCCCATCGTCGTATCGAGGCCTATGGAAACCCCCAGTTTCGTCCATCTCCATCTCCATACTCAGTACTCCCTTCTCGACGGCGCCATCCGCCTCGGCGATCTGGTCAAGAAGGTTAAGGACCACCACATGCCGGCGGTGGCGATCACCGACCACGGCACCATGTTCGGCGCCCTGGAGTTCTACCTCAAGTGCCGGGACAAGGGGGTGAAGCCGATCATCGGCTCCGAGGTCTACATCGCCCCGGGTTCGCGCCACGTGAAGGAGGCGCGGGGGGGTGAGGCCGGCGCCGGCTACCACCTGCTCCTCCTCTGCGAGAACCTGACCGGCTACAAGAACCTCTCCAAGCTCGTCTCCATCGGCTTCAAGGACGGCTTCTACTACAAGCCGCGGATCGACAAGGAGGTGCTGGCCGAGCACGCCGAGGGGCTCATCTGCCTCTCCGCCTGCCTGAAAGGGGAGGTGGCCTACCTCTGCGAGCGGGGGAAGATGGAAGAGGCGCTGGACGTTGCCCGCTGGTACGCCGACCTCTTCCCCGACCGCTACTATATCGAGCTCCAGGAGAACACCCTGCCGGAGCAGGACAAGGCCAACAAGGGGCTGCTGGAGGTGGCGCGGGAGCTTGCGCTGCCGCTGGTGGCCACCAACGACTGCCACTACCTGAACCGCGAGGATGCCCGGGCCCACGAGGTGCTCCTCTGCATCCAGACCGGCAAGACCATGAACGACGCGTCGCGGATGCGCTTCTCCGCCGACGAGTTCTACGTCAAGACCCCCGAAGAGATGGCCGCCGCGTTCCACTACGCCCCCGAGGCGATCACCAACACGGTGAAGATCGCCGAGCGGTGCAACCTGGAGCTGGATCTCAAGACCTACCACTTTCCCCGCTACGTCCCCCCCGAGGGGCAGACCCTGGACGACGTGCTGGAAGGCGAGGCCCACCAGGGGCTCGAGGCGCGGCTCGTGGCCATCAAGGCGAAGAACCCGAACCTCACCCCGGAGCAGGAGGAGGGGTACCACAAGCGCCTCCGGATCGAGCTCGACTGTATCAAGCAGATGGGGTTCCCGGGGTACTTCCTGATCGTGGCCGACTTCATCAACTGGGCCAAGGACCACGGCATCCCCGTGGGGCCGGGGCGGGGCTCGGCCGCCGGGTCGCTGGTGGCTTACTCCATCCGGATCACCGATATCGATCCGATCCCCTACAACCTCCTTTTCGAGCGCTTCCTGAACCCGGAGCGGATCTCGATGCCCGATATCGACGTCGACTTCTGCCAGGACCGGCGCGAGGAGGTGATCCAGTACGTCACCGAGAAGTACGGCCGCGACAAGGTCTGCCAGATCATCACCTTCGGGACCATGTCGGCCCGGGCGGTCATCCGCGACGTGGGGCGGGCCATGGACATGACCTATGGCGAGGTGGACAAGATCGCCAAGCTCGTGCCGGAAGTCCTCGGCATCTCGCTGGACAAGGCGCTCCAGCAGGAGCCGAAGCTGAAGGAGATGGGTGAGGCCGATCCGCGGGTGAAGGAGCTCCTCGACGTTGCCCTCTGCCTCGAAGGGCTTGCCCGCCACGCCTCCACCCACGCCGCCGGCGTCGTGGTGGCCCCGGACATCCTCGAAGAGTTCTGCCCGGTCTACAAGGACCAGAAGAGCGGCTCCCTCACCACCCAGTATTCCATGAAGTACGTGGAGAAGATCGGGCTGGTGAAGTTCGACTTCCTCGGCCTCAAGAACCTGACCGTCATCGACAACGCGGTGAAGATGATCCGGGTCGGGAAGCGGCCCGACTTCGACATCGCGGCCCTGCGCGACGACGACGAGGAGAGCTACAAGCTGCTGCAGGCCGGCAACACCACCGGGGTCTTCCAGCTCGAATCCTCCGGCATGAAGGAGCTCCTCACCAAGCTCAAGCCTTCCTGCTTCGAGGACATCATCGCCGTCTGCGCCCTCTACCGGCCGGGCCCCCTCGGCTCCGGCATGGTGGACGACTTCATCGACCGGAAGCACGGCAAGAAGAAGGTGGTCTACGACCTGCCGCAGCTGGAGCCGGTCCTGAAGGATACCTACGGGGTCATCGTCTACCAGGAGCAGGTCATGCAGATCGCCCGCTCCCTCGGTGGCTATTCGCTGGGGGGCGCCGACCTCTTGCGCCGCGCCATGGGTAAGAAAGACCCGGCGGAGATGGCCAAGCAGCGCGACATCTTCCTGGAGGGGGCGAAGAACGGTGGCATCGACCTGCAGAAGGCCGGCGCCATCTTCGACCTCATGGCCAAATTCGCCGAGTACGGCTTCAACAAGTCCCACTCGGCCGCCTACGCCCTGGTCGCCTACCAGACCGCCTACCTCAAGGCCCACTACCCGGTGGAGTTCATGGCGGCGCTGCTGACCGAGGACATGGGGAACACCGACAAGGTGGTGAAGAACATCTCCGACTGCCGCGAGATGGGAATCGAGGTGCTCCCCCCCGATATCAACGCCTCGCACCTCTCGTTTCGGGTCCTCGGCAACTCCATCCGTTTCGGCCTCGGCGCCGTCAAGAACGTGGGGGAGTCGGCCATCGAGGCGATCATCGAGGCGCGGCAGGAGGGGGAGTTCAAGGATATCTTCGATTTCTGCGAACGGGTGGACCTGCGCAAGGTCAACAAGCGGGTGGTGGAGGCGCTCATCAAGTGCGGGGCCTTCGACTCCACCAAGGCGAGACGCTCCCAGCTCATGGCGGTCCTTGAGGATGCCATGACCATTGGCCAGAAGATCCAGCAGGAGAAGGAGAGCGCCCAGGTGTCGCTCTTCGGCACCGAGGAGATCGTCCGCACCAACGGCAACGGCAAGGGGAAAGTGCAGCTTCCCGACCTCCCCGAATGGGACGACAAGATGCTCCTCGGCCTGGAGAAGGAGGCCCTCGGCTTCTTTATCACCGGGCACCCCCTGGGGCGCTACGAGAAGGAGATCAGGCGCTTCGCCACCGCCGACACCGCCACCCTCGGCGAACGCGCCGACAAGAGTGAGGTGAAGGTCTGCGGCGTGGTCGCCTCCCTCAAGGAGCTCATCACCAAGAAGGGGGACCGGATGGCCTTCGCCACCCTGGAGGACCTGGTCGGTTCCGTGGAGATGGTGGTCTTCCCCGAGACCTTCGCCGCCTCCTCCGAGCTCCTCAAGTCCGACGATCCGCTGCTGGTCACCGGCACCCTCGACAAGGGGGAGAAGAGCATCAAGATCATGGCGAACGAGGTGGTGCTGCTGCGGGACGTGAGCACCCGGGAGACGAAGCGGGTGGTCTTCACCCTGGCCGCCGAGGGGCTGGAGCGGAGCCGCCTCGAATCGCTGCGGGGGATCATCGCCCGTTACCCCGGCGGCTGCCGGGCTGCCGTTGCCATCGAGGTTCCGGAGCAGTTCCGCACTGTCATCGCTCCGGCCGATTCCTGCACCGTCGCGCCGAGCGAGGAAATGGTGATGGAAGTGAAACACTTATTCGGCTATAATGCCGTCTCTTTTGAATGAATTACGCTGACAAGGAGATCAGATAATGGCTGCCATCCCCCCCCTTGAGTTCGAAAAGCCCATCGTCGAACTGGAAAAGAAGATTCAGGAGCTGATGGAAATCGCCGGAGAGAACGATGAGTTGAAGGACGAGGTCGGGACGCTGGAGAAGCGAGTCGACAAGATGCGGGAGTCGGTCTTCTCCAACCTCTCCCGCTGGCAGATGACCCAGGTGGCCCGGCACATCAATCGCCCCTTCACGCTGGACTACCTCAATCTGATCTTCACCGATTTCGTGGAGCTCCACGGCGACCGCCTCTTCGGTGACGACCACGCCATCGTCGGCGGCCCGGCCCGGCTCGACGGCGAGCCGGTCATGGTCATCGGCCACCAGAAGGGGCGCGACACCAAGGAGAAGGTCTACCGCAACTTCGGCATGCCGAACCCGGAGGGGTACCGCAAGGCGCTGCGCCTCATGGAGATGGCCGAGCGGTTCCGGATGCCGATCATTACCTTCGTCGACACCCCCGGTGCCTATCCCGGCATCGGCGCCGAGGAGCGGGGGCAGGCCGAGGCCATCGCCCGCAACCTGCGCGAGATGGCGGCGCTGACCGTGCCGATCATCGTCGTCATCGCCGGCGAGGGGGGGTCCGGCGGGGCGCTCGCCATCGCCGTGGGTGACCGGGTCCTCATGCTCCAATACTCGATCTATGCAGTCATCTCCCCAGAAGGGTGCGCCGCCATCCTCTGGTCCGATGGCACCAAGGGGGAGCAGGCCGCCGAGGCCCTCAAACTCACCGCCAAGGACCTCAGGGAACTGGAGGTCATCGACGAGATCGTAGCAGAGCCCCTCGGCGGCGCCCACCGCGACCACGAGGCCATGGCAAAGGCCCTGCACGAGGCCCTTGCCCGCCACCTGAAGGAGCTCAAGGGGATCACCCCCGAGCAACTGGTGGAAGAGCGGTATCAGAAATTCAGGAAGATGAGCCGGTTCGCGGAATAAGCAGACTGACGGCTGACAGATTAAAGGCTGAAGGCTAAAGGTTTTGGGTGAAGGGTTTTCCCCGTTCGCCTTCAGCCTTTAGCCTTCAGTCTTTTTGGAGATCACATGGAAGAACGGATTCAGAAGATACTTTCCCAGGCCGGGGTTGCCTCCCGCCGCGAAGCCGAACGGATGATAACCGCCGGGCGGGTGACGGTTAACGGAGTGCCGGTCACCGAGCTCGGCGCCAAGGCGGATCCTGCCCGCGACCGGATAACCGTCGACGGCAAGCCGGTTACCGTGGAGGAAAAGCGGGTCTACCTTCTCCTCAACAAGCCGGTGGGGTATGTCACCACGCTGAAGGACCCCGACGGGCGCCCCATCGTCACCGATCTCCTGAAGGGGGTCGGGGTGCGGGTTTTCCCGGTGGGGCGCCTCGACTACAACACTGAGGGGTTGCTGCTTCTCACCAATGACGGGGCCTGGGCCAACCGTCTCGCCCACCCGCGCCACGAGGTTGACAAGGAATATCTCGTGCGGGTGAGGGGAACGGTCGACCGGGAACAGCTCCGCCGGCTCGAACGGGGAGTCGAGCTTGACGACGGAAAGACCGCTCCTGCCCGGGCTGCCGTATTCAAGGAGAGCGACAATAACACATGGGTCTCCATAACCATCCATGAAGGGCGTTACCGCCAGGTCCGGCGGATGTGCGAAGCGGTCAGCCTGTCGGTCGTGCGCCTGCGGCGGGTCCGGTATGGTTCGCTCTCCCTGGGAGAACTGAAGATTGGAGAGTTTCGCTATCTGACGCCGGCTGAAGTGAAGGCGTTGGACGGCGTCGCCCCGCGACGCACCGGCCCGTCATCGCGGTGACTGTTCATTGGATCATATGGAGCGGGGGGGGGGCGAACATTTCGAGGAGAGCACTCTGAAATGTAGCAACATGTGGGAATCAAAAACGAAAGGGGTTAGCAACCGTAGCTGCTAACCCCTTGTTTTTATGGTGCCGAAGACTGGACTCGAACCAGCACACGGTTGCCCGCACAAGAACCTGAATCTTGCGTGTCTACCAATTCCACCACTTCGGCGTGGAGAAATAATCTTCTAGCACTGTTGTGGATCAATTGCAAGTATTTTTTCCGGTGAGGTGCTGGTCCGTGATGGCATGGAGAAGCCGGACCAGTCTGTCATAGTCGAACGGTTTGCCGAATACCTCCTGGATGCCGACGGAAGCCGCCTGTCGATGGATGCCCGGATAGAGCTGACCGGTCCCCATGATGATGGCCAGTTCCGGCTGGAGGTGGCGTGCCCGGCGGGCCAGTTCGAAACCGTCCATCACCGGCATATTCAGGTCGGTGAGCATGATGGCGTAGCGGTGCTGGCCGAGCAGTGCCAGCGCATCTCTGCCGCTTTCGGCGCAACTGACGGAAAACCCCTCGTTTTCAAGTGCCAGTCTGATGAAGAAGAGGACGTCCGGGTCGTCGTCAACCGCGAGAATGCTTCCTTTGTCCATTCCGGCTGCGGCGGTGCGAAAGAGTCGATCGTCCTGCTGGTCCATGGAGGGGCTCCTGCGTAACATGGCTGAGTATCTGACGTCATCGTCTGCATGAATCAAATATGCCTGCAGGTCATTTTTGTCAATTAAAAAATGACAATGCGTCGTGCGGTGAATCGAATTGACAGGGAGGGCGGAATGAGGGTATACCAGTTGGCAATCAGTGCGCAGATGCGAGCTCAGAAGGAATCAGGGACAATTTGAAATCGGCCGAGGGTCACGTTGCTGCATGAGATCGGACACACACTGAAGCGGTTGAGGTCGGAGCGCGGGTTCACCCAGAAGGAGCTGGCGACCCGGGTGAGCGGCGGACTCGATTATACCTATATCGGGAAGATCGAGCGGGGCGAACAGCTCCCGTCACTTAAGATTCTCATTGCGCTTGGCGAGGCCCTTGGCGTTCCGGTGGGCTCCTTTTTGGGCGAAGGTGCGGCCCCACTCTCCCGAAGCCATGTCGCGTTGGCCGGTGGCAAGGAGCGGGAGCTTGCCAAGGAATTGCGTCAGCTTCATCCCGACGATCTGCCGGTGCTGCTTGATATCGTCCGGGCGTTGAACCGTCACCGGAAGCATGCGCGGAAAGATAGGTACGCCCCGGCGGCCGATCTGCTTCCGCTGGCAGCCGAAGACGGTCCTTCCTACGGCAAACCGTAATTTATGACAACTCGTCACACGCCAACGTCAGGGGGCAGGGAGCGCCTCGACAAGCTTCTCGTGGATCGTGGGCTGGTTCAGTCCCGCGAGCGCGCCCGTGCGCTCATCATGGCCGGCCAGGTGGTGGTGAACGACCATCTGGCCGACAAGGCGGGAGTGCAGGTGTCCGTCGATGCCGAGATCCGGCTCAAGGGAGAGGATATCCCCTATGTCAGCCGCGGGGGGCTCAAGCTTGCCCGGGCCCTGGACGAGTTTTCCATCGACGTGGCAGACCGTGTCGCCATCGATGTAGGGGCTTCCACCGGCGGATTCACCGACTGTTTGCTCCAGCGGGGCGCCCGCCGGGTCTTCGCCGTTGATGTCGGCTATGGCCAGCTGGCCTGGAAGCTTCGCCAGGATCCCCGCGTGGTGAATCTGGAGAAGACCAACATCCGCTACCTGGAGCCGGACGCGCTGCCAGAGCCGCCCGATCTGGCGGTCATCGACGCCTCCTTCATCTCCCTCGACAAGGTCCTCCCTCCGACGCTCCGGCTTGTGCGGAGCGGCGGCATCATCGTCGCTCTCATCAAGCCCCAGTTCGAGGTGGGCAAGGGGGAGGTCGGCAAGGGGGGTGTGGTCCGCGACGAAGGGAAACACGAGGAAGTGGTGGCAAACGTCGTCACGCTGGCCGAATCCCTGGGGCTTGCGGTGCGCGGTGTAACCGAGTCTCCGCTCCTCGGGCCGAAGGGGAACCGGGAGTTTCTCATCTACCTGTCCAAATCATTATGACCATCCGCATACTTCATACCGCCGACCTGCACCTGGGGGCACCACTCAAGAATTTCGGGGGATTGCCCGGGAGCGCCGGGGCGATTTCCTCAAGACCTTCGACCGGATCGTGAATCTTGCCATCAAGCGTGAAGTCGATTGCCTGGTGGTTGCGGGGGATCTCTTCGATGCCGCCGATGTGGACGCCGAGACCGTCGGGCGGGTGCAGGACGGCTTCGCCCGGCTTGAAGGGCGGGGGATCCGCGTGGTGCTCATCCCCGGCACCCACGACAACGTGGTGGCGCCGGAGAGCGTCTATAATCGCCACGCATTCCCCGGTGCCAGTATCCTCAAGGAGCCGGCGGTGACTGAACCGCTGCGCATCGAGGTCCGGGGGACGCCGGTCTGGTTCTACGGGTTTGCCTACCGATCCGACCGTTCCCCCGAGGCGCTGGCGTCCATGAAACGGCGCGACGGGGGAGGGATCCATGTGGGGCTTCTCCACGGCTCGCTCAAGGGGAGTCCGGAATGGGACCTGCGCAAGAAGGATATCCCCTTCACCACCGCGGAGCTTGCATCGCTCGGGCTCGACTACATTGCGCTGGGTCATTACCACAACACCGCCTGTCTTGAGGAGGGGGGGCGCATCGTGGCCTGTTATCCCGGCTCACCGGAAGGGAAGAAGTTCGGCGAGAACGGACCGCGGCACGCCCTGGTCGTCGAGTTGGGGAGTGCCGCGGTCAGTGTTGAGAAGGTGCCGGTCCAGACGCGAACCGTTGATGAACTGACGGTGGATGCCTCCCTCTTCCCCGAGGCGGGGGCGCTGGAGGGGGAACTTGCGCGGCTCGCCTCGCCCGACCTTATCGCCCGGGTGCGTCTCGGCGGCACGGTGGAAGAGCCGATAGATGTGGCAAACCTCGGGGGCCGGCTCCAGGGGAAGTTCGCCTGGCTTGATCTTGTGGACGATACCGACCTCTATCACAGCGACCATGTGAAACGGCTGGAGCGAGAGGATTCCATCCGGGGGCTGTTCATCCGCAAGGTCCACGCCCGTTTTGCCCGGGCCGAATCCGATACCGACCGGGAACTTTGTCAGGAGGCCCTGAAGCTCGTCATGGGACGCTTCGGCCGGGGAGGGGGAATCTGATGCTCTGGATCACCTCCGTGCAGCTCCCGGCATTCGGCCGTTTCCGGGGGGCCGACTTCTCCTTCCGCCCCGGGATGAACCTTGTCTCCGGCAAGAACGAAGCGGGGAAGTCGACGCTGCTCGATGCGGTTTCTGGCACGATCTTCGGTTTCCGGCGCGACAAGGACCGGTTCATTCCCTGGGACGGAGGAGGGCGGTGCGAGGCCCGGGTCAGTTTTGCCTATGACGGCCGCGAGATGACCATCATGCGGGACTTCCTCACCGACAAGGTCCAGGCTGTGGAGCGGCGGGGCGAGACGGTGACCTGGCGGTTCGAAGGGAAGGTTTCGCCCGCGGGACGGAGCAGCGAGCGGGAGGAATACCTGGGAAAGATCGAAGAGATCTGGGGGTTCGCCGAGGCCGATATCTTCCGCAATTCCGTCTCCGTGGGGCAGCGGGACCTCAAGATCGAAGGGGGGGGCGGACTCACGACGAGGATCAAGCAGCTCCTTTCGGGTTACGCCGAGATGGACTACGATGCAGTGGTCGAGAGTCTCGAGAAGGAGTTGTATGAACTGACCAGGCGTCCCGGCGGCCGTTCTAAGGACCGCGAGCTGGAAGAGGTTCGCGCCCGCATGGCGGAGCTGGCCGAGGCGTGGCGGGAGGCGAACCGGACCGCGGAGGGGCTTGCCAGGACCGACGCGGAACTGGGGGAGTTGCGCCGTTTCATCGATTCTGCCCGGGCCGATCTGGAAAAAGGGGAGAAATATCTCCAGCGGGTAAAAAAGTATCATGCCGCCGCGGCGCAGGAAGTGGCACTGCGCAAGGAGTTCGACCGCGTTCAGGAGGAACGGGAGAAAGTGGCGGCCCTCATGGCCCAACAGGAGAAGGTCGATGCTCGCCTGGCCCCCTTTGCCGCGCTTGCCGAGCTTCCTGACGGCTTCGACCGGACCATCGAGGTCTACTGCGCGGCGTGCGAACGGCTCGTCCAGCTGGAGCATGAGCGTGCGGCGTTCGCTGCAGAGGGGGCTGCGGCCGCTCGGGCGGTGCCGGCGGCAACCGTGCTCGTCCCCCTTGTCTGCTGGCTTGCGGCGGCTGGTTCGTGGTTGGTGGCGCCGCGGTTTTCCGTCGGCGTGATTGCCGTGGCGGTGGTCGTCTCCGCCATCGTGGCTCTGCGGGCAGTCCGGGCGAGACAGGCGCTGAGCAGCGAGTCCGCCCGCCGCCAGGGGCGTTTCGATGCCCTCGACGGCGAGATTGCCCGCCTTCGGCGGGAGGTTTCCCTGCATGAAGCGGAACTCGGGAACCACTTGGGGGCGACCGATGCCGCCGGCGCCCGGGGACTCATCGTCGATCTGGAACGCGTTGCAGAGCTGAAGGGAGAGCGGGACCGCGTGGCAAGTGCCCTGAGGGTCCTGGCCCCGCTGGACGATCTGGTGACTCAGGGAAGTGAACTCGCCCGGGAGCTCGCCGTGGTCCGGGAGGCGATGGAGAGCGTTGTCGGGGCGGGATTCCGGGTCATGTCCCACGAGGAGTACGTCGAAGCCGAGGAGAAGATGCGGCGGCTCGAGGGGGAGATGCGGGAGAAGGAGCGGGCTGCCCTTCTCAAGGAGCAGGAGCTGGCGGGGCTCCGCAAGGGGGGGCTCGACCTGGAGGCGATCGCCGAAGAAGGGGAAGAGCTCAAGTCCCGCGAAGAACGGCTCGTCAGACGGGTCGGCGCCCTGCGGTTGGCGGCGGAACTGCTCCGGGAAACCCTCGACGACTACCGCGCCACCTATCTGGCGCGGCTCTCCACGGAGATCAACGGCAAGCTCTTCAATCTGACCGCCGGCCGGTACCGGGAAGCGCAGCTCGATGACGGCTTCAACCTCGCCATCGGAGCCGATGGCGCGCTCCATCCGGTGGAGTCCTACAGTTGTGGTGCCCAGGATCAGGCGTATCTCGCCTCCCGGCTGGCCCTCGGAGGGATCCTGTCGCGGGGAAGAAAATTACCTTTTCTTCTCGACGACCCTCTGGTAAATTTTGACGATGAACGCAAAACGGCGGCACTTACGGCACTTAACCTCGTCGCCGCCGACCACCAGGTGATCCTCTTCGTCCATGACGAACGCTACGGAAAGCTCAAAGGGTCCGACCTCTGGAACCGGATACGAATCGACGCGAAAGGAAGCTCGGATGGACAGCTGCATCTTCTGTAAAATCATCGATGGCTCGATCCCCGCGAAGAAGGTCTATGAGGACGACGACCTCGTCGCCGTCGAGGATATCAATCCCGTGGCGCCGCACCACCTTCTCCTCATCCCGAGAAAGCACATCGTGAACGCCCTCGACCTGACCCCGGAGGATGACGCCCTGGTGGGGCGCGTTTTCCGCGCGGCTGCGGCCATTGCCCGGGAACGCGGGGTTGACGAACGGGGCTTCCGCATCGTGCAGAACAGTAATGCCGATGCCGGCCAGTCGGTGTTCCACATTCACTTTCACTTGCTGGCGGGACGCCATCTCGGCTGGCCGCCGGGGTGAGGATCGTTCGCCCATTGCCACACACCGATCGGAGGAATGTCATGGCCCGATACCTATTCACCGCACTGCTTCTTCTGTGTGCCGTACCGGCGTTTGCCGACATTTATAAATGGGTCGACGACCGGGGAACCGTCAACTTTGCCGAGGATCTGGGAAAAGTCCCGCGGAAGTACCGGAAAAAGGTGGTCGTGATCCCCGAAGGGGCACCATCAGCTCCGGAGGTGACGGAGACGGTCGTCGATCAGGGAAAGAAAGCTGCCGCCGAAACGGCAGGTGAGAAGTCCCGCCCGGCCAAGCAGGAGAAGAAAGCGGTCTATGGCGGCAGGGATGAGGATTCGTGGAAGGCGGAATTCACCAAGCTAAGGGGAGACATCAAGTCGTACGAGAGCGAAATTGCCGAGCGCAAGGCGAAGATCGCCAACCCCGAGAAGATGAGCCGCGGCGAATACCTCAGCCTGCAGAGCCAGGTGAAGCGGCTCGAGGATAAGCTGGCGGAACTTCAGGGCAAGCTGAGTGCCCTTACCGAAAGCGCCCGGAAAGCGGGGGTTCCGCCGGAACTCCGCTGATAGACGGAACTGGTTTTGAAAATGAAAAGCCCGGAGAGATCCTCCGGGCTTTTCTCGTTTAATTGACGTTGCAGCGGGATGCTTCCTCGTTTCCGTCGGTGGATGCCATCGACGGGTCTTGCCGAACGCTCTCTGTCGACCGTGCGGAATCGCTTCGTCTCCGGCATCCCCTTTTTTGGGGCGGTTGTTACGCGCCTGACGGAGGAGATGTACGCGGCTGTGCGCCATTCCCTGAACGTCAACTAAAAGGGGTTTTGCTCCGGTGAATCCGTATAACCGCTGGACCCTCTGACCTTTTGAAAACTTTTTTTCGAGAAGGCGCTTCAGGCTTACCTCGGGGGAGGTCATGCTCACTGCGTCTGAACTCGTAGGGGGTGTCATGGGTTAACCGTCAGGTCCCTCAACCGGTTAGTACCTGATTCCCAGAGCAATTCTCAAAGAGCGGTTTCCATTTGTCTGAAGTGTAACGCCCGATGAGAGGCTGTCAAGGGTGTCTGGTTAGATTTTGTTTATCTCGGTTTGTCTTGCGCGCACCGGCCGACAGATTGACACTCCAGGGTTTTGTTGCTACGGTAGACCGATTTTTTCCCGTGAGGAGCGTTATGCCGTTTCCCCAGATAGACCCTGTTTTCTTCCGCCTCGGCCCCCTGGAGTTCCGCTGGTACGGCCTCATGTATATCATGGGGTTCATCGCCTCCTACTTCATCCTTCAGCGGGGGGCGCGGCGCAGGGGGCTCCCCTTCACCAAGGATGATGTGGCCGACATCATCTTCAGCCTGGCTCTTGGAGTGATCCTGGGGGGGCGTCTCGGCTACATCGTCTTTTACAATGCGGCCTACTACCTTGCCCACCCGCTGAAGGTTCTGGCGGTATGGGAAGGGGGGATGTCGTTCCACGGGGGGCTAATCGGGGTGGTGCTGGCGGGGATCTGTGCGGCGCGGAAAAAGCGGATCGGGTTTTTCGCCCTTGCCGATCTCTGCGTGCCGGCGGTGCCGGTTGGGCTCGGCCTTGGCCGGATCGGCAACTTCATCAACGGAGAACTCTACGGCCGGGTGACCGATGTGCCGTGGGGGATCGTTTTCCCCGGCGGAGGAGGGGCGCCGCGTCATCCGTCACAGTTGTACGAGGCGGTTCTCGAAGGGCCGGTGCTCTTTGCGATCCTGGCGGTGGCGGGGCGGAAGGAGCGGCCCACCGGCGCCGTCTTCTGGACCTTCGTTGCGACATATGGCCTGTTCCGGTTTTTCGTCGAGTTTTTCCGGGAGCCCGATGCGCAGTTGGGACTGCTGCTTGGCCCCTTTTCCATGGGGCAGTTCTTGAGCTTTCCGATGTTTCTCCTCGGCGTGACGATGGTGTTCGTGGTCAGCCGCCGGGGGAAACGGTAGGGCAGGGGCGTCAACAGCGAAGGCTCTTGGTCATCTCCAGTACGTTCCCGCCATTTATCCGGTCGTATTTCACCGTGTCCATCAGTGACTTGATGATGTAGATCCCCCGCCCCCGGTCCTCCAGGGCATCGAAATCCGGTGGGGGGATGGTGTTGATGTCGAACCCCTGGCCGGCGTCATAGACCTTGATGATAAGCACATCCTGGTCGGAGATGGTGATGTAGACGTGGACCATCTTGTCCGGATCGTTGGCGTTGGCGTGCTTTATGGCGTTGACCATCGCCTCGGTCAGGACGAGATTCAGATGATAGGCAAGGGTCTCGCGGTCGCCGTCGAACCGGTCGAGTTCCTTGGCGATATCCTCGCCGATCCTCCCGATCAGACTCAGGTAGCGAGTCTGATTCGGCACCTTGATGTCAACCTCGATAGAGTTCCTGTCCATTTCTTCCTCGCACACCTAGAAGTTGTCCAGCGCTTCCGCTGTTGAACCGAAGATCTCGAATACCCGATGGAGTCGTGTCAGTTCGAACATCGATTTCACCTGGGGTTGAAGGCTGGCGAGCTTCAGGCTTCCCTGGTGGGAAATGGCGTTCTTGAAGCCGGAAACCAGGGCGCCGAGCCCCGAGCTATCGATAAACCGCACGTCCGTCAGGTCCACCAGGAGATTCTTCCTCCCCCCCTCGAAGAGTTCCTGCATCTTCGCCTTCAGGTCGTTGGAATTGTGGGCGTCGAGCCGCTCCTCCTTGACAAAGATAATCAGGATCTCGTTCTTCTCTTCAATCTTCATATTCATGATCTGCTCCTTGGCGCGTACCGGCCTTCCGCTGGGGAAGGAGCGGTCGGATTCGTGCTGCCTGCATCGTTATCTTACACCATTTGCGGTCCCTTCGCTCATACTTTCATTAACAGTGCGTAAGGGGAGGATCTTGAAGGCGACCATGGAAACGTCGTCGTTCAGCGAGGCGCCCCCGCAAAATGCTTCGACTTCCCGCTGCACCGTATCGACGATCTCGTCCACCGGCCGCTGCCGGTTGACCGCAAGGATGTCGCAGAGTCGGCCGGTGCCGAAAAAATCACCCTCCCGGTTTTGCGCCTCGGTGATCCCGTCCGTATAGAGGAGGACGATGTCTCCCTCCAGGAGCGTGACGGTCCGGTGCTCGAAGTCGACTTCCCGCTTCACGCCGAGGATCAGCCCTTCGGCGTCGAGTTCGGTGCAGGCGGGCGTCCCGTTGCGGTGGATGAGTGGCGGGTTGTGCCCCGCATTGGCATAGCTGAGTGTGCGGTTTTCCACGTTGAAGCGGACGTAAAACATGGTGATGAAGAGCTCTGCCGCGGTCAGGTCATCGTGGAGCAGTTCGTTGAGGGTGGCGAGGATCGCGTCGACGTTCTTGTCGGAGCTGGCCTGGGCCCGGAGCACGCTGCGGGTCTCGGCCATGATGAGGGCTGCTCCCACGCTGTGGCCCGAAACGTCGGCGATCACCATGTCGATCCCGTGCTCTCCGTGGAGGAAGAAGTCGTAGTAGTCGCCGCCGACGTGGGTTGCCGGCTTGCAGCGCCCGGCGATGGCGATCCCCGGCAGCGTCGGGGGGGAAGAGGGGAGGAGCGAAAGCTGGATCTGCTTGGCAATCTCCATCTCGTTCACGACCCGCGCATGCTCCAGCAGCGCCCGTTCCTTCTGGGCCCGTTCCTGCTCCTTTGCCTCCATCTCCTTGACGATCTTCACCGCCTGGGCCAGCTGGCCGGCGAGGCTCTCCAGGAGGTTGAGGAACGGCTCGTTGAAGAGTCCCACGATCCCCTTGGAGAAGACCGACATGATCCCGAGGGGCTGCTCTCCTTTCCGGGCGATGGGGATGTGGGCGAACGACTTGATCCCCTCCCGCTGCATCAGCTCCCGGGAGACCGGCTTGGTGATGTACTGGGTATCGTTCACGAACTGGACGCGGTTGGCCAGGAACGCATCGCCGATGTACGTTTCGCTTTCCGGCTCCCAGTCCCTTCCGGTGATTCCGGCAATCCCCTTGCCGCTGAAGCTCCTGACCCGCAGCATTCCGTTTTCGTCGATCAGCCGGATCACCGCCAGGTCCAGCTTGAACTCCTTCAGGACGAGGTTGAGGAGGTCGTCCATGATGATCTGGAGATCGAGAGTCCGGTTCATGATCTCCGAGGCCCGCAGCCGCACGTAGAGGGCCTCGCGGCTTTCGGCGAGGGAGGCCTGCACCGTGCTGAAGATGTCATAGACCGGTTCCATGCGCGAGCCGAGGTCCGAGAGGTAGCTCTCGACGATGGCCCCGGCCGCCGCAGCACCGACGGAGCCCGCCAGGGTCTTTTCGGTGAAGCGCTTGAGCTTTGGCAGTTCGAACTCGGAAACCCCGCCGTGCTCGTTGATCTCCCGGTTTCCCAGATATTCGGCAATGGCGGTGTGGGCCTGGGGTTCTCCGATAAACTTCGCCATGAGATTCACAAACTGCATGATGGTGACCGGCTTCGACATCCGCTTGGTTTCCCACGGGACGCCGTTGGCCTTTGCCTTGAAGACGTCGACGAACTTCTTCATCTGATCCCGCTCCCGATCGCTCTGGCCGAGCAGGATGGAGCAGCCCAGATAGGCGCCGACGTTGAAAAGCAGGCTCCAGAAGACCGCGTGGGTCCAGATGTCGAAGCCGACGAGGCCGAAGAGCGCCGTCGGCTTCAGGAGCGCAATGCCGAAAGGGCCGTCGTCCAGGATCGCCTTCGGCAGCCATCCCGACATGATGAATGAGGGGAGGAGCAGGGTGTATGCCCAGAAGAGAAACCCGAGGACGATGCCGGCAAGGGCCCCCGCCTTGTTCCCCCGCCGCCAGTAGAGGCCTCCGATGAGTGCCGGGCCGAACTGGGCGGCGGCGGCGAAGGAGATGAGCCCCATATTGACGAGCATGAACGTTTCGCCCACCACCGTCTGGTAGAGGAAGCCGAGCAGGACCACGACGAAAATGGAAAGCCGCTTCAGGTTGATCAGAAGCTTCGGGAACCAGGGGCGGGGGTTGAGGCTCACGATGATCGGCATCAGGAGATGGTTGAGGATCATGGTGGAGATCGCCACCGATTCCACCATCACCATGCCGGCTGCGGCGGAAAAACCGCCGAGAAAGGCGAGGAGCGTGAGCCACGAGTGCCCGTTCTTCAGGGGGAGGGTAAGGACGAAGAAGTCGGCCCCCAGGATTCCCCCGGTCTGGAGGATCCCCCCCAGGGCCACGGGAAGCACGAAGAGATTGATGAGGAACATGTAGGCCGGAAGGAGCCACATGGCCTTCTTGATATGTTCTTCGTTGGAGTTCTCGATCACCATGACGTGAAACTGGCGGGGGAGCAGGATGATGGCCCCCATGGCGAGGTAGAGGGTGGAGAACCACCGTGCGTAGGAGGTCTCTCCCTGCTCGCCGAGGGTGGTCAGGTGGTCGAGAAGCATCCCCTGGGAGGAAATGCGTGCGAAGATGTCGCCGAAGCCGTCGAAGAGCCCGTAGGTTACGTAGATGCCGACGGCGAGAAATGCGATGAGTTTGACGACGGATTCCACCGCCACGGCGGCCACCAGCCCCTCGTGGCGCTCGGAGGAGACGAGGCGGCGGGCGCCGAAAATGACCCCGAATACCCCCAGGATCAGGGCGGCGAAGAAATTGGTGTGGAGCGAGAGGGGGAAGTTGCTGTGCAGCAGGGGAAGCTGCATGTACGGATAGCCGCAGAGGATATCGAAGGTGGTGGAGACCGCCTTCAGCTGCAGCGCGATGTACGGCATGATGCCGAGAAGGGCGATGATCGTGATGATGGCCCCGAGCCATTGCGACTTGCCGTAGCGGGAGCTGATGAAGTCGGCGATGGAGGTGATGTTGTTCTCTTTGGCGATCCGGACGATTTTCCGCAGCAGAAACCACCATGAAAAGGCGACCAGGGTCGGGCCGAGATAGATGAGGAGGAAATCGAGGCCGGTGGTGGCCGCTTTGCCGACGCTGCCGTAGAAGGTCCAGGAGGTGTGATAGACGGCGATGGAAAGGGTGTAGACAAGGGGGTTAGCAATGACGCTTCTGCCGGCCTCGCGCTTCTTGTCGGCGTAGTAGGCCACCATGAAGAGAAGGGCGATGTAGAGGAGCGATACCCCGGCCACCAGTTCGATGCTGAGGATCACCGGTGCCCTCCTTCGTCGTGCCGGTCGTCGGGGAGGTCGAGGGCCTTGGTGAAGAGATAGATCACGAAGATCGAGATGGCCCATCCCCCCATGAAGTAGAGGTAGAGCATCGGGATGCCGGCGAGCATGTCAGGCCGGTTGAAGATCTGGACAAACGGATAGTTGAGCATGACCACGCCGAGGATGAAGAAGATCACCCACGATTCCCGCAGCCGCAGACGCTTGAACAGACCGTTCGTGAATTTCAGCCACACGGCAGTATCCCCAGTGCTTCAAGGAAGGAGTCGGCAATCTCCGCGACGGATCGGGACGTGTCGATGGTCACCACTGTTCCTTCATCGGCGGAGGGAGGATCGAAGTCCCGCATCTGGCGCTGATATATCTCCCATCTGCCGTCGGACGGTTCCGCAGGATCTTTCCCGCGGTCGGCGAGCCGGCGGCGGACCAACTCCCCCCCGCAGGTGGCATGGATGATGGAGAAACGGGCACCGTGGCGGGCGGCCAGCGTGCGAAACGGCAGCCGGTCGGGGGCGTGGCGGAACGTCGCGTCCACGATGACCCCCCTGCCGGCGGCGAGCCGCGCCTCCGCCCGCCTCAGGAGTTCGGCATAGGTGCGGGTGGTAACGGCCGCAGCATAGATCCCCTCGCCATATCCTTCGGCGCGGCGGGCATGGGGGGGGAGACCGGCCAACTCCTTTCTTACCACATCGGAGCTGATGATTTCCAGCCCCAGCTCAAGGGCGATCTCCCGGGCCGCGAAGCTCTTGCCGCTGCCGGAGGGGCCGCAGGTGATGATGAGGGTCGGCGGGAGGTTGCGGCGGCAGATATACCCCCGGGCGAGGCGGAAATAGCGGGCGGCCCGCTCCCGCGCGGTATTGCGTTCCGGTTCCGGAATCTGGTGGTCTGCGAAACGCAGGCTCTCGACCTTGCCGCGCACGTAGGCGCGGTAAACCTTGTAGAAATCCACGATCCGGCTGATCTCCCCGTCGCCGGTCGCCCGAATGTACTCGTCGAGAAAGAGTGCCGACAGATCGGGCCGGCCGTTGGCGTCGAAATCCATGAGGAGAAAGGCGATGTCGGCGGCGGTGTCCCCGTAGCGGAAGCGGGCGTTGAATTCGATGCAGTCGAAGATGCAGATGCTCCCGTCTTCGCCGAGGGAGATGTTTTCCAGGTGGAGATCACCGTCTCCGTCGCGGATGAACCCTCCGGCAACCCGTTCGGCGAAGAGGGGGGAGTTTTCCTTCAGGAACCGTTCGACCCACTGCTCGATGGCCAGGAAATCCCTCCCGCCGAGGGTCGTGCCGCAGAATATGCGGGTCTGGTTGAAGTTTTCCTCCCAGTTGCCCCTGATGGTGTCGATGCTGCCGAACGGGGCGATTTCGTCGTTTCGCTCGGCCTGGAGATGAAAGGCGGCAACGGTCCGGGCGAGGGCACGAACCTCGTTCCCGCCGACCCCCCCCGCAGCCAGGAGCCGGTCGAGCATCCGTTCTGCCGGGAGCCGCTTCATCTTAACTGCGTAATCGACGATCCGTCCTTCGCCGAAGAAGGCGGCGCCGTCGGACGCCGTCTCCCGCACCTCCACCACCCCCAGGTAGAGGGAGGGGCAGAGGCGGCGGTTGAGCCGCACCTCTTCGTCGCAGTAAAAGCGGCGGCGGTCGAGGGTGGAAAAGTTGAGAAAGCCGAAATCGACCGGTTTCTTGACCTTGTAGGCGTAGTCGTCGGTGAGAAAGATGTAGGAAACGTGAGTCTGGACGAGTTCCACGGCGCTGGTGGACTCGGGATAGGCGGCTGGTTTCAGGAGTGAGCGTAGGAATCGCTGTTCCATGACATGTCCACGGTGCTGAAAGTCATGTCAAACAGTACCACAAACGCCGTTTCCCGCAAGGGTTGCGGCGGAGATAATTGTTTGACGGCATTTATGAGTTGTGCTAGCTTTCTTACATAGTTGAGGCACGTTTGCCCCCGTGGCAACCCACTCCGACGGAACGTCGACCCGTTTGATCCTCATCGCACATTCAACGTCTCACCCGACCCGGCAGGGAACGGAACGCCCACTATAAAGCATTCCGTTCCCTGCCGGCGTCCCAGACAGGAATACCAATGAAAACACGCATGGTCGCCGCGCTCCTCCTGACCCTGACGGTCCTCCCGGGCTGCACCGCCAATGGTGCCGGCAGACAGAACCTTGCTACCGAGCCGTCCTTCCGGCCGACGGTCGCCATAGCCGAATCCCGGGCGCTCTACATCTACTCACTCTCGCGGCTCCGGATCATTGAAGGAGACATGGAAGGGGCCCTCACGCTCCTGAACGGTGCCATCGAGGCCGACCCCAACTCCGCATTCCTCCACGTAGCGGCAGCAGAGATCTATCTGAAGACGAACCGTCTCGACGACGCGCTGAAGGCGTGCGAGAACGCCATCCGCCTCGACCCGAACCAGCGCCAGGCGCAGCTCATGTCCGGCATGATCCTGGCGAGCCTCAAACGCGACAAGGAGGCGATCCCTCACCTGAAAAAGGCGGTGGAGCTCGATCCCGCCAAGGAGGATGCCTACCTCCATCTCGGCGTTTCCTACGTGAAGACTTTCGACTACGAAGAGGCGGTCAGCATCCTCAAGTCCCTGGTGAAGGTCAATCCCGACTCGTATCTGGGATACTACTACCTCGGCAAGACCTACGACCAGATGAAGCTCCCCCGCGAGGCCATCGGCTACTACCGCAAGGCTGTGGATCTCAAGCCCGATTTCGAGCAGGCGCTCATCGATCGCGGGATCGCCCAGGAAGGGCTCGGCCTTTTCGACGATGCCGTTGCCACCTACAAGGAGCTGCTGGAGGTCAACCCTGCCAACGTCACGGTGGTTCATCACCTCGTGCAGCTCTTTCTTCAGCAGCAGCGGTTCGCCGAGGCGCTTCCCTATCTGCAGAACCTGAAGGCAAAGGGGGTCGGGGGGCTCGAGACCCTCCGCAAGATCGGCCTCATCCATCTGGAGCTCGAACAGTACGACGACGCCATCACCGAGTTCCAGGAGATCCTTGCCAAGGAACCGGCGGCACACCAGGTGCGGTTCTATCTGGGGAGCGCCTACGAGGACAAGGAAGAGTTCGACCGGGCGATCGAGGAGTTCTCCAAGATTCCGCCGGGGACCCTGAACTACTTCGAGGCGGTGGGCCACATCGCCTTCCTGTACAAGGACAAGGGGATGCCCGACAAGGGGGTGGCAGTTCTGCGCGATGCCATCGCCGCCAATCCGAAGCAACTCGACCTCCATCTCTACCTGGCAGGGCTGTACGAATCGACCGGGAAGTTCGCCGAGGGGCTCGCCCTTCTCAAGGGGGGCGAAGAGCAGTTCGGCGCCGATCCGCGCCTCTATTTCCGCCTCGGGACCATCTACGACAAGATGGGGGACAAGGAGCAGTCGATCGCCGCCATGAAGAGGGTGATCGTCCTCTCCCCCGATGACGCCCAGGCCCTCAATTACCTTGGCTACACCTACGCCGAGCTCGGGACCAATCTCGACGAGGCGCTCCAGTATCTCAAGAAGGCGGTGCAGCTCCGCCCCAGCGACGGGTTCATCCTCGACAGCCTCGGATGGGTCTACTTCAAGATGAAGCGCTTCGACGAGGCGGTTCCGCTGCTGGAGCGGGCGCTGAAGCTGGCCGACGGCGACGTCACCGTCATGGAGCACCTCGCCGATGCCCATGCGGCCCGCCACGAGTACCGCAAGGCGCTGGAGCTCTACAAGAAGATCCTGGCCGCCGAACCGGAGCGCAAGGATATCCTCGAAAAGAAACGAAAGGTCAAGGCGGAGAGCCTGGAAAGATGACCTGGCGGCGGTTTCTCTGCCTCGTTTCGCTCGCGTTTCTCGTCTCCTGCAGCGGCAGCGCCCCCTCCGCTCCCCCCCGCCGTGCGGCGGGGCCCCCGGCCTACGGCGACGCGCTGGTGGTCGGCTCCATCGGCGAACCATCCACCCTGATACCGATCCTCGCCTCCGACTCCCCCTCCCATGAAATCGCGGGGTACGTCTACAACGGCCTCGTCAAGTACGACAAGGACCTGAAGTTGACGGGAGACCTGGCCGAATCGTGGGAGGTCTCTCCCGACGGCCTCACCATAACCTTCCATCTCCGCAGGGGGGTGAAGTGGCATGACGGCGTCGAATTTACCTCCCGCGACGTGCTCTACACCTACCGCGTCACCATCGACCCCAAGACCCCCACCGCCTATGCGGAGGATTTCAAGCAGGTGACGAGGGCCGAGGCCCCTGATCCCTATACGTTCCGGGTCTCCTACGACAAGCCCTTCGCGCCAGCCCTTGCCTCGTGGGGGATGAGCATCCTGCCGGCCCATCTGCTGGAGGGAAAGGACATCACCAGGAGCGAGCTTGCCCGGCACCCCGTCGGCACCGGACCGTACCGCTTCAAGGAGTGGGTGGCGGGGCAGAAGATCGTGCTGGAGTCGAACCACGACTACTTCGAGGGACGGCCGTACCTCGACCGGTACATCTACCGGATCATCCCCGACAACTCCACCATGTACCTGGAGCTCAAGGCGGGCGGAATCGACATGATGGGGCTCTCGCCGGTCCAGTTTGCCCGGCAGACCGCCAACCCGGAATTCCAGGCCCGTTTTGCCAAGTACCGTTACCCCTCGTCCTCCTATGTCTATGTCGGCTACAATCTGAACAACCCCCTCTTTGCCGACCGGCGGGTGCGCCAGGCGATCACCTGCGCCATCAGCAAGGACGAGATCGTCCACGGGGTACTGCTCGGGCTGGGGCAGGCCGCCCACGGCCCCTATAAGCCGGGAACCTGGGCCTGCAACCCGGACGTGAAGGATTTCGGCTACGATCCGAAGCGGGCGCGGGCGCTCCTGGCCGAGGCGGGATGGCGGGAGGCGGGGCGCGACGGCATCCTGGTGAAGGACGGCAGGCCGTTCAGCTTCACCATCCTCACCAACCAGGGAAACGACCAGCGCCTCAAGACCGCCCAGATCATCCAGCGCCGCCTCCGCACGGTGGGGATCGAGGTGAAGATCCGGGTGCTGGAGTGGGCATCGCTGCTCACCAACTTCATCGACAAGCGCAACTTCGACGCCCTGATCATGGGATGGACCATCGGCCAGGACCCGGATCTCTTCGATGTCTGGCACTCCAGCAAGACCGGGCCGAAGGAGCTCAACTTCGTCGGCTACAAGAATCCCGAGGTCGACCGCCTCATCGAGGAGGGGCGGCGGACCTTCGACCAGGAGAAACGACGGCGCTGCTACTGGCGGATCCAGGAGATCCTGGCCGAGGATCAGCCCTACACCTTCCTCTACGTCCCCGACGCCCTGCCGGCGGTGAGTGCCCGCTTCCGGGGAATCGAGCCGGCTCCGGCCGGGATCATGCACGACTTCATCCACTGGTACGTGCCGAAGGAGGAGCAGCTCCACCCATGACTGCCTATCTCCTGAAGCGCCTCTTCGCCATGGTTCCGCTCATGCTCGGGATCACCGTCATCACCTTCATGGTGATCCGTCTCGCCCCCGGCGAGCCGGTGGAGGCGATGACCGCCCTGAGCCCCAAGATCACCGCCGAGACCCGCCAGCGGCTCCGGGAGTTCTACGGCCTCGACAAGCCGCTCCCCGTGCAGTACGTGACCTGGCTGAAAAAGGTGGCCACCCTCGATTTCGGCCGCTCCTTCGCCCCGGACCACCGGCCGGTTACCGACAAGATCCGGGAGCGGATACCGGTCACGCTCTCGCTCAACATCATAGCCCTGATCCTCGAATTCGGCCTGGCCATCCCCATCGGGGTCTTTGCCGCCACCCACCGCGACACCCTCTACGACAAGGGGATCACGGTCTTCGTCTTTCTCGGCTTCGCGGTGCCGACCTTCTGGCTGGCGCTCCTTCTCATGTACTTCTTCGGGGTGAAGCTCGGCTGGCTCCCGATCTCGGGGCTCCACTCCCTCGGCAGCGAGGGGCTCTCACCGCTCCGCTGGTTCGGCGACATGGCGAAGCATCTGATCCTCCCGATTTCGGTTGCCACCTTCGGGAGCCTGGCGGGGCTCTCCCGCTACATGCGCTCCACCATGCTGGAGGTGATCCGGCAGGACTACATCACCACCGCCCGGGCCAAGGGGCTCGCGGAGCGGACGGTGATCTACCGCCATGCGCTGCGCAACGCCCTCCTGCCGGTGATTACCCTTCTCGGCTTTTCGCTCCCGGGGCTCATCGGCGGGAGCGTCATCTTCGAGACGATCTTCGCCATCCCCGGCATGGGGCAGCTCTTCTACCAGGGGGTCATGGCCCGGGACTATCCGCTCGTCATGGGGATCCTCGTCATCGGCGCCTTCCTGACCCTGATTGGGAACCTTCTGGCCGACATCTGCTACGCCATGGCCGATCCCCGGATCAGGCAGGGGAGGGGATAGTAATGGCACTGCGCGAGAGCTGGTTCTACACCGTGTTCTGGCAGCGCTTCCGGGGCAACCGCCTCGCCGTGGCGGGGGGGATCGTGGTGCTGCTCCTCTTCATTCTCTCCTTTCTGGCGCCCGCCATCACCCCCTGGGAGCCCGACGCCATCGACGCCTACCACGTCCTGCTGCCGCCGTCCGCCGCCCACTGGTTCGGCACCGACGAGCTGGGGCGCGACGTCTTCACCCGCGTGATCTACGGGGCGCGGATCTCCCTCAAGGTCGGGTTCGTGTCGGTGGGTATCGCCGTCGCCATCGGGACGGTGCTCGGCCTGGTTTCCGGCTTTTACGGCGGGGTGGTCGATACCGTCATCATGCGCTTCGTCGACATCATGCTCTGCTTCCCGACCTTTTTCCTGATCCTGGCGGTGATCGCCTTCCTGGAACCCAGCATCTGGTATATCATGGCGATCATCGGCCTCACCGGCTGGATGGGGGTGGCGCGGCTCGTCCGGGCGGAGGTCCTGTCGCTGCGGGAGCGGGATTTCGTCGTGGCGGCCCGGGCCCTGGGCGCCTCCGATCTGCGGATCATCTTCCGGCATATCCTGCCGAACGCGGCGTCACCGGTCCTCGTCTCGGCCACCCTCGGCGTGGCGGGGGCGATCCTGACCGAGTCGGCCCTGTCGTTTCTCGGCATCGGCGTCCAGCCGCCGACCCCCAGCTGGGGGAACATCCTCACCGCCGGCAAGGATTACGTCGAGTTCGCCTGGTGGCTGTCGCTCTTTCCCGGCGTTGCCATCCTGGTGACGGTCCTCGCCTACAACCTGCTGGGGGAGGGGATCCGTGACGCCCTCGACCCGCGGCTGAACCGATAATTTCCCAATTGCCTTCGGGCTGACACTGTTCCCCTCATCCGGCCTTCGGCCACCTTCTCCCTGAGGGAGAAGGGTCCAGCGGAAGATTAGCGCTAATCAGGAAGTGGAAAGACACATCAACGAGGTAACCCTATGTCCGAATCCTATTCCCCCGCCATGGAGCTCGAAGGAGAGCTCGTCGTCAACAAGGACGATTTCGCCATCGTCAGCGTCGATGACGAGATCAGGGCCGACGGCCTCTGCCGCAAGCTCCTCTCCCGGTTCTACTTCTCGCTCCTCGAAGCAGGGATGACCCCCGAAGAGGCGACGGCCCTCGCCAACGGCGCCGACTACTACGTCCGCGACTTCGTGGTCGGCTACAAACACCGCAGCCTCTTCGACGAGCGGCGGGGGATCGTCCGGCAGTTCGCCGGCAACTGGTACATCGTCAATACCATCGAGCCGGCCGTCGAGGAGCTGGCGGGCCACCTGGCCGGCACACGGGCGTTCTACCGCTTCCTCGCCGAGCGCGGGGACATCTCTCCCGGATTCGACGCCGTCATTGCCGGGGAGTGCGACGATCTCGCCTACTACGCGGGGCGCATCCGAAGCTTCTGGGAGATCGAGGGGGGAGGATACGGCGAATGGGAGCGGGAATGCACGCTGAAAGATCGTTGAACGAAAGGGGGATCACCATGCGTTTCGCGAAACTGTTGTTGCTGCCGCTGCTTGCCGTCGGCCTCATTGCGGGGTGCGCCACCAACATGGGCGACATCCGCGGCTTCAACCTGATCTCACTCGACCAGGAGCGGGAATTGGGGAACAAGTTTGCCGCCGAGATCGAGAAACAGCAGCAGGTGCTGAACGATCCGGAGGTCCAGCGTTACGTGGAGCGGGTGGGGCGCCGGCTCCTGACGGGAACCCGGGAGGTGCAGTTCGATTTCGCTTTCAAGGTGGTGAAGGATGACAGCGTCAACGCCTTCGCCATTCCCGGCGGGCGGGTCTATGTCCAGACCGGTCTGCTCAAGGCGGCCGAAAGCGAAACCGAGCTCGCGGCGGTCATGGCTCACGAGATCAACCACGCCGTGGCCCGCCACGGCACCCGCCAGATGACCCAGCAGTACGGCTACTCGCTGGTCCTCTCCCTGGTTCTCGGCGACAATCCGAATCTCCTCGCCCAACTGGCGGCCCAGCTCTTCGGCAAGGCGGGAATGATGTCCTACAGCCGGGAATTCGAGAACCAGGCAGACTTCCTCGGCGTCGAGACCATGGCAAAGGCGGGCTACAATCCCCAGGGGATGGTGACCTTCTTCCGCAAGCTCGACAGCATGGGCCAGAGCAACCCCTCCTCGCTGGCCAAGTTCTTCTCCTCCCATCCCCTCACGTCCGAGCGGATCCAGCGGGTCCAGGCGGAGATTGCCGACCTTCCTCAGAAGAGCTACCCCGCCGTGGACAATGCCGAGTTCCGGCGGATCAAGGGGCGGCTGTAATGGGGGGCAACCGCGAAGGCGCGATCGGCCGCTGGGACGCCGTTGCCGACCGCCTCGGGCAGATTCTCGATCGGGTGGATCGGGTCCTTGACCGCTCCGTCCCCCCCGCGGCGCCGGAGCCCGAGCTCTTCGACCGCCACATCGCCTTCCGCTGGCGGCGGATCGGCACCGGCGGGGCGTTCGAGCCGGTGGAGCATCCCCACCTCCCCGACCTCGGAGATCTCGTCGGCATCGATTTTGCCGTGGAGGACCTGGTGCGGAACACGGAGCAGTTCGTCGCGGGTTTTTCGGCCAACAACGTGCTCCTTTGGGGGGAGCGGGGGACCGGCAAGTCGACCTGTGTCAAGGGGGTCCTGCGCCGCTTTGCCGATCGGGGGCTCCGCCTCGTGGAGGTGCAGCGGGACGACCTCCTCACCCTGCCGGCGATCATCGGCACCCTGCGGACCGTCCCCCGGCGCTTCATCCTCTTCTGCGACGATCTTTCCTTCGGCGAGGGGGAGGGGGCCTACCGCGAGCTGAAGGTTCTTCTGGAAGGAGGGATCGAGGCTCGGCCGGAGAATATCCTCTTCTACGCCACCTCCAACCGCCGGCACCTGATGCCGGAGCGGATGGAGGAGAATCTCGGGGGGGAGATCCATCCGGAGGAGGCGGTATCGGAAAAGCTCTCCCTAGCCGACCGTTTCGGGCTGAACCTGAGCTTCTACCCTTTCAACCAGGAGACCTACCTGGCGATCGTGGAGCGCTATGCGGCAACGTTCTCCCTGCCGGTGGAGCGGGAGCAGCTGCGCCGTGAGGCCCTTCAGTGGGCACTCTGCAAGGGAAACCGTTCGGGGCGCGCCGCCCGCCAGTTCATCGACGATCTGGCGGGGCGACTGCGGGTGCGGCTGACGGACGGACGCTAACGGTGCGGGAAGCCCCCTGAGCGAAGCCTCCGCGATTGACTTGAGTTTTGGTTAGTGATAATTAATTATCTATTCTCATTACGGTCAGGAGGGTTTGCGCATGAAGAGTAGGAGAAGCAGCATTGTACGTTTTGTCATCGGTACGGCGGTGACGGTATCGGCAGCGGTGGCGTTCGCCTCCGGCGGCGGTGTCGGGGTGACGGCCGACGAGGCGCTCCAGCGGCTCATGGACGGCAACAAGCACTACGTGGAAGGACAGCTGGGGGCCTGCCGCGAGAGCGATGCGGCAAAGCGGGAGTCCCTCGCCACGGGGCAGAAGCCGTACGCCATCATCCTCTCCTGTTCCGACTCCCGGGTCCCTCCCGAAATCGTCTTCGACAAGAGCATGGGGGAGATTTTCGTTGTCCGGGTGGCGGGGAACGTTCCCGACCCCGTCGTGCTCGGGAGCATCGAATACGCGGCGGAGCACATCGGCTCTCCCCTCATCATGGTCCTTGGCCACGAGCGGTGCGGTGCCGTGACCGCCGCCGTCGACGCCAAGGGGAAGCCGGAAGGGAATATCGGCGCCATTGTCAAGACCATCGCGCCGGCGGTGAGGAAGGCGAAGGCCGAGGCGAAGGGGAAGAGCAAGGCCGAACTGGTGGAGGCCGCCTGCGAGGCCAACGTGAAGCTCGTCGCCCGGAGCCTGACGAAGCGGTCGCCGGTCATCGCCAAACTGGCCAAGGAAGGGAAGATCAAGATCGTCACCGCCAAGTACGATCTTGACGACGGCAAGGTCTCCCTCCTCGACGAAAAGAAGTAACCCGGCCTGTACCGGCACGAAAGCCCGCTTCGGCGGGCTTTTTCTTTTGGGGGATTCGGGGGGCATCCTGCGGTTCATGCCTTGCGCGGAGCGGCCATCCGCGGTACCATGCCGTAACTGCCCGTTGCCCGGCCGACACGGACCGCACCGTCCGGCGGCCCGGTCCGACGGTGACTGCCTGATCCCAACCGACGAGGTTTTCCCATGACCAGTGCCGAGCGCCGCTCGATCCTCTGTCCCAACTGCCGCAGGCTCATCAGCCGCGATGAGCCCTCCTGCCCCTGGTGCGGCACGAGCCGCCCCGGCTCCTGGCTGAAAAACAATCCCTTCACCCGCAGCATCGGCAGCGCCGACCGGCTCGTCCGTCTCATCATCACCGTCAACGTGGTAATGTTCGTGGTGTCGCTTCTCGTCAGCCGCCGTGCTCCCGGCATGGGGGGGCTCTTCACGGCGCTCTCGCCCGACTGGCGAAGCCTCCTCGCCCTCGGCGCCACCGGCGTCATTCCCATCGACCGCTATGGCCGCTTCTGGTCACTGCTCTCCGCCAATTATCTCCACGGCGGGCTGCTGCACATCCTCTTCAACATGATGGCGCTCCGCCAGATCGCCCCCCTGGTGGCCCAGGAGTATGGCACCTGGCGGATGGTCTCGATCTATACCCTGGCCGGGGTGTGCGGCTATCTCCTCTCCTACGTCGCGGGGGTCGGCTACACCATCGGCGCATCGGCGGCCGTCTGCGGGCTCATCGGCTCCCTCCTCTATTACGGGAAGAGCAGGGGAGGGGTGTACGGGCAGGCGGTCTTTCGCGAGGTGGGGGGATGGGTGGTGGGGCTCTTCCTCTTCGGCCTCGTGGTGCCGGGAATCAACAACTGGGGCCATGGGGGTGGAGTGGTCGGCGGGATCGTCGTGGGATTCGTGCTGGGCTACCGGGAGCGGCGCCAGGAGAGTCTGCTGGACAAGTTCCTCGCCGCGGTCTGCATTCTCGCCACCGTAGCGTCGCTCGCCCTCGGCCTGGTGTCGGCCTGGTTCACCTTTGTCTGAGGGGTGGGGGGGCCGATGGTCAGTGCCAGAGCCCGCTCAGGTGGCGCCGGGGCCTTCGCGTGACCTCTTCCAGGTGGGGAGCCAGCGTCCCCCCCTCCCCATCGGCTCCGGTCAGGGGTTCCCGGTCGGGGTACAGCTCGTGCTCGACCTCGGCGAGCCGGCGGATCCGCTCGTCGGTCACCGGATGGGTGCGCAGCAGCGACGGCTCGACGGTCGTGCGGCCGGGGATGAGGGCCCGCTTCAGGAGCCTCTGCTGGTGCGCCTCCAGCTTGGCCAGGGCCGAGGCGAGGCCGGCCGGGTCGCCGCTCAGGCGGGCGCCGGAGAGATCGGCTTCGTATTCGCGGGTGCGGGAAAGGGAGAGCTGGAGCAGGGCGCTGACGGTCGGCGCGAACATCATGAGGATGATCGGCACCCAGGGCATGGCGTATTCGCCGAGGATGAAGAGGGGGAGGTTGATCAGGACCAGAAGCTGGCCGAGGAGCGAGATCAGGCGCGTGAGGCGGTTCACCACGTCGGCGAAGCTCATGACCCAGGTGTCGCCGCTGCCGATGTGGCTCATCTCGTGCCCCAGGACCCCCACCAGTTCCCGCAGGGTAAGGAGGCGCAGAATCCCGTCGCTCACGGCGATGGCCGCGTTGCTGCCGCTGCCGATGGAGAAGACGAGGGGAGCGGTGCTCGGGATGTAGTGAAGGCGGGGGACGGTGTCGAGGTCGGCGCGGCGGGCGAGCTCCCGGATGATGGCGTGGAGTTGGGGCGACTCGGCGGCGGCGAGGGGGCGGGCCCGGTACATCTTCAGGACGAGGGCCGGATAGATGCGGATGCTGGCCACCAGGGGGATGATCCCGACGCAGAGCGCCCACGCGATGCCGTAGATCCCGGCGAAGAACCAGCCGAGGGAGAGGAGCAGTCCCACCATTCCGAGGACGAGAACCGCTGACCGCACCAGGTTGCGCAGGCTCCGTCCGGCCATGTCAGCGTACCGCAGTGCCCCAGTCGCGCGTCGCGAGGAACTGTTCCAGCTCCCGCTGGGCCGCGTCGAAATCCTCCAGCGCGATCGTCGCGTCCTCCGTCCATTCCCGGGTCTTGTAGTAGAGCTTGTCGTAGTACCCCCGGATCAATCCTTCCATGAACGGCGCCATCTCCCAGCGCTCGAGATGGCCGGCGAGCTCCTCGTACCGGTCGCCGCCGAGCTTCTTCCGGATGCGCAGGAGCGCCTCCGCCATCCCCTCGCGATATTCGGGAAGCCCGTATTCCTCCATGAGTCGCGCCACCCGTGTCTCCACCGATGCCACGCACCAGATCTTCACGCTCTCCCGCATGACCTCGTACAGGTTCCCTGGCAGGGTCATCCTGCCGATCCGCCGGCTCTCCCCCTCGACGATAACCGGCCGATCGGCGGGAAGCCGCCGGAAGGCATCCCAGAGCAGGGTTTCGAAGCGTTTCTGGGTAAGGCTCTGGGAGAGTCCCAACTCGCCGAAGGCCGAGCCGCGGTGGTTGGCAAGCCCCTCCAGGTCCACGGTGGAATGTCCTGCCGCCGCCAGCTTGAGCAGCAGGGTGGTCTTGCCGATGCCGGTCATGCCGTGGAGGACCACCAGCGGGGCGGGAGGGCGGAACGGCTCGAAATATTCCGTCACCACGGTGCGAAACGCCTTGTAACCGCCGACGAGCTGTACGGCGTCGTGGCCGGTCAGGTCGAGGATCGACGTAACCGTCTTGCTCCGCAGTCCTCCGCGCCAGCAGTAGACGAGGATCGGCCGGCCGGCGGCATGGGCGACGATCTCCGCCACCATGGCCGGGAAGCGGTGGGCCGTGAGCTCCAGCCCGCGGCGGCGCGCTTCGAGGGGGCCCACCTGTTTGTACAGCGTGCCGATCTCGACCCGCTCCTCGTTGGTGAGGAGCGGCACGTTGAGGGCACCGGGGATGTGGTCTTCCTCGAACTCCAGAGGGGTGCGGACGTCCACCGGCAGGTGGGTGTCGAGGAGCGATTCGTGAAAGGGTACGGTTTGGGGCACGGGGTTCTCCTTGCAAGCCGGGCCATTATACGGAGGGGCGGGGGGGATTGCAAGGGATGGCCGCGGCTGTGTTGAACGTAGCCGTTCAGGCCGATTGTTACTTGATTTACGGAGGGTTACGTGCTATGAAAGACGGAATTTTGTCCGGCTGAAATTTATTCACTACTCATAAAGGGAGGTTGCAATGGCTGCACAGTACTCCGCTGATTTCGAGAAGGCCCTCCAGGTTGGCCGCCCGCCCACCATCAAGAAGCTTTTCCCCAACTCCAAGGCGCTCATCGTGAGCGGCAAGGTGGTGGACCGTGCCATGATCGCCAAGGGAAAGGCGATCACCATGGCTGCCAACGGCCGCAACTACTTCGTCATCCGCGGTGTCCTCATGGCCGCCCAGCGCGCCAACTGCCCGATCATCATCGAGATCGCCAAGTCCGAGGGGGGGCAGAAGGCTTACTGCGCCGTCAACTACTGGAACATGGCCCGCATTGTGGATGCCCTCTGCAACGAGCTCGGCATCACCGTGCCGGTGGCGATCCACGCCGACCACTACGGGATCAAGAACGACAAGGATCTGAAGGCGGCCATGGTGGAGATCCCGACCATGTTCGAGGCGGGGATTACCTCCATCGCCATCGACGCCTCCCACCTCCCCGACGACCAGAACCTCCTCGCCAACCTCGCCATCAACCCGGCGATCCCCGCCTGGGCCGGCCTCGAAACCGAAGTGGGAGAGATCAAGGGTAACCAGGGGCTCTCCACGGTGGACGAGGCGAAATTCCTCATCCAGGGACTCAACGCCCGCGGCATCTTCCCGGACTGGATCGCCCTCAACAACGGCACCACCCACGGGATTGAGGCCTCCGATGCCGGTATCCAGGTGGGGCTCACCGCCGAGATCCATCAGGCCCTCGCCCCCTACAAGGTGAACGGCGCCCAGCACGGCACCTCGGGCAACAGTTCCGAGCGCCTGCGGGAGATCGCCAACCGGACCGCCACCACCAAGGCCAACGTCGCCACGGCGCTCCAGATGATCTCCTGGGGCCTTGAGGTGAACGATTACGGCAACGCCCAGCTCGACGCCGCCGGCAACTTCATCAAGGTGGCCGGCGAGGGGATGACCGAGGAGCTGTGGGCCGAGGTGGTCGCCTACGCCGAGTCGAAGGGGTGGAAGAAGGGGGATTACAAAAACCTGAACCTTCCGTTCGAGAACAAGCTGCTGGCGCAGCCGACCGAGATTCGCGAGCGGATGGCCAAGCGGGTGGAGGAGTTCGCCTACAAGATGCTGACCGAGGTCCTCAATGCCGCTGACACCGCGCCGCTGGCCATCGCGGCAATCATCGCCGCCGGCTCCCATGACGTGGGCCCCAAGGGAAGCCCCATCGAGAAGGCAGGCGACTGGACCGACGAGAAGATCGTCGAGCGGGCCAAGACCATCGCCAGCGACAAGGGGCCGGCGGGGAACTTCGACGATTAGTACTGCCCTTGCAGATTGAGTGGGAGGGGGGCGCAAGCCCCCTTTTCCGTGTCTGGCGGCCTCCGCAGCCGCCGGTGCAGGTGAGACCATGACCAACCTGACTGTATTTTTCGTTTCCGTCATCCTGGTGACCATTGCCCCGGGGCCGGACATCATCTACGTCCTCACCCGGGGGGTGAGCCAGGGGAAGCGGGCGGGGCTCGCCGCCGCGGCCGGCTTCAGCACCGGCTGCATCTTTCACACGGCCCTGGCTGCCGTCGGCATCTCGGCCCTCATCCGCTCCTCCGAGGTTGCCTTCACCGTCATCCGGCTGGCGGGGGCTGCGTACCTGGTCTATCTCGGGATCGGGGCGCTGCGCAGCAGGGGAGGGGCCCTGATCGGCGCATCCACGGAAGCGCCTCCCCTCGGGTCGATCTACCGCCAGAGCATCGTCGCCAACATCCTCAACCCGAAAGTGACCCTCTTTTTCCTCGCCTTCCTCCCCCAGTTCGTCGCTCCGGGTTCCGGGAGCGTCGGGCTCCAGCTCATGGGGCTCGGCCTGATCTTCATGGCGGTGACGATCACGGTTTTCGGCGCGGTGGCCCTGTGTGCCGGCCTCATCGGCGACTGGCTGCGCCGTACCCCCGCCGTGGCCGGAAGGATCCAGGCCCTCGCCGGCCTGACCTTCATCGGCCTTGGCATCCGCGTCGCCCTTCCCGACGTGAAGTGAACGGCACAATGCGGAGGTCGTCCCCGTGAAGTTCTATCGCAAGGAAGAGTCCCGGTTGAAGTTCCCGTTCCTCGTCGCCGGCGCCGCCATCGGTGCGCTGGCGGGGGTCTGGTACCTCGTCTGCAGTTCCCGGGGGCTGACCCTCCTGGGGGCCGCGGCGATTCCCGAGCCGCTCTGGCGGCGGCTGGTGAACGGAGCACTGATGGTCTTTGCCGCCGTTTATGGGGCGAACATTGTGCGCCGCCTCGTTGAATTCGCAACCCACGATACAAAGGATAGTTGATCTGCCAATGGATGATGCCACCCTTTCCGCGCTCCGCTGCTGGTTCCGCGATTATTGCCGCACCTTTTACACCGACAACGAGGATGACAACCGGAACATCCGTCTCAAGGAGGAGCATACCGCCCAGGTCTGCGCCACCATGGAGCTCCTCGCCGATTCTCTCGCCCTCGCACCCGCCGATCGCCGTCTCGCCGCCGCGGTGGCCCTCTTTCACGATGTGGGGCGGTTCGAGCAGTTCCGCCGCTACCGCACCTTCAAGGACAGTGCGTCGGTCAACCACGCCGCCCTCGGCGCCCGGGTTCTGGCAGAGGAAGGGGTGCTTGCGGGGGTCGCGGAAGGGGAACGGCGGCTCATCGCCAGCACCGTGGGGCTGCACAACGTCTTCCGCATCCCGGCGGGGCTGGACGAGCGGCACCTGCTTTTTCTCCGGCTGATCCGTGATGCCGACAAGCTGGACATCTGGCGGGTCTTCATCGAGTTCTATCGCCAGCCGGCGGGGGAGCGCGCGTCGGCCGTGAGTCTTGGTTTTCCCGACATCCCCCATTGCACGCCGGCGGTGGTCGACACGCTCCTGGGGGGCGAGATGGTCGATCTCGCCACCCTCCGGACCCTGAACGATTTCAAGCTCCTCCAGCTCTCCTGGGTGTTTGATCTCAATTTCTCCTGTTCCCGTCAGGTGGTACGGGAGCGGGGCTACGTCGAACTCATTGCCGATATGATCCCCCGTCAAGGTGATGTGGCGCGGGCCATCGAGGTGGTCCGGGACGCTCTTTCTCCCCGGGAGCCCGACTCCGGTGCCGCCGGCGCGGTGGGGAGGTGCTGACGGTGGCCGAAGAAGTGAAGGAAGCGGCAGCCGTCGGAGCGTCGGGGCATGAAGGGGAGGATAGTGGCCGTTCGGCAGGTATCTGGTGGGTCGTGGCGCTCTGCCTTGCCTGGATCGTGCCGGGGCTCGTGGGGCATGACCCCTGGAAGGCCGATGAGCCGTACACCCTGGGGCTGGTCAACCACATCCTCCAGACCGGAGACTGGGTGGTACCGACGCTGGCGGGGGAGCCGTTTCTTGAGAAGCCCCCCCTCTTTTTCATCACGGCGGCCGGTTTCGCCCGCACCTTCTCGCCGCTCCTGCCGCTTCACGATGCCGCGCGCCTTGCCGGCGGCTTCTACTCGCTGGTGGCGCTCCTCTTTGCCGGGCTCACGGGCCGGGAGCTCTTCGGCAGGGGAAGGGGGCGGGTAGCGGCGTTTCTCGTCCTGGGGTGCATCGGTCTTCAGCCCACCGCCCACAAGCTGATTACCGATACGGCTCTCTTTGCCGGTTTTTCGGTGGCCCTCTACGGACTGGCGCTCAGTCGCCGGCGCTGCCTTGCCGGCGGCGCTCTCCTCGGGACCGGCACCGGCATGGGATTCATGGCCAAGGGGCTCCTGGCGCCGGGGCTTCTCGGCTTCACGGCGCTGGCCCTCCCGCTGGTGGCTAAGGAGTGGCGGAGCCGCCGGTACGCCGCGACCCTGGCGACGGCCCTGGCAGCAGTGGTGCCGTGGCTCACTGTCTGGCCCGTGGCCCTCTACCTCAAGGCGCCCCGCCTGTTCGACGAATGGATGTGGGTCCAGAACTTCGGGCGGTTCCTGGGGCACAACGACCTGGGCCCCAAGAACAAGGTCGGCTTCTATTTCTATACCCTGCCGTGGTACGCCTGGCCGGCGTTCCCCCTGGCGCTCCTCGTTATCTGGCGGGAGCGGCCGTGGCGCCGGAGCGATTCACCGCTGTTTCTCCCCTTCACGGCATTCGTGGTCATGCTGGCACTCCTGAGCCTTTCCCGCGATGCGCGGAGCCTCTATACGCTGCCGTTGCTCCTGCCGCTGGCGCTTCTGGCGACCCCCGGGGAGAAAATGCTCGCCGGTCGTTTCGCCGCATGGCTCAATGGTGCGGCGCTTGTGGTTCCGGCTCTGGCGGCGCTCCTCCTGTGGGGGGGGTGGCTCGTCATGACAGCCGGTGTCCCTGCGGCAGTTGCCGGGGAGATCCTCCGGAAGCACCCCCACGTGCCGGTGGTGCGCCCCCTGTTGTTGGCCGCGGCGCTTGTTTACACCGTCGGCTGGGTACTGGTCGTCAGGCGATGGCGGCATCTCCCGGAGCGTTTCGCTGTCATCTGGGGGGCGGGGCTGGTCATGGCATGGGGGGTGGCGATGACGCTCTGGCTCCCCTGGCAGGATGCGGGGCGGAGCTACCGGGAGGTGACGGCGTCCCTCGCGCGGGTACTCCCTCCCGGCGCCTGCATCTCCAGCAAGGGGCTCGGCGAATCCGAGCGGGCGATGTTCGAGTATCGGGCAGGCGTCGTTACGAAGCGGGTGGAGGTCGGGGCTCCCGTCGACTGCACCTTCCACCTCGACCAGCTGAGGAAAGAGCTGAAGGAACTCCCTCCCGCGGCGGGATGGGAGAAGGTCTGGGAGGGACGGCGGCCCGGCTGCAAGAACGAGCGGTTCATCCTCTGGCGCCGCGGCGAAACGGTCGGCCGGACCGGGCTCAGTGCCGGGCCATGACCCGCCCCATCCCTGCCAGGGCACCGCTGGCGAAGGCGATGCACCAGAGGGTATAGATGGTGAGGCTCACCCGGTGGAAGGTGCGGTTGACCCGCTCGGCCCGGCGGGCGAGGGCGGCGGTGAGGGCGAGGAGAAAGTGGAATCCCATCCCCGCCAGGGAGAGGAATCCGGTGAGGTTGTGCCACTCGGGGGCCTTGCCGTAGAGCCGGGCGTAGACGCTCATCTCGCTGGTGCCGAGGTAGTCGAAGAGGAGCCCGATCCCGAAGACGATCAGGTGCTTCGCATGGAGCCCTTCCCGCCGGCCGCTGAAGACGGCATAGGTGTAGAAGAGGAGCGCCAGGCTCATGTAGAGGATGCCGATCTTCAGCATCCTTCGAGCTTCCCGGTCTGGCGCAGCGCCTCGTAGAGGACGATTCCCGCCGAGGTGGAGAGATTGAGGCTGCGGACCTTGCCGAAGATCGGAATCCGCACCGTATGTTCCCGGTTGGCTTCGAGAAGCTCCTCCGGCAATCCCACCGTTTCCTTCCCGAACACGATGAAATCCCCCTCCCGGAATCCCGCCTCCACGTGGCTCTTCGCCGCTTTCTTGCTCGTGTAGAGGAACCTGCCGTCAGGATAGGCCCGCTGCAGCTCGTCGAGGCTCTCCCAGTAGTGGATCTCCACCTCGCTCCAGTAGTCGAGGCCGGCCCGCTTCAGCTGCCGGTCGTCGGTGGAAAAGCCGAGCTTCCCCACCAGGTGGAGCACGGTGCCGGTGGCGCCGCAGAGGCGGGCGATGTTGCCGGTGTTGGGGGGGATCTCCGGTTCGACGAGGACGATGTGGAATGGCTGGTAAGGCTGCATGGTCGGTCCGATGGGTTGAGTGCCCGCGTATACCGCTTCGGGCTGCTTGCCGGTCTTGCATTTTTCGATGGGCGGGTCTATTATTAGCGCTTCTTCGCGTCCTCGCAAAGCACTTTCTTGCCCCAGGGCATTTCCAGCGCGCATCACGACAATCCACTCACACAAGGGAGCAGCAATGAAGATCATCGTTACCGACGAGGTTGCCCAGGAAGGTTTGGCACTTCTGGCCCAGGACCCGCGGGTCGAAATCGACGTGAAACTCGGCCTCAAGAAGGAAGAGCTGCACGCCATCATCGGAGAGTACGACGCGATCATCACCCGGAGCGGCACCACCGTGGACAAGGAGCTCCTCGACGCCGGCAAAAAGCTCAAGATGGTGGCCCGGGCCGGGGTCGGCATCGACAACGTGGATGTGGACTACGCCTCGTCCCGCGGCGTGATCGTGGTGAACGCTCCCTTCGGCAACACCAACAGCGCGGCTGAGCACGCCATGGCGCTGCTCCTCTCCTTCTGCCGCAACGTGACCAGGGCGAACGCGAGCCTCAAGGGGGGGGAGTGGAAGCGCGCCCCCTTCACCGGCTACGAACTCAAGGGGAAGACCGCCGGGGTCATCGGCCTCGGGAAGGTCGGCGGGCGGGTCGCCACCCGGCTCAAGGCGTTCGAGTGCGAGGTCCTCGCCTGCGACCCATACATCGCCGTCAAGCGTGCCCACGACCTTGGCGTGAAGCTCGTCTCCCATGACGAGATCTACAAAAACTGCGATATCATCACCGTCCATACCCCCCTCACCGACGAAACCCGCAACATGATCGGCGAGCGTGAGCTGGCCATGATGAAGGACGGCGTCATCATCATCAATGCCGCCCGCGGCGGGATCATCGAGGAGAAGCCGCTCCTCAAGTATCTGGAGTCGGGGAAGATCACCGGCGCCGCCATCGACGTCTTCAGCGTGGAACCCCCGAAGACCGACGACCTGAAGGCCCTCATCGCCCATGAGCGGGTGGTCGTGACCCCGCACCTGGGAGCCAACACCTTCGAGGCCCAGGTCAACGTGGCGGTTGACGTCTCCAAGGAGATCCTCAACTATCTCGACGACCAGCCCCTGGAGAACGCGGTGAACATCCCGCGGTTCGACATGTCCCTCATGGACCAGATGCGGCCGTTCCTCAACCTGACGAATGTCATGAGCGAGTTCGTCATCCAGCTCGTCGACGCGAACATCAATACGGTAACCTTCACCTACGCCGGGAACATTGCCCACTACGACTGCACGCCGCTCACCGTCTGTGGCCTTGCCTCCCTCATGAACCGGATGGTCGAGCAGGACGTGAACATGGTGAACGCCTCTCTCATCGCCGAAAATATGGGGATCACCGTTAACGAGAACAAGACCACCCAGTCCCCCTCCTTTTCCAATATGATCACCCTCACCATCGAGGGGGGCGGGAAGAAGCGGACCATCTCGGGGACCCTTTTCGAGGGGATGCCGCGAATCGTCAATCTGCGCGACTATCAGGTCGACTTTGCCCCCGAGGAGCATATGCTCCTTCTCACCTACGGCGACCGGCCGGGGATGATCGGCAAGATCGGCACGATCCTGGGGGTGAGCGACATCAACATCGCCTCCATGCACCTGGGACGGCGGGAAAAGCAGGGTGAGGCGATGGTCCTCCTCTCCCTCGACTCGGCGGTTTCCCCCGCGGTCATCGAGGAGCTGCGGACGGCGACCGAAGCCGCCTTCATCAAGCCGATTCACATGCCCGGCGTCCGTTGCAGCCGCGGCTGCGGTTGCGGCATCTGAGCAGGGCGCCCGTCGAATCCCTGTCTGACTATGAAGCCCCGGCCTGCGCCGGGGCTTTTTCGTTGCGCGATGCGGGAGAAATGCTAGGCTTGTGGAGTCGGCACCACGGGAAAAGGGGGGAGAGGTGAGGAACCGAGTATTGTCTGGGGGAGAGAGCCGGATGGAGCGGGACAGCATGGGGGAGGTCGCGGTGCCGGCCCATGCCTACTGGGGGGCGCAGACGCAGCGCTCGCTCATTCATTTTGCCATCGGTGATGATCCGATGCCGCTGGAGGTGGTCCGGGCGCTGGCTGTCGTCAAGAAGGCTGCGGCCCTCGTCAACGTCGAGACGGGGCGACTCACCGCGGAGAAAGGGAGGCTCATCGCGGCGGCCGCCGACGAGGTCGTCGACGGGAAGCTCGATCCCCATTTCCCCCTGAGCGTCTGGCAGACCGGCAGCGGCACCCAGACGAACATGAACGTGAACGAGGTGATCGCCAACCGCGCCATCGAGCTCGCCGGCGGGGTCCTCGGTTCCCGGAGCCCCGTCCATCCCAACGACGACGTCAACATGTCCCAGTCGTCCAACGACGTCTTCCCGACTGCCATGCACATCGCCGCCGCGCTCCTGATCCACGGGGGGCTCATTCCCGCGGTGGAGCGGCTCCGGGATGCCATCGAGGCGAAGGGGAGGGAGTTCGCCGACGTGGTGAAGATCGGCCGCACCCATCTGCAGGACGCCACCCCTCTTACGGTGGGCCAGGAGATGTCGGGGTGGGCGAGCCTGCTGGAACGCGATATTACGCGGCTGCTGCAGGGTCTCGACGGGCTCTGGGATCTGGCCATCGGCGGCACGGCGGTCGGCACCGGCCTCGCGGCCCGCCCCGACTTCGGGCAGCGGGCGGCGGAGCGGATCGCCTCCCTGACGGGGCTTCCGTTTCGCTCCCATCCCAACAAGTTTGCGGCCCTCTCGGCCCATGACGAACTGGTCTTCGTCCACGGCACCCTCACCACTCTGGCCGGCTCCCTCATGAAGATCGCCAACGATATCCGCCTCCTCGCCTCGGGACCCCGCTGTGGCATCGGCGAGCTGCAAATCCCCGAGAACGAGCCGGGCTCATCCATCATGCCGGGGAAGGTGAACCCGACCCAGTGCGAAGCGATGACCATGGTGGCGGCGCAGGTCATGGGGAACGGCACGGCGGTGGCCATCGCCGGCTCCCAGGGGAATCTGGAGCTGAACGTCTTCAAGCCGGTCATCATCCATAACGTCCTCCGCTCGGCAGCGCTCCTCGGCGACGCGTGCCGCTCCTTCACCGACCATCTCGTGGTGGGGATGGAGGTCGACCGGCAGCGGACCGCCGAGCATCTCCGCAACTCCCTGATGCTCGTCACCCCGCTCTCGCCACGGATCGGCTACGACAAGGCCGCCCGGATCGCCCATACCGCCTACGCGGAGGGGACGACGCTCCGGGAGGCGTGCCTGAAGCTCGGCTATCTCTCCGCCGCGGAGTTCGATGCCTTGGTCCGCCCCGAGGAGATGACCCGGCCGGACCGCACCGACTGAGGAGAGACGCGGGGACCTGCCCCGACACCGAAGAGAAAAGCCCCGGCAGATGATCCCGCCGGGGCTTTCGTGTTTTCGGGGTGGCGCGGGGGGCGTCAGCCGTGGAGGGGGCGCCCGCCGCATTTCTTCAGCCGGTCGTGGGCCCGGCGCAGCACCGCTTCGGTCGTTTTCCAGTCGATGCATTTGTCGGTGATGGAGACCCCGTACTTGAGCTGGGAGAGATCTGTCGGGATCGCCTGGTTTCCCTCTTCGAGGAAGCTCTCGATCATGACGCCGGAGATGGAGCGGTTGCCGGCGGCGATCTGCTCGATGACCGACTCCAGCACCTCCGGCTGCTTCTCGTGCCGTTTCTCCGAATTGCCGTGGCTGCAGTCTACCATCAGGGTGGGGAAGAGCCCCCCCTTTTCGAGCATCTCCTCGGACTTCCTGATGTCTTCGGGGGAGTAGTTCGGCTTTTTCCCTCCCCGCAGCACGATGTGGACATCGGGGTTGCCGGTGGTCTGGATGATGGAGCTTTTCCCGTCGCGGTTGATGCCGAGGAAGCTGTGGGAGTGGTGCGCGGCGATCATGGCGTCGATCGCCACCTGGAGGCTGCCGTCGGTGCCGTTCTTGAACCCCATGGGGAACGAGAGGCCGCTTGCCAGCTCGCGGTGGGTCTGGGATTCGGTGGTGCGGGCGCCGATGGCTCCCCAGGAGATGAAGTCGGCCAGATAGTCGGGGGTGATCGGGTCGAGCATCTCGCTGGCGATCGGCAGGAGCCGGTCGGTGATCTCGCAGAGGAGCCGCCGGGCGATGCCGAGCCCCTTGGAGATCTGGTGGGTGCCGTTCATATCCGGGTCGTTGATGATCCCCTTCCAGCCGACGGTGGTGCGGGGTTTCTCAAAGTAGACCCGCATCACGATGAAGAGTTGATCCGAGAGTTCGCCGGCGAGCCGGGCGAGCCGTTCCGCGTAGTCGAGGGCCGCCTTGGGGTCGTGGATCGAGCAGGGGCCCACCACCACCATGAGGCGCCGGTCCTTCCCCCTGAGGATGTTCTTGATGTGGGACCTGCTGGCGTTGACGAACTCCGCCGTCTCCTCTGTCTGCGGGAAGACCTGGCGCAATTCCGCCGGCGCGATGATGGGGGTGATGCTCCTGATCTTGAGGTTGCTGGTTTTGATCATGGTTAATGGTGCCCTTTCAGATGGTGAAATAGCCGCACATCAGTTCGATAACAGTTCCGCTATGGTGGCGAGGGTTGCCTGCCGGGCGCCGGCGGAGGTCATTTGCGCCACCGCCTGTGATGAGTCGCCCGGGTTCAGCTCGACCCCCCGGACCGCATCTTCCAGCAGCGTCACCGACAGCCCGTGCCGCACCCCCTCCAGCACCGACTCCTTGACGCAGTAGTCGGTGGCGAGCCCCCCCACGTAGAGCTTCGATATCCCCATCTCCTTCAGGAGAACGGGGAACGGGACCCCGCTTTCGGTCACCCCCTGGAAGGCCGAGTAGTCGTCCCGTGCCGGGTCCATCCCCTTGGAGATGATGATGGTATCGGAAGGGAGCGCCAGAAGCGGGTGGAAGCGGGCTCCCTCGGTGCCGCGGATGCAGTGTGCCGGCCAGATTCCGCCGTAGTCGCGGAAGTGGGTGGTTGTGGGGGGATGCCAGTCGCGGGAGGCAAAGACCGGCAGCCCTTTGGCCCTGAACAGGGTGAGGTACTGGTTCAGCACCGGGACCACCGCGTCCCCCCCGGGGACGGCCAGCAGCCCGCCGGGGCAGAAGTCGTTCTGGACATCGACGATCAGCAGGGCAGAGTCCTTGTTCATGGTGTCCTCCCCGGGCAGTGGCCGTTCCGGCATCTCAGGCACGCTGCAGTGAATGGTGGCTAGCGCCGGTATCCCCGCTGCACCTCGTTCATCAGCTGAAGGCGCAGTTCGTTGAGCCTTCGGCTGACGGAAACCTTGTACCGGTGCGGATTGATAAAGCGGAGGCATCCCCGGGGGAGGCGTGCGAGCTGGTCTGCGGTGCGGTCGGCCAAGTCGTCGAGGGGGGGGCTCGGGGCGGTTCGCACCCCCTCGGCCATCACCGTCGACCGGAGTTCCACCAGGCGGGCCTCGCGGGGGATTGTCACGTACTGGAGCGGGTTGGTGGGGTCGTAGACCGTATCGCCGGGGAGGACTTCCTCCGCGTCGAGACAGATCACGTCCTGAATGAACGATCCGTCGGGCGCCACGGCACGCAGCAGGCGCTTGCGGTCGGGGAGGGTCGCCTTGGCGATGTCGCTCGTGACCTTCAGCCGCGGCCGGTCACCGATACGCACGAGCTTGTAGACCCCCCCCAGGGCGCCGCCGCCTTCGCCGGCGCAGGTGGCGAGCCTCGTTCCGACGCCGTAGATGTCGACCCGCCCCCCTTCGCTCCGCATCGATTCGATCACGTATTCGTCGAGCTCGTTGGAGGCGACGATCTTGACGTCGGGAAAGCCGGCCTCGTCGAACGCACGGCGGCTTTCCCGCGAGAGATAGGCGAGGTCGCCCGAATCGATCCTGACTCCCACGAGCTCGTGCCCCTGCTCGCGCAGTTCCCGTGCCACGGTGAGGGCGTTGGGGATGCCGCTCTGCAGGGTGTCGTAGGTGTCGACCAGCAGGACGCAGTTGTCGGGGAAGACCTCGGCATATTTGCGGAATGCAGTCAGCTCGTCGGGGAATGCCATGATCCAGCTGTGGGCATGGGTTCCCTTTACCGGGATGCCGAAGAGCTTTCCCGCCAGGACGTTGCTTGTGCTCCGCACCCCCCCGACATAGGCGGCGCGGGCTTCGCTCACCCCGCCGTCGGGGCCCTGGGCGCGGCGCAGGCCGAATTCGAGCACCGTCCCGCCGGCCGCGGCGTGGACGATCCGCGCCCCCTTGGTGGCTACGAGGGTCTGGAAGTTGATGATGTTGAGAAGCGCCGTCTCCACCAGCTGGGCCTGGGCGAGGGGGGCTTCTATTGTGAGGAGCGGCTCGTTGGCGAAGACTGCCGTCCCTTCCGGCATCGCCGTAATCCTTCCCGTGAAGCGGAAGGAGCGGAGAAAGTCGATGAAAGCCGGGCGAAAGAGTCCAAGCCCCTGGAGGTATTCGAGGTCGTCCTCGGCGAAGCGAAGTCCTTCAAGATAGGAGAGCGCCGGGTCGAGGCCGGCGAAAACGGCATACCCCCCCTGGAACGGGTTGTGGCGGAAAAAGAGATCGAATACTGCCGGGGTGTCGGCGATCCCTTCTTCGAGATAACCGGCAAGCATGGTGAGCTGATAGAGATCGGTCAGCAGCGGCGAATAGCGCATGATCCTCTCCGGGGGGACGAAATGGGGAGCAGTATAGCACACTCTCGCCAAGTGAGAGCTTCCAAATCACGCCACTCTGCCGTGCCGTTCGTTTTGTTGCTGCAGTCAAACATCCGTACAGTGAGAGTGGTTGACAGCCGACGACCGGAAACGGCGAGAGGCGGGATTGCTCCCGCCTCTCGCGTTCCGAAGGTTGTCAACCGATCGGGTTACTGCTTGCGGAGGTTGTAGAAAACCTCTTTGCCGCGGAACACGGCGGTGACGTCGAGCTCGTCCTGGATGCGGAGGAGTTGGTTGTACTTGGCGACACGGTCGGTGCGGCAGAGGGAGCCGGTCTTGATCTGGCCGGCGTTGACCGCCACCGAGAGGTCGGCCAGGGTCGTGTCCTCCGTCTCGCCCGAGCGGTGGGAGATGACGCAGGTGTAGCCGGCGCGCTTGGCCATCTCGATGGCGTCGAGGGTCTCGGTTAGGGTGCCGATCTGGTTCAGCTTGATCAGGATGGAGTTGGCGATCCCTTTCTGGATCCCCTCTTTCAGGATCTTCGGGTTGGTGACGAAGAGGTCGTCGCCGACGATCTGGATCCGCTTGCCGAGGCGCTCGGTGATCTTCTTCCAGCCGTCCCAGTCGTTCTCGGCCATGCCGTCCTCGATGGAGATGATCGGGTACTTGTTGACGAGGTTTTCGTAGAAGTCGATGAGCTCGTCGGCGGTTTTCTCGGGCTGCGCCTCGTTCTCCAGGATGTACTTGCCCTCCTTGAAGAGTTCCGACGATGCCACGTCGAGGGCGAGGAGGACGTCGTCACCCGGCTTGTAGCCGGCCTTGATGATCGCCTCCATGATCACTTCGAGCGCCTCCTCGTTGGACTTGAGGTTCGGGGCGAAGCCCCCTTCGTCGCCGACGGCGGTGTTGTATCCCTTGGCCTTGAGGACCGCCTTCAGGGCGTGGAAGATCTCGGCTCCCATCCGGAGCGCCTCGGAGAAGCTGCGGGCGCCGGCCGGCATGATCATGAACTCCTGGATGTCGACGTTGTTGTCGGCGTGGGCGCCGCCGTTCAGGATGTTCATCATCGGCAGCGGCAGTTCCTTGGCGTTGGAGCCGCCGATGTACTGGTAGAGGGGGAGTCCCACTTCTTCGGCAGCGGCCTTGGCCACGGCCAGCGAGACGCCGAGGATGGCGTTGGCCCCCAGGGTGCTCTTGTATTCGGTGCCGTCCAGCTCCAGCATCTTCTGGTCGATGCCGACCTGGTCGGTGGCTTCCATACCGATGATCTGCTCGGCGATGATATTGTTCACGTTGTCGACCGCCTTGAGAACCCCTTTGCCGAGGTAGCGGCCCTTGTCGCCGTCGCGGAGCTCCAGGGCCTCGCGCTCGCCGGTGGATGCCCCGGACGGAACCGCGGCCCGTCCCATCACGCCGGACTCCAGGAAGACCTCCACCTCCAGGGTCGGGTTGCCGCGGGAGTCGAGAATCTCACGTGCGTAAACATCGGTAATTTCACTCATTTATTGCCCCCTTGCATAAAATGTGGACAGGTTGTGCTACCCTGCGCAAAACAGATGAATGTATATCAAAGGGCGCAGAAAATGGAAACAGATTTAATCAACATTCACGGGAGTTGACAGGCTCACGGGGACAACGCTATAGTTCTTTTTTGGGCCGGTTTTCCGGCGCGAATCCACGCACATTTCATCGACCGAGCAACACCAGACCATACCATGCCCCCACAAAGCGGCACCACCGAGCAGGATATACAGGGTTCGCTGACGCGTCCCCTGGCGCGCATCCTGGACAACCTCCTCGAACGGTTCTCCTCGTCACGCCATCAGCAGAGGAACCGGCGCATCCTTCTCCTTCTCACCGCCCTCGTCCTCACGTTCCTCATCATACCCCGCCAGGAGTTCATGTCCGCGCGGTACCAGGCGGGCGACATCGCCACGGCCGACATCCGTGCCACCCGCGACTATCTCCTCGAAGACCGGGAGTTGACCGAGAAAAAACGGAAGGAGGCCGAGGCGGCGATTCCGTACGTCTACGGCTTCAATCAGTCGGGCGATGCCGAGATGATCGGCCGCTTCGAGCAGGCGCTGCAGCTGCTGCGCGACGCCGCCGGCGGGGCGGGGGCCCCGTCCCTGGGGGAGGGGCTCCGGGGGATATTCGGCAGCGATGTCTCGCCGCCGGAGATGGCGGCGCTCATGCGTCTCGGCTCCGATCCCGCCGTTTTTGACCAGGTCCGGCAGATCGCGGCGAGAATCCATGCGCGCAAGATCGTGGCGGACCGGCGGACGTTCTCGGCCGACAATGCCCATGGGGTCGTCCTGGTGGATCAGGCGAGTGGCGAGCCGCTCGGCAAGATGGATTACACCGTCGTCCCCCTCAGTACGGGCGATGCGGTAAAGCTGCTGGAAGGGACGAAGCTCTCCGCGGAGGGGCTGTCCCCCCGTGAAGGTGCGGTCGTCATGGGGCTCGTCGCCAAGGCGCTTCGCCCCAATCTCGTCTACAATCGGGAGCTCACCGAAACCGCCCGGAAGAGGGCGCGGGAGGCGGTGAGCCCCGCCCTGATCCAGGTCAAGCGCGGCGAGATGATCGTCCGCGTGGGGGAGCGGATCACGCCGGAACAGGCCCAGAAGCTCGAGATGCTCTCGTCAGCCCGACAGGACATCAACCGCTTCTTCGTCGGGTTCGGCCTCTTTGGGCTCGTGCTGGTGGTCTTCTACTTTCCGTACCGGTTCGCCCGCAAAAACATCCGCAAGTTCAATCCGACCACCAAGGATCTCACCCTCATCGCCCTGATCACCGTCGGCATCTTCTTTGTCCACAAGATCGCCTTCACCATTTCGGCAGCCATGGGGACGCCGTTTCCCGCCATCGATACCGCCGATTACTTCTATCTCTTCCCCTTCGCCGTGGGGCCGATGCTGATCCGGATTCTCCTGAACTCGGAAGTGGCGATGGTCTTTGCGGCCATCACGGCTCCGCTCCTCGGCGTGATGTTCAACAACAGCCTCTTCGTCGTGCTGTACGCCCTCCTGGGGGGGATCGTCGGCGCCCACGGCGTTCGTCACTGCAAGGACCGGACACGCATCTACACGGCGGGGTTGAAGGTGAGCGTGGTGAACTTCGCCATGGCGCTCGCCTTCCAGACGATGAACGACAATTTCCTCTCGATCCAGACCCTCTGGAGCGCCGGCTTCGCCCTGGCCGGCGGCCTCGTCTGCTCGGCCATCGTGACCGGGACGATCCCGCTCATCGAGACGCTCTTCCACTACACCACCGACATCAAGCTCCTGGAACTTTCGAACCTCAATTCGCCGATCCTGCGGGAACTCATGGTCCGGGCTCCCGGCACCTATCACCACAGCGTCCTGGTGGGGAACCTCGTGGAGGCGGCGGCCGAGGCGATCAACGCCAACCCGCTCCTGGCGCGGGTGTCGGCGTACTACCACGACATCGGCAAGGTGAGCAAGCCACAGTACTTCATCGAGAATACGGGGGGAGGGGAGAACCGGCACGACCGCCTCGCCGCAAGCATGAGCGCCCTCATCCTCATATCCCACGTCAAGGAAGGGGTCGAGCTGGCCAAGGAGCACCGGCTGGGGCGTCCAATCATCGACATTATCCGCCAGTCCCACGGCACGGCCCTCATGAGCTTTTTTCACCAGAAGGCGAAGGCCCAGGCAGGCGATGGGCAGACGGTGGACGAGCGCGACTTCCGCTATCCCGGCCCCAAGCCCCAGTCGCGGGAGGCCGGCCTCGTGATGCTGGCCGACTGCGTGGAGGCCGCGTCCCGCACCCTCACGAACCCGACTCCGGACCGGATCCAGGGGCTGGTGCAGAAGATCATCAACAACATCTTCATCGACGGTCAGCTTGACGAGTGTGAACTGACCCTCAAGAACCTCCATGAAATCGCCAAGAGCTTCAACCGGATCCTGGCCGGCATCTATCACCACCGCATCGATTACCCGGAGCCGGCCTACAAGGAGAAGGACAAAACCACCGGAGGAAAGAAACCGAGTGAAGGTAGCGATAACGAACCGCCAAAGACGCCATCGGATCGAGACGAAACGCCTAAGAAAGGTGGCGGAGAAGATATTAGACGCCTTGGGATATCCCGATAGCGAGCTGTCGGTGGTCATCACCGGCGACCTCGGCATCAGGCGCGTGAACCGCGAGTATCTCGGCAAGGACCGTCCGACCAACGTCATCTCGTTCGCCATGGGCGAGGGGGAGTTCGGCGGCATCAATCCCGACGTCCTCGGCGATGTGATCATCTCTGCCGACACGACGGCCCGGGAGGCGGAGGAGGGGGGGGGCGCCTTCTGGTCCCGGCTCTCATTCCTGCTGCTCCACGGCATCCTCCACATCACCGGCTACGACCACGAGCGGAGCGGCGAGGCGGAAGCCCGGCGGATGGAGGCGAAGGAGCGGGAGATCTTCGTGCTCCTCGAGAGGGAAGGGCTTGTCTAGCGCGGAGCCTCCGAGACGCGGCGTTGCGGTGCTCCCCCCGGAACCGCTGGATCCGAACGGCGACCCGGTGAAGCCGACCCGCTTCATCGACTCCGTCAACTGCGCCATCGAGGGGATCTTCTGGGCCACCCGCACCCAGAAGCATATGCGCCGGCATTTCATTGCAGCGCTCGTGCTCCTCTTCGCGGTCCTCTTCCTTCGGGTCTCACCCCTCGAGTTCACGCTGCTGGCGGTTTCGGTTTCGTTCGTCCTCTTTGCCGAGCTTCTGAACACGGCGGTGGAGGCGGTGGTCGATCTGGTCTCGCCCGACTATCATCCCGTCGCCAAGACCGCCAAGGATGTGGCCGCCGGCGGAGTCCTCGTGGCAGCCATCGGCGCCGCGGTCATGGGGTACCTGATCCTCTCGAAGTACATTTTTCCCATTTACAAGGAGATGCTCGGCATGATAGGTACCCCGACGGAGATGGGGACGGTGGTCGCCCTCCTTTCGGTCATCATCGTGGTGGTGATTCTCAAATCGGTCTCCGGCCGGGGGACACCGCTGGAGGGGGGGCTGCCGAGCGGCCATGCCGCCCTCGCCTTTTCCATTGCCACGGTGGTTTCGCTAACGACCCAGGATCCCATCGCCTCGATCCTGACCATCTGTCTGGCGGTCATGGTGAGCCACTCGCGACTGCTGCTCCGCATCCACTCCCTGCGCGAAGTGATCCTCGGCGCCGTCACCGGCACGGCGATTACCGCGGCAGTGGTTATGCTGTTCCGTTTCCTGAAGTAAACACGTCAATTCGAGAAGGGGGAGACAAGGCCTTGGATGAAGGCTCTGGCAGGAAAAGTTCCGGACTGATCGACATGCTCGGCAGATTCCTCACGGGGAAGAAGCGGATCACCGAAGAGGAGATCCAGGAGCTGATGGATGCCAGCGAGGAAGAGGGGATCATCAACCAGGAAGAAAACGAGATGATCCGTTCCATCTTCGAGCTGCGCGACACGGTGGTCCGCGAGATCATGGTGCCGCGCACCGACATGGCCAGCGTCCCGGTTGACGCTTCGGTGGGGGAGGTGCTGAACACCATCATCAGCTGCGGTCACTCCCGCATCCCGGTCTATGACGGCACCGTCGACAACATCACCGGCCTGATCTACGCGAAGGATCTGCTGAAATACTGGGGGACGGGGGACGCCGCCATCAGCATGAAGCGGATCATGCGCACCCCGTACTTCATCCCCGAGACCAAGAACCTGGAAGAGCTCCTTCAGGAGTTCAAGCGCAAGCGGGTCCACATCGCCATCGTCATCGACGAATACGGCGGCACCTCGGGGCTCGTCACCATCGAGGACCTTCTGGAGCAGATCGTGGGCGACATCCAGGACGAGTATGACCTGGAGGAGGAGTGGCTTGTGGAGGAGCCCGGCGGATCGGTCCTCGTCGACGCACGGCTCCCGATCGAAGAGCTGGAGGAGCATTTCGGGGTCGAGATCGCCCGCGACAAGTTCGACACCGTGGCGGGGCTCATTTTTCACCTCACGGGCCGCATCCCCATGGTCGGGGAGGAGATCGAGAGCGACCATCTGCGGATGACCGTTCTCGAAGCGGGAGAGCGGAACATTAAGAAGGTACGGATCGCCCGCCGGGGCGCCGAGGCCGGGGAGGCCGACGCGTAGTGGATTACCGCCGGTTCCGCATGCCCGCGTTCAACGCCGTTCCGCGGCGCGATTACCTGATGGCGCTCCTGTCGGGAATATTGCTCGCCCTCTCGTTCCCGAGCCCCGGGTTCTCGGCCCTTGCCTGGATCGCCTTCGTGCCGCTGCTCCTCGCCTGCGGCCGGAAAGACCCCCGCAAGGCATTCCGTCTCGGCCTCGTCACCGGCCTCTCCGCCTACGCCGGAATCCTCTACTGGATCAACATCGTCGTCACCACCTACGGCAAGCTGCCGTGGTCGGTGAGCATCTGCCTCTTCTCGCTGCTGGTGGCCTATCTTGCACTCTATCCCGCCATCGTCACCCTCCTGGTGCGGCGTGGCGAAGAGCGGGGGATCTCGCTCCTCATCTCCTTCCCGGTTCTCTGGGTAGGCCTTGAGTACGTCCGCGCCTTCATCCTTACCGGCTTCCCCTGGGCGAGCCTCGGCTACTCCCAGTACAAGATCCTTCCCCTCATTCAGGTGGCGGACGTGACCGGGGTCTACGGGCTGAGTTTCCTCATTGCCTTTGCCAACGCGGTATTCTATCGGCTCATCCGCGGCTTTGTCGGGAAGGAGCGCGCCCCCTATCCGCTGAAGAGCGTGGCGCTGCTCTTCGGGCTGATGGCCGCCACCGTCGGATACGGCTTCAACCGCCTCCACCTCCCCGAAACCGGCACCCCCTTTACGGTTGCCCTGATCCAGGGGAACATCGATCAGAACATCAAGTGGGATCCCGCCTTCCAGGAGGCGACGGTCTCCATTTACGAACGGCTCTCCCGCAAGGCGTGCGCCACCGGCCCGGTGGATCTCGTCGTCTGGCCGGAGAGTGCCGCTCCGTTCTATTTCCAGGACGAAGAGAGATACGCCGCGCGGATCAAAACCCTGGCGAAGGAGCTGAGCAGCTGCGCCGTGGTCGGCAGTCCCGCCTACGTGAAGGACGGCGGGGAGGTCAAGTACCTGAACAGCGCGTTCCTGCTCTCCCCGTGGGGGGAGGTGGTGGGACGCAGCGACAAGATCCACCTGGTCCCCTTCGGCGAATACGTGCCGATGGCGAAGCTCCTCCCCTTCGTGAACAAGCTGGTGGCCGGCATCGGCGATTTTTCGCCGGGAGCGCGGATCGCATCGCTCAAGACCGGCAAAGGGGAGATCGGCATCCTTGTCTGTTTCGAGGGGATCTTTCCCGAGCTGTCCCGGGCCTATGTCAGGGCCGGGAGCCGTCTCCTCGTGAACATCACCAACGATGCCTGGTTCGGCCGTTCGTCCGCTCCCTACCAGCACCTCTCCATGACCGTTTTCCGCGCGGTGGAGAACCGGGTGCCGCTGGTACGGGCCGCCAACACCGGCATTACCTCCATCATCGACGGCAAGGGGCATGTCCGGGGGATGACGCCGCTCTTCACCGAGGCGGTCCTCAACGGCGAGGTGAGACTCGGCGGAGAGGAAAGCGTCTACACTCGCTATGGCGACATCTTCGCTTGGGGATGCCTGGTGGCCGGAGCCGTTCTCATGGTCCTGTCGTTCAGGAGAAAGAAGGCGTAGGGGCGAATCTTGTATTCGCCCTGAAGGAATGGGCGATCACGAGGATCGCTCCTACTTGCGAATTAACCATTATAAAGGAGCAGCTCCATGTTCAGAGAAGAAGTTGCACGGGTCGAAAACCTCGCTGAGAGGATTGCCAAGCTCCGGGGGTCTCTTTGACATAGATGCCAAGCGTGAGGATATCCAGGAGATGGAGGCCGAGATTGCGGCCCCCGGCTTCTGGGACGACAACGACAAGGCACAGCAGGTGCTGAAGGAGCGGACCCGCCTGGAGAAGGCCATTGACCTCTGGGACCGGGTCCACCGCCAGGCCGAGGATATCCGGGTTCTGATCGAACTGGGAGAGGAGGCGGGGGACGAGGCGACCCTCGACGAAGTGCGCGTCCTCAACGAGCAACTGGAGAGAGAGGTGGAGGGGGCCGAGTTCCAGCGGATGCTCTCCGGACCCCACGACAAGAACGCCTGCTTCTTTTCCATCAATGCCGGCGCCGGTGGCACCGAGGCCCAGGACTGGGTCGAGATGCTGCTCCGGATGTATCTCCGCTACTGCGAGCGCAAGGGGTGGAAGACCGAGATCACCGACTACCAGCCGGGGGATGAGGCGGGGGTCAAATCGGCCACCTTTACGGTTGACGGTGAGTACGCATACGGCTATCTTAAGGCCGAAGCCGGCATCCACCGCCTCGTGCGGATATCCCCCTTCGATTCCAACGCCCGTCGGCACACCTCGTTCGCCTCGGTCTTCGTCTTTCCCGAGATCGAGGACGACATCGACATCAAGATCGTCGAATCGGATCTGCGGATCGATACCTATCGCTCCAGCGGCGCCGGCGGCCAGCACGTGAACACCACCGATTCGGCCGTCCGGATCACCCACCTTCCCACCGGCCTCGTGGCGGCCAGCCAGTGCGAGCGCAGCCAGCACATGAACAAGGCGACCGCCATGCGGATGCTCCGCGCCAAGCTCTACGAGAAGGAGCTCCAGGAGCGGGAGGCCCAGGCCGCCGAGCTGGGGGGAGAGAAGAAGGAAATCGGCTGGGGGAGCCAGATCCGCTCCTATGTCCTCCACCCGTACAAGATGGTGAAGGATCTGCGTACCGGCGTGGAGACCGGCAACCCCGACGCGGTCCTCGACGGGGACCTGGAGGAATTCATCGTCGCCTTCCTGATGGGAGTGCGGCGCGATGTGAAGGATACCGTCGACTGATGTCACGCACGCTGCTCAATTTCATCATTGCCGCCCTCATCTGCTTCTCGGCCGCCACCGGCTGCGCCACCCCCCATGCCGGCATCTCCCGGCTCGGGTACGCCATCCAGGTCGGCGCCTTCTCCGACGTAAAGAACGCCGAGCGCCTCACGGCCCGGCTCCAGGTCCGGGGGATCGAGGCGTTCTACTTCAAGCGCGAGAACGGTTTCTACGCCGTCCGGTTCGGTGACTTCCCGACAAAGGAGGCGGCCCGCACCAATGCCCGGAAGCTCGTTTCGGACGGGATGATCGGCGCCTATTTCATCGCCCCTCCCCAGGCATTCCCCTCGGAGAGGCACGAAACTGTCATCTCTAAGAAGGCGCCCGAGCCGTCACTCTCCCCCCTCCCCGACGAAACCCGCAAGAAGCGTGAACCGGCGAGAGGGGACCGCGATATGGGGGCCATTGCCGCCCGCACCGCCGAGCGGTTCGTCGGTATCCCCTACCGCTGGGGGGGAGATACGGTGGTGGACGGGATGGACTGCAGCGGCTTCGCCCGCGCGGTCTACAACCTGTGCGGCGTCAGTATTCCCCGCACCTCCCGCGAGCAGTTCCGGGTGGGGGATGTCGTCGGCCGCGACGACCTGAAGGACGGCGATCTCGTCTTTTTCGGCTCCTCCGAGCAGAGCATCAATCACGTCGGGATCTACATCGGCGACGGCAAGTTCGTCCATGCACCCCGCCGCGGTGACGACATCAAGATTTCATCCCTTGAAGAGAGCTACTTCACCAAGAAGTTCATGGGGGGTCGGCGGTATTTCTGAGCTTCCCCTACGGCCGGAGCACCGCCCGCCGCCACGCAACCAAAGATGTGGCGACAGGGTGGTTTCGGCACCGGAGGGGGCAACAATCCGTTTCGTTCGAGGTATTGCATGGCACTGATAAAACCATTCCGGGCGGTCCGCCCGCCGAAGCATCTTGCCGAGAAGGTGGCGGCTCTCCCCTATGACGTCATGAACGTCACGGAGGCACAGCGGATGGCCGCGGGGAATCCCTGCAGCTTTCTCCACATATCCCGGCCGGAGATCGATCTTCCGGCGGAGACCGATCCCTATGCCGATGCGGTCTACACGGCGGGACGGGAGAACCTGCAGCGCTTCATGGCGGAGGGTACCCTTGCCCAGGACCCGGAGGCATACTACTACGTCTATCGTCAACGGATGGGGGGGATCGCCCAGACGGGGCTCGTGGTCTGCGCCGGCGTGGACGACTACGAGAGCGGCGTCATCAAGAAGCATGAGCTGACCCGGGCCGACAAAGAGGAAGACCGGGTGAAGCACATCGATTATCTGGATGCCAACGACGAACCGGTCTTCTATACCTACCGCAACGAGCCGGCCATCACCGCGCTTGTCGCGCGGGTCGCCGAAGGTGAGCCCGAGTACGACTTCACCACTGACGACGGTGTGGGGCACACCCTCTGGGTGGTCCGCGAGCGTGCCGTTATCGATGAACTGACTGACCGCTTTGCCGCCATCCCCACGCTCTACGTGGCCGACGGCCACCATCGGAGCGCTGCGGCGGGGAGGGTGCGGGGGCTCCGCCGCGCCGCGAATCCGCACCATGGCGGTGCCGAGGAGTACAACTGGTTCCTCACCGTCATCTTCCCCGACAGCGAGATGAACATCATGCCGTACAACCGGGTCGTGAAGGACCTGAACGGCCTTTCCGCGGCCGAGTTCATGACGCGAGTCGGCGACCGTTTCGATGTCACGCCGGTGGAGACGCCGTTTTCCCCCGCCGACCGTCACGAGTTCGGCATGTACCTGGAGGGGCGCTGGTACCGGCTCACGGCGAAACCGGGAAGCTATGACGAGGCAGAGACGGTTTCCCATCTCGACGTTTCCATCCTCCAGAACAACCTCTTAAGCCCCGTGCTGGCGATCCGCGATCCCCGCACCGACCAGCGGATCGCCTTTGTCGGCGGCATTCGCGGCATCAACGAACTTGAGCGCCTCGTGGCCGAAGGGAGTTTCCGGGTGGCGTTTGCACTCCACCCCACCTCCATGGAGGAGTTGATGCAACTGGCCGATGCCGGGGAGATCATGCCTCCGAAATCGACCTGGTTCGAGCCGAAGCTCCGAAGCGGGCTCTTCGTTCATCTTCTCTCGTAGGGAATAGTGGGAGGTAATCGTGAGATCAGTCGAAAAACTGCTTGTCCTGTTGCTTCTGGTGGCGGCCATTGCCATTGCGGCCTGTTCGGACAGGGAGGCGAAGCCCACGGGGAGCGCCAAACCGGGAATTTCCACCGCCGCCATGACCAAGACACCGTCGGGGCTCGCCTATCAGGATCTGGTGGTGGGGACGGGACCGGAGCCGACCCGGGGTAAGCCGGTGAAGGTCCACTACACCGGATGGCTTGAAAACGGCACCAAGTTCGACAGTTCCGTGGACCGGGGTGAGCCGTTCATTTTTACCATCGGCGCCGGCGAGGTCATCCCGGGGTGGGACGAAGGGGTCATGTCAATGAAGGTCGGCGGCAAGCGGAAGCTCGTCGTTCCGCCCCAGCTCGGCTACGGCGCCGCCGGGGCCGGCGGGGTGATCCCCCCCAACGCCACCCTCATTTTCGAGGTGGAGCTCATCGACGTCGTAAAGTGATCTGCCAGGCACCGTGCCGAAATGGTGCCGTATTGCCTGAGATGCCAATCTGTTGGGCCAGGGAGGGCCTATGAAGTTTCTGCTCGCGTTGTTGATCGTGCTGTCGGCGGCCCCGGCTCATGCCGCCGGCAGGAGTATCACCTATTACCTTGACGGTGCCCGGTTTGAAGAGGAATCTGCCGCCACCAGGGGGTATCTGGAGATCGCCCTGCCCGCCGCCGTGGTGCCGGATTCCTTGAGAATCAGACCCCTTGCCGGCAGCTCCATCGCCCGGGTCGAGATCCAGAAGGCCCGGCCGACTCCGAAGCGCGAGAAAGAGCTCGACGCCCTTCTGGAGCGGAAACGGCGGCTGGAAGACCGGCTTCGGGCGCTGGAGGTGCGCGAGGATATCTTCAAGGCAGCGGCCAAGTCCCAGAGCAGCAAGGCGCCCCGCAAGACGAAGACGAACCCGGAACCGATGGAGACCATCCGGAAGGGGACCGAGTTCGCCGTGGCGCAGCTCGAGGTGGTCTATCGGGCGCGGCGCAGCGCCGAAGACGGCATCAAGGCGGTGGAGGCACGGCTGTCGGCCCTGAGGAAGGAGGGGGGAGTCGGCGGGAGTGTCGCCCGGGTCTGGGTGGGCGGCAAGGGGCGCATCACCGCCAGCTACCTGGTGGCCGGGAGCGGCTGGACACCTGTCTATGATTTTCGGCTTGATGGCTCCGGGGCGATGGACGTCACCCTCCATGCGCTCTTCCCCCGGCCGGACAAGGGGACGACGGCGGCGGTCGTGGCCGCCCCCCTTGCGGCGACGGACAAGGAGGCTTCCCGCCGGGCCATCGCCGCTCCCTTCGGAGAAGTGCTGAAGTTTCACGTGCCGGCCGTACGAGAGATCGGCGGGCAATCGGGGCCGGAGGGGATGGCGGTTTCCTTCGTGAACGGCGCCGGCGCCCCCCTTCCGCCGGGAGAGGCCACCATCTTCCGCTCCGGAGAGTACCTCGGTAAGGCTGCCTTCAAAGGTGTTCAGCCGGGAGCCACGGGAGAGGTTGTCCTCTGCAAGGGGTTCACGGCTGCTCTGGATTGAAAAAGACCCCGGTCAATCGGTATCTGAATTCACTGTGACGGAGAGAGATATGCACAAAACGTTCGGTCGTACCATGTTCATCATTGCCGGCTTCGGCTTCGGCCTCCTCCAGGGGTGCGGCGGCGGTGGCGGCTCATCGACGACGACCTTCCCTGCCACCACCTCCACCTATTACACCCATAGCGTGGCGTTCAAGGGGTATTCGGCCGCCTTTGGCCGCTATAGCAGTTCCAACCTCTTTTCGTGGGGAAACAACGCCTTCGGTCAGTTGGGGATCGGTTCGACCACGAACACCTCGACCCCTGCGGCAGTTGCTGCTCCGTCCCGCTTCGCCGGGTTCTCGGTCGGCTCCAACCATACCCTTGCGTTCATTCCGTTCCGGAACACGAGCTCCGTCTGGGCCTGGGGGCACAACGGCTCCGGACAGCTGGGCAACGGCTCCTCGGGTAACGCAAACAGTTCCACCGTTCCCCGCGGGATCTCCGGTCTCCCCAACGTCGCGGCGGTTGCCGCCGGTGGCTTCCACAGCATGGCCCTTGCCAACTATAGCAGCCTCTATGCCTGGGGAAGCAACAGCAACGGGCAGCTCGGTCGAAATGCGGGGGGTGATAGTGCGCTGCCGGTTTTTGCCTACGATCCTCTTGCTGGCGCCCCATTCCGCCATGTGAAGCGCATCGCCGCCGGAGGTCTCCACAGTGTCGCTTTGAGGACGGATGGTTCCGTCTGGACGTGGGGAAGCAACAACTATGGGCAGCTCGGACTCGGTGATACCGTTGACCGGTATGCGCCGGTCCAGGTTTCTCTGCCGGGTCCGGTGAAGCTGATCGCCGCCGGCGGGGCCTTCAGCGTGGTGGTGACCACCGACGACAGGATCTATGTCTGGGGATACAACGGGTTCGGCCAACTGGGCCAGAATCCGGCGTCCCTTCCTTCCAGCAGCACTCCCCAGCAGGTACCGATTACCGGTATCGGCACGATCAAGGCCGTCGCCGCGGGGCTCGACCATATCCTCGTCATGAACAATCAGGGGACGATCTGGGCCTGGGGGTACAACGGCTACGGCCAGCTCGGCAACGGGACGACGGCCGACATCAATTCTACCCCGGTGTCGATCGGGACCTTCGACAGCACCCTTCAGATCGACGGCGTGAGCCCCATTCTCGCCATCGGGCACCACTCTCTCGCCTTCCAGCAAAGGCATCTGACGGGATGGGGGTATAACGTGTCGGGACAGCTCGGCAACGGGACGACCGGCAACAGCAGTTCGCCCGTTCGGGTATCCGGTTTCTAGCGGATCAGGAGCCGCACCCGCTGTGGCCGGAAGGGATGCAAGCCCGCGTCAGTCGTGGTCTTGCGGCTGCCGAACGGCGCGCGCCGGACCCCCTTTTTGCTTGACGGGGGCGAAGCTGTTCGGCTATACAGGCAAGTTGTGATTACGGCCATTCCGGCCCTGAAAGGAACGAAGCAGGCGATGGAAGAACTGAGTGAATTGTTGCTCCAGAGAAGACGCAAGGTCGATGCCCTCTGGGAAGCGGGGATTAATCCCTATCCGAACGATTACAAGCCCGAGCATACCTCTGCCGATGTGGTGGCTGCCTACGGAGATGTGGAAACCATCGAGGAGGAGCCCCGGACTTTCTCCGTTGCCGGCCGGATCATTGCCCGCCGTTCCTTCGGCAAGGCCGCCTTCATCCAGCTCCAGGACCGCAAGGGGCGGATGCAGCTTTACGTCCGCAAGGACACCGTCGGTGACGAGGCCTTCGAGAACTTCGAGTCGTTCGATATCGGCGACATCGTCGGTGCATGCGGCACGCCGTTTCGTACCAAGACGGGTGAGCTGACCCTCAATGCCACTTCCATCCGGCTTCTCACCAAGTCGCTGCTGCCGCTCCCCGAGAAGTTCCATGGCCTCACCGACGTGGAGACCCGCTATCGCCAGCGGTACGTTGATCTCATCGTCAACCCCGAGGCGCGTGACGTCTTCTTCAAGCGTTCCCGGATCGTCAATCTGATCCGCGAGTTCATGGTGAAACATGACTTCCTCGAAGTCGAAACGCCGATGATGCAGCCGATCCCCGGGGGGGCCACGGCGAAACCGTTCGTGACCCACCACAATGCGCTCGATATGGAGCTCTACCTTCGGATTGCGCCGGAACTCTACCTGAAGCGCCTTGTGGTGGGCGGGTTCGAGCGGGTTTTCGAGATCAACCGCAACTTCCGCAACGAGGGGATCTCGGTCCGTCACAACCCCGAGTTCACCATGATGGAGTTCTACCAGGCCTATGCCACCTTCGAGGACCTGATGGACTTCACCGAAGAGCTCCTCTGCCATGTGGCCCAGGAGGTCCTCGGTACCCTCGACTTCACCTACCAGGGGGTGGAGATCAGCTTCCAGCGTCCGTGGAAGCGGCTCACCGTCAAGGAGGCGATCCTCGAGTACGGCGCCATCGACGCCAAGTCGCTGGAAGACCGCGATCTCGCCTTCGCCTATGCCCAGCGGATCGGCCTCGATCTCCCGGCGGACACCGGATATGGGAAGCTCATCACCGAGATTTTCGAAGAGGTGGCCGAGCCGAAGCTGATCCAGCCTACCTTCATCACCGCCTACCCGACGGAGGTGTCGCCGCTTTCCCGCAAGAATGACCACGATCCCGAGATCGTCGACCGCTTCGAGTTCTTCTGTGCCGGCCGGGAGATGGCCAACGCCTTCTCCGAGCTCAACGATCCGGTGGACCAGAAGGAGCGGTTCCTCGCCCAGGTGGCCCAGAAGGCCAAAGGGGACGAGGAGGCCCACTACATGGATGAGGATTACATCCGTGCCCTGGAGATCGGCCTGCCGCCCACGGCGGGGGAGGGGATCGGCATCGATCGCCTGGTAATGCTCCTGACCGATTCTCCATCCATTCGCGACGTCATCCTCTTCCCCCAGCTGCGGAAGGAAAAATAGCGGACTGGGGCTGGCAAATCCTCCGATTCAGCGTGCCAGCCCCCAGTTTTGAGTATCCAGGCCCACCCATGCCCTACGAACTGTTCATCGGCCTCCGTTATCTGAAGGCAAAACGGAAGTCGACCTTCATTTCCATCATAACCTTCATCTCCACTGCCGGCGTGACCCTCGGCGTGATGGCCCTCATCATCGTTCTGGCGGTCATGACCGGCTTCGAGGAGAGTCTCAAAGAGAAAATTCTCGGGACCAATGCCCACATCGTGGTGCTGAAGAGCGGCGGCGTGATGGAGCAGTACGACCGGGTGCTGGCGCAACTCGGCAAGGTCAAGGGGGTTGTGGCCGAGACGCCGTTCATCTACAGCCAGGTGATGCTCTCGTCGGGCAACAACGTTTCCGGGGTGGTGCTCCGCGGCATCGACACCAAGACCGACCCCCTCGTCACCAATCTCCACCGCTCCCTTGTGGACGGGAAGCTCTCCGATCTCGACCTTGCCCCGCCGCCGCTGGCCGGCCAGGCTTCCGAGAAGCCCGGCATCATCATCGGCAAGGAGCTTGCGCGCAACCTCAACCTCTACACCGGCGACACCATCAACGTCATCTCCCCCATGGGGAACATCACGCCGCTGGGGATGGTGCCGAAGATGCGCCAGTTCAGGGTGGTCGGCATCTTCAATACCGGCATGTTCGAGTATGACTCGACCCTTGCGTACGTAAGTCTTGGCGAGGCTCAGGATTTTCTCTCCCTGGGGAATGCGGCGACCGGCGTTCAGCTCAGGGTTGCCGATGTCTACCACACCGGATCGCTGGTCCGCGAGATCAACCGCCAGCTCGGCTTTCCCTACTACGCCCGGGACTGGATGCAGATGAACAAGAACATTCTTTTTGCGTTGAAGACCGAAAAGATGGTAATGTTCATCATTCTGACCCTGATCGTGCTGGTGGCGGCCTTTGGCATCGCCTCAACGCTCTTCATGGTGGTCCTCGAGAAGACCAAGGATATTGCCATCCTCAAGTCGATGGGGGCAACGGGGCGAAGCATCATGAAGATATTTGTCCTCGAAGGGCTCATCATCGGCATCTCCGGGACAGGTCTCGGGGTGATCGGCGGGTTGGGGGTGGCGTGCAATCTGGAGCCGATCGTCGACTTCATCCAGCGGATGACGGGGTTCGAGCTCTTCAGCAAGGACGTTTACTACCTCGACCATTTTCCCTCCCAGGTGGTGCCGTCGGATGTGCTGCTCGTCTCCGTGACGGCAATCCTCATTTCCCTGGTGGCGACTCTCTATCCATCGTGGCAGGCGTCGCGGCTTCCCCCGGCGGAGGCGCTCCGGTATGAGTAAGCTGCTGGAAGTTGTCGGCCTCCACAAGAGCTACGGAACCGGCGATGCCCGCGTCGAAGTGCTCAAGGGGGTGGATCTGTCGGTGGAGGAGGGGGAGACCATCGCCCTGATCGGGGCGTCGGGGGCGGGGAAGAGTACACTCCTCCACATCATGGGAACTCTCGATCGGCCCACCTCGGGAACGGTCCTGTTCGGGGGCGAGGAGATATTCCGCAAAGGGGATGCGCCCCTGGCGGAGTTTCGCAACCGCTCCATCGGCTTCGTCTTTCAGTTTCACCATCTCCTTCCGGAGTTCACCGCTCTCGAGAATGTGATGATGCCGGCGCTGATCGGCGGGGCCCGTCGTAGCGATGCGGCGGAACCGGCCCGGGAGCTCCTGGCCGAGGTGGGGCTTGCCCACCGCCTGACCCACAAGCCGGGGGAACTTTCGGGAGGAGAGCAGCAGCGGGTGGCCATTGCCCGCGCCCTTCTCCTTTCACCGCGTTTGCTCCTTGCCGATGAACCGACCGGCAATCTTGACATAAAGACGAGTGACGAGGTCCACGAGACCCTGTCCCGGATTCACCGCAAGCGGGGAATCACCCTGGTCATCGTTACCCATAACGAGATTCTGGCCTCCCGCATGGGGAGGACGGTCCGCCTTGTTGACGGCCGGATCGAGGCCGACGAGCCGCGGATCTCTCCGACGCATCCCACATCAAACGTTCTCCCGGGGGAGAAGTGAGACGGTTACACGCGATAACTTACGGAATCATGGCGGCATTGGTCGTCACTGCGCCGAGTGCTTTTGCCGAGGGTGAGAAGATCGTCGACCTCAAGGTCAAGGGGAACCGGCGGGTCGAATCGGCCGCCATCCTGAACGCGGTCAAGCTCAAGACAGGCGACGTCCTGTACGACGAGAAGGTCGATGCCGATCTGCGCGCCATCTACAAGCTTGGTCAGTTTCAGGATGTCAAGGCCGAGACCGAGAAGTCGGACGGTGGAGTGACACTGGTCTACGCGGTGGTCGAGAAGCCGATCATCCGCGAGATCAAGATCGAGGGGAACAAGGAACTTTCCGTCGACAAGGTTCGCGATGCCCTGGGACTCAAGGCCAACTCGATCTTCTCCCAGAAGGAGCTTTCCCAGGCTGCGAAGAAGGCGAAGAAGCTGTACAACGACGAGGGATACTACCTTGCGGAGGTGAATGCCCGCAGCGAGGCCCGCGGCAACGACATCCGGGTTGTCGTTTCGATTACCGAGGGGGAAAAGGTCCTCATCAAGGCCATCCGGTTCGAGGGGAACAGGGTGTTCACTCCCCGCAAGCTGCGCGGCGTCATGGAGACCCAGGAGAAGTGGTTCCTCTCCTGGCTGACCGGCGCCGGGACCTACAAGGACGAGGTTCTCAAGAACGATGCGGCGCTGATCGCCGACCTCTATTTCAACAACGGCTACATCAACGTCAAGGTGGGGGAGCCCGAGGTCAAGCTCCTCCCCGATAAGAGCGGCCTGGAGGTAACCATCGGGATCACCGAGGGGGAGCAGTTCCGTACCGGCTCCATCTCGTTCAAGGGGGATCTGCTGGAAAAGGAGAACGTCCTTGCCGCGGCCCTCAAGCTGAAGTCCGGCGAGGTATTCAGCAGGGGGAGCCTGCGTGCCGACGTCCAGACGCTGACCGATCTTTACGCTGACAAGGGGTTCGCCTTCACGAACGTCAATCCGCTTTCCAAGGTGAATCCCGACCAGAAGACGATCGATATTACCTTCGACTTCGAGAAGGGGGAGAAGGTCTATATCGACCACATCAACATCACCGGCAATGCCAAGACGCGCGACAAGGTTCTGCGCCGCGAGATAAAGGTGGCCGAAGGGGAGACCTACAGCAGCACCGGCCTCAAGAAGAGCAAGCAGAATCTCATGAACCTCGGTTTCTTCGAGGAGGCGAACATTGCCACCACCAAGGGGAGCGCCGACAATAAGCTCGACGTGAATGTGGAGGTGAAGGAGAAGCCGACCGGCACGTTCAGCATCGGCGCCGGCTACAGCTCCCTTGACGGCATTATCGGGCAGGGATCCGTGTCCCAGGGGAACTTCCTCGGCCTCGGCCTCAAGGGGAACCTCTCCGCATCTCTTGGCGGAAAGTCATCCACCTACAATGCGGGCCTTACGGACCCCTATTTCCTGGATTCCCGCTGGACTCTCGGCGCCGACGTGTACCGGACCGAGCGTGATTACCTCGATTACACGCGGCGCGCCACCGGTGGCGATATCAAGGCGGGCTATCCCCTCACGGAGAACCTCAGCACCCTCTGGGTCTACAAGTACGAAGACAAGAAGATCTTCAACATTTCCCAGGCCTTGAAGGTGGTACCCGAGACCACCTCGACCATCAGCTCCATAACGGGGGGGCTGACGCGCAATACTACCGATTACCGCTTTGATCCGACCACCGGCATGGTGAACAATCTGTCGGTGGAGTTCGCCGGTCTCGGCGGTTCGAACCGGTTTGTCCGGTACATCGGCGACACGGCGGTGTTTTTCCCGCTGAAGTGGAGCACGGTTTTTTCGCTCCGGGGGATGCTCGGGTACATTCAGGGGATCGGCAGGGATATCCCGATCGACGAAAAATTCTATGCCGGCGGCATCAATACGCTCCGCGGCTATCAGGGGCGCAGCGTGAGCCCTGTTCTCAATACCACGACGGCGACCGACAATGTCCAGGGGACCGGCACCACGACCCGGGCATACGTCGGCGGCGACAAGGAAGCGATCTTCAACGCCGAGTACACCCTGCCACTCATCAAGGATGCGGGGCTCAAAGGGGTTCTCTTCTTCGATGCCGGCAACGTCTACGGCGACAACCAGAGCATGCTCTCCAGCTTCCGGATGAGCTACGGTGCCGGCATCAGGTGGACCTCCCCCCTGGGGCCGCTCCGCCTTGAGTACGGCATTCCGCTCAATCCCCGGGAGGGGATCGACAAGAAGAGCGGGCGGTTTGAGTTCTCCATCGGGAGCTTCTTTTAGCCGGCTTGTTAATCAATCCAATTGATTGATTCATCTATCGGATCACCAGAACGCATCACGCAAAAGGAGAAACAATGAAAAGGATCGTTGCAGCAGCTGTTGTCTCGTTGTCACTCATGGCCGCCCCCGTTGCCTTCGGCGCCGACGGCGTCAAGCTCGGCTATATCGACATGCAGAAGGCTCTCAACCTTTCCGAGGCGGGGAAGGAAGCCAAGGAGCAGCTCGCCGCCAAGGTGAAGAAGTACCAGGACGAGATCAACGGCAAGCAGGAGGAGCTCAAGAAGCTCAAGGATGATCTTGAGAAACAGAGCGTTCTCCTCTCCGAGGCGGCCCGCAGCGCCAAGGAGAAAGATTACCAGCAGAAGCTCAAGGAGTTCCAGCGCTTCACCAAGGATGCCCAGGACGAGCTCCAGGCCCGGGACGAGGAGTTCACCAAGAAGATCATCGAGGAGCTGGAGCGGCTGGTCCAGGAGTTTGGCCGCAAGAATGGCTATACCTTCATTTTCGTTCGCAATGAGGGGATGATCTTCGTGGACGACAAGGCCGACGTGACCGACGAAGTCCTCAAGAGTTTCAACTCCACCCGGAAGAAGTAGCGATGGCCGCGGGGAGAACGCTCAAGGAGCTGGCGGACTACCTGGGGGGAACCGTGGCCGGTGACGAGGGAAAGACCGTCATCGGCGTGGCGAGTCTCGACGACGCCACCGTCGACCAGGTTACCTTTCTGGCCAACCCCAAGTATGCTTCCAAGGTCGCGACCACAGGGGCAGGGGCCGTTGTCCTCCCCCCGGGGGCCGATCGCCATGGCCGCAATGCCATCGTCGTGGCGAATCCCTATCTCGCCTTCGCCAAGATGCTGACCCTCTTTCACGTGGCTCCCCGTCCGTCCCGGGGGATTATGGAGGGAGCGCGGATCGGTGACGGGGTGACGGTCGGAGCGGATGCGACGATCTATCCGGGAGCCACCATCGGGGCCGGCGTGACGCTGGGCGACCGGGTGACCATTCATCCGGGTGCGGTCGTGTACGAGGAGGTCTCCGTCGGCGACGATGTGACGATCCATGCCAATGTCGTCGTGTACCAGGGGTGCCGGATCGGCAACCGGGTGACGATTCACGCCGGGACAGTCATCGGGTCCGACGGATTCGGCTATGCCCCCGATGGCGAGGGGTACTACAAGATTCCGCAACTGGGAATCGTCTCCATTGAGGACGATGTGGAGATCGGCGCCAACACCACCATCGACCGTGCCGCACTCACCGCCACGGTCATCGGCCGGGGGACGAAAATCGACAACCTGGTCCAGATCGCCCACAACTGCGTCATCGGCCAGAACTGCACCATCGTCTCGCAGGTTGGCATTTCCGGCAGCACCAGGCTCGGCAACCGCGTCACACTCGCCGGACAGGTGGGGGTGGCGGGCCATCTCTCCATCGGCGACAATGTGATGGTGGGGGCCAAGTCCGGTATCCCGGGGAACATCCCTTCCGGTTCCCTCGTGAGCGGCATCCCGGCCTTCAGCCACCGCGAATGGCTCCGTTCCATGGCGGTGGTCCCCAAACTCCCCGATCTGAAGAAAACGGTTGCCGCCCTGGAGAAAAAGGTCGCGGAGCTGGAAGCGCGTCTCGCCTCTGAATAACGTCATCCCCCCCGAAGGAGCATCAGATGCTTGATATCAATGAAATCATGAAAATTCTCCCCCACCGTTATCCGTTCCTGCTTGTCGACCGGATCGTGGAGATCGAGGAAGGGAAACGGTGCGTCGGGATCAAGAACGTCACGATCAACGAGCCGTTCTTCCAGGGGCATTTCCCCGGCCATCCGGTCATGCCGGGGGTTCTGATCATCGAGGCGATGGCCCAGGTGGCCGGGATCATGGCCTATCTCGCCTCCGATGACGAGACCCGCAATAAGGTGAGCTATTTCATGGCGATCGACAGCGCGAAGTTCCGTCGGCCGGTGTTCCCGGGGGACCAGCTCCGGATCGAGGTGGAGACGACCCTCAACCGGCGCGGGATCTGGGGGGTGAGCGCCAAGGCCTACGTAGACGGCAAGCTGGTCACCGAGGCAGAGCTCAAGGCGACCTTTGCGGACAAGGAGAAGTAGCGCACCGGCGCTCGGCACCATGATTCATCCGACAGCACTCATTCATCCAAAGGCCGAACTGGCCGAAGGGGTCGAGATCGGCCCCTATGCGATCATCGGCGAACACGTCAGGATCGGGAGGGGGACGAAGGTCGGGCCCCACTCCGTCATTGACGGCTGGACCGAAATCGGCGAGGAGAACCAGATCTTCTCCATGGCTTCCGTGGGGGGGATTCCCCAGGACCTGAAATACCAGGGTGAAGAAACCTGGCTCCGGATCGGCAACCATAACATCATCCGCGAGTTCACGACGCTCCAGCCCGGAACGGTGACCGGCATCGGTGAAACGGTCATCGGCGACCAGAACATGTTCATGGCATACTGCCACGTGGCCCACGACTGTATCGTCGGCAACCGCGTCATCATGGCCAACGGCTCCACTCTGGCAGGGCATGTGGAGGTGGAGGATTCCGCCATTCTTGGCGGCCTGTCGGCGGTTCACCAGTTTACCCGCATCGGCGAAAGCGCCATGCTCTCGGGGGGGGCCATGGTGGGGCAGGATGTGCTCCCCTTCACGTTGGCAAGCGGCAACCGGGCCACCTCCCTGGGCCTCAATACCGTCGGCCTCAAGCGTCGCGGGTTTTCAGAGGAAGTCATTGCCAGTATCAAGAAAGCGTACCGGCTCGTCATCCGTTCCGGCCTCCGGCTGGAAGAGGCGCTGCGTCGGGTGCGGGCCGAGGTGCCCGATTCACCGCAGATCGCCCATTTCGTGGCGTTTGCCGAGAAATCCGAGAGAGGGCTCTGTCGATGAGTGGCACGATCAGGACCGCGGTTATCGGTGTCGGGTATCTGGGGCAGTTCCATGCCGAGAAGTATGCGTCGTTGCCGGAGTCGGAACTGGTGGGGGTGGTTGATTCTGATCGCGCCCGCGCCGACGAGGTGGCCGCCAAGGTAGGTACGGTCAGCTATACCGACTATCGGGAACTGCTCGACAAGGTCGATGCGGTCAGCATCGTCGTGCCGACCCAGTATCACCATGAGGTGGCCAAGGCGTTTCTGGCACGCGGCGTTCACGTCCTGCTGGAAAAACCGATCACCACCACCGTCGAGGAGGCTGACGAACTGATCCGCCTTGCCGATGAAAACCGCGCGATCTTTCAGGTGGGGCACCTGGAGCGGTTCAATCCGGTGGTGCTCGGTCTCCAGGGGCTGCTGACCGGACCGCGCTTCGTCGAGTCGGTCCGGATCGCCCCCTTCAAGCCGCGTGGCACCGATGTGAACGTCGTCCTCGATCTGATGATCCACGACATCGACATCATCCAGACCATCGTCGGTTCTCCGGTGAGTCAGGTCAACTCCATCGGAGCGCCGGTCTTCACCGACGAGGAAGATATCGCCAACGCCCGGATCCAGTTCGAGAACGGCTGCGTGGCCAACGTCACCGCCAGCCGGATCAGCCTCAAGAGCGAGCGGAAGATGCGCATCTTCCAGCCCGACTCCTATATCTCCGTCGACTTCCAGAACAAGAAGCTGGCGGTCTTCAGGAAAGGGAGCGGCGAGATGTTTCCCGGCGTCCCCAACGTGAACATAGAAGAAAAAAGTTTCGAGCAGGGGGACGCCCTCAGGAGCGAGATCGCCTCGTTCCTCGACTGCGTGGCTACGGGAAAGACCCCAGTGGTTTCCGGCCGCGACGGCAAGCGGGCGCTGGAGACGGCGCTGAAAATCAATACGAAACTGTGAGGATGAGACGATGATCCCGATGGTAGACCTGAAGGTTCAGTACCTGCAGATAAAAGAGGAGATCGACCGGGGAATTCTGGAAGCCCTCGAAAAGACCCAGTTCATCCTGGGGCCCAACGTGGCTGCCTTCGAGGAAGAGGCTGCCGCCTGTCTCGGCGTCAAGCACGCCGTAGGAGTTGCGTCGGGGACCGATGCGCTCCATCTCGCCCTTGCCGCTGCCGGGATAAAGGAGGGTGACGAGGTCATCACGTCTCCCTTCACCTTCATCGCCACCGCCGAGGCGATCCGGTACGTCGGGGCAACGCCGGTCTTCGTTGACATCGACCCGAAGACCTACAACATCGATCCGGCCCGGATCGAGGCGGCCATTACTCCTCGGACCCGGGCGGTGCTCCCGGTGCACCTCTTCGGCCAACCGGCCGACCTCTCCGCCATCGAAGCCCTCTGCACCAGGCACGGCCTGCTCCTGATCGAGGACTGCGCCCAATCCTTCGGCGCCGATTTCGGCGGCAGGATGACCGGTACCATCGGTGCGCTGGGGGCATTCAGCTTCTTCCCGAGCAAGAACCTTGGCTGCTACGGCGATGGCGGTCTCGTCACTACCCCCTGCCCGGAAATGGCCGAGCGGGTGAAGGTGCTGCGCAACCATGGCAGCAAGGTCCGCTACCACCACTCAGTGATCGGCTACAACAGCCGCCTCGACGAGATTCAGGCGGTGATCCTGCGGGTGAAGCTCAAGCATATCAAGGAGTACAGCGAGGGGCGCCGGCGCGTTGCCCACCTCTACAGTGAGTTGCTGGCGGGTACGGGGGCCATCACCCCCCACGAAGATGGGAAGGGGACCCACGTCTACCATCAGTACACGATCCTCACCGAGCGGCGCGACGCGGTCATGAAGGCCCTCTCCGAGGCCGGCATCGCCTCGGCGGTCTACTATCCGATCCCGCTTCACAAGCAGGAGGTCTTTGCCGCGGAATGTGCGGGGGTGTCGCTACCGGTTGCCGAGGAAGTGGCGTCCCGCTGCATGTCGCTGCCGATCTTCCCCGAAATGACCGATGCCCAGGTGCGGGAAGTGGCGGCGGTCGTCGCCTCGGTTCTCAAGGGCTGAGCGGGGACCTCAATTTCTGGCTGTTCTGGTGGAGACGCCCCCCGTGGGCGTCTCTACGAGTTTCAAATGGGTGATTTGTTGAAAAAACGCGTCATGATCGTGGCCGGTGAGGCCTCGGGCGATCTCCACGGCTCGAACCTGGTGAAGGAGGCGTTGCGCCTCGCCCCGTCGCTCTCCTTCTTTGGCATCGGCGGCTCCCGCATGCGGGAGGCGGGGGTGCAGACCCTTGTTGATGCGTCCGAGATGGCGGTGGTCGGCCTTGTGGAGGTCCTCGCCCACTTCGACGTCATCTCCCGCGCCTTCATGGCCATGCGGCGGATCCTCCGGAACGACCCCCCGGACCTGCTGATCCTCATCGATTACCCCGATTTCAACCTGATGTTGGCCAAGGTCGCCCGCCGGGCCGGGGTAAAGGTGCTTTACTACATCAGTCCCCAGGTCTGGGCCTGGCGGGTGGGGCGCGTCAGGAAGATCGCCCGGCTCGTCGATCACATGGCGGTGGTCTTTCCGTTCGAGGTGCCGTTCTACGAGAAGGAGGGGGTGCCGGTCACCTTCGTGGGGCATCCTCTGGCCGATATCGTGCGGCCGACCATGACCCGCGGTGAGGCCGTCGCTGCCTTAGGTCTCGACCCCGCACGACGCACCGTCGGCCTCTTTCCCGGCAGCCGCAGGGGGGAGATCGCCCGGCTCTTTCCGATCATCCTTGAGAGCGCGGCCGTGCTCAGGCAGCACTATCCGGATCTTCAGTTCGTCCTTCCCCTGGCACCCAGCCTGACTGCGGCGGATATCGAGCCGCACCTGGGGGCATCGGGGCTCGACGTGACCGTGGTGCGGGAGACGGTCTACGATGTGATGCAGGTCTGCGATGCCATCGTCTCCGTATCCGGCACCGTGACCCTGGAGATTGCCCTCATGGGGGTGCCGATGGTGATCATCTACACGGTCTCCCCCCTGACCTACCACGTGGGAAAGCGGCTGATCAAGGTGGACCACATCGGCATCTGCAATATCGTGGCAGGAGAGCGGGTGGTGCCGGAGCTGATCCAGCACGAGGCCTCGGCGGGGCGGATCGCGGCGGAGATCGGCCGCTATCTGGACGACGGGGAGTACTCCCGGGAGGTGCGGAAGAAACTCGGGATGGTGAAGGAGAAACTCGGCTCCGGCGGCTGTTCGGAGAAGGTTGCCGCAATTGTTCTGAATATGCTCGGAAAGCAGGTCAATGGAAACGTTCAAGCGAATACTCCAGTACAGTAAACCCTATTGGGGCCGGATCGTCATCTCCATGGTGGCATCGCTCTGCGTCGGCGGGACCGACGCCGCCATCGCCTGGATGGTGGAGCCGCTGCTCAAGAAGATCTTTGCCGATAAGGATATGACGATATTCATCTTCCTGCCGGTGGCGGTGATGGTCGTCTTCATCTTTCGCGGTGTGGCCCGTTTCATTCAGGGGTACTACATCTCCACCGCCGGTCAGTTGGCTATCCAGGACATCCGCAACGAAGTCTACCGCAAGCACATGGAGCTCTCGCTGCGCTATTTCACCGTCAATCCGGCCGGCGTTCTCATGTCGCGGGTCATGAGCGACGTGGGGCAGATGCAGTCGGGGGTGGCGAATGTGGTCACGGGGCTCCTGCGGGACGGGGTGACGGCCATTGGACTCCTCGGCGTCATCTTCTATCGCAACTGGCAACTGGCCCTCATAACGTTTATCGTCCTTCCCCTCACGGCTCTGCCGGCACAGAAGATCGGCAAACGGATGAAGAACCTGGCCAAGCAGTCCCTCGGTCAGATGGGGGAGATCACGAGCATCCTCCAGGAGACCTTCACCGGGGTCAAGGTGGTCAAGGCCTTCCGCCTCGAACAGAGCTCCGTTGAGAAGTTCAGCCGGACGAACCTCGGCCTCTATCACTTTCTCCGGAAGAGTATCAAGTACGAGTCGCTCCACACGCCGATCATGGAGATCATCACGTCCCTCGGGGTAGCGGGGGTGATCTGGTTCGGCGGCAGCCAGGTCATGAGCGGCCGGATGTCCGCATCCGAATTCTTCTCCTTTCTGACCGCCATGGTGATGCTCTATGGGCCGGTGAAGAAGTTGCTCAGCTCCTACAACACCGTCCAGCAGGCCGTGGGGGCAGCGGAGCGGGTCTTCGAGGTGATCGACCGCAAGGCGGAGATCGAGGACCCGGCCGATCCTCTGGAGATGGGGACGGCGCGGGGCGACGTGGAACTGCGGAACGTTTCGTTCCGCTACGACGACGAAGAGGTTCTCCGCAACGTATCGCTCTCGGCCACGAGGGGGGAGGTGGTGGCACTGGTGGGCCCCTCCGGGGCGGGAAAGACGACCGTCATGTCACTCATCCCGCGCTTCTACGATGTGACCGGCGGCGCGGTCCTCATCGACGGGAGCGACGTGCGGCGGCTGCGTCTGGATGACCTCCTGCGCCAGATCGCCCTGGTGGATCAGGAGACGATCCTCTTCAACGATACCATCGCCAATAACATCCGCCTCGGGCGCTCCGATGCCCCCATGGAGGATGTGATACAGGCTGCCCGCGCCGCCTTTGCCCACGACTTCATCATGGAGATGCCGGACGGGTACGAGACCTCCATCGGCGACCGGGGGGTGCGGCTCTCCGGCGGCCAGCGTCAGCGTCTCTGCATCGCCCGGGCTATTCTCAAAAATGCGCCGATCCTCCTCCTGGACGAGGCCACCAGCGCCCTGGATACCGAGAGCGAGCACATGGTGCAGCAGGCCCTCGCCAATCTCATGAAGAACCGGACCACCCTCGTCATTGCCCACCGGCTCTCCACCGTGCTCCATGCGGACCGGATCGTGGTCATCGACAAGGGGGAGATGGTGGAGGTGGGGACCAACGACGAGCTCCTGGTCCGCGGCGGCCTCTACCGCAAACTCTACGACATGCAGTTCTCGGCGTAGCATACCCCCTCTCCGGTGCCACTCATGGTAGCGCTCGTGTACGACATACTGTTTGCCCTGCTCATGCCGCTCATCGTGCCGTTCCATCTCTACCGGGCGCTGAAGCGGGGGCGGAGCCTCGCGGACTTCGGCGAGCGGTTCGGTTTCATCCGTCAGGAGAAACGGAAGCTTCTCGCCGGGAAAAAGAGCATCTGGGTTCATGCTGTTTCTGTCGGTGAGACGATAGCGGCAAAGCCGCTTCTGCGGGAGCTTCGGAAACGCTTCCCCCACCACGCCATCGTCCTTTCCAACGGCACGGAAACGGGACGGCGCATTGCGGCGGGACTTTCCGATGTAGACCTCGCCATCTATTTCCCCTTCGACTGCCGTCTCGCGGTGGGCCGGTCACTGTGTGCCATTGCTCCCTCCCTCGTCGTCATCGTCGAAACCGAGATCTGGCCGGCGTTCCTGAGGGCCGCCCGTCGCCGCGGCATTCCGGTGATTCTGGCAAACGGCCGGATTTCCGATCGCTCCTTCGGGCGGTATCGGAAGCTCTCCTGGTTCTTCCGGCCACTCCTCTCGGGGATGGCCGCCCTCTGCATGCAGAGCGTGGAGGATGCCCGCCGGATCGTCGCCATCGGGGCGCCCTCCGATACGGTTCACGCCACCGGGAACCTGAAGTACGATCTGCCGGCTGCAGCCGTTGCACCGGCCGACAAATACGCGTTGAGGTCCCGTTTCGGCATTCCTGCCGATTCCCTCGTCTTTGTGGCGGGGAGCACCCATCCCGGCGAGGAGGAACTGCTCCTCAACGCCTTTGTTTCCTCCCTCCAGTGCCACCCGACTTCCGTCATGGTGCTTGTCCCCCGCCACCCCGAGCGGGCAGGGGAGGTGGCGGAACTGGTCCGGGCCCGGGGCTTCAAGCCGGTGCTCCGTTCCCGACTGGCCGAGGCGCCGGCGACACTCCCTTCCGATGCGCTCCTCGTGGTCGATACGGTCGGCGAACTGATGACGTTTTACCGTCTGGCGGATGTGGTGTTTGTCGGCGGAAGTCTCGTTCCCAACGGTGGCCACAACCTGCTGGAACCAGCATCGTGCGGCGTTCCGCTGCTCTTCGGTCCCCATACTGAAAATTTCCGCGAGATCACCTCCCTCGTACTCCAGTACGGTGCCGGCGAACGTGCGGCCAATGGTGAGGAGTTGAGGGGGCGGCTCCAGCTCCTGTTCGACGACGCCGGGCGCCGCCGGCAGCTCGGAGAGGGGGGGCTCGCTCTCATGGCGGCGTGTGGCGGGGGGACGGAGCGGCACCTCGACGTTATTTCCCGCATCCTGGGACACGAGGGGTGAGCCATGGGGGGTAACGGGTATCTTCGGGAACTGCTCGGGGGGAGGCGGACCGGTCTTGCCGACCGGGCCCTTCTTGCATGCCTTGCCCCTCTCTCCGTCGTGTACTCCTCGGGGGTGCAGCTGCGCGCCGCGGCGTACGCACGGGGAGTGCTGCCGACCAGGCGTCTCGACCGGCCGGTCATCTCCGTCGGCAATCTGACGGCGGGCGGCACCGGGAAGACGCCGATGGCGGCCTGCGTGGCGCGGATGCTCCTTTCCCGGGGGAAGCGGGTGGTGCTCCTTTCCCGGGGGTACGGCGGCACGCTGGAAGGGAGAGAGGCGGTCGTGTCCGATGGCGAGCGACTCTTTCTCGCGGCCGAGGAGGCAGGGGACGAGCCGGTGCTTCTGGCCCGGAGCGTGCCGGGCCTTGCCGTGGTGATCGGCGCGGACCGCCACCGGGCAGGCCTTCTTGCCCGGGAGCGCCTTGATCCCGACGTTTTCCTGCTGGACGACGGTTTTCAGCACCTCCGTCTCCATCGCGATCTGAACATCCTTCTCCTTGACTGCACCAATCCCTTCGGCACCGGGCTGACCCTCCCGGCGGGGCTCCTGCGGGAGCCTCGTTCGGCGCTCTCCCGGGCCGACCTCGTCATCTTCACTCGCTGCCGGCCGGGGGTCGCTCCGGCCGTCCGATCTGGGCTCCCCTCCTGCCGGGCAGAGCATGCCCTCGTGGGGGTCCGGCCGCTCTCGGGGGAAGGGGTTCTCCCGTTCGGGTATCTGGGGGGGAGAAAGGGTTTCGCCTTTGCGGGGATCGCGGAACCGGCCGATTTCTTCGAGGAGGTGCGCCGTGCGGGGCTCGCGCTGGTTGGAACACGACCCCTTCCCGATCACAGCCGCTACGATGACCAGACGGTCACTGCCCTTGCGGCAGCCGCCCGCGCCGTGGGTGCCGACTACTTCATCACCACCGAAAAGGATGCCGTGAAGATCGATCGCTATCTTCCCCGGTTGGGCGAGACCTATGCCGCGTGCCTGGAACTTCGCCTTGAGGACGCCGGGCCCCTGGAAATGGCGCTGAACAAAATTCTTTAAATGGAGCAGTGAACTATGGCACTATCGGAAGGATTGCTTGAAATTCTTGCCTGTCCACGCTGCAAAGGGAAGGTAGTCCTCCGGGGCGACGAATCGGGGCTTGTCTGCGAATCCTGCCGCCTCGTCTACCCGGTGCGGGACGGGATTCCGGTCATGCTGGTGGATGAGGCGGAAAAGATCGGTGGCAGTGGCCGGTAACGTGAAGCATCTGGAAAAAAACTCCGTGCACCGGATCCTGGTCCGGTCCACCAACTGGATCGGCGACGCGGTGATGACCACGCCTGCCCTGCGGGCCATTCGGGAGAGCTTCCCCGGTGCCCGGGTGACGCTTCTGGCCAACTCCCTCGTGGCGCCGCTCTTCACCGTGCACGAAGCCGTGGATGACGTCATCGTCTATGACCGAAGGGGGGCGCACGCCGGCCTGGGAGGAAAGCTCCGGCTCGCCCGGGAACTCAGAACGCGCCGGTTCGATCTGGCGATCCTCCTTCAGAACGCCGTCGATGCGGCGCTCATCGCCTGGCTTGCCCGGATACCCCGCCGCATGGGGTACCGGACCGACGGGCGCGGGCCGCTGCTTACCCACGGTGTGCCAGTGGATGAACACGTGCGCCAGCTCCACCACGTGGAGTACTATCTGGCCATGCTCGGCCGCTTTGGTGTCGCCACCCGCGACCGGAGCCTTGCTCTCTTTACGACCCCTGACGAGGACGCCGCCGTGGAGGAACTTCTGCAGAGCCACGGGATGAAAAAGGGCGATTTTCTCCTCGGCATCAACCCCGGCGCCACCTATGGTGCGGCCAAACGCTGGTACCCGGAGCGCTTCGCCGCAGTGGCCGACGAACTGTCCCGCCGCTGGGGGGCGCGGGTCGTGGTGACCGGCGGACCGGGAGAGGCTGCCATCGCCGCCGACATCGCCGCCGCCATGACCGTACCTCCCCTCGTCATGGCGGGGAAGACCTCGGTGCGGGAGTTGATGGCGCTCATCAAACGCTGCGACTTCTTCATCACCAACGACTCGGGCCCCATGCACATCGCCGCCGCCTTCGGCGTTCCGCTCGTGGCGGTGTTCGGTTCCACGGATCACACGACCACCTCGCCCTGGAGCGACCGTGCCGTCATTGTGCGCCGCGACACCGACTGCGCTCCGTGCCTTCTGCGTGAGTGCCCCACGGACCATCGGTGCATGACAGCGGTGACGGTGGACGACGTGGTGGAGGCCGCGGACCGGCTTCGGACGCGCGTTGCTGTACCGGAGCACTCCGCATGAAAATAACGGCCACCATCATCGCCAAGAACGAAGAGAAGAATATCTCCGACTGTCTGGCGAGCCTCGATTGGGCTGATGAGATTGTCGTAGTCGATTCGGGAAGCACCGACCGGACTCCCGAAATCTGTCGCAATCACCCTGAGGTGCGATATTTCGAGCACGAATGGGAAGGCTTCGGCAAACAGAAGAATTTCGCCGCCGATCAGGCTGTAAATGATTGGGTGTTCAATATCGATGCGGACGAGCGCGTTTCTCCGGCACTGCGGGACTCGATCCTTTCCGCCGATTTCGCCAGTTACGACGGTTTCCGCGTGACGCGGGAGAATTATTTCGGCAGACGCTGGATCAGGCGGTGTGGCTGGTACCCCGACCATAATCTGAGGCTGTACAACCGGACCCGGTGCCGCTTCGCCGAGCGCCTCGTCCACGAATCCGTTGAGTGCCCCGGTCCGGTCGGTACCCTGCAAGGGAATCTGATCCACTTCACCTACGAGGGGATCGGTGATTACGTCGCCAGGATGGACCGATACTCGACGCTGGCGGCGGAAGAAATCGTCAAGTCAGGGAGGAGACCGGGAGTTCTCTCCGTCGTTTTCCGGCCCTGTTTCACCTTTTTCAAGATGTACGTGCTGAGGATGGGAGTTCTGGAAGGCCGCACCGGCCTCCTCCTTTCACTGCTGTACGCCGTCTACACGTTTCTCAAGTACGCAAAGTCCGTTGAATTGATCGAGGAGCGCCGACGGTAGTCACGGTGTGCGACCCCCTGAACTCCCGAGAAAATATCCCTTATGCCAAAACTGTACATAGATGAATTCGTCGGTATCTCCAATCGACTGGAAACGCTCCCGCTCGCTTTTGCCATACGGCACCTCTACGGACACGATATTATTCTGGACTGGCACGAGCTCGATTCCTTCAGCGTTGATGGAACCCGGAGGGGTAAGGTCCGGGCTTTTACCAAACTGGGCGCAATCCGTGTCAGAAACTGTGACGAGGAGATGCTCGGGAGACTTGCGGGGAGGAAGATAATCCTCCGGTCGCTCGATGGCCCCTCCACGCTGCTCGATCCGATCTACCTCGAGGTGGCCAGGAAGGTGCGCCTCAATCCGTCACTGGCAACGCAGATTCGCTCGTTTTTTGACCGGACGGGCGGTCGGCCGGTAGTGGGCGTCCATATCCGGCACGGCGATTTCCAGGTGGTGGATCCCGATCGTTACGAAAATACGGGGACCGAATGGCCGGCAGTACCGCTCTGGTGGTACGAACGGGCCATGGCGGCGATCCAGGCTCGGCAAAAGGATACCGTTTTCTTCCTGTCCGGTACCGGCGATCCGGACACCTACACGGAGCTCCACAGAAACTTCGACGTAGCAACCCTCGATGTCGTTTCTCCCTATGCCTACAAGGGGCCGGACCATGATTCGCGGGTCAATCCGGTCGCAGACCTCTTTGCCCTAGCCTGCTGTCCGCTCATGCTGGCCACCCCCATCTCAGGCTATTCCCATTGGGCCGCCAATGCCCTTGGCGGACCGACCGACTGCATCGTGCCGCTCCCGGGTGCAACCCACGACGAGCCCCTTATGGGAGTCCTGCGGCTTTACGGCTCCCGGCTCCCCCGCTGGAGGGCCGCGGGGCGGACCGGCAGCGACGTTATTCCCATTGATCGGGGACTCGAAGGGATTGATCTTGGTCGTGGAGTGGATACCGGATGGCTCTGAGCAAGAGGAACTATTGTTCCCTAACGATTCTCTTTCTAGAATCGTCCAGAAATTTCGGAGGGCAAGAGGCCGTATCATTCATGAGGCACGACTCCTCAAGGATATCGGACACCGCCTCCCTCATTGCATGCCCACCCGATGCCGCTCTCTCTAACCGAGCTGCCGACGCGGGACTTATACACCTTCGAGGGGGCGTTCTACTGTTATGCCAAGCAGGTGGAGGCGGCGCGCGGCTGGGTCATGACCCAGCCGGAAGAGCTGTGGTGGCGCCATGAAGATCGTGCTCAACTCCCGCTTCGGCATGCCGCGCCTGAAGGAAGGGCTAGAGGTCACTGGGCACGAGGTCTTGGAGGACGTCTGGGACGCAAAGGACTTCGCTTCCCTCGGCGTGGAGGCGGCCCTTTTCGAATTCCGCACGATCTTCAACCACAAGTGGCGCTTCATCCCGCTGGTTCTACGGCTCCGGAAGATGGGGATACCGGTGGCGACCTGGAATGTCGATTCCCCGTGGCACATGAACCGGGGGCCTCTCAAAGTGAAACTCCTCCTGAAGAGCGGGCTGATCGACCTCTACGCCACCCATTCCCTTCAGGACACGGAGCGGGTGAGTGGCCCACGGGTCCTCTACCTGCCGAATGCGGCCTGGACGAGCTACTACGGCATGAACGGCGTCTCGTTCGCCGAGCTGTGGGACCGGGGTGACTACGACTGGGACGTCTCTTTCCTTGGGAACATGAACGGCGCTGCCTATCCCGAGCACCGGCGCCGGGCCGCGTTCCTAGCCGGGCTGGAGGAGTTCCTGAACCGCCGGGGACTGCGCGTCCTCTTCGCAGACGTTTCCCGGCGTCCTTACTCCTGTGCTGAGCAGCTGGGGATCATCCAGAGGAGCAGGATCAACCTGAGCTGCATCGCCGCGGCCGACTCCACCGGCGTCATGAGCTGGGGGCTCACCGAGCGGGCCTACGGGGTGCCGGCATGCGGCGGGTTCCTGCTCATGGAGGATAGGGTTCACGTTATGGACGACTTCGCCCGCGACGAAGTCGCCACCTACCGCGATCCGGACGACTGCCGGGAGAAGATCAGCTATTATCTCGACCGTCCCGACGAGAGGAGACGGATCGCGGAGAAGGCCCACGAGCGGGTCATGGGGGACCATACCTACCAACAACGTGCAATTACGCTTATGACTGAGCTCGAAAGTTAAGGGTTGAATATGTCTGACAAAATGTACGTAATAAAGCATGCGGAAGGGTGAGCCGGTGTCTGTCGTCAGTATCGTGATCCCGGTTTACAACCAGGTCCATTACACAAAACTCTGCCTGGAGAGTCTCCTGTCAACCCTGGACGAACACGTCGAGGTGCTGGTGCTCGACAACGCCTCCAGCGACGGAACCGCCGGATACCTGGCCGCAGTGTCCTGTATTCGTGCGATCGTCAACAGTGACAATCTCGGCTGTGCAGGTGCCTGGAACCAAGGAGTGCGGGAAACGGACTCGGAGTGGGTGGTTATCCTCAATAACGACGTAATTGTATCGCCGGGATGGCTTGACGGCCTCCTCGCCGTTGCCGAGCGGGCAGGGTTTGACGTGGTCAGCCCCGCGATCCGGGAAGGTGAATTCAACTACGACATCGTTGCCTACGGGGCGGAGTACTGCGAGCGAATGAAGGATGTCCTGAGGCGGGGCGTTGCCGATGGCATCTGTTTCATGGTGCGACGGCACGTTTTTGAAACGGTCGGGCTTTTTGATGAAAAATTCCGTATCGGTCAGTTTGAGGATGCGGATTTCTTCCGTCGGGTCAGAAACGCCGGCTTCAGGATAGGGACCACGGGGAATTCTTTTATTCATCATTTTGGATCGGTTACCCAAAAGGCCATGAAGAAGAATATGCAGGAACGCCCGTATGTTGCCGAAAACAGGGCGTATTTCAGGGCGAAGTGGAAGTTGACGTGGTGGAGGCGTCTTCTGGAGCGGCGCTGGAGGAAGCTGAGGGAACTGGCGTGGCGTTCGCAAGAGCGTCTTTTGCACGGTCATACGCTGAAGGAAAAATGGATTGATGGATCGCTCCGTTATTATTGACGAAAAGGACAGCAGAGGAGCCGGCTTGAAGTTTCTGATTGTATCTCTGCGTTATATCGGCGACGTACTTCTGTCCACCCCGCTTGCCCTTTCCATCAAAGCGCGATATCCGGACGCAGTTGTTGATTATGCCGTGTTTCGTGGGACGGAAGGAATTTTGTTTAAGAATCCCTCCGTTGGACGGATTATTTCAATGGAGCCGGGGAAAAAGAACTTAAGCACAATCTCTCGGCTTTTCCGTCAATATGATGTAGCTATTGGAGCGAATCCGTCAGACAGGACCAGTATCGTCACTGCCCTGGCTGGTCGTCGCTCAGTTGGTTTTTCATATAGGCGGGCTAACGAATGGTGGAAAGAATTAATTTTTGATCAAGGTCTCTTGTATGATGACAACCTTCACATTGTTCCTCTTACGTTGCAACTGCTCGGTCCATTAGGGATACCTCCCCGTACAGACGTTATCATGGGATTTGATGAAGAGGATGAAATGCTTGCCGGTTCGACAACTGGGACTGCCGGCTATGTTGTGCTCCATCCGTTTGCCCGTAAACATTACAAATGCTGGACTGCGACTGAGTGGGGACGACTGGCGGGAATCATTCGAGACAGGACAGGGCTTCGGCCGATATTCACTCGGTCACCATCTTCCGGAGATGACGTAATCCTCAGAGACATTTTGGCGCATTCACCCCCTGACACGGTTTTTTTAAAGGAGCCTTTAACTCTCAATCAACTTGCTGCGGTATTGTCAAAAGCCAAAGGGTTTGTGGGGGTCGACACGGTTGTTACCCACATGGCGGCGGCCCTCGATGTTCCTCTTGTTGCATTGTATGGACCGACAATGGTGAGACACTGGGGCCCTTGGCCTAATGGTATCTGTAACCAGGCTCCTTACCGATTGGCTGGTTCTGTCCAGCGAATGGGACGAATAACGGTGGTCCAGAAGGAATGGGATTGCGTGCCCTGCAACAGAGAGACGTGTTCTCAAGGGGATAATGTTATGAGGTGCCTTTGCGAGATTACAGCCGATGAAGTGTTTGATGAATTATCGATTCTCCTTGACCCGAACGGCATCCGACCTTCAACTGAGTTCGCTGAAGTGAACATCGTTGAATGCGCAAATGAAGACGGGGAATTAGGGAGTGATTGATAACAGAATTAATAATATGGATCGGTTTTGCACTCTCGCCACTCACAGTTCGGCTGCGTTGGGGCAGCCACTGGTCAGCGTTGTTATTCCGGTTTTCAACCAGAGAGGGAGGATTGAAAAGGCTATCAAGAGCGTCCTGGACCAAGGATGTGACTGTTTTGAATTGATTGTGATCGACGGAGGATCAAGCGATGGCACTCGTGAAATCATTGCTGGCTTCAGTGATTGTTTGTCTTACTGGGTCAGCGAACCAGATGATGGTGTCTATCACGCCATGAACAAGGGCGTAATTCATGCTTCTGGCCGCTGGGTCTATTTCTTGGGGAGCGACGACTTGATGCTCGACGTTCTGGGTGAAGTGGCGAATCATTTGCGTCAAGATAATGTCTTATACTACGGCGATATTCTCATGGCTTCAGACGGGAGCCGAAAAGGGGGCAGTTTCAATGCTCGTCTGCTAAGTCGCAGAAATATTCCGCACCAAGCGATATTTTATCCACGACAGGTATTTGACAAGTACCAGTTTGATCAGCGATACCGGGTTGCTGCCGACTACCATTTGAACTTGAGGTGCTTTGCGGATGCGGAGTTTGTCTTTGAACATCTTCCCCTACCAATCGCTGTTTTTGAAGACGAGACCGGCCTCAGTTCCGTAACAGAAGACCCCCTTTTCGCCATGGAAAAACCGCGAATGATAAAGGAATACCTCGGTATTGAGATTTATATCGAATTTAAGATTCGTGAAGCGTTGCGAAAATTCGAGCGTCATTTTCTGAGAAGAGTTTTGGGAATTTTCTCGCGTTGCGGTTAGCCTGAGTACGAATTGCCGAGAGGGGATAATGAAAATTGGTATAAGTACAAGAGGATTCTGGCCTGGCAAAATTGGCGGGGCGGAGATGTATCTGCGCAACCTTGTTAGCCACCTTCAGTCCTGTGATCATGTAAACGAATATACCCTTTTATGCGACGAAGCCGTTGCCGGGGAATTCCCCCTTAAAAATGAAGCATTCGAGATTAAAATTACCGGCTATCGCAAGTCGTCGCCCAAAAAACTTCTGAGATCAGTCTTCAGAGCAGTGAGCACCATCGATATACTCAGAGCGGAGCCGCGTTATTTCGATTTTGACATAGTCCATCATCCACTTTCGCTGTTCAAGCCTACATGGGGGAAGTTCCCGTCAGTACTGACCATCTATGATATTCAGCATGAGTATTTCCCAGAATTTTTTGCCGCCGAAGAACTTGTCCGACGTCGCAAGGCATATTTGGATTCTGCCCGAAGAGCTACGCGGATCATAGCTATTTCAAAATTCACTCGTGATTCCCTAGTAGCTGAGTATGGTATTGAGCCTGACCGAATAGATGTTGTCTTCCTAGGCCATGGTCCTGAGTACCATCCCCGGGATGAGGTACAGCAACTGCAAGCGTTACGGGATCGTTATGAATTGTCGCGGCCATTCATGATTTATCCGGCCGCAACATGGCCTCACAAAAATCATGAGACTCTGTTAAAAGCTCTGCGAGTTTTGGTCAACGATTATCGTTTCGACGGTGACCTTGTTCTCACGGGTATTGCTGTGAACTCTTTCGATAAATTGCGGGCTTCTGCTCAAGCTTTCGGGGTTGGCAATCATCTCAAAATATTAAATTTTATTCCTTCGGATCATATGCCATTACTCTACAATTTGGCATCCCTTATGGTGTTTCCCTCTCTGTTCGAGGGATTTGGGCTTCCCGTGGTAGAGGCAATGGCTTCCGGATGCCCGGTTGCATGCTCCAATGTGACATCAATTCCAGAAGTGGCAGGAGAAGCCGCGGTTATGTTCGATCCCAAGGAGGCCGAGGGAATAGCTGCAGCTGTAGCACGGGTATGGTCAGATTCGGGCTTTGCGAGCACTTTGCGTTGTCGTGGTATCGAGCGAGCATCACATTTTAGTTGGCAAAATACTGCAAACAAGACGATTGATGTCTATAGACGCGCGGTTTGAGACTTAGGCGGGGATTTTATATCGGTATGGCAAACCTTTATTCACTCGAAAATGCTCGTAAGTTCAATTGGTCATCAGTTTCAGGTTCACTGAACGCCGAACGTATAAAGATGTTAGAAGACCATGTGCAAGGCAAAAAGATTCTAGACGCCGGCTGTGGAGGAGGTGGGTATGTGCGCTTCCTCAAGGAGAAAGGTTTTGATGCCTGTGGTATGGATTACCATCGCGACTTCATTCGTTTGGCAAAGGATGCTGACCCAGCAGGAAGTTACGTTGTAGGCGATCTGACATCGCTTCCTTTTGATAACAAATATTTTGATTGTAGTATTTGTCTGGATGTCATAGAGCATATCCATAACGACATACAAGCATTGTCTGAATTGATCAGAGTAACTGATAAGAGAATTATTTTGGCTCTCCCTAGGGATAACACTGATGTAGATATGTATAATTTAACTTTTTTGCATTATTCAGACAAAACACATGTTAAGAATTATACAGATGATACTATCTGCGATTTAATTGGTAATTTTAAAGTTAAAAAATTTATTATTAAGAGAGAGTTGCCGGTACCGTTAAAGAATTTATTCCTCGATATGATCGATTCTGATTGCTTAATAGGTAGATATGGTAGCTTGAAAAAACACATTTTAGGGTATTTGTTTAAATATGTTATCGAAAAAATAAATTTTAAAAAGATATATACAGGTTATGTTGTGGTGATTGATTTGATTTAAGGAAGCGAGTTGACCGTATGAAGATTTTGTATGATATCTCTGTACTTGGAAAATCTCTTGTTGATAACCGCGCTCGAACAGGGGTGTTCAGGGTTGTCGAAAATGTTGCATTAGGACTAACGCAGTCCGTAGACGTTCAACTTTTATTTAGTGCCATGGAGACCCTAACCCCATCGTTAGATTACGTACGAGAACATGAACTTTTCTCAGGGATTCCCTTCGCATATCCAAAACTTGCTTTAGTTATCGAAAAACATAAAGATGCTATCTGTCATAGGGCTAGAGCAATGTCTCCTGTGACTCAGATTCCATTAAAGATTTTAGCAGAAACTCTCAGGGTTGCATTACGCATTGTTAAAAACGACTCGCCCTTTGGGCACCTTGCGACTAATGTAGTGGATGTTTTTCACTCTCCTTTTCTTCCGATACCCCCCGACATCGTCAAGATAAAGAATGTAAAGCGATTCATTACGGTGTACGATCTTATTCCCCTGCTTCATCCGGAATACTTTGAATTTAAGGAAGATCATCTGTTGCGGAGGGTAGTGGACTGTATTGATCCTGAAACACATGTTATTGCTATTTCCCAGTCAACAAAAGATGATTTGTGTTCATATCGTAAACAAATTGATCCAAGTCGTATTGTAGTTACGCACCTTGCAGCGTCTCCGTTTTTTTATAAAATTTATGATAACAAAAAGATAGCGGAGAAACTTGCCAAGTACTCTATTCCAAACCGGCCGTATATTCTAAGCCTTAGTACTTTAGAGCCAAGAAAAAATATTGACCACATCATCAGATGTTTTGCAAAAATAATTAACCAGGAAAAAATTGATGATTTATGTCTTGTGTTAGTTGGTAGCAAAGGATGGGATTACAGTAAAATATTTGAAGAGTTGTCTAAATATGAGTCAATGAGTGATCGTATCATAGTTACTGGATATGTCTCGGATGAGGATCTTGCCGCGCTCTACAGTGGAGCGCTTGCGTTTGTCTATCCATCTCTCTATGAGGGATTTGGTCTTCCCCCCCTCGAAGCAATGCAATGCGGTGTTCCAGTCATAACATCAAACACCTCTTCCCTTCCTGAAGTTGTGGGAGATGCAGGCATTCTTGTGGATCCAAGGGATGGAGACTCTCTGTGCGAAGCGATTCTCTCGCTTTATAACGATACCTCTCGGCGAGCAGTTTTGTCGGAGCTATCGTTACAGCGATCTAGTCAATTCAGTTGGACAAAGTGTGTTGATGAAACTATTGCAGCCTACCGTTCTGCGATCGAAAGATAAGGCAAATTATATTTTCAATTGTTTAAAGGAGTTATTATGAAACGTGCACTCATCACCGGCATTTCCGGCCAAGACGGCTCTTATTTGGCTGATCTACTTCTTGCCAAGGGATACGAGGTTCATGGCGTCATCCGCCGCTCTTCATCGTTTAATACGGGACGGATTGATCACCTTTACCGCGATCCCCATGAGCCAAATGTACGGATTTTCCTCCACTATGGCGACTTGAATGATGCCAGTTCCATCAACCGGGTCTTGCGCGAAGTCCGCCCTGATGAGATCTATAACCTTGGTGCCCAGAGTCACGTGCGGGTCTCATTTGATGTTCCCGAATACACTGGTGAGATTGATGCTCTAGGAACTGTGCGGATTCTGGAAGGAATCAGGGAGACAGGGTTGAACACAAAATTTTACCAAGCTTCCTCATCGGAGCTTTACGGTAAAGTGGTAGAAACTCCTCAAAGAGAGACTACCCCCTTCTATCCCCGTTCCCCTTACGCCTGCGCCAAGGCCTATGCCTACTATCTTACCGTAAACTACCGTGAGAGCTACGGCATGTACGCCTGCAACGGCATTCTTTTTAACCACGAGTCTCCCCGTCGGGGCGAGACCTTTGTGACACGCAAGATCACTCGCGCCGCAGGACGGATAAAGGCAGGTCTTCAGGAGCGACTTTATCTCGGCAACTTGGATGCCAAACGCGACTGGGGCTTTGCCGGTGATTATGTAGAGGCCATGTGGCTCATGCTCCAGCAGCAGGAGGCCGACGACTTCGTGGTGGCCACGGGCGAGACTTACTCGGTGCGGGAGTTTGCCGAAAAGGTCTTTGCGCGGCTCGATATGCCACTGGAGTGGCAGGGGGTAGGAGTTCAGGAAAAGGGAGTCGACACGAAGTCTGGCCGGATTGTCATCGAAATAGATCCCCGCTACTTCCGACCGGCAGAGGTGGACCTCCTTCTTGGCGACTCAACCAAGGCCCGGCGGCAGCTAGGCTGGCAACCGAAGGTGGATTTCTCTGGTCTAGTGGACATGATGACCGATGCCGACTTGGCACTTGCCGAGCGGGAGAAGCGGGCCAATGGATAAGCGAAAGGCCCTCATAATTGGTATATCCGGACAAGATGGCGCCTATCTCGCGCGTCTACTGCTTGCTAAGGGCTATGAGGTTTATGGAACGGCCAGGGACGCTCAGATGGCGATGTTCACGAATTTAAAGCTCTTAGGGATTTATGATAAATTATGTCTCGAATCGATGGCTCCTAATGATTTTAGAAGTGTCTTCCAAACAATAAGCAAGATAATGCCTTGCGAAATCTATAATCTAGCAGGGCAAAGTTCTGTGGGTCTTTCGTTTCTTCAGCCAGTTGAGACACTTGAAAGTATTAGCGTCAGCACGTTGAATATTCTGGAAGCCATTAGATTTATCGGTGGTCCGATTCGATTCTACAATGCGAGTTCAAGTGAATGCTTCGGAGATACCGAGGGGATGGCTGCCGATGAATTAACGCCTTTTCGTCCACGTAGTCCTTATGCTGTTGCAAAGTCAGCTGCTTTTTGGGAAGTTGCCAATTATCGCGAAGCTTACAATCTTTTTGCATGTTCAGGTATACTTTTTAATCATGAATCACCATTGCGACCAGAACGTTTTGTGACAAAAAAAATAATTGCAACAGTTTGCAGAATTAGCAATGGGTGTAATGAGAAATTACAGCTTGGGAATATATCAATAGAGAGGGATTGGGGGTGGGCTCCTGAGTATGTTGAAGCAATGTGGCTGATGTTACAACGAGATTATCCAAATGACTATGTAATAGCAACAGGCGAAAGTAATTCTCTGGAAAATTTTGTTGAAGAAGCATTTAAGGCTGTTGGACTTGATTGGAAAAAATATGTGACAATTGACAAATCCCTTTTTAGACCAACTGAAATAGCCTCTGGTCGCGGAAATCCAGCAAAGGCAAAAGAACAACTTGGCTGGGAGGCTCAAGTCAAGATGCGACAAGTGGTTAGAAATATGGTTGAGGCAGAGTTGCAAAAAATTTAGATTTCTTTGTTGAGAGTTACAATAGGGTAAGCGTTAATGGGATTAACTCCTGTCTTAGGCAAGATATTCGTCGACAAACTGTCGTGGCTTAAGTACCTGAACCCTTTGGTAACAGGAGACTTGCAGCAGATGCTTATCTAACAGGCCGTTGAAAATCGACATTCTTTTAGTTCGCTGAACTTTGCAGTTCGTTTTTTGAATCCGTTTCGTTGCTCAGAACCTTTGCTTTACGTTCTTTTTGCTCTTTATCAACCTCATATACTGCTGATGTAGCCTGATCCGAGGGAGTTTTCCCCTCTCAGGTGACACCGAGCCCCAGGTTTTTCATCCGAACCAGGTTGTAGGCCGCAGCGTGCAGGTCAAGTTGCATGGCGATCTTCTCGATTCCCCGGTACATCGTCTTGCGTAATCTGCCCACGGTCTTCATCCAGCCAAAGCCTTCTTCGATTCGTTTTCTGATCTTCTGGCTGATGGTGTAGTTCGGATGATTGGTTGTTCTGCCGTCGATGGCTGATCTCCTGTTGGTGGTGTTCTGAGCCACGTGCGGCGTAATCTTGAGCCGGCGCAGCTCTCGGACAAAGGGCTCAGTGTCGTAGCCTTTGTCCCCGCCAAGAGTGATGCGCCGAGTCGTCCTTGGCAATTGCTGCACCATGGTCTTAGCTGCGTCGCGTTCCCCGGAACCGGTTGCCGTTGTCACCTTGGTCCTGATGATGAGGCCACTGCGATTCTCCATCAGGGTATGTCCCTGGTAGCAGAGCTTGGCTTCCTTGTTCTTCCCCTTGCGGTAGAGCCTGGCATCAGGGTCAGTGGTGGAACCATGGGTTTCGTTGGTAAGTTTCTGCCCTTTGAAATCCACGGTATCGTTCCTGCCGCCACCACCTGCTGAAGGAGGTCCATCCTTGGGCTTGAAGCTCTTGATGGAGGCCCAGGCTTCGATGAGAGTACCGTCAACGGTGAAGTGCTCACGAGACAAGAGACGCTTACGTTCTGCCTGGGCCAGAACGCGGGAAAGAAACTCGGCGGCGACCTCGGAGCCAATCAATCGTTCGCTGTTCTTGGTAAAGCTGGAATGGTCCCAGACTTTCTCGTCCAGGCCCATGCCGAGAAACCAGCGGAACAGGAAGTTGTAATGGATCTGCTCCACCAGCTGCCGGTTGCTGCGGATGGAGTAGAGGATCATCAGCAGTTGGGCCTTGAGCAGCTTCTCCGGCGGGATTGAGGAGCGGCCGGTTGTGGCGTACATGCTATCAAAGAGCTTGTCCATCCCTGCCAGCGCTTCGTCGGCCATCTTACGGATGGCCCGCAACGGGTGGTCCTTCGGGACAAAGGATTCAGGTGTTACGTAGGTAAAGAGTGCTTCTGTATTGCTGTCAAAACCGCGCATAACTTTCCTCAATAATTGTAGAGCGTTATGCGCGATAAAGTACCACAGATAGGCCGTTTTCTCTATTTCAATTTCAACAGCCTGCTAAAAGTCCTTATCGTCAAAGTATCCGCCCTCGGCGATGTGATCCACGCCCTGCCGGTACGGCGAGGCTAGTGGGAACGAGCTTCGACCGGATTGTTGATGAAGCCTCGCTGCTTCTCACTGATGCTGATGCCTATGAAGCCATGAGCCGTGCCCACAACCCCTACGGCGACGGTCTGGCTGCCGGCCGGATCATGGCTGCGCTGGCGGAGTGGAGTGAAAACTTGTAGCAGACCTCCCTCTGTTTTGGTGTAAATCTTCTTTGAGTAAAGGAAGAAATCAGGTATATTGTCTTTATTGTGAAGAAAGAGCTTCTTAAGAGAATCATTCGGGATTTTCATCTCTCCTCCTTACCTTCGCTGCATCGGCGCAGCAAGGATGTCCCTCTTGATAGCGGAAAGATCGTTACTCTGGTCGGGGTGCGCCGCTGCGGCAAAACGTCGTATCTGTTCTGCAAAATCGCGGAGTTGCTTGCCCGTGACGTACCGCGCACGAAGATACTCTACACGAACTTCGAAGATGAACGGCTGGATCTTCAGGCCGATGAACTGGATCTGCTTCTGCAGGCGTACCGTGAGCTTTATCCGGATATACGTCTCGAGGAGTGCTATTTCTTTTTTGACGAGATTCAGAATGTGGAGGGATGGGATGTCTTTGTTCGGCGTGTCTACGACACCGTAACGAAGAATATTTTTATCACCGGTTCCAATTCTCGTTTTCTCAGCAGTGAAATCGCTACCAGCCTGCGCGGAAGAACGGTGAGGTATGAGGTCTTCCCACTCTCATTTCGCGAGTTCCTCTCTTTCAAGGGGATTACGCCGGACCTTTATAGTTCACGGTCCATAGCCCTGGTGAACCATCACCTGACGGATTATCTTCAGCACGGCGGGTTTCCAGAGGTTGTCGATTATGACGATGGGCTGCGAAATCGGGTGCTGCAGGAATATTTCAATGTCATGATCTATCGTGATTTGCTTGAGCGTTATCAGATCAGAAATCTGCCGGCGCTCAGATTTTTCCTGAAGCGATTGATTGCGTCGGCAACCAGCCAGGTCTCGGTAAACAATATCTATAATGAGCTCAAGTCCGCCGGTTTCAAGGCCGGGAAGAATCAGCTCTACGATTTTCTTGAGGCATGCCAGCAAATTCATCTGACCCTTGTGCTTCGCAAACACACCACTTCGCTGGTAGAGCGGGAACTGGGGGAGAAAAAGGTGTATGCCATTGACAATGGTCTGTTGAAGGCCTTGTCGTACCGTTTTTCTGAAGACATGGGCAAGTTTCTGGAACAGACAGTGTTCCTTGAGCTCAGACGGCGAGAGAAAGACGTCTGGTTTTTCAAGGACAAGGCAGAGTGCGATTTTGTCGTCAAGGACGGATTTAATGTGACAGAGGCGATTCAGGTGACGGTCGGTCTTGAAGATGAAAAGACCCGCAAGCGAGAACTCCGCGGGCTGGTTGCCTGCTGTCATGCCTGTGGTCTGAAGGAAGGGCTCATCGTCACGCGGGATACGGCCGCCTTCCTTGAAGCTGACGGGGTGAAAGTGACAGTTGTGCCGTTGTATCAGTGGCTGCTGGCGGAAGAAGGCGGTCTGACTCCCCGTGCCGTCCGGACTTGAAAGAGATTCTTCTTGTGCCAGATCGGGAATGCCGGAGGGGAAATTTTATTTTCGATAAGCTTTGTCATGCTGGACATGCAGGCTGACAAGGACAATGGTAGGGCCTTTGATCAGGCAGGTGATAGCGCGGGCGCTGCCGGTGACACGGAGGGAGTAAAGCTGCTCACCGGTGGTCGGTTCGATCATGCCGTGGAGTTTCTCGAAATTGAGGCCGGCGTGACTCCAAAGCTGTTGAAGGGTAAGTGTCTGTAACTGCGTGAGCATCTTCGCCGCCGCCTTGCGTACAGGGAGTTCGGACGTCGTGACCGCTTCGTCGAAAGCGGGGCGAATCTCAATCTTCACCAGCCCACCTCTTGGCAATAGCAGCAGCCTCTTTCGTGGATTTGACCGAAATGGATGGGCGTGGGTCCGTCAGAGAAGATGTAATGACTTCTTTGGTTTCGCTTGTCCAGGCCCAGAGTTGATGACGCGGTATCGGTTCTACGGGGACCAATATGATCCTGCCGTCTTCAAGGACTTCCAGCTCAAGGGCATCACCGGGATTGACGCCAACGGAAGGTGGAAGGGTGACACGTCTCCTGGAATCTGTTTGTACGAGCATGGTGGAATACCTCCTAGTAAAAAACTATACAGAAAATGCAACAAATGGGCAATGCCCATTTATGACAATGAGTGTGCGCCGTGAACAATCGCGGTTTCTGCTTTTTAAAAGCGGATTGGAAATTCGGTTGCTGGGCTGGTGAAGGCTGGATATATTTTGTTGCCGGTTATGGCGTATGTCGGAAATAAAATTTGCCGGTCAGTGAATCTGTTATGGTGCGGATCTTCGACGCTTCCCTGGCACGGGCCTGCATGGCGTTTTCTCCTGAGCCTGCCGGAACCCGCGGAGAGGGTGTCCTGGCCACACGGGGGGAGCGCCACGTATGGGTGGTTCATCGCTGAAAGTTCTCATCGTCAAAGTATCTGCCCTCGGCGACGTCGTCCATGCCTTGCCGGTACTCGACTATCTCCGCCAGGCAGTGCCGGGGGTCGAGATCGACTGGGTGGTGGAGGAGGGGAACCGGGAGATTCTTGACGGTCATCCGCTGCTGCATGCGGTCCATGTCGTGAGGACCAAGGCATGGCGTCGGCACCCCTTCTCCGCCGAGACCCGGCGGGAGGTGAGGGGGCTTCGCGAGGCATTCCGCGCGGCGTCCTACGACATCGCCTTCGACCTCCAGGGCAATTTCAAGAGCGGGCTCATCACCTGGCTTTCGGGGGCCCGGCGTCGCTACGGGTTTGACCGGGAGGGGGTGCGGGAGTCGCTGAATCTCCTCTTCACCACCAACCAGGTTCCGCTCCGCCGCCAGGACCATCATGTGAGCTGCCGCTCCCTGCGGGTGGTGAGCGTTCCCTTTGGCAAGGATTATACGGGGATGGCCGTCTCCTCCGATATCTTTACCTCCCCCGCGGATGACGCAGCCGCCGAGGCGCTGCTGGCGACCCTTTCCGACGGGTTCGCTCTGCTCTTTCATAACGGCACCACCTGGACGACCAAGCTCTGGCACGAGGAGGGGTGGATCGAGCTGGGGCGGCGCACTCTCGAACGGTTTCCCGATGCCACGATTCTCCTTTCCTGGGGAAATGAGGGTGAGAGGACGGCTGCGGAGAGCATCGCGCGCGGCATCGGCAGAAACGTCCGCATCCTCCCGCGGCTCTCCCTCAAGGGGTTCTGCGCCATTCTCAAAAAGGTGGACCTCGTTGTGGGGGGGGACACGGGTCCGATCCATCTGGCGGCGGCGGTTGGTACCCCGACGGTTTCGTTCTACCGTGCCACCGACGGGCGCCGTAACGGCCCCGGGGGAGAGCAGCACGTTCTGGTGCAGTCTCCCCTTAGTTGCCATTCGTGTCTTCGCAAGGAGTGCGACCGTGACGCCGAATGCCGTCGGAGCATCGCGGCCGGGCAGGTGCTGGCCGGGATCGAGCGGCTCCTGTCATCGTCCTTTCCATCATCAGAGTGATGTGATAGACTTCTCACTTTCTTTTGCCGTTCCACTTTTTGATAGGATGGGTCTGCCATGCGCACCGTACTTGTAACCGGAGCAGCCGGTTTCATCGGCTCTCATCTTGCCACCAGGCTCCTGAAGCAGGGAGATCGGGTGATCGGCCTCGATAACCTCAACGACTACTATGACGTGGGGCTCAAGCGTGATCGCCTCAAGCTCCTGGAGGGAACGGACGGGTTCCGGTTCGTGAAGGGAGACCTCTCCGACCGGGAGGCGGTAGAGCGGCTCTTTACCGCCGAGCGGTTCGACGTGGTCGTGAACCTCGCCGCCCAGGCGGGGGTTCGCTACTCACTCACCAACCCCCATGCCTATGTGGAGAGCAACCTCGTGGGGTTCGTCAATATCCTGGAGGGATGCCGCCACCACGGGGTGAAGCACCTCGTGTACGCTTCCTCCAGCTCGGTCTACGGCGCCAATACCACGATGCCGTTTTCGATCCACCACAACGTTGACCATCCGGTTTCGCTCTACGCAGCCACCAAGAAGGCCAACGAGCTCATGGCCCACACCTATTCGAGCCTCTACGGGCTGCCGACCACGGGGCTGCGCTTCTTCACCGTCTACGGCCCCTGGGGGCGCCCGGACATGGCGCTCTTCCTCTTCACCCGGGCGATTCTCGAAGGACGCCCCATTGATGTCTACAACCACGGCAGGATGCAGCGCGACTTCACCTACATCGACGATATCATCGAAGGGGTGACGCGGGTCATGGACTGCACCCCCGCACCGAATCCTTCGTGGAGCGGCGCCAGCCCCGATCCGGGAACGAGCTGTGCGCCGTACCGCATCTACAACATCGGCAACAACAGCCCGGTGGAACTGATGACCTTCATTGAGACCATCGAGCGCTGTCTCGGCACGACGGCACAGAAAAACCTCCTCCCTATCCAGCCGGGGGACGTGCCGGCCACCTATGCCGACGTGGATGACCTGATGCGGGATGTGGGGTTCAAGCCGGCCACCTCTATTGAGGAGGGGATCGGCAGGTTCGTTGCCTGGTACCGGGAGTACTACAAGCGGTGAGCCGGGAGGAAGAGATGAAAAAGGATCATCTTGAGATAATTCTTGAAGATATCCGGGGGAAGTTCGATCTTGTTCTCGAAGGACATGAGTCGCTTCGGCAGGAGATCAGGGATACCCGGGAGACGCTCGAAGCCAAGATCGAGCATCTCAATTTCGTTACCGACATCTTGGCGAATGGGCAGAAGGAACTCCGCGCCGAGGTTGCCGGCATCCGTGAAGAGATAGGCGAGATCCGAGGAGAATTGGCGGATGTCAGGAAGGAGCTTCGCGGGACCCGTGAAGAGCTGAATGGCAAGATTGACGCCGTTGCCGCCGATCTGGCTGCCCATCGGGCCGATACCGAGGCACACCATGGTGTGTACCGGGTGAAGGAGGGATAATGACGACGCACAGCGAGAACAGGGTGCTCGTAACCGGTGGTGCGGGATACATCGGCAGTCATGTGGTCCGGCAGCTTTCCGAGGCCGGATTCACGGTGGTGGTCTACGACAACCTCTCGACCGGCTTTGCCGATGCCCTCGTTCACGGCGAGAAGCTCGTGGTGGGGGATCTTTCGGACACCGCGCGGCTCGATGCGCTGTTCGTCGAGCACGGCTTCCGGACGGTGCTCCATTTTGCGGCATCCATCGTGGCGCCGGAATCGGTGACGCTCCCCCTCAAGTACTACTCGAACAATACGCGCAATACGCTGAATCTCCTCGGTGCCTGCGTCAAGCACGGCGTGGAGCGGTTCGTCTTTTCGAGCACCGCGGCAGTCTATGGCATGCCCGAAAACGGCACCGCCGCCGAGGAGAGCCCCGCGGCCCCCATCAACCCCTACGGGACCTCCAAGTTGATGAGCGAATGGATGCTGCGCGACACTGCCGCAGCCCATGGCTTGAAGTATGTGGCACTCCGCTATTTCAACGTGGCGGGGGCCGATCCCCAGGCGCGGATGGGACAGCGCACGCCGGAGGCGACCCACCTGATCAAGGTCTGCTGCCAGGCGGCCCTCGGGCTGCGGGAGAAGGTTTCGATCTACGGAACCGATTATCCGACCCAGGACGGCACCGGCATCCGCGACTACATCCACGTGGAAGATCTCGCGTCCGCCCACCTCGCCGCCCTGCGGTACCTTGAGGGGGGAGGGGAGTCGACCGTCGTCAACGTCGGCTACGGTCGGGGGGCCTCCGTGCGGGAGGTGGTTGATATCGTGCGTCGGGTATCCGGCGTCGCTTTTGTCACCGAGGAGGCGCCGCGCCGGCCCGGTGACCCCGCCATGCTCGTGGCGAAGGCCGAGCGGGTGCGGGCGCTTTTGGGGTGGGTGCCCCGTTTCAATGACCTGGAAACCATCGTTGCCGATGCGTGGCGGTGGGAGCAGAAACTGACACAGAAGCGGTGACTCGCGGAGCGGTGATGGTGCCTCTCGGCCCAGCACCAATCGCCGGTCGCCGACACGGAGTTCGTATGATAAAAAGCATGACTGGTTACGGAAAGGGCGTAGTCGAGACGGAGCGCGGCCGGACAACCGTCGAGATCCGCTCGGTGAACCACCGCTACGGCGAGATAACGGTCAAGGTGCCGCGCACGCTCCTTGCCTTCGAAAACGAGGTCCGCAAGACGGTGGGGGACCGGCTCAAGCGGGGGAAGATCGATGTCTTCGTGCAACGGGAGGAGACGGTGGGGGGAGCGAACCTCCCGATGGTGAATCTCCCCCTCGCCAAGGCCTATCGTGACGTATTCGAGCAGATGCGCGAGGAACTCGGCCTCTTTTCCGAGCCGGTGACGCTGCCGCTCATCCTCTCCCAGCGGGACATCATGGTTGCCAGCAACGAAGAGGTCGACGAGGAGTCGTTGCGCGAGGAGCTTGGCCGCGCCGTGAGCGGGGCGGTCGACGCGCTTGAGGCGATGAGGCGGCGCGAGGGGGAGACGCTCCTGGTCGATCTGCTGGCGCGGCGCCAGAGCCTTTCCGGCCTTATTGAGCGGGTGGCGGAGCGCGCTCCGGCGGTGGTGACGGAGTATGCCGTGCGCCTTCGCGAGCGTCTCAGTCAACTGCTGTCCGGGAATTCCCTCGACGAGGCCCGTCTCGCTCAGGAAGTGGCGGTCATGGCCGATCGAGGCGACATCACCGAGGAACTCGTGCGCTTCCGCAGTCATCTGGCGCAGTTCGACGAAACGGTTGCCCTGGCCGAACCGGTCGGGCGCAAGCTCGACTTTCTCATGCAGGAGCTGAACCGCGAGGTTAATACCATCGGTTCCAAGGCAAACGACGCCGGGATTGCCGCCGTAGTGGTTGAGCTCAAGGCCGAACTCGAGAAGATTCGCGAGCAGGTCCAGAATATCGAATGAGTGTTGGCTCCGTTCCCGCCCCCACCGTTTTCAAGGAAAACGCATGAATCGCGAAGGCGTAATCTTCATAATTTCGGCACCATCGGGTGCCGGCAAAACCACGCTCTGCAAGGAAATAATTGACATATTCCCTACCTTGCGTCATTCTGTCAGCTACACGACGCGGACGCCGCGACCCGGCGAAATTCACGGAAAAGATTATTTTTTCGTCTCTCTCGAGGAATTCCGCCGGATGGTTGCCGCCGATGAGTTCGCCGAATGGGCCGAGGTCCATGGCAACTGTTACGGCACTGCCATCCGGACACTGGAAGAATCCCGGGCGTCGGGTATCGATATCATTCTCGATATCGACATCCAGGGGGCGCGCCAGCTCAAGGAGCGATACCAGGGCGGCGTTTACATCTTCATTCTCCCCCCCAGCTACGAGGAGTTGCGCCGCAGGCTCAACGGGCGCTCTTCGGACAGCGACGAGGTCATCAGCCGGCGTATCGGTGCCGCTGCCGGTGAGATTCGGGAATCCCGCTGGTATGATTACATCATAGTCAACGATCAGTTCCCGCGAGCGGTCGAGGAACTCAAATCGATAGTCACTGCCGAACGGTGCCGGGCTTCCCGCGTTCTGGAGGCAGTGACCGAAATGTTTGCAATAGAGTGAAAGGAGTAGTTTATGGCACGTGTCACGGTTGAGGATTGCCTCGAGAAAGTGGATAACCGGTTCCTGCTGGTGATGTTGGCGTCGAAGCGGGTCAAGCAGCTTTACAAGGGGTCTTCCTCCCTGATTGATAACCGGGGGGCCAACAAGAATGTCGTTCTGGCGCTCCGCGAAATTGCCGCCGGCAAGGTTCAGTTCGAGATCACGTCGCGCAAGTCCCGCTAAACCTTACTGCAGAAGGGCTGAAGTGTAATGCTTCCGCCCTTTTTTTGTCTTTTCTCCCATGATCAGGCTCAACGACATTCTCGACAAGGTGGCAGCGTACAACCCGGCGGCCGATCTGGATCTGGTGCGCAAGGCGTACGTCTATTGCGCGAAGGTGCACCAGGGGCAGACCCGCCTCTCGGGAGAGCCGTACCTTGTCCACCCGATGGAGGTGGCGGGAGTCCTGGCTGACCTGCGGCTTGACGCCCCGACGGTCGTGACCGGCTTTCTGCACGATACCATCGAGGATACCCTCACCACCCGGGAGGAGCTGGAGCAGCTGTTCGGGGTTGAGGTGGCGAACCTGGTCGACGGCGTTACGAAGATCAGCAAGATCCACTTCAAGACCAAGGAGGAGAGCCAGGCGGAAAACTTCCGCAAGATGTTGCTCGCCATGGCGAACGACATCCGGGTGATCCTCGTCAAGCTTGCCGACCGGCTCCACAACATGCGGACGCTGCAGTACCAGCCCGAACCGAAGCAGCGCTCGATCTCGCGGGAAACCCTCGACATTTACGCCCCCCTTGCCAACCGTCTCGGCATCTCCTGGATCAAGAGCGAGCTGGAGGATCTTTCTTTCCGCTACCTGGAGCCCCAGGTCTATTACGATCTTGCCTCCAAGGTCACCAAGAAGAAGAAGGAGCGGGAGAGTTTCGTCGAGGAGGTCCGTACCATCATCGCCGCCAAGCTCGCCGAGCACGAGCTGAAGGGGGAGGTCTACGGTCGGAGCAAGCATCTCTTCTCCATCTGGAAGAAGATGCAGAACCGCAACGTCGACATCGACCAGATCTACGATCTGATTGCCATCCGCGTCACGGTCAACGATATCCGTGAGTGCTACGAGGTCCTCGGTATCATCCATTCCACCTGGAAGCCGATCCCGGGGCGCTTCAAGGACTACATCGCCATGCCGAAGGGAAACATGTACCAGTCGCTGCACACGACGGTCATCGGACTCCACGGCGAGCGGATGGAGGTGCAGATCCGCACCTCCGAGATGCACCGGGTGGCAGAGGCGGGGATCGCGGCCCACTGGAAGTACAAGGAGGGGAAAGGGTACGACGAGAAGGAGGTCAAACGCTTCGCCTGGCTCCGTCAGCTTCTGGAGTGGCAGCAGGAGTTGCAGGACTCCCACGAGTTCATGAACACCGTCAAGGTCGAGCTCTTCCCCGAGGAGGTCTACGTCTTTACCCCCCGGGGGGACGTGAAGAGCTTTCCCAAGGGATCGACCCCCATCGACTTTGCCTACACCATTCACACCGATATCGGTCACCGCTGCGTTGGCGCCAAGGTGAACGGCAAGCTCGTGCCGCTCAAGTACGAGCTGAAAAACGGCGATATCGTGGAGGTAATCACCTCTCCTCACCACACGCCGAGCAAAGACTGGCTCAAGATCGTTCGGAGTTCGCGGGCGCGGAACAAGATTCGCGCCTGGATCAAGACCGAGGAGCGGATCCGGAGCATCACCCTTGGCCGCGAGATACTGGAGAAGGAATTCCGGCGCTATTCCCTCAATCTGGCAAAATTGCAGAAGACGGGAGAGTTGAAACGGGTGGCCGGAGAGTTCGGTCTGATCACCGATGACGACATTCTGGCCGCCGTCGGATACGGAAAACTCTCCTACGGCCAGGTGCTCAGCAAGCTGATCCCGGAGGAACGGCTCGCGGAGCGGCAGGAGCAGAAGGAGACGCGGCTCGGCAAGGTCCTCGGCAAGCTGACCGGGAAATCGACGAGCGCCATCCAGATTGGCGGTGTCGAGGATGTGCTGGTCCGGTTCGGAAAATGCTGTAATCCCGTGCCGGGGGATGATGTCGTCGGATTCATAACCCGGGGGCGTGGAGTCACCATACACACCGCCGATTGCCCCGTCGCCCTGGAGAGCGATCCCGAGCGACGGATCGCGGTGACGTGGAACCGGGAGCGCAAGGCGGCCCTGCCGGTGAAGATCCGGGTGGCCTGCCACGACCAGAAAGGAATCCTGGCGAACATTACGCTGGCAATCACCAACTGCGAGGCCAACATCTCCAGTGCCTCCATACAGAGCACCGTCGACAAGCGAGGAGTCAACATCTTCGAGGTCGATGTGACGGACAAAGACCACCTCAACCGAGTGATGAACAATATCATGAAGGTGAAGGGGGTCATCAATGTCGAGCGGATGAAGAGTTAGCGCCCCGCGATGGCGGTGAGGCGAAAGGAGTGAGGTGATGAAGAAGATCATTGCGACCGACAAGGCCCCGAAGGCCATCGGTCCCTATTCCCAGGCGGTGAGGGCCGGTGGATTCCTGTATCTGTCCGGACAGATTCCGCTGGTACCTGAAACCGGCGAGCTGGTGACGGGGGATATCCGGGTTCAGACCGGTCAAGTAATGGCAAACATCGGAGCGGTTCTTGACGAGGCGGGTCTTGGCTTCGATGCCATTGTGAAAACCACGATCTTCCTGACCGATCTTGCCAATTTTGGAGTCGTTAACGAGGTCTACGGCAGCCGCTTTGCCGCCGATCCTCCGGCACGCTCGACGGTGGAGGTGAAAGGGCTTCCCCGCGGGGCCGAGGTGGAAATAGAGGTCGTTGCGGTCGTCTGAGAAGGGGAGGGCGGAAAGAAAAAAGCCGCGGGCACCGGGTGTCGCGGCTTTGCTTTCCGGTCGGAGAGATTCGGAGGGACGAACTCCCGAACCTCAGGGGAGGCTTAGAGAGCTTTGGTTACGTGGCCGGAACGGATGCAGCGGGTACACACCTTGATGGTCTGGACGCTGCCGTTGCGAATGGCCTTGACCTTCTGAAGGTTCGGATACCACACGGTCCGGGTCTTGTTGTTGGCGTGGCTGACGTTGTTACCGAAACTGGGACCTTTGCCGCAGATTTCACATTTTCTAGACATGGTTCTACTCCCTCCTATGGTGTCTGAAGCACTTACGTATATCAGACCGCAGGGGTTGTTGCAAGCGAAATATTTCGACAGGGTGATGCGATGGCGGTATTTTTTCGGGGCGTACTCTCGCTCCTGATGATTGTTTCCGTGGTGCTGGCGGTTCTTTTCGTGGACTTCGTGTACAAGAGTTTCTCGCTCCGTCCCCGGGATCTCCATGCCGATGCGGTGGTGGTGCTTGCCGGGGGGCGGGGGAGGGTCGAGGAAGGGGTAAAGCTCTTCCGCGAGAAAAAAGGAGAATATCTCTTTCTTGTGGGGGTCGATCCCCTGGTAAAGAAGGAGGACCTCTTCCGTGACCGGGAGGGGGAGAATCTTGCCGATCGGGTCTACCTCGAAAAAACGTCGCGAAACACCCTGGAAAACGCCATCTACGGTCGCGAGCTCATCGTGCGCAAGGATATCCGCTCCCTCCACCTCATAACGTCCCGTTATCACATGAAGCGGGCGACCCTGCTCTTTCGGCACCTCCTGCCGAAGGATATCGCCATCTACCCCTATCCGGTGGACAGCAGGAATCTGCGGGAGGAGTGGTGGAGCCACGGCGGGAGCTTCCGGCTCCTGTTCGGGGAGTTCTACAAGTATTGCCTCTTTCGCTTCTTCTTCCTCTTCGATTCGGGGGAGATGCGGGCCGGCGCCCCTTCCCTGTAGGAGGAGAGGCGCGCGCTTCACAATGCGAAAGGGCAACCGCTGCCGGTTGCCCTTTCTTCGTTCCCTATTCGTCTTTTTCCTCTATCCGGGGGAAGAGCGCCTCCGCCTTGGCGATCTGCGTCCCTGCCACAAGCCCTCCCCAGCCCAGATCCTCGCTCCGCGGCGGAGCGGTCCAGCCGAGATAGCCGAGAGCCTTTGCCGCCGTGCGGGGCATGAAGGCGGAGAGGAGGAGATGGACGATCCGCTGAACCTCCAGAAGCGTGTACATGATGGTGCCGAGCCGTTTTTTCTGGGCGGGGTCCTTGGCGAGGGTCCAGGGGGCGGTCTCGTCGATATATTTGTTGCCGGCCGAAATGACCTCCCAGATGGCCTGGAGCCCCTTGCTGAAGGCCTGTTCGTCCAGGTAGACGTCGAGTTGGGCGACCATCGCTTCGGTCTTCTGTCTGAAGGCGGCGTCGAGATCGGAGAGGGGGCCGGGCTGCGGAAGGATGCCGTCGAAATACTTGTTAACCATGGCCGTGGAGCGGTTGAGGAGGTTTCCGAGGTCGTTGGCCAGATCGGAGTTGATCCGGTGGACGAGGGCCGCGTGGGAGAAGTCGCCATCGAGTCCGAAGGGGACCTCGCGCAGGAGAAAATAGCGGACCGCGTCGATGCCGTACCGGTCGACGAGCATGTTCGGCTCGACGACATTCTGGAGGCTCTTGCTCATCTTCTGCCCCTCCACGGTCCACCAGCCGTGGGCAAAGACCTTCTTCGGCAGCGGCAGCCCCGCCGCCATGAGGAAGGTGGGCCAGTAAACGGCATGGAAGCGGAGGATGTCCTTGCCGATGAGGTGCACATCCACGGGCCAGAATTTTGCGAAATTCCCCTCCCGGTCGGGGTAGCCGAGGGCGTTGATGTAGTTGGTGAGGGCGTCGAACCAGACGTAGATCACGTGCCGCTCGTTGTCCGGCACCGGGATGCCCCAGTTGAAGGAGGTGCGGGAAATGGAGAGGTCGCGCAGCCCCTCCCTCACAAAGGCGATGATCTCGTTGCGCCGGCTCTTCGGCTGGATGAAGTCGGGGTTGGCCTCGATGTGGGCCAGGAGCTGCTCCTGGTATTTGCTCATCCGGAAGAAGTACGATTCCTCCTTGAGCTTTTCGACCGGGCGGTTGCAGTCGGGGCACTTGCCGTCGATGAGCTGGGTCTCGGTCCAGAAGGTCTCGCAGGGGGTGCAGTACCAGTCTTCATACTCCCCCAGGTAGATGTCCCCCTGCTCCAGGATCTGGTGGAAGATCTGAGTGACCCCCTTTTTGTGCCGCTCCTGGGTGGTACGGATGAAGTCGGTGGGAGCGATGTCGAGTTTCTCCCAGAGGGCCTGGAAGCGCTTTACCACCCGGTCGGCCAGCTCCAGGGGGGTCTCGCCGGCGGCGTTGGCCGCCTTCTCCACCTTCTGGCCGTGCTCGTCGGTGCCGGTCAGGAAGAAGACGTCATACCCCTTGAGCCGCTTGTAGCGGGCGAGCACGTCCGCGGCGAGGGTGGTATAGGCATGGCCGATGTGGGGGACGTCATTTACGTAGTAGATCGGTGTCGTGACATAGAAGGTCCGGCTCATTTCTTCTCCTTTTTATCCCGGTCCCTGCCCCGGTTGTTGCGGCGGTCGCGCCCCTGTCCGTCGGGACGCTGCTGATCCCGCTGCCCCTTCTCCTTCGGCTCACCGTCGGCTCCCGATTTCTGCTCGCGCTCCCTCGGTCCCTCCTTGCGGGGCTGCCGGGGGCGGTCGGAGATGTTCTCCGGCTTGATTTCGTCCCCCCGGAGCTCAACCTCGCGGTCTTCGTCGGTGCGAACCGTCACGGTCCCTTCGAGGACGTTCATCTTGACCACTTCGCCTTCGACGCCGCCGCATTTCACCAGTTTACCGCATTTGGGGAGACACTTCTTGAGGGAGCAGTAGGTCTCGTACTCGTAGCCGAGGCAGCAGAGGAGCCTGCCGCACTGGCCGGAAATTTTGGTGGGATTGAGGGCCAGGTTCTGTTCCTTGGCCATCTTGACCGATACCGGCTCGAAGTCCCGCAGAAATGACGAGCAGCAGAGCTCCCGGCCGCAGATGCCGATCCCGCCGATCATCTTCGACTCGTCGCGCACCCCGATCTGGCGCATCTCGATGCGGGTGTGGAACTGATGGGCCAGATCCTTCACGAGCTCCCGGAAGTCGACCCTGCCGTCGGCGGTGAAGTAGAATACCGCCTTGCTGCCGTCAAAGAGGTACTCCACCTTGACGAGTTTCATGTCCATCCCCCGCTCCTTGATCTTGCGGAGGCAGAAGTCGTAGGCATCCTTCTCCCGGGCGGCGTTGCGGGCAGCCGATTCGACATCGGAGTCCTCGGCCAGCCGGATGATGTTCTTGAGCCCCTCGGGGAGCTGGTTTTCCTCGTATTCCCGCGGCGGCGTAACGACGGTGGCGATGCTCCGCCCCCGCTCGGTCTCCACGATGACCCGGTCTCCCGGTTTGAGTTCGAACGAACCGACACCGAAGTCATACAGCTTGCCCGCGGTGTGGAACTGCACTTTGACGATTGTTGCCACGTGTATCCTCCCGGGGAATCCCCGTTATTGATCTCGCTCCTGGGCGAGGCGCATCAGGAGCACGTCCATGGTGAGCCGCGGATTGGCGTTGCGGGTCAGGGCCTGGCGTGCCTCCAGGATATGGGCGAGCCGCTGCCGGCTCGTTTCGAGCGTGGATCGGCCCGCCTCCTGCTCGAGGAGCGGCTGCAGGTCGCGGTTGACCATTTCCGAGCCCCCTCCCTGGATGAGAAAGACGTCCCGCAGGAGCGAGGCAAGCTCGTCGAGTCGCTCCACCGCCGTCTCCCGGTCGGCGGAAAGCTCCTCCGCGGCGGCAAAGAGGGGGGCGATGTCGCCCAGGGAAAGGGCGCCGAGCCGGCTCAGCAGCTGGCCACGGCCGGCGGAGTCCCCTTCGTCCCCCACTTCCAGGGCCCGCGAGAGACTTCCGTTGGCGAGCGAGGCGGCCATGCGGGCGATGTCCGGAGCCGTTCCCCGGCGCAGGAGTTCCTCCTCGACGACCCGCTCGGGGAGCGGTCCGAACCGCAGGAGCTGGCAGCGGGAACGGACCGTCGGCAATATGCTCGCCATGCGGGAGGTGAGGAGAATCATCAGGGCATTGCCGGGAGGCTCTTCAAGGGTCTTGAGGAGCGCGTTGGCTGCGGCCGGATTGAGTCGGTCCGCCTCGTCGATGATGCACGCCTTCATGGGGGCCTCGACGGGGCGCAGCACGAGCTCCCGCTGGAGATCCCGAATCTGGTCGATCTTGATGAAGGCGCCGTCCGGCTCCACGACATGGAGGTCGGGGTGCTGGAGCGATGCCATCTTTCTGCAGGAGGGGCATTGGCCGCAGGCTTCGTCGCGGCCGCAGAAGGCGGCTTCGACGAGGGCGAGGGCCGTGGTCTTCTTGCCGCACCCCTCGATCCCCTCGAAGAGGTACGCGTGGGCCATTTTCCCGGTGCGCAGTGCGCGCCGCAGGACGTTGACCGGCGTATCCTGGCCAAGGATGCGGGAGAAGGACATCGTCATCTCCCCGCAAGGCGCCGGGCGAGCAGCTCCTGGATCGCGACGCCGGTCTCTTCGACTCCCCGGCTTCCGTCCACCACGGCAAACCGGTTCGGCTCGGCAGCGGCAAGGGCCAGGAAACCGTCACGGATCCGCTCGTGGAACAGGCGCGACTCCCGCTCGAACCGTTCCTCCCGTGCGGCGCTGGTGCTGTTGATCCGGGCCATGGCCCGCGAGAGCCCCGTTTCGACGGGACAGTCGAGAATCACGGTGAGATCGGGTTTGACGGCGCCGGCGGCCAGGGCGTTAAGGTGGCCGATCAGTCCCCGGTCCAGATCCCGCCCGTATCCCTGGTAGGCGAGGGTCGAATCGGTGAAACGGTCGCAGAGAACCACCTTCCCTGCGGCCAGGGCGGGCGAAATCACTTCGGATACGTGCTGGGCGCGGGCTGCGGCGTAGAGGAGGAGTTCGGCGAGGGGAACCATGGCGCTGTTGCGCGCGTCGAGCAGGATGGCCCTGATGTCGTCGGCGATGGGGCATCCCCCCGGTTCGCGCGTCACGACCACGTCGCGACCGGTGGACGAGAGCCAGTGGGCGGCACGCCGGATCTGGGTCGTCTTGCCGCATCCCTCGATCCCTTCGAATGTGATGAAAAACCCCATGTGTACGGCGCCGCCCTTTGGTTTCATAAAGGGTGAATTATAGGGGAGAGGGGGGGACAAATCAAGGCAAAAATCCCCGCTGGACGGCATATCTATTGATAAAGACGACGGATTCGGGTTATACTGCTCCATCTATGCGTGAACCTTCAGACCAGCCCCGCAATGGGGCAGCAGATGGCGATCCGGCGGGCCTTGAGCGGCGTATCGGTTACTCGTTCGCCAATCGCTCCCTTCTCGCTGAGGCGCTGACCCACCGTTCCTACGTGAACGAGGCGCGTGATCCCGCGGTGAAGGACAATGAGCGGCTTGAATTCTTCGGCGACGCCGTTCTCGGTTTTCTCGTCGGCCGGCTGCTGCTGGAGCGGTTTCCCGAAAGCCGGGAGGGGGAGCTCGCCCGGATGAAAGCCTCCCTGGTCGGCGAGGATACACTGGCGGGACTGGGGCGGGACCTTGGCATCGGGGCGTACCTCCGGCTCGGGAGAGGGGAGGAGCGCAGCGGCGGCCGGGAGCGCAAATCGCTCCTCGCCGACGCGTTCGAGGCACTGCTGGCCGCCGTCTACCTGGACGGTGGTCCGGAACCTGCCGGCCGCATCGTGGAGGAGGCTTTCGTGCCGCTTCTCCCCGGCGTGGCGGAAGGGACGTCGGGCCGCGACCACAAGACCGAGTTTCAGGAAGCGGTTCAGGCGCTCTGCGGCGCTCCCCCCGTCTACCGGCTTCTCTCCACGAGCGGTCCCCCCCACGACCAGCGCTTCACCGTGGCGGCCTTTGTCGAGGGGGAACAGGTGGGGGAGGGGTGCGGTCGAAACAAAAAAGAGGCCGAGCAGGCGGCTGCCCGCGAGGGGCTTGCCCGGCTTGCCGCCTCCGGCCGCGCCACGGTGCGATGAAGCCGCTCATCGTCCCCTTTTTCATCTCGCACCAGGGGTGTCCCCATCGCTGCGTCTTCTGCGATCAGCGGACGATCAGCGGACGGGGGGGGGAGTTCCCGGCGGACGAGGAGCTGCGCGCCGCCGTTGCCGCCGCTGCCGTTTCCCGCGGGGGACGTCCGGTGGAGGTTGCCTTTTACGGCGGAACGTTCACCAGTATCCCCCGCACCGAGCAGCAACGGCTGCTCGGCGTACTGCAGCCGCTTCTCGCCGCGCAAGTGATTGCCTCCGTCCGCATCTCCACGCGTCCCGATGCGGTCGACGGCGAGTCCGCCCGCTTTCTTCGCGACCACGGCGTGACGACCGTCGAGCTGGGGGTGCAGTCGATGGACGACCGTGTCCTGGCCGCTTCCGGCCGGGGGCACAACGCTGCCGATACGGAACGGGCGTTCTCGGTCCTGCGGGAAGAGGGGATTGCGGTCGGTGCCCAGTTGATGCCGGGTCTCCCCGGCGATACGGCGGAGAGCTCCCTTGCATCGCTGCGGCGGGTCCTCTCCCTGGGGCCGTCGTGTCTCCGCATCTACCCCACGGTGGTGGTGGAGGGGACCGAGCTCGCGGAACTCTGGCGCTGCGGCCGGTATACCCCTCTGGAGCGCGACGCGGCGGTTTCCCTCTGCGCCCGCATGCTCCGCCTTGCCACCGAGGCCGGCGTGCCGGTGATCCGGATCGGGCTCCAGCCGACGGAGGAACTGGAGGCGCCGGGGACGATCCTGGCCGGCCCCTGGCACTCCGCCTTCCGCCAGCTTGTGGAGGGGGAGCTCTGGTGCGAACTTCTCCTGCGCCTGACCGACGGCATCCCGCCGGGAAGCGGGGTGCGCCTGATCTGTGCCCCAACGCGGGTCTCCGACGTGGTCGGCCAGCGGCGGCGGAACCTGGAACGGCTTGCCACGGAGCGCGGCGTGAGGGTCGTCCGGGTCGATACTGTCCCGGCATTCCCGCCGTTTGATCTCGAAATCTCACATTCTGGCGGCACCGTCACCGGAAGCCTGTTTCCCTGATTCGCCCATCGCGTTTCACTCAAGGAGTTTCCATTGCCCGATACACCGTTTCGTTCCGGATTTGTCTCGATCATCGGCCGTCCCAACGTGGGGAAGTCGACTCTGCTGAACCGCATCCTTGGCGAAAAGATCGTCATCACCTCGGACAAGCCCCAGACCACCCGCAACCGAATCCAGGGAATCCATAACCCCGCCGGCGCCCAGATTGTCTTCATCGATACGCCGGGAATCCACCGGGCCACGTCGCGGCTCAACAAGTACATGGTGGAGGTTGCCCTCTCGTCCGTCAAGGAGGTCGATCTGGTCCTCTTCCTGGCCGAGGCCCAGCGGGATCCCGGGGAGCAGGAGCGGGAGATAATCGACGTGCTGGCGGAGGCGACGGTACCGGTCTGGCTGGTCCTCAACAAGATCGATCTGGCCCCCCAGGAGGACGTCCTCACAAGGATCGATGCCTACCGGAAGCTCTTCCCGTTTCGCGAGGTCGTTCCGGTTTCGGCCGAGACCGGCTTCGGGGTGGAGGGGCTCGTGGAACTGGTCAAGAACCAGCTTCCGGAGGGGCCGGTCTACTTCCCCGACGACATCCTAACCGACCTGCCGGAGCGCTTCATCGTCGCGGAGATCATCCGCGAGAAGGTCTTTCGCCTGACCCGGGACGAGATCCCCTATGCCACCGCCGTGGAGGTCGACAGCTTCAAGGAGCGCCCCGACGGCAGCCTCGTCTCCATTGCCGCCACCATCACGGTGGAGCGCGACTCCCAGAAGGGGATCGTCATCGGCAAAAAGGGGGCGATGCTCCGGCGGATCGGCACCGAGGCACGGCTCGAAATCGAGCGGTTCCTCGCCGCAAAGGTCTTTCTCGAGCTCTTTGTCCGGGTCAGGAAGGATTGGAGCGAAAACCCGTCGATGCTCAGGGATCTCGGCTACGAGTGAGGGTGAAACCAGTTACGGCCGCCGGGCCGTCATAACTTCAGGGAGAACATAAATGATACCGATAGTTGCCATCGTCGGCCGCCCCAACGTGGGGAAGTCGACCCTTTTCAACCGTCTCGTGGGACGCCGCAAGGCCATCGTCGACGACATGCCGGGCGTCACCCGGGACCGGAACTACGAAACCGTCACCCGCTACGAGGTGCCGTTCATCCTGATCGACACCGGCGGTTTCGAGCCGGCGAGCGAGGACCGGCTCCTGCAGCAGATGCGCGAGCAGTCCCAGCTCGCCATCGATGAGGCGGACGTGATCCTCTTTCTCATGGATGGCCGGGCCGGTCTCACCCCATCCGACGTCGAGGTGGTGGAGATGCTGCGCCGCGTGGACAAGCCGGTCTTCTTCGTGGTCAACAAGGTGGACGGCGAGAAGCTCGAGAACGAGGCGGCCGAGTTCTACACCCTCGGCGTGGAGAACATCCAGACCATCTCGGCCGAGCATAACCGCGGCGTCGGCGACCTGATGGACGAGGTGGTGGCGGCCCTGCCGCAGAAGAAGGGCGCCGCGGTGGCTGAGGATGTGACGAAGATCGCCGTGGTGGGGCGGCCGAACGTCGGCAAGTCTTCCCTGGTGAACCGACTCCTCGGCTTCGAGCGGGTGGTGGCGAACCCGACCCCCGGCACGACCCGTGATTCGGTCGATACGCTCTTCACCTGCAACAAGAAGCGCTATCTCCTGATCGACACCGCGGGAATCAGGCGCAAGGGGAAGACGACCCAGAAGCTCGAAAAATACAGCGTGGTCGATTCGCTGCGGAGCATCGAGCGGGCCGACGTGGTGCTGGTCGTCATCAACGCCGAGGAAGGGGTGACCGAGCAGGACGAGCGGATCGCCGGCTACGCCTACGAGGCGGGCCGGGCCTGCATCTTCGTGGTCAACAAGTGGGACACCCTGGCGAAAGACAACTCGACCCTCGGCAAATTCGTCGATCAGATCAGGACCGAGTTCAAGTATCTGCCGTTTGCGCCGATAGTATTCGTATCGGCCAAGACCGGACAGCGGATCAACAAGGTGATGGATGAGGTGGAGACGGTGATGGCCCAGTATTCGAAGCGGGTTTCCACCGCCGATCTCAACCGGGCCTTCTCGGATGCCGTGGAGAAGCACCACGCGCCGCTGTTCCAGGGGAGGCGGGTGAAGTTCTACTATGCAACCCAGGTGGGGACGAAGCCCCCTTCCTTCGTCATCTTCACCAATCGTCCCGAGGGGATTCATTTCTCCTATGAGCGCTATCTTATGAACAAGCTCCGGGAGGCGTTCGATTTTACCGGTTCCCCCCTTCGTCTGGTCTTCCGCGGCAGGGAGCGCAAGAGGTCGTAAAGGCCGTAAAACACTTTACTTGCAAGGGTTGATGATTTATGATGGGCGCCGTTTCATCCATTGATTTTCCGGAATCGGGCGACGGTATCGGATGAGTCTGATCGGCAACCTCGAAGATCTCGGACTGGGGGAAATCCTCCAGATCGTCAGCCTCTCGCGGAAATCGGGAATCCTGCGGCTCCGGAGCAGGGGGCGCGAAGGAATCCTCTTTTTTCGCCTGGGGCAGGTGATCCAGGCGACATCAAGCAGCCAGAGCGAGAGCATCGGCGAGGCCCTGGTCCGCCGGGGCGCCATTGAACCGGCAAAACTCCGCAGCGCCCTCGATCTTCAGGCGCGGGAGGGGCACCGGGAGCGGCTCGGGGCGATCCTCGTCCGGTATTTCGATGTTCCCCCCGCCGTCATCGAAGAGACGGTTCGGGAGCAGATCGAGGATGTGGTCTACGCTCTCTTCGGCTGGATCGAGGGGACCTTCGATTTCGAGCTGAAGGAAATGGGGGAGGCGATCGATGCCGCCCTGATGGATCCGATGCAGTTCATGCTCGAGCAGGGGCTGAGTCCCCAGTACCTGCTCACGGAGCGGGCCCGGCCCGCCGACGAGAAACGGGCGGTCCCGGGGGAAAAGGCCGATGCCGCCGATCGCCACGGCCGCAAGACGGAACGTCCCTTTGACTTCGCCGACGGACTGATTAATCTTGGCGATCTGCTTCGTCGGGAACTGGGGGACGTGCCGGCCTCTGCCGCCGGACGGCCCGAGCCGACCAGCGGTATGACCCTCCTGCACGGCATGTTGAGGGAGTTGAACGACCCTTCCCTCGGAGGAGGGATCACCCTCCTCGTGCTTCGCTATGCCGCCGAGTTTGTGAACCGGGCAGTGATATTCATGGTTATCGGGGACGAGCTGGTTGGCCTCGGCCAATTCGGGATCTCCGACCGTCACGGCTCCGCGGACGCCCGGATCAGGAATCTGCGGATTCCCCGAACCGAGGCCTCGCTGTTCAGCGGGGTCATGGAGGCGAAGCATCCAGCGGTCCTCAAGCCCGATCCGCTCGAATGGAACAGCTTCCTCTTCGGGCAACTCGACGACGGGATTCCCGAAGAGGTCTTCGTGGGACCCATCGTCAGCGAAGGGAAGGTCGTGGCCCTTTTGTACGGCGACAACCTCCCGGGCAAAAAGTCGATCGGCGGCACCGAATCGCTGGAGATATTCCTTTCCCAGGCAGGGGTCGCCATGGAGAAGGCGCTTCTGGAACGAAAACTGATGGAAAACAGCCGGGGGAGACCGTGAAGAAGATTCTCATCGCCGAAGATTCTGCCACCATGCGATCACTCCTGGTCGCCACGATCGAGTCCCTCGGCGGATACCAGGTCGTGGAGGCGGCCAGCGGTTTCGAGGCGTTGCGTCTCCTGCCGCGGGAGCCGGTGGATCTCATCATCACCGACATCAATATGCCCGACATCAACGGGCTGGAGCTGGTGAGCTTTGTCCGCACCAGCGATAACTACCGTCATATCCCGCTCTTCATCATATCCACCGAGGGGAGCGAGCGGGATCGGGAAAAGGGGCTTTCCCTCGGGGCGAACGAGTATCTCGTCAAGCCGTTCGATCCGGCCCGGCTGCAGGAGCTGATCGTGAAGTACACCGCCTGAGAAGGCCCGGGTTCCACCATTCCAGCGTGCAGAGTGTCCCATGACCAATTCACACGATGAGTCCGGCAGGGCCTTGGAAGACTTTCTGGCCGAAGCCGAAGAGATTGTCGAGAAGCTCAACACCGACCTGGTCACGTTGAGTGACTGCGCCGACAGCGGGGAGTGCGACCCCGACCTCCTCAACGCGATCTTCCGCGGATCCCACTCCCTCAAGGGGCTTGCCGGGATGTTCGGTTTCAGCGACATCCAGCTGATCGCCCACAATCTGGAAAACCTCCTCGATTCACTCCGCCTCGGCAAGGTGGCGCTCTCCCCCGAGGTGATGAACGTCCTGTTCGACTCCATGGAGCTTCTCGGCGCCGTGGTGCGGGGGCTGGGGGGCGGAGATGACCACTCGGCCGCCATCGCCGACGCCGTTGCCCGGCTCAACGCCTGTGCCTCGGCCGAGCCGATCGCCGGGGAGTCTCCCTTGCAGAAGCTCGGAATCCCCGAGCGCATCCTCAATTCCCTCACCGAGTACGAAGAGCACCGCCTTCTCGAGAACGTGAAGAAGGGGCGGACGATCTACTCCATCCACGCATCGTTCAGCCTCATGTCCTTCGACCAGGATCTGGGTGAGATCTCCGAGGCCCTCAAGGGGGCGGGCGAGGTGGTGAGCACCCTGCCGAGCGCCAGTGCCACTCCTGAGTCGATGATCGATTTCGAGATTCTCTACGGCACGGAACTGGACCGCGACGGCGTGGCGACCCTGGTGGATCGCGAGAATGTCGACATTGCCGCCTTCGGAGCGGCAGCTGCACCGGCGGCGCCCGCTCCCGCCACCGCCACCGCCACCACGGCGGTCTCCGCTCCGGCTCCGGCACCGACCGTGGCCCCGGCAGCGTCGGCCGTCGTCCCGGTGGCAGGGGGCGAGGAGATGACCGCCAAAAGCATGAGCCGGACGGTGCGGGTTGACATCGGCAAGCTCGACGAGTTGATGAATATCGTCGGCGAGCTGGTCCTCTCCCACTCGACCATCTCGGCGCTGGCGACGCGCATGCGTCTCGAGGGCTTTTCGTCCCTCGCCATCGAGCTCGGCAAGGCGGCCAAGGGGTTGGAGCGCAAACTGACCGAGCTTCAGAAGGGGGTCATGGAGATCAGGATGATCCCGGTGGGGCAACTTTTCGAGAAACTCGCCCGGATCGTCCGCAAGGTTTCCCGCGAGCAGGGGAAAAAGGTCGACCTCAGGATGTTCGGGGCCGATACGGAGCTCGACAAGCTGATCATCGAGGATATTTCCGACCCGATGGTCCACATCGTCCGCAACGCCATCGATCACGGGCTGGAGCCCCCCGAGGAGCGGGTCGCCGCCGGCAAGCCCGAGCGGGGCACCATCCGGCTCTCCTCGTACCAGAAGGGGAACCATGTCGTCATCGAGGTGGCCGAGGACGGCCGCGGCATCAATATCGAGAAGGTAAAGAAGAAGGCCCTGGAAAAGGGACTCATCAAGTCCCTCGAAGGGATTACCGACCGGGACGCCCTCGATTTCATCTTCCTTCCCGGCTTCTCCACCACCGACAAGGTGAGCGAACTCTCGGGGCGCGGCGTCGGCATGGACGTGGTGAAGAACAACATCGCCGCCGTATCGGGGATGGTCGATATCGACAGCGAGTTCGGCCGGGGAACGCGGGTCATCATCACCCTGCCGATCACCCTGGCGATCATCAAGGCGCTTCTCGTCACCACGGCGGGGCGCAGTTACGCCATCCCGATTACCTCGGTGCTGGAGACGATCCTCGCCTCCGAGGCGGATATCGACACCGTCGAGCGCAAGGAGGTCTATCAGCTCCGGCAGACGACCCTGCCGCTCGTGCGGCTGGAGCGGTTCTTCGGCGTCGCGCGTCAGACGCCTCCCTCCGGGGAATTTTACGTGGTCGTGGTGGGGGTGGCCGAAAAACGCCTCGGGATCATCGTTGACGACCTGACGGGACAGCAGGATATCGTCATCAAGTCCCTCGGCGACATGTTCAAGGGGTACCGGGGTATTTCGGGGGCCGCCGACCTTGGCGACCAGCGGACGATCCTCGTTCTCGACGTGGGGGGGATCATCGGCGAGGCATTCCGGAGCGGAGGGTAGATGTACCGGGAATTCTACGGACTCAAGGAAAAGCCGTTCTCCAAGACCCCCGATCCGCGCTATCTCTTCCTCTCCCGGGGACACCGGGAGGCGCTGGCCCGCCTGCAGTACGCGGTGGAGGAACGGGAGCTGGCGCTGCTCACCGGAGACATCGGCTGCGGCAAGACCACCATCTCCCGGGCGCTCATGGACGCCATGGGGGAGGAGTGCCGCTTCTGCTTCATCGTCAATCCGCGCCTGACCCCCCTGGAGTTCCTCCGTGCCGTTGCCCGGAGCATCGGCGTGGAGAGCCCGGCCGTCGCCAAGGACGAACTGCTGAAGCAGCTCGGTGAGGCGGTGCTCGTCCTGCGCGCCGAAGGACGCTGTCCGGTCATCGTGATCGACGAGGCGCAGCTCATCCCGGATCGGGAGCTCTTCGACGAAATTCGTCTCCTGACCAACTTCCAGCTGGACGATCAGAACCTGATGAGCGTTGTGCTGATGGGGCAGCCGGAGTTGCGGCAGATCCTCGCCGATCCGGTCCATGAGCCGCTTCGGCAGCGGATCGCCATGCATTATCACCTCCAGCCCCTGACGTTGGAGGAAACCCTTGAATACATCGATTTCCGGCTTGAAGTGGCGGGTGGGGTGCCGGGGCTCTTTTCGCCGGACGCGGTACGCCGGATCTATGACCTCTCCGGCGGGGTCCCGCGGAAGATCAATATCCTCGCCACCAATGCACTCCTGGTCGGCTTCGGGAGAGACGCCTCCTGGATCGACGCCTCGCTGGTGGAGGAGTTGCGTGAGGAGGCAAGCCTGTACTGACGGCAACGGGGCGGAGACGCCGCCGGTTTCCCGTTGGGCCGGCTCCCGTGTTGAATCCCTGCATCGCCTTCGGCGCTGCAGCATGGTATGATTGCAGAACGACTTCGTGTAATGGGTTTCGGGGCGTGTGATCATGATGGATATTGCAGAAATACGGAAAAAGGCCCAGCGGGAGCGGAGAGAGGGAAAGAGTGCGCCCGCTCCGGCCGCAGCGCCGTTCCCCCGTGAGGAGACGGCTCCGGTGGAGGAGCCGAGCGGGGGGGAGACACCGATCTACGACGATCTTTTCCCGGCGGCGGCGCCCGAGACGTTTCCTCTGGCCGTGCCGGCGCTTCCGCCGGCCATTCAGGACCCGCTGGCCATCATCCTTGAGGGGCGAAAGGCGGCCCTCGTGGAGGAGCTCCTTCCCGCCGGTGTCGCCGCCGAGACGACCCCAGCGATTGTGGGGTCGCGGGAAATCCTCTGTTTCCGGGTCGCGGACGAGATCTACGGCATCGACATCATGGATCTCAAGGAGATCATCAAGCCGCGCGAAACCACGGAAATTCCCCACGCCCCGCCATTCATCGCCGGAGTCCTTTCCCTGCGCGGAATCATCATCCCGGTCTTCGTGCTCCGGGAACGGCTCGGTCTCGGCGAGGCCGCCGTGCGGAACAAGGAGCGGATCATCGTGGTCAAGCGCGGCGATGGTCTCTGTGGTCTCCTCGTCGACGAAGTGACCCAGGTGGTGCGGATCGACGCCGATTCGGTCGAGCCCCCCCCGGCCGTCCTCGATGGCATCGATCGCGACTTCGTCGGCGGAATCGGACGCAACACGGGGGAAATCATCATCCTGCTCAATCTCGACAAGGTTCTGGACGCGGCCCTCTGCTGAGCAGAGGCGAAAGGCGGTGGTCATGAACAAGAAAAAGATTCTGATCGTCGAGGACGAGGAGAGCCTGCTCAAGCTTGAGAGCATTCTTCTCTCTTCCCGCGGCTATGACGTTACGGGGGTGCTGGACGGCATCGCCGCCCTCGAGCAGATCGACGTCGTCAAGCCCGATCTGGTAATCCTTGACATCATGCTCCCCGAGATGGACGGGTTCGAGGTCTGCCGGCGGATCAAGGCGAATCCCGCGACCAGCCATATCCCGGTCGTGATGCTGACGGCCAAGAAGAGCGGACAGGACCAGAAGAAGGGGCTCGACGCCGGGGCGGCCGCCTACGTGACCAAACCGTTCAAATCCGCCCGCATCATGGAGATAATACAGGGGCTCATCGCCGGCTGACACCCGCGACCGCCAGACGCTAAAGGGATGACGATGGAAAGTGAGATCCAGGAAATTCAGCTTGCCTGCTTCCGCATCGGCGACGCCTCCTTTGCCGCCGATATCATGCGGATCAAGGAGATCATCCGCCCCCAGAAAATGACGCGCCTTCCCAAGGCTCCCCCCTTCGTTGAGGGGGTCATCAATCTGCGCGGCAACGTGATCCCGGTAGTCGACCTGCGCAAACGATTCGATCTTCCCGAACGGACTGCGCTGGAAGAGTCGCGGCTGCTGGTGGTGGCCGTGGCGCGCCAGCTCGTCGGTCTGGTGGTGGACGACGTGACCGAGGTCGTCACGGTCCAGGTCCACGACATCAAACCGCCGCCCCAGGTGGTGGAGGGGATTGGTGCCGAGTATCTCATCGGGGTCTGCCTCGTGCGCGAGGCGCTGATCATGCTGCTCAATCTCGATCGAATCCTCAGCAGTCGTGAGACGTCGGCGCTCGCCGGGATTTCCCGGATGTCCGAGGTCGTCCCGGCCCCATAACGGGGCGGCGCTTGCCGGGAATCCGGACCTCAGCAGGCGTTGCGGGCCCATGATCTGGCCGCATTTCCTTCAGCATGACCGTTCTGAATCGCATCTCTCCTCCGACCGCTTCCGCGCCGGCACCGCCGCCATGCAGCACTCTCCACGCAGGCACGACAAGGAGTTTTCCATTGGACCAACTGGATAGCCTCAACGAACGCCTCCATGCACAGGACGAAGAGGAGCGCCGCCGGGCGGTACTCGCCCTTGCCTCCCGTCCCTTCGCCGAGGTGCGGCATCTGCTCTTCGACGCCATGGGAGACACCAGTTGGCGGGTGCGCAAGGAGGCGGTAAACGTCGTTCTCGATACCGAGCCGGATGGGGCGGCGGTGGAAGGGCTCGTCGGACTCCTCGCCTCGCCCGACAATGCCGGCCTCCGCAATTCGGCGGTGGAGGCGCTGGAGCGTCTCGGCAGTGCGGCGCTCCCCGCGCTCCTGCGTCATATCGACGTCGAGGACCGTGACGTGCGCAAATTCGTCATCGATATCCTCGGCAACATCGCTGACCGTTCGTGCATTACCGCCCTCGTCGGCGCGCTTCGGGACCAGGATGCAAACGTCTCCGCCGCCGCGGCGGAGAATCTGGGGAAGATCGGTGATCCGCGGGCCGTCCCGCACCTCGTGGACTCCCTGGTGGTGAACGACGTCTGGTTCCGGTATTCGGTCCTCGGCGCCCTTGCCCGGATCGGCGAGGCGATCCCCTTCGCGGTGCTCGCACCGCTTGCTTCGGACAGCCTGCTCAAGCGCCCTGTTTTCGAGTGTCTGGGTGCGGTGGGCGACGTGGATGCGGTTCCGCTGCTGGTGGAAGGGCTTGCGGACAAGGTGCGTGCTGCCCGGGAAGCGGCAGCGGTGGCCCTCGTTCGTCTGAGGGGGCGGCTTCCGGCCCCCGTCGCGATGACTGACGTTGACGGCCGTCTTGCCGCGCTCAGGGGGACCGCCTGCGTCGACGCGCTGCTGACATCACTGGATACCATCGACTACGGGGTGCGGGAGGCGCTGGTGAGGATTCTCGGCACCATTGGCGACGAGCGCGCCGCCACGGCACTGCTGCAGGGATGCCGGGACGAGCGGCTCCGGCGTCTCTGCCTCCAGGGGTTCCGGGTCATGGACGAGCGCGGCATGGCCGCCCTGATGGAGTTCTACCCATCCGCCGACGACGAGGAACGTGTCTACATCATCCAGGTATGGGGAGAGACCGGCTATGCCGGCTGCGCGTCTCATCTCGCCGAAGGGATGCGGAGCAGCCGGCCGATGCTCCGTCGCATTTCGGCCCTGGCTGCCGGCAAGATCGGCCTGGTCGCCCTTCTTGGAGAGGTGGCGGCGCTGCTCGACGATCACGATCCCGACGTGCGCGAAGGCGCCGTTTCCGCCCTTGCCCAACTCGCTGCCTCCGGAGGCGAGAGCGTGCGGGAAATTGCCCAATCCCTCGCCTCGTCAGAGGCGCCGGAGGCACGGCGTTCCGCGACGCGGCTCTATGCTGCCCTGATGGATGCCGAGCGTCTTGCGCTGCTCGTGAAGGACGAAGACTCCCTCGTGCGGCGCAGTGCGGTAAGTGCCCTGGCGGGGCTGCGCAATCCGGCCTCTCTGGGAAGTCTGGTGATGGCCCTTGTTGACGAGGACCCCGACGTGAGGATCGCCGCCGTTGCGGGGATCGGCGAACTGGGAGGGGATGAGGCGCCGGAGCCGCTCCTCCTTGCCCTGGGCGATGACGACCCCTGGGTGCAGTGCGCCGCCCTCAAGGGGCTTGGCAGATATGGCGGGGGCCGGGTCCTCGACGCCATCGAGAGGCTTCTACCCACTGCCGGCGGGGTGGTGCTCATCACCGCCCTGGAGACCCTTGCCGGCATGGAAGGGGAGCGGGCGTCGGTGCTCGTGAAGCGTTGTCTCGACAATCCCGATGAAGAAGTGGTCAAGTCTGCCATCGAGATCCTTTCCCGTGGTGATGCGGAATGGGTCGACGACTGCCGCGAACGGCTCCTGGCCCACCCCCACTGGGAAGTCCGGGCGGGTTTCGTGCGTGCGATGGTGCAGCTCCTCGGGGCACGGGCCTTGCCGCACCTTGAGCGGGCCCTTGAGTCCGAAACCGACGAACTGGTGCGCGGTCAGCTCCGCGACATGATCGGCAGGTTGGCCTGATGTTCGGTCTCGACGCTGAAATCACCATGACCGATGAGGAGTTTCGCCTCATCCGGGACCTTGTCTACAGCCACTGTGGTCTCTTTTTCGATACCGATGCCACCTATCTGCTGGAGAAGCGCCTCGCGAAGCGCCTGCAGTTCCATCAACTCGCCGGGTTCCGGGACTACTATCACTTTCTCAAGTACAACCGGAAGAAAGATCAGGAACTCGCCGACATCATGGATGTCCTCACGACCAACGAGACCTATTTTTTCCGGGAGTCGTTCCAGCTGAAGGCATTCACCGATGAGATCATTCCCGAGATCCGCGAGGCCAAGCTGAAGAGCGGCGACCGTTCGCTCAGGATATGGAGCGCGGGCTGTTCCAGCGGCGAAGAGCCGTACACCATCGCCATGCTGCTGCTGGAGATGGGGGGCTTTGCCGGCTGGAACGTGGAGATCGTCGGCACCGATATCAGCCAGCGGGTGATCCAGCAGGCGCGCAAGGGGCTCTACGGCAAGTCTTCGTTTCGCGTGACCGACGACACGTACATCCGACGCTATTTCACCGAACAGGACGGCATGCACCGGGTCAACGAGAAGGTCCGGGAGCTCGTCACCATCAGTCACCTGAATCTTCTGGACAGTAACCGGATCGCGCTGCTCGGCCGCATGGACGCGATCTTCTGCCGCAATGTCATCATCTATTTCGACCAGGCGGCCCGGCGCACGGTAATCGATTCGTTCCACCGGACCCTGCGCGACGGCGGATACCTGCTGCTCGGACACTCCGAGTCGCTCATGAACATCTCCACGGCCTTTACCCTGCGACATCTGAGGAGCGATATGGTTTACCAGAAGCCCCAGCCGGCGGGAGCGGGGGGGCGGCCATGAAGAAAATAAAAGTAGTGGTCATCGACGATTCAGCGTTCAACCGCCGGGCCATCACCAAGATGCTGGAGGATATGCCCGAGGTTGAAGTCGTCGGCTATGCGGCTGATGGCGAAGAGGGGATCCGGAAGGTCATTGACCTGAAGCCCGATCTGGTTACCCTCGATCTCGAAATGCCGAAGATGGACGGCTTTACGCTGCTTCGGATCATTATGGGATACAAGCCGACGCCGGTCATCGTCATCAGCGCCAACAGCGACGACGAAAAGGTCTTCAAGGCTCTCGAGTTCGGCGCGGTCGATTTTGTCGCAAAGCCAACCAGCACCATCTCCGAAGAGCTGCTGAAGATCAGCGAGGATCTCCAGCAGAAGGTCCGCAGCGCCCTGCACCTGAACATGGCCGGGATCATCAGGCGGGAGCGGCCGGCACTCCCCGAGCCGGCGCCGAAGCCGGTGAAGAAGGCTGCCGTTCCCCCCATTACCGTGGGCCGCGGGCGGATTGACGTAGTGGCCATCGGTGCCTCCACGGGGGGACCGCCGGCGCTGCAGTCGATCCTCACGTCGTTCCGGGAAGCTCCTCCCTTTGCCGTCGTCGTCTCCCAGCACATGCCGGCCGGCTTCACCCGGACCTTTGCCGATCGCCTCAACCGCCTGTCGGTTCTGGAGATCAAGGAGGCGGCGGACGGTGATCTGGTCCGCCCCGGCCGGGCACTCATCGCCCCGGGAGGGCGGAACCTCACCTTTGAGCGAAAGGGTGACAACGTTGTGGCACGGATCGTGAAGCCGGCTGAGAGTGACCGCTACATTCCTTCGGTGGACGCCATGCTCTGCTCCTGCGCGGTGGTGTTCGGCCCCCGCGCCCTCGGCGTCATTCTGACCGGGATGGGCAACGACGGGAGCAAGGGAGTGAGGGCGATCAAGGAAGCCGGCGGCATGGTGCTGGCCGAATCCGAAAAGAGTGCCGTGGTCTATGGCATGCCGAAAGAGGCGGCGGCCACCGGCATGGTGGACAAGGTGCTTCCGCTGGAACGGATGCTCGCCGAGATCAAGCTCCGGTGCGGGGCAGTGGTTGACGCCGGTTGACGGCTGCCCAGGCGCTCCGTTTCGATCGGCGCCCCCACCTGTCTGTTGTTGGGGAGACGAGATATGGCTATGGATGACGAAAAGGGGATGTACAGCCGGGCCGAAGAGTTTCTCCAGATGTTCAAGAAAGGGGCGGAGTTCTCCCAGGAGCTGATGAAGGAGAACGAGCGGCTTCGGTACCGGGTGTTCCAGCTTGAGGAGGAGGCGCGCGGCATCGGCGCGCCCGCCCCTGTTCTCGAGGAGAACCGCCTTCTTGCGGCCCGGATCGATGAGCTGGAGCGGGAGAAGGAGGAAATTCTCCAGCGGATCCGGCAGATCGAGGCCGAAAATAACGACTTTGCCACCCGCTACGTTGAGATCGAGGAGGAGAACAACAGCCTCGCCAATCTCTACATCGCCAGTTACCAGCTCCATTCGACCCTCGATTTCAGGGAAGTGCTGCAGATCGTCTCGGAGATCATCATCAACCTGATCGGCGCCGAGGAGTTTGCGGTGCTGCTCCTCGACGAGCGGACGTCGCTGTTGTCCGCGGTGGCTGCCGAGGGGATTGCCCTGGGAGAACTTCCCCCGATCCGGCCGGGCGAGGGGATGATCGGCTCCATCGCCCGCACCGGCGAGAATTACTTCGCCGCCGACCCGGCCAATTACCTGCGGGATCTGGAGCAGCCCATGGTCTGTATCCCCCTCAAGATCAAGGAACATGTGATCGGGGTGATCGTCATCTACCGGTTGTTCATTCAGAAAACCTCCTTTGCCCAGGTCGACTTCGAACTGTTCACGCTGCTCGCCGGTCATGCGGCCACGGCGATCTTCAGTTCCCGACTCTACAGCGATTCGGAGCGCAAGCTCTCGACCATGCAGGGGTTCATCAATCTCCTCACCAGGTAGGGAGAACGGAGGTACGGGGCCATGCCCGACAAGAGAATCCTGATAGTCGACGATTCGCCGACCATGCGGCAGCTCATTGCGTTTGCGGTCAAGCGGCTCCCCGGTGTTGAGATCCTGGAGGCGAGCGACGGGGTGGATGCGCTGAAGAAGCTTGCCGGCGAGCGTTTCGACCTGATTTTTACCGACATCAACATGCCGGTCATGGACGGCCTGAAGCTGGTGAGCCTCGTGCGAAGCGATCCCGCCATGAAGGCAACCCCCATCGCCATCATCAGCACCGAGGGGGCCGCCGAAGACCGGGAGCGGGCTCTCGCCCTCGGCGCCAACGATTACATCACCAAGCCGATCCAGGCCGCCCGTGTCCTCACGGTGGCAAGAGAATTGCTTGGCATCTCCTGATGTCCTGAAACCCTGCGGTATACCGCCATTCGGCGGAATCGGGCCGGTTTGCGGGACGATTTTGCCGCCGTTCCGAGGAGAAGATTCGTGAAACGCCTGTTCGTCCCCTCCCTCCTGCTTCTGTTCCTCCCCGTGCTGTTATTTGCCAATGACTACAAAGTCGTGACCTTCTCCACCTCCAATGCCGGCAGGGTGGAGTTCAGCCATCCGGTACATCTGAAGGCGGTGGGAAGCAACTGCACCCTTTGCCACAACGCGGTCTTTGCCATCGGAGCGAAGAAGGCGGCGCCGGTCACCATGGCCGAGATGGAGAAGGGGAAATCGTGCGGTACCTGCCATAACGGCAAGCGTGCCTTTGCGCTGTCCGCCTGCATCCGCTGCCATCTGACGAAGGAGGTGGCGATGGAGATCCCCGACTTCGGCACCCTCACCTTCAGCCATAAGTTCCACCTCGGGCTCGGCTCCTTTGGCTGCGGCGACTGCCACAACGCAATTTTCAAGGCGTCGATGGACAATCCCCATGTCAGCATGGCCGAGATGGAGCGGGGGAAGTCGTGCGGCGTCTGCCATGACGGCAGCACCGCCTTCACCGTAAAGCAAAACTGCACCCGCTGCCACACGGTGCGGAACATAACCTTTGCCGCCGATGCCCTGTTCAGCCATGCCAACCACCTGGGGCTCGGGGCGTTCGGCTGCCGCGACTGCCACAGCAGGTTCTTCGTCGCCGGCCCCAACGGCAAGCGGTACACCATGGCCGAGATGGAGCAGGGGAAGTCGTGTGGTGGTTGTCACAATGGGAATACCGCCTTTTCGGTCAAGGGGGAGTGCGGGACCTGCCACAGCAACGTCAAGGATGTCAGTTTCGAGAAGGGGGGCAACGCGTTTTTCAGCCATAAGGTCCACACGAAGATTCTCGACTGCGGCAGCTGTCACAGCGGCATTTTCATCGGCGGTGTGAACAGCAGGCGCTACACCATGGCCGAGATGGAGAAGGGGGAGTCGTGCGGCGTCTGTCACGAGGACAAGACCGTCTTCGGGGTCCGGGGCAACTGCGACAAGTGCCATGTGAAGACGACGGATATCCCCTTCAACACCGGCGTGGCCGGAACCGTGACCTTCAGCCATTCCCTTCACCGGGGGATGTATGGCTGCAGCGATTGCCACAACAGCATCTTCGTCGCGGGGAAGGCTGCCAAGCGGTACACCATGGCCGAGATGGGGAAGGGACAGTCGTGCGGTGCCTGTCACGACGGCAAGACCGCCTTTTCGGCCACGGCCGCCGATGCCTGCGCCAAGTGCCATCCGTTGCGCGACGTGACGCTGGCCCTGGATGCCCGGTTCCCGCATGTGAAGCATCTGGGGGGATACAGCTGCGGCGATTGCCATAATGCCCTTTTCAAGGCAGGACCCGGCAACCGGCGCTGGACGATGCCCCAGATGGAGGCCGGGAACTCCTGCGGCGCCTGCCACGACGGCAAGAGCGCCTTCGACGTGAAGGGTGACTGCGGCACGTGCCACAAGACCGCGCCCGATGTGACGTTCTCCTCCCGACAGGCCGGAGCGACCCGTTTCAGCCATGAGTATCACCTGGGGCTCGGCGCCTACAAATGCGGCGACTGTCATAACGCCATCTTCACCACGGGGGTGGCGCGCAAAAGCCATGTTATGGCCGACATGGAGAAAGGGAGCTCCTGCGGCGCCTGTCACGACGGCAAGACCGCCTTTACCGTGAAGGAGAACTGCACTAAGTGCCATCCCGTGAAGGAGATCACCTTTGCGGCGTCGGGGGCCCGCTTCAGCCATGCCTTCCATGTGAACGCCTTCCGCTGCAGTGATTGCCATGACGCGCTCTATACACCGGGAGCGGGGAACCGCCGTGTCTCCATGCCCGAGATGGGGAAGGGACAGTCGTGCGGTGCCTGTCACGACGGCAAGACCGCCTTCGCCGTGACGGGGAGCTGCGAGAAGTGTCATCCGGTCACCAAGGCGATCAAGTTCGAGCTTCCCGCCGGTACGGCGAGCGTGGTGTTCAGCCACAAGACCCATATCGGCCGGGGCCTTGGGTGCCTGGACTGTCATGGCAAGATGGTGACGGCCGGCGTCGGCCGCAAGCCGCACACCATGAAGGAGATGGAGAAGGGGCAGTCGTGCGGTGCCTGTCATGGCTTCAGCATGGCGTTCAGCGTCAGCGACCCGATCAACTGCGAGAAGTGTCACAAAGAGGAACATTACTAGTCTGCTAAAAGCCCGCACGGCGCGCCTTTAGCACCCGGCGGACAGGATGCCGGCCATGGCGAACATGTTTGCATGGCCGGTTTTTTTGTGCTAAAAACTGAACTTCTTATCAAGTCTGAGAACGTGGTGCGGAGGTTTATCGTGGAAGAAAAGTACATCCCCAGGAACGTGGAGGGGAAGTGGCAGAACGTCTGGGAAGCGGGGAAGACCTACAAAGTCGGTGAGGACCCGGCAAAGCCGAAGTATTACCTGCTTGAAATGTTCCCCTATCCCTCGGGCCGCATCCACATGGGGCATGTCCGCAATTATTCCATCGGCGATGTGGTCGCCCGATACAAGAGGATGCGCGGTTTCAACGTCCTCCACCCCATGGGGTGGGATGCCTTCGGCATGCCGGCCGAAAACGCCGCGATCAAGAACAAGAGCCATCCCGCCAAGTGGACCTACGAAAATATCGCGTACATGCGGAGCCAGCTCAAGAAGATGGGGTTCTCCTACGACTGGGACCGCGAGTTGGCCACCTGCGACCTCGACTACTACCAGTGGGAACAGAAGATGTTTCTCGAGATGTACGAAAAGGGGCTGGTTTACAAAAAGAGCTCCTTCGTGAACTGGTGCCCCGCCTGCGAGACGGTGCTCGCCAACGAGCAGGTTGAAGACGGCGCTTGCTGGCGCTGCGACAGCGAAGTGGTCCAGAAGGAGCTGGAGCAGTGGTTCTTCCGTATCACCCAGTATGCCGAAGAGTTGCTGGAGCAGACCCACCACCTCCCCGGCTGGCCCGAGCGGGTACTGGTCATGCAGCGGAACTGGATCGGCAAGAGCATTGGCTGCGAGATCGATTTTCCCGTGGAAGGGACCCTGGCGAAGGTGAGGGTCTTCACCACCCGTCAGGATACCCTGTACGGTGCCACCTTCATGTCGCTGGCCCCCGAACATCCGATGGCGCTGCAGCTGACCACGCCCGACCGCCGCGCCGAGGTGGAAGCCTTCATCGAGAAGGTGAAGAAGACCGACAAGGTCAAGCGGACCGCCGAGGACTTCGAGAAGGAGGGAGTCTTCACCGGCAGCTACTGCATCAACCCCGTCACCAACCGCAGGATGCCGGTCTATCTGGCGAATTTCGTCCTGCTCGACTACGGGACCGGTGCGGTCATGGCGGTGCCGACCCACGACCAGCGCGACTTCGAATTTGCCCGCAAGTACGATCTGCCGCTCCAGGTGGTGATCGTGCCTGAAGGGGAGACCCTCGACCCCGCCGCCATGACGGCCGCCTACACCGAAGCCGGCACCATGGCCAATTCCGGCCCCTTTGGCGGGCTCCGCAGCGACGAAGCCAAGGAGCGGATCGCCGACTATCTCCAGAAAGAGGGGATTGGCACCAAGACGGTGAACTACCGCCTCCGTGACTGGGGAATCTCCCGCCAGCGCTACTGGGGGAACCCCATTCCGGTCATCAACTGCGATATCTGCGGCGTGGTGCCGGTACCGGAGAAGGATCTGCCGGTGGTCCTGCCGATGGATGCCGAATTCACCGGCGAGGGGGGAAATCCCCTGGCAAAGGTACCCTCCTTCGTCAACGTCTCATGCCCCCAGTGCGGAGCGGAGGCACGGCGCGAGACCGACACCATGGACACCTTCGTCCAGTCGTCGTGGTATTTTCTCCGCTACTGCTGCCCCGATTTCGCCGCCGGTCCGCTTGACAAGGCCCGGGCCGAGTACTGGATGCCGGTGGACCAGTACATTGGCGGCATCGAGCACGCGGTGCTCCACCTCCTCTACGCGCGCTTCTTTACCAAGGCCCTGCGGGATCTGGGCTATGTGGACGTCGACGAGCCGTTCAAGAACCTCCTCACCCAGGGGATGGTGATCAAGGACGGCGCCAAGATGAGCAAATCGAAGGGGAATGTCGTCGACCCCGATGCCCTCATCAACCGCTACGGTGCCGATACGGCCCGGCTCTTCTCCCTCTTCGCCGCGCCGCCGGAAAAGGACCTCGACTGGAGCGATCAGGGGGTCGAAGGGAGCTATCGCTTCCTCTCCCGCGTCTGGCGTCTGGTCTTCGAGACGCTTCCTTTCATTGGCACCGCCGGCCCTGTCGATCCGGCAGCGGTAACCGAGGCAGGGAAGGTGCTGCGCCGGACGGTTCACAAGACCATCCGCAAGGTGACCGACGACGTGGACGAGCGGTTCCATTTCAACACCGCCATCGCCGCCGTCATGGAACTCGTGAACGCCATCTACTCCTTCGAGCCGAAGAATGCGCCGGGAAATGCCGCCGTTCTGAAGGAGGCGGTGGAGAGCGTCGTCCTCATGCTTTCCCCCTTTGTCCCCCATGTGACTGAGGAGCTCTGGGAGGCCCTGGGGCACCGGGGCGGAGTCGAGTCGGCCGGCTGGCCCACCTGGGAGGAGGCGGCCTGTGTGGATGAGGAGCTGCTGGTCGTCGTCCAGGTGAACGGCAAGCTGCGGGGCAAGGTGACCGTTCCGGCCGGCGCCGCGGAGGATGAGGTGAAGGCCGCGGCCTTCTCCGACGAGAAGGTGAAGCCCTGGCTCGACGGGAAGCAGGTCCGGAAGGCGATCTACGTCCCGGGCAAACTCCTCAATATCGTGGTAGGGTAGGGGGTCGGCGTGCTAAGAGTGCGGGGAGTGCGCTCGTGGCTGCTGATGGCCCTCGCCGCGGTGGTCGTCTCCGGCTGCGGATACCACGTTGCGAGGATGGACCGCGAGTTGGCCGGCAGGACGGTTGAGATTGCCATCTTTGCCAACAAGAGCTTCCGCCCCAACATCGAGGCGGGGGTTGCCGATCTCCTGGTGGATGAATTCGTCAGGCGCGAGGGGAAGTCCGTGGTCGAATCGGGAGGGGACGCGGTCATCACCGGTACGATTCTCTCCTACGGGACAGCGGCGATTTCCTACACGGCCGCCGATACGGTGAAGGAGTACCGCGCCACCATCGCGACGGAAGTCGTCGTCAAGAAGAGAGAAACCGGCCAGATCCTCTGGAAGGGAGCCCTTTCGGCAACCCAGGACTTTCCCGCCAATGACGACCTCGTGTTGCAGCAAAACAGTGAGGATACCGCCATCCGGGAGATCTGCCGCAAGCTTGCCCGTGATGTGTACATGCACTTTGTCCAGGATTTCTGAGTGGTGTCTGGAACCCCATGAAAGTAGACGAATTCGATAAGGCTGCGGCACGGGGGGAGATAGCCCCCCTTTATTATTTTTACGGTGATGAACCCTATCTCCTCGAACGGGCCGTAAAACGCCTGCAGGCGCTGGTGGTTGCGCCGGATTTCCGGGATTTCAATCTCGACATTTTCTACGGCAATGAGTGCAAGGGAGAGGAAATTGCCGCAGCGGCCCAGACCCTTCCGATGTTCGCCGAGCGCCGCCTGGTGCTCGTCAAACGGGCCGGCGAGCTCTCCGCCGCCGCCCTGGAGATCCTCACCCCCTGCGTCGCCGATCCATCGCCCGGCACCTGTCTCGTCTTTGCCGGGGAGAAAATCGACCAGCGGAAAAAGTTCTTCCAGGAGATGAAGAAGCGGGGAGAGCTTGTCGAATGCAAGCGTCCCTACGAGAACCAGCTCGGCAACTTCATCCGGGAAGAGGCGCGCGCCCTCGGGAAGCGCATCGAAGCGGCAGCCGCCGAAATGCTCGTCTACCTGGCGGGGAACAATCTGAGTGAGCTTGCCGCGCAGATCGAGAAGGTCGTCACGTTCGTCGGAACCCGCGATGCGGTGACGGTGGGCGATGTTCGCGAGGTGGTCTCCGACACCAAGGTGGAGAGCGTTTTCGACCTGGCCAATGCCCTTGGCGAGCGCGATCTGGCCAAGTCACTCCGCAGTCTTTCAACGATCCTGCGCGACGGGGAGGCGCCGCTCATGCTCCTGGCGATGATCGCCCGCCATTTCCGCCAACTCTGGCGTGTCCGGGAGCTCGCGGTGCGAAGGATGCCGCCGCCGGATATCGCCAAGGCGACCGGCATCAATCCCTATTTTCTCAAGGGGGTGATGGAGCAGGCGCGCAATTTCACCGTAGCGGAGCTGGCGGCGGTCTTCGAGGCGCTCTACGCTTCCGATGTGGCACTGAAGGGGGGAGGACGGAAGCCGACCCTGACGATGGAGCGGCTCGTGATGGAGATCTGCGGGGTGCGCGTCAGGCTCTGATTGTCAGCGGTGCCGCGTACGAGTGAATGGAAATAAAAAAAGGGATACCGGCGCGGTATCCCTTTTGATTTCTCTGTCGGGTTTCCGTTAGCCGAGGGTGTTGACGAGCTTGGCCAGCCGGGAAACGTTGCGCGATGCATTGGAGCTGTGGATGATCCCCTTGGAGGCCGCCTTGTCGATGACCGGGATGGCTGCCTGGAGAGCTTCCTTGGCGAGGGTGGCGTCTTTCGCCTCGACCGCCTCGCGAACACGCTTTATGAAAGTCCGCAGGGTAGAGCGGATGTGCTTGTTCTTCAGACACTTCTTCTTGTTTTGCTTGATTCTCTTCAGGGCCGACTTGTGATGAGCCAAACTGCACCTCCGTTGCGTATGTGACTATGATGATTGAAGTGATTATCGAAAGGTAAATAAATATCACCGGGGTGCTGGGCTGTCAATAAAAAAATGCCTGCGGAAAGCGGTGGCATGGCACAAAAAGAGGGGGTGGTTTCCCACCCCCCATCACAGGAAGGAGGTTACTGCGGGTGTTACCACTCTTCTTTCTGTTTTTCGGCCAATTTCTCGAAATAGATCGCCGGGCTCGTCAGCTTCCGGATCTCTTTGTCGGAATATCCCAGTTCCTTGAAGTTGAGGGCGCCGTTGGGGGCATGGCAGTTGTTGCAGCTCAGGGCCCTGGACTTCGTCACGAGGTGGTTGCTGCCGAAATAGATGGTCTGCCAGCCAGGCACCGGCTCATAGTTTTTGATTCCCTGGATCTTCGCGGCTGAGGCTACGCCGGCGAGGGTGTCACCGGTTGCCATCGGCGGGGCGAAATCCATGGCCATGAGCTGGCCGGTCTTCTTGTTGAAGTATGCTTTTCCCTGGAAGATCTTGAAGGGGTAGATCTTGCTGCTCTTGTCCTTCCTGCTCCCCTTGGGACCGATGAATTCAGGCCGGTTGGCAACGGTCTTGTTGTACCAGGTATAGACAGGGACGGTCTCGTTGGCCTCTTTCCGGAGGGTGGTCGGTTCGTAGTAGCCGCTGGGGAGTTTCTCCCACGTGGTGAAATCCTTGGCGAACGCCCCACCGGTCCGGGTCACGTGGCAGGTCTGGCAGGCAATGCGGGCCGTGTGCCGGTTGTATGCCTGGTCCTTGTGCGGTTTTTCGGTATGACAGTCGGTGCAGGCGAGCCGGGCTCCATCGTGGGCCCAGTTGTTCGGGTCAAAGCCGGTCGGAATCCGATGGTTCTTCGTCTTGTGGCAGTCGACGCAGACCATCCCCTTGGCGGCGTGGACGTCGGTCTCAGGAGTAAAGGCGAATCCGCGCTTGACGAGAACCCCTCCGCCGGCCGCCTCGTGGCAGGTCATGCAGTTCTTGGCGTTCGGCTTGGCAATGGCAAGGGCAGCCTTGAGGCTGCGATCCTGGCCGAGCACCACATTCCCTTTGGAATCCCTGAACGGCTTCCGCTGGCTGAAGTCATACTCGCGGGAATGGCAGACGAGACAGTCGACCGCTGCTTCGGCTTCCGGTCCCGTGCTCCCCACGTCCGAGAGGTGGTTGCCCGGGTGGCAGGTGTTGCAGCCCGAAAATTTTGCCGATTTGGCGTCGGCCGTTTTGGGAATCTCCTTGAGGTTGTTGACGATGTCGTTGCCGTTGCACATGGTGTAAATACGGTTTTTCATCCCGTATTCCTGCTTCGGATCGATGTTTTCCACGTTCGTGACCTTCGATGCGTGCTTCCAGTGGACCGTTCCCAGGAATTCCTTTGCCTTCCCGGGGTGGCAAGTCTCACAGCTCTCCGGTCCCTTGTAACCGTTCTTTTCCAGATATTCCTTCCCCGGATGTTCCGCAGCGTGGGTCGTGACCGTGGCGAGCAGCAGTGTCATCGCGGCAAGAGAGAAGTTCGTTTTCATGGCTACCTCGTACTGTGCGAAGAAGTAATAATGCTTAAAGTTGATAATTCATATAACCATATTAATGGTGCAAGAAAATTGCAGCCACCGGTTCGGGGGCTGCACGCAGTGCATCGGAAATCCGGCAGCGAACCCTCAGCAGCCGGCGGTTTTCCGGAAGAGCTTGCTGTGATTCTTTCCCCCGTCGGTTTCATACTTGCAGCGGATCTCGTCACCTTCCACGATCCGGTGATCCTTGAACTTGTCGAGGGTCAGATCGTCGGTGACGGTAATGGCGACGCTCTTGCCGGACTTGTTGTCCTTCAGGGTGACGGTGGCCGTCTTGCCGCCGGCGGCAAGGTCGATCTTCTGGATGACGCCGACCATCTTCACTTCTTCCGCGCTGGCCACACCGGAGAACGAAACGATGCCAAGGGTGAGTAGCGCTGCGACCATGATGAGTGATACTGCCTTTTTCATTGTTCTGCTCCTTTTGTCTGACCGGTTAACAGATTGACCGGCGTGTGGTAATGACGGGGGGCGAAGAGCCCCCCGAAAAGAGGTATGACCCTGGTACACTCATGCTCCGATTGGTGTCGGAAGCACTGAGCTGTTAGAAATGCACCTCGAATGTTGCATAGATGTCCTGAGCGTATTTTACCGGGGTCAGCAGAAGCATGTCAGACTGCTTGATGTCGGCAATCTTGACCGGTGCGCCGACCCAGTTGTTGCTGCCGGTGTACTCGAAGTCGTAGTACTGGTACCCGAGACGGAAGAAGACCTTGCTCAGGTATGAGGAGATCGGCTTCAGGTTAAGCTCCTGGATCAGGTAGCCTTCATAGACGTTGCCGCGGGTTCCCAGCTTGGAGGTCCACATGTCGTCGGCCGCGGGGGTGAAGGTGATCCAGTTCTTCGAGCCGTGGTTGTACTCGAAGCCGAGCTTGGTGCCGGACGGGGTGTAGTCGTAACGGGCTCCGACATAGGCGGCCCAGCCGGTCTTGTCGCTTGGCGCTTCAGGCTGGAAGAAACCGCCGGTCAGGAGCCCCTGGAAGCCGGCGTTGGCGGAAACGTTGTTGTTGGGGTGAGTGATGCTCGCGCCGAAGTCGCCGAAGAAGTTCAGGTTGCCCGGGCCAACGTTCTTCAGGGTGCTCATGGCACCGGCTCCGTACCAGTCGATGTCGCCGAGGTTGACGGAGGGGGCGGTGTTCCCGAATGCGGTGTTTTTCATGACCGGGAAGTCGAAGATGTTGAAGCCCCGGTTCCATTGCAGCCAGACGCGCAGCGGATCGGTGTCGACCGGGATGATGGCGACGCCGAGCATGTCGGTGTCCCTGAGGCTATTGGTGGCGGCGAGGGAGTTGCCGACGAAGCCGTTCTCATACCCGCGACCGTAGCAGACCTTGGCGTAGGCACCGGGAAGCGCCTCGATGTCCGGGGCCCAGCCGAGGGTCATCCCGTCGAAGGCGTAGTCCACCAGCAGCGCCGGGGTGCCGCCGTTGCCGGGACGCTCGTTGTTGAGGCGAAGGTTGGTCGGCGCTCCGCCCGTGGACGGCCGGCGGCCGACCGACAACCAGATCGGCTGATCGGCGATGTTGGACCAGGTGGCATAGGCGCGGTCCACATCGAGATAGCTGGAAGAGGGAACATGGCCGAGGGTGCCGTCAAAGACGCCAACCCGGTCGGCAAAGAACGGCGTGCTTCCGCCGTTGGTCACGGCCGCGTCATCCTGGGAGCCGAACGTTTTGTACATGAGGAGCCGGACGTTGACCGTCACGTCCTTGGTCGCCTTGGCATGGACGTCGAGGCCGAAGCGGTTGGTGTAGAGGGTGTCGTTCTTCGGCTTGTAGTCGGGGACCGGTACGGCGAAGTTCTGTAATCCCCCCAACATTGCCTGGTTATTCTGCAGGAACTGCTGCGCCGCCCCATACGTGGTAGCCTGCTTCATGCTGTTGGAAAAAGCCATGAGGCCACTGAGTGCTTGCCCATTGGCAACTGTAGGATTAGCGAAAAAACTGGCCTGCAACTGGTTGGCTGCTTTTTGGAACGTGCTGTTCACATCGGTGTAGCCCTTGGTTGCCCCCCGCAGCGAATCGACCCGGAACCGGTAATCGCCGCCAATGGTCAGCCATTTTCCGAGGGACTTCCCTTCGACTTTTTCTATCTTGTGGTCCGTGTCCTTCATCTGCTGCTTCAGGCTCTCCAGTTCCTTCTCCATGGAATCGACCTTCTTCTGCAGGTCCGGGTCGGCCGCCAAGACTGCCAGCGGCTGGGAGAGCCCCAGGAGTACCGCTGTGGCAAGGATGTTGCGGGTCGTGCGTTTCATGTGTTCTCCTTTCCGTGCTGAATGTGTGCCGTGGGTATGCCCGTCGGTGGAGGAAAATGGCGGACATTTTCCTCGATGATCGCCACCTGCTCGATCAGTTGCCCTTTCTCCCACGAGTGGTTCCCACTCTAAAATTCAAACATATGCATACATAAAGCAATGACTATGCCTGCTTTTAAATATATTCAAATTGAGTAATATCTATATGTTGTCTGTTGAGTATATGAATGTATGTGACGTTTTTTGACGATTGTTACGGTTATTTGACAGGGGGCGGGTTTCCGGCTGGCGTACGCGCAAATGTCGGTTGACGCCGTGCGCGCGAATTTCGTACTATCGAGCGGATTAACAATGAGGAATGTGAAACGTGACAAACGAGAAACTGCTCTACATCGAAACCTTTGGCTGCCAGATGAACGTGAGTGATTCCGAGAAGATCGCGTCGCTTCTGAAGGGACTTGGCTATAGCTCAACCGACGATTCGTCCCGGGCGGATCTGATTATACTTAATACCTGCAGCGTCCGTGCAAAGGCGGAGGAGAAGGTCTACGGCCATCTCGGGAGCTTCAAGGGGCTGAAGCGCGAAAGGAAAGGGCTGCTGCTCGGCGTCGGCGGCTGTGTCGCCCAGCAGGAAGGGGAGCGGCTTCTGAAGAAGGTGCCGTGGCTCGACCTCGTCTTTGGCACCCACAATCTGCACCTTCTCCCTGAAATGGTGCAGGCTGCCGAACGGGGGGAACGGCGTGCCGAGGTCCAGTTCATCGACAGCGATACCCGCCTCGACCTCTTTCCCGCGGGGGAGACCGAGGGCGGCGTCACCCGCTTTGTGACCGTCATGCAGGGGTGCGACAACTTCTGCTCCTACTGCATCGTCCCGTACGTCCGCGGCCGTGAAATCAGCCGCCGCTCCGCCGATATCCTGGCGGAGATCCGGGGCGCCGTAGCCGCCGGGGTGAAAGAGGTGACGCTCCTCGGCCAGAATGTCAACTCCTACGGGATCAAGACGGAGGGGGAGATCTCCTTTGCGGAACTGCTGCGGCAGGTTGCTGCCATCGACGGGCTGGAGCGGATTCGTTTCACCACGTCCCACCCGAAGGATATCTCTCCGGAGCTCATCGCCTGTTTCGCCGAGTTGCCGAAGCTGTGCGGCTACATTCACCTGCCGGCCCAGGCGGGGAGCGATGCGGTTCTGTCGCGCATGAACCGGGGGTACACCCGGCAGCAGTATCTCGGGATGGTCGCCGACCTGAAGGGGGCCCGCCCGGACATCCAGATCACGGGAGATATCATCGTCGGTTTTCCCGGCGAGACGGACGAGGATTTCGAGCAGACGCTCTCCCTGGTGGAGGAGGTGGACTATGCCGATCTCTTCACCTTTATCTATTCGGTGCGCCCGGGAACGAAGGCGGCTGAACTTCCCGGCGCCGTCTCCCGGAAAGAGAAGCAGCAGCGTTTCGACCGGTTGCAGGAGATGCTGCGGATCATGACGCGGCGCCGCAACGAGAGTTTCGTCGGCACGCGGCAGAAGGTGCTCGTGGAAGGGGTGAGCAAGCGGGGAGACCAGCTCTTCGGCCGCACCGACGGCAACCGGGTCGTGAATTTCTCCGCCGATCCGTCACTCGTGGGGAAAATCGCCGAGGTGGCGATCACCTTCGGCTACCAGAATTCGCTCCTGGGGGAACTGTTCCATGACTGACACCGCCGGAGCAACGGAAACCGTCGACGATCGTCCCTCCTACCGACGGATGTCCATATACGGCTTCGCCCTTGATTCCATCGCCCACATGCCGGTCGTCATCCTCAAGGATGCCGAGGAGGCGAACACTCTTCCGCTCTGGCTCAGCAGTACCGATGCCCTCTCCATGGTGGCCGAGCTGGTCAGAAACGACGCGTCGGCCAAGAGTGACCGGAAAGACCTCCTGGCGGCGCTGCTCGCTCATCTCGGGACCGAGGTGGCCGAGATCGCCATCGACGACATGAAGGAGGGGCTCGTCACGGCTTCGGTCAGCCTGGAACTGAACGGAGAAATGGTGAAGCTCGGCGTCCGCACCTCCGAGGCCCTCGTCCTCGCGCTCAAGCATTCCCTTCCGGTCATGGTCGCCAGTCGCCTTCTCGAAGACTCACCCCTTGCCTCCGGCGATTCGGGGGAGCGATTCACGAAGCTTGACGAGCGCCGCTTCGTCGATTTCCTGGAAAACCTGGATCCTGCCGATCTCGGCAAATACCCCATGTGAGGATCGGCCCGCCGGCACCGGGGGGGGGGGAGCTTCCCCCTGGCGGTGCCCGCTCCGCGTTCGTCGTCCCGCATCTATCACCCGTCGTCATGGAGGTTTCATGCGTTCCGAATCCCTTGATTTTCTGAAACGTCTCGTCGAGGCTCCCAGCCCATCGGGGTACGAGCAGCCAGCCCAGCGGGTCTTCCGCGAATACATCTCGCCCTATGCCGAGGTGACGACCGATGTGATGGGGAACGTCATCGGCCGGATTCCGGGGGGCGGGGAGGGCCTTCCGCGGGTGATGCTCGTGGGGCATTCGGACGAGGTCGGTTTCCAGGTGAAGTACATCGACGACAACGGCTTCATCTACTTTGCCGCCATCGGTGGCGTCGACGCCCACCTTACGCCCGGCAAGCGGGTCCGTATCCATACGGCCACGGGAGAGGTCGCCGGGGTCATCGGCAAGAAACCGATCCATCTCATGGAGGAGGATGACCGGAAGAAGGTCGTCCGTCTCGATGCTCAGTACATCGACATCGGTGCCGGCGGCAAGGACGAGGTGCTGGCGCTCGTCCGCGTCGGCGACGCCGTGACGTTTGTCGACGGCATGGAATCCCTCCTCGGTGACCGAGTCGCATCGCGGGCCTTCGATGACAAGGCGGGAAGTTTCGTGGTGGCCGAGGTGCTCCGGACGGTGGCCGAGTCGGGCGCGCTCCTCCCGGTCGATCTCTACGGCGTTTCGTCGGTGCAGGAGGAGATCGGACTGCGGGGGGGAACCACCAGTGCCTACCGCGTCAATCCCGACATCGGCATCTGCGTGGAGGTAGACTTCGCCACCGACCAGCCCGATGTGGAGAAGAAGCATAACGGCGAGGTGAAACTGGGGCGGGGGCCGGTCCTTCCCCGGGGCGCCAATATCAACCATCCCCTGTTCGACCTTCTTTCCGGTACTGCCGGACGCGAAGGGATTCCGGTGCAGTATACCGGCATCCCCCGCGCCTCGGGCACCGACGCCAACGTGATGCAGATCTCCCGCGGTGGCGTTGCCACTGCCCTGGTCAAGATCCCGCTTCGTTACATGCATACCCCGGTGGAACTCCTTTCCCTCTCCGATCTCGAGAATGCCGTGCGGCTCATCGTTGCGGCCCTGCCGGGGATGACGGGAGACTTCATCCCCCGCTGATCCGGGAACCGTGACCGGCCACCGCTCTGACGGTGCCGGTCACGGGTTTTAGAGCCTGCTGCGAAGTAATGATCTTTAATTCCTTTTGGCTTGACTCTGCGCCACCCCTCCGTTAGTCTTTTCGGTTAATATTTAGATAGTAATTGACAAAGGAGTCCGCGATGCTAGATGAAACGATTCCGGAAGGCCTGACCTTCGACGATGTTCTCCTCGTTCCCGCCCATTCCCAGGTACTCCCGCGCGACGTAAACCTTTCCTCCCGCCTCACCAAGAACATTCCCCTCAACATTCCGCTTGTTTCGGCCGCCATGGATACGGTCACCGAGGCCCGCACCGCCATCTGCATGGCGCGCGAGGGGGGGCTTGGCATCATCCACAAGAATCTCACCATCGAGGAGCAGGCGATGGAGGTGGACAAGGTCAAGAAGAGCGAATCCGGCATGATCGTGGACCCGATCACCATGCGCCCTACCCAGAAAATCCATGAGGCCCTGGCCATCATGGAAAAATACCGGATCTCGGGCGTTCCCATAACCAATAGCAAGGGGAAACTGGTCGGCATTCTCACCAACCGGGACCTCCGTTTCGAAACCAATCTCGATCTGCCGATCTCGGCCCGCATGACCAAGGGGCGCCTCGTCACCGTACCGGTCGGCACCACCCTTGAAGAGGCGAAGGAACACCTGAAGAACACCCGGGTGGAGAAGCTCCTCGTGGTGGATGGGGAGAAGAACCTGAAAGGGCTCATCACCATCAAGGATATCGAGAAGGTCAGGAAGTATCCCCACGCCTGCAAGGACGCCCTCGGGCGTCTGCGGGTCGGCGCGGCGGTCGGTCCTTCGGGCGACATGGAGGCCCGGGTCGACGCCCTCCTCAGGGCGGGGGTCGACGTGATCGTGGTCGACACGGCCCACGGCCACTCCCAGGGGGTTCTCGACGCCATCCGGGCCGCCAAGGCGAACTTCCCCGGCATTGAGCTGATCGCCGGCAACATCGCCACCGCCGAGGCGGCAGAGGCCCTCATCAAGGCCGGCGTCGATGCCATCAAGGTCGGGATTGGCCCTGGCTCCATCTGCACCACCCGCGTCGTGGCCGGGGTCGGCGTTCCTCAGATCAGCGCCATCGCCCAGTGTGCTAAGGTCGCCCGCAAGTATGACATTCCCCTCATCGCCGACGGCGGGGTGAAGTATTCGGGCGACGTCACCAAGGCGGTTGCCGCCGGGGCCGACGTCATCATGATCGGCTCCCTCTTCGCCGGCACCGAGGAGTCGCCGGGCGACACCATCCTCTACCAGGGGCGGGCTTACAAGAGCTACCGCGGCATGGGCTCCATCGGCGCCATGAAGCAGGGGAGCAAGGACCGCTACTTCCAGAGCGACGTGGAGAGCGAGGTGAAGCTCGTTCCCGAGGGGATCGAGGGGATGGTGCCGCTGCGGGGCCCGCTGGGGGCCAACGTCCACCAGCTCATGGGCGGCCTGCGGGCCGGCATGGGGTACACCGGCAGCCACAGCATCAAGGAGCTTCAGGAGAAGGGGCGCTTCATCCGCATCACCGGTGCGGGGCTCAAGGAGTCCCACGTCCATGACGTCATGATTACCAAGGAGGCCCCGAACTACCGGGTCGAAAACGTTCGATGAGCATCGACATCCACAGCGAAAAGATCCTTATTCTCGACTTCGGTTCCCAGTACACCCAACTCATTGCCCGGCGGGTGCGCGAGGCCCATGTCTACTGCGAACTCCACCCCTTCGACATGGAGCTGGCGGCGATCCGCGCCTTCTCCCCCGCGGGGATCATCCTCTCCGGCGGTCCGAAGTCGGTCTACGAGGAGGGGGCGCCGGCCGTGGCCGAGGAGCTCTTCGAGCTGGGAGTGCCGGTGCTCGGGATCTGCTACGGCATGCAGCTCATGAGCCGCCATTTCGGCGGCGAGGTGGTGGCGGCCGGGAAGCGGGAGTTCGGCCATGCCGATCTCCTGACCTGCGGTACCCCCGGTTCGCTCTTCGACGGCTTCTTTGTCGAAGGGAAGAGCCCGGTCTGGATGAGCCACGGTGACCACGTCTCCCGGGTCCCCGACGGATTCGAGGTGGTGGCCGAGACCGCCAACGCCCCGGTCTGCGCCATCCAAGACGTCTCCCGCCGTCTCTATGGCGTGCAGTTCCATCCCGAGGTGAACCATACCCCCCGCGGCGAACTGCTGATCGACACCTTTGTCCGGAAGGTCTGCGGCTGCACCGGCAGATGGACCCCCGGCCAGATCATCGAAGACGCCGTGGCCCGGATCCGGAGCCAGGTGGGGAGCGACCGGGTGATCCTCGGCCTCTCGGGGGGGGTCGACTCGTCGGTGGCGGCGGCCCTCATCCACCGTGCCATTGGCGACCAGCTTACCTGCGTCTTCGTCGATAACGGTCTTCTCCGCCTCGGCGAGGGTGACCAGGTGATGGCGACTTTTGCCGAGAACCTGGGGGTAAAGGTGATCCGGGTGGATGCCGAGGAGCGGTTCCTTTCGGCCCTGGCCGGCGAGGCCGATCCGGAGAAGAAGCGCAAGATCATCGGGAACCTCTTCGTGGAGATCTTCGAGGAGGAGTCGACGAAGATCGAGGATGCGAGATGGCTTGCCCAGGGGACCATCTATCCCGACGTCATCGAGTCGGCCGGTGCCAAGACCGGCAAGGCCCACAACATCAAGAGCCACCACAATGTCGGCGGGCTCCCCGAATACATGAAGCTTCAGCTTCTGGAGCCCCTGCGGGAGCTCTTCAAGGACGAGGTGCGGGCCATCGGCGAGGAACTGGGGCTGCCGCACCAGATGGTCTGGCGCCACCCGTTCCCGGGGCCGGGGCTTGGCGTGCGGATCCTCGGCGCGGTGAAGAAGGAGTACGCCGACATCCTCCGCCGGGCCGATGCCATCTATATCGAGGAACTTTACGCCGCCGGGCATTATGACAAGATCAGCCAGGCCTTCGCGGTATTCCTCCCGGTGAAGAGCGTCGGCGTCATGGGGGACGGACGCACCTACGAGTACGTTGTGGCGCTGCGGGCGGTGGAGACCAAGGATTTCATGACCGCCGGGTGGTACCCGCTCCCCTACGATGACATGGCCCGGATCAGCAGCCGGATCATCAACGAGGTGAAGGGGGTCAACCGGGTGGTGTACGACATCAGTTCGAAGCCTCCCGCCACCATCGAGTGGGAATGAGGACGAGGGACAACGGTCCAGTACGAGGGGACGCCGGAGACGGCGTCCTTTTTTTGTCGCCGATGACGGCCTTCCGTGACGCCGGGCGCGCCAAGGAGGAGTATAATTACAGTAGATAGCGCCTCGTCGCGCGACTGAGAGGAAAGGGGGCAGTTTTATGAACGTCTTCGATTGTGCGCTCAAGATGGAAGAGGAAGCCAGGACTCATTACGAGAAGCTGGCGGAGGCGGCGCCGGTTCCCGAACTGAAGAACATTTTTTCCCTGCTGGCGTCGGCCGAAGCGGAGCACCACGATGCCCTGGAAAGGATGAAAGAGGAGAGCGATACTCCCGCTGCCGCATTCAGGGCCGTGGACGATGCGGCATGCGCTTTCCGGCCCCTCCTTGGCAAGCGTAACCTCATGGCCGAGTTGAAGGACGATCCCGACGGCTACCGTCACGTGGTGAAAGAGGAAGAGGAAAGTGTTCGCTTCTACGAAGAGCTGGCCGCCACGGCCGAAAACGATGCGACGAAAAAGCTCCTTCTCGCGCTGGCAGAAGAGGAAAGACGGCATCTGAGCATCGTGGAGAACATCTACTCCTTCGTCGAATCCCCCCAGACCTACCTGGCGTGGGGAGAATTCAGCAACCTGAAGGAGTACTGACCCACACGTGCCAGGAGGAGGGCCCGTCCCGCCGGACGGGCTTTTCTTATTGCGGCAGAGCCGGAAATGGCATTATAGTTGAGAGGTTGATCACTTGCCGGGAGTTGACCGTGCCCCATCGCACCGACCTTATCATCTTCGACCTCGACGGAACCCTGATCGATTCTCTTGCCGACCTGACCGACGCCACCAACCACATGCTGACCATCTTCAACCGGCCTGCGCTTGCCGAGCAGGAGGTCCGCCTCCTCGTGGGGCAGGGGGCGCGCCGCCTTGTGGAACGGGCGCTTCCCGGCGCCGGCGAAGCCGAGATCGAACGGGCGCTTCTCCTCTTCATCGACTACAATCACCGCAACATCGCCGTGCGGACCGTCCTCTATCCCGGGGTGCGGGAGACTCTCGATCTGCTCCGAGCCTGCGGCACGCGGATGGCGGTCGTTTCCAACAAGAACGTCGCCCTCTGTCGGGAGGTCCTCACCATCCTTGCGGTTGACGGCTACTTCGATGCGGTCCTGGGGGCCGATTCCCTGCCGCAGCGCAAGCCGTCGCCGGAACCGGTCCTGAAGCTTCTTGCCGATTTCGGCGTCGATGCCAACAGGGCTGCCATGGTGGGGGACAGCATCAACGATATTGCCGCAGGGAATGGTGCCGGGGTAACGACCGTCGGATGCACCTGGGGATACGGCGCTGCCGAGGAGCTTGCCGGCGCCGACTTCCGGATAACGAACTTTCCGGAGCTTCTGAATCTTCCGATGCTGGCAGGGTAAGAGGGTAAGTATATGTCTGGCTGGACGGGAATCATCCAATACGTTGATCTGGCGCGGCGGCGGAGCTGGCGGGAAAAGCTCCCCGCCGACCTGCTTCATGCCTATCTCGGGGGGAGGGGGCTCGGGGTGCGCCTCATGCGGGGGTGCCATCACCTCGATCCGCTGGCTCCCGAGATGCCCCTCATCTTCTCCGTCGGCCCCCTCTGCGGTACGCAGGCCCCCACGGCGGCACGCCTGACGGTCGTCTCGCGCTCGCCACTCACGGGGACCATCTACGACTGTTCCGCGGGGGGGCGCTTCGCCTGGCGCCTCAAGGCCGCGGGGCTCGATGCCCTGGTTGTCACCGGCCGCAGCGCGACCCCCGTTGCCATCGCCGTGACACCGGCTGGCGCCGAGATTCTCGATGTTCCGAACCTCTGGGGGAGGACTGTCCACGAAACCGTCGCCGCCCTGGCCGAGCGGGGGAGTGTGACGGCCATCGGGCCGGCCGGCGAGCATGGCGTCCTCTTCGCCAACATCATGATGGGGGAGGGGAACTCGGTGGGGCGGGGCGGCCTCGGGGCGGTCATGGGAGCCAAGGGGCTGAAGGGGGTGGTCGTCGATGGTGACGGAACCACTGGCATTGCTGACCGTCAGCGCTTCGACACGGCGCGGCAGGATGTGATGCGCCTGTTTCGGGCTTCCCCCGTCATATTCGGCGAGCTCGGGATTGCCGAGTACGGCACGCCGGCGCTGGTGGATCTCATGCGCCAGCGTCGGATGGCCCCAACCGAGAATTTTCGCGGCACCGTCTTCGAGGCGTCCGGCAACTACTCGGGACCAGCCATCCGGCGCGAGTACCAGGCGAGGAAGGACGGCTGCTACGGCTGTCCCATCCAGTGCAAGAAGAGCACCCCCCAGGGTGAGCACCTCCCCGAGTACGAGACCGTCTCCCATTTCGGCGCCCTGAACGGCATCGCGAGCCTTGCCGCCATCGTGAAGTCGAACACCCTCTGCAACGAGCTCGGCATCGATACCATTTCGGCCGCCGCCACCCTTTCCGCCTGGGGTGAGGCACGGGGGCGCTTCCCGGACGGGGACGAGGTGCAGCGGCTTCTTGCTGACATCGCCTTCCGCCGCGGCGACGGCGACCTTCTGGCGCTCGGCTCCCGCCGGGTGACAGAGGCCTTGGGACGTCCCGAGCTCTCCATGAGCGTCAAGGGGCTCGAGCTCCCCGCCTACGATCCCCGCGGCGCCTACGGCATGGCGCTCGCCTACTGCACGAGCAACCGGGGAGGGTGCCACCTGCGGGCCTATCCCGTTTCCCATGAAATCCTGCGCAAGCCGATCGCCACCGACCGCTTCTCCTTCTCGGGCAAGGCGCGGATCATTGCCATCGCCGAGGACACCAACGCCGCCATCGATTCGCTGGTGGCGTGCAAGTTCTCGTTCTTCGGTGCCACGTTGGAAGAGTATGCCGAACTCCTGGCAGCCACCACCGGCATCGATTATTCGCCCCAGTCGCTGAAGGAAATCGGCCGCCGCATCTATCTCACCGAGCGGTTCTACAACTGCGTCAACGGCTTCGACGCGAAGGACGACATCCTGCCGGAACGGTTTTTTGTCGAGGCCGGCTCCAGCGGCGAGGGGATCGAGATCCTCCCCGTCGATCGGCCGCGCTTCGCCGAAGAGCTCCAGAAGTACTACCGTATCCGGGGACTCACGCCGAACGGGATCTTTGCCGATCCGGATTTCCTCGCAAAACAGCCATGATATATGGTGAGGTAGTACTTAGGTAAGTATATGCATGATCATATTGTCCGTTTTATCGATAAGCTTGTCACCGACCGTTCGGCCCTGCCGGGGGAGATCGCCATTGCCGCCCAGGACGATGTCATCATCTCCGGCGGCACTCCCCGGCTGGCGCAACTCGCCGGCGACCTGCTCCGCCAGCTCACCTGTCTCGGCATGGTGGTGGCCCGTCCGTCACTCCCCTTTGCCGACTTCCTCGTGGCACGGGCGCCGGTGGGGGAGTGGTGCATCGTCCCCCGCGATACGGAGACCCGCACCTTTCTCCACGATATTCCGTTCGTGCGCCGGCAGGAGCTGGGAGACGACCCGGCAGCCGTCATTGCGAAGCTTCTCGGCAACCGGAAAGGGGTGGTCGTCGAGGGAATCGGGATCGTGGCGAGCGGCGCCCTCACTGTGGAGCAGGCCTACATCAATTACTCGTCGGTCTTCCACTCCACCTTTGTCAAATATCTTCAGGACCTGTTCCACCACGGGTTTGTCATCGCCGGCGAAGAAGAGGCATTCGCCGAATTCAGAAAGCATTGGCTCCACCCCCTGACTTCCGAGGGGCTCGCTTTCCGAAAGGGGCCGCTCTCCGGCCGCGGCGAGATACTGGCGGAAATCGCCGCCGTTGGCCGCTACACGGTGGAGCGGGGACTGGTGGACTCGTTTTTCGGCAACATTTCATACTGCTCCGGCGAGGAAATCTACATCTCCCAGACCGCCGCCAGCCTCGATGCCCTCGACGGCTGCATCGATCCGGTGCCGACGGACAACTCCTCCACCTTTGGCATCACCGCCTCCAGCGAACTGCTGGCGCATCGGCGCATCTACGAACTTTCGGGGGGGCGGCCATTCTCCACGGACATCCGAAGTTCGCCGTCATCATGAGCATGGAGTGCGAGGACCGGCACTGTCCGGTAACCGACTGCTGGAAAGATTGCGACAAGGTCCGGTTCCTTGGCGACACCCCGGTGGTGGCGGGCGAGATCGGCGCCGGCGGGCTGGCGAAGCGGGTACCCCCTGTCATTGCGGGGCCGCGCAGGGCGATCGTCTACGGCCATGGGGTGTTTACCGTGGGTGAGGATGATTTCGGCGAGGCGTTTCGGGCGATGGTAGCGGTGGAGAACTGGTGTCGCGGGGAGTACTTCAGGCGGCTCGATGCCGGCCGCGCGGGGTGAGGCTCGTCAGGCGAAGTGCTTCGGGGTCGAGATGAAGAAGGTGGTCCCGTCCGGCTCACGGCTTGTGAAGCCGACCGTTCCCTTCAGGTACCGCTCGCCGAACAGTTTCACGCTATAGGTGCCGATCCCCCGTCCCGTCCCCTCCTTGGTGCTGAAGGAGCGCTGGAAGACCTGCAGCTGCACTTCCGGCGACATGACTCCCGGGTTGTGAACGGTGAACGTAACCGTCTCGCCATGATCGGCCCCCGCCAGCGTCACGGTTTCTCCCCGCGCTGACGCTTCCAGGGCGTTTTTCACCAGGTTCCCCAGTATCCTCCGCAGGATCGCGGCGTCGCTCACCAGGAGACAGTCGGAGGTTGGGCCGATAATGAGCATGCGCCCGTCGGCAATGTCATGGTTCACGTAAAGCGCATGCACTTCCCGCAGCAACTCCGGCACATCCACCATGCCGGGATCGGGTTTGAACTCACCCCGCTCCGCCGCCAGCAGTTTCCGCTGATGATTGATCTCGTCGATCAGTCGGTTCGAGAGTTGAACCATCCACTCCTTGTACTGCAGTTCCTTGTCGCGCGGGAGCCCGTCGCTTTGGGCGAGCATCGAGGCGATGCCGTGAATCCCCCCGGCAGTATTGATTACATCGTGAAAGAAGACCCGTTCCAGAACGTTTCGGCGCTTCTGGTCGCTGATGTCGCGGATGATGCAGACCGTCAGGGGGAGGCCGTCGACCTGGGCCGGATTCGAGATCACCTCCAGATCAAGGGAGACCCTGCTTCCCTCTCGATTCAGGGTGATCCGGCATTCCTGGCAATTCTGCTCCCTCAGTTGCTGGCTCTCGAGAATCGAGATGAAGGCACCGCAGGCTTGGCAATTGGGGGAAGTTCCGCATCCGGCCGGACCTCTCGACGAAAAGATGCAGCCCAGAACCTCGCCGGGGCGCTTGCCGATGATCTTTTCGATATCCTCCAGGTCAAAGGCGCTGAGCAACCGGCTGTTGGCAGCCACTACCTGGCGTTCGTGGTTCAGGATAAGCACATAATCGGGCAGCGCTTCCAGGAGGGAACGGAGCGCCGCATCACGCAGCACCCGGCGCCGTGTCGAACGAACCTCTTCGCTCGACGCACGGGGGGTGGGAGCGAGGTAGGATGCAGAATGGAGGTTGTTAAAAGTTCCCATGGTGGTAATGTCTGTCCGGCTCGTGATGGTGTTAAGCTCATTTCACTCTAGCGGCAAACGTCAAGACAGTCAATCCCGATAATTTAACCAGTTAGCACACTGCTGACCGGCGAGGGGATGGGCACATCACTTGGGGAGAGCTGAATCGTGTCGGTAAATTGACCCGAAATGGGGGGTTTGAGTGAAATTTTTTTTGCCCCGTGTCATTTTTTTCTAAAGTTTTTTTCGAGTCGTGACGATATAGTGTATAAATAGAAAACAGCACGGAGGCCATGGAGGCTGTGAGCGCCATGAAAATCGACGATAAAACGTTAGCTTCAGTTGTCGGTCCCGGTAAGGGTGATGCGGCTGCGTCTTCTAAGAAGTTTGGAGTGGACGCCGGCGCCAAGGGAGACACCGTCGAACTCTCCCGCAATGTGGAACGGTTCGCCAAAGCCAATGAGGCCCTCCAGAAGCTTCCGGATATTCGCGTCGAACGAGTGGAGACGCTGAAGGCACAGATTGCTTCTGGTGAGTATCAGGTCAAGGCGAGTGATGTTGCTGAAAAGATGCTGATGACCATGAAAAAGGGAGTTGCGGTCTGACCCCCCATGAGACATGATTCAAGCGAAAGCCCGCCCTGTGCGGGCTTTTTTGTTGCCCGCCCCCGGGGATGGCGATAAGCTTGCTCCATGAAGCCCGATCTTGCGAAATTTCTCAGCGGACGTGGATTGCCCCTCGTCCGCGAGTTGGCGACTGCCCGCGGCGTGGATGCCTACGTGGTGGGAGGTTGCCTGCGTGACCTTTTCCTCGGCCGGGAAGGGCGCGATATCGACATCGCCCTGTCCGGCGGGTGGAGGGAAATACCCCGGGACTTTGCCGAGCGCACGCATGGAAGCTTCTTCTGGCTCGACGAGGAGCGGGGGCACGCCCGGGTCATCACCCGGAACCTGCCGGATGCCGCCACCTTCGACTTCGCACCGCTGCGAGGGACGGGAATCGTCGAAGACTTGACGCTACGGGACTTTACCATCAATTCCCTCGCTGTTTCCCTCGCCACAGAGATCGTGCTCCTTGATCCACTCGAGGGGGAAACCGACATCCATCGCCGGATTGTCAGGATGTGCGCCGACCGCGCCTTTGCCGACGATCCCCTGCGTCTCGTGCGGGCCTTTCGCTTCGCCGCCGTGCTCGGTTTTCCCATTGATGACGCGACGCGTGCCGCTATTCCCACCCATGCCGCGTATCTGAGCAATGTCTCGGGTGAGCGGATCAGGGATGAGCTGTTCCAGGCCCTGCAGCCTGACGGTGCCGGGCGGATGCTGCAGGAAATGGCGGTTGCCGGCGTTTTCGGTTCAATCGTTCCGTGGAAAGAGGGCCAGCCGACTCATGTGGTGCTACAGGAGGGGAGCGAGCGCATCACCCGCCTCGAAGTACTGAGCAGTTCCCTCGATGCGCTGCTCGGCGACCATGCGTGTACGGTGAGTGAGCGACTGTCAGGCGAGATCCAGCAGGGCATCACACGGCTTGCCCTCATGAAACTCGCCTCGTGGCTTTCCTGTCTCGGCATCGAGCCGGAGACGGCGAGCGGGCGGTTGAAACACGGCAAGGCTGCCCAGGCCCTGCTGAAGATATTCTGCCGACTTGACACAGCAGCATTTCGCGAGACGGAAGATGATCACTACCTCCGCAAGCGGTACCGTTTTTTCGACGAACGGGAGCCGGGTGGCCCCGAGTTGCCGCTGCTGGCCCTTGCGAATGGCCTCATCGCAGAGCGCCTCTGTAGGGAATTCGTCACTTACTGGATGGAATCATACATCCCCCGGGGAAAAGCTCTGCTCCTCAACGGCGATGAAATCATATCCCTCCTCCACATTCCACGCGGGAAGGCCGTGGGCGCAGCACTCGAAATGCTCCGCGAGAGTCAGACCATGGGACTTGTTTGCAACCGGGATGCCGCCGTCGCGTTTCTCAGGAAAAAACAGTTGACAACGGAAGAGCCCATGGGCTAAATAGTTCTTCTCAATTGAGCGGGAATAACTCAGTGGTAGAGTGTCAGCTTCCCAAGCTGAAGGTCGCGGGTTCGAATCCCGTTTCCCGCTCCAGCTAACTAAAAGGAATCCTTTGGGATTCCTTTTTTTCTTTCCCGGCTTTCGCAGGAACTTTCGCAGGTGGCCGGGGTTTTTCTCTAGCTGCCTCGTTTGAAGTCCCTGCCGAAGTAGGCGAGAATCTTCAGCCGGTCCTTTTCCAGCCCCTCAACATACCTGCCGTACACCTCGTAAATCATTTGTTTGCTCGCATGCCCCATGAGGTTCACCACCCGGTTCTGGTCAGTCCTGATGGCAAGAGCCCACGCCGCAAAGGTATGACGGGTCGTGTAGGGTTTTCGGTACTTGACTCCTGCCTTGGCTAGTGCCCTGGTCCAGACCCGGCGCTGGAATTTTTCGGCGGTGAAGGTCGCCCCGTTCTCCATCGTGAAGAGATATTCCCCCGTGGCAATTGTCGTCGCCTGTTCCAGAATTCCAGTGATGGCCCTGGTGAGGGGAATGCGCCGCTGTCGGTATTCGGTTTTCAGGGAATCCGACTCCTCGCCCCGGACGATGGATTGCTCCACGTACAGGAAACCGTCCCGGATGTGGGTCTTCTTGAGGGCGGCAAGCTCCGAGGCAATCATCCCGGTCAGAACCATCAGTTTTGCCACCGGCCGGTAGTACAGCTCCATCGCCTCGATGATGGCCCCCCACTCGTGGAAGCGGAAGACCTCGACCACCTTCTTCCTTTTCTTGGGGAGATGCTTTTTCAGCGACCGGCACGGGTCGGTCAGGGTCCACCGGTGCTCCTCGACGGCATCGTTCCAGATGGTCTTGAACACCTGCAGCACATTGACCACCCTTGCGCGGGAGAGCGGTTCCCCCACTTTCGGCCCTGCCCGGTGCTTCAGGGTGGCCAGAAACTTCTGCATCTCGATGCCCGTGATGTGGAAAAACGACTTCTGGCCGAAGTAGGGGAGGAGCCAGTAGTCGATGGCGCTGCGGTAATCCTCCCGTTTGGTGTGGGAGGGGAAATTGGGCCAGATGGTCCCGTACCACCTCGTCACATAGTCGCCAAAGGTAATACCCCGCGCGTCAGGAGCATATTCGCGATGCTCCAGCCGGGTATGGAAGGCCTTTTCCTCCTCGCTTGCCCCGGGAAAGAGCTTGGCGAATTCCAGGGTGCCAAGTTTTTTTTGTTCCAGGATCGCAGCAAGCAGCTTTTCGACTTTCGCTCGGTTGAGTGGAGTATCGTCCATCCCGGTAGACCGCTCTATCCGGATTCCGTGATAGAAAAAATCGAGATAGAGCTTCTTCGACCCGCCCTTGCGGGCGATGCGTCCTTCGTATTTCTTTGGATTGTCAAAAACTTCCCGGTTAAGCGCGGCATAGCTTCCTGCCATTGGTACAACTCCTTTCGAACCTCCTTCCCTTGTGGTATCCGTCCAGGAAGAAGTATAGCCCGATTATCAGAGGCTTTCCAGCAGATTGGGATCAATGGCGAGCCGGTTGCGCCCTCCCTTGCCGTTGCGCTTGCATTGAGGGCGCAACTCTTCGGCCTCGTCAACGGAAATGGCCAGCAGATGGGCAAGGAGATCATCATCCCACACAACGCGCACCACTCGGCCGATCCGGACCACGTGGCGGCCGACGACAAGCTTCCCGTCGGCAAGCCAGGAATAGGCCGTTGAACGGCTGATCCCCAGCTTTTCCGCAAAAGATTCGATAGTGAGAAGTGTCCGGGTACTCATCGGTCGGTCCTCATCGCGGGGAATACAGCTCCTACCGAGAAAATGACAAACCGGGCAGACAAAACCGCACGAAGTAGCGTAAACAGAGAGATTGACGGTGTTGGCCCGAAACGAAACGAGGTGACTGTCTTTAAGAAGTTGGAAGCGCTTGCCGTAGGTAGGGTGAAATTGAGGCGAAAAATATTTTGCATTTTTCACTCAAGTTTTCGTCCGTGGCGCCGATATGATAAATACTACTTGTCCATTCGTGGGCACTCCTCGGCCTTTCAGGCGGAGGACACACCGGTCCTGGTCACCGGTTTCTGGAACAATGGAACATTTGGCAGGTATCCAACCATCCATGGCTGCTTTTTCACTCCCTTGTTCCCGCTGGATGGTAGCTTGGTTGGATCTATCCTCGCCAGGTCTTGTCTTCGACGAACCTAGCGGGTCCACTCTCCCGTCACGCATACACGCCAATTTGTCGGTGTGTCCCTGTGCCGCAAACACTCACCCTACCGGTGTCCTCTCTCCATTTTTCTCTCCAATCATACTGAGAACAAGAGCCTGAATAAAAATGGATTAAGACCGCTACGGGGTAATGCATGCCCTTGGTCTGATCCGCGTGGGTCGATTCAGTTGGACTTGATGCCAAGTGGGTACGGAAGCGTGCCGTAGTCCCGAGCAGTAGTTCACTTGTCTTGCAAACCCCCTCACCAAAGCGGATTGTTGGCGCGATAGATTGCGTCAAGCTGGGAATCGGTTCCGGTTCCGCCCTTTCGGACTTCCTCCCACTCCACCTTCTACTTTAATCGACACTAACACCGTCAGCTTTGAGCGAGCCGGGACCCGGCGCTCTTTCACCGGAGCCGGCAAGGAACAGCGTTGGTGATTACATATAAGCCCTTGGCGCCAGCAACATGCCGATCGGAGGCGAAATTTCGGCATACCCGAAGCGCTGTTCCTGACTGCGAAGGGAAAGAGCGCCGGGGGCGAGGCGGCCACTGACGGGCTTTTACGAGCCGTTCACAAAGAGCCGCGATTGTCCGAAGCAATGATTTCCACCACCGGAATGATGAGCTCGGGAACTGCGCCCGGAGAATCCTCACTGTCCGCCTGTAACACGCGCGCCGTAGAAATACGGCCCCTATCCGACTTGGGTTAAAGGGGAGCGGCAATCACGGGGTCAAAAGACTCGACGCTTGAGAGGGCGTCTCACCGTGCCCGAGGTCTCACCGCTGGGTGAGTAACTAAGGGGTCCTGAAGGGGATTTTGCATACCACTCTACGATATCGAAAGAGGTGATGTGAGCCGAACGCCCATCTACATGGGCGCTGGGCCTGGGTCATCTGCCCTGATATCCCACGGAAAAGGAGGTGTAACATGGCGAAAGTAAAGGTAAGGATTCGCGGCAAGGATGGAAAGGTACACTCGGCACAGACTGTTGTGCCGCCTCCGAAACCAGGCGGGCCTTCAGGTAAGGTCTACAGGACACCACAGGCGGAGTTTCGCGCCGAGTATATGTCTAGTAGTAAACACACGATGGCCGAGGGAACGGCAAAAAAATTCCACGAAGCTCTGGATAGAGCTGGAGAATACATGCGCAAATACGAGGGGCTGAAGAGCTTTGCCGGCAATGGCATGAAGATGCCCCACGTCGACCGTTTCGTCGATTTTCTTCAGAACAGGTATGTATCTGAACACACTGGTCGGCCGCTCACGGACAAGTCCGTAAAAGATATACTGGGTCAATTCAGGAAGGTGTTAGTCGTGGTCGGCAAGGAGCACATGCTGCGGGACTACGCCTCCTATGGCCTCAGGGTCTCCCGCAAGGATCTCGAACGTCCTATTGCGTTCCCTGAGGACTGGAAAGTTGAACGGGCTGCTTTTCAGTCCCGCATGGAAGAGAAGGCTGAGTGGATCGGCGCCGCCGCCGAGTTGGGGTTGGCGTTTGGCCTGCGCGAGCAGGAGCGGATCAGATCGCAGGATGTCCTCACAAAAGTAGACGGCAAGTATTTTGCCACGCATAAGTGCGGCCCTCTGCAGCCAGTCACGGTCCGACAACTGACCGAACGCTACGGTCCCACCTTCCGCGACCGCCTTGAATTGGTACAGGACGGCAAGGAGTATCTTATCGTGCAGGGCGCTAAAGGGGGTCGCAATCGTGCTGCCGAAATCTTCAATGGTGCACGCAGGGCCGCTGTTGACCGAGTAAGGAATTATATCCTGGACCACAAGGCAGAGCACAAACAACACATGTCGATCATTCCCGACAGATACACATTAAAGGAAGGGCGTGATCGGTACGGCGATGCCCAACAGAAGTGCGGCGGGACGAAGGAAAATCTGCTCCATTCCCATGCCGACCGGCACTGGGACGCGCAACACCTGAAGGCTCAAGGCTGGAGCAACGAAGAAATAATTGAAGACAAAGGGCATTCCGACCCGCGAAAGATTGCTTATTACATTCCAAGATAATAATATTGGAAGGGAACTAACAGAACGAGATGTCTAGTGTTGGTAACAAAATGTGCATTTAACGGGTCATGCCGGGTATAGGCTGTCAATCGGCATTTTATGACACCAATTGATGTGAGTGGGACTGGAGCCTTACGGGCCCTGTTCGAAACTCACCGACGAAAAAAGGGGGGTGGGAATCTTTTGATTCCCACCCCCCTTTTTTGTGAAATCGGATCGTATTAACGTTTCCTCGCGGCCAGTTGAGCCAAGGCTATAACCAAACGCTTGTCTTCAGTACTTGAAATTTTGGTGAAAATTTCGAGTAGAGTCTTCTCATCGGAAGGGAGGGAAGCTGTACTAGCCCCCATAGCCTGTATGTCGGTTCTAAGAAAGAATGTAATCGGAACAGAAAGCGCGCGAGCAATTACCTGAATATTCTCAATATTTAACTTGTTCGTGCCATTTTCATAGCGTTGAATTTGCTGATACGAAACCTCAAGGATCTCTGCTAGCCGTTCCTGGCTAATTCCCAATTCCTTTCGGCGCCTCCTGATGGCTAGCCCTATTTCTTTGCTCGTTATTATGGCATTTTCCATCGCGAAACTATAACAAACAATATTTTACGGCTACCACCACTCAAAAAGAGCATTGTGTTTGCAAATGCACGTATAAAGTGTAAAATAAATAAGGTTATATGAATCCTTTCAGGAACAATCAGCCATTTTATGCATCTGATTGCTGTTAAGGCTGGGTAGGAGGAGGGATAGCGTGAGGAGAAGGTTGCTTAGTGCCCTGGTTACGATCTTGGTTGCGCAGGCCGCCATAGCTGCCGAGCCGGTGGGGCTTAATAAATTTTACGCGAAAATATCTGCTCCTTCCCTTGATTCCAGTACGAAACTGGATGTTGTCAAGGATCTGAAGCCGGCAGAACCAGCAGAGGGGCAGGACCAGAAGGCTGTTGCTGGAGATGAGGCAAAAACTGAGGAGGAACGGCCTATTGGTGTTGGTAGCATCGCTTCCGATGTCGGACATGCCGTCGCGGTATTCTTCAGTAGTGCTGTGAACGTGGCCAACGTACTGCGGAAGGTGTTTGGTCCATAATTACGCGCCGTTATTAATAAAGGAGGCTTTCAATGACTACTACGACTCAAAACTTGAATACCTGTAATGACGAGGTCCGGACCAATACTTCCGTTGCCCGTTGGACCCTTTCGGTTGCAGTTATCTCTCTTGTCGTATCGGGAGTCATTCCAATCCTTTTAAAGGTAAGCATTGCATCGTTTGCCATTTTTGCGATATGGCTCATTGGACGGTGTGCTCACAACATCAGGTACTGGCATACGAGGCCTCAACCGATTACTAAAGTTTCCGCTGAATGGCCTCACCCTTGACCTTCCCCCCAGAAACTGAACCATTGCAAGCTTAGTGATTTCGGTCTAGAACCTTCCGAAGGAGACTAGACATGAAAGCAAAGCGATTCACTGAAGAACAGATCATTGGCATCCTGAAGCAGGCAGAAGCTGGCATGAAGGTCGTAGACCTCTGCCGAATGCACGGCGTCAGCGATGCCACCTTCTACACTTGGCGCAAGAAGTATGGCGGGATGGATGTCTCCGACGCCAAACGCCTTAAACAGCTTGAAGACGAGAATCGCAAGCTCAAGCAGATGCTTGCCGAGGCCCTGCTTGACAACAAGATTCTCAAAGACGTCGTCTCAAAAAAGTGGTAGCACCCGCTGCACGACGGCACGTTGTGGAGTACCTGCGGCAATCCTACTCCATCAGCGAGCGGCGGGCCTGTAAGCTGTCGTGCCTTGACCGGAGCAGTTTTCGGTACCAGCCGAAACCGGACAAGAATACTGAACTGCGTATAAGACTGCGAGAACTGGCAGAGCAGCGGCGAAAATTCGGTTCTCCGCGATTGCATGTCCTGCTTCAACGAGAAGGACACCAGGTGAATCACAAGCGGATAGAACGGCTCTATCGTGAAGAAGGGCTGTCGCTACGTGGCAAGAAGCGGAAGAAACGCCTCAGCCATCTTCGAGTTGTGCTGGATTGGCCGCAGCAGGCAAACGAGCACTGGTCAATGGACTTTGTCTCCGACAGTCTGTGGAACGGCAGGCGGTTCCGTGTGCTGACCATCGTAGACGACCTGACCAAGGAATGCCCGGCACTGGAGGTGGATCACTCTCTGCCGGGGTTGCGGGTCACACGTGTTCTGGACCGACTAGCTTCGACCCGTGGCCTGCCCAAGGTCATCACCGTGGATAACGGTCCGGAATTCATAAGCAGGGCAATGGATGCCTGGGCTTACGAGAAAAAAGTAAGGTTGCGCTTCATTCAGCCGGGGAAACCGGTACAGAACGCTTATATTGAAAGCTTCAACGGCAAACTGCGCGAGGAATGCCTCAACGAGAACGTATTCATTGACTTGTACGACGCGAGAAAAAAGATCGAAGCATGGCGCAAGGACTACAACACATTCCGGCCGCACAGTTCGCTGAACAATTTGACGCCGGAAGAATTTGCCAACTCTTTACCCCAACAAGGCCAAATCACTAACTTCCAAATGGCTGAATGATGGGGGGAAGGTCATGTCCGCTGTTTTAGTTTAAATGACGCACTGCCAATGCGATATTTTTCGAATGTGTCGGATGGACATGTACCGCCTTGCCAATCTGTCCCACGGTCAGGCGGTTTTCCACGGCCAATGCCAATTCGTGAATCATCTCTGTTGCCGCTTCTCCGATAATGACCGCTCCGACTACGATGTTCGAATCTTCCTCGACAAACAGCTTGACGAATGCGGGGTCGACCTTGTCGACCACTGATCGGCCATTCGGCACCTGGGGCATCGTGAATGCCTTGATTCCGGCGTTTGTTTCGTTGACTCCCACCGCTGCTACCTCCGGAGAGCAGAAAGCGACTCGCGGAACAGTGGATTCCTCTAACGGGAGGCTATTCGACAATTGCATGTTATGAGCGAGCACTGTGGCTTCCTTTTCTGCCGCATGGGCCAGCATCAAGCCACCCGTAGAGTCTCCCACTGCGTAGATATGGGGGACGTTTGTCTGTGTGAATGCGTTTACGCTGATAGCACCCCGTACCGTCCTTACACCAATTGCTTCCAGATTCAGGCCACCAATATTCGGCTTGCGGCCGATGGCGACCAGTACCTTGTCAACCGTTACGGTTTCCCTGCTGTTGCCGTATTTCACGGTGACCTTGCCGTTTTCGGTCGATAACTGCTCGATCGCGGTTCCGGTCTTTACTCTGATCCCCTGTGCTTCAAAGGACTCCTGAAGCTTTTGACCGGCCTCTCTGTCCTCCCGCGGCAGTAGGGACTCCTGGGCTTCAACGAGAACAACCTCGCTGCCGAACGTATGGTACAGGGTGGCAAACTCGCAGCCCAATGCACCTCCGCCTACAATCAACAGCTTTTCAGGAAGCACCTTGTTTTTCAACATCTGGTCACTCGACAGGATGTACTCCCCATCGAAAGGCGCAAACGGGAGTTCAACCGGTTGTGAGCCGGTGGCGACGACGATTTGCTCGCCAGCTATCAGTTCGGTGCCGCCGTCTGCTTTGGTGATGAGTATTTCATGGGGCGACTGAAATGACCCTTGGCCGCGGAATACGGAAATTTCAGCTCCGTCAATCATCCCCTGAATACCTGCACGGAGTTTGTCGAGATCTTCATCGGTCACCGCACAAACCCGGTTTAAATCAATCGGAGGGACCGAGAAGTTCAGGCCGTATTTTGCCCCCTCCTTGGCGTAGCGGTAGGCCGTGGCAGCCTTCAGCAGAGACTTGGTGGGCATGCAACCTCGATTCAGGCAGGTCCCCCCCAGGCTTTCCTGTTCATCCTGAATCAGCGCTACCGTTTTTCCCTGTTGTTTCATCAAAAATGACGTATTTATCCCGCCTGGGCCGCCGCCTATAACGACAATGTCATAGCATTTCATTCCTCTTCTCCTCTGTTTATTTGTTGTGCTCCGGATTCTTCAAAGCATCTATTGCCCTGTCAATGAGCCGGTGAAGAATTTCCTGTTCTTCTGGTGACATTTCCAAAGTCATCTGGGCGATCACTTCATCCCGCTTTTCCTGCAGTGCGGTAACTGACGGCCGGGTTTCCTCAGTCAGGTAGATGCGGGATTGGCGTTTGTCCTGATCACATGCTGTTCGTGTGATGAGGCCGTCCCTTTCCATGCGCCGCAAGGTATTCGCCATAGTGGGTTGTTCCACCTGAACTTTTTCACAAAGCTCGGTTTGCGTCTGTCCTCCTTGCTCCCCCAGGCAGCAAAGTACGGGAAGTTGTCCCTGCGATACTCCGTACGGTTTCATTTTTTCATTTAATTCGACGATAAGCAGCCTGGCCAGATAATGCAGCTTGTAACACAGATCTTTATCCACTTTGGTTTCCATGGTTCCTCCAAAAAAGATAGCGAGCTATGTAAAAATACATAGCTCGCTATGCAATGTCAATCCAAATATCTTGGATACGGCTTCCTCGAACGTAGCTCCGAGACTCGTGCTCGTGCCGCGGCTGGTGAAAGAGTCGTATTGTCGTCGGTGAAGCCGATTCCAGGGTCTCCAATCGGCCTTTTCTGGGGTGTATACCGCGCATTCCATTTAGCTCCCTCTCATTTCGGGTCTTGTTGAGGCTCTAAGTCCTCGACCGGAGGCGGCACACCGCAACGGTAGTCGAAATGTCAGTCGACCGGAATAGTCCTCCTTGACAATCAGGAAATAGATGGAAGAATAAAACGAACGGTCGGTTTTTTGAGGGTGCCATTATGAAAACCAAAGGTGAAATGACTCGAGCAAAAATTCTTGAGGCCGCGCGTGAACTCTTCAATGTCAAGGGATTCACCGCAACTTCCATTAATGATCTGGTTGCAGCCACGGGTATGCAGAAAGGAAGCATCTACTTTCATTTTCCAGGAAAGGAGGCAATTGCATGTGAAGTTTTGAAGGATGCGTCTGACCAGTTTATGGCGTTTCTCGGCAGAGCGCTTGGAGGTGATAATCCCGGTGCCAGTATAGATAATTTCTTCCGTTGCGCGCTGGATAAACATCTGGCTACGGGCTTTGTCGGAGGCTGCATCTTTGGCAATACAGCCCTTGAGATGGGGGACTCTGATCCGGAATTTGCCGGAATGATCGACCAGGTTTTTGATGAGTGGATCAGCAGGGTCGCGTCAGTAGTAACGGAAGCCCAGAAAAGAGGGCAGATCAGAACCGATATCAGGTACGACGCATTGGCAAAGCATATTATTGCCACCGTTGAAGGTGGAATCATGATGTCACGACTGAAAAAAGATGAACGTCCCATGCGGGAGTGTCTGGACGCGTTAAGGATCACTCTTGATCTGCAAGTGTAGGTTTTTTCATTCTAACCGGTAAAGGAGAACGGGAAGATGGCAAGGATAGCGTCTGTCGAAGCAGGTACCGTTGAGCCTGAAGTAATGGCAATTTTTGCGGAAGTAGAGGGGACCTTCGGTATGGTGCCGAATCTGTTCAAGACGTACGCCCATCATCTTCCTCTGCTCCGGGCCAACTGGAACAAAGTAAAGAGTGTCATGGCAGAGGGGAGCTTGAGTCAGAAAACCAAGCAGGCCATTGCCGTTCTCGTTTCCAGAGACAACAGCTGTGCGTACTGCGTGGCTGCTCACACTGGTGCCTTACGGTCTCTGGGAGTTTCCGCAAACGAGATCAGGACCATTGAGGATGATCTTGACAAGGCCGACTTCAGCGAAAAGGAGAAAGCTCTTATCGCCTTTGCCCGCAAAGCGAATTTCTCGCCACTCAGGGTATCGGACGAGGAATTCGCAACTCTGCGCCGGACGGGAGCCACGGATGCGGAGATCATTGAGGCCCTTGGCGTCATGGAGCTTTTCACGGCCTTTAACAAATTTCTCGATTCGCTGCAGGTGGAGATCGATTTTTAGGGGATTTGATCGACGACGCGACAAGAAAAGGTCGCCTTCTGGGTGAATGCGTACAACATCGGTGCTATTAATCGACTTGATTGCCCGGATTCCAATTGGAATGCAACGACCTGAAAAGTGCGCATTGAGGAGGTGGCGGCCATGTCGATAATTCCTGATGTGCTTCCGCACGACGTCTACAACACTACACTGGTCGCCAATGTTCACCCGCCGGACTGGGTCAACCCCGAGCCAATCGGTCGCTACAACCTGGTGGTTATCGGCGCCGGCACGGCCGGGCTGGTCACTGCCGCGGGTGCCGCCGGGTTGGGGGCGAAGGTGGCCCTCATCGAGCGTCACCTTATGGGTGGAGACTGTCTGAACGTGGGGTGCGTTCCCTCAAAGGGGGTGATCCGTGCCTCACGGGCGATTTTCGATGCCCGGGCCGGAGGTGCGTTCGGTGTGCGACATACTGACGGGATCAGCATTGATTTCGGAGCCGTCATGGAGCGGATGCGTCGTCTGCGTGCCGAGATCAGCTCCCACGACTCGGCCCGCCGTTTCCGGGACGAGTTGGGGGTGGATGTCTTCATCGGTGAGGGGCACTTTTCCGGTCCCGATTGTGTCGAAGTGGAAGGAAAGAAGCTCTGTTTCAAACGGGCGGCCGTATGTACCGGGGCGCGGGCCAGCGTCCCTCCCATTCCGGGGATTGCCGAGGTCGGGTATCTCACCAACGAGACGATATTTTCCCTGACCGAACTGCCGCCACGTCTTGCCGTCATTGGCGGGGGGCCCATCGGCTGTGAACTTGCCCAGGCCTTTGCCCGATTCGGAAGCAAGGTTACCGTCATCGAATACGTAGCGCAGCTCCTCTCGCGGGAAGATGCCGACGCCGCCGAAACCGTCCGGCAAGCCATGGTCAGGGACGGGGTTGAACTCTGCCTGCAGGCCAGGATTCTCCAGGTGAGTCGCAAAGGGAACGACAAGGTTATTCAGGTGGAGCAGGATGGACGCACCTTGGAACTGAGCGTCGATGAAATACTGGTCGGCATCGGTCGGGCACCGAACGTTGAGGGACTCAACCTGGAAGCGGCGGGGATTGTTTATGATCCAAAACAGGGGGTCAGGGTAAACGAGCTGCTCAGGACCACGAATCCGCGCGTTTACGCTGCCGGTGACATCTGCTTCCCGTACAAGTTCACCCACACGGCCGATGCCCTGGCCCGCATGCTGATTGCCAATGCCCTGTTCATGGGGCGGCAGAAGACATCAGCCCTGACTATCCCCTGGTGTACCTACACCGATCCGGAGATCGCCCATGTGGGGATGTACGAAAAGGACGCACAGGAGAAGGGGATCGAGGTGGTGACGCTGACCGTTCCGCTCGCCGACATCGATCGGGCGGTGCTCGACGGCGAAGCGGAGGGATTCACCCGCGTTCATCTGCGCAAGGGGACGGACAAGATCCTCGGCGCCACCATTGTCGCCCGCCACGCGGGAGAGATGATCAACGAGTTTTCGCTGGCCATCACCAACGGTCTGGGGATTTCGGCCATCGGCAGAACCATCCATCCCTATCCGACCCAGGCAGAGGTCATCAAGCGGTTGGCGGATGCCTATAATCGGACGCGGTTGACGCCGCTTGTGAAGAGGGTGCTGGGTAGCTGGCTGCGGTGGCAGCGAAAATAGCGCCATCACAGGAGCATCAATATGGACTTCTTGACTGAATCCACCATCACCTGCCCGAAATGCGGGCCGATACTGGCGATCTTTGCAGGGATGACAGTCATCGCGCTGCTCCGGAAGTTGAGCCATAATGCGAAAGGAAAAGGGCCGTGAACACGAAAAAGATGCTAATAACCCTTGCCGGCATTATGGGCATTGGCCTGTTTTTCTGGTTCGACCTGCAGCGTTTTCTGACCCTTGAGGCGCTCAAGGCAAACCGGCAGGCGCTCATGGACTACTACGCCGCCCATCGGGTCGCCACCGTGGCCGGGTTCATGGCGGTTTACATCGTCCAGACCACTCTGTCGCTTCCCGGCGCAGCGGTCCTGTCGCTGGCGTCAGGCGCCATCTTCGGTTCCATCATGGGCACCGTCTATGCGAACATCGCCGCTACCCTCGGTGCCACCCTTGCCTTTCTGGTCGCCCGGTATCTGCTGCGCGATGCCGTGCTGAACAAATTCGGCGGCAAACTGGAAGGGATCAACAAGGAACTGGAAAACCGCGGTTTCAACTATCTGCTGTTTCTGCGGCTGGTGCCCGTATTTCCGTTTTTCCTGATAAATCTGGCGGCAGGACTGACCCGGTTGCCGTTGCGGACGTTTTTCTTCGGAACGATGGTCGGGATCATCCCCGGTGGGTTCGTCTACGTGAACGCGGGAGCCAGTCTGGCGACCATCGAATCGCTGTCAGGCATCGCTTCGCCGCGTGTGGTCGGGTCGTTCGCTCTGTTGGGGCTGTTTGCCTTGATCCCGGCACTGTACAGCAAATTCAAGGACAGGACGCGGGGATAATTGATAAAAGCGATACCCAACCAGCAAGCTTTGGAGGCTGTCTGTCAAGGAGAAACGGATCTTCCGGACCTTCTGGCGAGACAACATTACTAATGGTAGAGGTGAGAATGATCCCTGCATTTCAGGACCGGCTGCAATCGGTCAATTCCGAATTTGAAAACTTTGAGAGCCTGCAGACCTTACAGGTTAACCTGGGCACCATCTGCAACCTGCACTGCACGCACTGTCACGTCGATGCGTCTTCCCGAGGCAAGGAGATCATGGGAAAAGAGGTCATGTCGCAGATCGTCGAATATCTCTCCCGGCATCCTCAGCTCATTCTGGATATTACGGGCGGATGCCCGGAAATGAATCCGCATTTTCGTTTCCTGATCGAACAGACTGCCGGGTTAGCCAGTCGCCGCATGCTGCGCAGTAACCTGGTCATCATGGCTGAAAACGGGTGGCAATGGCTACCTGATTTCTGCCGTGAACAAGAGTTGGTCGTTGTCGGCTCGCTCCCCTGTTATCTGGAGGAGAACGTGGATCGTCAGCGCGGCAGTGGCGTGTATCACAAGAGCATTGAGGTACTGAAAAAACTGAAAGCGCTTGGTTATGGAACAGAACTGGAGTTGAACCTCGTGTATAACCCCGGCGGGAACTACATCCCCGGCCCACAGATGGAACTGGAAGAGGCCTACAAGGCTGAACTCAGAGCCCGGCACAGTATCATTTTCAATCACCTCTTCACCATCACCAACGCCCCGATAGGGAGGTTCAAAGAGCATCTTGAGGCCGATGGCTCATACACCGATTATCTGCGCAAACTCGCCAACCGTTTTAATCCCGATGCCGCCGGGAATATCATGTGCCGCACCCTGGTAAGCGTTGACTGGCGAGGAATAGTTTATAACTGCGACTTTAATCAGGCGCTCGGACTGCCAATAACAGCAGACGACGGTTCCGCGGTGACGCTTTCTGATCTTGATGGAGTTGTGATGAGCGGAAAGAAGATTCGTCTGTCCCAGCATTGCTACTGCTGCACCGCTGGTGAAGGGTCCAGCTGCACCGGGGCGCTCACACAATAGTTTTCGTTCAGGGAGGAGGCGATCTCCACATCCTCGAACGCCTCTTCTCCCCACGGGAACCAGTTTGCCGGGGTAGGCGTGCTGCAGGAGATAGGGACTCGTATACTCTGCCCAGCCGTCCGGGCAGGTGTGCGATTTTCCGGAGGGGGTTTTTCATATCCGGGGCTCCTTACTCTATGCCGAACTCCTTTAGCTTGCGGCGCAGGGTGAGGCGGTTGATCCCGAGAAGATCGGCGGTCTGTGTCTTGTTTCCCCCTGTCTGCCGGTAGATGAGGAGGATATGCTCCCGTTCCACCTCTGCCAAGGTCGTTACCTGCATGTCGCCAAGGGGCATTGCGGTCGGCCTGCTTCCGAGGGAGAGGTCCGCGGCGGTAATATCGCCACCCGGATGGAGGAGGACGGTCCGCTCCATGACGTTTCTCAACTCCCTTACGTTTCCGGGCCAGTGGTAGGAGAGGAGCTTCCGCCGCGCCCCATCGGTCAGGCGGCACGACTTACCGGGAGCGCGGGCCATGAACTCACGAAGGAACAGCTCAGCCAGCGGCGGTATGTCCTCTGGTCGTTCCCGCAACGGCGGGATGACGAGGGGGAAGACATTGAGGCGGTAGTAGAGGTCCTCACGAAACTGACCGACACCGATTCGGGCCGGAAGGTCACGGTTGGTAGCGGCGATGATCCGCACATCAACGGCAATTGCCCTGTTTCCCCCGACCCGCGTGATGGTGCGGTCCTCCAGCACCCGGAGGAGCCTCGTCTGGAGCCGCTCGTCCATTTCGGCGATTTCGTCGAGGAAAAGAGTTCCCCGGTGGGCCAGCTCGAATACCCCCTTCCTGGCGGCGCGGGCGTTGGTGAAGGCCCCTTTTTCGTGGCCGAAGAGCTCGCTTTCCAGGAGCGTTGCCGGGATGGCGGCGCAGTTCACCTTGACCAACGGCCCTTCGCAACGGCCGCTCCGGTAATGGATCGCCTCGGCCACCAACTCCTTGCCGACACCGCTTTCGCCGAGGATCAGAGCGGTTGTGGCGTCCGAGGCGGCCACCAGGTCGATCTCGCGCTTGAGCCTAGCAAGGGGGGGGGAGTTGCCGGTGATGCGGTCGAGGGAGCGGCGCAGGTGCTCCTTCTGCCCTTCACGGAAGGAAGCGACCTCCTGCCGCAGCTCCCGCGTCTCCAGGGTCCGGTTCACAACGAGGAGCAGCTCGTCCAGATCGAACGGCTTGTTGATGTAGTCCTGTGCCCCCAGCTTGAGCGCCCGGACCGCGGTCTGCACCTCGGGAAAGGCGGTGATCACGATGACCGGTGGCGCATCGGGGATACCCAGCTCGGCAAGGAGGTCGATCCCGGAGCCGTCCGGGAGGCGGAGATCGAGAAGCACCAGGTCGAAGGATGACCGCGACAGTTCCCGGCGCGCATCTGCCAAAGTCGCAGCCCCGACCGTTCCGTATAGTTCTTGCCGTGCAGTTTCCCCTGCTTGCCGCCGCTGGCGGTGTAGGGGGTGCCGTAGCCGTCGCTCTCCATGTCGCCGATGTAGCTCACCCCGGTCCGGCCCCCCGGTTGTGACAGTGGAGGCATTGATCGACCGGGATCCTGGTGGTGATCCGGTGGAAACGGGGACGTCCTTTTTCTCCCTTCGTGATAGCCTTGTCGTTTCCTTCATAAACACCGGCGTCTGAGTAGAGGACGTGGCAGGCCGCGCAGCCGGAGGCCCGGTAGTCGCCATCCTGCTGGGCACCGCCATTCCAGATGTGGCAGCGGAGGCACTGGTTGCGCAAGTAGTCGTCAGCCGGTGAATTATCCGGGCCTTCGGGCTTCTTCGGGTCATAGGAAGGGAGTCCTTTGAGGGCCTTTACTCCTTTCTTTGCGCCGGGATTTCCCACCGCTTGGTTGGCGTAGATTCCCTCGCGCCCCTGGGCTCCCCAGGCGTAGCGGGTGCCGCTGATCTTCCCTGCGCTCGTGGCGTGGAGGGACCTCATGGCGTTCTCCAGGTCTTTCGGATGGCAGGTGCCACAGGTCTTTGCCGCGACCCGCAGGTCGCCCGGGTTGGCGTACATGCCGGCGTGGGCTTGCTGCTTGTCGGCTGCGTCAGGGTTTCCCTTGTGGCAGCCGGTGCAGGAAAGCTTCCCCATCACCGGTCCGTCGGCGATCTTTTCGATCCCCTGGTGGCAGGTGAGGCACTTTTCCTGGGCGGCCCATCCGGGAACTGCGAGCGCTACCAGCGCTACCAGAATTAATACAAATCGGTTCATTTCAGTCCTCCAGTAGTTGAATACCTGGATTACTGCATTTAATTTGCCCGGATAAAATAGCCTTCAATATCAGATAGATAAATGTTTTCGGTATTGGTTGGTGGTGCAATAATAACCGCTGTCGCCGGTTCATAATTAAACAGCAAAGTCGGCGGTATCGTTTTTCTACCTGATTAGCGTCATTCTTTCGCTACAAAGAAATAACTGACGATTACAACCAGTCAGCTCCGGCTTTCGCAGGTACTTTCGCCGGCGGCCGGAGCTGACGTTTTTACACGACGGGGTATCAGGCCGATGAGGCCGGATACCTCGCTTTTGTTTCTACTGTTTTAGCTTTCCTTGGTGCGTCAGACGGCCGAATTGAACTCATCCATCTCGTGGGGGTCATAGGGGGCGTTGTTCGTTCCCCGCGGTGCTGACGCCTGATGCATCAGGTCATGCAGTGCGGCGATGGCCCGCGAGATGTGCGATGCCACCCGTATGTCGTGATTTTGGGCGTGGGCCTGCTCCATCGCCTGCAGTGCCGTGCTGATGAAATACCGGGGCAGCAGATCGGAATCACGCATCGTTATCTCCTTCGTTGTGATTGATGAAAGCAGTGTTCACGATGAATCCCGCCATCAGATATCCCAGCTGTCGATCTTCATGGTGCCGTTCTTGGCCAGGTTGACCTGCATCTTGAAGACCCGTTCGAGCATTTGCGGCTCATGGCCGGCTTTGCGGGCCAGGCACTCTTTCTTCGCCATGTCGAAATACTCCTGGAGCAGCGGTTTGTACTCCGGATGGGCGCACCGGTCGATAATGAGCTGGGCGCGGTTTTTCGGGTCGAGACCCCGCAGGTCGGCCAACCCCTGTTCCGTAACCAGCACGTCCAGGTCATGCTCGGTGTGGTCCACGTGCGGCACATGCGGAACGACACAGGTGATGCCGGTCGGATCGCTCTTGGTCGGCCGGGCCGACGGGGTGTGCATGATGGAGAGGTAGGCGTTGCGCAGGAAGTCGCCGGAGCCGCCGATGCCGTTGATCATCCTCGTCCCCCCCACCAGCGTTGAGTTGGCGTGGGCGTAGATGTCGAACTCGATGGGGGTGTTCATGGCGATGCACCCGAGGCGGCGGATCGGCTCCGGGTGGTTGGCGATGGAGAGGGGACGCATCAGGACTTTGTCGCTGTACTTCTCCCAGTCGCCGTAAAAGCGCTTGAACCCATCGACCGAGAAGGAGAGGGAGACCGTCGAGGCAAAATCGAGCTTCCCGGAATCGAAGAAGTCGAGCATGGTGTCCTGCAGCACCTCGGTCCAGACCTTGAGGCCCGAGAACGGTCCCTTGGCCAGGCCGCCGATGACCGCGTTGGCAATGGAGCCGACGCCGGACTGGAGCGGGAGGAGACTCTTCGGCAGTCGCCCCGCCTTCACCTCATGGGAGAAGAAGTCGATGATGTTGTTGGCGATCGCCTCGGAGGTGTCGTCCTGCTCGCTGAAGGAGCGGCCGTTGTCGGGGCGGTTCGACTCGATGATGGCGATGATTTTGTCCGTGTCGACCCGGACGTACGGGGAGCCGGCCCGGTCGTCAACCCGGCTGATGAGGTAGGGGAGGCGGTTGGGCGGGTTGATCGGCTCGATAATGTCGTGGAGCCCCTCGAAGCTTGGGATCGAGGTGTTGATCTCGATGATGATCCGGTCCGCAATCTGCACGATCTCCGGCACCGCGCCACAGGAGGCGGTCAGCACCAGCCCGCCGTTTTCGGTGATGGCGGAGCATTCGATGATGGCGATGTCGAGCTGCCCGCCGTTTTCCTTGGTGTAGAAGCCGTACCCCAGGTCCTGGGCGAACATGGAGAGGTGCTTGTCACCCATGCGGATCCGCCCTTCGTTGATGCCCGCCTGGATGTTCTTGCCGGTCTGGTAGGGCCAGCGGCGGTCGATCATGTCGAGGGAGGCCCAGCGGTCTTCGGTTTCGGCACCGACGGAGGCGCCGACGAAGAGATTGAACTTCAGCTTCCCCTGCAATCCGTTTTTTTCCACGTGATCGGCCAGGGCGATGGGGACCATTTTGGGGTAACCGGCGGGGGTGAATCCCGACCAGCCGACGTTCATGCCGTTTTTGAACAGCGGAATGACCTCGTCGACCGTTTTGATCCTCTCGCGGAGATTGGTTTTCCTGATTCTGGCGTGCAATTCCGACATCTGCCTGCATCCTCCTTCAGCGCTATAGTGGGTGCGTTTCGCACCGGGTGAGATCGGAGGCGTTTTGACCGCCCCGGGAATCACGCGATCGTGACAATGTGGTAAAAATCGAACGTTCGTTCGAATACATAATAACAGTACGATGTTTGATGTGCAACGGGATTGTCCGCCGCGTACCGAGAAAATTGGCTTTAGCGCGGAGTTTTTGCTACTCTCGGGGAGATAAATCGCGGGAAGGGCGAAAACAAGATGACCAAAACGGACTGCCGCAGCAAGTTGAGGGAGGTCGGTACCCGGCTGTTCGCCGAACGGGGGCTGCACGGTGTCAGCATCAGGGAGCTCTCTCAGGCTGCCGGGGTAAGCATTTCGATGATTTCCTATTATTTCGGCGGCAAGGAGGGGCTGTATGCCGCTGTTCTGCAGGAACAGTTCGCCTGTTTCGACCAGATCGACGAAATACGGCGGCTTGGGGCCGATCCGCTGGCCGTGATCGAGGCGTACATCCGGTGGACGATCCAGCGACACCGCAACAACCCCTATCTCCTGCGGTTCTATACCAGCGAGCTCACCAATCCCACCCCGTTCTTCCCGACCCACGTTTCCCCGGCCATCGGCAACGTTATCCGGATCCTCACGGAAGTCATCGAGGAAGGGGTGGCGCGGGAGCAGTTCCGGCGGGATATCCACGGCGTCAACGCAGCCCTGGCCCTTGCCGGGATGGTCAATTATTTCTTCCTCAGCACCATGGCAACCGAGGACCTCATCAGCCATTCCCCCGAGAAAGACGAAGAACTGGTCCAGCAGTACGTCGCGATTTTTGCCCGCGGCATCCTGACTGCGTTGCCGGAGCGGCGCCCGTAGCGAGGTGGGGCAGGTTTGACTTGCCGTCACGGTGCAGGTGTGACACACTTTTTCGGTGGACCGGATCCCATTCTCTCCGAAGGAGTTACCGCGTACCGTGCATTCTTTGCTCTCCGCCGTTGGCACCAGATCGATTCGTCTCGTCGTTGCCGGTTTTTTTCTTCTCCCGACCCTGCTCTCCGCAGCCTGGGGCCAGGAAAAATTCGCCACCTATCCCCTCCTGCCGTCCGGCTATTCATCCATCAGAGTATTCGACAACAAGGGGCGCTTTGCGGGCCGGATCCTTCCCGACAGGCGCTACTGGGTCTCCATCGACCGCATTCCGGCGTTTCTGCAGCAGGCGGTGGTGGCCGTAGAGGACTCCCGGTTCTACGAACATCGGGGCATCGACATCCAGGGGATCGCCCGGGCCCTGGTCAAGGATGTGGTCAAGGGGAGACTGGCCGAAGGGGGATCGACCATTACCCAGCAGCTGATCAAGAACCGCTATCTCTCCGGGGAAAAGTCCATCGAGCGAAAGCTCGAGGAAGGGCGGATGGCCCTGGAATTCGAAAAAAAATACACCAAGAAACAGATCCTTGAGATGTATTTCAACGAGATCTACTACGGCAACGGAGCGTGGGGGATTGCCCAGGCGGCCCGCCTCTATTTCGACAAGAACCCGGAGGAGCTGACCGACGCCGAGTGCGCCCTGCTGGCCGGGGTGCCGAAGAACCCGGGGCGCTACAACCCGCTGGGGAAATCATCCGACGTCAGCCGGCGGCGGGACGTGGTCCTCAAGCGGATGGCGGATCTCAAGGTGATCAGCGCGCGGCAGAAACAGAAGCTGCGCTCCCAGCGCGTTACCTTTACCCAGCCCACCCAGGCGCCGCAGTACCTGGCCCATGTCCGAAGCCGGCTGGTCGAGCGGTTCGGTCCGCAGATCATCGAGCAGGGGGGGCTGGACGTGACCGCCGCCATGGATCTGAACCTACAGCGGCAGGCGGAGAAGACGCTGCGGGAGGGGGTCAAGAAGGTTTCTCCCCAGCTGCAGGGGGCGCTGGTCTCCCTGGACCCCGCCACGGGTGATGTGCTGGCGGCGGTGGGGGGCGTCGACTCCGCTAAAAACGGCTATGACCGCGCGTTTCTGGCCCGGCGCCAGCCCGGCTCCGCCATCAAGCCGCTGATCTATGCCGCGGCGCTGGAAAAGGGATTTGTTGCCTCAAGTCTTTGGAATGACACCCCCGTGGCCTACTACAGCGGGAACAATCAGCTCTGGAGGCCGCAGAACTACGGGGGGGAGCAGTTCGGAGAGATCTCGCTGAGGCGGGCGCTGGCATACTCGAACAACGTCATTGCGGTCAAGCTGCTGGAGGCGATCGGCGTCCCGTACTTCGTGGATTTTGCGGCAAAGGTGGGACTTCCCCTGCGTCCGAACAATAATCTCTCCCTGGCCCTTGGCACGGATGAGGTCACCCTGAACGAGCTGGTGCAGGCCTATACCCCCCTGGCCACCGGTGGCCTCCGCTCCGAGGCGAGGATGATTGTCCGCATCTACGACCGCAACCGTCGGAGCTGGACGGAGAATCCCCCGGCAGTCACGCCGGTCCTTTCGCCGGCCGCCGCCTTTGTCACCACCCAGATGCTGAAGGACGTGATGGTGTACGGCACCGCCAAGTCCCTGAAGAGGTTCAGCCAGCAGCGGCCGTCCGCCGGCAAGACCGGCACCACCGATGACTACCGTGATGCCTGGTTCATCGGCTACACCCCCCAGGTGATAACCGGCATCTGGGTGGGGTACGACAAGCCCCGGCCGGGGGGGAGGGGCTTCACCGGCGGGGCGGTTGCCGCGCCGATCTGGGAACGGCTCATGCGCCCGGCCCTGGCGGGCAGGCCGGCGGTCGATTTCCCGAAACCGGATACGGTCGTCTCCGTCTCCATCGATCCCGCCACCGGCTACCTCGCCACGCCGGCCTGTCCGGAAAAACGCGATGAATTCTACGTCGCGGGAACCCAGCCGACCGAGTACTGCCCCCGCCATGGCGGAGAGCATCCCGTCACTCCGCCGCCTGTGCCGGCGGAGCCGGGCGGGGAGGGGCCGAAGGCCGGAGAAGCACCCGATCAATAGAGTGGAAAAGGAGATGTGGCATGAAGGTTCTGGTGGATTTGTGCGTCGTTCCGATTGGCGTCGGGGTCTCCCTCTCGCCGTACGTCCCCTGCCGCCGTCAGTTTGACGGCTGGGCGGGGATCTCTTCCAATTCTCCGAATTCCTCCGGGGCTGCGGCGGTGTCGCCGAAGAGGCGAACGAGCCGGACGGCAACCACGAGGGCACCCGCCACCAGGAAAACGATCATGCTCACCACTCCATCCCAGCCGAACGTCGTCCAGAAGATGCCGCCAAGGGTTCCTGATATGCTCGACCCGAGGTAGTAGGAAAACAGGTACAGGGAGGACGCCTGTGCCTTGGCGGTCTGTGCCCGGGTACCGACCCAGCTGGAGGCAATGGCGTGGGCGGCGAAAAAGCCGGCCGTAAACAGCGCCATGCCGCAGACGATGGCAGACACCTGGTGAGCCAGGGTGATCGCGGCTCCCCCCCCCATCACCGCCATGGCGGCAAGCAGAACATTTTCCCTGCCGAACCGGCGCGTTACCCTCCCGATGGATGCAGAACTCCACGAACCGATCAGATAGACGAGAAAGAGCGAACTGACCACCGTGTGACTGAAGTTGTAGGGTGCCCCCAGCAGGCGGAAGGTAATGTAGTTGTAGAGCGTGACAAAGCTGCCGGTGAGCAGAAAGGCAATGCCGTACAGGGAGAGCAGGCCGGGATCCCGCAGGTGCTTCAACAGCGAGGTAAGCAGATACGATGCCTGGAACGGCCGCCGCCGGAAGTTCGCCGACGGGGGGAGACTTCTGGCGAAGACGAGGCTCATCCCCAGGCAGATGACGCCGATCGTCCCGATCGCAACCCGCCAGGAGAAGAGATCGGTGATCGCGGCGGTGAAAATCCGTCCCGTCATGCCACCGACGGCGTTGCCCGCAATGTAGAGCCCCATGGCGGCGGCAAGGGAGGCGGCGTCCATCTCTTCGCTGAGGTACGCCATGGCCACGGCCGGCAATCCCGCGAGTACCCCCCCCTGAATGAGGCGCAGCGCCAGGAGCGCACCGAAGGTGTGGGAGAGGGGGGTGACGAGGGCGAGCAGGGACGTCACACAGAGCGACAGCACCATGACCGGCTTCCGCCCCCACGTCTCGGATACCGTTCCCGCCAGAAGCATGGTGGCCGCCAGTGCCGATGTCGCTACAGAGAGCGGCAGGCTGGCCAGCGCCGCGGGCACCCCGTATTCCGCGCAAAAGACCGGCAGCAGCGGCTGCACGTCGTAGAGCGTGATGAACGTGGCAAACCCCGCCACAAAAAACGCCAGGGTTATGGTGCGGAACTCCCGGCTCCCTTGCCGGACCCCCGTGGTGGCGGCGTTCATTTCTCGGGTCTCTGTCTTCATGAGAACAAAGATACCAGTGGATAAACCATAAATAAAATATATAATATTTATGTTTTGAATAAACATAACTTATTGGAAGGTTGAAGAGATGGATATTCGCCAGTTGCAGTTCTTCGTGGAGATCGTCAGGCTCGGCAGTTTCACCAGGGCCGCGGAGCGGTTGCATGTCGCCCAGCCGGCGGTCAGCATGGCGATGAAGAAGCTGGAGGAGGAGCTCGATCTCGTGCTCTTCAATCGCCAGGAGCGGAAGATCTCACTGACCGCGGAGGGCGAGATCTTCCTGCGGCATGCGGAGAAGATCCTGGATGAGGTGACGTCGACGGAGACGGAAATGGAGGAACTGCGGGGGCTTGCCAAGGGGGAAGTGCGGGTGGGGATCCCGCCGATGATGAGTGCCTATTTCTTCCCGCAGATTATCCGCGACTTCTCCACCCGCTATCCGAATCTGCACCTTGCCGTGTCGGGCGAAGGCGCCACGAAAATCCAGAAGATGATCCTCCGGGGGGAGTTGGACATGGGGGTCATCGCCGGCGTGAGCCTTCCCGAAACGCTGGAACTGAGGAGGTTGCTGCGGGAAGAGGTGATAGCCTGCGTCCCCCGAGACCATCCGCTGGCGGGGCGAACGAGCCTGACTCTGCGGGAGTTCGCCAGCCAGCAGCTGATCTTCTACAAGGAAGGGTACTCTCTGAGGGAACTCATTCTGGACGTCCTGAAGGAGGCCGGGTTCAGCCCGAATATCAGGTTCGAGACCAACCTCTACACCCTGGTCAAGTCGCTCGTCCGGAAAGAGATGGGGATTTCCGTCTTCTTGCGGATGGTGGTTACGGAAGACGACGATCTGGTGGCGATCTCCTTCGATCCGCCGCTCTACCTCGATCTTCTGATCGCCTGGAAAAAGCACGGGTATCTGTCCCGCGCCAACCGGGCGTTTGTCGACTTTCTGCTGGAGAAGAGCGCCCGCCAGGCGCCGTGACGGTGTTACCGGTATTTTCTGATCAGCTCGAACGCCCGCTTTACCCGGGTGACGATTCTGATGGGCTGCACCGGTTTGGCGATAAAATCGATGAATCCCGCATCGAGGGCGCGCTGTTCGTCCTCGCCGGTGGCCTTGGAGGTGAGGAGGATGAGCGGAATCTCGGCAGTGGCCGGGTTTGCCCGCATGGCGCGCAGGAGGCCGAAGCCGTCCATGCGGGGCATGACCGAGTCGCAGATCACGAGGTCGGGTTTCTCCGTAACCGCATTCTTGAGGCCTTCAACTCCGTCGTTGGCCACGAGGACGTCGTATCCTTCCTTCAGGAGGGCAACCTGGATGATGGTGGCGATCGGAGCCGAGTCCTCGACCACGAGCACCTTCAGCCGCTCCGTGTCCTTGATCTTGCCGTGAAGGTAATGCTTCTCGATGGCGACCATCAGCTCCTGGCGGGTGGCGAGCACCGGAATCACCTGGAGGCGGTTTTTTTTGGCGAGGAAATCGATGGTTTCCTGGTCGAAGGGGTCGTTGATGGCGAGTGCCAGCATGTTCTCCTTCAGCTTGAGGGGGAAGATGAGTCTCTGCACCGCCATGTCCTGAGGGACGAGCGCCAGCAGGTCGGCCGGGAAGGAGTACTCGGCGAATCCCTTGACCGTCCTGAAACTGAATTGTTTCGAGAGGGCGTCGATGAGCTCTTCGCCGGTGATGACCCCCATCTCTTCCAGAACCTGGCCGAGCCTCTTGCCGCTCCCCCGCTGCCGCTCCAGAGCGCGCTCAAGGGTCTTCGTCGTGATGATTCCCGCCTCGACGAGAAGGTCGCCCAGCTGTTTCTTTGCATCCATGAAAAAGGTACTCCCTCTTCCTAAGGGTGAAGTTTTAGCCATTTTTTACCACAGAGCCATCCCGTTTTCCACTGCGGAGTATGCGCGGAGGGTCGGGTTCGGAGCGCGCAGAGCGTACAGAGCCGGTGCGCCGGTCCTCGGCTGATGCCATTGACGTCAGTGGTGCTCTCATGAAATTTATCGGCCACACTCCGTAAAACTTTAGGGAAACCCGCCGAAATGCTTCAAAGATTTACCATACAATAAAAGAAGGCCCCGGAAGGGGCCTTCATGAAACAGCACGGGAGTTGCCTCTAGTGGATGTGATCTTCGGGGTAGGCTCCGATGTGGTGGATGGCCAGGTCGGCGCCGGCGAACTCATCTTCGTCCGAAAGCCTGATTCCCACGGTCTTGCTGAGAACGCCGTAGACCAGAAACCCGTTCACCAGGGCGAAGGCGATGGCTGCCACCGTGCCAAGGGTCTGGGAAAGGAGCGAGATGCCTCCCATGCCGCCGAACAGCGGCTGACCGAAGATACCGGCCGCGATGCCGCCCCAGGAACCGATGACCCCGTGCAGGGGCCAGACGCCGAGCACGTCGTCGATCTTCAGCCGCTCCTGCTCGAAGTGGAAGCCGTACACGAAGATCAGCGAGGCGACGATCCCGGTGGCGAAGGCGCCGAGGGGGTGCATCAGGTCGCTGCCGGCGCAGACGGCTATAAGGCCTGCCAGTGCGCCGTTGTGAACGAAGCCGGGGTCGTTCTTTCCTGCCACGAGGGCGGAGAGAACGCCACCAACCATGGCGAGAAGCGAGTTGACGGCCACCAGCCCCGAGATGCTCTGGAGATGGCCTGCGCTCATGACGTTGAAGCCGAACCACCCTACCGCTAGAATCCAGGAACCGAGGGCCAGGAACGGAATGTTGCTGATCGGCAGCGGATGGGATTTACCCCGGATGTACCTGCCGGCGCGGGGGCCGAGGAACAGAACCGCCGGAAGGGCGATCCAGCCGCCGATGGAGTGGACGACCACCGAACCGGCGTAGTCATGGAACTCGGCGCCACCGACGCGCTTGAAAAAGTCCTGGAGAAGAGCGGCGTTTTTCCCCCAGATCAGGGATTCGAAGACCGGATACGTGACGGCGGCAAAGATCGCGCCGGCGAAGACCTGGGGCCAGAACTTGGCCCGTTCGGCGATGCCGCCGGAGATGATGGCCGGGATGCAGGCGGCGAAGCAGAGCAGGAAGAAGTAGTGGACGAGATCGTATCCCTGGGTGGCTCCGAGGAGATCCTTGGCCGGAACGAGGAACGAGATTCCGTAAGCGAGGGGGAAGCCGACGACGAAGTAGGCCACGGTCGACACCGACCAGTCGGTCAGGATCTTCACGAAGGCGTTCACCTGATTCTTCTTGCGGACCGTCCCCACTTCAAGGAACGCAAAGCCAGCGTGCATGGCGAAGACCATGACCGCACCGAGCATGAGGAACAGGACGTCAGAGCTGTTCCGGAGTCCTGTCGCCATTGACAGATTGTCCATCGATATTACCTCCATTGGTAATCTGCTCTCTTTAACCCGCCGTTGGGAAGAGCTGTCCCGCGACGATAGCAACCTTCCTGCCAAGCAGCTAACCCGATGAAATTACGTGGCGCGCCGCCGCCAGTCATTATGTGGCTGCCTTTTTGTTGGGCATCCGTGCCTTAATAGTGGGCAGTTGGGGGGAAATTAGAGGTTGACGCTTCGGTGACTACATTGTAAATTCGCGTGGTTAAAAGAAAAAACGTCATTTCTGCCGCAGCCCGGGACCCACGTGCCTGACAAGACCGCCCTCATCTATTCCCATGACTTCGCTCGCTTCAGCTACGGCGACGATCATCCGTTCAAGATCCAGCGGTTTCTTCTCGCCTATGAGCTCATGCGCCAGTACGGACTCACCGCCCTCCCGGGTGCCGATCTGCTCGACTGCCCCCGGGCGACGGAAGATGACCTCCTCACCTTCCACGACCCCGACTACCTGGCGCGTCTCAGGGAGTTCAGTGCCGCGGACGAGCCCCGTGCCGACTTCCGTTATGGCCTCGGCGACCTGGACAATCCGGTTTTCCGGGGACTCTATGACTGGGCATGCCTCGGCGCCGGCGGAACCCTCGAAGCGGCCCGCCTCGTTACCGAGGAGGGGTACGATATCGCCTTCAACCTCGCTGGCGGCTGGCACCATGCCCACCGGGCCAAGGCATCGGGATTCTCATACCTGAACGACGCGGTGCTTGCCATCAACCGCCTCCTCGACAAGGGACTGCGGGTCGCCTACCTGGACATTGACGCCCACCACGGCGACGGCGTCCAGGAGGCGTTTTACGACAGCGACCGCGTGCTGACCGTCTCGATCCACGAGAGCGGCATCTATTTTTTCCCCGGAACCGGCTTTGAGAGCGAGGTCGGCTCGGGGAGGGGGCGGGGGTACTCGGTGAACGTCCCCCTGGTGGCCCATGCCGACGATGCCCTGTTCATGAAGGCCTTTGACGAGGTTGCTTATCCGCTTATCGCCGCCTTCAACCCCGATGTCCTCGTCACCCAGCTCGGAGCCGACACGTTCCGGACCGATCCCCTCACGCGGCTTGAGATTACCACCCACAGCTACACCTATGTCCTGCGCAAGCTGAAAGCTCTGAAGATCCCGTGGGTGGCGGTGGGGGGCGGGGGGTACAACCTGGTGAACGTGGCACGGGCCTGGACCATCGCCTGGGGGGTGATGAACGGTGTCGAGCTTCCGCCGCGGCTCCCCCATCCGTTCGTGGAGATCATTGCCCGGATGGGGCATCAGAACCGGATGCTCCTCGACGCCATGCACTGGGCCGAGGAGGACGACCGGCACCGGGCCCTCGACGCGGTGGAGCAGAGTATCGCTGCCATCCGGGAGACGATTTTCCCCATCATCATCGGACGGTACGATGCGGCTAGCGGGGAATGAGCAGCTCGTGGCGAGGGGAGGGAGGGTGCTCCACTCCCTTCGGGAGATCAATTCTCTCCCTGCGACGGAAAAGGAGCGGATCTACGCCGCCCTGCTCCCCCCCCGGCTTCTGGCATATCTCGATATTGCCGCTGATTCCCTCTGCGGCCGGGATGGCCTGAAGCGGGTGACGGTGATCGCTCCCGAGGGGATCGGTCTCGTCAGGCTGGAAGTGAAGGCCCATCCCGCCGATCGGGATACGGCATTTTTTCTCGAACTGGCCGATACCCAGTTCCGGCAGATGGAGCTCGCGTTCTGCATCATTGCCGACCCCCGATCTCCGCGCTTCGATGTCGACCGGGACAGCGAGGGGCGTGACAACCTTTTCGCAACCCTGGGGAGAAACCACTGCGAAGAGGAGCGAGCCATGGCGGCGGGGCTTTTCCCCAATCAGACCCGCCGGGGGCTGCAGTTGTTCGGCGAGTTTTTCCCCCTTTTCGAGCGCTTCGTCGATTCGCTGGGGATGGAGATGGTGGTGGCCGAGCCGCTGACCTACGGCAACGCCATCCGTTACGAGAAGTATGGCTTCGACTACCTCACCGGCAAGCGGCTGATGCTCGAAATCGATCGGGAGTTCCAGTTCGGTGGTGTCCTTTTTCGACGGCTCGACGGTTCCTCCCCCTTTCGGATGCCGGGGATGGACCGAACGGTGCGCGGGCGGAGCTGGGCGATTCACGACGGGATCATGGACGAACCGTGGGACGACGTGAAAATTTACAAGATGATAGGCGTGCATGCCGGGATCGATACGTTCCCCGGCAGGGAGCCGGAATAAGGGAGGTGTGGAATGGTGGCGCAACGGGCAGACCTTACTCCGTTCAGGGGGATGAAGTACTACTATCCGCCGGACGGTGCCGAGCTTGTCTATAAGGACGGGCATGCCCGTCTTCCCTATGGCGGCATTCCGATGCCGCTTCTCGACGAAGACTACGAGGCGCTGGAGGGAGAGCCCTCCTATGATGCCATCGGTCGCGGGATCTACCAGGCGTTGCGCGCCAATCCCGACTGCTCCTTCTGCGAGTGCTACGCCACGATGCTGAGGGATGCCTATCCCCACTACCTGGCGGAGTTGGCCAGCAACGCCATCATGCTGGACGGCAAGGAGGTGGAGGTTCCGTACCTCGATCGGAAGATCGCGTGCCTCAAGATCCTCGCCCTGTTGGAACCGGAAAACGCCGGCCTCCCCCTGGAGATCGGGAAGATCTTTCTCGACCGGGGACTCCGGCTTTCCGCGCTTCACCTCTCGACGGTGAGCCTTTACCGGGCCGAGCATTTCCTGCGCCGCGCCGTCTCCCTCGCCCCGACGGAGTCGAACGCCCGCCAGTTGCTGGGCGAAGTCTGCTATCTGCTGGGGAAATACGACGATGCGGCGAATCTGTGGCGTGATATAGTTGCAGAATCCGATGCGCCGCAGGGCGGACCCCTCGGTGAACGGCTGGCCCGGATCGAAGGAGGGCGGCTGCCGGTCATTCCCACCGTCGACTACCTGGAGGCGGTCGGCGTGGCCTTTTCCCATTTCCAGGCCGGTGATTTCGAGGAATCTGCCGCCATCCTTCAGGATGTCATGCAGGATGCGGTCTTTTGTGAAGAATTCCCGGTTGCCGAAATCCACAGCGTCATGGGGAAATGTTTCGCCGAACTCGGCATGCCGAAGTATGCCGAAGAGGAGTTCCGTGAGGCATTGAAGATCGATCCGGGTCATGAGGAATCCCGCACCCGGCTCGCACATCTGACAGAATAGGAGAGAGGGGAAACGTGTTCGGCTTCAGTATTGCAGACTGGATTTTCATTGCATTGGTCATGGTGACGATATTCGTTTGCGTCGCCGTCAGCGACATGAGGAAAAGCAAAAAATGAGCGACGAAGAGCGTGATTTGACGGACGATGACGAAGAGCGCCGCCCCCTCGGCCTGGTCCTCCTGACGGCACTCTACCTGTTTTTCTTTCTGGTCACCGCCTCGACCTACGGCCATCCGTTTCCGTTCATGGGGAAGATTTACGTCGGGACGCCGGCCAAGGTGCTGGTCTTTGCCGACAGCCTCGTCTGCCTCTACCTGTTCCTGGGCCTGGCGAAGCGACAGCTGATGACCTGGTACCTTCTGATCTGCTACAACCTCTTCGAGATCGTGAACACGATCGTCAACCTGAATGTCATCTCCACGGCGGAGCTGGAGCGGGTCATCGGCGAGCGCATCGACCACGATGCCCTGCTGATCAACAATATCGCCAGCGCACTGGCGATATTGCTGCTGACGCAGTACATATACCGCCATCGCAATTTTTTCACCAACCGGAAGGTCTATCTTTTCTGAGGGGGCGGAGGTTGCGCCCGCCGGCTCCCTCTGCTATCATGGCCGGCCATTGCACAAAGGAGATTGAGCGGTGTTTCTGAAGTCCCTGATGGAGTCAAAGAACGAGGGTGGAGGTCTGTTCAACAAGCTGATGCATGGCCTGTCCGGTTCCATCTTTCCCGACAGCGGCGCCGGCTGACGGGTTGACCTGAGCGACACCCGGGGGGTGTCAATACGGATCCAGCGTCTCAACAAGCACTTCGGGGAGAAGCACGTCCTGCGGGACGTGAACCTGGAGATCCACGCCGGCGAAACCTTCTGCATCATCGGTCCGTCGGGAACCGGCAAGAGCGTCCTGCTCAAGCATATCGTCAAGCTGGAGACTCCTGAAAGCGGCGAAATTTATATCGATGAGCAGCCGCTTTTTTCGCAAAACGGCCAGAGTGCCCTGACCGATTACCGCTACAGCATGGTCTTCCAGTCGTCCGCTCTGTTCAACTCCCTCACGGTGGGTGAGAACGTGGGGCTCTGGCTTCGGGAGAAACGGATCTGCAAGGAGCAGCGGATCAGGGAGATTATCCGCGAAAAACTTGCACAGGTCGGGCTCGAAGGGACTGAGGACCTCAAGACGTCGGAGCTGTCGGGGGGGATGAAGAAGCGGGTCGCCATTGCGCGCTCCCTGGCGATGAACCCCGATCTGATCCTGTACGACGAGCCGACGGCCGAGCTCGATCCGGTCACCACCGACGAACTTGCCAATACCATCCTGAGCCTCAAGGAGACGACGAAAAATACGACCGTCATTGTCACCCACGACCTGAACTTCGCCCTCTACGTCTCCGACCGGATCGCCATGATGCACGCCGGGACAATCGTCGGGGTCGGTACCCCTGCCGAGATCAAGGCAAGCAGCGACCCGATTATCAGGGGGTTCATCTACACCACAACCAAGGGGATCAAGGGGGAGTAGATTCCCGCCACCCGTAACCCAAGGGCTGCTCCATGAACGAGAAAACGAAGATCAGAGCCGTTCTGCTCACCGTTGTCGCCGGTGTTTTCCCTTTTCTGGCCGCCTGTGCCGCACTTAAGCAAGACCGTCCCCTCCTTCCGGTTCAGGAATACGAACGGATGATCGTCGGTCGACTCGATGCCGAGTACGTGGGGACCGACAACTGCGTTTCCAAGTGTCATCGGCACGAAAAGATCGCCGATGATTTCAAGCACAGCGTCCACGGGGAACAGATCAAGCCGGAGACGGGGCTGCCGCTGGTGAACTGCGAGTCGTGCCATGGCCCGGGAAGTCTCGGCATCGAGCAGATTTCCGATGATGTTGCGGATAACGACGCGAAAAAGATCAAATGCGACACGAGCACGTTCCTCGATATCAAGAATCTCCCCACCCCCGCCCAGTCCCTGATCTGCCTGAAATGTCACTCTGCCGCCTCGACGCCGAGCCTCGCGCTCTGGAATGCGAGTGCCCACGCCTTGAACGATGTGGGATGTTTTGATTGCCACAAACTCCACAAGGGTCCTCAGCAGAAGGTGAGCCGCGAGGAGATGGCGGAGATGTGCTATGGTTGCCATCCCGAGGTCAGGGCCCAGAATAATCTCTTTTCCCATCATCCGCTCCGGGAGAAGAAGATGGCCTGCACCGATTGCCACGACCCCCACGGCTCCGTGCAGCCGAACCTGCTCAAGGGGAATACGGTCAAAGAGGTATGCACCCGCTGCCACATGGACAAGCAGGGGCCTTTCGCCTTCGAGCATGCCGACGTCACTGAAAACTGCGCCAATTGCCATACTCCTCACGGTTCGATCAACAACAATCTCCTGAATGCGGCGATGCCGTTCCTTTGCCTTCAGTGCCATGCGGGACATTCGATCGGCGCGAATCCGTCCGACGCCACCAGAACGCTCTTTAATAACCGTTGCACCGATTGCCACTCGCAGATCCACGGCAGCGATGTCCCGACCAGCACACAGAAAAAGGGAGACTTCCTCAAGTGACGGTGCGGCTTCCCGGCGGAAGGAGTGCGGTGATGAGGCTGAGATCATGTCGAAAGGCATTTCTGCCCGCTTTTCTCCTCTGTATGCTCGCCATCGCTCCGGCGTACGGCGAGGGGACCGCTGTCCCGGTCGCCGATGACGAAGCGGGAACGGTGGAGGGGGGAGGAGACACAGAAGTCACGGTTCCGGTGGAACTCCCCTCGTATGAGCCGGAGGTGGAGGTCCATCGTTTGCTGGAGGTGGGGGCGGGGTACCGCTTCGTCACCACCGATGGCTCCGGAGGGCGAGCCGCCGAGTACGAGTATCTTCGCCCGAGCGTCACCGGCAGTGCCCACTTCGCCCGTCTTGGGAAAGACCTCAAGCTTGACGTCGATGGCACCTACCTGAACAGCAAAGATTACCACGCAAACCTCGATTTCGACTATGCCGGGTACTACCGCCTCGATTTCCGGACCGAATCGCTCTTCCACAACCTTGACCATGAGACCTACGCGCTTTCTCCGGCACTCTTCACCGATTCGGCTCCGGCTGAGCGCTACGGCATCACCACCCGGCAGGATGCCTTTCACTTCCGGTACAAGCTTCGCGATTATCCGATCCATCTCAATCTGAGCCACTGGCTCATTGACCGGGAAGGCTCCTCTCAACAGCGGTTTTCCGATTATACCTTTGACGCCATACTCCAGGCCAATAACAAGCTCTTTTCCCAGACGAGAAGGATCGACCGGACCACCCAGGAGGGAACCATTGGTCTCGATGCCCATCTGGGTCCGGTCAATCTCGTCTATCAGTTCCAGTTCAGACAGAGCGACGAGAGAGGGGGGACCCCTTCCGATCTCTTCAGCGCCCAGCAGGGACCTTCCGAGCATAACGAAGCCCCGGAGAGCCGCTTTTATTCCCATTCGGTCAAACTCTATTCATCTCTTGCCGGCGGGGCGACCGGGGCAGCCTCCTACGCGTACTCGCGGAGCGAGAACCGTTCGTCCCTTTCCTCCGTGGTGGGAGCCGACCAGGCCCGGGATACGCTTCAGAACGTGGCGGGGGATTTCAGCTATGCACCCTGCGCCTGGTTTTCCACCGCGGTCAGATACCGGCATCAGGAGGTCGATCGTGAACGGCCCGCATCTCTTCTCGTTTCTTCCCTGTCGGGAGGAACTGTCGATGTCAGGCCGCTCTTCGACACCGTGCGGGATATCGTTTCAGCCAATGCCACGATCCGGCCGAGCACCATTCTCTCGGTGAACGGGGAGTATCGCGGCAGTTTCCTTCGCCGCGACGGGGTAACCGATGGCGCGTGGAACCTCCCCGAGGAATCCACGACCCACAGCGGTACCATGACCCTGCTGCTGCGTCCCTTCAAGGGGTTGAGGTTACGGGGGCTCTACGGTTATTCCACCACGGACAACCCCTCCTACGGGATTACGCCCGAACAGCAGCATGAGGGGCAGCTTCTTGCCTCTTACAGCCGGGACGGGCGCTGGGGAGTCACCGCCAACTACCAGATCACGCGGGCGTGGAACGACAGCATCGCGCGCACGACACACCCCTTCAACGGGAGCCCTTCAATTACCTATGTTCTTCCCTCGGATCGGCACACGGTCCATTCCGCGGCCGGCGTCTGGGTCAGTCCGCTGGAGCGTCTGACCCTGAGCGGCCACGTGGGGTTTCTCCGCAATCGTTCCGATCAGGCGGTTCTCTTCGCATCAGTCTTCAACGGAAACCAGGCAGCGTCTGATTACATCTCACAGGGTGAGCTCTATTCCCTGAACGCCACCTACCGGGCAGCCGATACCCTCGATCTCTCCCTTGCCCTGCAGGAGCTCCATTCCCGTGCCGAGTTCAAACCTGCCGCGTTGACCGACGGAGGCGTTTCAACGGCGGGGATTACGGAGCTGAGCCGCGTCAGGACCATCGAACGCTCTCTCTCCGCCCGGGCGAACTACTGGTGGACGAAGCACTTTTCGTGTGTCCTCGACTATTCCTACCGCGATTACGACAACAGAACCGGCACTTCGAACGAGGGGACCGTTCATGTCGTTTCGGCTTCTCTGAAGACCAAATGGTAGCCAGGGTACCCATGACCGTGACTCGTTACCTAGCCATCCTGATTCTGGGTATCGCAACGCTCTGCAGCGGGAGTGCGGCCGGCGCGGGGAAGGTGGTGGCGACGGTGCTGACCAGCGATATGCCGCGCTACCGGGAAGCCCACCGCTCCTTCGTGAAGGCCCTTTCCGCCCGCGGATACGACCAGGGAAGCGTGGAGATCCTTACCCAGACCCCCAACCCCGACCCGATCTCGTGGGCGAATACGCTCAGGAAATTCAACGCCGTCAAACCCGACGTAATCGTGACTTTCGGCGCTTCCGCGACCCTGGCGGCGCTCCAGGAGACCGACAACGCCATTCCGGTGGTCTTTGCCGATGTCTACGGCCCCGTCGAAACCGGCATGACGCGAAGCATGTCGAAATCGGGGACCAATCTCTGCGGAGCCAGCTCCAAGGTCCCCGTGGCAACGCTGGTGAAGACCATGGCGGATATCCGTCCGGTGCGAACACTTGGCATTCTGTACAATAATCGGGAGGCGGGAGCCATCGTGCAGCTCAAGGAGTTGAAACGCCTTGCGGCACAGCACGGTTTCACGGTGGTTGAGGCCAATGTTCCGACTGCCGCCGGCCTTGACGCGGCGCTCGGCCATCTCGTTTCGCGGTCTGACTGCCTCTTCGTCACGGAGAGTTCGGTGGTTGGAAAGCAGTTCGACCGGATTATGCGCAAGGCGAATGAGGCGCGATTGCCGGTCATTTCCACGGTCCCCGAGGCAGCGGAGAAGGGGGCCCTCGTAACCCTCGAGATAAGTCCAGCGGAGCAGGGACAGCTCGCGGCGGAGTACGCTGCCAAGATCCTCGCGGGGAAGAAGCCCGGTGAGCTGCCAATTGCCACAGCGCACAAGGTGGAGCTGGTGGTCAACCTCCATACGGCGAAGGGCCTCGGGCTACAGATCCCGTTCCGTACCCTGAATGCCGCGACCAAGGTTCTCAAGTAGGCGAAGAGGCTCCGATTTTTTTGCAGAGGTGCGGGCTGGTGCCGCACGAGGTGATAATGGGCAAGATTCTGATCGTTGATGACGACAAGGCCTTTTCGCGGTTGCTGAAGAGCTATATCAAGCAGTACTATCCCATTTTGAGAGTTCAGGTGTGCAGCGACCCCGTGCGCGCCCTGTCATTCATCAGAAAGGGGAACCTTGACCTGTTGCTTGTGGATTATGAAATGCCGGTGCTTGACGGGGAAAAGGTGGCAAACTACGCCCGCGAGGTCGGCGTCGACAAGAGCAGGATCATCATTCTGTCGAGTCGGGAGGCTGATTTTCTTCACGAGCAGTTTCCCCTGGGGACGTGTCTGGCCGTAATGAACAAGTATGAAACGGCGCAGAAGGCGGTGCTCGACATGATCTTCAGTTCTTTGCAGCGTAAAGCGGCGGCGAACGCCGGCTGACCAGGAGAGGGTACCTATGGCGTCGAAGGAGATGACGGTCGTATTCTATCGGCAGAATCACACGCGGGACAACTGGCGCGTCGACATCGAGGGGGAAGTGGCGGGCCGCTTCTTTGCCGAATTCTCGGAAGATCTGGCACGGTTCGGGATCGTGCTGAAGCGCGCGACCAATGACGCTTACGCGATTGATGTCAACAGTTACGCCGATCTCCTCAACGCGGTGAGGATCTCGTCACCTGCTGACGGTTTTCACGCCATCTGCGTGGGGCATGTCATCGGCAAGAGCGAGCATCTCGATCTGTTTGAAGATATCAGGCGGGCGGTGACGCGCATTGCCTTTGCGCCTGAAACGGTGCCGCCGGAGGATCACAACCGGAAGGTATGCCATAACTGCGGCTGCGGGTGCTGAGGATTTATGGACGTGTGGTCCCTGCTAGGAGAGGGGAATCGATGCGGGGATGATCTTGGCTGATACGGATCCGTTTTCGAGGGTGAGCACGGCGTAGCTCAACTGCTCGCACCCCTTCTTGAGGCAGCCGGGGTTGACGTAGAGGATGCCGTCGAGTTCGTCAATGGCGGCGAGGTGGGTGTGACCGTAGAGAACGATGTCGGCCTTTTCGGCCCGTGCCCGTTTTTTCAGCCGCTCCATCCCCGTTTTTACATTGTAAAGGTCACCATGGGTAATGAGGACGGTGTGCCCTTCAAGATCAAGCAGCGTCTCACGGGGGGAATCGAAGGAGCAATCACAATTCCCGCTCACCTTCACGATGTCCCTGCCGGTCGCGTCTTCCAGGAAACAGGCATCGTCGATTTCGTCACCCAGGTGGACGATATGATCAGCATCGCCATGGGCGTCGATAATGGCGAGAGCCAGGGGCTGGTTGCCGTGAGTATCGGAAAGAATTACCAGTTTCATGCAAATATTGTGGGGCATCAAGTGGGCTCAGTCAACAGGTTTATCGAGAAAAATTCCTCATGTAAACTCTATATAAATTCAATGCCGACGGGCATTCGAAGGGGCTGTCGATGAACAGAAAATACGTCGCTGCGGGTATCGTCATCGTTGTGGCGGTCACGATTCTCTTTGCTTTCTCGGTGCAGGTGGTGCGGCTGTTTCTGGGGGATTCTCCGGTTGTTCTCACCAGCGAAGAGGGGGTGGGGTACCTGGAAGTCAAGGGCCCCATCATCGACTGCGAAGAGACGATCAAGCAGATTCACGAGCTGAAAAAACGGTCGAATGTCAAAGCGGTGGTCTTCAGGATCGATTCTCCCGGCGGTGTCGTCGGGCCGTCCCAGGAGATTTACGAAGAGATGAAAAAGCTCGCCGCCGCGAAGAAGGTGGTGGTCTCCATGGGCAGCATCGCCGCCTCGGGAGGCTATTACATTGCGGTACCCGCCTCGGTGATCTACGCCAATTCGGGATCCATAACCGGCAGCATCGGTGTCCTCATGAAAATGTCGAACATCGAGGGGCTCCTCGGCAAGGTGGGGCTGAAGGCGTTCACCATCAAGAGCGGCCGGTTCAAGGACGTCGGTTCGCCGTTACGGGAGATGACCCCGCAGGATCGAGCGATTTTGCAGGGGGTTATCGACAATCTGCACGGGCAGTTCGTGAAGGCGGTGGCCGACGGGCGCAAACTGCCGGTCGAAAAGGTGAGGGCGTTGGCCGACGGACGCGTCTATACCGGAGAGCAGGCCCTGTCGCTTCATCTTGTTGACCGGCTCGGTACGCTCCAGGATGCCGTCATGGAGGCGGGGCGACTCGCCGGAATAAAAGGGGAGCCGAAGCTGATCATGCCGCCGAAGAAGCGTAAGCTGCTCCGCGATATGCTCGTGGAAGGGGTCAGCGGCATCATTGGTGAAGCGGGCCAGCGAGAGAACTCGTTCAGCGTGAATTACCAACTGGAAGGTGCCCCCCGCTGAGATAACCCCTGCGGTAAATATGTCAGAACAGAAAAAGGGAAGGCAGCGATGCCTTCCCTTTCTATTTCCTCGTATGCGTACCGTGAAGCCGGTTCAGCGCGGCATCGGACAGTACATGTTGCCGTAGGGGCGCTTGCTCTTCGGAAGAATCTTCACAAACTCTCCGCTCATCACCTCGGCGAAGTCGATGCCAAAATCAGCACAGTACTCCATCAGGTATTCTTCCAGCACCTGGCGATCCTCCGCGGTCAGCTCGAAGACGCCGACTTCCTGAGAAAGCTTCTTCTCGTCGACCATCCCCCGGACGTAGATCGTTCCGCCATGCATGCCGGTCCCAAAACGGAAGCCGTGCATCGGCTTGTCCGCGTCATCGCTGAACATTCCGAGCAGGATCAGGACCCCGCCGGCCATGTACTCGCCGAAAAAGTCGCCGGCCTTGCCCCCCGCGATGAGGACCGGCTTGTTCTCGTCGTAGGACTTCATATGGATGCCGACCCGGTAGCCGACATCCTTGCGGATGTGAACCCGGCCGCCGCGCATCCCGTAGCCGAGGACGTCGCCGGCGTGGCCGTGGACGATCACCTTGCCGGCGTTCATCGTGTTGCCGATGTTGTCCTGTCCGTTCTCGTTCACAACGATCGTGGCGCCGTTCATGAACGCGGCAAGATCGTTCCCCGGCACGCCGTGGATGGTTATGGTAACGGGTTTGTTGATCCCGTCGCCGATAAAGTACTGGCCATTCACATTGACCAGGTCGATCTCCGTGGCGCCCGCAGCCACCGCCTCGCGGATTTTCTGGTTGAGGTCCCGGTAGTAGAGACCCTGTGCATCGATTTTCATAACTGACACCTCAAAATCTGTGGAAAGCGAAGAGGAGGGAAATCGATCACTGTCGGCTTCCCATGCATCGCTGGTTGATTAGATTACGCCAGGATCCAGTTTCGCGATGACCGGTTCGCCGCCGCGCGGAGCCCAGACCTTGTCGGGCTTCGGACAGATTTCGCGGATTGCCGCTTCCTCGGACGCCATGTAGACGAAGTCGTCCTTCGTGGCGCAGACCAGGGGACGGAGCTTGACGCGGTCGTTGAGGCCGATGAGCCCCTCGTTGCTGGCGAAGAGGATGGCGAAGGGGCCGTTGAGAAGCGCGCTTCCGTAAACCTGGCGGATGGCGGTCAGCAGCTGGCGCTCGTCCTCGGGAAGGGCGTCAATGATATCCCAGAAGGGGGAGGCCAGGGCCAGGCTCGCCAGCTCTGGCGTGAGCCCGTGCTTGCGGATGAGCAGGTCGAGGGTATAAGCGACGACCTCGGTGTCGGTCAGCATGGTGCAGAGGTAGCCGTACATCTCAAGGTAGCGCTTGTTGATGCCGTAGGACGAGATCTCGCCGTTATGGACGATGGACCAGTCGAGGAGGGTGAACGGGTGGGCTCCACCCCACCACCCCGGCGTGTTGGTGGGGAAGCGGTTGTGGGCGGTCCAGATGTACCCCTGGTACTCCTCGAGTCGGAAGAAATCGGCGATCTCCTCGGGGTAACCGACCCCCTTGAACGCCCCCATGTTCTTGCCGGAAGAGACGACGAACGCCCCTTCGATCTCGTTGTTGATGGACATGACGTGCCGGACGACAACGTCTTCGTCGGTCATCCCCTGGAATTCGATCGCTTCCTGGTAGTCCGGCGTTTCGAGCGGCTTTACGAAGTAGCGCTTGAAGACCGGCGGATTGACGATGGCCGGCGTGCGGCGCGTCGGGATCTCCTCGTGCTGCTCGATGAAGAAGTGGCGCTCCAGGTACTCTTCGGTCAACTGGAGGGCCATGCCGCTCTCGTACATCAGATGGAAGGCGAAGAATTCCTTGTAATCGGGATAGATCCCGTAGGCGCCGAACCCGCCGCCGAGGCCGTTACCCCGGTCGTGCATGAGGGCGATCGATTTGATGATGACCTCTCCCCCGACGAGCTTCCCCGACTTGGAGATAAAGCCGGTGAGACCGCAGTTGGAGATATCTTTCTGGAAGTTGTGGGTCGGTTTGCGTGTAACGTTCATTGTTCGAACCTCTGTCTGGTCGTGGCGAATCGCTGGGGCGAACGGGTCAGTGGCCGACGGCCCGGGCCGGCTTCCCGGTCTCCGTTATCTTGCCGGCAGGAGCGAACAGGGTGTTCCGCAACTCCTTCGGCAGATGGGCGAAACCGAAATCAGGGGCCAGGAGCTGTTCCTTGAACGGCGTGACATCCATCTTGTCGCGGATGAGGCCGGCGAAAATCCCGGCGCGGTCCACGGCGCCCACGAGCACGGCCCCGGCGAGAAGACCATCCTTGATGACGATCTTGCGGTAGAGATAGCTTTCTTGGTCCATATACGTCAGGATCTCGAACTCCTTCGGTTCCGGCGGGTTGGTGATCCCCATGGAGATGGTGGGCACCTTGAAGAGCTCGATGGAGTTCATGGCGATGCCGCCCGCATATTCCTTGGTCCCGCCGGCCATACTGACGCCGGCGATGTCCCCCTGGATGTAGGCATCGGGCCAGATCGGCATCGGGTTCTTGACCCCGGTGAAGAAGTCCTTGGCCTCGGCCACATCGCCGGCGGCAAAGATCCCCTCGACACTGGCCTCCATCCGGTCGTCGACAACGATGCCGCGGTTGACCTCGACCCCGCTTTCCTTCAGGAAGGTGCAGGCCGGACGAACGCCAATGGCGACGATGACCGTGTCGCAGGGGATGAAGTCGCCGGAACGGAGTGTCACCCCCGTGATATCCGACCCTTCTCCCTCGATCCGGACCACCGTCTCTTCGGTAAGGACGTCGATGCCGTTGGCCTTCATCTTCTTGGAAACGATCCGCCCTGCGGGACGATCGAAGGCCATGGAGAGAATCCGGTCGGCCAGTTCTACGATGGTGATCTGCTTGCCGAGGAGGTGCAGGCCTTCGGCCGCCTTGAGCCCGATGAGACCGCCGCCGATGACGACGACCCTTTCGATGTCGTTGGCAATCCCCTTGAGCTTCGCCGCGTCATCCCAGGTGGTGAAGGTGAAGATCCGCTCCTTGTCGGCCATCCCCTCGATGGGGGGGACGAAGGGGTCGCCGCCGGTGGCGACGAGGAGCTTGTCGTACGCGATGGTGTCGCCCGCGGCAAGTCTGACGCTCCGGCCTGTGGGGTCGACGCCGATCACCTCGGAGTCGAGGAGGAGGTTGACTCGGTTCTTCTCGTAGAAGTCTTCGGGAAGGTAGGCCATCCGCTTCTCGGTGACGAGGCCGCCAAGGAGGTAGGAGATGAGGGGACGGCCGTAGGCGACGTGGCGCTCACGGGAGATGACCGTGATGTTGCCGCTCTGGTCAACGCTTCTGATGCCTCGGACGGCGCCGACGGCGGCCACGGAGTTTCCGATGATCACGTAATTCATTTCTGGCTCCCCTCCTTGTAGACAAGCGCGCGGTTGGGGCAGGCGTCGACGCAGGCCGGGCTCTTGCGATCAGGGCAGAGGTCGCACTTGTTTGCCTTCTTTTTGGTGAGATTGCGCTGGATGGCACCGTAGGGGCATGCCATGACGCAAGACCAGCAACCGACGCACTGCTCGGTATCGACCCGGACGACGCCGTTGTCGAATTTCTGGATGGCGCCCGAGATGCATGCCCGCATGCAGTCGGGCTCGTCGCAGTGACGACAGGTGGTGGAGAAGGAGACGATGCCGCCGTCCCACTCTTCGACCGTACAGCGCGAGATGGGGCGGACCGGTTCGTGGAGGAATGCCTTGACCGGATCCTTCGACGGGGAGTGTTCGGTGATGCAGGCGACCTCGCAGAGGTGACAGCCGATGCAGGCGTCTTCGAGAGTGTAGATTCGCTTCATGGTTCTATTCTCCAGCGGGCATCACGCCCAGAAGATTCATGTCTTTTTCCGAGAGCCCCACCGCGCGAAGCTTGTAGCGGTTGCCGCGCAGCGATTCGAGGGCGTTGAGCCCCATGCCGCCGAGGATCTCCTTCATCTCGTGACCCCAGGCGTGGACGAGGTTCACCAGCCGCTCGGCACCGAGTTCCGGATTGAGTCTCTTGGCGAGGTACGGGTTATTGGTGGTGATTCCCCAGGGGCACTTGCCGGTGTAGCAACGCTGGCAGAGGGTGCAGCCCAGGGCGAGGAGGGTCGAGGTGCCGAGGTTGATGGCATCGGCGCCGAGGGCGATAGCCTTGATGGCGTCTCCCGAGGAGCGGACGCCGCCGCCGACCACGATCGAAACCTGGTTCCTGATCCCCTCGTCCCGCAGCCGCGAATCCACGGCGGCGAGGGCGAGTTCCATCGGAATCCCGACGTTGTCGCGGATGACTTGGGGTGCTGCACCGGTCCCCCCGCGGAAGCCGTCGATGGTGATGATGTCGGCACCGGCCCGGGCCACGCCGGAAGCAATGGCCGCCACATGGTGGACCGCCGCGATCTTGACCGATACCGGCTTTTCGTAGTTGGTCGCCTCTTTCAGCGCAAAGATCAGCTGACGCAGGTCTTCGATGGAGTAGATGTCGTGGTGGGGAGCCGGCGAAATGGCGTCGGAGCCCATGGGAATCATCCGGGTCTCGGAAATCTCGCTGTTGACCTTTTCGCCGGGGAGGTGCCCGCCGATTCCCGGCTTGGCTCCCTGGCCCACCTTGATCTCGATCCCGACGCCGGCGTTCAGGTACTGCTCACTGACGCCGAACCGTCCCGACGCCACCTGAACGATGACGTTCTTGCCGTACTGGTAGAGGTCCTTGTGGAGACCACCCTCGCCGGTGTTGTAAAGGGTGCCGAGTTCCTGGGCGGCAGCTGCCATCGCCTTGTGAGCGTTGAGGTTCAGGGCGCCGTAACTCATGGCGGAGAAGATGAAGGGGTATTCCAGCTTCAGTTGCGGCGTGAGTTTGGTGGCGAGTTTTGGCTTGCCCGTCTGCTCGTCCCGCACGACTTCGATAGCGTGGGGCTTCTTGCCCAGGTAGGTCCGCAGTTCCATCGGCTCGCGGAGCGGGTCGATGGACGGGTTGGTGACCTGGGAAGCGTCGAGGAGCATGTGGTCCCAGTAGATCGGGTATTTTGCCGGGTTCCCCATGGCAGCAAGCAGGATGCCGCCGGTATCGGCCTGGGCATAGAGGTTGCGGATGTGGGCGCCGGACCACGACTCGTTCCGCTTGAAGGCCTCCTCGTTGGCGCGGATGGTGATGGCGCCGGTGGGACAGAGGGCCGAACAGCGGCGGCAGCCGATGCAGAGGGTGTTGTCCTCCGTCAGGACATCTGCCTCCTCCTGGTACGAGTGGACCTCGTAGGCGCACTGGCGGATGCAGACCTTGCAGCGGATGCACTTGGCGTCACTGCGGTCGATGATGAATTCGTTGAACGACTCTGTTACGGTTTTGTACAGCACCTTGGGACCTCCTGGATGCGGGGAGTGTGATCTGGTTACACTCGTGCCTCGTGGACAAGCTTATATGCGATACCCGTGCCATTTGGTCGCGCATGGAAGTGGCTCTGTGTGGTGGTTGGGTAATGTGGCGAAATTATGGGCCAACTGCATTGCGAACGGCCATTGATTGGCTCGTATACGGACGCTGGTCGGCAACTGGCGATTGAGGATGTGGTGTCGCAGGGTGGATTAGGTGTGTAGATGGTGTATAAATTTTACTCTGGGAGGGCAGCACCGGGAGAGGAGAACATCAGCGCCAGGGAAAGGTCGAGCGGTACTTTTGGATTTCCCGCTCGTAATTCTGCTCGATCTCTCCCTTGGGTCCGGTGAGCCGCGAGATTGCGAGAAGTGTCAGGGCGATAAGGATGAGAGAGATCAGGATGGTGGCAAAAATGATCCTTCGCCGCCGCATCCGGCGGGAGTAGGTCGTGTACTCCAGATCGGTGATGCTGATGGCGTCGCCGCGAACGGAGCGGAGGTGTTCCAGCTGAACCATCGAAATAAATCTGATGATGGCGTCCTGGTCCCGTTCATCGATACAGTAAAAGTGAAGGGCGGTGCTGAAGAGGGGGGAATCACCCTCCCGGGTCCGAACCTGGCCGACGTGAACGACCTGGCCGACGATCGAAATGGTTCGCGGCGGCTCCAGGGGGAGGAACAGCTCCACGGGGAGCAGGTCGCCGATGGAAAACTGCTCGCGGGTCCTGATCCGAATCCCCGAGCCGCTGATGTTTGCCGCCACCGGCGTCGGGTGGTCCGCCCGCGCTCCGAAGGATTCGCCGGCATCAACGGCCGGGGGCGGAAAACTATCACTGGCGGTGGGGGTTCCGTAGCGGCTGGATTCCCAGTGAGCCTTGATTTCGCTGGCCGACTCTCCCGTGGGGATGCGATAGCGCAGCGGGATATAGGCGTCAATCCGGTAGAACTCCCTCAACTCGTCCGGAACGACCCCACCGATGAGCCGGACCGTTATGCTCGCCCCTGTTCGCTCGCCGACGATGATCGAGCGACAACAGTAAGCGCTCCCCCCTTTGCCCAGGCGCAGGTCGAGAATCGTGCCGATATCGGTTTTGACGAGCTCGGGGAGGACATCGCGGGAGAGTTGGAACGCCACGAGGTCTTCATCGAAGAGGGTGACGACCGCCCAATCGCGGAAGGCGAGATCCTCGGTGCGGGGAAAACGAACCTCGACCCGGAGTCCGACATCGAAATAGCTGCTGTAGTTGGGCGGCTGTTCCTTCATGGAGGTCAGGATGAGATTGCCTCGTTCAGTTCTTTGAGCAGAAGAGCGACGTCGGTCTTGTGGACGCCGGCGCCGTGCTCCAGTTGTTCGTAGTCGGCGACCTGGCACTCGTAGCAGTCCAGGCCATGCTTCTCGAAAACCTTGAGCGTTACGGGGTACATGCGGATGATATCGCCGATGGTCATGTCTTTGGTGATCATCGCATCCTCCTGGCTGGCCGGCCCGCGAAGCGGGTCAAAGTCGAGCCTGTTAGTACGTCTATCGGCCAAAATAAGAGTTTCTTTAGGGGGTGGATATGAAAAAGGCGAGGTTTACCTCGGTAGACCCCGCCTTTTCCTGTCACGGTAACAAAAGCGTCACCCCTTTGCAATGCGTCCCGTCGTTATTTCAGGTTCCGAATGGCCTCTTCGATCCGATCGAGACCTTTCTTGATGGTTTCGAGGCTCGTGGCGTAGGAGAGGCGGGCATAGCGATCGTCGCCGAAGGCAACGCCCGGCACCAGGGCGACTTTGGCATCTTCCAGGAGATACGCCGCGAAGTCGGAGGAGTTTTCGATCTTCTTCCCTGCCGGCGTGGTCTTGCCGTAGACGCCGGAGAAGTTGGGGAAGGCGTAGAAGGCGCCGGTGGATTTGAAGCAGGTCACGCCGGAGATGGCGTTGAGGCGATCGACGATATAGGTGCGCCGCTTCTCGAACTCTTTCACCATGGCTGCCACGGCGTCCTGCGGGCCGTTGAGCGCTTCGACGGATGCCTTCTGGGCGATGGAGGTGGCATTGGAGGTGGACTGGGACTGCATCTTCGTCATGGCGCCCATCAGTTCCTTCGGACCGCAGGCGTAGCCGATGCGCCAGCCGGTCATGGAGTAGGCCTTGGAAACGCCGTTGACGATGATGGTGCGCTCCTTCAGCTCCGGGCAGGCCATGGGGATGTTGCAGAACTCGAGTCCGTCGTACAGGAGCTTCTCATAAATGTCGTCGGAGACGACCAGCACGTGCGGGTGCTTGATAAGGACAGCGGCAAGGGCCTTAAGCTCATCCTTGGTGTAGGTGGTGCCGGTCGGGTTGCAGGGGGAGTTGAGGATCACGTATCTGGTCCGCGGGGTGATCGCCTTCTCCATTTGCTCCGGGGTGATCTTGAAGGCGGTGGCTTCGTCGGTCATGATGAAGACCGGCGTGCCTCCGGCAAGCACGATCTGGTCAGGGTAGGAAACCCAGTAGGGACCGGGGATGATCACTTCGTCCCCTTCCTGGATCAGGGCCTGGGAGATGTTGTAGAGCGTATGCTTGGCGCCGCAGGCAACCGAAATCTCGTCGCGGGTGTAGTCGAGACCGTGATCCCGCTTCATCTTGGCGATGATGGCGTCCTTGAGGTCGTCGGCGCCCCCCACCGGCATGTATTTGGTGAAACCTGCGTCGATGGCTTTCTTTCCAGCTTCCTTGATGTTGGCGGGGGTGTCGAAGTCGGGCTCGCCGGCGCCGAAGCCGACGACATCGATCCCTTGGGCTTTCAGGGCCTTGGCCTTGGCGTCGATGGACAGGGTAGGGGAAGGCTGGATCTTGTTGACGCGATCTGCAAGTTTCATTGTTCCCTCCTTTGGGTTGTGGAATGACCGGAGTCGTTCCGTTATCGAGCGATAGTGGAGAACTTTTCCTTGAGCGCCTCCCGCACCAGCGGGGGGACGAGACTGTCGATGGGACCGTTGAGAGAGCTCACTTCCTTGACTATGGAAGACGAAAGGTAACCGTATGGAACGGACGTCATCATGAAGAGGGTCTCCACTTCCTGGGAGATGCTCCGGTTCATCTGGGCGATCTGGAATTCGTATTCGAAGTCTGAGATGGCGCGCAGTCCGCGGATGATGACCGTTGCCTGCTGGGAAAGGACGTAATCTACCAGAAGGCCGTCAAAGGTGTCAACCCTCGCCCGGGCGTTGTCGGCAAGAACACGCTGGATCATGTCGACCCGCTCCTCGGTGGTGAAGAGGGCGTTCTTCGCCGAGTTGCGAGCCACGGCGACAATGATCTGATCAAAGATTCTAAGCCCGCGGTCGATGATGTCGAGATGCCCGTACGTGATCGGATCGAAGGAGCCGGGATAGACGGCGATTTTCCTAGGCATGGTCGGTGGAAGTCCCTTTCCTGAAGAATGAGAGGGCGGTGTCGCCGTAAACCCGCCGGTCGAACATCCGCAGGGGACCGAACGCGGCGACGATCTCTTCGTCATCGGCGGTCTCGGCCATAATGATCGTTTCGTCGGCCACGAGGGGCGAACCGGCAAGCCGCTCGAGCACCTGCCCGGCCATGCCGAGGCGGTAGGGGGGGTCGAGAAGGATGAGTTGGAATGGCCGTCCTGCGCCTTCCAGGGCGGCGATGGCGGCCACCGCATCCTTGATGACGACCGTGCCCTGCCCGGCAAATCCGAGGGTGTCGAGGTTCTTCTTCACGGTTGCTGCCGATTCCCGGTGGTTATCGATAAAGATCGTCTCAGCGCCGCCGCGGCTCAGGGCCTCGATTCCGAGGTTTCCCGTCCCGGCGAAGATGTCGAGGGTCCGAATTCCCTCGAAATTTCCCAGAAGTGACGTGAGGATGCTGAAGAGGGCTTCCTTCACCCGGTCGGCAGTGGGCCTCACCCGTTCTCCCGGCGGGGCGGCAAGCCGGCGCCCCCGAGCGGTGCCGCTGATCACGCGCATGGCGACTCTTTCATGTGCTGGGCAAGGCGCGACGCGCTTCCCCGGGCATGAAACGCGAGGAGGAATTCCTTTGCCTCGCGGTACGCCATGTCGACGATTTGCCGGGCATTTTCCTCGGGGATCGCGTCAATGTCGGCCTTGAACGGTCTGGTGGCGAACTTGATGTCCCTGCCGTTTTCCTTTGCCCAGCGGCGCATGGCATCCATGAGGTCGAGGGGGAGCCCCGCGTGGGCCACGTTCTGCCAGAGGGTGCCGATGTTCCCTTTGCGGATGCCGTACTCCGCAAGCTTCCCGACGATCCGCAGCGGAGTGCCGGTGATCCCGTGCTGCACAAGTCCCGAAAGGCCATGGCGCGCCGTGGTTTCATGGATCTGTCGGGTACGTTCGAGGTCGATCCTGACCATTTCTCCGTCGAGGTAATTCCCGCGCTTCGAGCCGTTGTCGATGGCGAGCAGGTGGGGACGTATGCCCCGGGCGGCGAGGCCCGTCAGGAATTCCTCGGTCTCTGCCACGGTGGTCAGGTTCGAGGTGACGCCCACCGGTTTCACCTCGCCCAGTTCGACTTCGAGGCCGTACCCTTCGGCAACTACCGTCCGGGCAAGGTCAGCCGTGATCTCGATGTTGTCCGTCAGGGGGGTGAACGAGGCGTCGATGGCGAAAGAGGTGTATCCCGCGGCAATCTGCCCGGCAATGAGGGTCCGTGCCCCCTCGATCTCCGCCGCATCAACGGCGGTGACGGTGGTGTGGTCTCCGTGGAGGATGAACGGTTTCGAGAACCCGCACCGATGGGCGTACTCAACCACGGTATCGAAGAAGACCTCCGGGGTTTGTCCCGTATAACCGCCGTCGAGTCCTCCCTCGGTCCGGGTCAGCTCGAACGCGATGACCGCGTCGAGTTCCTCGGCCGCTTTCATGATGCCGGGAATCACGTGTCTGATGCGGGGATTGCAGGCCATGAGAATCATGTTCTCGTGCCTGAGGGCGGAGAAGACATCCGCGCCGTTCAGCAGGCAAACGGCCGGCCGGGAGCCGAGTTTCTCCTTGATCTTTGCGGGAACGCGGCTGATAAGGGTCTGTGGCATAACGGTGGTTCGCAGTCGTGTATACGAAAATTGGATAATCTTAAAAAAGGCTTAAAAAACTAACATGATACGCCGGTTCCCGTCAAGGACTACTTTTGTTGTTGACTCCCCGGGGATGCGGAATTAGATTTGCCTCACCCCGCAGGAGGAACTCATGACGACAGGTATCGATGAACAAGGCATGGAGCGTCCCGATCTGGCGACGTACGCTGCCCGGAGCGCGTTTTCCCGGGGGCGGAAGCACCGGGAGGACTTTCGCGACAACCGCCCCGCCTTCGAGCGCGACCGGGACCGGATCATCCATTGTGCCGCATTTCGCCGTCTTGAATATAAGACCCAGGTATTCGTCAACCACGAAGGGGACTACTATCGCACCCGGCTTACCCATTCGCTCGAAGTCGCCCAGATCGGCAAGGCGATCGCCCGGCGGCTGAAGCTGAACGAGGAGCTGACCGAGGCCCTCGCCCTCGCGCACGACCTTGGGCATACGCCGTTCGGTCATACCGGCGAGGAGGTGCTGAACCGGCTCATGGATGCCGCCGGCGGGTTTGAGCATAATCTGCAGTCGTTTCGCGTGGTGGACGAGCTGGAAGAGCGCTATCCCGGCTTCAACGGGCTGAACCTCTCGTGGGAGGTGCGGGAGGGAATCGTGAAGCATTCCTCTCCGTATGACCGTCCCTCCGGCGTCATCGACGAGTTCCTGCCGGGCATCGTCCCGACCATGGAGGCACAGATCATCAACTATGCCGATGAGATCGCCTACAACAACCACGATATAGACGACGGGCTCAAATCGGGCTACATCACCATCGAACAGCTCCGTGGGGTAGCGCTCTGGAGGGAGGTTTGGGAGAGGATCGAAGCCGCCTGCCCGGAACTCGACCCTGAGCGGAAAAAGTTCCAGACGATCAGCGCACTGATCGGCGTCTTCATCAAGGATCTCACCGCAACGTCGCTGGCGAACATCCGCACCTTCGGCGTCGAGACCCTCGACGACCTCAGGCGGGTGAACCGGCCGGTGGTTGCCCTCAGCCCCGACCTGGCCGAGAAAAACCGCGCCCTCAAACGGTTCCTGTTCGAGAATCTCTACCGTCACTACAAGGTGGAGCGGATGCGGGTGAAGGCGGAACGCTATCTTACCCAACTTTTTGAGAGTTACGTGAAGCACCCGACCCTCCTGCCTCGCAAGTATCAGCAGAAGATGGAGCTCCTCGGACGCGAGCGGGTGGTGTGCGACTACATCGCCGGCATGACGGACCGGTTTGCCCTCGACGAGTTCAAGCGGCTGTTCGAGCCGTATGAGCGGGTGTGAACCATTCGTTGACCCCTTGACTCTTGCGTGGCGAATGGGGTATTAAGGAGAAAAAGCTGGTTCCGATAGACGATAATACTCAACCATCCGCGAGGGTGGGGCGGAAAGCCTACAGGGTCTCACGCAGACAGCCGGGTTGCCGAAGTATCGACGAGATATGACGGCCCCGGCTTTTTTGCATTCCGGCCACGAGCAAGTAGAATATCAGAACCAGTTTCCCGCGAAAGGAGCAGAAAACATGAAAAGAGCCCTCATGCTCGCAGCGCTGCTGACGGCGTCGGCAGTCCCGGCATTTGCCGGATCGGACGTCGGGTTTGACCTGAACATCAATGTCGGAAACAGGCCCCAGGTGGTCGTCCCGGCACCGCCGGTCGCCGTCGTCTCTCCACGGGTCGTATTCGACCAGCCGCCGGTATTCATCGCCCCCCCCAGTCTCGGTTTTTATGTCGGGGTCGATATTCCGTACGACATCTTTTACATCTCGGGCCGCTATTATCTCTATCAGGGCAATTCCTGGTATGTTGCCCCTGACTACAACGGTCCTTGGGGCGCGACCAGGTACCGGAGCCTTCCGCCGGGGCTGCGCAAGCACAAGCTGGAACGGATCCGCTACTACCGCGACGACGAGTACCGGGTTTACCGGGGTGACCATGATCACTACCGCGGCCGATATTTCCGTCCCGACAAGGAGTGGAAGGAACGGCGCAAGGAAGAGCGTGAGCAGTGGAAGGAAGAGCGCAAATGGGAGAAGGAGGAGCGTAAGCACCGCGGAAAGGAACGGGGACACGACGACGATTGAAAGCTCACGTTCCCTGCAAGACAGACTGAAGACGAAGAAAAGGGGCAGCTCCGTGCGGCCCCTTTTCTTGTTGCTGAAGCAGGAGGTGCTCTCCCGCGATCTGATCCCCCCGGCAGCGAACGTGCCGCTACTTCGCGCGGGGGAGGGCGATCTTCGGCTCCTTTGCCGGGCGGTAGAGCAGAAAGGTCCGGCCAAGCACCTGCGCCACGTCGGCACCGCAGGCGGCGGCAAGCTCCTCGGCCACATCGTGGCGGTCCAGAAGGCAGCTTTCGAGAATCTTTACCTTGATGAGTTCGTGGTGCGCGAGGGCTTCGTCGGTCTCCCGCGAGAGAGACTCCGAAATATCGCCTTTCCCGACGGTTATCACGGGATTGAGAGCGTGCCCCAGACCACGGAGGAAGCGTTTTTGTTTTCCTGTCAGCATGTACCGGTTCCCTTCAGTGAATTTCGTTGATGCATGTGGTGCTATAGCACGAAATGACAGGGAAGGAAAGGCAATCTCCTTGCCGGAGGGGGTCATCTGCCGCTCACCGGCTGCACCCGTTCGAGGTACTCGATCAGAAGGTCGATGAACTTTGATATTCTGCTCCAGTTTCCGGTGAGGGCCGCCCGTTCCAGGCGCATCCCGATGCCGGTCACTGCGCCGAATCCGAAGGATTTGCCGGCCCCCCTGAGGTTGTGGGCGATTTTTCGTATCAGGCACGGGTCCTCATGGGCGAGGGCATCCTGGAGCGAGGCAACGTCCTGCCAGCGATACTCGAGGAATGTCGGCACGATGTCCATAAGCTCGGGATCTATGGAAACGGTATGTCTCTTTTGTTTTGTCTGATCCATAGGTGACTCGCAGTGGTTCATGCGCCGATATGGGCGGCGACGGTGCGCAGGAGGACCTCTTTTCTGATCGGTTTGGCAAGGTGAGCCGTACAACCGGCTTCGCGGCTCCGGTTGAGGTCGCTCCGCTCCGCATGGGCAGTCAGTGCCAGGATAGGTACCGGCCCGGTGCCGTGCATGCGCTCCCATTCCCTGATGAGTTTCGTGGCCGCGCACCCATCAAGTACGGGCATCTGCATGTCCATCAGGACGACGTCAAAGTTGCCGGTGGTGAATTTATCCACGGCTTCTTCACCGTTGGCAACCGCTTCGACCCGGTGCCCTGATGAGGTGAGAAAGACCGTGACGAGCTGCCGGATATCGGCCGAGTCCTCTGCAAGGAGGATATGGAGTCCCCATATATCGGGTTTGCGGGGTGAGAGGGCCGGTGCCTGCTGCTGTTCCACGGCACCTGCAGGGAGCTCGAACGGTACGATGAACGTGAAGCGACTCCCTTTACCTTCCTCGCTTTCGACCTGAACCGTCCCGCTCATGAGGTCGATCAGTTTTTGCGCAATGGCCAGTCCGAGTCCCGTACCGTTAGGCTGGGTCGAGGCAGAGCCGTGGAGCTGGGCGAACGGTTCGAAAATTTGATTGATCTGTGCCCCAGGAATCCCGATGCCGGTGTCCTCGACCGTGAAGCGCAGAGCACATGGCGCGGACGGAGCGGCCTCCCGGGCGGCGGAGATCGTTATCGAGCCTTCACGGGTGAACTTGATGGCATTGCCGACGAGATTGATCATCACTTGCTGAAGCCGGCGTGCATCTCCCCTGACGACTTCCGGGATATCGGAGGTGGCCTGCCATTGCAGCTTCAGTCCCTTGCTCCGGGCCAGGGCGCCGAGCATATCGGTGGTTACCCTGAGGAGTTCGATCGGCGAGAATTCGGCGAGGTCAAGGGAGAGTTGCCCGGCGTCCATACGGCTGAATTCGAGAATGTCATTGACGAATGCGAGAAGAAGCGCGTTCGCCTGCCGGCACTGATTCACGTAATCGTGCTGGGGGGATGAAAGGGGGGTCTCTCCGAGAAGCTCCAGTGCTCCGCTCATGACTTGAAGCTGGGTCCTCATCTCATGGCTGGCATGAGCAAGGAGCTCACCACCCCCCTTGGCCGCAGCCGAAGCTTCCGCAAACGATCGCCTCAGATCCTCCTCGACGTGGGTTCGTCTTGCCACCTCGTCCCTCAACTCGTCCACCAGCCGCCGCAGTTCAGCGGTGTTTGCGGAAAGCAGCGGCGATTGGGAGGAGGAAATGGTCATGATGGGCGCTCTTCGCTGGTCGCGTTGTTTGTTCGCTGCTACCTAATTGAATGGATTGGGAGCTGATGCGTCGTGAGTCTGCTTGAAAGGTGTTACCGGACTGAAACGATCTGCCTATTTATATATCACAGGAGAGACGGGTCGGCAATGTAAAATGTGAAAATATTAATTGATAATTGTTTGCCTTGTCGGTCGGGAGAAATCCCTTTACAACGCCGCGGAATATCAGATATGCTTCGACGGTTAAACCAAGACGAAAACGGCGTCCAGCCTGCTGTTGCCGGAGGGCGCGACAGGAAGCGATTGCCGCTCTATAGGTGTCTATGAAGATTGAGAATATCCGCAATTTTTCCATCATTGCCCACATCGACCATGGCAAGTCGACGCTTGCCGACCGTCTTCTGGAGTATACCGGTGCGCTCTCCAAGCGGGAGATGCAGGACCAGTTCCTCGACAAGATGGACCTGGAGCGTGAACGGGGGATCACTATCAAGGCCCAGACCGTCCGCCTCAGCTACCGCGCCGACGATGGGAAAGATTATATTCTGAATCTCATCGATACTCCCGGCCACGTGGACTTCACCTACGAGGTGTCGCGTTCGCTGGCGGCCTGCGAGGGGGGACTCCTGGTGGTCGATGCCTCCCAGGGGGTCGAGGCCCAGACGCTGGCCAACGTGTATCTCGCCATCGACAACAATCTGGAAGTATTCCCCGTATTGAACAAAATCGATCTGCCTGCCGCCGAGCCCGACCGGGTCAAGCACGAGATCGAGGAGATCATCGGGCTCGATGCCCACGATGCGGTGCTGGCCAGCGCCAAGGAGGGGATCGGCACCCGGGAGATCCTCGAAGAAATCGTCAAGAAGATTCCGCCCCCCGAGGGCGATCCGGCAAAACCGCTGAAGGCGCTCCTCTTCGACTCGTGGTACGACCAGTACCAGGGGGTCATCATCCTCGTCCGGGTTATGGACGGCACCCTCAAGAAGGGGGATAAGATCCTGCTGATGTCGACCGGCCGCAGTTACGAAGCGCTCAAGGTCGGTGTCTTCGCTCCCGTCATGCGGGAGGTCCCCTCGCTCTCGGTGGGGGAGGTCGGCTTCATCATCGCCGGCATCAAGGAGGTGCAGGACGCCAAGGTCGGCGATACCGTCACCCTCTTCCACAACCAGTGCGGGGCGCCTCTTTCCGGTTTCAAGGAAGTGAAGCCGATGGTCTTCTCGGGGCTCTATCCCATCGATACGGCCCAGTACGAGCAGTTGCGCGACGCCCTGGCGAAGCTGAAGCTCAACGACTCCTCCTTCTCCTATGAGCCCGAAACGTCCCTCGCCCTTGGCTTCGGCTTTCGGTGCGGCTTTCTGGGGCTGCTTCACATGGAGATCATCCAGGAGCGGCTGGAGCGGGAATTCAACCTCGACCTCATCACCACCGCCCCGACGGTTGTCTACAAGGTCCACCGGCTCAAAGGCGACGTGATCACCATCGAGAGTGCCAATCAGCTCCCTCCTACCCAGGAGATCGACTACGTCGAAGAGCCGTTTATCCTCGCCTCAATCCATACCCCCAACGAGTTCGTCGGCGGCATCCTGGCGCTGTGCGAAGAGAAGCGGGGGGTGCAGCGGGAAATCAAGTATCTCACCCCCACGCGGGTCATGATCATCTACGAGCTTCCCCTCAACGAGGTGGTTCTCGACTTTTACGACCGGCTCAAATCCATCACCAAGGGGTACGCATCGCTGGACTATGAGCATCTGGATTACCGCCGGAGCGAACTGGTCCGGATGAACATCCTCATCAACGGCGAGACCGTCGACGCCCTGTCGCTCATCATCCACCGGGACAAGGCCTATTATCGGGGACGCGATCTCGTCTCCAAGATGAAAGAGTTGATCCCCCGTCAGATGTTCGAGGTGGCGATCCAGGCCGCCATCGGCACCAAGATCATTGCCCGCGAAACCGTCAAGGCGCTTCGCAAGGACGTCCTCGCCAAGTGTTACGGCGGCGACATAACCCGTAAGCGCAAGCTTCTCGAAAAGCAGAAGGAAGGGAAGAAGCGGATGAAGAACGTGGGGAACGTCGAGCTGCCGCAGGAGGCGTTTCTCGCCATCCTCAAGGTGGAAGACAAGTAGCAATTACCTCTATCCTCTGCGCAAAGGAACAGTCAATGGATTACAAGAATACCCAGTACGGATCGGACGGCACCATGGGCAAGGATGCTTCGCCGGCGGAGCAGCCGGTGAAGAGAAAGCATATCGTTCGGGAGTACGCCGAATCGATCATCATCGCCATCATCCTCGCCCTTGTCATCAGGACCTTTATCGTTCAGGCGTTCAAGATTCCCTCTGGCTCCATGGAGGATACCCTTGCCATCGGCGACCACATTCTCGTCAACAAGTTCATGTACGGCACCAAGATCCCTTTCGTGGACGGGCGGTACTTCAAGATCCGCGATCCGAAGCGCGGTGACGTGATCGTGTTCGAATATCCCGAGGACCCGAGCAAGGATTTCATCAAGCGGGTGATCGGACTCCCCGGCGACAAGATCCAGGTGGTCAACAAGCGGGTGTATGTCAACGACAAGCTGTACGCGATCCCCCAGGAGGTGCACAAGGAGAGCGACACGGTCCCGGCGGCCCAGAACCCCCGGGACAACTTCGGGCCGGTCATGGTCCCCCCCAACTCCTACTTCATGATGGGGGACAACCGCGACCGTTCCTATGACAGTCGCTTCTGGGGAGTGGTGAAAAACGAACAGATCAAGGGGCTGGCCTTCATCAAGTACTGGTCGTGGGACCGGGAGAAGTTCCGCGTGCGGTGGGGAAGCATCGGCACGCTGATCCACTGAATACGTTCTTGACACCGTCCCTGCCGCGGTGGTAGGGTACGAAAAATTTATCCCGGCCTTTTAAATTAACCCCGTGAGGTTAGAAAAGGTGTTTGTGACAGACTCGAACGTACGACAGTCTTATCCGAGCCTTTTCGCCAATTGTGCGGAAGGGCTCTTTTTGTGCCGGCAGCCGGAACGGTAAACGACCCGGAGAGGGTGACGGGAAAGGAGGGAGTTGTGGCGGAAGAGAAGACGACCATTCTTGACGGTGCGGGCGTCAAACGGGCGCTGACCAGGATCGCCCACGAGATTCTCGAACGGAACAAGGGGGTTGACGACCTGGTACTTGTAGGGATCAGGACGGGGGGCGTGCATCTGGCCCGGGAGCTTTCGGCCCGGCTCGAGGAGATCGAAGGGGCGAAGGTTCCGGTCGGCGAGGTGGACATAACCCTCTACCGTGATGACTTCAAGGGGCAGGCACCCCACCTGCCGGTGGGCAAGACCGACATTCCCTTTGTCATCGAGAAGATGAAAGTGGTTCTTGTGGACGATGTGCTCTTCACCGGCCGGACGATTCGTGCCGCCATGGATGCCATCATGGATCACGGTCGCCCCGACTGCATCCAGCTGGCGGTCCTCATCGACCGCGGGCACCGCGAGCTCCCGATCCGTGCCGACTTTGTCGGCCGCAACGTTCCGACGAGCATGCGGGAGAAGATCGTGGTCCTGTTCGACGCCGACTCCCGGCCGACCGAAGTCGTGCTCGAAAAATAGCCGCGCTACTGATTTCAAAGGGGGGGAACGATGGGGTTCAATCATAAGGATATCATCGGACTGCAGGGGCTGACCCGGGAGGAGATCCAGCTCCTCCTCGATACGGCCGATAACATGAAGGAAATCTCGGGCCGGGACATCAAGAAGGTGCCGACCCTGCGCGGCAAGACGGTGGTGAACCTCTTTTTCGAGGCATCCACCCGGACCCGGACCTCATTCGAGATTGCAGCCAAGCGACTTTCTGCCGATACGATCAATATCTCGGCTTCGACGAGTTCCGTCACCAAAGGGGAGACCCTTTCCGATACGGCGCGGAACATCCAGGCCATGAAACCTGACATCATCGTCATGCGCCACGCCGCCTCGGGGGCCCATCACTACCTCGCCCAGCGGGTCTCCTGCTCTGTCATCAATGCCGGTGACGGCGCCCATGAGCACCCCTCCCAGGGGCTCCTCGACATGCTGACCATGCGCCAGAAATTCGGGGCCCTCGACGGGCTCACCGTGGCCATCGTCGGCGACATCACCCACAGCCGCGTCGCCCGCTCCGACATCTTCGGCCTCACGACCATGGGGGCCAGCGTCCGCCTCGCCGGTCCGCCGACCATGATGCCTCCCGGCATCGAGCGGCTGGGCAACGTCACCGTCTGCACCGACATGCGGGAGGCGATTGCGGGGGCCGATGTGGTGATGATGCTCCGGATTCAACTGGAGCGCCAGGGGAAGACCCTGTTGCCGACGCTGCGCGAGTATGCCCGCTACTACGGCCTCAATCCGCAGAACCTGAAGCTGGCCAAGCCCAACGCCATGGTCATGCACCCAGGCCCTATCAACCGCGGGGTGGAGCTCTCCTCCTACGTGGCCGACGGGGACCAGTCCGCCATTCTGACCCAGGTGGAGAACGGTGTGGCGGTGCGGATGTCGATGTTGTATCACGTGAGCGGCGGCGAGCTGCCGACGGAGTGAAACGGTCACTTTTCCGCAATATCTGCGTAAGTCTTCGTGATCGCTTGTGCGGCGTAGCGCTGCTACGCCTCCGCGCAATCCCTCGACAGCCTTGATCTTGCGAAAAATTGACCGTTTCAGGGTGAAGAAATCAAGAATGATTCCGAGAGGTGATTCTATGAATCTGCTGATAAAGGGTGGGCGGGTGATTGACCCGTCCCAGGGGATTGACGAGGTTCTGGACATCGTGGTGGAGAATGGTGCGGTCAAGGAGCTCGGCGCGGGGCTGAAGGCTCCGGCCGGGGCCGAGACCATCGACGCCGCCGGGATGATCGTTACGCCGGGTCTCATCGACATGCATGTGCACCTGCGGGACCCGGGGCTCGAGTACAAGGAAGACATCATTACCGGCACGAAGGCGGCGGCGGCCGGCGGGTTCACCTCGGTGGCCTGCATGCCCAACACCAAGCCGGTGAACGACAACAAGGCGGTGACCAGCTACATCGTCGCCAAGGCGAAGGCCGAGGGCCTCGTGAACGTCTTCCCCGTGGGCGCCATCACCCAGGGGAGCAAGGGTGAGGCTCTGGCCGAGATGGGCGATCTCAAGGAAGCCGGCTGTGTGGCGGTCTCCGACGACGGCCGGCCGGTGACCAGTTCCGAACTCATGCGCCGGGCCCTGGAATACGCCAAGGGGATGGGGATCATGGTCATTTCCCACGCCGAGGACCTCTCCCTGGTGGGGGAGGGGGTCATGAACGAAGGGTTCGTCTCCACCGAACTGGGACTCAAGGGGATTCCCTGGGCCGCCGAGGATGCCGCCACCGCCCGCGAGGTCTACCTGGCGGAGTTCACGGATTCTCCGCTCCACATTGCCCACGTCTCCACTAAAGGGTCGCTCCGGATCATCCGCAACGCCAAGACCCGCGGCGTGAAGGTCACCTGCGAGACCGCGCCCCACTACTTCACCCTCACCGACGATGCGGTGCGGGGGTACAACACCAACGCCAAGATGAACCCGCCGCTACGCACGGCCGATGACATGGCGGCGATCAAGGCGGCCCTTGCCGACGGCACCATCGACGCCATCGCCACCGACCACGCGCCGCACCATCTGGACGAGAAGGATGTGGAATTCAACGTGGCACTGAACGGCATCATCGGCCTGGAAACCTCACTGCCGCTCTCGCTGAAGCTGGTGGAAGAGGGGGTGCTGACCCTTCCTGCTCTGGTCGAGAAAATGGCGTGCAACCCGGCAAAAATCCTCGGGATTGACCGTGGAACCCTCAAGGCGGGGGCGGTTGCCGATATCACCGTCATCGATCCGAAGGCGACGTGGACGGTGGAGGCCGACAGGCTCGCCAGCAAGTCGAAAAACTCCCCCTTCCTCGGGTGGGAGATGAAAGGCGCCGCGGCGTACACCATTGTTTCCGGTAAGGTTGTATATTCAAGATCTTGAAAAGCTATGACCACAGAGGACGCGGAGGTCACAAAGAGAGGCCTGAAGAAGTATGAGCAATCATGCAGGATTTGATGCGGATTTTTTTCTCTGCGCCCTCTGTGGTTGACGCTTTATGTAGTTTGAATCTATCCAGGAGTAACAACGCATGAAAGCAATCCTAGCGCTCGCCGACGGGCGCATCTTCGAAGGAAAATCGTTCGGGGCCAGTGGCGAGACCACCGGTGAGGTGGTCTTCAACACCGCCATGACCGGCTACCAGGAGGTCCTGACCGATCCCTCCTACCGTGGCCAGATGGTCACCATGACCTACACCCAGATGGGGAACACCGGCATCAACCCGGAGGATATCGAGAGCAAGCAGCTCTATCTTTCGGGCTTCATCGTCAAGGAGTACCACGACTGCTACTCCAACTGGCGGGCCACCATGAGCCTCGACGCCTACCTCAAGGAGAACGGTGTGGTGGGCATCCAGGGGCTCGATACCCGCGCGCTCACCCGGCATCTGCGGGACAAGGGGGCCCAGAACGGGATTATCTCAACCGTGGACTTCGACCACGAGAGCCTCGTGAAAAAGGCTCGTGCCGTGCCGAGCATGGCCGGCCTCGACCTCGCCTCCGGCGTCACCTGCGACAAGCCCTACCATTGGACCGAGAAGCTCTGGGACCTGGAGGCGGGGTACACCGCCGTGGCACCCGCGGAGTTGAAGTACAAGGTGGTGGCCTATGACTTCGGCATCAAGTACAACATCCTTCGCTGCCTCGTCTCGGCCGGCTGCGACGTAACCGTGGTTCCCGCCACCTTCCCGGCGGAAGAGGCCCTAGCCATGAATCCCGACGGCATCTTCCTCAGTAACGGCCCCGGAGACCCGGAGCCGATGACCACCGTCATCGGGAACATCAAAAAGTTTGTGGGCAAGAAGCCGATCTTCGGCATCTGTCTCGGGCACCAGCTCCTGGGCCTGGCGTTGGGGGGCAAGACCATGAAGCTCAAGTTCGGCAACCACGGCTCCAACCTGCCGGTCATGGACCTGGACACCCGCAAGGTGGAGATCACCGCCCAGAACCACGGCTTCTCGGTGGACATCGTGTCGCTCGGCCACGCCTGCGAACTGGCCCACGAGAATTTGAACGACCAGACCGTGGAGGGGATGAAGCACACGGAACTTCCCATCTTCTCGGTGCAGCATCACCCGGAGGCGTCGCCGGGCCCCCACGATTCCCACTACCTGTTCGGTCGGTTCGTGGAGTTGATGGCGCAGCATAAATCGTAGGGGCGCAATTCATTGCGCCCAGGGCGTGATTAATCACGCACCTACAGGGCCATGCGGTACATCGATCTTTACCAATCAGGCGAATTATTGCAGCGGGTCAAGGCGGCCTACGCACGGCTCCGCTCCTGTGATCTCTGTCCCCACGACTGCCGGGTGAACCGGCTGACCGGCGAGACCGGCCTCTGTCGGGCGGGGTGGCGGCCGCGAATCGCCTCGGCCAACGCCCACCACGGAGAAGAGCCCCCTATTTCCGGAACGAAGGGGTCGGGGACGATCTTTCTCTCCTGGTGCAGCCTCCTCTGCCGGTTCTGCCAGAATTTCCCCATCAGCCAGCAGGGGAACGGGACGGACCTGACGACACGGGAGTTGGCGGAGCGGATGCTCGGGCTGCAGAAGCGCGGGGTGCACAACATCAACTTCGTCACCCCGACCCACTTCCTGCCGCAGATCCTGGCGGCGCTCTGGTTGGCCATTCCCCGCGGATTCCGGCTCCCCCTCGTCTGGAACTCCAGCGGCTACGAGAAGGTGAACGCCCTCCGGCTTCTGGACGGCATCGTGGATATCTACCTGCCGGACATGAAATATGTGGCGGAAGAGCCGGCGCTCCGGTTTTCATCGGCCCCCGGCTACCGGGAGGTGAACCGGCAGGCGGTGACCGAGATGCTCCGCCAGGTGGGGCACTTGGAGTTGGACGATGAGGGGGTCGCGGTGCGCGGCCTCATCATCCGTCACCTGGTACTGCCGGAGGGGGGCGCCGGGAGCGGCGAGACCCTCCGCTGGATCGCCGCGAGCCTGGGCACCGAGACCCACATCGCCCTGATGAACCAGTTTTTCCCGGCCCACCGGGCTGCCGAGACGCCGGGGATCCACCGCAAGATCACGGACGAGGAGTACGACGAGGCGGTGGAAGCCCTGGAGGAAGCGGGCTTGGAAAACGGCTGGGTACAGGATTGAATTTCAGTTAACGTTACATAAAGCAAGGAGTGGCAATGCCCAAACGTACCGACATCAAAAAGATCCTTATCATCGGCGCCGGCCCCATCGTCATCGGCCAGGCGTGCGAGTTCGACTACTCTGGCACCCAGGCGTGCAAGGCGCTGAAGGAGGAAGGGTTCGAGGTGGTGCTTCTGAACAGCAACCCGGCCACCATCATGACCGACCCCGACTTCGCCGACCGGACCTACGTGGAGCCGGTAACCCCGGAGGTTCTGGCCAAGATCATCGAGAAGGAGCGCCCCGATGCGGTGCTCCCCACCCTGGGCGGCCAGACGGCCCTGAACACCGCCGTGGCGGTGGCAGAGAACGGCACCCTTGAGAAGTTCGGCGTGGAGCTCATCGGCGCCAAGCTCCCGGCCATCAAGAAGGCCGAGGACCGGACCCTCTTCAAGGAGGCCATGGAAAAGATCGGCCTCTCGGTCCCCCGCTCGGGCCTGGCCCACAACTACACCGAGGCGATGGAGGTGATCAAGACGGTGGGCTTTCCAGCCATCATCCGCCCCTCCTTCACCCTGGGCGGCACCGGCGGCGGCATCGCCTACAACATGGAAGAGTACGAGAAGATGGCCGTGGGGGGGATCGACGCCTCCCCAACCGACGAGATCCTGGTGGAGGAGTCGGTCATCGGCTGGAAGGAGTACGAGCTGGAGGTGATGCGCGATACCGCCGACAATGTCGTCATCATCTGTTCCATCGAGAATTTTGACCCCATGGGGGTCCACACCGGCGACTCCATCACCGTGGCCCCGGCCCAGACCCTGACCGACAAGGAGTATCAGATCCTCCGGGACGCGGCCCTCAAGATCATCCGCGAGATCGGCGTGGACACCGGCGGTTCCAATATTCAGTTCGGGATCAACCCCCAGAACGGCCGCCTCGTGGTCATCGAGATGAACCCGCGGGTCTCCCGCTCCTCGGCCCTGGCCTCCAAGGCCACCGGTTTCCCCATCGCCAAGATCGCGGCGAAGCTTGCCGTGGGCTACACCCTGGACGAGATCCGCAACGACATCACCCGCGAGACCCCGGCCTGCTTCGAGCCGACCATCGACTACGTGGTGACCAAGATCCCGCGCTTCACCTTCGAGAAGTTCCCGGCTGCCGACGCGACGCTCACCACCCAGATGAAGTCGGTGGGGGAGGTCATGGCCATCGGCCGGACCTTCAAGGAGTCGTTCCAGAAGGCGCTCCGCTCCCTGGAGATCGGCTCGGCCGGGTTCGAGTCGAGGCTCTTTACCAACGGCGACACCCGCCGGGCCCTGACCGCCAAGGAACAGCAGCTTCTCCACGACAAGCTCCGGGTTCCCAACTGGGAGCGGCTCTGGTATCTGGGGGATGCCTTCCGCAGCGGCATGTCCATTGACGAGATTTTCCAGCTCACCGCCATCGATCCGTGGTTCCTCCACAATATCCGGCAGATAATCGAGAAGGAAGAAGTGCTGCGCAAGGTCGACCCTGCGGCCGAGGCGCGAGCGAGCCTCGCTGCCATCGTCCGCGAGGCCAAGCAATACGGCTTCTCCGACAAGATGCTCGGCCGATTCTGGGGGAAGGGGGACGAGGAGATCCGCCAGCTTCGCCTCTCGCTGGGCGTCAAGCCCGTGTTCAAGCGGGTCGACACCTGCGCCGCCGAGTTTGTCGCCTACACCCCGTACCTCTACTCCACCTATGAGGAAGAGTGCGAGGCCGAGGTGACCGACCGGAAGAAGATCATGATCCTCGGCGGCGGCCCCAACCGAATCGGCCAGGGGATCGAGTTCGACTACTGCTGCGTCCACGGGGTCTTCGCCCTGGCCGAGGACGGCTACGAGACCATCATGGTCAACTGCAACCCGGAGACGGTTTCCACCGACTATGACACCTCCGACCGTCTCTACTTCGAGCCCCTGACCTACGAGGACGTCCTTTCCATCGTCGACCTGGAGAAGCCGAAAGGGGTCATCGTCCAGTTCGGCGGCCAGACCCCCCTGAAGCTCGCCGTGGCCCTGGAGAAGGCTGGAGTCCCCATCATCGGCACCTCGCCGGACGCCATCGACCGGGCCGAGGACCGGGAGCGCTTCCAGGAGATGCTCCACAAGCTGAACCTCGTGCAGCCCGAGAACGGCACTGCCCGCTCCTTCGAGGAGGCGGAAGAGGTGGCCAACCGGATCGGTTATCCCGTGGTGGTTCGCCCTTCCTACGTCCTCGGCGGCCGGGCCATGGAGATCGTCTACGACGTGGAGAACCTCCGCCGCTACATGACCACCGCCGTCCAGGCGTCGCCGGAGCACCCGATCCTCATCGACAAGTTCCTGGACAAGGCAATCGAGATCGATGTGGATGCTCTCTGCGACGGGACCGAGGTGGTCATTGGCGGGATCATGGAGCACATCGAGGAGGCGGGGATCCACTCGGGCGACTCGGCCTGTTCGCTGCCGCCGTATTCCATCTCCCCGGAACTGATCAACGAAATCCGTCGCCAGACGGAGCTCATGGCCCTGGAGTTGAACGTCAAGGGACTCATGAACGTCCAGTACGCCATCAAGGACGGAACCATCTACATCCTGGAGGTGAACCCTCGCGCCTCCCGAACCGCCCCCTTCGTCTCCAAGGCCACGGGGCGCCCCTTGGCAAAGATCGCGGCCCGGGTCATGGCAGGTAAGAGCCTGAAAGAGCTTGGCGTCGCCGGCGACATCGTGCCGAAGCACATGTCGGTCAAGGAGGCGGTCTTCCCCTTCGTCAAGTTCCCCGGTGTCGATACCATCCTGGGGCCGGAGATGAAGTCCACCGGCGAGGTGATGGGGATCGGCCCCGACTTCGCCACCGCCTTCGCCAAGGCCCAGCTCGGCGCCAACGTGAAGCTCCCCCGGTCGGGGAAGGTCTTCATCAGCCTCCACGACGCCGACAAGAAACTTATTGTCGACTCGGCCAAAAAACTCTATAATGCCGGTTTTAAGCTCGTTGCCACCCGCGGTACCGCCACCTACCTGCAGGAGAAGGGGGTCACGGTGGAGGTGATCAACAAGGTTTTGGAGGGGCGCCCCCACGTGGTGGACGCCATCAAGAATGGCCAGATATGCATGGTGCTCAACACCACCCAGGGAGCCCAGGCCGTGGCCGATTCCTTCTCCATCCGGCGCGAGGCCCTCATGCACAACGTGGCGTACTTCACCACGGTCGCCGGGGCCAACGCGGTGGCGGACGGCATTGTCGCCATGCTCAATGGCGAGCTTGACGTGAAACCCCTTCAGGAGTACCTGGGGTAAGCCCCGGTTCGATATTCTGCACCAACGGGGCGGCCAAACGGCTGCCCCGAGATTTTCATAGAGGAGTAGTCAGCACGATGTCCCATTCAGTCCCGATGACCAAGGAAAGTTACGAGGCGCTCCAGGAGGAGCTCAAACGGCTGATCCGCGAGGAGCGGCCCCGGGTGATCCAGGATATCGCCGAGGCCCGCAGCCATGGCGACCTCTCCGAGAACGCAGAATACGATGCGGCAAAGAACCGGCAGGCGTTCATCGAGGGGCGCATCCAGGAGCTTCAGGGAAAGCTTGCCCGGGCCTATGTGGTGGACCTTACCGGGATGAAGCCCGACAAGGTGGTCTTCGGCGCCACCGTCACCCTCTACGACACCGCCTCCGAGGAGGAGGTCACCTACAAGATCGTCGGTGAGGAAGAGGCCGACATCAAGCTCGGGAAGATCTCCTGCACCTCACCGGTGGGGAAGGCCCTCATCGGCCACAAGCTCGACGACAGCGTCAAGATCAAGGTGCCGTCGGGGCTCACCAGGGAATACGAGATCATCGACATCAAGTACCTCTGATTGATAACCATAACCTCCGCTGAAAGAAAGGAATCAAGATGAGCCAGCAGTTCACCAAGGATATGACGTTCGCCCAAGCCCTTCAGGCCAATCCCGAAGTGGCCAAGGTACTTCGCAAGTACAATCTCGGCTGCATCGGCTGCATGGGGGCCCAGAACGAGACCCTCGAGCAGGGGTGCAGCGCCCACGGCCTCGATGTGAACGATATCCTGAGAGACCTGAACGCCATCGGGTAGTAAGCCGCTGTCAAGGGCGAAGGGGGAGACCTCTTCGCCCTTCGTCTATCCGCCGCGAGGAGCCATGCCGGTCGTCATCACCCTTGCCGAGAACGGTCAGATATCAATCCCCGACGATCTCTTGAAGGACCTGGGACTCAAACCGGGCGACCCGGTTTCCCTTGCCCCCGTGCCGGAGGGCATTCTCCTCACTCCACACCTTTCCTCCTCTCCCGTTGCGGCCAAGAGCCAGCTTCAGGATTCCATCCACCGTAAAAACCTCGAAACCCCTATCCACGTCATCAAGGGGGTGGGGCCGAAGCTGGCGGAGACCCTCGGCAGAAAGGGGATTGCCACGGTGGAGGATGCCCTCTACCTCCTCCCCAACCGCTACGAGGACCGCCGCCAGGTGGTACCCATTGCCAGGCTCCGCCCCGGGATGACGAGCGTCTTTGCCGGCGAGATCATCTCCGCCGACGTGGTGGCAACCAAGGGGGGACGCCGCTTCTTCGAGGCGGTGGTGCGGGACGCAAGCGGCACCGTCTCCTGCAAGTGGTTCAACTTTAATCCCGCCTTCCTGAAAAAGAGCTGGAAGCAGGGACGGCGAGGAATCTTCACCGGCCTCGTCTCCCAGTTCGGCCTCCAGCGCGAGGTCCATCACCCCGATGCGGAGTGGCTTGCGGAGGGAGAGACGGTGGAGGCGGTCATGGCCCGGGACCCGGTCAGCTTCGGGCGGGTGGTGCCGGTCTACCCCCTCACCGAGGGGCTGCACCAGAAGACGCTGCGGAAGGTGATGAAGGGGGTAGTGGACCAGTTCGCTTCCTGCGTGGAGAGCGTGCTGCCGCCGGAGGTGGCGCGTCGCCAGGGGCTCCTGCCGCTCTCCGAGGCGCTCCAGCGGGTCCACTTTCCCGGCGGCGACGCCGACTCTCAGCTGCTGGAAGAAGGGAAGGACCCTGCCAACCGCACCCTCGTTTTCGATGAATTCTTCTTTCTCGAACTGGGCCTTGCCCTGAAAAGACAGGGTATTGCCCTTGAAACGGGCATCGCCTTCAGCGTCAGTCACACCTACACGAAGCCGCTGCTGAAACTGCTTCCCTTCGCCATGACCGGTGCCCAGCGGCGGGTCCTGGCCGAGATCAAGGCGGACATGATGGCGCCGCACCCGATGCACCGTCTCGTCCAGGGGGACGTGGGGAGCGGCAAGACCCTGGTGGCGCTCATGGCGGCGCTGGTGGCGGTGGAGAACGGCTACCAGGTGGCGATCATGGCCCCTACCGAGATTCTGGCCGAGCAGCACTATCTGAACCTCCACCGCTGGTGCGACGAGCTGGGGATCTCGGTGACGCTCATCACCTCGTCGTTGAAGGGGAACGCGAAGAAGGACGTTTTGGCGCGGGTGGCGGAGGGGGCCGCGCAGATCGTCATCGGCACCCATGCGGTGATCCAGGAGAAGGTGGAGTTTCAACGGCTGGGGCTTGGCATCGTGGACGAACAGCACCGCTTCGGGGTGATCCAGCGGGGGCTCCTGCGGAAGAAGGGGGAGAACCCCGACATCCTCGTCATGACCGCAACCCCCATCCCCCGGACCCTGGCCATGACCGTCTTCGGTGACCTGTCGCTCTCGGTCATCGACGAGCTGCCGCCGGGGCGGACCCCCATCGAGACGCGGGTCTGTTACGAGAACCGGCGCCAGCAAGTCTACGGCATCATCCGGGAGGAGGTAGCCAAGGGACGCCAGGCCTACGTCATCTACCCCCTGGTGGAGGAGTCGGAGAAGTCGGACCTGAAGGCGGCCATCCAGATGGCCGAGCACCTGGCCAACGACATCTTTTCCGACCTGCGGCTCGGCATCCTCCACGGCCGGATGAAGCCCGAGGAGAAGGAAGGGGTGATGCGCTCCTTCAAGGCACGGGAGATTGACATCCTCGTGGCCACCACGGTCATCGAGGTGGGGATCGACGTCCCCAACGCCACGGTGATGGTCATCGAGCACGCCGAGCGGTTCGGCCTCTCCCAGTTGCACCAGTTGCGGGGCCGGGTAGGGCGGGGGAGCGAGAAATCCCGCTGCATCCTGATGACCCCCGGAAGGCTCACCGAGGATGGCGAGAAGCGGCTCCGGGTGATGGAGTCGACCACCGACGGTTTCCGGATCTCCGAGGCCGATCTCGAAATCCGCGGCCCCGGCGATTTCCTCGGTACCCGCCAGGCGGGAATTCCCGATTTCCGCGTCGCCAACATCCTGCGCGACGGCCGGATTCTGGAGGAGGCCCGGCAGGAGGCCTTTGCCGTGGCGGAACGGGACCCGGAGCTGAAGCTGGCCGAACACGCGAAACTCCGCGCCGAGCTGGCCCGCCGCTGGGGCGGACGGCTCGAACTGGCGGGGATCGCGTAACGATACTGCAGCACCCATTTCCAGAATGGAGGAATCAATGTCCGAATTCACCAACGTAACCGTAGTCCGCGAGGCGAACGTCTACTTCAATGGCGGCGTCACGAGCCGCACCGTCATCTTCCCTGACGGGACGAAGAAGACCCTCGGCATCATGCTGCCGGGCGAGTATACCTTCAACACCGGCGCGGCGGAGCTCATGGAGATCCTTTCCGGCGAGCTGGATCTGAAGCGTCCCGGCAGCGACCTGTGGGACCGCATCGGCGGCGGTGAGTCGTTCGACGTGCCGGCCAATTCGTCCTTCACCATGAAGGTCCTTGCCGTCACCGACTACTGCTGCTCGTTCCTCGCTTAAGCAGAAAGTTTGACCGCACGGCGTCCGGTTAGCCTGGGGGAGAACCCCCGGGCTTTTTTAGTGTGGGTCCCACCCGGTTTGACGAGGATGAAGATGCCGGCCGTTGACTTCCTCCGGTCGAGCGTGTAGGTTTCCTCCGATTGCGCCGGAGGTGACCCGAATCATGACCCCTGAACAGCATTCCCCCACAACCCTGGCCGTCGGCCGTTTCGCCCCGTCGCCCACCGGGCCGCTCCACATCGGCTCCCTGGTGGCTGCCGTGGGGAGTTACGCCATGGCGAGGCGTGCCGGCGGACTCTGGCTCCTCCGGATGGAAGACCTGGATTCCCCGCGGGTGGTGCCGGGAATGGCGGATGACATCCTCCGGACCCTTGAGGCGTTGGGATTTGCGTGGGATGGGGAGATCATCCGGCAGAGTGATCGGATCGAGGCCTACCAGTCTGCCCTGGAGCAACTGCTGGCCTCCGGCGATGTCTATCCCTGCGGCTGCTCCCGGGCCGAGATCGCCCGGGCTGCCACGGCTCCCCACGACGGCGATGGGGAGATGGCGTACCCCAACCTCTGTCGCGACGGCCTGCCGCCGGGGAAGGAGGCGCGGTCGTACCGCGTGAAGGTCCCAGCGGAACCGATCACGTTTCACGATCTTGTCTTGGGAGAGAAAAGGTACGATCTCGCCCGGGTGTGCGGCGACTTCGTCGTAAAGCGTGCCGACGGCCTCTTCGCCTACCAGTTGGCCGTGGTGGTGGACGATGCCGCCCAAGGGGTCAACCAGGTGGTGCGGGGGGCGGACCTCCTCTCCTCAACCCCACGGCAGATCCTCCTTCATCGGCTGCTCGGCCATGATGCTCCCGCCTATGCTCACCTCCCTCTCGTGACCGGCCCAGGGGGAGCGAAGCTCTCCAAGCGCGACCATGCCGTCTCGCTCTCCGCCGGTCGCGACCTGGCAGCCGACGGGGGAGCGATGCTGCTGGCGGTCCTCAGGTTTCTCGGCCAGCAGCCACCCCAAACGCTTGCAGGTGCGTCGGGGAGGGAAATTCTCGCCTGGGCCGCCGAGTGCTTCGATTCAGGGAGAGTCCCTTCCCGATCGGCTCCATTGCCGGAGTCGGCTCATGGATGAAACAGGTCTGGTTCACTCTGCCGGGTTGCCATGAACGTGAAATTGATGTATTGAAAGAACTGTTTTCCTCTACCGCATCGCCCCCGCAATCCCTTCAGTTGACCGTCTTTCGCTCGATCTCCCCGCCATAACGGGAAAAGGTGAATGGTTTCGGCTGTCTCGTGTTGTGTCGCGCGTCTTGCGGCAGTGGACTATCTAATTTCATTGGGAGGAGAAGATTCATGAAGAAGACGATTGTTGTGATGATTGGCTCGTTGTTGATGGCGGCTTCAGCCCATGCGGAGCACAAACTCCTGTTCACCGACGTTCTCGAGCAGAAGCAGGTTGAGGGGCAGGCCCGCTTCGAATATTCCCACGCCAGAGGCAACATCAGCAGCCCCATCGACGGTACGGGGACGTTGACGACCAACGCCGTCGAATCCGGCTACTCTCTCGGGGTCGGTCTCGGGCATGGCCTGGAACTGACTGCCTCGATTCCGTTTGTCTTTACCGAGCGCGCCAAGGCTGAATTGGCTGGAGTGCCCGAGTATGAAAAGCGTGACGGCTTCGGGGACTTTGCGCTGGAAGCCAAGTATCGCCTGCTCGGCGGTGAGGAGAAGCCGTTTACCGTGGTTACCGGTCTTGGCCTGAAATTCGATACGGCCCGCCGGAAGGATACCGGCACAGGAACGACGGACGTGAGCCCCTTTATTGCTGCAAGCGCCAACCTTGGGCACCACTATACCCCTTATGCCATCTACCGCGCGACGATCAGAAACCACGATGCTCAGGATACTCACACCCTCTCCCTCGGCCTTGAGAAGGAACTGAACCACACGGTAACGCTCGACGCCAAGGTCGACGCCAATTTCAACACCGCGACGCGCGCCACCACCGCTAACGAGGATTTCTCCTTCGAGGTGACAAGCTACATTCAGGTAGCCCACAACTTCTATCTGCTCCCCAGCGTGGCCTATACCGTGGCGACCAATGCCACCAGCAAGGTGAATGATCTTCGGGTGGGGCCTGTTGACGGGTTCCGCGGCGGGATTTCACTCTACTACCTGTACTGAGCGATTCCCGCAGGGGAAAAGCCTGAACGCGGGCACCACTGCCCACAAAGTCCTCGTCTAACGGCGAGGACTTTTTTTTATCTGTTCACCCGCCCGGGGGCGTGGGCTCTTCCGCCTGATAGGGCTGCCGCATCCCTGGGGTGCTGTGGAATAGTGTTGAGCCTGTTGGGGAATATTCTGGAGGGGACGGGGGGGGTGGATTGTGTTGATAGTTGAAAAGTTAGTGATATTGATACTTTACGCGGTGGTGGGGTCTGGCATGGCATATGTATATCGTCAGGATAAAATCAGGAGGTGTAATCACGAGCCGATGCAGCATAACTATGGTTCGCGTCCATGTTCCTCCGAAACGAAAGGAGAATGTCATGAACAGGAAATCGATTATTGCAGTTACGGCAGCTCTGGGGATCTTTGCCGGCGGGATGGCCTATGCAGGGGGCTGCGACATGTGCGGCAAGGAGGCGGGGTGCAATAACGACCAATCGGTGCAGCAGTACCAGCAGGCCACCGAGCAGCTGCGTGCGCGGACGAAGTCCCTCGATCTGGCCATCCGGACCGAGTATTCCTACAATCAGGTCAACATCCAGCGCATTGAAGCGCTGGAAAAACAGCTAAAGGAGGCCAAGGCCGAACTCAGGGCGCAGGCGGAAAAATACAATGTGCCGACCTGCTGCCTGATCTGAGCGGCTGACGCATAATGCCTGACGAGGGCATCAGCTTTTCCTCCGCGCGGCCAGCGTAGTTTTTCCGTCGATGCTGTGGAATAATCAACATCGCCAATGGATAGTATTCTGCAGACCTGTGCGTCAGTCAAATGTCGAAACCTGTATGGTGCCGTAATCAGGGCGTCGGTGCCGAATGCGACCGTTGGCACGAACCTTGTTAACGGTTTTGCAGGGAATCGATCGGACGGTATGGGTGCTTTGAACCGGAGAGCCCACTTCTGGGGAGGATGACGATGGTGAAAAGAAGATGGATAAATGGAGCTCTCGTTCTCGTCGCCTGCCTGGTGGTGAGTCTCTTCGCCTTTTCGGTCCGTATCGAGGCCTCACCGGATGCCGTCGCCGTGCTTAAGACCAGCGGGATGACCTGCGGGAGCTGTGCGGCCCGCATCGAAAAGGCTTTGAAGATGCAGGGGGGCGTCGCCTCGGTTCAGGTCGATGTGAATGCCGCTCGGGTCGTGATCGGCTACGACTCGAAGCGGGTCCGTCCCGAAACCATTGCCGAGCGGGTGACCGGCACCGGTTACGGGAGCAGCATCCTGCAGGTCCTGACACCGGAACAGTACAAGGCAATGACCGGCCAGAGCATCGTGGCATCCAAAGCGGGCAGCGGCTGTGGTGGCGGGTGCTGCGGCGCCAGGCAGCCGGCTCAATAAATTCTGTCGAGAGAAAGGAAGCAAAAGATGGACAGATCAGGAAAAGGTTTCGTGAAGATGTGGGTCCTGGCCCTCGTGGTTGTCCTCGCGGTGGCGGGGGTGGTGGGGGCCTTTTCGCTCCCCGGCCTGGGAAAGCATGAAAAGGTGAAAGCAGTGAATGGGACCGTTACGATACCGCTCGCGGCGGTTGCCGACGGGAAGGCCCATTTCTACAAGTATTCTCAAGGGGGGAAGGAGGTTGCCTTCTTCGTGGTCAAGTCTCCCGGCGGGGCCGTCAAGACCGCCTTTGATGCCTGCGACGTCTGCTTCCGTGAGAAGAAGGGCTACGAGCAGGGGGGCGGATTCATGGTCTGCAAGCAGTGCAACAAAAAGTTCGACATCAATCGGATCGGCGAGGGGGCCGGCGGTGGCTGCAACCCTTCATTCCTCCCGAGTCGTCAGGTTGGAAACGCCATCGTAATCGCGACCTCCGATCTGATGGCCGGATCCCGCTTCTTCTAACGCTGCATCAACCGGGCAGAATCGGGGTAGTCCATGAAGCTGCATGACATTTCCATCAACAACCTCCGCCGTCGCAAGGCGAAGATGGCTTTTCTCACCATCGGACTCATGGTCGGCATCGCCACTATCGTGACCCTGGTCACCCTCACCTCGTCCATGTCCCACGACATCGGCAAGAAGATGGACGAGTTCGGAGCGAACATCCTCATCATGCCCCAGAGCAATGATCTCTCCATGAGCTACGGGGGGATCAGCCTCGGGCGGGTCACCTTCGATCAGCGGGAGATCCGCGAGGAGGATCTGGCGAAGATCACCACCATCAAGAACAGTCGTAATATCCTTTCCGTCTCTCCCAAGGTGCTTGGGGGGATCAGGCTTGGTGCCCGGGAGGCCTTGCTGGTGGGGGTCGATTTCGAGAAAGAGCTGAAGATGAAGCAGTGGTGGAGCATTTTTGGCGGGGCGCCGGCGAAGGAGAGTGAAATTCTGCTCGGCAGCGCCGCAGCCGACTCGGCCCATCTGACGCCGGGCGATACGGTGGGCATTGGCGGGAAGAGCTTCACCGTCTCCGGTGTCCTGGCCCAGACAGGCTCTCAGGACGATTCCCTCGTCTTCATGCCGCTGCGCAGTGCCCAGAGGCTCCTCGGCAAGGAAGGGCGGATTACCCTGGTGGAGGTTGCCGCACTCTGCTCCGGTTGTCCCATCGGCGACATGGTGGTGCAGATCGGCGAAAAGCTCCCCGACGCCAAGGTTACAGCTATCCAGCAGGTGGTCGAAGGGCGGCTCAAGGCCCTCGATCATTTCAAGCGCTTTGCCTTTGCCGTGGCCGGCGTCGTCACCTTCATCGGCTCCCTCATCGTCTTCGTCACCATGATGGGGAGCGTCGCCGAACGGACCACCGAAATCGGCGTCTTTCGTGCCATCGGCTTCCGCAAGAGCCACATCATGCGGATTATTCTTCTGGAGGCGGCTCTCGTGAGCCTGCTGGCCGGCGTCCTCGGCTACGCCGCCGGTATGGGGGGGGCCAAGGTGGCCCTGCCGTTCATGGCCGAGGCCACGGATGCGGCGCTGGTCTGGGACCCGTCGGTCATGGCCGGTTCCATTGCGCTTTCACTCGTCGTCGGGATGCTGGCCAGCCTCTACCCGGCCCTCCATGCGAGCAGGCTCGACCCGACCGAAGCCCTGCGGGCCCTCTAAGGGGAATCTCCATGCCACTCATTGCGATACAGAATCTCACGAAGCATTACCAGAGCGGCGGTGAAACGGTGGAGGCCCTGCGCGGCGTCAACCTCTCCATCGACAGTGGCGAGTTCGTCACCATCATGGGGCAGTCCGGATCGGGCAAAAGCACGCTCCTGTCGGTCCTTGGTGGCATGAACCACCCGAGCGGAGGCACCGTGGAAATGGCCGGCGTCACGCTCTACGAACTCCCCGGCGAACAGCTTGCCGACTTCCGGGCAGAGAACCTGGGATTCGTCTTCCAGTCGTTCCACCTCATCCAGTACCTCACGGCCCTGGAGAACGTCATGCTTCCCCTGACCATTACGAAGATGAAGAAGACGGATAAGGTGCAGGCCGCCAGGGAGGCCCTCGAACGGGTAGGACTTGCCGGCAAGGCAGACCGCCTTCCCAACCAGCTCTCCGGCGGCGAGCAGGAGCGGGTGGCCATCGCCCGGGCCATCGTCAAGAAACCGCCCATCCTCCTTGCCGACGAGCCCACCGGCAATCTGGACTCCAGGACCAGCGAGGAAGTCATGGAGCTTTTCCGGCGCCTCAACGACGATGGGCAGACGATCATCATGGTGACCCACAACCCCGAGAACAGCGTTTACGCCGACCGGACCATCCATCTTCGCGACGGTTTCATAACCGATGAATCCAGCGCGGGTAATGGCGCGAGAACCGCTGCCTGAGCTACACTATTCTTTTTTTGTCGATAAAAAGATGTTGACTCCAAAAAGTTCATTTGCTATATAACGAGAACTTGTTGCGCGGGAATAACTCAGTGGTAGAGTGCAACCTTGCCAAGGTTGAAGTCGCGGGTTCGAATCCCGTTTCCCGCTCCAAAAAAAGCTAGTTGATTCCGATGGTTAACGGAATCAGTTCCCGACTGTCCCCGTAACTGTCCCCAAAGACCAGTAACGGGGACAAGTTTTTTCTGGGCTTCACCAGGAAATCCACACCGAAGTAGTTGAGAATCTCCTCCGCGTCATCCTCCAGCCCCTCCACATACTCCCCGTAGTTCTGATAGACCATCTGCTTGCTCGAATGACCCATCAGCCGGTAGAGCCGCATCGGATTCATCCCGATGGTGAGCGCCCAGGCGCAGAAGGTATGACGGGTGCTGTAGGGGGTCTTGTCCTGCACCTGCGACTCCTTCAGCGCCCTGTTCCAGCAGACCTTGCGGAAGGAATTGCCGTCGAAGGGCCTGCCATCCTCCATGGAGAAGAGATAGGGCGAGGAGGGATGCTGCTGCGCCGCCCGGGCCACCACCTGGCGCAGCCGCTCGGTCAGGGGAACCGTGCGGTGGCGGTACCGGTTCTTGAGGAGATCCTTCTCCTCCCCAAGGACAATGGCATGCTGGACCGCGATGCTCTTCTCCCCCACGTCGGCTTTGCGCAGCCCCGCCGTCTCGCTGGCCGACAGCCCCGTCAGCACCAGAAACTCCAGGTGCGGCCGGTAGCAGGGTGGGGCGCACTCCAGAAACCGCAGCCACTCCCGGAACCGGAACACCTTATCCCGGCGCTTCGGCACCCGCGCCGGCAGATGCCGGCTGATGGTCTCGAAGGGATTTCGCAGCGTCCAGCGGTGGTGATCCGCCGCATCCTCCCAGATCCGGCGCAGGGGAATCAGGATATTGGCGACCCGCTGCCGGGAGAGGGGCTTCCCCTTTTTGATACCGTTCTCCTTCGACAGAGAGGCGATGAACGCCTGCACCTCCAGGGAGGTGATCTGGTAGAAGGAGAGCCTGGCGAAGTGAGGGAGAATCCGCCCCTCCAGGGCCGAGGTGTAATCCTTGCGCTTCGTCGGCGACGTCATCGCGGGAATCATCCGCTTCATCCACTCCCGCGCGAAGGGGCCAAAGAGGACATGCTGGGGCTCGGGATGAAACTCCCGCCCCTCCCGTTCGGCAAAAAACCGCTTCTTCCGGGTGCTCGCCCCGGGAAACGCCTCCGCAAACCGGAACGTCTGCTGCTCGATCTGCTCCATGGACTTTTCAAGGAACCTGCGGACCTTGGCCCGGTTCTGCGGCGAATCGACCAGTCCCGTAGACTTCGTGACCCGCACGCCGAAATAGTAGAGATCCACATACAGGATACTGCTCCCCTTGCGCCGCTTGATGGCGCCCCCCCGGGGCTGGGGCTCGTTCAACCGTACCTTCTTCATACCATCACCTCATAGGCCAGCCCTCCTTTCCGTCTGTCGTCAGTCCGAAAACAGAGTAGCCTGCTTTGCGCCCACACGCAACCGTAATCGGTGTCTCAGAACTCCATATTTATCGCCGACTTACGAAAACTATGCTGCGGCTCCTCACCCTGTTCTCCTTCGACCGGGACGTCCCCCGTAAGCGTCTGCAGACGCTCCAGGGTCCAGATGAAACGAAGCGTCTTGCCCACCCGCAGATAATGCCACCCCGGGGTGAACCGTCCTCGGGCCAGCCAGTCAAACACCGTCGAGCGACTCACCCCCATCCTGCGGGCGAACTCCGCCACATCCACCAACTCAAACTCGACATCTGCCATGAAACACCTCCATAACCACAAAGTACGGGGGGGACATTCTCCCCCCTTACTGTCTATATCTAGCCCCTGTCCGCTCCCATGGTCGCCCCGTGCTCCCTGGTCCCTCCAAGGGCACGCCATTCGTTGCGCTGGGCGTCATAGGCCCGTTTCAGAGCCATCCCCGGCGGGATGATCCTGAGCCCCTCATTGCCGAGCCGCGCGGCGGTCTCGGCCGCCACGGAGACAGCGGCCACCTGGCCCTCAGTTACCACCTCCAGCACCAGGGGGCGCCGACCCGGGGCCTCCACCACAAGGTAGCTCCTGCTGCCACGCTCCTCAGCACATGCCGGCAGCAGCGACTCCTTCACCCGAAGCCCAAACTCCCGCCGCAGGACATCCGCCGCCCGCATCATCAGGGCCACCGGGTTGCCCCCTTCGGCCCGGGAGTGCAGCGTCGCCCTGATCTCCGCAAGCCTTGCCGCGTCCGCCGGTCCGGTGCTCTTTCGCGCCTGACGACGCGAGATGCCGAGAGCCGCGTTGGCAAACGGCACGATGTTCGCCTTGCCCACCGCCGCCGCAAGCACCCGGATCGCCGTCACCTTGTCCGCCATCGTTGAGGGGGCCACCCCCCGCTCCCGTAACGCCTGCACATAGGCCTGCACCATGTGGGTCTTGATGCCGTTGATCCGTGTGAGCCCATACCGCGTCTCACAGAACCGGGCAAACTCCCGCACGTTTGCCCGCAGCTTCTCCCGGGTCCGTGCCGCCTTGCCCCACTCCTTGCCCACCAGCTCCCGGGCCTGCCGTTCCAGGTCTCCCTTCATGGTCTCTTCCTCCTTCAAAGATGTAATGGGAGGGAACGTCTCCATTCCCCCTATCAGGACATATCTCCCCCCTGTCCGCCCCGGACTGTAGACGCAAAAAAGGGGTGCCCTCTGAGAGAGCACCCCTTTTCATTAACCATGCACATAGTGCGCGGTGACTGATTCGCGGCCGTGCCCGAGTTCCTCGGCTACGGTCCTGCGATCTCCGGTTTCTCCCAGGCGCGCCTGGGCATAGGCATGCCGCTCGGCATGCATGTGCGCCCCGTTCTCCCTGGTCCCCCCGAGAGCCCGCCACGTATTCCGTTGCGCGTCATAGGCCTCTTTCAAGGCCAACTCGGGGGGGATAAGGCGATGGTTGGCGTTGCCGAGCCTCTCTGCAGTCCCGGCAACGAGGCGGACGGCGGCCTGCTGGCCCACGGTCCGCACCTCAAGCTCGCGGGGGCGCCCACCCTTGGCACCCTCCACCACGAGGTACGTCCTGCCGTCACGCCCGATGGTCTTCGACGTGAGCAACGACTCCTTCGCCCTCAGTCCAAACTGCTGGCGCAGGGCATCCGCCGCCCGCATCATCAAAGCAACCCGGTCGCCGCCTTCGGCCTGGGTGTGCAGCGTCGCCCTGATCTCCGCCAGCTTGGCCCCATTCGCCTGCTGGGGATTGTACCGGCATCCCTGGCGGGAGACGCCGTAGGCTGAGTTGTCCCGGGCCACGATGTTCGCCTTGCCCACGGCCTTGGCAACCTCCCTGACTGCCGAGAGCTTCCCCGACATAGTCGAGGGGGCAAGCCCCCGCTCGTGCAGGGAGTGCAGATAACTCTCCACCATGTGGGGCTTGAGGGTGTCAATGCGCTGCAACCCGTACCGGGATTCGCAAAACCGTGCGAACTCCCGTACGTTCGAGAGCAGCTTCTCCTTGGTGAGCGACGACTTGCTCCAATTCTTGCCAATCCGTTCCAGTGCCTGCCGTTCAAGCCTCTTTCCCATGACACGTCTCTCCTCTCCCTTGAAAATAGGCCGCCGCATGCGGCCAAAACTTTTCGTTGAGTGTAGGGACCAATTGCCGGCGTTGCGCCGGCACCGCGCACCGAGTACTGCAGCCCGTGGGCTGCCACTCGAAAGTGCGCGCGACCTTCCGAAACATCGCCCCGCGGGACGATGCTGTCCTCACCGGACAGGGAAATGCGGTCGTGGTCGTGGGCTGGCCTTGGCCAGCCGATGCGGGGGGCTTGAGGGAACTAACGTGGAGAGATAAGCGCGATGCTTGCGACGGTGTGCGGCGATCCCTGCAGAATGCAGATAGAGTCGGGATCGCCGTGCTGGCGACGACGGTGTTGCAAGTGGTCGCGGCAGTGGCGACGCGGTGCTAAAGGACTAGCAGATGGCGTCGCGTGGGTCTTGTGCCAGTCGCGATGCTCGCGATGGCATGCTGCAATCCCCCCATAAAGTCATGAAAGGGGGGATCGCCGTGCTGGCGACGGTGGTGTCGCAAATGGTCGCCGCAGTGACGACGCCGTGCTAAGGGGGCTTAGCAGATGGCGTCGCGCAGGGGTCTCTTGCTAAAACGGCCGCAAATCCAGGGCCGGTGCCGTGTTTCATCGTCGTCTCTTGCTGGAACCGCAAGAGACGACGATGGTCAGTGCCCTGGGGAGGGTGGAGTGTTTTCGGCAGAGCGTCGCGGGGCGAGCCGGTCCCAGGAACCGGACCGGCAAAAGCCCGAACCTCCCCCGGGAGGGGAGGGTGCTGCCAGCAATGATAGGGGTGGAAAGGTGAGAGAGTCGGAAGGCCGGTCGAAGGCAACCGGCCAGGGCGTCAAGCGCCCTGAAGGGGGAGGACGGTGCACCTCCCCGAACGCCTTAAGGTGAGGAAAAGCCCCGGGATAAACCCGGCGGCAGAGGCAGGACAGAGGTGTCCCCCGATCGTGACGGCACCAAAGTCCTTGCGTGCCGTCGCCCCCCGATACTCGAAGAGTCCCGGAAGGCCAGTTACGTGCGTGGCCGCACGGTTGAGTCGAGGGCCTATCCCCCAACTGACGCCGTCAACCCGAGCTGGAAGGTTGAAACGGGTAGCCGCTGCGGCGTGTCATCCAGGGTTCACCAACAACGACCGTAAATAAAAAGGTGAATCCACTGTATCACTGGAAAGTGACGAGTACAACTGTTTAATATTGCGAGCAAATACATAAATGAGTGTATCATGTCAGTTAATGCAGAGAAACGCCAGAAAATGCGAGGGAAGAAAAAAAGGGCTTACTCTTTGAACCGCGCCGCCATGCGCGATCTCACCTCGTCGAGATTCTTATCGTCATAGCGCATCATGTTGGTGGGCTGAACCCGACATTGTGATGGTTTGCGTACAACAATCTTGTTGAAGTCTCCTTGTTGAGAGTGTAATATTTTCTCGTAAAAAGAAGGTGGGGGTACCTATGACCGCTCGTGAAGCCAAAAAAGTTGTTGCCGATATCAAGGCATTTGCTAAACAACTTACACCGGAAAAATCGAAAGAGCTTCTTTTGAAAGCGGGAATCTGCACTCCTGATGGGAAACTAGCGAAGCCCTACGAGAAGAATGTATAAATCCCTTCCTTACTTCGTCCTCGGTTTTCACGGTTGCGACCGTGAAGTTGCGGAAAAGATCCTTTCCTCCAACAGCGAACATCTGAAAAAAAGCGAAAACGACTACGACTGGCTCGGCCACGGCATTTACTTTTGGGAGAACAACCCTGAAAGAGCCCTTCAGTACGCCCGCCATCTTAAACAGAATCCCGCCAGTGGCAAGGCCAAGATCAAAAACGAAGCGGTCGTGGGTGCGATCATTGATCTCGGCAACTGCCTCAACCTTCTCGAAGAAGGGTCACTGAAAATTCTAAAGTCAAGCTATGACATTCTCCTGCAGTTACTAAAAAGCGAGAAGGTTCCATTGCCAGAGAACTCAAAGCCTCTTGGAGAAGAAGAGGATGTTCTAATTCGACGCTTGGATTGCGCCGTAGTCCAAATAACCCATACCATCTATGAGCAATTGGATAAAAAGCCCTTTGATTCTGTAAGAGGCGTCTTCTGGGAAGGCAAGGAACTTTATCCCAATGCTGGGTTTCGAGAGAAGAACCACATCCAAATTTGTGTCCGAAACCCCAACTGCATCAAGGGGTACTTTCACCCCCGCAAAGCGATGACTTCTTACCCAATGCCATAAAGCTCTCTTTAGTAATCACTATGAATAAAAAAATATGAGTGCCGCCGCCGTAAAACTGATTTTTTAGAGAGAAATGTATTCCATCACAGCCAATAAAATGACATAATACACATTACGTGTATAATGTAAGTCAAGAGGATGGGGGTCAAACCAAGACGGCAATGGGCTGTGGTGGATGGAACCCTTGATTGAGCGCGGAGAGAGGACAGATCGCGTCCCTGTCACGATGGGACGGAGGAGGGGATGATGGAGTTATTGTTTTTTGTAGGAATTTTGCGGTAATAGCAATATTTATTGTTTGTATTGCCATAGCGGCAATCATTACGAATAAGAAATATGACTATCGCCGCCATAAAACGCGCTACAATGGAGAGATTCAATGTGGTGATTTTCCAACTGACAACATGACTGACCCCGCATCTAATTTTTAAAAGAGAAAAGTATTCAATCACAGCTAATAAAATGACATAATACACCTTACGTGTATAATGTAAGTCAAGAGGATGGGGTCAAACCAAGACGGCAATGGGCTGTCGTGGTGGATGGAACCCTTGATTGAGCGCGGAGAGAGGACAGATCGCGTCCCTGTCACGATGGGACGGAGGAGGGGATGATGAATGCGTTTGTTGGGATATTCGTTGCAGTCGGGATATTTATTTTGGTTGTTGCTATAATAGCGATAGCCACCCACAAAAAATATCATTATCAAAAACATCCTAAATTTAGTGGCGATGATAATGAGAAAACAACCTCTGAATTTACCGCTGATTATATGACAGATCCTTCTTTTAGTTCATTAGAAGGAAACCTGTTTCATAAGCAAAACCACTGACAAAATCATAATTTCAACGATCACAATACGCTAATATTTTACCAAGAGAAAGCCGGTCAAGAGGAATATAAGAGGTAAATTCTATCTTATACTCTTCTGGCTGGCTTTCCGCATAATACACTCCCGAAATTTCCGCTAAAGCATCAAGTATTTCATCATCAAGGATAACCATGTGCTCTTCACCTATTAAAAGCACATTGCCAAATGTTTCGTCTTTTCTGACTTGGATATCTGATTCTCCAGATGGAGAATCTCCAAACACAAACACAATCCCCTCTCCAACTCTGAAATACTTGTATGCAGTAATCATTGGTTAGCTTATCCCTTTCCCTTTTATTCCACTCCGTCCTACCACTCTTTTATTTTGACTGATTGGCACATTGGCTGGTGGTTTTATATCGTTATAAGAAGGGTATTTAGGCCCATGCAATGACTCGACTTTAGTCATTCCGCGATTGTAAACCTCTCTCCCCGACGGGGGAGCCGGGCCGTTTCGCGTAACAGCATCTTTCCCATAATTAGCATCCCCTGCTGCGGCAGCCACATACGCTTGAGTGAATTTCTGCATAGTGTTTGCGACGTACGCATCTCGCTTGACACCTTTCAATCCCTGAGCATCGGCGGATTTAAGAGTAGCATCCGATGCAGCATGCATTGCCATAGTCACTAAATCTTTTTGTTCAACGTGAGTTGTTTTGCCTGAAGCTGCTGCTTCAAGGGAACCCTGTAATGACGCCTTAAAAAACGGATTCCAACTTCCTGTACTTACTCCCGCTGTAAGTGATGATGCTGCACGAAAAGCAAGTTCTGTGGCATCTTGCCCAGAAACTTGTACCAGACCCTTCATCCCCTGAGAAACGGTAGCCGCGTAATTCCACTGTTGAGCTTCACGTTCTCCGCCTTTAGCATGAGTGAACGTGTTCGTGAGTGAAGTTGCCCCTCGGCCCGAAACCATAGCCTGAAACGCTGTCCCCGAGTTCATGACTGTACCATTTGACAGTCTCACTTCGTTTATCTGCGCTTGAACCCTTTCTGAGCCTTGCCAAGAATGGGTTCCAATATCTGCAGTGTTTACATTTCTGTTTATCCACTCAAAATCTTTCCCCGCTTTACGTGCAGCAAGGTCCAGATTCCTCGTTTGTCCCCCCTTGTCTATGGAAAAAGTGGCAATATTCCCGTTTTTATCTTTGGCGAAGGAATACTTCAACGCTCCACCATTGGCGGCAAGAGACTTTACGTAAGCCGCGTTCTGTCCATATCCGTTATTTCCGAGAGCAGTTGCCAATCGAAGGAGATCATCCTTACCACTCATCGTCTGCCAACCCTCGGTAGATCCGACTTTCCCATCTGCACCAACAAGCGACTTCTGCGAACCGCTCCCGTCACCATTGGTATAGCTCGCCTGATTTGCTCCCGCCATCCTCTCCGCGAGAAGCTTCGACCCGAGATCCGTCACGTTGCCATCCTCACCCACGGCCCCGGGGGTAGATGCCAGGAGATGACCGGCAAGATTCCGGAATTGCTTGTCATCAGCAAGTTGCTTCATCGACATGTCCCGGTGAGCCTGCATGTAGTCATCGAGATTACGGGAAGCTACCGCCGCTTTCGATCCGGCCTCCGCCCCGGAAGTCCTGCCGGCCAAGTCCCCAGCCGCCGCATAGGACATTGCCCCCAGACCTCCCGCCGTCATGGCGGCAACAGCCTGGTTGACCTCTCCCATGTGCTTTGCATTCTGGTATGTCTCATTGACCCGAGTGAAATCCTGAGCCGACAACCCGTACTTTTTCGCCACGTCCTGCAACGCTTGGGCTGATCCTGCAGACTTGGCAGTCTGGGCTTCCGTCATCATCTGCTGGAACTTCCCCATGTCGCTCATACCAGAAGCCGCGAAAGCCTCCGCAAAGCCGACTGCGGCTCCAACCCCCTGTGCGGCCGCAATATTTTCAATCATCCGAGCGCCTTCAACCCCCACTTTCCTGACACCCCGTGTGCGGCCCGCCACACCCTGTCGGGGTCTGGGATTTCTCATCCGCATCTGTCATTTTCGGCGCTTCGGTTTTGTCAGTTCGAAGTAGATGATAAAGCCCAATCCCGACAGAACAAGCGCGGAACAAACGTAAACTATAAAATCCCACGCAGTCATGACACCCTCCTTGTTTGGGTATATTGTAGCTGATTATTGAAGAATTTGACGGGAATGCCGGCAGGGAAGGTGAGAGATAATCTTCTCCGCTTCGGCCAGTCGAGCGGCGCCGTCGGGGAGCCGGAGGAAGTCGAGGAGAAAATCCCGCAGTTTGCCGCGGGAGACGGTCCAGCGGCCGAGGTCGTCATGCGTTTCCCTTCCCCGCCTCCTGTTCTTGTCGATAACCCGTACCACGGGGTCCACCGGGATCGCGGACAAGGCGACGAAGATGAGGATCGAAGCGACACAGGAGTAGGTGACCAGTAATATAATGTCCGTTTTGTTCATGTGAAAACTATCTCACATATCCTTTAAACTCACAAATATTTAATTTGCAAAGGTTTTCTCTGTCGAAATAGAGAGGTGGTCCCAGTTTGTAGGACAGGTTGGCGGCGGGAATAAGGTGGATTGCCGGTTGTAGTCATGCCGCCAGTGAGAGAATACGGCCGGCGTAGCCAGGCCGGGGTTTTTGCCAATATGCCTCATGCGGCGTCCGGTCGTCTAGTTTCGAGTGCGGGCGGCGCATGTTGTAGAAATTGATCCAGCGGCTCAAACCTTGACGAACCTCGCTGCCGGTCTCGAAGGCGTGCAGGTAGATGCACTCGTATTTCAGAGAACGCCATAGCCGCTCGATCATGACGTTGTCCCGCCAGCGCCCCTTGCCGTCCATCGAAATGCGGATCTCAGCGTCCTTGAGGACCTTGGTGAACGCATCGCTGGTGAACTGGCTCCCTTGGTCGGTGTTGAAGATCTCGGGTTTGCCGAAGCGAGCCAGGGCGTCTTCGAGCGCGGCAACGCAGAAATCGGCGTCCATGGTGTTGGAAAGCCGCCATGACAGGACCTTGCGACTGGCCCAATCCATGATCGCCGCCAGGTAGAGGAAACCTCGCCTCAGCGGAATATAGCTGATATCGGCGCACCAGACCTGGTTTGGCCGGTCGATGGTCACGCCACGCAGCAGGTAAGGATAGACCCTGTGCTGCGGATGCGGCTTCGACGTGTTCGGCTTCTGGTAGATAGCCGATAGTCCCATCAACTGCATCAGCCGACCGATGCGCTTGCGATTGACGGCATGACCCTCCCGGCGCAAGTGCCGGGTCATCTGTCGGGTGCCATACCACGGTGTTTCGAGATGCTGCTCGTCGATCAGGCGCATCAGTTCCAGGTTCTGTGGGCTTTCGCCCACTGGCTGGTAATAGTAGGCCGATCGTTTGATCGAGAGCAGTTCACACTGCCGGGCAATACTGAGTCGGTCATGGTCGGGTTCGACCAGGGCCTTCCTTCGGGTTGTACTCAGCGACAGCGACCGAAGGCTTTGGCCAAAAAATCCCGCTCCACGGTGAGTTGTCCGATCTTGGCGTGCAGGTCCTTGATCTGATCGTCATTCGCCTTATTGCTGTGCTCGGCGGCTCCGGAAAACACCGCTGCCATGTTCTCGATGGCCTGCCGTTTCCAGTTGGTGATCATATTGGGATGCACTTCATAGCGGGCGGCCAGATCGCTCAGGGTCTGCTCGCCCCGGATCGCTTCCAGGGCAACCTTGGCCTTGAACTCGGCGGAAAAACGACGACGGCTCTTCATGGGTGATCCTCCTTCAACAGGGTAAGGCTGTCCACCTTAACACACTGTCCGATTTTCGGGGACCACCTCTCTACCACCTGGACCCTTTCACTCATTCAGTAACCGTAGAGCGTGGTAAAAGGGAAATTCTCGGGGTTTACCGTGGCGTTTGATATCCCCGCCCTGAATGGCGGGGTTTTACGGCCTGCCGGACCAGCGCCCTCTCTTCGTCAGGCCGCCCCGCGATAGTCGTAGTAGGTCACCTCTCCGGGCAACACAGCGAACACCGTAAGCGCCCCGACAAACACCCCAGACCCGCTCATTTTACCGCATTTTTTAGTCAAGAATGTGTATGTTGAAGTCTGTGCGGTGCTGATATTGCATAAAAACAGTTAATGTTATGGTCTGGAGGGTGATATGAAGAGAATCGCAGCAACTCTTGTCCTTGCCACTCTTGCCGCCCCAACTCCCGCTAAAGCCATGTCTTTCGAGGCGGCTGGCTTCGTGGTGGAGGCAGCAAAACTGGGGATTACGGCCGTCGCTACTGGCGTTATGTCGATGTTTGGTGGAAAGACAGAGGAAGAGCGGAAGCCGATGAGAGCAACGAAGCCGGTGAAAAAAGAAGAAAAGCCGACTCTCGGCGGAGTGCCTTCGTTGATCGTTCCGGAGACAGAGCCGGCGGTGGTTCCACCGGACTCGGTGAAATAACACCCCTCCCGACCTTCTCCCTGTCCTATTTCGACAGGGAGAACTCAGGACCGTAGAGAAGGGTAGCGGTGAATCAACAAGAGTAGCTACGTTATGTGTTGGGCAAAAATTTGACGCCGATGTGAGATAAAGTTCTATGCTGGTAGATAATTCTTCAGATAACACTGAATCTGGATGTTGCTGGCACCTGACTGGTAATCCGGTGACAGTGTGTCATGCCGATTAGTTCCAATGTTATTGAGGTGAAGGAGGGAAGAAATTTTCCTATGCCCCCAAACTTACCCTATTTCGATTGTCCTTGAATGAATTGACTCGATATGATTCGGACTGACGACAAACAGATCGTTGGGCTGATGGTTAATTTTTATAAGTAGTTATTGTTGTTTGTTGTAACATGCTAAAATTGCTAGGCATTTTGAATCCCTATCTCTTCGCCATATTTACCCCAGTGTAATCAAGTGATTACGTCACAAATTCCGGACACCTTGGAAGTAACCGCCAGGAGGGAAAATTTGATATAAAGTTGCAAATATTAGCAGGTAGTAATATTGTGGCGCCATGGGCGAGCGACTCTATATCGAGCGATTCTTGTGGTTCGACACCCAGGTAAGGAGTGGGAGTTACCCCAACGCTTCCACCTTGGCTACGGCCTTTGAGTTCGATCGTAAGACTGCCCAGCGCAGTATCGACTACTTTCGGGATACTCTCCGTGCCCCCCTTGAATACCACTCCACCCGTAAGGGGTACTTCTACACCGATCCATCATTCCAATTACCGGTGATGCGGCTGTCGGAAAGTGAACTGGTGGCGTTGCTGGCGTCCCATCGGCTGCTCACCGATGCCGCGGCAGGGCCATTGAGCGATGAACTGGGAAAGGTATCCACCAAGCTCGGTGCGCTCCTGACCGACAGCCTGGACGGAATCATCGATCCTGAGAGGGCGTTCTCATTTCGCTGGAACACTATCCCTCCGAGCGACCCCCTTGTCTTCAGTCAGGTGGCCAGCGCTCTTCTCCACTGCCGTCCTCTTTCTTTCTGTTACTACTCTCCCCACAGCAGCACCTGCACTGCCCGTACTGTCGAACCGCACCACATGACCAATTACATGGGGGCATGGCACGTCATTGCCTTCTGCCGGCTGCGCAACGACTGGCGCGACTTCCATCTTTCCCGCATAACCCTCTGCGCCCTCGGCCCAGAGCAATTCACTCCCCGCCCGGAAGAACAATGGCGACCTTACCTCGAGGAGACATTCGGGATTTTCCAGAACCGTCAACGGTTTGAGGTTGTCCTGAAATTTTCTGCCGATCGCGCCCGATGGGTAAAAGACCACATCTGGCACCCAGATCAGAGGATGGAGGAGTCGGAGTCAGGAGAGTTAATCCTGACCCTTCCGGTCTCCCATGAGGTGGAGATTCTGATGGAGACCCTGAAGCATGGCTCCCATGTCGAGGTGCTGCAACCGGATTGGTTGCGGCGGCGGATCAGAGAAGAAATTGATCTGATGATGAAAAAATATTGAACCTGGGGCGCTGGTTGGGGGAGGTCGGAGTGTATGATTCCAGTTCAATGAGGAAAGATGCTCATCGTCATGTCGTCATTGATGTGGAAACCACCGGGCTTTCACCGGGCTATGGCGACCGGGTGATCGAGATCGGTGCCGTTGCGGTGGACAATGGTGAGATTGTGGCCGAGTTCGGCAGCCTCGTTCGGGTCCCAAAGAATATCCCGCGTCATGTTTCGCGGATTCACGGCATTACCAATGACATGCTTGCCGACCAACCTCTGCCGGATGAGGTCTACCCGGCCCTGCGGGCCTTTGTCGGCGGCAGTGTTCTCGTAGCCCACAATGCGCGGTTTGATCTGGCGTTTCTACGCCATGAGTTCGGGCGTCTGGGGTATCGGTTCGACAATCGCTCGGTCTGCACCCTGGCGTTGGCTCGGCGCAGGCTTCCGCAACTGCCGGACCACCGGTTGGAGACGGTCTATCGTCATCTATTCGGGGCACTGCCCGAGGGAGGCAGGCGGCACCGGGCGCTTGATGATGCGCGGTTGACGGCACGGGTGTGGGGGGAGCTGAAATGGTAGTGAAAGCTGTTGCGACTTTTATTGTCGCAATGTTGGGGTAGAGTGCTTTAATGTTTTGAGGCAGTTTCAGGAGGGACATTGAGGGAAGGCGGGGAAGCATTAAATGAATTTTTGGGCAAAAACGACATCTGACGGTAAGCCTGGCATTTCCGTATATGACCATATGGTCAATGTGGGGTGCGTGGCGCGTTGTATTGCTGAAATATCATCGGGACTGGGTGCACGGTTCAATCTACGAGAATCGGAAGTTGGAGCCCTTGCCGCTCTCCATGATCTCGGCAAGATCTCCCCCGGATTTCAGCGGAAATGTGAGGCATGGATTGAAGAGAACAACCTGACGGCCGTGGCCAGAAATGGCTGCTGGGATACGGGAACGGAACCCGATCATGGCAAGGTTTCGCATTCCGCGATCCAGGATTTCCTGGTGCAGCGAGGTACTGCCAGAAGCATCGCCAAGTTTGTGGCAGCAGCCCTCGGCGGTCATCATGGAAGGCTGAAATATCTTCCCAATGATCGCGGAATAAGACCGCCCCTCATCAAGCAGACCACCGACAGCCGTAGCGGCATCGACTGGAACGCGGAGCGTCTCATGTGTGCTCAGAAGGTTTGGGCTTATTTCAACGCGGAAAGTTCCATCAATGCGCTCGCTGGGGACTCTTCCGCCATCTGGTGGCTTGCCGGCCTTACCTCCGTTTCCGACTGGATCGGCTCGGATGAGCGTTATTTCTCCCCTGTACCAAGAACAGCGGAAGAGGATATTCATTCCCGTGCCCGTTTTGCCCTTGATTCCATCGGGTTCACGCAGCCAGACATCAAGAAGGATTTGACTTTCGAAGATATTTTCGGATTCCCGCCGAACGATATGCAGAGAAAGGCCCTTGCGACTATTGCCGGCCCCGGTGTGTATGTTGTAGAGGCCCCGATGGGGATGGGGAAGACCGAGGCGGCTCTGGGTGCCGCGTATCAGCTGATGTCGGACGGGAAGGCAAATGGCGTCTACTTCGCGCTCCCGACCCAGGCGACCAGCAACCGCATCCACCTGCGCTTGAACGAGTTCCTGCAACGCATATCCCCCGCATCAGGTCCCAGCCGCCTTATTCACAGCAATTCCTGGCTCATGCGTGAAGATTTGGGGTACAACCCCGCCTCAAACGGGAAACAGGAAAAATCGAAAGAGGACGCCCGGAACGGCAGAGATTGGTTCGCATCGGCCAAACGGGCATTGCTTGCTCCCTTCGGAGTCGGCACGGTTGACCAGGCCCTGCTCGGCGTGGTTGCTGCGAAGCATTTCTTTGTCCGCCACTTTGCCCTTGCCGGCAAGGTGGTCATCCTTGACGAAGTTCACTCCTACGACATCTATACCAGCACCCTCATTGACAAACTCATTGCGACCCTCGAAGGTCTCGGCTGTACGGTGATCGTCCTCTCCGCCACGCTGACCGGCAAACGTCGCGGACAGATCGTTTCTGCCGCCGGTGAGGCCGGGGAGGATGCCGAGCAACCATACCCGCTTATTTCGGGTCGGACAGAAGGTGCCGTACTTGACCCGATGCCGGCAGTCCCACCGGATTCGCGGAAGATCAAACTGGAATTCTTTGCCGGTGAGCGTGCGGTTGAAGAGTCAATGGCCGTTGCCCGCAACGGTGGCGCTGTGCTCTGGATTTGCAATACCATCGGTGCGGCGCAGAAACAGTTCAAGCGGTTCAAGGAGCTTGCGGGCGGCGAGTTTCCCATCGGTCTGCTGCACGCGCGCTTTCCCTACTGGCGGCGTGAAGAGCTTGAAACAACATGGATGGAATGCTTCGGGAAGGAGGGAGCGACGAGATGCGGCTCGATTCTCGTATCGACGCAGGTTGTCGAGCAGAGCGTCGATCTCGATGCCGATCTGCTGATTACCGAACTAGCGCCCACCGACATGTTGCTGCAGCGCCTTGGCAGGCTCTGGCGGCATGAGCGGGGAGAACGGCCGGTCGATACCCCAAGGATCTTAATAGTTGAGGAAGAGAAGACTCTTGAAGAGCTGCGCCAGATGGCGCCGAAGGCGATTGTCCGGGCTCTTGGCGGCAAAGCGCGAGTCTACGCGCCATTTGTTCTTCTCCGCTCACTTGAGGTCTGGAAAAAACAGGAAGAAGGGGTAACGATTCCGGCACAGGTGCGGCAACTGATTGAATCCACCTACGAGGACCGGGAGAATGAGCCTGCCGGCTGGTCCGAGCTTTTTGGCGAATGGTACGGGACTGACTCGGCGAAAAGAATGAAGGCGCTGATGAGTCTGAATATCTGGCAACCGGCTCTTGAAGATCAGGAAGGAATCCAAACCCGTATAAACGAGCTTGAAACGGTGTCGATGGTCCTCTGCCGGAGCATCACTACGCAGGCGGCATTGTTCATTGACGGCACGGAAGCGGGACTAGGCTGCGATACGTTCCGATTTGCCACTGCCCGCGCAATTCACCGGAACCTGGTGAAGGTTCCGATGCACCACTTCGAGCAGGTGGAGTCATGTCCCGGGTTCGATGAATACATTTACGAGAGGCAGTGCGTCGGGGTTGTCGGGGAGGATGGGACCGTAGATGTCAAGGGATTGAAGGAAGGGGTCATGTTGTCATATTCGGACGAGATGGGGCTGTTTGTCGAGAAGCGGTCAGGAAAGGAGGGAGTATGAATGTTGCCTTTGACCCGTGGATACCGGTTATCAGCGCCACGGGGACCAGGGAACTGGTAAGCCTGTGCAGTGTATTTTCCGATGGGGGCGAGTATGCGGACCTGGCGGTGCGCCCACATGAACGGGTCGCTCTGATGCGGCTGTTTCTCTGTGTGGCCCATGCAGCGTTGGATGGGCCGAAGGATTATGACGAATGGTGCGAAGTGCCGAAATGGCTGCCGGAAGCGGCGCGCAGGTACTTGACGGAGTGGAAAGATTCGTTCGAGCTGTTTCATCCAACAAAGCCGTGGTTACAGGTGGCGGGGCTGTCGAAGAGTGCTGACGGAACAGCCTCATCGATTCACCCTGCTGACTGGACGCCTGTTTCCAAACTCAATTTTTCCTTTGCGTCCGGCAATAACAGCACCCTGTTTGACCACGGCGGCATTAACAGAAACCGGCAAATACTGCTCACGGATACCGTCCTGTCAATGCTCACGTTCCAGTGCTTTTCAACCGGAGGCCTTATCTCGCAGGTTTTCTGGAATGACCAGCAAACTGTGAAAACGGCAAGGGATGCCCCCTGCGTACCGGCATCCATGGTTCATGCATTCCTGCGGTCGAGCAACCTTCTCGACTCGATTTGCCTGAATCTGCCGACTCACGAGGACCTGAAACTGTACTATCCGAATCATGGCATTGGAAGACCTGTATGGGAGCTGGCGCCGACATCGTTTGCCGATCTGGCGAATCTCGAGAACGCGACGGCCACCTATGTAGGGAGACTTGTTCCGATGGCGCGTCTCATTCGCATCCATCCAGCCGGCGAGCGGATGCTGCTGGGTGACGGGTTTCAATATCATACCTTTACGGATGGTTTTCCACCGGAGCCAACGGCCACAGTTGTTGTTAGAAAGGACGGCAAGAAGGATGTTCAGTCATTGCTCTCCTTCAGACCGTCCAAGGCGCTCTGGCGGGAGCTTGCCGGCGTCGTGGTCAAGCGGAAGGCGGGAGAGCCCGGCGGCCCTATATCGTTGAACGCGCTTCAGGAGGGGGAAGCGTGCGATCTGGTTGTCGTAGCGTTGGCCCGCGATCAGGCATCGATCATCGATACGGCGGAATCGGTTTTTCACATACCGCCGAAGCTGGCTACTGCAGATGGCACGGAAGTCTACGAACAAGAGGTCAAGTCGGCCGAATCCTTGGCCAGTCGTCTTGGCTGGGCAATTGAATGCTATCGCATTGAAGTTGACGGCGGATGGGAAGGGAGGTTGAAAGGGGCAGGGGCGAACAAAGGGGAGTTGAAGGTGAAACTGCACTCTGTCGCTACCACCCATTACTGGACAACCGTTGAAAGGAACCTCCAGTCCCTGATGGCCCATATCAAGGCAATCGACACTGATAACGCCATCTCTACCCGTGACATTTGGCGAAAAATGCTATTTGCCACGGCCTGCGATGCCTATCGTACGGCCTGTGGCCAGGACACCCCCCGCCAGATGCGGGCCTTTGCCAAAGGGTGGCAGAAACTGACTTTAACGAAGGACGAACCTGAGGCGGACAATACTGAAATCAGGGAGGAGAATCCATGAACAACCTTCTCGGACGGCTCCGCAGGTGTAAGGATGACAGGGGAATGATGGCGAATCTCCGGTGCGTACTTGTGGAGAACAAAAGACATCGCGCCTGGCCTGCCTTGAATCGGCTCGAGGTGGCGATTGACGATCAAGTTGCGGCATTCGTGGCTGGACTGTACGCAACCCATCCTGAGGAAACCTCCAACGGTAATTTCGGCGTAACCTGCAAGGCAATTGAGCAGAAGCGCGGCGACAAGCAAGGCGAGGACAACAAGCTGACCCCGACAGAAAGACGCTTTCAGCATCTGCTTGCAGCCGGCAGGGAAGAAGTCCTTGAGCGGGTCATGCGCATGGTGCTCATTGCGAAATCACAAGGTATCCCGGTTAACTACGTTCAACTTGAATCTGATTTGGGGTTCTGGACTGAGCGCACCAAAACCGAATGGGCTGCCGCCTTCTGGGCGCCGGGTGCCGAGCCCATTGGCGAGGAGGCGATATGAATTGGCTCGTCCGTATGGAAATCGATGCGGAGATTGCCCGCGCCGAGGGAATCTGCGACAGTTATGCCTGGCACAAGAAAATTTGGGACTGCTTCCCGGAAATGCCCGATGCACAGCGGGATTTCCTAACCCGAATCGATCCGTTGGAGGGTGCCTTCATGGTATGGGGCATGTCCGGCACAAAGCCGGTTTGTCCGCGCTGGTGCCCGCAGGAAGCGTTTGCTCTCAAGGAGATATCACCTTCTTTCCTGGCGCACCGGCATTACGTCTTCGACGTGCGGGCAAATCCCGTGAAAGCGCTGGTGCAGAGGGATCCCAACGGCCAACCCCTGCTCAAGGCCAATGGAAAGCGGAAATCCGGGAAGCGGGTGCCCTTGGTCAATCCGGACGAATTGAGGGCCTGGCTTGTTCGTAAGGGAGAGGCCCGGTGCCGGGATCAAGAGACTGGAAAGGAAATCCCCGGCGGGTTCCGTATCGTCGAAGACAGGCCTCTCGAAATCAGTCCGATGGTGGAAAACCATTTCCGCAAAAAGGGGCAGAGTGCGTACCACGGGGGTGTGCAGTTTCGTGGGACGTTGGAAGTGACCGATCGGGAGCATTTTGTCGAAACCTATCGGTCGGGTATCGGCAGCGCCAAGGGATTCGGCTTCGGCCTACTGCTGCTCGCGCCAGTCAACCTGTAATCAAATACCAATACACAATAGGAGAGCCTACCCATGAAACACCTGGAACTGCACATCATTCAATCTGTCCCCGTTGCCTGTCTCAACCGTGACGACCTCAATTCGCCCAAGACCGCTGTTTTCGGCGGCGTCCAGCGGGCGCGGGTGTCAAGCCAGTCCTGGAAACGGGCGATTCGGGAAATGGCGAAGGAGCTGGCGCCGGCTCAGTTCAAGGGAGAACGCACCCGCCTGATGTATGAGCCTCTTGTCAAGGCAATGCTGGGTGTCGGAATTTCTGCCACCGATGCTGACGAAGGTGCACGGAAGATTGTAGATGAGCTGGTGAAGCTCGATGCCAAATCAAAGGACAAGGTGAAGTCCACCACGCTCTATTTCATGTCGCCGCTTGAGTTGGAAACTCTTGCCAGGACATACGCTGAGACGAAGGATGCCAAAAAGGCACTCAAGGCTGTTGATGCCAAATCCCTGAAGGATGCCGCCGATATTTCCATTTTCGGCCGCATGGTTGCAAACGATCATTCACTGACGGTTGAGGCCGCATCCATGTTTTCCCATGCTCTCTCAACCCATAAGGTCGATAATGAAATCGACTTCTTCTCCGCCGTAGACGATCTCCAGCCTAAAGAGGAGGCGGGTGCCGGGATGACAAGTACTCTTGAGTTCAACTCTGCCACCTATTACCGTTTCGCTGCCCTCAACTTGGACATGCTTGCCGATGCTGACCATCTAGGTTGCCTGAGCAGGGAAGAGCGCCAGGGCGTGGTGGGCACCTTTGTCGAGGCAACAATCAAAGCCATCCCAGGAGCACGCAAGAACACCATGAACGGCAACACCCTGCCGCTTTATGTGCTCGGCGTTGTCCGCGAAAACGGACATCCGATCCAACTGGTGAATGCATTTGAAGCGCCGGTACGCCCTTCGCAGGGCTATGGGGCCAAGTCGGTCGAATTGCTGGAAGCGGAGTATGCGAAGTTGAAAGAAACCTGGGGCGTTGAGGCTGTCTTTGAACAGTCGATTCCTGGCGTAAACATGAAAACCTTCGTTTCCGGGATGGTGGCCCATGTCATCTGACAGATCATATCTGGCTCTGCGGCTGGAAGGGCCGCTCCAGTCATGGGGATTCGACAGCCAATACAACCGCCGTAACACGGGGCTTATGCCGACCAGGAGCGCCGTTGCCGGCATGTGTTGTGCGGCGCTCGGCTATTCCCGCGGAAGTACGAGCGAACAAGAGTTCCTTGCCGCGTTCGGAAGCGTCCGCATGACCGCAATCGCCATCCCACGAAATGGCATGAAGAGGGAGTTACCGGTGAGGCGGTTGCAAGACTACCACACGGTGCAGAACACAAGGACTGCTGAAGGTAAAATCAAGGACTGCCACATCACCCATCGTCAGTACTTGGCAGATGCGACTTTTGGCGTTCTGCTCGAAGGCGAAGAAACGCTACTCAAACAGGTGTCCGATGCGTTGGAAAATCCTGTCTGGGGAGTCTGGCTCGGGCGCAAGACCTGTATTCCAACAGCGCCGGTGTTGGCCGGTTTGAGGCATGATCGGAACGAAGCGTTGAGCCTCCTTATCGGGACAAGGCCACTTGAATCTTTCACCCGTCAGGAAGAAGCGGATGACTTCGCCAATGGTCGGGATAGCCTTCCCGACGTTCCGGTGTCGTTTGCTTCCGATCGGCGTCTGTTTTCGCCGAGGCGGATAAAGACGTGGCAAGCGGGGGAGAATGCTTGATGTTTGTCTGGAAGGCGTGAGCTATTCGTGAACTCATGAATCAGTGGATAGACGGTGGAGCAAATTGCCACCCCCCTTTTCTAAGGTGGGTAAGCAATCTGGGCGAGGGCCTGAATCACCCCAAAATCTCATTCAACCCCTCAACCACCTGCGCCACCTCTTCATGGCTCGCCTCGGCGATTTTCTTGCCGATGCGTTCGACGGAGAGGGTGCGGATCTGGCTGATCTTGACCCAGGACTGCTTGGGGAGGGAGGGGGAGGAGAGTTCGAGGGTGAGGGGAAATCCGGCTCGCTGCGGCTGGCTCGTTATGGCCACGGCGATAACGGTGCCGGAACGGGCGTTGAAGACATCGTGGCTCAGGATGAGGACAGGGCGCAAGCCCCCCTGTTCACTGCCGCGCACGGGGTTGAGATCGGCCCAGCGAATATCGCCCCTCAGTATTCGGGCCATTCGTTCAACTCCTCTCCCATCCCTTCCTCGGACAAGGCCTTTTCAAAGGCGGGATCGAGCAGGGCACATTCCCGCGCGAGGCGGCTGTGGGTCCGCCGGGCGAGTTTTTCCTTGACCGCTTCCTCAATGAGCCGGCTGCGGTTGGGGAAAACGTGGCGGGCCACCAGACGGTCCACTTCGGACAGGGTGGCTTCGTCAAGGGTAACGGCGAGTTTTGCTTTTGCCATGGTGCACCTCCATGAGTATGACGATATGTCATACCTGTAGTCTTGTCAAGGATGCCTTGAAGGTACGCTGGTCATGTTATCAAAATGGATAGGAGCATAGTATGCAGCCGATACTCCCCCCTCTGAAGCCGATACCCATGAAAGACCGCCTCTCGGTTCTGTTCGTGGAGCGCGGGAATCTGGACGTGCTTGACGGCGCTTTCGTGCTGGTGGACAAGAACGGCGTCCGTACCCACATTCCGGTGGGAGGTGTTGCCTGCCTCATGCTGGAGCCCGGAACGAGGGTTTCCCATGCTGCGGTGACCCTTGCCTCCCGGGTGGGGTGTCTCCTTGTCTGGATCGGTGAGGCCGGCGTCAGGCTTTACGCGTCGGGGCAGCCCGGTGGGGCCAGGGCCGACCGGCTTCTCTATCAAGCGAAGCTGGCCCTTGACGATTCGGCCCGGCTCAAGGTTGTCCGAAAGATGTATGCCCTGCGCTTCAAGGAGGAGCCCCCCGAGCGGCGCAGTGTGGAACAGTTGCGCGGTATCGAAGGGGTTCGGGTACGGAAGATGTACGAGCTTCTGGCCCGTCAGCACGGCGTACCGTGGAAAAGCCGCAACTACGATCATACCGAATGGGAGAGCGGCGATATCCCGAACCGTTGTCTCTCCTCGGCCACGGCCTGTATCTATGGCATCTGCGAGGCGGCAATTTTGGCGGCTGGTTATGCCCCGGCGGTCGGTTTTATCCACACCGGAAAGCCCCAGTCGTTCGTCTACGACATTGCCGACATCTTCAAGTTTGAAACAGTTGTGCCGGTAGCCTTCCGGGTCGCCGCCAAGAAGCCCCGCAACCCGGAGCGGGAGGTGCGGCTCGCCTGTCGGGATGCCTTCCGTCAGTCGAAGATTCTGCACCGGATCATCCCCACCATCGAGCAAGTTCTGGCGGCAGGGGAGCTGGAAGTGCCGAAGCCGCCACCCGAATCGGTGGAACCGGCAATCCCGAACAAGGAGGGGATCGGCGATGCTGGTCATCGTGGTTGAGAATGCACCGCCCCGGCTACGGGGCCGATTGGCCCTGTGGCTTCTCGAAGTGCGGGCAGGAGTTTACGTGGGCAAGGTTTCGCGTCGGGTAAGAGAAATGATCTGGAATACTGTCGAGCAGGGAATCGAAGAAGGTAACGCCGTAATGGCTTGGAGCACCAATACGGAATCAGGGTTTGATTTCCTGACCCTTGGTGCCAATCGGAGGATTCCGTTTGAGTTGGACGGAGTGAAGTTGGTTTCTTTCCTGCCGGAGAATGCCGAAAAGCAGGTTGCTGAACCATGATGTGGCAAGTGAAAAAAGTTGGTAGCTTTGAGCTCTTTGAAAATTAAATGTAATTTCAAAGTGGTAGAAGAAGTGTGTTCCCCGCAGATGCGGGGATGAACCGGCCGACCGGAACAAGCGCGGGTTTCTCGACGTGTGTTCCCCGCAGATGCGGGGATGAACCGTCCCAGAACTCGGTTTCGCGCTCGACCATCATGTGTTCCCCGCAGATGCGGGGATGAACCGAGTGGGACCGGATGGCGCCCATCTTGGCAGACGTGTTCCCCGCAGATGCGGGGATGAACCGCAGTCAGCCATATGTTCCCCAAATCTCCACAGGTGTTCCCCGCAGATGCGGGGATGAACCGAATCTCCAAGCGGTCCTTGACCGCGCCAGAAAGTGTTCCCCGCAGATGCGGGGATGAACCGCCGTTATGGCGAAACCGCCAAAATATCCGTTAGTGTTCCCCGCAGATGCGGGGATGAACCGAACGTCTTGAGCTTCCCGAAGTCGACGAAGCCGTGTTCCCCGCAGATGCGGGGATGAACCGAAGCGGAAATTCGCCAAGAAGGCGAGCGAAGAGTGTTCCCCGCAGATGCGGGGATGAACCGCGATTATCCGTAGCAATAGTCATGTTGCTGGCGTGTTCCCCGCAGATGCGGGGATGAACCGAACTCCACCTGGTCGTTGGACCCGAAGGGGTGGTGTTCCCCGCAGATGCGGGGATGAACCGAACGGCAACAACGGCACCGCTTTGACCTTCGGGTGTTCCCCGCAGATGCGGGGATGAACCGCGAGGTTGATTGAGAATGCTGAGGACTTCGCTGTGTTCCCCGCAGATGCGGGGATGAACCGTTCGTCCGGGAATACCTGGAGAGTCAGGGAGAGTGTTCCCCGCAGATGCGGGGATGAACCAGAGCATCCGGGGGCCTTTGCCGTCTTCCTTACGTGTTCCCCGCAGATGCGGGGATGAACCGGCGTCCTCTCCCTGCTGCCCGATTTCTGACCAGTGTTCCCCGCAGATGCGGGGATGAACCGCAACGGAGGGCCTTCTAGGTGTTCGCGCAACTGTGTTCCCCGCAGATGCGGGGATGAACCGCATCCCGTTCGCCTCGGTAGTAGCCAGGTTCCGTGTTCCCCGCAGATGCGGGGATGAACCGGTGATGGTTCTGGTTTCCCCTTTTGAGGTCAGGTGTTCCCCGCAGATGCGGGGATGAACCGCTCAAGACGTTCTTGGAGACGTGCGACTTCTAGTGTTCCCCGCAGATGCGGGGATGAACCGTATGTCGCCAAAATGCAGCAAAAAGACCACTCGTGTTCCCCGCAGATGCGGGGATGAACCGTAAGTGCAGATTTTACAGCTTCTTCCGACTCCGTGTTCCCCGCAGATGCGGGGATGAACCGCCGTTATCCGCTTTTAAGTTCTCGCCACTGAGGTGTTCCCCGCAGATGCGGGGATGAACCGGGAGATGGGTGATGGCACGGACTCGTGGTACAGTGTTCCCCGCAGATGCGGGGATGAACCGCATCTGCAGGGGGGTTTGCAACAGCTACAGCCGTGTTCCCCGCAGATGCGGGGATGAACCGGATGTATTTGATGATAGTGTGGTGTATGAGGTGTGTTCCCCGCAGATGCGGGGATGAACCGAGATTGTGCAAATATCCATCGTCGAAGAATAAGTGTTCCCCGCAGATGCGGGGATGAACCGATTCCGGGGAACCTCCAGGGCGGGCAACGAGAGTGTTCCCCGCAGATGCGGGGATGAACCGCCATTGCCCAGAACTGGGGCAACGTCCAGTTCGTGTTCCCCGCAGATGCGGGGATGAACCGAATGAGAGGGCCTGAGTGATGAAGGTTGCGTCGTGTTCCCCGCAGATGCGGGGATGAACCGGTGTTCTATCCAATCCCGTTGTTCGGTGGAGAGTGTTCCCCGCAGATGCGGGGATGAACCGGGGAAGGTCATTCCGATGCAACAGGCGGGGTGGTGTTCCCCGCAGATGCGGGGATGAACCGATCAAAGAGCTCTTGCTGGCGCGGTAATTCACGTGTTCCCCGCAGATGCGGGGATGAACCGGTTGTTCGCCTTGGTAGAATCCCGCTGGAAAAGTGTTCCCCGCAGATGCGGGGATGAACCGATAAACGCATTCCGAACTGCAAAGGTCGAGAAGTGTTCCCCGCAGATGCGGGGATGAACCGAGGAGTTCTGCGACCTCGGCGGTAACGGCACGGTGTTCCCCGCAGATGCGGGGATGAACCGTTCGTCCGGGAATACCTGGAGAGTCAGGGAGAGTGTTCCCCGCAGATGCGGGGATGAACCGGTGGCATTTGGCCGGTCCCTGAAAACCCCCGTGTGTTCCCCGCAGATGCGGGGATGAACCGACAATATTACCAAACCGCTTAGGTTATGTCAAGTGTTCCCCGCAGATGCGGGGATGAACCGGTTGAATATTTACAGGAGTATCAGAAGGGATAGTGTTCCCCGCAGATGCGGGGATGAACCGCTGGTTATGCCCTTTAGTGGGAGAGGAGAATAGTGTTCCCCGCAGATGCGGGGATGAACCGTTGGCCCTGGAATCTGGCTGGACAATATCGTCGTGTTCCCCGCAGATGCGGGGATGAACCGCTCGGGATCCACGGTGCGCAGTCCACGTCCAGGTGTTCCCCGCAGATGCGGGGATGAACCGTAGGCCTTCGCCATGGAGACCTGACCAGTCTTGTGTTCCCCGCAGATGCGGGGATGAACCGTAGTAAGTGGCCTAAACCCGCTGCCAGAGCGGGTGTTCCCCGCAGATGCGGGGATGAACCGACTATCCCGATGATCTGCAGCATGAGGATCCAGTGTTCCCCGCAGATGCGGGGATGAACCGTTCAGGCTTCATCTCTGGCTGAATACTGAAACGTGTTCCCCGCAGATGCGGGGATGAACCGTTTGATGTTTTCCAGTGAAACCGATATGTGGGGTGTTCCCCGCAGATGCGGGGATGAACCGGATGTCGGGGAAGGGACTTTACCCGGGCTTGCGTGTTCCCCGCAGATGCGGGGATGAACCGATGGCTATATTTGTGCTGTAGCAAACCTTCTAGTGTTCCCCGCAGATGCGGGGATGAACCGCTATCTAGCTTCTTATTAGGTACACAAAAATCGTGTTCCCCGCAGATGCGGGGATGAACCGTTTCAACTACTACATATCTTATGCCACATTCGGTGTTCCCCGCAGATGCGGGGATGAACCGAATTTTAGCAGGGTGGTGGATACCTGCCCGGAGTGTTCCCCGCAGATGCGGGGATGAACCGCCTCAACCGGTCCTCTCCCTGGCGGCGGCGATGTGTTCCCCGCAGATGCGGGGATGAACCGGTAGCACGATGAAGAGTTACATCGGGATCGACGTGTTCCCCGCAGATGCGGGGATGAACCGCGAATATCGTCGCTTCCGCGCTGATCGCAGTCGTGTTCCCCGCAGATGCGGGGATGAACCGGAGCCCATAAAGACCAAAGGACGAACGGCATAGTGTTCCCCGCAGATGCGGGGATGAACCGCCTTGGGAGACTGAACAACGTTCTTTTCCTTCGTGTTCCCCGCAGATGCGGGGATGAACCGAAGGCATAACGCCAAGGCTGACCCGTCAAGACGTGTTCCCCGCAGATGCGGGGATGAACCGACCTGGGACGGACAGCCAACAAAGGAATTGGCGTGTTCCCCGCAGATGCGGGGATGAACCGGAGGATGCTGGTATCGGTTTCGGGAAACGGAAGTGTTCCCCGCAGATGCGGGGATGAACCGGACGAGGGGCGGAAGTGGCGCATTGAGCAAGCGTGTTCCCCTTAGATGCGGGGATGAACCGAACCGGGGATCGTCATAGTGCTTCTGGTACTCGTGTTCCCCGCAGATGCGGGGATGAACCGCAACAGTTGGGCGTGGACCGGGATCTCACTAAGTGTTCCCCGCAGATGCGGGGAGAACTCAGGACCGGCAAGAAGGGTAGCGGTGAATCGCCGAGAAGAGTAGCTATATTATGTGTTGGGCAAAAATTTGACGCTGATGAGAAGTGAAGTCCAATGCTGATCTGAGAATTTTGCAGAGGACATCGAATCAGGATTTTGTTGGCGTCTGACTGGCAATTACGGTGACAGTGGGGCATGCCAATTAATTTCAATGTTATAAATATTACTATGTCCCCAAACTTACCCTATTTCGGTTGCTCTTGAATGAATTGACCCGGTTAGATTCGGACTGACGACAAACGGATCGTCGGGCTGATGGTTAATTTTTCTAGGTAGTTATCGCTGTTTGTTGTAACGTGCTAAAATTGCTAGGCATTTTCGAATCCCGTTTCCCGCTCCATTAAAAACCAACTGTTTTCAAGCGGTTAGCCCCATCCAGCCCTTGTGTCTCACTGAAAGTCTCACTGTGAGGTACAAGGGCCGAAGCTTTTTCGGGATTCAGGAAGTCTTCCCCCAGATAATCCAGGATTTGCTGCTTCTCCTCCACCAGCCCCTCCCGATAGCGCCCATAGACCTCAAAAATCATCTTCTTGTTGCCGTGGCCCATGAGTTCCACCAGCCGCACCGGGTTTACCCCGATGAGCAGCGACCATTCCGCTAAGAAATGGCGGGCCGAGTAGGGGACCTTGTTCGTGATCCCCGCGGCTGTTAGCGCCCGATTCCAGACGACCTTGCGGTAGGAACCGAAATCGAAGGGGCTGCCGTCCTGCATGGTAAAGACATACTCGCCGTTCGAGGCCGACATGGCCGCCATGAGCCGTTGCTTGATGGCGGCGGTAATGGGGATGTCCCGTTTGCGGTACTGGGTCTTGAGCGTCCCCTTTTCCTTCCCCTTCACCACGGAACTGCGGACATGGCCGCATTACGCTGTACTCCCCGGAGTATAGATCGATAAATGCTGAGGAAACCGAGTTTAGGCAGAAATTCGAGAACTTCCTGATGGAAAAGGAGAAGCACGACGCCGCGACCTTTACTTTCAGAACTGAAAGTGATGGTGCCGTTTCATTTACTGAAAACTTGTATGACTGCAGAATTGTTATTACGACCTGCATAAAGTGACAGTTCAACCCTTATTCGGCCCCCGACCGTTGGAAGATTAAAGAGGAAAAGAAATGGGAATAGACGCAAGAATCGAAAATGAAAACGGTCAGTGCATCGAGGTGTCAATCGGCTTTAAAATAGGACCCTCCATCTGCGTCCAAGGTTGACCCTGGTTGCTGTCGAAATCACAATGTAATATCAGTGGGATAGCCCGCAAATCGGTGGGGCACCCTTGGATGCCGATTCCTCCCGTAAGAGGGTTAACAGCCATTGCGACAAGCCTGGATTTTCCCGTTGCCGTTGTGTTACCATGCCCGCCGCTCAGCCCGTACCCGGAGCACCGGAATTCCCGGGTACAGGAACTGTGACTGCAGTGCCGCGTGATGAAGTATCGCCTCCCTCCCGCGTTTTTCCTCTGAGCAGCACCACTGCGACATCCCTGAGACTTTTTCGACAGGAAAACACCGTACATGCAGACAACATTCGGCATCGACTTCGGAACCACGAACTCGGCGCTTTCGATATACCGTAACGGAACGGTCGAGGTCGTTCCCGTAGATGGCGCCAACTGCGGCCTGCAGTTGATGCGCTCCGTGCTCTACTTCAACGAGGACAACGAAATTTTCGCCGGCCATGAGGCGATTCGCCAGTACGTCGGCGACGGCGCCGCCGGGCGCTTCATGCAGTCCATCAAAACCTTTCTCCCGAATTCGAGTTTCGATGCCACGGAAATCTTCGGCAAGCGCTACACCATCGACGACCTGGTAGCGATCATCCTCAGGAAGCTCAAGGCGCGCGGCGAAGCCTATGTTGGCCGCGCCGTCGACGCCGTGGTCCTGGGCCGGCCGGTCGTGTTTTCCGAGGATCCCCATAAAGATGCCCTCGCGCAGGACCGGCTTGAAAAAGCCGCCAGGAAAGCCGGCTTCAGGCACATCTGGTTTCAGTATGAACCGGTCGCCGCGGCACTGGCGTTCGAGGAGACACTCCAGTCCGGGCAGGAGAAAATAGTCTTCATCGGCGACTTCGGCGGCGGCACCTCCGACTTCTCCATCATCCGCGTGCAGGGAGGCGCCTTTCGCCGGGCAGACCGCCGCAGCGACGTCCTCTCGCTCGGGGGGGTCTACATCGCTGGAGACAAGTTCGACTCCCAGATAATGTGGGACAAGGTGACGCACCATTTCGGCCGCCATGCCCGCTATAAAACCATGGGCAAGGACGAGTGGGTCACGGTTCCCCGGAGCATCGTCCACACCCTTTGCCAGTGGCATCGCATCCCGCTGCTGCGCGCCCGCAAGACGATGGAGCATATCCGCCTGATCAAAAACAATACGGACAGCCCGGAGGCCATCGACAACCTGGAGAACATCATCGACGACAATTACGGTTTCTTCCTTTTTCAGGCCATCGAGAAGGCAAAATGCGCGCTTTCCGACCGGAATCGGGCGGTCATCAGCTTTGCCGAGCGCGATCTGCACATCGAGGAGGAAATCGGGAAGGACGAGTTCGAAACGATCAATGCCGGGAATTTTCACTCGATCGCGGCCTGCATCGACGAGGTGATCGCGCGGTCGGGACTTGCTGCGGCACAGATAGACACTGTCTTCCTCACCGGAGGGACGTCGAAGATTCCCCTGATCCGGGCGCTGTTCATCGAGCGGTTCGGTCAGGACAAACTGGAAAACCGGGATGCCTTCACCAGCGTCGCACACGGCCTCGGCACCAGCGTTCCGCTGTTTGCCGGATGAGCTTCCTTCGACGACAAGTGGCCTGTGCAGAAGGGTTACCTGAAATAGAGAGGAGCTACCGGACTGAAATATACGGTGATCAAGGTGGGAGACGGGGGGCGGGATGATGAAATCCCGTACCGGGAGGAGGGATGAGCGGTTCACGCGCACTCGAGCGTCAACCGCTCAACAGCGAGTTGTAGTTCTTGATGTTCAGCAGCAGAACCGATATTTTCAACTTTTTTACGACAGCGTGCTTAATAAGGACCAGAAAACTGTGATCAAAAAAACCGATGCCATCTATGATGCACCCCTGCAGAAAATAATTGATTTTCAATTCGATGAACGGGTTGTCGCAGTCTTTCCCGACATGATTCAACGCTCGGTCCCCGGCTACGGAATGATTGTATCCAATATCGGCATCCTCGCTGCAAAATACGCCCGGGCCGGGAGTCACTGCTATGATCTCGGCTGTTCCCTCGGGGCGGTGAGCCTGGCTATGCGCCAGCGGATCAAACAGCCTGACTGCGACATTATTTCGGTGGATAACTCCCCGGCGATGATTGAGCGCGCCCGTGAACTCCTGGCTCTCGATACTGTACCGACCATTCCGGTGACGATGCTCTGTAGCGATATTCAGGATGTTACGATTGAGAACGCCTCGGTCGTTGTCCTCAACTTCACCCTGCAGTTCATCCCCCCGGCACAGCGACTGGCGCTGATTCAGCGAATCTATGCGGGGCTCAGGCCGAACGGCATTCTCATTCTCTCAGAGAAGATTGCTTTTAACAAGCCGGGGCGGCAACACTTTCATGAAGAACTGCATCACGACTTCAAACGGGCCAACGGCTACAGCGATCTCGAGATCAGCCAGAAGCGGTCAGCGCTTGAGAAGGTGATGATCCCCGAGACCCTTGCCTGTCATCAAAAGCGGTTGCAGGCGGCAGGTTTCTCTTCCTCTGAACTTTGGTTCCAGTGTTTCAATTTCGTCTCTCTCGTCGCTATTAAATGAAATTCTACGATTCACTCTATCCGCAACTTGCCGCCATGGGGCAGGAGCGTTGGTCTGAGCAACTGCAAACGACCCTGTCCGAGGGACTGCTTCTCGAACGTTACGGCGATATGGCGGGCTTGCTGAGCGCTCTGCAGTCGCTGCCGGAGATACAGCCATCCCGAATTGCGCTGCAGGACAATGTCACCATCGGCTCCTGTGTTGATCTTGGTCACATCGACCGCGAAGAGCTAATCGCCCAGCTCCAGGCTTTTCACCCCTGGCGTAAAGGCCCCTACAATTTTTTCGGCATTGAGATTGATACCGAGTGGCGATCCGACTGGAAGTGGGAGCGCCTCCTGACGCACATCCAGCCGCTGGCCGGACGGAGAGTCCTCGATGTCGGCTGTGGCAACGGTTATCACGGCTGGCGCATGCGCGGCGCCGGCGCCGACTTCGTCCTCGGTATCGAGCCCTTCCTGCTTTCGGTGATGCAGTTCCAGGTAATGCAACGCTACCTTTGCGACCCACGGCATCATGTCATTCCTATTGGCATCGAAGATGTACCTGCTAATCTTGCCTGCTTCGACAGCGTATTTTCCATGGGAGTCCTCTACCATCGTCGCTCGCCCCTCGACCATCTTTTAGAGTTGAAGGGCTGCCTGCGCCCGGGAGGGGAGTTGATTCTGGAGACGCTGATTGTCGAAGGGGACCAGGAGACGATCTTCATGCCGCCAGGACGCTACGCTAAAATGCGAAATGTCTGGTTCCTTCCGTCGATTGCGGCGATGACCTTGTGGTTGCAGCGCTGCGGATTCACGGAGATTGCCTGCGTCAATGCCGTCCGTACCAGCCGCGAGGAACAACGCTCGACGGAGTGGATGCATTTTGAGTCGTTGGCGGATTTTCTTGATCCGGATGATGCGGAGAAGACGATTGAAGGGCACCCGGCACCGCTGCGGGCGATCTTTACGGCGACTAGACCGTAGGGGAGTGAGCAGCAACTAGGAGCCGTCGGACTTCGGTAATCGTAGCGAGAGAATGGAAGATCAAGGCCAGATATTCGGGCATTTGAAGGCTAATAGTGGATCTATTTGTCAAGAATTCCCGGAGATATGGGCTGGCTCTTCTTGATCTGCAAATATAATCTGCCACTCAGATCCATCCACTGTTTGGTCTGATCGGGATGCATGACGTAATGATAAAGCTATTTTATCAGGTTTTTCTCTGTTGACCTGACGTAGGAGTTGTATTGTTAAAGATTGTTACTTTGATGTTGGTGACATCATTACCCTTGATGCTCAGGTAACAACTCAAAAATCGCCACTTTTTACGTCAGTAACCCACTGACATTATTGAGCCGCAGGAGGTGGGGGCGTCAGGACTACAGCGGCGGCATTGGCCTTTTCGCCCAGCGGGTCATGATCGTAGGTTTGGGGGCGCTGGGGCAGTCCATGACATGCTGATTCTCGTTCAGCACACCTAATGACCCTTTGGGGATTTGTAATTATTGGAAAACCTGCCTGCCGTTTCGTAAAGCAATACTGACGCCACTGTAGCCACATTGAGTGAATTCGCCATGCCGTAAATCGGGAGATGAACTACAATATCGGCCAGTTCTAATACCTCCGGACTTACCCCGCGGTCTTCACGACCGAGGACAATACAGAGAGGAAGAGCGTACTGAGCTTCCCGATAATTGATGCTGTCTGACGATATTTCTGCCGAGACGATGCAGTATCCAAGAGTCTTCAATTCTTTGAGGACTTCTGTGGCAGATTCCCGGTACTCCCAATCGACCCATTTCTCCGCGCCGAGCGATCCCTGCCTGACTTTTTTGCTGAGAACCTGAACGGAATTACCACAGATGTAGACCTTTTCGACCAAGAGTGCATCGGCGAGGCGAAGGATTGTCCCGACGTTATGGGCGCACTTCAGGCTGTCTAGCACGATTGTGACTGGAATTCTTGGTAGCCTGTCGAATTCTTGCCGAGACACCTTACCCGCACGGATTTCTTCCTTGGTAAGTGGCTGTCTTGCTGTCATGGTTGACCTCCCGTATGAACTTGAGGTCACGATACCAGCAGTGGGTGTCATTATCGGTCACGCCTGAAGACAGCTTCGGAATCGATTCGACAAAAGTGGCCACACTCAACTCGTGCGGCTATTCGTAGCTCACTCTAGCTGGGGTAGGGCGGGGAAACCTTAAGTCTCTGCAATACAATCCTTAAATCTTCTAGTCACGGTCGCATAGCGCCGTTCCTTCCTCTGTAGCGGACAATATTCATTTCAGGATCGTATTCCAGCCAGTTGCATGGGCGAGTGGAGCCTTGTGATGAATAGACCACGCAGAGGTCCTTCCAGTACAATTCCCCATCACGCTTGCCGGTCGGTTTGAGACCAAGTTTTTGCCAATGTTCTATGATCAATTGAACGTCAATCTGGTTCATGGCGCCGGTCCGGTAGAGATAGTCATCGTGGCAGTCATTCTGGCCAAGATGTTGTTGAAAACCGTCGAGACCGATGTGCTCGATAATGGTGGCAATGGGGATGATTACGTTGATGCACTCGAGGACAATTGCCATTGGCTTTTCCTTGTCTCGCGAAGTGAGTTATGACAGAGGATAGTTGCGTAGCAAGTGTTCTGTACCTTTGCTGGGAATGATTGCGGGACGAAAGTCCTTCTTCAACTTGGCCCCGCTCCTGCATGACAACCTCAATTCTCCGATAATTGTTTGGACATACCTCTCCAATTGATCCACGTAATCGCTTTCATCGGTCTTTGACAAGCCAATGTGGCTTACATCGATGTAGGTAACAAAAAAGTTGTCAAGATAGGCAGCTACGTGGGGAGCCAAAGCAACTATCTGTTCAGAAGAGAGAGAATCCTTTCGGCGTTTTTTGTCAATAATGTTCAGAAATGCATGATCCTCGGATTTTTGTGACGGAAAGAACTCTGATTTGCCGAGTAGCCGGCTGTATAGAATCTTGTGAGTACCTTCACGAAGGCCCAAGAAATGTTCCTGTATGCGCCGGTGAATATTGTTTCTGTGTTTGCCGACGTAGTAGGGTATGAATTCAGAAGTGGCTGCCGTCTTTGGGTTTACGAAACAAAATCCCCAAATATAGACGCCACGCTTTCCCACGTTCTCAGTGTCACGGATGAATTCGGGGTAACTTTCGAGTCTGCTCAGATGTAATTCAGGATTTTTGATTGACTCCGTCATAATGCCCTCCAAGTTGTCATTATTGTCTCCGGTCGTTTCAATATAAACTCACATCAAAAAACGAGGCTTGAGAGGTGGTCCCAGTTTGTAGGACAGGTTGGCGGCGGGAATAAGGTGGATTGCCGGTTGTAGTCATGCCGCCAGTGAGAGAATACGGCCGGCGTAGCCAGGCCGGGGTTTTTGCCAATATGCCTCATGCGGCGTCCGGTCGTCTAGTTTCGAGTGCGGGCGGCGCATGTTGTAGAAATTGATCCAGCGGCTCAAACCTTGACGAACCTCGCTGCCGGTCTCGAAGGCGTGCAGGTAGATGCACTCGTATTTCAGAGAACGCCATAGCCGCTCGATCATGACGTTGTCCCGCCAGCGCCCCTTGCCGTCCATCGAAATGCGGATCTCAGCGTCCTTGAGGACCTTGGTGAACGCATCGCTGGTGAACTGGCTCCCTTGGTCGGTGTTGAAGATCTCGGGTTTGCCGAAGCGAGCCAGGGCGTCTTCGAGCGCGGCAACGCAGAAATCGGCGTCCATGGTGTTGGAAAGCCGCCATGACAGGACCTTGCGACTGGCCCAATCCATGATCGCCGCCAGGTAGAGGAAACCTCGCCTCAGCGGAATATAGCTGATATCGGCGCACCAGACCTGGTTTGGCCGGTCGATGGTCACGCCACGCAGCAGGTAAGGATAGACCCTGTGCTGCGGATGCGGCTTCGACGTGTTCGGCTTCTGGTAGATAGCCGATAGTCCCATCAACTGCATCAGCCGACCGATGCGCTTGCGATTGACGGCATGACCCTCCCGGCGCAAGTGCCGGGTCATCTGTCGGGTGCCATACCACGGTGTTTCGAGATGCTGCTCGTCGATCAGGCGCATCAGTTCCAGGTTCTGTGGGCTTTCGCCCACTGGCTGGTAATAGTAGGCCGATCGTTTGATCGAGAGCAGTTCACACTGCCGGGCAATACTGAGTCGGTCATGGTCGGGTTCGACCAGGGCCTTCCTTCGGGTTGTACTCAGCGACAGCGACCGAAGGCTTTGGCCAAAAAATCCCGCTCCACGGTGAGTTGTCCGATCTTGGCGTGCAGGTCCTTGATCTGATCGTCATTCGCCTTATTGCTGTGCTCGGCGGCTCCGGAAAACACCGCTGCCATGTTCTCGATGGCCTGCCGTTTCCAGTTGGTGATCATATTGGGATGCACTTCATAGCGGGCGGCCAGATCGCTCAGGGTCTGCTCGCCCCGGATCGCTTCCAGGGCAACCTTGGCCTTGAACTCGGCGGAAAAACGACGACGGCTCTTCATGGGTGATCCTCCTTCAACAGGGTAAGGCTGTCCACCTTAACACACTGTCCGATTTTCGGGGACCACCTCTTTGCTTCACGATGAATTGCCGACATGAACCCATACCTTCTTGATCGGCACTTCACACTGAAACTTTGCGGAAACTTTTCGGTTTGGGCGTCTGTTCGTTCTATCTGCAACTCACTATTTTGTTTACGGTCTGCTGCCGTGACCCAACTTCCCTTGGCCAGACTTGAATAGCGCACCGCAGTATAGAAACTCTCCTTTCCCAGGAATATAGTCCGCGCCGGCATCTGCTGAGATTTCGATTGGGTAGAATGCGTTTATCTCGCTGTGATCAGTCTCCGCAACAGGCCACGTTTCCGGGTGATAGAAATGAAAGTCACCCCCAGAACTCGAATTCAACTACCTTGAATATGGTTGTTATGTTGATCCCATCGAGGATCCAGTGGGCTGAAGGGGCAATTTTCATATCATGCAGAGTTCAAAATTCCTCCGCCCACCTGTCCCAGAAACCCGGCTCGTCGTGATGGGCATTTTTCATTGCTATTTCGAGAGGCAGATAATAGAAACGGACATTTTCGTCGCGCATCGTGCCGTCAGGATTTTCAAGATAATTACGGACAAGGCAATAGAGCTCATCCGCTTCATCGAACGGAATATCGATGTAGACTTCGCCAAGGTAGCTGCGAAAGGAGGTGGTGCTGGCTACGGGTCCGCACTCCTGCCAAGTGATGCCATGTTCGTCGAGCCAGGCTAAGACCTTAGCGCGTCTCGGGTCGACACTATAATCATAGCCCCAGCACGAGTCGCTTTCGAAATCTCCCCAATCCGCCGGGTGAAACACGATAAACAGCACGTCCCGTTGCTTTTGACGGGCTATCGCATCGATATGTTCAATCAGCTTCGGCATGTCGTTTCGCTCATCGGGATCACAGGTAGCCCTGCTTGACACTCTGGGTGACTTTCATGCCCAAGAAAAGGAGGGAATACATTAATTGATCGGCATTTGATAATGGAACTTTATCCATTTCAGTGTTTCACATAGACTACATCGTTGATGTGTCATTTCCTGTCACGCTAAAAATGGAGATGCATGTGTTGCGCTGTGCCTGAAAATGACACACAAAGAATGGATGATGAAGGCCATGTGGCAGCTGCTGGACAAATGACATTAAAACCATCTGCTGGTGAATATTGCCGACTTTGAGGTAGGTTATGGAGAGCGAGAGTAAAATCTACCGGCCCCGGCAATTAAACGACAGGCTGACGCTGTATGCCGACTCCCAGTGCTGGATCGAGGGGGAGGCATTGCGGCAGCTGGAGCGTGCGGCGGGTCTCCCGGGAATGGTGCGCGCCGTGGGGCTGCCGGATCTGCATCCTGGCAAGGGTGGGCCGGTTGGGGCTGCCTTTCTTTCTGATGGGCTATTTTATCCTTACTTGGTTGGTGCGGACGTGGGGTGCGGCATGGCACTCTTCTCAACCGATCTGACAATGGCCAAAGCCAAGCCGGAGCGATGGTCCAAGAGGCTCCACGGCCTCGAAGAGTCGTGGGATGGTGACCGTGAAGCATGGCTTGGGGAGCGGCAGGCTCTTGGGGCCGGTTTCGCTTCATCCATTGGGACAATCGGCCTTGGTAATCACTTTGCTGAACTACTCACCATGCAGAAGGTCCATGATGCTGAAGCCTGCCGCATGCTCGACATTGAGGCCGGAGGTCTTCTGCTTCTGGTCCACTCCGGATCGCGAGGAGCAGGGGAGACGCTCCTCAGGGACCACGCAGACCGGTTTCGCGATTCTCCACTCGTTGCCGGCTCCTGCGAGGCTGAACAATACCTTGCCCGCCATGCCTTAGCCAATGCTTACGCCGCTGCGAACCGGGAGTTGATTGCCTACCGACTGCTCGAACAGCTGGGCAGCGGCTACCACCGGATCCTGGATCTGGCCCATAACGGCATTGAACGGACCGCCAATGGTCATTTTCTGCATCGCAAGGGTGCGGCGCCCAGCGACCATGGCGTGGTGGTGATCCCTGGCTCCCGTGGTTCATGCAGTTTCCTGGTCATGCCGGTTGGGGGGCAGGCGGACAACCTCTGGTCCGTGGCCCACGGTGCAGGCCGCAAGTGGAGCCGCTCCGAGTGCGAGGGACGTCTGCGGACAAAGTTTCCAGCCGCATCACTGCAACGGACAAAGCTGGGAAGCCATGTGATCTGTGAGGACCGGCAGCTTCTCTACGAAGAGGCACCCCCGGCGTACAAGGAGATACGTACGGTTATCGACGCTCTGGTGTCTTTCGGTTTGGTGAGGGTGATTGCGGTACTTTCGCCGGTGCTGACTTACAAAGTGCGGAGGCATTGATGAAGGAGGGAGCGGTGGACTTTGAGGAAAGATTTCATGCGGCGGCCGAAGCTGTGCGCAGGGCCGGGGCTATTGTCATCACCGCCGGCGCCGGCATGGGAGTCGATTCAGGACTTCCCGATTTTCGAGGTGATGCGGGCTTCTGGAAGGCCTACCCCCCATACGAGCGACTCGGCATATCCTTTGTTGATGCAGCCAATCCTACTCATTTCAATCGGGACCCGGCCTTCGGCTGGGGTTTTTACGGCCACCGGACAAATCTTTACCGGGCAACGGAACCCCACGCCGGCTTCGGCATCCTGCTGCGTTGGATCGAACGGTTCGGGCTCAACTACTTTGTCGTAACCTCCAACGTTGATGGCCAGTTTCAGAAGGCGGGATTCGCCGAGGAGCGGATTCTGGAGGTACACGGATCCATTCATTATCTCCAGTGCACAACGCGCTGCTCACCGGCCATCTGGGAAAACAATGAGGATATCCCCGTCGACGAGTCAACCATGCGGGCAGGCTACATTCCCCGCTGCATCCATTGCGGTGCCGTGTCCCGCCCCAACATCTTCATGTTCGGCGACTATGCCTGGGTGAGTGACCGTTGTGCCGGGCAGCAGCGCAAATTCGGCGAATTCCAGGCTGACAACCGCCGAAGCCGTCTCGTGGTGGTTGAGATGGGGGCCGGAACGGCCATTCCGACTATTCGTTATCACACTGAAAAGTTGGGCTCACTTCCCGGGGCGACTGCCATCCGTATTAACCCGCGGGAACCGTGGATCAGCGCGCGCCACATCTCGCTTCGATACGGCGCTCTTGAAGGGCTCGCCGGGATCGATACCATCCTTTCAGAGGCATCTCCCTCATGATCATAAGAAGAAAAGCCCAAAAAGGTCCGCTCTCCGGCGCGTGGAGATCGCCAAGGAGTGTCCTGGCTGCTAGGGGGCGGGGGCGCTGATGGCAATCTTACTGCAAATCACCTCCGGACGTGGCCCGACAGAGTGCGCCTGGGTAGTAGCCCGGCTCTCCGCCATCCTGTTGAAGGAGGCCTACCGCCTGGGACTTCTTGCTGAGGTCATTGAGCAGGAACCTGGGCCCCTTGCAAACACGTCCTTGTCTGTCCTGATTCACTTGGACGGCGTTGGCTCAAACGAGTTTGCCCGTCGGTGTGAAGGGGTCATCCAGTGGATCGGCATATCCCCATTCCGTCCGCACTATCAGCGCAAGAACTGGTTCGTCGGCGTTCGCTCTATAGCAATCCCTGAACCGATCACTTTCGCGGCCTCGGATGTACGCTTCGAAACCTTCCGCTCTTCAGGTCCCGGTGGGCAACATGTGAACACCACCGACAGCGCCGTCCGAGCTGTGCATCTGCCGACGGGAATCTCCGCAAATGCCAGCGAAGAGCGGTCGCAGACGGCAAACCGTAAAAGGGCGCTGGAACGGTTGTCGATACTTATTGCCAGGCGGAAAGAGAAGCAGGCACTATCTGTCCGCCAGGAGCGATGGAGCGCCCACAACGAACTCGAGCGGGGTAATCCGGTAAGGGTCTATGTCGGGCAAGAGTTCCGTCTACGGACTGGTGACAAGAGGGACTGACCGTTCGCTGCATCGCGTTTTCTGTCATGGTTTCCTATCGCTACGAAGATCACGCTAATTATCCTATGTTCTCCTGCACGAACAGTCTGTCGCTCATAAGCTCCAGCGCCACCAGGCTGCCCATCTCTGGCAAGAGATCGCCGTAAACACAGCCGTTATCCAAGCGGATGTGGGGGCCGGTCAGTCTTTGTTTAATACTCGATAGCGGGAGCGGCGTATGTCCGCTGACCAATATCCTACCGGCGAGCCTGGACTCATCCACTTCGGTGGAGCGTTTCCACAGCATTGCATTCTCGCCTTCCTGCGAAAGGGGCTCATCAAGATCGAAATCCAAACCGGCATGGACAAAAATGTGGGTGTCGGTTACGTAATACAGCGGAAGACTCAACATGAACTGGATATGCTCAAAGGGTATCTCCAAGGGATGAGTCACACCATAGCTTTTTAGCGTAGCGTAGCCGCCGTTATCGAGCCATTCGGCCAATCCCCTATTGGGCGGCGCCCGCAAAGATTCAAGCAACAGATGTTCATGATTACCCTTGATCGGTCGGGTATCGTATCCGTTAGCCTGCATCTCCATGATGTTTTCGATGACACCTTTGCTGTCCGATCCACGGTCGATATAATCGCCAAGCAGGTACAAGGTGTCGTTTTTTTTCAGGTGCAACATATCGAACAACAGACGTCGGAATGTCCGGCAACAGCCATGAATGTCGGCTATGACAAAGGTCCTGGATCCAGGCATGGTAGAGTCTCCCTATTGTCCCCCCGAACAGCACCACCTTCTCCTGGCCTGGTGGGCGATGATGTTGGTCTCGACGCAGTGATGCCATCTCTCGACTATGACGATACAGGGACTGCCCTCATCAAGGGCTGTTCTCAACAGGATATTTATGTAGCAATACCGTCTTAGCAGCCACATGACCAGTCCTCTGTCCATTCCGCATTGAAGCGGGTGATAAAAGTTGATAGTCTACCGATACACCCGATGCGTGACATTTTCTGGCATTGCGGCCTAATGGTGCCGTGATGGATGCAATGGGAGGGATTTCGATGCTGAAGCGGGAGAAAGACAGCTGGGCGAGGCAGCTGGTGGACATGATCGAGACGGTGAAGCTTCTCAGCCGCCCCCAAGGGGCCTCGATCAATGAGATCGTCGAGAATACCTCCGTCGAGCGGCGAACTGTGTTCCGGCTGTTCAAGACCCTGGAGAAGAACGGGCTCCCGGTCCACGAGGTGGCCACAGGGATCATTGAGCGCCAGAAGCGCTACCAACTCGAGGAGGGTGCAGTCCTCAAGACCCCCAACATGGCGGCCCTCAACTATGACGAGATCCTTTCACTCTATGCCCTGCGTGGCAACATGGGGATATACAGCGGTACCATGATCGAGGAGTCGATCGATTCGGCTTTCCGGAAGCTTGGCCTCATCCTCCCGGCGGGGATACGCAAGGCGATGGAACGCTACGCGACACTCTTCATCCCGACGGTCAAGGCCGCCAAGGACTACAGCGCCATGCAGGAGACGATAGACGAGCTCCACTACGCCATGCTCAACAGCAAGATCTGTACGATAACCTACCATTCCTTCCACGATGACACGGAAAAGACCTTCAACATTCATCCGCTCCACTTTTTCGAGCGGGACGGGGGGCTCTATCTTTTCGCCGTAGCAGCACGCTTTGGCAATGTTCGCACCCTCGCTGTCGAGCGGATCCTCTCCCTCGAGATTGCTGAACAGGAATTCACCTATCCCGAGGACTTCAACCCGCGGGAGCTCCTGGACTCCGCCTTCAACATCATATTTGACGACCCCATCGCGGTAACGGTCCGTTTCTCCGCTGATAAGGTCCGCTACATCAAGGAACGGCGCTGGGCGAGCGAACAGACGATAACCGACGAACCGGATGGCTCCGTCATTCTGGAGATGAAGACTTCGGGATGGGGTGAAGTGAAGCGGTGGTTGCTTTCCTTCGGCCCTGTTGTTGAAGTTTTGGAGCCGGTAAAACTGCGGGAGGAGGTGAGGGAGGAGTTGCGGGCGGCTCTTGGGGTTTATGGATAAATCGCTGGGACATGCTTTCGCCGCAACTGAGGTAGGCTACTGCCTGAAGCGCCAACAAACCTGTACTTCGGTGACTGATACAATGCGGTTAACCAAGATCAGCAAATTTCTGAGCCTGATTCTGCGGCACAGACCGGAGGCCATCGGATTGCGACTCGACCAGGCTGGATGGGTAAATATTTCCGAACTTATTGAGAGAGCCTACCAGTCGGGTGTGAGAATGACGTCCGAACAGCTTCGCCAGGTCGTAGCCACAAGCAACAAGCAACGCTTCAGCATCAGCGCTGATGGCACCCGTATCCGCGCGAACCAAGGTCACTCGACTCCGGTAAACCTCGGGTTACAGGCAATGGTGCCACCTGAGATGCTTTATCACGGGACATCAATCCGAAGCCTCAAAGCCATCAGGAATGAAGGCATTAGAAGGGGTGGGCGCAACCATGTTCATCTCTCGCAGGATGAAGCCATGGCGCGCGACGTTGGCAGACGTCACGGCCCGCCGGTAGTGCTGACCATCATGGCGAGAGAAATGGCTGATGCTGGGTTTTCCTTTTACAGGTCGGTCAATGGGATCTGGCTGACAGAATGGGTGCCGACGATCTATATTTCGTTTCCCCCCGAGAGATCATAAGGTTATTGAGCGGCTTCCCTTAACCTAGTTTCACTATGGTCTCACTGGATTCGTGAAGTCTGACGATTTCTGATGCAGTTAAACGAAACTGAAGCCGGATAGAAATTTGGAATAAGTGATTGAAATATAAACGCATTATATTTGTTGTTCAGAATTTGAGACTTCAGTCTGGCTGGATTCGAATCCCGTTTCCCGCTCCAGCTAACTATAAGGAATCCTTCGGGATTCCTTTTTTATTGCCTCGACTTTCACCAAAAAGTTTTTAATGTGAGGGCCGGGGCTTTGTTTTGCTGCGGTAATTCAAGCGGTTGCATCGGCCAGGGAATCATTTTGGTGTATCCGACTGTTCCCCAACCCTTCCGTTTTGGTTCCACGAAGTCCCGGCCGAAGTATTCCAGAATCTTCCAGAACTCCTCCTCCACCCCGTCGATGTAATCCCCGTAGACCATCTTCTTGCTCCCATTTTGACACTCTCTTGACCACTTGCTCAGGCATTTTGAACCTCCCTTTATGCGTGATGGTATAGGGTGAAAATCATGGATGGACCATCATGATTCGAGAGTGGGGAGCAGCCATGAAGATTTATCGCTTCAATCCCGAAACCGGTTTGTACCTCGGAGAAGACTTTGCCGATGACGCATCGATGAGACACGGGGAATTCAAGATCCCTCCGGATGCAACCACGATCATGCCGCCGGCGGTCGAGTGTGGTCAAGTCCCTGTCTATCTTGTAGGTGAACGGCGCTGGGCAGTTCAACCGCGATCCACGAACGGCCGCAACGAGTAAACCAATTGACTCTGCGCCCGTTTGGCCAGGCGCGGCAGGGGAATTCCTCCAAATTGCAGTATACTTCGCTTGAAACGGATCATTCCGAGGGAGACGCTTGTCATGTCCGCATATGAATGGCTGGAAACGATCCTCTTTCTCGTCGTGCTACTGGGCATGGTCAAGCCGGTCGGCACCTTCATGGCCAGGGTCTTCCAGGGGGAGCGGACCTTCCTGACGCCGCTCCTCGACCCGTGCGAGAAACTTATCTACCGGATCTGCGGGGTAAACCGGGATGAGGAGATGGAGTGGAAACGCTACGCCGTCGCCATGCTCCTCTTCAACGGAATAGGCCTCCTGGCGCTTTTCATGCTCCTGGTCTGCCAGCGGTTCCTTCCCTTCAACCCCCAGAAGCTGCCGGGGTTTTCATGGCATCTGGCCCTCAACACCGCCGTGAGCTTCGTCAGCCACACCAACTGGCAGGCCTATGGCGGTGAATCGGCCGCCAGTTACCTCTCGCAGATGGCGGGGCTCGCCGTGCAGAATTTCCTTGCTGCCGTCACGAGCATCTGCATCCTTGTCACCCTGATGCGCGGCTTTTCCCGGCGAAGGTCTCCCACCATCGGCAATTTCTGGGTCGACCTGACCCGAAGCACCCTCTACCTCCTTCTGCCGCTCTGCCTCGTTGCTTCGGTGGCGCTGGTCTCCCAGGGGGTCATCCAGAATGTTGCCCCCTACCGGACGGTGCCGCTCGCGCAGCCGATTACCTACGACAAACCGAGGCTGGACCAGGGGGGAACACCCCTGAAGGATTCCAGGGGGAACCCCGTTACCGACCGGGTGACGGTGAGGGAGGTCTCCATCCCGATGGGGCCGGTCGCCTCCCAGGAGGCGATCAAGAATATCGGCACCAACGGCGGCGGTTTCTTCAACGCCAATGGGGCCCATCCCTTCGAGAATCCCACGCCGCTCACCAACTTCCTGGAGTGCCTGATGATTCTCCTGATCCCGGCGAGTCTGACCCATACCTTCGGGCGGATGGTCGGCAACCCCCGCCAGGGGTGGATGCTCCTCGGCGTCATGCTCGCCATTCTGCTTCTGGCATTCGGGGTCCTCTACCGTGCCGAGATGTACGGCAATCCGCTGGTGGCGAAGCTCGGAGTCCATGGCATCAACATGGAAGGGAAAGAGCTTCGTTTCGGCCTAGGGGGAAGCACGCTCTTCACCGTTGCGACGACCGGCACCTCGTGCGGGGCAGTGAACACCATGCATGACTCGCTGACCCCCATCGGCGGCATGGTTCCCCTGATGCTGATACTCCTGGGGGAGGTGGTCTTTGGCGGGGTTGGCGCCGGCCTCTTCACCATGCTCTCCTTCGTGATCATCGCCGTCTTCATTGCCGGGCTCATGATCGGGCGAACCCCCGAGTACCTCGGCAAGAAGGTGGAGGTGCGGGAGATGTGGCTGTCGATCCTGACGGTTCTCACCGCCGGGATAGTGACCCTCGTTCTTACCGGGGTCTCCCTGCTGCTGCCGGCAGGGACCTCCGCCATGGCCAATCCCGGCGCCCACGGTCTCACCGAGGTGCTCTACGCCTTTGCGTCAGCGGCCAACAATAACGGCAGCGCCTTCGCGGGGCTGAACGCCAACACCGTCTACTACAACCTGACGACCGCCGCCGCCATGCTCATGGGCCGCTTCGTCCCGGCACTGGCCGTACTCGCCATGGCCGGTTCTCTGGCAGAGAAGAAATACGTTCCCCCCAGCCAGGGAACCCTGCCGACCGATACGCTGCCGTTTGCCCTCTGGCTGGCGCTGGTGATCCTGATCGTCGGTGCCCTGACCTTCTTCCCGGCCCTGTCGCTCGGCCCCATTGTCGAGCATCTGACCATGGTGGGGGGTAAATAGCATGTCCATGCACAAGTCCGAACCGATTTCCATCTTCGACCGCCGGATCATGCGACCGGCACTGGTCGAATCCTTCAGAAAGCTCGATCCCCGCCAACTCTGGCGCAACCCCGTCATGTTCTGCGTAGAGATCGCCAGCGTCATCACCCTGGTGACCTTCATGATGTCGCTCACCGGCGCCAACAGGGAGCCTGCCTGGTTCACCGGCCTGGTGTCGATCTGGCTCTGGCTCACGGTCATCTTCGCCACCTTTGCCGAGGCACTGGCCGAGGGGCGCGGCAAAGCCCGGGCCGCCAGCTTGCGGAAGACCCGTACCGAGGTGACGGCCAAACGACTCAGCAAGCCGGAATTTGGCAGCGATTGTACCCTGGTCGGCGCTGACCAGCTTCGCAAGGGTGACTGCATCCTGGTGGAAGCAGGAGAACTGATCGCCGGCGACGGCGACGTGGTGGCCGGCGCGGCCCTGGTGAACGAAGCGGCCGTGACCGGAGAGTCGGCCCCGGTGGTGCGCGAATCGGGGGGCGACCGGAGCGCGGTCACCGGCGGCACCACGGTCATCGCCAACGCGATCATCGTCAGGATCACCGCCAATCCGGGGGAGACCTTTCTGGACCGGATGATCTCCCTGATCGAGGGGGCCAAACGGCGCAAGACCCCCAACGAGATCGCCCTGGAGGTGCTCCTGATCGCCCTGACTCTGGTTTTCCTTCTGGTCTGCGCCACCGTCAGTCCACTTTCCATCTACAGCGTCAAGGCCGCCGGCCAGGGTTCACCGGTGTCGCTGACCGTCCTGACAGCCCTGTTCGTCTGCCTGGCACCCACCACCATCGCCGCGCTTCTGCCTGCCATCGGCATCGCCGGCATGGACCGGCTCTTCCAGAAAAACGTCATCGCCCTGTCGGGGCGGGCCATCGAGGCGGCTGGCGACGTCAACGTGCTGCTCCTGGATAAGACCGGCACCATCACCCTCGGCAATCGTGAGGCGGTGGATTTTGTCCCTGTGGGCGGCTACAGCGAGCAGGAGCTGGCCGAGGCGGCCCTGATGGCGTCACTCACCGACGAGACCCCCGAAGGGCGGAGCGTTGTGGCGCTTGCGAAGCAGAAGTACGGACTGAATGGGGAGGCGCTCCCGGCCGACGCCGAGAACATCCCCTTCAGCGCCGATACCCGCCTCTCCGGCGTCAACGCGGGTGGCAAGCGGTACCGTAAGGGGGCCGCCGACTCCACGGTTGCCTTCGTCAGGACCCTGGGCGCGAAGGCCATCCCCAGCGAACTGGCGGGTGAGGTCGACAGGATCGCCCGTGCCGGGGCAACCCCGCTCGTGGTGAGCCGCGATGCCGATATCCTGGGCGTCATCAACCTGAAAGATATCATCAAGGGGGGGATCCAGGAGCGGTTCCAGCAGTTGCGGAGCATGGGGATCAAGACCGTGATGATCACCGGCGACAACCCCCTCACCGCTGCCGCCATCGCGGCCGAGGCCCAGGTGGATGATTTTCTGGCCCAGGCCAGGCCCGAGGACAAGCTCCGCCTCATCAAGGAGAACCAGGAGGCAGGGTTCATGGTGGCCATGACCGGCGACGGCACCAACGACGCCCCGGCCCTGGCCCAGGCGGACGTGGCGGTGGCAATGAACACCGGCACCCAGCCGGCCCGGGAGGCGGCCAACATCATCGACCTGGACTCGAATCCCACGAAACTTCTGGACATCGTCGAGGTGGGGAAACAGATCCTCATGACCCGCGGCAACCTCACTACCTTCAGCATCTCCAACGACGTGGCCAAGTACTTCGCCATCATTCCAGCCATGATGCTCTCCGTCTATCCTCAGTTGGGGGTGCTGAACGTGATGCACCTGGCGACCCCCCTGAGCGCAATCCTCTCGGCGGTCATCTTCAACGCGCTCATCATCCCCCTCCTGGTGCCGCTGGCCCTCAGGGGAACCAGATTCCGCCCCATGCCGGCGGAAAAGCTCCTGATCCATAACCTCCTTATCTACGGGGCCGGAGGAATCATCGCGCCGTTCGTGGGGATAAAGGGGGTCGACCTGGTGATCGGGATGTTTGCGTAGGGAAAGGGGAAAATCGTGAACGACATAAAACCGGCTCTTCTGATGTTCGTCATCTTTACCATCATCTGCGGCGGCATCTATCCGGCGGTGGTGACCGGGATTGCCCAGGCCGTATTTCCGAAGCAGGCCATGGGGAGTTTCATAACCGATGCAAAGGGGCGCGAGATCGGGTCGACACTCATCGGCCAGCCCTTCTCCGACCCGAAGTATTTCTGGCCCCGTCCCTCGGCAACCGCTGACTTCGGCTACAACCCCATGGGCTCCGGCGGCTCCAACGCCGGTCCCACCAATCCCGACTACCTGAAAACGGTGGCCGATCGGGTCAAGGCGCTCAAGGCTGCGGACGTCACCACCGGGATTCCGGCCGACCTGCTCCAGGCCTCGGCCAGCGGCCTCGACCCTCACATCTCGCCGGACGCGGCGGACGTACAGATCCCCCGCGTCGCCAAGGCCCGGGGGATGAAGGCGGACGAGGTGCGCCGGCTCGTATCGGCCCACACCGAAGACCGTCAATTCGGCTTTCTTGGCGAGGTACGTGTGAATGTGCTTGCACTGAATCTGGCATTGGATAGACTGGCGCCATGACCGATAGCGACGAAAGACGCCCCTCGCCGGAGGCGATGCTGAAGCTGGCCCAGGCCGAAGCAACCGAGGCGAAACGGGGAAAGCTGAAGATTTTCCTCGGCTATGCCGCCGGCGTCGGGAAGACCTACGCCATGCTGGAGGCGGCCCGCCAGCGGAAACGGGAAGGGCGGGACGTGGTGGCCGCCTACGTGGAATCCCACGGCCGGGCCGAAACCGATGCGCTTCTCGAAGGGGTGGAGGTCATCCCCCCGGCTCGGGTTGAGTACCAGCGGGTCACGCTTCGAGAGGTGGACGTGGATGCGGTTCTGGCCCGCAAACCCCACATCGCCCTGGTGGACGAGCTGGCCCACACCAACGCCCCCGGCTCGCGGCACGAGAAGCGCTGGCAGGATGTGGAGGAACTCCTGGCGGCCGGCATCGACGTCTACACCACGGTCAACGTCCAGCACTTCGAGAGCCTGAACGATGTGGTGGTGCAGATCACCGGCATCGCCGTGCGGGAGACCGTCCCCGACAGCCTCCTGGACCAGGCGACGGAAATCCGGCTCGTGGACATCCCGCCGGAGGATCTCCTGCAGCGTCTGCGGGAGGGGAAGGTTTACGTGCCGGAGCAGGCCGCCTTTGCCACGGAGAAGTTCTTCCGGCCCGGCAACCTCATCGCCCTGCGGGAGCTGTCGCTGCGCCGGGCCGCCTCCCGGGTGGAGGAGGAGATGCGGGCCTACATGGAGTCGCGGGCGATTCCGGGGCCCTGGCCGGCGGCCGAGCGGCTCCTGGTGAGCGTCAGTGGCAGCCCGTACAGTGAGCGGCTGATCCGCACCACCCGCCGGCTGGCGGATGAGCTGAAGGCACCCTGGTTCACGGTCTACGTGGAGACTCCCGGTGGCGGGCGGCAGGAGCAGGAGAACCGGAAGCGGATCTGGAAGTATCTCCGTCTGGCGGAAAGCCTCGGCGCCCAGGTTGCCAGCGTGACCGCCACGTCGGTGGCGGAGGCGGTGATCGACCATGCCCGCAGCCACAACGTCACCAGAATCGTGGTCGGTAAGCCGGCCAAGCCACGCTGGCGCGAGTTCCTGCGTCTTCCCCTCGTCGACCAGATCATCCGCCTGAGCGGCGCCATCGATGTGCACGTCGTCAGCTTCGAACCGGTCGAAGCCAGAAAGGGACCGGCCATTTCCCGGCAGAGAAGGCCGATCTCCCTTACCGGTCACCTGGCGAGCCTGGCCCTGGTTGCCGCGGCTACCCTGGTCTGTCTCCTCGTCCGTCCCTTCCTGGCGCCGACCAACATGGTCATGATCTACCTGCTGGCGGTGGTTCTGGCGGCGCTGCGGCTCGGCCTCAAGCCGGCAATCCTCACCGCCTTTCTGGGGGTCCTAGCATTCGACTTCTTCTTCGTCCCGCCGCACCTGACCTTTGCCGTGGCAGACACCCAGTACCTCATCACCTTTGTCGCGCTCTTCACCGTCGGGGTGGTCATCAGCACCCTCGTCTCCAAGGTGCGCGAGCGGGCCGAAGCGGTGCGGGAACGGGAGGAGCAGACCGCGTCCCTCTATTACCTGAGCCGCGACCTGGCCGCCGCTGCCGATATCGGAACGCTCGTGGAAGCCGTGGTCAGAAACATCGGCGAATCGCTGTCAGCCGGGACTGCCGTGCTTCTCCCCGAAGGGGACCGGCTCAAAGTCGCTGCCGCAAGCAAAGGACTCAAACCCGACATGAAGGAGATGGCCGTGGCGGACTGGGCATTCCGCAACCGTCAGCCGGCGGGGCAGGGGACCGAGACTCTGGTCTCGGCAGGGCTTCTCTATCTGCCGCTCCAGACATCGGGGAGTCTCCTCGGGGTACTGGGGGTGAGACTGAATAACGACGCCGACTATCGCTCCACCCCGATCCGTCGCCTTCTCGACGCCTTCGCCACCCAGACCGCCATGGCGCTGGAGCGGGTCCAGCTTTCCCGGCAGGCCGAGCAGGCCCAGATCCTCCAGGCACGGGAAACCCTCGAACGGGCCCTCCTCAACTCCATTTCCCACGACCTGCGTACCCCCCTCGTCTCCATAACCGGCGCCCTTGATACCCTGCGGGAGAAGGTTCACACGCTGGCTGACGACGCCCGGATGGAGTTGCTCGACACCGCATGGGAAGAGGCGGAGCGGCTGAACCGCTTCGTCGGCAACCTCCTCGACATGACCCGCCTGGAAGCCGGGGCGATCAAGCTGAAGAAGGAGCTGTGCGATGTCCAGGACCTGGTCGGATGCGCCCTGGCGGCGCTCGAAAGGCGGATAGGGAGGCGAAAGGTCGGTGTTAATCTCCCCCCTGATCTGCCGCTTGCCAGGATGGACATGGTTCTGATGACCCAGGTGCTGGTAAATCTGCTCGACAATGCGTTAAAGTATTCTTCTCCGGAGAGCGGGATCGAAATATCGGCCCGAACAGAGAGCGGCACGCTCTCCATGGAAGTTGCCGACCGGGGTCCCGGTATCCCCGAACAAGACCTGAAAAGGGTCTTCGACAAGTTCTACCGGATTCCGATCCCCGAAGGGGCCCGGGGGACCGGCCTGGGGCTCTCCATCTGCAAAGGGATCGTCGAGGCCCACGGCGGCGCGATCCGCGCCGAAAACCGCGCCGGCGGGGGGCTGCGGGTGACCGTCACCCTGCCGTTGAAGTAGCCTTTGGAATAATGATGCAGGAAAATCAGGAACGAATGGAAAGGACGCTGTGCAATGGCGAATGAAAAAAGCGGAGCCAATCTGCCGCGCATCCTCGTGGTTGATGACGAGACGGCGATTCAGCGGTTCCTCCGGACCGCCCTCTCAACGGGGGAGTTCTCCCTCCACCATGCGGAGAGCGGTCATGAGGCCCTGGCCGCGGCGGCAACGGTTCGGCCGGATGTCATCCTCCTCGACCTGGGGCTTCCCGACCTAGATGGAATCGAGGTGATCAGGCGGGTCCGTGAATGGTCGCAGGTACCGATCATCGTCCTTTCCGTGCGGGAGCGGGAGGATGACAAGGTGGAGGCGCTGGACGCCGGCGCGGACGATTACCTGACCAAGCCGTTCGGCGTGACGGAGCTCGTGGCGCGCATCAGGGTGGCGCTTCGCCGTTCCTTGCAGCAGGCCCCCGAGCCGGTTTATCGGGTCGGCGGGCTGGAGGTGGATTTATCCCGCCGCAGGGTGCTGACAGGGGGGAGTGAGGTACAACTGACGCCGACGGAGTACGAGTTGCTGCGTCTTCTGGTAACCCATGCGGGGAAAGTGCTGACTCACCGCCAGATCCTCAGCCAGATATGGGGGGTTGCCTACCTCGAACAGCCCCACGTGCTGCGGGTGAACATCAGCAACCTGCGCCACAAGCTGGAGGATGACCCGTCCCGTCCCCGTTACATCCTGACCGAACCGGGGGTGGGCTACCGGTTGCGCGCCGATTCGTAACCCCTTGACCGCCCCCCTTGTGCCCGCTTCGAATCGGATCTTGATAAAATCTTGATGCCATTTATCCTTGTCTTGACACTTTCTTGATATCCATCGCTTCATAATGGCCCCATTGCAGGATTACCCGAATTGAATAGGCAGCCGAGACTCGCCCGAAGGCAGGCGGGTGCGGGGGACCCGATCAGGTGGGGCGAATTCTTCACCGCTGTTTCGACACGGCGGCAGGAGATAGGGCACTTTCAAGCCCGAGCCCGTCAGCTAACCTCGTAGGCATATGAAAGGGCCGTGACAGCGGAGATAAGCCGTCGGTCGTGTGCCGGCGGCTTTTTTCGTCTTCCGGCTTACTGTCACAAGAGAGGATGTATGCCGTCAACAAGCCCATCGAATGACAACCGTCTGCTGCAACGGGTTTCCCACGCCATCTTCGGCGCCCCGAAGCAGATCAGGGACCCGCACCTCTTCCACAAGATGGCGCTTATCCCGATCCTCGCCTGGGTCGGCCTCGGCGCCGACGGCCTCTCGTCATCGGCCTACGGTCCCGAAGAGGCGTTCCGGGCTCTGGGGGAGCACACCTACCTGGCGGTCTTCCTCGGTCTGGCGACCGCCCTCACCGTCTTTATCATCTCGTACGCCTACTCCCGGATTATCGAGCACTTCCCCCACGGGGGGGGCGGCTACATCGTCGCCACCCACATGCTCGGCGAGAAGGCGGGGGTGGTCTCCGGAAGCGCCCTGCTGGTCGACTACATCCTGACTATCACCGTCTCTGTCGCCTCATGTGTGGATGCCGTTTTCAGCTATCTACCGACGTCGATACATCATTACAAGGTTCCGGTGGCCTGTCTGCTGCTGGTGGCGCTCATCATCCTCAACATCAGGGGGGTGAAGGAGTCCATCGCCCTTCTGGCGCCGATTTTTATCGTTTTCATCGCCACCCATCTGCTGATGCTGCTTTACGGCATCTTTGCACACACCGAGCGTTTTGTGCCTCTGGCCAGCGAAGTGCACAACAATTTCGGACGCGACCTCTCCACCATCGGTGGACTGGGAATCGTGATGCTTTTTTTACGGGCCTACTCACTGGGGGGGGGGACCTATACCGGTATCGAAGCGGTCTCCAACGGCATGCAGATCATGCGCGAGCCGCGCGTCCAGAGCGGCAAGCGGACCATGGTCTATCTGGCAACATCCCTGGCCTTTACCGCCGGCCTGCTCTTTCTCTGCTACTCCCTGGTCGGTGTCAGGCCGGTGGAAGGGAAAACCCTCAACGCGGTGCTGGCCGACGGTCTCTTCGCCCACTGGCCCTTGGGCAAGGCTCTGGCGTTCATCACCATCTTCTCCGAGGGGGCCCTGCTGCTGGTGGCCGTGCAGACCGGTTTTGTGGATGGCCCGCGGGTCATGGCCAACATGGCGGTGGATTCCTGGTTTCCCCACCGCTTCGCATCGCTCTCGGAACGGCTCACCATGCGTAACGGCATCGTCCTGATGGGTGTTTCCGCCATTGCGCTCCTGATCTACACCAAGGGTTCCGTTTCGGCGATGATTGTCATGTATTCCATCAACGTCTTTTTGACGTTTTCGTTGTCACAGCTGGGTATGTCAAAATTCTTCATCCAGCGTCGCCGGGAAGACCCCGAGTGGTTCCGCCACGTCTTCATCCACCTGGTGGGACTGCTGCTCTGCGTCACCATCCTCGTCATAACGGTCATCGAAAAATTCGTGGAAGGGGGGTGGATGACCGTGCTTATCACGTCGCTGGTGATCGGGTTCTGCTACCTGATCAAGAGCCACTACGTCACGGTGCGAAAGGGAATTGCCCAACTGGACGAAACGCTCCTCGACTTCCCCACCTCCGGACCGGTGAACACCGATCCCGTCAACCGCAACGAACCGACCGCCATCCAGCTCGTCTCCGGGTACAGCGGCTTCGGGGTCCACACCCTCCTCTCCATCGTCACCACCTTCCCGAAGACATACAAAAATCTCATTTTCGTCTCGGTGGCAGTGATCGACTCGGGGTCATTCAAGGGGGCCGAAGAGATGGCGGCACTGGAGGAGTCGGTACGAGAAAACCTGAAGAGGTATGTTGAGCTGGCCCGTCGGCTCGGCTTTGCCGCCGAGCACCGGATGGCCGTCGGGACCGACGTGGTGGAAGGGGCCACCACCATCTGCCGGGAATTGGGCCAGGAATTCCCCCGCTCCACGGTCTTTACCGGCCAGCTCACCTTCCGGCTGGAGAAGTTCTACCACAAGATGCTCCACAACGAGACCGCCTTCGCCATCCAGCGCCGCCTCCAGTGGGACGGGCTCACCACCGTCATTCTGCCAATCCGGGTAAGAGTCTGAAATGCCAACGTGAAAACTGCAAGGCACTTTCTCTGCCCGTTGTCTTCCGATGCGTGATGACCTTCGGGCACTCCGCACTGTTTGACAGCCGTCTGGGCAGGGCTTGAAATGGACCCGAATATGTGCAGAGTCACGTAGTAATGGCTGAAGTGCGGTCTGCGCAAAGCACGCCGCGTCTGGAGGTTGTCCATGAACCCGCTCATCCAAGCCATGGCTGGCCACGGCGACACGCTGCTGGCGGAACTCGAAGCAATTTACCGGGACTTTCACCAGCATCCGGAACTGTCAATGCAGGAGGTCCGCACCGCCACGTGTGCAGCCGACTACATCGAGGCGTTGGGTTACGAGGTGACACGTGGAGTGGGCGTTACCGGTGTCGTGGGGGTGCTGCGCAATGGCCAGGGTTCCACGGTGATGCTGCGCGCAGACATGGACGCGCTTCCCATGGCGGAAAACACCGATCTCCCCTACGCCAGCACCGTAAAGACCAAGGATGAGGATGGCCGCGAGGTGGACGTGGCCCACTCCTGTGGTCACGATTTCCACGTAACCTGGCTGCTGGGTGCAGCGCGCATTCTTGCCGAGCACCGCGACGTCTGGCATGGCACCGTCATGGTCGTGTTCCAGCCGGGAGAGGAGGTGGGACGTGGCGCCTCCAGCATGGTTGATGACTGGGGTGAGGGACGGTTTCCCAAGCCGGACATCATTCTCGGCCAGCACGTAATGGTGGGGCCGGCCGGTACGGTCAGCTACCGCCCGGGGGTCATCCTCTCAGCGGGAGATAGCCTGAAGGTCAGGCTGTTCGGCCGCGGTTCCCATGGCTCGCAACCGCAGACCGCCATCGACCCGGTGGTCATGGCAGCCGCCACGGTGCTGCGCCTGCAAACCATCGTCTCCCGGGAGATATCCCCCCTGGACAATGCCGTGCTGACCATCGGCTCACTTCAGGCGGGCACCAAGGAGAACATCATTCCCGACGAAGCCGTGATCAAGCTCAACATGCGCACCTACGACGAAGACGTGCGCGAGCAGATGTTGTCGTCGATCAGGCGGATTTGCTGCGCCGAATGCGATGCCTCCAATGCCGGGCGACCGCCCGAGTTTACCACTCTCAGCAGTTACCCGCTCACCGAAAACGATGATGCTTCCACCCGCCGGGTGGCGGCAGCCTTCAACGCGCAATTCGGCGACATGACTTACGAGGCGGCGCCCGCGTCGGCCAGCGAAGACTTCAGCATCTTCGGGCGGACCTGGCAGGTGCCGTATGTCTTCTGGTTCGTCGGCGGCACGGACGCGGAGGTATACGCGCAAGCGAAAAAAGAGAAGCAGATCAACAAGATCCCAAGTAATCACTCTCCCCGGTTCGCGCCGGTCATTCACCCGACGTTGGAAACAGGGTTGCAGGCCATGCTGACTGCCGCGTCGGTCTGGCTTTGCAGCGAACACGAAATCTGATGGAACATGCCGGCGTTGCATTGGTGGATCTGTTCGGTGTTTTTGCTATTACCTGTTTAACCATGTAATTTCCGGTCGTTTGGGAAAAAGGGCTCTCCGGCCAAAGGTCTCTGACCTGCCAAGGTCGGCCGTCAAATTTATTGCTTGACATGTAAAAGGTAAAACAGTACCGTTATACCAAAATATGAAATCGAGAAGATCTTTGTTAGGGACGGCGTATTGCTGAACCAGGGTGGGCAAAGGTTTCGGGGTTGGGGATAAGTAAAGATCGTGGAGGTTTCTATGAAAGTACTCGTGTGTATCAAGCAGGTTCCGGACATGGAGTCGAGGTTCAAGGCAAACAGCTCGGGAAACTGGTATGACGAAGCAGATCTGGCCTTCAGGATGAATGAGTACGACGAGTATGCCGTCGAGCAGGCCGTGCAGCTCAGGGAACAGCTGGGTGACGCCGCCGATGTGACCGTCCTCTCGATCGGCCCTGACAGGGTTGTAGAGGCGCTCAAAAAAGCCCTTGCCATGGGAGGGGACCGGGGCGTGCATGTCCAGGACCCGGCAGCGTCCATCAAGGACCCCTGGCAGATTGCGTCGATCATTGCCGCGTATGCCAAGGACAAGGGGTTCGACCTGATCTTCACCGGCATGCAGTCCCAGGACCGGGGCTCGGCCCAGGTGGGGGTGGCGGTTGCGGAACAGCTCGGCTATTCCTGTGCCACGACCCTGGTCGGCTTCTCCTTTGCCGACGGAGTCGTCACCGCCAAGCGGGAGCTTGAAGGGGGCCTCAAGGGCGTGGTGAAGCTCAAGACGCCGGCGCTGGTCACCTGCCAGCTGGGTCTCAACGTTCCCCGCTATCCGACCCTTCCCAATATCATGAAGGCGAAGAAGAAGGAGATCGCGGCCATTCCGGTGGTGGACGTCCTGAAGGAAGAGGCCCTGGCTGCCACGGCAAGCGTCTACCCTCCGGCCCGAAAAGGGGGGGGCATCGTTCTGGAAGGGGACCTGAACGAAATTGCAGGCAAGCTCCTCGGCATCCTCAAAGAAAAAACGGCAGTAGTGAGATAGGAGGCAATGGATGAAAGCGCTACTTGTATGCGAATACCGTGAAGGAAAGCTCCTCGAAACAAGCTACGAACTGGTTGCCTTTGCCGACAAACTGGGGGCCGAGAAGGCAATGGTTCTGGTCGGGAGCAAGGCCGAGGCTCCCAGGGTCAACGGCACGGTCTATCTGGCCGATGCCGGCAAATATGGCGAATACAATCCCGATGTCCACAAGAAGATCGTCCTGGCGGCGGTTGAGCGGGAAAATCCGGACTATATCGTCTTCGTCCATTCCTCCTATGGCTGGGACCTTGCGCCCCGCGTGGCCGCAAACCTGAAGGCGGCCCAGATTTCGGAGATCATTGACATCGTTGACGGCAAATTCGAATTGGGAGTCTGCAACGCCAAGCTCCGGCGCACCGTAACCCCCAAGTCGGGGAAAGCCGTTCTCACCATCCAGGCCGGGGCCTTCAGTGCTGCTGCCGCTTCCGGGGCTCCGCAGCTGGAGCGGATCGAGCCTGCCGATGGCGCTTCGGCGCTGGAATTTGTCGGCTATGAGCCGGCGGAGCAGAAGGATGTGGATCTTACCCGGGCCGAGATCATCGTCAGCGCCGGCCGCGGGGTGGGGAAGAAGGAAAACGTGCCGGTCATCGCCGCCCTTGCCAAGGCCATGGGGGGCGAGCTGGGAGCAAGCCGTCCGGTGGTGGACGCCGGGTGGGTCGAGCACAGCCACCAGGTGGGAACCACGGGACAGACGGTCAGTCCCAAACTCTATGTGGCGTGCGGCATCAGCGGTGCGATCCAGCACCTCGCCGGGATGAAGAAGTCCGATTTCATCGTGGCCATCAACAAGGACAAGGATGCCCCCATCGGCGAGGTGGCGGACGTGTTGGTGGTTGCCGATGTGCTGCAGTTTGCACCGGCCTTGACGGCACTGCTCCAGAAGTAGGCGTTGCCGGGTTTTTTAGGTCCATAAACAAGTAAAAAGGTACTAAGTTGCACGTATAAAATGCAACCGCACGATTCTTGCGCACTCTTTGCGAATAAATGGAACGAGGAGGAAGGACAATGAGCACTGCACCGCATCGCTGGACAATGACTGCCGTGGGGGAGCCCATGGTGAAGGCGGACTTTGACGCAACACCGCCGTCTGACAATGAAGTGGTGGTTGAGGTTGCCGGATGCGGGGTATGCCATACCGACCTGGGCTTCTATTACGATGGCGTGCGCGTCAACCATGGCCTGCCGTTGACCCTCGGCCACGAGATCAGCGGCAGGGTGGTCGCCGCGGGGAAGGGGGCGGAGGAGTGGCAAGGGAAAGCCGTGCTGATTCCGGCGGTCATTCCCTGCGGGGTCTGTGATCTCTGCCTTTCGGGGCACGGCACCATCTGCCGCTCGCAGCAGATGCCGGGCAACGACATCCAGGGGGGCTTCGCCACCCACATCAAGGTGCCCGCCCGGGGGCTCTGTCCCGTCGATGAAAAGAAACTTGCCGCGGCCGGCTTTGAACTGGCTGACATCTCCGTGGTCGCCGATGCCGTGACCACCCCCTACCAGGCTGTGGTCCAGGCGGAAGTTCAGAAGGGGGACCTGGCTATCGTCATCGGTATCGGCGGGGTAGGGAGCTATGCCGTGCAGGTCGCCAGCGCCTTCGGCGCCACGGTCGTTGCCATCGATGTGGACCAAGCAAAGCTGGACACCATGGCCCAGTATGGCGCCGCGCTCACCATCAATGCCCGGCAGGTGCAGGGGAAAGATCTGAAGAAAGCCATCCAGACTTTCGTCAAGGAAAAAGGATTGCCGCAAACCTGCTGGAAGATCTTCGAATGCTCCGGGACGGTCCCCGGCCAGGATACCGCATTCGGCCTGCTGACCTTCGGCGCCACCCTGTCGGTGGTGGGCTTCACCATGGACAAGATCGAACTGCGCCTCTCCAACCTCATGGCCTTCCATGCCCGGGCCCTGGGGAACTGGGGCTGCCTGACCGAGCTCTATCCGGCGGCGCTGGACCTGGTTCTCGACAAGAAGATCGCCCTGGCACCGTTCATCGAGAAGCACCCCCTGGAGAAGATCAACGAGATCTTTGAAGCGGCCCATGCCCACAAACTGACCCGGCGGGCCATCCTGGTTCCCGGCAAGTAATTAATCCTTATTTCTGGAGGAATTGACAACCATGAGCGAGAGCCCTCTCAAAGTATGGCTTGAAAAGGACGGCACGCTGCTTCGTCTGCGGCTGGCCCGTCCGAAAGCGAATATCGTGGATGCCGCCATGATCGCGGCGCTGCAGGCGGCACTCACGGAGCATCTCCCCAGTGCAAAACTGCGGGCCGTGCTGCTGGATGCGGAAGGCTCCCACTTCAGCTTCGGCGCCAGCGTTGAAGAGCACATGCCCGAATCCTGCGCCGCCATGCTGCAATCCCTGCATGCCTTGGTCATTCAGATGCTGGAATGCCCGGTGCCTCTGCTGGTTGCGGTGCGCGGCCAGTGCCTCGGCGGCGGCCTGGAAGTGGTGGCAGCGGGCAATCTGATTTTCGCCGCGCCGGGTGCGATGCTGGGGCAGCCGGAGATCAAGATCGGCGTCTTCGCCCCGGCGGCCTCCTGCCTGCTGCCGGAGCGGATCGGCAAGACCGCTTCCGAGGATCTCCTCTTCTCGGGGCGCAGCATCACGGCGGAAGAAGGCTTCCGCCTCGGTCTGGTCACCGCGGTGGCTGAAGATCCGGAGCAGGCGGCGGTCGCCTACTTCGACGAGCACCTTGCGGGGCTCAGCGCCAGTTCCCTCCGGTTTGCCGTGCGCGCGGCGCGGATCGGCGTCCTGGAGCGGACCAAGGCGAAGATAGCCGCGGTGGAAAAGCTGTACCTGGAAGAGCTGATGGCAACCCACGACGCCGTGGAAGGGCTCAATGCCTTCCTCGGCAAACGGCCCGCAGCCTGGCAGGATCGCTAACCGTATAAACGGCAGGGGCGGCGCTTGCTCCGCGCAATCGGGGCGCGCCAAGCAGCGCCCCCACACATGGAAGTCGAGACAACGCAAAGGTAGGGACGTACCACGCAGCAACTCCTTTTACTGGTGATTCAAGGGGCAGGACTCCACGTCTGCCCTGATTTTTTCACAGACGATCCCATCCGCCGACAATCGGTGAATGGGATTTATTAGTACCGTTTGTCGTTTGTAAAGCGACGTTATTTTGCGGTGTCTCTGATAGAGAAAGGAGCCTCACATGGGAGCTTTCAGGTATCTCGCCCTGGTGGCCATGCTTACCGTCACTGCCTGCGCCGGTCCCCGGACCGCCGCCGGACCGCAGGAGGAGTATGTGGAGATAGACAACCCGGCATACACCATGTCCCCCACAGCCTCCCCCACCATCTGGGTGCCCCGGCGGTACGTGGAGAGCGGTGTTCCCCGGGGGAGCCAGTTGCTGAAGAAGGGGTACGAGGAGGTGGTCGGAAAGGGGACGCCCGCTCCGGTCTCACCGCGAGAAGGTCTACATCAACGCCGGGAGGGAGAAGTCGCCAGGAAGTCAGATCTGGCGGGTATCGACTAACGAAAGGGGGACCACGGAGAAAGAGAGCCTCGAACGTTTCATGCCGGCAACGGATCAGGAAGATCTATCGCTCACTGTTTATTGTGTGGAGGAGAACATGAAGAAAAAGGTACTCACGGCGGGTTTCTCGGTTTTGCTGCTGGCCGCTCCGGCTCTGGCCGAGGAGGTCCCCCAGGCCACCGCGCCGGTCTATAACTGTGATTTTCAGCCAAACTGTGAAGTGGCCCCCGGCATCTACGGCAAGATGGCCTCGCCGGTCTACAGCAAATTCAACCTAACCATAGGTGGTTACGTCAAGCTCGATTACGCCTACAACTCGGTCAACCTGGGGTCCAACGGCGCACTGGGTACGCTCCAACGGGGCATTCCCAAGAGCAGTTCCCCTGCCGGCCAGGAGGATCAGTCCATCTTCACCGCCCGCCAGTCCCGGCTCTGGCTGAAGGTTGCCGGCCCCACCTTCCTCGGCGCCAAGACCAATGCCATCGTCGAAACCGACTTCTATGGCGGAGGCGGCGCTTCCAACGAGACCGCCACCATGCGGCTCCGCCTCGCCAACGCTTCGCTGGACTGGGCCAATACCCAACTGGTGCTGGGGCAGGCCTACGACATCTTCGGTCCGGCAACGGCCTCAACCGTCGATTTCGGGCAGGCGGCCATGACCGGAGCCCCGAACAATCCGCGGGTCCCGCAGGTTAGGGTCACCCACCGGCTGAACCTGAACGACAGCAACGCCCTGCGGCTGATCTTGGGCGTCCAGAATCCGGTTCAGGATTCCAACCTCCAGGGTGCAAGCGGCGATTCCTGGGGGGCGAAGGTCAACGTGGCAGGCCAGGCAATGCTTGTCAGCAAAGTCCTGGGGGTCGCGCCGGGCTACTACGGCATGTCCATGAATTCGCTGATCGCGGGGGTGTTCGGTCTCTACGGCAACCAGGACGTGGCCGGGAACAGCAAATCGGTGGATAGCTGGGGTTACGGCTTCTATACCTTCGTGCCGCTCCTGGCGTCAAAGGATGGCAAAAACAGGGCCATGACCGCTTCCTTCGAGGGACAGGTCTACATGGCGGCCAACATGTATGCCATCGGCGCCACAGCAGCAAGCGTGGTCGGCCCGGCCGGCGGCAAGACGGCCGCCAAGGGTTATGGCATCTATGGTCAGCTCATTTTCTATCCGAACCAGGATCTGGGAATCACCGCCGGCTATGGTCGGAGGAATGCCTATGACTATGCGAGCTACAGCGGAATCTCCAACTTCGAGAAATCCAACTCGGCCATCTATGCCAACGTCACCTACGATCTGAACGCCGCGGTCCGGTTCGCCGCCGAATACCAGAATATCAATACCCGGTACGGCAACGTCACCAACGGCACCGGCATCCTTGCGGGACTGGCGGATTCCGGCACCGCGAACATCGGACGCTTCGCTGCCTATTATTTCTTCTGATAAATGGTAAAACGGTACTATAATATTTGAATTTTTGCAAAAGTTGTAATTAGTCCCTCCCCCTTGCGGGGGGGGGGGAGACTATTGCAAGAGCCTCATTGGTACGCTGCCTGTTTGGTTGAGAGAGATCGGAAGAAGGGGGGAAAACACAATGGTCCATGAAATGCGAGACAGTGGCTTGCGAATCGATTTTCACGTTCACTGTGGGGAGTACACCAGTCACAAACCCTGGGTGACGGAGTGGATACGGCAGTCCCATCCCGACCCCGCGGAATATGAAGTGTACATCGAGCGTTACCGCGACCCCGGCGCCTTCGAGGAGTTGCTGGCTGCCGAAGGGGTCGATTACGCCTGCATCCTGGCGGAATTGTGCCCGGTCACCACCGGCATCTGCACCAACGAGCAGGTGGAGGCTTTCTGCAAGGGGAGAACGAGGCTGATTCCCTTCTGCAGCATCAATCCCCATCTCTCCACCGACCTGGGGAGCGAACTCCGCCGTCTGGTGGAAACGGCAGGGTTTCGCGGCCTTAAGCTCTATCCCTCCTACCAGCATTTCTACCTCAATGAGCCGAGGATCTACCCCCTCTATCAGGCTGCCCAGGAACTGGGGATTCCGGTGCTCATCCACACCGGCTCGTCGGTCTTCAAGGGGTCTCGGATCAAGTACGGCGATCCGCTCCATCTGGATGACGTGGCCAACGATTTTCCTTCATTGAACCTGGTCATGGCCCATTCGGGGCGGGGATTCTGGTACGACCGGGCCTTTTTCCTGTCTAAACTCCACCCTAATCTCTACATGGAGATTTCCGGACTCCCCCCCTCGAAGCTGATGACCTATTTCCCGGAACTTGCGCGCAACACGGACAAGGTCATCTTCGGCAGCGACTGGCCCGGAATGAGTGCAATCCGGGGGAACATGGACGCCATCGCCCGGCTCCCGCTGCCGGCGGAGGGGGTGAAAAAGATACTGGGGGGGAATGCCGCAAGACTGCTGAATCTCTGACCTGATTTCCATCGGGGCGGCCATGAAACGGCGATACAGCGAAACAAATATTCGCACATTCAAACTCCTGATCGTGCTGCTCCTGGTGGTCGCCTCCGCCCTCGGAGCTTTCCTCTGGATCAGGCACACGACGAACGCCGTTCGCGCCGAGGCGCGGGAGCGCTTCTTCGAGCAGTACAACCGGCAACAGTCCCTCATGGCCGAACTGGCTTCCCACACCCTGGAGGAGATGTTTGCCACGTTCCATCGCAACCTCGATCTGGTGGTGACGCTCTTTGAAGGGAAGGAGGTCACCCGCCAGCGCGCCGAAGAGGTCGGGGACCGTCTGAAAAAGATCTACGGCTCCCTCGCCTCGACTCCTGTCGTAGATCTTGTGGTCTTTGACAGCAGCGGAACCGCCATCGCCATAGAGCCGGCCGATCCCTACACGGTCGGGCGGAGCTATGCCTGGCGCGACTATATCAAGTGGGCCCGGGAAAAGGGGAAGCCGGGGGAGATGTATCTTTCCCCCTTCACCCGCATGGAGGGGGGGAAGCGTCGGGGGTACAAGGCGCTGATCGTTGCGGAAGGGATATACGGCCCCCGTGGGGAATTCCTCGGGGTGGCCAGTTGTGTCCTCGATTTCGAGAAGCTGGCGAGCAAGCACATCCTTCCGATCCGGGTCGGCAGGCACGGCCGCGCCTGGCTTGCCGACATCAGCAGCAGGACCATGCTCGTTGCGCCGAGCGGCAGGCTTGCGGGACGCAGTTTCTCAGAGGCGTTTCTTCCCCGGTGGCTGCGCCTTCATGCGCTTCTCGTCTCCATTGAAGACGGAAAACCGGGGAGCGGCTGGTACGACTACCTGGATGCGGAGATCCCCGACCAGCCGGTGCGGAAGCTGGGGAGCTACTATCCGTTCCGCATCGAGAACCGCCTCTGGGCCCTGGGGATTTCCACCCCCGAGCGGGAGGTGGACGAGCTGCTGTCCACGTTCATGCACCGGCAGGAGGCCTTCGCCACCACCCTCCTGGTAACGGTGCTGGCGGGGGCAACCCTCTTGATGGGGATTCTCATGAACTGGAACCGGATTCTCACCGCCGAGGTCAACCATCACACAAGGGCCCTCAGCGAGGCCCATTCCCGGCTCGAATCCACCTTCGACGAGCTGCTGGTGGCCAAGAAGGTGGCCGCGGTGGGACACCTGGCCCTGGGGCTGGCCCATGAGATCCGCAACCCCCTCTCGGCCATCCAGATGAACATGCAGATGATCCGGAAAAAAATCGCCCCGGCCGGCACGCTCCGGGAGAACTTCTCCATCGTGGAGGAGGAAATCCGGCGTCTCAACCGCCTGCTGAACGATGTGCTGGATTTTGCCCGTACCCGCCCGTTGCGCCTTCAGACAGCGGAAGTGGGTGACATTGTGAACCGCCTGATGCAGCTCATGGCGCAGCGAATCGAAGAGGAACAGGTCCAGGTCGAGGTCCGTATCGCCTCGCCCCTGACCCTCGTCTGCGACCCCGAGCAGATTCATCAGGTGCTGCTGAATCTTCTGCTCAATGCCTGTGAAGCCATGAACGGGACCCCGGCCGGCGAGCGGCTCCTTACCATAACCGGCCAGGGGAGGGACGGGATGGCGCTGCTCACGGTGAGCGACACCGGCGGCGGGATTCCCCCGGACAAGCTGGATCAGCTCTTCGAGCCGTTTTTCACCACCAAGGCGTCCGGGGGCGGATTGGGACTGTCGATCCTCCAGACGATCGTCCTGCGCCACGGCGGATCGGTCTCCGTGGAGAGCGAGCCCGGCCGGGGCGCCACCTTCACTGTGGCCCTTCCCCTCGGGGGACCCGGCGATAAAGGAGAAGGCCGGCCATGAGAACCATACTGATCGCCGATGACGACCGGGCCATCCGTCGGACCCTGGAGCTGCACCTTGTCGAATCGGGCCATGACGTTCTTGCCGCCGCCGGCGGCCCCGAGGCGGTGGATCTGGCCCTTTCCCGTGAGGTGGACCTGATGCTCCTCGATCTGCGGCTGTCCGGCATGGACGGTTTCGAGGTGCTCACCCGGATCAAGGAGCGGAAACCCTCCCTGCCGATCATCATGATTACGGCTTTCGATGACATGCAGACCGCCATCGAGGCGATCCGCCTCGGCGCCATCGACCACCTGGGGAAGCCCCTCGATCTCGACCATCTCGACGAGGTCATCGAGAAGATCTTCGAGATGAGTGACATCTCCCAGACGGGGGTCGCCTTCAATGACTCTCCCGAGCCCTCCTTCGAGCCGAACATCATGGTGGGGCGCAGCCGAGCCATGAAGGAGATCTACAAGACCATCGGCGCCGTGGCCGACTCCCGGGCCACCGTCCTCATCAACGGCGAGAGCGGCACCGGCAAGGAGATGGTGGCCCGGGCCCTCCATTTCAACAGCCGGTTCCGCAACCGCCCCTTCATCGCCGTGGCCTGCTCCGCCCTGGCCCCGACCCTCCTGGAAAGCGAGCTGTTCGGACACGAAAAGGGGGCCTTCACCGGCGCCTACCGGGTCAAGCCCGGCAAGTTCGAGCTGGCCGAGGGGGGGACCCTCTTCCTCGACGAGATCTCCGAGACGAGCCCCGAAATCCAGGTGAAGCTCCTGCGCTTTCTCCAGGAGCGGGAATTCGAGCGGGTCGGCGGCGTCGAGACCATCAAGGCCGACGTGCGGGTCATTGCCGCCTCCAATAAGAGCCTCCCCGCGCTGGTGGCCAGCGGCGAGTTCCGTCAGGACCTCTATTACCGCCTCAAGGTGGTCAGCATCGACCTGCCGCCGCTGCGGGAGCGCAAGGACGACCTCCGCCTCCTCGTGAGGTTCCTGCTCGAAAAGATGCGCCACGAAATGGGCAAGGCCGTGGAAATCGTCCCCCGGGAGACCATGGATCTTCTCTTGGACCATTCCTGGCCCGGCAACGTGCGAGAGCTGGAAAACACCCTGCGCCGGGCGGTCCTCCTCTCGCCCGGCAATGTCCTCCTTCCCGAAGCGCTGCAACTGGAGGGAAGTGCCGGCGGCGCCCGCATGCCCCTGATAATCAAGTCTCTGGAAGAGGTGGAGCGGGAGCATATCGAAAACATCCTCTCCTTCACCGGGTATGAAAAGAAGCGGGCCACGGCGATCCTCGGCGTCTCGCGTCCCACCCTCGACAGGCGCATCCGGGAGTACGGTCTGGATGTCTTGTCCAGACCCTGACCTCCTCTCCCCCTGTTGCCCTCAGACCCCTCTTCTGAAGAACCCCACCCAATCATATTTTTACACGCCTGCTCAGAACGTTACACGGTGAAGCCCGAGCAGGTCTAATTTCAAAACAGTGTATCTACTCAAAAGTGGGGGTGTATAAAAAATAAATACACAAATACGGAAAGTTGCAATTTTATGCGAGTCGAGGACTGATCTTTTTGGGCTTTTGGATGCGGTATTGCAAAACATTATTTAATTCAGGCAATCCGGCACTGTTCGCCAGCGGGGCGAATATCCCGAACTCCCATTAAGACTGAAACAGCAAGGAGGTAAGCATGAGAAAGGTCGATGTCCACAAGTTGATCGACGAGGCCCAGTTCAACCGGTTTCACCTGCAGGTCTTGTTCTGGAGTGCGCTGGTCATAATCTTCGACGGTTATGATCTGGTGATCTACGGCGTGGTACTGCCGGTGCTGATGAAGACGTGGAACCTGACGCCGCTGCAGGCGGGCTCGCTCGGCAGCTATGCCCTGTTCGGCATGATGGTGGGGGCAATGACCTTCGGCCCGGCGGCCGACCGCTTCGGGCGCAAATGGATGATCGCCATCTGTCTGGTGCTCTTCAGCGGCATGACCTTCCTCAATGCCTTCGCCACTAATCCCTTGGAATTCGGTATCTGCCGCTTCCTGGCCGGCCTGGGGATCGGCGGAGTCATGCCGAACGTGGTGGCGCTCATGACCGAGTATTCACCGAAAAAGATGCGGAGCACCCTGGTCGGCATCATGTTCAGCGGCTATTCCGTCGGCGGCATGCTGTCGGCCGGCCTCGGCATGTACCTGATTCCGAAGTTCGGCTGGTCATCGGTCTTCTTCGTGGCCGGCATACCGCTCCTGCTGCTGCCGGCGATTCTCTACTTCCTCCCTGAATCCATCGGTTTCCTGCTCCGTTCCGGACGCGACGAAAAGGCCGCTGCCGCCCTCGCCAAAGTGGAGCCGACCTTCAGGCCCCAGGTGGATGACCAGTACCACATGCCGAACGGCAAGGGCAGGCACGTTCCGCTGGTGTCGCTCTTTACCGAAGGGCGGGCGCTGAGCACGGTGATGTTCTGGGTCTGCTTCTTCATGTGCCTCCTCATGGTCTACGCCCTCGGTTCCTGGCTGCCCAAGCTCATGACCAAGGCCGGTTACGGACTCGGTTCCAGCCTCGCGTTCCTCATGGTTCTGAACCTGGGCGCCATCTTTGGCGCGGTCGGCGGCTCCTGGATGGGAGACCGTCTCCATCTGAAGCGCGTGCTGATAGTGTTCTTCGTCATCGCAGCCGTTTCCATCAGTCTCCTGGGCGTCAAGAATCCCACCCCTGTCCTCTATCTGCTGGTGGCGGTGGCGGGTGCGACCACCATCGGCACGCAAATCCTCCTCTACGCCTTTGTGGCCCAGTTCTACCCCCTGGCAATCCGTTCCACCGGCATCGGCTGGGCGTCCGGCGTAGGGCGCAGCGGGGCCATCGCCGGCCCGATCCTGGGGGGGGCTCTCCAGGCCATGAATCTGCCACTGTCCTCCAACTTCCTCGCCTTCGCGATTCCCGGCGCCGTTGCCGCCCTGGCCATGATCATGGTTTCACGCAGCGCCGAGCATGCGCCCACCGAGGAGGAGAATCTCCCCTTTGCCGCCGAGACGGGGAGTATGGCTGTCGATTGAGTTTGATACGTATTGTCTGATTCGATGATAGTGCAACGCCGGGAGCGATCGTTTGCTCCCGGCGTTTCGTTTTGCGGATGGGTTTTGCCGGAAAGTGGGGCGTGTTACATTCGCTGACGCGCCCCTTTCAGGGCAGTTTCCAGGGTGATCGTGTCCAGAACCGCCTTGGTGAGCTCATTGATCTCGCTGGAGATGCTCTTCAGTTCCTCCAGAATGGGAACATCACTCTTGCTTGCGTTGGGGACATCGAGCTCGGATTCCAGATTTTCGAACATCTGGATGACGTCCAGAAGCGTCGTCCGCTGGACGTTTCCCGAAAACCGGTACCCACCGCCGACGCCGCGCACCGCCTGTACCAGTCCTTCGTGAACCAGGTCGCGCATGATTTTTGCGAGATGGTGGGGAGAAACGTCGTATTTGGATGCGATCTCCCCGGTCGACAACTGCCGCTCCGGGTCGCTGGCCAGTTCGAGTACGGCAAACAAGGCAAACAGGCTGGCTTTATTGAGTCTCATGGGATCCCCTCTCCAGGGTGAAGCTGAATAGACTACTGACCATGTTCTTGGAATCGTTGAGGGTTACAGGTACCCTGCCGGTTAGTCGAGCGATTTTTCCAGCTCGATATACCTGCCTGTCCGTAAGCCCATGCTGCGAAAGAACGACAAGGTCAATTTGTTATCGCGGTCGACCATGGTGCGCACTGTCGTGACACCAGCCTCCTTCAGGCGGGCGGAAATTTCGTCGAACATGCGCCGGCCGATCCCCCCCTCCCGGGCATTCGGCGAAACGGCGATGGCAAACACCCACCCGCAGGGTGGCGAGCCGAACTCCCAGGCACGAACCTCGCCGGCAATGAATCCGACAATCTTCCCCTTCGCTTCAGCCACAAGGAAGACCCGATCGCTTTTGCCGCTGGTCACAAAACGGTCGAAAATTTCCCGCCAGTAATCAGCCTTTTCTGCCTTCGAAGTGACGGTGTCCAATGCGATTATACCGTTGAGATCGCCTGGCTTTGCATTGCGGATTGATAATTGATTGCTCATTCGTGACCTTGCCGGCACTCGCATCGGTTGTCCCGGGTCAACGCTCTTTCTGTAGCCCGGGGTTGTGCGAAATTGCCCCCAAAATATTTTCCGTGCCTTGCTCTTCTTGGTAAAAGTGGTACCATAATACCGTAATAGAAGGGGTGATTCAAGAGGATTTCTCTCCATTATGTTCAGCCTTTGATTTTTACTTGATATCTGGAGATGTAACTGCCTGAAAATATGGCATTGATTGTCATGATACGTTATTTGCAGATGTGCGGTTGAATTGTCTTGACTTATAAAAAGGTAAAGTAGTACTAAAATACTATGCAGTGAATCGAGCCATGAGGTGTTGACAGTGATCAGTATAGCAGGCTGTTGAAATTGAAATAGAGAAAACGGCCTATCTGTGGTACTTTATCGCGCATAACGCTCTACAATTATTGAGGAAAGTTATGCGCGGTTTTGACAGCAATACAGAAGCACTCTTTACCTACGTAACACCTGAATCCTTTGTCCCGAAGGACCACCCGTTGCGGGCCATCCGTAAGATGGCCGACGAAGCGCTGGCAGGGATGGACAAGCTCTTTGATAGCATGTACGCCACAACCGGCCGCTCCTCAATCCCGCCGGAGAAGCTGCTCAAGGCCCAACTGCTGATGATCCTCTACTCCATCCGCAGCAACCGGCAGCTGGTGGAGCAGATCCATTACAACTTCCTGTTCCGCTGGTTTCTCGGCATGGGCCTGGACGAGAAAGTCTGGGACCATTCCAGCTTTACCAAGAACAGCGAACGATTGATTGGCTCCGAGGTCGCCGCCGAGTTTCTTTCCCGCGTTCTGGCCCAGGCAGAACGTAAGCGTCTCTTGTCTCGTGAGCACTTCACCGTTGACGGTACTCTCATCGAAGCCTGGGCCTCCATCAAGAGCTTCAAGCCCAAGGATGGACCTCCTTCAGCAGGTGGTGGCGGCAGGAACGATACCGTGGATTTCAAAGGGCAGAAACTTACCAACGAAACCCATGGTTCCACCACTGACCCTGATGCCAGGCTCTACCGCAAGGGGAAGAACAAGGAAGCCAAGCTCTGCTACCAGGGACATACCCTGATGGAGAATCGCAGTGGCCTCATCATCAGGACCAAGGTGACAACGGCAACCGGTTCCGGGGAACGCGACGCAGCTAAGACCATGGTGCAGCAATTGCCAAGGACGACTCGGCGCATCACTCTTGGCGGGGACAAAGGCTACGACACTGAGCCCTTTGTCCGAGAGCTGCGCCGGCTCAAGATTACGCCGCACGTGGCTCAGAACACCACCAACAGGAGATCAGCCATCGACGGCAGAACAACCAATCATCCGAACTACACCATCAGCCAGAAGATCAGAAAACGAATCGAAGAAGGCTTTGGCTGGATGAAGACCGTGGGCAGATTACGCAAGACGATGTACCGGGGAATCGAGAAGATCGCCATGCAACTTGACCTGCACGCTGCGGCCTACAACCTGGTTCGGATGAAAAACCTGGGGCTCGGTGTCACCTGAGAGGGGAAAACTCCCTCGGATCAGGCTACATCAGCAGTATATGAGGTTGATAAAGAGCAAAAAGAACGTAAAGCAAAGGTTCTGAGCAACGAAACGGATTCAAAAAACGAACTGCAAAGTTCAGCGAACTAAAAGAATGTCGATTTTCAACGGCCTGATAGGCGACGCGCAACGTGTGATTCTGCAACAGGTGAACATCCTTGAAGAAGTGGAGGTTCCTCTGTTGCAGGGTTTGGGGATGGTCATCAGCAATGATATGCATGCCTCGTGGGATATGCCCGTCGCCGATAATTCGGCAATGGACGGGTATGCCTTTTCCCATGAGACATTGCAGGAGAACTGTCTGAAGGTCACGGGATTTCTCCCGGCCGGCAAGGAACGGGCAGTCCCCGTGGCCCCGGGTGAAGCAATCAAGATCATGACCGGCGCGCCCGTTCCGCCTGGATGCGACACCGTCGTGCCCATCGAGGATGTCGAGCATGTGGATGAAGGGATCAGGCTGAAAAGCGGCGTCAAGCCTGGTTCCCACATCAGGAGGAGAGGTGAGGACGTGCGGTGTGGCGAGCGTGTTGTTGCGGCCGGCACTATGCTCAGGCCACAGGAAATCGGGATGCTGGCTTCCCTGGGAAGGACCATGCTCCCGGTCTATCGCGCTCCTCAGGTCGCGATAATCGCCACCGGAGATGAACTTGTCGAGGCAGGCTCGACGCCGATCGCAGCCACGAAGATCAACAGCAACAGTTTCAGCATTGCCGCGCAGGTTGTGGAAACGGGTGCATCTCCCGTAGTGCTGGGCATCGCCAGGGATGACAAGGATTCCACCCGTGCGAAGATTCTCGCCGGTCTCCAGTCCGATGTGATCATGACCACAGGCGGCGTGTCGGTTGGTGAAAAGGATTATGTCAAAGAGGTGATTCAGGAGCTTGGAGGGGAGATACTGTTCTGGAAGGTCAATATGAAGCCCGGCAAGCCATTTGCCTTTGCCATGTTGAACGGCAAGCCGGTATTCGCGCTCCCCGGCAATCCGGTGGCTGCCATGGTGGCATTCGTGATGTTCGTTCGACCCGCGCTGCTGAAAATGATGGGGCATCTGCATATCCGGAAGCCGGTGGTCAAGGCGACCGTGACGGAACCGTACCGAAACAAGGGTGATCGTCCCCATCTGGTGATGTCCCGGCTCAGTGAAATTAATGGCGAGTATCTGGCTGAAATCGCCGCGGATCAGAGCTCAGCCAGCCTTGCAATCATGGTGCGGGCCAATGGGATCATCGAGCTTGCTCCGGGCGAAACCATCTCTCCAGAAACTCCGGTAGACGTCACGCCTTTAAACAGATCGTTTGATATGTGAGGTGTCAATGCCACCGACAGATATCTATGGAAGAATTAATTGCTATGCTTGGGCCACCGGCAAAAAGTGCTTGACAGTAAATCGGTAATGAAGTACTAGAATGCATAAATGGGGTATAAGGCGTTGTTTTGTATGGTCGGCTGTTTACAAAAATATCAAATGGGGAGGAAAAGCAATGGCTACAACAGATGCGATAATCGCCAGCACCGCACCGGGGAACCTGATCGATCACAACCTGATCGACCGTGAGGTGGAGGGCCTCTGTGACGGCATGGTCCGCTACGAGAAACGTCCTGCCAGGCGCCGTGACGGTTCAGTGGTGGAGGGGCTCTATAACGCCTGGATCATTTTCAACAATCCCACGCAGTACAACTCCTACACCACCGACATGGTCAAGGCCACCATCCTCGCGTTCCGACGGGCCTCCGTCGATCGCGAGGTGAATGCCGTGGTATTCACCGGCGTCGGCGACAAGGCGTTCTGTACCGGCGGCAACACCAAGGAGTACGCCGAGTACTACGCCGGCAACCCCCAGGAATACCGGCAGTACATGCGCCTTTTCAACGACATGGTCTCCGCCATCCTCGGCTGCGACCGCCCGGTCATCTGCCGCGTGAACGGCATGCGGATCGGCGGTGGCCAGGAAATCGGCATGGCCTGCGATTTCAGTATCGCCCAGGACCTGGCCAACTTCGGCCAGGCAGGCCCCAAGCACGGCTCGGCCGCCATCGGCGGGGCAACCGACTTCCTGCCGCTCATGATCGGCTGCGAGCAGGCCATGGTCTCCGGCACTCTCTGCGAGCCCTTCTCGGCCCACAAGGCAGCCCGGCTCGGCATCATCGCCGACGTGGTTCCGGCCCTCAAGGCGGGGGGTAAATTCGTTGCCAACCCCACCGTCGTCACCGACCGGATGCTCGACGAATACGGACGGGTCGTCCATGGCGAGTTCAAGAGCGGCGCCGCCTTCAAGGAAGGGCAGGCCCAGATCAAGGAAGGGGAGATCGACCTCACTCTGCTGGATCTGAAGGTGGAAGAGCTCTGCGCCAAGCTCCTTGACACCTTCCCCGAGTGCATGACCAAGAGCCTGGAAGAGCTGCGCAAGCCGAAGCTCCAGGCGTGGAACCTCAACAAGGAGAACTCCCGTGCCTGGCTGGCCCTCAATATGATGAACGAGGCCCGCACCGGCTTCAGGGCCTTCAACGAAGGAACCAGGGAGACCGGCCGCGAGATCGACTTTGTGAAGCTGCGCCAGGGGCTGGCCAAGGGAACGCCCTGGACCGAGGAGCTGATCGAGAGTCTGATGCCGGCGGCAAAATAGCAGCAGCAGGACCGGCGGGGTGGGGTTCGCACGATGGGACCCACCTCGCCGGGCATTTATCAGACGCTATCCCCTCCGCAATAAATACCCTGAAACTCCCGCCCAACCCCCCTTCAAAAATCAAATTCAGTTTGACAAAAAAAGTGTAAAATGGTACTTATATACCAAATTAAGGGTTGCTCTGTGTCGCGCCGCTGGAAACGGAGGATGAGGAGATGATGCGTATTGACACTCGTCAGATCATTCTTGGCAATGTAGCGCCACTAGGGATGGAGCGGGTTGAGCTTCTGGCCGCACTCGGAAGGGTTTTGGCCCAGGATGTGACGGCGCCCTGGGATATGCCAAATTACGACAGCTCGGCCATGGATGGCTTTGCCGTGCGAAGTGCCGATTGTGCCGTGGAGGGGGCGATCCTTCGGGTCGCCGGTTATATTCCTGCGGGGGGGAGCGTATCGGGTCCCGTCTTGCCGGGGTGTGCCGTTCGTATCATGACCGGGGCCATGGTTCCCCGTGGCTGCGATGCTGTGGTACCATTGGAGAAGACGGTGGAGGCCGATGGTCGGGTGACAATCCTGGCGCCGGTCCGTCAGCGGCAGCATATTCGCTTCAGGGGAGAAGATGCGGCAACCGGCGACACTCTTCTGACAACGGGCACGGTTATCCAGGCAAAGGAGATCGGCCTGCTGGCATCCTTCGGCAAGGCGGTGGTGCCTGTCTACCGCAAGGCGAGGGTGGCGGTTCTCTCCACCGGCGACGAGCTCGTCGAATTGGGCGAATCGCCGGCCGCCGGCCAGGTAATCAACAGCAATGCCCTGTACCTGGCTGCGGCCATCAGAGAGCTCGGCGCCGAGCCGATCATCCTCTCCATAGCCCGCGACAACAGGGAGAGCCACCGGGAAAATATCCGTGAGGGGCTGAAGGCCGATGCATTGATCACTTCCGCCGGCGTTTCCTCCGGCGACAGGGATTTTGTCCGGGCGGTGCTGGCCGAGTCGGGGGTCCGCCAGATACTGGGGAAGGATGACTTCAGGGGAGGGGGGCCCAAAGCATTCGGCATGAAGGGCGATACGCCGGTGTTTTCCCTCCCCGGTAAACCCACGTCCACCATGATCGTGTTCGAGGAGATCGTCAGGCCGGCACTGCTGAAGATGATGGGGCATCGTCAGGGCATCCCGCTATACTTCCATGAGACGTTGCGGGGAGCGGTGTGCAAGAAGACGACTGGCCCATCGGTGAGAAGCACGAGGGATTCGCGGCAGGTTCGAGGTGCGTATGGACGTATGTGAGCAGATACGTTTGGATATCTCCGAGGAGGTCGAGCGTCTGATGGGGGACCGCCTGATTCTGGCGGAGGACGTGCAAAAGGTGATTCATCACGCCGAGACCACCGGAAAGAAGCTGGTGGACCCTGCCACCGGCCGCTCCCTTGCCTACTATCGCCCCAAAGCGGTCACCTACTGGGTGGAATACAGTCGCAATGGTGAGGGGTATCAGGTCCATACCGCCTATTCCCACAGAATGGTGATGAAGTCGAGCGGAAGCACCAGGGAGTGGGTAAAGTCCGGCAGTGTCAGCACCTGGCACTGCAGTCAATGCCAGGCGCCCCTGGAGGTCCAGACGGTCAGGCTCCAGTACATGCAGTCCATATTTCCCATCAACCTTCCAGCGTGCTCACAGTGCGGCTTCATCCTCATAGACGAGGAACTGGCGACAGGAAAGGTCGCCGAGGCGGAGCAGGCGCTTGAAGACAAGTAACGTATCCCAACTGACCGGTGACGTGATGACCGACTGCTCCCTTGACTGGTCGAAGTTTCTCTGCAGCGCCGGACCGTGCATCCGGCCGGGAGGCGCTGTTCTCACTGACAGGGCCCTCGAAATCTGCGGTCTCCCCGGCGGCTCGTTGGTAGTCGATATCGGCTGCGGCGCGGGGGGGACCCTTCAACATCTTGAACAGACCGGCGGTTACCGCGTGGTGGGGCTCGACCATTCGGAGACGCTCCTCGGAGAATCCGCCAACAGGGTTGGCCCTGCCCGACTCGTCCGGGGGAGTGCGGAAACTCTCCCCTTCAGGGGAGCATCCTTCGACGCCCTCTTCTGCGAGTGCGTCCTTTCCGTTCTCGATGACAAGCCGGGGGCACTCCGGGAGTTTGCGCGGGTCTTGCAGGGGGGGGGATTCCTGATCCTCAGCGACGTCCTCGCCCAAGGGGAGCGCAGCCTGGAGGCGGTGGAGGGGGGGAGCCCGGCGGTCGGATTTCTCGTGAAGGATGATCTCCTCGGCCAGCTGGCGGACCTTGGCTTTTCCGTTCTTCTGTGGGAAGCGCACGACCGGCTGCTCAAGGAATTCGTCGCCCGCATGATCCTTGCCGGCGAGCGTCTTCCGGAGTCGTGGTGTGTTCGGGGAGGGAGCGGAAAAAAGAGGGGCAGATCCGGCATCACCTATTTTCTCCTGGTTGCCCAAAAGGGGGGTGGCGTTCCCAACGCCGTCGAGACCAGAATGGAAGGTCACGCATGAACGATTTGTTCTTTCGATTGGTAAAGCTGAAGGCCAAAGGGTACTGCTGTGCCCAGATCATCGTGCTCCTGGCCCTGGAGACCCTGGGCAAGGCCAACGACGACCTGGTGAAGTCGGTGGGGGGGCTCTGCTATGGCATCATCGGGAGCGGCGAGGCCTGCGGAGCCCTGTCGGGCGGGGCGTGCCTCATTTCGCTCTACGCGGGCAAGGGGGGCGAGGAAGAGATGCCCCACGAGCGGCACATGACGATGCTGAGCGAGCTTTCGGAGTGGTTCAAGGGGAGAGCCGACGCCCAGTACGGCGGGACGCGATGCCTCGACATCCTGGAAAAATTCCCCAACCAGGGGATCTGCGGCCAGATTGTGGCGGAAACCTACGGGAAGTGCATGGAGATCCTCGCAAGCCACGGGTTCGACCAGGCAGGGGGCCCAAGGGGGTGACATGGAAGAGGTGAACCTGAACATAACCGAAAGCGTCTGCCCTGTCTGTCTCAGGAGGATCGACGCGACACGGGTGCTCGAAGGTGACGAAGTCTTTCAGCTAAAGGGGTGCGGGGAGCACGGTTCCTTCAAGACCCTCATCTGGCGCGGCGAGCCCTCCATGGCCCAGTGGCGGAGGCCAAAGGCACCCGTTCATCCCGAGGTCTGCTATGGGGCCGTTGACAGGGGGTGCCCCTTCGACTGCGGCCTCTGTGCCGACCACAGGCAGCTCCCCTGTTCCGTCCTCCTCGAAGTGACGCAGCGGTGCAACCTGCAGTGCGCCGTCTGTTTTGCCGATGCCGGCTGCAGTCCGACAGAGGACCCCTCGTTGGAGCACATCGCATGGCAGCTGGAACGGGCTCTGGCGGCGGCAGGCTCGTGCAATCTCCAGCTGTCAGGCGGCGAGCCGACCCTGCGGGACGACCTTCCGGAGATCATCGAGATTGCGCGCCGGGTCGGCTTTTCCTTCATCCAGGTCAACACGAACGGCATCCGGCTTGCCGCGGACAAGAACTACACAAGCCGGCTCCGGGCGGCTGGCCTCTCGTCGGTCTTCCTTCAGTTCGACGGGGTCGATGATGGGGTTTACCGCACCTTGAGGGGGGACGCGCTCCTGGACCGGAAGCTCCAGGCAATACGGAACGCCGGCGATGCCGGGCTCGGCGTTGTCCTCGTCCCGACCCTCGTGAGGGGGGTAAACACCGGCTCCATCGGGGCCATCGTGCGGCAGGCGCTGCAACTGGCCCCCGCCGTGCGGGGGATCCATTTCCAGCCGGTCAGCTATTTCGGCCGTTTCCCTGACCACCATGGCGACGAAGGGCGCTTTACCCTCCCCGAGCTGATGAGGTGCATGGAGTTGCAGACGGAGGGGCTTCTCACGGTGGCGGATTTTTCCCCCCCGGGGGGCGAACACGCCCACTGTTCCTTGCATGCCACCTACATAAATTCGGCCGATGGCGGCCTGAGACCGCTCGGGGCAGTGGAGAGCGACAGCTGCTGTTCGACGGATTGCGACGGCGGCGGGATCGGCAGGACCGTGAAAACCATGTCACGCCGCTGGAGCCTGCCGGAGGGGGCGAAACCGGAACAGGCCACCGCCTGCTGCTGCGGGAGCAAGCCGGAGCCGGTGCGGGTTGAAGGCCCCATTGACCTGGATCTGTTTCTCAAGGGGATCGCTGCCAGGAGCTTCACCATATCCGCCATGGCCTTCCAGGATGCGGACAACCTGGATATGGAGCGGCTCAGGGGGTGCTGCATATCGGTCATATCCGCCGACGGCAGGCTGATCCCGTTCTGTGCCTACAATCTGACGGGCAGAGACGGAAAAAGCCTCTACCGCAACCGGAACGGATCGGAGGGAGTATGATCGCTCTCACCCCCCTCGAACCATGGATCAGGGCCACGGTCCGCATCGACCGCCACACGACGGGCGGTGCCTTTGATGAAGCGCTCAAGGCCTACCAGCTCCAGAGGGTGAACGAGGTTATCGGCTACGCCCGTCGCAGCTCACCCTTTTACCGTCGCCATCTGGCCCCCTTACCCGTTACCCCTTTGTCTTCTCTCTCCGACATACCCCGAATTCCCTTTACGACACCGGCGGACGTCGCCAGCGACCCATCCCGTTTTCTGGCGGTGCGTCAGGACGACATAGCCCGAATCGTCACGCTCCGTACCTCGGGGAGCACCGGTGAGTCCAAGAGGCTTTTTTTCACCGAAGAGGACCTGGAACTGACGGTGGATTTCTTCCACCACGGCATGTCGACCCTTGTCCGGCCGGGACAGAAGGTGGCGGTTCTCCTCCCCGGAGAGACCCCGGACAGCGTTGGGGATCTCCTCGCGCGGGGGCTTCAGAGGATGGATGTCCAGGCATCCGTGCTGGGCCCGGTGGCGGACCCCCACCGTGCCGCCGAATCAATCGCTTCCAGCGGTGCCCACTGTATTGTGGGCATTCCCACGCAGGTCCTCGCCGTTGCCCGCTCAACCGTGGGGGCGGCGATGGGGAACGGGCGCATCGAGAGCGTCCTGTTGAGCACCGACTACGTGCCGCAGTCGATCGCCGAGACCCTGGAGGATGTCTGGGGGTGCCGGGTGTTCACCCATTACGGCATGACCGAGATGGGGCTTGGGGGGGGTGTCGAGTGCGAGGCCCGGGATGGCTATCACCTGAGGGAGGCCGATCTCTACTTCGAGGTGGTTGATCCCGAAACCGGCGAGGTGAGCCCCGACGGCACCATCGGCGAGGTGGTCTTTACGACTCTCACGAGACGTGGCATGCCGCTCATACGCTATAGAACCGGCGACATCGCCCGCATCATGCGTCAACCCTGTCCCTGTGGGAGCGTGCTGAGGCGGATGGAGCGCGTCAAAGGGCGGTGGAGCGGTGCGATACGGCTTGACCCGGATTGTATCCTGACTCTTCCCGCCATTGACGAGGAACTCTTCCGGCTTCCGGATCTGCTCGACTACCGGGTGACGGTATCAAAGGGGAGTGGAGGTCGGCGTCAGTTGCACTTCGACGTCCACGGGGCGGAAGGCGGGAGTCTGACGGCGTGCAAGGTTCTCGAAAGGTTGAACGAGGTTCAGGCCCTGCGCAAATGCATGGACAATGGGGAACTGGCGATACCTTCCGTGCGTTTTTCGGCAGACGGCCGCTGGACCACAACCGGTGTCGCAAAAAGAAAGATAATTACCGCTGGTGATTCGGCAGTCACGCAGAATCGAGCGGTTTAACCTTCTGACAAATCAAGAGATATTCTCTTCGCTTCAGAAGAGTGCGATAAAATACGTAAAGAGGTACCAGTATACTAAATTAAGTATTGACAGCGAAACGCCGGTCTGGTAAATAGTAAGTAACTTAAACAAGCAAAGAAGTACCTATATACTAATTTATGCTTGTCAAGATATCGAGGTTTTGATATGGGTGGTGCAATAAAAAAGAGGTAAAACAGTACCGTTATATTGGTATGAGGCTGCGGCTGCGGAGACTAATCAGGAAGAGGGGTAAAAATGAGATACGCAGAGGCTGGATACTATCTGGAAGTTGACTTGGCGACAGGGAATATCGAACGGGTGGCAACCGACCCCAAGCTGATGGAGCTCCATCTCGGGGGGTTGGGTACCAGTGTCAAGGTGCATTGGGACAGGGTTCCACCGGAAACCAAGGCATTCGATCCTGAGAACCTGCTTGTATTCAGTACCGGACTTCTGAACGGTACCCCGGTTTTCAGCGCCAACCGCACCGTCGTCTCCTTCATCTCTCCTCAATCGGGCACGCTTGCTTATCCCATGATGGGGGGCTTTTTCGCGGCCGAGCTGAAGTATTCCGGCTACGACAAGATCATCTTCAAGAACAAGTCGCCCGACTGGGTCTACCTGTATGTCTCCAATAACAAGGTGGAGCTCCGTGACGCGTCGCATCTGCAGGGGAGGGGGGCGGTAGAGACCCAGGAACTCATCCGCAAGGAGCTGAACGACCCGAAAGCCCAGGTGGCCGCCATCGGCCTCGCCGGCGAGAACCGGGTCTTCACGGCTTCCATCGAGCAGTCCCGGTCGAGCGCCAGCCGGCTCGGCGGCGGCGCGATCATGGGAGACAAGAAGATCAAGGCCGTGGCCGTCCGCGGCACGGGGGATGTCTTCCTAGCCCATCCCGAAGCGTTCATGCGGGAGATGCAGGGGGTGACGGACTACATCAAGTACCGGTGGGAGAACCCCATCAAGGACGTCATGACCATCCTCTCCGGCATCGGATCGCCCCAGGAAATGCTCCATACCGATGAGAAGTGGCATACGGAGAACTTCGCCTGGGGCAATGCCCGCACCCGGAGAAGGGATTTCTGGACCGAGGAGATCGATGAGTCGTGGTCAAAGTCCCAGCATGGTGCGGTAAAGCGCCTCATCAGCTGCTATAACTGCCCGACCCACTGCGGGGCACTGATTTCCCACAAAGATACGCCCAGGTACATGGCGAAGTGCTTCGGCAAGCTCACCTACGCCATGGCGGCCTATGTGGATGACCTGGATTTCTCCTGGAAGATCCTGCAGCGCGCCACCGAGTACGGGGTTGATTCGTTCTCGACGCCGCAGATTCTCGCCTTTGCCGTTGAACTCTATGAAGCCGGCATTCTCACCGACAAGGACTTCAAAGGGTGTCCGTCCGATAAGGAAGGGAGATTCTTCTGGCTCCTCGACCGGGTCGCACGGCGCGAGGGGATCGGCGATATCCTGGCTGACGGGGTTTATTTCGCGGCCCGCAAGATCGGCAACGGCGCGGAGGCGTTTGACCACAACACCATCAAGAAGCATGAGCAGCTCCCGATCAAGCTCGGGACCCTGGATCCGCTCTACTTCCTCATGTATTCCACCAACGAGAAGATCAGCATCACCCAGATGGAAGGGCAGTGGCCCCAGTCAGCCTTCCCCACCATGGAGCAGCGGCAAGAGTTCGTCCGTGACTGGCCCCAGATCCCCGACGAGAAGTTCAAGCAGATCGTGCTCGACTGGGAACTGAGGGGGGAGAAGTCGATCCCCTACTTCCCGACGCCGGACATGTGCTCCGAGATCGTGGACTGGATGGAGATGATGCACAACATCGACGATGCAGTGGGTATGTGCTGCGGCATGTCGTCCTTCTGTCTGAAGCCTCCCTACCACATCCACAACTATCCGAAGATCATCTCCGCTGCCACCGGCATGGATCTGGACGAGGCAGGGCTGAAGCAGATTGCCAACAGGAGCCGGAACCTGCACCGGGCATACAACAACAGGTTGGGCATCAGGAGGGTCGACGAGAAGCCGCCCGAGGACCACTGGAAGAAGCGCTTCCCCGAACTCGAGGAAGAGCTCCTCTCCACCTACTACACGTACAAGGGGTGGAACAACGACGGCATTCCCACGCGGGAAAAGCTGGAAGAGCTGGACCTCGGCTATGTCGCTGACGACCTGGAAAAGAGGGGGATCTTGAAAAATGGCCAAAATTAAGAAGAAAGTCAGGACAATCACGGTTAATGCCGACAAGTGCAACGGCTGCCGGACCTGTGAGATCATGTGCTCCGCCTTCCACGCGGTTCCGCCCTACAGCAGCAACAACCCGGCACGGTCACGCATCCAGGTTATCACCAACCGGTTAGAGGACATCTGGATGCCGGTCTTTGCCGGCGAGTACACCGAATCCGAGTGCATGGGGCGGAACAAGTACATCATTGATGGCAAGGAATACAACGAGTGCGACTCCTGCCGTGCCGCCTGCCCCTCCCGGGACCTGTTCAAAGAACCCGATTCCGGTCTTCCCCTCAAATGCGACATGTGTGACGGCGAGGAGCAGCCGGTATGTGTCAAGTGGTGCCTGGTTGATGCGCTGGTCTACGAAGAGCGGGAAGTGGAAGTGGACGAGAAGGACGTAAAGGAGACGATGACCGAGATGGAAGTCGGTCTGGAATCGCTGGTGAGCAAACATGGCTTCCAGAAAGTAATGGACACTGTCGCCCGATTGTCGAAGAAGGGCTAGCACCGTACGGGTCAAGAACAGGATAGGTGATATCGTGGAAACCGTTACTCCATACAAAGAGATCATCGACGTCATAAAAGAGAAGGGGGGCGACTCGCTCAAGTACTGCTACCAGTGCGGTCTGTGCGATTCGGTCTGCCCCTGGAACCGGGTACGGCAGTTCAGCATGCGCAAGATCGTCCGTCAGGGGACGTTCGGCCTGACCGAGATCGAGCAGGAAGACATCTGGCGCTGCAGCACCTGCGGCACCTGCCCCAGCCGCTGCCCCAGGGGGGTGAACCAGATCGAGGCCGGGGTCGCCATGCGCCGGATCGGCGCGGAATACGATGTCTATCCCGGCCACGTGGGGACCATCCGCAACGTGGTGGCGAGCCTCACCTCCGAGGGGAACTCCCTGGGGGGCGATCGGACCCAGCGGGGCGATTGGGCCAATGACCTGCCGGTGAAGCCCTATGCCGAGGGGATGGAGCTTCTCTACTTCACCGGCTGTTACCTGAGCTACGACCCGAGGATGAGAAAGGTGGCCGCTGCTACCGCCGCCATTCTCAACAAGGCCGGGGTTGATTTCGGCATCCTCGGCTCCAAGGAGAGCTGCTGCGGCGAGAGCATCCGCAAGACCGGCAACGAGGAGCTGTTCAAGCGGCTGGCCAAGGAGAACATCAAGCAGTTCATCGACAACGGCGTCAAGAAGGTGCTGGTCTCCTCCCCCCACTGCTACCACACCTTCATGAACGAGTATCCCGAGTTCAAGGTGAACTTCGAGGTGGTCTTCATCTCCCAGTACATCGGCCAGCTCATCAACGAAGGGCGGCTCACGATTACCGGTGAGTTTCCCAAGACGGTCACCTACCACGACCCCTGCTACCTGGGGCGTCACAACGGTATCTACGACGAGCCCCGGGATGTGTTGAAAAAGGTTCCCGGCCTGGAGCTGCTGGAGATGGCGGACAACCGGGAAACCAGCCTCTGCTGCGGCGGCGGCGGCGGCCGGATCTGGATGGAGACCCCGAAGGAAGAGCGGTTCGCCGACCTGAGGCTCAGGCAGGCGGTCGATGTGGGGGCCACGGTGCTGGCCACCTCCTGCCCCTACTGCATCACGAACTTTACGGACAGCAGTCTGGATCTGGCGGATCATGAGAAGGTCGAGGTGAAGGATCTGGCGGAAATCATCCTTGAAGTGATCTAGGTGCCCGGGGGCACCGGGTCGGATAACGGACGAAGAGCGGAACAGCACTCCAGTCGAAGGGCGAACTCTATGAATACCTCAGACAGAAATATTGGTGACGTACTTATTGTCGGCGGAGGGATCAGCGGTATTCAGGCCGCTCTCGATCTCGCCAATTCGGGGTTCCGGGTCTTCCTGGTCGACAAATCGCCGGCCCTTGGCGGCAAGATGTCCCAGCTGGACAAGACCTTCCCCACCAACGACTGTTCCATGTGCATCGAGTCGCCGAAGTTCATCGAATGCGCCAGGAACCCCAACATCGAGATCATCACCTATACGGAAGTGGAGCGGGTGGATGGCGAGGCGGGCGATTTCCGGGTAACGCTGACCAAGAAGCCCCGGTACATCTCGGAGGAGAAGTGCACCGGCTGCAACATCTGCGTTGACTACTGCCCGGTGAAGATTCCTGACCCGTTCAACCAGAACCTGTCCGAGAACAAGGCGGTCCACATCTACTTCTCCCAAGCGGTTCCACTGGTTACCTACGTGGACCCGGAGACCTGCCTCTACCTGAAGGAAGGGAAATGCCAGATCTGCGTCGGCGCCTGCAAGACCAAGGCGATTGATCTCCACCAGAAGCCGGAGACCATGGTTGTCGAGGTTGGTGCCATCATCCTCTCCCCCGGCTACGAGACCTTCAACCCGAAGCTGCGGGGCGACTTCGGCTACGGCAGGATGCAGAACGTGGTCACCAGCCTCGACTTCGAGCGGATTCTCTGCGCCACCGGTCCTTACGAAGGGGAGATCCTCCGCCCCTCCGACAAGAAGCATCCCCACAAGATCGCCTGGATCCAGTGCGTCGGCTCCCGGCAGGTGAACGAGGGGGGGAACAACTACTGTTCGGCTGTCTGCTGCGCCTACAGCCAGAAGCAGGTGATCCTGGCCAAGGACCACAACGCCGAACTCCAGGCCACCATCTTCCATAACGACGTCCGGGCCTACGGCAAGGACTTCGAGCGCTTCCACCAGCGGGCGGAAAAGCTTTCCGACGTGCGCTTTGTCCGGAGTTACGTGACCATCGGGCGGGAGATCGAGAGCACCAAGAACGTTACCATCCGCTACTCCACGCTGGACGACGGCGTGAAGGAAGAGGAATTCGACATGGTGGTCCTGTCGGTGGGTCTCAATCCGCCGAAGGATGTGGAAGCGTTGGCGAGCAAGATCGGCATCGAGCTCACCGACCAGAAATTCTGCAAGAACAACCCGTACAATCCCATCGAGACTTCCCGCAAAGGGGTCTTTGTCAGCGGCGCCTTCCAGGGGCCCCTGGATATCCCCGAGTCGGTCGTGACCGCCAGCGGCGCCGGCGCCCTCTGCGGACAGCTTCTCTCATACCGGCGCGGCCGGCTGGAGCGGGAGCGGGTCTATCCGCCGGAGAAGGACGTGTCCCAGGAAGAGCTCAAGATCGGGGTCGTGGTCTGCTACTGCGGCGCCAACATCGGCCGGGTCGTGGACATACCCGCGGTCATCGAATACGCTGCCACGCTCCCCAACGTCTCCTGGGCCGGGGATAACCTCTTTGCCTGCTCCACGGAAAACGCCAAGCAGATCTCCGACGCCATCGTGGAGAAGGGACTGAACCGAGTGGTGCTGGCGGCCTGTACGCCGCGGACCCACGAGCCGCTCTTCCGCGACACCTGCCGGGAAGCGGGGCTCAACCAGTACTTCTTCGAGTTCGCCAACATCCGTGAGCACTGCTCCTGGGTCCACTCCCGCGAGAAGGAGAGCGCCACCCAGAAGGCGAAGGAGATCGTCCGGATGTCCGTTGCCCGGGCCGCATTCCTGGAGCCGTTGCAGGAATTCCAGCTGCCGGTGGACCACACGGGGCTTGTGGTGGGCGGCGGGGTGGCCGGCATGACCGCGGCCCTCAACATGGCCGAGCAGGGATTCGAGGTTTACCTGGTCGAGAAGGACGACGACCTGGGGGGCATGGCGCGGCGCCTCCACTACACCCTGGAGGGGATGGATGTCCAGTCCTACCTGGCGGACCTGGTCAAGAAGGTCTACCGGCACCCGCGGGTCCACGTCTGGACCGATGCGGCCATCACCGAGGTCTCCGGCTACGTGGGGAACTTCGTCACCACGGTGACCTCCCAGGGGCGCAACCGGGAAGTGAAGCACGGCGTGGCCGTGATCGCCACCGGCGCCCAGGAATACAAGCCGACGGAATATCTCTACGGCCAGAGCGACCGGGTCCTGACCCAGCTGGAACTGGAAGGGGAGATCGTTAGCGGCAGCGACAAGGTGAAAAACGCCCAGAGCGTGGTGATGATCCAGTGCGTGGGATGCCGGCAGGCGGACCGGAACTACTGCAGCCGCGTTTGCTGCAGCCAGGCCATCAAGAACGCCCACAAGCTCAAGGAGATCAATCCGGAGATGGAGATCCAGATCATCTTCCGGGACATGCGGACCTACGGCCTCAAGGAGACCTACTACCGCGAGGCGTCGGAGAAGAACGTGAAGTTCATCCGCTACGAGGCGGAGACCAAGCCGGTGGTGGCAGCTGCCGGGGATGGCTTCACGGTCACGGTGCCCGACCCGGTCCTGGGGCAGATGATGGAGCTGGAAGCCGACCTGGTTGTGCTCGCCGCTGCGGTCATCCCGGCCGAATCGAGCCAGGACGCCGGGAAGTTCTTCAAGGTCTCCAACAACCCGGACGGCTTCTTCCAGGAAGCCCACGTGAAGCTCAGGCCAGTGGATTTTGCGGCGGACGGTGTCTTCCTCTGCGGCACGGCCCACTATCCCAAGCACCTGTCGGAAACCATCAGCCAGGCCTATGGCGCAGCAGGGCGCGCCGTGGGGATTCTCTCACGGGAGACGGTCACCGCCTCCGGCGCGGTCTGCGATGTGACCGAGAGCGACTGCGTATCGTGCGGGGCATGCATCACCGCCTGTAAGTACGGCGCCATCTCCTTTGTCGATACGCCGCAGGGGAAAAAGGCCAGGGTTGAGCCGATCCTCTGCAAGGGGGACGGTCTCTGCAACGCGAAATGCCCGACCGGGGCCATCTACCTGAAGCACTACACGGACGACGAGATATTTGCCCAGATCGACGCGGCCTTTCCTGAGCACTAGGAAGGCAACAAACCAGGGGCAGCGGCTGTTGCCCGGGAAGGAGAGTACAGATGAGTACCGATCATAAACCCAGCGTAGTCGGTTTTCTGTGTACATGGTGAGCGTACGGCGCTGCCGACCTGGCTGGAGTTTCCAGACTGCAATATACAACTGAAACAAAGATTATCCGCGTAATGTGTACCGGCAGAGTCGATCTCGCCTTCGTGCTGCGGGCCTTCGCCAAGGGGGCGGACGGGGTGTTCATCGGCGGTTGCTGGCCCGGCGAATGCCACTATGTTACCGAAGGCAACTACGATGTGCTGAAGAACGTGCATATCGCCAAGAAGATCCTGGAACGGATCGGGATCAATCCCGACAGGTTGAGGCTCGAATGGATCGCCGCCTCGGAAGGAATGCGCTACGCCGAGGTGATGAACGACTTCGGCAAGCGGCTGAAGGAGCTGGGGCCGCTGGGCAAAGGGGAGGGGATAGAGGCGGGCGCCCTGAAGCTCAGGCTGGAAGCGGCCAACAAACTGGTCCCCTACATCAAGCTGGTGGAACGGGAACGGCTGCGGCAGCGCTTCAAGACGGAGCAGGAGTACACTGATTTCTTCGCCAGTGATGAGCTGAAAAAGCTCTTTGACGAACTGGTGGCGAACAAGCTGGCAGTAAGCCAGATTACGCTCCTTTTGCAGCAGAAGCCCCTTAACACCGGCGAAATCGTAAAAACTCTCGGCATGAATGCATCTGAAGTATCACGGCATTTAAAGAGTGCGACGATGCACGGGCTGGTCAGGTTCGACGAAGGGTTGAAGTGTTACGCCCTGGCCTGACAAGAAGCGGATGCGGACTAAAGAAGAGGCACTTGCAAAACGTGATGAGGAGGCCGGGATGCTAGGCGCAAGCGAGCGAGGAAGCGAGGCGTACCCGTCGGTACGTTGAGCTTTCGAGCGAGCGGCAACAACGCAGACCGGACCCGCAATAGTTTTGCAAGTGCCTCGGAAGAAAAGGAAGGCGACCATGGATATCTCAAGAATAGACCAAATCATTGACAAGCATGACGGTGAAGCCAGTTCGCTCATACAGATCCTGCTGGATATCCAGAGCGAGCACAATTGGTTGCCCAAGGAGGCGCTGAAAAGGGTCTGTGAGAGACTGCAGGTGCCCATGAGCCGCATCACGCACATTGCCACGTTTTACAAGGCCTTCAGCCTCGTGCCGAAGGGGCGCCATCAGGTCCACGTCTGCATGGGCACCGCCTGCCACGTCCGCGGCGCCCAGCGGGTTCTCGACACGGTGCAGGAAGTGACCGGCGTCAAGCCCGGCGAGACGGACTCCGACCTGAAGTTCAGCGTCGAGACGGTTAACTGCCTCGGTTGCTGCGCCCTGGGGCCGGTAATGGAAGTGAACGGCAAGCACCACGGCAACATCGCTCCGTCCCAAATTGCATCCGTGCTGAATAACTGCGAGTAAGGGTGATTTATGACAAGGTTGAACTCCCCTGAAAAATTGGAATGCGCCAGGAAGGAAATCGTCTCCCGCATTGACCCGACCAAGCCGTGTATTTCGGTGTGCGCCGGGGCCGGCTGCCTCGCCTCCGGGGCCGCCGAGGTCATCGCGGCCTTCAAGACGGAGCTCGAATTCCATGGCCTGACGACCGAAGTGAACACCAAGGGAACCGGCTGTCCCGGCTTTTGCGAGCGCGGGCCCATCGTGATGATCTACCCCGAGGGGATCTGCTACCTCAAGGTGAAGCCCGAGGACGTTGCCGAGATCGTCTCCCACACCATCAAGGAGAAGAAGGTGGTGGACCGCCTCCTCTATGAGGACCCGGCAACGGGGACCAGGGCGCTGCGGGAGTCGGATATCCCCTACTACAAGAACCAGCAGCGGAACATCCTCAGCGAGAACATCAAAATCGATTCCAAGAGAATCGACGACTATCTTGCCATCGGCGGCTACGCGGCCCTCTCCAAGGTGCTCTTCGAGATGACTCCGGAAGATGTGATGGGGGAGATCAAGAAGTCGAACCTGCGGGGTAGGGGAGGGGGCGGCTTCCCCGCCTGGAGAAAGTGGGAGGAATCCCGCAATGCCCCGGACCCGATCAAGTACGTGATCGTGAACGCCGACGAGGGTGACCCCGGCGCCTTCATGGACCGGGCACTCATCGAGGGGAATCCCCACTCGATCCTCGAAGGGCTGATCATCGGCGCCTATGCGGTCGGCGCCCACGAGGGGTTCATCTACGTCCGCCAGGAATACCCCCTGGCCGTTGAGAACATCAACCTCGCCATCCGGCAGGCGGCGGAGCGCGGGTTTGTGGGGAAGGACATCCTCGGGTCGGGCTTCGATTTCACCGTCAAGGTCCACATGGGAGCCGGCGCCTTTGTCTGCGGCGAATCATCGGCACTCATGACGGCACTGGAGGGGCGTGCCGGCGAGCCGCGACCCAAGTACATCCATACCGCCGTCAAGGGGGTCTGGGACCACCCGAGTGTCCTGAACAACGTGGAGACCTGGGCCAACGTTCCCCAGATCATCACCAAGGGGGCCGACTGGTTCACCTCGTACGGCACCGAGGGGAGCAAGGGGACCAAGATCTTCTCCCTGGTGGGGAAGATCACCAACACGGGCCTGGTGGAAGTCCCCATGGGGGTCACGGTCAGGAACATTATCGAGAACATCGGCGGCGGCATCCCGGGAGGCAAGAAGTTCAAAGCCGTGCAGACCGGCGGCCCCTCCGGCGGCTGCATCCCCGAGGCGATGCTGGACCTGCCGGTGGATTTCGACGAGCTGACCAAGGCGGGATCCATGATGGGTTCCGGCGGCATGATCGTCATGGATGAAGATACCTGCATGGTCGATATCGCCCGGTACTTCATCGACTTCCTCAAGGATGAATCGTGCGGCAAGTGCACGCCGTGCCGGGAGGGGATCAGGCAGATGCTGAGGGTCCTCACCAACATCACCACCGGCAAGGGTAAAGAGGGTGACATCGAGCTACTGGAGGAGCTGGCCGAGTCCACGGGAGCGGCCCTCTGCGCCCTGGGCAAGAGTGCTCCCAACCCGGTCCTCAGCACCATCCGCTACTTCCGGGAAGAGTACGAGGCCCACATCAGGGACAAGAAATGCCCGGCCCTCTCGTGCAAGGAGATGATTGCCTTCCATATCGATCCGGAGAAGTGCAAGGCCTGCGGCAGCTGTTTCAGACAGTGCCCCGCCGAGGCGATCCACGGCGGCAAGAAGCTGATTCATATCATCGACCAGGAAAAGTGCACGAAGTGCGGAACCTGTTTCGACGTCTGCCCGTCTCGCTTCGGCGCGGTGCGGAAGATTTCCGGCGAACCGGTTCCGGCCCCGATCCCTGAAGATAAACGAGCCATTGCCTGAGAGAGATAACCATGAGCGAAATCACGTTGCAGATTGATGGGAAAGAGGTGGTCGCAACCGAAGGGATGACCATTCTGGATGCGGCCAGGTCCGTAGGCATATCAATCCCCACGCTGTGCCACCACGAGAAGCTGGAGCCCTATGGCGGGTGCCGCATATGCACCGTGGAAGTGGAAGTCCGCGGGTGGCCGAAGCTGGTCGCCGGCTGCATCTACCCGGTCGAGAAGGGGCTGGTGGTAAGAACCAGGAGCGAGAAGATTGACAAGATCCGCAAGGTGCTCCTTGAGGAGATGCTGGCCCACGCTCCCGATGCCGAACCACTGCAGGCCCTGGCGGCGGAATACGGGGCTGATCGGGAGCGTTTCGACAAGCATCCCTCCTTCTGCATCCACTGTGGTCTCTGTGTCAGGTACTGCGCCGAGATCAAGAAGAAGAACGCCGTGGGCTTTGTCGACCGGGGGTCGAACCGGGAGATAAGCTTCATTCCAGAAATAGCCGCCAAGGAATGCTGGGACTGCAAGGAGTGTTTCCCGCTCTGTCCCACCTCGGCGCTGCAGGCGGCATACGTGCTGGCCGGTGCGCTGATCGCGCCGGAGGAGGAAAGCGCTGGCGGGTGTGGGTGTTCATGTTCGTGTAGTTCCGCACCGGAGAATAAGGTCGGGTAGTATCTGCCTTCAAGGCGAGGACGATTGCGCTGCTCAACGTCCCCAACAACCCGAGCGGCTCCATGAGCGGCAACGTCACAAGCAAAGGCGGTAGGGATTCCCTGCCGCCTTTGCATTTTCCTGCCGGACTCTCGCCCCTCCATTTTTTGCATTAAACAGCTTGATGATATAAGCGTATTATGGTACTAAAATACTATAATAAAAAATTGAGTTTTGGATACTTGTATGAAAGAACAGATTTTTATCCGCAATGCCATGCCGTCCGATCTTGAAGCGGTAATCGCTTTGGACGATACGACCCCTGTGGCGGAAAAACAAGCCTATTGGAACGGTATCTTCGAGCACTACGTGAACTGTGGACACAATGGCTGTCATTTCCTCGTAGCCGAAATCAGTGACAAATTCGTCGGGTTTATCGTCGGTGAAGTCCGGGCATGGGAATTTGGCTCTACTCCATGCGGATGGGTCTTCGCGCTTTCGGTGTCGTCACGGCACCGGAAGATGGGGGTTGGCCAACGTATGTTTGAGGAGATATGTAAATGTCTGAAGGCCGCCGGGGCCGCCGCCATCCGCACTATGGTAGAGCGTGACAACAAGCTGACGTTGTCGTTCTTCCGCAACCAGGGGCTATCTTCCGGCAGATATGTAGAGCTTGAAAGTAGTTTGGTTTCTGCTGCAAAAGATTAATTTTTACAAATCGATAAAATTTTCTTGACTTGAAATTGGTATTTAAGTACTTATTTGCTTGAAGTGAACGGCGTTTTATTGTTGAATGGAGATAGGGCAAACCATATACAAACTGCCTGGGAAAGGCCTGAAAGGAGACAACAATGAGTGTGACGACAGAATTGACCGATTACATGGGGTTTCAGGGGCTTCTAACCGATGAGGAGAAACTCGTCCGCGAGACTGCCCGCAAGTTCGTCAATGACGAGGTGCTGCCGATTATCGAAGAGCACGCCCTGAACGAGACCTTTCCCAGTGACCTGATACCCAAAATGGGCGAGCTCGGGTTCTACGGTCCGAATCTTCCCGAGAAGTACGGCTGCGCCGGACTTTCCAACGTGGCCTACGGCCTCCTGATGTACGAACTGGAGCGCGGCGACTCGGGCCTCAGAAGCTTTGCGTCGGTCCAGGGCTCCCTGGTCATGTATCCCATCTACGCCTACGGCAGCGAGGCACAGAAAGAGTACTGGCTTCCCAAGCTTGCCGCCGGCGAGAAGATCGGCTGCTTCGGCCTGACCGAGCCGGACTTCGGCTCCAACCCGGCCGGCATGCGCACCAACGCCGTGCGGGAAGGGAACGGCAAGTGGCGGATCAACGGCTCCAAGATGTGGATCACCAACGGCAGCGTCGCCGATGTGGCCGTGGTCTGGGCCAGGACCGACGACGGCATCAGGGGCTTCCTGGTGGAAAAGGGGACCCCCGGCTTCTCCGCCCCGAAAATGCACGGCAAGTGGAGCCTGCGGGCTTCCGTCACCTCCGAGCTCGTTTTCGAGGATGTCATCGTCGATGAAGAAAAGAGCCTCCTCCCCAACGTCAAGGGTCTGAAGGGACCCCTCGGGTGCCTCACCCAGGCCCGCTACGGCATCGCCTGGGGAGCCCTGGGTGCCGCCGACGCCTGCTACCAGGCCGCTCTCGAGTACGCCCTCAGCCGGATCCAGTTCGATAAGCCCATCGCCTCCTATCAGCTCCAGCAGCGGAAGCTGGCCGAGATGGTCACCGAGATTACCAAGGGGCAGCTCCTCGTCATGCAGCTTGGCCGCCTCAAGGACCAGGGGAACTACAGCCCGGCTCAGGTTTCCATGGCCAAGATGAACAACGTCCACGTGGCCATCAACATCTGCCGCACCGCCCGCACGATCATGGGTGCCAACGGCATCATGAGCGAGTATCCGATCATGCGCCATGCCAACAACCTGGAGGCGGTCTACACCTACGAGGGGACCCACGACATGCACCTCCTGATCATCGGCGAAAAAGTCACCGGCATCTCGGCCTTCCGGTAAGGAGCGAACGTCCATGAACGAAGTCTACGTAATCGAATCGTTGCGCACCCCCCTGGGGTCTTTCGGGGGGGAGTTGTCCGAGGTGGCGGCGCCGCGCCTGGCCGCAACCGTCATCCGGGAGCTGCTCCAGCGCTCCGGCCTCCCAGCTGAAGGGGTGGACGAGGTAATCATCGGCCAGGTTCTCGCGGGGGGTGCCGGGCAGGCCCCGGCCCGCCAGGCCATGCGCTACGCCGAACTCCCCGACTCCATCCCCGCCATGACCATCAACAAGGTCTGCGGCAGCGGCCTCAAGGCCCTCATGCTCGGCGCCGGCTCCATCCGCCTCGGCGAAGCCGATGTGGTCATTGCCGGCGGCATGGAGAACATGTCCCTGGCCCCCTACGTGCTTGGCAAGGGGCGCTACGGGTACCGCATGGGGAATGGCGAGCTGATCGACCTGCTGGTCCATGACGGCCTCACGGACCCCTACAGCGGCAATCACATGGGAGTCATCGCCGAGGCCACCACCGAGAAGCACGGCATCTCCCGCGCCGACCAGGATGCCTTTGCCCTGCGCTCCTACCAGAAGGCCCAGGCAGCGGTAAAGGAAGGGGTCTTCCGGGATGAGATCGTCCCGGTGATCAAGAAGGGACGCAAGGGGGACGTGACCGTCAGCGACGACGAAGAGCCGTTCAAGGTGGACTTCGACAAACTCACCGGACTGCGTGGCGCCTTCAAGAAAGACGGCACCGTCACCGCCGGCAACGCCTCCACCATCAACGACGGCGCAGCCCTGACGCTTCTGGCCAGCGGGGAGGCGGTGAAGAAATACGGCCTCAAGCCCAAGGCCCGGCTGGTGGCCTCTGCTTCCAACAGCCAGCATCCGGATCAGTTCACCGAGGCACCGGTGGGGGCCATCGAAAAGGCCCTTGCCAAGGCAGGACTCAAAGCCAGTGATATAGACCTCTTCGAGATCAACGAAGCCTTTGCAGCCGTGACCATGCTTGCCATCCGGCAGCTGGGGCTCGATCCGGAAAAGGTCAACGTCAACGGCGGGGCCGTGGCCATCGGCCATCCCCTGGGGGCAAGCGGCGGGCGCCTGACCGCTACCCTGGTTCGGGAGCTGCACCGGCGCCAGGCCCGCTACGGCCTCGCCACGCTTTGTATTGGCGGCGGCGAAGCGGTGGCGGCAATCTTTGAGCGGGTCTAGGATTAAAACACTGAGACACGGAGACACAGAGAAATTCAAAGGCAATAAGCACAGGTTCAACACCGTATTGCATGATTTAATTTGGCCTTTCATAAAGTGTAACGATTCAAACGCTTTTCTCTGTGCCTCTGTGTCTCTGTGGTGAGAATGATTTTCTGGAGGCAGTTCATGATCAATAAAGCGGGAGTACTCGGCGCCGGGCAGATGGGAAGCGGCATCGCACATGTGCTGGCCCAGCAGGGAATAGAGGTGGTGCTTTTCGATATCGCCGAGGCGCAGCTTGCCAAGGCCGTTTCAGGCATCGAAAAGAACCTGGAGCGCCAGGCCAAGAAGGGGCAGCTGGAAAGCGCCGCTATCCCGGCAATTATGGGGCGCATCCGCACCACCCAGGCCATGGAGGACTTGGCCGACTGCGATATGGCCATCGAGGCGGTGACCGAGAAAGAAGCCCTGAAGCTTGAGATATTCAGGAAGCTTGACGGAATCGTGAAAGCGGGGGCGATCCTCGCCTCCAACACCTCGTCGATACCCATTACCCGCATTGCGGCAGTGACCGGACGGCCCGACAAGGTCATCGGGATGCACTTCATGAACCCTGTGCCGGTCATGCAGCTGGTGGAGGTGATCCGGGGGCTCGCCACCAGCGACGAGACCTTTGCCGCCACCACGGCCCTCGTGGCAAAACTCGGCAAGGAGACGGCGGTATCCGCCGACTATCCCGGCTTCATCGTCAACCGCATCCTCATCCCCATGATCAACGAGGCGGCCTTTGCCCTCTTCGAGGGAATCGCCACGGTGGAGGACATCGACAAGGGGATGAAGCTCGGCACCAATCAGCCCATGGGGCCCCTGACCCTGGCTGATTTCATCGGCCTTGACACCTGTCTCGCCATCATGAACGTCCTCCACGAAGGGTTCAAGGACAGCAAGTACCGCCCCTGCCCGCTCCTGGTCAAGATGGTGGAGGCCGGGTACCTGGGACGCAAGACGGGGCGGGGATTCTACACCTACTGAGGGGGGAGTTGCCATGGGAACCGAGAATCTGCTTGTTGACATAAAAGACGGTGTGGCCCTTCTGACCATCAACCGGCCCAAGGTGCTGAACGCCCTCCACACCTCGGTGATCGCCGAGCTGCAGGAAACCTTCGAAGCTCTGAACGCCAACCAGGCAGTCAAGGTGATCGTCATTACCGGCAGTGGCGAGAAGGCTTTTGTCGCCGGCGCCGATATCGCCGAGATGGCGGTCATGGACGCCCAGCAGGCCTTGGTGTTCGCCCGCACGGGGCAGAAGCTGGTGAACTTCATCGGCACCATGCCCAAGCCGGTCATCGCCGCCGTCAACGGTTTTGCGCTTGGGGGAGGGATGGAGCTGGCCCTGGCCTGCGATTTCATCTACGCCTCGGAAAACGCCAAAATGGGGCTGCCGGAGGTGACCCTCGGCATCATGCCCGGGTTCGGCGGTTCCCAGAAGTTCGGCCGGCTCCTGGGGCGCAGCCGGGCCAACGAGCTGATCTTCACCGGAAAGATGCTGACTGCCGCCGAAGCGAAGGAGTGGGGGATCGTCAACGCCGTCTTCCCACTCGCGGAGCTGGTGGGAAAGGCCCTTGAAACGGCCGGCCGGATTGCCAGCAATGGCCTCCTGGGTGTGGCCCATGCCAAGGAAGCCGTCCGCCGGGGCCTCGATATGGCGGAGGCCGACGGCATGGACTACGAGTCGGTTCTCTTCGCTTCCCTCTTCGCCTCCCGCGACCAGAAGGAAGGGATGGGAGCCTTTGTCGAAAAGCGGAAACCGAGCTTTACCGGCACCTGAACAGACTGACAGTGATGTGAACCACCAACCCTTTTTTGGAGATTGAGCCATGGAAGCTACCCGCGAACTCTACTGGAATATCGGCCACGGGGCATCGGTCCTGATTCCGATGTATCTTTTTACCTTCGCTGCACTGGGATTCGTGGTGCGAAGCGGGTTACAGCGGCTGAATATCTACAAACAGGGAAAGCCCCTGAACCGTTTTGACCAGCGAAGCGTGCGTATAGGCCAACTCCTGAAGAACGTCCTGCTGCAGAGCAGAGTGCTGAAGGTCAAGGGGCCGGGTTTTGCCCACGGGTTTTTCTTCTGGGGATTCTTCCTTCTCTTCATCGGCACCTGTTTCGTGGCTGCCCAGGCCGACTTCACCGATCTCCTCTTCGGCTTCCGTTTCCTCCACGGGGACTTCTACCTCATCTTCTCGGCAGTGCTCGATATTGCCGGCCTCGTTGCCATCGCCATGCTGGCCGGGTTCTTCGTCCGCCGCTATCTGGTCCGCCCCGAGGGGCTTGAAACCACCCGCGACGACGCCATCATGCACGGCCTCCTCTTCGCCATTCTCATCACCGGCTTTGTCATCGAAGGTGCCCGGATGGCCGTGACTGAGCTGCCTAACAATATGGCCCTGGCGGCGTGGTCGCCCGTGGGCCTCGTGGTGGCCAAGGGGCTTTCCAGCATGGGTGAGAGTTCCCTCCGCGCCCTGCACCAGGGAATGTGGTGGTTTCATTTCTTCCTGGTCATCGGTTTCATCTGCTCCATTCCCTTCACCAAGTTCCGGCACATCCTCACCACCAGCGCCAACTACTTCCTGGCCGATCTCGGTCCCAAGGGGGCCCTGGTCACCCTCAACATGGAGAGCGAGGACGCCGAGAGCTTTGGCGCCGCCCAGATCAAGGATCTGACCTGGAAAGACATCTTCGACACCGACGCCTGCACCAAGTGCAAGCGCTGCCAGGACCGCTGCCCGGCCCACAACACCGACAAGCCCCTGTCGCCCATGAAGGTCATCAATCAGCTGGGGGAGGTGGCCTGCGCCAATCCGGACGCGAACCTGATCGAGACCGTGAGCAAGGACGCCCTCTGGTCCTGCACCACCTGCCGGGCCTGTCAGGAGATCTGTCCCGCCAGCATCGAGCATGTGAACAAGATCGTGGACATGCGCCGCAACATGGTGCTCATGGAAGGGGAATTCCCCGGCGAAGAGGTCATGGTGGCCATGGACAATACCGAGGTGAACGGCAACCCCCTGGGGATGGCGTTCGCCTCCCGGGGAGACTGGGCCGACGGGCTGCCGGTCACCCGTCTGGCCGATGACGCCGACGTGGACATCCTCTACTTTGTCGGCTGCTACGCCTCCTTCGACAAGCGCAACATCAAGGTTGCCACAAGCTTCGTTCAACTCTGCGCCGCCGCCGGGGTCAAGGTGGGGATCCTCGGCAAGGAGGAGAAGTGCTGCGGTGAGCCCATGCGCAAGCTGGGGAACGAATACCTCTACCAGGCCATGGCCACCGAGAACATCGAGACCATGGAGTCCTACAAGGTGAAGAAGGTCGTCACCGCCTGTCCCCACTGCTTCAATACCCTGACCAAAGACTACCGGGATCTGGGCTTCACCGTCGAGACCGAACACTACACCACCTTCCTGAACCGTCTCGTTCAGGAAGGGAAACTGAAGGTGAAGGGTGACGCCTTCGACTGCACCTACCACGACTCCTGCTACATCGGCCGCCACAATGACCTCTACGAGGAGCCCCGGGCCCTGGTGGCGGCGGCGGGCGGCACCATTCGCGAGATGGATCGCTCCAGGGCGGAGGGGTTCTGCTGTGGTGCCGGCGGCGGGCGGATCATGGCCGAGGAGAAGCTGGGGAGCCGGATCAGCGGGAAGCGCGCCCTGATGGCGGCGGAAACCGGAACGGGAACCCTCGTTTCCAACTGTCCCTTCTGCCTCACCATGTTCGAGGACGGGATCAAGGGGGCGGAGCTGGAAGGGAAGCTCGTGCCGCGGGATATCGCCGAAATCCTGGTGGAAAGGCTTGGCTGAGAAGATGAGCGGATGTACCGCATAACCGGAGAACACTGATGATAGTAGGCGAGGAACCAGATCGAATACATCTTGCCCTCTGCTGTACGGATGGCCACTTCCACATGCCGCCGTGAAACGAGGAACGTTTTTGCTTGCCAACAAATTGGTATAGAAGTACCGTATTGCATAAATTGGTACTGTGATGCGGGAATTAAAAACTGACTCGCGGGAGGAAACGGATGAACATCCACGAATACCAGGCAAAAGCAATCCTTCGCAGATTCGGCGTACCCGTTCCGGACGGGCACGTCTGCTATAACGGCGCCAGCGCCCGTGAATGGGCGAAGCGTCTCGGAGACGGTCCCTGGGTGGTGAAGGCCCAGATCCACGCCGGGGGCCGCGGCAAGGGTGGGGGGGTGAAGCTGGCCCGCACCAATGAGGAAGTCCAGCTCATCGCCCGCAACATGCTCGGCATGACGCTGCGGACCCACCAGACCGGCCCCGACGGGAAGGTCGTCACCCGGGTCCTGGTGGAAAACGGCTGCAACATCGACCGGGAGCTGTATGTGAGTCTTCTGGTGGACCGGACCACCTCCAGGGTGACGGTCATGGCCTCCACCGAGGGTGGCATGGACATCGAGGAGGTGGCGGAAAAGGCCCCGGAGAAGATCTTCAAGGAAGCCATCGACCCGCTGGTGGGGCTGACCCCCTTCCAGTGCCGCAACCTCGCATTCAGCCTGGGGCTCACGGGTAAACTGACCGCCAAGGCGCAGAAGCTCCTGGAAAACCTCTACACCACCTTCATCGCCTGCGACTGCTCGCTCCTGGAAATAAACCCGCTGGTCGTCACGAAAGAGGGAGACCTTCTCTGTCTCGACGCCAAATTCGGCTTTGACGACAACGCCATCTTCCGGCACCTGCAGATCGCCGACATGCGCGACTACGACGAGGAGGACCCCAACGAAGTGGAGGCCTCCCAGCACGACCTCTCCTACGTCTCCCTGAACGGCAACATCGGCTGCCTCGTAAACGGCGCCGGTCTGGCCATGGCCACCATGGACATCATCAAATTCTCCGGCGGCGAGCCCGCCAACTTCCTGGACGTGGGGGGCGGGGCCACCATCGAGCGGGTCACCGAGGCCTTCAAGATCATCCTCTCCGACAAGAACGTGAAGGGGATCTTCGTCAACATCTTCGGCGGCATCATGAAGTGCGACGTCATCGCCACCGGCGTCATCGAGGCGGCCCGGCAGGTATCCCTCCAGGTGCCCCTGGTGGTACGGCTCGAAGGGACCAACGTGGCCCTCGGCAAGCAGCTTCTGTCCGAGAGCGGGCTCAATATCGTGGCCGCCGACGGCATGGCTGACGGAGCACAAAAAATCGTCCAGGCCGTTGCCGCCTGAGGAGGGGAGAGAAGATGAGCATTCTTATCAATAAAGACACGAAAGTCATCACCCAGGGCCTCGGCGCCACCGGCCTCTTTCACGCCCAGGGGGCCCGGGAGTACGGCACCCAGATGGTGGGAGGGGTCACCCCCGGCAAAGGGGGGACCGTCATCGACGGCTTCCCCGTCTACGATACGGTGAGGGATGCGGTCAACCAGACCGGCGCCACCGCCTCGGTCATCTACGTGCCGCCGCCCTTCGCGGCCGACGCCATCATGGAGGCGGTGGACGCCGGCATCGAGCTCGCCATCTGCATCACCGAGGGAATTCCCGTCCTCGACATGGTCAAGGTGAAGCAGTACATGCAGGGGAAAAAGACCCGGCTCGTGGGTCCCAACTGCCCCGGCGTCATCACTCCCGGCCAGTGCAAGATCGGCATCATGCCCGGCTACATCCACAAGCCGGGGAAGGTGGGGGTCGTCTCCCGCTCCGGCACCCTCACCTATGAGGCGGTCTGGCAGCTCACCAACGTGGGGCTGGGGCAGTCCACCTGCGTCGGCATCGGGGGCGACCCGGTGAACGGCACCAACCACGTGGATGTCCTCCGGATGTTCGAGGAGGACCCGGACACCGAGGCAGTCATCATGATCGGCGAGATCGGCGGCAACTCCGAGGAAGAGGGGGCCCGCTTCGTCAAGGAGTACATGACCAAGCCGGTGGCCGCCTACATCGCCGGGGTCACCGCCCCTCCGGGCAAGCGTATGGGGCATGCCGGCGCCATCATCGCCGGCGGCAAGGGGACGGCCACGGAAAAGGTCGCCATTCTGGAGGAGTGCGGCATCAGCGTGGCCCAAAGCCCGGCCGACATGGCCAAGGCCCTTTTGAAGGTATACAAGCCCGACGGGCTTAAAATAGCGGTCTAAGGAGAAAATCCATGCTCGTGATCTCCTGCATCAAACAGGTGCCCGACACCACCCAGGTAAAGATCGACCCCGTGACCAATACCCTGGTTCGGGAAGGGATCCCCTTCATCGTCAACCCCTACGACACCCATGCCCTGGAGGAAAGTCTGAACCTCAAGGACCGCTACGGCCTGCGGCCGGTGGCCATCTCCATGGGTCCACCCAACACCGTGGCCACCCTCAGAAAGGCCTGCGCTCTCGGGGTCGACGAGGCGATCCTCCTCTCCGACCGCGCTTTCGGCGGGGCCGACACCCTCTCCACCAGCAAGGTTCTCTCGGCGGCCATCGAGAGGCTGGGAGCCCAGGAAGAGGTGGGGATCGTCTTCTGCGGCAAGCAGACCATCGACGGCGACACGGCCCAGGTGGGTCCCGGCATCGCCACCCGCCTCGGGTTCACCCAGTTGACCCTGGTGGACCGGATCGAGCATCTCGACCTGAACCGGAAGGTCATCCGGGTGCGGCGCAAGCTGGAAGGGCGACACGAGATCGTGGAGGCACCGCTCCCGGTCATGATCACCGTGGTGCGGGAGTTGAACCGTCCCCGCTACCCCACGGTGCCGATGCGCCTGGAGGCCGAGGATGTGGAGGTCAAGGTCTGGGACAACGCGGTCCTCAAACTGGATGTGGAGACGGTGGGGCTCAAAGGGTCCCCTACCTGGGTCAGCAAGATCTTCTCTCCCGAGCGGGACAAGGGGGAGATCATCGGTGACGGTGTGGGGGATCCGGACGGGACGGCCAACCTCCTGATCGAAAAGCTGCTCAGCAAGGATCTCTTGGCGGTGTGAGATGTGCAGCGGCGCTGTTTGCTGCGTCCGAATCATCGTGAACAAGGGCGCGGCACGCAGCGCCCCTACGGGGGAATGACAATGACTGAAACGAAAAAGCCAATCAAAAAACCCCGCGGCAAAGCCCGCATTCTCGAGGGTAAATGTATCGCCTGTGGCGCCCGGTGCGAGAGTTCCTGCCCCGTGGATGGCATCGAGATGAATGCCGCCGGCGAGCCGTCGGTGCTGGTGGAGAAGTGCATCGGCTGCGCCAAGTGCGTCAAGGTTTGCGCGGCCGGCGCCCTGGAGATGTTCTACACTCCCGAGGAACTGGAACTGCTGAAGCAGTGGGATACGCAGCACGGGGCCGTCGAGGAGGAGGTGGACGAAGGGGAGAAGAAGCTGCGGGCGATGCTCGCCAGCTACCGTGGCGTCTGGGTCTTCATCGAGCAGTACGACGGCGAGGCGGCCAAGGTCTCCTGGGAGCTCCTCGGGGCGGGGGGGCAGCTGGCCGAGAGCCTCGGCGTGGAGCTCTCCGCGGTCATCATCGGCCACAACGTCGGGCACCTCTGTGACGAGGCGTTCGGCTACGGGGCCGACAAGGCCATCATCCTCGACGCCCCCGTATTCGCCAACTACCGGACCAAGCCCTACACCGACGCCATCTGCCACCTGGTGTACAAGCACCGGCCCGAGATCATCCTCATGGGGGCCACCGGCCAGGGGCGTGACCTGGCAGGTGCCGTGGCCACGGTGGTCCAGACCGGCCTCACCGCCGACTGCACGGGGCTTGGCATCGACGACAAGCGCAACCTCATGCAGACCCGCCCCGCCTTTGGCGGCAACATCATGGCCACCATCATGTGCGACCGGTTCCGGCCCCAGATGTCCACGGTCCGTCCCCACGTCATGCCCATGCCCGAGTTCCAGGCGGGAAGGACCGGGGAAGTGGTGCGGGAGACCTTCGACCTGCGAGAGGAGGATGTGCTGGTCAAGGTGATCGAGGTCCTGAGCGATAAGGGGGGAAAAGACATCGACATCGCCGGCGCCGAGATCATCGTCTCCGGGGGGCGGGGCCTCATGAACAAGGAGAACTTCGCCATGATCCAGGAGCTGGCCGACGAGCTGGGCGGGGTGGTCGGCGCATCGAGAAGCGCCGTCGATGCCGGCTGGATGCCCCACAGCCGCCAGGTGGGGCAGACCGGCAAGACCGTCCGCCCCAAGATCTACGTCGCCTGCGGCATTTCCGGCGCCATCCAACACCTGGTAGGGATGCAGGACTCGGACGTCATCATCGCCATCAACCGCGACCCCGAGGCCCCCATCTTCCAGGTGGCCACCTATGGCATTGTGGGCGATCTCTTCCAGATCGTGCCTTCAATCATCCGCAAGGTGCGCAGTCTGAAGGGGCAACGGGGCGGCATAATCCCCGACCGGGTCGCGGTCTGATCCTCCACCGTCATCGCGTTATCGTTTGAGAGGTGCATCATGGCAATCAATCACTCGCTCTTCATTCCGCTCTTCGTGGTCGCCGTCGCGACCTTCTGCTTCAGCTGCTACCAGCGCCTGCAGCTGGTGGCCATCGGTAGTGCGGAAGACCGCTTCGACAATCCCGGCGAGCGGCTGGCAGGGATGTTCTCCTATGCCTTCGGCCAGAAACGGGTCCTGACGCGCCCCTACGGGTTCAACCACTTTTTCCTCTTCTGGGCGTTCATGCTCCTTCTGATTGCCAACGGGGCGTTCCTCCTGGAGGGGCTCTTTCCCGGCTTCAGCCTGGCCGCCCTGCCGGCCCCGATCCACCATGGCCTTGAGTTCATCTTCGACATCGTGTCGCTGGTGGCTCTGGTCAGCGTGGTGATTGCCTTTGTGCGGAGGGTCCTCTTCCCTCCTGCGTACCTGGGGAACGACTACACCTCGGCCCGGAGCGGCGAAGCCCTCCTCATTCTGGCCATGATCGCCACCCTCATGATCGCCTTCTTCCTCCTGAACGCCGCCCAGATCGCCATGGGGCAGGCGGGGAGCTGGAAGCCTGTCTCGTCTGCGGTGGCCGCCCTTTTGAACGGTAGCACCGGTATTCCCCTTGAGAATGTCGCCGCCGTCTCGTGGTGGGTGCACGCAGTGGTGCTGCTCCTCTTCATGAACTTCCTTCCGCGCAGCAAGCATATGCACATACTTACCGCCATACCCAACTGCTATTTCCGCAGCCTGGAGAAGCCCAATGTCCAGCCCCGGGAAGAGTTCAAGAAGGGGAACCGCTTCGGGGTGAGCGCGGTGGAGCAGTTCAGCTGGAAAGATCTCCTCGACAGCCTCTCCTGCACCGAATGCGGCCGTTGCCAGGATCTCTGCCCGGCCCACAACACCGGCAAGCCCCTGAACCCCCGCCGCATCGTCCACGATATCAAGGTGAATCTCATGGATAACGGTGCGGCCCTGAAAAAGGGGGACCGTGGGATTGTCCCGCTGATCGGCCCGCGAGGGGAGGGGTCCAATCACGAGGATGCGCTCTGGTCCTGCACCACCTGCGGAGCCTGCACGAGCGTCTGCCCGGTGTTGATCGAGCAGATGCCGAAGATCGTCAAGATGCGTCGCCATCTGGTGCAGGAGAAGGCGCGGTTTCCCGAGGAGCTCCTGAACCTCTTCGAGAACATGGAGCAGCGGAGCAACCCCTGGGGGATCGCCCCGTCGGACCGTGGCAAATGGGCCGCGCAGCTGGGGGAGCGCCCCTTCAAGGCGGGGGAGACCGACTACCTCTTCTTTGTGGGGTGCGCCGGTTCCTTTGACAGCCGCGCCAAGCACGTCACCGTTGCCCTGGCCACGATCCTGGACAAGGCCGGGGTCTCCTGGGGGATCCTGGGGCGGGAAGAGCAGTGCTGCGGCGACAGCGTGCGGCGCCTGGGGAACGAGTTCGTCTTCGACAAGATGGCCAAGGAGAACGTGGCCCTCTTCAAGGAGCGGGGGGTTACCCGGATCGTCACCCAGTGCCCCCACTGCTTCAGCACTCTGAAGAACGACTACAGGCAGTACGGGCTGGAAATCGAGGTGCTCCACCACAGCCAGCTGATCGCAAAGCTGGTGGAGCAGGGTAAGCTGAAGCTCCCCAAGCAGGCCGATCAGGGGAAGGTCGTCTTCCACGACTCCTGCTACCTGGGGCGCCACAACGACACCTTCGAGGCGCCCCGGGCCGTCCTCAAGGCCGCCACGGGAAAAGCCCCGGCCGAGTTCGAGCGCAACCAGGAGAACGGTTTCTGCTGCGGTGCCGGCGGTGGACGGATGTGGATGGAGGAGCAGATCGGGAGCCGGATCAACCTCGAGCGGGTGAAGGAAGCCCTCAGGCAGCAGCCCGACACCCTCTGCGTCAGCTGCCCCTACTGCATGACCATGATGGAAGATGGCCTGAAGGACGAAGGGGTCGAACAGGTGCGGGTGAAGGACATTGCTGAGGTCATGGCCGAGGCCATGGCGTAAGGGGAATCCCCCGGCTCTGCCGGGGGAGTTTCCTTGGTTTGGCAGTTCCGTATCAGACAGCGGCCATGGAACACGAACCATGAAGACAAAAAACAAAACGGTGCCGTTGATCAAATCGGTGGACCACGCCTTTGAGCTCCTGGAGCAGTTCCGGGGCGATGCCGGCGAACTGAGCCTGAGCGAGCTGGGAAGGCGCCTCAACCTTCCCAAGAACAACGTGTTCCGGCTCCTGGCCACCCTGGAATCCAGGAGATTCATTGAGCATAACACCGCCACCGGCAGCTACCGGCTCGGCCTCAAGGCCTTTCACCTCAGCCGGATGGTTGCCCGGCAGATGAGGCTCGTCAGCAGGGCGAGACCGACCATGGAGGCCATGGTCAGGGAATGCAACGAAACGGTCTGCCTGGCGGTATTGAGGGAATTTTCCATTGTCTGCCTCGATGCGGTGGAGTGCAGCCAGCCGGTACGGGTAGTACCCCCCATCGGCATCTGGCTTCCTGCCCACTGCACAGCCGCCGGAAAGGCACAGCTGGCGCACCTTCCTGAAGAAAGGGTGGAAAAGTTTCTGTCAGACCACCGGCTTGAGCGGAGCACCCCCCATACGATTACCTCCCCTGCACGCTTTCGGGTGCATCTCCAGCAGGTGAAGCGCCAGGGGTATGCCGTCAATCAGGAAGAGATGGAAGCGGGAGTCTCCTGCGTCGGGGTTCCTGTTCGAGATTACAGCTCCAATGTCGTCGGGGCGGTTGTTCTTCCGGGGCCGATCACCCGGTTCAGCGGCGACCGGCTTAACGAGATACTTATTCCGCTTGCGAAAAGGGGAGCGGAGGAAATTTCCAGCCAGCTCGGCTATTTTTGAAGCCGGATTCGCGGGAGAGTCGCTCGTGCCAGGGACACAAAGTCTGGCGGGTGTCACCGTATCGGTACGCAGGCAGTTCGTCCTCCGGACAATCGCCCCTTCAATATCCCCGGTTAAACCTTGAATCAGTAAAACCAAACAGTTATTCCCTGCGCAGCACTGTTCCGGAAGTCGGAAGTGTCTGATTTCGATAATTGAGAGGGGGCAAGAAAAGAGGCGTAAATTCTTGTTGACATTAAATAGGTATTGAAGTACTTATTTACTATAATATTGAAAATTTGTGCACCCGGCCAGATAGCACTATCGTCGAATAACAACCCAACCCGCAGAGTCAAAAGGAGGAGTACATGGAGCTCAAAGGAAAGAATGCAATTGTTACCGGAGCCAGTCTCGGTATCGGCAGCGCCATCGCGCTGGACCTGGCGAAAAATGGTGCCAACGTCGCCATCAACTACCGGAAGCACAGCGAAGAGGCCAACGCCATCTGTGCCGAAATCCATAAGATGGGGCAGAGGGCCGTAGCGGTCCAGGCCGACGTGGCCAGCTTCAAGGATGCCCAGGCGATGGTGGAGAAGGTGGCGGCCGAGTTCGGCAGTGTGGACATCCTGGTGAACAACGCCGGCGTCAACCGTGACGCCGTCATCTGGAAGATGACCGAGGAGCAGTGGGACGAGTGTCTCGCCATCAACCTGAAGGGGTATTTCAACTACTGCCGCGCCGTTGCCCCGCTGATGAAGGAGCAGGGGAGCGGCAAGATCGTCAACGTCACCTCCATCAACGGTATGCGCGGCAAGTTCGGCCAGACCAACTACTCCGCCGCCAAGGCCGGCATCATCGGCCTGACCAAGGCCCTTGCCCGCGAACTGGCCAAATCCAACGTCAACTGCAACGCCATCGCTCCCGGCCTGATCGAGACCGAAATGATGGCGGCCCTGCCGGAGGATGTGAAGCAGAAGTCCCTGGCCGATATCGTCCTCGGCCGCATGGGGAAGCCGGAAGAGGTTGCCTGGCTGGTCACCTTCCTCTGCTCCGAGAAGTCCCGCCACATCACCGGCGAGTGCATCAAGGTGGATGGCGGCCAGTACATCTGATCCGAGGCCTCAACAGAATATCAATAAGCAATGGAGGTTCCAATGCGTGAAGCAGTAATCGTCGATGCTGTACGGACGCCGGTGGGAAAATTCAACGGCGCCCTGAAAAATGTCCGCTCGGACGACCTGGCAGCCCACTGCATTTCCGAACTGGTGAAGCGTAACAACCTCGACCCGAACCTGGTTGAGGACGTGGTGCTCGGCTGCACCAACCAGGCGGGCGAGGACAACCGGAACGTGGGCCGGATGGCGGCGCTCCTGGCCGGTCTCCCCTATTCGGTTGCGGGGCAGACCATCAACCGTCTCTGCGCCTCGGGCCTGAACGCCATCAACAGTGCTGCCCAGGCGATCAAGGTGGGCGAGGGGGATGTGTTCATCGCCGGCGGCACCGAATCCATGACCCGCGCCCCCTTTGTCATGGCCAAGGCCGATTCGGCGTTCTCCCGCGACATCAAGGTGTTTGACACGGTCATTGGCTGGCGGTTCACCAACCCCAAGATGACCGAACCGTATGCCAAGGAAGGAATGGGCGAAACCGCCGAGAACGTGGCGGTGCGCTACGGCCTCACACGTCAGGAGCAGGACGAGTTTGCCCTTGAAACCCAGCGGAAATGGGCTGCCGCCGACGCTGCCGGGAAGTTCAATGACGAGATCGTTCCCGTCGTCATTCCCCAGAAGAAGGGTGACCCCATCATCGTCTCCAGGGATGAATTCCCCCGGGGCAACGACGTCACCATGGAGCAGCTGGCCAAGTTGCCGGCAGCCTTCAGAAAGGAGGGCACCGTCACCGCCGGCAACTCCAGCGGCATCAACGACGGCGCGGCAGCGCTCCTCCTGATGGAGGCCGAAACCGCCAAGAAGCTCGGTTACAAGCCGCTGGTGAGGGTTGTCGCCAGCGCGGTGGCCGGTTGTGATCCTTCGTACATGGGGCTCGGTCCCATCCCGGCAGTCCAGAAGGTGTTGCGGCGGGCCGGCCTGAAGATCGAGGATATCGACCTCTTCGAGCTGAACGAGGCCTTTGCCGCCCAGTCCATCCCCTGCATCCGCGAACTGGGGATCGACCCGGCCAAGGTGAACGTCAACGGCGGTTCCATCGCCATCGGCCACCCCCTCGGCTCCACCGGCGCCCGCATCACTGCGACGCTGATCCACGAGATGAAGCGCCGGGGCTCCCGCTACGGGCTTGTCTCCCTCTGTATCGGGGTCGGACAGGGAATCGCGACGATCTTCGAACGCGTATAGGCGAAAGAAGAGAGGTGACATGGAGAGCATGTCACCTCTTTTGCTTTTTGGGAGCCGGATATCCGGGTCGCTTCGCACAAAGCTCTGGTAGGGGGGGAGGATCATGGTGCCGGAGATCATCGATGTTCATCTGCATTGCTTTGTCGGGCAGCAGCACGGGGAGGTGGTTGCCCGGGATCTGGCGCTGTTGCGCCGGGAAGGTGTCGCCCGGCTGACAGTGGCCGGGATGGTGACCACGGATCAGGACCGGGATATCATCTGGAACCTGGTTCCCGATTATGTCGACAACCAGGGTGACCCCTGTTTCAACGAAGCGGATGACCTGCTGGCGCTGGCCGCCCGGTCTGGAGAGATGCTGCTGCCGCTTGTGGATACGCGCTATATCCGGGGCGATGTGGCAACAACCCTCGATGGCTTTGTCCGGCAGGGATTCCGGGGGATCAAGGGGATATATCTTCCCGACAACGAAAACGACCTCGGTGTCGGCAACGTCCCCGAGACCCTCGGCATCAGCCTCGAACAGTATCGCCGCCGGGAATGGGAGTTGTTCGCCTACGCCGAGGAGCATGACCTGCCGCTTCTCTATCACATGGACGCCCGGCGGTACGGCGACACGATGAAGGCTCTGCTGGACGATTTCCCGCGGGTACGGGTCAATTTCCCCCACCTGGGCATCGGACGCAAGGCTTTCTGTGCGTTTCTCGACCGCTATCCCAATGTCTTTACCGACGTTGCCAACCTCCTGCCTCACATACGGAACAATCCCGCAAGTTACCGCGACTTCATCATGCACTATCCCGACCGGGTCTGCTTCGGCTCCGATGCCTTTCTCTACCAGGCCGGAATGGTTCTCGACTACATCAGCATGGTGAAGGAGCTGGGATTGCCGGAAGAAATCGAGGCACAGGTTTTCTGCGACAACCCTGTGAGATTTCTCGGTCGCGCACTGGAGGGTGTATAATTGCAGTATTCGCAATTATAGAAAAGCGTTTGAATAATTGACAAAAACTTAACCTCCTGCATATACTGAAAAAATACACATCAGCCCGTGCTGCGTGCCAGAGAGAAGGTTCATATGAAATGTGCCGATGATTGTGCAATGGGGGGGGCGAACGAAGACAAACAAGGGGATCCCGGCAGCGCGGGGATTCTCCGTTTGGACGCAGACCTCGGCATCGTTTCCCTCGACGGGACCGCTTCACGGATGATCGGCATTGTTCCGGACAACCTCCTGGGCAGGAGGGTCGGCGAGCTCTTCGATCTGGCGAATCTCGGCAACCTCATGCGAAGCGGTATCGGTTTCAGCAATCAGCTCATACGGGTGAACGCACGGCGCATGGTCTGCGATTACGTGCCGATTCTCGAAGATGACCGGCTTGCCGGAGGGGTGCTGTCACTCCTGCGAGTGCTCCCCGAAGATGTTACCGGCTCCAGCGACGAGCTGGGTGAAATTCTCCGTTCGACCAATTCCTTCCTGAATTTCGACCACGACGGCATTATCGTCGTCGACCGCAAGGGGATCGTGGTCCTGGTCAACCAGTCGTTCGCCAGGCTCTTCGATACGACCCCCCAGGCGATGATCGGCAAGCATGTCCACGAGGCCTATTCCAACAATTCCCAGCCCTCGCGCATGCCAATGGTCATGGAAACCGGCAAGCCGGAGATCGGCATCCCCCATTACCTGAACGGCAAACAGGTCTACGCCAGCATCTTTCCCCTCCTCAAGGAGGGGAGGGTCATCGGCTGCGTTGGAAAGATCCTCTTCAGCGACATACGGGAGATCACCCTCATTGCCAACCGCCTCCAGGCCGCGGCGGGCCCGCGGAAACAGCATCGAAACGTTCCGGGCACCGAGATCCATTTCAAGTACGACATCAACAGTATCGTCGGCCAGAGCAGAAAGATAGTGGAGTTGAAGGAGATCCTGCTGAGAGTCGCCCTCAAGACCTCCAACATCCTCCTGCGCGGGGAGAGCGGCACCGGCAAGGAGCTTTTCGCCCATGCCATCCACTCCGCCAGCACCCGGCGTTATGCCCCCTTCGTCAGCATGAACTGCGCCGCCATTCCTGAGCACCTTCTGGAGTCGGAGCTGTTCGGTTATGTGGAGGGGGCCTTCACCGGCGCCAAGAGGGGGGGGCAGCTCGGAAGGTTCGAGCAGGCCCATACCGGCACCATCTTCCTTGACGAGATCGGTGACATGCCCCTCTACATGCAGGCCAAGATGCTGCGGCTGCTGCAGGAGAGGGAGCTGACGCCGCTGGGGTGCTCAAACTCGCGGAGTGTTGATGTCCGGGTGGTGGCGGCCACCAACAGCAACCTGGAGCAGCAGGTCAAGGAAGGAAGATTCAGGGAAGATCTCTACTATCGGCTCAACGTGGTGACCCTCGCCATACCGCCGCTTCGCGAGCGGATGGAAGATATCCCATTCCTCGTCAGCAGTTTTATCGGCAAGTTCAATGCCGAATTCGGACTTGACGTGCAGGGGCTCGATGACGAGGCATGGGATGTGGTAAGACGCTATGACTGGCCCGGGAACATCCGTGAGCTTCGTAATGTGATAGAAAGCGCGTTCAACGTGATCATCGGACCGCTGATCAGGAGGGAGCATCTCCCCGAACAGCTTTGTCGCCTCTTTCCCCGTGAAGGAATGGAGTCCTCCGACGTTACTGCACGGGGAGCCGAGGAGTTCATCCGCGCCAACCTCGGCAAAAAGGACATCGGCCAGATTGTCGATGACTTTGAGAAACTGCTTATTCACGAGGCCATTGGGTTCAGCCACGGAAACAAGGTCCAGGCCGCCCAGCTGTTGGGGATCTCCCGGCAGGGGCTCTACAAGAAACTGCACAAGTATGCCGGCGAGGCCGGCGACGAAGTCTGAACAGATCGCGCCGACCCAGGCCAGAAAGTCCCCCACCACCACCAACCTTCCGGTTCCTCCATCCTGTAGTAAACACTGTTTTGCAATATGGTTTTTGTTCTGCAGATAAGAGGCTGCAACTATTTCCATGCCCGCCCGCATCAGTTCGTCGCAACAAATAATAAACCAGGGAAAAGTAAACAAAAGTTGACAAATGGATGAGTGCCTGTCAATTAAGCACAACTATTTGATAGGTAACGATGTATCGGTTTGTTGCAATTATGTACCGTTTTGGGGGTGACAACACGAGTTGACTTGTAACTGCCGCAAGTTTCAGCGGTTATGGTGCCTGGTTGGTAAAAGTCATGGATTTTCAGGGAGATGCCGGATTAGTAGTTTTGATTTTAAAATAACAGCGTTTGGTATCAGGCTTGCTATGTAGTTTGTAACAATGACGGCTGAAGCGTCAGCGTAACCCCTGAAAGGTAACTGTCCAAGGATGTGTATGTGGTTGTCATACAAAACTATCCACAAGGGAGGTATCAGCCGTGAACGTTGTCACACTTACCAAACAGAATTTCCAGCAGGAGTACCAGCAGAAACTCTGCACAGCGGCAGAAGCGGCATCAATCGTCAGGTCCGGTGACCACCTCTGCTTTCCTCTCGGCGTAGGCGAACCGACCCTCTTCGTCAGAGCGTTGGCGGCGCGCAAGCGGGGGCTGGAAGGGGTGGTCGTCAACCAGCAGCATCACCTCTGTCCCGATTATTTCACCGAGGATTCGGTTCCGCACATCAAGGTAAACGCCTGGTTCACCAGCCACGTCTCCCGTGAAGCGGTCCAGAAGGGGTGGGCCGACTTCGTACCGAACCACTTCAGTGAGGTCCCCAAACTGCTGAGCGCTTACTGGCCCGTCGACATGGCGGGAACCGTCGTTTCCCCCATGGATGAGTATGGCTACTTCACCTGCAGCCTCTCCGTGGGCTACACCATGGAAGCGGTGAGGAAAGCGGTACAGACCGGCGGGAAGGTGGTGGTGCAGGTGAACCCCCAGTGCCCCCGCACCCACGGCAACTGTCATATCCACATCTCGGAAGTTACCCATATCATCGAGTGCGACGAGCCGCTCAAGGAGCTTGATATCCCCCCCATATCACCGGTAGAAGAGGCCATCGGCGGCTACATTGCGGAAATGATCGATGACGGATCAACAGTCCAGATGGGGTGGGGCGGCATTCCCAACGCGGTCTGCCAGGCACTGCTCAAGAAGAAGGACCTCGGAATTCATACCGAGCTGATTTCCAACGGCATCGTCGATCTGATGCTCGCCGGCGCGGTAAACAACTCCCGCAAGACCATCCACCGCGGCAAGACCGTCGGGACCTTTGCCCTGGGAACGCAGAAAGTATTCGGGTTCATGAACGAGAACCCGACGATCGAGATGCATCCGGTGGACTACGTTAATGACCCGTACGTCATTGGCCAGATCGACAACATGGTCGCCATTAACGCCACCATTCAGGTGGATCTCCTGGGGCAGTGCTGCTCTGAATCCTTCGGGCACCTGCAGTGGAGCGGCACCGGCGGGCAGGCCGACTTTGCCCGGGGCGCCAACAGGTCCCGCGGCGGCAAGGCCTTCATCTGCACGTCGGCAACCGCGAAGAACGGAACGCTTTCGTGCATCGTGCCGAGCCTGACGCCGGCTTCTTCGGTCACCACCAGCAAGAACGACGTGGATCACGTGGTGACCGAGTTCGGGGTTGCCAAGCTCCGGGGCCAGACCGCCAAGCAGCGAGCCATGAATCTGATCAATGTGGCTCATCCCGACTTCCGGGGCGAGCTCATGGAGGCAGCCCGGAGAATGAACCGCATCTAGAACACTGGCAGAACAAAGGAAAAGACCCGGTACCCCCCTGGGACTGGGATCTGCACCGTACGCATTGGAACGATTTTTCCCTTGCGTACGGTGTTTTTTTTTTGAATCTTCAGCAGGAAGTGGACGACTGGATTTTTTCATGATAGCGCTTAAGCTTTAAAGATTGTGCACTGCCCATCCGATAGGGAAGAGATGTGCCGCTCGTGCTGCCCGTTGCGGAATATCATGAAACGCCTGTGGAATATTCCACGCCTTAAACGCTCTCAGTATCGCCGATCACGTAAAATATTCAATAAAATCAGTACAATAATCATCTGGCACGGGTCGTGTATTGCCATGAACTCGAATCCATGTTCCCAGGAGAACCCATGAAATCACGATTCACCGCCGGTCTCATGCTTCTCGTCGCGCTGGCTGTTCCGTACCGGGCGCCGGCCGGGGAGACGAAACCGTCCGAAGATCTGCCGAAACTCGTCGAGACCGCCCTCGCCAACAACCCCGAGCTGAAGGCGTCCCAAGCCCGCTGGGAGATGTTCCGCAACCGCGTGGCCCAGGCGGGCGCCCTCGATGACCCGATGCTCATGCTCAAGATGCAGAACTTTCTGGTGCGCGATCCCTTCAACTCGCGGCGCGATCCCATGAGCCAGCGGGTGATCGGCATCTCGCAGCAGCTCCCGTTCTGGGGAAAGCGTGACCTGAAGGCCGAGGTGGCAGCCAAGGAGGCCGAGTCCCTCAGGTGGCAGGTGGAGGAGCGGAAGCTGGAGCTGGCCCGGATGGTGAAGGAGACGTACTACCAGCTCTTCATGACCGACAAGGAGCGGGAGATCGTCGGGAAGAACATCCGGATCATGGACGACTTCATCGCCCTGGCCGAGACGAAATACTCGGTGGGGCAGGGGGCCCAGCAGGATGTCTTCAAGGCCCAGGCGGAGCGCTCGAAGATGTTCAGCATGCAGATCACCCTGGAGCAGCGGCGCAAGAGCCTCCAGGCGACCCTGAACACGCTGCTCTTCCGTCCTGCCGAGACGCCGGTGGGACCGGTCGCCGACTTCGAACTGAAGCCGTTCGCCTGGTCTCCCGAGCAGCTCCGGGCCATGGCGGGGGAGAACCGGCCGATGTTCAAGAGCCTGCACGCCCAGATCGAGAAGGGGGAGGCGGGGCACCGCTTGGCGGAGAAGGAGTTCTACCCCGACGTGAATCTCTCTCTTGAGTACATGCAGCGGGACCCCACCAGTGAAATGGAAGTCGGGTACGATATGTACAGCGTGGGGCTCACCTTCAATCTCCCGATCCAGCGGGAACGGCGCCATGCCATGGTGCGGGACTCCTCGGCCGAGATCGCCATGGCGACGGCGGAACTGAACACGCTGCAGAACAGCATCAACTTTGGAATTGCCGACAACCTGGCTCAACTGGAGCAGCGGGAGAAGCTCGCCAAACTCTACAAGAGCGGGATCATCCCCCAGGCGGAGCAGTCGCTGGAGTCGGCCACCATCGGCTATCGGGTGAACAAGGTCGACTTCCTCACGCTGCTTGACAACCGGCTGACCCTCTTCAACCTGGAGCGCGACTATTACGAGTCCCTAACCGAGTACCAGATGCGCCTCGCCCAGCTCGAGGCCCTGGTGGGCAAGGATCTGCAGCAGTAGGGGATATCCGGCGGCACCCGTATCGCCAACCAGGTATGTCTTGAACATTTCCCATAATCCGAGAGGTACGATCATGAAATTGAGCGCGAAGGTTGCAGTTCCGGTGGCAGTCATTCTCCTGGCCGCGGCGGGCGGCGGGTACTACCTGTGGCAGCACCAGAAGGATGGGGCCGCAAAGGGGGGGAAACAGGGAGAAAAGACCGCCCAGGGGCAGGTTCTCTACACCTGCGCCATGCATCCCTTCATCATCAAGGACAAGCCCGGCACCTGCCCCATCTGCGGCATGGAGCTCATCAAGAAGGTGGAGGGGGCCCAAGCCAATGCCAAAGAGCTCGAGATGCTCGGCCACGTCTCCCTCTCCCCCACCCAGCAGGTGATGGCCAACGTCGCCACCGTGGAGGCGAAGACGATCCCCCTCACCAAGGAGGTGAATGCCGTCGGCATCGTGCAGTACGACCAGTCCCGCCAGGCGAAGGTCACCGCGTGGGTGGCGGGGCGCATCGACAAGCTCTACGTGAATACCGTCGGCGCCTACGTCTCCAAGGGGAGACCGGTGGCCGAGGTCTATTCCCCCGATCTCGTCTCGGCCCAGCAGGAATACCTCCTGGCGCTCCGCAGCCGCGACCGGCTCAAGGATTCCCCCATCGCCTCCATCTCCCAGGGGGGGGAGGGGCTGGTGGCGTCGGCCCGGCAGCGGCTCCTCCTCATGGGGGTCAAGGAACACCAGATCGCCGGTCTGGAGAAGGCCGGCCAGCCCAACATCCGGCTGCCGATTTACACCCCCCTCTCCGGCGTGGTGATCGAAAAGGTCGCCGTGGAAGGGCAGTACGTGAACACGGGGGACCCCCTCTTCAACATCGCCGACCTCTCCACCGTCTGGGTGGAGGTGGAGGTCTACGAGAACGAGTTCTCCTTCATCAAGCTCGGCCAGCGGGTGGAGATCATCTCCCAGTCGTGGCCCGGCAAGACCTTCTCCGGCCGGGTGTCGTTCGTCTACCCGTTCCTCGACCCCAAGACCCGGACGGTCAAGGTGCGGGTCGAGCTTCCCAACCCCGGCCTGAAGCTCAAGCCGGACATGTTTGTGAACGCCTCGGTCAAGGTGCCGCTCGGCAGCGCCGTCACCGTTCCGGTGGCGGCGGTGATGGATACCGGGACGCGGCAGGTGGCCTGGGTGGAGATGAAGCCGGGGATGTTCGAGCCCCGGGAGGTGAAGGTCGGCGCCCGGGTAGGGGATATGCTCCAGGTCCTCTCCGGGGTGAAGCCGGGCGAGAAGGTGGCGGCGAGCGGCGCGTACCTGATCGATTCCGAAGCACAACTCAAGGGGACCGGCGGCGGCCATGCCGGGCATGAAGGGATGCCGGGGATGAAGCCGGAAGAAAAAGGGGCTGCTCCGGCGCAGGGGGGACACGAAGGGCATGGAGGAGCCCCCGCAGCTCCGAAGAAAAACGGCGGGATGAGCATGGATGACATGAAAATGTAAATGATATCTGCATTGCATCTCAGTACTGAGGATTTATCTCCATGATCGAAAAAATCATCGACTATTCCGCGAGAAATCGCATCATCATCATGATGATCTTCGCCCTGATTGTCGCCGCGGGGGTCTGGGCGGTCTACAAGACGCCGGTGGACGCCATCCCGGACCTCTCCGACAACCAGGTGATCGTCTTCACCGAATATCCCGGCCGTTCCCCCCAGGTGGTGGAGGACCAGGTGACCTATCCCCTGGCGGTGAACCTCCAGGGGCTGCCGCAGGTGCGCGCCGTCCGGGCATCGAGCGCCTTCGGCTTCTCCATGATCTACGTCATCTTCGAGGACAAGGCCGATATCTACTGGGCCCGGACCCGGGTGCTGGAGCGCCTCAACTACGCCGCCTCGCTCCTGCCGTCGGGGGTGGTACCGACCCTGGGCCCCGACGGCACCGGCGTCGGCCACGTCTTCTGGTACACCCTGGAGGGGAAAGGGTATGACCTGGAGCAGCTCCGGACCCTGCAGGACTGGTTCGTCCGCTACCAGCTGAACACCGTTCCCGGCGTGGCCGAGGTGGCCTCCATCGGCGGGTTTGTCCGCGAGTACCAGATCGACCTGGACCCCAACCGGCTCTTTGCCTATAACATCAAGGTCGATCAGGTGATGGAGGCGGTGAAGCGCTCCAACAACGACGTGGGAGGGAGACTCCTGGAGCAGGCCGACGCCGAGTACCTGATCCGGGGCAAGGGGTACATCAAGTCTCCCAAGGACCTGGAGGATATCGTGGTGGGTGCCGACATGCGCGGCACCCCGGTCTATGTGAAAAACCTCGGCACCGTGCAGCTTGGGGGCGCCATCCGCCGCGGACTCCTCGACATGAACGGCCAGGGGGAGGCGGTGGGGGGCATCGTGGTCATGCGCTACGGCGAGAACGCCAAGGATGTCATCGACCGGGTGAAGGAGAAGATCACCTCCCTGGAGAAGGGGCTTCCCCCCGGCGTGAAGATCATGGTCTCCTACGACCGCTCCGACCTGATCGCGCGGGCCATCGACACCCTGAAACACTCACTGCTGGAAGAATCGGTGGTGGTCTCCCTGGTCATCCTCGCCTTCCTCCTCCACTTCCAGAGCTCCCTGGTGATCGTGCTGACCCTTCCCATCGCGGTGCTGATTTCGTTCATCACCATGAAGCTCATGGGGGTCACCTCCAACATCATGTCCCTGGGGGGGATCGCCATCGCCATCGGCGTGCTGGTGGACGCCGGGGTCATCATGGTGGAGAACTGCTACCGGCACCTCTCCGAACTGCCGCCGGAGGAGCGGAAGGAGAAGCGGCTGGAGGTGATCATCGCCAGCGCCAAGCAGGTGGGGCGCGCCATCTTCTTCTCCCTCGCCATCATCGTCCTCTCCTTCGTGCCGGTCTTCCTCCTAGAGGGGCAGGAAGGGAAGATGTTCCACCCCCTCGCCTTCACCAAGACCTTCTCCATGGTGGGGTCGGCCTTCATCGCCATTACGCTGGTGCCGGTCCTCATGTACTTCTTCATGCGGGGGAAGATGCCGCCGGAGAGCGCCAACCCGGTATCCATGTTCTTCATCCGGCTCTACTCGCCGGTGATCCGGTGGGTGCTGAAGTGGAAGAAGACCACCATCGCCCTTAACCTCGTGGCCCTGGCCATTGCCGTGCCCATGTTCATGTCGCTCGGCTCCGAGTTCATGCCGCCGCTGGACGAGGGGTCGCTCCTCTACATGCCGGTGACCCTCCCCAACGTCTCCATCACCGAGGCGAAACGGCTGATCCAGGTGCAGGACGCCATCATCAAGAGCCAGCCCGAGGTGGAGCACGTCCTCGGCAAGGTGGGACGGGCGGAGACCTCCACCGACCCGGCGCCGGTCTCCATGTTCGAGTCGATCATCATCCTGAAGCCGAAGGATAAGTGGCGACCCGGGGTCACCAAGGCCGACATCGTCTCCGAGCTGGACGCCAAGCTCCAGCAGATCGGCGTCAGAAACGGCTGGACCCAGCCGATCATCAACCGGATCAACATGCTCTCCACCGGGGTGCGGACCGATCTGGGGGTAAAGATCTTCGGCAACGACCTGAACGTCCTGAAAGACCTGGCGGTCCAGGCCGAAGGAATCCTGAAGACCGTTCCTGGCGCGGCCGACGTAGTGGCCGAGCGGGTTACCGGCGGCAACTACATCGACATCGACGTCGACCGGGAGGCCGCGGCCCGCTACGGGGTCAAGGTCGGTGACATCCAGGACGTCATCGAAACCGCCCTGGGAGGGGAGATGCTCTCCACCTCGGTGGAGGGGCGCAACCGCTTCCCGATCCGGATCCGCTACATGCGCGACTACCGGGACAGCATCCCGGCCATCCAGCGGATCCTCGTGGGGGGCATGAACGGCGCCCAGGTGCCGCTCTCGCTGGTGACGAAGCTGAAGGTCTCCACCGGCGCGCCGGAGATCAACAGCGAAGGGGGGCTGCTCCGCTCCATCGTCTTCCTCAACGTGCGGGGGCGCGACATGGGGGGCTTCGTGGGGGAGGCGAAGACGGTCCTCGAAAAGAACCTCAAGCTTCCACCGGGCTACTACGTGGCCTGGTCGGGACAGTGGGAGAACCAGGTCCGGGCCAAACAGCGCCTCCAGATCCTGGTGCCGGCGGGGATGCTGATCATCTTCATCCTCCTCTACTTCACCTTCCACTCGGCCCTGGAGGCGAGCATGGTCATGCTCTCGGTCCCCTTCGCCCTGGTGGGTGGCGTCTACCTGGTGAAGGCCCTCGGCTACAACATGTCGGTGGCGGTCTGGGTCGGTTTCATCGCCCTCTACGGCATCGCCGTGGAGACCGGGGTGGTGATGGTCATCTACCTCCACGAAGCCCTGGACAAGAAGCTGATCAACGGGCCGTGCACCGAGCAGGACATCTACGACGCCACCTTCGAGGGGGCGGTGCTGCGGCTGCGCCCCAAGCTCATGACCGTGGCGGTGGCCCTCCTCGGCCTCGTCCCGATCATGTGGTCCAGCGGCACCGGCGCCGACGTCATGAAGCCGATCGCGGCCCCCATGATCGGCGGGATGATCTCCTCGGCCATCCACGTCCTCATCATGACCCCGGTCATCTTCGTGCTGATGAAGAAACGTGACCTGAAGAAGGGGAAACTTAAGTATTCGGGAATGAAACACTGACACACTGTGGGCGCATCACATGGCGTCCCTTCACCACAAAAGACAAAGGAGAAAGAACAATGAAGAAACTCGCAGCAGTCATCGCAGTCGCAACGCTGGCCCTGGCGGCCCCCCTCGTTTCCCACGCGGAGATGGATCATAGTTCCATGAAGATGGATCACGGTTCGCACATGGAGCACAAAGGGGACATCGCCCATCAGGAAGTAGTGGACGGCGTCAAGGCCACCTTCAAGGTGATGAGCATGAAAGATCACATGAAGGCCATGAAGATGGAGATGCCCAAGGATATGAAGGAAACTCACCACATCGCCGTCGAATTCAAGGACGCCAAGTCCGGAAAGGCGCTGACGGAAGGTGAGGTGAAGGTTAAAGTCCAGGGCCCCGACAAGTCCGATCAAATGAAGGATCTTATGGGGATGCAGGGTCACTTTGGTGCCGATTTCGACCTCTCCAAGAAAGGGAAGTACGGCGTCATGGCCAAGTTCAAGCTGGCCGACGGCAAGGTGCGGAGCGCGAAGTTCTGGTATGAAGTGAAGTAAGGTGAGGGCAAAACACAAAAAGAAGGAGGAGCCCGTCATGAAAAAAATGTTTGTGGCCCTGATGGCCGTATCGCTGTTTGCCTCGGTCCCTGCCTTTGCAATGGAGCATGGCCCCTCGCATGATCAGTCAGCCGAGCAATGCGAAAAAGAATGCGAAATGCTTCTGAGGAACTGCGCCCAGGAAGTGGACAGCATCCAGCAGCGGATCGGCAAGATCCAGACAGAAATCAAGGAGAAGGGTGCAACCACCTACACTCTCGAAGAGCTCAAGACGCTTGAGAAAAAGCTCAAGGAAGCCAACGAAACACTCAAAGTTCTACAAAGGCCGCGCTAAGTCGGCTCAAGGGGGCGGCTGTCGGGCCGCCCCTTTTTCTTAGTGCCAGGAGTCCTTCATGGGAAAGATTCGCTTATTGTTGGTGGCAATCATTGTTCTGGTTGCCTTGGCCGGTTGCTCCAAGGAGCAAAAGAATGTACCGCAGAAACAGGTTCGTGTTTCGGCCACTGCGGCGTACGAAAAGTATTTCGGCACCGCTCCGACAACCGACAAGGGAACCTGCTACGCATTCGTCATCTATTTCCCCTCAGCTCGGGAACGGGGGAGGGTGGTGCCGTTTCCGTTCTTCACCTTCGACCAGAGTTCCCTCAAGAAGGTGGCCGTTGAGCGTTTGCTCGGCGGTATGGACGTGGGGAGCTATCGGGGTGAATTCCTCCAGCCGTTCGCTGCCGGAACGCGCATTCTCGGCCTTTCTGAGCAAAGTGGAGTCATCACCGTGAACTTCAGTAAGGAGATTCTTGCCTCGAAGGCCGATGCCACGATAGAAAAGGCGCTGCTCGACGCCGTTGCCCTCACCTTTTCCCAGTTCAGCGGAATCAGAGAGGTGCGGGTGCAGGTCGAAGGGAAGGAGCGCGGCGCGGTGGACGGCAGGGAGGTCGGAACGTTCCTCGGTCATGGAGGTCTGGAACGGCAACCGCTGAAACCGGAAGAAAACGTCGTCCTGTCTCCCGCCCCACCACGCCTTTTAAGCATCACCGCCATGAAGGACAAGGGAGCGAAGGAGGTCGAAGAGGTGAACGCCTTCTTCGACCGGCCGGTGGAGATCAAGGAGCTGCGGATGACCGACGGGGAGGGGAAGCTGTTCGAGGGCGAGGTCTACCATTCGGTCTTCGACATGGCGGCGGTCCTGAAGCCGAAGGAGCCGTCACTCTACAAAGCGGGGATGCCGGTGAAGGTGCGCTGGAAGGTTGTGGACAAGATCGGCCGGTCCGCTGAAGCAACCGGAGAGTTTTCGCTGGACGTGAGGGAACACTGATATAATTCTAGAGGAGACGATTGATGGGAAAAGCAGCAGTACTCGTGAGCTGCATTATACTGCTCGCCCAAGGAAGCGCCTTCGCCCATGAGGGAGAGACGCACGGGACAAAACACCATGACGCCCAGATGGTCAAGCTCCACAAGATGATGCCCATGTATGCCCAGCTTCAGGCAAAGATCAACGGAGCTCTGGGGAGGGGGGATGCCGCAACGGTTGAGATTGAGGCCGGAAAGATACTGGCGACCATTCCCGACTTGAAAAAAGCGAAGCCCCACAAGAACCTGAAAAAAATCGGCACGTTCAGGAATATGGCCGATGCTTTTGGCTTGGGGGTGACAACATCGGCGACTCTGGCGAAAAGGGGTGATATTGCGGGAGCCGCGGCTGCCTTCAGGAAAGCCGAAGAAAAGTGCAACGAGTGTCACGCCACGTTTCGGGACTGACGAGGCCCGACGGTTATCGGGCCAGGGAGGAACCATTATGGCAGAGGTCGAACAACTATCGGATAAGATTCGTAAGCGCCTTGACAGGCACCGGCACGAACTTGCGGAGAGGCAAAAGCTGATCGACAACACGATGAAGGAGATGTTGGATCAGCGTGAACGGTTCGCAACTACAGCCCATCATCTTCTGGAGTCCGTAGTTCATCCCAAATTGGCGGAGTTGGCACGACAGTTCGACAATTCCGTCGTCTCCGACCGCCATTCCGGCGCCGATTTCCACTGTGCCTGCGACTTTTCCCACACATCACGCTTTCCCGCCACCGTCACGTTTGATATTGGCCTCCTCCCGGGAGGCGCTGATGATGGATTGACGGTCCGTTCTACTCTTGAAATATTTCCCACGCTGATGGAGTACAAACGGAGTGACGAAACGAGCCTGTCGCTCGAGGGTTCTGAAGAAGCGGTTGTCAGATGGGTGGAAGAAAAGATCCTCGAATTCGTCGACACCTACCTGCGACTGGAAACCCATCCCCTCTACCAGAAAGACTATACCGTCGTGGACGTGGTCTGCGGCATGCCGATCTCGGTGACCGCTGCTCCGAGCAAGGTTGAGCAATACGGCCGTACGTTCTATTTTTGTTCGGAGCACTGCAAGGATGCCTACCTGAAGAAGGGAAAAGACATCTAGCCATGGCATGACCGGAGCGCGATTCCCAAAGGGGGGGGCTTTAGCGGAAGGCAAAAATCCGGGACGCCTTTGGCCCGGATAATGGGGATCTCTTACGGGGAAGCTGCTACTTCATGGGTTGGATCAGGCAGGCAGCGCTATCCTTTTTGGCAACGTCGCCCGGCTTCACTTCTCCCTTGACCACTTCTGCTTCGAAATAGTGCTCGCCGACATACGAAAGCACCTTTACCTCTCCGACCTCAATAACCTTTGGGTTCTTGGCTCCACCGATCTCCCGGTAGACGGTAACAACATCGTTGAGACAAATCTCCTTCTTCACGTCGGCGGTGCCGCTGTGGAAGAGATGGACCTTGTTGCCCACCTTCATCACCACCTGGCTCTTCACCTTCTTGTCGGCGGCACCAGCGATGAGGGGCGCCATTACAAATACAGACAAAATGACCATTCCGACTGCTGTAGCGAGTCTTCGCATGTGATTCTCCTTTCTTCGCACCGGATGAAAATCTTTTCTCAACCGCCTTCTGGACGCTCCTTGCTATTACCTCCTTTCCATGGACATCGCCTCGCGATGTAGGGATATTTTAAATGATAGCAGGGTGCTCACCCGGAACAACATCACCCTCCCTCCCCCGATTTCCCACCGCTGACCGCCGGCCGCCCGAAACCGCGCAGGATTGAGTCCACCAGTTCATCCATCCGCTGCTCCTGTCTGCGCCGCGCCTCTCGATCCGGGGTGACGGAGGGGAGAGCGGATTCATCGACCGTTGCCTTCGCTAAGACTGCAGTTCCCTTGCCTCCCGGCCAAACTTCGTAGTGGACATGGGGGCCGGTGGACCGGCCTGTGTTGCCTGACAGTGCGATGACTGCCCCGGCTTCCAGTTCCTCTCCAAGACGGACTTTCAGGGCTGAGTTGTGCCCGTAGAGGGTTTTGTCGCCACCATCATGCTCAACGATGACGGTCAGCCCATGACCGCCGTGGATTCCCGCATGAACGACGCGCCCTCTGCGGGTAACCCGAACCGGCGTCCCCTCGGGAGCCGCGATGTCGATTCCCCGGTGAAAGACGAGCTTGCCGCTCCCGAAGGGATCGACCCGCCACCCCACTCCCGAGGTGACCGGCCCATTCACCGGCAGGTCCAAGTCGGCCCGGACCGCGGCGGGAATAAGGGCCAAGAGAGCGAGGGAGGCGATCACGTTGAAGGTTACGCGTGGCACCATTTTTCGTCCCCACGACCGGCCGGGGCCAGATGAAACGAGTCCCGTCATGCTACTGATCCTGGAAGAGTACGGTGCTGAGGTACCGCTCGCCGGTGTCGGGAAGCACGACAACGACTCTCTTCCGCTTGTTTTGGGAACGCTTCGCTACCTCCAAAGCGGCAAAAGCCGCCGCTCCGGCAGAGATCCCCACAAGCAGGCCCTCTTCACGGGCCAATCGACGGGCGGTTTTCAGTGCTTCTTCATTTCTCACCGTAAAGATTTCGTCGATAACTTCCTGGTTAAGCACCTCCGGCACAAAACCGGCGCCGATCCCCTGGATTTTGTGGGGGGCGGGCTGGCCACCGGAAAGGACCGGAGAGTCGAAGGGCTCCACAGCAATAATTTTCACTTCCGGGTTACGCTTTTTAAGAACCTCGCCGACACCGGTTATGGTTCCGCCCGTTCCGACTCCGGCCACAAAAATGTCGACCTTGCCGTCGGTGTCCGCCCAGATCTCCTCGGCGGTGGTGAAGCGGTGAATGTGGGGGTTCGCCGGGTTTCGGAACTGTTGGGGGATAAACGAGTTGGCTATCTCGCCGGCCAGTTCCTCGGCCTTCTTGATCGCCCCCTTCATCCCTTCCGCTCCAGGTGTGAGGACCAATTCGGCACCATAAGCCCTGAGGAGATTACGCCTCTCAATGCTCATGGTCTCGGGCATGGTCAGGATCAGGCGATAACCTTTTGCGGCGCAGACGAAAGCAAGAGCAATTCCTGTGTTGCCGCTGGTCGGTTCGATGATAACCGTATCCTTCGTGATGAGTCCATGAGACTCCGCATCGCGGATCATGAAAAAGCCGATCCGGTCCTTGACGCTGCCGCCAGGATTGAACGACTCGAGCTTCGCGACCACGTCAGCCTCGAGCCCCGCGGTCATTTTGTGGAGACGCAGAAGTGGGGTCCTGCCGATGAGGTCAGTGAGATTGTTGTGGATGTTTGCCATGTGTCGAATTCCCCTCTCAGTGGTGCTAAATCAGTGTGAGTGTCCGCTATGGGGCGTTTCGGCTGTTGCATCGTATGAATCGTAATGCCCCATGTGCTCTGCGGGCATGAACGCCATACATCCAGACACGAGAAAAGAGCCTGTGATGATTGCCATCATTACCAGTAGTGTTTTCATTTCATCTCCTTGAAAAGAGGTATTAGCAGTGTCTTTGGCAGTCGTAGTTGTGTTGCATCAGTAGTGAACAGATTTTCTGTGCTCCCTTGTGAGCCATAGTGGCCGCCGGATGAGTCAACGTCAGTCCGAGGACCAGCGCCGATAGGGCCGCGAACTTGAGAAAAAGCATTTTGTTCAGGATTCCAGACGAGACTTCTTCAGCTTTGATGTTCATTTCTGAATTCTCCTTTACTGTTGATATGGCTAGTGTGAGTGACCTCCGCCAGAGCCGCCATGGTTCCCCGAACCGTACTGGGGTCTGTCGTAGTCGGCAGGGTGGTCAAAGTACTTGCCGTCGAGAAAGTCGACAACAGCGCATCCGGACAGAAGCGCTACTATTCCCGCGACGGCGAGCATCAGAGCAGGTTTTCTCATGCTGGTCTCCTTTGCCTTGGTAAGTAGATAAAGCGCCATGCAACACATTAATTTACTAACTGAGAAGGATGAAAAAATGGCGCACTCCGAAGAAGGAGTAATAACTGAGTGCGCCCATAGCAACAGTCTCTGCCCTGCGGACCTTCTGCTCCAAAAAAGTCCCGATTTGGAATTTACAATTGTTAGCAACGATCGGGCCACTTCGTTTTGGGCTGAAATAATAGTTGGTTACGCCAAAATAGATTTTATTGCGGCAAGCTGAATCAAGAAAAATCTACACCTACTGTTGAATTTTGAACACAATCAACTCCAAAATTCCTGCTGGAGTTGTATTTATTTATAGGTGGATTATTTGTTGTTTAATCAATTTAGATATACGAGTCTTTGCGTGTGCAATCTGTCCCACATGTAACTGTATAATAGTACGCACTTGGTGTTGATTATTCTCCAGTTAGAGCCAGTTAAGCGCTCAACAAAATGAGAATGGTTAGTAATTCAGGTGTGTTGCTAGCTTGGTACACCTCTTGTAAAAATTAGACAACAGGAGCGGCAGGCTGAGAGGCGAGGAGCATACGAAATAAAACGATTGATACTTGCTTCATAGTGGCATGCGCAGTTGTTCTTGACACCCCGGCTTACTTGAACGCGGTTAAAGCCATGCCCGCTGGGCCTCAACGAACCACCGAAAAGGAGGAACCATGGACCCGCTTGACAGCGCCATGATGATTAACAGTTCGGCTCTTCTCGCCGAACGGACGCGGATGAATCTGATTTCGAGCAACCTCGCTAATGCCAACTCCACACGCACTGCCGAGGGAGGGCCGTATCGCCGCAAAGATGCGGTATTCGCCGCCACTCCGCCGGATGCCGGTCGCTTTGCGGCAATGCTTGATGGCATGCGGAAAGGGAACGCCCGCGGCGTGCAGGTCGTTCAGGTAGTTGAGGATACCAACCCTCCGCAGTTGCGCCATGACCCGACCCATCCGGACGCCAATCCCCAGGGATACGTGGCATTTCCGAACGTGAACGTCGTTGAGGAAATGGCCGACATGATGACGGCCACCCGGGCCTATGAGGCCAACGTCACCGCCATGAAGGCCGGCATGGACATGCAGATGAAGACTCTCCAACTCGGCAGCAAGTAATGAGGGTGCGACTCTTCCTGCCGTCAAGAGGAGCAAGCGTGTCGTCTCAAATGTTACTCCGGGCCATGACGAGGGGATGCCGGTGAAGGTGCGCTGGCAGGTTGTGGACAAGGTCGGCCGGTCCGCTGAAGCAACCGGAGAGTTTTCGTTGGACGTGAAGGAACACTGACAACGATTCGGAACATGACATACGCACCGTTATGGCCGCTTACCCCGAAAAAACGGAAACAGCCCCATCAGCGCCAGAAGCCCCCAGATAAACGCATGGGCACAAATAAACAGTTTTAAAATAAATTCAGTCACTTCATGTAGCCTTCGTCATTTCCCATCACGGCGGCACTGCTCCGCCCATGCGCCAACGTATCGCATCAGCACCCCTCACTTCACAATCACCGTGCAGGTCATCCCTGCGGCCAAGGGGACGTTTTTCGGTATCTGGTCTATCTTGACCCGCACCGGCACCCGCTGCGCAAGCCGTACCCAGTTGAAAACCGGGTTGACGTCAGAGAGGAGTTCGCGGCTCGTGGGATTGTCGCGGTCGGAGATGCCGCGTGCCAGGCTCTCGATCCGCCCCTTCAGAACAGGAGCGTCGCCCAGAAGCCTGATCTCCACCCGATCACCCTGGTGCAGCAGATGGAGTTTGGTCTCTTCGAAGTAGCCGTAGACCCAGAACGAATTCTTGTCGATCACCGCCAGCTTCGCATCCCCTGCCGATGCAAAATCACCGGTATGCACGTTCAGGTTGGTGATGAAGCCGTCCACCGGCGAACGCACCGCGGTACGGCTGAGGTTCAGTTTTGCCGTTTCCGCCGCCACCTGGGCCTCCTGATAGAGCGCCGCGGCCGCATCGGCCTGGGAGCGGGCGTTTTCACGGATTTCGGCAGAAACCACCACGTTTTCCAGTTGCGCACGCCGCTCGGCCTCCTGCTGCCGCATCGCCATCTCCGCCTTACGGGCCGCAAGAGCGGCGTTGGCCTTGTCCAGCGCCAGCCGGTAGCGCTCCCGGTCCACCGTGAACAGCAGCTCTCCCTTGTGAACGAGTTGGTTATCCTTCACCGCCACGTGCACGACAATGCCGGAAACATCGGCCGCCACCTTGATCACGTCGGCGCGGACCCGTCCGTCCCGGGTCCACGAAGAGTTCATGTAGCGATTCCACAACCCCCTGCTGAGCAGTACGGCCAGCGCAAGAATGGTGATGGTACAGACAAAACGAAATACGATCCTGAGTTTCACGGGTAAACCTCTTCCTGAAAATGAATGCGAGCGTGGGACGGTGCTCGTCCTAGCGGAGCACCAGCAGGCCACTCGCGCCGAAGATGCAGATAAAGACGCTGAGCCGGAACAGTGGCGGATGCCAGACATGTCGATAGAGACCGCATCGTCCCATGACTCGGTCCAGCAGCGTCTGGAGAACGACACTCCCCAGAAAAACGAGAAACAGGGTCGGCACCAGTGCGTCAAGCAGGGCGAATTCACGCGGCATGGGAAGTTCCTCCTGAAAAGATGGTCGAGGGAGCGGCAACCGGAACAGACGGCATCATTTCTTCGTCCAGCAGCGCGGTTCGGATGAGATGGAGTGAGGTCAGCACGCGCCGCAGGACACTCCGGGTATGTCCGCAACACGACGCCGACTCTGTTTCGCGGTGGATCGATTCAATGGCATCTGTCACGCAGCCAATGGCAGCGTCCCGGTGATGGACGGACGGCCTCCTGAAGAGCCGCGCGGTCGCATCGATACATTCCTGCACCCTGTCGGTCAACGGCTGCGGCATCGGGACGGAGTCGGCATCGTGCCGCAGATGAATGACGGCGTGACCGATCTCGATGACCGGAAACATCCACGTCAGCCGGCATTGGTCGCGCGTATTCCCGACCAGTCGAATCGACGCCAGCCGGTGCAACACGTCATGGGTGCCGCTTTCAAAGCGATGGGCAAGGCCTGCAAGCGGGTCGTCGCAGGCCATGATCACCTGGTGGCGAAGCTGGCGGGCCAGGCGGCGCCTGAACCAGGCACCGTTTGTCGGCACGATCGTCTTGAACATGATCCCGGCCGCAGCTATTCCCATGATCGTTGCCATGCCGTCATTGACGAAGTCGACGGGGTCGAACTGCATCGGGTTGCCCGGAGACACCATGAGGCTGAAGGAAATCGCGAAGCCGACACCGATTCCGGCCAGGTTCGGGCGGGTGGCGAGGTAGGCCCCGGCCATCAGAAAGGGGGCCATGCCTGCACTGAGGAGCACGTATCCGTCCAGAAACGGCATGACCAGAAACTTGAAGATGAGAGCCGCAATGAAGCCACCGATGAAGCCGGTCACCATCTGGCTGACCGAGCGGGGCGGATCAGGAGCCGTGGCGAAGAGGGCGCTCACAATGGCGACGTTCATGAGGGCGCTGCTCCCATAGGGCCACGCTGAGGCGATCCAGAAGGCCCCCAGCAGCACGATGGCGACGAACGCCCTTCCTCCCGACAGCAGGGCGATCATGGGGTCGGTGCGCACCGCGAAACGGACGTCGTCGGGAGGCCGCGGTCCCTGCACCTCCGTCGGCAGGCTGGCGTAGGTCCTGGTGTACGCGTGCAGTTCCCGCACGAAGCGATGCAGGAGCTCCACCGCGGTGTCGAAATCCATCATGGTCTGGCGGTCGGGCATGCCAGAGACGGCGGGCCGCACCTCCTCTATGCGGCGCGACAACACCACCCGAAAGGCGGCAATCCTCCGCGCCGCTCCCTGGGCCGCTTCGGCGGTCTGCGGAACCTTTTCTCCGGTGACCAGGGTCTCGCCGAGGGATTGGTAGAGCGCAGTCAATGCCCGGCCTGCCGGGGTGGCGCTCCTTGTCAGCCGCTTCATGAGCTGATGAAAGGAATGGAAGGTGGTGCAGGCCGCCATAAATTCGCTGTTGAGCTTGCGGAGCGTGAAGTCGCGCGCACGGACTTCCGGGTCTTCCAGAATGGCCGCGGTGCGGATCGACTCGAGATTGACCACGTTGCCGACCAGTTGCAGCCGCATCGTTTCGAGCTCACGGGGTCCCACGGCACCGGAGAGCGACGCACGAATGAATGCCGTCAATTCCGTGTAGCGGTTTCGGACGTTTTTCGTAATGGCATCAGAGAGGCGATGGGGGAAGATGATATCACTGAAGACGCCGGCACAGAGGATGCCGAGGGTGACTTCGGTGAGCCGGGTGACGGCCATGGGGAAAAACGCCGTGGGCTGCATGGCGGCGGGGAGTCCTATTATGGCAGCCGTATATCCTGCCAGCACGAAGCCGTATGATTTGAAGTTGCGATAGAACGCGGCTCCCGCGGTGCAGAGGCCGATCCACAGCGCCAACCCGAGTATGAAGAGTTCCCGCTCCTGCGCGAACAGTCCCACCAGCATAAGGCTCGCTACGGTCCCAGCCAGTGTGCCGCCGATACGGTAGAGGCTCTTCGCCAGAACCAGGCCGGTTTGCGGTTGCATGACCACAAAGACCGTTATCATGGCGGTACGCGGCAGGTCGAGTTCGAGCCGCATGGCTATTCCCATGGCAAGCAGAGCGGCCAGGGTGGTCTTGAGGACGAATACCCAGTTCGGGCCTTCCGTTTTTCCCCATGTTACGGCTTCCTGCCATAGCGCGGTCAGCCACCACTTCGGGTTATAGACGCTGGAATCGGTCATTTTCGGGCTCCTGCCGGTGCCGGCATTCCTCGTGCCGGCCCCGGCATCCCTGGGTCAAAAAAATCTGGCTCTGGAACAAAACTAGCGGTGGCAGCACTCCACAATGTCATGCCGCATGGCGACGGCATTGATCTTTCCCTGAATTTCCTTAATTTCAGACTCAAGCGCATTTATTTTTCCATAGTCAGGACCGGAAAAGGCGCTCGCCTCGCTGACCGTGTAAATGTTTTCGTTGCTCAGTTCCGTTTCCTTGGCTTTCAACGTCCTGTTCAACTCGGCTGTCTCCTGGGTGAACTCCCTGAACGCCTGCCTGTCGCCGCAGTAGGAGGGTGAATCTGCGGCCGACACGGGCAATACGGCGAATGAGGCCATCCATGCTGCCACTGCAATTGTCGCGGTTAGATTTTTTTTCATCGTCTTTCTCCTTGTTTTATAGAGTTCTCGCGCAAATCTGCGCGAAGAGGCTGGCATGGGGAGATACCCATGCGGGGCAAGATCAATGCTGCCCTTCTTCTGACACCGGGGGCGCCGTAACCGGTACTCCCCCCCGACCGCCTGCATCAAGGCGGTATAGGCATCGAGAAAGCGGGCTTCAACGAGCGATTTGCGCTCTGCTTCAACGAGGGTCTGATTCTGGGCGTTGAGGACGTTGAGATAGTCGGTGAGGCCGCCGCGAAACGCCTGCAACGCTATGTCGTAAGCCCGGTGGGCCAAGGCGTCGGAGGTGCTGGACTCGGTGCGCTGTATTTCCAGCGACCGCAAGGTCACTACCTGATTGGCCACCTCTTCCAACGCCTTGATCAGGGTGGCGTTATACGACTCAACGGCAATATCATAGTCGGCGGTGGAGACGCCGAGCTCGCTGCGCAGTCGCCCCCCTTCAAAGATCGGCAGGGATATGGCCGGTCCAAACCCTTTTATCAGCGATCCCGGCGACAGGAATTGGGCAAACCCCAGAGACTGCCACCCGACGAACGCCGAGAGGTTGATGTTGGGATAAAATGCCGCTTTGGCCACCTCGATACCTTGTGCGGCAGCCTCAACCCGCCAGCGCTGCGCCACCACATCGGGCCGCCGTCCCAGAAGGTCTGCGGGAAGGGCCGCCGGAAGCCGGATCGGCAGGTCGAAGGAGAGGGATGGCCGGTGGATCTTTTCCCCATCGCCAGGCCCCTTTCCCATAAGTGAGCTCAACTGATTGCGCAGGAGGTCGATGGATTCGGACAGCTTCTCGATTTCCGCCCGGGCAGCCGGCAGCGGCGTTTCGGCCTGCCTCAGGTCGAGCTCGGTCGCCAGCCCCGCCCCCAGACGCTTCCGCGTGATGTCAAGGATATCCTGGCGCTGTCGCAGGGTCGCCTCGGCGACGTCCTTCAGCACGAACTGGAGCGACAACTGCACATAGGTCCGGACCACGGCGGTCTCCAGGGCAAGCCGCACCTCCTGCGCCTCGGTGGTGGCCATCTGCACGTAATCCAGCGCCGCGGCAAGAGCGCTGCGGTTCTTCCCCCAGAGGTCGAGGTCATACACGAAATCAAGCGTAGCCTGGTTGTTCCACGCCCAATTGCCCGCGTACGGCGGCGGAATGAACTGATGCTCGGAGAACTGCTCGCGGGTGAAGACGGCGCCCGCCTGAACGGAAGGAAACAGTCCCGACCGGGCAACGCCACTGATGGCCTGGACCTTCGCGATGCGGGCCTGCGCAATGCGGATGGTCGGATTCCCTGACGTTGCCTCCGCGACCAGACGGTCAAGCTGCGGGTCGGCATAGGCCGTCCACCACTGCTGCGACGGCCAGACGGCCGGCTGATGGGTGGCCGACGTCAGTGCGCTGCCGGTGTTCAGGTGGTTGGGATCGAGCAGGTGGGCATGCGGCGAGATGTCGCTCGGGAAACTGGCACAGCCACCAAGTACCAGTACCAGCGCCATGTGCAAAAAGGTAAATACCTTGCGCTTCGTTCGATAGGTAGACAGATTGTTGCCATGTAATTCGGTTTGATAGTTCATTGAGTCAGATAAAAACAATAACGCCTTAAGAAAGTGGGCTCACCATAGCAACAATAATGACAGTGGCCGGAACCGGTGCTACCGGCTGTCCGGCCACATGCCACAGGCAGCTCATTAGTTGTTGAGAATGGCAGCCAGAATCGATTGATAGCTGTCCTGTTTCGAAGCCAGCGTTTTCAATTCTTCAGCGGTATATACCGACGAACCTTTTTGCAGTTCGTTGTGCAGCTTCGACATTTTTTCCTGAATGCTGTCATTCTGCACCGAAGTGCAGTTTGCGGAATTCAGAAGACAAAGGTCTTTGCCTGCACTGGCCTTGAGGTCTGCTGCAGAGACCACGAACGGAGCTGATAAAGCCACGGCGATGAGCGTTGAAAGAATCTTTTTCATTTTTTTCTCCCTGTGAGGTTTCGTTTCGTACGGTCAAGAGTCGAACTGTTTCAGATTATGGCTGCCTGCTGCGTCACGTGAATTTCATTGGCTTCCCCTTTCTTATTCTTGTTCTACTGATGATTGATATGACAAATTTATGTCTTAAAAATATGTTGTATCAATAATTGATACAACAAGTATTGCGCCCAAAAAAATCAGCCCAGGTTTTGCAGGACCCGGTTGAGCATCGCCTTCAGCGACTCGATTTCAAGGTCCGTAAACCCCTTGGCCACCTTGTCCTTGACCGTGAAGACGAGCGGATACGCTTCCTGCACGATTCGTTTTCCTTCGTCCGTCAAATAGATGAGATAGGCCCGCCTGTCGTTAAGGGCGTCCACGCGCTGAACCCATCCCTTCTTGACGAGCTTGTCAAGAATGCGGGTCGTATTCGCCTGATCCTTGAGGAGTTTCTCGGCCAGCTCTTTCTGGTTGAGACCATCCTGCTCCCATAGGCGGGCCAATACCCCCCACTGCTCACTGGTGATGTCCAGGTGCTTGAGCTCTCTGCCAATCTGGCATCTGAGCTTGTTGACCACCTTCACCAGGTTGAAGTCCAGCGAATTGTCTAATCTTGGTTCCCCTTGCTTCCACATGATTTAACAATAATTGATATGACAATTAAATGTCAAGAGGTAATTCACCTATTGATCGCTCTCACAGAGGTGGCGGCGCCGGTGATTCCACCACCAGCGGGGGCGAGCCGGACACCTTTTCTTGACACTCCTGTCGTGGTGGTGGTAGGTTGCCAAATGCAAACCAAGCATTGTGGAGGGCGCCGATGGAAAATCTCACACCCCGGCAGAAAGAAGTTCTGGCGTTTCTTGGAAGCTATCTTGCCCGGCACGGGTATCCTCCGACCATGAGGGATATCGCCGCTCATCTGCGGATCAACGGCACGCTCGGGGTGATGAAGCACCTCGCCGCCCTTGAGAAAAAGGGGTATATCCGCAGGGCAGCCGGCAACTCGCGGGGGATATCCCTCATGGCCCCCGGGGCCCAGCCTGTGTCGCTGCCGGTCGTGGGGGTGGTGCGGGCCGGGATGCTTCAGCCGGCCATCGAAGATGTCGAAGGGTATCTCGCCATCGACGAGGCCCAGTTGAAAGGAGGCACATTCTTTCTGCGGGTGAAGGGGGACTCCATGGTGAATGCCGCCATCCTCGACGGCGACCTGGCGCTGATCCGCCCCCAGCCCACCGCGAACAATCACGACATCGTCGTCGCCATGGTCGACGGCGAGGCGACCCTGAAGGCGTTCTACCGGGAACCGGGGCAGATCCGCCTCCAGCCCCGCAATCCGAACATGGAGCCGATCATCGTCCGGGAAGGGGAGGGCGATGTTGCGATTGTCGGCAAGGTCGTCGGCATCTTCCGGACCCTGGAATGAGCCATGCCTGAACGGATACGGGAACAGATCAGGGTCGGGGCCGTCTTCGGCCCGGGACCGTGCATCCATCCGGTCTGGTTTGACTGGCGGCGGCGGAAGCATACCGTCAAGGAGGTGACCTATCACTGGCGGCACCGGGCGGGAAACGCGCTTCTCCTCCATTTTGCCGTTACCGACGGTTCTGCTCTCTTCGAACTGATCTACAACGCCACGGAGCTGGAAGCGACCGATGGGGAGGCGCCGTGAGCGGCCGGATCATCATGCACGTCGACCAGGACGCCTTCTTCGCCTCGGTGGAGCAGCAGCACGATCCCTCCCTGCGGGGGAAGCCCATCGCCGTCATCGGTTCCGCCGCCCGCACCGTCATCACCACCGCCTCTTACGAGGCGCGGGCCTTTGGCGTCAGGACCGGCATGGCCGTCTGGCAGGCGCGGCAGAAATGTCCCCATATCATCCTCGTCACCGGAGACAACCGCAAATATACCTACACCTCCGCCCGGATCGTCGAGATGATGCAGCAGTACACCCCTCAGATCGAGGTCTTTTCCATCGACGAGGCGTTCCTCGACGTTACCGGCTCCCTCTCTCTCTATTCGAGCCCCGAGCGGATCGCTCATCTTCTGAAGGACGAGGTCCGGCACCGCTTTGGCCTCAGTTGCTCCGTCGGCATCGCCCCCAACAAGATGCTTGCCAAGCTTGCCTCGGATATGAACAAGCCCGACGGTCTCACGGTCATCAGGCCGGAGGAGGTGGAGACGGTCCTTGAAACGCTCCCCATCGGGAAGCTCTGCGGCATCGGCGCCAGGATGGAGCGGCAGCTGAACCTCCTCGGTATCCGGACCTGCGGCGAGCTCGGCCGTTATCCGGTTGAGCGGCTGAAGCGCAAATTCGGCGTTACCGGCGAGAAGCTCCACCTCATGGGGCGGGGGATCGACGACTCTCCGGTGATCCCCCAGGAGGAGGCGGAAGAGGTGAAGTCGGTGGGACATTCTACTACCCTTGACCGTGACATTGAAGGGCGGGACGAGATCCTGAGGTGGCTCCTGCAGCTCTCCGAGATGGTGGGGCGGAGAGCGCGGAGATACAATGTCTGGGGAAAGACCGTCACCCTCTCCATCCGCTACGCCGATTTCGATACCTGGGTGGAGCGGCAGGATACGCTTCCATCCCCTATCAACCAGAGCGCCGACATCTACCGCGCCGCGGTCGCCATTCTCGACACCCTCGTCCTGGAGCAGCCGATCAGGCTCATCGGAGTGCGGATAAGCAACCTCCGGTACGAATCGAACCAGCTGCCGCTTTTCGAGGAGGAGCTGAAGAAGGTGTTCCTTGCCGGGGCCATGGACCAGGTGAACGACAAGTTCGGCGATTTCACCATCACCTACGGGAGCCTCATGGAGGGGACACGCCGGGAGGAGAAGGGGGCCCACGTCATCTCCCCGGCCTGGAGACCTTCCGGTATCCGCAACGTGGACGTGAAGTAGGTTGTTATTGCACAGCCTCAAATGTTCATGGTACTTTCAAGCTTCGCTCACGGTGCAAGACAGATTCGATCCTCCGGCCTATGAAATCCCAACCGACTGACATCTTTGACGGGCGCGATCTCCCCCTTTCCGGCGGGAAGTGGGGGCTGGTCCTGTTCGCCGTGGTGCTTGCCATCCTTGCCCCCCTCGGCCGGTCCAACTATCTCCTGTTTCACGCCCTTGCGGAGTTCTTTTCGGTTGTCGTCGCGTGCAGCATCTTCGTGGTGGCCTGGAATTCCCGCCGTTTCCAGAACAACGGCTTCTGGCTCCTGCTCGGCTGCATATCGCTGTCGGCGGCAGTTCTCGACCTTTTCCACACCATGGCGTACAAGGGGATGGGGGTCTTCCCCGGTGGCGGGGCTCCCCTGGCGACCCAGTTCTGGATCGCCGCCCGCTACCTGCAGGCCGGAGCCTTCCTCCTGGCACCGCTGTACGTGCGCCGGACCCTTGCTCCCCGGCTGACATTCGTCGGCTGCGTCGCCCTTGCTCTGGCGCTCGTGGCGGTCATCCTCTCGGGAGGGATTTTCCCCGACTGCTACATTGAGGGTGAAGGCATCACGCCGTTCAAGAAGTTCAGCGAGTATCTCTTCATTGCGATGTATCTCGGTGCGCTCGCTCTGCTGCAGCGACGGAGAGAGGCGTTCGATCCGGCGGTGCTGCGGCTTCTCCGGATGTCGATCGTCACCTTCGTTCTTTCCGGGCTGGCATTTTCCGCCTATGCCGACGTGTTCGGCTACACCAATCAGGCGGGTCATCTCCTGAAGGTCCTAGGCTGCTACTTCCTGTATCGGGGGGTAATCGCCATCGGCCTGACAAACCCCTACAACCTTCTGTTCCGCGAACTGAAATTGAAGGAGGAGGCCCTCGTTTCCGAACGCAACGAGCTTCGGGAGAGCCGGGAGCGGACTGACCGAGTTCTTGAGAGCATGTACGAGTCTTTCTTCTCCGTGGACCGTGAGTGGCGTCTGACCTACGTGAACAGTCAGGCCTCCCGGTTGCTCACCCGTTCCCGGGAGGAGCTGCTGGGAAAGGTCATGTGGGAAGAGTTCCCGGAGGCCGTCGGTTCGGTTTTCTACAACGAGTACCACGAGGCCCTCGCGCTGCAGCAAGTCCGGGTCTTCGAGGAGTATTATTCACCCCTTGACGCCTGGTTCGAGGTTCACGCCTACCCGTCGCCGGACGGTCTGTCGGTTTTTTTCAACGACGTTACGGAACGAAAGCGCATCCACGAAGAGATCGAGCTCCTCAATACCGATCTCGCCGCGCGGGCAGCCGAGCTCGAAGTGCTCAACGGCGACCTCGAAGCGTTCAACTCCTCGGTTTCCCACGACCTTCGCGGTCCGATCACCAATATCTGCGGTCAGTGCCAGGTGATCCTGGAACTGTTCCCCCACAAGGCGGATGCCGAGGTCCTCGATTTTGTCCGCGGCATTCTCGACGAATCGTGGCGGATGAACGATCTCATCAACACCCTGCTGGATTTTTCCCGCCTTGGCCGGGTCGAGATGAAGCGGGAGCCGGTGGACCTCTCCTCCCTGGCGCAGGAGATCGCCGCTGCCCAGGCGGCCCGCTTTCCCGAGCGGAGCGTCCGGTTTGCCGCCGACGAAGGGCTGACCACCACCGGCGATCCCGGCCTGCTGCGGATCGTCCTGGAGAACCTGCTGGGCAATGCCTGGAAGTACACCGGCAAGACCGCCGACGCAGCCGTCCGCTTCGGGGTGCTGGAGACGGAGGGTCGGCGGGCGTTCTACGTCCGGGACAATGGTGCCGGTTTCGACATGACGCGGGCCGGCAACCTCTTTGCGCCGTTCAAGCGGCTTCATGCCTCGAGCGAATTCGAAGGGTTCGGCATCGGCCTCGCCACCGTGCACCGGATCGTCACCCGCCACGGTGGCCGGATCTGGGCCGAAGGGGAGCCGGGGCGCGGAGCCACCTTCTATTTCACGCTGTAAATCCGAATCATCCTCCCGATGTCTCCCCCTTTGTGTGTAGAGAGGAATTACGTGTCTCCCCGGATCAAAATCCTGCCCGAAAACCTGACCAACAAGATTGCGGCCGGCGAGGTGGTGGAGCGCCCCGCCTCGGTGGTGAAAGAGCTTGTGGAGAACGCGCTGGATGCCGGTTGCAGCGAGGTCATCGTGGAGATCGAGGCCGGCGGGCGCAGGCTGATCCGCATCACCGACGACGGCTGCGGCATGTCCCGCGAGGATGCCCTGCTGGCAATCGAGCGGCACGCCACGAGCAAGATTGCCTCCGACGACGACCTCTTCGCCCTCTCCACCCTGGGGTTTCGGGGCGAGGCGCTTCCCTCCATCGCATCGGTTTCCCGCTTCACCCTCGCCAGCCGTGAGCGGGGCGCCATCGAGGGGACCGAGATCTATGCCGAGGGGGGACGGATCAAGGAGGTGAAGGCGTGCGGCATGGCCGAAGGGACCGTGCTCACGGTGCGCAACCTCTTCTTCAATACGCCGGCGCGGCTCAAATTCATGAAAAGCGCCGAAACCGAAGCGGGACACGTGGGGGATTTCCTGACCCGGCTCGCCGTCTCCCGGCCGGATGTCCGCTTTACCTACCTCAATGATGGCCGTACCGTTTTTCGCGCGCTCTCCGGCACTCTGGGGGAGCGGGTGGCGGCACTGCTGGGGCGCTCGCTGGCGACGGCGCTGTATCCGCTGGAGCTTTCCGCCGAGGGGGTGACGGTCCGGGGGCTCGTGGCGAGCCCGGACACCAGCCGCTCGGGGCCCTCGCACCTCTATACCTATATCAACGGCCGCTTCATCCGCGACCGGGTGGTGCAGCATGCCATCATGCAGGCGTACCGCAATTTCCTCGAGCGGGGGCGTTATCCGGTGGTGGTCCTCTTCATCGAGGTGCCGCCGGGGGAAGTGGACGTGAACGTGCACCCCACCAAGCACGAGGTCAGATTCCGTCAGCAGAGCATCGTCCACGACGTGATCGAAGGAGCGGTGTCTGAAGCGCTGCGTCCCACACCCTGGCTTCGACAGAACCCGGCGACTGCGGTTCCCGCTTCCGCTCCACCGCCGCGGCCGACTGCCGGCCCCGCTGCCGAGCGGGTGGCGGAGGTCCGGGAGCTCCTTGTCTCGTATCGGCCGGCCCCGGCCCCCTCCCGGCCGCTGTTCTCCCCGCCGCCGGCCCCTCTGTCGGCACCCGTCTCGACTCCTCTGCCGGCAGAGGCGGTGCCGCCGGAACCTGAGGGAGAGCGCGGCTTCTTCTCGTCCCTGGCGGTAATCGGTCAGTACAACGCCTCGTACATCCTCTGTCAGGACGGTGCCGACCTCGTCATCATCGACCAGCATGCGGCCCATGAGCGCGTCGCTTTCGAGCGGCTCAAGGCGCGCTACCGTGCGGGGGGCGTCGAAGGGCAGGGGCTCCTCTTCCCCGAGACTCTGGAGCTCTCCCATCGGGAGGCCGCCGTGGCGCGGGAATATCGGGAGGAGCTGGATCGCATCGGTTTCGAGCTGGAGGATTTCGGCGGGACCACCTGGGTCGTCAAAGGGGTGCCGCGGGTCCTGGCCGGCCGCGACTGTCTGAGGATTCTGCGGGACACCCTTGAGGAGTTGCAGTCCATCGGGACAAGCCGCAGCGTGACCGAGGTGGTGGAGGAGCTTTTGACCCGTATCGCCTGCCACAGCGTGGTCCGCGGCGAGCACTCCCTGACGGCGGGGGAGATCACGGCCCTCTTCGTCCAGATGGACGCCACCGATTTCTCCACAAACTGTCCCCATGGCAGGCCGGTTCTCCAGCGGCTCACCCTCGCCGAGGTGGAGCGGATGTTCCGGCGGACGTGAGGAGCAGCGGGGTGGGGAGCGAAGCACGGCCAGAGCTTGTCATCGTTCAGGGGCCAACGGCATCGGGGAAATCAGATCTGGCGGTGCGTCTTGCTGAACGCTTCGGCGGGGAGGTCATCAATGCCGACTCCATGCAGGTCTACCGCAGAATGGATATCGGCACGGCAAAGCCGTCCGCGGAACTGCGCGCGCGGGTGCCGCACCACCTTCTCGACGTCGTCGAGCCCGATGAGCCCTTTTCCGCTGCGGATTTCCGCTCTCACGCCTCGCGCCTCATCGCCGATATCCAGACCCGCGGCAAGAGGGCCATTCTGGTGGGGGGGACCGGCCTCTACATCAAGGCGCTGACCCGGGGGCTGGTGGAGTCGCCCGGGGGGGATGAGTCCCTGCGAAGAGAGCTGGAGGAGCAGGCGGAGCGCGAGGGGGTGTCCGCGTTGCATCGGCGGCTGGCCGAGGTCGATCCCGCAGCCGCGGCGCGGCTTCACCCCAACGACCGGGTCCGGATCGTCAGGGCGCTGGAGGTTTTCCTGCTGACCGGACGCACGCTCACCTCCTGGCACGAGGGGCACGGTTTCTCGGAGCAGCCGTACCGCTGCCTCCATCTTGGCATTGAGGTGGAACGCGCACTACTCGTCCGCCGGGTGGAGGAGCGGGTCGACCGGATGATCGAAGAGGGGCTGGTGGCCGAGATGGAGGGGCTCCTCGTTGCCGGATATGCTCCGTCGCTCAAGGCCATGTCGTCCATCGGCTACAAGGAGATCTGCGCGTATCTCGCCGGGGCGTGCACCCTGGATGAGGCGATCGGGCTGATCAAGCGCAATACCCGCCAGTACGCGAAGCGGCAGCTGACCTGGTTCAGGAAGGATGCCGAAATAAACTGGGTTGAATATCCCGCCAAGTTTGATAGTATCTGTAGCATTGTGATGGAATTTTATAATTAGAAGGAGCGGCTCATGGCTAAAGCACCGTTCAATATCCAGGACCAGTACCTGAACCAGTCACGCAAGGAGCGGGTGAGGGTGGCCGTCAAGTTGATGTCTGGCGAGAAGCTCGAAGGGTACATAAAATCCTTCGACAATTTTTCGGTGCTGATGGAGATCCAGGGCGACATTTTGATCTACAAGCACGCAATTGCGTCAATCACCTCGGTTGACGGCAGTTTCAGGCTCCACCAGTAATCCTTCCCCATGGCTCATGGCGGGCGCCCCTCCGTCCTTGCGGCGAGGGGCGCCCGTCTGTCAGCACCCGGTAGTATTCCGTTGAGAGATAATTTGAAAGACAAATACCCGTTGCTGGTGCTGGCCGTACTGTGTCTCGCCGCGCTCTACGTGGTCTCCTCCCTGAGTTCCATCTTCATGCCGGTGCTGCTGGCGCTTGTCCTAGCGTATGTTCTCAATCCGCTGGTGGGGCTCCTGGAGCGGCGGCGGGTCCCCCGCCTGCTGGCGATTGCCGTCGTCCTCGTGGGCATCGCGGTGCTCTGCCTCGGCGCCGTCTTCTTCTTCGCGACCGCCGTCCAGCAGGAAGTCGCCAGTGTCCAGATCAATCTTCCCGAATATGCCGACCGTCTCTACGGCCTTATTCCCCACGAGGTGAAGGTGTTTCTGGGGATCGAGACGCAGGAGAAGCTCTCCTGGCAGATAAACCGTGCCGTCGAGGCCCTGCGGGGAGTCTCCCTCGATCTGGCGCGGGAGGCGTTCGTCGTGGTGAAGAAGGCCTTTGCCTCCACCCTCTCCTTTGTCCTGACCGTCGCGGGATATCTCATCACTCCGGTCTACCTTTTCTACTTCCTGGCTGATCTTCCGCGGTTCAGGGGAAACCTCATGGAACTCGTGCCGGAGCGGGCGCGGGGGAAGGTCTCCGACATGGCGGGTGAGATCGATGACATCCTGTCGGCGTTCGTGCGGGGACAGCTCTCGGTATGCGCCATCCTGGCCGTTCTCTACAGCATCGGCCTCTTCCTGGTCGGCATCGACCTGGCGGTGGTGATCGGCAGCCTTTCCGGGATTCTCTTCATCATCCCCTATGCCGGGACGGTTTTCGGGATCGTGGTCTCCATGGTCATGGCGTTCCTGAAGTTTCACGACGTTCTCCATCCCCTGTTGTGCCTGGGCTGGTTCGGCATCGTCCAGGCAATCGAGGGGGGCGTCATTACTCCCGCCGTCGTTGGCACCAAGGTGGGGCTCCACCCGGTCGTCGCCCTCCTCGCCCTTTTCATCGGCGGGCAGTGGTTCGGCATCTTCGGGATGCTCCTGGCAGTGCCGGTGGCGGCGGTCCTGAAGGTCTTCCTCCGCTCGCTCCATAGCTGGTATCTTTCATCATCATATTACCGGGGGGCCTGATGCACGGCTTGCTCATTGATCACATCGTTGCGGGGAGCATCGCCGAAGAACTGGAACTGGAGCGGGGAGACCGGCTTGTGGCCGTGAACGGGCATCGCCTCCGCGACGTCATTGACTACAATTATTATGCATCAGAGGAAGAGTTGGTTCTTGAGGTACTCAAGGCGTCGGGAGAGCTTTGGGAGGTGGAGGTGGAGCGGGATGACGGCGAACCGATGGGCCTTGTCTTTGCCCCTCCCGAACCCGCCCACTGCGGCAACAAGTGCGTCTTCTGCTTTGTGCACCAGCTCCCGCGGGGGCTGCGGAAGCCCCTCTACGTCAAGGACGAGGATTACCGCCTCTCGTTTCTGTACGGCAATTACGTAACGCTTTCGAATATCGGGCAAAGTGATATCGACCGGATCGTGGAGCAGCGTCTTTCCCCGCTGTACGTGTCGGTTCATGCCACGAATCCCTCCGTGCGGGAGAAACTGCTCGGCAGGAAAGGGATCATTCCGATCCTCGATATCATGAACGAGCTGGCCCGGGCCCGCATCACGATGCATACCCAGGTGGTGCTCTGCCCGGGGCTGAACGATGGGGCGGAACTCCAGCGGACTGTGGCCGATCTGGTCTCCCTCCATCCGTGGGTCGCATCCCTCGCCATAGTTCCCGTTGGCCTGACGGCGCACCGCACGGGGCTCTCTTCCCTCGAACCGGTGACAGCCCCCTATGCCCGGGAGTTTGTCCGGATCTGGCAGCCGGAGGCAGAGCGGATTCACCGTGAATGTGGCGAGCCGTTTCTCTTTCTCGCCGATGAGTTTTTCATCAAGGCCGGGGAGCCGTTTCCTCCCCTTGAAACCTATGGAGAGCTGCCGCAGATCGAAAACGGCGTCGGGATGATCCCGCTCTTTCTCGATCAGGCGTCGCGCGTCGTGCGCAAGGCGCGCGCGATGCGTCCGCGCACGGTGACGGTGGTGACCGGCGAATCCCCGTACCGGTTCCTGGCCGAGTTCCTCGGTCGTCTGGAGGAGCGTACCGGCGCCCGCCTCGTGCCGGTGGCAGTTCCGAACCGGCTCTTCGGCGAATCGGTAACCGTCACCGGTCTCGTTGCCGGAAGGGATGTTATCGAGGCGCTCAAGGGGAAGGAGCTGGGCGATGCGGTCTTCATCCCTGACGTGATGTTGAAGGAGGGGGAGGGGGTGTTTCTCGACGACGTGTCGTTGCCGGAGCTGCGGGAGGCGCTTGGCGCGAGAGTTGAGGTCGTGGAGTCGACGCCGGACGGTATTTACCAGGCCCTGCGTGCGGTCCGACCGCGCTGAATAGTGAAGGAGCCGCCAGTAGCGGTTCCGGATTGTGATCCACACGAAAAAAGGCGGGGTGAACTTACACCCCGCCTTTTCTTATTGAGCCAAGACGCGTCCGATTACATCTTGTGACATTTGACGCAATCGTCCTTGACGCTGAATGCATCCTTGCCGTTGTGGCAGGCGCCGCAGGACTTGCCCGTTTCCATCTGGGCCATCGTGGCGGGTGCGGATCCCTTCTTGTACTTGAAGATCTTGGTGTGGCAGTCGGCACACTTGAACATCCCGAGATGGATTTCATGGCTGAATGCCGCTTCGCCCATGGAGGTCTTCCAGGTGATGACCGCCGGCTTGAGGCCCGGGTGGCACTTGGAGCAGTCGCCGGTGGAGGCGAATGCATCCTTGCCGTTGTGGCAGGCACCGCAGGATTTCCCTTTTTCCATGTCGGCCATGGCGAAATGCTTGGCCCCCGCCTTGTACTGGAACAGTTTGGTGTGGCAGTCGGCGCACTTGAACATGCTGAGGTGGACGTCATGGCTGAAGAGGGCTTCGGCGACTCCCTTGACCTTGAAGGCGACGGTTTTCGGCGGAGTCATTCCTTTGTGGCAGTTGCCGCAGTTGCCGGCAACGGTGAACGCCTTTTTGCCGTCGTGGCAGACGCCGCAGGATTTGCCCTTTTCCATCTGGGCCATGGTTGTATTGCGGGTGCCGGTGATCGCCTTGTTGGCGTGGCAGGTGCGGCATTTGTTCCCCAGCTTGGAAAGGTGTACTTCATGCTTGAAGACAGCCTCTCCTGCGCCCTTCGTCCGGTACACGACCGGGCGGGGCTTTCCTTTATGGCAGCGGTTGCATTCGGCCTCGTCGGCAACGCTGAACGCCTTCATGCCGGTATGGCAGGCGCCACAGGACTTTCCCTTTTCCATCTCTGCCATGGTGTAGCTCTTGCGCGACTTCAGGTTGAAAAGGGCATTATGACAAATCCGGCAGTTGTTGTTATACTTGGCCAGGTGATAGTCATGGCTGAAGACGACCGGTTCGGCATTCCGGAGCTTGAAAGAGATGTCCTTGGTCTCCTTGGCAAAAGCGGGGAGCGCGGCAAACATCAGGACGAGGGTAATGAGAGTGGCAAAACGGAACTTCATAGATTCACTCCTGATACGTCAAATAGCATTTAAGGGGTCTTATAACCGCCGTACTATACACACCGCACTGGTCATCGTCAACGTAATTGTTTTCACTATATCTGGTGTCAGACGTGCGTTAGTTGGCCGGTAATTCAGCGAGTTAAGGAGTTCGACGATGCTGTTGGAATGCAAAAAAGTGCTTGTTGTGTCGGTGGCGACCATGATGGCGGCGTCGACCTGTTTTGGTGCGACGTATCGATGGGTCGATGACAAGGGGGTCGTCAACTTTACGGACGATCCGGACAGGATTCCCGCCAAGTACCGCAAGAAAGTGCGCGAAGTCACCGATTCGGTTCCCGACTCCTCCTCGCCGACTCCGACCGATTCTACGCGGCAGGAGCGGAACCGGAAGTCGACGCCCGGCACTGACGGTGTCGCTGCAAGCCCACAGACGCCGAAGCCGGTCTTGTACGGTGGAAAGGATGAGAAGTCGTGGCGTGCGCAATTCTCGGCGCTTCGTGCCGAGATAAAGCAGATCCGTGAGGGGCTTCCGAAGAAAGAGGAACAGTTGGTCCAGTTGCACCGCAAGCGGGTCATCTACCAGGGCGCTCAGGAGAGGGTAGCGTACAACGCGAAGAAAGAGGAAATCGATAAGGACCAGGCCCGTATCAAGGAACTGGAAGCCCAACTTGCGGCCCTTGATCTGGAGGCCAGTAAAGAGGGAGTTCCCCTTGAATGGCGGTGACAGGTTCTCAGTTACCCTGAAACTTGTCAAAGCGGCACCTTTGCGGTGCCGTTTTGCGTTTGGTGGCGCCGGGCGCAGCGTGAGGGGGATTGCCGGCCAAGATCACCAGAATCTCCATTCGCCCGTCCGGAGAACGTATATGCCGAGGGCAAGGTTGGTCACCGCATGGGCAACCACGCAGTGGGCGATGCTTCTGGTGCGGTAGAGCAGGAGATTGTAGAGAATTCCCGCGGCAATCCCGGCGAGTATGTAATGATGCTCGACACCGAACAGGACGACGGTGGCGAGGAACGACGCCCAGGTGAAGCGGCCGATGGGTACCTGCTGGAAATTGCCGTCGATGATGTAGCGGATAAAGAACGATCTCCAGAAGAGCTCTTCCATTACGGGAACGACCAGGACCGCGCCGCAGAGGCGAAGGAGTATCAGCGCTGTCCGCACGTGGCCTTCCCCGAAAACGGTGGGATTGAACCCCTGGGGGGGAGAGCTTGCGCCCAGGAGCCAGTCCATGTTGATCCAGAGGAGAAAGGTCACGATGCCGACGATGAGCGATATGACCAGGTTCTGAATGCGGCGAAGGTCGGAGCCGCGCAGCTCGTCGTACGACCGTCGGAAATAGAGAAGCGTCGCCACCACTATGGCTATTTTAACCGGATAAACGAAGAGCAGCGACTTCTCGCTTCCCGGCGCCATCCCGTGGTCGATGGCATAGCGCAGGAGCTCCTCGATGGCTATGAACGCCATGTACGTGGCGAAAGGGACGATTCTCGCAGCAGCGGTACCGGTTGTCACGATATGGCCTCCATAGTCAGGTGTCCGCGACGGGCGCGACGGTGTACCCAGAATTTTAGAGGCGTTTCCCAACTTTGCAAACGACGACGGCCGCCGCGAAGAGATTCTGGCAAATGGGGAGGAACTCATTTGGAATCCTCCTTACGGATGGCTGAAACGTTTCTGTTTGGTATAATCCAATTAAAAATGTTTCTTCCGTTGGGGGAAGCGACCATGTCTCCAGAAGATAGAAATAGCGAACTTGGGAAGCTGATCGCAAAAGTTCCCCTTTTTTCGTCGCTCGACAGCAATGAGTTGGAGGACCTGCTGTCCTTCGTCAAAAGGCGCCGGTTCAGGAAATTCGAGACGATTCTCACCGAAGAAGATTCGAACCGGTACATGTACGTCGTTATGTCGGGCAAGGTGAAGGTGATTCGCTCCGGAGCCGATGGCAGGGAGCTTCTCTTCGCGATCCACAAACGGGGAGATTTTTTCGGGGAAATGGCACTGCTGGATGGCAAGACCTCCCTGGCCACGGTCGTTGCCCTGGAGGATACGACGGTGGGGCTTTTCGGCAAGGACGACTTCGACCGCTTCTCGAAGTCCAATCGGAAAGTGGTGGAAAAGATTATCGAACTGCTCTGCATCCGCCTGCGGGATGCATGGCTGATGCTGAAAGTGTTCGGCTGCACCGACGCTGAGCGGCGGTTGCGCACCGTCCTGCAGTATCTGGGCGAGAGGCACGGCGTCATGGATGCCCGGGGGGTCATAATTACGATGAAGCTCACCCACAAGGATTTTGCCTCATACACCAATCTTGCCCGGGAGACCGTGAGCAGGCTCATGACGTCTCTGCGCAAACAGAACGAGATCGAGCTGGTGGGGTCACACCAGATTCTGCTCACCAAGGCGTTCAGGAAGGCGGACGACTTTGCCTGATCCCTGCCGACCGGAGGGCCGGCTTGAGGCGACATCTTCCGGGTCGACCGGGAATGACCGCGCATGAAACGTTATTCCTTCAGAGTCGACACGGAGTTGAGGCTCCTTTCATGCAGCGGCACGACGGGGAGCCATGCCGACTGCCTCGCCGCCTCCCGGGGGGCGCATTACTATGAATGCATCCCCCGCCTCTGGGATGGGCAGGAGGATGCCGTACACCGTGCGATGGAGATTCGCACGCATCTGACACTTAAAGGATATCGAATGTTTTGTTTTTACGGAGAAATACAGGCGGCTGATATTGAAATCGAGCCCCTTATTGACGAGAGCTCCCGATGCGTCGGCGCCGACGTGGATATCCATGCGCTGCCGGGATGTGCCGCGCTCGGTGAAATCGAGCATGTTCACCCCCTGATTGATATTGGCAAGGTCTCGGTTACCCTGGCCCACGGCGTCAGAAACCCCCTGAATGCCATCAAGGGGGCGATGGTGTATCTCAATGAGAAATACCGTTCGGACGCCACCTTCGGTGAGTTCGCCGCGATCATCAACGAGGAAATCGGGCGGCTTGACCGCTTTATCACGGAGTTCCTCAGCACATCCTGTCTTGAGACACACCGGGAGCAGGTCCAGCTCAACGACCTTATCTCGAAGATCGTCAAGCTCGCGTCCTTTCAGGCCCAGGCGAGCGGGGTCGTATTTGCCACCGAATTCGGGGAGCTCCCCACGCTTTATATCGATTCGTTCAACATGGGACACGCCATCCTCAACGTCATAAACAACTCGATCGGTGCCATGCCGCGGGGGGGATCCGTTACGCTTCGAACAGCGGTCAGCGCTCCCTCTGACGCCGCGTCGGTATCCATCGAGATATCGGACACCGGTACGGGGATGGCTCCGGGAGGCGTTGTTGCCCCCGATGGGTTTCCCAAGTGGTCGTCCCGGAAGAAGGGAAGGGGCTTCGGACTGTTCATCACCCGTGAAATCATACGACATCACGGTGGAAGTATTGAAATAAGCGGCAACCGGGAGGGGGGCACAACGGTGCTCATTGTCCTTCCCGTGTCCGGATGCGGGGAGTGCGGCGATGCCAACTGAGGCGCGGGGGAGAGTTCTGGTTGTCGACGATGAGCCAAATGCGGCGAAGGTTCTCTCCGCGATACTTTCCGATGACGGTTACCGGGTATTTTGCGCGGCCGACGTCCCCCAGGCGGAGGCGATACTTTCGAGGAAGGACATCGACGCCATCATCACCGACATGAAAATGCCGGGCAAAGACGGCATGCAACTGTTCGAATTCGCCAGCGAGCGGTTTCCGGAAATCCCCGTCATCTTCCTGACCGCCTACGGTTCGGTCGATTCGGCGGTCCATGCCATTACGCGCGGTGCCTATTACTACTTCATCAAACCGCCCGACTACCTGAAACTCAAGGGAATGCTCGCCCGGGCGGTGGAGCAGTGCACCTTGAAGCGCGAACTGGCCCAACTGCGCAAGCGTCTTGCGGGAGAAACGGGGGCGGAGCGGATCATTGGCGGCAATCTCGAGATGGTGAGAATCTACGAGGTTATCGAGGCGGTGAAGGACTCGGGGAGCAGCGTGCTCATCAGCGGAGAGACCGGGACGGGCAAGGAGTTGATCGCCCGTTCGCTGCACTATGGCAGCATCCGCCGCGACAAGCCGTTTGTCGCCGTGAACTGTGCCGCCATCCCCCGGGAGTTGATGGAGTCGGAGTTGTTCGGCTACGAAAAGGGGGCGTTCAGCGGCGCCGTTGCCCGGCGCGTCGGACGTTTCGAAGCGGCTTCGGAGGGGACGATCTTCCTCGACGAGATTGGAGAGCTTGAGCTTTCCCTCCAGGCGAAACTGCTCCGTGTCCTTCAGGAGAAAGAAATCGAACGGCTCGGGAGCAACCGGAAGATCCGGGTCAATTTCAGGGTCATTTCATCCACCAACCGCGACCTGAAAAAAGATGTCGCCGCCGGCACATTCCGGGAAGATCTCTACTACCGGCTCAATGTGGTCCAGATCAACGTTCCTCCCCTGCGCCAGCGCAAGGACGACATCCCGCTTCTGGCCGCCGAATTCTGCAGGGAGTTCGGACTCAAGGAGGGGAAGGAGCTTGACCTGAGCAACGAGGTGGTCCGTAGCCTCTGCGATTATGACTGGCCGGGCAATATCCGCCAGCTCCGCAATATCATCGAGAGAGCGGCGGTTCTCGCGAAGGGGGGAAGAATCACGCCACGTCAGCTTCCCGACGATATCATCGGCGGTGAGGCCGGCGAGAGGGGCGGCGGCGACGGCAAGACACTTCGCGAGCTGCAGTCTGACGCCATCCGCAAGGCGCTGCGGGAATGCCGGGGGAACAAATCCCTCGTGGCCAAGACTCTCGGCATCTCCCGCAAGGCACTCTACAAGCGCTTGGGCGAGCTGAATCTTTAATTAGTGTTTCCAATGGTTACAGCATAGCAGCAGTATTTCAGCCCCATCCCATGTGTTCTCCTCAAAAGTGTATCCTCTGGATACACTTTTTTTGTTTGAAAATATTAATTGGTTAAAATTGTTTCCAACGGAAACAGTTTTGTGTCTGTTCTCACGGGAAGCGGGAGATAGTGAGGTACACCGCTGCTTCCTGTTGCAAAAATAAATATAACAATAACAGTATGATGAGGTGATAATTTGTTTCGCAGGTACAAAAATTGAGGGAACACGGTAGGCGGGTATCCTCTTTGCTGATTGAATACACTGTAATGAAAAAAGACAAAATACTCATAATAGACGAATCGGGATTTTCACGGGTCTGCTCGGCGATCCTCCAGTCGGAGGGGTACTGTGCGGAAGCCCTCTGTCAGGGAGCCCCGCTGGAAAGTTCTGACGGGGTCGGGCTGGTGATCGCCAGCTATCCGTTCGGATCGGGCTTCTTCAACGATGCCGGCAAGGTGAGCCTGCCGGTGATCGTTCTGACCGATCATATCAGTCGGGAACTGCTCGTTTTTCTCGAAGGGCTGGAGCGGTCCCTCTGCCTGATGAAGCCTCTTAATTACGACAAGTTCCTGCAGCTTGTCAGGCAGTTCATGAATAATGAGCTCACCTTGCCGGGAGGGTACAACATTGTTTAGAACAGTTTCGTTGATGGTTTTTGCCCTTGTATTCCTGGTGTCGGCTGGTTGCGGGGGGAAAAGCAAAGACCAATTGTATGCCGAAGGGGTGAAGCAACTCGCCGGCGGAAATCCGAACGGCGCCATCGTGCTGTTCAAAAGCGTGTTGGATAAGGACCAGAATTTTCTGGATGCACGCTTCCAGCTTGCCAAGGCGTACGTTTCCATCGGCAAATACGAGCAGGCCGAAAAGGAGTTCCTGAAGGTCAGGAAGCAAAACCCGTCCCGGAGCGACGTGGCGCTTGAGCTTGCCAGGGGGTACAACGCTTCGGGATCCGTCGACAAGGCGATCCGCGAGCTTCAGCAGTACGTGAAATCCCAGGGCGCGTCGGCAGAAGCTCAGGAACTTCTGGGGACAAGCTATGCCCTCAAGGGGATGCAAGCCGAATCCGAGCGCTGCCTTCGTGAAGCGCTCAGAATGGAGCCAGGCCGGGCAAACGCCAAGCTGCAACTGGCGGGGGTGCTCATGGAGTCAGGTGCCGTGAGGGAAAAAGAGGCCCGGGCTCTCATCGACGAAATCCTGCGTGCCGAACCGCGCAATTCACGAGCATACAGCCTGTTGGCATCGTTCGAAGTCTTTCTCGGCAACCGCGGCCGGGCCCTTGAACTGTACCGGAAGCAGGCCGAGCTCGCTCCCACGGATCCCGCGCCGCGTTACCGCGAGGGGATAATCCATATTGAATCGGGGGACCTTGGAAAAGCTGACCAGCTGGCGGAAACCATGATTCAGCAATTCCCCCAGCGAGGTGAGGGCTATCGGTTGAAGGGACTCGTGGCGTACCAGAAAAAAAGCTACGCCGACGCCATCACCGCCTTGCAGACCTCGGTGAAGTATTCGCCTGCCATCGAAGGTTACTACTATCTCGGCTTGAGCCTGTTCAATCGGGGCGAGTTGGAGAACGCCCTCAGCCAGTTCCGGCGCATCCTCGACCACAAGCCGGAATTCGTCCAGGCGCGGCTGCTGACCGCACTGATCCTGCTCAAGCAGAAGCGGGTCGACGACTCCCTCGCCGAGGCCTCCAAGGCTCTTGAGACTGACAGCCGCAATGCCCTTGCATGCAATATCATCGGCAGCGCCTATATGGCGAAAGGGATGTATGACGAGGGGATGAAGTACCTCAATAAGTCAACCGAGATCGACCCGAAAATCATCGATGCCCACCTCAAGAAGGGGCTTTTCAAGTTGAGCCGCGGACGGGTTCATGAGGCGGAAACCGACTTCACTACGGCGGTCAAGGTCGCTCCGGACGTTCTGAACTCCCGTCTTATCCTTGCCGCCTACCAGATGCGCCAGAACAATTACGACAAGGCGCTGGCCACCCTGCGCCAGGGACTTACCGGCAAGAAGGACGACGCGGTGCTGTACAACACCATGGCGGCCGTCATGTTTGCCGACAAGAAGCGCGAGGAAGGGATCAAGTGTCTCCAGAAGGCCAAGGAGGCTGACCCGGCCTTTGCTCCGGCGGCCTTCAATCTGGCGACGTGCCATGCCGCGTCCGGCAACCTGGATCTGGCTGTCCGCGAGTATCAGGGGGTGATTCAGCGCGAACCGCGAAATCTCAAGGCTCTGCTTGGCATGGCGGTTCTCTCCGAGCTCAAGGGAGATGAGAAGGAGGCATTCGCCTGGTATGGCAAAGCGCGTGAGACCGGGGAGTTGGCCGGTTTCCAGGCCCTCGCCGGTTATCACGCCAAGAGGGGAGAATACGCCAAGGCCCTTTCCGTGCTCGATGCGGAACTCAAGGCATTCCCGCGCAACAGCGATGCATATGCCCAGAAGGCGCGGATCTTTGTCGCGCAGAAGAAGTATCCGGAGGCGATAAAGATTCTGGACGACATGGCTTCCATGGCACCGGAACAGGCACTGCTGCTCAAGGTCGGCGTCTATGCCCAGATGAAGGAGAACCGGAAGGCTCTGGATGAGGCGCGGCGCATCATAACCCTCCGCCCCAATTCCGCCTTCGGGTATCTGGTCCTGTCGACCGTTCTCGCCAGCCAGGGAGAGTATCCGAAGGCGATCCAGGAGGCCCGCAACGGTCTCAGGATCGAACCGAACAATGTCAAGGGGACGATGCAGTTGGGCGATCTCTATGCGCGAAACGGTGATCTTGCTGCCGCCTCCGATGCCTACGAGCGGGTCATCAAGACAAACCCCGATTTCGCGCCGGCCTATGCCGCCCAGGGGATGCTGCTGGAGCTCAAGAACAAGAAACGGGAAGCGGCTGCCAAATACCGCCAGGCGCTGGCAAAGGGTGAGGACTATGTGCCGGCCCTCAATAATCTTGCCTACCTCTATGCGGACGGATTCGGCCCGCGCGACGAGGCGTTGCGCCTCTCCCTGATGGCGTTCAAAAAAGATCCTGAGAATCCGGCCATACTGGATACGTTCGGGTATGCACTTCTCAAGAACGGCAGGGGCGATGACGCACGGAAGATCCTCGATAAAGGGGTGCGGCTGCTTCCCAAGAACCCGTCGGTGCGGTATCACGTGGCGCTTGCCTGCAAGGCGACGGGAGACCGGTCCGGGGCTGTCACGCATTTGCAGCAGGCCCTCCAGATGGGAAATTTCCCCGAAGCGGACCAGGCCCGCAAGCTTCTCGGTGAACTGACGGCCCGGAACTGACCGGCGCGTCGGAGGCGCACGGGAGAGCCATAACTGTGAACAGACGATTCCTTACGCTCATAATCGGTGACATCCTCTGTGCATGCTCGGCAGTTATCGCGGCCTTCTGGCTTCGCTATAACGAGATGCCCGACATCGCCAGATTTTCCGGCCTGGGGGGAGTGCGCGTCGGCTTGTTCGTGTTCGTCATGATATTCTCGGCGTTTTTCGTGGAACTCTACCATCCAGACCGGGAACTGAAGCCGAGGGAAGCGTCAGGGAGGATTTTCCTGTCACTGGTGATCTCGTTCTTTGCTCTGTCGTCCGTCTATTATCTCTTCCCGGCCATCATGTACAGCCCCAGCAGGCGGGTTCTGGCGTTATCATTGGCCGGTTTCGGCCTCCTCCAGTTCCTCTGGCACGTGGGGAGCCGGGGAGGACTCATCTTCCCCGGATTTTCACAGCGGATTCTGATCCTCGGCACGGGGCCGCTTGCAAGCCAGATTGGAAACCTGGTCACCTCTTCTCAGCACAACTATACCCTCTCCGGGTACGTAACGTGCCCCCACGAGCCGGTCTACGTCCCCGCCAGTGCCATCGTCGGCACTGAAAGCGCCCTCTATGAAACCGTCTGCCGTCAGCGGGCCCACCAGATCGTCGTTTCACTCAACGAGCGACGCGGCGTTTTCCCCCTGCGGGATGTTCTGAATTGCAAAATGAGCGGCGTTGACGTCGTTGATGCGCCCTCATTTTACGAATCGGTGACCGGCAAGCTCCTGATAGAAAACATCAGCCCCAGCTGGTTCATCTTCTCACAGGGATTCCGCGTGACTGCCATCACCCGTTTCGTCAAACGCGGCATCGACATCTGCTGCGCCTTAGTCGGCAGTGTTCTCGTTCTTCCGTTCGTGCCGATAATCGCCCTGGCAATCAAACTCGACTCTCCCGGTCAGGTGTTGTTCGGGCAGGAGCGGGTCGGTGAACGGGGCAAACCCTTTTTCCTGTACAAATTCAGGACCATGCGACAGGACGCCGAGGCGGGAACCGGTGCGGTCTGGGCTCAGAAGGATGACCCGCGCGTCACCAGGCTTGGCCGCTTCCTGCGTAAGAGCCGCATCGACGAAATCCCCCAATTCATCAACGTCCTCAGGGGCGACATGAGCCTCGTCGGACCACGACCGGAGCGTCCCGAATTCGTCGAGAAGCTTAACACGGTCATTCCCTACTATTCGGAGCGCCACTACGTGAAACCCGGCGTGACCGGCTGGGCGCAGGTGCGTTATCCGTACGGCGCCTCGGTGGAGGATGCCGTGGAGAAGCTCCGTTACGACCTGTATTACATCAAGAACCTTTCCGTGATCTTCGATCTCATGATCATACTGGAAACGATCAAGGTTGTTCTTTTCCAGCGTGGCGGTCGCTGAGCGGGTGGTTCGCATACTTTGCTGTAGGAGGTGTACCGATGAAGCATAACCTTCTTGCGTATTTGCTGATTGTTCTGGTGACGGCAGTGTCGGTTCCTGCCCTGGCAGGCGACTACGTCATCGGGGAAGGGGACGGCCTCGACGTTTCGGTCTGGGGGGTGAAGGATCTGAACGTGTCGGTCAAGGTGAGACCGGACGGCAAGATCACGATTCCCGGCCTCGGCGATGTCAAGGCGAGCGGCTTCGTGCCGAAGGACCTGCAGGTCGATATTGCCAAGAGGCTGAAGGAGCTCGTCAAGAACCCCATCGTCACGGTTACGGTGAAAGAGATAACCAACAGCAAGGTCTACATCTTCGGCGGGGGGGTGCCGTCGGGAATCTTCGACCTCAACCGGCGTACCACTCTTCTGCAGTTGCTGTGCATGATCGGTCATAACCCGCCGCCGGCCAGCACCACCGGAACCGCGGCATCGGGTCCACCCCGGGCTGCCGATTACCGCAAGGCCTATGTCCTCAGGAATGGGAAGAGGGTGAAGGAAGACTTCTACAAGTTGTACGTAACGGGCGATACCAACGACGATTTCATGATCGAGTCCAACGATTCCATATTTATTCCTCCCCTTGTGGACCGCAACGTGTACGTCCTGGGGGCGGTCAATGCACCCAAGGCGATTGAGTACCGCGACGGAATGACCGTCATGGAGGCGATCCTCGAGTCGGGGGGATTTACCAAGTTCGCCAAGCAGAACGACACCGTAATCCACCGCAAGGACGGGAGCAGGGACCTGATGCTCGAGGTCCGGGCCAAAGACCTGGTGAACGATGGCGATCTGGGACAGAACCTTAAACTCAAGGCCGGTGATTACATCATCGTCAAGGAGGGGATGTTCTAATGCAGACATCGGGACAACGAATGGCACATTCGGAAATGGACTACCGGAAATATCTCCTCCTCGTCAAGTCGAGGAAGCGGTTCTACGCCGGGGCGGCGATCGGTATCATGCTCCTTGCGGTGCTGCTCAGCTATCTGCTCCCCAAGCGGTATGAGGCTAAAAGCACCGTCTTTATCGAGAAGAACGTCATCGCCGAGCTCGTGAAGGGGATCGCCGTAACCCCCTCCATGGATCAGGAGATCAAGGGGCTCAATTATGCCATTACGAGCCGGACGCTCATCCAGAAGGTCATGGATGACCTCGATCTCAACCTTGGAAAAATGAATGACAAGGATCTGGAGGAACGGATCAAGGCGATCCAGAAGAACACGAACGTTAAGCTGGTCAAGGACAACATTTTTCTCATTTCCTACGTCGACGGAAACCCCCGGGTCGCGCGGGACTTCGTGAATACCCTGGTGCGCCGCTATATCGAGCAGAACGTCTCCTCCAAGCGCGAGGAGTCGTACGGTGCCATAACCTTCCTCTCCGAGCAGATCGATACCTTCCGGGACAAACTCGTCAAGGCCGAGGACGAGCTGAACCGATACAAGACCGACAAGGGAGGGGTGATCGCCATTGACGAGGCGAAACTCTTCGAGGAGATCAACCTCGCCCAGCAGAAACTCTACGATATGCAGTTGCGGCGGCGGCACCTCGAAGCGCTGCGTCCCGTGACCCGCAAGGCGGCCGATCTGCTTCAGGTGAAGCTTGTTGCGTTGCAGAAGCAACTCGAAGAGCTCCGCGTCGCCTACACCGACAGTTATCCCGAAGTCATCAGGGTCAAAGGTGAAGTCGAAACGCTTCGAGAGCAGATGAAGGGGAGGAAGGGGTCCGGCGAAACGATAATCGATCAGAATGAGGTGGAGAAGGCCGAGGCCGAGCTGAACGCCCTCAAGGTCAGCGAGGAGGGGCTCAAGCGCCACATCGCCACTAACCAGGCACTCCTCAGGAGCATTCCGTCGGCAAAGGCCGGACTCGAGAAGCTCGAACTCGAAAAGAAAAACCGCAAGGAACTGTACGACCAGTTGATGTCGCGGCACGGCCAGTCCGAGGTCTCGAAGCAGATGGAGGTTCAGGACAAGACCACCACCTTCAGGATCGTCGATCCGGCGGTGCTGCCGCTGTCACCCATCAGCCCCAACCGGGTCAGGATCATGCTGATGGGGATCGTGGCGGGACTTGCGGGTGCCCTCGGACTGCTGGTCCTGTTCGACCAGCTCGACAGCTCGGTCAAAAACGTCGATACCCTCAAGACCATGGCGATTCCCGTCCTTGCGGTCATACCGAAGATGCGGAGCGAGCAGGCAGAGCGCCGCGAGAGGCTGGGCGACATCCGACTATACGTGAGCGCCGGTCTCTGTTTCGTCATAATTGTCACGTTGATCGTGCTCGAGGCCCTGAGCATCTCTCCCGTCGATCACCTCGTGAGCAAGCTGAATGCGATGCTGTAGCGCCAGAAGGGACGCTGAGGGCAACATCCAGCAATGACACCATGTTCCGGAAAGGAATTGAAATGAGCAGAATCGAACAGGCGCTTGAGAAGGCTGCACGGTCGCGTGATACCGCACCCCCCAATGATCCGGCACCCCTGAAGAACCGGCACGAAGCTCCCCTGGGGGAGCCCCCGCCGCTCCCCCCGCCGCTCGCCGTTTCGTCGGAGCCGCTGACGGACTGCAGCAATCCGCTGCTGGCGACGCTGAACGACCCCCATTCGCCGGTTACCGAGCAGTACCGGAAGCTCAAGTCGGAGATCGTTGCCGCAACCAAGCAGGCCGGTTTCAACAACATGATCATGGTGACGAGTGCCATGGACGGAGAGGGGAAGAGCGTTACCTCCCTAAACCTCGCGATCACGCTCGCCCAGGAGTTCGACCATACCGTGCTGCTGATCGACGCCGACCTGCGCAAGCCGTCCATCCCTGGGTACCTGGGGATGACCGTCGAGAAAGGGCTTTCCGAGTATCTGGCCAAGGGGGGCAACCTCCCCGATATCCTGCACAAGACCGGCATTGGCCGCCTCACGGTGCTTCCGGCGGGCGCGGCCGTGAAAAATCCCGTGGAGCTGCTTTCATCACAGCGGATGAAGGATCTGCTGGATGAGATCAAGGCGCGGTATCCCGACCGTTATGTGATCATTGACACCCCGCCCGTCCTCCCCTTCGCCGAGACCCGTTCCCTCTCCCGGATGGTGGACGGCGTGATTTTCGTGGTCAAGGAAGGCGAAAATTCGCTGAAGTCAATCGACGAGGCGGTCACGACCATCGACCGGCGCAAGGTGATCGGCATTGTCTACAACGAGGCGCGAACCGAAAACCTCGGTGATAAGTACGACTATTACCGCGGTTACCGGCCCCGCTCCGAAGCGAAGGCCGCTCCTCCCGCTGGCCGTGGCAATGGCGCCGCACCCTCCGTTCCTCCCAAGGAGCCGAAAGGGCTCTGGGGACGGCTGCGTCAGGGGAAGACTGCGTGAGCCGCAGCAAGGCTGCCGCCGGATGCTGAGATGCCGGCATATCCCGCGCCTGCTCGCGGGCAGAACAGACTGGTGCCCGAATGTATGAATCCTTTTTCAATCTGACGACCAAGCCGTTCGACCTGCTTCCCAATCCCGACTTTCTCTTCATGAGCAGGGCCCACAAGCGGGCCTGCATGTATCTCGACTACGGGATTCGGGAGAGAGCGGGGTTCATCCTGTTGACGGGGAACATCGGCACGGGCAAGACCACCATCATCCGCAATCTTCTGAAGCAGCGCGATGACCGGATCGTTTTTTCCCGCATCTTCAACACCCGGGTCGATGCGGACCAGCTCTTCGCCATGATTGCCGATGATTTCGGCATTGCCACCGGCGGCAAGGACAAGGTGACGCTGCTTCGGGAGCTGAACGATTACCTGATCGAGCAGTTTGCCAGGGGGCGGCAGCCGGTCCTCATCATCGACGAGGCCCAGAATCTGGGGGCAGACCTCCTGGAAGAAGTGCGGATGCTTTCGAACCTCGAAACCGACAACGCAAAGCTCCTCCAGATAATACTCGTGGGGCAACCGGAGCTTCGGGCCACCCTCGCCGACCCGAGCATGGTGCAGTTCCGGCAGCGGATCAACATCAACTGCAACCTGACGCCGCTGAGCGTCGAGGAGATGCGCAGCTACATCCTCCACCGGCTCGAGGTGGCCGGCAACCGGGACGCGGTCGAGTTTGCCCCCGAGGCGCTCGACATTGTCCACCGGTACAGCAGGGGGATTCCGCGGCTGATCAACATCATCTGCGACTTCATCATGCTTTCCGCCTTTGCCGAGGAGACGCACCGGGTCGCGGGCGACATGGTTCAGGACATCGTCGGCGACCTCGACTTCGAGCGTAACTACTGGAATCCGGCAGGCGCGGATCTTCCTCCGCTGCCGGTCGAGGCGACCGTCCCCCCCGTGGAACCGTACCGTGATGAGCTGTCGGCATTGCTGCGCGATCTGGGCCATCGGTTGGAGACGCTGGAGAGCGGCCTGACGAAACTGAATCCGGAACTGTTTGTCAGTATGAACGATCGTTTTTCCCGCCTGGAGAACGCATTCAAGTTCCACGTGGGCGAAGTGGACAGTTGTATGGGGGAGCTGCGAAAGGAGCTCGAAAAGGTCCGCAGCCTCTCCTGCGGTTCGATCTCGGAGCGGGATGAAGAGCTGCTGCCGCGTTCGGGGCTCATCCGGAGACTGTTCGGCGGATAACGGCGATTTGAGTGTTGAAGCCGGCATTGCCCGAAATGGTTGACTGTTCATTTAATGTGTGGAGGGGGCTTATGAGATCGCATGTATTGGCCACGGCGGCACTGTTTCTTTGTTGCAGCAGCGTTTCATTCGCAACCGAGTTCTCGTTCCACCCGTCGCTTGCCGTCAGCGAGGAGTACACCGACAACGTCCTGGAGCGATCCACGGACAAAAAGTCTGACTTCATAACGCGGGTGCTCCCCGGCATTTCGCTTCTTTACAAGGCTCCACGGTGGGATTGGGACGGGCGGTACACGTTCGACTATCGCTACTACGCCAAGCGGAACCGGAGCGATGAAATTACCCATGACGCCGCGGTGAAAGGACAGATCAGGGTGGTGGACGAATTCTTCTTCGTGGACCTCGATGAGATATACAAGAAGGTTTCGCTCGACGTGACGCGGGACAATACCGGTGAGAGCCTCTTCTTCAACCAGTCCGACCGGAACACCTTCACGGTCTCTCCCTATTTTGTCTGGCGTCTGAACCCGAAAGCGAAGCTCAAGACCGGCTACCGGTACATGAATACCTGGTACAAGGAGCCCACCGGCGTTGACCGGACCGACCATAGCGGCTTTGGCGAGCTGGCCTACGAGATCACCCCCCGGACGACGTTCACCGCTGGCTATACCTTCACCCATCAGGACAGCAGCCTGAACGATTACGACAAGCATGACGGGTACGTGGGGGGACGGTATGAATTCGACGAACGGTCGTATCTTTTCGGACAGGTGGGATACACCTCGATCCGCTACGACTTCGGGCAGAACGTGGGGAATGTTTTCTGGAATGCCGGATTTTCGAAAACGTTCGACTCATTGACGGCGCACGTCAATACCGGCGTCAAGTACACGGAGGACCCGCAGAGCAACCTCACGAAGGAGACGTTTTATTCCGGCGGGCTCGACTATCTCTTCGGGAGGGGAGAGGCGTCGCTCTTCCTCAACTATTCGGACTTCGACCGGATCGGCCCCGGCACCATCGATACCACGAGATACACGGCCGGCGTCCGGGCGAGATACGAGCTCGTTCCCAGTCTGACGGGCTCCGCAGGCTTCGAGGCCGACAACTTCGTCAGGAGCTACATGCTCAACACTCCGCGCCGATATTTTGCGACTGCCAGCCTCAGCTACCTGCTAAGCGAAGGATTCACCCTGACGGCAACCTATATCTACGTCGACTACTACTCGCCGACGGTGGTTGGCGACAACCGGGAGATAAACCGCGCCATCCTGGAATTGCGAAAGATTTTCTAGCCGCGGTCAGGAGCCGTTGATGATCAATGCCCTGAGCATCGATGTTGAGGATTACTTTCATGTCTCCGCCTTCGAGAAATGCGTGCGCCGCGACCAGTGGCACACCTACCCCTTGCGGGTGGAGGAGAACACGGCGAGGATCCTCGACCTGCTTGATTCACATGCCGTTCGGGCGACATTCTTCATTCTCGGCTGGGTGGCGGAGAGAATTCCCTCACTCGTAAAGGAGATACATTCCCGGGGGCACGAGGTTGCAAGTCACGGGTATGGGCATAAGCGGGTACATACCCAGGAGAGACGGGAGTTTCGCGATGACGTCCGCGCCAGCAAGGCGTTGCTCGAGGATCTTATCGGCGAGGCGGTTATCGGTTACCGGGCGCCGAGCTACTCGATTTCGGCCGCATCCCTCTGGGCGTATGACGAACTGGTCGATGCCGGTTACCGGTACGATTCCAGTGTCTTTCCGGTGCGTCACGACCTCTACGGCATTCCTGACTGGCCTCGCTTCCCCTTTGTCGTTTCCCGCGGCCCGAGCGGGCAATGGAGTCCGGCCGGGAAGGTTCCCGGTGGCGACGGTGCGTGCGGGGAGCAGCGGCAGATGGTGGAGATTCCGATCACGACTCTCGCCGTGGCGGGGAAGGGGGTGCCGATCGCCGGAGGCGGCTATTTTCGCCTTTTCCCCTACCGCTTTGTGAAATGGGGACTCACCCGGATAAACCGCACGGAGAAGCGTCCATTCGTCTTCTACCTGCATCCCTGGGAGCTGGATCCGGACCAGCCGCGCATGACGGACGCCGGCTTCAAGAGTCGCTTCCGGCACTACCTGAATCTCGACAGGACGGAGGGCCGGTTCAGAAGACTCCTTTCGGACTTCCGCTTCATGCCGCTGCAGGAGCTTGTCAGGGATTGGCGTTCATGTTCGGAGACAATGCCATGAACGACACTAAATTGATCAGGGATCCGAATTGCCAGCTGCAGGTCCTGCCTGACGCGGCAGAGGCGCTGGCGGTGACCGACAGGCTCCGTCTCCTGGGGCTCAGGCTCCTTCGTGCCATGGAACGGCGCCTGGGAGGTCCCGCCGGACTGCGCGCCGCAGTTCCGGCCAGCGACGTCTTGCCGCCGGCATCACCCGGTGAGGCGATAGAAGAGGGCGACTGGGTCCGCGTGCGTTCCCTTGCCGAGATCCGTGCCACCCTCGGCGCGTCGCAGCGCTGCAAGGGGCTGGAATTCATGCCGGGCATGGAGCAGTTCTGCGACCGGCGCATGCGGGTCAGAAAAAAGGTGCGGACGATGTTTGACGAGCGCGCCTGGCGGATGATCAGGATCAGAGACTGTTTCCTTCTGGACGACTGCGTCTGCGAGGGGCGCGGGATGTTCGACAAGGAAGGGTGCGACCGCTGCTGCTACTACTTCTGGAAGGATTCGTGGCTGGTGAAAATGAACTGATACAGGGGTGTCTGGGGAAACAATTTATGCCGGATTGTATTTATCCTGTTTGTACAGTTGAAATTGCTGATAGCTGGAAAGATATGGGAGAGGTATGCGGGGGGTGGGAAAGACTTGAGGCTGTCACCGGTATTGAGCATCCATTCGTATCGCTGAGCTGGCTTGAATGTTGGATTAGATCGTTTAGTAATTTCAACAAAATACATCTTGTGAAGGCTGTTAACGACAAACTTCTGACTGCTGTCGTACCTCTTGTCCAAACAAGAAAAAATATCAAGGGGATCAACTTCCAATGCCTGTCTTTTCCGGCCAATGGACATTCACCCCAATGTGATGTGTTAGTGGAGCCGAAGGACCAGCTTACGCTTGAGGCTGTCAGCAGAACACTTCGGGAGGTTGTTGCCCGGACCGATCTTCTCGTATTCCCTGCAGTACGCGAAGGGGGGAACACAATGGATGTGCTGAGATCGCTGAATTCAAAGAGGTTTCTGCTGCATGTCGAGCATTCGTTTGAAGTCCCCTATTTTGAGACTGGTGGTGGATGGCATTTTTTCCTGGAAGGGAAAAGTAAGAAATTTCGTCGTAGACTTGTGGAAAGTCGTCAACTAGCGGCAGAACGGGGAACGGTTTCGACCGAGTTTTATCATACCACCCCACTGCCCGCAGCAGTCATCGAAAGGCTGCGCGATCTTGATTCCAAAACATGGCAACACGCCGACGGAACCGGACTTTTCAGTACGCACCAGAATTCCGAATTTTATACGGGTTTGCTCGGAACTCGGCATCAGACATTTGACGTTACCCTTGCATTCCTTCGAGTTGATTCTGCTGACATAGCTTATGAAATTACGGTTATCCGCAATTCAACTGCGTATTTCCTCAAGTACGGGTTTGATCCCGCCTGGAGTGACTGTAGACCTGGCGTGTTGGTCCAAGCGGCGCTAAGCGAATATGTAAGTGACAGAGGATGCACCAGAATCGAACTTGGCCCTGAGTCGTCTGAAGAAAAGCGCCGCTGGGAGAACAATCGATTCAAGAGTTCCAACTATTGGCTCATTAACATGGGGACACCGAAGGGTGTGGCACTTGGACTTGCGCTCACGTTTCGCAAATGGCTCAAATCATCCCGTTGCCTGAAGTGTTGAACTGGCGGCATATCGTGGAGTTGATGCCTGAATATGTGGAATATAGGCTTTATGATCAACACAAGGACTATATCTCGCGGTGACGAATTCCGCTCGTTGAAGGGTGACTGGAATGCCCTGCTCGCGCGCTCGTCCCAGGATAATCCATTCCTGTCCCATGAATGGCTCTATTCCTGGTGGGAAGCGTTCGGTACCGAGGCAGAGTTGCTGGTACTACTCTTTTACGATGCGGGGCTGTCCGGGGAGGAGCTCGTCGGCATCTTCCCTGGGTACGTCAGGCAGTCAGGGGTATTCCCGCCGTGCAGAACGTGGCGTTTTCTGGGGAGCGAGGTCGTGACCTCGGATTTCCTGGAGGTGATCGCCGCCCGTGGGCGGGAGAACGATGTCTACCGGGCACTGGCCCGCTACCTCGAAAGGGAGTGGCCGTTCCACTATGCCGAATGGACCGACATTCCGGCCGAATCAGGACTGGTGGAAAGATTGGGGGCCGGCGGCCCGCATGGGTTGAATGGCGCCGTGTGGCGCGCGGACAAGTTCTGTCCGTACCTTGATCTTCCCGAAAGCATAGATGCGTACTTTTCGTCCTTGAGCATCAATACCCGGAAGCGTTACCGGTACCGCCGCCGGCTGGAAGAGCTGGGGATGACCCTGGAATACGTTACTGACCCGAAGGATCTGCCGGCGGCCATCGACGACTTCGCGCGGCTGCACACGGAGCGGCGGCGACAGAAAAAGGGAGAGGGGATCTTTGCCACCGCGGCCCAGAGGCAGTTCTATCGCTTCGCCTTCGAACGTTTCCTTGCCGAGGGGTGGCTCGAACTCGTCTTTCTGAGAGTCGGAGGCGAGCGGGTGGCAACGGTCTGCCAGTTCAACTACGGCGACCGCATCTACTACTACCAGACGGGCTACAGCACCGCGTGGGAACAATATCGGGTGGGTTTCGTGCTTATCTCGCTTCTGATCGAAGAGGCGATACGGCAGAAGAAGAGCTCTTACGAGTTCCTGCGCGGCAGGGAAGAGTACAAATACCGCTTCGGAGCCACGGGCGAACGGCGCCTGACGGACCTGATCGTCACTAACGGCAATTTTACCGGTGCGGCGGTCTACCGGCGGAGGGTGTGGGGACGACGTCTCCGTGAGTTCGTTGGGAAGATTCTCCCCCCACCGGTTAAGGCGGGAATTTCAAGGATGGCAGAGAGTGCCCGGACGGGCGGATACCGATAGCGGCGGAGGGTGGATGGGCACGGTGATCAGGAACATACTCGGCAATGCTCTCTACGCGGCATTCTCTCGGGACGCCTCGCTCCCCGTTGCCGTCATCTCGTATCACGACATCTCCGATGGAGAGGGGTTTTCATCGTGGCTGCGGGTGAATGAAGGTGCATTCGACAAGCAGATCTCCCTGCTCAAGGATGTGGTCAATTTCATAACCCCGGCGGATCTCTTCGATCCCGACCGCCTCTCACGGAATCGGCTCAATCTGCTCCTGACCTTTGACGACGGCTACAGCAGCACCTACCGGTTTGCGTACCCCGTCATCAGGAAACTCCAGGTTCCCGCACTTTTTTTCATCTCGACCTGGAACATGCAGACCGGGCAGCCGTTCTGGTTCGACATCATCATCAGCTACATCCAGGAGGCGAGGATCGAGGCGCTGGACCTCAGCCATCTCGGCCTTGGAAACTATCACTTTTCCTCCCGTGCGGATTGTGAACGCTGGGATGATATCCAGACGCTGCTCGAAGATATCAAATGCCACACCGTGCGGGATGACATTGACTTTGCCGAAGCCGTCGCCCAGTGGCTGACACGGGCCTTCAGCCCGTGCACCGACGCGCGGTCCTGTCTTCCGATCAGCCCGGAGCAGATTGCCGAAATGCACCGCAGCGGACTCTGCTATTTCGGCTCCCATTCCCACCGGCACCGGATCCTGACCACCCTGCCCGACGAGGCGCTTGCCGATGACCTCAGAACCTCCCGGAAGATACTTGAGGAGGTGACCGGAGACGCCGTCATCCACGTCAGCTATCCCAACGGGAACTGCGATGAGCGCGTCAAGAGGATCAGCCGCGAGGCGGGATACCGCTTCGGATTCACGACATCGTTCGGCAGGGTGAGCTCCTGTACCGATGTCATGGGGATTCCGCGACTCCTCGTGGGTGGGTACGACAGCCATAACGGCCTTATCTGGAGGCTATTGCGGGGAGCCTCGCGGCAGTCCCCCCGGAGGTGCGCCAAACCATGAGCCTGAACGACTGCACGATCAGCGGCAACGAACGGACCGGCGGGGAGGGATCGCTTCGGCTTTACATCTTCCTCGGCATATTCGCCGTGACGTTCTCTGCGGCCTATTATCCCGTCATGGCGGGGCTCATACAGAGCTGGGCGGCTTCCGACGACTATTCCCACGGTTTCCTCATCGTTCCACTCGCGCTGTATATCACCTGGCTGAAGAGAGATGAACTGGGCCGCCAGCCGGTTTCCGGCTCCTGGACGGGGTTGCTCCTGGTGGTGCTCTCGCTCTGCGCCTTCCTGTTCGCGCAGGTGGGGGGGATTCTCACCCTCTCGTCACTCTCCCTGATCGTTACGGTCTGGGGAGCAGTCCTGTTCCTCTTCGGTTTCGGGATGCTCCGGCAGCTTCTCTTCCCCCTGTTCCTCCTGCTGTTCATGATTCCGGTCCCCGCCCAGATCTACGCCGCTCTCACGACCCCCCTGCAGTTGTTCGTCTCAAAGGTTGCGGTGGAGATGGCGTCGCTTGCGGGGATACCGGTCTACCGGGAAGGAAACGTCATCCACCACACTCAGGGTGTTTTCCAGGTGGTGCAGGCGTGCAGCGGCATGAGGTCCATCATGGCCCTGTTGACCCTCGGAGCACTCCTGGCGTACTTCGGTCTTCGCTCCTCACTGCCGCGCGGCGTGCTGTTCGTCTCGGCCATTCCCATTGCCGTGGCGATCAACGTTCTGCGGGTCTTCACCATCATTGCGGCGTTTCATTTTCTTGGGCTCGACCTTGCCGAGGGAACACCCCACACCGTCTTGGGCATCGTGCTCTTCGGGATCGCCTTCGTGCTCTTCGTGGCGATCCGGAAAGGACTTTCGCTATGCGAACGCTCAGCACCAAACGCCTGATCATCCTCTCCGTCCTTCTGGCGGCCACGGCGTTTCTGGCCTACGGGCCGGCGGCCAGAAGCGCGGCAGTGATTACGAAAGCCCCGCTCCAGGTGGCGTTCGAGCGGCTCGACGGCTGGAGCAGCGCCGGCAGTCAGTTTCTTGGTGATACCGTCACCGATGCCTTGAAACTGGACGACCATATCTTCCAGAGCTATCGCAACGAGAGCGGTCAGGTGACGCTCTACGTCGGCTACTATCGCACGGCCGGCAAGGTGGGGGCGGCCCACGACCCGCTGGTCTGCTTCACCGGACAGGGGTGGCGCATCGGCGAGCGGATACGGGGCGAATATTCGCTCGGGGGCAAGGCCAGTTCCACCATCAGCTACTCGTCCATGATCGCCGAGCGGCAGGGAGAGCGTGAGCTTATTGTCTACTGGTTCCAGACCAACGGCGTCACTTCTTCCTCTACCTTGGGCCAGAAGGTTGCCATGGTGCGCGACCGGTTTGTCGGCGCCGGCGAGGACAACGCATTCGTGAGGATCAGCACCAGCCTCGGCGATGAATCGCCCGAGGCCGGCCGGAAGCGGATCTTTGCCTTCATCGACTCCTTCTATCCGGCATTTCGCGGGTATGTTGTCGGGAAGCCCGGAAGCGAAAGGTCCTGAAATGGCTGAGGCGCTTTTCTACATCTCACTGATCCTGGTCGCCTACGTCTACGCCGGGTATCCCCTGGCTGCGGCGGCGCTTGGCCTTGTGCGCAGTCGGCCGGTGAGAAAAGAGCCGCAACTGCCGGCCGTGACCGTCGTCATCGCGGCTTACAACGAGGAGGAGGCCATCGGGGCCACCGTTGCCAACAAGCTTGCCCTCGACTATCCGGCGGAGTTGCTCGACATTCTCGTCATCTCCGACGGCTCCACTGACCACACCGACGAGATCGTGGCGGGGTGCGGCAGCGGGCGCGTCAGGTTGCTGCGGCAGGAGCCGCGCGCCGGAAAGACCAGTGCCCTCAACCGTGCCATCCCCCGTGCCCGGGGTGAGATCATCGTCTTCTCCGACGCCAATTCCCTCTACGCCCCCGATGCCGTGCGGCGGTTGGTGGCGAATTTTGCCGACGGGACGGTCGGATACGTCACCGGCAGGATGATTTACGCCAACCCGGACGGAACCCCGATCGGCCAGGGATGCAGCGCCTACATGCGTTACGAAAACGCCCTGCGGGCCATGGAGACCCGCATCGGCTCCGTCGTCGGCGTGGACGGCGGCATCGACGCGGTGCGCACAACACTCTACCGCCCCATGGCTGCCGACCAGCTCCCCGATTTCGTCCTGCCGCTCGCGGTTGTCAGCCAGGGGTACCGCGTCGTCTACGAACCGGAGGCCCTGCTGTGGGAATCCGCCCTCAAGGAGGCGCGGGACGAATACCGGATGCGGGTTCGGGTATCCCTCCGCAGCCTGTGGGGGCTCTACGATATGAGGCACCTCCTGGTTCCCTGGCGCCGCTCCCTGTTCGCCTGGCAACTCTGGTCCCACAAGGTGCTGCGCTACCTCTGCTTCGTCTTCCTTGCCGTCGCGTATCTGGCAAACCTGCTGTTGTGGGGGAAAGGGCATGGCTACCAGGCGTTTTTCGTTCTGCAGAACGTCGCCTACCTGTCGGCGCTGGCCATGCCTCTTCTGGAGAGTGGCGGCGCCGGCTGCCGCGCATTAACCTTCGCCCGCTACTTCGTTCTGCTCAATGTCGCCGCGGCGCATGCCTTCGGCAAGTTCCTGAGGGGGGAAAAGCAGGTGATCTGGACCCCGCGGAAGGGATGAGATGAGAATCCTGCACATTATCGACAGCGGCGGGCTCTACGGTGCCGAGATGGTGCTCCTCTCGCTCATGGAGGAACAGGAGCGGATGGGGCTTGCGCCGGTGCTCGCCAGCATCGGGGAGCAGGAAGAGGCTGAGAAGCCCCTGGAAGCTGAGGCGCGGCGCCGTGGACTAAGCGTGCGGGAGTTTCGCATGAAGGCCGGTCCGAACCTCGCCGGCGCCCAAGCCATCCTGCTCTTTGCCCGGCAGGAGGGGATGGATCTGATCCATTCCCACGGATACAAGGGGAATATCCTGTTCGGCTTCATGCCGGTGCGGCTGCGGCGGCTTCCCCTCGTCTCCACCATCCACGGCTGGACCTGGACAGGGGGGGCGAGCCGGATGATGCTCTACGAGTGGCTCGACGGGGTGAGCCTCCGCTTCGCCGACCGGGTCGTGGTCGTGAACGAGGCCATGGTGGAACATCCGCGGATCAAAAAGCTGGAGGCCCATCTGAGCGTGGTCGAAAACGGCGTCCCCGTCGAAAACTCGGTTGCCGAGCGGTTCGGCGGGCCACTGGATTCCGCCATTGTCTCCTTCTGCGGCGGCGGTTTCGTCATCGGCGCCATTGGCAGGCTTTCCCGGGAGAAGGGGTTCGATGTCCTGATCGATGCCACTTTCTCCCTGATGAGTACGCGTGACGACGTCCGGCTGGTGATCCTGGGGGAGGGGGGGCTGCGGCCGGCGCTTGAAGCGAAGATCGGCTCCCTCGGGATCGCCGATCGGGTTCTCATGCCTGGCTACGTGGCCGATGCACGGAACTATCTTGGTCTGTTCAGCATCCTTGCCATGCCTTCCTTGACCGAAGGCCTTCCGATGGTTCTGCTGGAGGCGATGCAGGCCGGCGTCCCGGTGGTGGCGAGCGCCGTGGGGGGAATCCCCCGGGTGCTGGACCGCGGGCGCGCCGGAACCCTCGTCCCGCCGGGGAATGCCGCGGCTCTCGCCGCTGCACTGATCGATACGGTGACCAATCAGCACCGGGCGAAAGAGAAGGCAGCGGTGGCCATGGATCTTGTCCGGGTGGAGTATTCGAGCAGGAGGATGGCGGAAAAATATCTCTCGATCTATCACGAGGTGCTGCCCGAATCTCTTCCGCGTGTCACAACGGGCGAGGGGTGAATTATGGCGGTAAACGTTCTGTACATGATCGACAACCTCCATTACGGAGGGACCGAAAAGCAGCTGTTCGAGCTGATTCGGCATCTCGACCGGAACCGCGTCCAGCCGGTCCTTTGCACCCTGAAGAGCTCCGCCGCGCTCTACGACGAGCTCGACATCCCGAAGCTCTGCCTCGACTTCACCAGCTTCGCCAGCCCGCGTTCGTTTGCCGTGGCCAAGAAGCTCTCTGCATTCATCATTCGGCACCAGGTTCAGGTCATCCAGACCTTCTTCCAGGACCCGTTCCTCCTTGCCGCGATGATCAAGCCGTTCCACAAGGTGAAGCTCGTCGGCTCCTTCCGCGACCTCGGCTTCTGGCGCTCTCCGTCGGAGAGCCGGAAGATGCGCCTGGCCTATCCGTTCTTCGACGGATTTATCGCCAACTCCGCGGCGGTGAAGGAGCATTTCGTCCACGAAGACGGCATCGACCCCGGCAAGATCGAGGTGATCTACAACGGCTTCAAGGTGGACGGAGTGGCGCAGATACCGGTGCAGAACCCCTTTGCCTCCGGGGGGAGGGTGGTCGGCATCGTTGCCAACATGAACCGGTCGGTGAAGCGGGTAGAGGACTTTGTCGAGGCGGCGGCCATCATTTATCGCAACCAGCCCGATACGCGGTTTCTCATCGTTGGCGACGGGCCACAGCGGGAGGAGCTGACAGCGCTCGCTCGCGCTCGCGGACTCAACGGAAGCATCTTCTTCAGCGGCAGGGTGGACAATCCCTTCGGGTTCATCCGCTCCTTTGACGTGGGGGTCATCACCTCGGAGACAGAAGGGTTCTGCAACGCCATCATCGAATACATGGCGTGCGGGGTGCCGGTCGTCACCACCAATGTCGGTGGGAACCCCGAGCTGGTGGAGGAGGGGGTCAACGGCTTCCTTGTCCCGCCGGCCTGCCCGGACGAACTGGCGGCAAAGATCAGCCTGCTCCTGGCCGACGGCGAGCGGCGTAAGGCCATGGGCGCGGTCAACGCCGAGAAGATTCGCCGCAATTTCGCCATGCATGTCATGGTGGCGCGACAGAGCGATTACTATGAATCGTTGGTGGTGAACCAGTGACAACAGAAACGGTCAGATACCGGACATTCGATCCGTTGAAGGAGGAACCGACCCCGATATTTCGGCTCTTCGAACTGGTCTATGGCGATTCCGCCGCCATCCGCAACCGGTGGGAGTGGGAATTCTTGCAGAACCCCCGCAGCCGGGAGATTCGCATGCTCACTGCCGAGTCCGACGGCGAACTCGTTGCCATGACGGTGCGGATGCCGTTTGTCCTGAGAACTGACCGCGGTGACGAACCGGCGTATTTCGCGACCAATTCCATGACGGCGCCCCACTGGCGCGGCAAAGGGGTCATCCGGCGACTCTACGACATGGCGGCCGAAGACGGGGCGCTCCATTTCTCGAAGGGGACGGCCCCCGCGATGTATCGCCAGCTGCTGGGGATGGGATACCGGGAGATCGTACCGAACACCTATATGACCTGCCTGCTGTCGCCCCTGAGGTGGGTGGCGGCCAAGGCGGGCTGTTCATGGCGTCAGTCTGAACCGCGGCAGCCGGCGGTCTTCGCTGATTTTGCCGATTTTGCGCCGGTCGAGCATTTTGAAGCGCCGTTCAACGCTCCCGCATGTTTCGGTACGCTCCCCGGTCCGGTTCGCGATGTTTCGTATCTTGCGTGGCGGTATCACCAGATTCCCCATCGCCGCTACCAGCTGTTTTGCCGTTTGCTGGACGGGCGCATGATCTCTTTTCTGGTGCTCCGGATCGAGGGAATGACGGCGCGGATAGTCGACATCTCCTGGGACGGGAGCCGCCAGGATGAGCCGGCGCGGACATTGAGGTTCGCCAAGTGTTTTGCCCGCACGGCGGGAGCGGTGAAGCTCATCCTCTGGGGAACGTCGGAGAAGTTGCGGAGCGCGGCGTCCCGCGCCATGTTCCTGAAGCGCGCGGAAACGCCCCATTTCAGTTACCGTCCGGGCACCTCCGGGGCAGGCACCCCCACCTGGCCGGGCATCCACTTTGTTCATGGAGACGGGGATGTTGAGTATCTCTGAGGAGAATTCGATCGAATGCCGGTGAACGCTTTCAATAATGGGAGTCGGGCCAGCTTCAGCCGCCAACTCAAGGTGGGAATCAAGGGGCTGGTGGCGCACTCCAGTATTGCCCTGAACATCCTCAACCTGGTGGCGGGTGGGTTTCCCAAGGTGTTCATGTATCACCGCTTTGCGCCGTCAGGCGTGAGGCGGTACCGCTGTCTGAGCGCCGATGAATTCGGATGGCAGCTGGATCGGATTGCGGATCGTTTCACCGTAATTACGCTTGGAGAGTGTCTCGACCATTTTGCCCGCCATGGGGAGTGGCCCACCAACACTGTGATCCTGACAATCGATGACGGCTATCGGGACTTCTATACCTGTGCGTACCCGGAACTCGTGAAACGCGGCCTGAGAGCCACGTTCTTCGTTACGGTCAATTTTGTCGACAGGAAATGCTGGCTCTGGCCCGACCGCATCGAGTATGCCCTCTGGAGATCGCATTTGAAAGAACTGCCAGTGGAAATGAACGGCAAAGCCCACGTGTTCAGGCTGGATGACGACCGTCACCGTGCGGCTGCGTGGCAGATGCTAAGCGACCACTGCATAACCCTTGACGACGAGATGAAGCATCGCTTCATCGACGGCGTTATCTCGTCGCTGGCAGTGGAGCTGCCGAAGACCCCCCCCCACGAATACGGCGCCGTGAGTTGGGGGGAACTGCGGGATATGCATTCCTACGGGATTGAAATCGGCTCCCATACGCTGAATCATCCGATTCTGTCCAAAATCCCGCAGGTGAGGCTGCACGATGAGATCGGAAGTGCGCGTGACATCATCCAAGGGCGTATCCAGGCGGAGGTCAAAACCTTCTGCTATCCGAACAGCAGGCCGGGTGACGTCACGGTCGGCGTGATAGAAGCCGTCAAATGTCATGGCTATCGCGGAGCGGTCTTTGGAACCGACCTCACCGCCTGGGATCCGTATCTGGTACCCCGGATGGGGGGCGATGGCAGCCGGAGCGACTTTCTGTGGAAGTTGTATGGCGGTGAAGCCCTGAGCCTTCGGCGAGGAGAACGGCGATGAATGGTAAGCCTCTCGTTAGCGTTGTCATACCCACGTACAATCGCAAGACCCTTGTCGCTCGGGCTATAAAGAGCGTGCTTGACCAGACTTACGACCGGCTAGAACTGCTCGTAATTGATGATGGCTCCACAGACGGTACGGGCGACAGTCTCGAAGCGCTCCGGAGTGATCCGAGATTTCGCTATACCTTCCAGACAAACCAAGGACAGAGCGCAGCACGAAACCGCGGGATCAGTCAGGCAAAGGGAGACTTCATCGCCTTTCTCGACTCGGACAACTACTGGCAGGTTGACAAGCTTGAAACTCAGATAGCCTTCTGGGAAGAGAATGAAGAAAGCGACATTCTGTACAGTGAAATCATTCCGGTTGACGAAGCCGGTACCCGCATAACGAAGAAAGATGTGGGCCGTCTGTCGGGGGTTATCCTCAGCGAGTTGTTGCGAACCAATTTTATTACCAACAATACGGTTCTGGTGCGGAAGAAGTGCTTTGAAGAAATGGGGGGGTTCGACGAACGGCTGAGATACGCCGAGGACTATGATCTCTGGTTGCGCTTCGCGACGCGATACCGGTTTCTTTATCATCCCCGCGAAGTTACCTGGTACTGCTATGAAGGCGACCGCCTCTCCGCCCAGGAAGAGAACGTTCTTGATGCCAATTACCGTATTCTGACTCAGTTTTTTCGCAGATTTCCGACGGCCGTTACGGAAAGGGCACGGAAACAGGCGTGGAGCAGATTCTATCTCTGGAGGTCGGAAACGAGTTGGAGCCGTGGCAAGCATCCACAGCTAGCAGGCGTTATTAAAAGTATTTTTTATGATCCAGTCAATCATAGGGCATGGGCTTTATTTGCAAGGCAACTTATTAGTAAAATTGTTATGAAATTAAAGTAAACAATTAATATAAGTGAGAAATTCATGTTAAAGAAACTAATAATAAATTCAAGTTCAAATATCTTAACAATGGTCGTTAAGGTAGTATGTTCTTTTATAATGACACCTGTAATAGTAAAAGCATTGGGTAATTATGATTACGGTTTATGGGAAATAGTATTTGCATTAGTTGGATATATGGGACTGCTAGACATAGGAATGAGGCCTGCAGTAGTTAGGTATGTAGCAAAATATGAAGCAGTTGGTGACAAAAAATCAATTAATGAATTGTTCAGCACTGCTATTACATTTAGCCTGCTAATCGGAATATTTGGGTGTTTGATTTTAGTTGTGTGGGGAGTGATAAACCCAAATATATTGTCAGAAAATAATAAAGAAAGTGTTAAATATTTGTATTTTTTAGTAATAATAGGATGTCAATTGTTTGTTCAGTTTCCAGGGTTGATCGCAGAATGTGTACATGCAGGATACCAAAGATATAATTTGTATAACAATATTACTATAATTAATACTTTAATAGGAAATAGCATAGTCTATGTGTTGTTAAAAAATGGTCATGGCTTAGTAACATTAGCGTTAGGAAATGCCATAGGTGTAACTGTTAAATACTTAATATATTTAATACTGCTTTTAACTGATAAATATGGAGGAATTAGATGGAAAGCAAGATATATATCAATTCCAATGTTAAAAAAATTGTTGAATTTTGGTGGAAAATCATTTGTGACTGCATTGTCAACAACAGCAATATCTAATTCCAGTAGTTTGATAATAGGAATATATTGTAACCCAGCAATGATACCATTTTATTCGATACCAAAGCGCTTGATAAGCTATTTAAACGATATGTCTAATACAATTACAAATGTGTTTATGCCAACATTTAGTCAATTGTATGCACTACGAGATGTTAATGCTATGAGAAGAATGTATTTGGCATCCACAAAATATATAATTGGGGTCACATACCCATTAATAATTGGGATAAGTATTTTAGGAAATCCTTTTCTTAAAATTTGGATGGGACAAGTATACGCTGAAAAAAGTCAAAAGGTGTTGATTTTGTTGGCTATAGGTAATATTTTTTATCTTATGAATCCATTGTTAAGTCAGTTGCTGACCGGAATAAATAAGATACGTTTTTTAATAATTACAAGAGGTGTGACAGCTGTAATGGTTATAGTACTAAGTTTAATATTTGTTAGAAATTTTTCCTATGAAGGAGTTGCTTCTGCTTTTTTGATAACATCTGTTTCAGTTAAACCAGTAGAAATATGGTACACTAGCAAAGTGTTAAAAGTAACAATTATTGAATATACTAAAACAATATATTTACCAATGTTATTGCCAAATTTTGTTTTGTTTTTATATTTAAAAACTATAGTTAACTCATATAAAATAACGTGTTATGCAGATATTGCATATATAGTGAGTTGTGGGATATGTGTGTATGCTTTACTATTTATTTTCTTTTCTTTTAATAAAGATGAAAAAAATTATTTGCGTTATAAGCTGGATAAGGCCATGGCTAGATAGGGATACATATGGGATACCAAATATTTTTAATATATGTCGTGAGTTATTTTTTGCACCTAACCTCACGAATTCCAAGTTTGGGACAAATCAGATTTGATATGTTGTTAATGATGATATTGGTTTTTTTTGCATTGTCACAACAAAATAATTCTAAAATAATAGATGAACAAAAAACATTAAACAATATATTAATAATGTTTTCTGTATATTGTGTGTTGACAATACCATTGGTAAGATGGCCTGGATCTGTGTTGAAGAATGGTTTTGAATTGTTTGTAAAGGTAGCGCTATTTTATTTATTTGTGGTTATATTTGTAAATACAGAAAAGAAATTAAAGTTATTTGTGCTTATATTTGTATTTTGTCAAATATACAGAGGAATTGAACCTGTGTATCTATATATGACCGAAGGATATTTGCCAGAGAAAGCTTATAGTGGGAGTAGTGGAAATGTTCTTATGCGACTCGCAGGTGCTCCGCATGATGTCGTCAGCGCCAACCCATATGCATGGGTTATTGTTGGAACAATACCATTTATTTATTATCTTGGTTTGAAAAGTAATAATTTGTTAAAAATTTGTTCGCTTTCGATTTTGCCATTGCTTTCTTATGGATTGATATTAAGCGGATCTAGGACAGGATTAATAATCTTATTGATAGTAATATTGACTATTGCGGTACTTAGTTCTCATAAAAAAAGAGGGCTTTTAATCGCAATTTTCACTATTATATTTTTTGGATACATATTATCTGGTTATTTAACAACTGGGTTGTCCCAACGATATCTTTCAATTATAGATAACAACGCTATTGGTGCTGATACTGTCAATGGAAGAATAAATGGATTGGAAAAAACTTTTAGTACAGTATTTAATGTGAATGGAATATTCGGATACGGCATAGGAACAAGCAAGGAAGTTAATGCAAATTATATAGGTAGAAGACAGCTAACCCACAATATGTATGTAGAAGCTTTGCAAGAAGTAGGAATTGTAGGATTTATAATATTTATGTTGTATATAATAACTATAGTTAAGTATTTACTGACATCAATAAAGTGCTGCGATAAGGGAACTTTTTTGCATAGATTAAATTTAGCTATATTGACATGGGTAATTATGGACTTGGTATACAGTTTGTCATGTTTTGGTCTATCTAGCTGGGAGTGGTATCTTTATGGCGGTATGGCAGCTGTGTGTAGATTGTTAAGTTCGAGTGAATATGGTGTAAGTGAAGAGCAAGCCTTTAGTAAGGAACAAACTTATGTTAGATAATGAGGTTTTGTTAAGTATTATTGTTACAGTATACAATAGAGAGTGTTTTCTGAATAGATGTTTGGATAGTATCTTGATGCAGTTTAATGACAATGTTGAAGGCGTAGAGGTTATTGTTGTTGATGATGGTAGTACTGATAATAGTAAAGAGATAATAAAACAATATGAATATAAATTTTCTAAAAATATTACAACATTGTTTAAGAATAATGGCGGAGTGTCTGATGCTAGAAATTATGGATTAAATATTGCGAACGGTAAATATGTATGGTTTATTGATAGTGATGATTATATAACCAAAAACTGTGTACATAATATATTGAGTATGCTCGACCATAGTAATGTCGATTACTTTTATTTTAATGCTAATATTGTAAATTCAGATGGAGATATTATTGGTAGATTTGAACATGGTATGAAAGCAAGTAGTTGTCAAGTATTCGAGTTTAGCTACTCGGATATTAAACGTAACTTCTCTAAGCATATGGTTTGGTTGAGAATTTATAAGCGCAGCTTTATTGGACAACTTAGGTTTCCTGTTGGTGTTACTCATGAAGATATATATTTTGACTTGATGTTGCTTGGACTAAAACCGCATATTCATTATATTGATGACTATTATTATTATCACTATTTCGATAACCCAATTTCAATAACAAATACAATGAATGTAGAAAAATTTAGACATGTGTTAAAGATATATAGCTATATTATTGAAGAGTTTGAGTCCAACGTAAAATTAAACAATAATTTAACAGATTGTAAGTTAATAGCTTTAGATGGAATATTTAATAGAATGTTATATTTAACAACTGTAAAACATCAAACAGTTGAAGAAAGAATTATATTTAACGAATATGCACGAAATATTATTAATATATATAATACATTAGGCGTATATAACACTCCACAACTTTTTGGAGTTAATAAGTATGTGTATGTGCTTATATGTAATAATTTTATCAAAATAGCATATTTTATAATTAAAATGACAAATTTTATTAAAAATATTATAGAGCGTAAAAAATAGCAGTTTATATTTAATAATTATAGGGTTGAGTATGTTAATAACGGTAATAATGCCATGTTATAATAGAGAACGATATCTTGCTCTAGCTATCAATAGTGTCCTGTGTCAGACCTGGCCGATGGTCGAACTGATTGTGGTCGATGATGGATGCACCGACGGTTCCCGTTCGATTCTGGAGTCATACGGTTCACGCATCAGGCTTCTTGAACACCCCGGCAGGGTTAACCGTGGGCAGTCCGCCGCCATAAATCTTGGCCTCCGCCACGCGACGGGCGAATACATCGCCATTCTGGACAGTGATGACTTGTTTGCGCCGGAAAAGATTGAAAAGCAGATGCGATTTCTGGAGTGCCATCAGGATGTCGGCCTAGTTTACAGCAATGGGAAAGCCATCGATGCCGATGGCAAGGAACTGTATTTCATCTACAAGAGGGATCATCAACCCCCGTCAGGTCCCGCCGATGTCTTGGAAAACTGCTGCGTTAATTTGCCGTCCAACGCGCTCGTCAGGCGTGCCGTGTTCGAGAGAGCAGGTTTCTTTGACGAACATTTGCGAACGGCACAGGACCACGATATGGTCATCCGCATAACCGAAGTTGCGACGGTCGGTTATCTTGACGAGGTGCTCTGGTTCTACAGGCGCCATGACGCCAGTATCAGCAGTACAAAGGCGTTGGAGCGCTGGCAGAACGGCTTCCGGATTCTCGATGCGGCCCGTCGCCGTTACCCCTATCCGGCAAGGACGCTCAAGCGGAGATTGGCAGTTCTGAACTTTCGCCTCGGGCAATGTTATCTCGAACAGCGTGCATACTTCCGGGCCGTTTATCATTTCATCCGGGCGGGCATGCTTGATCCATCACGGTCGGCACGAGTAATTCGAGGGCGTGAAGCGGTATCGGGACCCCATTAGCACTTCGAGGGCGTGAAGCGGTATCGGGACCCCATTAGCACTTTCAGGGACAGAGAGTATGTGTGGAATAGCAGGCATTACATACAGCAATTCCGGGCGTCCGGTTGATGCCGCGCTGGTGGAGCGGATGTGCGAGGTTATCCATCACCGGGGCCCGGACGAATGGGGGATGTGGTGTGACGGGTCTGTCGGCATCGGGATGAAGCGTCTGCGGATTATCGATCTTGCGGGCGGCAGCCAGCCCATGTCCAACGAACGCAGGACTGTCTGGATCGTTTTCAATGGTGAAATCTACAACTATCTCGAACTGCGGAGCGATCTCGAGAAGCGGGGTTATCGATTCCGCACCAGCTCCGATACCGAATCGATTCTGTATGCCTATGAAGAATTCGGTGAAGAGTGCGTCCAGCATCTGCGGGGGATGTTCGCGTTCGCCATTTGGGATTGTGCCCAGAGAAAATTGTTTCTGGCGCGGGACAGGGTAGGGAAGAAACCGCTTCATTATCTTGCCGACAGTGACAAGCTCATATTCGGCTCAGAGATCAAGTCGATCCTCCAGCATCCTGAGGTGACGGCCGAAGTCCACCGCCCCGGCATTGTAAATTATCTCGCCTATGGCTACTCGCCCGATCCCGATACGCTGTTCAAGGGGATAGAAAAGCTCCCCCCCGGTCATACCCTCACGTGGCACAACGGCACAATCTCTCTCCGGCGGTACTGGCAGCTTCGGTTTCAGCCGGATTTCAGCAAGTCGGAGGAGGACTTTCTTCGGGAAACCGAAGAGTTGCTGTCGGAAGCGATCAAGATCCGACTGATGAGTGAGGTGCCCCTCGGTGCATTTCTGAGCGGTGGCATCGATTCAAGTCTGGTCGTGGCGATGATGGCACGACAGATGGCGGAACCGGTCAAAACGTTTTCCATCGGCTTTGATGAGCAAAAGTACAACGAACTTCCGTATGCGCGTCTGGTGGCGCAACGGTACGGCACCGACCACCATGAGGAGATTGTCCGGCCTGATGCGGAAGAGGTCATTCCGCGACTGATCGAGCTCTTCGATGAACCGTTTGCGGACTCCTCAGCCATTCCGACCTATTACGTGTCGCGGCTTGCCCGGCGCCATGTGACCGTCATCCTGTCAGGGGACGGCGGCGACGAGATCTTTGGCGGCTACGACCGCTATCTCGACAGTACGCTGAGCGGATACACGGATCATATCCCGGCTTTTGCCCGACGCATGGTCCTCGGCAATCTCCCGCGCCTGCTCCCGGAATGGTTCCCCGGTATCAACACGTTGCGCTATCTCTCCCTGGATGCCGACGAGCGCTATATCTACAAGGGGAGCAAAGGAATTTCCTGGCTGCATGGGCAGGTTTTCAGCCGGGATTTAAGAGAGGAAGCCGCCGGCGGCGACCCTTCATCTGCGGTCCAGGCATATCTGAAAGAGGCTTCAGCCTGTGATTCCGTAACCCGGCGTCAATACATCGATACCATGACGTATCTGCCCGGAGACATTCTCACCAAGGTTGACCGTACCAGCATGCTCGTGTCGCTGGAGGCGCGGGCGCCGCTGCTCGACCACCGCCTGGTCGAATACGCGGCCACCATTCCGTCGCACTTCAAGATAAACGGAAGGACGACCAAGTATCTGCTGAAAAAGCTGGCCCGAAAGTTCTTGCCGGAAGAGCTCATCGACCGCCCCAAGATGGGGTTCGCCATGCCGGTTGCCACATGGATCAACCGGGATTGGCGCGAGATGAGTCACGAGCTTGTTTTGGGAGAGCGGGCGCTGAAAAGGGGCAACTTCAACGGTGACTATTTGAAGCGCGTGGTAAACGAGCATCGCCAGGGAAGACGAGATCATAGCTATATCATCTGGACATTGATGGTATTGGAAATGTGGTACAGGAAATTTATCGATGCCTGACAATACTACCTACAATATGAGCACCGACAAACGGGTGAACAAAAAAAAGATATTGATAGTTGTTCGCTGGCCGGTCGGTGGAATCAGAAACTTTTTAAATTACTTGCTGAGAAATTTCGATGTTAATAATTGGCAATTTACTATTATAGCTCCAGAACTAGATGAAATGAAGGTTTTGCTTAAGGATTTGAATGATATAGATCTGATATACTGTGGGACAGAAAAAAAACCAAATCAGACAAAATTTTTTATTAAAATTGCAAAATTGATACTATCAAATAATTATGACATAGTCCATTCGCAAGGATTTACTGCAGCAATAAGTGCTGCATTTCCAGCATACGTAAAATCATTGCCACATGTTATTACGTTGCACGATATAACTAATAATAAACAGTTTGTAGGAAAAAAGGGCATTATTTCAAAAATGATTGCTAATGCAACGTTATTCTCAGCAAGCAAGATACATTCAGTAAGTGCAGATGCTCATAATAACCTTTTAGAGCATTTCCCCAAGCTAAAGAAAAGCATGAGCAAATGTGTGATCATACCTAATGGTATTGATGTTAAAAGATTTACCAAATCAGATCGAAGAGATTTTAGCGAAGAGCTCGATTTGGGAGAGGATTCTTATTTTATAGGATTCTTTGGGAGGTTCATGTCTCCCAAGGGGTTCGCGTATTTGGTCGATGCCATGGAGATACTCCACCGCCATGGTGGCCTGAATAAGATTCCGGTAGTGCTCGCATTTGGTGGTGGTGGGTATATTCGAGAAGAAACGGAAGTAATAATGCGGAAAGGTCTAAGCGATTATTTCCGTTTTATGCCGTTCACTCCCGATATTTCTGCTGCAATCAATGGTGTGGATGTGGTGGTAATGCCTTCACTTTGGGAAGCGTGTCCTCTTGTCGCAATGGAAACATTGGTCTGCGGGGTACCGCTCATTGGAACCAACTGCCTTGGGTTGAGAGAGGTGCTGGATGGCACACCGGCAAAAATGGTGGATATGGCTAATGCAAGTGCTTTGGCTCAGGCAATAAAGGAAGAAATTATTACCAATACTAAGCATTTATCAGAATCATATGTGCCAGAGGCAGTGAGCAGGTTTGATATGGTTAAGATGTACAACAATATTTATAAATTATACCAGGAAGTGATGATACGTTGAAGTTTTCGATAGTAATATTATATTTCAATAGAAGTGACAACTTAAACAATTTGCTGAAGCATTTGGGCCGTATTAGCGCACATGACGTTGAAATTATTGTAGTTGATAATAATTCTGAAGTAGATTTGCAAGTCAGGATAACTTCAGATTATGGCAATGTTAAGTACTTGAGATTGGATAATAATGCTGGTGCGGTCGGACGCAATCGCGGAATTGCGATGGCAAGTGGAGAGATTGTGATATGTCTTGATGACGATATTTTGGGCATATCAGATGAAGACTTGACCGTGTTAGAGCGGGAATTTTGTAGAAATAATCTTGCAGGTGTATGTTTTAAAGTAATTGATCCTTATAGCAATGAAATAATGAACTGGTGTCATCATTATGATAAAATGAAGTACTCAGATATCAGTTTTAATACCAACGAAATATCTGAAGGAGCAGTTGCAATTCGCAAATCAGTATTGAATGAAGTTGGTTTATACCCTGAAAGTTTTTTTATCAGTCACGAAGGTCCAGATCTCGCCTGCAGAGTTATTAATAAAGGTTACAGTATTATTTATTCGCCAAATATAGTAGTAAAACATTTCCATTCAGATATAGGAAGGGCAACATGGAGAAGATATTACTATGACACTCGAAACGTTGTCTGGTTAAGTGTGCGTAATTATCCTTTTTGGTATGGACTGAAGAAAATTTTTTTGGGCGTATTGCCAATGCTCATATATTCAATTAGAGACGGATATGTTAAGTATTGGGTCAAAGGTGTAGTTGACGCGATACTAGGACTGGGATCCGCCATAAGGGAGCGTAACGTTCTTACAAGCAGTGCTTTAAAAGCAATAAAGGATATAGAAAAGAATAGAATTAATTTTTTTGAATTGGTTAAAGTTAGATTATTTAGAAAAAATATTAAGATATGAAATAGTTATAGTTAGCGGAGCTATGCTCAATGAGTTTTCGTGTTTATCATATGATAATTGGGTATTGTCTGTACGCTTGTACTGTGCAGGCTGCCACTGTTCCTGAAGTTTATTCGGTATCAGGAAAATTAGATAATGGAAATGTCGTAAAGGTAAAGGGAAGCAACTTCGGGATGTCAGGGCCTCGAATTGCAATTTTTGACGAATTCAACAGAAATGATGGTAGCGGCACAATAATTCCGTTGGATGCGCCCATCATCGGTAAGTGGTCAGGCTATGGCAACGAAAATAGGCCAACTTATTCCGAATATTTCCACAGCCCTCCCTCCTCAATGCAGGTGGTAAATAAGCGCGGCATGCAGCAGTTCAGATTGAATTTTGCACCCACCACCGAAATATTTGTCTCTTATTGGGTGAAGATTCCGGCGGGATATGTGTTCCCGGGAGAAAAGGAACCGTTTAAAATTCCCTATGCCTCCAGTTGGAAAATGTCCTGGCTGATGAATGGAGATCAGGGGTACAAGGGAAGAAATGACGTCTGTCTGCCAACATGGATGGACGGTTACCACTGGGGCCTCACGGGCAATTCTGGCGCTTTCCCGACGGTTCATGTCGGTGGGCGCAGGGGTGGGCAATGGTTCGAGTTCGACAAATGGATCAGGATCTCTGCCTGGTTAAAAGCTGGGGGAGACCCACTTGAGGATAAGGGAACTATATACTTTCAGGCATTGGTCGAAACAGTCGGTATGCATGAGTATTCCGTTAACAAATTTCCGTTATTGAGAAAAAACACTCGAATTTTTGATGAGTCTCCCCATTGGGATCGCATAAATTTCCCGGGCTGGCTTAGAATCGATTCCGACAAGACGCTGGTGGTTTATGACGACATCTATGTCGCAACCGACGACGGCGCGGCCGCGAGAGTGGAGATCGGGGATGCTCAAGAGTACACAGAATGCAAGAATCTCGCGTTGCAGATTCCTCAAAAATGGAGCAACGATTCTATATCCGCACAGGTGCACCTCGGCTCTTTTGCCCGTGGGCGACGTTTATTTTTATATATTTTTGATTCCAATGGCAACCACAACGCCAAAGGGTTTGCTATAGAAAACTAAGTAGTTGTTTTGCGATATAGATGTTTTAATATGTGTACGTAATTTACCCGTTTCCTGGAATAGGCAAAAACTGAAAACAGGATGCAATAGCTTACCATTGACAAAGTCCCAGGTTCTGGGACTGGGGCGGTTTTGTCATAAAAATCAAACTTGGCATCTCCCAAATAATTGAAATCATATCCAGAATCAAAGTAACAATCTATCAGTATATTGGTCGGTAAATAGTTCTGATTGGTTAACAGGTTCCATGCCTGACCTGAGGGCCATGCTCTGCCGGTCCAATTAGTGTGGTAACCAGTAAGCTGGTCCACGGTTTGATTGCCCCAGCATTCCCAGTATTCCCAATACCCACTCCAGTTGAAGGATGTTATGTCGTAAGGGTGTGATCTGTATCCAGGGTCGAAGGTCAGACTGTTTTGCATCGCGATTGATGTCGAAAATTTGTTGTCATACGATTTTATGCTGACCTCCCATATCGTATTGGTTAGATACAGATAATAACCAGTTGGATCGTTTAGTTGATATAATAACTTGAAGCTGGCACTGCCTTTGACAGGAATTCCCAAAACATTGCCTGTAAAATTTTTTTCGGTGTATGTCGGGAGTGGCAAAGCATATGATGACTCGATAGCTGCCACAGATAACGTTAGAAGTATTGCAGAGATGACAGATAACAGTATGCTGTGCATAACCCACCTCCTCAAACAATAATCAACATTTGCAAACTGTGCATGAACTGTTCCCTGTAATTTTTCTTGCAATTTCAAATGTTATTGTAAGTGCCAGGGTTGATGTTGTTAAATAATCCGACAAAGTGTTAATAATTTTGTTATCCAAGGTAACAAAAAACCCCGCTCTAAAAGGCGGGGTTTTTTGTTGATGAGGGAGAGGTGCCAATTATTTGCTGCTGATAACTCTCAGGTTTTGGGGAGGAGAAAACACCGTTGAAGTTGATTGCCCACTGAGTGAGACAGGGAACCCTACTGTGTTATGGACGTTATTTGCGTCAAATACATAGACATATGCTTGGGCATTTGCCACGAATGAGCCAGTGTGAACTTCTGCAGATATTGAACCATCACTCCAGCTTTTAGGGAGGAGTAAAGCCAGATTTTTGCAGCTTGCATAATCCGGGGCGTCGCCAATTTCCACCCGAGCCACAGCGCCCGGTCCGGTGGCAACATATATGTCATCATAGACTGGACGTAAGTTAACATTGGTTGCAGTTGTACCGCCGTACCAGCCAGGGAAGTTTATCCGCGTCCATTGGGCGATCCCATTACTTCCGCCATTGAACAATACAGCATTGCCTGTGTACTCTTTCAGTCTATTCCCTTCAGTAAGTGCTTGAAACCAAATTGAGCCAGGGTCGACAGTAGGAATAGCTCCTCCTTTGAGCCAAACAGAGAGACGCATCCAACCGTTGAAAGTGAACCAATCGTCGGTATCCCTACGACCAACTGGAAAGTTCAATGGTGTATTATTTCCCATTAACCGCCAATAGGTATTGTCAGGGTATGTTGGCAGACAAATATCATCACCAGTACCGCCACTTTGATAACCGGTTGGTCCATCCATTATCCATGCAAGTTTCCAGTAACTAGCCCCACTGGCTGGATAACTCCCTATAACTGTAGATCCAGGAAAAGTTGAACCTTGAGGTAGACTAATCCAGTATGATATAAATGCTTCTGTAGTAGAATTCACATTTTTTTGGAGTTGCTGCATTCTGTCGTTAGCAAATGTTCTCATTGAGAATGGAGGACTATGAAAATTAGTATCGTAAGTAGGTTGATATGTACCATAGGAGGACCACGATCCCGCATCGGATGCCGTTAGCGATACAACATCACCGGCCTTGCTGGTGGAGTTGCCCGAGAACTCGTCAAAGAGGTCAATATTGGGACCGGTGCTGCCAAATCCACTCCCCGTGATTTGGACGATGCCGCCAGTGGCCAAGGACCCGGTGACGGTGCCGATATTGGGCGCCGCGTAAACGTTGCTTACGCTGAGCAGTGTTGAAATTGCGAGCAGTGTTGCTGATTTTTTGGAAAACATGATGTACTCCCTTACTTTTTTCTGTGACTCAGTGAGCGAGGTGACGACTACCAGCTGACGAGTCCAACGGCGTACCTCAACACCAGAATCACATCAGATATATCCACCTTCCCATCCCCAACCGGTTTGCCGGTCGAGTCCAGCGGTGCGACATCGCCGTACGTTGCCATGTCCGTAGTCAGCGGAGCACCCGAGGTTACCTGCTTGAGAAGCATGATCGCGTCGGCGACATTGACCACTCCGTCGTTATTCACATCACCCTTTTTTCTTGCGATCTTCACGTTGCTCACGGTGACGGAAGCCGATTGTGAACTAACGTTGCCTGCCGCATCATAGGCTTTGACCATGACCGCGCTGGTGCCGTTGACTTCTTTCGTGGTGTCCCAGGTGTAGGTGTACGGCGAGGCGATGGCGGACGCCCTGAGGGCGCCATTGATGTAGAACTCGACTTTGCTGACCCCGACGTTGTCGGTTGCCGTGGCCGTTACCTTCACGGAGCCGGTGACCGTTGAGCTGCTTGCGGGTGCCGTGATGGCAACGGTCGGAGCGATGGTGTCGTTGAAGACCGTGATCTGCACCGCCGTGGATTGAGCCGAGTTTCCGGCGGCATCGTATGCCATGGCTGTCAAGGTATGGGCACCGTTGGTTGCACTGGCGGTATTCCAGGTGAAGGTGTAGGGCGCGCTAGTGTCGGTGCCTTGAAGTGCGCCATCAACGAAGAATGAAACCGAGCTTACTCCAACGTTGTCCGTGGCGTTCACCGTGGCGGTGACGGTGCCTCCCACCGTGCTCCCGGCAACTGGTGAGGCGACGGAGACGGTCGGCGGGGTAGTGTCGTTGAATACCGTAATCGATACCGAGGCCGAGGTGCCGACGTTGCCGGCGGCATCATATGCTTTTGCGATCAGGGTATGTGCACCGTTCGTCAGGGACGTGGTGGCATAGCTGATGGTATAGGGCGATGCCGAGTCACTGCCGACCAGGGTGTTGTCAATGTAGAATTCAACCTTGCTGACGCCGACATTGTCCGTTGCGTTGGCCGTCAGATTTACCGTGCCGGTTACGGTGGCACTTGCCGCTGGTGCGGTAACGGAAACGGTGGGTGGGATAGTTTCGGGGGCAATGACCTCGTTTGAATAGGGGCTTTCTTTCCCCGCCGTGTCAACTGCCGTTACGGCAAAGTAGTGAGTCTTGCTGGAATCGAGGCCAGTGATGGCAGTCGAAGTGATTTTCCCGACACTGATGGGAGATGCCCCCTGTACCGCTCCCGTGCCGAGAAGGGGAGCCGTTGCGGAGTCGGCCTGGTAGTAAATTTTGTAGCCGGTGACATTGGGGTTGGTGCTTGTGTCCCAGGCAAGGGAGACGTCCTTGGCGTAACAGGCAGTCGACGATCCCAGGGCCAAGATCCCGAGGATTACGAAAGTTTGCAGCGATCTGGTTTTCATTGTTTACACCTCTGAACGCCCCGTGAGCGGAAGCAGGATCCACAGGGGGTAATTACGGAGAATTTGCGCATTCGGCCAAAAAAAAAGAAACAGTCCGCCGCAATCCGAATGGACTGCAGGAGGAAGCTGTTTCTCGCCAACCCGGCTATCCTGATCATATTCCTAGGATGAATGACAGGACCCGTGGCTTTGTGCCCCCAGGTTACCCTGGGTTTACCTCTTCGGAAACAAGGCTTTTTTTATTTAACTTATCCGCCTATTGCTCAAAGTTGTGTGTGATATGGGTCACAAAAATGTCCGTTTCTCTAATTAGTTTTTTAAGGTGCTGTTAACGCGTGCCTTTTGGTCGGGTCCCGACAGGCGTCCGTCGCTCGTTCTCAGGACGCAAAAAAGCCGGGGCCGTTAATCCAATTAAGGGATATTTCGGCGACCCGGCTGTCTCGGTGAGACCCTGTAGGCTTTCCGTCCCATCCTCGCGGATGGTTTAGTATTATCGTCTATCACCTTTCGGTAATCTGACTATGTCGGTTGGTAGGTATATGGAATTCATAGATATATGTCAAGATTTTTTTCCCAGACACAAATACGACGAAGGATTGCGAGAGTGAATAGTGAGAGTGTGTTGGTGAAGGAATTTTCTCAGAACTTGAAAAAATTTTGCATGTGATACTGACAATACCAGCACTTGTATTAAAATTACTTGCAAACAATTCGCCAATTGATCGGATCCTTATGTGCGGCATTGCGGGCGTCTATGATATGTCCTCAGGGACCCCACCATCGGTGGAAATTCTGGTGCGGATGATCTCTGTCCTCGGCCACCGGGGACCGGACGCAACCGGCCTGTATCTCGACGATCAGGTGGGTCTTGGCCATGCGCGTCTCAGCATCATCGGGATCAAGGGGGGAGACCAGCCCCTCTGCAATGAAGATGGAACACTCTGGATTACCTATAATGGAGAAATTTTTAATTATCTGGAGCTCAGGCAGGAGCTTCTTGAGAATAATCATCGTTTTGCCACCGATACCGATACCGAGGTGCTGCTCCATCTGTATGAGGAGATGGGGCCGGCGCTCCTGGAGAGGATAAACGGCCAGTTTTCCTTTGCCATCTGGGACACGGTTAAGCAGGAACTGTTCATTGCCCGCGATCGCGTCGGAATTCGGCCGCTCTACTACACCCGCACCGGTACTTCGCTCCTGTTTGCTTCCGAAATCAAAGCGCTTTTCATTGACCCCGCAGTTCCCCGCAGGATCGACCCCGTCGCGCTCAGCCAGGTTTTCACGCTCTGGTCGACGCTTGCGCCCCGCACCATCTTCACAGGTGTCCTAGAGTTGCCGGCCGGTCATTATATGGTAGTCAGGGACGACGCTGTCACGATGAGACGCTATTGGCACGTGCCTCTTGCCAAGTGTGATGCGCTGCCCGCGATGTCGCACGGGGAGGCCCTCGAAGAGTTGCGCGGGCTTCTGACCGATGCCGTGAAGATCAGGTTGCGAGCCGATGTCCCCGTCGGCGCCTATCTGAGCGGCGGCCTCGATTCGTCGATCCTGACGTCACTGGTCGTGCGCAATTTTAACAATGCGCTGAAGACTTTTTCCATAGGCTTTCAGGAGCGCCCCTACGATGAAAGCCAGTACCAGTCTGAACTTGCGTCGTATCTGGGGGCGGGACACCGAAAGCTCGCCGTATCCAATGATGCGATACGTGTCTGTTTTCCCGATGTCATCTACCACTGCGAAACGCCATTGCTGCGAACCTCACCTGCACCGTTGCTGCTGCTGGCGGGGCTGGTGAGAAGCGAGGGGTTCAAGGTCGTTCTCACGGGCGAGGGGGCCGACGAGATCTTCGGCGGGTACAACATCTTCAAGGAAGCCAAGGTCCGGGGGTTCTGGGGGCGCCAACCGGGTTCCCGGCTGCGGCCGCGACTGCTGGAGCGCCTCTATCCCTACATCTTCACCAATCCGACTCGCGGGAGGGCGTTTTTGCAGCAGTTTTTTGCCGTCAGGCCCGAGGATCTGGGCGATCCGTTTTTCTCTCACCGAATCCGGTGGGAGAACGGGCGCCGGAATCTACTGTTTTTTTCCGATGATTTCCGTGCCGCGGGCGAGGGGCATGATCCGTGCGAAGAGCTGGTCAAGCGGCTTCCCGAGACCTTTTTCAGGACCGATCTCCTCGGTCGGGCGCAATACCTGGAAATGGAGGTATTCCTGGCCAACTACCTCCTGTCGTCCCAGGGGGACCGGGTGGGGATGGCGCACTCAATAGAACAGCGTCACCCGTTTCTGGACTATCGGCTCGTCGAGTTTGCCTTTGCTCTTCCCTCCCACTGGAAAATCAGCGGACTGAACGAAAAGGCGATCCTGAAGCGGGCGTTCGGTACCATCATCCCGCCACAGATTGCTCAGCGTCCGAAACAGCCGTATCGGGCGCCGATCCGGGAGGTCTTCTTCGCCGGTGGAGCCAGGGACGACTACGTCGCGGATCTGCTGTCGGAACATTCGATACGGAAACACGGCTACTTCAATCCCGAGCGGGTGGGGCATCTCGTTACGAAGTTCAGACGGGGAGGGGATGTCATCCCCAATGAATGGCAGAACATGGCACTGGTGGGAATCCTCTCCACGCAGCTTCTCCACGACCGGTTCATCGCAGGTGCTCGCGGAGATGCGCGCTCCCCGAGGCGCCCCGACCGTTTCATCTGCCGTCAAAGCTAGGGAGGTGTGGCACCGTCAGCGGATAAACGGGCCGGTATTACGAACAGGAATCAACCCATCGCGATACGAGTCAACAGGATACGAGACGTGGAGGGGGAGATGGAATTTTTACCCGAAGTCCTGCGGATCAATGCGGAGAATGAAACCGAACGGATCTGCGCTTCCGTGCGCCGTGATCTCGCACATCGGCTCAAGCGGCGGGGGGTGGTGGTTGGTCTTTCGGGAGGGATCGACAGCAGCGTCACGGCGGCGCTCACCGCCAGAGCACTTGGGAAGGAGCGGGTTCTCGGCCTGCTGATGCCGGAGCGCCACTCGGCCGAGGAAACCCTCCGACTGAGTGGCGACGTGGCAGAGTGTCTCGGTATCGGTACCGAACATGAGGATATCACCGGCGTGCTTGAGGCGATTGGTTTCTATCGCCGGTACGACAGCGCCGTCCAGAGGGTAATCCCGGCGTACGGTGCCGGATGGCGGTCGAAGATCGTGGCTTCCAGCGGGGAAGGCTATACGCTTTTTTCTCTGGTAGCACGCAGTCCCGACGAGAGCGAAGTCCGGGTTCGGCTTCCGCTGGGCCCTTATCTGGAAATCGTCGCAGCCAGCAACTTCAAGCAGAGGGTCAGGAAAACGCTGGAATACTACCATGCCGACCGCCTCCATTACGCGGTGGCGGGGACCCCCAACCGCCTGGAGTACGATCAGGGGTTCTTCGTGAAACAGGGAGACGGCAGTGCCGATCTCAAGCCGATCGCCCACTTGTACAAGAGCCAGGTGTACCAGCTTGCCGAATATCTCGGGATTCCCGAGGAGATCCGGCGGCGCCGGCCGACGACCGATACCTACTCGCTGGAACAGGGGCAGGATGAATTCTACTTCTCTGTCGGCTACGAGAAGATGGATCTTTGCCTCTACGGCAGGAACAACGGAATTTCTCCCGAAGCAGTGGCTGCCGCGGCCGGCATGACTCCTGATCATGTGCGGCGGGTCTACGACGATATCGCAACCAAGCGGGCAACGACCAGGTATCTCCACCTGCCGACGCTTCTGGTGGAGGAGGTAACCGAGCTGGCGTGAATGCAGGGACAACTGCCGACGGATCGCAGTACCGTCTCCCATCGACAGGGGGGAAAGGGGGCAACCATGGAAGGAGTAGGGGAGACAATCAGACAATTTATCGTGCGGAATTTTCTCTTCGGCGAAGAGCGGGAACTTCGCCCGGACACGTCGTTTGTCGAGGAAGGGCTTGTCGATTCAACGGGAATCCTGGAGTTGGTCGCGTTCGTCGAAAATGAGTTCGGCATCGAAGTGCGGGATGAAGAGCTCGTGCCGGAGAATTTCGACTCGATCGCCAACATCGTGGCATTTCTCAACAGCAAAGGGGGTTCATCCGGCGAGGGGTCGGTACGGTTGGCACCGGTCGCCAGTGCGTGACGCTGGTCTGCGTCAGGAGGGTCGACAATGCTCGTTCATGATTTTCTGCGAAATTCAGCCGCGCGCCTCCCTGGCAAGGTGGCCCTCGTCAGCGGGCGAGAGCGACTCACCTACCGGGAGCTGGATGAGCGGTCGGACCGCCTCGCTGCCACCCTCGTCGATCTGGGCATGAATCGGCAGGATCGGGTGGTGATTCTGCTGGAGAACACCGCCGAGGCGGTCGTTTCTCTCTATGGCGTGCTCAAGGCAGGGGGGATTTTTGTGCTTCTCAATCCGGGAATGAAGAGCCACAAGCTCAATTTTATCCTCAAGGATTGCGGTGCACGGATGATCATCACCCATGAAGCGAGGGAAGACATCGTCAGCGAGGCGGTCGTCGGGGCCGATGATGTCAGGCAGATTGTCTGGTGCCGGCGGACGGGAAGCGGTCCGGAGGCTCTTCGGAGCAGGTATGGCACGGCTCATTCACTCGACTGGGCCGATGTCCTCACCCGTCCGGTGAGTCCTGCCGGCCTGGGCCGGATTCGAACTGTCGACGTCGATCTGGCGACGATCATCTACACCTCCGGTTCCACTGGTGAACCGAAGGGGGTCATGTCGGCCCACTACAACATGGTCGCTGCCGCCCGGAGCATCTCCAGCTACCTGAAGAACGTCGAATGCGACATTATCCTCGATACGCTCCCCCTTTCGTTCGACTACGGACTCTATCAGGTTCTGATGAGCTGTCTGTTTGGTGGCACGGTGGTGCTGGAGAAATCGTTCGCCTATCCCTATAAGGTCATGGAGACGCTGGTGGCCGAGCGGGTCACCGGGTTTCCGATTGTTCCGACCATGGTGGCGATCCTGCTCCAGATGGAGAACCTGGGACGTTTCGACTGCGGCTCCCTCCGGTACATGACCAATACGGCGGCCGCGCTGCCGGTTTCCTATATCGAGCAGCTCCAGGAACTGTTTCCCCATGTGACGATCTATTCGATGTACGGGTTGACGGAGTGCAAGCGGGTGTCGTACCTCCCCCCCGAGGAGTTGCGGCGAAGGCCGAAATCGGTTGGCATCCCCATTCCCAACGAGGAGGTGTTCATCCTGGACGAGAACGGGCGGGAGCTGGGTCCCGGCGAGATCGGCGAGCTGGTGGTGCGGGGAGCCAATGTGATGCAGGGGTACTGGAACCGTCCCGAGGAGACCGCGCGGACATTTCGTCCGGGGCGCTACCGCGGTGAGGCGTACCTCCATACGGGCGATCTGTTCCGCAAGGACGAGGATGGCTTCCTCTATTTCGTCAGTCGCCGGGACGACATGATCAAGACCCGCGGTGAGCGCGTCAGCCCGCGTGAGATCGAGAATGTGCTCTGCGGGATCCCCTGGGTCGCGGAGGCGGCGGTGGTTGGTGTCCCCGACGATATCTTCGGGCAGGCAGTAAAGGCGTTCGTTGTCTGCAACGGCTCGGGATGCGCGGATGAATCGGAACTGCTGCGGCACTGCGCGAAGCAGCTCGAACCATTCATGATCCCGAAATACGTGGAGTTTCGGAACGACTTCCCCAAGACCCCCAGCGGCAAGATTGACAAGAAGCGTCTTGCCTCCGATGCCTGATGGTGACCTCAATGGATCTGATCGCGCGCTTTGCCGAGGCTATCAACACCCGGCACTACCGGGGGCTCAAGAGGCATGTGGGCCGCATCGGATGGCTTGAAAAAATCGAGTTGCTGTCGCTTGACCTGCATTGCTGGCAACCGCCGCCCCTGCCGCGCATGCGCATGGAAGTTGATTTTGGGTTCGGCGGTGAGGCGGACGTCCGGGCCATGGCCCGAGATTCGGGACTTGATGTGCAGAGGCAGGAAGCGCTCTATCTCGAGAAACTCCGTCGGGGTGACCTCCTCTATGTGGGAAAGCGCCGCGAGGAGGTCGTGTTCTATCTCTGGGTGATAACCGGCAGGAAAGACATGATCAACCATTTTATGCTGCTGGAGGAGGGCGAGTTTGCCGTCGAGAGGAGTTTCACCAAAGAGGAATGCCGTGGGCATGGCCTCTACCCCTACGGGTTCATTGCCCTCATCGACGAAGCGAAGGGGCGTGGATTGCATTGCTGTCTCACCGATATCGCGTTGCACAACCCCCCCATGCTGAACACAGCCCGACGGCTCGGTTTTGAGAGGACCGATTCGTTTTACCTGTGGCTGCGCCATCCCTTCGGTCAGTATACCTTTCCCCGTGGCCCGCTGGCAGCGAGATTCATCCCCAAGTGAGTCATTGCGCCCCCTCCGTAATTCTGCAAGCTTCCGATGCCGGCTGACACCTATATCCTGATTAGCGTCATTCTTCCGCTACAAAGGCAGACCGTCCTCTCTCCCTGAGGGAGACGGCTAGGGTGAGGTGGAACTGGCTGATATAACAGAGCTGCTATCCCCTCATCCGGCCTTCGGCCACCTTCTCCCTCAGGGAGAAGGGTCCAGCGGAAGATTAGCGCTAATCAGGACATATATTTATTTCTACCGATCCATCCTTGTCTCCGGGTGGGAGCTGGTGTAAAGTTTATCGACATAACGAATGTTAATTTTGAGGGCAAGGAGAATCCATGCAGACAGGACGTGTGATTTCCGTCGTCGGCCTCGGCTATGTAGGTCTTCCCGTTGCAGTGGCCTTTGGCAAGACCGGCAGGACGATCGGGTTCGACATCAATGCGAAACGGATCGAAGAGCTCAGGAAGGGGACCGACCGTACCGGCGAGGTCTCCGCTGAGGAGCTTGGTGAGGCCGATATTCTCTACACCGATTCAATCGATGACCTGCGTGGGGCCGATTTTCACATCGTCGCGGTGCCGACGCCGGTCAACGAGGCAAACCAGCCCGATCTGACCCTCATGTTCAAGGCGTCCGAGAGTGTCGGCAAGGCGCTGAAGTCCGGCGACATCGTGGTGTACGAATCGACGGTATATCCCGGCGTTACCGAGGATGAATGTGTTCCCATCCTTGAGAGGGTTTCGGGGCTGCGGTGCGGCCGGGATTTCACGGTCGGGTACAGCCCCGAGCGGATCAATCCCGGTGATAAAGAGCATACGTTCACGAAGATCAGGAAGGTGGTGTCGGGGCAGGATGCGGCAACCCTCGATGTGGTGGCCCGCGTCTACGAGTCGGTGGTGACGGCCGGCGTCTTCCGTGCTTCCAGCATCAAGGTAGCCGAGGCAGCGAAGGTGATCGAGAACACCCAGCGCGACCTAAACATCGCCCTCATGAACGAGCTGGCCCTGATTTTCGACCGGCTCGGCGTCGATACGAACGATGTGCTCGATGCGGCCGGGACCAAATGGAACTTTCTCAAGTTCAGGCCGGGGCTCGTGGGGGGGCACTGCATCGGCGTTGATCCCTATTATCTCACCCATAAGGCGGAGAAGATCGGCTACATCCCCCAGGTGATCCTTGCCGGAAGGCGGATCAACGACGGAATGGGGAAGTTCATCGCCCAGCGGGCGGTGAAGGAGATGGTTCACGCGGGACATTGCATCCTCGGGAGCACGGTGACGGTGCTTGGTCTCACCTTCAAGGAGGATTGCCCCGATCTGCGCAACTCCCGGGTGATCGACATCATTCGCGAACTGCAGGATTACGGGATCAACGTGCAGGTTCACGATCCGTTGGCCGATCCTGACGAGGCGTTGCATGAGTATGGCGTGAGGTCTGTGCCCTTCGACGGACTCACCCCTGCCGCCGCGGTGATCGTCGCCGTTGCCCACCACGATTTCCGTTCACTGGGCGTGGCCGACCTGAAGAGGTTCATGGGCGATGCTCCGGTTCTCATCGATGTGAAGGGGATTTTCGATCCGCAGGCGGTTCGTGAGGCAGGAATCCGGTTCTGGAGACTCTGAACTGACAAGCTAAAGGCGGGTACCGGCAATGGTGCAGATCGTTGTCTCTACGATCGCAATCTCTCTGGCGTTGGTGTGGTGCGTATTCGTCGTCTGGCGGGGGGGGCGGACCTTTGCCACCTATGCCACCGTCGCCGCGGTTTTCATTTCTGCTGCTCTTGAGGCCAGTGATCTTCTGGCGATCGTTTTCCCCGCCGCGACATTCCACTGGAAGCGCTTTGCGCTGTTGGCGGAATCGGTCCTGCCGGCCGCCTGGTTTCTTTTCAGTCTCACCCATTCCCGTGAACTGGGGGGGCGCCATGCCCCCTTTCCGCAGCGGCTTTTCCTCGTCGGTACTCTGGCATTTCCCGCGGCCGTCGTGGTGCTGCCGGCCGAATCTTTCTTCTATTCCCCCGATTTTGCCGCTGAGCGGGTCCTTTTTCTTTCCAATGCCGGTTTCTGGTTTTACGGAGGGCTGCTCGTATACTTCGTGCTGGCCCTCGTCAATCTCGAAGCCACGTATCGCGGAGCTTCGCTGTCGTCCCGGTGGGTGATCAAGTTCGACTTCATCGGGGCAGTCAGTTTTCTTTCAGCTCTGGTCTTCTATTACAGCCAGGCGCTGCTCTATCGAACCGTCAACATGAATCTGATGCCGGTTCGCTCGGTCATGCTCATTCTCGCCGTGGCCATGATGTTCTACTCGCTCATCTTCCGGGGAGGAGGGGCGAGAATTGCCGTTTCCCGGAGCATGGCGTACAAGTCGGTGGTGCTGGTAGCCGTCGGGTTCTACCTGATTGCGCTCGGATTACTCGGGGAGGGGCTCAAGTACTTCGGAGAGTCGGGGCAGCGGGCCCTGGCTGTGGCGCTGGCCTTCATCGCCGGCGTCGCCCTGCTGGTGCTCTTGCTCTCCGAAACGGCGAAGCGCAAGATCAAGGTGTTCCTGCACAAGAATTTCTATCAGAGCAAATACGATTACCGAACCCAGTGGCTTCAGTTTACCGACCGGCTCACTGTCGCCAAGAGTGGCGACGAGCTCCGGGAGGCGGTCCTTGTCGGCTATTGCGAGATTTTTGCCATGGGGTGTGCGGCGCTCTTCGTGCGCGGCGGAGAGGGGGGAGGGTTCCGCTGGGCCGCAGGGGTCGGTCTGTCCCGGCCGGAGATTTTCTTCACCGCCCACGAGCCGGTTCTTCTGCCGCTGGAGGAACGGTCGTGGGTCGTGGACTTCAGGGATGAGGAGCCGCGGTTCAACGATCCCGATATCGATCGCAGGCTCACTGAAGATGGCATCATCTTCCTCGTTCCGCTCCTCAACTCCGGCATTCTCGAAGGGATCGTCGCCCTCGGCCGTCCCATCGACCCGAAGGAGCAGTATCTCTACGAGGATTTCGACCTGATGAAGACCATGGGGCGCCAGGCGTCCTCGGCCCTGCGCAACCTGCGGCTGGCCGATGAACTTCTGCAGGCCAAGGAACTGGAAGTCATGGGGAAGGTGTCGGCATTCATCCTTCATGACCTCAAGAATCTCGTCTATACCTTGTCGCTTACCGTGGAAAATGCTCAAGACCATCTGCGGGACCCCGAATTCCAGAGCGACATGCTTGCCACTCTCTCCAATACGGTCGGCCGGATGAAGGTTCTGATTTCAAAGTTGAGCAATCTTCCGGACAGGCTCTCGCTGAAGCGGGAAGCCGTCGATCTGCTGCAACTGGTGTCGGAGGCCCGCTCGCTGGTGGCCAGTGAGGGGGAGATTGCCGTTGAAGGGCGTCAGGTCTCGGCTTGGGTCGATCGGGAAGAGATCCAGAAGGTGGTGCTGAACCTGATCGTGAACGCTCTGGAAGCGACGGAGGGGAAGGGGCCGGTGGCGGTGACGGTGGGGGAGGGGAGCGGGCCGTTTTTCCGGGTAGCGGACCGGGGCTGCGGCATTGCCGAGGATTTTCTGCACAAGGATCTCTTCACGCCATTCAGGACCACGAAGAAGAAAGGGCTCGGAATCGGCCTGTATCAATGCCGGCAGATTGTGGAAGCCCATGGGGGATGGATCGAGGTGGAGAGTGCCGTCGGAGAGGGGACGACTTTCACCGTATGGCTGCAGTCACAACTATCATCATAGCGAACGGGGATTGCCATGGATAAATTGCTCATCGTCGACGACAACGAAGATATCCGCAAGCAGCTCAAATGGGGAATCGGCAAGGAATATTCCCTCATCATGGCTGGCGATGCCCATGAAGCGCTCGAACTGTTTCGCAAGCAGCGACCCCAGGTCGTGACCCTCGATCTCGGGCTCCCCCCCCAGGAAGACACCTCCGAAGAGGGGTTCCGTTGCCTCGGGGAGATGCTGCGGATCGCCCCCGATGTGAAGGTTATCGTCATCACGGGAAACGACGGCAGGGAGAACGCCGTCAGAGCGGTTCAGATGGGAGCCTACGACTTTTACCAGAAGCCGATCGATCTGAACGAGCTGAAGGTTATTGTCAAGCGGGCCTTCCACCTCCAGACCCTGGAGGACGAGAACCGTCGGCTTCAGACTGCCCTTGAGGGGAGCGAGAGCGACATCAAGGGGATCATCGGCCAGTGCCAGGAGATGCAGCTCGTCTTTACCACCATCCGGAAGGTGGCGGCTTCCGACATCTCGGTGCTCGTCTTCGGGGAGAGCGGTACCGGCAAGGAGCTGGTGGCCCGGGCGATCCATGTCATGAGCCTTCGCAGAAACGGCCCGTTCATACCGATCAACTGCGGCGCCATTCCGGAGAACCTTCTGGAGTCGGAGCTTTTCGGTCATGAAAAAGGGGCCTTCACGGGAGCCCACACCCGAATACAGGGGAAGGTCGAGTATGCCCACAAGGGGACGCTGTTTCTGGACGAGATTGGGGAACTCCCCTTGAACCTCCAGGTCAAGCTGCTCCGTTTTCTCCAGGAAAAGGTGATCCAGCGGGTAGGGGGGAGAGAGAATATTCCGGTGGATGCGCGGATCGTCGCCGCCACGAACATCGACATTGCACGGGCACTGGAGGAGGGAAAGTTTCGCGAGGATCTCTATTACCGCATTGGCGTAGTGACCATCACGCTCCCCCCGTTGCGGAAACGCGGTGATGATCTGATGCTGCTGGCAAACCTGTTCCTGAAGCGTTTTGTTAATGATTTCAAGAAGAAAGTCAAGGGCTTCAGCCCGGCGGCGCGCGAATTCATGGAAACCTATTCGTGGCCGGGCAACGTGCGCGAACTGGAGAACAAGGTGCAGCGGGCGGTACTTATGACATCCTCGTCGGTCATTGAGCCCGATGATCTCGGGTTCACCGAGCGTCCGGCGGGAGCGAGGGCGGCATCTGCAGATGCGACGACTTTGCGCGAGGCGCGGGATCGGGTCGAACGGGAAATGATCCAGGGAGCCGTCATGAACAACAAGGGAAATATCGCGAAGGCTGCCGAGGAGTTGGGTATCAGCAGGCCGACCCTCTATGACTTACTGAAGAAGCATGGCGTGACTGTTTGATTTTGACGGGAGTCGTCACTTTCTTGATCCGGGGGCCTTCGATAATCGTTGAGAGGATGTCGACGATACGTGGGTCGTAGACGGTTCCCGCATCGTTTCTGAGCCGGTCGAGGGCCTCCTTGGTGCTGATTCCCAGCCGGTACGGCCTGTCGCTCGTGAGGGCTCGGAATGAATCCACGACGGCCAATACGCGTGAAACGAGGGGAATATTTTCTCCCGCGAGGCCATCGGGGTAGCCTTTGCCGTCGAAGCGCTCGTGGTGATGTAGAATCCCCCGCTTTACTTCCTCAGAGAATTCGAATGAATCGAGAAGCCCCACGGTGGTGTAGGGGTGGATTTTCAGGGTGCTCCGCTCCGAGGGGAGGAGCGCTTCCTTCTTGTTCAGCACCCCATCCTCCAGCAGCACCAGCCCGAGATCGTAAATCATCGATGCGTAGAGGGCGTCCCGCCGGATATCTTCGCTCACTCCGAGCCGCCTGACGATTTCCGCCGTCAGTTCGGGCAGGAACGGATCTTTCTTGTGATATCGCTTTTCCGCGGTGATGAGGCTGTCGAGGGAGGTCACCAACTGCCGATAGTCGTCCTCCCGCTGCTCGCCGGCGTGAAGCCGTTCGATGAAGTATGAGACCCGCTCGCCGAGCAGTGACGCGAGATCATAGTCCTGGGTGGTAAACGGGGCAGAAGAGCGCTTGTTGTTGAGGTTCAGGACCCCGATGACCTTGTCGTTTACCTTGAGCGGGAGCGAGATCAGGGATTTCGCGTTGTATTGGGGGACGTTCCTGCGGCCGAAGCGCGGGTCTTTCTCGATATCCTCGATGAAGAGAGACTTCCCTTCAAGCGCCACCCACCCGGCTATCCGTTCGCCGAGTCTTACCCTTGTCTGCTTCATGAGAAAATCGTCAAGCCCCCGGGCGCTCTTGATGACGAGGTCGCCGGAAAGCTCATCGCAGAGCATGATGGAACAGATATTAAGGTCGAGTACCTCGGCGATGAACTCAAGGAACAGGTCGATGGTGGTATTGAGGACCGCATCCGCCTTTTGACGGGAGCTTCGGGGAATCGCCAAAGAGACGACCATGCCGGTGGAGGTGTTGCTGGCGGTCAGGTCCCAGCGGTGAAGGTCGATGACCTTGCGTGCCAGGTAAAGCTTGAGCTTCTCATCCGGATAATCGCTCTGGAACAGATGGTTCGAGGAGAAGAGGAAGGGGAGGATGTTGTCCGGCAGTTTTCGGGGAAGTTTGATTGCCACGTCGACTTGGTCGTTCTCGCTGACGGAAACCGCGACGGTATCGCCGCGCTCGAGGTAGTGGCTGAGTCCCTCGATCATATTCATGAAAAACTGGACGATCCGGATCCTGTCTCCGACGATGTCCGGCACGTCATCGGTGCTCGCTATCTCGACTGCGATCCCTTGGCGCGACAGCATGGTTCGCAGGCTCTTTGCCGCCACGACTTCGTTCAGGACATCCCTGAGACTTACGACGGTTTTGTTGATGATCATCGTCTCGTCTTCGAAACGGAGGAAATCGAGCTGATTTTCCACTATGGTGATCAGTTTGTCCGTTTCGCCAGTGATGATGTCATAGAAGTCCTGCTGTTCCCGGTGGGTGAGTCGCTCCGACTGCTGCAGGTAATAGACCGATCCTTTGATGGAATTGAGCGGCGTGCGCAGTTCGTGTGAGACCCTGGTGATGAACTCCGTCTTGACCATGTCGCCTTCGATCAGTTTCCGGTTTATCCCCTCAAGTTCCGCCGCCTTGTAACGGAGCTGGTTCACCAGCATGGCGTTTTCCAGAGCAATGGCCGATTGGTTGGCAATGATCTTGATGAGCGAGAATTCGTCTTCCGTGAACGGTGAACCATCGAGCTTGTCGTTTATGTTGAGGACGCCGAGCAGCTTATTTTTGCTGACAACGGGACAGGAGATGAAAGATTGGGTCTTGTAACGATCGTGAGTCATTCCGCGAAACTTGGCCTCTTTTGATATGTCTTCCACGAGGACAGGCATGCGGTTGAGGGCGACTACCCCGGCGATTCCCTCGCCGATTTTCGCGCGATAGCTCTTCTGAAAGAGCGCGTCCACCCCGCGCCCTGCCAGGATTGTGAGTTCCTCCCGCTCGTTGAGGAGCATCAGCGAGCCTTTTTCCGCTTCGGTATAACTGACCGCAAGATCGAGCATCAGGTTGGCGACGGCGTTGATGTTGTCAGTCACCACCAAGGCGGTGGAAATCTCCTGAAGTATGGCGAATTTCTTCTCAAAGAGACGGAGATTGTCGGCTAGCTGCATCATCGCGCACCCGCTCGATAGGTCGTTTTGGAAGGAATGAAGATGCTGCGGCTCATCTTTGCGTTGATGATTAGAAGCAACAAAGGTGCCAAGGAAAAAAGGCGAATAAAGATGGGGGTAATCTGGGTGGTTTATTGAGAGAGAAGCGGAGACGGGGCTTTAAAGTGGAAAAATTTCCTGAAAGGGGCGGTCGTAGCTGTCGGAAATATTGACATAATACTACTCTACTTGGTCTTTTTCTCCAGCTCGACATCGAGGCTCTTGAGCTTCTCGATGTTCAGACGAAGTTCCTTGTTCTCGCGGGTGAGTGAGAGGTTCACGTCTTTAAGGGATTTGATCTGGCGGCGAAGTTCGGTGGACGCCTGAAGGCGGCGGGGAGAGTCAGTCAGAAAAGAGGCAAGAGATGCCGCTTGGGCGGTCCAGGTGCTGGCGGGGTACTCCTTGCGGAGGCGTTCGAGGAGGTTCGATGCCCGGCCAATCTCCTCACGGTCGAATTCTTCAGGTATCGTCAGAAGCGCAAGTCGAAAAAGCGCTTCGTCAGTCACGCCGTTGATCCCCTTTGCCGCCACCACGGCCCGGAGGTTTTCGGCCGCACCGTCGCTGTCGCCCCGCTGCAGGAGTGTCAGGGCCTTTTCGAGGCGCTCTTCCTGGAGCGAGCGTTGCCGCTGCACCTCGATCGTCTTCTGGACGACGGCACATGCCGAGAGTGAAAGTATGGTGACGGCCAGGATCAGAAAACGGACAATCTTCATCGGGCACCTTGTCTCCGGTTGACCAGGTAGGTACTTCCCGGTGATTTTTTCAGGAAATCCTTGATATCCGCCGCTGTTTTGGCGATGTCGACGGCGGAGCGGAACTCTCCTCCCTGGCAGACAACGACGGCGATGGAAATGCTCATTATGGGGAAGGTGCGGGAGATGCCGTAACGGTCAACCCCTTCGATTGCCCCTTTTTCAAGATCTTCTGCGCTGTACTGCGTTCGGATGAAGGTGTCGAAGCGGGCGATGACCTCTTCGCAGACCGGAGCTGCCAGGTCGGAGCCAACGACCATGACGAAGTCGTCGCCGCCGACGTGGCCGACAAAGGAGTTCCCCCTGGTGAGCTCCTTAACGGTTTCATGAATCAGTTCCGCGGTCAATTTTATCACTTCGCTGGCTTTTATGTAGCCGTAGCGATCATTATAGGCTTTGAAGTTGTCGAGGTCGCCGTAGCAGACAGCAAATGGTTCGTTGGACTGGAGCCGCTTGTTCAGGACACGCTCGATGGCGATATTGCCCGGCAAGCGAGTGAGAGGGCTTGCATCGAGACTGATCTGCTCCAGTTCCCTGAGCTTTTTTCCCATCCGGATGAAATCTTCGGAGAGTGCCCCGATTTCGTCTCCCGTCGGGATCTTCGGATCGTAATCAAAATCTCCCTCAGCAATGCGGTGCATCCCCTTTTTCAGCTTCCTGAGGGCGGTGGAAATGGTGTGGACGGTAAACAGGGCGACGGTGAGGGCCAGGATGATGCCGGAAAACGAAAGGATGAGACTGAACCGCACCGTGTCGGTTTCGCGCTGGTCTGCCTCCGCAAGTTTGTCGGCGAGCAGCTTGCGACGGGAAGATGAAAACTCGTCAATGGCGGTAACCACTGCATCCGCCTCGTTTTTCGCGGGGAGTTCATCTTTGCCGTAAGTGCTGATGACCCGCTCGACCTCCGAACGATAGCGCGTGTACGCCTGCACAATGGCTCGGAAACTGCCGTTGTTGTCCCGCGTGCCAAGCTCCCCGAGGAGGGTGAGAAACTCTCCCTGCCGTTTGCCGTAAAGCTCCAGGAATTCATCACTCTTGAGGATGACATATTTCCCCGCGAATCGTTCCTGGGCCAGCATCAGTTCGCGCAGCTTGCTGGCGGTGTTGATAGCGAACAGGTCCGAACGGGCGATCTCCTTGGCGGTCCTGTTGAGGGAGTAAAGGCCAAACATGGAGTAGACAAGGGCCGCCGTGGCGAAGAACAGCATCGCCGCGTAACTTGCCATCAGTTTCTGGACTATGGTGAAACGGGTGCGTGGTTGATCGGTTTTCACGTACAGGTGCCTTCCGCAGACCATTGCATACAAGCTGTCCAATACTATTCCACAGGGGAGGGCAAGTCAACAAAAGGTCGTGAAAACTCGCGTCTGGCCGCTCCCTTTGCGGTTGCGGGGAACCGCGTCCTGTGCTATATAAGGCTGAAATTTGGCTGCATATGGAGCTCCCCATGATCGGTCTTGACAAAGTCATCGAAGATGCCCTCCGGGAGGATATTCACACCGGCGACATCACCACTCTTGCAGTGGTTCCCGGTAGCCGTCCCGCCCGGGCCCGGCTCGTTGCCAAAGAGCCGATGGTTCTGGCGGGGATTGCCGTTGCGGCCCGTGTCTTTCATCTGCTTGATTCCACTATCCGTTTCACCCCGCGTTTCGAGGACGGCGCGCGCCTTTCGGCCGGAGACCTCATTGCGGAGCTCGAAGGGGATTCGTCTCTGCTGCTGCAGGGGGAACGGGTTGCCCTTAATCTGATCCAGCGGATGTGCGGAACCGCCACACTGACGGCGCGGTTTGTGGAAGCGGTTCGCGGCACCACGACGCGTATCGTCGACACCCGCAAGACGACGCCCGGGCTTCGGGTGTTGGAAAAGTATGCGGTGCGTGTGGGGGGGGGGATCAATCATCGCACCGGTCTTTACGATGGGGTTCTGATCAAGGAGAATCATATCGCCGCCGCTGGCGGGATCACCGAAGCCGTCCGCCGCGCTCGTGCCTATATTCCCCATACGATGAAGATTGAGGTCGAAACCGAGACGCTCGCCGAGGTGAACGAGGCCCTGGAGGCGGGGGCCGATATCATCATGCTCGACAACATGACCCGTGAAACCATGCGCGAAGCCGTGGCAATGATCGGCGGACGCGCGCTCGTCGAGGCGTCCGGCGGCGTGAATCTGGAGACGGTACGCGGAATCGCCGAGACGGGCGTCGACATCATCAGTGTCGGAGCTCTTACCCACTCGGCCCGTGCCATGGATATCTCGATGCTGCTGGAGGCTGTGTGACCGGAGACGCGATTCGTGCGGCGGAGGGGGACGATCGGGGGATCGATCGAAAGATCCTGGAGATCTTTCGTGAGGCTTCCGGCGGGATCGTCTCCGGCGAAACCTTGAGCAAAGACCTCAACGTATCGCGCACCGCAGTCTGGAAGCATATCAAGGCCCTCCGGAATCTCGGATACCAGATAACTGCGGTTCCCTCCCAGGGATACCGGCTCATCGGTTCGCCGGACATTCTCACCCCCCCCGAAATTTCTGCCGGGCTCCGTGTGGAGAGTGTCGGCTCACACCTTGTCTGCCTTCGCGAAACGGAATCCACGAATGTTGTCGCCTACCGGCTTGCCGCGGAAGGCGCCGCGGAAGGAACCGTCGTCATCGCCGATTCCCAGAGCCGCGGCAAGGGGCGGCTTGGCAGGGCCTGGGAATCCCCGCAGGGAGTGAACCTTTACTGCTCCGTCATCTTGCGTCCGGCGATACTACCGCATCATGCGCCTCAACTGACATTCCTCTCTGCAGTGGCGGTGGCCGAGGCGATAGAGCGAACCACTCCCCTTGTCCCCGCCATCAAATGGCCCAACGATGTCCTGATCAACGGCCGTAAGGTGGCCGGCACCCTCAACGAAATGAGTGCCGAAACCGAGCGGGTCGAGTTCATTATTCTCGGCGTCGGAGTGAACATCAACATGCGCCGTGAGCAGTTTCCGGCCAGCCTTCGCCACCCCGCCACCTCACTGGCCATCGAGGGGGGCGGCGAAGTGGAGCGGGTTCGGTTCCTCCGGGCGTTCCTCGAATCCCTTGACCGCCTCTACCATCGGTATCGTTCCGAGGGGTACGAACCGCTGCGGCAGGCCTGGCTTTCCCGGAGCGTCGTGATGGGGCGGCGGGTGAGCGTGGCGATCGGCGAGGGGAGTGTGAAGGGGGTTGTCACGGGGATCGACGAAATCGGTGCGTTGCTGCTCCAGACTGCCGATGGGGGGACGGAACGGATCCTCTCCGGTGATGTCACCGTTGAAGAATAGGAGGTTGCGTGCTTCTCGTTATCGATGTGGGTAACAGCAATATCGTGCTGGGAATTTACGACCGTGAGCGGCTTCTCCGTGACTGGCGCGTTTCGACCGACAAGGCGAAGACCACCGATGAATACGGCATCCTGGTCCACGAGCTCTTCCGGCTGGCCGGGCTCGGCTTCAAAGATATCACCGACATCATCATTTCCTCCGTGGTGCCGACCCTGACAGGGGTGCTCGAACGCCTCTCCCAATCCTATTTCGGCTTTCGGCCCTACGTGGTCGGACCGGGAATCAAAACCGGCATGCCAATACAGTACGACAATCCCAAGGAGGTGGGCGCCGACCGTATCGTAAACGCCGTCGCCGGCTACGAAAAGTACCGCACTTCCCTCATTATTGTCGATTTCGGGACCGCCACGACCTTCGATTATGTCAATCGCAAGGGTGAGTACTGCGGCGGGGCTATCGCGCCGGGGCTCATGATATCGATCGAGGCGCTTTTCCAGAAGGCGAGCAAGTTGCCGCGGGTAGAGATTGTGAAACCGCCGTCAATCATTGCGAAGAATACGGTCAATTCCATGCAGGCCGGCATTTTTTACGGTTACGTGGGACTTGTGGATGAGATCGTGAGCAGAATGAAGACTGAAAGCAAGGATACGCCGAAGGTGATTGCCACCGGCGGACTGGCGGCACTCATCGCGCCCGAGTCGAAATGCATCGAAACCATCGAGGAATATCTGACACTGGAGGGACTGAGGATACTGTATCAGCGCAACAGCGAGCATTGAAGCAGCGGGAATCACGGTCAGAGCTGACCGACCTTTTACTTCACGGGAGGATGTATGGGCAAGTATGATACCGCAAAGCTGAGAAACCTCGGAATTGTCGCCCATGGCGGCGCAGGCAAGACCTCTCTGACCGAAGCGATCCTCTACACGGCGGGAATGATCGACCGTCTGGGCCGGGTCGACGACGGGACGTCCACCATGGATTTCGAGCCCGAGGAGATCAAGCGGAAGATAACGATCACCTCCTCCCTCGATCACTGCGAATGGAACGGTTACTCGCTGCACATCGTCGACACTCCCGGTTATGGAAACTTCATCGCCGACACCCGGGCCTGCATGCGGGCCCTCGGCGGCTGCGTCGTCATCCTCTCGGCCATTTCGGGGGTTAAGGTGCAGACCGAGGAGGTCTGGGAGTGGGCCAACGAATTTGAACTCCCCCGTATCGCCTTCGTCAACAAGATGGACCGGGAATACGCCAATTTCCTGCGGGCCATCGACGACATGGAGAAATCCCTCAAAGCCCGCGGTGTGGCGGTCCAGATGCCGCTGGGGGCCGCCGAGACCTTCGAGGGGGTCATCGACCTCATCCAGATGAAGGCCTATCGTTACGCGAAGGATGGGTCCGGCAAATTCACCGTGGAGGATATCCCTGCGGCAGACCGCGCCGAAGCGCAGCGCCTGCGGGATATCATGGTGGAGACCGCCGCCGAGGCCTACGACAAGCTCACCGAGAAGTATCTCGAAACCGGCGAGCTGACCGAAGAGGAGATTCTGGACGGCCTGCGGGTGGGCGCCCTTCGCTACACATTTACGCCGGTCTTCTGCGGCTCGGCCACCCTCAATATCGGCGTGCATCATCTCCTTGATTACATCTGCCATTGCCTTCCTTCGCCGCTCGACCGCGGAGCGGTGGTCGGCGCCAATCCGAAGACCGGCGATCTGGAAGAGCGCGCGCCTGATGAGTCGGCACCATTTTCGGCGCTGGTCTTCAAGACCACCTCAGACCCCTACACCGGCAAGATATCCATTTTCCGTGTCTATTCGGGAACTCTCAATGCTGACTCAACCATTTACAACCCCGTTCGCGACTGCGAGGAGCGGATAGGTCAGATCTATGAGCTTGAGGGGAAAAAGCAGAAGGCGATCAAGCAGGCTGTTGCGGGTGATATCGTGGCGGTTTCCAAGCTCAAGGAGACCCTTACGGGGGACACGCTCTGCGACCGGGAGAAAGCGATTGTCTACGAGCCGGCAAAATCTTTGCAACCGGTCATCTCCTACGCGATCCAGCCCAAGACCAAAAACGATGAGGACAAGATCCACGGTGCCCTCCAGCGTCTCATCGAAGAGGATCAGACCATTCAGGTCCGTCGCGACGACAAGACCCGGGAGCTGATTCTGTCCGGCATGGGGCAGGTGCATCTCGAGGTCACCATCGAGAAGCTCAAGCGCAAGTTCAATGTCGACGTGGAGATGAAAACCCCGAAGGTGCCGTATCTCGAAACCTTCAAGGCGAGTGTCAAGGCTCAGGGGAAGTACAAGAAACAGTCCGGGGGACGGGGGCAGTACGGCGACTGCTGGGTGGAGTTCTCTCCCCTTGCCCGGGGCGAGGGATTTCAGTTTGAAGACCGGATCGTCGGTGGCGTCATTCCCCGCCAGTACATTCCTGCCGTCGAGAAGGGGATTGCCGATGCGTCTCTGGAGGGGTTCCTGGCCGGCTACCCTCTGGTCGACTTCAAGGCGGCGGTCTACGACGGCTCGTTCCATACCGTCGATTCCTCCGAAATGGCGTTCAAGGTCGCGGGGTCCATGGCGTTCAAGAAGGCGATGGAGAGCGCCAAGGTCGTACTCCTTGAGCCGATGATGAATCTCAAGGTTACGGTCCCCGAGGAGACCATGGGCGATGTCATCGGTGATCTGAACTCTCGGCGCGGGAAGGTGGTCGGTGTCGAACCGAAGGCCAACTCCCAGATCATCCGGGCCGTGGTCCCCATGGCCGAAGTGCTCAGCTACGCCAACGATCTGAAATCCATGACCAGTGACCGCGGACTGTTCACCATGGAGTTTTCCCATTATGAAGAGGTGCCAAGTCACCTTTCGCAAAAAGTGATTGCCGAAGCGGCCAAGGCCGAGGTCAAGAACAATCACCACTGACGTGGTGGGTACGCACGGGAGGAGATGGACTGATGAATGACGACGTTGAATTCGAGCCGAATGCAAACGAGCCGAAAAAAGAGGGTGGCAACACCCGCCTTCTTTTCCTCGTGCTCCTTCTGTTGGTGGCGGTATTTGGCTACCTTTACTATTTTACCGGCTTGATCAAGCCCCGCGAAGAAGCCAAGGCGCCGGAGGCGGTGCCGCCTGCGCAGGTGAAACAGCCCATTCCTCCGCGGCCGGAACAAAAACCTGCCGAAACCTCTACCGCGGCGAAAACGGGCATCGAAGCGGAGAAAAAGGCCGAACCTGCCGCTGCCGCGAAGCCTGAGGAGAAAAAGGGCGAACCGGCAAAGCCGGTTGCAAGCAATGGCAAGCCTGAGACGGCGAAATCCGCCAAGGCTGAAGGGACTCAACCGAAGAAAGAAGGGACGAAGCCTGTCGAAGTCGCCAAGGTTGTCCCCTCGGGCGAGCAGAAAAAGAACGGGGCTGTCTCGACTGAGAACGAGAAGGGGAAGGGAGTTGCTGCGGAGCCTTCGAAAAAGGAAGCGAAGAAGGAAGCTCCTTCTCCCGAGAAAAAGAAAGCCGTTGCCACGGAAAAGGCCGGCAAGGCCAAGATAGCCTCGACGGCAGCCGCCAAGAAACACGCCGCGGCGAAGAAACCTGAAAGCAAGGGGACGGGCGAGTATACGCTGCGAATCGGCGAGTACGTGGTGGCTGATGCCATGGAGCGTGACAAGGAAAAGGCTCAGGATTCCGGCTTTACCCCGCTCGTCAAGCAAGGCCCGAAAAAGAAGGAACCGATGATCCGGCTCTACCTTGGTGAATTCGGCGACCAGGAGAGTGCCAAGCGTGAACTCGCCAAACTGCATGACGCGACGGTCGAAGGGTTCGTTCTGAACGAAGGTGGCAAGTATCGAGTCTATGCAGGGTCATATTTTCTGCACGAACGGGCCGTGAAGGAACAGCAGCGGCTTACGGCGCTGGGGATCAAGCCGACCCTTAAAAAAGCCTCCGTTTCCGTTCCGACTCTTCTGTTGACCGCCGGTAAATTCTCGAACCGCGAGGACGCCGTCAAGGCTGCCGCCAAACTGAGGCAGAAGGGGCTTAAACCGGCAGTGGTCGAGAGCCCGCAGCAATAATGTCGTTCACGCTGAAACTGTCGGTGCAGGCGGCGACGCTGCTTCGGCCGCATGCACCGCGCGACGAGAAGCTGAAGATGGTGGCGGGAGAGGGAGATCTCTCTCCCGCCGATCGCGTGACGGTGCTCTATTTTCTCGCCAGCGATCATGACCGCGAGGTGCGGGAGGGGGCCCGAAAGGCCCTTGCCGAGATTCCGGAGCATGATCTGCGTCAGGCGGTATCTTCGCCCGATCTCCACCCGCGCGTGCTCAATGCCTTGGCACGGCTGTACCACCGGTTTCATCATCTGGCGGAATCTCTGGCGACGCATCCGAACTGCGATGACGCGACACGAGATTTTCTTTCAGGAAAAGGGATTGTCGTCTTTTCGCCAAACTCCGGGAACGTCAGCGCCCATCAGGAAGAGGGGGAGACGGGCGAGGAAGATTTTGCGGAGACGGATGAGCCTGTTGACGAGGAGAGCGAGGCGTTCCGGAGCAAGTATCAGCTCGCCCAGACAATGGGGGTTGCCGAGAAGATCAAGATTGCCCAGACCGGTGACAAGGAATGGCGGATGATCCTCATCAAGGATTCCAACAAGCTGGTGTCAGGGACAGTCATCAGGAATCCCCGGATGACCGAGTCCGAGGTACTTACCATTGCGAAGTCGGCGATTCAGAACGACGAGATACTCCGGGTAATCTGCGCCAACAAGGAATGGGTCAAGAATTACCAGATACGTAAGGCTCTGGTCGAGAATACCAAGACGCCGCTTCCGACGTCACTTCGTCTCCTTGCGACCCTTGGCGAGAAGGATCTGGCCCATATCGCTAAAAGCAAAAACATTTCGTCAGTCCTCTCGACTCAGGCGAAGAAGCTTGTCATGGCGAAGAAGAAAGACTAAAGAGGAGAGTCTTCCATGGCCTTGTTCAACAAAACGAAACGGGAAATCAACGCCAAAATTGTTTACTTCGGCCCCCCTTTTGCGGGCAAATCGACCAGTCTGAAGTTCGTTCACCGAAAGCTGAAGCCCGAGCACCGCAGTCCGCTGAAGACGATGGGTGGACAACGGGACAAGATGCTCTTCTTCGACTTCATGCCCCCCGAGCTTGGCGACGTAAACGGCAGTCGGGTTCGGTTCCATCTCTACACCGTTCAGGGCGATGTCGCGACTCCGTCAACCTGGAAAACAATACTCAAGGGAGCCGATGGCGTTGTTTTTGTCGCCGATTCCTCCTCGCAGGGAGTGACGGCGAGTCGTGACTACCTTGAGAAGCTTCGGGAATACATGGCGGGCTTCGAGCAGACGTTCGAGATGACCCCCTGCGTGATCCAGTGTACCAAGGGTGATCTGCCCGAGGCGGCGCTGCCTGCCGCGATGACTCAGGCGTTGGGTGCCTCGGGTTTGACGGTGCTGCCTGCTGTAGCCTCCAGCGGAGAAGGGGTGCTTCAGGCGCTTTCCGCGATGGTGAAACAGGTTTTGGCCCGGCTGCGAGAGCAGCACTTCGAGGATGAAGCGGTTGATCCGAACGCCGCTTGTGAATCGGCGATCGGGGATGAGCGGGCGGGAGAACAGCCTTCATCCGCAGTTCGTGCCCCCGTAGCGGAGGACAGTTCCGAGATTGGCAATCGGCCGGATGAGCCTGCTCTGGCTGTGCCGTCCCTGGAGATTTCCGGGACCATCGAGCGATCTGATGACGGCAGTTTCCGGATTCCGCTTTCAGTAAAATATGGTGCTCACTCCAAGAGCTACTGTCTGTCACTCGCTCTCTCCGCTGTCGAGGAATGAAGTGATGCTCCGGTAACAACGATTCGACCGATCTATGGACTTTAACGTTGAAATATTGATCAGGCTTGTCCTTGCATCCTTCCTCGGCGGATTTATCGGGCTCGAACGGGAAGTCCACGGCCGTCCCGCGGGATTTAGGACCCACCTTCTTGTGTCGCTCGGCTCCTGTCTGTTTGTGGCATCATCCCTGGAATTCTACCGACTCTACGGCAATTTCAGTGGTTCCGGTCCTGTCGGAGTCGACCCTGCCCGTATCGCGGCCCAGGTGGTGGCCGGAATCGGTTTTCTCGGTGCCGGTGCCATTATCCGGGAGGGGGCATCGATCCGTGGTCTCACCACGGCGGCGTGCCTCTGGATCGCCGCTGCCATCGGGCTTGCCTGTGGGGTGGGGCTCTACATGGTTTCGGTGGCGGTGACCTCGATCTCCCTCGCTACCCTGTTGCTCCTGAAAAAGGTGGAGGGAGCGCTCAAACGAGACAAGTACAGTACGATCAAGGTCTGGAGCGATGATCTGGAAGGGCAGATGGACCGGATCAAGGTCGTACTTGATGGCTGCCGGCTTGAACTTGTGGACGTCGGCATGGAGAAGGATGTTGATACGTCGAAGATGTACTTCGAGTTTGAGGTAAGGTTCAGCTCCGGAGATCTTGCCTGCAGGGTAGTCGACGATGTCGCCTCAGTGACGGGGGTGCGAAGGGTTCGTCTCGAATGATGTTCCGCAATATCTGTGGTGGTTCAATGATGTACGTCTTCCGATTTTGAGTGTCTTCTGAGGCACGTGAAGATCGTCTGTGAGGGGGGCGAGGTGGCGTGCAGCCGCCAAATATCCCCTTGTATACGCATCTTTTGCCATGCTAATATCTACTACCTTTACACTTAATGCGGGGGGATGAATGGCGATTATTACGATATCCAGAGAGATGGGAACAGGGGCATACCATGTCGCCAGGGAGGTTGCCAAGCGGCTCAAGCATACTCTCGTCGACGGCAACAAGATCATTGAGCTCGCTCCGCAGTTCGGCCTGGACCCGGAAATTCTGAAACGGGTGGATGAGAAACCGCCGGTCTACATTACTGCGGAGGATCGGGCCCACGCTGCTCACCTCAACACCATCGAGATAATCCTCCTCGAGTGTGCGAAAAAAGGGAATGTCATCCTGTATGGGCGCGGCTCTCAGGATCTCCTTGCCGGCGCCCAGAACGTGCTGAAAATCCGTTTTGTCGCCCCCTTTGAGGATCGTGTGGAGAGCCTGTCTGAGCGTGAATGGATCGATCCCGACCTGGCTCGTGAGTTGATCCGCAAGAGTGATCACCAGCGTGGTGGCTTTATCCATTTTTACTTTAATCGCGATTGGCACGACCCCCTCGGTTATGATTTGGTATTCAACTCCGCTCGGATGTCGCAAAGCGCAATCATCGAGAGTATCGTCGCCGCCGCCAAGGATCCGCGCCTTAAGGACGGGGACGATGAAACCGACAGGCTGATCGATGAGATGATTCTTTGCAAGAAGGTCGAGACGGAACTCCTCCGCTCGAACGCCATCGAGAACATCCATTTCAGGATTTCAGTCAAACAGAAGGCCGTGAAGCTCTCGGGACATGTGCATTCGGAAAACGAGAAAAGAGAGACATTGCGGATTGCCGCTGCTGTGGAAGGGGTGGCTAAGATTGACGATGACCTGCAGATAGTGAACTACAAATCATACAAAGAATGATTCTCCTGCATAAAGCAGGGAAGTGAACAGAAAAAGGACCCGAATCAACACGGGTCCTTTTTCTGTTCCGGAGCTTCGCTCGAAGAGGTATCGCTCTTCGTTCCGGAGATTAATCTGATGCTTGTCCTGCGGATGAGTTGATCCAGTTGCTGGAGCTTGCTCTCATACTCCTGGAGATAGTAGTTCCTGCGGGAATTGTCGTAAAGCGTGACACCGTCGCGCAGCATGGAGATCCTGATTCTGGCGACTTCTCGCATCATCTCCAATACCTCCCGCGCGTCAGCCATTGGCGCACCTCTATCTATCTGTTTGGGGCGTGTGGAGTGGCAGCCCGCGATTCAGCACGTTTTCGGAGCTCGACCGCCAAGTGGTGAGAGACGGCGAGCCCTCCCCGTCCGATCCCTATCTCGACGTCGTCTTCAATGCCGTGATAATCGGAGCCGCCGGTAATGATGAGATCAAATTCGTCGGCAAGGCCTTCGAGGAAGATCATGTCGTCCTTGAAACACATGTTGTTGAACACCTCGATCCCGTCAAGGCCCAATTGGACCAGTTCCTCGATAATGCGACGAAGCTCCCGCCGATTGTCGCTGACGGTAGTCGGGTGGGCGAGAACGGCTACGCCGCCAATCCTTCTGATCTCCGCAATGGCGACGGCGGCCGGGATATAGTTCTTGGGAACATTGAACGGGATAAGATAGCGCTTGAATGCATCTCCCATGTCCCGTGCGTATCCCGCATTCATGAGCACCCGGGCGATGTGCGGCCTCCCCACGGCCCCATCCGCAAGCGAACGCACCTGTTCGTAGGAGAGGGGATGCTTGCGTGACGCCACAAGCTTGCGGTTGATTCTGTCGACGATCGCCCTGCCGCGGTCGTCGCGAATGCGTCTGAATTCGGCGAGCCTCTCCCGAAGAGCCTCATCCCGGTGATCGATCCAGTACCCAAGAATATGCACGTCCCGGTAGCGGCCATGCTCGACGGAGAGTTCCAGGGCGGGAACCACCTCGACTCCCCATTGCTCGCCAGCGGCAACCGCCTCGTCGATGCCTTCCACCGCATCGTGATCTGCCACGGCTATGGTTGCCAGCCCACGCTCGGCAGCCATCCTGACCAATTCTGCTGGTGGGTGAACCCCGTCGGAATGGCTGGAATGAATATGCAAGTCAATCAGTTTTTTCATGTGAAACCTTTCAGTCTACAATAAAACATGCCTCTGCTCCCCATTGCAAGCAAAGAGTTGTCAACCGCGCGAATATCCCGGGCCGGAAGGGACTTTGCGGTTGTCACAGCGTGGCTCTTTCGGTAGAATGCGCCGGAATTGGCTCAATGGAAGGCATCTTTATAACGGAAGTACGAGGAGAACTGACATGATGCAGGTACGGGGGCTCGGCCTCGGCATATTCGCAATGGTGCTCTATGTGATCGGGGGAGTGCTGACGTTCTGGGGGCTGTATCTCATTGGATTCATGAACGGCCAGGATCTCTGGGGATGGGGTGATGGCAGAAGCATAGGGTATCTGTTTCTCTGCGTCGGGCTTTCGCTCTCCATCTTGGGGGTCCTTTTCATGCGCATCTTCCGGAACCGGGGACTTTCGTGAGGGACGAGGACGTTGACGATGTGATGGCTCTGCTGGCGGAGGCGGTCCGGCAGTGGCCGAGTCCGGCGGTCACAATCGTTTCGCAGCGCGAGGGAAACCCGTTCAAGGTCCTCGTCTCCTGCATCCTGTCGCTTCGGACCCAGGACCGCACAACCGGCCCTGCCTCCGAGCGGCTCTTTGCCCTCGCCGACACACCCGCTACAATGCTGGCGCTCTCCCGGGAGCAGGTTGAAGGCGCAATTTATCCCGTTGGTTTCTACCGAAACAAGGCGGCCCAGATTCTCGAAATCTGTCGAATTCTCGTCGAACAGTATGATGGCCGGGTTCCAGACGATATGGGCCGGCTTCTCAGCTTCAGGGGGGTGGGACGCAAAACCGCCAATCTGGTGATAACGCTCGGCTTCGGCAAACCCGGCATCTGTGTGGACACCCATGTGCATCGTATTTGTAATCGCTGGGGGTATGTCAGGACCGGTACTCCGGAGCAAACCGAGTTCGCCCTCCGTGCAAAGTTGCCCGGTCAATACTGGCTCGTGATCAACGATTATCTGGTTACGTTCGGCCAGAATCACTGCACGCCGTTGTCACCGCGATGCTCTACCTGTGTTCTGGGCCGTTTCTGTGACCGCATTGGCGTCACAAAGCACCGCTGAACGTCCGTTTTTTTGATTTCGCCTATTGTGTCGGCCATCAAGCGGTTGTAGTATTATTCATCCATGACATGATCTTAACTCGTAATTCAGGAGGCGCGCCATGTTGAGAAAGATAGGGTTTCTCGGGTTGGGAACGGTTGGCAGGCATATGGCTGCCAATCTCATGAAGGGTAATTACGACCTCACCGTCTACGATTCGGACGCATCGGTCGTCGCCGAACTCGTCGCAAAGGGGGCAGCAGGTGTCGCCACTCCCCGGGAGGCAGCCAAGGGGAATGACCTCGTCATCTACATCCGTCCCGAGAAGGAGCGGCTGCGGCCCGATATTTACGGCCCTGATGGCATATTTGCCGGCATTGATCCGGGAACGATCCTGGTGGACATGGGGACTCACTCCCTGGAGAGCACCATGGAGATGGCCGATGAAGCGGCCAAGCGTCGGGTGATGTTTCTCGATGCGCCGGTCTGGGGGACCAAGGAGCATGCGGCAAACGGGCTGCTCACTATCCTTGCCGGTGGCGACCCGTCGCTGGTTGGCCGTTGTCGCGAACTCTTCTCCTACTTTGGCCTGAATATCATCCAGGTAGGGGGCGTGGGGGACGCGACCCTCATGAAGTTTGTCGTGAACCTCGTTCAGGCGGAGATGATGGAGGCTCTGGCCGAATCGATCGTCTTCGGCGAGAAACTCGGTTTCAGCGTCGACAAGATTTTGGAAGTGCTCGATTCAGGTGGAGTGGCATCGCCTCTTTTCCATTCGAAGGGACGCAGTATCGCCCGCGGCGATTTCACGAGAAACCTGGCTCTCAAGTATGTTCATGAACAGCTTGAACTGGTCCTGGAGAAGGCCGATAGCCTGGGACTTGATCTGCCGGGTGCTCGGGTGGCCTGCTCGGTGTACGAGCAGGGTGACAAGGACGGCCGGGGCGAGGAGGATTTCTCCTCAGTGGTGAAGGTGCTACGGAAATAGAGACGCAGAGTCTACGTGAGCAACAGAAGGAAGGGGGGCTGCCTAGGCGGCCCCCTTTTTCTTTCTGTGCGGCGTGGTGGAGGATGTTGTTCGGGGGCGGGGCGTACGCGTTTTGCCCTGTTCAAGCGGCTCTTTGACGATGAGCGCTACGCTCTCGATATGCGGGGTCTGGGGGAACATGTCGACGGGCTGGACCTCCCTAGTCCTGTAGCCGAGTTCCGCAAGAATTTCCAGATCCCGGGCGAGCGTTAAGGGCGAGCACGAGACGTAAATGATCTTTTGAGAGCCGATTGCCGCTGCGGTTTCGAGGACGCGCCGGTCGCACCCCTTGCGCGGCGGATTGAGCACGAGCAGGTCGATGGGGGTTCCTTCCTCGTGCAGTTCTTCCAAAAGTTCCGCTGCATCGCCCGCTTCGAAGGTGCAGTTGTCGATCCGGTTCAGGCGGGCGTTCTTCTCGGCGTCGGCCACGGCCGCATCGACGAATTCGATCCCATGGACCTCCCGGGCCTGGCCTGCAAGGTAGAGTGATATGCCGCCAATGCCGCAATAGAGATCCACGACGGACTCGTTTCCGGAGAGGGCGCTCCACTCCCGGACCTTATCGTAGATAATTCGGGCGCTGCCGCTGTTGATCTGGAAGAAGGATCGCGGGGAGATTGAGAAGCGGATATCTCCCAGTTCCTCGATGATCGCATGGTCCTTGCTGATGTAGTGGTCGTGGTGGCCGAGGATCACGTTCCCTTCGGAGGCATTGACGTTCTGGACCGCCACCTCGACCTCGGGGACCGTCTGCCGGAGATGCTTCGTCAGATGGTGTATCTCGTTGAAGCTTCGCCGGGCAGTGACGAAGACAACCATGGCCCGCTCGTGCCGCTCCGAGACCCGTATCACGAGGTACCGCAGGATTCCGCTTCCGGTTCGCGGACTATAGACCGGCACCTTTCCCTTCTTGATGCCCTCCTTCACGGCTGCTACTATCCGGTTGATCAACGGATGGTGGAGAGGGCAATCATCGATGTCCAGGACGTCATGACTGTTCCGGCGGTAGATGCCGACCACGGGAGAGCGAAATGTCCCCGCAACCGCTAGTTTGGCCGAGTTCCGGTAGTGGAGCGGGCGAGGGGAGGGGAGGACTGCATGGACGGGAACCTGCTTCAAGCTTCGCCGCGCATGGAGAGTCTGCTCCACATAAGAACGCTTCCATGCGAGTTGGCTTGGATACTGCATCGCAATCAGCGGACAGCCGTCACAGAAACCGGCCCGGCGGCAGGGAGGTTCGGCGAGCCTCTCCGCGCTCGGTTGGAGCACATTGATTACTTCCCCGGTCATCTCCCTCCGGCCGGCATGGGTGATCCGGACACGGACCCCTTCTCCCGGCAGCGCTCCCGATACGAAGAGGCGAATCCCTTCATGGGTTGCAGTTGTCAGACCGTCTTCGTTCAGGCCGGATACGGAGACGTCGATGATGTCCCCTTTTTTGAGCTGTTTCGCGGGTTTTTCTTCTTTTCGTGAGCGGACCGTTTTTTTCATGCTTTTCAATAAACAGGAAAGCACACGGATTGTCAATCTATTGGTTCCCCTGTTTCCCGGGAGGTTTGGAGTTGCCAAATGGCTGAGTTGCGTTTAAACTTGTCGCTCCAATCTGGAGCGCAATGGGGGAGGGGTGCTACGCTTGATAACTGAATTTATTCAAGCCCTTATGGGGTCGGAAACGCTTCGCAATATCATCATTATCATCAATGTCCTTCTCTTCATAGTCACGTTTCTTCTGTTTCTGGTTCTCCTTTTTCACAAACTCCATGTGGAACGCCGTGCAAAGCGCCTCGATGAGTTGCGTGAGACGTATCTCGCCGATTTGGCGCGTCGATTCTACGATCCTTCCCACCCCGTCTCTCCCCCCGGTAACGCCCTGGAGTATGAGGCGCTCGGCAACGTTGTCGCCACGATGCTCGTGAATGTAAGTGGTGAAATGGCTGTAAATGTCCGTCGATGTGTCCGTGAACTCGGTGTTGATGCCTACTATCGGAGGATGCTCGAATCCCGGCGATGGGTCAGGCGTTTTGTTGCCGTGGAGAAGCTCGGATTCTTTCGTTTCCCTGAATTGAAGTCCGTTTTCGAGACGGTGTTGGCGGAAGAAAAAGATCACCGGATCATACCCAAGGCTGTCTGGGCACTCAGCGTAATCGCGCAGCGCTCCGATCTGCCGACCATCAACCAGGTTCTCAAGAATCCACTCTTCATGTCTTCCAAGTTCAACGAATACATCTACACAAACATCATTAGGTCGTTCCGTGAACATGAGCAGGAGGCGCTGTTTGTGGAGGTTCTGGGGGAGCTCATGGCGGATGCGGAACTGCCGGTGCTTCTCAAACGGGACATTATCCAGGCGTGCGGCGCGGAAATGTTTCATCCTGCCCAGAAGCTGGTGCTGGACTGCTTCTCCCGCTTTCACGATGTGGCGGAGATGCGCATTGCCTGTATTCGGACCCTGGAACGTTTTTCCGCAGTGGACGAAGAGTGGCTTCTGAGCGAGTGCCTCCGGGATCCCGACTGGCGCATCCGCGGCGTGGCGGCAAAGAACGCCTATCTTTACTCGCCGAATATCATCCCTCCGCTGCGGGATCTGCTCCATGACGAGAGCTACCACGTAAGGATCAATTCGGCGCTTGCTCTGGCGAAGATGGGTGAGGCGGGGCTTGACGTTCTGGTGGCGGAGACCCAGAGTGAGGATCGCTTTGTTCGTGATGTTTCCCAATATGTTCTGAAGAGGCTCATCTATGCTTCATAAGATTGCTGAAATTCTGCTGATTCTCCAGCCGGTAATTTTTGTCTACTTCATCGTTCTGAATGGCTTCTACACCCTGTTCACGGTGATCTCCCTGCGGGACATCCGCAATTATCTCACCACGGTAACCAGCCAGAGTATCGACAATACCTTGAACGGGATGTTCTATCGTCCCCTTTCGATCCTCGTCCCGGCCTTCAACGAAGAGAAGACCATCGTTGCCTCGATCAAGTCTCTGCTCGCGCTCCGCTACCCCGAGTACGAGGTGATTGTCATCAATGACGGCTCCACCGACGGCACGCTGGAGCGGCTTATCGACGAATTCCGCTTGGTGAGGATCGACCGGCCAATCAGTCTCATCGTTCCCCATGAGCCGCTGATTGCGAAATATGTTTCGGTGGATCACCCCCATCTCTTTGTGCTCGACAAGGAGAACGGCGGCAAAGCCGATGCCCTTAATGCCGGCATCAACGCTTCGCAGTTCCCGCTCTTCTGCTCTATTGATGCCGATTCGGTCCTTGAGAACGACGCCCTGATCCGGGCGACGCGGCTCTTTGTGGAGGATCGGGAGGTGATTGCCACCGGCGGGATCGTCCGCGTGCTTAACGGCTGTGAGGTGGAGGACGGGATCGTCAAGAAGGTGAAAGCGCCCCGCGGGCTGCTCGCCTGTTTCCAGTCGGTGGAGTACACCAAGGGATTTCTATCGGGGCGAACCTCGTGGAACTACTTCCAGAGTCTCCTGATCATCTCCGGGGCCTTCGGAATCTTCCGTAAGGACATAGTGATGGCGGTCAGGGGGTACCGCAAGAGCGTCGGTGAGGATATGGACCTGGTGGTGCGGCTTCATCGCCATTGTCGCGAGAACAAGATTCGGTACAAGGTGGTCTTTGTCCCCGACCCGGTCTGCTGGACCCAAGTGCCATCGGATCTCGTGTCGCTCCTCAAACAGCGTAACCGCTGGCACCGGGGGCTCATCGACAGTCTCTGGCACAGCAAGCGGATGTTTCTCAATCCCCGCTTTGGCATGGTGGGGCTCTTTGGCTTTCCCTATTTCTTCTTTGTGGAAACCTTTGGGCCTGCCGTGGAGTTTCTCGGCTACGTCGGCTTTCTGATTCTCTTTCTCCTCGGCCATGTGAGTCGTGAATTCGCCATTCTCTTTTTCCTGCTCGCCGTTTTGTGGGGCACCTGGATCAACCTGGGGTCCATCCTGCTCGACAACCTGATTTACAAGAGGTACAGCAGGCTCGGCGACATCATGAAATTATGTTTCTTTGGCCTCCTGGAGTTTTTCGGCTATCGTCAGATCATCGTAGTGGAACGTTTGATTGCCACGTTCTTCTTCTGGAAGAAGGGGTGGGGAAAACCAAAACGACGGGAGATTCATGGTGAAAGTTCTGGCTCGGCTGCCTGACCGGCTGCTTTATGTGATGCCGAGAGCGCTTCTGCTCTCGCTCTTTATTGGTTACGTTTCCTTTATGTTTTTTTCTTCCTGCGCTTGGTTCAAGCCCCTTGAAGAGGCGGTGCACGGAGCGTTTTTCCGCCTGTCCACCCTGGTGCATGCGGCTGGAGCCGGAGTGCTGCGGTGACAGACAGAAAGCTGGTGTCGATACCTGCCGTCGATTATCTCTCCCTCGGATACTCAGCCCTGGAGCGGGGGGATCATCAGGAGGCGGTGAACATCTTCCGGCGCGCTCAGGAGAAGAAACGAAGCGCCCGGAGCTTTGTCGGCCTTGGACGCGCGTATCAGGGGCTCGGCGACTTGCCGACCGCCCGCTGGGCCTTTTATCAGGCTTTGGAGATAGATCCCGCCGACCCGGACGCCAATGCGTGGGCCGAAAAGATCGGTCGCCTGAGCGTTCCCTCCCCTTCAACGGGACGCCGGACCTGCCGGTTTCGCGCGCACAAGGATTTTCTGGAGGTCCAGGGAAAGAAGGGGTGGCGGCGTTTTTTCATCAAGGCCATAAACCTCGGCCTCGGCCTGCCGGGGTATTTCCCGGGAGAGTATCCGGTCTGCAAAGGCACCTATCTTGCGTGGTTCCGCCAGATGGGGGAACTCGGGGTGAATTCGCTCCGGATCTATACAATTCACCCTCCGGGGTTCTACGACGCCCTTGCCGAATACAACTCCCAGGGGGGGCGGCTCTTCCTGTTCCAGGGGATCTGGCTGGAGCTTCCAGAAGACAACGATTTCCGCGGCGAGAAGTACACTAGCTACGTCCGGCGCCAGATTCGCGAGGCGGTCGATGCTGTAAGTGGCAACGCCGATTTTCCCGAGCGGCCGGGGTTGCCTCACGGCGCCTATCGCAGTGACGTAACTCCCTGGCTGGCAGGCTATGTGGTGGGGCGGGAGTGGGAGAGCTGCGCTGTAAGGGCATTCAACGACTCCCGCGGCAGGGTTGCGGAGCGCTATGACGGCCGTTTCCTGGAGATGGAGGAGGGACCGCCGTTCGAGGTGTGGGCCGCTGAAACCTGCGATTTTGTACAGAGCTACGGCGACGAGCGCTACGGAGCGAATCACCCGGTTACCATCACCAACTGGCCCACGCTCGACCCCCTCGAGCACCCTTCCGAGTCCACCTATGGTGAGGGGCTGCGGTGGCAGGGGTACCAGATTGCTATGGATACCTGCAACGAGGACGAGGATGTGGAGACCTTCGATCCGGCAAAAATCCGTTCCAAGAGAGGTGCGGGCTTCTTTGCGTCGTACCATGTCTATCCCTACTACCCCGACTTTCTCAACAACGATTACCTGAATCATAAAAGCCCTTATCTCGACTATCTGCGGGAGCTTAAGCGCCACCATGGCTCGCAGCCGGTGGTAATTGCCGAGTTCGGAGTTCCATCGAGCCGGGAGATCACCCACTGGCAGCGCGACGGCTGGCATCACGGCGGCCACGACGAAGAGGCCCAGGGGCGGGTCAACGGTCTCATGATGGAGTCGATCCGGAACGCCGACATGGCGGGGGGGATGCTTTTCAGCTGGTTTGACGAATGGTTCAAGCGCAACTGGGTATTTCTTCCCTACGAGTTGCCCGCAGAGCGAAATCCCTTCTGGTTCAACCTCCAGGATGCCGAGCAGAACTACGGAGTCGTGGCGGCGTACCCCGGCTATCCTTCCATGAAGACGACGCTGGGAGGAAAGCGTGAAGAGTGGCGCGATGCGGCGCTTGTCTACAGCAAGGAGGGTGGACCTCTCCATCGTTTCGGTGACGGAGCCGACGGAGCCCGGACTCTTACACGACTCTCCGCCCAGCACGATGAAGGTTTCTTCTACCTCTGTCTGGAAACGGCGGCACCGGTTGACTTTTCCCGTGCCCATTACCTGGTCGGGCTTGACCCGCCCGGGAGCAGTACCGGGGAACTGACGCTCCCTTTCGGCTGCGGCGTCGAGAGTCCGATCGGGCTTTCCTTTGTCGTTCATCTGGCAGGGGAGGGGAAGAGCAGGATTCTCGTCACGCGGCACTATGACAAATACCTGAACGAGGGGACGAAAAAGGTCCGCCCGCGGCCGTCTATCCTGGGCGAATGGGTGCCGATGCAGAACATCACCAACCACCGCCGCATCAGCAAGGACCAGAAACATTACTATCCCTCCCGGGTCTTCTCCATGAGCGGGCTGCGCTTCGGTTCCCTTGACCGTCGGGCCTCCGATTTCAACTCTCTGGCTGATGTTCACGTTTCCGGCAGTATGATAGAGCTCCGCATCCCCTGGGGTCTTCTCAATGTGACGGACCCCAGTTCCCGGCACGTTCTCTGGATGGAGGGGGAAAAGAAGACCCGTGTCACGGAGGGCATCGGCATCGTTGCCTGCAGCTACAAACCGTCGGGGGTGGGACTGCTGGCGACGGCGACCGGCCGATCGTCGAATCTGACGGATGCCCTTCCTGCCGGCTTTGCGGCCTCGGGGGCGAGGAGCTATGCCTGGGAGGAGTGGAACCATCCCCTCTACCATACGTTTCTCAAAAAGAGTTTCACTATGTACCGCGAAATCCTCGCCCGGATTCCGGAGTAGGCTATGGATATCACCCGCCGTCAATTCATGGTGCTGACAGGGGCCGCCCTCGCTTCCCTTTCCATCCCCCTGCAGGGTGCGATGGCGATGCCGGGAGCGGTGCCGGTTCTCCTTTATCACGACATTTCGAATCAGTACGGCGATCCGTACACTATTTCTCCGGCCCTCTTTGCCGCACAGATGGAGTGGCTGTACGCCAACGGCTACCGTACCATTGCGGTGCGCGATGCCGCTGCAGCTGCGGCCCGCGGAGAGAAGGCGGTGGTCATTACCTTCGATGACGGCTATGCCAGCTTTATCGATCATGCCCATCCGCTCTTTCGCACCTACGGTTTCCACTGCACCATTGCCGTCATCGGAGCCCATGTCGGCGGATTCATCGAGCGGGACGGGAGAAGGCCGGTTCTGAGCTGGGACGAGTATCGCTATCTCGTTGCCGACGGTCTCGTGGAAATCGCCTGCCATACCCAGGACCTCCATGCCATCAGCCGCATGAAAAGCGCTTCGACGGCGGAGATGGAGGCCGATCTCATGCTCTTTCAGCAGACCGTTGAACGGGAAATGGGGGCGAAGGCACGGGTGCTCGCCTGGCCCTATGGCATTTACAATCGTGACCGGATCGAAGCCGCGCAACGGGCAGGGTTCACCGAAATCCTCACTTCCAACGAGGGATATCTGAGCTCGGGAAGCAGCCTGGATGAGGTCCCGCGGCTCAATATTGGCAATCGCCTTGATCTTGTATCATTCAATCAGTATCTGGGAGGAAAAGAGCGATGATTCGACCGATTCTCGTTACATGCGCACTGGTGTTCGGCGCCGGAGCCGCCCTTGCCGCCACCCCCGCCGACATGTTCCGGTCCGGCAATGTCGCCGGGGCGGTGGCTGCCTACCGCGGTCAGATCGACGCCGCCGTCACGCCGCAGGAGAAGTCGGTGCTCCACAAAGAGCTGGGCGACCTTTTTGCCGCAAAGGACAACTACCCCGATGCGGCAGCCCAGTATGTCGCGGCCCTCGCTCTTTCCCGGGCGTTTCCGGTAAGCGAGCGGCTCCAGATGGCGACCGCCATTTCCTGGGCCGACCGCCTCGATGATGCCGTCAGTGAGCTCAATGCCATCCTGGTTGACGAGCCGGCCAATGTCGCCGCGCGGGTCCATCTTGCCCGTGTCCTGTCGTGGCAGGGGAAACAGGATCAGGCCATCAGTGAGGCAGACAAGATCCTTTCTGCCCAGCCCGAAAATCGCGATGCCCTGTTGGTGAAGGCGAACGCCTTCCGCTGGAAGGGGGACGGTCGGGAGGCCATTGTCATCTATAAGGGGCTTCTGGCGAAAGCGGACGATTTCGATACGCGCATCGGTCTTGCCCACGCGCTCCTCGATGGTGGAGACAAGAAGGGGGCCGTCGAGAATTCCCGCCTGCTCAAACCGTCCTATCCGTACCAGGAGCGGGAACTGAAAGGGCTTCTCGACGCCATTGACCGGACCGTAAACCATACGATCGATGCCCGCTACGGCTACTATAGCGATACTGACGACAATCAGCAGAACCGCTACGGTGTCTCTTACACTTATCAGGAACCGGGTTGGAGCGCATCGGCCCAGTACGCCCATGCCAATTCCCGTGACCTGTCGCGTCACAACAGCGCCAACAGCTTCGCCGCGGGAGGATATTACCGGCTTCTGCCGTGGCTCGGAGTTGGCGGTGGCGGCGGCATTCATCTTGTCGACGACAGTGCCACCAACACCATCCTGACCTGGCGATTGAACGCCGACGCCGAGGTGGGTCGCGGCTCCGTCGGAGTTGGCGTCCGCAAGGAAGCCCTCACCGATACCGCCGAGCTGGTGGAGAAACGGATCCGCGTCCTGACGACCAATGTCTTCGCCTCGCAGCGGCTCACCGACCGGATTTTCCTCTATGGCTCCTACAGCTACCGCGACTATTCCGACAGCAACCATGCCCATGATGTGGTGATCGCTCCCTCGTACACGTTACTTGCGGGAAATCCTCTCCTGCGGACCGGTTACCGCTTCCGTTACCTCGATTTCGAGCGTCAGAGCAGGGGGGGGTACTTCGATCCGAACAACTTCATGTCGCACCAGATCTTCGTCACCCTCGACTGGAAGAAGGATCGCTTCGCGGTTTATCTCGAGCCTTACGGCGGCTTTCAGTCGTTTGACCGGAACAATGCCCATACCGATGATCTCTTCGGCGGCATCACCGGCACCGTTTCGTACCGGCTGACCAACCACTTCTCCGCCGAGGTGAACGGTGAATTCGGCAACTACGCCCTGGGGGCCGGCACCACCACCGGCTTCGAGTACTTCCTCGTGGGAACGCGGCTGGCGTATTCGTTCTGATCGTCTCCTTCCCATCGCGCAGACCTCAGGGAGCCCGCTTTGGCGGGCTCTTCCTTTCTTGACTTTTCCCGGCCGTTGCGGCTACTATGCCCGCTTATGAAACGGCAAACCAAGCAGATTCACGTAGGAAACGTACCGGTTGGCGGCGGGGCTCCCTGCTCGGTTCAATCCATGTGCAACACGGACACCCGCAACGTTGCGGCGACTCTGGACCAGATTCGCGCCCTTGCCACGGCGGGGTGCGAGATCGTCCGCTGTGCGGTCCCCGACATGGCGGCGGCCGAAGCCCTCGGCGGCATCAAGCAGGCAAGTCCGATTCCGGTTATTGCGGACATCCACTTTGACTACCGCCTGGCGCTGAAGGTTCTCGATGGAGGGATAGACGGCCTGCGTCTCAACCCGGGAAATATCGGCGATCGATGGAAGGTTGAGGAGGTGGTGAAGGCCGCCCGGGAACGGCTCGTACCGATCAGGATCGGCGTCAATGCCGGTTCTCTCGAGAAGGAGCTCCTGGAGAAGTACGGTCACCCCACTGCCGAGGCAATGGTGGAGTCGGCCCTGGGGCATATCCGGATTCTCGAAGAGCTCGGCTACGACCAGATAAAGATCTCCCTCAAGGCGTCCGATGTGCCGAAAACGGTGGAGGCCTATCGGCTTCTCTCCTCGAAAGTTGATTATCCGCTCCATATCGGGATCACCGAGGCGGGCACCATCTTTTCGGGCACTATCAAGTCCTCGGTCGGGCTCGGCATCATGCTGGCAGAGGGGATCGGCGACACGATGCGGGTATCGCTGACCGGTGACCCGGTCGACGAGATTCGCGTTGGGTGGGAGATTCTCAAGGCCCTCGGTTTGCGCCGGAAGGGGATCAATTTCGTTTCCTGCCCCACCTGCGGTCGTTGTCAGGTCGATCTGATCGGGGTGGCGCAGGCAGTCGAGAAGCGGCTTGCAACGATCGACACCCCCCTCACCGTGGCCGTCATGGGATGTGTCGTAAACGGCCCGGGGGAGGCCCGGGAGGCCGACGTCGGGATCGCCGGTGGCAGGGGAGAAGGTCTCCTCTTCCGCCACGGGGAGATCGTCCGGAAGGTTCCCGAAGGCGAAATGGCCGATGCGCTGGTTGCGGAGGTCGAGAAGATGGCGAAGGAACAATCGCCGTAAGGTGATCCACTAAGTCCGGGTGCTACACATTGCGCCCTCCCATAAATTTCAACGAGGCACGTTCATGCGTTATTCCCAGTATTTTGTTCCCACCGTCAAAGAAACCCCTTCCGATGCCGAGGTGATCTCGCACCAGCTCATGCTCCGTGCCGGGATGATCCGCAAGCTCGCGGCTGGTATCTACAATTACCTCCCCCTTGGGCTCCGTTCCATCCGGAAAGTCGAAGCCATTGTCCGTGAGGAGATGAACCGGGCCGGCGCCATCGAGATTCTGATGCCGAGCGTTCAGCCGGCGGAGCTTTGGCAGGAGTCGAAGCGGTGGGAGAAGTACGGGAAGGAGTTGCTCCGCTTCAAGGATCGCAAAGATGCCGAATTCTGTCTCGGACCAACCCATGAGGAAGTGGTGACCGACATCGTCAGGCGCGAGGTGAAGAGCTACCGGCAGATGCCGCTCAACCTCTACCAGATTCAGAACAAGTTCCGCGACGAGATCCGTCCCCGTTTCGGGCTCATGCGCGGCCGCGAGTTCATCATGAAGGATGCCTACTCCTTTGATGTGGACAGCAGCGCCGCCGATTCTTCCTATGAGAAGATGTATCAGGCCTACCGTCGGATATTTAAGCGGTGCGGGTTGAACTTCCGGGCCGTGGAGGCCGACACCGGCAGCATTGGCGGAGCGTTTTCCCACGAGTTCATGGTGCTGGCCGACTCGGGCGAAGATGCCATTGTGTCCTGCTCCGACTGTGAATATGCCGCAAACGTAGAAAAGGCCGAGGCACGGCCGGTGGCGCTCGAGCATGCCGAACCCCGTCCTCTGGAGCGGGTCGAAACCCCTCACAAGCGGAGCGTGGAAGAGGTGACGGCGTTCCTCGGCATTCCGGCGTCGTCCCTGATCAAAACGCTCCTCGTCGTGGCCGATGGCGAGCCGCTTGCGGTCCTTGTACGGGGGGACCACGAGCTCAATGAGATCAAACTTGCAAAAATTATCGGCACCGAGACACTTGAAATGGCCAGTGAGGAAATCGTCGAGAAGGTCACCGGGGCGCCCGTCGGTTTTGCCGGGCCGGTGGGGCTCAAGGTCCGCATCGTCGCCGACCTGGCAACCCAGGGGATGAAGAATTTCGTAACGGGAGCCAATGGGCGGGATCTCCATTACAAGAATGTCAACTTCGACCGCGATTTCACCCCGTCACTATTTGCCGATGTCCGCAATGTCGTGCACGGTGACCCGTGTCCACGGTGCTCGGCGGGGCATCTGGAGCTGTGGCGCGGCATCGAGGTCGGCCACGTATTCAAGCTCGGCACCAACTACTCGGAAAAGCTCCACGCCACCTATCTCGATGCGGATGGGAAGGAGCAGAGCATATTCATGGGGTGCTACGGTATCGGTATCGGCCGGACGGTTGCCGCCTGCATTGAGCAGAATCACGATGCCGACGGCATCGTCTTCCCGATTCCCATTGCCCCGTTCCATTGCATCGTTTCCGCCGTCAACTCCAAGGATGCCTCGGTAATGGCGGCCGCCGAAGGGTTGTACCAGACCTTGACGGCTGCCGGGGTGGAAGTCCTTTTTGACGACCGGGACGAGCGTCCGGGAAGCAAGTTCAAGGATGCCGACCTTATCGGTATTCCGCTCCGCCTCGTGGTTGGAAGCAAGAACCTTGCTAACGGCAAAGTTGAACTCAAGATCCGGAAGGGGGGCGAAGTGACCCTGTTGTCGCTGGACGAGGCGGTGGAGAACGTAAAAACGCTCGTCGCAAACGCTCTTAACCAGTAACCTTCCAAGGAGTATCAAGAAATAATGACCAGAGATGAAGCTCGGAATAAGATTATTTTCGCCCTCGATACGGGGGAGTTTTCCCACGTTCAGTACTGGGCCGAGACCCTTGCCGGCCGCGTCGGGATGTTCAAGGTGGGCAAACAGATGTTCACCGCGTGCGGTCCCGCAACGGTGCGGATGATCCAGAAGTTCGGCGGCGATGTATTCCTTGACCTCAAATTCCACGACATTCCCAATACCGTTGCGATGGCATCGCTGGAGGCGGCGCGTCTGGGGGTCAAGCTGTTCAATCTTCACGCTCTTGGCGGCTACGAAATGATGGCCCGGACGGTGGAGGCTCTCGACAAAGAGTTCGGGGGCACGGAACGGGCGAAAGTTCTGGCGGTAACGATCCTCACCTCTTCCACAGAGGAGACGTTACGGCAGGTAGGTATTGATCTTCCCGTCCCTGACATGGTTGTCAGGTTGGCAAAGCTTGCGCAAAAGGCGGGAATTGACGGTGTTGTGGCATCACCGCAAGAGATTCCGCTGATCAGGGAGGCATGCGGACCGGATTTTCTGATCGTCACCCCCGGCGTCAGACCGAGTTTCGCCGCCCTCAACGATCAGAAGCGGGTAATGACGCCAGCCGAGGCGGTGAAGGCCGGTGGCGACTATCTCGTAATCGGACGCCCCATTGGTGACGCCGAGGACCCCGCTGCCGCGGCGGAAATGATCCTTGATGAAATCGTCGCCGGTTGAGCGAGTGGGAGGTTCCTTGAAAGAAGAACTACTCTACGGAATAAACCCTGTTATGGAGGCCCTGCGCGGCAAGCGGAGGGCCTTTGAGCTTTTCGTCTCCCGCGATTCCCAGGATCGCCGTTTGGAGAAGCTCCTGGCACTTGCCGCAGAACGGGACGTTCCGGTGCGAAATCGTGACAAGCGGGATATCTCCCGGCTCTGCGGTACCGACCACCATCAGGGAGTGGCGTTGCGGCTGGAGGTGTTCCCATATGCCGATCTCCCGGAGCTGATCTCCGGATGGCGGAATTCCGGTGACCCAGGACTCATTCTGGTGCTTGACGGCGTTCAGGATCCGCATAATCTGGGAGCGCTGATACGAAGTGCCGCGTGCGCTGGCGCCCATGGCGTCATTATCCCCAAGGATCGGGCTGCCAGGGTTAATTCCACCGTCGAGAAGAGCGCTGCCGGTGCGGCTGAAACCATAGCCATCGCACAGGTGACAAACCTTTCTCAAGCCCTTGATGAGCTGAAAGATGCAGGATTCTGGATTTACGGCACATCGGACCGGGCCGATTCGTCACTTTACGAGCAGGACTTGCGCGGCAATGTCGTTATCGTGGTTGGAGGGGAAGGGGAAGGGATTCGCCCCCTGACAGGGAAGAAATGTGACTTCCTGATCTCCATACCGCTGCAGGGGGGGGTGAGTTCTCTCAATGCGTCGGTTGCGGGGGGGGTCGTTCTTTTCGAGGCGGTGCGCCAGCGTTTGTCGGTGCGTACATAAACGTGAAAAGGGGCTTCCCTGTGGAGGAAACCCCTTGTGTTACGCTGGTGCGAGGGTCGGAATCGAATAAGCTGTGTAACTATTTGTAATGTCTGTGATTGTGCGGTTGTTGTTTTTGCTGTTTCCGTCAAAAATACCGCCATGGTGTCACGCCTTCACCTTGACTGGCCTTGTTAACCAGAATTGTTAGCCAGGTTAACCAATATGGTTAACCAACGTAAAACCGTACGGCCGCCACCAAACAGCACCGCCAGGTGAACAGCCCTTGGCTCTTCGATCCTCCTTGTTTTTCTGGTCCGGCGGTTCCCTCTTTGCACATTCTATTTACACTCTCCCCCCTTGGCATAAAAGGTATAAAAGGTTCAAAAGCCTACCAGTGCGGGTTTACGGTGGAATAAAAGTGGAATGAAAGTGGTATAAAAGGCTCAAAAGGCCATGGGCGCGGATTTGCGGGGTGTGTAGATTCGCTTCTGGTGTGACATATTCCCTCTCTCTGTTCTCACCCTTACAAAAGGCATAGAAGGTTCAAAAGCTTACGGGAGCGGTGTTGCGGCCTACCACTGTGAAACATGAAAAAGCCGCTACCCTCAAGAGGCAGCGGCTTTTTGTTCCTTCCCCAAAGATCATTGCCGGTTCACCATGTTAGGAGCGCTCCCGGACAACACGGCCCGCCTGATCTTCGGCAATTTCCGCCACACCTCTCCCACAACCCGCGACGTTGCCCCCAGGCGTGAAAGAGATTCACCAACCACACGCGGGGAACTTAAAGCAAGCATCGCCAGATAAGGCGGGGTGAGAACGTGAGTTGCCACACCTCCCGCAGCGCCCAAAGTCGTGGCCTTGCCAAAGCCCCCTTGAGGAGCCCAGGGGGCCAAGGTGTAACCTGCTATCATGTCCGCCAGTTCTTCACCGCTTTTGCCTTCTAGTCTTGTCAGAAGATCCCACTTGAACTGCTGATTGTCCTTCATGGTTTGGGTCAGGCGGCGCAACGTGGTATCCATGGCGGGTTTCTTTCCCAGGGCCAACGACCGTTCAAGCTCATTGATAAGCCCCGTCGCTTCTTCGTACCCCTTCACCATGTTGGAATACTCCGGCACCGCGTCAACGATAGTCTTCTTCACGGTCGAACGGAGCCCCGCCACAATCGCCCGGCTGTCCTTCGATTCCGTATAGAGGTTGTCCAGCTTGCGTTTCAAAAGATCGAGGCCCGCTGGAGTCAAGTCACCCGATTCCCGTCCCCATCCGTTCAGCAAGTCGGAAATCTCTTGGACGTCGGAGAGCTCCTTTCTCCCAAGGGTCGACCGCGAAAGGTCAAGATTCCCTGCGGCGTCCTTTCTAACCCCGAACCTTGATTGTACCCTTTCCCACTCCCGCATAACCGGCGACAGGTCAAGCCGTGACATGTCCCCAGCAATCTCGGCAAGCTTGGCGCGGTATGCCGTCCCCCGATCATCACGGAGCTTCTGGAGGGCGCTCTTTGCCCGGTCCACGATCTCCGCGCCCACCGCTTCCGGAGCATTCGCCGCGGCCCTCATGGTCTGACGAAACACGGGGTTCCCCTTCGCAGCCTGTCTTATCGCCGCGCCGCCGGTTCCCGTCGTGGTCCCAAGCAATCCCGCGCCAATCTCCCCCGCAGTCCTCCCAACAACCTTCAGCCCCTTCGCCCCTGCCACTGCTCCCGGCACCAGCACAGAGGCTGCAAAAGCCGGGTCTGCGGTAAGCTCTTCTCCCATGGCGTCAATGCCATGGAAACCCATAACCCGCCCGACTTTATCCCCCATTCCCGTCATGGCATCCCTTGCCGTACCGGCCACAGCCTCAAGGGGGTTTTGACCGCCTGCCGTCCGCTTCACAACTTCTGTCGCCAGCATGGCCGGAGCCTTCCCCATCCCGACAAGATTCTTGTCGACACTCTCAGGAAGAACCCGCGTTGCAAAATCCGCCACATCCTCAGCCGGAGCCGTTGGGACGCTTGCCGGGGCCTCTCCCGTTATGAGGTTTGCCACCTCGTCACCCATGGCATACCCCGCCACGGCTCCGGCCGGACCCCCGGTCACTGCGGCTCCGGCAACCGCCCCGGCCGTCTTGAATACCGGCCGAACTAGCCTCTTTCCCGCCTCGATTGCTGCCGTCGCAGTATGATCCCTCATCGGAGCCGTTCCGCTGATCCCCATGACGTCACGAGCAGTCCCATACCGAGAACTATCGTCACTCAACGACATTTCATCATTTATGAACTTCATCTGCATTGCGTCAACTTCGGCCGGGTCAAGTTGGAGGGGGCCGCGCTTTTCTTCTATGATAGCCTTGAGGTTGTCAACACTGAGCTCGCCAGGCGCGTTATACATGGCCTCGGCGGCCGATTCCTCGGCTCCGTTGGGAATGACGACCTTGTACCCTTTGGGCGCCTCAGTCCCCCCCTGTGCGCCAGAAGCCTGGATCCCGCTGATAATCTCGTCGGCGCTGTATCCCGCCTTCCGGTAGGAGTTGGCCTTGCGGGCCACATCCTTGTAATTTGTACTCTGAATGATCCCTTGCACGATCTCATCAGAGCTGTACCCCTCATTCCGGTAACTCTGAATCTTGTCTATAACTTCTTGCGGAACTGCCATACATCACCCCTTTTCCCGTCACTCAGACGGCGGTTATGCCAAGCAAAGGAAGAGGCGGCAAAAGCGGCCGCCTCTATCAACACAACACGTCACAACAGTGTTGGCTTTCGTGAGCGCCCAATCAATGCAGACAACGGGACGCTTGAGTTGTCTTGACTGCCGAAAAAGTTGGAATTTCCAAAGAAGCCCTGCCCGAAACTGTTTGTATCAAACTGCGGCCGGTCTCCACCCTGGAGAAGAGAACCGACAAATTGATTACCGCCTATGGATGATCCCGCCCCATTGTCCCCTGACAACAACGAGAAAGGGGACTGGCCGTTATTGTTGCTCTTCACCCGGTCATACCATGAGGGGTTATCCTCGGTTTTTTTGTCCTTATCCTTGTCAGGTGACATCATCATCCGTACAAGCATGCTATTCCAAAGAGCCATTGTTTTGTTACCTCCCTTGTTTCCAAGATTCGATTAAGTGTCGCTGTTACCTCTTTACAACCATTGAAACAAACACCTGCCCCCTTTCCGCCGTCCAGACGGCGCGCGGTCGATCGACCCCCAGGATCAGGAAAACCTGAATCCCATCAATGCGCGTCGCTCCTCGGCGAACGCGTCCCGCATCCCTGCAATGTCCCCCCGCCATAAAGCATTATCAGCGTCCGCAAACGCCTTCTGTAGCCGTTGCCAGTCTTCGGCCTGGCGGGCTTTGAACGTCTGGCCCATGAGCAGGCCGTGGAAAATATCAGCGGGGATCGGGTCTTCGTCCTGGTGGCCGTGAATCATTGTGTTTTCCCCTTGCGTTACAGCCATGCCTAGAGGTGGTCCCCGAAAATCGGACAGTGTGTTAAGGTGGACAGCCTTACCCTGTTGAAGGAGGATCACCCATGAAGAGCCGTCGTCGTTTTTCCGCCGAGTTCAAGGCCAAGGTTGCCCTGGAAGCGATCCGGGGCGAGCAGACCCTGAGCGATCTGGCCGCCCGCTATGAAGTGCATCCCAATATGATCACCAACTGGAAACGGCAGGCCATCGAGAACATGGCAGCGGTGTTTTCCGGAGCCGCCGAGCACAGCAATAAGGCGAATGACGATCAGATCAAGGACCTGCACGCCAAGATCGGACAACTCACCGTGGAGCGGGATTTTTTGGCCAAAGCCTTCGGTCGCTGTCGCTGAGTACAACCCGAAGGAAGGCCCTGGTCGAACCCGACCATGACCGACTCAGTATTGCCCGGCAGTGTGAACTGCTCTCGATCAAACGATCGGCCTACTATTACCAGCCAGTGGGCGAAAGCCCACAGAACCTGGAACTGATGCGCCTGATCGACGAGCAGCATCTCGAAACACCGTGGTATGGCACCCGACAGATGACCCGGCACTTGCGCCGGGAGGGTCATGCCGTCAATCGCAAGCGCATCGGTCGGCTGATGCAGTTGATGGGACTATCGGCTATCTACCAGAAGCCGAACACGTCGAAGCCGCATCCGCAGCACAGGGTCTATCCTTACCTGCTGCGTGGCGTGACCATCGACCGGCCAAACCAGGTCTGGTGCGCCGATATCAGCTATATTCCGCTGAGGCGAGGTTTCCTCTACCTGGCGGCGATCATGGATTGGGCCAGTCGCAAGGTCCTGTCATGGCGGCTTTCCAACACCATGGACGCCGATTTCTGCGTTGCCGCGCTCGAAGACGCCCTGGCTCGCTTCGGCAAACCCGAGATCTTCAACACCGACCAAGGGAGCCAGTTCACCAGCGATGCGTTCACCAAGGTCCTCAAGGACGCTGAGATCCGCATTTCGATGGACGGCAAGGGGCGCTGGCGGGACAACGTCATGATCGAGCGGCTATGGCGTTCTCTGAAATACGAGTGCATCTACCTGCACGCCTTCGAGACCGGCAGCGAGGTTCGTCAAGGTTTGAGCCGCTGGATCAATTTCTACAACATGCGCCGCCCGCACTCGAAACTAGACGACCGGACGCCGCATGAGGCATATTGGCAAAAACCCCGGCCTGGCTACGCCGGCCGTATTCTCTCACTGGCGGCATGACTACAACCGGCAATCCACCTTATTCCCGCCGCCAACCTGTCCTACAAACTGGGACCACCTCTCCTCTACCTTTCCCGTCACTCGGACGGCGCTTTGCAACGCTCCCGATATCAAGCACGGCGAATCCACTGCAACACCCGCCGGGCCTCGGCTATCGCTTCACTTACTCCCACAACATCCCGCCGGGTAAAGGCGGTATCCATTGCAGCCATTGCAGCCTGTAATTGTCGCCACTCTTCGGCTTGTCTGGTCTTCACTTCGTCCCATCCACCCGGCACCCGGAACGCCGAGACCTCTTTGACGAGCCTTTCAATCTCGGCAGTCGCGCAGCTGGCGTCGAACGATCCCTCCGCCGCGCTCCAGGCCGTTGCCTGTCTATCCTTCTCCAGGTACCGGCGCCACTCCATCATTTCAACAACTCCGGATTCACGGCATACAGGACCAGCGGCCGGCCGCTGGTTTTCCGCTTGCACGGTTCGCTTATCATGTTCCGCTCCGTCAGGATCGTCAGGGCCTTGTCAAGGCGCCCACCCGTCCGGAACCGTCGATTCTCCTTGTACACGTCGTTTTTCCGGAATTCACCCTGGCCCTTCGCCTTGATCCAGGCCAGCACCGCCTTTGCATCGTCAAGGCTTTCATCATCCGCCATGAGGTCAAAGGCCGCCCGTGCGTGGACTATCAGTAGTTCACAGAGGTTCAGCGCCCGTTCCATGGTACCCATGCCGATTGCTGACACCTCCGCGCCGTGCTCGACCACATGGAGGAGCCCCGCGACCCGCAACGCCGCGCCGGGCAGCTTGCTGGTCCAGTCCTGGAAGTGGAAAAACTCCCCGTTCGGCCCCTGGTTGTCTTCGATATATTGGGAAAACGCTTGCCACGCCGGAAGTGCGTCACCGGCAAGGGTGAGAATCCGGGGGCACTCCCGCCCCTTTTCATCCTGTTTCGGACTTATGGCGAATAGCCCCTTGATCCCCGCAATATAGGCAGCCCTGACCGATTCCGGGACCGGCGCGCGTTTTGTAACGTCGCGTTTCCCGATGGTACTCTTCGGCAGACAGTACAGGAACCGGGCAAGGGTACCGTTACCCCTGAAACGCGCTTTGTTGCCCTGTGCAAGCTGACTTATGACGTCAGGCTGGACCGTAAGGCCGAAGGTCAGGGCCGGCCGCTGCAACGTGACGCTCCGTCCTTGACGATCCACCCGGACGGCCGCCCCGGCGTGACCCTGGAGGAACACGTTAAGGTTTGCCCGGCCGCTACTGTAGAGCCCTGCCATAACCTCGAAAATCCCCCCCTCGTCCGAGAGAAGCGCCATGCGCTCTCCGTGCTCCATAAGCAGGGCCTGCAACCGTTCCGGCGTTATGTCATCGGTCCAGAGCCGCGGCGCTATCAGTTCATCGGGCATCTCGTTTTCTGTCTGGTCAATAAGCCTGAAAATCTCGCCACACCCGGCACTCTCTGCCTGCTTCGCGGCCTTCGCCTTGAGCTGGTCAATGGTTTTCATGGCAACGTCCCGGCGGTGCTTGATCTTCTTTATCTCCGACCCCATCCGGTGCAGCTCGTCTCGTTCCCAATCGGACAGCACGCCGGTAAAGGCATTGCGGACGGCCGTCTTGCGGTTGCCAGGATCAAGCGCCGTGACTGTCCAGAGGCTTACCGGCTCCGCGTAGTCATCACCATAGGGGGAAACCTCGAAACGCCGCTGAAGGCAAGCCGCGACGGTAGCCAGGGCAAACATTACCGACAGGCCTGGCGGGGTCTGTGTCGAATCGGCCACGGCCTTCGTATAGTCACCCAACCAGACCGGCAGCAGGGCCGCCCCGATTTTCGGCGTTTCCACAGTGCAGAAGTGAAGGGGCTCCAACCATCCGCCGGCCGCTTCTTCGTCCACTTGCGGCGTGGGTTCTTCCCCTTCTTCGGCTTTCGGCGTGCCGGCCGGAAGGTCAACCGCGGCGACTGGCGCGGCCCCCTCGATGATCTCCCGCACTCTGTCCAAGCCTTCCAGACGGTAAAGGTCGTTCATGTCCGTGGGCTTGTCGCTTGTGTCTTGGAATACCGGCACGGCCAGGAACCCACCAACGGCCCGCGCGGCGTCCGTGGCCTTGGTTACTCCAGGGTTTCCCTCTGAAAACTGGTCATCGTCGGCCGCAACAATGATCTTGACCCCCGGCCGCTTCGCCCGTACCACCTCGGCAACCGCTTTCAGATTGCCAGCATCGAAGGCCGCCAGGACACAAAGGCCGGTAGCCTGGTGGATACTTGCGGCCGTGGCGTACCCCTCGGCAATCACCACCGTGTCACCCTTCGCCTTGCCAATTGTGAAGAAATGGCCGTGCTTGTTGGTGCCGGTCTTGTATTTTTTGGAGCCGTCAGGGGAGATGAATTGCAGACCATGCAGGGTGCCGCTGGTGTCCCTGACCGGCACAAGTAGAGAATCCTTGAAGGACTTGAGTCCGTAGGAGTTCACACCCTTCCGTTGCAAATAGGGGTTACTGTTGGTGGCGTCCTTTGCCTTCTCCCAGGCATCGGCACACCATGCCCGGCACTCGGCATGAAGCCGCTTTTGCTCTTCGTCCCGTTGCCGGCGCGCCTCGGCCATCCTTGCTGCAAGTCGGGCCTTTTCCCCGGGGCTCATGGTTCCGCCGGTCTTGAAACACCACTTTTCATCAATCCCGTGTTTCCAGCTTCCGAAACGCCCGGCTATCGGTTCATCGGCATGGAGCACGTAGAAACCGTTTTCACTCTTCGCCTTGTCTCCTGGAACGGTAAATCGCCGCAACTTGCCATCGGCCACGATCCCCGGCGGGGGCTCGATACCGGCGGCGCGCATTGCTGAACTGAAGGCTTCAATATGACTCATGTGGGGCAGCCTCATTTGGTGGCGTCGGGATAGTTCATTTCCATGTACCGGACAAACTTTCCCCGGCGGGTCCGGATACGCATAATCCTGAATCCGTGCCCCGGCAGGGCTCTCAATAGATTTTCTCGTTGGTGCTCTTCATTGATACGGCTCTGAATGGCCGTTACAGGCAGGACGTTCATACTGGTTCCCTCTCTCCGTCGTCACGACGGTGAACGAAATCGGGACAAGCCAAGACCTAAGCCGCCAGACGAGCAATGAGCGCCCGGATATCCTCAACACGATAACCGGCACACCGTGCCGACAGGCGGACCGGGGACGGATAGCGGCCTTCCTTAACCCCTTGGTACCACGCGGCTCTTGAAATGGGGAAAATAGAGGGGATAATTTGCGAGAGCCGAAGGAATCCGGTCTCAGGGAGGGGGACAGAAGGGGTAACGTTTGGTTTCATTGCAGTTGACTCCTTTGGGTCTGGTTTGGTCTGTCTATATCAACCAACAACCAAAGAAGTCACGGCACGAAATGCCGGGGGTTTATTCCTCCTTGCCAATAGTGCCCGGCGGCCGGGACTTTATCAGGGCCGTCAAGGGGGTATAGTTTTTCTCTTCGTCTTCCTCCATCATCTTACACCACCGCTCTATGCGTTCAGCCTCCTTGCGTAAAGCATCAACATCCTCCGCCATATACACAAGGCCACGTTTCACCGCCTTTCGCGCACTGCTGATATCTATCCTCTCGCGTTCCGCCAACCGTTCAAACGCTTCCGTCTCTTCGACTCCTCTATCAATAAATGATCTCAGCAATTCAACGCGCCCTATATCGTCTTCACGTTGTTGGGCTTCCCCGGTCGTATGCCCCCGGTCCCCCCGGTGCTTCCCGTCCAGGAAATCAGCGAGTAACAGCCAATCCTCCCGAGAAAGGGCATCAAAATGAACATCTTTACGGATTGCCAGAGCAATAGCTTTTATACGTGGAAACTTGCGGCTCTTGCTTGTCCTGTCCACCTCCATGGCGGCCTCGATTTCCTTTGAAAATACTGACTTCATCAATACGCCCCCTGTAGCGCCCTGGTAAATGATCGCGGGAAACCGCCCCAGGAAAGGCGGCTTGTCGTCTGGACGGACTATCCCGCGAAATCCTTTCACCTACGTTTCTTCCCGTGCTTCGCTCTTTCTTTCAGATAGGCCGTCGGGTCTTGACCTGACGCCCTTACCCTGGCAATCTCTGCCTCAACCGGTTCACCACGATACTCAGGGAACAGCAACGGCCTGAGCTTAACCACCACGGCCTCAGCAATCGCCTGAATATCCTCATCACGAAGAACAAGCATTGTGCCCCCCTTCTCGGCCGTGCCGTACCCTGCTACCTTTTTAGACCGCCAGCGCCAATTCCACGGCCGGTTGGTCGTTGACTTCGATCACTTGTTGCAGCGAGTCGGCCACTTCGTTCGCCAGCTTCACCAGCCCCATATACTCGGCCGGCAGCAGGGCAGCGTCAAAAAGCCCACTGATCGCCAGACCAAGGACGCGCTGCTTTTCCAGAATCTCCTCCAGACGGTCACCATTCATCATCATTTCATTCCCCCTTGCCAGTTTTTGAACCTGCTCATTGCACGGCATGACAGCCCCCCTTAGATTTCGCGGCCTCAGTTCGCCGCCTTGTTGTCCTTCACGATCCGATAAACCGACGCAATACCGATTCCCAGACGCTTCGCCACTTCTTCCCGCGTCAGCCCTTCGCCAATCAACTGCATTACCTCGGCAGACTTCGCCCGCGCCGTTGCCTTGCGCCCCTTGTAGGCTCCGGCTTCCTTGGCAATCCGTATGCCCTCCCGCTGGCGTTCCAGCATCATCTCCCGTTCAAACTGTCCGATTGCCGCCAGCATGGACAACATCAGCTTCCCCGTGGGCGTGCCGGTGTCCAGGTTGATATTCAACACCTTGAACGAAACTTTCTTTTTCTCCAAGGTCTCCACGACTTCAAGAAGGTGTTTCGTGCTCCGCGCTATCCGGTCCAACTTGCAGCAGATAACCGTGTCGTTCTCCCGGACGTAATCCAGCATAGCCGACAGCTCCGGCCGGTCATCCTTGGCCCCCGAAGCCTTCTCTTGATACACCTTCTCACACCCGGCCGCCTGGAGTTGTTCGAGTTGCGCCGTCAAATTCTGCTCAACCGTACTCACCCTTGCGTAACCAACCATAGCCATGACCGCCCCCCCCTTTGTTGCTATCATATACGTCAAAGATGTTTTGATAATAACCTATCAAATATCACTTGTCAACTTATGTGATAGACTTTTTTCGGGGTTTCTTTGTCTATCACTATGGCATGGCCTATTGACAGTAATCGTTTCTTATCCGTCGCCCCCTGGAGTGCTGGCCGTGACCGGGCAATCCAAAGCGTAGACCTATAGAGGCGCGCCCATGGCCTTTTGAACCTTCTATGCCTTTTATACCATCGGGGATATGCAAGAAGAACCGGCCCAACCTGGAGGAGATTCAGCAGAGTTCTACCGCCAGACACAACACCGGGCCCATGGCCTTTTGAACCTTTTATACCATCGGCGCATCACGCGAAAACCCGCACTGGTAGGCTTTTGAACCTTTTATACCTTTTATGCCACCTACAAGGGCGTATGAAACAGGGTGCGCGGGACTATCATCTAATCCTTTTGCCCTTTGATAAAAATATTAGCAAAAAACATTCAATTATATATATAATGTAACCTATAATATACGCCAGGAGTAGAAACGACGGCTGTTTACGACTTTCCCTTAGACTTCTTGAACGGCAGCACCTTTGCCCCTGTCTTGAGGCCGTCCAGGTAGTCGGCCCATGTCTGCATCATCTGCTTACGCTCGACAAGGTGGGTGGTCCGGTTGTAGGCACGGCCAAGGGGGTCTTTGACGGCGTGGGCAAGTTGCAGCTCTATGATATCGGGTCGGTATCCAAGGACTTCATCAAGGACGGTGCGCGCCATTGCCCTGAACCCATGGGCGACGATCTCCGTCCGCTCGTATCCCAGGCGACGAAGGGCTGCATTTATGGTGTTATCGGACATGGGGCGAAGAGCCGAGCGATTGCAGGGGAAAACATAGCGCCCCCGTCCGGTGAGGGCCTGGAGTTCCCGCAGGATCTCCACGGCCTGAGAGGGGAGGGGGACAAGGTGGGGTAGTTTCATCTTCATCTTTTCGCCGGGGATGTTCCATTCTGCCGCGTCAAGGTCTATCTCTGACCATTCCGCGTGCCGGAGTTCCCCCGGACGAACGAAGAGGAGAGGGGAGAGGAGAAGAGCACACTTGACCACGAATGAGCCTTGAAAGGTGTCCATGGTCCGGAGTAGGGGGGCAATCTGTTTCGGGTCAGTGGGGGCCGCGTGGTGTCCGTTCTTTACTGGGGGGAGTGCGCCCCGCAGGTCTGCCGACGGGTCACGTTCGGCGCGGCCGGTGGCGATAGCATACCGAAAGACATTGCTGCAATGGTTCCGTACCCGGTGTGCTGTATCGAGCGCCCCCCGTTCCTCCATCCGTCGAAGGATCGCCAGCAGGGCAGGGGCCTTGATCTCTCCAACGTCAACCTTGCCAAGCCAGGGGAACACCTCTTTTTCGAGCCGTTGCAAGATTGTCTCAGCATGGACGGAAGACCACGTTTTTGCATACTTCCCATGCCACTCCCGCGCTACCACTTCAAAGCTGTTTGCCGTCTGCTCCCCCAGTGCGGCCTTCTGCGCCTTCTTCACGTCGCCAGGATCAACAGCGTTGGCGAGGAGCTTCTTTGCATCCTCCCGGCGCTGCCGCGCATCAGCAAGCGTGACGGCCGGGTAAGCACCAAAGGCAACTGTTTTCCGTTTGTCGCCGTAGCGATAATCACACCGCCAGAGTTTCCCGCCGGTCACGGTGACGAGGAGATAAAGCCCCCCGCCGTCTGCCAGTTTGTAGTCCTTGTCCTTCGGTTTGGCGGTCCTTACCTGAACGTCTGACAACGGCTGAATCCGTTTTGGCATTGGCGTCCCCCTTTTGACGGTATCCGCTCTTGACTGTTGACGGTATCCCGTCATGAATACCGTCAAAAAAGCCGGATTTCAGTATACCGCGTTAGACGTTGCCGGACAACGGATAAAGAAAAAGCCCCGATTTCTCGGGGCCTTGTGGGCTATCTTGAACCTTGTTGGATTATGTAATGGTGCCGAGGGTCGGACTCGAACCGACATGCCCTTGCGAGCGGCAGATTTTGAGTCTGCTGTGTCTACCAATTTCACCACCCCGGCGAAAAGTTCTGGGATTATAATAGGAAGAATTCTGCAGCGTCAAGGAGAAAAGCTCGATACTTTTTTCGAGAAAAATGTGTTGACACGACAGTGACCGTTTGGTATAAACCAAGTCTCTTTGAATGGGGCTGTAGCTCAGTTGGGAGAGCGCTTGAATGGCATTCAAGAGGTCGTCAGTTCGATCCTGATCAGCTCCACCAGAAACAAGAGGGGTTGGCCGTAAGGCCAGCCCCTTTTTGCGTTTTGATGCCGCAGGGGGCCTGGGTGGCATATGAGCAAATGGCCTTGAAGAATGGCATGGTATTAAGTATACTCACACGATTTAAGCGACGTTGCGAGGAGGAGTGATCGATGAGCGATATTCTTGGCGGCTGGAAACGGAGTCATTACTGCGGCAAAATCACGAAGGCCGATGTCGGCAAGGAAGTGGCCCTGATGGGATGGGTCCTGCGGCGCAGGGACCATGGCGGGTTGATCTTTGTCGATCTTCGCGATCGTGAGGGGCTCGCGCAGATTGTCTTCGACCCTGCCAGGAATGCCGATGCTCACCAGAAAGCGGAAGCAATACGCAATGAATATGTCGTCGCCATAAAAGGCGAGGTGATTCCCCGTCCCGAAGGGACGGTAAACCCGAACATGCAGACGGGAGAAGTGGAAGTGCTCGTCACTGAGTGCAAAATCCTTAACCGTTCAAAGGCGCTTCCCTTCACCCTTGATGACTATGTCGATGTCGCCGAAAATCTGCGGCTGAAATATCGCTATCTCGATCTGCGTCGTCCGGTTTTGCAGCAGAACATGATCCTGCGGTCCAAGGTTGCCCAGGTTACCCGCCAATATCTGACTGATAACGGATTTCTGGAAATTGAAACGCCATTCCTGACTAAATCAACGCCTGAAGGGGCCCGTGATTTCCTCGTCCCTTCTCGTATCAATCAGGGCAACTTCTACGCCTTGCCCCAGTCCCCTCAAATTTTCAAACAAATACTGATGATTTCGGGATTTGATCGTTATTTCCAGATTGTCCGCTGTTTCCGTGATGAGGATCTGCGAGCCGACCGTCAACCGGAGTTCACGCAGATCGATTGCGAAATGTCCTTTATCGATCGCGAGGATATCATTTCGGTGATGGAAGGACTCATCGCCCGCGTTTTCAAAGAAGCCCGAGGTGTTGACGTGTCGCTCCCGATTCCCCGTATGACCTATGCCGAGGCCATCCGTCGTTATGGTGTTGACAACCCCGATGTCCGTTTCGGGTTGGAGCTTGTGGAGTTGACCGACGTTGTCAAGGGGGCCGGTTTCAAGGTCTTTGCCGATGTGGCTGCGGGCGGAGGGATTATCAAGGGACTTAACGCCAAGGGATGCGCCAGGTTCTCTCGCAAGGAAATCGATGATCTCACTGAATTTGCCAAGATATACGGTGCCAAAGGGCTTGCTTATGTGAAGATTGAGGGTGGAGAGTGGCATTCCCCCATCGCCAAATTCTTCATGCCCGAGGAGATTGCCGCCATGAACACCGCCTTTGGCGCCGAAGAGGGTGACCTTTTGCTCTTCGTTGCTGACAAACCGAAGGTAGTCAACGATTCGCTCGGAAAGCTGCGCAACCATCTTGCCGCTTTGCTCGGTCTGACCGACAAGGATACGTTCAAGTTTGTCTGGATCACCGATTTTCCGCTTCTTGAGTGGGATGACGACGAAAAACGCTGGGCGGCCGTGCATCATCCGTTCACTGCTCCGATGGATGAGGATGTGGAGAAAGTCGAATCGGATCCCGGCAGCTGCCGCGCGAAGGCCTATGATCTTGTTCTGAACGGAAACGAAATTGGCGGGGGGAGTATCAGGATTCATCAGCAGCATGTTCAGTCTCTCATGTTCAGAATGCTTGGACTTGCGGAAGAAGAAGCCCGTGCTAAGTTCGGTTTCCTCCTGGATGCCCTTGAATGTGGCACTCCTCCCCATGGAGGGATCGCGTTCGGAATGGATCGCCTCATAATGCTTCTCACCGGAAGCGACTCAATTCGCGACGTTATTGCATTTCCCAAAACACAGAAAGGTGCCTGCCTCATGTCCGAAGCTCCGTCGGCGGTTGATTCAAGGCAACTCCGTGAATTGGCGCTCAAGGTGACGGTCAAGCAATAGGTTGGTACTGGTAATCGAGCGTGTTGAAGCAATTTGCGGTTATCGCAGCGGTCGCTCTTGTTTTCGGCTGTGCCTCAGATCTCCCGCGCTACAGGGTTGAGGCCCTTACTCGGTCGTATGCGGTCAAGGGTCGGGGCGCGGAGGGACTGTTTCCCCAAGAATATGCAAGTCTTGTTGAAGCTCTTACTCGTGGCGACAGGTTGATGCTGAAGGGGGAGGGTGAGGAGGCTGATCGATACTATCTGCTGGCCTTGGGCAAGTCCGATCTCATCACCCAGATGATGGATGAGGAGAGAAAGCGGCAAGATGCCATTCGGCAGGAAGCTGAAGAAAAGCAGCGTGAGACCGAGCGCCAGCAGGCTCTCCAGGAATTAAAAAGGAAGTTGGAGGTTGAGCGGGACATCCGGGAGCGCGAGGCGCGAAAAATTCCGGAAAAGTCTGCCGTGGCAAGGGAAAAGGAGCCTCGCCAGTTGGCACAATATCATACCGTCAAGAGAGGTGAAACCTTGCCCCAGATTGCGGCGCAATCCGATGTCTATGGCGACGTGTCCCTCTGGCCTCTGTTGTATCGTGCAAACCGTGATCAGATAAGGGATCCGCGTCGTATATGGCCTGGTCAGGTTTTGAGAATACCACGCAATCTTACGCGGGAGGATCTTGCCGAGGCGCGGCGCTACGCTCAAGAGCGTATCCTTCCTTAATCCAGTGTTTAATGGCAAAAAAGCCGGGTAATTCCCGGCTTTTTTGCGTTTTCACTGCTCGACCTTAAGTTGTAAGCAAAATAGGTTTTTGCTTGACACTAAAAAACCTTTTGTATACTGTATACACACAAAATTTGGTGTATGTTGGCCACAATTAATGTGATGGTTTTCGCCTTCCCTCAGTGTAAAGCTGTGGGGAGGCAAGGGTCATGGCTCTGATGCCGATACCAAAACTACGCTAAGGAGAGAACATGGCAACACACAAGATTATCTGGACAGAAATCGATGAAGCGCCTGCTCTGGCAACGTACTCTTTGCTTCCCATTGTGCAGGCGTTCACCAAGGGGACCGGTGTGGAAGTGGAGACCCGGGACATCTCGCTTGCTGGCAGAATACTTGCCAACTTCCCCGAGTCCCTTGCTGAAGGTCAGAGGATTGCTGATTATCTGACCCAGTTGGGCGAGTTAACTCTCAACCCCGAAGCGAATATTATCAAGCTTCCGAATATCAGTGCCTCAATTCCCCAGCTTAAAGAGGCTATTAAGGAGTTGCAGGGGCAAGGGTACAAGGTCCCCGATTATCCTGAGGATGCCAAGACTGATGCTGAGAAGGAAATCAAGGATCGCTACGCCAAGGTGCTGGGAAGTGCTGTGAACCCCGTTCTGCGCGAAGGGAACTCGGATCGCCGTGCGCCTCTGTCGGTCAAGAATTTTTCCAAAAAGCATCCCCATAAGTTGGCTGCATGGGCCTCGGACTCCAAGGCTCATGTTTCTCACATGAGTGGCGGCGATTTTTACGGCAATGAGAAGTCCGTCACGGTCGAGGAGCCGGTAGAATTCAAGATCGAGCTGGTCGGCAAGGACGGTAAAGCGGTTGTTCTCAAAGACAAGCTCAAGGCTGTTAAGGGTGAAGTTCTTGATGGCACCTTTATGAGCAAAAAGGCGCTGCGCAAGTTCTACGAAGAGCAGATCGAGGATGCTAAAAACAAGGGGCTTCTGCTTTCCCTGCACCTCAAGGCCACTATGATGAAGGTCTCCGACCCGATCATGTTCGGTCATGCGGTGTCAGTTTTCTATAAGGACGTCTTTGAAAAGCACGCTGCAACCTTTAAAGAGCTCGGCGTCAATCCCAACATGGGTCTTGGCGATCTTTACAAGAAGATTCAGGAGTTGCCGGAAGCAAAGCGTGCCGAGATTGAGGCAGACATACAGGCGGTGTACGCCAAGCGTCCGAAGCTTGCCATGGTTGATTCCGATAAGGGAATCACTAACCTGCACGTTCCCAACGATATTATTGTCGATGCTTCAATGCCGGTTGTGGTGCGCGATGGTGGCAAGATGTGGGGTCCCGACGGGCAGCTTCATGACACCAAGGCGATGATTCCGGACCGTTGTTATGCAACGATATACAAGGAGATCATCGAAAACTGCCAGAAGTTTGGTGCCTTTGATCCGGCCACCATGGGTTCAGTCCCCAACGTCGGTCTCATGGCCCAGAAGGCAGAAGAGTACGGCTCACATCCCACTACTTTTGAGATTCCGGTTGATGGGTCCGTTCGCGTTGTCACTGCCGACGGTAAGGTGCTTATGGAGCAGCAGGTAGAGGAGGGCGACATTTGGAGAATGTCCCGTGTGAAGGATATTCCGATCCAGGACTGGGTCAAGCTCGCTGTTGCCCGTGCCAAGGCCACCGGCGCCCATGCCGTTTTCTGGCTTGATAAGAGTCGTGCCCACGATGCCCAGATCATTGCCAAGGTCGAGAAGTATCTGAAGAATCACGATACTGCCGGTCTGGAAATCAAGATTCTTCCGCCTGTTGAGGCGATGCGCTACTCCCTTGAAAGGATTCGCAAGGGGCTCGATACGATCTCGGTGACCGGTAACGTACTGCGGGATTATCTAACCGACCTCTTCCCGATCCTTGAACTTGGCACCAGTGCGAAAATGCTCTCCATCGTCCCCCTGCTCGCAGGTGGCGGGTTGTTCGAAACCGGCGCTGGTGGATCTGCCCCCAAGCATGTTCAGCAGTTTGTAAAAGAGGGCTATCTGAGATGGGACTCCCTTGGTGAGTTCTCTGCACTCGCCGCCTCGCTGGAGCATCTCGGTACCCAGTTCCAGAACGACAAGGCGCTGCTTCTGGCCGAAACTCTGGATCAGGCCATTGCCAAGTTCCTCGATAATAACAAGTCGCCTGCCCGTAAGGTCGGCCAGATCGATAACCGTGGCAGCCACTTCTATCTTGCCATGTACTGGGCTCAGGCACTGGCAGCGCAAAGCAAAAACAGTGAACTGCAGGCTAAATTTGCGAAGATTGCCAAGCAGTTGGAAGAGAACGAGTCCAAAATTAATGAAGAACTGCTTGCCGCGCAAGGAAAGCCGGTTGACATGGGTGGCTACTATCACCCGAATTTTGACAAGACTTCCACGGCAATGCGCCCGAGTGCAACTCTGAATGCAATTATTGATGCAATTTGATTGCAATTTTACGGCGACACGGTAGGAAAACAATACAGACAGGAGGAGACAGAAATGGCACGTAAGAAGATTGCTCTTATCGGTGGTGGTCAGATTGGTGGTGTTCTTGCTCAACTTTGCGCCCTGCGCGAGTTGGGTGATGTGGTGTTGTTCGACATCGTGGAAGGTCTTCCCCAAGGCAAGATGCTTGACATCGCCGAAGTCGGCCCCGTCGACCGTTTTGACGTTAATCTCAAGGGGACCAACACCTACGAAGATATTCAGGGTGCTGACGTCGTTATCGTTACTGCTGGTCTTCCCCGTAAGCCGGGGATGAGCCGCGACGACCTGATTGAGGTCAACTCCAAGATCATGACCCAGGTTGCCGAGGGGATCAAGCAGTACGCACCCAACTCCTACGTAATCATTATTTCCAATCCGCTGGATGCCATGGTTACCCTCTGCCAGAAGATTACCGGCTTCCCCTACAATCGCGTTATTGGTCAGGCTGGCGTACTCGACTCCGCCCGCTTTGCCAGCTTTATTGCGTGGGAACTGGGCGTTTCGGTGAAGGACGTCACGGCTATGACGCTTGGCGGCCATGGCGACGACATGGTGCCGCTCGTCCGCTATGCCAGCGTCAACGGTATCCCCGTTATGGAGTTGCTGGAGCAGAAGTACAAGAGCGCTGAGAAGGCCAAGGAAGTCATGGAAGCTATGGTCAAACGGACCCGCGGTGCTGGTGGCGAGGTAGTCGCCCTCCTCAAGACCGGTTCGGCCTTCTACTCTCCGGCTTCTTCGGCCATTGCCATGGCTGAATCTATCCTCAAGGACCAGAAGCGCGTGCTGCCCACCTGCTGCTACCTCCAGGGCGAGTTCGGCGTGAGCGGGTACTATGTCGGCGTTCCGGCCGTCCTTGGCGAGAACGGTGTCGAGAATATCATCGAGTTCAAGCTGGATGCGGAAGAGCAAGCGATGATGGACAAGTCGGTTGCTGCCGTTAAGGGGCTTGTTGACAGTCTGAAGTAGTGCCAGTTTGCGAAGTATGTTTGGCAAAAGAAGGGCTCTAGGCCCTTCTTTTGCCATATTTAAGCCTGAATCACGTTTTACAGGGCTTCTAGCAAGATGCACTATTGTTTTTGTATACACCACATGCTATATACGTATACAATTTTGTGCCGCTTAGGCATCAATTCTGTAAAGGAGCGTACCTAGATGGAAAAGAAGCTTCCAACAATCGAGATCATCGAGAAGTACTGCAAGGGCTGCCACATCTGTGTCGAATTTTGCCCCACCAAAGTACTCGAGATGAAGGGTTTCGTTGCCTCCGTTAAAAATCTTGAGGCTTGCATCAAGTGCATGCAATGTGAACTGAGATGCCCGGATTTCGCGATCAAGGTAACACCTTAACTTATTCTTCAGGAGGTAGATGTCGTGGCTAAGAAAGTTGCATTTATGCAGGGTAACGAAGCGGCTGCGCATGGCGCTCTTTATGCCGGCTGTAAATTTTTTGCCGGTTACCCGATAACACCTTCCACTGAGGTTGCCGAGGTTATGTCGGTCGAGCTTCCCAAAGTCGGCGGAAAGTTCATCCAGATGGAGGACGAGATCGGTGCCATGGCGGCTGTTATTGGAGGTGCGCTGACGGGCCAGAAGGCACTTACCGCAACCTCAGGGCCGGGCCTTTCCTTGAAGCAGGAGAACATAGGATATGCCTGCATTACCGAGGTGCCGTGCGTCATTGTCAACGTCATGCGTGGTGGTCCGTCCACCGGCATGCCGACGGGTCCGTCTCAGTCTGATGTGATGTGTGCTAAATGGGGTACCCATGGCGATCATCCGGCCATTTGTCTCGTCCCTGCTTCCGTGCAGGAGCTTTTCGAGGAGACGGTGCGGGCATTCAATCTTGCCGAGAAATACCGTACTCCGGTCATGGTCATGCCTGACGAGATCGTCGGTCACATGCGCGAGCGCATTGTGTTCCCCGAGCCGGGTGAGCTTGAGGTGATTGATCGTGCTAAGCCGACGGTTCCGCCCGAGCAGTACAAGCCGTATGATACGCAATTCGGTGACGTTCCGCCTCTGGCGTCTTTTGGCTCGGATTACCGTTTTCACGTGACCGGTCTCAATAAGATGGCTGACGGTTTCCCCACCACCAAGGCTGCCGTTGTTCAGGCCGAAGAGGAGCGTCAGGTCCGCAAGGTCGAGGCGAACAGAGCCGACATCATGAAGTGGGAAGAGTACATGGTTGATGACGCAGAGGTCGTTGTTATTGCCTTCGGTTCTACTTCCCGTTCGGCACGTTTTGCCGTCAATGAAGCTCGGAAGCAAGGGATCAAGGCTGGTCTTTTCCGTCTGATCACCTTCTGGCCTTTCCCCGAGGAGCGACTTCTCGAGATTTCCAAGAAGGTCAAGGCGTTCATTACCCCTGAGATGAACCTCGGTATGTGCACTGGCGTTGTTAAGGGATGCATCGAGGGTAATGCCCCGGTTCACGGCATTTTCCGTGTGGACGGAGAGCCAATCAACCCCAATGAGATCCTGAGCAAGATGAAGGAGGTCAAGTAACCATGGCTTTTGATTATGATAAGTACATCCGCCCTGGCAAGCTGCCGCACATCTGGTGCCCTGGCTGTGGTCACGGAATTGTCATGAAAGGTCTCATCAGGGCAATTGATGCTCTTAGCCTTGAGAAGAACAATACGGCTATCGTTTCCGGTATTGGCTGTGCGTCGCGTCTCCCTGGTTACATGGATTGCTGCACGCTTCACACCGCCCATGGTCGCGCTGCAGCATTCGCCACCGGCGTGAAGATGGCCCGGCCGGAAATGAATGTGATTCTGGTCGGCGGGGACGGTGACGGTACGGCGATCGGTGGCAACCATTTCATTCATGCTTGCCGCCGTAACATCGACATGACGTATATCATCATGAATAACAATATCTACGGCATGACGGGTGGTCAGTTCTCTCCCTGTACGCCCACCGGTGCCAAGGCATCCACCACTCCGTACGGAAACCCCGATCCTGCGTTTGATGTTGCCAAGCTGGCGATCGGAGCCGGTGCCACCTTTGTTGCCCGCGGCACTGCCTACCACGCAACCCAGATCGACAAACTCATCGTTGAGGCGATCCAGCACAAAGGCTTCTCTGTGGTTGAGATTCTTGACGATTGCCCCACCACCTATGGTCGGCGCAACAAGTATCGCTCGGTCATTGAGATGATGAATCGTCTCAAGGAAGTTGCCGTGCCGGTTAAAGCTGCAGAGAAAATGACTCCTGAGCAGCTTGAAGGCAAGATCCTGACTGGTGTTCTGCACAAGATCGAGAAACCTGAGTACACGGCGGAATATGCCAAGGTCATAGAACGGGCTCAGGCCGCGAAGTAACTTCAACGTTAAAGGAGAAAGACAGATGTCTGGAAGATATGAATTGAGATTTTCCGGTGCCGGCGGCCAGGGTCTGATCCTTGCGGGTGTCATCATGGCAGAGGCGGCCTCCATCTATGATGGGAAGCAGGCCGTTCAGTCCCAGAGCTATGGTCCTGAAGCCCGTGGCGGCGCCTCCAAGTCCGAGGTTGTAATCTCTGAAGGCCCGATTGATTACCCTAAGGCAACGATTGTTGACGCACTGCTTGCCCTCACCCAGGAAGCTTGCGACAAGTATAGCCACGATCTGAAAGAGGGAGGGGTTCTCCTCATCGATTCAGATCTGGTTACAAAGTTTCCCGCGGGCAATTATAATGTAGTTTCCTTCCCCATTATCAATACGGCAAAGAATGAGGTCGGGCGGGAGATTGTCGCGAATATCGTGGCTCTTGGAGCTATGGTGGCACTGACTGGCGTCGTTTCTAAGGAAAGTGCCGAAAAAGCCGTTCTTGCTCGTGTTCCGGAGGCTTTCATTGAGCTGAACAAGAAAGCGTTCCAGATGGGATACGAAAAGGCAATGGCTGCCAAGAAGTAAGGCAATAATCTGTTGTTGTGAAGGCCCGATGTGTCGCGCATCGGGCCTTTTCTTTTGAAGGATGCTTCCTTGCCTGAGGTGACGTTATAGAGTATAAAGGACGCGTAATATGATGCAAATCACCATTGAGAACTGGAGAGGAGGGGCGCTGTGAGTTTGGATCTTTGCAAGATGTCCCTTCAGCAGACTCGAGACTTGCTTGAGCTTACGGACGCCACGCTCAGAAGTCTCTGCTGCAGGCGTTTCACGGGTGAGGAGTTATACGTCGAGGCCATCAGGCGGGTTCTGGGAGGCAAGGGCCGGCGTGGTCCCCAGAGCATTTTTGTTGCTATGAATGGAGAACCGGGTTGCTTGTGTCGTGGACGGGTTTTTCATCTTAGATCGGGTGAAATAATCGAGGGGTCGGAAGATATTCTTATCGATCCGTCTTCAGTATACGCTATCCCGTCTCTGAGTGACGCCGTTATTGTTTCGAACTGGAGTGAAGCCAGTGAAACAATTGACACGTACCAGGCATTGTTTCATCCCAAAGTAAAGGAATTCGTCGGCGCTCCCATTACTAATTTCATTGCGTGCCGTATAAGCGGCGAGCCTCGGGGTGCGATATTCGCATTTAACTACGTTCGTGAGGCTACGGAGTACGATGCCGGCGTGCTTATGAGCCTGGCAGTTGTCATCGGTTCACTTGTCACACTCTCCAACGAAGTGCGGGAGACCGAAAGTGCGTTCGTGTACACCATAGAGGCTCTCGCCCGTGCCTGTGAAGCGGCTGAAGAGGCTACCGGCGAACATATCGTGCGGGTCAATCGATATGCGGGGGCGCTTGCCGCCAATCTGGGTTTGTCACCGGATTTTGTTGAGACGATTTCATACTCCGCCCAAATGCACGATGTCGGCAAGATTCGGGTGCCGAACGAGATATTGCTAAAGCCCGGTCGGCTCACAGCGGATGAAGAGCGATTGATGAGGCTGCATCCGGTGTTCGGCGAGAAAATCCTAGGCGATTCACCCCGTTTACGCGTTGCCCGTGAGGTTGCCGTTGCGCACCATGAGAACTGGGATGGAAGCGGGTATCCCTATGGTTTAAAGGGGGGTGATATTCCTCTGGCTGGCCGGATAGTGAAGCTTGCTGACGTCTATGACGCGCTCAGATCCCGCCGCAGCTATAAACCTCCTCTGAGCCATCGGGATGCTTTGGAGGTTTTTCGCCGCGGGGATGACCGTATAGAACCGAAGAGGCATTTTGATCCGGACATCCTGAAAACCTTCTTCGAAATTGAGCACATGTACGAATCGATTTACGAAAGTGTTGCTGTTGCTCCGCCCCGAGAATGGTCATTTTGACTTTGACTGATCTGCAGAAATCGATTAATTTGTGAAAAACTTTTGACCAAGGAGTCCCGATGTTTCTTCTTCCCAAGGGAAATCCATTGTATGAGAATATCGCGGCGGCAAAAGTAAAGCTTCCGGAGATGTTTGACAAACTGAAGGGGAGCGGCTTCACCGGCTATCTGAAATTTACCTTTCCTTCTTCTCTTGCAGTTCTTTTTTTCGAAGCCGGAAAGTTAATCAGTGCGATGCTCGAGCAAGAGGGAAAAAAGTCCAGCGGGTTCGAAGCGATTGCAGGAATATGTAACTACGTGTTTGAGGGGGGAGGATCGCTCAGCGTCTACAAGCTTTCAAAGGACCTGACGATGTGTCTCCACGCCATGATCCACGGAAATGTCCTGTATCAGGGTCAAGAGCTCAAGCTGATCGATATCAAGGGACTTCTGGAGAAGCTCAAAGCTCAGCGACTCAATGGCTGCCTTCGCATTTATACCGATGATCGCGCCGCTTTGATTTTCTACAAAGAAGGGGCTCCCCTCGGTTTTTTCCATGACGGTTCGACCGACATCGAAACGTCTGCTTCCGAGTCGCAGAAGATTGCCGGGCTGCCGGGAGCGAAGATCGATGTCCTGTCTACGAAGAGTGCTGATGAGTTGATGCATTACGATCTGCTCGAGATGGTCAATATCGTGAAACTCTGGGAGTCGACGGGAAGTCGATTCGCAACGGAGCGCGATAAGATCAAAAAAGAGGCGGAAGCGGTTGACAGAAAACAGTCGGCTGAGAAGCTCAAGGAACTTGAGGATGACCTCAAGGAAGTCGCCGTAGCCTATATCGGGAAAATGGGGGCTTCACTGGTCGAGAAAGAGCTCGGTGACCGAGGAGGTCGTACGATACTTCTCGATAATTTGCTGGTGGTCGAATTCCTTTGCGGAATTGAGCGCGGTGCCAAGCTGTTGACCAGCATGTCCAAGACCAGGGAGATGCTGGAAACCATGAAGAATGAGATCGCAGAACGCACAAGAGCCTGAACCTGAATTTTTTCATGTGCACGTGGGGGGACAATGGCGGATATCAGCACAGTTGATCTGGTCCAGATAGTTTTCTGGTTCCTGGCTGGATGTATCAGTTTCTATTTCAGCATAGGCAACGCGCGGGTCTGGACCAGTATTTCGATCGGATTCTTCCTCATCTTCATGAGTCAGCTCTACGTCGTAGAAAAGGCTCTCGATGCCCCCTGGACCGCCTATACGCAGGTCGAGGCGCTACACTACATTATCGGCACCATCTCGATCATGGTGATGACCCACGGCTTCCAGGAGTATTATATTTTCAGTCGTACGCTGGAGCTGGGGGGGAGTAAACAGGCAGTTTACCTGACAATCCTTGGTCTGCTGATTGCGTCGGCCGTATTCGTCTTTATCAACCCCGAGCCGCAGTACACCGTGCTGCGGAACATTCGCATGATAGAGAACACCACCTGGGTCTTTCTCTCCCTTGTCAACCTTGACATGGTACGGAAGATCTATCTCCAGATCCGCGATTCGGTCATAGCAAAAGGTTTTATTGCCTTTGGGATTGTTTTTATTGCAATTTTTCTCTGGAAGGGGTCGGAACTCTATCTCCAAGTCTACAATTGGGATGCCGACTGGAAGCTTATCATGCAGAACCTTGGCGCCAGCGTCCCGGAACAGTTCATGGGGCGGAGAGATTTTTCGGTGCTTGTGCATGACATCGCCGGGCTTCTTTCGGGCTTCACGGTGGGGGGGACGTTCATATACCTGGTGAAACTCCTCCGTTGAGGCGGCATCGCGATATACTTTCAAGAAAAGGGCTGCAAGGCCCTTTTCTTATTTCGGCGCTGTTCCCAGTCCGTGCATAAGGAGCGGAGGCTGCGTGGAGCATCTGTTCAGGCAATATCTCGAAAATCATGGCTACTGGGTACTCTTCCTCTGGACGTTCATGGAAGGGGAAGCTGGTCTGATCCTGGCCGGGTTTCTCGCATTCGAGGGGTATCTGAGCCTCCCCGGCGTGATTGTCACCGCCGCGGGGGGGCTTTCCTCGGAGACCAGTTCTATTTTTACCTGGGACGATGGCAAGGCAAGTGGCTCCTCAAGGCCTTTACTCTGATAGCAAGAAAGTTTCGCAAGGCGCTGCGGCTGATTGAGCGTTACGGCACGTTTGTGGCCTTTGTTTCCCGCTATACCTACGGCTTTCGCATCATACTGCCCATTATCCTCGGCATGACGACGTTCCCGGCCGTCCGCTTCCTCTGGCTGAACGTCTGCAGTGCTCTTGTCTGGGCCATTGCCTTTTCGCTGGCTGGGTACGTTTTCGGCAAGAGTGCATCTCTTTTCGTGGATGATGTTGGCAGATATGAAGTACATCTGCTCGTTGTCCTTGCAGGGCTCATATTCTGCATGTGGCTTCTCCATTTTGTCCATGCGCGGCTGAGGCGCAGGCCGGCACGTCAGAGGCTTCGGCGGATGAAGGAGGCGCGTAAATTGAGGGAGGAACGGTGAACAGGAGTGAGGAACGGGCAACAGTCGCCCATATTAAGGAACAAATTTCGGTGGTCCTGGTCGAACCGCAAAGTCCCGGCAATGTCGGGATGGTCTGCCGGGCAATGAAAAACATGGGGCTGCGTGAGCTCCGCATTGTCAAAGGGTGTTGCCTTGATCATCCGGAGGCGCTCAAGTTTGCGGTGTCGGCAAAAGATCTGCTCGAGGGCGCCCGGGTATTTTCTACGCTTCAGGAGGCGCTTGCGGACACCGAACTGTCGGTTGCCACAACCAGGCGACACGGGAAGTACCGACAGGAGATTTTTTCGCCAACGGAAATTGTTGCAAAAATCGCCGCAAACCTTTCTGCCAACAGGGCTGCCTTTGTGTTCGGCAGAGAGGATAATGGCCTTTCCACCGATGAACTCTCCCTCTGCCGATGGCATGCCACCATCCCCACTTCGAACGAATACGGTTCCCTGAATCTGGCCCAGGCAGTGCTGATTTTCTGCTATGAACTCTTCAAGGAGCTTGGCGAGAGTCTTCCGGAAGGAGAGGAGCGAGGCCTTGCCGGTTCGTCTGAACTGGAATCGCTCTTTGGGCAGATGGAACATACTCTCATGCGGATCGGCTTTCTCAATCCCCAGAATCCGGCACATATAATGAGGAGCATGCGGCGCATCTTTTCCCGTGCTGAACTGGACGGACGCGAGGTAGTCGTTTTGCGGGGGATGATGACACAGATCGATTGGGCAACCGATCAATTCAGGGGCAAGAAGGGACGATGAGTAATGAGGATTGCCTGCAACGGGAGCCCCGTGTCATGAAATTCTGCCATCGGGAGGGTGACAAGTTGCCGGTCCATGATTATGCTTTAGACAATATCAACAAAACGGAGGAACTATGAAGCGGATCGTTTGGCTGCTCCTGGCGGCAATTGCTCTCTCGGGACTCACGGGGTGCGGATACAATGTCATGCAGGCCAAGGAAGAGGCGGTCTTCGCGGCATGGGGCGACGTTGAAGCTGCCTATCAGCGTCGGGCCGACCTGATTCCGAACCTCGTGGAGGTGGTGAAAGGGTATGCCAAGCACGAAGCGGATACCCTCAAGGCGGTAACCGAAGCCCGGTCGAAGGTCGGGTCGATGCAGGTGAGCAAGGATATGCTCGGCAATCCTGAGACCTTTGCCAAGTTTCAGCAGGCTCAGGGAGAGCTTTCCGGTGCACTGTCCCGCCTGATGGTCGTGGTCGAACGTTATCCCGACCTGAAAGCGAACCAGAACTTCATGGACCTGCAAAACCAGCTCGAAGGGACGGAGAACCGCATCAACGTGGCCCGCACCCGATACAACCGGTCGGTACAGGATTTCAACACCGGTATTCGGACCTTCCCGAACAGCCTCACCAACTCGCTTCTGCTTCACCTGACCCGCAAAGAGCCGTTCAAGGCGGAGGAAGGGGCGAAGAGCGCACCCAAGGTGAAATTCTAGCACTCAATGAAGAGGATTATTCTTTCGATACTGCTGCTCTGCCTGCTTCCTGCCGTTGTGCTGGCGCGCGATGTCCCCCCGCTAAGAGGGTACGTCAACGATTATGCCGGCATGATCTCCGACGGTGCCGCGCAACGGCTCCAACAGGCACTTGAGGCATTCGAGCGAAGTGATTCCACTCAAATCGTGGTTCTCACCATCCCTTCGCTCGAAGGAGATGACCTGGAGGGATTCTCGATTCGAGTGGCCGAGGCGTGGAAGATTGGGCAACAGGGAAAAGACAACGGTGCCATCCTGCTTGTCGCCAAGGCCGAGCGCAAGGTCCGGATCGAGGTGGGGCGGGGGCTTGAGGGGAAACTGACCGACCTTGTTTCGGGGCGGATCATCAGAGGTGATATTGCGCCACGGTTCAAGCAGGGGGACTTCGATGGCGGGGTGACCGTCGGCGTGTCGGCGATCATGGCCACGGTCCGGGGCGAGTATGCCGCTGCCCCCCGGGATCTGCGGCATGGCAGGAAGAGTGCCCCTCCGCTCATTGGTCTGCTGATTTTTCTCGGGGTCGCCTGTGTTTTCTTCGGAGCGATTTCCCGTCCGCTCGGCGCGCTGGCGGGATCTGTCGGTCTGCCGGTCGTAGTGCTCCTCACCTTTCCTGGCCTCGGTCTGGTCGTCCTTGCGGGGCTGGCGGTGGCGGGCTTCCTGCTCGGCCTCATCATCGTGGCGCTTTTTGGCGGTGGCGGGAGGGGCGGCGGAATGTTCTGGGGAGGGCCTCCTTTCGGGGGAGGATTCGGCGGCGGGTGGTCGTCGGGGGGCGGAGGGTTTTCTGGCGGCGGCGGCGATTTCGGCGGTGGCGGCGCTTCGGGCGACTGGTAGGCTGGGGACAAAGGACGGGACGTGCAACGGGCAGATACCTTTTTCACACCCGCGGAGGGGGAACAGATCCGGCAGGCGGTGGCCGCGGCCGAGACGGCAACTGCCGGTGAGATCGTCACCATGGTCGTCGATTCGAGTGACACGTATCGCGAGTCAGAGACCCTGGGAGCGACGCTTCTGGCCGGATTCGTGGCGATCGTGATTGCCGTTGCGATGCATCATGTTACGATCTGGTCGTATATTCCCATGGTTTTCATGCTCTATTTTCCGTGCCGGCTCCTGTTCCGGTCGGTTCCACGCCTGAAGCTCTCTTTTGTCGGTCGTCGCCGTCTCCATGAAGCCGTCAGAGAACGCGCAGTCCGGGCTTTTTATGAAAAGGGGCTCTATCGGACCCGGGGGGCAACCGGCATCCTGATTTTTATTTCTCTCCTGGAGCGAAAGGTGTGGATTCTCGGTGACCGCGGGATCAATGAAAAGATCGCGCCCCATTTCTGGAACGAGATAGCGGTAACGCTCACGAAGGGACTTCGGGAAGGGGAGGGGGGAGCAGCTCTTTGCCGCGCCATCGCAGCCTGCGGAGCCGAGCTTTCGCGGCATTTCCCCCGTGCGGCCGATGATACGGACGAGCTCCCAAACGATTTGCTTACCCAGGACGGCTGACGTGTCTGTAGGCCGTTCGGGCCGTCCTTCAGTGCATTCCTGCCGGTCCAGCGCCGAGTTTTGGCTTCCTCAGGAGGAGAAGTAACGGCATTACCCCGAGGAACGTCAGTCCCACGATCCAGAATATGCGATTGTAGGCCAGCATTCCCGCCTGACGCTGCACAATGCCGTAAAGGGCTGCCAGGCTCTTTGTTTCCGCACTGGCGCCGTCGATGCCGCGCGCCATCAGTGCCTGTTTCCATGTCCCGATTGTCTGCCGTGCCACTGGATTGAACTGCGTTACGTTGCTGATAAGGACGTTCTGGTAAAACTGCGCAAAACGGGATAGAAGAGTGGCGGCTGCGGCAATGCCGACGCTCCCTCCGATGTTTCGCAGCAGATTGAACATTCCGGTAGCATTCCCCATTTCTTCCCGCGGGATCGATGCGAGGGTCACGGTGGTGAGAGGGACAAAGAGCATCGCGAGCCCGACGCCGAGGATAATCCGCGGCCAGGCGAAGTTCCAGTAGGACGCCTCCAGCGTAAATCGCTGCATCATGAACATCGATGTGGCGCTGATCAGAAGCCCCCCCAGCACCACCTTCCGACCGTCGTACTTCGAGATTACCGCCCCCACAAACGGCATAGTGATCAGTGTGGCAATCCCCCCCGGGGCGAGGACCATTCCGGCCAGTGTCGCATCATATCCCATCAGTGTCTGAAGAAAGAGCGGGATGAGCATGATGGAGCTGTAAAGGCAGAATCCGACCATGAACATCACGAAATTGCCGGCGGAAAACGAAATGTCCTGGAACAGCCTGAGATTGATGATCGGGTGTTCGTGCTTCAGTTCCACATAGACCAGGGAAGCGAGCGCCAGGGCCGAGAGAACCGTGCAGCCGATGATGAATGAGGAGTTGAACCAGTCGTCCTGCTGGCCCTTGTCGAGAACGATCTGGAGTGCGCCGAGTCCCACGGTGAGGAGGGCGAGTCCCCACCAGTCAATGGAGGCTTGAGCGCGGCGAAGATACGGGGGGTCGAAGATGAAGTACGTCGCCATAATAACGGCGACGATGCCAATGGGGATGTTGATGTAGAAAATCCAGCGCCAGCTCAGATTGTCGGTGATCCATCCGCCGAGAGCCGGCCCGATGATCGGTCCGAACATGGCTCCGATGCCGAAAATGGCATTGGCCATCCCCCGCTCGTGGGGGGGGAAGGTCTCCAGGAGGATCGCCTGGCTGCTCGGGATGAGGGCCCCGCCGGCTGCTCCCTGGATCACCCGGAAGAGGATCAGTGTTGCCAGATTGGGGGCGGCTCCGCAGAGCAACGAGGCGAACGTGAAGAGGGTGATGCAGGTGATGAGAAAGCGCTTGCGGCCGAAGATGCGGGAGAGCCAGCCGGTCATCGGCAATACCACGGCGTTGCTGACCAGGTATGAGGTGAGTACCCACGTGACTTCATCGGTACCGGCGTTAAGGCTTCCCTGCATGTGGGGAAGTGCCACGTTCGCAACGGAAGTGTCGACGATCTCCATGATCGTGGGGAGCATCACCGTTATGGTGATGAGCCATTTATTGACGACTTTGGCCGGCGCGTTCATTCAAAGGTCTCCCTGACGCCAACCGCTAGAACGGCCAGAGCGACCGGAGCACGTCGCCGGCACGACGTTCCACCGCCACCGTCGGCACGACGCTCATGCCGACCCGCAGAAGGTGCTGGGGGTCGCTCTTCCTGTCGATGGCAATTTTCACCGGTATCCGCTGAACGACCTTCACGTAATTCCCCGTGGCGTTTTCGGGCGGCAGGAGGGAGAACGCGGCACCGGTCCCCGCCATGATGCTTTCCACGCTTCCTGTGAAGGTGTACCCCGGATAACTGTCGACGGTGAAGTCGGCTTTCTGTCCCGTCTTCATGTGGGTGATCTGGCTCTCCTTGTAGTTGGCCGTAATCCAGATGTCGTCCAGCGTCACTACCGCCATGAGCGGTTGGCCGGCCTGAACCGTGTTCCCGATCTCGACCGATTTACGGGTCACGTACCCGTCCGCGGGGGCATAAACCTTTGTGTACGCACGGTTGTTGATGGTTTCCTTAAGCTTTGCTTCACGCTGTGCCACCCGCGCCTCACGACCGCCGCTTCCGGAAAGCCCCAACTCCGCCTGTGCCTTGCGGACCTTCTCTTCTGCTTCTTTCAACTGGGCCGCAGCAATGCGGCGGGACGTGGAGAGTCTGTCGAGCTGATCCTTTGGAATCACTTCCTTGCCATAGAGAGCGCTGCCGCGCTTCAGGTCAATGTCGGCCTGTTCCAGCCGAGCGCGGGCATCGCTGGCGGCGGCCCGCGCCACTTCCACGGCGGCGTAATCGCTGCTCGTCTCGTTTTTTGCCATGTCGAGAGCCGCTGCGGCATCCTTCACCCTGACATCGTAATCGGTCGGATCAAGCTCCGCGAGAAGCTGGTCTTTTTTCACCGGCTGGTTATCGTCGACGTGTACGGCGACAACGGTTCCGGGTACACGTGCCGAAACCGAGTGGACGTGCGCCTCGATAAAGGCGTTATCGGTCGAGATATGGGTCTGGCTGCGGACGAACCAGCGTCCGCCGATGACCGCTGCGACGATCAGGACTGCGAGGAGAATCACTCCTGCCCGTTTCCGTCCCTGAGGTCTGGCCGTCTTTGGAGACGCAGAGGATGTTTCTTGTTTTTCAGTCTCTTCGGTGGCCATTTTTAAAGTTCTCCCATAGCTTTTCTGACGCGAGCAGTTGCCACCTGGCTGTCATAGATCGCCCGGTAGAAATCGGTCTTGATCTGGGTGAGGAGCGTCTGGGCGTCAAGCACGTCGGTGGCGGTCCCCACCTGCTCCTGATAGCGGTCCCGGTTGATGCGGAGGTTCTCTTCCCCCTGCCGGATTGCCTGCTCGACGGTCGCGATACGATCCGCCGCCACCCGCGCATCGTTCAGCGCCGTGCGCAGTTCAACCCGAATCTGCTCCCTCAGTTGCCGGAGGCTGTCACGCTGCTTCATCATGCTTTCCACCGCCTCTCGACGCCGCGCAGTTGAGGCAAAGCCGTCGAAAAGGTTAATCTTGACTCCCGCCGTAGCGGAATAGATCGTCTGCTCCCGCACCTTGCTGTTCTCCACGTAATCGATCCCTGCCTTGACGTACAGTTCGGGATAGAAGGCACTGCGGGCCTCGACAACCTCCGCCTCTCCCGCTTCGACCGACCGGGCGAGGGCGGCGAGTTCCGGCCGGTTTGCCACTGCCCGCCGTTCGGCATCTTCCGGCGCCGGGAGCTGAGCGGCAGTGGAGGCTTCGGAAAGATCGGCACGGAAGGAGAGGGGGCGACCGGTCAGATAGTCGAGGGTCAGCCATCGATTTTCGACGCGGTTTGCTGCGCCGAGCCTTTGCTGGCGGCTGTCGGCCAGCTTCACCTCTGCCTGGAGAAGATCGTTGCGGGTAACAACCCCTTGTTCGTAAAGGTTTTTCGCGATGCGGAGATGGTCGGTGCGTTGCACGACTTCTTCCTCGGCGGCGGCCAGGAGCTTCCTTGCCTCCAGGATTCCGTAATAGGCTTCCACGACTTGGAGATAAACCTCTTTTTCGCGGGCCTCATAATCCCGGGAGGTCGCTTCCTGCAGGAGGGAGGCACGGCGGGCGCGGGATGCGGTGCGGCCAAAGTCATAGATGGTCTGCGTGGCGGAGACGCTCAGAAATCCGAAGTTCGCATCTTGTGTTTCTGCACTGAAATTCTGAATCTGGACCGCCTGGGGTTTCGCCTGCACGGTATATCCTCCCTGAAGATCGAGGCGGGGAAGATATCCGCTTTTTGCCCGAACGACGCCTTCCTCCGCGATCTGGCGATCATGACCCGTGACCGCGAGTGCATAGTTGGCCGACAAGGCGAGACGAAGGCATTCCTCGAGAGACGTGGATTCCGCCTTGGCCGATACCGGGACAAGGAGTGCGAGCAGCATGATCAGTCGACGTGATCTGTTCATCGGGTACTCTCCTGGGGGGTGCGTAACTTCTTGAGAATGGCAAAAAGGCTTTTTTTCTCCACCTCGCTGAGTGGAGCGAAAAATTTTTCGGTGACCTGGCCGGCAATGGCGCAGAGTTCACGTTCGAGAGCGACTCCCCGCGGGGTCAGGCAGATTCGATGTGCCCGTCGGTCGTCGGGATCGGGAAGACGCTGCAGAAGCCCCTGGCGTTCAAGCCGGTCGATGAGCCCCCCGATCGTTGTTCGGTCGATTTGCGATTTTTGTGACAATACGGTTTGGGAAAGACCGTCTTCCTGCCAGAGAAAAGCGAGGAGGCTGAATTGCGGCGGCGTAAGCTCGTAGGCGTCGAGTTCCCCCTTGAACAGAGCGAATCCGCGTTGGTAGACCTTGGCGATGAGAAAGCCGATACTATTTTCGATGTCGAACATGACGGGACTCCGGCAGCATGAGGAAAAACGATAATTATACGTATAATCAGTATGCTGTCAATGTATAGAAACGCAATCCAACCGGGAGATGGTGAATGGGCAATCAGTTGGCTGGGGGTGCGTCGGGTTCGTCCCGTCCCGTTTGGACGAAATCCTGAGGGGACGGTGCATTGGCTGCGGGAGGGGCGACCTGCGGGCGATAGAGGCGGCGATACAATGCACTGCCGGCAAGCACCTTTTTCACGTATTCGCGGGTCTCGTAATAGGGGATGTTCTCGATGAATTCGTCTTCACTGCGGTAGGTGAGAGATTTGCGCCAGCGGTCCACCGCGTTGGACCCGGCATTGTAGGCGGCGACTGCGGAAACGATGTTGCCGTTGTACTGTTTGAGCAGGTCTCGCAGGTGACGGACGCCAAGGGAAATATTGAAGTCGGGCTCGACGAGGCGGGCGGCGATTCCGTTTTTGGCCCCGTTGGCAACGAGTGTCTTGGCAGTGGTGGGCATAAGCTGCATGAGGCCGACGGCTCCGACGGGCGAAACGACGCCGGGGGCGAAACCGCTTTCGGCTTTCATGAGTGAAAAAACGAGTTCTTCCGGGACGCCGAGGCTCGCGGCACGTTCCGTCACGGCGTCGCGGAAGGCGCGGGGATAGAGGAGTCCCCACTGAACGAGGGAATCGGCAGTGATCCTGCGGGGGGGATCGGACCGGACAAGGGCCGCCGCCGAGGCGTAGTCATCCATTTCAAGGTAGAGACGGGCTAAAGCGAGGGTGGATTTTTTCTTTCCAGTCCCATTTTTCCTGTTCGCGGCGAGTTCCCTGCGCGCTTCATCGTGCAGGCCAAACGAGATGAGGGTCTTGACCCGCTCGAAGCCAAGGGGAATCGGCAGGTGCAGGGTGATGTCCTCTTGGAGAGAGACGGAGGATGCACCATCATCATGTTTCCGAAACAATGAGGTGTAGAAGGATAATGGCTCCTCGTCGGCGAGGGTGGCAAAGATACGGGACGCACCCTCTCTGTCCCCGGCTGATTCGAGGGCGCGGCCATGCCAATAGAGGGCCCTCACGCGATAATCCGCTGCCGGCAACAGCGACTTGAACCCTTCTGCGGCTCCCTTGAAATCTCCCTGATTGTAACGCGCCCATGCCGCCTCCCATGCAGCACGGCGAGTCAGCTTCGGGTCGGAGCTTGTGGCGAGAATCTTCTCGAGCAGGGGGAGTTGTTCCCGGTAGCGCCCCTGGAACTTGCGGACGAAGGCGGCCTCCAGGAGCGCGTCGTCGGCAAGTTCTGAAGAAGAGGATTTGGCAGGGATTGCCAGGAAGGTGGCAACAGCCTCGTCTTCCTTGCCACATTTGTCCAGTGTCCGGGCAAGCCAGAACCGGACGTCGTCCGCCAGCACCGGCTTGAGTTCGCGGTCGAGCAGGGAGGCGAATATCCGCGCAGCGTCTCTGTAGTGTCTGGCCTTGAATAGCGACTGACCGGATTTGAACGTTGTCTTGAGAGTGAAATCGGCAGATTGTCCCGAGAGCGAAATGGCGTCGAACGCCTTGAGCGCCTGCTCATATTTGCCGAGATTGTAGAGGGTGCAACCGCGGCGGAAGAGGTCGTCGGCGCTGTAAGGTTCCACGGCGATCCCCTTGCGGGCGATCCGTTTGAGGCTTTCCTCTGCCTTTTCGGCCACGGAGGATGCGGGATAGGTAATCCAGAGATTCCTGAATTCCTGCACCGCCCGGGCATCATCCCCGAGTCCCTCCCGGCAGAGGGCGGCCTGATAAGTCGCGGTGAGCGAATCGACTCCTGACGGGTAGCTTTCTATGAACCGCACATAGGCGTCCAGCGCCTCGCGGAAGTTGTTGCGAGCGAAGAGAATGTCTGCCTGCAGTAACCGCCCCCTGCGAATGACGGGGCTTTCGGGCCAGGCGGCAATGAGTCTGTTCACCGCGCCGAGAGCTTCGTCGTAGCGGGCCGTGGCCTTGAGTGCTTCAGCCTGTCCGACAAGGGCATAATCGGCCAGAAGCGGCAGGTCCTTGGCTGCACGACCGAGAAGTTCGGCGGCATCGGTCCACTGCTCAAGCCTGAGGGCGGCAGTTCCCGCCATAAAGCTTCGCTCCGGCGATTCCGGCGCGGACAGGGCGGTGGTCCAGGCGCCGCGATACTCTTTTACCTTGAGCTGCTGGGCCGCCCTGCGCAGTGAAGAGTCGGAGAGGGTGAGGAGATTCTGCGACGAGGCTGAAACGGCAAGGGTAAGTACGAGAATGAGAGCGAGAAAGGTTCGTGACAGCATGGCAGGCAAATCCTTACGGGTAGTTCGGGAGTTTTCGGAGACGACGGTGACGATTCGGGGCTGCGCGGGGTAAAGAGCAGACAGCAAAATGCCGGCCCATCCCCGCCGGCCGGCAATTGACAGGGAGAATAGTAACCGCAATCTGCGACAAAAATCAAAGGGTTTTTGGCGCGATCCGCTGCGGTATACTGATTGACAATGACCTGACAAACTATGCATAGTAGCCCGGTTTGGACCTTTGCCGACAAAGGAATCATGAGATGAAACAAAAGCGTGAAACAGTGGTGCGGTTCATCCGCGAACAGGGTGGGACGGTAGCGTTTCGGGAGTTGATGCAGGCTTTCGGCGTTTCAAAAGCGCACCGCCTGAATTTCAAGGAGTTCGTGGACCGCCTGGTGTCCGACGGGGCGCTGGTGAAGCTCAGGGGGAACCAATACGGGCTTGCCGATGCACAGAACCTCGTTACTGGCCGTCTTTCGTGCCACCGTGACGGATACGGTTTTGTTACTCCCGAGGGGGGAGGGGATGACGTCTATATTCCGGCCCGCTCGCTTCGGGGAAACATGCACGGCGATCTGGTGGAGGTCCGTGTCGAGCTCGTGAAGGGGGGCGGAAAGAAAGAGGGGCGGATCGTCCGAACGATTGAACGGGGCGTCAAGAAGATTGTGGGCCGGTTCGAGGCACTAAAAGGGGGGGGGGTTCTTATTCCGGATGAAACCCGCATCTCCCACGAGATCGTCATCCCCCAGAAGTGGTCGAGCGGGGCCCGCAGCGGGCAGGTGGTGACGGCCGAAATCACGGCGTATCCTTCCGAGCGCACGAAGGCCGAGGGGAAAATCATCGAGGTCCTCGGCAATCCCGATGACCCGGAAGTCGAAGTGCGGACCATTGTGGCCAAGTACGAGCTCCCCTTCGAGTTTCCTCCCGATGTTCTTGCCGAAGCCCGTGCCGTTCCGCAGGAGGTGGGTGAAGGAGAGGTCCGCAAACGCATCGACCTCAGAAAGCACCTCACGGTAACGATCGACGGCGAGACCGCCCGCGATTTCGATGACGCCGTCTCGGTCCGGAAGGAGCAGGCAGGCAACATTCGCCTCTGGGTCTCCATCGCCGACGTGTCGCACTACGTTCGCCCCGGTTCGCCGCTGGACCGTGAGGCGTACCAGCGGGGGACATCGGTGTACTTTCCCGACCGCTGCATCCCGATGCTTCCGGAGGAACTCTCCAACGGCATCTGCTCCCTGAATCCCCGGGTCGAGCGCCTCACCCTCACCGCCGAGATGCTGTTCACGCGGGCTGGCACGCTCAAGGAGGCATCGTTCTATCCGAGCCTCATCAAGAGTGCGGCACGTCTGACATACACCACCGTGCGCAAGATCCTCGTTGATGCGGATCCCGAAACGATCGAGGCCAACAGCCACCTTGTGGCGGACCTCACCGTGATGAAGGAGCTTGCCGAGCGGCTTATGGCCAAGCGGCGCAAGCGCGGCAGCATCGACTTCGATCTTCCCGAGCCCCAGATCGTGCTCGATCTCCAGGGGCATACCGAGGCGATTGTCAGGGCGGAGCGAAACCTTGCCCATCGCATCATCGAAGAGTTCATGCTGGCTGCTAACGAGGCGGTGGCATCACATATCGAATCACGGCAGATCCCTTCGCTGTACCGTGTCCACGAGCCACCCGATCCGGTCAAGCTTGCAGATTTCCAGCAGTTTATCTTCAATTTCGGCTTTCATTTCCGGCTGGATGAAGGAAAGGTCGATCCGGCGGAACTCCAGCGGCTCATCGACGAGGCCGAGGGGAAACCCGAGGAGCGGATGATCAATGAGGTGCTGCTGCGCTGCATGAAACAGGCACGCTACAGTCATGAGAACCTCGGCCACTTCGGCCTTGCCGCCCGCTGCTATACCCATTTCACCTCTCCCATTCGCCGCTATCCCGACCTGGTTGTCCATCGGATACTCAAGGGGGTGCTGGCGGGAAAGCTGACGGAGAAGGATGTCGAGCGCCTTGAGTCGACCCTCCCCGAAACGGCCGAGCAGACGAGCCGGCGGGAGCGGGTGGCGATGGAGGCGGAGCGGGAAATCGTTGCCCTGAAGAAGGTTCAGTTCATGCGGGAGCGGATTGGCGAGACCTTCGACGGATACATTACCGGCGTCTCCTCCTACGGTTTTTTCGTAGAGCTTGTGGATCTCTTCGTGGAAGGGATGGTTCACGTGTCGACCATGGGGGACGACTTTTACCGCTACGTCGAGAAGCAGCATGCCCTGGTGGGGGAACGGAGCCGGGAGATGTACCGGATCGGCGATCGCGTCCGGGTCACCGTCGCCGGGGCCAGCCTGGAGCGGAAGCAGGTCGAGTTTGTGCTGGCGGGGCTTCACGAGGTCCGGAAGCGCAGCGAGGCGGCCGATGAGTTCACGCGTGTGCCGATCAGGGGAAAGCTGCCAAAAGGATTTGCCGAGCGCAGGAAATCGGATGGGGCTGACGGGCGTAAAGGTGCACCGAAAGGGGGCGGGCGCGGTAGACGGCGCCGGTGAAAGAGGTTGCGCACCTTCGCGGGGCTGTGCTACTGTCATAAGGATTTAGACCAGACGCAAAAGGAATGTGAATGACTGAAGAAACCCAGACGGTCCAGCCGTTTCTCGAGCACCTCACCGAACTTCGCAAGAGGCTTATCGTAATCGTCATCGCGGTCGTCATCGGGATGGGGCTCGCCTGGAACCTTTCCGGCCGCATCCTTAATTTTGTCACGAAGCCGTTGACCGGCCAGACCTACCTGACCGATATTAAAAAACGGGCCTATGACGAGATCGGCAAGCGCTATCCCGCGGTCTACCGGCAGTTCGAGCTCGATAAGGATGTCAAGCAGGCGCCGAAAGAGCGGATGCTCAATTACAGCGCCCCCCTCGAACCGTTCTTCGTCCAGTGCAAGATTTCCATCATTGCCGGCTTCATCCTGGCGCTGCCGATCGTCTTCTACCAGATCTGGCTCTTCATCGCCCCGGGGCTCACACGCAAGGAACGCCGGATGGTGATTCCGTTCGTGTCGGTGAGCACCGTCAGTTTCTGCGTCGGCGCACTCTTCTTCCTGGTCATCATCTGGCCGGTCATCATCAACTTTTCGCTTTCCTACGAGGCCGAGGGGCTGCGCAGCTGGTTCAACATGAGCGCATACATCAACTTCTGCCTGCGGCTCATCCTGATGTTCGGCCTGATCTTCGAACTGCCGATCCTGATGCTGCTGCTGTCGCGCTTCGGGATCGTGACCTACTCCTTCCTCGCCCGGAACCGCCGCTACGCCCTGCTGGCGAGCTCCGTTGTCGCCGCCTTCCACGCCGATCTCATCACCATGTTCGTCATCATGGCTCCGCTTTACCTGATGTATGAGATCAGCGTCTGGCTGGTGCTTATCTTCGGTAAGAAGAAGGCGGTGCCGGCCGCGGAGAGCGCCGGGGGGGCAGAGTAACCGACCGGCCATGCGAATTTTCAGGAGCATTGACGAGATATCGGAACAGCTTCCTGGAGCGGTGGTGACCATCGGCAACTTCGATGGCGTTCACCTCGGCCACCGGGAGATCTTCCGCCGCGTGAAGCGCGATGCCGAGGCTTTCGGAGGCTCGTCGGTGGTCATCACCTTCGTTCCCCATCCCGTCAAGGCGCTCGGGCTGCCCCGGGAGTTGCGCCTCATCAATACCTATGCCGAGAAGGAACTTCTCATCGAGGCATCGGGGATCGATTATCTGATAACGGTGCCGTTTACCGCTGATTTCGCCGCAATCGGCGCCGAGGCGTTCGTCAAGGAGATTCTCGTCGGCCGGATCGGCATCCGCAAGCTCATCATCGGCTCGGACTATGCCTTTGGCCGGCGCCGCGAGGGAGATGTGGCGCTGCTCCGCCGCCTGGGGGAGACGCTCGGGTTCGAGGTGGAGGTTCTCGAGCAGATTTCCGGCGAGGGAACCGTCTACAGCAGCACCGCGGTGCGCCGCATGGTCGCCGAGGGAGATGTGCGCGGAGTGGTCCGGCTCATCGGCCGTCACTTCTCCATTGGCGGCAGGGTGATTCAGGGCCTGCACCGCGGCAAGGATCTCGGCTTTCCCACGGCGAATCTCGCCACGGAAAAAGAGCTGATTCCCCGGGCCGGTGTGTATGCCGTCAAGGTAAAGATCGGCACCGTCTTTTACGACGGGGCGTGCAACATCGGCAACAATCCCACGTTCGACAACGAGCGTGAAAGCATCGAAGTCTTCATCCTCGATTTTGACCGTGACATCTATGGTGAGGAAATCCGGATATATTTCATCGACCGGGTCCGCGACGAGCGGCGTTTTGCCGGGATCGAGGAGCTGAAGCGGGGCATTGCCGACGATGTGGCGACGTGCCGCTCCATTCTGGCGGATGTCACCATCATCGAATACCGGGAATATCTTGGTGGGGTTTCGGCGTGAAAGGGACGCTCAGGGACGCCCGATTCTGGCTCGGCCTTGCGGTCAGCGCCGCCTTGCTTGTCGTCCTCTTCCGGCATGTCGACGGTCGGCACCTTCTCGCGGCCCTGCGCCGCGTCGACGCGCGGTATCTGTCCCTGGCGGTGTTTGCCACCTTCCTTGGCTACTTCTTTCGCGCCGTACGCTGGAAGTATCTTGTGGCGCCATTGAAAAAGGCCGCATTCGGCAACCTCTTCTCGGCGACCCTCATCGGGTATATGGCGAACAACCTGCTCCCGGCGCGGCTCGGAGAGTTCGTCCGCGCCTACTCCCTTGCGGAGCGCGAACAGATCGAGGGGAGCGCCGTTTTTGCCACGTTGGTGCTCGATCGGCTGCTGGACGGCTTCACCGTCCTGTTGCTGCTGCTGATCGCGCTCTTCGGCGTCAGATTTCCGGTGGGAAGCGAGGCCGCCCAGCGGGGGCTCGTGATGGGGGGGTGGATTACTCTGGCCGTCTATCTGGTTGCGATTGCCGTTCTGCTCCTGCTCAAGCGGAACACGACCGGCACGCTCCGTTTCCTTGAGCTCTGTCTGAGACCCTTTCCCCGGCGATTCGCCGAACGGGTGATCCCGCTCGTCGGCGCCTTTATCGGGGGAATCAGACTGTCAAAGCATCCCCGAGATCTGTGGGCGCTCTGCTGGACATCCTTGGTGACGTGGGGGATCGCGACGGTGACGGTGGACCTGGGGCTCCGGGCCTTTGGCATTTCGTTGCCACTTACGGCGTCGGTCTTCATCCTGGTCCTTCTCGTCTTCGCGGTGATGGTTCCCGCGTCGCCCGGCTTTATTGGTACCTACCATGCCGCCTGCACCTTTGGGCTTCTCGCGTTCGGTGTTGAGCGCGAAATGGCTCTGAGTGTGGCAATTGTCGTCCATGCCGTGAATTTTTTCCCGGTGATTGTTGCCGGACTCTTCTGCATCTGGCGCGGCAAGGTTCCTCTGAAAACATTACGGAGCAACTCTTCCACGTGACAGAGACACATACCCTCGCTAATTTGCTCACGTGGTACCCGACCCCCAGTTATCTCGTCAAACGTCGGGCCATCCTCGACGTTCTGGCGCGTATCTCCGCGCGGAGTGTACTTGAGGTTGGATGCGGCGCAGGGGATCTTCTTCGGGAGTTGGGTAAACGCGGCTACACCGGCAGAGGAATCGATCTTTCGGCAGAAGCAGTGGCTACGGCCCGATTGAAGGTTAATCCCTCCTGTTTTTTTGTGGAACAGACGGAGCTTGGCGAGATTGACGAGCAGTTTGAGGTGGTGATCGCATCAGAGGTCTTGGAGCACTGCCTCGATGATGTAGCATTTCTCCTCGGGCTCAGGGAAAGGATCGTTGAGGGAGGGCACCTGCTATTGACTGTGCCTGCTCATATGGCCAAATGGGGTGACAACGACGAACTCTGCGGTCATGTCCGGCGTTACGAACGAGATCAGCTCTGGCAGATTCTCGAACAGGCCGGGTTTAAGCCACTCTTGATTTATTCCTACGGAGTGCCGATTTACAACCTTATGAAACCTTTTTACGATCACGCCGTGGCTGGCAAAATCCGGGAGGAAGAGGTGATTGAGGAGCGCACGGCCAAAAGCGGTGGAATGAAACTTCTTCCGGGAGGGGAAATCCTCTTTGGACTTTTGTTCAACGATTTTACAATGTTTCTGTTCTATCTCCTGCAGCGTTGTTTCTATCGGACCGATTTGGGTAACGGCTATCTAGCCGTTGCTCTGAATTCTGCAACACGAGGCAGCTGATATGCTTTCATCCTTCTTTCGGCGTGTCGATCCCTTCGCAGTACTGGCGGTCATCTTGCCTCTGCTGATCTACCTCCTAACCCTCGCCCCATCGGTCACCTTCTTCGACAGCGGCGAGTTTCTGACCGCCATCCATTCCCTCGGCATAGCCCATTCACCGGGATATCCTCTTTTCATCAATTACGCCAAGCCCTTTACCTGGCTCCCCTTCGGTAACATCGCCTTACGCGCCAATATGGCGACTGCCGTTTCCGCCTCCGCTGCCTGCTTCGGCGTCTACTTCATTACCCGCTACCTTCTGAGCCATGAAGCGGAGACCTCTGGCAAGCCACGCTCCTCATACCTCCTCGGGGGATGCTCCCTTGCTGCGGCACTCACCTTTGCCTTTTCGGCCCGTCTCTGGCTCCAATCGAACCACGACAAACCCTATCCGCTCGTCTCGTTCATGGCGGCGGTTGTCTTTTATCTGCTGCTCCGCTGGCGCGAGCGTTTTGACCGGGGGGAGGAGTGTCCGCACTATGTCTATCTGGGAGCCTTCATCTGCGGGCTCGCCACCGGCGCGCACCAGACCATCGTTCTTCTTCTTCCTGCCTACGGCTGGCTGATCCTCTCAAAGCAGTGGCGCCTCATCGGAAGGGTTAAAGAGATCATCATCGCGATTGCCTTTGGCATCTTCGGATTCGCAATTCAGCTTCACCTCCCGCTCAGGGCGATCCGCTCCCCCCTTCTCAACTGGGGTGACCCGAAGACGCTGGACCAGTTCCTCTGGGACCTGCTGCGCAAGGGATACCCGAGCGAGCCCCCCGTGCGGGACCTGCCTCTTCTCTGGCAGCAGCTGGCAGCCTTCAATATCCCGCGGGAGTTCACCTGGGCCGGGCTTGTACTGTTTTTGATCGGTGCCTTCGTCTCGCTGAAGAGCCGCCGCGACGAGGTGCTGGCGTATCTTTTCGGTGTGGTCTGTTCCCTCCTCGTCATTGTCGGTTACTTCAATGCTCCAACCGACATGATATTCCTGACCGAGGAATTCTTTACCCCCCTGTACCTGTTGACCGCCGTATTCGTCGGGCTGGGGCTCCACTGGCTGCTCTCGAAGGGGATGGCGGGCATCGTGCGGGAGAAGCTGGCCTCTTTGCCGGTGAAGATTCTGGTCGCGGTGTTCCTTCTCGTTCTTCCCTCCGCCATCTGCGCTCTCAACTACTACGAGAATGACCAGAGCGAAAACTACGTGGCGTTTGATTACGCCAGCAACACCTTCCGTTCCCTCCAGCAGGGGAGCGTTCTGTTCACGTGGGGTGACAGTGGCGCGTTCCCGCTCTGGTACCTCCAGGGGGCCGAGCGGATGCGCGAGGATCTTGATCTGCTCCACACGCCCCATCTGGTGTTTGGGTGGTATCTCGACGCATTTCCCCACCTCTTCGGCCGAAGCCTTCTGCGTTCCGTTCCGGCGGATTCCCTTGCTGCCGATGCGGCGCTGAAGCTTGCCATTGCCGAACAGATCGACCGGCGTCCGGTTTTTGTCGATTTTTCAACCCGCTATTCCATGCCGTTTACGGAGTACGGCCTGAAGCAGCGGGGAATCTGCTACCAGTTGGTCAAGGGAGGGGCATCGTCCTTGATCCCGCCGGACAATGGTGTGTGGGGGATGTACAGCGTTCGGGGATACACGAGTCAGATGGGATTCCGTGATCTGGACACCGGCAAGGCGATACTGATCTATGCGAGCAGCAGGATAGAGGGGGGGGAGACGCTGTTGCGTCTCGGCCGAGGCGAAGAGGGGGTTGCCGAATTGCGGGAGGCGGCGACGATTTCCCCCGAGCTGGCCCCGCAGGTGAGTCAGCTGCTTGCCACATACGGGATTCGTTGACCATGACCATTTCCGGAAAAACCAGGATCCTCGGCATCATCGGCTGGCCCGTGGAGCACTCCCTTTCCCCGCTCATGCAGAATGCGGCGCTGGAAGAGATGGGGCTCGATTATGTCTATGTGCCGTTCCCCGTTCGGGAGGAGGGACTCGGCGCCGCCATTGGGGGAATGAGGGCGCTGGGGGTTGCGGGATTTAACGTCACCATCCCCCACAAGACGGCGGTGATCCCCTGCCTCGACCGTCTTGCGCCCGAAGCGGCCTTGATCGGGGCCGTCAATACGGTGAAACGGGAAGGGGATGACCTCGTCGGTTACAATACCGACGGAGTCGGTTTTTTGAACTCGCTCCGGGATGACCTGGGATTCGATCCTGCCGGCGCGCGAATCCTTCTTCTGGGAGCGGGGGGGGCGGGGCGCGCGGCGCTTGCGTCGCTCTGCCGGGCAGGGGCTGCGCAGGTTCTCATTGCCAACCGGAACGCTGAACGGGGGGAGGGGCTCGCGGAGGAGTTTCGCAGTTTTTTCAGCGGCACGCAAATTGCTGCGTTCGGCCTTGGTTCTCCGTCTGTTACCGATGAGATCCAAAAAGTTGACCTTCTCGTCAATACTACGTCCGTCGGGATGGGGGATACGGTCTTCGAAGGCCTCGATCTCTCCCTCCTGAAGCCCGATGCGTCGGTATACGACATGGTCTACGCCCCCTGGGAGACCCCTCTGCTCAAGGAGGCACGCCGCCAAGGGGTGCGGTGTGCAAATGGTATCGGGATGCTGGTGGCTCAGGGGGAGTGTTCCCTTGAGATCTGGACGGGGAAGGTGCCGCCATCCGGCGTCATGAAGAGTCGTATTTGGGCTGCCTTGGGGCGCTAACCAGTTCTTGACATTGGTTTTTTGTCGCCCTACGATTGAATCCGATTTTACACTGGAGTGTCTATGCAGGCCAGCAGACTGGGAGAACTCCTGGTTCGAAATAACATTATAACCAAAGAGCAGCTCACCAAAGCCCTCGAAGAACAGAAGAGTTCCGGGGGACAGGTCAGGCTTGGTTCCATTCTTATTAAAAATGGTCTCATTGCGGAGCCTGATCTGACGATGTTTCTGTCCAAGCAGTACGGGGTTCCCTCCATCAATCTGAGCGAGTTCGAGGCCGACCCGTCCGTTGTCAAGATCATCCCTGCCGATGTAGCTCAGAAATACCAGATCGTTCCGGTGAACAGGGCGGGTGCCACCCTGATCATCGCCATGAGCGATCCCTCCAACATCTTCGCCATTGACGACATCAAGTTCATGACCGGCTATAACGTCGAGGTGGTGGTTGCCTCCGAAACGGCCATCAAGACCGCCATCGACAAGTATTATGACCAGTCGGCGTCTCTGGCCGATGTCATGAACGATCTGGAAATGGATGATCTTGAGGTCGTCGGCGATGATGAGGATGTCGACGTCTCTTCGCTGGAGCGGGCCACCGAAGATGCTCCGGTCGTCAAGCTCGTGAACCTGATTCTGACCGACGCCATCAAGAAAAAGGCGAGCGATATCCATATTGAGCCCTATGAACGGAGCTTCCGGGTCCGATACCGGATCGACGGCGTGCTGTACGAGGTGATGAAACCCCCGCTGAAGCTCAAGAACGCCATCACCTCCCGGATCAAGATCATGGCTGAGCTCGACATTGCGGAGCGGCGGCTTCCCCAGGACGGACGGATCAAGATCAAGCTCGGTGGCGGACAGGATATGGACTACCGCGTTTCGGTGCTTCCGACACTGTTTGGAGAGAAGGTGGTACTCCGGCTTCTGGATAAGTCCAACCTCCAACTCGACATGACAAAGCTCGGCTATGAGCCCGATGCGCTGCAGCATTTTCAGGAGGCCATCCATAAACCGTTCGGCATGGTGCTCGTTACCGGCCCTACGGGGAGCGGCAAGACGGTTTCCCTCTACTCGGCCCTCTCCGAGCTCAACAAGGTCACCGAGAATATCTCCACCGCCGAGGATCCGGTCGAGTTCAACTTCGCCGGCATCAACCAGGTGCAGATGCACGAGGATATCGGGCTCAACTTTGCGGCGGCGTTGCGTTCCTTCCTTCGTCAGGATCCGGATATTATCATGATCGGCGAGATCCGGGACTTCGAGACCGCAGAGATCGGCATCAAGGCGGCCTTGACTGGTCACATGGTTCTCTCGACGCTCCATACCAACGATGCGCCTTCCACTATCAACCGTCTCCTCAATATGGGGATTGAGCCATTCCTCGTCGCTTCGGCGGTCAACCTCATTACTGCGCAGCGCCTTGCCCGGCGGGTCTGCTCCGAGTGTAAGGTCGTGGAGGAGGTCCCGGTGCAGTCTCTCATCAACGCCGGGGTCCCTCCGGAAGAGGCCCCGGAGTATGTCTGCTACAGGGGATCCGGATGTGCCAAGTGCAATAACACCGGCTACAAGGGGCGGGTCGGCTTTTATCAGGTGATGCCGATGCTCGAAGAGATTCGGGAGCTGATCCTCAACGGTGCGAATACGGCAGAGATCAAGCGCGAATCGATGCGGCTCGGCATTAAGACCATGCGGCAGTCGGGACTCACCAAGCTCAAGGAAGGGGTTACGTCGTTCGAAGAGGTGCTGCGGGTCACCGTGGCTGACGACTAGGAGGGTTACACTCTATGGCAAACATGCACCAATTGCTGACCGAACTGGTGAATCGGGGTGGGTCCGACCTCCACCTTACCACTAACACCCCTCCTCAAATTCGGGTTGATGGTAAGCTTATTCCCCTGGACATGCCCCCCCTGAACGCGATCGATACCAAGCAGCTCTGTTACAGTATCCTTACCGAACAGCAGAAGCACAAGTTCGAGGAAGTCAATGAGCTTGATCTCTCCTTCGGCATCAAGGGGCTTTCCCGTTTCAGGGGGAACGTCTTCGTCCAGCGTGGCGCGGTTGCCGGGGTTTTCCGGGTCATCCCCTACAAGATCCTCACCTTTGAAGAGCTTGGCCTTCCGCCCGTCGTCAAGGATCTGGCGGAAAAGCCCCGGGGACTCATTCTGGTGACCGGTCCCACCGGCAGTGGCAAATCGACGACGCTCGCCGCCATTATCGACAAGATCAACAATGAGCGCCACGAGCATATCGTGACGGTGGAAGATCCGATCGAATACCTCCATCCCCACAAGAGTTGTGTCGTGAACCAGCGGGAAGTCGGTGCGGACACTAAGAGCTTCAAGAACGCCCTCAAGTACATCCTCCGTCAGGACCCGGACGTGGTACTCGTCGGAGAACTCAGGGACCTGGAAACCATCGAAGCGGCGCTGACTCTGGCGGAGACTGGGCACCTCTGTCTCGCCACGCTCCACACCAACTCCTGTGTGCAGACCATCAACCGTATCGTCGACGTCTTTCCCCCGTATCAGCAGCCCCAGGTCCGTGCCCAGCTTTCGTTCGTCCTGGAAGGAGTCATTTCCCAGTCACTGCTCCCCAAGGCCAGCGGCAAGGGGAGGGTGCTGTCGCTCGAGGTCATGGTCCCCAACCCTGCCATCCGCAACCTGATCCGCGAGGACAAGATCCACCAGATCTACTCGCAGATGCAGGTTGGACAGGAGAAGTTCGGGATGCAGACCATGAACCAGTCGCTGTACAGTCTGCTTCAGAAACGCCTCGTTGCCATGGATGTGGCGATGGCACGCTCATCGGATCCGGATGAACTTAAACAGATGCTCACAAGCGGGATGAGGCCCCAGGGACCGCGTCCAACCATGAGATAAGCGGGCGAAGTGACGCCCAGGAGGACGGCAATGCCAAAATTCAATTGGGAAGCCAGAAGCCGGACCGGTTCGACACAAAAGGGGGTCATGGAGGCTGCGAGCTCCGCTCTCGTCGAATCCCAGCTCAAAAAGTACGGGTTCACCAATATTTCGGTCAAGGAAGAGGGTAGAGGACTCAGCATGGAGCTGAAGTTCTCTGGTTTCGGGAAGAAGGTCGAAACCAAGGATCTTGTCGTTTTTACGCGACAGTTTGCCACCATGATCGATTCCGGTCTTCCCCTCGTCCAGTGCCTTGACATCCTCTCCAGTCAGCAAGAGAACAAGACCTTCAAGGAGGTTCTCGTCAAGGTCAAGGAGACGGTCGAGGGGGGGTCCACCTTTGCCGATGCCCTCTCCAAACATCCGAAGGTGTTTGACAATCTCTATGTCAACCTTGTCGCCGCCGGTGAAATCGGCGGTATTCTCGATACGATCCTGAACCGTCTGGCGGCGTACATCGAAAAGGCGATGAAGCTCAAGAAGCAGATTAAGGGGGCCATGGTCTACCCGACGACCATCATGTCGATCGCGGTGATCGTCGTTGGCGTCATCCTGATTTTTGTTATCCCGACCTTCGCCAAGATGTTTGCCGATTTCGGGGGCGAACTGCCGGCACCGACCAAGTTCGTCATTGCGCTCAGCAATTTCATCGTCAAATATATCATTTTGATCATCGGTCTGATATTCGCCGTTGTCATGGCGGTCAAGAAATATTACGCGACGCCGAAGGGGAGGAAGGTCATTGATGCCCTTGCACTCAAGGCCCCCATTGCCGGCCCCCTGATCCGCAAGGTTTCCGTTGCCAAGTTCACCCGTACCCTCGGCACCATGATCTCCAGTGGCGTCCCGATCATGGACGGCCTTGAGATCGTTGCCAAGACGGCGGGCAACAAGATCGTCGAAGAGGCAATCTTCAGGGTTCGACAGGCGATTTCCGAAGGAAAGACCATGGCTGAGCCGCTACAGGAGTGCGGGATCTTCCCCCCCATGGTCGTGCAGATGATCTCCGTCGGTGAGGCGACCGGTGCCATGGACGCAATGCTGACCAAGATTGCCGACTTCTACGACGATGAGGTCGATGAAGCGGTCGGGGCCATGACGGCCATGATGGAACCACTTCTGATGGTGTTTCTCGGCACTACGGTCGGCGGACTCGTCGTAGCCATGTACCTGCCGATATTCAAGCTTGCCGGTGCAGTTGGCGGTTGATAATGGCCCAAACGAGGCGTCTTCTGTGGTTCATTTGTGCCCGGGTGGCTGTTGTTACGCTTTTTCTGGCATCCACGCTGGTTCTGAAGATAAAGGGAAACGGTACCCTTGGTGAAGAAGCCCTTGACGGCATCACCAAACTCATAATTGCCACCTACGGCGTTTCCATCCTCTCTCTGCTGTTTGTGAGGATAGTCAGAAGTTACAATCAATCCCTGACCTACATTCAGATTATCTGGGACATCCTCTTTGTCACGGTTCTGATCATCTTTACCGGTGGTATTGGTAGTCCGTTTTCTTTCCTCTATCTGCTCGCCATCACGAATGCGAGCATTCTCATCGCGCGTCGCGAGGCCCTTTATACTGCCTCACTCTGTGTTATCCTCTATGGTGCGATCATCGACCTCCAGTACTACGGGAGACTTGTCGCCATCGGGTTGAGTCCCGTTGCCGCACTTCAGTATGGCACAACCTACATCTTCTACACCCTGTTCATCAACATCCTCGCCTTTTACCTGACCGCCCTCCTCACCGGGTATCTTGCCGAACGGGCAGTGCGCAGCGAGTCCGAGCTGAAGCAGAGGGCCATAGATTATGAGGAGCTTGAGCGTCTCAATAGTGCCATCGTCTCGAACCTCAACAGTGGTCTGGTAACAATAACCCGTGATGGGAAAATCCGGGTGTTCAACCGCTATGCGGAGGTGATGACCGGTGTAACGCAAGAGGATGCGTACGACCGCACGCTCTTTGATCTCCTTCCCGGATTTCGTCACTACGCGTCGACCATTCATGAGGTGAAGCGCGGTGAATTCGAGTACAAGGCGAATGATGGGAGGATGCTGGTTATCGGATTCAGCAGTGCCCCTCTTGCCGGGTCTTCGTCTACAGAGGCGGGGGTACTGATTAACTTTCAGGATCTTACGAAGCTCAAGCGGATGGAGGAGAGTCTCAAACGGGCAGACCGTCTGGCGGCGATTGGTGAGCTGGCCGCGCGCATCGCCCACGAGATCCGCAATCCCCTGGCCTCGATCAGTGGCTCAGTTCAGCTCATTGCCGCGGGAGAAGGGGTTCAGGAGAATGACCAGCGTCTCTTCGGTATAGTCTTGAGGGAAGCAGATCGTTTGAACCACCTCATCGAAGATTTCCTGGCCTATGCCCGACCCACCCGCCCCGCGCCGTCATCGATCAATCTTTGCTCGATGGTCGATGAGATCAGGTCACTGCTTCGCACCGATAAACGTTTTGTGCGGACCGGGATAGAGAACAGCGTTGACCCTCACCTGATGCTTACCGTTGACCCTGACCTGTTTCGCCAGGTGCTCTGGAACCTGCTCGTGAATGCGGCCGATGCGATGCCCCAGGGTGGTACGGTGTCGGTCTCTGGTCAGAGTGAAGATGAAGTCCGGCCCAGTGGCGAGCGTCGCCAGACCTCCCGGATCGCCATCCGGGATACGGGATGCGGCATGAGTGACGAACTCATATCCCATGTGTTTGAGCCCTTTTATACCACCAAGACAGGTGGGACAGGTCTTGGCCTTGCCACCGTCTATCGCATAGTCGAGGCCCACGGAGGGAGAATAGCCGTCAGGAGTGAACAGGGGAGGGGGACGGAGTTCACCATCTATCTTCCTGCCCGACGTTGATAGAGCATAGTCGCGAACAGCACCGGAGAACAATTGTGGAAATAAGGGTTTTGGTAGTCGATGATGAGTTGAGCATGCGTGAATTTCTCGCCATCCTCCTTGAGCGGGAAGGATACGCGGTGGATCAGGCTGAAAGTGCGGAGACGGCCCTCGAATTTCTGGAGGCAAATTCTTATGATCTCGTGATCTCCGACGTGCAGATGCCAGGGCTCGATGGCATCCAGTTGCTCGGAAAGATCAAGGATGCCACTCCTGAGACCGCCGTGTTGATGATGACCGCTTTTTCGACCGCGGAACAGGCCGTCGAGGCGATGAAGCTCGGCGCCTATGATTACATTGCCAAGCCGTTCAAGGTGGAAGAGGTAAAGATCCTTGTCCGGAACGCCCTGGAGAAACGTGATCTCAAGCGGGAGAACCAGCGGCTCCGTCAGGAGGTGCAGGAACGGTACAGTTTCAGCGGCCTCCTCGGCAAGAGCAAGAAGATGCGTGAGCTCTACGAGCTCATCGAGAAGGTGGCGCCCAGCATGGCCAACGTCCTCGTTCTCGGTGAAAGCGGTACCGGCAAGGAACTGGTTGCGCGGGCCATCCACTATAATAGTTCGCGCAAGGACAAACCATTTGTGGCGGTGAACTGCGGGGCAATTCCTGAAACGCTCATGGAGAGCGAACTGTTCGGCCACAAGAAAGGCGCCTTCACCGGGGCAATCAATGATCGCGCCGGACTCTTCGAGCAGGCTGGGGGAGGGACCCTCTTTCTCGACGAGATCGGCGAGGTGCCGCTCCAGCTTCAGGCCAAACTCCTGCGTGTTCTGCAGGAAAAGGAATTCCGGAGGGTTGGGGGAATCGCGGACCAGAAGGCCGATGTGCGGATCGTCGCTGCCTCGAACCGCAATCTTGAAGAGCAGGTCCGCGAAGGATCGTTTCGCGAGGACTTGTTTTACCGGTTGAATGTGGTGCAAATCCAGATGCCGCCGCTTCGGGATCGAAACGAAGACATCCCTCAACTCGTGGAGCATTTTTTCCGGAAGCACGTCCCGGCTGCATCGGGCGTGGAGATTATCACCCCTGGGGCCCTTAAGCTGCTCATGTCCTACAACTTCCCCGGCAACGTCCGCGAACTCGAAAATCTTGTGGAGCGGTGCGCAGTCCTGGGCAACCGCGAGATCGACGTGGAATCTCTTCCTACTCAGATCAAAGGGGCTCAGTCACAACTCTCGTCAACGTCGTGCGACGAAATTGTGATTCCTCCAGAGGGAATGAACCTGGAGGGTTATTTGGACGAGATCGAGAAGAAGATCCTCTTGCAGGCCCTCGAGCGCTGTGGAGGAGTGAAGAAAAAGGCTGCGGAGCTGCTGGGGCTGACCTTCAGGTCGTTTCGTTATCGCCTGGCCAAATTTGGGATGGATGAAGAATAGATGGTGACAAATTCTGTCAGACTTGGTGACGAAATGAGGAGGAGTGGCGGTTGGTTTTTTTGAAAACGGCGGTGGTTACGCAGTAACAGCTTGAAATTGTTGGATGGGTGATTTTGGCCCACCTTTTGCTCATAGAATGACAACGTTTAAGGATTAAACGGATAATTGGCCAAGCTATCCAAATTCACAACCGCTGAAGCAGCACAAAGAAAGGAGTCAAACATGTTACAGAAACTGAGAAGTAAAAAAGGCTTTACCCTCATCGAGTTGCTGATCGTCGTAGCTATCATCGGTATCCTGGCGGCCATTGCGATTCCGCAGTTCACTGCATACCGCGCCAAGAGTTACAACAGCGCCGCCCAAAGTGACTTGCGCAACTTCAAGACTGCTATGGAAGCTGCCTATACAGACACTCAGTCCTATCCGAATATTTAACCATTGGTCAAAGTTAAACTTTTGAAAGGAGCAGTAATATGAAAAATCTGATGGTACTATCCTTCGTAAGCGTGCTTACCATAGCGGTCGGTGCTGCGGCATATGCAGCGCCGATCACCACCAGTACCACACTAGGTACTACTACAACCTTCACTCCCTCGTCCAACGTGCAGGTGGACGCTTGGGCTTCTAACTCTGCTTATGCCGCCACTTCCCAGCATCTGAGTGGCAATCGGATTTTCTTCGGTATGAATGGTGATTCCAAGATTTATTTCAACACGAAGACAGCCGGATCACAAGCATCTGTCAGCATCGGGAGTGCCGGTGCTCCTGCGACAACTGTACCGACTGGCTACACCACTCTGTAATTTCACTATTATGATAGGTGGAAAAGGGTTGATGAAAATCAACCCTTTTTTTTTGAAGCATGATAACAGGGGAAGATGGAAGCCACTATGATGAATGATCTGAAAGCCTCTTTGACGAGAGTTCACATACAGATATTGCTCATTTCTGGGATTATTCTTCTGCTCTATTATCCAACCCTCTTCTCAGAAATATCCCTCCTTGACGATCAGGAGATGATCACCTCTCTTTTCAACTCCAGCGTATTTAATATACAGGATATTTTCTTTCCCCGGGCTCATCATGGAGGTTACTACCGCCCCTTGATCGGCCTAAGTTTTCAATTTGACAAGATCGCATGGGATTTGGCACCAACAACCATGCATCTTGAAAATGTTCTGCTCCATCTTTGTATTGCCTTGTCAATGCTCTGGTTAGGAAGGATATTGTTTCGGCAAAGGCCGCATGGCGGGGTGGTTGCCTTTTGCTCGACATTGCTGTTTTCGGTTCATCCATTGGCCACTGAGTCGATCAACTGGATATCCGGACGAACTGATCTGCTGGCTGGAGCAATTTTGTTGCCGGGCGTTTGCCTGTTTATTGTCTCCCGCAAGCATATGCATTGGTTCGGCATGGTTGCCGCCTTGACAATTATGATGTTCAGTTGGTTGGCCAAGGAGACAACTGTCGCATTTATTTTGGCCTTACCACTACTGATAGCTGGGTTGGAAAGTGGCCATCTCGTTCCGTATACTGAACATCAGCACGAAAAATTTCAGGCGGGCTTTTTGCTCTGTGGTGTCCTTGCAGTCCTGTTTGAATTTGCCACTTACAATGGCTTGGTTGCCGTACTGATCATTGTAATTGCGGGAGGATTCTACTTTTTGAAGTTCTCCACGATGGCCGATAATTTTAGAAAAGCTTCTATGCTGCTGCTGTTGTCATTACTAGTGATAATGTTTATCTGGGGATCGCGGAAACTTGCATTTGTGTCGAGTTTTCCCCAAATAGGTCAGACCTTTCATAAGATATTGTTGGATCCCAACCGTACCGTACATCTGTTCCTTGGCGCCATTGCCTTTTATTTCAAGAAATTTATTCTCCCGGTGCCCCTGAATCTGGCAATAAGTGATATTGACCCTGTTTATGGTATCATAGGCATCGCTGTGATGGTGGCGTGCACATTTCTGTTAATACGCAAGAGCTTGTTATCTGGATTAGGTCTGTCAGGCATGGCGCTCTTGTTGCCGGTGCTGCCTCTGGCACTCGGAACCATCGCTTGGACACCTTATGCCGAACGATACGTTTATCTCGCCATGCCATTCTGGTTGCTGGCATTCGGGTGCGTTGTGCTTGAGAAAAAGATTGCTTTAGCCCCAACAGTTTTAATCCTTTTCAGCATACTGTTGCTGGTAAGCTCTTTAATCACCTTCCAGCGTAATCTGATCTGGCAAACTAACGTATCTATCCTTGCCGATACAGTGGCAAAATCACCTCAAAACCTCAATGTTCACGGGCTGTATATGAGTGCATTATTCAGTAAAGGATATTACGATGAAGCAATAGATCAATATTTTACTGCACAAAAAATGTATAAAATAATTGTGAATTACGACGATCGCATGGATCTTCTCTATGCCGATATACTTAATATTCAAGGCAAGCAAGATAAGGCGGAGCATATCTACCGTGATATTTTAATAAAATCGAAGGGTAAGAGTATCGGAGCACTACAGGGCATGATCGGTTATTACAGTTATCTGATGAACAAAGACAACAAACAAAAAACCGTCTATTTAAAGGCGATGAAAGGCTATGCCGTAAAACTGACAGAGCTAACCACTAACCCGGAAGATCTTTATCAATTAGGTAAAATATATCACAGACTGGGCGAATATAGTTCAGCTGAGGCAGTTTTCAATACTGCTCTCATGCATCACGATCTTGATGCCTCCTCAAATATTGCAATACATAAAATTATTTCTCATTACAGGAGCAGATCATGTTTGAAATGAGCCGCATAACTATAATTGGTATATTTCGAGACAGGGTATTTCAAGGAATTATAGGGTTGGCAATACTCTTCTTGTTCATTCCTTCGGCAGCATCCTTTTCCATGCGTCAGGTGACAGAGCTAGCCATCACCCTTTCCTTGTCGCTGATATCCGCTATATTACTGCTACTGGCGGTTTTCTTGGGGGCTACTTCGATCTGGAAGGAAATCGAGAGGCGTTATTCCTATAGTGTCCTGAGTTTGCCCTTGAGCCGCCCATCGTTTTTGCTCGGACGTTTTTTGGGCATTGCTCTGTTTATGGCGCTAACTGCGCTTGTGTTGGGAGTTGCCGCCTGTCTATCAATCATGTTCGCGTCAATCATGTATCCGCCCACTCGACCGATTGCTTGGCACATAATAGTGGTCAGCATCGGATTTGATGCCTTGAAGTATATTTTGCTTGTGGCGATTGCTATGACCCTGTCTACGGTGAGCACCTCTTTCTTTCTCCCGATTTTCGGCTCTATAAGTGCATTTTTAACTGGGACCATATCACAACAGGTTTATGATTTCATCAGGTCCTCAGTCGCCGAAAATACTTTTTCACCCTTTATGAAAAAATGTGTGATGATCTTGTACTATATTTTGCCGAATTTGGCAGGCTTCGATCTTAAGGTAAATGCAATTTATGCTTTGCCATTAAATGGCAACGGCGTGTTACTGACAGTGGCATATTTCGTGGTATATCTTGCTATAGTACTGTCATTGTCAATGTTGTTCTTTGAGCGGAGGGAAATTTAAGTGACATTTTTATTCCGACAACAGATGTCTATTATCATATTTATGGTTGCACTTTGTCTGTACTGGTCCATCATCGGTCCATTTAGTTTATATATGAAGCAGAAACCAATCGAGGAAAAGTTGGGTTATGTACCGAGTTTGAAAGTTATACGTGTAATGAGTGCGGACCATAAGGAATTGATGGGAGCGTCATTAATCACGAAGGTCCTGATGTACTATGGTGGAATAACCATGAAAGCCCAGGATAACGTGATGGTTGAGCCGCCTGATTACCAAATGATGTCACGGATTATCCATGGTGCCTTGCAGTTGGACCCGTATAACATGGACGGCTATTATTTTGCTCAGTCTTTTCTTACCTGGGAGATACATCAATATCAATTGGCCAACAACTTGCTTGACTATGGCATGAAGTACCGTACCTGGGATTGGTATCTACCATTCTTTGCCGGTTTCAACAGTTCCTATTTTCTTGGAGATTTTCAATCAGCGGCTAGGTATTACAAATTGGCCGGCGAGCTGTCAGGCTCCGATTTGCCAAAGCTTTTGGCGGGACGTTATTTGCAGCAGTCTGGACAGACGGAACTTGCAATTGCCTATCTGACCGCCATGGAAAAAGGTGTAAGGAATCTAGCGGTTAAGAAGAATTATCAGATACGTTTGGCATCGTTCAAAGCGGTGCGTAGGATTGAACTGGCGCGTGACAGCTACTTGAAATCGGGAGGAAGCCTACCCGTGACGGTCGAAAAGTTGGCGAATATGGGTATTCTATCACCCCCTCCCTTGGATCCATATGGCGGTAAATTTTATATCGAGGCAGATGGGCGAGTGTCAACCACTAGTAAGTTCGCGTTTAGCGGCAAAAAGTAGACTATGAATATTGTCATTGTTAAACTTAGTTTATCTCTGGGTATGATTCTTCTGGTTCTAGTCTCTGATTAAATTAATTGGCGGTTATAACTAGTATATGTCGCACTATTCGGGAGTAAGTTCGTATGAAGGCTATTAATATCAATGAGTTATCAAAAATCTATAATAGCAAAAGAAATAATGTGGTTGAGGCCCTGAAAGGGCTGTCCCTGTCCGTCGACCCCGGCGAGGTCTTTGGTTTCCTCGGTCCCAACGGCGCTGGCAAAAGTACAACCATTAAATGCCTCATGGGGCTTGTCTGTCCTACATCTGGTTCGGCAACCATCATGGGCGAACCGATAGGGAGCGTTGCATCGCGCGTCAAAGCAGGATTCCTGCCCGAAAATCCAGCCTTCTACGATTATCTCACCGCCGGCGAATATCTTCACTTTGTCGGAAAAACGTTCGGAATGCCTGACAATTTGTTGTCACGGTGTATAGATGAAGCGCTGAAGCTGCTTGAGTTATGGGAGGCACGCAAACGCCCAATGCGTGGTTACAGCAAAGGTATGGTGCAGCGGGTGGGAATCGCCCAAACATTGATCCATGATCCCGAGTTGTACATTTTCGATGAACCCATGAGTGGGTTGGACCCAATAGGCAGGGCATTGGTAAAAGAAATCATTCTTGACCTGAAAAAGAGGGGGAAAACGGTTTTTTTCAGCACGCATATTACGGATGATGTTGAAAAGGTCTGCGACCGAGTTGGGGTGCTTGTTAAGGGGCGTTTAATGGCCTTGGACAGTGTTGAAAACATTATGCGAAGCGGTATTGAAGGGTATGTTGTACAGACCAGACTGGCCGCTGGTAGTCATGATTCGCTGAATAGTTTCATAGTGTTGAGACGTAATGAAATCTTCATAGAGTACCTAGTTCCTACGGAACGGTTTACTGAATTCATGGCGCTGGTGACCCAGAATTCAGTAGAGGTGACACTGATTGAAACAAAACGGAAGGACCTTGAAGCCTTTTTCTTGGATATTGTAAACAAGCAAACCAACTAATTTGCGAAAGAACCGTTTAAGATGTTTATCAACAATAGTATATTTTTTCTGGACTATATTAGGATTCTTCGCCCTCAGCAATGGCTTAAAAACCTGCTGCTCTACTTTCCATCGTTTCTTTCGGGAAGCATCATAAGCATAGAGTATCCATTTCAAGGTGTTATGCCTATTATTGCCTTCTGTATGGGTTCGAGTGCTACCTATATTCTCAATGACATTATTGACAGCGATAACGACAAACACCATCCACGCAAGAAATATCGTCCGATTCCTTCTGGAACAATTTCAAAAATTACAGCAGCCGTTTTGGCCCTATTGCTTCTTTGCGCCGGTTTGACCTTTGCCACGTTTTCGGTTTCAATACGGTTTTCCCTCTATCTCGTTCTTTATCTTCTCGTTTCAACCCTTTACTCCTTGAAACTAAAAGCGGTGCCACTGGTCGACATCTTTTGCATAGCTACCGGTTTTATAATCAGACTCGAGGCCGGAGGCGAAGCGTTTGCTGTACCTATTTCAGACTGGCTCTTTCTGACAGTTTTCCTGCTGGCACTCTTCTTGAGCATCGGCAAGCGCTTGAACGAAAAACTCAATCTTGGAAATGAGGCGAAATGCCACCGCAAAAGCCTCGCCGGTTACCCTGACGGTTTTTTGGATGGAGCCATGTATCTGACGGGAGGTGCCGTACTTGTCACCTATAGCATGTACACCCTTTCCCGAAGCCATTTGTTCTACACGGTCCCCCTTTGCTGCTTTGGCTTGTTACGGTACATCTTTCGTGTTAAGTCCGGCCAGAGTGGCGATCCCACTGAGTCACTGCTGAAGGATGTGCCACTACTCCTGGTGAGTTTGACATGGGCAGCCATCATTGGCTGGCGACTCTATTTCTAGGATTCCAATGCGGACTGCAATTCTGCAAGGCCTTTACAAGCTCTTCCCCTTTGATCTGCATGGGGATTGCCCCGTTTCGCCGGCAAGGGGCGGTATCAGGATTTCCTGCATCATCAATTTCTACGGCAGGCTGAACGTTCTTGAAGGGATTCTCTGGTCTCTGGTGCAACAGGATTTTCCTCGTGAAAACTTTGAGGTCATATTGATCGAAGACCGCGGAGGCACTCCGGAGGGGCGGATTTTGGCTGAAAGGTTTGCCGCGTTCCTTCCCATTGTTTATGCCCCTCTTGACAGGCAGTACGGTCTCATGGGGTATTCCAGAAATTTCGGTCTCGCGCGGTCGCGGGGAGAGATTGTCCTTTTCCTTGATGATGACACGGTTCTGTTACAACCAGAGTTTCTGAAAGTCCTCGATAGTATCTTTGCCGCTAACGGTTCCGCGGATGCTGTGGTGCCCCATGGCCACGCCTCTTATGCGTGCCTCGAAGACCGCTTTGATTATCACGATCCCTGGTTTATGACCAGCCGCTGTACGGCATACCGCCGGGAGGTCCTTCAGGAGCTTAATGGGTTCATGAGTCATTTTGTCGGTCAGGAGGATGTCGAGTTTGTGACCCGCTTCACCATTGCCGGCAAGCGGTCTTTGGAGACAGATGATCTTGATTACTATCACCCGCCGCTTCTGGTCCCTAATACCCGTAAGCCCCGGGCCGTAGGTTTCTCGTTTTTCGGCCTGAAGGGGCGTTACTCTTGGCCGGTTTGGCTATTGCTGCTGGCAAACTGTGCCCGCCATGCGCCGTTGATATTGTTACCGGCGCGGCGTTTCAAGGAGCAGGGGCGCTTCGGCGTAGGTTTCCTGAGTGGCGTTCTTGATGGTGTCCGGGGGAACAAGGAACAGCTGTACGGATGAGCGGATCTGACACTGACTCCACTATGCAACGGGAATAATGAGAAGAGCCTTATGCTGGAGTTCTGCAGCAGTCACCTGAGGGGGTCCACATAATGGGGGTTACGGTCTGCTATGATTTCCAGATCTTCGTGGACCAGCTCTATGGCGGGATTTCGCGGTACATCTACGAACTGGCCCAGAGGGTGAATAGAGCCGACGGATTTTCTTCGAAGGTGCTTGCCCCGCTCTATAAGAACCGCTATCTCCGTCCTGAGGATAGCTTTGTGCGAGGGTTTCCACTGCCGGGGGCGCCGGAGAACCGCCGCATATACCGGGCAGTAAATTGGATCTCCTCTCCGCTGGTGGACCGATTTGCCGGAGCTGATCTCCTGCATGAGACGTATTATCAACTTCGCACAATACCGCTGCGACGCAAGGTGGTGGTGTTGACTGTCCACGACATGATTCATGAACGGTTCCGAGCGCTTTTCCCCTCCAACGATGACACGGTTTTGAGGAAAAAAGCAGCCATACGCCGTGCTGATCAGATCATTTGTGTCTCCGAGAGCACCCGCAGGGACCTGCTCGAGTATTTCGACCTGCCGGAATCGAAGGTCGCTGTTGTTCATCACGGTTTCAATCCGACCTCGGGGGGGGATCTGCCAGCACCCACGACAGTCATGCCGGATCGGCCATTCCTGCTGTACGTGGGAGATCGGAAAAAGCATAAGAACTTTGAAGGATTGTTGCGGGCCTATGCAACATCTCCATGGCTCTCGAAAGAATTCGCTTTGGTCTGTTTCGGCGGGGGGGCGTTTGATGTGGACGAACTCTTGGCGCTGAAGAAGTATGGGGGTAGGGAGGGGAGTGTCGTTTACGCCGGCTGTAGTGATTTGATCCTCTTTGCGCTTTACCGACAGGCTACGGCGTACGTCTGTCCGTCAAAATACGAGGGATTCGGGATACCTCTGCTGGAGGCGATGTATTCAGGATGTCCCGTTGCGTGCAGCAATACAGGCTCTCTCCCCGAGGTGGCAGGTGATGCTGCCCTTTACTTTGACCCCTATGACCCGGAGTCGATCAGGGAGGTTTTAGAGTATCTGGCGTTATCGGAATCAAAACGTGCGGAACTGACTCTTCATGGGCGTAGACGTGCAGCGCTCTTTTCATGGGATAAATGCGCCACCGAAACCATGGCTTTGTACCGCCGGACCCTCGGGGTGTGAGTATGGGGCCTGCTCTTTCTGATAGATAATCGAGGGCGTTGATGTTTTTTCTGGAAGCTTTGTTTCAAAGGACGATGGAGTTTGATTGGTAATGCTCGCACGAAACTATACTTGCGGCACACCGTCGCCGGTGACCTGTGATGACTATGGGAGTGTATCCAGGGAGAACCGCTTGTTGTGCGGAGGAGGGAGGCGGCGGAGGGGGCGTCCGGAGGCTCCAAGGTTCAGCATCATTACCGTGGTCAAGAACGACGCACGCAAGATTGTCAGAACCATTGAAAGCGTCATCGCTCAGGAGTACGAAGACTACGAATACATAGTGATTGATGGCGGCTCATCCGATGACACGCTTGAGGTTATCCGTCGCTATGACGAGCATATAGATTACTGGGTCAGCGAACCGGACCGAGGGATAAGCGACGCCTTCAACAAGGGGATCGCTCTGTCGACGGGTGAATACATCCAAATGCTCAACTCTGGAGATATCCTCATTGATCCCAAAGTACTCAGTTTTATTAGCGATTTCTGTACAAAACCGATAATTACCGGTTTTGCCCGTTTTGAGACGTCTACGGTACCGCCGAAAATGCTGAATAACTCAGATGCTCTCAGGGTAAGATCCATGATTTCGCACCAGGCAAGTTTCGTGCGCCGTGACGTGTATGAGCGGGTCGGGTTGTACAATCTCGATTTCACGATTCGCATGGATTACGAATTCTGGTTGAGGTGTTTACAACTTTACCGCTTCCTTTTCCTGGACCGGATTCTCGTCGACTTTCATGCCGGGGCCAGCATGGAGCAGATCCGTTCCTTCTATCAGGAGGAATTCTTCGCCAACCAGTCTCAGGATGGCGCTGGCATACTGAACTATTTGCGGGTATCTCAGAAGTATCTGCTCAGGAAGGTCTTTCGCCTGTTCGGCAGAAGATATTAGGTGGTTTCACCTATCGAGTCATGAAATGAACCTACTGGTAAACGCAACCTCCGTCGGCACCGGCGCCTTGACGGGAATAGAGCGCTTCGGTCTGCGAATTTCTCAGGAGTTGTGCCGTATCGACCCTACTGTCAGGATTGTCGGCATGCAGGATATTCCCGGCGTACCGAACGTGACCAAGCCGCGGTTGCTTGATTTCGGGAAACGCCTCCTTACCCGCAAGGAATACCTGCTGCGCGCCGTGTGGGACCAGACCGTGTTCCGGTATCAGGCGATCAAGTCCAGGGCCGACGTCGTTTTTTTCCCTATTCAGGACGGGATGCTCCGCCCGCCCATGTCTCAGATCGTTACGGTCCATGATCTCCACTACCGTCATTTCGATCGCAACATCGCCGAATGCAAGGACGAGATCAGCGGCCTGAGAAAGGCCATCTACCGCATCAAGATGCCGCAGATCCTTTCGAATTCCGCTGCGGTAGTCGCTGTCTCGGATACCACCAAGCGGGATCTTGTTGACACCTTCGGCGTTTCCATCGACAAAATTCACGTGGTTTACAACGGGTATGACGAGGAGAGGTTTCGCGTCATTGGGGAGCCAGACGGCGTTCTCCGGAGGTATGGGCTGCTTCGGGGAAGGTACTTCCTCTTTGTCGGCAGTATCCTCAGGCACAAGAACCTTGACCGCCTGGTGCAGGCGTTGGGACAACTTGACGGAGAAATCTGCCTGGTAGTGGCTGGGGTTTGCAAGGATGCTTCCTATCTTCATCAGGTAAAGGATACGGTCCGTAGTCTTGGATTGTCCCCTGAAAGGATCCGTTTTCAGTCCTATGTTCCGGACCAGGATCTTCCCTACCTGTACAACGGGGCATTGGCATTGGTATTGCCTTCTTTGCACGAAGGGTTCGGGGTTCCACTGGTGGAGGCCATGGCCTGCGGAACCCCGGTGATCACTTCCAATACCTCCGCGATGCCTGAAGTTGCCGGTAACGCGGCTTTATTCGTCGAGCCGTGCAGCGTTGAAAGCATAGCCGGAGGTCTGCGGGAAATCGCTGCCGATTCTGGGCTGAGGGATCGGTTGAGAATGCGTGGTTTCGAGAGAGCGAAAATGTTTCGCTGGTCCTCTTCCGCAAGAAGATTGTACTCGCTGTGTCAGTCGGTGTGCGCTCAGGGAGCCTCCTGATGGAGTCACTACCTCTTAGTAGAGCGAAGGTGCTTACGTGAAAATTGTCATTGTCGGGGCCGGTCCCACCGGACTTGGCGCCTCATATCAACTTCATACACGTGGCTTTTCTGATTGGCAGCTTTTTGAACGCAGCAGCCATGTGGGGGGTCTTTCCGCCTCTTTTGTTGATGAAGCGGGCTTTACCTGGGATATCGGCGGACATGTCCTTTTCTCCCACTATGACTATTTCGACAGCGTGGTTGATGAGGCCCTGAATGGGGCGTGGTATGAACACCAGCGAGAGAGCTGGGTTCGACTTCTGGAGTCGTGGATCCCATACCCCTTCCAGAACAATATACGCCATCTTCCACCAGCTGCCCTCAATGAGTGCCTGGAAGGACTCAAGGCACTGGCCGGAGACCCGCGAGCTGCCTCCAATTTCAGCGAATGGATGGATACCGTCTTCGGTGCCGGAATCGTAAAACATTTCATGGAGCCCTACAATCGGAAGGTCTGGGGAATGCCTCTTCACGAAATGTCCCGAGAATGGATCGGCGAACGGGTGAGTGTCGTGGATCTCGTCCGCATCGAACGAAACATCGCCGAAAAAATCGACGACGTGAGCTGGGGGCCCAACAACACCTTCAAATTTCCCCAGAGGGGAGGGACTGGTGCGATCTTCACCGGCATTGCCCGCCAGTTTCAGCACCACATCTCCTCATCCCATGAACTGGTGGAAGTGGACCTTGCCGCACGCAATATCGTATTCACCAACGGTCGTCAGGAGTGCTACGATACCCTTATCACCACCATCCCCCTCGACATTTTCATCGACCTCTGCCGGGACGTGCCGGAGGAAGTGCGAGAGGCTGCACGCAATCTTGTCCACAACAGCGGTCTTATCGTCGGCATTGGCGTTGAGGGCGAGAGGCGCGACAGTAAGTGCTGGATGTACTTCCCCGAGGACAATTGCCCCTTCTATCGAGTAACCAACTTTCACAACTACTCGCGGTGGAACGTGCCTAATGGCGACACAGGCAGTTTCTTTTCACTCATGTGCGAAACAACATATTCTCCCCATAAACCGGTCAACCGCGAGGGGATTGTCGAGGCGACTATTGAGGGACTGGTCAATACGGGCATGCTCTCTGACCGCGAGCGAAAGCGGATCGTAAGCCGCTATTTGATCGACATTCCTTATTCCTATCCGGTTCCTACGGTGAGAAGAGATGCTGCGCTCTCTGTCATCAATCAATTCTTCGAATCTTACGGAGTCTATTCCCGCGGCCGTTTCGGTTCCTGGAAGTACGAGGTTGGGAACATGGACCACTCGTTCATGCAGGGTGTCGAGGTGGTAGATCGCATTCTGACCGGTGTCGAAGAACGGACGTTCTTCGGTCGCGTCTGAAATCAGTGCGTTGGGCATGACGGTTTCGAAACTATTTCTTAAACAGGCTGATCATCTTGTGGGACGGATAATCGCCTCGCTTCTACCCGTCCCTCCCCATCATGATGTTCCTTCCCGTCCGCAGTCGGTCCTCATTATCCGCCCTGGAGGCATTGGCGATGCGGTGCATCTGGTGCCCGTTGTGAGGGCTCTGCGCCAATGTTTCCCCGAGCTCACCATCGACATTCTCGCGGAACGGCGCAATGCCGGCATCTTCGCCCTCTGCCCTGGAATCCGCTCGGTACGCTGTTACGACATCCCTTCGGAATTTTGCGATGCCCTCAGGCGTAGATACGATGTTGTCATTGATACGGAGCAGTGGCATCGCCTCTCGGCCGTAATGGCACGCATCGTCCGGGCCGAAACCAAGATCGGCTTTGCATCCAACAATCGCCGGCGTCTCCTTACCCATCCAGTCTCTTACAATCAGGATGTCTATGAAGCTGACAGCTTCAGACGTCTCCTCGCCCCGCTCGGATGTGATGGGGAAGGGGAGGTAGTTGCGCCGTTTCTTGCAGTTGCGGGCCGGGATGCCGAAGTCGCTGACAGGCTGCTTGCCGCTCTGGGCGGAAGGCCGTTTGTGGCTTTCTTTCCCGGGGCGAGCATTGTCGAGCGCCGTTGGGGGGGGGACAGGTTTGCTGAACTGGCGTCTCGACTTCGGAAACGGATTGAGGTTGTTGTCGTCGGTGGAGCGGTTGATCGGCAAGATGCTGCAGTTATTGAGCGGTCTGATGTGCTGAACTTTGCAGGCATCACCAATCTCGCCGAAACCGCCGCCGTTCTCGCCCGCTCGTCTCTTCTCGTCAGCGGTGACTCCGGCATCCTCCACATCGCCGTTGGCCTCGGTGTTCCCACCGTTTCCCTCTTCGGTCCGGGGAGGGAACAGAAATGGGCGCCCCGGGGAAAAGATCACATTGTTATCAACAAACATCTTTCCTGTTCTCCCTGCACCACCTTTGGCTATACACCAAAATGTCCCATTGATGCCCGCTGCATGGCGGAAATAACCGTTGACGAAGTTGAGGATGCGGTATTGACTCTTTTGGCGCGGGGAAAATGTGACGCACATCAATAAAAAGCCTTGACTTCTTTTGAGTCAGTTGATATTTAGATAATCCGCTTTGCATGAAGGCACGTAGCTCAGGGGGAGAGCGCTACCTTGACACGGTAGAGGTCGGCGGTTCGAGACCGCCCGTGCCTACCATTCAAACTGCTGGTGTGGCACTCAACGTAAGGGGCATCGAAGGTTCGATGCCTCTTTCTGTTAAGGGGTATCTTTATGGGTGACGTCAAGGTTAGGTTGCCGGATGGTTCGGAAAGAGTGCTCGCTGAAGGCTCGACCGTGCGTGATTTGGCTGCTTCGATCGGTGCTGGTCTGGCCAAGGCCGCAATTGCTGGGAAGCTGGATGGCACTCTGGTGGATATTGCTACGCCGCTTTTTGACGGTGCAGCGGTTGAGATCGTCACGGAAAGGTCTCCTGAGGCCTTGGAGATAATCCGGCACTCAACGTCACATCTCATGGCTCAAGCCGTGAAGCAGCTTTTTCCTCAGGCAAAGGTCACTATCGGTCCGGCCGTTGAAAACGGATTTTATTACGATTTTGATATCGATCACCCCTTTGGTCCTGAGGACATTGAGAAGATAGAGACCCGGATGGGGGAGCTTGCCAGGACGGGTCAGAAGATCGAGCGGCAGGTGGTCTCAAAGGGTGAGGCGCTCAAGCTTTTTCGGGACATGGGAGAGAGCTACAAGGTTGAGCTCATTGAAGCAATTGATGGCGACACGGTTTCCCTGTACCGGCAGGGGGATTTCGTCGACCTATGTCGCGGTCCCCATCTTCCGTCCACGTCTTTATGCAAGGCTTTCAAGTTGACCACGCTTGCTGGTGCCTACTGGCGCGGGGATGAGAAAAATAAGATGCTTCAGCGGGTCTACGGAACCGCATTTGTGGATAAAAAGGAACTTGATGCTTATCTGGAGCGCCTTGAGGAGGCCAAGCGCCGCGATCACCGGAAACTCGGGCGCGAACTTGACCTCTTTTCATTTTCGGATGAGGTTGGCGCCGGTTTCGTTATCTGGCATCCGAAGGGAGCGATGCTTCGTACCGTTCTGGAGGATTTCGAGCGCAAGGAGCATCTGAGGCGCGGTTATGATATCGTGGTTGGGCCACAGATACTCAAGACCGAGCTTTGGCAACGTTCGGGGCATTATGATAACTACCGTGAGAATATGTATTTTACTGAGGTTGAAGGTCAGGGGTTTGGCATCAAGCCGATGAACTGCTTGAGCCACATGATGATCTACAAGTCTCAGCTCCGTAGCTATCGTGATCTGCCACTCCGTTTTTTCGAGCTCGGAACGGTGCATCGTCATGAGCGCGCTGGCGTTCTTCACGGTCTTCTCCGGGTCAGATGCTTCACTCAGGACGATGCACACATCCTCTGTACCCCTGAACAGTTGGATGCGGAGATCAGGGGGGTCATCTCGTTCGTCAATGATGTGATGGGTATCTTCGGCTTCGAGTATGAGATGGAGCTCTCGACTCGTCCTGAAAAGTCCATTGGTTCCGATGAGGACTGGGAACGGGCTACTGGAGCCCTGTTGGGGGCACTGAAGGCTTCGGGTCGGTCATATGAGATCAATGAGGGTGATGGCGCCTTCTACGGTCCAAAGATAGATATCAAGCTGCGGGACTCTCTTGACAGAAAGTGGCAGTGTGCTACAATCCAGTGCGATTTTACGCTCCCCGAACGATTTGATCTGACGTATGTTGACGCGGATGGAGAGCGTAAGCGTCCTGTTATGGTACACCGGGTAATACTCGGTTCAATCGAGCGTTTCATTGGTGTCCTCATAGAGCACTTCGCCGGGAATTTCCCGCTCTGGCTCTCGCCGGTTCAGGCAATAGTTCTGACTGTGACCGACAGCCAGCTGTCTTACGCATCAGAAGTCTTCGAACTGTTGCGTTCGCTGGGTGTAAGAGTGCTGAAGGATTTCCGCAATGAAAAGCTCGGCTACAAAATCCGCGAAGCACAGTTGCAGAAAATTCCCTACATGCTTGTCATTGGTGATAAGGAAGTCGAAAGCGCGACGGTGACTCCCCGGTACCGGAACGGGGCGAACCTTGCTGCCATGAAGCCGGAAGAATTTGCCTCGTTTGTTTCAGATGAAGTGAAAAGCTTTAAATAGGAGGTGGAGCCATAGCTAAGCCTACAGTAAATATCAATCAAGCCATCAGGGCACGTGAAGTTAGGGTTGTTGGTGCTAACAGCGAACAACTCGGGATCATGCCGCTTCATGAGGCTCTGTCGCTTGCTGATAGCCAGCAACTGGATCTTGTTGAGGTTTCACCGACGGCGGTGCCGCCGGTCTGCCGGATCATGGACTATGGCAAGTTCAAGTACCAGCAGAGCAAGAAGATGCAGGAAGCAAAAAAGAAGCAGACGCATGTTCAGTTGAAGGAAGTGAAGCTGCGTCCGAAGACCGATGAGCATGATCTGCAGTTCAAAATCAAGCACGTCAGGCGCTTCATTGAGGAAGGCAATAAGGCCAAAGTGACGTTAGTTTTCCGCGGCCGTGAGATTACCCACACCGATATCGGTCTGAAGGCCCTTGAGCGGGTTGCCAGTGAGTTGGATGACATCGCTGTGGTTGAGTTCAAGCCTAAAATGGAAGGCCGTAGCTTGTACATGATTGTCGCCCCGAAGGGGAAGAAATAGTAAGTTTATTTTATTCACGCATAAAAGGAGAAAGCAATGCCCAAGATCAAGACCAATCGTGGCGCTGCCAAGCGTTTCAAAAAGACGGGAACCGGAAAGATCAAGAGAAGTCACGCGTTCACGAGTCACATCCTCACCTCCAAGACGAGAAAGCGCAAGCGTCAACTTCGGTCCGGCGCTTTGGTTGCTGCTGTTGATCAGAAGAACATCGCAAAGCTGATCCCCTACGTGTAGTTAAGGGGCATGATTTCGTCCGCGAACCGTGAGGAAACGTCTCCCCTTGCGGATCCGGCGCAATACCAGAGAAAAGGAGTAGTAAATGCCAAGAGCAAAACGTGGATTCAAAGCGAGACAGAGAAGAAACAAAGTTCTCAAGTTGGCAAAAGGGTACCGTGGGGCAAGAAGCAAACTGTTTCGGAGCGCAACAGAAGCGGTCGATAGAGCCCTCAACTATGCGTTCCGTGACCGCAAGGTCAAGAAGCGTGATTTTCGAGCCCTCTGGATAACCCGAATAAATGCCGCCTCACGACTCAACGGACTTTCCTACAGCAAGCTTATTTTTGGGCTTAAAAAGGCGAGTGTAGAGATCGACCGGAAGGTCTTGGCAGACTTGGCGGTTTCCGACCCGCAAGGGTTCGCAGAGATTGCAACTCTCGCAAAAGCGCAGTTTTAATCAAATATTCGGATAAAAAAAGAAATGGAATGCTAAGCGTTCCATTTCTTTTTTTATAGAGGTCAACCTAAATGAAGGAACAACTTGATCAACTGCTTCAGTCCGCTCTACAGGAGATAGCCGGAACGAAAAGTGAAGATGCTTTGCAGGAGTTGCGCATCAAGTATCTCGGCAAGAAGGGGGCTCTCACTGCTCTCATGAAGGGACTCGGTACTCTTCCCGCGGAAGAACGTCCGGCTGTGGGGCAAATTGTCAATACGGTCAAGATGCAATTGGAAGCGAGGCTTGACGATGCATTGGCTTGCGTCAGGGAGGCTGCCAAGAAGGAGCGCCTGGAAACTGAACGTCTTGACGTAACCCTGCCGGGGCGTCGCGTGGGACGTGGAACTAAGCACCCAGTTTCGTTGGTGATCGAGGAAGTTTCCGAGATTTTTGCAGGTCTGGGCTTTCAGGTAGCTGAAGGTCCGGAGATCGAGCTCGATTTTTATAACTTCGAAGCGCTCAATTTTCCAAAAGATCATCCTGCCCGGGATATGCAGGATACCTTTTTTGTTGATGATAACATCCTTCTTCGCACGCACACCTCTCCGGTACAGGTGCGAACCATGCTCAAGCATGCACCGCCCGTCCGGATCATTTCGCCGGGCACGGTTTACCGGTGTGATTCCGACGCCACTCATTCACCGATGTTTCATCAGGTTGAAGGATTGATGGTGGATAACGGGGTGACGTTCGGTGACCTCAAAGGCATTTTGACAACCTTCGTCAATCAATACTTCGGGAAAGGGACGGGGGTTCGGCTCCGCCCGAGTTTTTTCCCTTTTACTGAGCCAAGCGCCGAGGTTGATATTGCATGCGTAATGTGCCGCGGCGCTGGGTGTCGAATCTGCAAACAAAGTGGATGGCTGGAGATCCTTGGGGCAGGAATGATCGATCCTGAAGTATATCGACACGTTGGCTATGACTCTGAGAGTATTTCGGGGTTCGCCTTTGGAATGGGGGTCGAGCGTATTGCCATGTTGAAATACGGAATAGGTGACATGCGCTTGCTCTTTGAGAACGACGTGCGTTTTCTTTTGCAATTTTAGATAGAAGCGGCAATTGTCTGTGGAGATTGTTTAACAAAACTACTGCGAGTGAGATTATGATCATTACGTATAACTGGCTTAAGGAATTTGTCGACTGCGACCTCTCACCGAAAGATTTGTCAGATCTTCTGACCCTGCTCGGTCTTGAGGTCGAAGCAATGCGTCATGTTGGTGGTGACCTAGACGAAGTCGTAGTCGCTCTCGTTGAGGCTAAGGAAAAACATCCGAATGCAGACAAGCTGTCGCTCTGCAAGGTTAACAATGGAACTGGTATCCTGGATGTAGTGTGCGGGGCACAGAATTTCAAGGCAGGAGATAAGGTGGCTCTTGCCCAGGTCGGCGCACTCCTCCCAGGCGAATTCAAGATCAAGCGTTCAAAAATCAGAGGCGAAGAATCGTGCGGAATGCTCTGCTCGGAAAAGGAGCTGGGCCTCTCCTCAGAATCGTCCGGCATCATGATTCTTCCTGAAGATTTGCCGCTTGGCGTGCCCCTTTTTGAAGCTCTCGGGCTTAAGGATACGATTTTTGAGATTGGTCTGACACCAAATCGTGCTGACTGTTTAAGCGTTGCGGGGATTGCTCGGGAGATCGCGGCAAAGCTCGGACGCAAATTCAATCTTCCCGAGATAAAAGTTCGAGAGTCAGGTAAGGAGGTGCACGAGTATGCCACCGTGGCGGTCGAGGCACCGGATCTTTGCCCCCGCTACACGGCGCGCTATATCAGCGGGTGTACAGTCGCGCCCTCGCCAGCTTGGCTCGTGAGACGCCTGGAAGCCGTTGGCATGCGATCAATCAACAACGTCGTTGACGTAACCAACTATGTGTTGATGGAGTATGGTCATCCGCTTCACGCTTTTGACGCCGATTGTCTTGAGGGTGGCAAGATTATTGTTCGTCGTGCTGCAGATGGGGAGCAGTTCACGACGTTGGATGGACAGGAGAGGGTGCTAAACGATTCTGACCTGACTATACGCGACTTACGGAGGGGTGTTGCTCTCGCCGGAATCATGGGGGGAGAGAATTCCGAAATTCAACAATCGACGGCGAATATTTTACTTGAAAGTGCCTATTTCAACCCCTCGGCGATTCGCAAGACTTCGAAGCGGTTGGGGATTCATTCGGAATCTTCCCATCGTTTTGAACGGGGAGCTGATATTAACATCTTGCCACGTGCCCTTGACCGGGCGGCTTCGTTGATAGCGGAACTTGCTGGCGGCAGCATTGCTCAGGGGATGATCGATGAGTATCCGACGAGTATTGCACCTCGAGCCATCGATTTTAGAGTAGAACGGTGCAATGGATTGTTGGGCATCATCCTCTCTGCAGAAACGATCAGAGATATTCTTGAGCGGCTTGGCTTTACCGTGGACGAGGTATGCGCGGGGCAATTTAAGGTGACGGTTCCAACCTCTCGAGTCGATCTCGAGCGTGAAATCGACCTGGTTGAAGAGGTCGCCCGCATGAACGGCTACGAAAAGATTCCGGTTACCATGCCTAAGGCGCGCGTTTTTTCCGACAGGCCAACCCGCCACCAAAGGTTTGAGCGGCGGCTCCGATCGCTCATGGTGGGGAATGGGTTTACGGAAATTATAACATTCAGTTTCATGGCCCCTGCCGTGCTTGACAAACTTCTTCTGGATGCCTCGGATATCCGGCGAAATGTGGTTCGCCTTCGTAATCCGCTGGTCGATGAGCAGTCAGTCATGCGTACGACGTTGTTGCCGGGAATGCTGGAGGCCGCTGCTGCCAACATTAACCATCGTTCGCTTGACCTTCGCATGTTCGAATTACGTCGGATATATCAGCCGGTTGCCGGTCAGGAGTTGCCGCACGAACCACTTTATCTGGCGGGGCTAATCACAGGGTTAAGAATTCCTGAAAGCTGGAACGAGGCAAAGAATTCCACCGATTTTTATGATGCCAAAGGAGCTGTCGAGATCGTCTTGGATGCGTTTGGCGTATCTGCGGCAACATTTTCGGCAACGGCGGTTGATCCCTTTTATCACCCGGGTAAGAGCTGTATTGTGAGTTCTGCTGGTGAGGCGTTGGGGACACTGGGAGAGATACACCCCGACGTGCAGGACAATTTTGGTATCAATCAAAAGGTTTATTATTTCGAACTCAATTTTGAGAAGCTCTTGGCGAGAGTTTCAGAAAAAGTTACGGTGAGGGCTCCATCGAGATTTCCTGATACTTTCCGTGATATAGCAATGCTCGTTCCGGACGAGATACCTGCTGCACGTGTCGTTGACACAATTGCGGGTTTAAAGATACGAGAGATAGAATCATCATCAATCTTCGATCTCTACAAGGGGGCTTCGATTCCTTCTGGATTGAAGAGTCTCGCTGTCAGGGTTCGCTACAGGTCTTCAGAGAAGACGTTGACCGACGACGAAGTTGGCGTGCTTCATAACCGTGTGATAGGCTGCCTGGTGGAAAAGTTGGGCGTGACTGTGAGGTAAAAACAGGTTGATTATCTTTCAGCGCTGTGATATAAAACCAAACGCCTTAGGTGAACGGGCTCTGTTGAGTTTAGTGTAATAATTTTGAGGGAGTATATGACCAAGGCAGACATTGTTGAGCAGATCTACGAGAAGGTTGGTTTCTCGAAAAAAGAATCCGCCGAGCTTGTTGAGCGAGTCTTCGGGTTGATTAAGGAAACTCTCGAGAAGGGCGAAAAGATAAAGATCGCAGGCTTCGGAAATTTCGTGGTCAAGGAGAAGGCGGATCGTCGTGGACGTAACCCTCAAACGGGTGATGAAATCATAATTTCGGCCCGCAAAATTCTCACCTTCAAGCCAAGCCAGGTTTTGAAGACCTCTATTAATTCCTGATACTCTTTCCGGAGAGAAGGTGGAAGCAGCGCTTCCAGATAAGATGTATTTCAAGATCGGAGAGGTGTCTCGAATAACCGATCTTAAGCCCTCAGTCATTCGCTTCTGGGAGTCTGAGTTTAAAGAGCTTTGTCCGGCAAAAAGCCGAAGTGGGCAGAGAGTGTATAGGCACTCGGATATTCAGTTGCTTCTCCGGATCAAGACATTTCTTTACTCGGAGCGGTTAACAATTGAGGGTGCTCGATGTCGACTTGCTCAACAGGCCTTCAAAAGTGATTCAGACATGCAGAAACATGAGGGTAATGACCCGGTTGTTCTCAAGCTTCTAAGGGATGTAAAGGCGGAACTCCAAGAGCTTTATTCAATGTTTTAGATTGTTTCGGGGCGTAGCGCAGCCTGGTAGCGCACTAGACTGGGGGTCTAGTGGTCGCTGGTTCGAATCCAGTCGCCCCGACCATTTTATAGATAGACGGCTTTAATAGGCCGTCTATTTTTTTATCAAAATGGGGCACACTCATGCTTGTTCTGGTCACCAACGACGACGGAGTTTATTCTCCGGGAATTGTTGCACTCGCTAGCGCGATGCGTCATGTGGGGGATGTTCTGGTGGTTGCACCAGACAGGGAACGAAGTGCGGTCGGACATGCGTTGACTTTACACCATCCTTTGAGGGTCTCGGATCTTGGTGATGGGGTCTTCTCAATAGATGGAACACCAACCGATTGCGTAAATATCGGCATCCACAAACTGCTTTCAAAAAAACCGGACATCGTTGTCTCAGGCGTCAACCACGGCGGTAATCTTGGAGATGATATAACATACTCCGGGACGGTGTCGGCAGCCATGGAAGCGACTCTTATGGGGATTCCTGCCATTGCGGTTTCGCTGGTTACTACCGGGGCAGGGAAGAATTTTTCTTCCGCCGCCGCAATCGCAGCTCGTCTTACCAGTTTTGTTGTCATGAAAGGATTGCCACCTGACACGTTTTTGAATGTGAATGTTCCCGATATGGAGGAGGACCAGCTTTGCCCTCCGATAATTACCTCTCAAGGCAAGCGCGAATACGAAGGTGAAATCATTGCTAAGGTTGACCCTCGGGGACGCAATTATTATTGGATTGGTGGGAATGCTCCGCAATTCCGGGACGACGAAGGAACCGATTATCATGCGATCAAGCGTGGTCATGTATCAATAACGCCACTTCATCTTGATCTTACGAATTATGCATCCATGGCAATACTTCGAGAATGGCGCATATCCTAATCTAGACAGTGATAGAGGCGTTTGTTATAGTCATACCTCCCCAAGCCGGAGATTTATTATGAACTTTGATGTAGCACGAAAACGGATGGTGGATTTGCAGATCATCGCACGCGGCGTTTCCGATCGCCGGCTTATAGATGCGATGTTGAAGATTCCTCGCCATATATTTGTTGAAGAGGCCATGGCTGCACAGGCATACAGTGACACGCCTCTGCCGATAGGAGAAAAACAGACAATTTCTCAACCTTATATGGTTGCACTGATGACTGAACTGCTTGTGCTTGACGGGTCTGAAAAGGTTCTGGAAATTGGGACCGGTTCCGGATACCAAGCGGCAATCCTTGCGGCATTGGCAGACCGCGTCTACACGATTGAACGAATTCGTCCTCTTGCCTTGAGGGCCCGTAAGGCGCTTGACAGTTTAGGGCTTCTCAATGTGAATATCAGGATATCCGATGGAACTACGGGGTGGGAGGAAGAGGCGCCCTTCGACGCAATCATCGTGACCGCGGGGGCACCTGACATCCCCCAGAAATTTATTGACCAACTTGCCCTTGGCGGCAGGTTGGTCATACCTGTCGGAAGCCAGTTCGAGCAGGTATTGGTGAGGATTACAAAAGATGTTGATGGAACACTGAGTCGTGAACAGATAACCGGTTGCCGCTTCGTCAAACTCGTCGGTGCCTATGGATGGAATACTGAGGATTAAACTTTCAACCTGTCGGGAGTGAAATATGGAAGACGGTGTATTTGTCGATAAGGAGCTGGAGGAGCCGGAAGAATCCAGTGAAGATTTCATTGAGCCCGAACCGTCTTCCTTTGAGCTGGATGAGGCTGAAGAAGAGGAGCGCGAGGAAGAAGTCAAGGTGCTGGAGCAGGAGCATTTTGATGATGCTATTAAGCTCTATCTCAGGGAAATTCAGAAGACAACATTGCTTACGGCTGATGAAGAGAAAGCGCTCGCCAGTCGGATTGCCAAAGGTGACAAATCTGCTCGCGACAAGATGATAGAGTCGAACCTTCGTCTCGTTGTCAAGATCGCAAAGCGTTACATAAACCGCGGGCTTCCGTTTCTCGACCTGATTGAGGAGGGAAACATGGGGCTAATCAAGGCGGTAGAACGGTTTAAGCTTTCCAAGGAATGCCGTTTTTCCACCTACGCTACATGGTGGATCAGGCAATCGATTGAACGCGCCCTTGTTAATCAGTCAAGAACCATCCGATTGCCGGTTCACGTTTCAGATGACATTAACAAGATGCTCAAAATTACACGGGAACTTGTTCAAAGACTGAACCGCGAACCCAATGTAAAAGAAGTAGCAACGGCAATGAATGTAAATTCTGCTTATATTCGCAGGCTGATGGTACTTCTAAAAAAGACATATTCTATCGAACGACCAATGGGAGAGAATAGCGACTATTTCCTCATTGATACAATTGAGGATACATCAACTGTATCACCTGCAGTTCTCCTTGAAGATTTAAATAAATATGAGATTGTCTCTAAATGGTTCTCTTCGCTTTCAGAAAATGAGCAGAGAATTCTTACGCTTCGTTTCGGTCTTGATGACAAGGAACCGCAAACACTGGACACAATTGGTCGAAGCTTTGGTGTGACCCGCGAACGAATCAGGCAAATTGAGGCAAAATCGCTTGAAAAACTCAGACGGTTTATCGAGGGAAGTGATTCTCAGTCAATCGATTGAATTTCAGCCGGAGGTATGTATGGAGGAACTAAAGAACATTATCAGAGATGTCCCTGACTTCCCTAAAAAGGGTATAGTGTTCAAGGACATCACAACGCTTCTCGCCGATGCCAAATCTTTTCAGCGCATGGTGGACTTGCTCGCTCATCGTTATGTTGGAGAGAGGATCGATAAAGTTGTCGGGGTCGAAGCCCGCGGATTTATCATTGGAGCAGCTTTGGCGTATAAGCTCGGTGCAGGTGTCGTGTTGGTGCGCAAACCGGGGAAACTTCCCTCTGAGACTTTTAGCAAAAGCTACGAGCTTGAGTATGGAACCGATACCCTGGAAATTCACCGCGATGCCATTAAGCCTGGAGAGAAAATACTGATTGCAGATGATGTGCTCGCTACAGGGGGAACCATGGCCGCGGTAGTAGACATGGTCAAGACCCTCGGCGGTGAGATTGTTGATTGTTGCTTCATGGCAGAACTGGACTTTTTGCAAGGTCGTTCAAGGTTGAGAGGTGGTCCCAGTTTGTAGGACAGGTTGGCGGCGGGAATAAGGTGGATTGCCGGTTGTAGTCATGCCGCCAGTGAGAGAATACGGCCGGCGTAGCCAGGCCGGGGTTTTTGCCAATATGCCTCATGCGGCGTCCGGTCGTCTAGTTTCGAGTGCGGGCGGCGCATGTTGTAGAAATTGATCCAGCGGCTCAAACCTTGACGAACCTCGCTGCCGGTCTCGAAGGCGTGCAGGTAGATGCACTCGTATTTCAGAGAACGCCATAGCCGCTCGATCATGACGTTGTCCCGCCAGCGCCCCTTGCCGTCCATCGAAATGCGGATCTCAGCGTCCTTGAGGACCTTGGTGAACGCATCGCTGGTGAACTGGCTCCCTTGGTCGGTGTTGAAGATCTCGGGTTTGCCGAAGCGAGCCAGGGCGTCTTCGAGCGCGGCAACGCAGAAATCGGCGTCCATGGTGTTGGAAAGCCGCCATGACAGGACCTTGCGACTGGCCCAATCCATGATCGCCGCCAGGTAGAGGAAACCTCGCCTCAGCGGAATATAGCTGATATCGGCGCACCAGACCTGGTTTGGCCGGTCGATGGTCACGCCACGCAGCAGGTAAGGATAGACCCTGTGCTGCGGATGCGGCTTCGACGTGTTCGGCTTCTGGTAGATAGCCGATAGTCCCATCAACTGCATCAGCCGACCGATGCGCTTGCGATTGACGGCATGACCCTCCCGGCGCAAGTGCCGGGTCATCTGTCGGGTGCCATACCACGGTGTTTCGAGATGCTGCTCGTCGATCAGGCGCATCAGTTCCAGGTTCTGTGGGCTTTCGCCCACTGGCTGGTAATAGTAGGCCGATCGTTTGATCGAGAGCAGTTCACACTGCCGGGCAATACTGAGTCGGTCATGGTCGGGTTCGACCAGGGCCTTCCTTCGGGTTGTACTCAGCGACAGCGACCGAAGGCTTTGGCCAAAAAATCCCGCTCCACGGTGAGTTGTCCGATCTTGGCGTGCAGGTCCTTGATCTGATCGTCATTCGCCTTATTGCTGTGCTCGGCGGCTCCGGAAAACACCGCTGCCATGTTCTCGATGGCCTGCCGTTTCCAGTTGGTGATCATATTGGGATGCACTTCATAGCGGGCGGCCAGATCGCTCAGGGTCTGCTCGCCCCGGATCGCTTCCAGGGCAACCTTGGCCTTGAACTCGGCGGAAAAACGACGACGGCTCTTCATGGGTGATCCTCCTTCAACAGGGTAAGGCTGTCCACCTTAACACACTGTCCGATTTTCGGGGACCACCTCTTTGCCGTCAGGGAAGGTCTACTCGCTCATTAAGTTTTAAACTTGCGCGGTGGAAAGAGGTTGCATTAATTGACAAGATAAGTTATATAAGCTCTTCGTTTTGTCCCCGTAGCTCAGCTGGATAGAGCACTTCCCTCCTAAGGAAGGGGTCGGACGTTCGAATCGTCTCGGGGACGCCAGGAATATCAAAGGCTTACAGTTTAGAACTGTAAGCCTTTTTGTTTTGCATGCGGCTCCGAATTGTTAGACAGGGGGAATTGCGCGTGACCTTCTAGATGTGGGGTAAAGAACAGGCTGATTTCGGAAATCGAAAAGCGCCTAAATCTGAGAGATTTAGGCGCTTTCAATGAATGATACTGGTGCCGAAGGCGAGACTCGAACTCGCACGAGCTATTGCCCGCCACCCCCTCAAGATGGTGTGTCTACCAATTCCACCACTTCGGCAGGGACCAACTTTATATCACTGTTACCGTTTTTGTGTCAATAGGTTTTTCGAATTTATTTTGCAGGAGCCTGGACGGGAGCCGGTTGCGTCGGGAGGGCTGGCTGCTGCGGTTGCGTGGCCGGCGAAGGCGCCGTCTGCTGGGGTGCCGGTTTCGTTGTTCCCTTTGAGGACATAATGGACGACGACCCTGACTGACCGGAGAGGTAGGCAAGGGTGAGCGAGGTAAGCATGAAGATGATCGCGGCACCAGTGGTGAGTTTGCTCATGAACGTCGTTCCACCGCCTGCACCAAAAACGGACTGGCTCCCGCTCGCACCGAAGGATGCTCCCATTTCTGCCCCTTTCCCAGACTGGAGAAGGACTATTGCGATAAGGGCCACTGAAACCAGAACGTGAAGAATAATAAGAAGAATCATCATGTTGAATTAACTCCGATTACTTTTGTAATCTTTTGTAAATACCATAACAGCCGGATAATGCCAAGACTAAATTATTCGTTATAGTTTGCAATAGCTGCGAAGGAGTCGGCGTTGAGACTTGCTCCACCCACAAGGGCACCGTCAATGTCTCGCTGGGCCATAAGTCCCTTGATGTTCTCGGGCTTAACACTCCCGCCGTAGAGGATCCTGACTGTTTCGGCGGCGTCGTGGTCATACAGTCCAGCAAGAAAGGCCCTGATGTGGGAATGGGCTTCCTGGGCCTGTTCATTTGACGCTGTTTTGCCCGTGCCTATTGCCCAGACAGGTTCATAGGCGATGATCATCTTTGAGATGTCCTCCCGTCTGATACCGGCAAGGCCATCACGGATCTGGGAATTGAGAATGTCGAACGTTTTTCCTGATTCGCGTTCAGCAAGCGTTTCCCCGATGCAGAAAATGACGGTGAGTCCGGTGGAGAGGGCTGCTGTTATTTTTTTGTTCACGGTTGCATCGGTTTCCCCAAAATATTGCCGGCGCTCTGAATGTCCGATAATTACGTGACTACAGCCGGCGTCGCGCAGCATGCCGGGTGAGACTTCACCAGTGTAGGCCCCTTCTTCTTCCCAGAAGCAATTTTGAGCCGCAAGCATTACGCTTGTGCCGTCAATAGCATCCTTTACTTTGCCAAGGACTGTAAAAACCGGCGCGATAATAATTTCTACCCCCGCTGTCTCTTTAACCAGAGGAAGAATGTTTGTGACAAGGTCCTGCGCCTCAGCGCTTTTTTTGAAGAGCTTCCAGTTTCCAGCAATGACAGGTTTTCTCATTTCCGGCCTCCGTAACTATTTCTTCCCGTTTTCTTCGAGAACTCTGATTCCAGGAAGCTTCTTCCCTTCGAGAAGTTCGAGAAATGCTCCGCCACCTGTGGATATGTAGCTGATTTTGGCGTATTCGCCAGCGCGATGGACCGCTACGTCGGTATCGCCGCCACCAACAATGGTAAGAGCATAGGAGTTGGCAACCGCTGAAACCATGGCAAACGTGCCACGGGAGTAGGCATCCATTTCGAAGACCCCCATGGGGCCGTTCCAGATGATGGTTTTGGCGTTCTGGAGCGCTTCAGTAAAGAGCGCCACCGTTGCGGGACCAATGTCGAGGGCCATCCATTCTTCCGGAATCTCCTGGACCGTGGTCACCTTCGTTTCTGCCTCGGGATTGAAGCGATCTGCCGCAACGCAGTCGACCGGCAGATAAAACTTGATCCCTTTTTCGCGGGCCTTGTTATAGGTGTTGAGGGCGGTCTCAAGAAGGTGTTCCTCAACAAGAGACTTGCCCACGTTGTAGCCAAGGGCCTTCAGAAAGGTGAACGCCATTCCACCACCGATGATAATTTTGTCAACCTTGTTGACGAGGCTCTCGAGTACTTCGAGCTTTCCAGAGACTTTTGCCCCCCCCAGTATGGCTACCAGCGGCCTGATAGGATTCTGCATCGCCTTCTCGAAGTAGTTCATCTCGTTCTTCATAAGAAAGCCGGCTGCCACTACCGGAAAGTATTTGGTGATGGCTTCGACGGAAGCATGGGCACGATGGGAGACGGCAAAGGCATCGTTGATGTATATGTCGCAATCGTTGGCAAGAGCCTTGGCAAAATCGCTGTCGTTCTTTTCTTCACCTTCATAGAACCGGACATTTTCCAGCATTATGATGTCGCCGGGATTGAGAGCAGCGATCATCTTCTTGACTTCGTCGCCGAGGCAGTCCGGTGCGAGTTGGACTTCTTTGCCCAGTAGCCGCGAAAGGCGCTTTGCGGCGGGAGCCATTGAATACTTCGGTTTGCGTTCACCTTTCGGACGTCCCAGGTGCGACGCCAGAATGATCTTTGCACCGGCATCGAGGGCATAGTTGATAGTAGGGAGAACTGCCCTTATCCGCGTATCTTCCGTGATGTTCTGGTGTTCGTCGAGGGGGACGTTGAAGTCGACCCTTATAAACACTTTTTTCCCTGCAAGATCCGTAATCTCATCAATGTACCGGATTGACATTGGATTCCTCCTGAAGCAGATGGACTCAATTGGTTGATGTGGGGTGGGGGCTGGGGGGTGCTCTGTTACGCAAAAAGAGGGGGGATTACTCCCCCCTCTTTTTGTTGGCATGGGCTTATTTTGCGATCAGTTTCAGGAGGTCGACAACGCGATAGGAGAAGCCGGTCTCGTTATCGTACCAGGAAAGGACCTTGACCATGTTACCGTCGAGTACCTTGGTGCAGCTCGCATCAACGATGGACGAGAGGTTGTTGCCATTGAAGTCGATTGATACGAGCGGGTCTTCGCTGAATCCGAGAATTCCTTTGAGAGCGCCTTTGGATGCTTTTTTGAGGGCAGCGTTTACCTTTTCGGCATCTGTCTTCTTTTTGAGAGTAGCCACAAGGTCAACCACGGAGACATTGGGGGTCGGAACCCTGATTGCCATGCCATCAAGCTTGCCTTTGAGTTCGGGCAATACCAGTGAAACTGCCTTGGCGGCACCGGTTGTTGTGGGAATCATCGACATGGCTGCGGCGCGTGCCCGGCGCAGGTCTTTGTGGGGGAGGTCGAGAATCTGCTGGTCGTTAGTATAAGAATGGACGGTGGTCACGAGACCTTTCTCGATTCCGAAGGTTTCGTGCAGAATCTTGGCAACCGGCGCGAGGCAGTTGGTAGTGCAGGATGCGTTGGAGATAATGTTGTGTTTCTTCGAGTCATAGGCGGTGTGGTTAACGCCCATGACAATGGTAATGTCTTCATTGGTGGCCGGGGCAGAAATAATAACCTTCTTGGCGCCTGCCTTGAGGTGCAGTTCCGCCTTCTCCCGCGCAGTGAAGAGGCCGGTCGACTCAAGAACTACATCAATTTTTTCTTTCTTCCAGGGGAGTTGTTCCGGGTTGCGCTCGGCAATAATCTTGATGGCCTTGCCATTGACAATAATCTCGTTGGTTCCGACTTCAACCTTGGCAGGGAAAATGCCATGGATAGAGTCGTACTTGAGAAGATGTGCCAGAGTCTTGGCATCGGTGAGGTCGTTAATGGCGACGATCTCAATTCCTTTCTCCTTATACACTGCACGGAGCACGGAACGCCCGATTCTTCCGAAACCATTGATTGCAACCCTTAGAGCCATTGATCCCTCCCGTTAAAGTAAGTATGTGCAAGCCTGATGGCTATGCTATAAACGCGACAATAATATAGAGTTACCCTCCCAACGTCAACTTCTTTTCACGACGCTGAACCCTCTTCCGATAAGGCCCCACGGGCGATGCTGGCGAACAAATTAATGCGTGAGCCTGCTGCGTCAGTTGTGCTACTATGTGAAAGTGAAGAAATATCCAAGGTCACTTGCCTCTTACTATTTTAATGAAGAATACTCTTGAAAAACGGATCATATTGCTCGCTTTTGCGATTCTGTTCCTGACCATTGCCGCAAACTCGGGGATGGATATCGTGGGGTTTCGGCGTGATTATGTTCAGGCCCTTATCCTGAGATCGCAAAGCCTTGGCACGTCGCTCAAAGCGAGCATTGAAAAGGTTGTCGGGCTCGGCCTCGATGTGCGTGAAATCACCGGATTGACAGAGCGTTGTCGCGAACTTGTGCAGGCCAGCCCCGAGATTGCCTACTGCGTCATTACCGACAGCGAAGGCAATGTCTTGTTTTTCAACGATGCCTCCCTCAGCAGACTCCGCTTTGACATAATTAAGAAGGCGTTTACCACGCGACTGGACCAGAGCATTCATCTGATCGGCGACGAGAACGCGTACTACGACACCGTCACACCGGTTCGAGCACCTGACGGCAAGCAGGTCGCGCTCATTCATATCGGTTTTTCCGATGATGTGGTAGGGCAAAAGGTTGACCGTATCATCCTTCGCTCCCTGATGGTTCTCGCGCTTTTTTTCCTCATTTCCTTCTCACTGGTGGTCATATTTGTCAAAAGAAGCATTGTTCAACCGATTTCTGCTCTGCTCAGCGGGGTAAAGAAGATTTCAGAAGGGGATTTTGAACAGAGAATCAAGTCACTACCTGTTTACGAATTCGATGAACTGGCAAAGAGTGTCAATGTCATGTCAGAGGCTCTCAGAAACAGGGAAGAGGAGATCAGACGCAATTATCAGGAGCTTGAGAATATTCACAATGACCTTCACTCTTCATACCTCAAGCTCGAAACCTTGAGTCTCGATCTCGAAAAATCGGAAGAACTTTATAAGTCGCTTCTTGAAGATGCAAGCGATGCCATTGTCGTTATTGATGAGAATGAGATCGTCAAAATGGTCAACAAGATGGCGGAGGAGTTTTTTGGACATACTTCCGATGAAATTGTCGGGTTCCCCCTTGGCCGAATGCTTACCCATATCGGAGCACTCAACGCGCCGGTAGTCTATTCTTTTTTTCAGCAGGCAGGGAAGGGCAAGCCGGTAGCTGAAGAAATACATTTCCAGCGTACGACGGGCGAACACGTTGTTGGCCTCATCCATGCCAATATCGTTACCATCGGGAGCGAAAAACTCATTCAGGCCATCATTCGGGATGTAACGAGGGAACGAGAGATTCTCTTCAACCTTGAAAAAAGCGCCACCGACTTGGCGCGCCTCAACAAGATGAAAGACTCGTTCCTCGGCATCGCCTCCCATGAGCTCAAAACTCCCCTCACGGTCATCATGGGATATGCGGAACTGATTCTGTCCGATATTCCCGACAAGGTCGATCACAACATCCTGGAGATGATCCAGAACATTGCCAACGCCGCTGCAAGGCTTGACGGCATTGTCAAGGATATGGTGGACATCTCCATGATCGACGAAAAGCGACTCCAGCTGCGCTTGGATGAGGTCAACGTCAATCAGTTGGTATCGGATTCCGTCAATGAGCTTCGTTTTTTCGTTTCGATGCGCAAGCAGCAGATCGGCCTGGAATTGGACGAGACGATCCCCTTGATAAATGGAGACAGTGTTCGGTTGATGCAGCTGCTTTCGAATGTCATTGGAAATGCCATCAAATTTACTCCCGATGCGGGGAAAATCACGGTTTCGACCCGGGCAAAATACCTCCTGCGGTCCAAGCAGTCTCCGTCGGCCGAACCGGTGCAGCAGGTGGTCAACATAGGCAAGGATCAGCACCTTTACGTAGAGATAACCGTTGCCGATACCGGAATCGGCATCGATATTGACGACCAGCTCCGAATCTTCGACAAATTTTACGAGGCCGGCAATATAGAGGAGCACAGTTCCGGCAAGGTCGCCTTCAAAGCTCGCGGAGCCGGACTTGGTCTGTCGATAGCAAAGGGAATCGTCGAGATGCACGGAGGAGAGGTCTGGGTCGAGTCCCCCGGTTACAATCCGGAGTACTTCCCCGGCTCCACATTCCATATCGTTTTGCCTCTTAATCCCGTCACCGGCGATGGCACGATAGATTACCTGAATCTTCTCAAGTAACAACTCTCCTGTTAATTAAAAAAAACTACCGTGTTTCACCTTGAATATCTGCCGGCATTTCGGTATAAAAAATTGGTTATGCCATGGGGCTGGGCCAGCGTCTTTGGGGCCAATAAATCGGAGGGTTCGTGAAGGTCTGCCTGCTCGCCAGCGGAAGCAAGGGGAACTCCCTTTATGTCGAATCGGGCGAGAGCAGGGTCCTTGTTGACGCAGGGCTTTCGGCGCGGGAGATCGTGCGGCGGCTCGCTGCTATCGGTGTCGATGCCGCTGATCTGGACGGCCTGTTCGTCAGTCATGAACACGTAGACCATGTACGCGGGGTAGGGGTGCTTGCCCGTAAGTATCATCTGCCCGTCTATGTAAGTTATCCGACACATCGGGCATTGGGAGACGCACTCTCGGGAGTGGTGGTTACCGAGTTCGAATCGGGTTACTCGTTCATGTGCCGGGATATTCTGGTCGATCCTTTTCCCATTACCCACGATGCCTGTGACCCGGTCGGATTCACCTTCGAAAGTGGTGAAGGTAAGGTCGGTGTCGCCACCGATTTCGGCGTCGCGACCCGTCTCGTTGCCGAAAAGCTCAAGGATTGCCGGGTGCTGGTGCTCGAATCGAATCATGACGAAGAGATGCTCATCAATGGCCCCTATCCCTGGCACCTTAAACAACGGATCAAATCCCGTCACGGGCATCTTTCCAATAACGATTCTGCGGCCCTGCTGTCGGATTTACTGAGCCCCGGTCTTAAAGGCCTTTTCCTTGCACACCTTTCCGAAATCAACAACGACCCGACCGTTGCACGGGACGTGACACAGAACCTCTTGAACTCGCAGAGCGTCTGCTTGCCCCGGCTCATTGTCGGTGAACAGTCCCAGCCAAGTGAAGTCCTCCGCCTCTGATCATCGCAGGGCCGACGCGAAGTCAGCCCTTTTACTTCCGTTTTCGACGAAGGAGAATCTACCGTGATCGAACGTTACAGCCGTCCTGAAATGACCCGCATCTGGGAGCCGAGGAACCGCTACCAGAAGTGGCTTGACATCGAAATCTACGCCTGCGAGGCCCATGCTGACCTGGGAAACATTCCGGCGGAAGCGGTCGAGCGGATCAAGTCCAAGGCCAACTTTGACGTGGAGCGCATTGACGAGATCGAGCGGACCGTAAAGCATGACGTCATCGCCTTCCTCACCTCGGTCGCCGATTACATCGGTGACGATTCGCGCTTTGTCCATCTTGGGCTCACCTCTTCGGATGTTCTCGACACCTCTTTCGCCATGCTGCTTGCAGAGGCCTCCGACCTCATTATTGAGGACATCAAGCGCCTGATGGAGGTTATCAAGCGCCGGGCACTCGAGCACAAGGATACCCCGATGATGGGGCGTTCCCACGGAATCCATGCAGAACCGGTGACTTTCGGTATCAAGATGGCGCTCTGGTATGACGAGATGCGCCGAAACCTCCGCCGGATGGAGGCGGCTCGAGAGACCGTGGCTTACGGGAAGATTTCCGGTGCGGTCGGCACCTTCGCGAATATCGATCCCCGGGTCGAGGAGTACGTCTGCCTCAAGGCGGGGCTGAAGCCCGCTCCCTGCGCAACGCAGGTCATCCAGCGCGACCGCCACGCCGAGTTCTTCTCGACGCTGGCGATTATCGCAAGCTCCATCGAGAAGTTCGCCGTCGAGATCCGTCATCTTCAGCGGACGGAGGTCCTGGAGGCCGAGGAGTTCTTCAGCAAGGGGCAGAAGGGATCGTCGGCCATGCCGCACAAGCGTAACCCGGTCCTGTCCGAGAACCTCACCGGATTGGCCCGCCTGGTGCGCGGTTACGCCGTATCGGCTCTGGAGAACGTGCCGCTCTGGCACGAGCGCGACATCTCCCACTCCTCCGTAGAACGGATCATCGGTCCGGACGCGACGATCGTGATGGATTTCATGCTCAACCGCTGCATCGGTCTCATCGATAACCTCGTGGTCTATCCCGAAAACATGATGAAAAACCTCAACCTCATGCGGGGACTTATCTTTTCGCAGCGCGTCCTGCTTAAACTGGCCACTGCCGGCGCTTCCCGCGAAAAGGCCTACGAGCTCGTCCAGCGCAACGCCATGAAGGTGTGGGAGCAGGGAAAGGATTTCCAGACCGAGCTCCTGGCCGATGACGAGGTGAGGGGGTACCTCCCTGAGGAAGAGATTTGCGAGGCATTTGACCTCAACTATCACCTCAAGCACGTAGACACCATTTTCTCGAGGGTCTTCGGTGGATAATATCCTCGAGCTCTTCAGAAGCGGAGCGGGCGACAACTCTCTGGTGTTCTGGCTCAAAGAACTCCTGGCGGCTGTCGTCATCTTCACTTTCTACTGGGTTCTTTCGCTCGTCGCCCGTTATCTTCTGACCCGTTGGGCTCCGCGGCTGACGTCGTTCACGCGCACTGATCTGGACGACCGGATCCTCAGGCGGGTGACGCCGCCCACGTGCCTCCTCGTGGTGCTGGCAGGTCTCTACTTCGCCGTAAAGTCCCTGCCGCTGCCCGAGAAGGCCCATGTTGCCCTGTCGGGCGCCGTGTTCATTCTCAACGTCATAGTCGTCACCAACATCGCCTGGCGCGCAATCGACGAGCTTTTGGTGTGGTACGGCACGCGCCTCGCCGAGCGCCACGGGACGGGGGTGGACCGGCAGATCATCCCACCGCTCGAAAAACTGATCACCATCTTCCTCGCGGGCATTGCCCTGATGGTGACGCTGCGGCATTTCAACTACGACATCCTGTCGGTCGTGACCGCCCTCGGAATCGGTTCTCTGGCCATCGGTATGGCGGCCAAGGATACCCTGGCCAACATGATTTCAGGTTTCACCCTCATGGTGGACCGGCCGTTCCGGATCGGCGACCGCGTCCAGCTCACCTCCGGTCAGTGGGGGGACGTTGCCGATATCGGGCTCCGCACCACCAAAATCAAAACCGTCGACAACACGCTCCTCATCATCCCAAACTCCGAACTATGCAACACGACGATCATCAACATGGCGTTTCCCGATATGCGTGCCAAGGGAAAGGTGAGCGTCGGCGTCGGATATGGGAGCGATGTGGGGATCGTGAAGCGAATCCTGACCGAGACGGCCCTCGACTTTCCCGATGTACTCAGGGATCCCGCTCCGGAGGCTTTTCTGGTCTCCTTTGGCGAAAGCGCCCTCAATATGGCGCTCTTCTTCTGGGTTGAGGATTATGGTCGGGTCTTTGCGACCACCGATCGTATCAACGAACGTATCATAACCCGTTTCCGGGAGGAGGGAATCGAGATTCCGTTCCCGACCCGGACAGTTTTCTTGGAAAAGGAACAGTAATGGCGAGACGAATCGAGATAGCCCTCAGGAATGGGGTACGCGACGCCCGCGGCGAGCGGATCAAGCGCGAAATCGAACATTTCCTCCATCTTTCGGTTGAAGGCGTCCGGACCATCGACGTCTACACCGTGGATGCCGAGCTGGCCGAGGACGATCTGGTGAAGGCGGCCTCTGAGCCTTTCTGCGATCCGGTCATTCAGGACTGGAGCATCGACCGGCCGGTGGCGACGGGGTTCGATTTCCTCGTTGAGGTCGGGTTTCGCCCCGGCGTTACCGACAACGTCGGTCGGACCGCCCGTGAAGCGATCGAGTACATATCCGGTCGCCCCTTCGCTGCGGGAGAGGGGGTCTATACATCGGTCCAGTATCTGCTGAACGGTGCGCTATCCCGAACCGACGTGGAACGGATTGCAAAAGACCTGCTGTGCAACACCCTCATTCAGCGTTTCGTCATCCTCGACCAGGCCGAATTCATGGCCCAGGGAGGGGTACCCGTCTCCGTTCCGAAGGTTACCGCCGAGACCCGGAGCCAAGTGCGCGAAATCGATCTGAACGTTACGGACGAGGAGCTGATGCGGATCAGCAAGGATGGGGTACTGGCCCTCACCCTTGATGAGATGAAGATCATCCAGGCTCACTATCGTGATCCCGCGGTCCTTGCCAAACGCCAGGAGATGGGGCTTTCGGACAAACCGACCGATGCGGAGCTTGAGGCGCTGGCCCAGACCTGGTCCGAGCACTGCAAGCACAAGATCTTCTCCGGAAACGTCGAGTACATCGATGAGCACGGGAATCGCGAAGAGATCAAGTCCCTGTTCAAGAGTTACATCCAGCGGACCACGGCCACGGTTCGCCAGCAGCAGGGGGAGAATGACTACTGCCTGTCAGTGTTCAAGGACAACGCGGGCGTCATCAGGTTTAACGATGACTGGTCACTGGTCTTCAAGGTCGAGACCCACAATTCTCCGTCGGCACTCGATCCCTACGGCGGGGCCCTGACCGGCATCGTCGGCGTTAACCGCGATCCCTTCGGCACTGGCATGGGGGCCCGGCTTATCTTTAACACCGATGTCTTCTGCTTTGCCTCTCCGTTCTACGAAAAACCGCTCCCCAGTCGTCTCCTGCATCCCCGTCGCATCTATGAAGGGGTTGTGGAAGGGGTGGAACACGGCGGGAACAAGAGCGGCATCCCGACGGTGAACGGTTCTCTGGTCTTCGATGACCGCTTTGCCGGCAAGCCCTTGGTCTTCTGCGGTACCGCCGGTCTCATGCCGGCCACCATCAACGGCAAGCCGGCCCACGAGAAACATATCAATCCGGGCGACCTCATCGTCATGACCGGCGGACGGATCGGCAAGGACGGCATCCACGGTGCCACCTTCTCGTCTGAGGAGCTGAACGAAAATTCCCCGGTGACCGCCGTCCAGATCGGCGATCCGATCACCCAGAAGCGGATGACCGACTTCCTCATCCGTGCCCGTGACAGGGGACTCTACAACTTCATCACCGACAACGGTGCTGGCGGGCTCTCCTCATCGGTCGGCGAGATGGCCAAGGAGTGCGGCGGCTGCCGGATGGATCTCTCAAGGGCGCCGCTCAAATATCCGGGACTCGATCCTTGGGAGATTCTCATCTCCGAGGCCCAGGAGCGGATGAGCCTCGCCGTGCCGCCGGCCCATATCGACGAATTCCTGGCCATGGCGAAGCGCTTCGGAGTGGAGGCAACGGTGCTCGGTGAATTCACCGATACGGGCATCTTTCATATCGAGTTCGGCGAGCGGACCATCGCCTATCTGCCGATCAGCTTTCTCCATGAGGGGCTCCCTCCCATGGAGATGCGGGGGGTCTGGGAGATCAAGCGGCACGAGGAACCGGCCATCGAGGTTTCGTCCGATTATACCGCCGATCTCAAGCAACTTCTCGGCGCGCTCAACATCTGTTCCAAAGAGTCGGTGGTCCGCCGTTATGACCACGAGGTTCAGGGGGGGAGCGTGGTGAAGCCCTTCACGGGCGTTGCCAACGACGGTCCTTCCGACGCAGCCGTGGTTCGTCCGGTGCTTGATTCCTTCGAGGGGGTCGTGGTGGGCCACGGCATCTGCCCCCGCTACAGCGACATCGATACCTATCACATGACCGCCAACGCCATCGACGAGGGATTGCGCAACTACGTGGCCGTCGGCGGCTCGCTGGATCTGGTGTCCGGACTCGACAACTTCTGCTGGTGCGATCCGGTCCAGTCGGAGAAGACGCCGGACGGCGAGTACAAGATGGCCCAGCTGGTCCGCTCCAACAAGGCATTGTACGACTACTGCGTCGCCTATGGCATCCCCCTCATTTCCGGCAAGGATTCCATGAAAAACGACTTTTACGACGGAGCGGTCAAGATTTCCATTCCGCCGACGCTCCTCTTCTCGGTCATCGGCAAGATCGATGATGTGCGCAAGGCCGTCACCATGGACGTCAAGCGCCCCGAAGATATCGTCTACCTTCTTGGTGAAACGGCAAACGAGCTTGGTGGCTCCGAGTACTTCGCCCTCCGCGGGGAGATCGGCAACAATGTGCCGAAGGTCAATGCCGAGGCTGCCCTTACGCGTTACCGCGCGCTCCACCGGGCCATTACCGACGGGTTGGTCGCCTCCTGTCATGATCTTTCCGACGGTGGCCTCGCCGTGGCCCTGGCGGAAAAGGCCTTTGCCGGCGGCTTCGGGATCTCGGCCGACCTGAAGAGCGTCCGGTGGAGCGGTGACAGCACCGAGAAGAACGATGCCGTTCTGCTCTTCTCCGAATCGGCTTCGCGGCATCTGGTAACCATCCGCCCCCATCACCGTCAGGCCTTTGAGTCGGTGATGGGGGAATGTGGAGTTTCGGCCATCGGGGTTGTTACGGAGGAGGCCGTTCTGCGTATTGACGGCCTGGCAGGTACACCGGTGATCAACGAGCGGATAGACGAACTCAAGCAAGCGTGGCAGAGCCCGCTGAGGGAGCTGTAAGATGGCGAAAGCACGAGCGATAGTCATGACCGGCAACGGTACCAACTGCGAGACGGAGGCGGCCCATGCCTGCCGGCTCGGCGGTTTCGACGATGTCGTCATTGCCCATATTTCCGATCTATTGGCGGGTGAGGTGAGGCTGGACAATTTCCACTTCCTGAATCTGACCGGCGGGTTTCTCGACGGAGACGATCTCGGCAGTGCCAAGGCCCAGGCCAACCGGCTCAAATACGCAAAGGTCGACGATCTCCGTGAACACCTGCTCGATCAGCTGACACGCTTCATCGCTGACGGCAAGCTGATTCTCGGTGTCTGCAACGGCTTCCAGCTGATGGTGAAGATGGGGCTTTTGCCTGCGTTTGACGGGCGCTATCTGACACAGGCAGCGACCCTTACCTTCAACGACTGCGGCCGGTTCCAGGACCGGTGGGTGTATCTCAAGACCGATTCCGCTTCGACATGCGTCTACACGAAAGGGGTAGCGAAGGGGCTGTACCTTCCGATCCGCCACGGCGAGGGGAAATTCGTTGTCGACAGCCAGGCAACCCTGGACACCATCGAGGCGAAGCATCTGGCGGTCTTCAAGTATTCCGACAGCTCTTATGCAACGCCTACCATGGAGTTTCCTCTCAATCCGAACGGCTCGGTGAATGCCATTGCGGGACTCTGCAACGAAACCGGCCGTCTCATGGGGATGATGCCGCATCCCGAGGCTTTCGTCCACCGGATCAACCATCCGCGCTGGACCCGCGAAGAGCTTCCCGAGGAAGGCGACGGACTCATCCTTTTCAAGAATGCCTCAGAGTATGCCAGGAAGAATCTGCTGTAACACCCGGGCGGCTGTAATCGTGCAGCCGCTTTTATCGTACATGGAGACGTAATGAAGCTTTACAGACCAACGGAAGAGTGTGGCATTTTTGGTGTTTATGGGCATCCGGAAGCAGCCAACCTGACCTACCTCGGCCTTTATGCCCTGCAGCACCGCGGCCAGGAGAGCTGCGGCATCGTGTCGTCGGACGGCAGGACCCTCTTCTCCCACAAGAGCATGGGGCTTGTGGCGGATGTCTTCGGCGACCAGGAGATATTCAAGAAACTGCCGGGGCGCTCGGCCATCGGTCATGTCCGGTACTCCACTACCGGAGATTCGGTCATCAAGAACGTCCAACCGATCATGGTCGACTACTCCCGAGGCTCCATCGCCGTCGCGCACAACGGCAACCTTGTGAACGCCCAGACGGTGAAGGACGAGCTGGAGGCCTGGGGCTCCATCTTCCAGACCACCATGGATACGGAGGTGCTCCTGCACCTTCTCGCCACGTCCAAGCAGAATTCGTTGGAAGACCGTATCGCCGAGGCTCTCGGGAGGGTTAAGGGGGCTTACTGTCTTCTCTTCCTCACGGAGACCCGCATGATCGCCGCCCGCGACCCCCAGGGATTCCGCCCCCTGTGCCTCGGAAAGCTTGGCGAAGGGTGGGTGGTCGCCTCCGAAAGCTGTGCCCTTGACCTTATCGAGGCCGAGTTCATCCGTGAGATCGAGCCGGGGGAGATCGTTGTCATCACCAAGGATGGCGTCTCCTCCCATTTTCCTCTCGCCAAGACCGAAGCGGCGCCCTGTATCTTCGAGTTTGTCTACTTCGCCCGCCCGGATTCGTACATTTTCGGCAAGAACGTCTACATGGTGCGGAAGGAATTCGGGCGCCAGCTTGCTCGCGAGCACCAGGTCGACGCCGATATCGTCATTCCGGTTCCGGATTCGGGAGTTCCCGCGGCCCTCGGCTATGCCCAGGAATCGGGGATTCCCTTCGAGCTCGGTCTCATCCGCAATCACTACATCGGCAGGACCTTCATCGAGCCCCAGCAATCGATCCGCCATTTCGGCGTCAAGATCAAGCTCAATCCCGTGCGTGACATCCTGAAGGGGAAGCGGGTCGTGGTCATCGACGATTCCATCGTCCGCGGCACGACGTCGCGCAAGATAGTCAAGATGGTGCGCAATGCCGGTGCCAAAGAGGTTCATGTCCGCATTTCCTCTCCGCCGACGAGCTATCCCTGCTACTACGGCATCGACACGCCGACCCGGAAAGAGCTCATTTCATCGTCGCACACCATTGACGAGATCAGGCGGTATATCACTGCCGATTCCCTCGGATACCTGTCCGAGGAAGGTCTGCTGGAGGCCGTGGGGACCGGTACGAACCCCTACTGCAAGGCCTGCTTCTCCGGCGGCTACCCCATCCGATTCCCCAAATTGGCGGCTGAACCCCAGCTTGACCTCTTCTGAAAGGAGCACCTTCGATAATGACCGATAGGGAACGACTCAAACAAATCATCCTGCAGCTCTCCTATGAAAAGCGGAAAGTCACTCTCGCCTCGGGACGCGAGAGCGATTTTTACTTCGACGGGAAGCAGACCACCCTCCATGCAGAGGGCGGACTCCTGGTCGGTAAGCTGTTCTATGAAGCCATCAAGGACGTGGAAGGTGTTCAGGGGGTAGGGGGGATCACCTTGGGAGCCGACCCCATTGCCACCGCCACCTCCATTGCTGCCTATCTCGAGGGGCGGCCGATGCACGCCTTTATCATCCGCAAGGAGCCGAAAGGTCATGGCACCGGTCAATGGCTTGAGGGGCGGAAGAATCTTCCTCCCAGCTCTAAGGTCATCATTGTGGAGGACGTCGTCACCACGGGCGGCTCCTCCATGAAAGCGGTCCGCCGTGCGGAAGAGGAAGGGCTTGAGGTTCTCGGCATCGTCTCCCTCGTCGACCGTCAGGAGGGGGGGCGCGAGAACATTGAAAAAGAGGGGTTCTGGCTGAAGACCATCTTCACCAAGGCAGACCTTCTCGCGTAACGTCTCCGGCGGAGCGAAACATTCAGCATAGCAAAGGCGGGGAAGCTCTCCCGCCTTCTTTTTTGGGGCATTATGGATCGAATACTTTCCGAATACGGCGCTCTTCTTTCCGAGGTGGACCGCTGGTTTCACCATTGCCTCAGCAGTGCAGGGACATCAATCCGCTGCAGTGAGGGATGTTCCGAATGCTGCCGCGGTCTCTTTGACATTACGCTTCTCGACGCTGCGTACCTGAAGGCTGGCTTCAATCAGCTCGATGAAGGTACCAGGTCGCAGGTTCTCGACCGGTGCCGAAAACGCTCCGATGGATTCCGAGAGCACTGGCCTGAGTTTACGGAACCGTATCTCCTCAATTATCGCCCCGAGGATGACTGGGAACTTCTCATGCCGGATGATGATGAAACGCCCTGTCCCCTGATCGGGTCTGACGGAAACTGTCTCATCTACCCGTATCGACCCATGACCTGCCGGCTTCACGGAATCCCACTCGTTGACGTTTCCGGAGAGGTGCTCCACGACGAGTGGTGCAGCCATAATTTTGTCAGTGAAGATCCGCTTGACGACAGACGACTCCGGGGGGAATTGTCGTCGATCTTCCGCCGTGAGGTCCAGTTGTTCCGGCAATTCTCCCAGGAGCTCACGGGAGATTTATTCCTGGAATTGGATACCTTCATACCGACTGCAGTGCTGATGGATTTCGATGGATACGAATGGACGTCCCTTGCTGAATGGTTTAGGTGCCACAGGCGTTGAATCCGAGGTGAGTCCTGCGCGATGAACGCGATCTGGTATACTGCTACTAAGGGAAAGCGCTATCGTGCGGGAGGGACCACACCATGAAAAACATCTGGCAAGAGCGCGAGAAGGCATTGGAGAATCAGTATATCTTCAGGCAGGATCGGGAAAAGATCGAGCAGATGCGCGCAGAAACGAAAGAAAAACTCATCCGTGAACTCTGCAAGGATCGTTGTCCCAAATGTGGAGACGAGATTGAAGCCATGACATTCAGAGGAGTGCCGCTCGACAAATGCCCCGGGTGTGGCGGTGTCTGGCTTGGTCCCAACGACCTGAGAATTCTGGCCTCGAAAGACCACAGAAGTTGGTTCGATAAATGGTTCAAGGGCGAGAATGAGGCGCCCGAAACTTTCGAGTGACGTCTGAAACGAAAAAGCCGGTTCCCATTGGAACCGGCTTTTGATTTGCTCTCTGAATCGGTGAATACTACTTCTTGTGGCACAACCCGCACTTGGTCGGTCCCGCACCCCGCAGTTCATGGCATCCCTTGCAGGTCTTATGTGCAAAGTCTTTCCCGAAGCCGGCGATTCTGCCCGGGGACTTGTCGTGGCAAAATCTGCATTCACGCAACATGTCGTTGTGCTTTTTGTGATTGAACGCAACGTTTCCATTTTTGGATGGGAACACGAGGGTGTCCGCACCCGCTGCCAGCGATGCCCACCACAAAGATGCAATCAGAAGGATAATGACCCTGTTCATATCACGTTCCCTTTCCCCGCATGAGCATAGGCTGCAGCCATCGGTGAAATGCTGACTTTCGTCATGATTGGGTACTGATCACATCGGTAATGGTTACTTTGCGGCCCACAACCTGCAGCCGGCCTTCCGCGAAGAGTCTGACCGCTTGGGGGTAGATGCGATGCTCTTCAACCTGGATCCTGGCGGCAAGCGTCTCCTCGGTATCATTGCCCATGACCGGCACAGCCGCCTGGATAACAATGGGGCCCGTATCCGTTCCTTCGTCCACGAAATGAACCGTACAGCCGGAAATCTTTGCCCCGTACTGGAGCGCCTGCCTTTGGGCGTGGAGTCCGGGGAATGCGGGAAGAAGCGCTGGATGGATGTTCATGATCGAAAGGGGGAACGCTTCGAGGAGGACCGGCGTTATGATTCTCATGAAGCCGGCCAGCACCACAAGGCGGACGCCGTACCCCCGGAGTGTCTCGACGACGGCAGCATCGTAAGCCTCGCGGCCGGCAAAGGCGCGGTGATCCAGAAAGAAAGCCGGTATCCCGTGCCGTTTCGCCCGCTCCAGTGCGAAGGCATCGGATTTGTTGGCAATAACGCAGGCTATCCGGGCCTGGATGACGCCCGTTTCAACCTGATCGATAATGGCTTGAAGGTTCGAGCCGTTTCCGGAGGCCAGTACGCCAATTTTCAGTGGTTCAGCCATTACTCGGTATCCGTTTGGGACGACAGATATGATTTGGTTCAGATGAGGTCTACGGATTCAGTGCCGGCATCGCATTTTGCTACCTCGCCGATAACAAAAGCTTTCTCATGAAGTCCCGAGAGGCGGATCAGAATTTCGTCGGCCTCTTTTTCCGGTACGGCCAGGACCATGCCGATGCCACAGTTGAAGGTGCGGTGCATCTCAGCCATGTCAATCTTGCCGGCATCCTGAATAATGCGGAAGATGTCGGGAACTGCCCAGCTGTCGAGTCGAATGACCGCTTTGCATCCTTTCGGAAGGACACGCGGCACGTTCTCCAGAAGTCCTCCGCCGGTGATGTGAGCAATGCCGTTGATGCGGAAATCACGCAGGAGGTTGAGAACCGATTTAACGTAAATCCGAGTGGGGGTGAGAAGGGCGTCGGCCACGCTCTGGGAAAGTCCCGGGAGGGTGTCGTTGATCCCGAGCCCCATGACATCGAAGATGACCTTGCGGGCCAGAGAATAGCCGTTGCTGTGGAGACCGCTTGAGGCTATGCCGATGAGTTTGTTGCCGACGGTGATGGACGAGCCGTCGATGATCTTTTCGCGGTCCACGACGCCGACGGTGAATCCTGCAAGATCGTATTCGCCGGGCTGGTAAAAACCGGGCATCTCTGCGGTTTCACCGCCGATGAGCGCACAGCCGGCCTGAACACACCCCTCGGAAATCCCCTTGACGAGTTCGGCTCCCTTGGCCGGATCGAGTTTGCCGGTGGCAAAATAATCGAGAAAGAAAAGGGGCTCGGCCCCCTGGACGACGATATCGTTCACGCACATCGCCACCAGGTCGATACCGACGGTATCGTGGCGGTCAGCCATCATGGCAATCTTGAGCTTGGTTCCTACACCGTCGGTGCCGGAAACCAGTACCGGATTCTTGTATTTGCTGGCATTCAGCGAAAACAGGCCGCCAAATCCGCCGATGTCGGAGATGACCTCCGGCCGCGACGTGGCCTTTACGAACGGCTTGATCATCTTGACAAACGTATTGCCGGCGTCGATGTCAACGCCTGCATCCTTGTAGGTTACTCCGGTATCGTTCAAGCTGTTCCTCCCGTGAAATGAGGAAGAAAATTTAACCCATGAGCAGGCAAAAGTCAAACCCTATCTGGCGCTGCAACTGCCCGAAAAAACAGTTTACAAGCGGGGTGAGCTTCGCTTAAGATGCTGCCCGAGATGGATCTCGACGCTGCCACAATTCATCCGATGACCGCCGCCGATCTCGACGAGGTAATCGCGATTGAAACGGACTCATTCCCCCGGCCCTGGACCAGGGATCACTTCCTTGCAGAAATAGATTCTCACCGTTCTCTCCCCCTTATTGCCCGAATCGGGCAAGGTCAGCTTGCGGGCTACATCTGCGCGACGTTTGTCCTGGATGAAGGCGAGATACTGGATGTGGCCGTTCGCCGCGATTGCAGGGGGCGAGGCGTTGGCAGGATGCTGGTAGACACGGCCATCTCGGCCCTCGCTGCCCACGGGGTCAGAACGGTAGGACTTGAGGTCCGGGTGTCCAACGAATCTGCCATAGCGTTGTACCGGCGAATCGGTTTCGAGGATGTCGGCGTCAGGAAGAGTTATTACGAGAACGGAGAAGACGCCATCTTGATGGCATACACAATAAACGACAGTGAGGGTAGAGCCGATGCAGTTTAAATCGACGGTCATCTCCAATCAGGAGGTCTCTCCGGGCTATTTCAGGATGCGGATGACCGCCCCCCCGGAACTGGCCGGTTCGCAGCCGGGTCAGTTCATCATGGTACGGGTTCGGGATGCGATTGATCCGCTTTTGCGCCGCCCCTTCGGCATCTTCGACGTCGGCGTGGCCGAGTCGGAGTTCCCGGGCCTTGGAGCAGCCACCTACCTCGAAATGTTGTACAAGGTTGTGGGTAAGGGTACCGAGGCACTTTCCGGTTATCATCACGGGGACCATGTTGACGTGATTGCGCCACTGGGAGCCGGCTTTGATCTCGGTGACCCTGAAGAAGAGAAAATTCTTGTCGGAGGCGGAATCGGCATTGCACCGCTCTACTACCTGGCCAAGACCCTGGTGCAGCATTCCCGGGTCCGGTTTTTCCTCGGAGGGAGGACCAGGGACGACATCCTCTGCGTCACGGAATTCGAGCGGCTCGGTGTGGAGACGTATGTCTCGACCGATGATGGCACGCTGGGGGACCGGGGCCTCGTGACCGAGGTCATGGAACGGCACATCCGTGAGAACAGGAGCCGGAAGACCCTGTACGCCTGCGGTCCGATGCCGATGCTGAAGGCGGTTGCAGAGATTGCCCAGCGCACGGCCACACCCTGCCAGGTTTCACTCGAGGCGTACATGGCCTGCGGCATGGGGGCCTGCCTCGGGTGCGTCGTCAAGGGGAAGGAACATTCGGACGAGACCCCCGATTACCGCTGCGTCTGCAAGGACGGGCCGGTGTTCGCCTTCGATCAACTGAAATGGGTATAGTGGAGCTACGATGAGCAAGCCTGATCTTTCTGTCGAAATTGCGGGTATAACGTTTAGAAACCCGGTCATGACCGCCTCCGGGACCTTCGGGTATGGCGAGGAGTTTGCGGACTATGTCGATCTGGAATCGATCGGCGCCATCATCACCAAGGGACTTTCCATCAAACCCAAGGCCGGCAATCCGACGCCGCGCATCCAGGAAACGACCGGCGGCATGCTGAATGCCATAGGTCTTCAGAACGTGGGTATCGAAGCCTTTGTCGAGCACAAGGTACCATTCCTGCGCACCGTTTCGACGCCGGTGATCGTGAATTTCTTCGGCAATACCGTTGAGGAGTATGCCGAACTTGCCGAGCGACTCGATCGGATTCCCGAGGTGACGGGGGTCGAGATCAATATTTCCTGTCCCAACGTGAAACATGGCGGCATCGTCTTCGGCACCGATCCCAAGGCGGCCTACTCAGTGGTCAAGGCGGTACGCGAGGCGACCATCAAGCCGGTTATCGCCAAACTTTCTCCCAACGTAACCGATATTGTCGAAATGGCGTGGGCCTGTGCCGATGCTGAGGCCGACGCGCTCTCTCTCATCAATACCCTGACCGGAATGGCCATAGACGTGAAGAGACGCCGACCGGTGCTGGCGAATGTGACCGGTGGCCTTTCCGGGCCTGCCGTGAAGCCGGTGGCGCTGAGGATGGTATGGCAGGTCGCCAGGGCGGTGAAGATTCCGGTTATTGGCATTGGCGGCATCATGTCGGGAACCGATGCCCTCGAGTTCATGCTGGCCGGGGCGTCTGCCGTTCAGGTGGGAACGGCCAACTTCCTCGATCCGTCGGCTGCCCAGCGGATCGCCGGCGAGATGGAGACGTATCTGGAACAAAATGGTATCCATGATGTAAAGGAACTGATCGGCGCGCTGGAAGTCTGAGAGAAGTCAGCGCAAAATCAGGGGATGCGAAGGCGGGGAAGTCCCCCGCCTTTGTCCGTTTGGAGAAGGAGTAGGGGATGGAATTGTGGCGTCGCCGGCTCGCGGAAAGCGTCACCGCGCCGGAAGAGATTGCGGAGAAGTTCGGCATGGACCCGGCGCTCCTGGCCCCCGTGGTGCGGCGGTATCCGCTCCGGATCACCCGCCACTACCTCGGGTTGATCCAGGGAGTGGGAGACCCGATCTGGCGGCAGTGCGTCCCCGATCTCCAGGAGTTGGAGGACGACCAGCAAGCCGACCCCCTTGACGAGGAGCGGCTTTCACCGGTCCCCGGTCTCATCCATCGTTACCCTGACCGGGTGGTCTGGCTTGTGTCCAATGAATGTGCTGTCTACTGCCGCTTCTGTATGCGCAAACGCCGGGTCGGGTGCCCGGGGCAGTCGGCAGATGACCGAACGGTCGAAGACGCGCTTCGCTACATTGCCGAAACCCCTCAGATTCGCGACGTAATCCTTTCGGGAGGGGATCCGCTCCTCCTTGATGACGACTTTCTGGAGCTGATCCTCGCGCGGTTGGCGGCGATCCCCCACGTGGAAATGGTCAGAATCGGCACCCGTGCCCCCGTTACGCTGCCGGAACGGATTACGCTTCGTCTCTGCCGGATGCTCCGGCGGTATCACCCGCTCTATGTCAACACCCATTTCAACCATCCCCGCGAAATTACGCCGGAGGCTGCGCACGCATGTGCGCGGTTGGCCAATGCGGGGATTCCACTCGGCAACCAGACGGTGCTCCTGCGGGGTGTCAACGACGACCCGGCGGTAATGGCGCTGCTCATGCAGCGGCTTCTCGCCATCCGCGTCCGGCCGTACTACATCCACCAGATGGATCTGGTGCGGGGAACCCGCCATTTTCGGACAACGGTCGATACCGGGCTCTCGATCATGGAGCGGCTGCGCGGGCACACCTCGGGGATGGCGGCTCCGTATTACGTCATTGATGCGCCGGGAGGGAAGGGGAAGATCCCGCTCCTTCCCGATTGTGCGAGTCGCCGTGGAGATGTCTGGCTTCTTCGCAATTACTGCGGGGAGATCATCGAATATGAGGATCTGGCGGGTTAGTCGTGATGGCTAGAGTTCTTCCGGTGTGAAGGCGATCACGTCGTCGATGGTGGCGGCGTCGAGGAGAATCATCACCAGCCGGTCGACGCCGAGGGCAATGCCGGCGGATGGGGGCATATCGGCGAGTTCGTCGAGAAATTTCGCGGGAAGCGGAATGGGGAGGTTGCCGACAGATTCACGGTACGCCGATTCCTGCTCGAAGCGGAGTCGCTGTTCGGCGGGGTCTGTCAGTTCCGAAAATGCATTGGCCAGTTCAACCCCGGCAATATAGAGCTCAAAACGCTCCGCGACCGTAGGATCATCCCCCCGCAAACGGGCCAGGGCGCTGCGTGTTGCCGGATAATCGCAGATAAAAGTCGGCCGTACTCTTCCCAACTGCGGCTCTATCCGTTCCACCATCACCTCGTCGAACAGATCATCTTCCAGCGCCTTATCCATCCTCATCCCACCGAATTTGACAAAGGCTTCCCGCACCGTTATCCGTTCCCACGGCGGGGTGAGGTCGATCTCGCTCCCCCGAAACGACACGCTGCCGCCGATGCCGGATTTCACCGCAACCGAGCGGACGAGTTCTTCGCATTCGGCCATGAGCGCGAAATAATCGGCATCCGCACGATACCATTCGAGCATGGTGAATTCCGGAACGTGCATCCTGCCGCGTTCGCCGGCACGCCAGCAGTGGCATATCTGGAAAATGCGATCAAAATCTGCAGCCATCAGCCGCTTCATGCAGATTTCCGGGGAGGTGTGGAGATACCACCCGTCGGCGCAGACCGGGTCGATGTGCGATTCGGGGGCAGGGGCGGGAATACGAAGGGGGGTCTCCACTTCGAGATACCCCCCTTCAATGAAAAAACTCCGTATGTGCTGAACGATATGGGCCCTGGCCCGGAGCGTTTCCCGCTTGCGGGCCAGGGCCCAGTTTTGCGACATTGTCTACCCTTTTACCCGTGTCGAGTACTCACCGGTTCTCGTGTCGACGACAATCATTTCACCCTCCTCGATAAAGGGGGGGACGCGGAGGACGTAACCGGTTTCCATGGTAGCGGGTTTGGAGTCACTGCCGGAGGTGTCCCCCTTTACCCACGGATCGGTCTGCACGACCCGCAGGTTGACGAAGTTGGGAAGAGTGACACCGATAGCCTTTTCGCCGAAGATGAGGATGTCGACTTCAAGGTTGTCGATGAGGAAGTTCTTGGCATCGCCGACGGCATCCTCGCTCATCTGCACCTGCTCGAACGTCTGGTTGTCCATGAAGGTGTAGTGGGTATCTTCCTTGTAAAGATACTGCATCCTCCGTTCCTCGAGGCTTGCAGGCTCAAAGGTTTCGCCGGAACGATAGGTCCGGTCGAGAGTTACCCCGCTGATCATGTTTTTCAGTTTGGTGCGGTAGAGCGCCTGGCCCTTGCCCGGCTTGGAAAACTCAAAGGCAACGACCACATAGGGGGCGCCGTCCAGCGTAAGTTTCAGTCCTTTTTTCAAGTCAGCAACAGTGTACATACTTCGATCCTCGTTTTTCTGATTGGTAGTGTTTTGCGACAATAGTGCCCAGAGGCACCATAATCGCCGTAAAAAGTACGGAATGAGCCGAGCCGTTCTGGACAGCCACGGTGTTTCCCGTAAAATTGAATTTACAGCTTAATGAAGGTCAGAGCTCATTTGAACCAAAGCCACAGGGGTCAGGGTGTGGAATGAAGCAGGGGTCATTCCGGCGGGATCAGCCTGCGGATTCGAGTCAATTGTGCGAGAAGCGGGACAGGATTGCGGTCGGCGACCAAGGGTGCGCCCCTCGCAATGCGGAACGCAACGGAGCTTCGCCCGGAGAGACGCGGCGGCATCTCCCGATGTTCGGGCCACTACTTGGCGCGGTAGGTGATGCGCCCTCTGGTCAGATCATACGGGGAAAGCTCGACGGTTACCTTGTCGCCCGGCAGAATCTTGATGAAATACTTCCGCATCTTGCCGGAAATGTGAGCCAGGACGATGTGGTCGTTCTCGAGCTTCACACGGAACATGGCGTTGGGAAGTGGTTCGATAACCGTACCTTCTACTTCGATTGCTTCTTCTTTACTCATTGGTGCTCCTCGTGCGGTGTTGGATGCGTGTGATGCAGCTTTAATCAAACTTTCTCACTCTATCCGGTAATCGAGAAAAAAGCAATGGATTTGATAGGATCTCGGGAGGACATTCTACTATGAATCATGATGACCTTGTTGCGCGCGCTGCCCATGTCTTCACGCCGGCTCTTCACCTGTACTGGCCGATTACCGTGGTGAATGCCGACGGAGTGTATGTCGAAGGTGCCGATGGCAGGAGCTACCTCGATTTTTCCTCCGGCCTGGCGGTCCTGAACATCGGCCATAAATCGGTGCGGGTCATGGCCGCGGCCCGCTGCCAGATGGAGCGCTTCGTCCATACCGGCGGGGTTTACCATAACGCGGCCACCGTGACTGCTGCGGAGGACCTCGTCTCCATTACCCCCGATGGCCTGGACATGGTGTTTTTCAGCAATTCGGGGGCCGAAGCCGTGGAGGGGGCTTTAAAGCTCGCCCGCTTCGTAACGCGCCGGCAGGGGATCATCAGCTTTACCGGCGCGTTTCACGGGCGTACGCTCGGTGCCGTGTCAATCACCACCAGCTCTGCCATCTACCGCAAGCGATACCATCCGCTTCTCCCGTCAGTGTATCAGGTCCCCTATCCCTATTGCTTTAGATGTCCCTTCAGGAAGAGCCCCGACCAGTGTGACCTCTGCTGTCTCTGGTTTATTGAGAAAACCCTTGTTCACCATATTGACCCCGACGAGGTGGCTGCCTTCATTATTGAGCCATTTCTGGGGGAAGGAGGGTATGTTCCCGCGCCCCGGGAGTTTCTGTCGGGGCTTCGCGAGCTCTGCGACCGATACGGGATCATGCTCATTTTTGACGAGGTGCAGTCGGGGATGGGGCGAACCGGCTCATGGTTTGCTGTCGACCACTATGGAGTTACACCCGATATCCTGGTGGTCGCCAAGGGGATCGCGTCAGGCTTTCCGCTTTCGGCTGTCGTCTCGCGCCGCGAGATCATGTCTCAGTGGCCATCGGGAGCCCACGGGACAACCTTCGGCGGCAATCCCGTATCCTGCGCTGCAGCATCTGCCACGATCCATACCATCAGGGACGGGAATCTTCTGGAACGCGGAACCCAAATAGGTATCCAGATACTTACCCGCTTACATGAGCTGGCGGCGGAATCGCGTGCCATTGGCGACGTGCGAGGCTTCGGCTGCATGATCGGTGTGGAGTTTGTCGACGAAACGGGAAATCCGGACGGACAGGTGTGTGAACAGATCATGAACCGTTGCCTCGAAGAGGGGTTGATCCTGATCAACTGTGGGCCGGCGCGAAATATCGTTCGCTTCATTCCGCCGCTCATAACCGACGACGACGACCTGGAGCGGGCGCTCGACATCTTCACCTCCGCGGTGAGGAGCCTTCAGTGAACGAGCAGCGCGTTGTCATCATGGGGGCCGCAGGAAGGGACTTTCACAATTTCAACACCGTCTTCCGCGATAATCCGTCGTTCCGGGTTGTGGCATTCACCGCCGCCCAGATTCCGTTCATTGCTGACCGTAGTTATCCGGCTTCTCTGGCAGGGCGCCTCTATCCGGAAGGAATTCCGATCTATCCGGAATCACGTCTACCGGAACTGGTCAGGGAGCACCGGGTCTCGAAAGTGGTCTTCGCCTACAGTGACATCTCCCATGAAGAGCTGATGCACACCGCTTCGACGGTGCTGGCGACGGGCGCTGATTTTTGGTTGATTGGCCCCGATGAGACGATGCTCCCAAGCCGGCGGCCGGTGATCTCGGTGTGTGCAGTGCGGACCGGCTGCGGCAAGAGCCAGGTGACCCGCCATCTCTGTGGTCTGCTGGCCGAAGCCGGCGTGAAGCCGGTGGTGGTCCGCCATCCCATGCCCTACGGTGATCTGGGGGTGGAGACGGTGGAGCGATTCGCCGGCTTCGACGATTTGGAGCGGCACCACTGTACCATCGAGGAGCGGGAAGAGTTTGAACCCCTCGTCAGCCGTGGGATCGTGGTCTATGCAGGTGTCGACTATGAACGGGTCCTTCGCGAGGCCGAACGGGAAGGGGAGGTGATCGTCTGGGACGGCGGTAACAACGATTTTCCGTTCTTTCGGCCAGACCTGGAGATCGTCCTGGTCGACCCGCTCCGGCCCGGGCATGAAACTGCTTACTATCCGGGGGAAGTCAATCTGCGGCGTGCCCATCTCGTGATCGTCAACAAGGTAAACGCCGCCCCCCCTGGCGTAGTGAGCCACCTGGAGGAAACCGTCAGGCGCATCAATCCGGAAGCCGAAGTCGTGAGAAGCGCTTCGCTCATCACCGTAGACGACTCTGCCGCCATTGCCGGGAAGCGGGTGCTCGTGATAGAGGACGGGCCAACCGTCACCCATGGCGGGATGCCGACGGGGGCAGGGTATGCGGCCGCCCGGGAGTTTGGCGCCGCAGAGGTGGTCGATCCGAGGCCGTGGGCGGTCGGTTCCATTGCCGGGGCCTTTGCGGCTTACCCCCATCTCGGCCCCGTGCTCCCCGCCATGGGGTACCGCCCGGAACAGGTGGACGAGCTGCGGCGCACCGTCGAGGCAGTCCCCTGTGATACGGTGGTGTCGGCAACCCCCATCTCCCTGGAGCGGCTGTTCCGTCCACACAAACCGGTGGCACGCGTTTCGTACGAGATCGGGGAATCGCCTCCCGCTCCGCTGCGGCGGGCGGTCGGGCGATTTCTGGAGAGCCGGGGCTGGGAGTGATGACAAACATGCTTTACTTCCACGGGGCAAGCATAGTATGTATTTTCAGGCAACAGAACGATCCCCCTAAGGTTACGGCATCATGGCACAACTCATCAGGGAACTGCCCCTTGAAAACGGTCTCACACTCTGTATTTTCGACCACACCCGGCATTATTTCGGCGATTTTCATCTCGTAAAACTCGAACTGACCTGCGAAATATCGCTTTCATCAGCTCCCTTCGACAATGCGGCCGAACGGGAGGCTGCCCAGCGCCTCCTGGGTGCAGCTGCCGTTTATCGCCGTTTCGTGGAGCAGATGGGGGTCCCCACCGCCGACGTTCAGCCGACTGTCGAACAGTTGATCGGCAATTTCACCACCCATTCCCTTCCCTATCTCTCCTCGCCCGACTTTGCCCGCCGTTTTGTCAGCGCCGAGTTCGAGCGGGCCCACAAGAAAAAGAGCCGGCCGACGATGGGGTATGCAGCGGGTCGCCATGACTGAAGCCATCGTCCGGATCGATTCCCTTGCGTTCGGCGGCGCCGGATTCGGCCGCATCGACGGCAAGGCCTGCTTTGTCCCCTTCACCGCGCCGGGGGACCTGGCCAGGGTACGCATTGCCGTTGCCAAGCCGTCCTTTCTCGAGGGAGAGCTTGTCGAACTGCTGGAGCGGTCGCCGATGCGGGCGGTCCCTCCATGCCCGGTCTTCGGAACCTGTGGCGGCTGCAGCTGGCAGCATCTGAATTATGAGGCTCAGCGTGAGGCAAAGCGCTCCATCTATGCCGAGACGCTGTGGCGATTCGGGCGGGTTCCTCCGGAGGTGATCGGTGCGGCCGTTGCGGCGCCGGAACCCTATGGATATCGTTCTCGGGTTCAATTCAAGATCCGCTGGAGTGGCGGACGCCTTCACATCGGCTTCTATCGGCGCGGTTCGCACTATGTCGTTGACATCCCCGGGGGGTGCGCCATCTGCCATCCGGTTCTCAATCGGGTACTTGCCGAGATTCGCCCCGTACTGGCCCGTTTCTCCGAACCGGATCGGATTCCCCAGGTGGATGCAGCGGTGGGCGATGACGGGGCAGCACTCATCATCGTCCATTATATCGGCACCGATCGCCGCGCGGCGCGCGAGTTTTTCGCCGCCAACCGCGAAGATCTCCCGTCGGTTACCGGTCTGCATCTTCAGCTCGGCCGCAAGGAAACCATTGAGGAGGTCTGGGGCATAGAAGCCCTCAGTTACCGCGTGCCTGACGGATTCCTGCCGGGAGTGCCCGAAACGTCCCTCTCCTTCAGTCGTGGTGGGTTCTCCCAGGTCAATTACCGGCAGAATCTGGAGCTCGTCCGCGCCGTCGGCCGCCTTGCCCGTGCGGAGGAGGGGATGCGGATTCTCGATCTCTACTGCGGCAACGGAAACTTCTCGCTTCCCCTGGCGCAACAGGGGGGACGGGTGGTAGGGGTGGAGGAATATGGTCCTTCCCTCGACGATGCCCGGCGCAACGCTTCGGCCAACGGCATCAGTTCCATCGAGTTTATCCAGGCCGATGCCGCGGAGGGGATACGAATGCTGCGCAACCGCGGCGACCGCTTTCCGGTTGTCGTCCTCGACCCTCCCCGAACGGGGGCCAAGGAAGCCGTTGCCGGAATTCTCGCCCTCGCACCCGAGCGCATTGTTTATGTCTCCTGCGACCCCACCACGCTCGCCCGGGACGTGGGGATGATATGCAAGGCCGGTTATCGGGTTTGCGAGAGCTTTCCCGTTGACATGTTTCCCCAGACCTACCATATCGAGAGTGTGACCCTCCTGCAGAAAACCGACTGATTCCCCTGTTTGCCCTTTCCTTGACACTCCAGACAAAATTCAGACAAAAAACAGCGACAAGAGAGGTATCGCCATGTTTTTCAAGAAACTGTTCCGCAAAGACCACGAATCGTATCGCGAGAAGGGGGAAAAACTTCTCGCCGCCGGACGTATTGCCGAGGCGCGCGGATTGTTCCAGGATGCGCTCGAGTCGCTTCCGCCCGATCTCCCCGACAGACCTTCCATCGAGTTCCAGCTTCGTGACCGCATTGTCCAGACGGGGAACCGGCTTGCCGAGCTGAACCTCGAAGAGGCGGGGCATGCCCTGCAAACCGGTGATGTCGCGAAGGCTGAGGAACACCTGGATTTGTCCCTCGACTTGGCAGAAGACGTAACTATCCGGGAAAAGGCTGAAAAAATTCGTGCTACGATTCAGGGCCATGCCCACCATGATCATGCAGCGCACGGAGCCGCCGGCTGCGGCGGCTGTCATGGTTCAAGTTGTCAACCCGTTGAAACTGCGAATATTTCAGACCATGACCTGGTGGACTCCGATCGTTTTGAGCTTCTCGTCAGGCCGTTGCCCGGCGATCTGCCGGAACGTTATATTGAATTGGGAAAGGAATTTGCAAAGGGCTATTTAGCGGCAGATGCCGGTGACATCGCAACTGCCAGAAGGATCTATGAGGAGCTCCTGTCGCGGGGGGATGACGACATTCTCCGCTATGAAATTGCTCTGCTTGATCACCGGTCTGGGGATAACGGGCGCTGTGAGCAGGAATTGCGGCGCGCTCTCGAATTGAACGGCGCCAATCCGCTCTGCAATCTCGTCCTCGTTCAGCTCTTTGTTGAAAGCGGGCGGTTCGCCGAAGCTGTTCCCCATCTGTTTGGCATGGTGGAGCGGGACATTCTCCGTGAGCAGGCCGAGATGTTTCTGGGGGACATATTCCACGCCCAAGGGGACCATGCTCAAGCCATAGAGCATTATTCACGGCTTCTTCCCGGTCAGTTCAAGCGGGAAGCCGCAGAAAGACTCGCGGGGGTCCTTGCCGAGTGTGGGAGAACCGATGAGGCGGAGTATGTTGCGAAGCAGTATCTCAAGGGGTGCTGCTGAGGTTTTTTGCCGAAATTACTAAAGTTTTTCTCTGCTTCCGCCGATTGAATAAATGACATTGCTTGCGATGTATTTCGTGAGTTCATAAACACGGGAGGTTACCGTATGAACAAGTCCGAACTGATTGAGGCGCTCGCTGCAGAGAAGGGACTCACCTACAAGAAGGCCGAAGAGGTGGTCAATATCATCTTTGATGCCATGTCCGAAGCCATGGAGCAGGAGGAACGGATCGAAATCCGTGGATTTGGAAGCTTTGTCGTGAAGGACTACAAGGCATATACGGGAAGAAATCCGAAGACAGGCGAACCGATCAAGGTCAAACCAAAGAAACTTCCCTTTTTCAAGGTCGGCAAAGAGCTGAAGGAACGGGTCGACGGCTGATGCTGCCCGGGCCTTGCCCGCCGGAGGCCACCCCCTCCCGTTGTACCCTGCTGATGGAAACCGGAAACGCCGACAGGACCAGCCGAATACCATGCTGAAATTTCGTATCATCGTGATAATCTGCCTTATCGGCCTCGCCACCTCGGTCCGCGCAAATCCGACCATGAACGGCGAAACGGGCCTCATTACCGTTCCGTCGGCCGAGACCCTCGATGCCGGCAATATCTGCATTGGAGCGTGGGGCGAAGGGGTTAAGGGGGTGGGGGGAAGCGCCATTACCGTTCCGGTGGCCCTCACGCTGGGCATCGGCACGTTCTGGGAACTGTACGGCACCTATCCCAATATTCTGTTTAACGGCGAGGAAGAGGCCAGCGGCAGAGGCTATGCGGAGCTCGGTTCGAAGATTCGCTTCATCGGATCGCGAAGCTCCGCCTTCAAGATGGCATTCGATCTTTCCGTGCAGCGTCAAATCTCGAACCAGAAAAGCGTGGACGGCACAACCAGCGGCGGCGGCAGGGTCATTGCATCCTACGGCACCGACCGGTTTGGGATTCACGGTTACGCCGGATATCTCTTCTCCGGTTCCCCGGAAGGGGTGCAGTATGACAACGAAGCCCTCTACGGCATCGGTGTCGAATATGTTCCGGCCATGAGGATGAAGCTCACCGGCGAATTGACCGGCAGCACGGGCCGTGATCCGTCGGCAGCCGCACCGCGGGAAGCACTGATGGGCTTCCAGTATTATCTTTCACCACACCTGACCCTCAACCTTGCCGGCGCTATCGGGCTTTCCAAGGCAAGTCCCGATTGGCGCGGCATCATCGGTCTCACCGCCTGCCAGGGTGTCGGTACCTATATCAAGCCGATTCCCCGTCTCGGTCAGGGACTCGATTCCGAGGAAGAAAAGAAGAAACCGGTCAAGGTCAGCAAGATAATCCCCCTCTCATCGCTTCTGATAAAGTCCCTCGCCCCGGTTTCTGCGCCGGCCAGCAAGCTGGAGGTACCTGTCGAGCCAGACAAGGAAGAGATCGTCATAAAGCCGTACGGGCAGGTTACACTCACGCCCCAGCCGGCAGCGGCAAAAGCATTGATTCCAGCCACCCACGAGGAAGTTTCCATCTCTCAGAAGGGTGAAGTTGTGCGCCTCGTGTCGCGGGTGGAGGCGTCACGTGAGAATTCCGCCCTGGAGTATACGCTCAACCGTCTTGAGGGAGTGACGCCTGTTTACGGGGTCGATGTCAAGGGGCAGAATATCCAGATGGCTTCCGCCAAGGATGAGCAGATTCCGGAATCGATGACGGTTTACCGGAAATTCCGCTTCCCCGATGTCGCCTTCGATTTCGATCAGTGGAGCCTCTCGTCTGAGGGAAAGAAGTCACTCAGCGAGGTTGCCGATCTGATCCGCAAGGACAAGCGGTGGGTCTTTCTCCGTGTGGATGGACACACCGACAATATCGGCTCTGCCAGCTACAACATGGATCTTTCCCTCAAACGGGCGATTTCTGTTGCCAGTTATCTGATCGCCCGTGAAGGGATCGAGCCCTCCCGTATTTTCATCAAAGGTCTCGGCAAATCCAAGCCGTTAGGCGACAATGCGTCCCCCGAGGGACGCAAGCTCAACCGCCGTTGCGAGATCCTTTTCCTGACCCCGAAGGAGTGACGATGAGACTCGCGCCGGCACTCCTCACCATTCTTGCAGCGGCCATGGCCTCTGTTCCTGCCCATTGCAACGAACCGCAGCAGATACGCGCCCTTCACGACGAACTCATCGCCACCATCGCATCCCACAGCAGATCGGTTTGCCTGGATCGCGAAATGATTAAGAATATCGACGCGCTTGCGCCGCGGCTCAGGGCCTTGGTCCCCGGAAGCGTGATCCTGCTTGAAGGGTACTCGCGCCACGGTGCCGGCCGGGAAGAGCAGGTGAGAAATTCCCTGTATCTGGCGCTGGAGGCTCAGAAGTATCTCCGTACAATGCACGGGGTCACTTCCGACGTCTATCTTGCCGTTTCCCGGGACGGCCAGGGCTCCGCCACGGATTTCATCCGCATCTCCGTCTTTGCGGATGCCTTTTCCGCAATTCATGTCGCCCGCGTCGGAGCCCCTTCCCGGTGACCATTCGACGCATTACCGCTTGACGCTGATCCCTTGTCATGACGTATAATTTGTCGGCCGGTCGTTGGCGGACAGAGCCGCTGCGTCATGGTACACTGTCACAAGCGGCCGCACAGACACCGATTTCCCTCAAGGGGGTACCCCGACATGAAAAGACTCGCACTACCACTCATCCTTGCCGCGGTCGTTCTTTCCGGCTGTTCGCTGAAGGTCGTTCCACAACCTGTCTCCCAGGGGATCGTGGACTCATCGGACAATTCGCAGACCATCACGAAGGATGGCGTTTCCGTCAAGGTCGCCAACAGCGATGCGGAAATCGTCACCTATAATCTCGAGAACATGGTGACGGCCTTTTCGGTCACGGTCCACAATCAGACTGACCGCGAAGCGGCATTCGATTCCGATTCCTTTCTCCTCCTCGATGACCAGAACCGCCAGTACTTTCCCCTGATGCCGGAAAAGGTGAAGGAGCTCGTTTCCCGCGACTCCTACTACCTGATTCCCTATCCCTATGTGGGCTTCTACTATTTGGAGGATTACGAGAAGACCTCCTTCTACAACGCGACAAATTCGCAGCTTCCGTTCTATTACGAAATCTATCCCCAGGATATCTACACCCGGGCGCTGAATGCCAGTTCCATCATTCCGGGCGCCAAGGCGGCCGGCCTCGTCTATTTCAGAATTGACCTTTCAACGGTCAAAGAGGTCAGGCTGCTGGTCTACCGCAAAGGGGCGTCCAAGTCTGCCCCGCCCGAATACACATTCCCCTTTGTCATCAAGAAATAGCGCCCGGGAGCGGTTCTTCCCATGACGTTGCTGTACATCCTCGAAGCGCTCGGGGGGCTCGGGCTGTTCATTCTCGGCATGAAGTCGATGTCGGGGGGGCTCCAGAAACTCGCGGGCGACCGCTTCCGCCGCTCACTTGAACGTGTCGCCGGCAACCGACTGACGGCGGCACTTCTCGGCAGTTCGCTTTCGGCGCTCTTCCAGTCGAGCAGCGCCGCCTGCATCCTCACCGTCGGCTTCGTCAACGCCGGTCTCATCTCCCTCTACCAGGCCCTGGGCATTCTTCTCGGCACCGGCATCGGCACGACGCTGGCCGTGCAGTTCATTGCCTTCAAAATCACCTCATTCGCGCTTCCCGCCATCTTTGTCGGCGTTTTGCTCAAATGCTTCTGCACGAGGCGCAGATGGGTAAACGCGGGTGAGCTGATCCTCGGCGCCGGTCTCATCTTTCTCGGGCTGCGGATCATGGAAGCGAACCTTCTCCCCCTGCAGCAGAATGCGCTTCTGTTCGGCCACGAATCGTTTCTGATTCCAAAACGGGCAACAGCAGTCATCTTCGGTGCTTTGCTCGCGCTTCTCGTGCAGTCGGGGAGCACCGCCGTCGGAATCGCCATGGCCCTGGCGGGGAGTGGGCTCGTTTCCTTCGATACTGCCGCCGCCATGGTCATCGGCGAGTTGGTCGGGACATCGGTGATCACCGCAGTGGCATCCATCGGCGGCACACTGGAGGCGAAGCGGACCGTTCTGTTCTACTTCCTGATCAATCTGTTCGCCGTAGTGGTTGTCATGGTGCTGTTTCCGTCCTTTCTCCGGCTGGTGGCGGTCGTCTCTCCCTCGGACATGACCGCGTCATCTGCCATTTCCCGAAGTCTCGCCAATGCCCACACGCTTTTCAGCGCCCTGAACGCCTGTATTTTTCTTCCACTTGTCGGTTTCTTCGCCCGTTCCGCGCCCCGCATCCTCCCCGGGCGGCAGGGCGTCGCAGGGGTGGAGCTCCGGACGGTGTTCATCGATCCCCGCGTCATCAATACCCCTCCCATTGCCCTTCTTCAGGCGCGGAACGAACTGAAGCGCATGGCCGAAATCGTCCGGACCATGTACGCCGAGATGGCGGACCAGTTCTTCCGCTACGATGCAAAGAAGGCATCGGCGATCAGCCAGAAGGAGACGGCCGTCGACATCATCCAGCGCGACATCTCCGATTTCCTGGTTTCTCTTTCACGCAAACCGCTTCCACCGGAAAACAGTTACGAAATTCCGGTGATGCTCCAGCTTGTCAGCGAGCTTGAACGGGTGGGAGATCAGGCCGAAGCGGTGTTGGAGTATCTGCGGCGGAAAAAGGAGGAAAAACTAGTCTTTTCCACCACAGCCATGACGGAGATACGCAGCCTGGCCCGAAAGGTCCAGGAGCTGATGGTACTCGCCACCGACACAATAGATGCGCCTCAGGGGGAATCAGAGGAAAAGGGTCGGATGATTAGGAACGAAGTGGCACTGATGCGGGACGCCATGCTGAACAATCACCTCAAGCGGCTCTCGGCCGGCAAATGCACCGTCAGGGCCGGCCTGATCTATGCGGATATGATTTCGGCGTTTGCCAAGATTGCCGATTCGTGCCTCACCATCATCGAAACGAAAAGGGAGTTTATCTGATGTTGCCACAGACGTTCGCCTCCATCGATCTCGGTACCAACACCGCCCGCCTCCTCATCGGCCGGGTAGACGGAGAAGAGATAGTTCCCCTTGGCGTCAAACGGCAGATAACACGCCTGGGCGGGGGGTTCACCCGGGAGCGGGGAATCTCCGCAGAAGCGTGGCAGCGCTCCCGCGATGCCCTGATCGGATTTGCCGAAGAAATACGAAGCGCCGGAGTAAGCCGTGCGCGGGCCGTGGCAACAAGCGCGGTGCGCGATGCCGTCAACGGTCCCGCTTTCTGCGCCGATATTCTGGAGCACACCGGCATAGCCCTGGAAGTAATCGACGGCCGGGAGGAAGGTCTTCTCACCTTGAGGGGTGTGCTTTCCGGCCTTGATCGGAAGCACGGTGATTTCTGCGTTTTCGACGTGGGAGGCGGAAGCACCGAATATACGCTTGCAGATGGAGCCACGCCGCTCTTCACCGAAAGCCTCCCCCTCGGCGTTGTCCGCCTTACGGAGGGGAAACCGGATATTTCTTCCATGAAGGAGAAGATAGCGCGGGAACTGGGGGGCGTGAAGTCCCGGATTGCCGCCGAAGGGTATCTTGACCGGCTCGTCGGTGCACGGCTGGTGGGCACTGCCGGCACCGCCACGACCCTTGCCGCCATAAGCCTCAAGATGGATGACTACGACTATCGCCGGGTGAACAACTATGTTCTCCCGATCGCGGAGATTCGGGATATTCTCGCCAGGCTCGTCCCTCTGTCACCGCCAGAACGTCTGAAGGTCCCGGGGCTTGAAAAGGGAAGGGAGGATCTCATCATCGCCGGTACCCTGATAACGCTCGCGACTATGGAAATACTCGGTTTCGAGCAGATGACGGTCAGCGACTTCGGGCTTCTTGAAGGGGTTCTTCTGGGTCTGTTGAATAGTTGAGCGGGCAGGAGAGGATGAAGCCCGCAGGAGAGACGAAAACGGGGGGGCGTTCAGCCCCCCCGTTGCGTGAGCGCTCTATTTCCCCGGAGCGCCAAAGGTCTTGATGTAGGCAATGAGCGATTTCATGTCGTCCGAGGCGGGATCCAGCGGTTTTCCCTTCAGAGACTTCTCGATGCAGCGGTTGACGATCTCCGTCAGCTTCTCATCGTCATAGGTACTGGCTGCCCATTCCAGCTTCCTCCCGCCGGGGTGGCAGCTGGAGCAACTCTTCCCCGATGTGCCGAGCTTCGGGCTCTCGAACAACTCTTTTCCGCGATCAAGGGATGTGTCGGCCGCATAGGCGACCACTCCACCCGTCAGGAGGGCGAGAAGACAACAAGCCGATCTTTTCATGCGGTTCCTCCTTTGCCAAGGTTTCCTTAAAGGGTAATCACTGAGGCGTCAATGTCAATCCAGAAAGCCTTGTTTGGTAATATCAAACAAGGCTTTCGTTTTAAAAACCTGTTCTACAAAGCAGTTGACTTACAAATAGCTTATTTTGTATAGTCCATGGGCGTTTAAGGGGGCTGCCCCTTATTTTATTTTTCAGGGAACTCAATCATGAAAGAAATACTTTCCGGCAACGAAGCGATCGCCCGTGGTGCTTTCGAGGCGGGGGTCAAGGTTGCCAGCGCGTATCCGGGCACACCCTCCACCGAGATTCTCGAAACCATCGTGAATTACAGGGATATCGACGCATCGTGGTCCCCCAACGAGAAGGTTGCCCTCGAAGTGGCCATCGGTGCCTCCTTTGGTGGCGGTCGCGCCATCGCCTGCATGAAGCACGTCGGGGTCAACGTGGCGGCAGATCCTCTCTTCACCCTCTCTTACACCGGCATTGGCGGCGGCCTCGTGCTGATTACCGCCGACGACCCGGAGATGCACTCGTCCCAGAACGAGCAGGACAATCGCAACTATGCGAAATTTGCCAAGGTTCCGATGCTGGAGCCGGCGGATTCACAGGAGTGCAAGGATTTCACCCGCCTTGCCTTCGAATTGTCAGAGCGCTTCGACACGCCGGTGATGCTTCGGACCACCACCCGCATCTCGCACAGCAAGTCGATAGTGACCCTGGAGGAGCCGGTGACGGGGCTACCCACCCCGAAGCTCGTGAAAAATGCCGCCAAGCTCGTCATGCTTCCGGGGAACGCCCGCGTGCGCCATCCGCTCATCGAAGAGCGGACTTCGGCGTTGGCCGAATTCGGCGCGACCGCACCGTTCAATCGTCTTGAGATGCGGGATGCCGAGATTGGCGTCATAACGGCCGGGGTTTCCTATCAGTACGTTCGGGAGGTTCTCCCGAAGGCGTCGGTGCTCAAGCTCGGGATGGTCAATCCGCTCCCCATGGGACTTATCAGGGAATTCGCCGCGAAGGTGAAGACGCTGTATGTCGTCGAGGAGCTCGACCCGTTCATCGAGGAGCAGGTGCGGGCTGCCGGCATTGCGGTGATCGGCAAGGAGATCATCCCGGTGTGTGGCGAACTGACGCCGTCGAGGCTCCGGAAGGCATTCGGGCTCCCCGATGCGGTTCAGACCACCATCGAAAAACTCCCCGGCAGACCGCCGAATATGTGCCCCGGCTGTCCGCACCGGGGGGTCTTTTATTCCCTCAAGCAGCTTCAGGCGTATGTGACGGGGGACATCGGCTGCTACACCCTCGGTTTCATGCCGCCGCTCAGTGCCATGGATACCTGTGTCTGCATGGGGGCAAGCATCAGTACCGCCAGTGGGATTGTCCGCGTTCTCGGCGCTGACGAACAGAAGAAGGTGGTGGCGGTTATCGGCGACTCGACGTTCCTCCATACCGGCATCAACAGCCTCATGGAGATGGCCTACAACCAGTCACCGGCAACGGTCGTAATCCTCGATAACCGAATTACCGCCATGACCGGTCGTCAGGATAACCCCGCTTCGGGGTGGACCCTCATGGACGAACCGACCACCCCCCTCGATCTGGCTCAACTCTGCAAGGCGGTGGGGATCCGGAACGTCAGGGTCGTTGATCCCTTCGATCTTGAGCAGACGCGAACGGCGCTGAGCGAAGAGATGAACCGTCCGGAACCGTCCGTAATCATCACCAACCGGCCATGCGTGCTCGTGAAGCGCGAAGGAGTGTTCGAGAAGGGATTGGCACTGTCGGTTGACCCGGACCATTGCAGCGGCTGCAAGGCGTGTCTGAAACTCGGCTGCCCGGCCATCGAGTGGCAGCCCGCTCCCGACGGGAAAAAAGGAAAGGCCTTCATTGATCCGCTACTCTGCAACGGCTGTGATGTCTGCCGGCAACTCTGCAAATTCGATGCAATCGGGAGGTGCAAATGAGCGACGCTATCACCAACATTCTCCTTGTCGGCGTCGGTGGACAGGGGATCCTGCTCGCCTCCGAAATCCTCTCCGAGGCGTTCATGCTGGCCGGTTTCGACGTAAAGAAGAGTGAGATTCACGGCATGTCGCAGCGGGGGGGGAGTGTCGTCTCCCATGTCCGCTACGGCAGAGAGGTCTTTTCCCCCATCGTCCCCGAAGGGGAGGGGGATATCCTCTTCGGTTTCGAGATCCTCGAGACCTACCGCTCCCTTCCCCTTCTCAAGAAGGGGGGGACCGTGGTTGCCAACGATCTGCGTATCCAGCCTCCTTCCGTGCTCCTCGGCCAGGAGCCTTACCCCGAAGGGCTGCCGGAGCAGATCCGGGCACAGTTCCCCGATTTTCTCCTGGTGGACGGGCAGAAACTGGCAGCGGAGGCCGGTAACCCCCGCGCTGCCAATACGGTGCTCCTGGGGGCGGTTTCCAAACGGCTCGACATTGCGGAGGAGTACTGGCTCAAGGCGCTCGAAAAGATGGTCCCTGCGAAGGCTTTGGAGATCAACCGTACGGCATTCCGGCTCGGCAGGAACCTGTAACCAGCGAGGCCCCCATGATGTACAACGAAGAGTTCGAGACACTTCCCCGTCAGGCCCTTGAAGCACTGCAGTTCAAACGCCTTCAGGCCACTGTTGGCCGGGTCTATGGTTCCGTGCCGTTTTACCGTCAGGCCTTCGAGAAGGCGGGAGTCAGACCTGAGAGCGTCAAATCCCTCGAAGACCTGCAGCGGCTTCCGTTCACCCTCAAGCAGGATATGCGGGACAGCTATCCTTACGCTCTGTTCGCCGCTCCCATGGACGACATCGTGAGAATCCACGCTTCGTCGGGAACCACCGGCAAACCCACGGTGGTTGGTTATACCCGCAAGGACATTGAGATATGGTCGGAATTGATGGCCCGCTCCCTTGCTGCTGCAGGGGTCCACAAGGGCGACATCATTCACAACTCATACGGTTACGGACTCTTTACCGGCGGCCTTGGCGCCCACTACGGAGCCGAGCGTCTCGGGGCATCAGTCATACCCATGTCTGGCGGGAACACCAGAAAGCAGATCATGATCATGAAGGATTTCGGGTCCACGGTTCTTACCTGCACACCATCCTATTCTCTCTTCATGGCTGAAGCCGCAAAGGAAGAGGGGATCGATTTCCGCTCCCTCAAACTTCATGTCGGTATCTTCGGTGCTGAGCCGTGGTCGGAAGCGATGCGGGGTGAGATCGAAGCAAAGCTCAACCTTTGTGCCATAGATATCTATGGCCTCTCGGAAATAATGGGTCCCGGCGTCGCCATTGAATGCCGCGAGGCGAAGAAGGGCCTCCATATCTGGGAGGATCATTTCATCCCCGAGATCATCGATCCCCAAACCGGTGCAGTACTGCCCGAAGGGGAGCGCGGAGAGCTGGTGATCACCACCATCACCAAAGAGGGGATCCCGCTCATTCGATACCGGACTCGCGACATTACGAGCCTGACGTATGAACCGTGCGCATGTGGCCGAACCCACGCCCGACTCTCCCGCATGACCGGCCGCAGCGACGACATGCTCATCATCCGTGGGGTCAATGTCTTCCCATCCCAGATCGAATCGATCCTCATGCGGATCGAAGGGGTCGAACCTCACTACCTCCTCATCGTCGACCGCAAGGAGAACCTCGATACCCTGGAGGTGCAGGTGGAGGTCGACGAGCAGCTCTTCTCGGACGAGATCAAGGTCCTCCAGGCTCTGAGCCATCAGGTCGAAAAGGAAATCAAGGACCTTCTCGGGGTCACCTGCAAGGTCCGCCTTGTCGAGCCCCGAACCCTGGCCCGCACCGAGGGGAAAGCAACGCGGGTCATAGACAAGCGCACGTTATCCTGAGACTCGACACGGTCATCGCCAACATTTCTCCGGCCGGAGAGGGAGGGCACCATGAAAGTAGAGCAGATTTCGATTTTCATCGAAAACAAGTCGGGACGCCTCGCGGAGGTCACCCGCGTCCTGGGCGAGGCAGGTATCAATATCCGTGCTCTCTCGCTCGCCGATACTTCTGATTTTGGCATCCTCCGCCTCATCGTGAACGACCGGGAGAAGGCGAAGCAGGTCCTCAAAGAGCGGGGATTCACCGTAAGCAAGACCGAGGTGGTTGCCGTTGAGGTGCCCGACTGTCCCGGCGGCCTGTCGCAGATTCTGCAATCTCTGGATCGGGAGAGCATAAATGTCGAGTACATGTATGCCTTCGTCGAGCGATGCGGCGAGAATGCGGTCATCATTTTCCGGTTCGACGAGACCGACAAAGCAATCAAGGCTCTTATAGGCAGTGGTTTCACGGTTCTTGCGGGAGAGCGACTCTACGCAATGTAGCTTTCTGATGGCGTTGAGCAAAGGAGGGGATGAATGGGGAGAATTGTTGCGACAATTGTCGGCATCGTTTCACTTTTTGTGACCGTACTTGCCCAGGCGGCCGAGCCGGTTCGCATTGGTGCGCTCTTCGCCGTGACCGGTCCTGCGTCGTTTCTTGGCGAGCCCGAGAAAAACACCCTTGAGATGCTGATTAAGGACGCCAACTCCAAGGGGGGGATCAATGGTCGCCGTCTCGAACTCGTCGTCTATGACACTCAGGGCGATGTCACCAAGGCGGTGCAACTCGCCAACAAGCTCATCAAAAATGACAAGGTGACCGTCATCGTCGGCCCGAGCACCACTGGCGAAACCATGGCGGTTCTTCCCGTGGCGGAAAAAGAGAGGATTCCCCTCATCTCCTGCGCGGCGGGCATCAAGATCACGGAGCCGGTGAAGAAATGGATTTTCAAAACTCCGGCAAATGACCACATTGCTGCCGAAAAGATCCTGCTTCACGCCGCACAGCACAAAGCGAAGAGTATTGCGCTCATTACGGTCTCCGATGGCTTCGGCTCCTCGGGCCGCGAACAACTCAAGGGGCTTGCCGGGAAAAAGGGCTTCAAGGTTGTGGCCGACGAAGTGTATGGCCCGAAGGATACCGATATGACCGCCCAGCTTACGAAAATCAAGGCGGCCAAACCAGATGCGGTCATCTGCTGGGGGACCAATCCCGGTCCTGCCATAATTGCCCGCAACATGAAACAGCTTGGCATCAAGATTCCCCTCTACATGAGCCATGGCGTTGCCTCGAAGAAATTCATCGAGCTGGCGGGTGCCGACGCTGCTGACGGGATCATGCTGCCGGCAGGCAAACTCGCGATCTTCGACAAGCTCTCGAAGGGCGACACCCAGGCGAAGCTCCTCAAAGAATATGAGCAGTCCTACCGGAAAGCTTACGGCGTGGAGGCCTCCACGTTCGGGGGATACGCCTATGACGCGTTCTTGCTCATCAGCAGCGCCGCCAAAAAGGGAGTTACCCCGGAGCAGATCCGAAACGGCATTGAACAGGCACGGAAGATGGTCAGTATTTCCGGCATCTTCACCATGTCTCCCGGCGATCACAACGGACTCGATCTCTCCGCATTCGAGATGGTCAAGATCGTGAGGGGTGACTGGGAACTCGTCAAGTAATCGGGCAGGAGGGTGACTGTGCTGAGAAAAATTTCTTTCGTTATTGCATCCGTTGTGACGATTCTGTCGCTGGCCGTCTGCGCCAGCGCTGCTCCTCCCATCAAGATCGGCGGGCTTTTTGCCGTGACCGGTCCGGCATCATTTCTCGGAGAGCCGGAACGCAATACTGCCCAGATGGTTGTGAACGAAATCAATGCCGGCGGCGGGATCAAGGGGCGCAAACTTGAGCTTGTTGCCTATGATACCCAGGGTGACGCGACAAAGGCTGTCCAGGCCGCCAACAGGCTCATCAAGGAAGACAAGGTCGTAGCCATTATCGGCCCCAGCACCACCGGGGACACCATGGCGGTGATCCAGGTTGCAGAACGGTCGCACATCCCGCTCATTTCCTGCGCAGCGGGGAGCAAGATCACGGATCCGGTCAAGAAATGGGTCTTCAAAACGGCGCAAAACGATGGTCTTGCTGTTGCCAAGATCTACGAGCACCTTTCCAGGAAAAAGCTCTCGAAGGTTGCGGTACTGACGGTTTCCGACGGATTCGGCTCCTCGGGGCGCGAACAGTTGAAGGCCAACGCGGCCAAATTCGGTATCCAGATCGTCCTGGACGAGACCTATGGTCCCAAGGACACCGACATGACCGCCCAACTGACCAAGATCAAGGGAAGTCAGGCCCAGGCCGTCATCTGCTGGGGGACCAATCCCGGCCCGGCTGTGATAGCCCGCAATGCCCGACAGATCGGTTTGAAGATCCCTCTTTTCATGAGTCACGGCGTGTCGTCGAAAAAATTCATCGATCTGGCGGGAGATGCCGCCGAGGGAATCATCCTGCCGTCGGGTCGCGTCATTGTGGCGGATATTCTTCCGAATTCCGACAAGCAGAAAAAGCCGCTGCTGGCCTTTGTGAAAGACTATCAGAAGCATTACCGGAGCGAGGGCGACCACTTCGGCGGGCACGCCTGGGATGCCATAATGCTTCTCAAGACGGCTCTTGAGCGAGGAGGGGACAACCCCGCCTCCATCCGCGACCAATTGGAAAAGATCCGGAGTTTTGCCGGAATTGGCGGTGTATTTTCATATTTATCGGCCGATCATGCTGGTCTCAACAAGGATGCTTTCGTGCTGGTTGAGATTAAGAACAAGGATTGGGGACTCGTAAAGTAACCAGTTTTCCCTGATCCTTTATTGTCGTCCGATTGCAGGAGCGCAGGTTGTTTCGGTCTGCGCTCCTTTCGTTCTGTCGAGAGATTTCCCATCAAGACCGCAGCGGGGTCAAACCTGGCGTTGGCGCAGAATTGGTTTCCATGAATCTCATCCAGCAGCTTTCGCAGTACATCCTGTCGGGCCTCTCAACAGGGGCTATCTACGCCCTCATCGGGGTGGGCTTCGCCATAATCCACAACGCGACGGGAATCATCAACTTTGCCCAGGGCGAGTTCGTGATGCTCGGAGGGATGCTCACGCTCTTTTTCTCAGCGACTCTCAAACTGCCCCTTTTGCTTGCCGTTGTTCTGGCGATAGTCGTTTCCACCATTGCGGGAATCGTGTTCGAGCGGCTTGCCATTCGGCCCCTTAAAGATGCAACTCCCATCAATCTGGTCATCATCACCATCGGCGGAAGCATCCTCATCCGTGGAATTTCCATGCTTCTCTGGGGGAAGGAAACTCATTCGCTCCCCACGTTCTCGGGCGACGAGCCGATCCTGCTTGGAGAGGCGACCATTCTGCCGCAGCATCTCTGGATCTTTGCGGTAACCACCGTCTTGATCGTTTTCAGCAAGCTCTTCTTCAGCTACACCATCAGCGGCAAGGCAATGCGGGCCTGTGCGTACAACCGTCGGGCAGCAGGTCTGGTCGGGATCGACGTGAGGCGAATGGTGCTTTTTTCCTTCGCCATCAGTTCGGCAATGGGATCTTTGGCGGGCATCATTATCGCCCCCCTCACCATGACCTCCTATGACGTTGGCGTCATGCTCGGCCTGAAGGGCTTTTGCGCCGCAATCATCGGCGGCATGAGCAGCGGACTCGGCACCGTTTTCGGGGGAGTGATCCTCGGCGTCCTGGAGGCTCTCGGGGCAGGTCTTCTCTCCTCAGGATACAAGGATGCCATTGCATTTGTAATCCTGTTACTGATCCTCTTCATCAGGCCTCAGGGCCTTTTCAGGAAGGGGGAGTCGGAGCGGGTCTGAGCCGTTCCGGTGCAGGATTGTCATGAATATGAACTCTCTTTTACGAAATGAAGGTTTCAGGTTCATCCTCTTCGCGGTCCTGATTATGGCCCTTCCCTCGATCCTCTCAGGAGGATACCTCCTCAATGTCTTCGTATTCGTCGGAATCCACACATTGCTTGCTGTAGCGCTCAACCTGCTGCTCGGCTACGCCGGTCAGATTTCGCTCGGACAGGCGGCGTTTTTTGGCCTCGGTGCGTATGCGTCGGGAATTCTCACCGCAACCTATGGTCAAAACCCCTGGGTTTCAATGGTTGCGGTGGCGGCGGCAGTCGGGCTGTTGGCGTTTCTCATCGGCTTTCCCATTCTGAAACTGAAAGGTCACTATCTGGCCATGGCGACACTCGGTTTCGGCATTATCGTCTACATTGCCTTGAACGAGGCCGTTGATCTGACGGGAGGTCCATCGGGCCTGTCGGGAATCCCCAACCTCGCGCTTGGGGGACTTACGTTCGATAATGATCTGAAAAATTACTATCTCGTCTGGGGCGTGACGCTGGCGACGATTCTCCTGTCGCTCAATCTGGTAAACTCCCGTGTCGGGCGCGGCCTGCGGGCAATCCACGACTCGGAAGTCGCCGCACGGGTCATGGGGGTACATGTTCGGCTTCTCAAGGTCCAGATATTTGCCCTCTCCGCGGTCATCTCCTCTCTTGCCGGCAGCCTCTATGCCCACACCATGACGTTCGTATCTCCGGCATCGTTCGGCTTCAATTTCTCCGTCGAACTTGTCACGATGGTGATCATCGGCGGACTCGGGAGCATCTACGGTTCGTTTCTTGGTGCCGCACTCCTGACGTTGCTCCCTGAAATGCTCAGAGCCTTTCAGGACTACGACATCATCGTTTATGGCCTTCTCCTCATTATAATGACCATGTTCATGCCCGGCGGTCTGGTACGAGGAGTGCCGGCACTGGCACGGCGACTTCTGACCCGGTCGGAAAAGGGGAGGGCAGATGCTTGACGTGACAGGAATCACCCGGAGATTTGGCGGCGTTACGGCGCTGGATAACGTTTCGTTTCGAGTCGGCGCTGGGAGTATAACCGGCATCATCGGCCCCAATGGCGCCGGGAAAACCACGCTGTTCAACATTGTTACCGGCATTTACACCCCCACATCCGGTACCGTGCATCTCGAAGGGAAAAATGTCACGCGACACCCCCCCGAGCGGCTTGCGGCTCAAGGGATGGTACGGACATTTCAGAATATCGAGCTCTTCGGAAGGATGACGGTGCTCGAAAACGTGATGGTTGGGCTTCACACCAAAAGCAGGTGCGGCATCCTCGCCTCTGCCCTTCGTCTCCCTTGGCAGATTGCGGAAGAGCGCCGGCTGCGGGAACAGGCACGGCACTGGTTGGATTTTACCGGTATAGGTGATCTGGCCGACATAGAGGCAGGCAATCTCCCTTTCGGCAAGGGGCGGCTATTGGAAATCGCCCGCGCCATGGCGCTCCAACCGAAAGTGCTCCTGATGGACGAACCTGCTGCAGGGCTCAACAGCCGAGAAACCCTCGAATTGGCACGATTGATCCAGAGAATCCGCGAAACGGATGTAACGGTGGCATTGGTTGAGCACGACATGGAGCTGGTCATGGACATCTGTGAAGCGATCGTTGTGCTGAACCTGGGCAAGAAGCTGGCCGAGGGGACTCCCCGGGAAATCCAGGAAAATCCTGATGTGATCGCCGCATATCTCGGCGAGGGGTAGGGCGATGCTCACGATCAAGAATATCAATGCCCACTACGGCAAAGTCCATGCCCTCAAAAATGTCTCGATTCATCTGGGCAAAGGGGAGATCGTGACGCTTATTGGCGCCAACGGTGCCGGCAAGACCACGATGCTGAATACCATCTCCGCCGTAACTCCTCCGTCAGCAGGAAAGATCGTTTTCGAGGATCAGGAACTCGCCGGCCTGTCTCCGGACCGAATAGTCAAGCTCGGTATTTGTCAGGTTCCCGAAGGAAGGCAGGTTTTCAAACCGATGTCGGTGGAGGATAACCTGGAATTGGGAGCCTATCTTCGGTATCGGGGGAGGGAAGGGCGCAGGGAGATCCGCCGGGACCTTGAGGAAATTTACACGCTGTTTCCACGCCTTCTGGAGCGGCGAAAGCAGGCCGCCGGCACTCTCTCCGGAGGCGAACAGCAAATGCTCGCCATGGGCAGGGCGCTTATGGCACGCCCCAAGTTGCTGCTTCTCGACGAGCCGTCCATGGGCCTTGCCCCCCTTGTGGTGCAGGAAATCTTTCGTGCCATTGAACAGCTCCGGCAGGAACGGGGAACCACAGTTCTGCTTGTCGAGCAAAATGCCAAAGCTGCCCTTCGCATGGCAGATCGCGGATATGTGCTGGAAACAGGTAAAGTAGTACTTGAAGGATTGGCGTCAGATTTACTGGAAAATAAAGATGTACAGCGTGCATACCTGGGAAAAGACAAGAAGGAAATCTGGGAGCGTTGAGGTGCTTATGCCGATATGGGAACCGACATTAGAATGCATGCCACGGGAAGAGTTGGAGCAGCTCCAACTGGAGAGGCTCCAGGCCACCCTGAACAGGGTGCATAAAAGTGTGACCTGCTACCGGAACAAGTTCAACGTGATTGGCATCGTTCCCGAAGATATCCAGTCGCTGTCGGATTTGCAGAAATTGCCTTTCACGACCAAAGAGGACCTCCGCCTCAATTACCCCTACGGCATGTTCGCCGTGCCGCTCCGGGAGGTGGTCCGCATCCACTCGTCGTCAGGAACAACGGGGAAACCGACCGTCGTCGGGTACACCAAGCACGATATCAAAACCTGGTCCAATCTCGTTGCACGCTTCATGACTGCTGCCGGCGTTACCCATGACGATGTGGTTCAGATTGCGTTCGGGTATGGTCTGTTCACCGGAGCCTTTGGCCTGCATTACGGGGCGGAGGCAATCGGCGCGTCGGTGATCCCCATGAGTGCCGGCAATACCGAGAAGCAGATCATGATCATGCAGGACTACAAGACCACCGCCCTGGTCTGCACCCCCAGTTACGCCATAACGATCGCCGACAGAATGGAGAAAATGGGGATCGACCCGAAGAGCCTTTCATTAAAAGTCGGGCTTTTCGGTGCCGAGCCGTGGTCGGAAGCGATGCGCAGAGAAATTGAGAATCGACTCTTCATCAGCGCCACAGACAATTACGGGCTTTCCGAGATCATAGGTCCGGGCGTCGCTGGTGACTGTGAATACAAATGCGGTATGCATATTTTCGAGGATGCGTTCATTCCCGAGATCATCAACCCGGAGACGGGTGAAGTCCTCCCGCCAGGAAGCATAGGGGAGCTGGTGCTGACAACCCTCACCAAAGAGGCGTTTCCTATGATCCGCTACCGGACCAGGGATATCACATGCCTCGACTATGCGCCCTGTGCATGCGGCAGAACCATGGTCCGCATGAGGAAGACCATGGGGCGCAGCGACGATATGCTCATCATCAAGGGGGTCAACGTATTCCCGTCGCAGATCGAAGAAGTTCTGTTTGCGATCGAGGGATGCGAACCCCATTACCAACTCGTAGTCGATCGAAAAGGGGCCATGGACGTGCTGGAGGTCCGCATCGAAGTCACGGAGAACATCTTCTTCGACGAGATGAAGCGCCAGCGGGCATTCCTGGAGCTGGTGGAAAAGCGGCTCGACTCAGTACTCGGGGTTGGCGCGACGATAAAACTTGTGGAGCCCAACAGCATCCCGCGGCACGAAGGGAAAGCCACAAGAGTTATCGACAAACGACAGCTCTGATTTTTTGTTGGGACGGCACTGGAAAAACGACGCCCTAGAATGGCTTCTGAGCGCTTTGGGGGGCGCGACCCATGGGTGGGGCTGGGCGTCGTTGATCCATATGCATCGTCAGTTTAATCCTTTCTATTTACGTCCCATAAGATATACTACTGTAATTCCGATATGTTACCGAGCGGAGCTTACCCTTACCCACACCGGAGAACGCTTACCTGTCCGCCGTTGTAGGAGGATTGTCCGCCAAAGTCAACAGCTTCACATCACCTCGCTTTCCCTGACCCGACCACAGGGATACGAGGCCTTGAACGCGCGAAACCGGCCCGACGAGCGCGCCACGTTGGCGCTTCGGGCCACGCGCTGGCCTCATCCCTATGGACGGCTCTTCACTTTTCGCAATCGACCGCACGACCGCAGAACCGACAAGACCACGTCATAACTCGCCCAAGGGGAGCCGGACGCCTTGAGAGCGGAATTTGTGCGTTTGACGGCCTCTTTCCGTTCCATCCCCTGAGCCGTGAAGCTGTCGAAGAGGGTGCAGACCTCTTCCCGGAAATCCGCTTGCCGTTGGTCACGTTCCTTGATCTTTGCCGGGTCCATTGCCCGAGCCTGAGCCGAAGCCGAGCGAGACTTGACGTCCACCGCCCGCATGAAGCCGCACAGGGATTCAAGAAGGGTGACAAAGCCGCGGGTCATCCCTTCCGGAAGTGCGACCGAGAGAAAGACGTAGCCGTCCTGCGCCCCGGAGACGTGGAAATCCACCAGCCGGTCGTTGTGAAGCGGGTTGAAGGTCCGGTTGACGTCCCCCAGAAGCCTGTCAATGTCGAGAGGGAAGGGCGCGCCCGGTAGAACCGGTTGAGCCCTTCCGGTGTATTCCATTGCCCCGGTCATGGCAACCTCACCCCGGCGTATTTGCGCCGATCTTCCACGAAGCGGCAGACGAGGTGCCGCACGATCAGGGAGACGCTGTAACCCTCCCGTCTTGCGTAGTCCTCCAGAAACGCGAAGCGGTCAGCATCAAGACGGACGCTAACCTTTCTTTCCAAAGTGCCGCCATTATTGGCGTTGAATCGAGTCATGTACTTACCCCTTTACTTGAGAGCGAAGCCACGCTTCGACCGTTTCCCGGTGATACCGAACCTGTCCGCCGAGGGTGATGCAGCCGGGAACCTGTCCGGCCTTTTTCAGACGGAAGAAGGTGGAACGGGAAATCTGAAGTAGACCGCAGAGGTCCGCCACGGTCAGAAGCAGAGCATCCGCCGCAGGAGGATCACCAGCAGGAACCGGAGCTGCCCCCGTCCCCGCCCCTGCGGCGGGACGGGCCTCTTCTTCCACGGTGGAGCCGCTGAGGAAGGCGTTGACGTCATCAAGAGTTTCACGTCTTGCCCCCGATACGGGCCGGGGGAGAGCGGGGAACTTGAGAGCGGTGGACTTGTCAAACTCAGCCTGCAGAAGCTGGTCAGGGGTCAGATTTACCCGTTTGGTCTTTTTGGTCTTGCGTGACATGTGCACCTCAGTGTCAAATAGTGTCAATCAGTGTCATTTGGTATTGCGCATGCTTTTTACCAGATACCCAATACAGTGTCAATGAGTATCACAGAGTGTCAATCAGTTTCAAAATCGGGAGTTACCCCCATGTTATACAATGGGGGGTCTTGACCAAGCGCAAATGACGAGGCTTTTCCGATTCGCAATCACCATTCAGGCGATGGACCAATAACGCGCGAAACAGACGCCTTGCCAACCCTTGGTCACTTTTGAAGAGGTCACAGTGGTCGCGCTTCATTTCGGCCAGAGTTTCATTGACCATGACAAAGACCTCGTTTTCCATCTCAGCAAGGGTATCGGGTCGCTCCATTTTGTCCCCCACAATTTACGTCCCATAAGATATATTATGTTAAGTTGGTCGGGGGTGCCCGGTGAACGGCAATCAGGTCGATTTTCGCTCCTTTTCAGGTGCCATTTTCACCGTTCATGGCACGAGAGACAAAGTTGGCTCGAATTGTTGTTGATGGTCAACAGTGATCGTTCCTGACTTAGCATATTGTGACAGGATAGACATCCCACTTTGCCGTCAACCAATGTGATCCGCCCGTCCAGATGATCGGGCCGTTTGAGACTCAGATCGTGGCGTTGGAACATCACCTTTGCGTAATCTACTCCAATAACATGGTCCCGGCCCAGGGGGCTCTGTCCATCGTCTCCTTTGTGGAGGAAGCGGACCCGTCCGGGCGCCATGCCATTGTCGTGGCAGATCAGGCATTGAACTGAGAACTTGTCAAAATCCAAATCCGGTGACTGGCCAAACAACTCATGTGAAGTTTTCGATTTACTCAGGACCTCTCGCGACCAGCGAGCGGCCGACGAATAGTCACTTTGGATCTGCCGTGCGTGATCACATGCGGCATGAACCGGTACTGTTATGACTATGAAAGCCATTGATGCCACCAGAAAACATATCCTCTCGCCTTGCATCGTCACCCCCACGGTTATCGAAGATCGCAGATGACTTCTACTCCCCATAAAAAACAAAAATCCGCCAGGCACACAAAGGCACAGGCGGGCATTCAGCCTTTATGCCACTTCGACAGCCCCTCTTTCCAGCCAGCTGGATAGGTAGCTTTGTGCCACCCGGTTACCCGGGCTTTACCTTTTCGGTGACAAAAACAAAAAAATTTATTTATGGAGTTTTTATTATTTGATCGGATTATATTCCGGAAGCTTTAGAGCTTTCGCGACCTCCTGGCCCCTCGGAGAGCACATTCTCCGATTTATTGGCAGTGAATTCAGTCGTCTGTGAATTTATCCATGAAATCAGTCAGTTCAACAATTTTGGCTACCACCAGCTCCTCTATCTGCTTACCTTTTACAGCCGATGCTTTGGTCGGGTCTCCCCAGACACCGTTGGGCCAGTATTTGCGCTTGTTCCGGACGAGCATCCCGACGGGGAAGTTTGGGAACTCCCTGGCGCCGGTCCCTTTCACGAGGTCGGGATGGCTATGGAGAATGCGTGATGTCTCGATTTCCCCGGCGTGGGCGTCCCCTTCCGTTTCGATTACCTTCCGGCCTTCCCGGGCAGCGAGATCGTATTCAGTCAAGACGGCTATTTTCAGTTCTGCCAGTTCGTGCAGGAGTTCTTCTCCCGCGTCCTGAAGCGCCATCCGATGGGAGCCGCCGGCATGGCCGGTGAGGACGATGACATTGCGCAGCCCCTGTCCATAGAGGGAGCGGACAATGTCTTTGAGCAGCGCCTTGAGAGTTGCAGTTGAAATGGAGATGGTGCCGGGATGGCACGATGTTGAGCGGCACGAACCATAGTGAATCGGAGGAGCGACGAACAACGGGATCAGGCGCGAGGCCTTCTTGCCCACTTCATAGGCCTGAATCGTGTCGGTGGAAAGTGGCAGATGGTAGCCGTGCTCCTCAACGGAGCCAAAGGGAATCAGGATGGTTCGAGTTACTTTCAGCCCCGCCTCGAACTCCCCCATCGTCATTTCCTCTATTATCATCGTTCCTCCGCCTTCAGAGCTGTCCCATGAACTTGTGGGTCTGGGGAATGACACGAACAGCCCGCAGATACCGGGAGGCAATTTCCTGTAATTCGAGCACCCTCACCGGAGCGATGCCGATGGTGCCGTCAAGTCGGGTGATCGGCTGGAGGATCAGGGGAATCTCACGCCCCTCCCCGCCGACGATCTCCGCAGACCGCTCCACTTCCCACTCCTCGGTCTGCTCTCCCACGACGACCTTGACGAAGACATCCTTTGTCGCGGCTACACGGAGGAAACGACGGTGATCGTCCCAGAGATCGGTGCAACCCGATGTTGACGGGATCTTGATATCCATGCCAATCATGTCGATATGATCGATGAGGAGCTCAAGGGCGGTGTGCATTACGCCGTTCGTTTCGAGATAAACGGGAAGCAGCGATCTGAGGTGCGGCAGCCATGACCGTAAAATCTCATGGCTCACGAGCGGTTCTCCACCCGTGATGCTGACGGAATGATGGACGCCGGGCCATCCCCGATGCCAACCCTCAATGAGGGAAAGAATCCGGTGCAGCGCCACCGGGTTTTCAACCGGTACGAAATCGCGACGACCGGGGGTCTGCTCTGCAAGGCACGGCTCGGCAGAGAAGTCCGTTGGCGTGTCGCAGTAATCGCACTGCAGGTTGCAGCCGCGAAAGCGGACAAAGACCTGTCGCAGCCCGATGAGCCCACCCTCTCCCTGGATGGATGAGAATACCTCCGCAAGTTCCGCGGACGAACTACTCATAGTAAGTGGCAGCGGCGTTATCGGATTCCCAGACCGTAATGCTGGCGACCGTCACATTGCCGTCGTTCAGCCTTCTGGAGAGTTCGGCGTAAAGATAGCGCGAGATATTTTCGGATGAAGGCGAGATCTCACGAAAGGGGTCGAGTTCGTTGAGATATTTGTGGTCAAGGGTCCGCAACAGGCTGTTCGTCTCCTGCTTGAGCACCTTGAAGTCGATGCCGAGTCCGGCCTTGTCAAGCTCACTGGCGGTGACCTCCACCTCAACCTTCCAGTTATGCCCGTGAAGATTCTCGCAGTCTCCCTGGTAATTGATGAGGCAATGGGCTGCTGCGAAGGATGTGACGATTTTCAGTCTGTACATGATATTTCCTTCCGTTAATTCTGTATGGCGCAGGGCGGGATAGTACCATGCCCAGGGCAAAAAATCAAAAGAGTCTCTGGGAGTAGTGGTCAGTGGAATTTGGTTGCATGGGTAAGTATGTATGATTATAATGCGTCCGCAAATTACTCAGCTAGGTGGTACCCTCGCCGTGACCAATGAACCACTTGAAGGCCAAATGGCGCTCTTCGGGGAGCCTCAGGTCAAAGCATCAAAACCAAAGAGTGCACGTGAGAAGAATCCTTCCGCCCCGACTGCGGCACAGGACCGGAAATCTTCCGCGGCTGCCGGAAAAAAGCCGGCAAAGAGCGCTTCACCCAAGAAGCGGAAGGACGCACCGAAGGGCGCCCGCAGCCTGTCCGGCCTTGTCCCCGAGGGTGATGTGAGGCTGACCGCCAACATTCGCGAAGATCTCCATTTGAAGCTGAAGATTGCTGCAGCGCGGCAACGGACGACAATTGGAGAACTTATCGAGTTCATGGTTGAAAAATATATTAAATAATAGACAGTTGCACGCCATATTTAATCTAACACTTTAAGCCAAACCCCCTCCCCTCACCTCTTGTGCCAGCCTTACTGCCGCCTCGTCCAGCAGCCAGAACAGCTTGCCGTCCACCGGGTGGATCAGCCGGGCCGGCATTTCACGCATACCCGCGAGTGCTTCCCGCACGATCGGAGCCTTTTCCTCGCCTGATACCAGAAAAACGATGAGAGCAGCCTGGTTGATGACGGGTACGGTAACCGTTACCCGCTGGATTGCTTCGTTTTCCCGTGTGGATACCGCCACCAGGCGCTCCGTTTCGCCAAGCAGGCGGCTTCCTGGAAAGAGCGAGGCGATGTGACCATCTTCGCCAATACCCAGGAACACCAGATCGAATCGCGGTATCCCTCCGTGGGAGAAGGCGCGCAATTCGGCTTCGTACCAGGCGGCACCGGCATCGGCGCCTCCTTCGCACGTGATCGGATGGATGTGCGAGGGGGGGATGGGGAGATAATCCAGCAATGCTTCCCGCACCATCCGGTAATTGCTGCGCGGGTCGTCGCGGGGAACACAGCGTTCGTCTCCCCAGAAAAGGTGGACTCTCTCCCAGGGAACCTGGTCCCGCAAGCGAGAACAGGCCAGCAGTTCGTAAGTACGGCGGGGAGTTTCACCACCCGAAAGAAGGGAGATGAAACTTCCCCGTTCGGCAATTGCCTGACGGGCTTCCCGGACAAAGAGTTCTGCGGCGGCAGATGAAAGGGCTTCCCGGTCGGGATGAATAAGGATCATGGGCTCTCCTCCGCACCGGCCGGCTGCAGCCAGTTATGGCGGTCCCGGGCAATGAGCAGATCGGCCGTTTCCGGCCCCCAGGTCCCTGCGGGATAGTCGGGGAAGGTAGCGGTTGGCACCGTTTCCCAGACATCAAGGATCGGCGAGATGACCCCCCAGGCGCTTTCCACCTGATCGGCCCGCATGAAGAGGGTGGCATCGCCACGGATCACGTCAAGGAGAAGCGTCTCGTAGGCCTCGGGCGATGATCCCCTGAAGGCTTCACGGTAGTGAAATGCCATGTCGACCGGACCCAGCAGCATCCGCGTTCCCGGCTGCTTTACCTGAATGCGGGATATGATCCCCTCTTCCGGCTGGATGCGCAGCACGAGACGATTTGGTTGCCAACTCTCCACCGCTGCCGCGGGGAACGGGTGATGGGGGGCGGGACGAAAGACGATCGAGACCTCGGAAACCTTGGTGTGCATCCGCTTCCCGGTCCTCAGGTAGAACGGCACTCCCTGCCAGCGCCAGTTGTCGATAAGGAGCTTGAGGGCTGCATACGTTTCGGTGGTGGAGGAAGGTGCGACGCCCGGTTCCTCCCGGTAGGCCGGCACGGCTTTCCCCTCGACGGCGCCGGGTCCGTATTGGCCGCGGACGGCGAAATGATGCACCTCTTCGGCCGGAATCGGGCGAATGGCGCGCAACACATCCACCTTCTTGTTGCGAACCTCGTCGGCAGCAAAGGAGACCGGCGGCTCCATGGCAATGAGACAGAGGATCTGGAGCAGATGGTTCTGAACCATATCGCGCAGCGCACCGGCATCCTCGTAGTACCCTCCCCGGCTCTCAACCCCCACGGTTTCAGCCACCGTGATCTGGACATGGTCGATGTAGCGCCGGTTCCAGACCGGCTCGAAGAGGGAATTGGCAAAGCGAAGCGCCAGGATGTTCTGGACCGTCTCCTTCCCCAGATAGTGATCGATGCGGTAGATCTGCGATTCGTCGAACATTCCGGTGAGGAGACGGTTGAGAGCCCGGGCCGAGTCGAGATCACGGCCGAACGGTTTCTCCACCACCAGACGGTCGTGACCGCAGTCTTTGCAGAGACCGAGCTGTTCAAGCTGCCGCGTCGCCGCCTCGAAAGAGGTCGGAGGAATCGCGAGATAGAAGATCCTGTTCGCCCGCTCACCCCATCCCCGTTCGATCTCCTCGAGACGCACTTTCAGCCGTTCTCCGGTTTGTGCTGCGGTAAAATCGCCCCTGAAGTAGAAAATCCGGTCGGCAAACCCTTGCCAGGTCTCGGGGTCGGTCGCGCCGCGGCGCGAGAACCGGTCGACCCCCTCCCGCAGCCGCAGGCGGAACGAATCGTTGTCCGTTTCCTGTCGCGCCACCCCGATGATGACGAACCGATCGGGAAGATAGCGGTCGTGATGGAGATTGTAGAGAGCCGGAATAAGCTTGCGCCAGGTGAGGTCGCCGCCGGCTCCGAAGATGACGAGAATGGTCGGTTCCTTCGAGGTTGCGTTCATTGTCCGCTGCCCCTCTGCCCACCCTTTTCCCGGTGCCCGCCGAATTCGAAGCGCATTGCGGAGAGAAGACGATCAGCGAAGCCGGCATCGCCACGGGAGCTGAACCGCTGATAAAGAGCGGCTGACAGCACCGGAGCGGGAACCCCCTCGTCGATCGCCGCGTTCACCGTCCAGCGCCCTTCGCCCGAATCTGATACGTGCCCCGCGAAACCGGCGAGATCGGTGCTCTTCAACAGGGCTGACGCCGTAAGATCGAGAAGCCATGACGAGATGACACTTCCCCGGCGCCAGAGTTCGGCGATTTGGGGGAGATCGAAGTCGTATCGGTAGAGCTCCGGTTCGCGAAGCGGCGATGTTTCGGCGTCGGCATCACGCGAAACCGTTCCCGCATTGGCGTGGCGAAGGATGTTGAATCCCTCGGCGTATGCTGCCATCAGGCCGTATTCTATGCCGTTATGCACCATCTTGACAAAATGGCCTGCCCCACTAGGGCCACAATGGAGGTAACCACGCTCGGAACGTTCCCCCTCTCCATGACGGCCTGGGGTCCGCGGCGCCGCGTCGATGCCGGGGGCAAGAGTGGCGAAGATCGGATCGAGCCTCTCGACGACCTCATTTTCTCCACCGATCATCAGGCAATAGCCCCGGTCAGTTCCCCAGACGCCACCACTCGTCCCCACATCGAGGTAATGGATTCCGCGCGACCTCAACTCCTCAGCGCGTCGAATGTCGTCGCGCCAGGAGGAGTTGCCGCCGTCGATCAGGATATCGTCTGCGGCGAGAAGCGGTGCCACCTCCGCAATCGTCTGGTCAACCACGGCCGAAGGGACCATGAGCCAGGCAATCCGCGGCGCGGAAAGCATGGCAGCGAACTCAGCCAGGGACCGCGCACCGCGAGCTCCTTCATTCTCCAGCACCTCGACAACAGCATGATCGAGGTCGTAGACGACGCACTCATGCCCCCCGCGCAGCAGCCGCTGCACCATATCCCTCCCCATTCTTCCCAGACCGATCAGTCCGACCCGCATTACACCGTTCCTTTCGCGACAGGATGGTGAGGCTCTTCCATTTCGGGCAGCTCTCCCCGCTCGACCGCTGCGACCTTGGCAAGACGCCGGCGGTGCCGCTCGGCACCACTGAAACGGGCGGTGAGGAAGCTGCTCACCAGTTCCCACGCCTGGGCGTAGCCCACGACGAGGCTCCCGAGGCAGAGAACGTTCATATCGTCATCCTCCACCCCCTGATGGGCGGAGAAATTGTCATGAACCAGGGCGGCCCGCACCCCCTGAACCTTGTTGGCAACGATGGATGCCCCAACCCCGCTGCTGCAAAGGGCGATGCCGCGCTCCATCTCGCCTCTCGCCACGGATTGGGCCAAGGGGATGACAAAGTCGGGGTAATCGTCCGTCGGATCGAGGGAATCTGCCCCGAAGTCGGTGACCTCGTACCCCGCATTCCGCAATGACTGGGCCAGCCGCTCCTTCATCGTGAATCCGCCATGATCTGCAGCAACACCGACCTTCATGCCGGCTCATCCTGGCAGCCGATGAGGCTCAGGGCATGTCGACAGATGTTGTCGACCGTGAAACCGTATTCGCGCATGACCACTTCACCCGGTGCCGACGTGCCGAAGCGCTCCACTCCGATGACCGCCCCCCTCTCCCCCACAAAGCGGTGCCAGCCGAGGGGAGACCCGGCCTCGACCACGAGACGGGCCGTCACCGCGGGGGGAATTACCGCATCACGATACTCGCGCGGCTGGGCATCGAAAAGTTCCCAGCTCGGGAGTGAGACTATCCGCGCCCTGATACCCCGTTCGCGAAGCCGCTCTTCAGAAGCAATCACAAGGGGAATTTCCGAACCCGTGGCGATGAGAATCAATTCCGGGCCCCCTCCCTCGGTCTCCCTGAGCACATACCCCCCCATCCTGACTCCGTCAGCGGCGGCGAATCGGGTACGATCGAGCACGGGAAGATTTTGTCGCGAGAGGACAAGAGCCGTCGGCCCGTTCCGGCGTTCAAGGGCCAGACGCCATGCAACGACGGTTTCGTTGGCGTCTGCCGGGCGGATCACCGTCAGATTCGGGATCGCCCGAAGTGCCGCCAGCTGCTCCACGGCCTGGTGAGTCGGACCGTCTTCCCCCAGGGCGATGCTGTCGTGGGTAAATACGTGAATGACCCGTACCCCCATCAGGGCGGCAAGGCGAAGGGAAGGACGAAGATAATCGGAAAACGTGAGGAAGGTGCCACCAAAGGGGATCATCCCCCCGTGGGCCGCCATTCCGTTGAGGATCGCCCCCATCCCATGCTCGCGGACGCCGAAATGGATGTTCCTCCCTCCATACCCCCAGGAAGGACCCACGGAACCCTGCCGGTCCGTGTCTTCGGCAGCGGGAGGCTCGAAATCTCCTTCGCCGGGAAGAACGGTGTAGGTTGAGGGATTCAGGTCTGCCGAGCCTCCCATAAGCTCGGGGATGCGGGGGGCGACGGCTGCGAGAAATTTCCCCGAGGCAAGCCGGGTCGATATCCCCTTGGGATCGGCGGCGAAATGGGGAAGACTCTCCTCCCATCCGTCGGGGAGCTCTCCGGCCATGATACGCTTCAGTTCGGCAGCTTCGTGGGGGAATTTCCGCGCATACTCCGAAAACGCCGCGTTCCAGGACTCTTCTCCTTGCCGCCCTTCCCCCAGCGCCTGCCGGAAGTGGGCCAGCGCCGGGGCCGGAATGAGAAACGGCGGTTCCGTCGGCCATCTGAGCTTGAGCTTGGTCAGCCTGACCTCATCCAACCCCAGCGGGGAGCCATGGGCCTCGAAGCTGTCCTGCTTGTGGGGTGAGCCGAAGCCGATGTGGGTCCGGACGAGAATCAGCGACGGGCTTTCGGTTTCCGCCCGGGCCGCGTCAATGGCTGCACCGATGGCGGCCAGATCGTTGCCATCGGCAACCGTCACCACATGCCAACCGTAGGCGGCAAAGCGTGCGCCTCGATCCTCGGTGAATGAAAGTGCGGTTGAAGCGGCGAGGGAAATGCGGTTGTCGTCATAAAGGCAGATGAGTTTCCCCAGTTTGAGGTGGCCTGCGAGCGAGGCTGCCTCGGCGGCAACACCTTCCATCAGGTCGCCGTCTCCAACGATGCAATAGGTGTGATGATTGACGATATCAAGGCCCGGGCGATTGAAACGCGCCGCCAGCTGCGCCTCGGCGATAGCCATGCCAACGGCATTGCCAAGCCCCTGCCCCAGTGGACCGGTGGTGATTTCGACGCCAGGCGTGTGCCCCCGCTCCGGATGACCGGGGGTGCGGCTTCCCAGCTGCCGGAACCGCTCCATTTCAGAAAGGGGCAAACCGTAGCCGGTGAGATGGAGCAGACTGTAGAGAAGCATCGATCCGTGTCCGGCCGAGAGAACAAAGCGGTCGCGGTCGAACCAGTGGGGATTGCCGGGATTGTGTTTCAGGTAGCGAGTCCAGAGAGCGTACGCCATGGGTGCAGACCCCATCGGCATGCCGGGATGCCCGCTGTTGGCCTTTTGAACCGCATCGACAGAGAGAAAGCGAATAGTGTTGATGCAAAGGGTATCAAGATCCGTGGCACACGCTTGCGGGGGGGTGGACATGGTATCTCCCTGACGGTTGGTAAATACTGGCATACCTCTTTATGCGCGGGCAGAATTGTGATCCTGCCTGAAGACTTGTTCGTTCGATTTCAGATTCACAGAAGTCACGCATCCACCATACCGCTCTTCTCTGCTTTTGCAAGCCACCCTCCGCTGCCGGCTGCCGTCAACTGAGCCGGAATGGTTGATTGAATCGTCCTGAGCGGGTATAAACAACAGGAGCAGTTCCATTCAAAACGAGGTGTACGATGAACAAAGCCGCTGTCGTCCTATCCGCCGCCCTCCTCTCATTTAATTTCACCGTCGCCGTTATGGCAGACGAACTCCCCAAACCGGCAACTCCGCAGCCGGTCTCCTCTCCAAAGGGAGTCGAGGCCGTCCGCACCGAACGTCCTGTCAAAATTGGATACGTTGACATGGAGAAGATAGTTGACGAGTCGGATCGCGGGAAAAAGGCAAAAACCCAGCTAAAAGATAAGACGGAAAAATATCGCTCGCAGATTGCCGTCCGACAGAAAAAACTTGAAAAAATGAAGAGCGATCTGGAGTCGAAAATTTCCACGCTCTCCCCGCAACAACGCGAGACAAAGGTGAAAGCGCTTCAGAAAAAAGTCACCGAGTTCCAGGAGTATGTTCAGGGTGCGGAGAAAGAGATGCGGAAAATGGAGGGAGAGTTGACCGAATCGCTTGTCCGTTCGGTGGAAAAGGCCGCCGCTGAGTACGGAAAGGCCAATGGTTTTGCTGCCATCATCCCCAAGCGGGATATCTTCTATCTGGGAGAAACAGTGGAAGTGAAAGACGTTACGGCGGAAGTGGTGAAATCTCTGCCACAACCATGAAGTGCCGATCAAATTGAATTAAAGGCCAGTTATCCACTTTTCTGTAACTCTCGTGTAATGCCGGCACTACATCCGATTTACCTCGGATACCCGTATACCTTTAAATAGTTATTGACATGTAATTACCGCATGTTACGAGCCTTGCTCATCCCTTGTGCAGCTTGCAGAAGTGCCCAAGACTACGTAACTATTCAAAGAGTTATCCACAGATGCTGAACGCTTATCCACAGGGGGAGTGGAAAGAACCGTTTTGTCCGAAATTGAAGCCTTTTTATTCTCAGCGGTACAATCCGTTCAGGCCAGGGAGCCATGATCCTCAATTTTGCTTTGATCCTTTAAGCTTGCCTCTGCAATCGGGCTGAATAATCGTAAAATAAAAAGGCCCTGATTAAAAAGGCCCTGATTTCTCAGGGCCTTCTGGTTTTGTCCGGACGATGCCGGACTTTTAATTGGTGGAGGTGGCCGGAGTCGAACCGGCGTCCGAAGATCATACACTAAAGGCGTCTACATGCTTGTGCGAGGGTTTTGATTTAACGGCCCGGAACTCCCCCTGCCGGGATTTCTGGGCAGCGATCCTGCTAAGGTTTCGCCTCGGGGCCGCAGGCGTTCCCGTTGACTATCCCACTAAAATGACGATCCATCCTTGCCCGTGGGAGAGGCTCAGCGGATCGGTAGCAGGGTATTAAGCTGCTACAGCGTAGTCGTAATTATCGGCGTTTAATTCGCCCCGGGCTGTTTTACGAGACCTGCCCGGACCTCGGCATGCAACCTTTGCTTCCTATCCCCGTCGAAACCTTTACACCCCCAAAACTTTAGTACGCCTCCGCAGAGGAGGTCGCTATTTGTTCCGTTCTTTCAGTGCTACTGCCATTTCCCGCTTCTGATCCTTCTTCTTCAGGTCTTCCCGTTTGTCATAGAGTTTTTTCCCCTTAGCGAGACCTAACTCAACTTTAATGCACCCATTCTTGAAGTAGAGACGAAGCGGAACGACCGAATATCCCTTTTCCCGAATCTTCCCGTACAGGCGGTTGATTTCGGCTTTATGCAGAAGCAGCTTGCGCATCCGTTCGGGATCGTGATTCTCCCGATTACCGAAAGCGTATGGCGAGATATGCAGATTGTGCAAAAAAACCTCTCCCTCCCGCACCAGCGCGAAGGAATCGTTGAGGTTTCCTTTTCCAAGACGGAGCGACTTCACTTCAGTCCCTTTGAGAACCATACCGGCCTCAAATTTTTCTTCTATGAAGTAGTCGTGGAAGGCTTTCTTGTTATTGCAAATCAGCTTCTCGCCCATATAGATGCATAGTAGCAGATGTGCCGAAGGCATTGCAAGGACAAAAAGCGGACTTTTTTTGTCTTCTTTAAGGGGTGATTATATAATCTGACGGTGGCCTGCCGGCAGCGAATACTTCGGCAAGGGCTCCTCCGTGAATGATTGCTTCACAAAGATTCTGCTCGGAGGAAAATTGAGGAAGCTTGATGACGAGGAAATCGGCCCGTTTCCCCGGATCGAGCGATCCTAAACGCTGGTCGGTACCAATGGCGCGGGCGGCGTCGAGTGTGGCCATGGCGAGTATCTCGTCCGGGCTGAAGACTTCCGGATACGCGTCGGAGGCAAAGCGCATTTCGTCCCACAGGGAGAGAGAATCGTTGCTGGCGAGGGAGTCGGTGCCGAGGGAAAGGGGAATGCCGAGCTTTTTCAAAAGATGCGCCGGCGCCATGCCGACGGCAAGCTTTTCATTGCTGCGGGGACACAGAACCACTGCTACACCACGCTCTTTGAGAATCTCGGCATCAGCGGGAGTGAGATGCACACCATGCACGCAGGTTGTGCTTCGGTCGAACAAACCATGACGGTCAAGCCAGGACGTTGCGGTTGTGTGCCGCGGCGAAGGGATGAATTCTTCCCAGTGGACATGGGGGTAGAGAACGTCCGCAATCATTCCGGAGGAATCGAAGTAGAAATCAGATTCGGCACGGGATTCAGCCAGGTGGATGATGCGGGGAATTCCCATCTGCATCGCGAGATGACGGAGGCTGTGGTGAAACTGCTCCGAGAGCGTATGGGGTGCATGGGGGGAGAGACCACGCTCGAAGCTGCCGCAGCGGAAAACGGACAAGTCGGTGTGAAGCGCGCTCAGCGACTCCTCGCAACGGAGAGGATCATGACCGATCGCCTCGAAGAAGATGCGGCCGGACAGCGGTGTGTCGCAATAGAGGCTAAGAAACGACCGATCACTCAGGATCTCGCCTATTGAGGTTGTGCCGGATTCAAGGCAGATTCGAAGCCCTTCGCGAATGGAGAGCTGCAGTTCGTGAGGTGTGAGCGCCCGCCTGATCTTGATTACCTGGATGATCCAGTCGACATAAGTGCGGGGGGCATAGTCGATCCCCTTGCGGATTTTCCACGATGGAAAGTGTGTAAGCTCAAGATGGGTGTGGGCGTTGACAAGTCCGGGTATGATGGCGCAGCCGGGAAAGTCGCGCGGGGGGACGCTGTACCGTGCGCGCAACTCGGCCAGCGTCCCCGTTTCAATGATACGGTCGCCGTCCACCACCATCGCACCGCCGGGAACGGGGGGAGACGAGATCGGAACGAGGTATGAGGCGGCGAACAGTTCCATGGCTCTCCAGGTACTACCAGGCTACTTTTTTTAGACTCCCCTGCCCCGCCACTTCCTTGCGTGTGGGAAGCATGCAGTTCTTATCGTCGACAAAGACCAGTTTCGGCTCGTAATTCAGAGCCTCCTCGTTCTCCATGTTGACGAAACTTGCGATGATGACGAGATCTTTCGGTGCCACAAGCCGGGCAGCAGCGCCATTGATGCAGATTACCCCTGACCCGCGCTCGCCTTCGATTGCATAGGTTTCGAAGCGGTTGCCGTTGGTCACGTTCCAGATCGCCACCGCCTCATACGGAATGATGTCGGAAGCTTCCATCAGGTCGAGGTCGATGGTGATGCTTCCCTCGTAGTGGAGATCGGCGCCCGTGACCGTGGCGCGGTGAATCTTGCTTTTGAGCATCTTGCGTTCCATTTAATTTTCCTCCCCTAGGATACAGTTGTCAATCAGCCTCGTTTTTCCGACTCTGACGGCCAATGCCAGCAGGGTATCTTCATCGGCCGTTTCCACAGCGTCAAGGGTGTCCTTGTTGCGAAAATCCGCATAGTCAATCGATGTTCCGGGAACCTCGCCGATGAGGCGCACCACCCGTTCCCTGAGGGTCTGCGCCGAACGTTCGCCGCCGTTGAACAGTCCTCGCGCCGCGGCAAGGGCCCTACAGAGACAGAGGGCGTTTTTCCGTTCTTCAGGCTGAAGGTAGGCATTGCGGGAACTCATGGCAAGCCCGTCGTCCTCCCGGATAATCGGCATGCCGACGATTTCGATGTCCATATTCAGATCGGCGACCATGTGTCTGATTACGGCAAGCTGCTGGAAGTCCTTCTTGCCGAACAGGGCGACCGTAGGCTTGATGATATTGAACAGCTTGGTCACCACGGTGGTGACTCCCCGAAAATGGCCGGGACGGCTGGCGCCGCAGAGGGGAAGCGTCAACTCCTCGGCATTAACATAGGTCTGGTAACCGCGCGGATACATGTCGCCGGCCTTTGGAGCGAATATGACATCGACTCCGGCCCCGGTAGCGACTGCCGTATCGCGCGCAAGGTCGCGAGGATAAGAGTCGAGGTCTTCGGAAGGACCAAACTGGGTCGGGTTGACGAAGATGCTGGCAACCAGGATGTCGCCCCGTTTTCTCCCTTCCTTCATGAGAGAAGCATGGCCCTTATGGAGATACCCCATGGTCGGCACCAAAGCGATGGATTTTCCTTCCCTGCGGGCCTCCCGCGCAAATGCCTGCATCTCGGTAACCGATTCGATAATTTTCATGTCAGTTAAACGAATGTCCCTCGTCGGGGAACTCTCCTTTCTTGACTTCGGCGATATAGGAAGCGACCGCATCAGCAATTGCTCCCTTGACGTCGGCATAACGCTTGACAAACTTCGGCGAGTATTTCTCACACAGCCCGAGGATATCGTGAATGACGAGCACCTGGCCATCACAGTGGGGACCTGCCCCTATGCCGATGGTGGGGATCGTGAGTTCGTCGGTCATCCGTTTGGCCAACTTCAGCGGGATCCCTTCCAGAACCACGGCGCAGGCGCCGGCCTCCTGGACGGCCAGGGCATCCTCCAGGAGGCGCTGGGCCTGCTCATCCTTCTTCCCCTGTACTCGGTAACCACCCATACGGTGTATGGACTGAGGAGTAAGACCGATGTGCCCGACAACCGGGATATCCATATCGACGATGGCGCGGATGGTATCGGCGATATGGGCGCCCCCTTCGAGCTTGACCGCCTCTGCTCCCCCCTCTTTCACCAGTCGCCCTGCGTTGAGGCGGGCATCACGGAGATCTGTCTGATAGGAGAGAAACGGCATGTCGGCAACGACGAACGCCTTTGGACGGGCACGCATGACGGACCGCGTGTGATAGATCATCTCATCGACGGTGACCGGCAGCGTATTGTCGTGGCCCCCGAATACGACTCCAACCGAATCACCCACCAGGATGGCATCGATGGCGCAGTCATCCATGATCCGGGCAAACGGGAAATCATAGCTGGTGAGCATGGTTATCTTTTCGCCAGACTCCTTCATCTTCTGGATATCGAGAATTGTCTTCTTCCGGTTCACTCGAAACTCCTCATCAACGAAAAAATGCGCCCCCGGAAAACGGAGGCGCACGTAAAGACCGGGAGAAAACACCCTCTCTGTCGGTGCGGCTATTGCCTTCCGTCCCGGTTCTTGGCGAATCCAGGCAGTATGTGCGTACGAAGGGTTAAACGATTCAACGGCTCCACCGGTGTTGCGGGCCGTTCTCAAAACACTATTTTACTTATCACAAATAAAGCGGTTATGTCTACCGTATAATTCAGCCGGCGATTTTCTTCATCATTTCCAGCTCTTTGACGACTTCGCTGCTCTCCTCCCGGCGAACTTCCATATCCTCGAAAATTCTGGTCACCATCTGGCCGACTGCCTCGACCGACTTTTTAATCTCGGAACCATCTTCCACCTGCTTGACGGTCGCCTTGACCATTTCCTGAGTCATTTCCTTGATCGCATCGATGGAGCGGACGATACTCATGGCTGCGTCAGACTGCTCCTTGGATGCCTTGAAAATCTGGGAACTCATGCTGCTCACGTTCTCGATGGAGTGGGTGACGAGCTGGACGCTTCGGGCCTGCTCCTCGGTGGCCGTCTTTATCTCGCGGGTCATGTCCATGGAGCGGACCGAACTTCCGTGAATCACCTCAAGCGACTGCCCCATGACGCCACCGAGCTCGACCCCGCGACGCACCCGGTCCTTTGAGGCGGAGATGTTTTCCGCCGCATGGCGGGATTCATTCATGATCTCTTCGATGATGTTGGTGATTTCACCGGTGGATTGGCCGGTCTGCAGCGAAAGATTACGGATCTCGTCGGCAACGACGCCGAAACTCTTGCCATACTCTCCCGCCTGGGCGGCGATGATCGACGCATTGAGTGCAAGAAGGTTGGTCCGCTTGGTGATGTCGTTGATAACCCCGACAATGCTCTCAATGCGGCCGCTGTTTTCGGTCAGACGCTTCATCCCTTCGAAGGAAAGTTCAACCGAATTCTGTATCTCGGCAAGCGCCCTGATAGTTTCATCCACCACCGTGCGTCCCCGGTCGGCTTCTGACTTCACCTTGCTGGAGACTTCATGGGAGATGGCGGCACTCTGCTCGACGTTCTTGATGGTCGAGTTGAGTTCCTCCATGGCTGATGCCGATTTGTCGATGGATTCGGAGAGATAATCGAGATTCCTGCTCACCTGCTCAATGGAAACATAGATATTGCTCACGGCGGAACTGGTCTCGTCGACTGACGTCAGCACGCTTTCCGCTCCCGACGCAATGTGGGCGGTGCCGTCGGCCACCGAATTCACCGCATCCTGCAGATTGATGACGTAGCGAGAGTAGTGATCGCGATTCTTCAGCAGATCGGCGAAGGTTGTTTCCAGTTCCGACGTCAGGGCACCGATTGCCTTCAAGAGATTGATCCGGACGATGGCGGAAGCGGCCTGATCGGCAAACAGCTTTATGGTGTCGACATCAGTGTCATTGAGGGATCGCTTGCTGAGGCAGTTGTCGATGCCGAAAAGACCGATCGCTTCACCCTTGACGACGATGGGACAGACTACAAAGCTGCTTGAACGCAGTGCCTTGATGGCATCGTACGGCGGCTGAAGTTTGAAGTCCGACGGATAGACGCCGATGTCGTCGATCATGAAGAGTTGCCTGTCATTGAAACACTTGAAGATGACGCCGCTCCGGAGATCGAGGGGAAGCGTCACGCCGCTCGGGTTGAAACCGGCGGTACCGATGGACGCAACGAATGAGAGTGAAGTGCGCGCTTCGTCGGCCATGAGGATGTTGACCCGTTCGTAGCCGAGCACATCGTGGAGGCCGTCGGCGCAGAGGCGCAGAACCTCGTCCACATCGATGGATCTTTGAATCTTGCTGCTGATCTGGTGAAAATTCTTTATGTTGCTGTCGAGAACCCGGTAGCGATTTTCGAAGACCTCCTTCTGGGATGCAACTTCCTGATGAAGACCATCGAGTTCCACGGCTCGGGCATGGAGTTCGTCATTCGTCTTGCCGATGTAGTATCCGACCACTGCCAGCACGGTGGCGGTGCCGATCCCCATGTAGGAGTAGAGGGCAAGGTTGTAACCATTTTTAAAAACGTCACCGAAAATCTGGGACAAAAACGGCTGGTCCGGATCGGAAAAGAAGATGAGCCGAATGACGGTCCAGGCCACGGGAGCTCCGATTCCCATGGCGCAGCCGAGGATGCCGTAGAGGCTGCTCCTGTTTTTGATGATTGCCCCGGTTTCCATAAAGGCTACCCTCCAGTGAAGATATCCACGTGCATGGCGAGGAGGCCACCATCGGCTTCCTCAATAACATTCTGCCGAGAAACGCTTAATCTACGATCACAATTGAACGCACTCTATATCGCCAAGGCCGCAAAGTCAACAATTTGCCGGCGTTTTCCCACCCCCCAAACCCTCCCGCGAGAGGGGAGAATCGAGATGATCAGCGACGACCGACGGCTATCCCCAACTCTTCTGCCGCATAAACCATCTGCCCTCTGGGGTTGACGAGCTTCAGGCGGCGCACCGCCTTTTCGATCGACACCGACCGGATATCCCGTCCCCGCAGGCAGACCATCTCGCCGTAACGCTCCTTGTCGATGAGTTCCACTGCTCCGACCCCAAAACGGCTGCCGAGGCAACGGTCGAAGGTGGAGGGAGAGCCTCCTCTCTGGAGATGCCCTAAGACCATCGATCTCGTATCCATCTTCAGACATGAGGTGAGCTCCCGCGCAACGTACTCACCGATTCCGCCGAGCCGTTCCACGGGATTTGCTTCGCTCGCCTCCCTTCGGACGACCCTTCCGCCCCCCCGCGGGTAGGCACCCTCGGCAGCAACAACGATGCTGAACGTATTTCCGCGGCGACAACGTTCATCAATGGCCCGGCAGACCGACTGGATATCGAAGGGGATCTCCGGAATGAGGATCACGTCAGCCCCGCCACTGATTCCCGATTCCAGGGCAATCCAGCCGGCATAGCGCCCCATCACCTCCATGATCATCACCCGGTGGTGGCTTTCCGCCGTGGAGTGGAGCTTGTCCAGGGCATCGGTCGCCGTTTCGAGGGCCGTGTTGTAACCGAAGGTGACATCGGTTTCCATGAGATCGTTATCGATGGTCTTGGGAACGCCTACTATGGGTACCCCCTTGCGCATCAACTCGAGGGCGATCTTGAGGGAGCCGTCCCCACCCACGGCAACCAAGGCGTCGATTCCCATTTTCCGGATGCTGTCGACGACCTGGTCGGATATGTCGGTAAGTATTGTCTTACCGTTGTTCTCTACGGGATAACAAAAGGGATTGCCCCGGTTGGAGGTTCCGAGGATGGTCCCTCCCCGCGGCAGAATGCCCCGCACGTCCCCAAGGCCGAGGAGCCTCGTCCTGTCGGTTTTGAGAAGACCGTCGAAACCGTCTTCGATACCGACAACCTCCCACCCTCTTCGGATGATGGCGCTCTTGACCACCCCCCTGATTACCGCATTGAGCCCCGGGCAGTCCCCTCCACCGGTAAGTATTCCGATTCGCCGTTTCATCGCCCCTCCGTCAAGAAAAATCCCGAAAACAACATCAGTCCCATGTTCCGTTATCACGGACCTGCATGGCGAGGGCCGCGCTGCCAATCAATCCCCCGTTTTCTCCCAGGATCGCAGGAATGATCTGGAGCCGTTCGCCCGGGAGCGGGAAGGCCCGCGTCCGCACCTCCTGCTTCATGGCATCCTTCATCAGGTCGAAACTTGCAGCCACGCCACCGCCAACGATGAACGCCTCCAGATTCAGAATATTGGCAAGTCCGGCTGCGGCAATACCAAGATAACGGCCTGCATCCGCAAATACTGCGGCAGCCCGTGGATCGCCCCCCCGTGCTGCCGCGGCAACTGCTTCGGCGGAGATGCCCTCCGACCTGACCACCCCAGGCGCCCACCCCGTTTCACCCGTCATCGCTTCGCGGGCACTGGTCGCAATGGCGGTTGCCGAAGCGTACTGTTCAAGACACCCGCGGTTGCCGCAGGTGCACGGTCTGCCGTTCGGCTCCACCGTCAGGTGGCCGAGTTCTCCGGCAACTCCATCGACGCCGGTCCAGAGGCGGCCGTTGAGAACAAGCCCTCCCCCCACCCCGGTCCCCAGCGTCACCATCATGAAAGAGGAGAAGTGCGCACCCGCGCCATACCTCCGCTCCCCCCAGGCAAACGCATTGACATCGTTGGCGATGACCGTCGGCAGGGCGGTGATCCGCTGGAGATCGTCCCGCAGGTTGACCCGGTCGATGGGGGGGAGATTGACGGAGACATGGACATACCCATCATTGGCGATGAGCCCCGGCACCCCCACCCCAAGAGCGGAAATCGTTGCACCCAGTTCGGCGGCACGGCCGCGGAGGCCGTTGATCCCCTCACGGATTCTCTCGTATAAGAGGTCACGTCCACCGGCGATCTCGGTTTTCAGGCGAATCCGGTGCCGTATCTCCCCTGCCCGGTCCACCAGGGCAAGGCGGAGGTTCGTTCCGCCAACGTCGATCCCGGCAAAAAGCTCCCTGTCGTCATCTCTCATTGAAGTCACTCGTGAAGGGCGGCAAAGTGGGGAAGCAAGCGGTCGTAGGCGACGAGGAGACCCTCGGGAACGACCCTGACATCGGCTACGACGCTCATGAAGTTCGTGTCGCCGTTCCAGCGCGGAACAACATGGAAATGGAGATGGTCGTCGACTCCCGCCCCCGCCGCCTTCCCCAGGTTAAGCCCGATATTGAACCCCTGGGGCGACGCCTCTTTGTTGAGGATCGCACGGCAGAGGCGAACAATCCGGAAAAGATCGAGCATCTCTTGCTCGGTGAGTGAATCCAGGTCGGCAGTATGCCGATGGGGAGCGACGAGCAGGTGTCCGTTCGTGTATGGATACCGGTTGAGCATCACCAGCGATAACGGTGTTCTGTGAAGAACCAGACGATCACGGTCGAGAGTGGTGTCGTCCGCAAGACAGAAGATGCAGTCCGACGACTTTTTATTGAAAATATAATCGGTTCGCCAGGGAGCCCAAATCCGTTCCATCTCCGCCTCCTTGCCGCTATCTGCCCGCCCGTTCACGGGTTTGCGGATTATCGACCAAACAGGTGCAAAATACAAGTCTCGCCAGCGGAGTGCCCCTCATTCACAAGTAAAATGATTTTTTAGTTTCACTGTAATTAGCGCTTGACAAAGCGTTAACACAAGGACTAAGGTGTCTCAATTTCAGTGAATTCAGCAAAATAAAACTCCGTAACGCAAGCGCGGCATGGACAGAAATATTTTACCACGAGTAAAAAAACTGCCTTGATGCCGTCGAAGAAAGGAGCCGAGTCCACCATGAGCAAAAAACAGGATGCCCTTGACTACCATTCGAGTGGCCGCAAAGGGAAGATCGAAGTAATTCCGTCCAAACCGTGCCTCACCCAGCGGGACCTCTCCCTCGCCTATTCGCCCGGCGTAGCCGAGCCGTGTCTCGAGATCGAGAAAAACCCTGAAGACGCATACAAATATACTGCCAAAGGCAACCTTGTCGCCGTCGTTTCGAACGGCACCGCCGTGCTGGGCCTGGGCAACATCGGCGCCTTGGCCGGTAAACCGGTCATGGAGGGCAAAGGGGTCCTTTTCAAGCGCTTTGCCGACATTGATGTCTTCGACATAGAAGTAAACTCGGAAGACCCCGAGGAAGTGATCAAGGTCTGCCAACTCCTGGAACCGACCTTCGGCGGCATCAATCTCGAAGACATCAAGGCCCCCGAATGTTTCTACATCGAAGAAAAGCTCAAGGAGACCATGAACATTCCGGTCTTTCACGACGACCAGCACGGTACCGCCATCATCTCTGCCGCCGGACTGATTAACGCCTTGCTGCTGGTAGGAAAGAAAATTGAGGAAATCCGCCTCGTGGTAAACGGTGCCGGCGCCTCCGCCATCGCCTGCGCCAATCTGGCGCTCTCCCTCGGCCTCAAGAAAGAGAACCTTATCATGTGCGACACCAAGGGGATAATCTACCAGGGCCGCACCGAAGGAATGAACAAGTACAAGGAGCGTTTTGCCGTTGACACGCCGCTGCGGACGCTCGAAGAGGCGGCCGCAGGAGCAGATGTTCTCTACGGCCTCTCCTCCAAGGGTGCCTTCACTCCCGAGATGGTGCGCAAGATGGCAGCCAACCCAATCATCTTCGCCATGGCCAATCCCGATCCCGAGATAACGCCGGAGGAGGCGCGGGCGGTGCGCGGGGACGTCCTCATAGCCACCGGACGTTCCGATTATCCCAACCAGGTGAACAACGTTCTCGGCTTCCCGTTCATCTTCCGGGGGGCCCTCGACGTACGCGCCACCACCATCAACGAAGAGATGAAAAAAGCTGCGGTCTTCGCCCTGGCCGAACTGGCCCGCGAAGAGTGCCCCGACGCGGTCTGCCGCGCATACGGCAATGTAAAATTCTCCTTCGGCCGAGACTACATCATCCCCAAGCCGTTTGATCCGCGGGCCCTTCTCCGTGTTGCCCCGGCGATCGCCAGGGCTGCCATGGAATCGGGGGTTGCCCGCCAGCCGATCGAGGACATGGATAAGTATGTCGAGCATCTGGAGTCTTTGCAGGGGAAGGCCAAGGAAACCCTGCGAATGATCATCAACAAAGCCAAATGCGACCCGAAGCGGATCGTTTTCCCCGAAGGGGACAACGAGAAGATTCTCAAGGCAGCCCAGATACTCATCGAAGAGGGGATCGGCAGGCCGATCCTCATCGGCAGCCATGAAAAGATCCACGCCAAGATGGCGGAGCTCGGCCTCGAACTCAACGGCGATGTGACGATCGTAGACCCGACGAACTTCGAGCGCTCCGAAGAGTATGCCGACGAGCTCTTCAGGCTCCGTCAACGGAAAGGACTCACGCTTTCCGAGGCACGGCGGATCATGACCCGCAAGTCCCGTACCCATTTCGGCTGCATGATGGTTCACATGGGGGATGCCGACACGCTGCTCTCGGGCATTGACACCCACTACCCCGAAACCATCCGGCCGGCACTGGAAGTGATCGGCAAGCAGCAGGGGCTCTCCAGCGTTCACGGCCTCTACATGATGGTCTTCAACAAGGGAATCTTCCTCATGGCGGACACCACGGTCTGCATCGAGCCCACGGCCGAGGAACTGGCAGAGACCGCCATCCTTGCCGCCGAAAAGGCACGGATGCTCGACATCGAACCGACAGTCGCCATGCTCTCGTTTTCCAACTTCGGATCGGTTCACCACCCGCAGGCCCTCAAGGTAAAGCGGGCGGTGGAGATCGTCAAGGAGCGTGATCCGAACCTGGTCATTGATGGAGAGATGCAGTCCGATACGGCCGTTGTGACCGAGATTCTCCAGAAGAGCTTCTCCTTCGCAAACCTCAAGGAAGCAGCCAATGTCCTCATCTTTCCCGATCTCAACTCGGGGAACATCTGCTACAAGCTCCTGCACCATCTTGGAGGAGCAGAAGCCATCGGGCCGATCCTGATGGGGATGAAAAAGCCGGTTCATGTCCTGCAACGGGGAGACGACGTCAGCGACATCGTGAACATGGCCGCCATTGCCGTCGTGGATGCGCAGAACTCCTGACGCCATAGCTGACATCGCACGCAAGAAAGGGGGCCCCGACCGGCCCCCTTTCTCTTGCCATCACACCCCCCTCTTTGCTAAGATTTCTCTCAGTTTTTCCAATAAATCCGTCTCAGGGAGTTTTCCCGCAATGGAGCACCACTCCGCCTTCCATCGCCACACAGGGGAGCGTTTGCCACGGGCGCTGCTTCTCTCTCTTGCGCTTCACGGCGCGCTGGCGGCAACAATTCTGGTTCTGCCCCGGGCCCAGTCCACGCTCAATACGCTTTCCACGGTGACCGTGGACTTATCGGACAGAAACGATCTTTCGGCACCATCCACTTCCCGGGTGGCAGCACATGATAGACGATCCGTAACTGCGGTGCGTCCTGCAATGGCGCTCCCCACCCCTGCAGAGAAAATTGTCGAGGAACAATCGCAACCCCCTTCGCCACCCCCGGCTAACGAGGCCAAGCCTTCATCCCTTTCACTAGGGATGAGTCGAGGATTTTTCAGGAGCCTCGCCGATGGGGAGACCTTGCGCAGCGACATCAAGGAATATTACTTTACCTTGGTCCAGAGGATTAACGAGCAGTGGTGGTCAGTGGCAGGCCAAGCGGAAACCGGACCCGGAAAGCGGGAGGCGTTGGTTACGGTCGTGCTGAAAAGAAACGGGGAGATCTTTGATGTAAGGCTGTTGAAAAGCTCGGGAAGCCCGGAATACGACCGGCTGATCCTGAACGCCCTGCAGGCGGCGCCGCTTCCCCCTCTTCCAGACAGTTACCCCGGCGAGTTCTTTCAGGCGCCCTTTCGACTCATGGCCCCGCTGGGGCTCCTCTCCTGAGGGATGGGCGCTGTTAACCGGTTACCCCGTCGGTATCGTCGAGATCTACAAGCTCAATGTCGGCGAGGTCAAGTGCTTCGTCATCGCACTTAAGGCGGGCAATCTTCTGGACCGTGTCCCTGAAATCGGGGCTCATGACGTGAATCTCACGATATTCGCAAAGCGCCTGATCGCACGCCCCCATCGCTTCGTGAAGTAGCGCCAGCTCGTACTTGAGGCAGAGCAGTTCTTCATCCGCGAGTCCCGGCAAGGCAACTCCTCCCTGGAGGAGCTCCTCGGCCTGCAGGAAATCTCCCTTCTCCCGGCAACAGATCCCCTGGAGTGTGATGCAGTCAATACGGCGTTGCGGGTCCTGCGAGGCGGTTCTGAACTCGGAGATGGCATCGTCGTAAAGCCCCATCTCCTTGTAGGCAATGCCCAGGTTGTAGTGGGTCTCGGTATCGCCCTGATCGAGCTGTTCGCCAACACCTTTCTTGAACGCCGAAAAGAGGCCATCGAGGCCGTACTTGTCACGCTTTGCCGGCTCCGGTGCCGCAGGAATGAGATCGTCGAGCTCTCCCTCGGAGAAATCAAGATCGAGAGATCCGATACCGGTCTCTTCCGCGGGAGAGAGTTCGGCATCTTCCGCTCCGTTCAGCCAATCGTCGGATACCGTCGTGAGGTGAGATATGTCGAGTTCGATCGTATCGCCCTCGTCGATGCCCCTCCCCTCTGCCGCCTCGTTTCCTGCCATGAATAGAGGAAAGTCAAACGACCCGGCATCGCCACCAGCCAAATCCTCCCCTTCATCTCCCATCGCCGGAGCATTGGCCGACAATGAGTCGGTCTCATCCTCCGCGAAGGATTCAACCGAGCTACCTAGGAAGGGGGCGGTTTCGGGCAGTTCGTCCTCTTCGAACGTGATATCGAGCTCGTCCTCCGCCTGCAACCCGGCGGCATCCTCACTTTCGGCATCGGCATGGTTGAAAACCGGTTCTGTTTCCGTTGCCAGGAAAGACGGTTCTGCCGAGGAAGGAGATTCCTCGGTCGTCGTCTCGGTCGGCGATGGTGCCACCTCCGCTTCAATGCCAGCCTCAATGCCGGGCCGTTGTCCCGTTTCGGCAAAGCGGGGGTGTTGAGGTGCGAGGTCGCGCAGAGCACGGTACAATCCATCGACGGTGGCGGGCTCCACGGAACGCAACTCCGACTCGAACATCGTGAGATACGCGAAGGCTTCATCGACATTCCCTTCATCGATGAAGCAGGAAATCAGGCCGCTGCGGGCCGCAACCTCGCCCGGATAACGCTTGATGATCTGACCGTACGCACCCTTCACGATCCGGAAATCGCCGGCAGCGCGAGCCGCATCCACCAGGAGATAGAGCGCCTTGGGATTAAACCGGTCGTCGGAGACAAGCTGTTTGAGCAGCGGCAGCGCCGCCAGGGGAGCTCCCCTCTTTACCTGCCCTTCCGCCACCGTAAGGAGAAATTCCTTTCGCTCCGGAAACAGTTGTGCAATCCGTTCACACACCCGCGCAAAGGCCGTCTCGTCTCCACGGCTTTTGATATCCTGAGCGAGCCCGGTGAAATCCTCGTACGCCTGTTCCTTCTCTCCGGCGCGGTGCCGGGTTTCGGCCAACTTGAAGCGGATGTTGACGTTTTCCTTATCGGCGGCAAGCATCTTCTCGAGAACCGAAATCCCCTCGGAGAGCTGCCCCGTTTTCTCGTAGTGGTCGTAAACGGCCTTGTATTCCGCCAGTGCGTTGCCAATGAGGCCCTGCTTTTCGTTCAAGGAAGCGAGATTGAGGGAAATGGAGAGATTGCGGGGATCGGTGCGCTGAATCTGCTTGTAGACGGCGATGGCCTTCAGGTAGAAACCGTTGTCGGCGTAATACTTGCCAATGACCTCAAACTCTCGGACCGCATCATCCTTGCGGTTTGCACGCATCAGAAGCTCGGCAAACTTCTGCCTCACCCGAATGTCCTTCGGGTCCAGGGCAACCGCCTGCTCGTACTCGCGGAGGGCCCGGTCAAGCTGCCCCTTCACGAGAAATTTCTGAGCACTGTCGAGATGTTTTTCTTTCTTGGTCAAGGCTTCTCCATCACCGCCGATTCATGCGCAACAACCTTGTAAACTAAAGGAAAGAGGCCCCCTTGTCAAGCCATATGAAAGCCCCGCAAACCGCGCTCCTGCCGGCTTTCAGGCGCGATCGCCGCCTTCGTCGCCTCCCCGTGCCCGACCGATTTCATCGATGAGTCTTCGAAGCTCACGGTACTCGTCTGGCGTGGGTCGCCGGTCCCGGTACACCGCTCGACCGTACAGTGCGGCGAATCCGGATACTGCCGGATCGTCGGTCAATTCGGCCAGTTCATAGAGCCCCAGGGACAGGCCATTCCCGGCATTTCCATATACCTTCCTTATCCGTCTCCGGAGCCGTGCAACGAGCCGCTCTTCCTGCGAGATCTTTCCCCTGATCCTGACAAGCCAGACGAGGATGCCGATGGCCGAGAGCGGGAGAGCGATCCGTGCAATGCTGCCAAGTAGCGGCCTGAACGGGACGCCCCTGATGCGCGAGTTTGCCATACTCACCAACTGGAACTGTTTCTGGAAATCATAGGTAATGACCGCCTGGTTCCAGTAATAGGTAAGCGAATCGAAGAGATCGGCGATCCGACGGGACGTGTCGGCACTCTTGGTTGTTCCGACGGTATCGAAATTGGAGGCAAAGGAACTCGGGTCAACCCGGAGCCACCCCTTCCCCCTGACAAAGGCCTCCACCCAGACATGAGCGCGATCTCCGGTGACGAGATAATAGCCGCCCAGGTCGTTGTAATCGCCTCCGTAGTAACCGCCCACCAGCCGCGAGGGTATCCCGGCGAGCCTGAGGATAACGGCAAATGAGGTGGCAAACAGCTCGCAGTGGCCTCTGCGATGGGTGAAGAGAAAGGTGTCGACGGGGTCGTCGGTCAGGGGAAGACCGGAGGTGGCATAGGTGAAACGCTGGGAGCGATACCACTCCTCAATGCGGGCGAGCGTTTCGAGATCGGAGCCGGCAGGGGACGCGAGACGCCGTGATAACGCCATCGTTCGCGCCGAGATGCGAGGAGGGAGGGCACGGTAGAATTTCCGGTCGATCTCTCCGTTGACCGTTATGGCATCGGCAAGGATCGAGAGCGCCTCGTACCTGACACGCCCTCCCGGTGCCCCCCTGAAGGTAAAGACAAAGTCAGAAGCCTGAACGGAACGGACGCCATCGATGCGCGTCGGGACGTTGAGAGCCAGCAGATAGCCCAGGCGCGCCGGTTCGGGATAGACTACCTGCCTGACGCTTTTCCCTTGTGCCGCGACGGCGCGCTCAGCGGGGCGGTGTTCGCTTCTGACCCAGGTGCTGCCGGCAAGGGCGTCGAGAACGATCCCCCGCCAGTAGAGATCATGCATCGGGAGTTTCTCGCACTCGACCCGCAAAGCCACGCGCCTCGTTTCGGTCACCTGCGACACCTTCCCCGGCTCCACGCTCTCGCTGAAGCCGGTGGAGCGCTCGGCGGGGGTATTGAGAAAGTTGAGCAAAGGATACTGGGTACGCGGCAGGATGGCGAAGAAGAGCAGGATAAGCGGTACCGAAGACACCGGCATGAGGAGCGACACGGCAAACACCCGCTTCAGCGAGGCGCGGGAGAACGACATGCCGGCATCGACGGCATGAAACGTAAGCAGAACGAGCGCAATGGCGATGATGGCCAACTGGAACCCAAGATAGACGAGAAAGATGGCGCTCAGGTTGAAAAGCGACGAGCTTGCCAGGGCAAACAGCGCAAGAGCGAATATCTGGAGGAGGTTGCGTGGACTTTTTTCGTTCAGAAGCCGCACCGCGAGGAGAATCACGATGAAGTTCACCACCGGCGTCGCGGGGTTGGCCATGCTGAGCTGCGCTGCGTAATAGATGAAAAAGCCGATCGTCGCCACGGTCGAGGCGACGCCGGCGCAGGGATGGTTTTCGCGGAGGTCGAACAGGATTCCGGCGGCCATTGTCAGGGGGAAAGCCGCACGCGCCACCGGATCGGCATAGGCGAATACCGGCAGATAGCCGAGGCACGCCACCAGGTAGGCTAGGATGGTGATGACGGAGCTAATGCGAACCATGGAGAGCAAGTACCGTCAGGAGTTTCAGGCGATGGGGGCGTGATGCCGCGGGTGCTATCAGGGTCTCTCCCGCGATAAGCCCCACTGGCTGATTGGCGCGTATACCGCGGTTGACGAGCCACGCGCCGCACGAAAGGGCCTCTTCGATGCTGCGCCCCGGCAGGCGGGATATGTCGATCATCAGCGGATCGGCGGCGGATGAGGTCAGCTCCTTGACCTTGAGATCTCCGTGCCGGGCCGACAGGCGCCAGTGAATGAGCTTGAGGGGCTCAGTTCCGGTGTATCCGGCAATCTTCTCCACCTCCCCTTCGAATCCGCGCTGAAGGCTTCGCCGCTCCCCCCGCCACCGCCGGCCGGGGGAAGCGGGCCCCCCTTCGCATGGCGCTGGCCGGGGAAAGACGATACAGCGTCCGTCGAGATACACGGATCTGCTGCGGACGAAAAAATTGATGGGAAACGGTGAGCTGACGACCGCGCTCACACCCCTCTTTTCCCCGCGACCGCGGAAGGTTACGGGAAGAACGCCTGTTTCGACGGTCCGCCGGCCGACCATGGGGAAGTCGATCCATGCCCCGCCGATCTCGATCCGCAGGAGAAACGACGTCATCACCCGCTTGCGGTTCTCCACGCGAAGCGAGGCAAAGGTTTCCTGACCGTCATAAATCTCGTCGGCAAACCTCACCGCCAGGGAGAGATCCCGGATGTTCAACCACCCCATCACCCCCGAAACCGCCATGAATCCCAACAGTGCCGAGACCACCAGAAAGAGGAGATTGTTGCCGGTGTTGACCGCCGCGAACCCGAACAGGAGCGTTATGGCGATATACGCACCACCCGCCCGGGTGAGTTTCAGGCCAGGGGAACCGGGATGGTGTTCAGGATGGCGTGTAATAAATCCCCCTTGTCGAGGTTCTCATCTTCAACGGAGAGAATGAGACGGTGCCCACCGACCGGTACGGCGACCGCCTTCACGTCTTCGGGCACCGTATAATCCCGCCCCTCGAGATAGGCATGGGCCTTGGCCGCCTCTGCCATGCCGATGGCCCCGCGGGTCGATATCCCCGACGCTATTGCCTTATGGTTGCGGGATGCGGCGACAAGGGCGTAGATATAATCGACGACCTTGTCGGAGAGATAGATCTGCTCCCTGACACAGCGCTGCGCCTCCAGGATATCGGCAACACCGACGAGGGGGGCGAGTCCCTTGATCCCCTCCCGTATGCTCCCCCCTTTGATGATTGCTTTTTCAATGGCTTCGGGAGGGTACCCGATTCCGCTCCGAACGAGGAAACGGTCGAGCTGGGATTCGGGCAGCGGATACGTGCCCACCTGCTCCATCGGGTTCTGGGTCGCCATGACCAGAAAGGGGCCGGGAAGCTGATGGGTCGTCCCTTCCACCGTCACCCGGCGCTCTTCCATAGCTTCGAGGAGGGCGCTCTGGGTCTTCGGCATGGCACGGTTCACTTCGTCCACCAGGACGATGTTGTTGAAGACCGGTCCGGGGATGAACGTGAAGCGATTCTCTTCGCGGTTGAAAATTGAGAGTCCGGTGATGTCCGAGGGGAGCAGGTCGCTCGTACACTGAACCCGGCCGAAAGAAAGGCCGAGCGCCTTTGCCAGGGCGAGGGCCAGGGTCGTTTTGCCGAGACCGGGAATATCCTCGAGCAGGATATGGCCGCCTGACAGGAGGGCAATGACTGCCAGCCGCACTGCCCGTACCTTTCCCTTCAGGTAGTGGGTGGTGAGGGTGTCGATGACATGGAGCATTTCGGCGCGTTTCGCAAGAGTCATGGGCCACCTTTCACGGGAGCGAATCGAGGAGTCACTATCCGCAATAGTACCACATTCGGGCAACGCCGGGAAAGGGCCGCACCCCCTTCCCTTTTGGCCGGCTTGCTGGTAAGATGCCCCGTTACCGAGCCAGCATTGTTGCGCGAAACACGTGCATGCCAGGAGAACTTTTCCCATGAACTACATCAGCACACGAGGAACCATAACGCCGATCGGCTTCAAGGACGCGGTCATGATGGGACTTGCCACCGACGGAGGGCTGCTGCTGCCGGAGACGATCCCGGCGCTCGACCGCAGCACTCTCGAAGCGTGGAGAACGCTTTCCTATCAGGAGCTCGCCTTCAACGTCATGTCACTCTTTGCCACTGACATGCCGGCCGGCGACCTCAAGCGGCTCATCGACACCTCCTACGCCACCTTTACCCATGCGGAGATCACGCCGGTGGTTAAAAAAGACGGGGTCCACATCCTCGAGCTTTTCCACGGACCGACCCTCGCCTTCAAGGATGTGGCTCTGCAGTTTCTCGGCAACCTCTTCGAGTATCTCCTCAAGGAGCGGGGGGAGCGGATGAACATCGTCGGCGCCACCTCGGGGGACACGGGAAGCGCGGCAATCTACGGCGTCCGGGGAAAGGAAAACATCAATATCTTCATCCTCCACCCCCACGGCAAGACCTCGCCGGTCCAGGCGCTGCAGATGACGACGGTCCTCGACCCGAACGTCCACAACATCGCCGCCCGCGGCACCTTTGACGACTGCCAGAACATCGTCAAAAGCCTTTTCAACGACCTCCCCTTCAAGGAGCGCTATGCGCTCGGCGCGGTCAACTCCATCAACTGGGCACGGGTCCTTGCCCAAGTCGTGTACTACTTCTACGCCTACTTCCGGGTTGCCGAACCGTTCGGAAGCGAGGTGGTCTTTTCTGTTCCCACCGGAAACTTCGGCGACATCTTTGCCGGATACGTGGCGAAACGGATGGGGCTCCCGGTGCAGAAACTCCTGCTTGCCACCAACGAAAACAACATCCTGGCCCGCTTTGTCACCGAAGGCGACTACTCCCTCGGGGATGTGGTCCCCACCGTTTCTCCCTCCATGGATATTCAGCTCGCCTCCAACTTCGAGCGCTACCTCTTCTATCTCTTCGATGAGGACCCCGCGCGGGTTTGCCAGGCGTTTGCCGCCCTCCCCACCAAGGGGCGGATCGACTTTTCTCCCGCCGAGATGGCGCGGGTCCGTGACGAATTCATCTCCCGTTCGGTGAACGAAACGGAGACCATTGAGACGATCTCGTCCTTCCATGCGGAAACCGGCTACATCCTTGACCCCCACACCGCGGTCGGCGTAAAGGCGGCCCGGGAACTCGTGACGGACGGAACTCCGGCGATCTGCCTTGCCACCGCCCATCCCGCCAAGTTCGCCGAAGCGGTGGTCAGGGCCGTCGGCTTCGAGCCGCCGCGCCCCGCCTCTCTCGAAGGAATCGAGCAACTGCCGAGCCGCTGCCAGCTCCTTGATGCCGACCGTGACTCGATCAAGGCGTTCATAGAGGAAAAGGCCCGCTAAGGGTCTTTTCTTTGCCATCATCGCCATGATTATCGATTGGAACCAGATCGACACCGTCCTGCTCGACATGGACGGCACGCTCCTGGACCGCCACTTTGACGACCACTTCTGGCTCGAGCACGTGCCCAAGCGCTATGCCGCCAAAAACGGCATCTCCCTTCCCGACGCGAAGGCGCTGCTCTACAGCCAGTTCCGCTCCCAGGAGCGAACGCTCAACTGGACCGACCTCGACTACTGGTCTGACCGGCTCGGCCTCGACATCCCTCTCCTGAAACTCGAAGTGGAGCACCTGATCGCCGTCCATCCGGGAGTGGTGGAGTTTCTGCTCTTCCTGCGCCAGAACGGCAAAAGTGCCTGGCTCGTCACCAATGCCCACGGCAAGACCCTCACCCTCAAAATGAGGAAGACCCGGCTCGGCCCCTATTTCACCGGCATCGTGTCGGCTCACGACATCGGCCTTCCCAAAGAGGAAAATGCCTTTTGGGGGAAACTGCGCGAAAAGGTTCCCTATGATCCCGCCCGCACCCTCCTCGGGGAAGACAGCGAGACAAACCTCGGCACCGCCCAAAATTACGGTATCCGTTTTCTGATCTACGTGAGCCGTTTCAGCTCCGCCATTCAGCCGGTACCATCGGCATGCTTCCCCTCAATCAACCACTTCACCGAGCTCATTCCCCATCAGGACGCCTGCCGTACCGAGAGCCCCAAATAGCAAAGGCGGCCTTTGGGGCCGCCTTTGCACATTACGGAAAGCGAATCGCGTCCGGATCATTCAAGATTATCCTCGATCCGGATCAGCCTGCTCTTCTGGGTTATGATATCGAAGGTGTCGATCTCGTCCAGGGCCTTGCGTACATACTCTTCCCGGGCCTCGTGGGTCATGATGACGATCGGCACCTCTTCGCCCGCCATCCGCGCACTCTGGACCATCGACTCGATGCTGATGTCATACTTTCCGAGAACGCCGGATATCTTGGCCAGGACGCCCGGCTTGTCAACCGCGCTGAAACGAAGGTAGTACTTCCCCTCGATGCTCCCCATCGGCTTGATCGGAAGGGTGACGACCGCATTGTCACCGTACCCGAGGGGGGCAGCACGCCGGCCGATGCCGGTCATGATGTTACGGGCAATGTCGATGATGTCGCCCGCGACGGCGCTGGCGGTCGGGTCCATTCCCGCCCCGCGCCCGTAGAACATGACCGGCCCGATGAAGTCACCGGTGAAGCGGATCGCATTGAAGACGCCGTCGACGTCCGCGAGGGGGTTGCTGACCGGGATCATGGTCGGGTGCACCCGCGCCTCCACTCCATCGGCATCACGCTTGCCGATGGCCAGCAGCTTGATCTTGTAACCGAAATCCCGTGCAAACTTGATGTCGACTGACGAAAGGGAACTGATCCCCTCGGTGTGAATATCGTCGAAGTTGACCCGGGTGCCGAAACAGAGCGAGACCAAGAGCGCAAGTTTGTGCGCCGTGTCGACTCCCTCGACATCAAAGGTGGGATCGGCTTCAGCATAGCCGAGCTCTTGAGCATTCCTCAAAACATCTGCGAAATCAACCCCTTCCTTGGTCATCCGGGTAAGTATGTAGTTGCATGTACCGTTAAGTATCCCGAAGACGGTGGAGAAGTTGTTGGCAGCCATATTCCCCCGAAGGGCGGAGATGACCGGAATGCCTCCCCCCACAGCCGCCTCGAAAAGCACCTCGACTCCCTTGCGGGCGGCAGCGGCGTAAATCTCAGCGCCGTGCAGAGCAAGGAGCGCCTTGTTGGCGGTTACCACGTGCTTGCCGTTTTCGATCGCCTTGAGCACGAACGCCTTGGCCGGGTTATAGCCCCCGATCAATTCTATCACGACACTGATCTCCGGATCGGTCAGCACCTCATCGGCATTTGTCGTCAGGACTCCGGCAGGGACGGAGATGCCACGGTCCGTGGTGATGTCCAGATCGGCGATTTTTTTCAGAGTGACCGGGGCACCAACCTTTGCGGCAATCAGGTCCGCGTTGGTCGCAAGCAGCTTCGCGACGCCGGTCCCGATGGTGCCGAAGCCCAGCAGGCCAACCTTTATCTCGTTCATAATCCCTCGCTTCGCTTTCAATGGAAGGGTTCGGTGCGGACTCAACCTTTATCGGGGAGGGTGGAGGCGATTTCGTCGAGGATGCCATTGACGAAGGACGGCGACTCCTCGGTGCCGAATTTCTTCGCCACTTCGATTGCCTCATTAATGGTAACGTTCTTCGGAATCTCCTCCCGGTAGAGGAGCTCGAAAACGGCGAGCCGGAGAATGTTCAGATCTACACGCGCCATTCGGCTGATGGACCAGTTCTTCGACTTGTCGGCGATGGCCGCGTCCAGCGCCTCGCGGTGCTCAAGTACACCCCGCACCAGCTCGTCGGCAAAGGCGCGCCCCGCCGCCGCACCGGCCTCCGATTCGTCGAGAACGAGTTCCATGGCGGGACCAACCTCGCCGGCCGCGTAATCGCGGGCATACAACATTTGGAGGGCAATCTCCCTCCCGTGACGACGCAGACCCACTCTCAGAGCTCCTTGTAAAGACGTGCGGTTTCAATGGCGGTCATCGCCGCATCGAATCCCTTGTTGCCCGCCTTGGTCCCGGCCCGCTCCACCGCCTGCTCAATGGTATCGGTAGTGAGAACGCCAAAGGCGATCGGAACCCCCGTATCCAGCGAGACATGGGCGATCCCCTTCGACACCTCGGCCGCAACGTAATCGAAGTGGGGCGTCGCGCCGCGAATCACGGCCCCAAGACAGATGACGGCATCATATCCCTTTTTTTCGGCCATCTTCTTTGCAGTGAGGGGGATCTCGAACGCCCCCGGCACCCGAACGACGTCGATGGCCGCGTCATCGGCACCATGACGGACCAGGGCATCAACGGCCCCTTCCAGAAGACGCTCGGCAATGAAGCTGTTGAAACGGCTCACGATAATCCCGAACTTGAGGCCAGAGGCATCCAGTTTGGCTTCAATGATTCTCGGCATGTGGTTTCCTCCTCAAAAGGTCAATGGACGAAGGACGTGGAGGGATGAAAATCAGCCATCATTGCCCCCCGGCAGGTCGTCTCAGATATTTTCCAGCAGGTGTCCCAGCTTCTCGCGTTTTGTCTTGAGGTAGCCGAGGTTGGTGGTGGTGGGGGGGATTTCAATAGAGACCCGATCGACAATGTTGATGCCATACCCCTGAAGCCCGATGAGCTTCCGCGGATTATTGGTCATGAGACGGATGGAGCGGACCCCCAGGTTCACGAGAATCTGGGCCCCGATGCCGTAATCGCGCAGATCGGGCTTGAAGCCGAGCTCCAGATTCGCCTCCACCGTATCTTTACCCTGATCCTGGAGGGCATAGGCCTTCAGCTTGTTGAACAGGCCGATGCCGCGCCCTTCCTGGCGCATGTAGAGGATGACCCCCTTCCCTTCCGCCTCGATCATCTCCATGGCACGATGGAGCTGGGCGCCGCAGTCGCAGCGGAGGCTCCCGAAGACATCGCCGGTCATGCACTCGGAGTGGACCCGAACGAGCACCGGCTCATCTCCCCGGATCTCCCCCTTCACCAGCGCCAAATGCTCCAACTTGTCCACATCGTTTTCGAATGCTATGGCGCGGAAGTCCCCGAACTCCGTCGGCAGCGTCACGTCGGCGGCGCGACGGACGAGGGATTCATGCTTGAGTCGATAAGCCACGAGATCGGCAACGGTGCAGATCCGGATGCCGTGTTCCTTGGCGAATTTCTTGAGCTGCGGCATCCGGGCCATGGTGCCGTCTTCGTTCATGATCTCGCAGATGACGCCGGCAGGTTTCAGGCCGGCGAGCCGCGCGAGGTCCACGGACCCTTCGGTCTGCCCTGAACGAACAAGAACACCGCCGTTTCTGGCCCGAAGCGGAAATATGTGACCAGGGCGCGCCAGGTCGTCAGGTTTGGTGGAGTCGGCCACGGCGGTAAGGATGGTGTGCGCCCGGTCAGCGGCGGAAATGCCGGTCGTCACGCCACGCTTGGCCTCGATCGAGACGGTGAAGGCGGTGCCGAAGGAGGAGGTATTGTCGGAGACCATGAGCGGAAGCCGCAGGTAGTCGCACCGTTCGGAGGTCATGGTGAGGCAGATCAGGCCGCGACCGAATCTGGCCATGAAATTGATGGCCTCGGGGGTGATCATCTCGGCGGCCATGGTGAGGTCGCCTTCGTTCTCCCGGTCTTCGTCGTCCACAAGGATAACCATCTTCCCCTGACGGATATCCTCGACAGCTTCTTCAATCCTTGCAACAGGCATTAGCGGCTCCAATACAGGAATTTGACAAGCTTTTTATATCTCACAGAAAACCGCTCTTTGCAAGCAGTTCAAGACTCACCCCATCCCCCCTCCGTCCCGGTCCCCCGGCACCCAGAAGCCGCTCGACGTATTTGCCGAGGATGTCGGTCTCGATGTTTACCCGGTCGCCGGCGCGGGCCGTACCGAGGGTGGTCTTGGCGGCAGTATGGGGAATGATGTTGACCGAAAAGCCGTCGCTCGAAACGGCGTTGACGGTGAGGCTGATGCCGTCGATCGCCACTGACCCCTTGGCCACGAGATAGCGGGCGTGCTCGGAAGAACTCCGAAAGCCGAAGACGATATTTCCCGACAGCTCCCTCCGCTCCGAAATGGTGGCGATGAAATCGACGTGGCCGGTCACGATGTGCCCGCCAAGCCGGTCGCCGAGGCGCAGAGCCCGCTCCAGGTTCACCCGGGCCCCGGGAGCAAGGGCACCGAGCGTGGTTACCTCCAGCGTCTCCGGTGAGGCATCAAAAGTGAGTTCCCCTCCCCCCATGGCCACCACCGTGAGGCAGGCACCATTCACCGCCACCGAATCGCCGAGGGAGATAGAATCTGACGGCAGAGCGCTGCCGACGGCAAGCCGTGCGGCTGCTCCGGTACGCTCGATCCTCCTGAGAATCCCCACCTCCTCGATCAGCCCGGTAAACATGCTTCCTCCGGATAGGCCTCGACCATGATGTCATCGCCAAAGCGGCGTACAGCGCCGGTTTTCAACCTGAATGCCTCATCCATACGCATAACCGATTGCCCGCCGAAAAGTCCGACGCCCCCCTCTCCTCCGAGCAGTTTCGGGGCGTAAAAGAGCACGAATTTGTCGATCAGCCCCGCGCGAAGCGCTTCGCCTGCCAGCGTGCTCCCTCCCTCCAGGAGCACTGACTGAACTCCCCGGGCGCCAAGCCTTGTCAGGAGGTCCTTCAGATCAACCTGCCCGTCGCGACTTGCGCATCGGACAACTTCGGCGCCAGCAGAGCACAGGAGCGCACACCGCGCTTCATCGCCGGAGATGGTGGCAACGAGGGTTGCCGACGTCGATTCCTGGCTCAGCATTCGGGCTGTCCCGGGCAGGCGGAGGGTGCTGTCGACCACTACCCGCAGGGGGTCCCGTCCCCTTGGAATCCGGACGGTCAATTGCGGGTCGTCGGCAAGGACGGTGCCGATCCCCACCATAACCGCATCAACCGCCGCCCGAAGTCTGTGAACATAATGCCGCGACTTTTCGTTGGTTATCCAGCGGGAATCTCCAGAGCTGGTGGCGGTCTTGCCATCGAGGGTCAGGGCCGACTTGAGGATGACGAACGGCATCCCCGTCGTAACATGCTTGATGAATGGTTCATTGAGGAAATGACTCTCGTTTTCGAGGAGACCGGTGGTGACTTCAATACCGGCAGCCTCCAGCCTGCCAATCCCCCTGCCACAGACCTTCGGATTCGGATCGACCATCCCGACGAAAACCCTGGCAACCCCTGCCGCCACAAGGGCATCGGCGCACGGCGGGGTTTTCCCGTAGTGGGAGCAGGGTTCAAGCGTCACGTAGACATCGGCTCCCCGCGCTTGGCCGGCCGCCTGCCGCAGGGCATGGGCTTCCGCGTGGGGCGTTCCGGCCTTGCGATGCCAGCCTTCCCCAACGATAACGCCATCCCGCACGATGACGCAGCCGACCGCCGGATTCGGGCTTGTCCTGCCAATGCCACGCCGCGCCAGGGCAAGGGCACGCCGCATCATCCGTTCGTGAAAATCGCCCGCCACCACGATCACTTCTTCAACAGGTCCTGCAGCTCGGACATGAATTCGTTCACATCCTTGAACGAGCGGTAGACGGAAGCGAAGCGGACGTAAGCCACCTCGTCGATCTCGTGGAGTTCGGTCATCACCCATTCACCAATGGTGGTACTCGGAACCTCCTTCTCTCCCCACTCCTGGAGACGGCCTTCGAGCCGGTCCACAAGCCGGTCGATCGTCTCCCGTGACACCTGCCGCTTCTCACATGCCTTCTGGATGCCCGAGACAATCTTCATCCGGTCGAAGGGCTCACGGCGACCATCCTTTTTCAGGACGAGAGGAAGGGGCTCCTCGACCCGCTCGTAGGTGGTAAAGCGCTTGCCGCACGATTCGCACTCACGGCGGCGACGAATGGCTGCCCCCCCTTTGTCGGGGCGGGAATCGACCACTTTGCTATCGGGAAAGGAACAGAACGGGCACTTCACAAAGCGCCTCCCTGCAGTTCGCTGAATTTCTCGACCACCACGCCGGATTCCCCGATCATCTCGCGAGCCAGATCGTCGGAGTATCCCTCCTCGTAGACGATGCGCCGGATGCCGGCGTTGATCAGCATTTTGGAGCAGATGATGCACGGCATGGTGGTGCAGTAAAGGGTCCCGCCGTCAATATTGGTGCCGTGCTTGGCGGCCTGAATGATGGCATTTTGTTCGGCATGGAGGCCCCGGCAGAGCTCGTGCCGCTCTCCCGACGGTATTTGAAGGCGTTCGCGAAGGCATCCCACCTCAAGACAGTGAGCGACGCCGGACGGGGCGCCGTTGTAGCCGGTGGCGAGGACATTCTTGTCCTTGACGATGACCGCCCCCACCTGGCGGCGCAGGCACGTCGAGCGTTTGGCCACCAGATGAGTGATCTCCATGAAATATTCGTCCCAGGTCGGGCGGGCCATGGTCTTCTCCATAGGGGTAAATGGCGGCCAGCATACATTGAGAAGTACCGTCAGGTCAAGGTTTTAGGCGGGATTGACTGCGTCGGTCATTCAGGGGGAGCAGAGCGGAGACGCTTTGCGTGGGAACGTCGCTTCTTTCCCTCGAGACGGCGTTTTTTCTCGGCGTTGGGCACCCTGGTCGCCACCCGCGGCTTTTCACGCCGGGCGAGACGCTCCAGCGCCTTACGGAGCCGTTCAAGGGCCACTTCGCGGTTGCGCGCCTGGGAACGACTTTCGGTGGCTTGCACCACGATACCGGTGGGGAGATGGCGGATGCGGACTCCCGTCTCCGTCACGTTGCGATGCTGACCGCCCGGGCCGGAGCCGCGAACGAATTCAATTTTCAAGTCAATGTCACGTATTTCGATCACGTTTCGTCTCCGCCGACCCAAAGGCCCGCAACGCCGTGGAGCGGCCACACAAGGAGCCGTCAGTACCCCGATTGACAGAAACTCCCTGAAATTCGATAATAGCGCATCAACCATGAGAGGTAAACCATGAACGCAGAGGCCCTTCTGGCCAAACATTTCGGTGCGGACGCCAACGCCTGCAGAATCGTTCTCGAACATAGCAGGCTCGTGGCCGACAAGGCGCTGCGCGTTGCCCGTTTTCTGGGTGATCCGGCACTGGATCTCGGCTTCATCGAAGAAGCGGCGCTTCTCCACGACATCGGCGTCTGTCGCACAAGATCGGCCGGCATCGGATGCAGCGGCGACGCACCCTACATCCTCCATGGCATCATCGGCCGGGAAATTCTCGAGACCGAGAGTCTTCCCCGTCACGCCCTCGTCTGCGAGCGGCACATCGGCGTTGGCCTTACCGCCGACGACATTCTCCGCCAAAACCTTCCCCTCCCCCCCCGCGACATGGTCCCCATCAGCCGCGAGGAAACCATCATCTGTTTCGCCGATCTCTTTTTCTCCAAAAAACCCGACACGCTACGGCATGAAAAAAGCTGCGACGAGGTCAGGCGGAATCTCGGTACGTTCGGTGAGCACAAGGTCACTATCTTCGAAGAGTGGCTGACCATATTCACTACATAATCACACAAACACCTCAATACATACTTACCCGCCCCAGGCATCCGACAGCGCGATTTCGGTTTTGTGATATAGTTGCGAAATGAGGGGAATCGAATGATCGAGGTGGGACAATGACGGTGCCATCGGAATTGAGACGCATCGCGGATACCGTCTGGGAGCTTCCGCGATCCTACAAGCCCGGCATGCTCGTGCCGGCACGGATCTTCGCCACGGAAAAGCTGATCCGGGCCATGGACAGCGGGGTCTTCGACCAGGTTTCAAACGTCGCCTGCCTTCCCGGCATCCAGAAGTATGCGTTCTGCATGCCCGACGGTCACTGGGGCTATGGCTTTCCGATCGGGGGGCTCGCGGCCATGGATCCGGAAACCGGCGTCATCTCTCCCGGAGGCATCGGTTTCGATATCAACTGCGGCATGCGGCTTGTCCTCACGAATCTCACTTACGACGAAGTCCAGCCACGCCTGCGCGATCTGGTGGACGCCCTCTTCTACCGAGTGCCGGCAGGAGTCGGGTGCCACGGCTTTGTACGGCTCTCCCACGACGAGTTCTGCGCGGTGGCGGAGCAGGGATCGCGCTGGGCGCTCAAGAACGGCTATGCGTGGCCGGAGGATCTGGAACTGACCGAGGAAGGGGGATGCTTCGCCGGAGCGGACGCCGCGAAGATCAGCCATCGTGCCATCGACCGGGGGTTCAATCAGATCGGAACGCTTGGTTCAGGCAATCACTACCTGGAGATCCAGGTGGCACGCCCCGAAAACATTTACGACCAGGAACTTGCGCGCGCCTTCGGCATCACCGTGCCGAACCAGGTGGTCGTCATGTTCCACTGCGGGAGCCGCGGTTTTGGCCACCAGGTGGCAACCGACTACCTGCAGCTTTTCCTCTCGGTGATGGAGAAGAAGTACGGCATCCATACCAACGACCGGGAACTCGCCTGCGCACCGTTTCGCTCCCGCGAGGGACAGGACTACTTCGCCGCCATGAAGTGCGCGGTGAACATGGCCTTTGCCAACCGTCAGGTAATCCTTCACCGCATCCGTGAGGTCTTTGCCGACATCTTTGCAAAAGACCCGCGAGAACTGGGGATGGAGATGGTCTACGACGTGGCACACAACACCGCAAAGCTGGAAAACCACGTCGTTGACGGGATGAAGCGGGAACTCCTCGTTCACCGCAAGGGCGCTACGCGCGCTTTTGGCCCCGGCATGGAGGGAATTCCCGACCGTTACCGCGAGAGCGGCCAGCCGGTAATCATCGGAGGAAGCATGGAGACTGGTTCCTACCTGCTGGCAGGGATGCGGGGAGGAAGCGAGACGTTTTTCACCACCGCCCACGGCAGCGGCCGGACCATGAGCAGACACCAGGCAAAACGGCTGGTGAAGGGGCAAAAACTGCAGCGGGATATGGAACTGCGGGGGATCTATGTCCGCACGGCATCGTGGGGAGGTCTGGCGGAGGAGGCGGGAGCTGCCTACAAGGATATTGACGACGTGGCCGAGGCAACCGAGCGCTCCAATCTCAGCCGAAGGGTGGTACGCCTGGTTCCGATCGGGAATGTCAAGGGATGAGAGTTTCTGGAGGTAACCTGCCTGGATTATGGAGGCTATACGAGGAAGTCGACCACGAGCCCCTTCAGTTCCATGATTTTGTTGGTGATGGCCAGGCGATCCTTGTTTTGTGCCATGATCAACCGGTAGAGGTTGTCGGCTTCACGGTCGATCACGGTGACGATCTCGAAGCAGCGGGGATTGAGGGTGTTCCCCCCTACCCGTTCGAGCCGGTAGGCATGGGTCGTGACCTTCTTGGTAAGGGCCGCGATGAGGTCGCGAAACACCTTGAAATTGGCGATGCTCGGCTCGCGCTCCAGCTCGCTCCCCGCCCGGTCGATCTCATCCTTTAAATCCTCAAGCTCCTGTTCGTAGCTGAGGAACTCCGTCTGGTTCCGGGAGAGTGCCCGCACGAAGGGAGAAGAACTCCCCTCCCCAACCCTGCTCAAGGAACCCTTTTTCGCTTTCTTTTCGATATCCCGGGCAGAAAGCTTGTCGTTTATCCGCATCTTCGGTACCCTCGCTACTCCGCACCGGGGGAATTACGCTGCCACGGCGAGTCGGGAAGGGCAAGACAGTTGCCCGACCATCCCCAACTCGTAATGATCTCCTGCGCATCAACACCAAAGGTACGCTCGCATTTCAGATTTACCTGCCCACCGTAGGTGTAAACCCCGCCGCGATCCTCATACCAGTGGTAATATTTCGTACCAGCGTCATCGGAAGATACCGCCGAGGGAGGACCGACCTGGGCGATCAGTTCGCCAAGTCGGGCTCCCTGCCAGGCACTCAGTTGTCCCCGAACCGGGGAACATCCTGCAAGAACGATCAGGAGAAGTGATACGGCGAGGATAGTTTTCACGAACCCCCCACAACAATTCAGAATTTTGGCCATAATGCACGATTTGCGCTGAAAACACAAGCATCCCCGCGGATTTCCGGATGCTGTCCGGCAGGAGACTGAGACAAAATTATTTCTCACGGAACATGCCTCTCTGCCCCTCTCTCCCTCATCAGCCAGCAGATTCCTACCGCTAGCGAGGTTCGACCCCGTTTTTTGCGCCCGACTGACGCCAAGATGGTGTATACTTGCACATCGAGTGCCATTGTCCCTTTGGGCCTCATCTGGCGACGACGGCCTGTCCGAACGATTCATCTGATGTCATGACCTAATTCTTTAATGTCAAGGGGAGAGCATGGCCAAGAAAGTCTTCATCGGAGCAACCGGACAGAACTGCGGCAAAACCACCATGAGCGTTTCGCTCATGCACCTGGCACGACAGAAGTACCAGAGGGTTGGCTTCATCAAGCCGATCGGCCCCAAGATCGAGATCTACGGCTCGATGACCGTCGACATGGACGCGGTGCTCATGGCCAAGACGTTCGGACTCGAAGAAGACATCGCCCTCATGAACCCTGTTTCGCTCCACAAGAACTTTACCCGCGACTACCTGAGCGGCAAGCTGGACTGCCATGCCCTTAAGGCAAAGATGATCGAGGCCATCGAGGTTCTCGACAAGAAATTCGACTTCCTCATCATCGAAGGGGCCGGCCACTGCGGCGTCGGGTCGGTCATCGGACTCAGCAATGCCTGCGTCGCCCGCACCCTCAACGCTCCGGTAATCATCGTCGCCGACAGCGGCATCGGAAGCACGATCGACGCCGTGCACCTGAACCTGGCGCTGTACGAGAAAGAAGAGGCCGATGTCCGAATGGTTCTCGTCAACAAACTTCGAGCAGACAAGCGGGAATCGATCATCGGCTTCCTCTCCAAGGGCTTTCCCGGCAGAAAGATCCAGGTAACGGGGGGATTCAATTATTCGCCGATCCTGGCAAACCCCACACTCTCCCATATCGGCAAGCTCCTCAACCTCCCCGTTCATGGCGATCCCGAAGGGCGAAGCCGCATCATTCATCATATCCACCTGGGAGCAGCCTCTTCCCAACGGGTGGTTGACGGACTTGAAGAAGCTTCGCTGCTGGTTCTTACCAGCTCGCGGGACGAACTGATCGTCACCCTCTCCTCCCTCTACCACATCCCGACGTACCGGGAAAAGATCGTCGGACTCGTCATTGCGGGACATGTGCCGATCTCCGAAATCAGCCAGCAGATCCTGGATGACAGCAACATCCCCTATATCCGCATCCACGAAACGACTGCCAAGGTATTCACCGCCCTCATGGAGGACGTGGCAAAGATCACCGCCGAAGATCAGGAAAAGATCAACTGGATCAAGGCAAACGCCGAAAACGAGATCGACTTCGAGGCAATCGACGCCCTTCTCTGAAGGATCGGGGTGCTTCCATGCCGTACCGATATCTGGAAGAAATCGCCACTGCAGATGTCGCCTTCGAGGCGTGGGGCGGATCGCTGGAAGAGATGTTTGTCGCCGCAGCCGATGCCTTGACGAATGTGATGGTTGCCGACCTCTCCTCCATTGCGCCGATTCAAGCGATTCCTGTCGACCTTGAGCACGAAGCGGTCGATCTTCTTCTCTTCAACTTCCTGGAGGAACTCGTTTATCTTAAGGATGCCCGGCGCCTCCTGCTCCGCATATCTCAACCCACCATCCTGCACACCGCCTCCACCTTCGCCCTCCACGCCGTCGCCCGGGGCGAGGAGATCGATCCGCAGCGCCACCATCTCATCGTGGATGTGAAGGCGGTGACGCTTCACCGGTTCGAAGTGATCCAGCACCACGACTCTTGGCAAGCCACCGTCATTCTCGACATCTGAACCATATACACCGGTAAGTATAACCATGCCAAACAAGACACAACTCAAAACAGAGGAGAGGAAATCCATGGACATCAGAGAGCAGATCGATATTTTCTTCAAATCTGAGGAATTCGCCGTCATCGGGGCTTCGGCCGACCGCCACAAGTACGGCAACAAAGTATTACGGGTCTATCAGCAGCAAGGGCTTCGGGTGATTCCGGTCAATCCAAGGGAGAGGGAAATCGAGGGGGTACCGTGCGTGGCGAGCGTCATGGACCTGCCGGACACCGTCAAGAGCATTTCGGTCATAACGCCACCACCGGCCACGGAACAGGTGGTCGAACTGGCAAGACAAAAAGGGATCGAGAACATCTGGATGCAGCCGGGTGCCGAAAGCGATGCCGCGGTGGAAGCGTGCCGTCGCGGCGGGATTAACGTCATCGCTGACGGCAGCTGCATCCTGATCGAACTGGGATACCATGACCACTGAAAGAATCTCCCGCCTGGGACACCTCTTCCGGCAAGAGAGGCTTTCAACGGAGGTGACGGATCTCTTCCGGGAGATCATCAATGACCATTATCGGGAGAACGCCCGCATTCTCCCGTGGCGCTCAACCTTTGATCCCTATGCGATTTACGTCTCCGAGGTCATGCTTCAGCAGACTCAGGTGGAGCGGGTCAGGGTGAAGTACGAGGAGTTCCTTGCCCGCTTCCCCGACATCACGACCCTTGCCGGTGCGCCGCTCCACGAGGTCCTGGCGGTATGGCAGGGACTCGGCTACAACCGGAGGGCCGTCCTTCTCAAGAAATGCGCGGAAACCCTGATGGAGCGATTTAACGGCACCCTTCCCTCTGCCGCCGAAGCATTGGAGACACTGCCGGGAATCGGCCACTATACGGCACGTGCAATCGCTGCCTTTGCGTTTGGAGCCGCGGCCCCGTTCATAGAAACCAACATCAGGACGGTCTTTATTCATCTGTTCCTGCCCGACCGGGACCGCGTTCACGACCGGGAGATCCTTCCCCTGGTCGAAGGAACCATTGATCACACTGATCCGCGTCGGTGGTACTACGCCCTGATGGACTATGGTGCACACCTGAAACGGACGCATGTAAACCCGTCGCGCCGAAGCGCCCATCACACCCGGCAGGCCCCCTTCAAGGGATCGAACCGGGAGCTGCGGAGCCGGATCCTTCGAGCCGTCATGGCCCAGCCGGGCATCAGTGGCGCCGGCCTTGCCGATCAGCTCGATACGGCCATCACGGCCGTGATCGATAATCTTCAGCAGATGGAGTCGGAAGGTCTCATAACGCTCCAACAGGGCCTCTGTCGAATCCCCTGAACTAGAAACACCACGGCCATCCGGTTCCTGTTGAACCGCATGGCCGTGAGTGCTGCACCATTCTTGAACCGTGTAGTATGTGTCAGTCGTGCGCCATCTGGTCGTAGAGGGCATCGCCGTCTTTTTCGGTAACCCGGACTCCCAAGCGATCCAGAATCTCCCCCGTAGCCCGCCAGAGTTGAGTGATGGCATCGTTATACCCCGTCAGTGCCTTGATCTGGTTGCTCTTGGCCACCGCCAGATCATTTTCCACATCGAGAACGTCCTTCGTTGTTGCCAGTCCCACCTGGTTTTTCTTGATGAACGAACGGAGCCGCTCCTCGGCAAACGCCCTTCCCCGGTCAGTCACGTCGATCTGTTTATAGTTCGTTTCGATACCGCGAACCGCGCTTTTCACCTCATTTTCGACGTTCGCTTCGAGGCTTCTGATCTGGGTCCTGGTCTGGTCTGCCTTCAGACGGCTCTTGATGTAATCGTTTCGCGCAGCATCGTTGCCCAGAGGATATTCGAACTTAAACCCAACCCCCCAAACCGGATAGTCTGCGGTGCTCATCTTTTCCAGATCGCGGTTGTAATGGCGGTCGAGCCCCGTAACCGCAGCGCTGGCGGTGAGTGCGAGATCGGGAAGGGTCCGGTTGCGGGCCACACGGGTCTGGAGTTCATTCGTCTTGAGGGCAATACGCTGGGCCTTCAACTCGGGGCGGTTGTCGAGGGCTTGTCTGACGAGCTCCCCCGCGTTGGTGGCAACCGCTTCCTTCGTCGGAACATCAACGGGAACGAGTTCGTCGCTTGTCGAGATCTGGAGCAGAACCCTGAGGACATCGTTCTGGTCCTTCACCCCCCTCTCTGCATCAATGACGTCCTTCTCGCGGCTCGCCACGCCGAACTCGGCGTTGAGGATCTCCATGGCAGGCAGAACTCCTGCCTTGACCTGGGCCTTGGTGTCGGAGAGTATCTTGCGGGCCAGCTCCAGCGAAGCACGTTTAACCTCCAGATCCTCCCTCAGACTGTACAGCTTGTTGTACTCCGTTCGCACTCGGGCAACCGTATCCATAAGCTTGCTCTTGAACTGCTCGACCGATCCTTCTTTGCCATTGCGAGCAACCAGGATGGCGAGTTCGGTCGGTTCACGACCGAAGTTCTTCAGCAGGGGCTGGGAGAGGCTCAGCGTAAGGTCAGAGTTCCAATATTCTCCCGGTGAAAAACGCGTGTTGGTGTTGGTATATGTGTTATTGAAGGCCAGCCCGACCGTTCCGCCGGTTGGCATCAACTGACTCACACCGGGATTGAGTTCGAACGTTTTTTGTCTGTTGACATCCGTGAAGAAGGTACTCGCCGACTGGGTAACTGCGTACTGGAAGTTGGTAAAAACGCTCAGCAGGGGGTTGTAGATTCCCTGGTTCAGCCTTATGTCAGCTTCGGAGATGGCCGGATTGTAGAGTTCAGCCTTGACGTCGATATTCTTCTCCACCGCAGAGCGGATGGCTTCCTTCAGCGTGAGGCGCAACTCCCCCTCGCCCGCTGCCGCATTTGCGGCCCAAAAGCCAACTACCAGCACTGCAACCACACGTTTCATCGATCACTCCTCCTCACAAGGCCGTTGAGAATAAGGCTTGAGCACAAAACCGCTATCATTGAAACGATGAACCCTTGCAACAGGTTGAATTTAATTTTCGTTACGTCTGTCGAATTTTCCGGCAGAACACCGACGGGTCTCTTTCGCTGAGCTCTCGATCAGCGTGGACGACTGTTCAACAAAAGCATCACCCTGTCAAGGTCAAAAATATTTCACGTATGACCAAGGAAGACGCGAAAACGAGCGGAGAGACACGAGGCTGATAAATCTTACCAAAATAAAAAGGGGACGCCGTGTGGCATCCCCCTTTTCGATTATTCTGACATCAGAATCTACTTGAGACGTCCCGCGTATAGCGGGAAGCGCTTCATAAGCTCATTGACCCGTCCCTTGATTTCCTGGAGCTTGGAGTCATCAGCCACATTGGCCAGCGCTTCGGCAATAAAGCCAGCCACTTCAACCATTTCCGCTTCCTTCAAGCCATGACTCGTGGCGGCAGGCGTCCCGACCCTGAAACCGGAAGTAACAAACGGGGAACGCGTTTCAAAGGGGACCGTATTTTTGTTGACGGTGATCCCCGCCTTGTCGAGGGATTCCTCGGCAATTTTTCCAGTCAAGTCGGTACCGGTCAGATTGACAAGCATCAGATGGTTGTCAGTTCCACCGGACACGAGCCGGAAACCGCGCTTCATCAATTCATCGGCCAGGGTCTTGGCGTTCTTGACGATTTGAGCCTGGTACTCCTTAAAGCCGGGTGCAAGCGCTTCCTTGAAAGCCACCGCCTTTGCGGCGATAACGTGCATGAGAGGTCCCCCCTGAATTCCGGGAAATATGTTGGAATTGAGGATTTTTGCATATTCCTCGCGACAGAGGATCATACCGCCCCGGGGGCCGCGCAGCGTCTTGTGGGTAGTGGTGGTCACGAATTCCGCATGGGGGACGGGGTTCGGATGAAGGCCGGCAGCCACAAGACCGGCAATATGCGCCATATCAACCATGATAACGGCCCCGACCTTGTCGGCAATGGTCCTGAACGCGGCAAAGTCGAGAACGCGCGGATAGGCACTGGCGCCGACCACAATCATCTTCGGTTTATGCTCAAGAGCCAGCCGCTCGACCTCATTGAAGTCGATCATTTCGGTTTCCTGGGAAACGCCATAGGAAACCACGTTGAAGAAGCGACCGGAGAAGTTAACGGGGCTGCCGTGGGTAAGGTGACCGCCATGGGAGAGATTCATGCCGAGAATCGTATCCCCCGGCTTAAGTACCGAAAAATAGACCGCCATGTTGGCCTGGGATCCGGAATGGGGCTGGACGTTGGCGTGATCGGCTCCGAAAAGCTGCTTTGCCCGGTCAATGGCAAGGTTTTCCACGACATCCACATGATGGCAGCCACCGTAATAACGCTTGCCGGGATACCCTTCGGCGTACTTGTTGGTCAGAATGGATCCCTGAGCCTCCAGTACCGCCTCGGAGACAAAGTTCTCGGATGCGATCAACTCCAGGTTGTACTCCTGGCGTTCCGTCTCATGGCGAATTGCCTCGGCGACCTCTGGGTCGAAGGTTGCAAGTATCGACATTATTTTGCTCCTTTCGGTGGGATAAAAAGGAAAACGGGACCGCTGGCAGTCCCGTATCGTGCATACTTCCGTGTAGTGGCCGGAACCTTGGACAGGCTATTTCATGAGTTCCTTCTCCAAGGCGGCAATCTTGTCAAGTCGTCCCTGATGACGCCCCCCCTCGAAGGTGGAGTCGAGCCAGGTGCAGACCATCTGGCGGGCTGTCTCCTCGTTGAGAACCCGCCCCCCGAGGACAAGGATATTGGCATTGTTATGCTCTTTTGCCATCCGGGCCATGAACGGGTCAGTGGCAAGCGCTGCCCGTACTCGGGGGAACTTGTTGGCCACAATAGACATGCCGATTCCGGTGCCGCAGAAGAGAATCCCCTTCTCCGCCGCGCCATCCGAAACCTTCCGGGCCACTCTGATTCCGAAATCGGGATAATCGACGGAATCCCCGTTATCGGTGCCGCAATCCTCAACCGCGACCCCCCGATCAACCAGAAGCCGTTTGATTGCCGCTTTCAACTCCAGACCGCCGTGATCACTCCCCACTACAATCACCGTGCCGCCTCCCTAAATCTTCTTGAAGAGCAAGGTGGCATTGGTGCCGCCGAAGCCGAAATTGTTGCTGAGAGCGTAGGTGATCTTGGCGTCGCGCGCAGTGTTGGGAACGTAATCGAGATCGCACTCGGGGTCCTGCTCCTGGTAATTGATGGTCGGGGGCACAACGCCCTTTTCCATTGCCATCAGGGTGAAAACCGCTTCAACGCCGCCGGCCGCACCGAGGAGGTGGCCTGTCATCGACTTTGTCGAGGAGACCATAACCTTCTTCGCGTGATCGCCGAAGACCCGCTTAACGGCAAGGGTTTCGTAGTAGTCGTTGAAGGGAGTGGAGGTGCCGTGAGCATTGATGTAGTCAATTTGTTCCGGAGTCACACCTGCGTTGGCAAGGGCCATCTTCATGCAGCGTGCCGCTCCTTCTCCTTCAGGGGCCGGTGCCGTAAGGTGATAGGCGTCGCCCGAAAGACCGTAACCGACCACTTCAGCGTAAATCTTGGCACCACGCTTCTTTGCTGCCTCATACTCTTCCAGAACGACAATACCCGCGCCCTCAGCGAGGACAAAACCATCACGGTTCTTTTCAAAGGGGCGTGATGCCGCCTTGGGATCGTCATTACGGTTCGAAAGCGCCTTCATGACCGCAAACCCGCCAATGCCAAGCGGCGTAACCGTCGACTCGGTCCCGCCGGCAATCATCGCGTCGGCATCGCCGCGCTTGATCATGTGATAGGCGTCGCCAATAGAGTGAGTACCGGTGGCGCAGGCGGAAACCGACGACACATTGGGTCCCTTGGCACCGTACTTAATGGATATGTGGCCCGGCGCCAGGTTGATGATGAGCATCGGGATGAAAAACGGGGAAATTTTCTTATAGCCGCCATCAAGCATTGCCGAGTGATATTTCTCAATCGTCGGAAGGCCGCCCAATCCGGCGCCGACAAGAACCCCGACGCGTTCGGCATTCTCCTCGGTGATCTTGAGCCCCGAGTCTTCCATGGCGAAATGAGCTGCACCCATGGCGTACTGAATGAAGAGGTCCATCTTCTTGACCTCTTTCTTGTCAATAAACTGCTCAGGGTCGAAGTCCTTAACCTCGCCGGCAATTCTGACCGGGAGGTCAGATGCATCGAAGCGGCTGATCAGGTCAATGCCGGACGTTCCGGAAGTCAAAGCTTCCCAGTTCTTCTGGTTGCCGGTACCCAGCGGGGAAACTGCCCCGACTCCCGTCACCACAACTCTTCTCATAATGATCTGCTCCCGATGTGCGGATTCTGAGGACGTGACGGCGGAGCCGCACGCTGTGAAAAAGGGGGAGGTCCCCCTCCCCCCAAGCTTAACTATTAGGTGTGCTCGGTGATGTAGTCAATGGCATCCTGGACGTTCTGGATTTTCTCGGCATCTTCGTCAGAGATCTCGATATCGAACTCTTCCTCAAGCGCCATGACCAGTTCAACGGTGTCAAGAGAATCGGCACCGAGGTCGTCCATGAACGAAGCATCATTGGTCACCTGTGCCTCATCCACGCCGAGTTGCTCGGCCACGATCTCTTTTACCCGCTTTTCTATCGTCGACATGCTTTTTCACCTCCGTTTGGTTTTATACCCGTTCAGGTTTTTGGGTAATTTTTCTAGCTACATACCACGAAATATCCGTTTTGCAAAAGATAAATTTTTCACATATACATACCGCCGTTGACTGACAGAACGTGACCCGTTACGTAGCTTCCCAGGTCGGACGCAAGGAAGAAAACGGCATTGGCAACATCGTCCGGAGCACCCAGTCGTTCGAGGGGAATCTGCTGGAGCAACCCCTCCCTGACCTTCTCCGAGAGTACTGCCGTCATATCGGTTTCGATAAATCCCGGGGTAACCGCGTTCACGGTAATGCCGCGCTTGGCGAGTTCACGGGCCGCAGACTTCGTGAGGCCAATCATCCCCGCCTTGCTTGCACAGTAATTTATCTGCCCCGCGTTGCCCATTTCACCTACCACTGAACTTATGTTGATGATCCTGCCACTGCGAGCTTTCGTCATCAGCTTTGAGGCTTCTCGGACACAGTTGAAGGCACCTTTCAGGTTAACATCAATTACCGCGTCCCAATCGGCATCTTTCATCCTGAGGAGAAGCCCGTCACGCGTAATGCCGGCATTGTTGACGAGAATATCCACCTTGCCGAACGTTTCAACAACAGCAGCAAACAGAGACTCAACGGCAGCCGAATCGGAAACGTCCACCGCTGCAGCCAAGGATTTACGACCGATCGCTTCGATCTCGGAAGCCGTCGCCTGGGCACTTTCCAGTGTCGTGGCGGTTACCACAACATCAGCCCCTTCACGGGCAAGCTTAAGGGCCACGGCTCTACCGATTCCCCGGGAGGCCCCCGTTACGATCGCCACTTTTCCCATGAGGTTCATGATTGCTCCCTAGGCCAATGCACGGACACCGGCCGTGTCTTCAACGCTGTTCGTTGCAACATCCTTTGCGATCCGCTTGACGAGCCCGGAAAGGACCTTGCCAGGACCAATCTCGACAAAATCGGACACACCGAGGTTCACCATTTCGCGCACCGATGCATCCCACAGCACCGGAGCGCTCACCTGCCGCACCAAGAGCTCCCGCACCCGTGTCGCGTCGGAGTTGGCCTTGGCCTCAACGTTCGTTACAACGGGAGCTGAAAATTCAGCCACGTCAATGTGGGCAAGGACGTCAGCAAGACGCTCACCGGCAGGAATCATAAGAGTCGAGTGAAAGGGTGCGCTGACAGGAAGCAGCATGGCCTTTCTGAACCCCCGTCCCTTCGCAATTTCTATGGCCCGATTCACTGCCTCAGAGTGCCCCGCGATGACAATCTGTCCCGGTGAATTGAAATTCGCGGGAGAAACAACCTGACCTTGGGCGGCTTCTGCACAGATATCGGCAAGTACATCTGTTTCGACACCAAGGACCGCTGCCATCGCACCCACGCCGACCGGTACCGCTTCCTGCATGAAGGTACCGCGCGCCCGAACCGTTCTGACTGCATCGGCAAACCCAAGGGTTCCTGCCGCCACCAGTGCCGAGTATTCTCCCAGTGAATGCCCTGCGTTGTAATCAGCCACAGCGCCTGTCTCCTGACGGAGAACCCGAAGTGCGGCAATGCTTACGGCAAGGATTGCCGGCTGGGTATTGGCGGTAAGCTTGAGCGCCTCCTCGGGACCCTCGAAACAGAGTTTCGAAAGTCTCTCTCCGAGGGCATCGTCGGCCTCCTCAAAAGTCTGCCGCGCCACGGAGAAATTGTCCGCTAAATCTTTGCCCATCCCGGAAAACTGGGAACCTTGTCCCGGAAAAATGAATGCTTTTTTACCCATGAGTGTTGAATCCCTTGAGGAAAAATTACCAGCGAATCAGTGCCGACCCCCACGTGAGGCCACCACCGAAAGAGTCAAAGAGAACCACATCGCCCGCAGCAATCCGGCCAGTCCGATTTGCTTCATCAAGAGCGATCGGAATTGAAGCCGCCGACGTGTTTCCATAACGGTCCAGATTGACGAACACCTTGTCACCATTGAGTCCAAGCCGCTTACCGATGGCATCAATGATGCGGCGATTTGCCTGATGGGGGATAAAAATGTCGATATCTGCCGGCGTCAAACCATTGGTTGTCAACGCTTCCAGCGCTGCGTCCTCCATGGCTCTTACGGCCAGCTTGAAGACCTCGTTCCCCTGCATTCTCAGGAAATAGAGCCTCTCATCGAACGTTTTCTGAACCGCAGGGTTTCTGCTGCCGCACCCGGCCTGATAGAGAAGCTCCCAGTAATTTCCGTCACTGTGAATATGAGTTGAGAGTATTCCGTGCTCATCACTGCTGGATGACAGAACCGCTGCCCCGGCACCATCACCGAAGAGAAGACAGGTATTGCGGTCAGTCCAGTCGATGATTCTGGTCAGAACCTCCGCGCCAATGACAAGTACCTTGGATGCCGCACCAGTACGGATTGCGTTGCTGGCCAGCGAAAGACCGTAGACAAAACCGGAGCAGGCTGCAGAGACATCGAAGGCGGCAGCTTTTGAAGCTCCAATATTGCTTTGCACAATGCAGGCTGTGGAGGGAAACGGAAAATCAGGAGTTACCGTGGCAACGATAAGAAGGTCGATTTCGTGTGCTGCTATCCCGGCCATTTCAAGGGCACGCTCTGCCGCCCTCGTGGCAAAGGTCGACGTATACTCTCCCTCAACGGCAATCCGGCGTTCTTTTATCCCTGTCCTGGTGGTTATCCATTCGTCGGACGTATCCACCATTTTCTCAAGGTCAAAGTTGGTCAGCACTTTATCGGGAACTGCTGATCCGGTGCCGACAATTCTCGCTCTCAACATCCGCGTACCCCTTCTAGCCGGCAGCGACTTCCTTCACGCCGTCTCGCTGCATGTAAGCAACAAAGTCATTTTCCAGCTTCTCGACGAGACGCTGGTTGACCCCTTTGCGTGCATACTCATGAGCAAAATGGATTGCGTTCTTGATCGCCTTGACGTTGGAACCACCGTGACAAATCATTGCCACGCCATTGATTCCAAGGAGTGGTGCTCCGCCATACTCGGCGTAATCGACTTTCTTCTTGAAGCTCTTGAATGCCTTGCGTACCAGCAGATAACCGAGCTTGGAAACAACGCTCTTGACTATTTCTTCCTTGAGCATCTTCCCGATCGCCTCGGCGAGGCCTTCGGATAATTTCAACACAACGTTGCCGACAAAACCATCACAAACGACCACGTCGACCATGCCGTAAAAAATATCACGCCCTTCGACGTAGCCGCGATAATCAAACGAAATATCTTTGAGGATCGCATTGGTATCGCGGGTCAACTCGTTGCCCTTGCTGTCCTCTTCACCGTTGGAAAGGAGCCCGATCTTTGGCCGCTCCACTCCCATTACGTGCCGAGCATAGACTTCGCCCATGATCGCAAATTGCACGAGATGAATCGGCTTGCAATCGACATTGCCGCCAACATCAAGAACGAGGGTCTTTCCGCGAAGTGTAGGAAAAATCTGGGCAATCGCCGGCCGTTCGATCCCCTTGATGCGCTTGAGAACGAACATCCCTGCGGCCATGGTTGCACCGGAATTGCCAGCACTGACCACCGCATCTGCCACGCCATCCTTTACCAGTTCATACGCAACGCGAATGGAAGAATCCTTCTTGCGACGAACAGCATCAGAGGCGGCATCATGCATACCAACCACTTCACTGGCATGGTGAATGCTTATGTCAAGACCCTGAACGTTGTGCTTGGCGAGTTCCTGACTAAGACGGTCAGTATCGCCCACCAAGGTAATGGGAATGCCGTACTCGCGCGCAGCGACTACGGCTCCCTCAACCTCGATGACGGGAGCGTTGTCGCCTCCCATCGCATCTACAGCAACTCTCATGGTACCCCTGCAGAAAGGAAAATCGGCATACGGCAAAGAGATATGACTAAATCTCCTCGGACTTGATTACTTCTTTGCCTTTGTAAGTGCCGCAAGAGGCGCAGGCACGGTGGGGAAGCTTCGGCTCTTTGCACTGAGGACATACCGAGGAGGCCGGGGGAGTGAGAAAATCGTGAGCTCTTCTCATGTTCTTGCGGGATTTGGAGGTCTTTTTCTTAGGTACCGCCATCGTATTTCTCCTTTTACTTTTCTACCTTGAGATTCTTAAGCGCTGCAAATTTGATATTAAACGAGCCACGCTCGCACCCACACTCGCCCACATTAAGGTCAGCTCCACACCTGGTGCAGAGCCCCAGACAATCAACGCGACATAATGGCTTGAGAGGCAGCTCCATGACAACCTGCTCGGCTACTTCAGGCGTAAAGTCGATCTCATCACCGACATACGTTACGGAAACGAGATCCTCTTCTCCCAACTCAACCTCGTCCTCGTCCTGAAGCTCTTGCTTCCGCTCCATATAAATCATCGTAAACGCAGAACGAATATGGCTTTCAAAGGGGGTGAGGCAACGGGAGCAATTCAAGCGTACCGCAGTGGCTACGCTTCCACGAACCCGGATATGGTCATATTCACGCCAGACGGAGAGTTCCACAGTGATTGGCCCCAGAAACTCACACTCGTCCGAATCGCTCAATTCCTGCAAGACCGGAAACACCTCGGCCTTCTCCTCAAACATGAGAAGCTTTGGTTGATCCTTTATCTCGTCAATCCGTAATTTCACACTAAATTCCCTGATGGCGCTGGCGGAGCCCGAAGCCCACCAGTATATAGATGGGGTGCCAATTGTCAAGCAAAATGAGGCAAAACGAAAACCGCCCTTTCAGGCGGCTCTTGCAAAATTCATTACCTTATTCCCGTTGATTTTGCAAGCAGATTTCCCGACTGTTCTTTTGTTACCAAGCACTGGAGGTAAACAAAACATCAGATGGTCATGGTCTCTCCAGGACGCAGGATGGGGGAGTCTGGAGTACGAAACGACGCAAACAGCAGGAGAATAAATATGAATATCACCGCTCCGAGGACAATGAGGTGCGGCGCCAAACGCTCGGAAAATTCGGTGCCGTGTGGATCACCAGCAAGTAGTCCGGCAACAGCCACGACCACTCCGAAACCGCCGAATAGCCCTCCCCAAAACAGGCCGTGATAGATTACCTTGGATTCTGCGTTCCACGACAGCCCCAGCCATTCCGCAACTGCCGAATGAAAAAACGTGGTAGCGGTAATCGCGACAACCGCAGCAATTATGCAGTATATGCCAAGCCGGAGCGTCCGTTTCCTCATCGCTAGTCACCACACCAACTCACGTCACCAATTCCCCTCCGCAGCACCGTCGGAGCATCTCCGATCAGACTCACCACGGAACTGACATCAGCCGTGAGTACTCCGCCATCCACCACCATGTCAAGCCGTTTGCCCATGGCCTGATCAACCAAGAAAGGATCACCAATTGGCTCCTCCCCTGAGACGTTTGCACTTGTGGTGATGATCGGATGGCCGAGTTCTCTCACGATGGAGAGACAGATGGGGTTGTCCGGCATTCGAATCCCGACAGTCTTTTGCTTGGTCACCAGAAGGTCGGGAACGATGCTCGTGGCATCAAGAACAAACGTATAGGGACCGGGCAGATATCGCTTTATGATCTTGAATGCGTAGTTGCTCACCTTGGCATAGCGAGCGACCTCGGAGAGATCCGAGCAGATAAAGGAAAACGGCTTTTTCTTCTCTCGCTGCTTGATAAGGTAAATCCGCTCGATCCCCTTCTTGTTGAAAATACTGCAACCAATCCCATAGGTCGTGTCGGTGGGATAGGCGATAATCCCCCCCGACTTCAGGACATCAATCACCTTTGCGACAAGCCGCGGCTGGGGGTTCTCTGGGTTGATGGGAAACAGCATTCCGTTACCCCTTCGGGTTGAGATCGAGAAGATCCGTCTGAACGAACAGACCATCTTTCTGAATGAGACAATCGTCAAACCAGATCTCGCCATCTCCCCTGAGAAGCTTCACCATGTCCCAGTGTACTGCTGATCGATTCCCGTTGTCGCATTCATCATAGCACTGCCCCGGAGTGAAGTGAATGGAACCGAATATCTTCTCATCGAACAAGATGTTGCGCATCGGCTCGCGAATATTCGGATTGACCCCGATGGCAAACTCGCCGATATAGCGGGCACCTTCGTCTGTATCGAGAATGCGGTTGAGTGCCTCATCCATTCCCGTAGCGGTAGCCTTGACGACCTTCCCCTCACGGAACTCAAGACGGATACCGTTAAACTCTTTTCCCTGGTATACGGTGGGGCAGTTGTAGGTGATGTGCCCCTCGACCGAATTACGCACCGGCGCCGTAAACACCTCTCCGTCCGGGATATTGAACCGGCCGTCGCATTTTATCCCGTCGAGCCCCTTGATGCTGAATGAGAGATCCGTATCCGAAGCCTTGATTCGCACGGATTCCGTTCGATCCATGAGTCGTTTGAGTTTCTCCTGTTTGCGCGATTCCGCCTGCCAGTCGATGCAGCAGGCGGAAAAGAGATAATCTTCGTACTCCTCTAGGCTCATCTTTGCTTCCTGTGCGGCGCCATGGGTCGGATAGCGGGTGATCACCCAGCGGGTATTCTTGACGCGTCTGTCGACGATGGGTCGTGTAGTCTTGGACCAGGCAATCATGTTCGCCTGGTTCGCCTGAGCCATCACCATGGAGTTTTCCCCCGCCGAGATACCGATATAGACCGATACCTCCTTCATAAAATCGAGTTTATGTTGAGGAAAATGGGACGCTTGGGCCTTCGTGGCAGAATTGTAGAAATGGCGATCGATTTCGGGGATCTGAAAGGAGTATTCGACGTATTTTGCCCCCCGGGAAAGGCAAAGGGAATAGAGCTCTTTCACCAGTGGGATGCATTCGGTACCGGATGCATTGATGAGAACGACGTCTCCCTTTTTAACGCGGGCGGAATAGCAGACAAGAACTTCGGCAAGCTGTCGTACACGTGGATCATTCATGATAACCCCTTTTTCAGTCAGGTACCGGTATGCCCAAATCCTCCAGCGCCCCGTGCCGTATCGTCGAGCTCGGCCACCTCGGACAACTCGGCGCGCACAAACGGGGCAAAGACCATCTGGGCAATCCGCTCGCCCGGCCTTACCACAAAAGGCTCTGTACCGTGATTAATGATGATTACGCCAATTTCGCCCCGATAATCAGGGTCGATTGTTCCTGGCGAATTGACAAGTGCTATGCCGTGCTTGAGAGCAAGGCCGCTTCTGGGGCGAATCTGAGCCTCAAAGCCGTCTGGAAGCGAAATGGCGATGCCAGTAGGAATCAGCCGACGTTCTCCCGGCAGAAGCGTTATCTCTTCATCGAGAACGGCACACAGATCCATGCCGGCAGCATGCTGGGTCATGTAACAGGGGAGAGGAATACCGTGGCCGGGACGAACACGGCGAAATTTGACAAGGCAACGGTTCACGACTTACCTACAACACAAGACGCGACGGCTCGCACCTCTTTCCTTCGAGTCGTCCGGTGAGGGCAAGTGTCAGATAACGTTCGTCGAAAATCTCTTCAGCAAGGGAGAGCAGCCCCTCCGGTGTTACCGCGTCGAAACCGTCGGTGAGCTCCACCAATGGCATGTAGCGGCCGAAATAGATTTCGTTTTTGGCCAGTTTTGTCATACGGTTATCGGTGCTTTCGAGGGAAAGCAGCATGTTCCCCTTGATCTGCTCCCGGGAAGCGTTGAGTTCGAACTTGGTGACCGGTTCGGTCTTGAGACGCTTCAACTCGGTAGAGGTAATATCAAGCACATCGTCGAGCTTGGCAGGATTTGTTCCCGCGTAAATTACAAGCGAACCGGCATCAGTATGGGAAACCACATAAGAGTAAACCGAATATGCGAGGCCAAGGCGCTCCCGTATCTCCTGAAAGAGCCGGGAACTCATGCTGCCGCCAAGGATGGTGTTAATGAGGTAAACCTCGAAGCGCCGGGGATGATTCTGGGGAAGCGCCTTGGTTCCCAGACAGATATGCATCTGCTCCAGATCCTTCTCCACAATCTCCACTCGCTTCTCATAGGTCGGGAGGTGACAGAAATCCCGCCCGCTTCCCCCGGGAATAGCGCCAAAGAGCCCTTCGAGAAGGGACAGCAACTCGTCGTGTCGAACATTGCCCGCGACAGAGATGATAATGTCATCAGAGCGGTACATTGAATCTTTGTGGGCGAGGATTGCGTCGCGGGTCAGCCCCTCGATGCTGCCGGCGCTGCCAAGGATCGACATGCCCAGGGGGTGCCCCTGCCAGAAGCTGCGATGAAAGAGGTCGTGGATGAAATCATCGGGGGTGTCCTCCAGCATGCTGATTTCCTGGAGCACGACTTTCCGCTCTTTTTCGATTTCATCAGGATCAAAGGCGGAATGGAGGAAGATATCGGCGAGAAGATCGACGGTCTTCGGCAGAAACTTGTCGAGAACCTTTGCGTAATAGCAGACGTACTCACGGCTGGTAAACGCGTTGAGCACCCCGCCGACCGAATCGATCTCCCGCGCAATATCGAGAGAGGTACGACGCTCGGTCCCCTTGAACAACAGATGTTCAATGAAATGGGCGACGCCATTGAGCTCCCGCCGTTCATGGCGGGAGCCGTTGGCGACCCAAATCCCGATGGAGACGGAGTGTACATGCGGCATGTACTCGGATATGATCCGGACACCGTTATCGAGAATTGTTTTGCTGACCATGGATAAAACTATACCCTGTACAGAGGAGTTTACCAGCGGAAGTGCCGCTGGCTATTCGGGAAGAACGGCTCCCAAAGCCTCTTTCCGGGAGAGCTTTATCTTGCCCTGCTTGTCGATGCCGATGCACTTGACGAGAACCTTGTCGCCTTCCTTGAGTACATCGGTGACGTTCTTTACCCGTTCCGTGTCGAGTTCGGAGATATGGACCAGGCCGTCCGTACCGGGGAAAATCTCCACGAAAGCACCAAAGTCCATGACTTTCTTGACGGTGCCCATGTAAAGCTTCCCTTCTTCGGCTTCGGCGGTGAGATCGCGGATCATCTTGATTGCCTTGTCGCAGGCTTCCTTGCTCGTGCTGGCAATGTTGATCCGCCCCGTATCCTCGATGTCGATCGAAACGCCGGTCGCCTCGGTGATTCCCCGGACATTCTTGCCGCCGGAACCGATGACGTCGCGGATTTTGTCGGTCTTGACCCAGATGGTGGTGATGCGGGGAGCATGGGGAGAGAGTTCAGACCGCGAAGCAGCCAGGGTTTCGGCCATCTTCCCGAGAATATGGATGCGACCTTCCTTTGCTTGAGCAAGGGCAGTCCCCATGATCTCACGGGTAACACCGGTAATCTTGATATCCATCTGGATTGCGGTCACCCCTTCGGCGGTACCGGCGACCTTGAAGTCCATATCGCCCAGGTGATCTTCGTCACCAAGGATGTCAGAAAGGATGGCAACGTCATCGCCTTCCTTGATGAGCCCCATGGCAATGCCGGCAACGGGAGCCTTGATCGGCACCCCGGCGTCCATCATGGAAAGCGCACCGCCGCAGACCGACGCCATAGAGGAAGAACCATTGCTCTCCAGAATGTCGGAAACGATCCGGATCGTGTAGGGGAAATCTTCATGCTTCGGAAGCACCCGCTCCAAAGCGCGCTCGGCAAGCATCCCGTGGCCGATTTCACGGCGACCCGGGGCAAGGCGCATACTCGTTTCGCCAACGGAGAACGGCGGGAAATTGTAGTGGAGGAGGAAGCGCTTCTTGCTCTCGCCGAACAGAGAATCGATCCGCTGCTCGTCACCTGCCGTGCCGAGGGTGGCGGCAACAAGGGCCTGGGTTTCCCCGCGGGTAAAGAGCGCGGCGCCGTGGGCTCTCGGAAGAACGCTGACCTCACACGTAATCGGACGGACAGTTTTCGTGTCGCGGCCGTCGATCCGCTCTCCATCCTTGAGGATATGCTCGCGGACAAGTTCATACTCGAAGTCACCAAGAAACGCCTTGATCTCGCCTTCGCGTCCTTCAAATTCTCCGGCAAGTGCAGTCAGGGTATCTGCAGACACCGCATCAATCCGATTATGCCGCTCCTGTTTTGACTTGATGCGGACCGCTTCCTTGATGCTGGCGTGGGCAAGCTCCTTCGCACGTGCCTTGAGTGCCTCGTCGACGGGCTTTGCGACAACCTCGCGTTTGGGCACACCAGCCTTGGCGCGAAGCTGGACCTGAGCTTCGATGATCGGTTGAACCGATGCATGGCCAAAGAAAATCGCTTCGAGCAGGTCGCTTTCGGAAACCTCCGCAGCGCTCCCCTCAACCATGATCACGGCGTCGCGGCTAGCCGCCACGACCACTTCCATATCGCTCATTTTCTGCTGTTCAACGGTCGGATTGCAGACAAACTGCCCGGCGACGCGTCCAACCTTGACGCCGGCGATCGGACCGAGAAACGGAATATCGGATACTTCCAGCGCTGCAGAAGCGCCGATCATCGCAAGAATGCCGGGATCATTGTCTTCTTCGGCCGATATGACCGTGGCCATGATCTGGGTTTCATTGAGGAAGCTCTCAGGGAAAAGCGGACGGATGGGACGATCGATGAAGCGGCAGGTGAGAGTTTCGTTTTCGGTCGGGCGCCCTTCACGCTTGAAAAATCCGCCGGGAATCTTCCCCCCGGCATAGGCTTTTTCCTGGTAATTCACGGTAAGCGGAAAGAAGTCCTGTCCTTCGCGTGCGCTCTTGGCTGCCACAGCCGTCACAAGCACCATGGTGTCGCCGCAACTGACGACCACTGAACCGCTTGCCTGCTTGGCCATTTTACCCGTGGCTATGGTTATGGTCCTTCCACCCAGTTCCACATTTACTGTTTGTTCTTTCATTTCTCTCTGGCCTCCTGAGCCTGATTTGGTTCGTTGGGGCCGTCGATCGAATCACCAAGCTCCTTGGTGCCTCAATCCACGCCCCCAACAAAAATAAAAGGGCCGTTAAGCCCATGCCAATGCCAAACCTGTTAATTGACCCCCGTTCGCCGCAACCTGACGATATCAGGGCAGCAAAACGGGGATAGCGAAAAAAGGAGAGGCAATATACCCCAGAGGAGTATACTGCCCCTTCTTAACGACGAATACCGAGTTTCTCAATGATCGCCCGATACCTCTCGACATCCTTTTTCTTCAGGTAATCGAGAAGCCGCCTTCTTTGACCGACGATCTTCAAAAGGCCGCGACGGCTATGGTGATCTTTCTTGTGGATCTTGAAGTGATCCGTCAGATAAGTGATACGCTCGGTGAGAAGAGCGATCTGCACTTCCGGCGAACCGGTGTCGCCGTCGTGACGCTTATGCGAAGATATAATCTCCTTTTTCTTATCCGTTACCAGCACGTTCTGAACACCTCCTTCCATTTCTATAGTACGATCACAGACCGTTAAATTCTATGCCGCTGCAGACGCAATAGAGAGACTTTGTATCACAAAGCCAGCGATCTGTAAAGCTAAACCTCGTTAAAAACCCTGATAAGCCTGAGGTTTTTCGAATTTTCAGACCACAGCGCGCCGCGGCTTTCCGCTATGGCTAGCAGGTGACCTCCGTAGGTAAGCCGTAACTGTTCCCCCACCCGCACATTTTCAAGCATCGCCGTAAAATCACTCAACCGCGGGGCCATGCCGTGTCGAACCCGCTCTGCCCCCTCGTCCGCCAGGCATAGCATCCGGAGATGATCGAGTGCCTCGCCGGGAGCAGTGACATGTCGCTCGATATCTCCCGCTTCAGCGATCCGCCTGAATTCGTCGAGTCGAAGCGCATGGTCAATGACAAACGGACCGCTCTTTGTTCGGCGAAGTGCCGTGAGGTGGGCACCACAGCCCAGCGCCTCGCCGATGTCGCTGGCAAGTGCCCTCACATACGTCCCTCGCGAACACGAGACGGTAAAAGTTACCAGCGGCAATTCGACGAGCTCAACGGCAATCGAATATATCTCGATGTCACGGGCCGTCCGCTCGACCTCTTCTCCCTTGCGGGCAAGCTTGTAGAGCGGCACGCCGTTTCTCTTCACCGCAGAAAACATGGGGGGGAGCTGGCTCTGACGTCCGACGAACGACTGAATGGCTGCCACGATCCGCTCCGGCGCGAGATCTTCCCACTCGCTCTGACGGATTACCGTGCCGGTACAGTCCTGTGTATCGGTGACCGAACCGAGCACCATCGTAGCTTGATATTCCTTGATTCCCTCATCAAGAAATGGAATGGCCTTGGTGCCTTCTCCGATGGCTACCGGCAGAACTCCCGTAGCAAAGGGATCGAGGGTCCCCGTATGTCCGGCCTTCTTCTGGCGTAGGGTGCGGCGAACGGCCGAGACCACGTCATGGGAGGTGATACCGACGGGTTTATCCAGGACAATGAAACCGTCCATCGATCAGAGAGCCTGCTCCAAGTGCGCAAAGACCCGCTGCCTGACGTCGTTAATGGTCCCCTCAACCGTACAGCCTGCGGCATTGTGATGACCGCCTCCTCCAAACGTGGCTGCCAAACTTGAGACATCCACCGTCCCCTTGGAACGGAAACCGACTTTGAAGAGCCCTGCATTGACTTCACGGAAAAAAACCGATACTTCGACCCCACGAATGGAGCGGGGATAGTTGACGAAACCGTCGGTCAGTTCTGCACAAGCACCGGTGCGGCGGTACATATCAAGCGTAACCGTGATCGATGCAAAATCTCCCCGTTCCGAAATGGTGAGCGTGGAGAGTGCGAGCGCAAGAAGTTCAAGACGCTGCCGCGGCTGACTTTCGTAAAGTTTTTCCGCGATAGACCAAGTGCTGATGCCGGTTGCCACTAATTCGCTGGAAATGGCGAACGCCTCGGGATTGGCGTTGGAATAGCGAAAAGAACCGGTATCGGTAATAATAGCCGTATAGAGCGGCAGGGCGATTTCGTAGTCGATGAGATCACCGGTTGCTTTGATGATACGGTAAACGAGCACGCCGGTGGCGGCTGCCGAAGGATCGATGTAATTGATTGACCCAAAATTGTCGCGGGTGAGATGGTGATCGACGTTTATGAAGGAACCTACCCTCGTGCACTCCGTGACCTGGCGTCCCGCCCGACGGAATTCTCCCACATCGAGAACAAAACAGACATCGTAGTCACGGTCGGGCAAGTTCTGCACCACCGTGTCGGCAAGCGGAAGAAACGCATATAACTCGGGAACCGGATCGTTGAAATGAATCGTGACGTCTTTGCCGAGTCGCTTGAGGTAGACGGCCAGCGCCAGAGACGACCCCACCGCGTCCCCATCCGGACTCTCATGGGTGGTTACGAGAAAACTCCTGTTGGCACGAATCTCTCCGATTATGCTCTCAATCATGTTCGCCTTCCGTCGTGCCAATTTCCTTGAGAAGCTTGTCGATACGGCTTCCGTACTCGATCGACTCGTCGTACTTGAAGACGACATCGGGGACGTACTTCATGCGGAGCGACTTCCCGATTTCCTTGCGAATGAAACCGACCGCGCTGGCAAGACCGTGACGCGTCGCCTTCTTCTCGTCGTCGCTGCCGATGACCGTGTAATAAATGGTTGCCAGATGGAGATCATCGGTGACCTTCACTGCGGTTATGGTTACAAAACCGACGCGGGGATCCTTGAGCCCTTTCACGAGAAGGGCTGATACGAGCTCATGAATTGCTTCGGCTACTTTGTCAGAACGTTTATGCATGTAATTTATTCACCTGAACGGTGCGCCGTCTGACCGTGTCAACCGGCGCCTCCTGCTATCGCTACAGCGTTGCCGCCACCTTCTCGATCTCGAAGTCCTCGATGATGTCGCCGACCTTGATATCGTTGTAGTTCTCAAGGCCAATACCACACTCGTAGCCGGTTGCCACCTCCTTCACGTCATCCTTGAAGCGACGGAGGCTGGACATCTTTCCTTCGTAAATCACGACGTTGTCGCGCAGCAGACGAACCTGGGCATTGCGCTTCATGACGCCGTCCTGAACGTACGAGCCGGCCACGTTGCCGACCTTTGGCACGGAGAAGACCTCGCGGACCTCGGCACGGCCAAGGTACTTTTCACGCAGGGTCGGCTCAAGCAGGCCTTCCATCGCCTTTTTGATATCCTCGACCGCGTCATAGATGATGTTGTAAAGACGGACGTCGACCCCTTCCTTGTCCGCCAGAGCCGAGGCCTTCGGCTCGGGACGGACGTTGAAGCCGAGGATGATCGCACTGGAGGCGGTGGCGAGGTTGACGTCGGTTTCGGTAATCGCCCCGACCGACGAGTGAAGGACGTTGAGTCGTACGGCGGCAGTGGAGAGCTTGCGGAGGGATTCGGCAACCGCTTCCACTGATCCCTGTACGTCGGCCTTGACAATAACGTTGAGGTCTTTGACCTCGCCCTTCTGAATCTTGTCGTAGAGCTGCTCCAGAGACATCTTGCTGTGCTTGGCAAGCTCGGTCTCGCGCAGCTTCTGCTGGCGGTGTGAGGCTATTTCCTTGGCACGCTTCTCGTCATTCATCCCGATGAAGACGTCTCCGGCATCGGGAACTCCCGTGAAACCGATTACCTCCACCGGCATCGACGGCCCCGCCGACTGCACTTTCTCTGCACGATCGTTCTGCATGGCGCGTACCCGACCATAGTGAACGCCTGCCACGAAGAAATCGCCATTCTTGAGGGTACCTTCCTGAACGAGAACCGTAGCGACCGGTCCGCGACCACGATCCAGCTTCGCTTCAACGATGGTTCCGCGAGCTTCCTTGTCGGGATTGGCCCTGAGGTCCATGACGTCGGCCTGCAGCAGAACCATTTCCAGAAGTTCGGGAAGGTTGATCCGTTTCTTAGCCGAAACCTCAACAAAGATGGTTTCACCACCCCATTCCTCAGAAACGAGACCGAGCTCCATAAGCTCCTGCTTGACGCGCTCAGGCTTTGCTTCCGGTTTGTCAATCTTGTTGATGGCAACAATGATCGGCACGCCGGCAGCCTTCGAATGGTTCACCGCTTCACGGGTCTGAGGCATGACGCCGTCATCGGCCGCCACGACAAGGATAACGATATCGGTAACTTTTGCTCCCCGGGCGCGCATGGCAGTAAACGCCTCGTGGCCAGGTGTGTCGAGGAAGGTGATCTTGCGTCCGTTCAACTCGACGTCGTAGGCGCCGATATGCTGAGTGATCCCGCCTGCCTCACCGGCAATAACATTCGCCTCGCGAATGGCATCGAGGAGCGAGGTCTTGCCGTGGTCAACGTGACCCATGATGGTGACCACCGGGGGACGCTTCACCAGACTTTCCGGCGCATCGGGGACCGCTTCCAGGATTTCGTCCACGTCGAGGGCGACGTTTTCGATCTCGTACCCGAAATCGTTGGCAACCAGCGTAGCAGTATCAACGTCAAGAGGGTGGTTGATGGTGACCATCATCCCCATCTTCATGAGGACACGAATCAAATCGGTTGCTTTCACCCCCATCCTCTTGGCGAGCTCGCCGACGGTGATGGACTCGGAGATCTTGATGATCCGCTTAATGGCCTTCGGAACGGTAATTTCGGTTTTTCGGCCGGCGCTCACATATTCCTTGTCCCGGCGCTTCCCCTTCCCTGCTTTGGGACCGGGCTCGAACACACGCTCGCGCCGCTCGAGCATCTCGCTCTTCTTGAACGCCTCTTTCTTCTTCGCAGCCGGAGCCACTCCTTTCTTTGCACCGCGATCCGGCTCAGGCGGGGCCGCAACGAATTCCTTTTTGCGCCCCCCCTTCTTCTGGTCGGCGGAGGGAGCAGGTGCAGCAGGACGCTCGGATGGAGCGGGTGTCATGATCCGCTCCTCCATCTTGCGCTTGGGCGGGATCACGACCTCCCGTCTCTCGGCAGGCTTGGCGGCTGGTTTGGTGGTGATACCGGGAAGTTCCACCCGCCCGAGGATCCGGGCACGGTTCGCAGTCGGCATCTCAGGCTGCGGCTCCACCGCAGCGGGGGCCTCTTGAGCCGGTGCCGGCGGAACTGGCGCGACTGGTTTTTCGGGCGGAGCCGCCGGCACCGGTTCAGGTGTTACGACGGGTTCTTCAACAGGAGGCGCAATTTCCGCTGCCTCGACAACCGCTGCCGGAGCCTCAAGCGCCGGCGCCTCGGGCACTTCCGGTTGGGCTTCCACCGCTTTCGGACGGCGGCGGATAACGGTCGTCGTCACGCGAATCTCGTCCTGCTCCTTGGCTGAAACGGCCTTGGGGGGCGCAGCGGGTGCGGTCACCTTCTTCACTTCATCTTCCTCAAGAGCCGACATGTGACTCTTCACCTCGATGCCATGACTCTTGAGCCTGGCAATAAGCTCTTTATTTTCAATCCCCAACTGCTTCGCCAGTTCATACACGTGGATCTTGCTCATCCACCCCACCCCCATCAAGGAAATTACCGTATCGTTTCACTTCGTTAAGAATAGATGGAACAAAACCGCTCACCATCACTGCCAGCACACTTCTCAAACCCTTGCCGAGAAGCTCGCCGAAACGGTCCTTGTCAAGCATACGCAGACAGGGAACACCGCCTCGTTTCGCCAGACCGGCAACTTTATCTCCGATATCCCCGGAGATATCGGAAGCGAGCAGGACAAGGCCAACGCCTCCTCCCTTCCGAAGCCGCTCCATGACCATATCGCTGCCTGAAATTATCTTGCCAGCCTTGTTGGCCAAGGCAAGATAGGAGGCGACCCGCTCCGTGAGACGGGCAGCGATCTGGCTGGTGAGTTCCTCTGCAGGCGGCACCACCACATCGCAACGAAAAGCCCGGGAGAACTGTTTGCGCTCGACAGCCTTCGTCACGCAGATGCTGCTGAAACACGTATATGCGCCCCTGCCGGGAAGCTTTGCCAAGACATCGGGCACCAGCGTGCCATCGGGAGAGAGGACGAATCGGAGCAGATCTCCCTTGTCCCGCGTTTCACGACAACCGAGACATGACCTTTGGGGTGCACTTCGCGGCATCAAATATTACTCTTCGGTCTGCTCGACCGCCGCATCGCCAGGCTCTCCCGCCGGCCCCTCAACGGCATCCGCCTCAGCGGCTTCCTCTGCAGTGCCATCGTATGAAGAGAACTCTACCAACTCCGCTTCGGCAGCCCGCGTTTCGCTCTTTATGTCGATACGCCAGCCGGTCAGCCGCGCGGCAAGCCGCACATTCTGTCCGCGCTTGCCGATGGCAAGGGAAAGCTGATCGTCGGCGACGATTATCTCCATGGCGCGGTTCTCTTCGTCGATGTAAACCTTGGATACCACGGCCGGCTGGAGGGCGTTGCAGGCAAACCGCGCCGGGTCCTCGGACCAGGGAATGATGTCGATTTTCTCACCACGAAGCTCCGAAACGACATTCTGTACCCGCGAACCGCGCATGCCGACGCAGGCACCCACCGGATCTACATCCGAATCGTTGGAATAAACAGCGATCTTTGAGCGGCTCCCCGGCTCACGAACCACCGATTTGACCTCCACGATCCCCTCTGCGATCTCGGGCACCTCGGCCTCGAACAGCTTCGCGAGAACATTGGGATGGGTCCGGGACATGAGAATCTGGGGCCCCTTCGGCGTCATCCGGATATCCGTGATGAGCGCCTTTACGCGGTCGCCCTGGCGGTAAACCTCACGTTGTGCCTGCTCCTTCTGGGGAAGAAACGCTTCGGCGCGACCGAGATCAATGATCAGATCCCCCCGCTCGAAACGGCGAACGACCCCGTTCACCAGTTCTCCGATCCGATCCTTGAACTCGTTGAAGATCGTTTCGCGCTCGGCTTCACGAACCTTCTGAATGATAACCTGCTTGGCGGTCTGGGCAGCGATTCGGGAGAAACCGCTCGCATCCAGCTTCATGCCGAGGGAGTCGCCGACTTCGACATCGGGATCGATCTCCTTCGCCTCCTCAAGGTCGATCTCCTTGTAGGAATCCTGCACCTCGTCCACCACCGTGACGAATTCGAAGAGCTCGACCTCGCCGATCTCGGGATTATAGTGGGCCTCAAGATCACGGGTATTGCGAAACTTCTTGTTGGCAGCGGTAAGAACCGCCTGCTCCAGGGCCTCGACGACGACCTCGCGGTCAATACCCTTTTCCTTCACGATCTGATCGATGATGTGCTTGAGGTTGAAGGTCGTTTCCACTTCGGATTCTCCTTAACAGTCTATGATTACGACGGATCCTAAAATTCGAATTCCAGATTGGCCTTTGCAATCTTTACCAGCGGAATGCGGGCAACCTGCCCTTCGCGCAGCCTGATGACGACAACGCCATCCTGGCAACCGTCAAGGTCGCCAAGGAAGGTCTTGCGCATGTTCCCCGCCTCGTCCGCCATGAGCTCAAAGGTCTTCACCTTCACCAGGCGACCCTGATAGCGCGCATAATCGCTCTCTTTCTTCAGGGGACGATTCAATCCCGGCGACGAGACTTCCAGGGCGTACCGATCACCGATGAAATCCTCCACATCAAGCACCTCGGAGACCTCGCGGCTCACCTCGGCACAATCGTCCAGGGTAATCCCGCCCTCCTTGTCGAGAAAGAGCCGGAGCACCATCTGCCGCCCTTCCCGCTTGTACTCTACGTCGACGAGCTCCATCCCGAGGGGTGCCACGATGCCCTCGACGATACCCGCAACCCTGGACGCCACATCTTGCTGTGCCATACGAAACAAAACCTCAGAAACAAAAAAAGTGAGCTCAGGAGCTCACTTTTGAGTGAACATTAACTTGTATATAGCTGTTTATCACGAACCCCTGGCAATTGCAACTATTTTTTTATACTGAAGCCCGGCAAATTTCATTGCCTTTGATGGTTTTCACATCCCGTGATTGCCGAATTGTCAACCACGGAGCGAGACGTGGTTGACAAGCACTCTCGTTCCATGATAGATCGACGACGGGAGGTTACCAATGAGACAATTCATCGATTCGATCACCACACAGATCATTGCCGGTGTCCCGGTGCAGGAGGCGGATGCGCGGGTACTGGCAGACGCGTCAGGCAATGACCTGTTTACGCTCTTTACCGCCGCGAGCAGGATAAAGAGCCACTTCCTCGGCTCCGCCGTCCATCTCTGCTCCATCATCAACGCCAAATCAGGGCGCTGCCCAGAGAACTGCGCATTCTGTGCCCAATCGGCCCATCATGCCACCGACGCGCCGGTCTACCCGCTGGTTGACGAAGAGAAGATCGTCGCCAACGCCCGGGAGGCCGAGAAAAACGGCTCCCACTGCTACGGCATCATCACGAGCGGTACCAGCATCAGCAAAGGTGAAGAGCTTGAGCGGATCTGCCGGGCGGTTCGCCGAATCAGGCAGGAAACAAAGATTGCCCCCTCCTGCTCCCTCGGCATCATCGATTTCCCGACTGCCACCGCGCTCAGGGAAGCGGGCGTTGAAACCTATCACCACAACCTCGAGACGGCACGGAGCTTCTTCCCCAGCATCTGCACCACCCACGACTACGAAGAAGACATGGAGACGGTGCGCGTGGCTCGGCGGGCAGGACTCAAGGTCTGCTGCGGCGGGATTTTCGGTCTCGGAGAATCGGCCGCGCAGCGGATCGAGATGGCCTTGACTCTCCGGGAGCTCGACGTTGACTCGGTCCCCCTCAACTTCCTGAACCCCATCGAAGGGACGCGTCTCGCGGCAGCCGACAACCTCACACCCCTCGAATGCCTGAAGACCATCGCCCTGTACCGGTTCATTCTCCCCAGCAAAAGAATCTCGGTCTGCGGCGGCCGCGAACGGAACCTCCGCGACCTCCAGTCGTGGATGTTTTTCGCCGGCGCCGACGGAACGATGATCGGGAACTATCTCACCACCATCGGCCGGCCGGCCGAACAGGACTGGCAGATGCTTAACGATCTGGGGCTCACCGTGGAGGGATGCTGTGGCTAACCGTTCAATCTTCATAACCGGCACCGACACCGGCGTCGGCAAGACCGTCGTATCGGCGGCCCTCGCCCGGCTTTTACGCAACCGCGGCATCAACGTGGGCGTCATGAAGCCGGTGACGAGTGGCTGCATCGAACGGGACGGAGGACTCGTCTCCGAGGATGCGGAACTCCTCGCGTGGGCGGCCGGAGTCCCCCTCGACGAAGACTGCGCCCCCTACTGCCTGCGCACTCCCATCGCCCCGTCGGTGGCAGCGGCACGCGAAGGAGTAAAGATCGACTTTCCGCGGATCAGGGAATCCTACGAGCGGCTCCTGCAACGACATGACTTTGTCATTGTCGAGGGTGCGGGCGGACTTATGGTTCCGCTCACCGGGGGGATGCTCGTCGCCGATCTCGTTACGGCATTGAAACTTCCGCTCCTGGTCGTGGCCCGGCCAAACCTGGGGACCATCAACCATACCGTCCTTACCTGCTTCACGGCAAAACAGCTCGACATCGACCTGCGCGGCGTGATCGTCAATTCCTACCCTGACACCCCGGACATGGCCGAGGAATACGCCCCGCACCTGATCGATTCACTCTCCGGAGCCCCGCTCCTCGGCGTTTTCCCACTCATTCCAGGCGACAGCGCCCGTGAGCAGGTCGAACAACTCGCCGCGCGTCTGGCGACGGAGCCGACCACCAAAATTCTTCTCAGGGAGATCGGCCTTGAACAGATATGACACGAAAACTCTTCAGGAGTACGATCGGAACTACGTCTGGCACCCCTTCACCCAGATGAAGGAATGGGAGCGGGACGCTCCGGTGGTGATCGTGCGGGGCGAAGGCTCCTACCTCATCGACTCCGACGGCAACCGCTATCTGGACGGCGTCGCCGCCATCTGGACCAACGTCCACGGCCACTGTAAAAAGGAGATTAACGAGGCAATCAAGACCCAGGTCGACCTCATCGAGCATTCGACCCTTCTCGGCCTCACCAACGACAAAGCCGCCATCCTGGCGAAGCGGCTCGTCGACATCGCCCCGCCGGGCCTCTGCAAGGTCTTCTACTCCGACAACGGTTCCACCGCAGTGGAAATCGGGGTCAAAATGGCCTTCCAGTACTGGCAGCACCAGGGACGCCCCCGCAAGACAAAATTCATCTCATTCAAGAACGCCTACCACGGCGACACCATCGGTGCCGTGAGCGTCGGTGGCATCGACCTCTTCCACGGTGTTTTCCGCCCCCTCCTCTTCCCGACGATCCAGGCCCCGGCTCCGTACTGTTACCGGTGCGAATTCGGGGAGTCGGACAGCAGCAGGTGCGGACGGCGCTGTCTGCAGGAACTGGAGCGGCTTATGACCGCCCACGCCGACGAAGTCGCGGGCCTCGTGATCGAGCCACTGGTTCAGGGAGCCGGCGGCATGATCGTTCAGCCGGACGGTTTTGTCCGCGCGGTGCGCGAACTCTGCGATCGCCACGGAATCCTGATGATCGCCGACGAGGTGGCGGTAGGGTTCGGCCGGACCGGCGCCATGTTCGCCTGCCAGCGCGAGGGGGTGACCCCCGACATCATGGCCCTCTCGAAGGGGATTACCGCCGGCTACCTCCCCCTGGCCGCAACCATGGCAACCCAGGAGGTTTACAACGCGTTTCTCGGCGAATACCGGGAAATGAAAACCTTCTTCCACGGACACACCTTCACCGGCAACCCCATTGCCTGCGCGGCTGCCCTGGCAAGTCTCGCCCTGTTTGAAAGCGAGGGGCTATTGGAGTCATTGCCACCAAAAATCGGCTACATAGCAGACAGACTTCAAGTAATGATCGAACATCCATCCGTGGGAAACGTTCGCCAGTGCGGCATGGTGGCCGGTATCGAACTGGTTCGGAACAAGGAAACCAAGGAGCCGTTCCCCTGGGAAGAGCGGGTCGGCGTCCGGGTCTGCCGTGAGGCCCTGCGTCATGGCATTTTTCTGCGCCCCCTTGGCAACATCATCGTCGTCTTCCCCCCCCTTTCCTCATCCCTTGAGGAGCTGAAATTCCTGATGGACGGGATCGAAGCATCGATCGAAGCTGTCATCCTCCCGTCCGGCGCATAACGGAAACGGCAAAGGGGATGACCGCACCGCGTCATCCCCTTTGCTTACAACCGGAATTTCTGCGTCAATAGCTAGAATTTCCCCCGCAATACCTGAGCTGAAATGATTACCCCTCCCTCAGTGCGGCTTCCCCGGGCAGGGACGTAATCGGGCACGATGGTCGGCATCGCGATCTTCACCGAGCCGTTTTCCACTTCGGCCAGAGCCGTTGCCGCCCTGACGGTGCCGTATGCCGCGCCGGCCAGAATACCACCCGCAGCACCGTACCCGAGGTAGTCGAGGTGATCGGCCGGCCTGTGGGTAAACGCCAGCAGCGCTCCCCCCACCAGCGCACCGGCCAGGCCGCCGTACAGGGCATTCCTGAAAATCCCCTCAAACCCGCCTTCTTCGGCGTGGCTGGGGACGGCAGTCACCGCCAGCATTACGGCGATCAGGGCGGAAAGAATCAATGTGCGTGCAGTGTGTGTCATCAGGTATTCCTCCGATACAGGGTCTCACAGAATGAAAATTTCCTAAAGCAACGATTGGGCCAAACGCCACTAAAGCAGAAAAAACCTTTTCCTTACGGTCAGTTCCATCACGTACACACTCTGAACAACCGATTGCCCGCGATCAATCAGTTGCGCAAATGCAACACCTCTCCGCCGACCATGACGCCTTCTTGCGCATATTTTCATCAGCAATTCGGGATGTTGCCCGGTTTCAACTCCTGGCCGCCAGCCTGTGCAGATCTGCTACACTGCTGCTATTTCACCTGAAGCGATTCGAAGCTCATCATCGCGGCTGGCCGCTTCCCCGTTCAGCCGGGCAGTGAGGATGCGATCGAGGATCTCGCGATAGCGGGGACCGGCAGGGAGTCCAAGCCGCTTCAGGTCGTCTCCCGTAATGGAGGTCGTGACGCCCCGCAGCCGGGTCACGAAGAGCGAGACGAACTTCCGCACCTCGTCGCGGCGCGTTTTCGCCATGATGTAGAGGAGAACCTCGGTCGTCAGGCCGCGCAGCCAGAAATAGATGTCGCTGGGCCGGACGTCCTCCCCCCGTGCCACCTTCCGCTCCATCACCTCCAGCACCTGCTCGCCGTGGATGCGCATCTCGATGAGCCGCTCACGGTAATGCTCCGATACCGAGAGTCGTGTGCACGCCCCCCAGAAAGAGTCGTCGGAAATGGCCGTGGTAAGTGCCAAAAAGTAGACGACCCACACCTCCACCGTTTCGGCGAGGTAGAGCAGATCGAACCACGTCGTAACCTTTTTTACCTCGTCCAGGACCCGCAGGTTTTCCGCCTGGAGCACGATCTCGGGGTGAATGAAGCGCAGGAGCCCCAGTCCCGACATGCGGAGGATCGCCCGAACCGGCTCCCGTTCCTTCATGATCGCCACCAGCTCATTCAGCAGCCTCTTCCCCCCCAGCTTGTCGAGAAAGCCCATTTTAACGGCATTCTTGACGAGATTCTCGGTGTGGCGGGAGATCTGGAAGCCGAGGCGCTGCTCGAAGCGGATCGCCCGGAAGACCCGTGTCGGGTCCTCGACAAAAGAGAGATTATGCAGGACGCGGATCGATTTCTCCTGGAGGTCCCGGTAGGCGCCGAAGTAATCGAAAAGCATCCCGAAATCCGCGCCGCTCAGGCGGATTGCGAGGGTATTGATGGTGAAATCACGGCGATAGAGGTCCATCTTGAGCGAGGAGCGCTCCACCGTCGGAAGGGCGCCCGGCGTGGCGTAATACTCGAGCCGGGTGCTCGCCACATCCACCTTGAACCCGTCGGGGAAGACGATGACGGCAGTGCCGAACTTTTCGTGGCTCTTCACCCGGTATCCCATCCGAGCCGCAAAAGTCTCGGCGAAGAGGATGCCGTCTCCCTCCACCGATACGTCGATGTCGTCGTTCTCGTTGCCAAGAAGCAGATCCCGCACGAATCCGCCAACGGCATAGACCGGCAGCTCCAACTCGTCCCCCACCCTTCCGAGATCCCGAAGCAGAGAGACCACCCGTGCCGGCAGGCTCTTGTTCATCAGGTGGAGCACCTCCCGGCGCCGCACGGGGAGATTATCGCGGGCCAGATCGTAAACCGCCTCGGCGGTGCGCTGGAGCCCCGCATACATGTAGCGGAGCAGGTCGGTGCGGGTAATGACGCCGACGAGGCGTTCCTTTTCGAACACCGGGACCAGCCGCCGGTGCTGGACCACGATGTACTCCTGCAGGGCGGCGATGGGGGTGGACGGTTCGGCGCAGAGGTACTCGGTATGCATGTATTCACTGGCCGGCAGATCCCCCAGGCCGTGATAGAGGGCCTTCTCAACGATCCGGCGGGAGATGATACCGGTCATCCGCTCGCCGTCCATGACCGGCATGGCATTTACGTTGTAGCGGGTCAGGTATTCCCGCGCCTCGGCAAGCGTCGTGCCGACCGGCATGGTCATCACCGGCGACGACATCAGGTCTGCGGCGGTACGCTTGGGGTTCACCCGCTCCGGGAGAAGCCGCTGGAGTCGTTCCACCACCTGGATCACCGTTTCGCCCCGAACCGTCGCCGCTGCCGCCGTGGCATGGCCGCCGCCCCCCATCTCCCGGAGGATGGCACCCACATCCACTTCGGGGATACGGCTGCGGGCCACCAGGTAGACCCGATCCCCCATGGCCACCACCACGAAGAGCGCCTCCAGATTTTCCATATCGCGCATCATGTGGGCCAGCACGGCGATGTCTCCCACGTAATACTCGAGCGCCGCATGGGCGATGGCGACATCCACCCCGTTCACGCAGACAGTCTGGAGTGATTTGATCAGGTCGTTGAGAAGCGAAACCTGCTGGGCGGTGAGTTCCTGGGTAACGAAATCGGCGACAACGTTTAGATTCGCCCCCCGTTCCAGAAGCCAGGAGGCGGCGGCATAGTCATCGGTGGTCGTGGAGGGAAAGGTGAGGTTGCCGGTATCCTCGTAGATGCCGAGCATCATGAGGGTCGCCTCGACCGGGGTCACCTCCGTACCCCGCTCCCTCAGGATCTTTGCCAGGATGGAGGTGGAGGCTCCGCAGTCGCGGATTTCGCCGCCGCTCGGCCGGATGTCCCCCGAGGCCCCGGGATGGTGATCGTAGATATGAACCTCGACCCCGGGGCGCCCCGCCACTTCGGCAAAACGGCCAACACGGGACGAGTGCTGGCAGTCGACAAGGATGAGACGGGTAATCTGCTCGAAATCCACATCTTTCAGACGGGTAAAGGGAGGAACGTAGCTGGGTGATTTCAGGAAGAAATCCCGCATGCTTTTCTCCTGGGAGCCGGAAAAAACCATGAGGGCATCGGGGTAGAGCCGCTTCGCCGCAACCATCGCACCGAGGCAGTCAAAATCGGCGTTCACGTGGGTGGTGATGACATCCATGGGAGAGAGTGTGCCGCAGGAGCGGTAAAAGTAAAGCGCAGCCCGAACTTTCGATGCGGCTCGCGGTTGTGGCTAACGGGAGACGACGAGCGGTTTGAGCGGTGCGGACCGATATACCGGATTGGTACCGATCACCTCGACTACCGGGCCGTCTTCGAGCAGTTCCAGCTCACCGGCATCATCCTCGTATTCGTTTTCCCCCACCGCCCAATCATAGAGCTTCTTCGAATCGTGGAGCACCGCTCTGTCGGGGATGCCGTACATGCGCTTCTGCATCGGCTCGTCGTAAAGCCCGACACAGCCGTGGGATGCCGGGCGCCCCGGGAGGTCCCGCGCATGCATCCAGTACGCGACGTTGTCCTCCCCCACGTGGAAGCGTATCGCATAATCCATCGGGTACTGGGCGGTCTGGTCCTCGGTCTTGTAGAGCGACGAGGTGTGGGTCCGGTGGCGGGCGTCTACCCGAAAAACGCCGGTAGGTGTCTCGTGCCCTTCGCTGCCAGTGGCCGCTGGCATGGAAAATTTGAGCTTCCCGTTCTCGTAGGCGCCGATCCACTGCTCGGTGAGACTGATGAGGATATACTTCTCGTAATGCTTCGCCGGTTCGTACTCCCGGGGAAGCGGCGTATAGCTCCGGGCCGCGGCCATGTCCACCGGCACCTTGATGGTCATGCCGGGATAGGTATGGCGGCGGTCGATCCGGTTGAAGCGCGCCACGGTCACCCAATCGGGACCGAAGAGCGATTCGAGGCTCTCGCTGGGCTGCATGAAGTGGGGGGTCCAGTCGATGTTCCGCAGGCTGGGGTAGTCGATGCGGGAAAGGTCTTCCTTCGCCTTGTCGGCAAGGGAAGCTCCCGGCTCGGAGGTAGGAAGCGGTTCGTGAACAACGATGGCGGCAAGAATGATGAGGGCGATGAACGGCGACAGACTGCGGATCATGGGTTCAGTCCTGTGGCAAAAAAGAATGGGGCTGAAGCCCCATTGAAATACGTCCGCACCGTAGCACTTTTGCCCGCCCTGGTCAAGAGAGGGGAGTTGCTCCTGCGGCAAACCGCTCGGCAATGACCCGCTCGACGGCACTGTACGGATCGGTTCGGCGCGAGGTCATCTCCTCGACGATCTCCCGGAATCGCCCGTTCACCCTGATATGACCGTACACCTCGGCAAAGAGCCGTTCCTTGAGCAGATCCATGAAATGACGAACGCTCCGTTCTTCGCAGATCCGTTCCAGAGCTCCCGACTCCACGAGGTGCCGGCGATGGTTCCCGATCTCCTCCACCATTTCTTCGATGCCGCAGTTACGGCTCGCCTCCGTCATCAGTACCTTCGGCTGCCAGTCGCCCGGCTTGGTCTGCTTCATCTCGAGCATGGCCGCAAGCTCCCGCGCCGTCCGTTCGGCCCCGTCGCGGTCAGCCTTGTTCACGATGAAGAGGTCGCCGATCTCCAGGACTCCCGCCTTGATCGCCTGGATATCGTCGCCAAGGCCCGGCACCGAAACCACCACCGTGGTGTGGGCCATCCGGACGATGTCGATCTCGTCCTGTCCTACCCCCACCGTCTCGATGATCACCACATCCATCCCCATGGCATCCATGACGTTCACCACGTCGCCGGTGGAGCGGGAAAGCCCCCCCATGTGGCCGCGGGTGGCGAGGCTGCGGATAAAGACCCCCGCATCGTCGGCATGACGGTTCATCCTGATCCGGTCGCCAAGGATGGCACCGCCGGTGAACGGGCTGGTCGGGTCGATCGCCACCACCCCCACCGTATTCCCCCTCCGCCGGTACGCGGCGGTGAGCTGATCGACAAGGGTCGATTTCCCGGCGCCAGGAGGACCGGTAATGCCGAGGATGAATGCCCTCCCCGTGCGGGGGAAAAGCTGCTTCATCTCATCGGCGGCACTCCGAAAGCCGTCGTCGAGATCCCGCATGAGGCGGGCTGCCGCCCGAAGATCGCCCTCAAGTATTCTGCCAGCTAAAGACATGCTCGGTTCCTTCCGAAAATCCCCCATCCGCCCATGGGAACGTCTCTCCGGATACGGCGGTTTGACGCTACGCCCGCGGCGTCACGTTCTCCCGGACCCACTTGACGATATCCTCGGTGGAGGTTCCCGGCGTGAAGACTTCGCTGATGCCGGCAGCCTTGAGGCCGGGGATATCATCCTCCGGGATGACTCCGCCGCCGAAGACGACGATGTCATCGGCGGATTTTTCCCTGAACAGCTCGCAGACCCGCGGCAGGAGTGAATTGTGGGCACCCGAAAGGATCGAAAGCCCCACGGCGTCCACATCCTCCTGGATAGAGGCGGACACGATCTGCTCCGGCGTCTGGTGGAGTCCCGTGTAGATAACCTCGAAACCAGCATCGCGGAAGGCGCGGGCAATAATCTTGGCTCCCCGGTCGTGGCCGTCGAGGCCCGGCTTCCCGACGAGAATACGCAGCGTTCTTTCAGTCATGGCACACTCCTTGGCTGTATTCACTTCTCGATTCCCACCCGGGCCGGCACTCCGGCCCGGTAATAATGTTTCACTTCCCGCATCTCCGTCACCAGGTCCGCCGCGGCAATAACCCGCTCGTCGACGTTTCGCCCGGTCAGTATCAGCTCAACCTGCGAAGGCTTGTCAGCCATGAATTCAAGAACATTCTCGACGCCCAGAAGGCCGAAAGAGACCGATCCGTTGATCTCGTCGAGAATGACCATATCGTACCGGCCGCTCACCATCGCATCATGGGCCATTTCGAGAGCGGCACGGGCAAGTCGGACATCTTCCGGGTCGGGATTCTCCCGATTGACCCAGCCGGGCCGGCCGGTCGGAATAATCGTCAGTTCGGGGGCGAGGCGCTCGGCAGCGGCGTGCTCACCATAGGGCCCGCCACCCTTCATGAATTGAATCATGATGACCTTGAGCCCTCTCCCCACCGCCCGGAACGCCAGACCGAGAGCTGCCGTGGTCTTTCCCTTGCCATTGCCGGTGTACACCTGAATGAGCCCCTGCTCAAGTTTCACGCTGCGCCTCCCAGTCAAACTTCAGGTCAAAACCGTCTCCCGTTTTAGTCTCGGTAAAAACGATGAGGACGGACTATAACAACTGTCCCGACAAGCTGTCAAGCCGTATTCACGGCTTTATAACGTTTGTTTATCGAGACTTAAACACCGTCTGGGAAGTCTGGGCCGCCCCCGCCAAAATCAGCGCTTGACATGAACGGCCGCATTTGTTATCTAGAAGGTCCACTTTACGGGCGATTAGCTCAGCGGGAGAGCACTGCCTTCACACGGCAGGGGTCGTAGGTTCGAACCCTACATCGCCCACCAGAAACCATGACGGGCCAGATCGATGATCTGGCCCGTTTTTATTGTCACTTTGGCAATCCAGCCCCAGAAAACACAACTCACAATCCATTCCCGTCCATAGTAGAAACGGCAAACCGCTTAATCTTCCGCGTCGTGGTTTTCGGAAATTCGTCCGTGCGTATGGTGACTTTCTTCACCCGTTTGTAGGGCGCAAGCTTTTCGCAGGCAGCATGCACCTCGGCGCGAACGAGCACTTCAACCTCTTCCCCCGACAGGGAATCCCTGCCTTGCCTCCTCCGATAGTCGTCGAGGGCATCGCCATCGGGGTAGACCATCGCGTGGATCTCTTCGGTCACTGTGCCGACGCGGTGGCCGTGGACGATGGCCTCCGCTATGTACGGGCTCTTGAGAATTTCGTTTTCCACCTCCTCCGGGTAGACGTTTCTTCCGTTGGCGGTGACGATCAGATTCTTGACCCGCCCGCAGATCGAGAGAAATCCATCCCCATCGAGAAACCCAAGGTCGCCGGTGTGATACCAGCCGTCGACCAGAACCTCAGCCGTTGCCCGATCATTCCGGTAGTACCCCTGCATGACGTTTGGCCCCTTGACGAGGATCTCCCCCACCTTATCCTCATTGGGATTTTCCAGCTTCACCTCGACGCCGTCAAGCACCCGCCCTGCCGTCCCCGGTCGCATGGCACCGGGGCGTTCAGCCGAAATAACCGGCGACGTCTCCGTGATTCCGTATCCCTGGCAGATCGTCACCCCGAGACGGGCGAGCCCGGCGGCGATATCCGGGTCGAGCGCCGCCCCGCCACTGACGAAAATGGTACCCTCCCCCAGGGTCTTTCGGACCCGCGCCCTGATCAGCGGGCGGGTTAGGGAAAAAGCGCAGAGGAGACGAGATAACACCCTCGATTCGATGTTCCGGGTGATCCGGTCAAGGATCATCCGGTAGACCGCCGGCACACCCAGGAGAAACGTCGGCCTCACCTCGGCCAGGTTCTCGCCGAGCTTTTTAAGGGACTCGACAAAGGAGACCGTTCCCCCCAGCGAGAGCGGCAGGAGGATGCCGCAGACCTGCTCGAACACATGATTGATGGGAAGAAACGACAGGGTATGAATCCGCTCGTCCAGTTCGAAATGGAGGGTGACCGCCCGGATGTTCGAGGTGATGTTGGCGTGGCTCAGCATGGCACCTTTCGAACGGCCGGTGGTCCCCGAGGTGTACAGGATGACGGCGGTATCCAGGGGGTGGCGGCGTTCGCAAGGTCCCGAGGTCTCGCCAAGGAGCTTCTCGTAGGTGAGAATGCCCATCCGCCCGGCACGCTCCCGTTTCATGGCGCCGTCCGGGAGGTTCCTGCCGCCGGATACTCCGTCTGCACCATCTCCGGAGGCTTCGGCATCGAGGAGCTCGTTGAACTGCACGGCCAGGGTCCCCATCATGGGACCCTTCTCCAGATGGAGAGGGGAACCCTCATCCCGGTGGCGCCCCCCTTCCGAATCATGGTCCGCGTTCGTATCCCCCCTCCCCCCTTCGAGCGTCACGATGAGGCCGAGAGAGGGGATCTCCTCCCCCATGGCGGTGACGGTTTCGAGGAAAGAGCGTTCCGTGAAGAGAACCCGTGCCTCGCTGTCGGAAAGGATGTGCTGCAGTTCGAGGCTCTTCAGCTCCTTGTCGATGGGGACAACGACCCCCCCCGCCTTAAGAATCCCCAGGTAGCCCATTATCCAGCGGGGAGACGAAGGGGCCAGAAGCGCCGCATGGTCGCCTGCCCTGAAACCACTGTTCGCAAGCCCTGCGGCAATCCTGTCGGACGCGCTCCAAAGGGCTCCGTACGAAACATCCCGCCATCGGCCTCCGCTTTTGTGCCGCAGGGCCGTTCTGTCAGGAAATCTGCGACAGCTCTCATCAAGTAAATCCACGATTGTCTGCATGATAAAAAACACCCTCAGGAGTATGAGATGCCGGCCAGATGGTCGCCGTCAGTGGTGACAGCATAACGGCGCGGTACTTCGGGAATGTGTATTTTCTGCCACGACTTGGTGACTGTGGGGAAAAGCGCTGCGCGGGAGGAGAGGAGATACGTTCATCAATAGCGGGAGGCCATCTGCACCACCGTGTGGATCGCGTCGACGACCGCCAGGGCGTGCTGGCGATGGGTAACGAGGGTGACGTGGTCGGCCCCTTCGACCGTGAGATGGGTGCTGCGGGAAGAGAGGGCGGCGAGTTCCGTCTGCAGTTCATGGGCCCCCGGCAGCACATCCTTCCCGGCACTGACCACCGCCAGCGGCCTGTCGCCAAGGCTTCTGGTGCCCCGAACCTCGTCGCACACCGCATCCCAGGCGAGGGACTCGTCGCGGGTGGTTTTCAGATGGGTATACGACGAGAGAAATGCCCCCGCCTCCGCAGCGGGGCGTTCAGGCAAGCCCACGGGCCAGGAGCTGAAAAAACCGGTCGCGCGGACATATCCGAGCCTTGCCAGCAGAGGGACCGTTCTCAGCATGCGGAACCCGGAGCTCATATGCCGGCGGATTGCCGGGCTCCTTTTGTGTTGATCCGGGTGGGCCGCGTCGATCAGCACCATCCCGGCTACCTCCTCGGGATACTGATCGGCGAAAACCCGCAGGTACAGCCCTCCCATGGAGTGGCCGGCCAACACGTAGGGCCCCTCCATGCCTCCATCGTGAAGAAGCGCGCGAAGACGCCGGGCCACGTTGAGCGCCGTCCGGGGGAGGTCATCGGTGGCACTCCAGCCAAGGCCGGGGCGGTCATAGGAGACGACCCGGGTGAATTTGGCAACCTCGGGCTGAATCCATCCCCATGCAGAGGACATTCCCCCCAGTCCTGTCTCGAGAATCACTGCGGGCGCACCGCGATTGTCGGTCGCGTGCACATGCAGGTCGGTCCCCTGAATCTTCAGCAGTCGTCCGGGGGGTGGATACCTGCGCCGGTCAATGGCCGTGGCAATGGCCTGGTAGAGGCAGCCGACGCCGGTCAGACAGGGAAGCAGCGCGGAAACCATGCGGGCATACCCCGTGATGCCGGGGGCAATGTTCAGAATCCTGCGGGCAGCATAGAGCAGCTCATCCCCCCGGGCACACAACGGCGGCGCGGACGGTCTTGCCATGGCTCACCTCCGGAAACGCGGGGGATTCGGGTTCGTGGTCGGCAGCGTTCGATTGCGAACCGGTTACGGCGTCTCTCAGATGTAACTGGTATCAGAGGTGACGCGATTATCAAGGGGAGCGCGGCAATTGTAACAATCGGCGGGAATCCATCAGCTCGGCCCGCACACCCCGGCCAGGTCCAGGAGGAGCGCCGCGGTCGCACGGCAGACCTGGGCCGCGAAACCGAGGTTCAGCGTCTCAAGGGTGTCGCCCGGTTGATGATAGTGGGGATTGCGGAAATTCGTGGTGTCGGTCAGCATGATCGCTCTGTACCCGTGGTCCCAGAAGGGCGCATGGTCGGAGCGGCGCGAATCGGGAATGAGTTCTCCGTTTCCCGGGACAACCAGCGGCGCCCAAGGGAGCCCGTCTTCACAGCGACGAACCGCCCGCTCGAAACGGAGCACCATCTCCCGGGACGCTTCATTGCCAATCACCGCGATGAAGTTACCCGTCGTTGGCACCGCTACCGGGATGCCCGCAGGAACTCTCTGGACGATGCGGTCACCGGCATAGGCCACCGATTCGAGCACCACCGCTCCCTCAACCTCCCACCCCTCCCTTCGCGCCTGGGCCGCCAGCGCCCTGCTCCCCCGGGTCCCCAGGTCCTGCGGGTCCCCCTCATGCTCATTTTCCTCAAGGTTGACAGCCGCAAACTGAAGAGCGTGCTCAAACCCCAACGACTTCAGAATGGTGGCGAGTTCCAGGAGCACCGCCACACCGCTGGCATTGTCATCGGCCCCTGGAGTGGTGGAGACCGTGTCGAAGTGGGCGACAGCCAGCACCCGCCGTCCTGGTGGAGAGCTCCCGGGGTGCGTGGCGATAATATTGGCGAACTCACGACCACGGTCCGTAAACGGATGATCTGCAACAGGGTATCCGAGGGAACCGAAGACGCCCCGGATGTAGCCGGCTGCCCGCTCCAGGGCCTCGGGCGCGGCCACGGGGTGGCGGACTCCTTCGAGTGCCTTGATATGGCTGCGGATGCGATCGACGGAAACCGCCCTGAGGCATTTTTCGACACATTCAGACATGGTTTATGACTCCTTTACCGCTGGTCAAATGAGCTTCCAGCAACCACAAACTCGGCGCTGAGTAGACTTTCTCATCTGAAATTTTCTTGCCAGGGCACTAAAAAGCCTGCGACGAAGCTCGCCGCAGGCTTTCGGGATACTGCATTTTCAAACGGAGATCAGTGCGTCCCCCCCTCGCCCTCTTGCTGAGAACGCATGGCGGCCTTGTGCTGCTCGATGGCTTCCATCTCCCTCACCTTCTCCCCCAGCCAGTGGTGGAGTTCGAGAGCGGTATGATAGTTGAGAACAACGCCGGTGGGGACAAAGCGCACCAGGCTCTGGGCGAAGTCCTCGGGTTCGACTGCCGTCTCCGCACCGACGGTGCCGTTGGAGTTGATTTCGTGGGTAATCTCGTTGGGAAGCGGCGGGCGCTCCAGATAGAAATTCACCACCAGATCGCCGCGGGGTGAAACGCCGCCATGGGCGCCATTCACGTAAACCGGGTTGTAGTCGTAGGTGAAGATGTACTTGAAGGTTACCTGAGGTTTATCTGACACTTGAGTATTCCTTTCGTTATCGATTTGAGTCGATGTCTACCGTCACACGGCAACTAATTCTCGTTGACCGCTTTCTGCCGCCCCTTGTGCCGATTCAGAACAAGACCGATAATCTTCTCCCGTGGAAGGAGCTTGAGGGCTTTTTGCACATCCGCTGACTGCGTTTCCTCCGCCTTGACCGCCACGAGGATGTAGTCGACGAGCGGTGCGAACGTCAGTGCGTCGGCGCCGACAAGCACCGGCGGCATGTCAAAGATGACCGTCCGATCCGGATAGCGGTGCTTCATGTCGTGGACCAGGTTGCGCATTCCCGGCGAACCGAGCAGTTCACTCCCATCCTTGAGCAGGCGCCCGCCGGAGATCACGGTCAGCTTCTCGACCCCCGGCCAGACGAAAAGTTCTTCCACGGGGGTTGCATGGAGCAGGTAATCCACCAGTCCCTTGTTGCCGGGGTACCCCAGCAGCTGGTGGACACGCTGCTGCCGCAGATCGCAGTCCACGAGCAACGCCGTCTGCTTGAACTCCCGCGCGAACGTGAGGGCAAGGTTGATGGCGGTCAGGGTTTTCCCCTCCCCCGGCAGGGCGCTCGTCACCATAATCGTCGCACCCTGCTGATTTCCGACCTGCTGCTGGATTCTCGTCCGGAGCACGCGATACTGCTCAACCTCCGGGGCATCCGAATGGAAGGCAATGCAGCGGTTTTCCTCCATCGTCCTCGGATTGAGGGCAACGGAGCGGGAAAGGGAATAGTTGGGCGAGACCCACCCTGCCCTCTCATGGGCCTCCTGCACCACCGGCCTCACCGAGGCGACGAGGGGTGAATGAGCTTCTTGCGGCTCAGACGGGGCCTGAAGTCTCGACGACTGCGCCGGAGCGTTACGCTGTCCACCCTCCTCAACCGACGGGGTCGGTGCTGCCTCACTGACAGAAGTCTCCGCCAGCCCGCAGCATGCAGTCGGTGAAGAGCTGTCCGTAGGCGATGTACCGACGCCGGCTTGCACCTCTTCAGTACGGTCGACAGGAGTTTTCCTCCGTAGCCTCGACAAAGCTCCGCTGCGCTGTTCCATGTTCAGTACTCCTTCTTCGCTTCCGGGCCGCGGACACGGTGAAACTGTCCCAAAGACCCATGATTTCTGTATGAGGTTGCGCCTCTCTTACCCCATTCGGGCTACATTGCGTAACATCTTTGCCCAGACGATATCCAGATCCATGATGAAGAAGTGGACAACGAGGGTGGTCGCCACCAGCACCCCAACCAGACCGACGGCAAACATTCCTCGCCTGCCGAAGCCTCGGGGCGCCTCTGCACCGTTGCCGATCTCCGGAATTGTGGCGAGAACCGGAAACGAGGTAACTCTGCTGAGGGCCTCGGCAGTCCTGAAGGTCTGGTCACTCTGTTCACGAAGGGCAGTCAGGCCGACGCCACTGCCGATTCCAAGCACGAGCCCGATGAGCAGTATGGCGGGAATATTGGGACTGATCGGCTTCTCCGGCAGCCGGGCGGAATCGATGAGCGTGAAACGCTCCCCTTTCTGTTCCTGCTCCAGGCCGTGGGCAACCTTGGCCTCCATGTATTTCTTCGAAAGGTCATCGTACTTGCTCTGGAGATTGTTCCGTTCCACCACCAGATTCTTGTATCCCTCTTCGACTCCCGGTGTCGCGGCAACCCGCTGGCGGTAGCTGTCGCGCTTCCTGATGAAACTGTCTATCTGCCGCTTTGTGGATGCAATTTCGGACTTGATGCTCGCCAACTGGGACGAAAGGGTCACGTAGGCAGGATTGTCAGGCTTGCTGTCCGCCGTGTCCCGGCCGCTGGAACGAAGCTGCTTGACCAGTTCGGCAATTTCCCCTTTTACCTTTATCACGTCGGGATGCTCATCGGTAAACCGGGTCTTCAGGTCCACCATCCGGACCCTCAGCTCGTTGAGGCGGGTCTTGTCCTGACTGGCGGAGTCGGTTGGCATGCTGGCCAACTGGGCCTGAAGGTAACTCTCGCGCTCCCGCAGGTTGCCGAGCTGGCTGTTGAGCGACATGATTTCGCGGTCGGTCGTTTCAACCGCCTGCATATTGACCTGCGCCAGTTCCGGCAGCGCATTGATATTGCGCTGTTTGTAAGCAGCAATTTTTCCTTCGATGTCCTCCAGCTGCTTCTGCACCCCCTTCATCTCTTCCTCGATGAACGTGGTCGTACCGAGGGACTGTTTTTCCCGAACCTTGAGATTCTCATTCAGGTAGAGGGTGGTCAGTTCGTTGGCAACCTGCTGGACCACGGAGGGATTCTTCCCCTGGTAGGAGAGGCTGAAAGCGATGGTTGCCGGCCGGGGCTGACCCGACCGGGGGTCGATAACGTCGGCGCTGATGGTGTTGAACTTGATATCCTTGCGCATCTTCGCGACGATCTCTTCCGTGGTCCACTTGTTCTTGAGATCAGCGTAGAGGTTAAATTTTCCGATAATATCAAGGAGCTTGCTCGTTCCCATGATCCGCTGGTTTATCGATTGGAGGCGCTGGTCGGCAAAGCTCGTCACCGTGGTGTTGACGTACTCGCGGGGAACCTCCTGCTCCTCGATCAGGATCGTGGACGTGGAGCTGTAGATCGAGGGGAGCAGGAAGGCGATAACGGCCGCAACAAGAAAAATGGAGACGGTAGGGACCACGAGGGTCCATTTCCTTCGTTTGGCGATAGCGAGAACATCGTTCAGGGATTTGATTTCATGCTCCATGCGACAGCCTCATTTCGTTGGTAATTGAATTTCTTCGCAAGCAGCGATAACCACGGGGGCACGGGGCTATCGGCCCATCTCGTAGCTCAGATTCACGCGGAGCATCACAAGATTCTGGACCGCAGCCCCTCCCTCACCACCGGAATCAACATGGGTGTACTGGTAGAGAGCCTCGGCGTCCAGATACCGGGTCATGGTGTAACGGAGCGAGCCCCGTGCCGTCAGAGTCTTCTCGTTTATCTCCACGGCCGAGAACTGGTTCTGTCTGGTCCTGTTGTAAGCAAAGGAGCTTGCCACCTCTCCCCGCAGCTCTTCGGTCAGGCGTCTGCCGAGCGAAAGGTTGAGGGATGTGCGCTCCGTAACGCTCGAACCGCCTGAGGCAGTGGCAAGGTCCCGGGTGAAGCTGAGGGTACCGTCGTTCCGATCATCGGCATACCCCAGGGAAAGACTTCCGATAAGGCCGGTATCGTCGGTTCTGAAGGTGTGGCCGGATGATTCGAAAGTGGAATGGGTGAAGCGCCCACCGACCGAACCCGACATCTTCCAGAGTTCGCGGGGGGTGTACGACATTACCAGTGAAGCAGCGTAGTTATCGACCTGTGAACTGACCACATCGTCGTTTGAATACAGGAACGTTACCCCGGACCGCGTCCTTGGGAGAACCTTGTCGAGATCATGATCAAGGGCAAGGGTCACGGAATGGGTCGTTGTGGGAAGTTGCAGCGCGTTGTCGAACTTCTGTCGGTCATACCCGTAGGTGAGCGATGTGTTCGTCAGCTCATCCACCGCGAGATTCGCCCCTCCTTGGGCATTGTATCTGTCGCTCCCGGCGTTCAGCGCGATACCCGTCGCACTGAGCTGGTCGGGCCGCGAGTTACGGACGTAGCCCCCTCCTGCCGAAACACTGAGGCGTGGCGTCACGCGATACGCCAGCGAATTCCGCCCGAAGAAATCAAGGCCGTCCAGCAAGTTATGCCGCAGATAGTCGAGATAGTTGAACCCGACCGTGAGGTCGCCGTCAAAGCGCTCCGTTCTGGCGCGTCCCCGAACCCCCGGGACGATGGTGGTGATAAAATCGCTCGTGGCATTTTGAGCCGTGAGAAAGATGTTGTCGTTGTGCTCTTCCTTGAGAGTAATGCTCGGAACCAGCAAAAGCTCCGCTCCCTTCGCCACGCCAGCAAGAGCGGTCCACCCTGCGGTCATGCACACCATCAACAGGGAGAGGCGGTTACGGAACGACAATGACGTCCCCTCTCATCAGTTCGATATTCGATTCGAGGCGCTTCCCCTCTACTACCTCGCCGTACGCGAAGGAGTACATCTTGGTAGCGCCGCCATCGTTGCGGAATATCCGGATATCGTTCTTGCTGGCGAACGGGTTGAGCCCGCCTGCCATTGCCAGCGCCTGAAGGACATTGGTCCGCGCCAGCAGAACATGCCGGCCGGGGGAGTTCACCCTCCCGATAACATACACCAGCATGCTGTTCGACTGCTTCACATCCACCGACAACTGTGCGTCGGAGATGTACCGTGAAAGTTTCTTCTCCAGCTCTTCCTTCAGTTGCGCGACGGTCTTGCCACCGGCAACGACCTCACCGACGAGGGGGAAGTCGAATTTCCCGTCCGGGAGAACCACGACGGATTTTGTCAGCGCATCGTCACGCCAGACCGAGATGCCGATCACATCGCCGGCGCCGATCACGTAGTTGGAAGGAACGGCCTCCTGAATCGGGGGCAACGACTCGACTGCGGCGACTACCGACGCTTCCATGGCTGCCGGGCTGCCCTCCCCCATGCCGACGAGGGACTTGAGCGATCCCCAGAGAGACTTACGCGTACCGGCCGCAATCACTCCCCCCTTATCTCCAGATGCCGGCGCCGAAGAATCGTTCGCAGAAATCGTTTCTGTTGCTGTCTGCCGCGACGGCTGGGCGTTAATCGCCTGCGGGGCTCGCTCCGGGTTTTCGGGGCTTCCGGTCCTGGTGGGCGCCGCTGAAGTCGATTCCACAACAGGGAGTTGCCGGCCCTCGAAACGCCTCCTCCGAAGTCGCTCCTTCACCGGATCCTCCAGTGAATTGGCGCTGACCGCCGGCATGGAATCAAAACCCGCTTCCCGGTATTCCGCGGACATATCCGCATGAAGTCGCCCCACATCGGCGCAGAACAGTATCATGAGGGCCACTGCCGCAACCAACCAACGTGAATATGTCATCCTCGTCACACCTTTCATCCTGCTTTCCGTTTCCTCTTTTCCGAACATTGCGACAATTCGGCAAAATACCAGCAGACGGTTACAGCTCTGTCACGGCCCCATGAAGATTAATGGAATTAATCATTAGATTTTTGCCAGTACCCTGGCGGCTTCATCCCTGCCGGGAAACGAGGAGTTCCCTGCAAGCGCTTTCTTGAAATGCTCCCGGGCCTTGTCGTTCTTTCCCACCTTGTAAAGAACCATACCGAGGTGGTAATTGACGACCGGGGCCGCCGGGGTCTTGCTCAGTGCCTTGACGAGGAGCTCCTCGGCCTTTGCATAGTCACCCTTCCTGTAGTAGACCCAACCGAGGGTGTCACCGACGAGGAAGTCGTCGGGACGCTCCTTCTGGGCTTTCTGAGCCAGCGAAAGGGCCCGGTCCAGATCCTTTCCCATGTCGGCCAGAAGGAACGCGAGGTCGTTGCTCACCCGCCAGGAATCCGGATTGGCCTTGAACGCCAGTTCGTACTCCGCAAGGGCCTTCCCGCTGTTGTGCTGGGCCACATACAGCTCTCCCATTTTGACATGCCCCAGCGGGAGGGCTGGCACACGGCGCCTGATTTCGCTGAATTCGACTTCGGCCTTGCGATACTCCTTTTTCGCCAAAAGGATGTTGCCAAGCTCGGCCCGGGCTTCTATGTCATTGGCGTTTGCCTTGAGTATCGCCTGGAGCGTCTGCTCCGCCCCGTTTGCATCCTTCTTCAGGACGTCAAACCGGGCCATCGCCAGAAGAAGGTCACGCGACTTCGGTTCGGCCTTGAGAGCTCCCTTGAGGGTGTCCTCAGCCAGATTGAGTTCCTTGTTCATGACGTGAGCTTCGGCAAGACGGATATGTCCCTCGATGAGCTGGGGATTCTCGGAAACCACGCTCCTGAACTCTGCCACGGCCTTGGCCCCTTCCCCCTTACGGAGGTGCAGATTCCCCTTGATGAACCGGGCATCGACGTTTTTCGGGCTCTCCTTGAGGACCTCGTCCACATACTGCGCTGCCTTGTCGTTCTCGTTCCGGGCGAAAAAAATCCGGGCCAGGGCATTTTTCGTCTGAATGATACCCGGATTGGACTGCTTGCCTTCGAGGGTGAGACACTCCTTGAGAACAGCGATCGCCTGATCTTCCTTGCCGGTATTGAGATAGAGGTCACTCAGGGCGAAGCGAAGCCTGAAGCTCTTGGGGTTTTTCCCGAAACCCTCCTTGAGAAGCCGCTCACCGTCGTCGCTCCGGCCCTTGCCGAGGTAGAATCCGCTCGCCGTCAACCACCGCTCCTCATCGGTCGGCGCGGCGGCGATCATACCTTTCAGCACCTCAGCGGCCTCCTTTTCCTTGCCCGCAGCCCACTGGAGGCCCGCCAGATTAACGCGATGCGCTGGATTGTTCGGCTCCAGGTCACCGGCCTGCTTCAACAGCCCGGCAGCCTCGACGATGCGACTGGTACGGGCACAGAGCTCCGCAAGGGCAAGGACAATCGGCACTGCTTTCGGATTATCGGCGATCCCCTTCCTGAGAACCGCTTCCGCATTCCGTTGATCGTTCCGCGCGAAGTGCAGCTGGGCCAGGAGCAGGTAGAGGTCGGTCTTCCTGCACCCCTTGGCCAGAAGCCCTTCCAGGTGAGCGAGCGCCTCGGGGTTCTTCTTCTCCGCCAGAAGCGTCGCCCCCTTCAGGAGCAGCGCATCCTCGTAATTCGGGTCAATCCTGAGGATGGCATCGGCCTTTTCCATTGCCTTGTCGGTCATCCGTGCGCCGAGAAAGATCTTGCCGAGCTGGTACTGGGCATCCTTGAGGGCAGGGTTGAGCTCCACCGCTTTGGTGAAATCACCGTAGGCCTCCTTCAGATTGCCGCCCCTCAGCTCCGCATGCCCGAGCATGTAATAGGCATCCGCATACTTCGGGTCGATCTGGAGCGCGTTCTTGAACTCGAGTTTCGCCTTGACCAGGTCCCCCTTGTCGTAGAGTTCCTTCCCCTTGGTATAGAACTTCATCTTCTTGGCCTCGGGACCGCTGCACCCAAACACCAGCAGTGCGCAGCAGAACATGCTTGCCCCATTGATCCACGTGCGAATTTTCATCACGACTCCTCTCGTTGTAATTTCAGGTGATCGACAACTATAGCGCCAGCAGCGTCAAGGCTCCCGCCACGGCATAGGAGAGCCTGACGAAATTCCCTCTCATTTCCGCCATCAGCACCTCAAAACTGAAGTAGAGCATTATGATTTTTGCGGCGATCAAACCTGGCTGGTATGCGTGATTGTCGCCGCCATAGGGGAGATTGGGGAGCACCACCGCCAGGATGATGATCAGAAAATCGAGCGGGGTACTCTGGAACCCCTTGCTTCGTCGCGACAACTTGGAAATGACGATGATGCATACTGCCAATACGCCAAAGGAGGCATTGTAGATCCTTACAGGAAGCGCGGGGTGGTGGCCGACAAGGATCATGTCGCTGAAATAGACGGCAAAGGGAATTGCCAGATAGAGCGAAAATCTGATTACCGCGCCGAGGTGTCCTGGTCTGATGAATCTGACGACAAGAATGACAAGCGCCAGGAACGGCCCGATAAAAGACGCGGCGCGCCAGGGCACTACGGCAATCATGCAGGTAAGGGCGAGCAGTAACGGTATCCCGTACTCGAAGATGCGGAATGCGTGACGGATTATCGTGCCTTCCCTGCGCCAGAGCCTGAGCAGGGAGCCGACACGGAAACGGAAGTGTCCGAGAATCCTGAACCCCATTTTGTTATTCGCTGCAAGGGAAAACCCTGCGATCAGCATGAGAGAAAAGAGCAGATAGCCGAGAAGCAGTACCCAGTCCGAGTAATAGCGAAAGAGTATCGCCGCTATGATCAGAACCGTCTGGAATATGTAGATGACCAGCACCGACTCGGCGTGAGTGAAACCCAGCCGCATGAGATGGTGATGGAAATGGTTCTTGTCGGCTGAAAAGGGGGAGACCCCCCGGGAGATGCGCAGGCTCATCACCACAAGGGTATCCAGAACCGGAAAGCCGACCATGACGAGGGGCAGCAGGGGGCTCAGGGCGGTATTCCCCTGGCTCAGGCGCAACAGGAGCGCTATGGCCGAGTAGCCGAGGAACTGGCTCCCCGCGTCCCCCATGAAGATGGAGGCGGGGTGGGTGTTGAAACGGAGAAAGCCGTAGATGACGCCGCTCAGGGCCAGGGCGATGAAACCGGTCACGGGTTGATCAACCAGATAGGCAAGGTACCCGATGGCGGCAAAGATCAGGAGACAGATCCCCCCTGCCAGACCGTCGAGGCCGTCGGCGAGGTTGATGGCGTTGGTCACCCCCACGATCGTCACCAGGGTCAACGGAACGGATAGCCACGGGGCGAGTGCAAAACCGTCGGGTGCCAGAGTCCCGACCCTCGTGATCTCCACGCCGCCGAACAGAACCAGCATGAGGGCGGCGGCAAACTGCCCCGCAAACTTGACGCGGGGAGAAAGATCGCGAAAGTCGTCCACAAGGCCGATCAGCACCAGGATTGCGGAACCGCAGAGATAGGCCCGGACAAACGAATCGACCATGTGCCACAGTACAATCGGCACGAAGGCGCCGATTGCCATGGCAACGCCGCCGATCCGCGGAATCGGCTGCTGGTGCACCTTGCGTTCATTCGGCAGGTCCACCACCTGGTACCGGATGGCGACGCTGCAGAATGCCGGTGTCAGCACTATGGTGATCAGCACCGAAAGGAGCAACGTTGAAAGAAACATGAAACCCTCCAACCGGATGCAGGTTAGTTGGGGATGTATCGGGCCAGCACCGGCTCTATCTGCCTGGTAAAAGCCTGCAGGCGTGCTTCGGCGGCGCTGACGGGCTCTGACCGGTAGACGGGGGTTATGACCCTGACCAGGGCCCCGTCGGTCCGTTGCCGCGTCAGGGCGTCCCAAAAACCGTACAGCTTGAGTTGATAGATATTGGTGAGGGTCCTTCCCCGCTGGGGAAACCAGTAATAGGTCAGTTCCTGGTCATCTCCCTTCTTCATGAAGGCGCGACTCACCCTCATGGGCTGGCCGTCGGATGCATTGAAGGGGAGCCTGGTTTCTCCCGATTCCTCGAAGGCCCACCCGCTTCCGGGGAGACAGGTCGAGGGGGAATGGATCGACTCTCCCTTGCGCTGGCTGCCGTAGTACGCGGTATAGAAGCTGACCGTCTTTCCCGTGGGGGCACGGTAGTCCACCATGGCGTAACTGTCGAACTTGAGGGCATCAAGGTATATCTGCTCCATGGAGGTTCTGGTCCCCTGCCACTCCCCCACGGAAAGGGGGAACTGGTCGAGAGCGCGACTCGGCGGCACATGCTCACGGAAATTGATCCCTTGGGAGAAGGCGAGGGTTGTACCGAGCAGCAGCACCGCCGTGGCGAACTGAACCGGCATCAGGAGACCGCGCAACGGCGATCCGGCCGGCAGGGGGGTAACGGGATGGAGCGCGACACGGTCACTGTCGGGAGAATGCACGGGTCCGCCCACTGCGCCCTCGGGGAAAAAGCGCTTCAGGAGCCACATCTCCGCAAGGAGAATGGCAATGCTTGCCATGAAGATGAACCAGCCGGAGAAATCGTGGAAAAAGCCCTCCGCCACCATCGGGCCCCAGAACTGGTAGAGAATGCCGACCGACGCGATCCGGAGTCCATTGGTAAGCACTGAAACGGGAACGGCCGAGATAATGACCAGAGCGCGCTTCCATCGGGCAGCCCGGTAATAATAGGCAAGGAGGGCAGCCAGCATGAGCAGGGGGATAAAGTAGCGGAGTCCGCTGCAGGCATCGACCACCTGGAGCTTGGTGAAACCGACGTCGATGACGTTCCCCTCACGGTAGGCGGACAGACCGTAGAGCCTCATCATCTCGACCCCCAGCCGGGACGAGATGAGCTTGAGTTTCAGGGTAAGAAAGCCGTTCACCGCATTGGGAAGAGGGAACATGCCGAGGAGAAACAGGAGCGGAAATGCGGCCTTCCTGAGCTTCGCCCACCCCCAGTGCATCCAGAGAATCCCGACGAACACCATCCAGGACGAGAGGTAGAGGGTGAAGTACTCCCCCGACAGCTCCCCGAGCCAGAAGAAAACGATGCCCGGCACAATCATGAAGAACCCCCGCCAGGTGACGACTGAGGGCGTGGCGAACATCTCCGCCCGTTTCTCCCAGAGCAGATAGAGGACTATGATCGGCACCAAGAAGCAGGAGCTGTAATCGTCCCGAATCCAGTCCTTCGTGACCAGCCACTCGTAGGCGGAAGCGTAGATACCAGCACAGAGCGCGATATAGAGCGCTCCTTTCAGAAATCGGGACGGGGAAAGAACTGTCAAAGATTGCGTCATCAATTACCTCAGGTATGCGAAACGATTGGCAGATCAGTCGTCAGGGCATCCCAGATTCTCAGCGATGCCTTGCCGTCCCAGTAGAGGGGGACCGGATAGTCGCGGCCGGCCCTGCCACGCACCTTTTCGTATGCCTGGATAATGGTATCCTTCCGCGTGCCGGCAAGGGTATTGCTCCCCTGATCGATGGTGATCGGCCGCTCGGTGTTCTCCCGAAGGGTGAGGCAGGGAATTTGGAGGGCCGTGGTCTCTTCCTGGAGACCGCCGCTGTCGGTGAGAACCAGTGCCGAGTCCTTCCAGAGGTAGAGGGCCTCCCGGAATCCGAGGGGGGGAAGCAATGAGATACGGGACGAGAGGCGGATGTCGTGCTTCTCCAGCATCGAACGGGTGCGGGGGTGGACCGGGAAGACGATCGGAAGCTCCGCGGCGATTTCGTTCAGGGCTGACGCGATTTCGTTCAGGGCCTCCCGGCTGTCGACATTGCTCGGCCGGTGCAGGGTCAGGAACGCATAGTCGGACAGCCCCTCGCGCGCCATTCTCACCCTGTCGAAACGGGGATCGTTCTCCTGAAGCCGCACGATCTGGTGGAACAGATTGTCAACCATCACGTGCCCGACCTCGAAGATCCGCTCCCGGCTCTTCCCCTCATGTATCAGATTCGCCTTTCCGCTCTCCTCGGTGACAAAGAACCAGTCGGAGATACTGTCGGTGACCATCCGGTTGATCTCCTCCGGCATGGAGGGGTCGAAGCTCCTGAGCCCCGCCTCCACATGGGCGACCTCGATCTGGAGTTTCTTCGCCACGATGCTGCACGCAAGCGTGGAGTTCACGTCCCCCACCACGATGACCAGGTCGGGACGCTCATTCAGGCAGACCTCCTCGAAGGCGGTCATGATCCGGGCAGTCTGGACGGCATGGGACCCGGAACCGGCATTGAGCCGGTAGTCGGGCTCGGGGATCTCCAACTCCTCGAAAAACGCCTCGGACATCTCGTGGTCGTAGTGCTGACCGGTATGAACGATCCGGCAGGCAACCCCCTCCCGCCCGCTTCCCTCGCGGTAGAGGGGGGCGATCTTCATGAAATTGGGCCGCGCACCGGCAACAAGAAAGACTTTCATGGTCTGCTCCTTGTCTGATTATTGAAATGCCGGCGCATCGCGTCGAATTCCCGCGATACGTCTCACTTTTTCCCTGATCACCAGCAGGGCGAAGAGGGGGAGGACTTTCTGGCGCCTGATCCTCCCCGGCTCCTCCAGCAGCCGGTAAAGCCATTCCAGATTGAAGCGGCACCAGAATTCGGGCGCCCGGCGCACCGTTCCCGCGATGGTGTCGAGGGTTCCACCGATTCCCTGGCAGACCCTGACCGTGGTCAACTGGTCCCGGTGGGTGGCGAACCATTTTTCCTGGCGCGGCGAACCGAGCGCAAGGAAGAGGACCTGGGCCTGCGATTCGTTGATCCGGTTGACGAGATCGGGCATCTCCCCTTCCTTGACGAAGCCGTTGGATCTCCCGACAATCTGCAAGGATGGATAGCGCACCTGGAGCACCTCCGCCGACCGGCGGCTCACCTCCTCCGAGGCGCCGTAGATGAATACCCGGTATCCCTTGCGCGCCGACAGGCGACAGATCTCCTCCATCAGCTCGACCCCCGGCACCCTGCCGAGACGTGCCCGGTAGAGGAGGCGGGCGGCCATGACCACGCCGATTCCGTCCGGTATCAGCATGTCCGCCGCGGCAAAATGCCCGTGCAGCTCGCGGTCGCGGGGGACTGAAAAGTTCTTCTCCGGATTCACCGCGAAAATGCAGTGGGGCCGCGTCCCCTGCTCCACAAAGTGCTCGACGCGCTCCACGGCACCCTTCATGTCCACCGGATCGACCCACACATTCAGGATTTTCATTCGTATCGGGCCATGCTGCATAGCATCTCCTCCCCGTTCATCTGCCTTGTTTCTTCGCCAATGCTGACCGCGGTAACAAAGGAGACATTTCGCGGTCTCCCCTCTTCAACCCGACGAAGCACCCACGTTGGCCGCAGCACGCCGTAAGCGGGCGAATGCCACCCGAGGAGTGGCTCCTCGCCGCCGTGCACGCAGTCGAACTCACCGCCGCCAACCGTTGTCAGCACGAGCGTAATCCCGCCGACGCGGACCCGTGCCGTCGCGCCATTGAGTGTCACCTCGGCATCGGGATTGAGATGGAAATTGAGCTCGTACCGGTGCTCTCCCTCCCCCGCGAAGGTATCCCTGATGAGGAAATCGCCGCTGTCGCGGAAGAGGATCGATCGACGATGGGTTACACCTCCGGGAAGCCGGCGGTAGCCGTCGTGTTCCGCCTCGACGAGGTGGCCGTCCGGGGTTGCGACACTCCTGAGAAGCCGGCTCCGGAAGGGACGGCTCCAGATGAAGCCCGTGACCTGCAGCGCCTGGTCCTCACCGTCAATAGCCACCGTGTTGTGGGCCCGGGTTCCCTTGAAGTAGCGGCGGAACTGGTCGGCGCCGTTATAGCGGTAGGTCCCCGGGTCCACCAGAATGTGTGCCCCCCCCACGGAAAAGGTCACGGAAAGGGCGTCGGCGTGGCCGTGGTTATAAAGGGGAGCCATCCCCAGCGGCCCGTGATCGAAGGCGAGGAGTTTCCCCCCCTTTCCGCCCAAGACCGTATATCCCGAGGCGGGAAAGGTGCGGACCGGCTCCGGTGCCTTGGTGACGGGCATCCGCTTCGGCGCCAGTCCCGGCGCCAGGGCGAAGCCATCATCGGAGTCCCCCACCGGCGGAATATGCCCGCTGCCGTCCGTGAAGCAGGAGAGAAATTCCTCCCCGGCCCAGAGCCGTACCTTGAAATCATGGCATTCGCCGAGGTTGTTCTTCTCGATGAAATCGATCACGAACCAGTACAGATCGAGTACGAATCGATGGTAGGAGAACGACTGCTCCACCGGTCCGCCGTCGGCAACGACCTGATGATCGAGTTCCTGCCGCAGGAGTTCGATCCCCCGCCCGAGCCACCGCTTCCCCTCTTCCGTTTTCCGGAAGACCGCCCCGGCAAAGACGAGCCCCACGCACTCGCACACCGTGTGGTTGCCGAGGGACGAATGGAGCGAGAGACGCCTCTCGATCCACCAGGCATGGTGGTAGATGGCCTCCATGAGGCGTTGCCAGTCGTTGCCGACTGTGGTTCCGAGACACTTGAGGGCAAGAAAGAAGACCGGCACCCGGAGCCCGCACTCCATGGCGGACATGTAGTGGGGACCGGTGAACGAGGGATTTGCGTCGAGCCAGTTACCAAGGGCATCGCGGATGAACTCCCTGATTTCATCCCCCCTCTCCTCTATTCCATCAGAGACAAAGTGGGCCATGAGCAGCGTCAGATGCTGCAGACGCGCCGGTTCCCAGAGTGCCCGCACGTCGCAGCCGAGACGGTCCCTGCCGATGTCCGGCGAGTAGGTTCCCCGTGCTCCCTGTTCGCACTCCAGCAGACGGGAAGGCTCCTCGTTGAGGGTAAAGATTCTGCCGCCGAGAATCTCCTCCACCGTTGCAGCGGTGGCCATAATCCTCATGGTCGGCGCGGCAAGAGTACGCACGTCCGCCATATCCAGCTGCGGCAGCCGGGCCGGAATTCTCCGGCGCATTACCGCGCTCCTCGTCCGCCTGACGAAGAGCATCTCCCTCGTGCGGTAGGCAAGCTCCGACAGCGTCGCATTGCGAAGCCTTGAAAGGTAGAAGAGTCCGCGGCTCACGTATCCCCATTCACCGCCAGGCACCTGCCGGAGCGGATCGATTCGAGGGCGCGGAAGACCGCCAGGGGCGTGCTCCGGATCTCCTCAAAGGGGATGGGCGCCTGCCTCCCTTCGCCAATTGCGGCGATGAACGCCTCGACTTCCGCCTTCTGTCCCTTGTCCTGGGCCATGAGCTTTTTCTCTCGTTTTTTCCCCCCGGCGTAGATGGTCAGGGATCGGAAATCGTCGAGAACCGCGGAGCAGCCGTTGGCAAAGACCTCCACCCGCTCCTTCGGCAGCCCCTTGTCGCCGTTGGCGAAATAGCCGATGGTCCCGATGGAGCCGTTGGCGAAGGTAAAGGTCAGGTTGACCGTATCGAGCAGCTGCGGGGTCGCCCTCAGGGCCGTGGCATGCACCGTGATCGGCAACGATCCGTTGAGGTAGGTGAGAAAATCCACGAAGTGGCATACCTCACCGATGATCCGCCCTCCCCCCCGCTCCGGGTCCTGTATCCACGATTCAACCGGGATCGCACCGGCGTTCACCCGGTAGGTCATCGCCATCGGACCGGTGCCGAAGGCATCTCGCAGCATCCGCGCAAGAGGGGAAAACCGGCGGTTGTATCCCACCATGAGCACGCAGTGGGGGGCCTGCTCCGCGTGGATTGCCGCAATGGCGCACAGCTCCTCTTCCGACAGACAGAGGGGCTTTTCCACGAACACGTGCTTGCCGGCCCGGAGGGCCTTCGTCACATACGCCGCGTGGCTGTCATGGCGCGTCGCTATGAACAGGGTGTTGATGGTTTCATCCGCAAGGAGGCTCTCCCCGCTCCCGGCGCAGTAGTCAAAACCGAACCGCTCCGCCACCGACCGGGTGCCGGTACCGCTGGCATTCACGATCCCGGCGAGACGCACCCCGCCGCACTCCCTCAAATTAGGCAGGAGATGACTCTGGGCGTAGGACCCGGCACCGATGAAACCGACGGAGGCCGATGAGCCCCCTCGCACGGGAACGGGTTTGCCGACCGACAGACGTTCCACTGCCCCGAGATCCTTCTCCCTGTCGTACTCGATGAGAATGCCGATGAACGGCTCGGACCGCTCGATAAGCATGTCGTAGGCCCGCGGAGCCTCCTCCAGACGGTAGGTATGGGTCGTCAGGTAGCCGAGGTCGATTCTCCGGCTTCGGATAAGCTCCTGGAAGGCTTGCATGTTCCGGTTTTCCGTCCAGCGCACATAGGCCGCGGGGTAGTCGTGCCCCTTCTCCTCGTAGGACGGGTCGTAGCGACCGGGACCGTAGGAGCACGACATCTTTACCTGGAGCTCTTTCCGGTAGTAGTGCGGCTCCCGGTCGAACCCGGTCGGAACGGCGCCGACGATGACCACCGACCCGCGCTTCCGGGCGATGGCACCGGCAAAATTGATCGGGTCGAGGGAATTCGTGGCCGCGGTGATAATCACCGCATCGCAGCCAATTCCGCCGGTGAACGCGGCGATTTTCCCTTCGATGCCGTCTTCGTCGCGGCCCAATGCCAGGTCGACACCCCCCTGCCTCGCCGTCTCCACCATTGCCCGGTCGACGTCGATGCCGATGATCCTGACTCCTGAAGCCCCGAGAATGAGTGAGACAAGCTGACCGAGGAGCCCGAGGCCGATGACGGCACACGTTTCCCCCAAGCGAAGGTCCGCCTGGCGCACCCCCTGGAGGGCAATGGCGCCAAGGGTGTTGTAGGCAGCCTGCTTCAGGTCGGCATCCGGCTCCAGCCGCACGCAGAGATTCAGCGGAACGCTCACCATCTCGGCGTGGGAAGCGGAAAGTCCTCCGCACGCCACCAGGTCGCCGATCGTGATCGACGTCACGTCCGGGGCCACGGCAATGACCTCCCCCGTGCAGGAGTATCCGAGGGGAGAGTAGGCATCGAGTTTCTTCATCACCGCCCGGTAGGTCTGGGTGATCCCCTGGGAGCGGATCGTCTCGATCACCTGCCTCACCTGCTGGGGGCGCTCCTTGGCCTTGCCGATGTAACCCGAGCGGGCCGTCTTGACCGTGCTCCCCTCGGTACCGGCGCTGATGAGAGAGTAATGGGTGCGGACAAGCAGGTGCCCGGCCGGCAGCGCCGGCAGTGGCACTTCGAGCACCTTCATCTCACCGCTTCCGAGTTTCTGGGTCAGCTGCAGCATCGTTTCTCCTGCTTTGTTTGCCGTTATTAACCAACGAGCAGGAGATTAGCCCGGCTGTTTGTACGATGTGCTACAGCAAGGCTACGATTGCGCAACCTGCGCTTTTTTGCACGATAGACATCTCTCCGTTACCTTGTGTCCATAAGACCCCGCTACGCTTATGTACGGACAAGCTCTAATTCACACGGAAGGGATCAAGCACGACAATGGAAAGTCAGAACGTCACGGAAACAACAAAGACCCTGTCGGGACTGGGTGTCATCCCGCAAGGCACGGAGAGAAAGGGTGCTGTCGTAACGGTTATTGAACGGAAAATCGTCACAGCGGAGAATATCGTTGAAATCTCGGGGCTTGTGGTCCGCGAGCTCCAGGATCGCATAATGCCGGGAGACATCATCAGCATCATCTGTTTCGCCAATGCTGCGGAGCAGAGCAAGGGGATCATCACCATCTGGCACAACCACCGCAAGGCGGCACTGACAAGAGAGAACGGATCAATATTCGGCACATGGGACGAGAACCGTCACATTGTCGTCACCGCAATCACCGATGACGCCTGGACCACGGCCGGAGAGGAAATCATGGGGAAGATTGCCTATGACCTGCACGGCAAGGAGGGAATATTATCGTGCGGAGAGTTTTACCGCTGGAATTGCGAACTGCTGCTCAGGGCTGGCACGTAGTCAACTGATGAATCGAATCATCGCGGCCATTGGTCGCACGCCTGCCCCTATGGCGTCACTGTATTGTTAAGCACCTGATTGCTGACGCCACCGGTGAAGTCGATGATTGCACTTCCTCCAACGGGAAGCGCAATTGAGTTACCCTGGACGACATTCTGTGTAGCGCCGTTACCCAGCAGAATCCCTGTTCCGTTTGGCTGCTCGACGGTAAACGAATTGCCTGAAACCGTGGCATTCGAGATATTGGTCAGGTCTAGGAACGTTGAAGGGCCATTTTGCGTTTTGCCTTTAAACGTATTGTTGCGAATAACCGCGTAATCGGCTGAATCGATCCGCATCAGCTGCGAGAGGTCGGGTATGCCGTTGCCGTCTGCATCGACTCCCGTAATGGTGGTGTTTTCTACCAGTATCTTACTGTCCGTACCATGCGGAACTCCCCCAAAGAGGCTCACCCCCTGGCTATCGTTGCCGCCAAGCTTGATGCCAACCGCCTCCAGGGTGAGACCACGTAACGTTATATTGCGTCCGGGACCATTGGCAGCAAGATTGTAGCTGCTGATCCCGCTTCCCGCGACATTCCTGACCGTCCCGCCATCGATGATCACACCATTTATGTAGCATTTGTCGGTCAGGGGACCAAGATGCTGGCCGCCGACATTCTGGGCATCCCATTTACAGTCAGCATCAGAAAACGCAATTCCCATTGCCGGGAATGCCGCCCATTCGGGACGGCGCATGCCGATACCCTGTATATCGACATTCCTGATGGTCACATTGGCTACGCCGCCGCCACCCAGTGCATTGATAGAGAGGCCCCGGTAATTGTCCCGGCAGGTGTACCCGTCCAGCAGGAGATTTTCAAGTTTGAGCGGCTGGGGAAGCCCCTGACCGTCCCTCTCCGACTCGATGTTCAGACCTGCCTCGGTGAGGGTGCTCTGCGAGCTGCTGGCAAAAAGGTTGGTGATTACAGCATCCTTGATACTGGAAATATTGAAACCGGTAGCACCATAGTTTTGTGCAATCAGATTGTCGGCCCTGACATTTTGCCAGTTGGATATGATAAATCCCAGGTAATCAACCTGGGCAACCTTGATGTTTCTTACCGTAAGGTTGTGTTTGTAATCACTGCCCGATGTGGCGTACAGATTGATGCCCGTCTGAGAGTTACGGGGGCCGGGATCCCATTGGTTCGGCGGTTCACCATGGCCGCTGCAGTCGGTCTTGCTTCCCCACGTTCTTCCCGGCAGACCCACATAGGTGAAATCTGACAATTCGATGTTATCCTGCGGATCAAACAGGAATACCCCTCCTCCTGCTATTCCATGGTGGTTCAAACAGTAATCCGCCCTCGAATAACGGACGGTGAACGTGGTAGCGTCAATCCCGCTTCCTTTAAGTGCAAATTTGCGCGGTCGATAAACGTATATCTGATCATCAGTGAGATCGTTCACATCAGGGTCAAGCGTGGTTCTGCTGAGCCAGTTGCCCCGCGGTATGTAGAGAGTCCCACAAAACGGCTTGCCATCACTGTCCAGCTTGTTCGGGTCACAAAGCAACGGGATCACGGCGTTGATATCATCCCATTCGAGCACCCCATTCTGATTGTAATCCCCGACGATGATCGCGTGGATCTTGCCATCCCCTACGGTATCGAATGTCCGGTAACGGAAGGCCAGAGGGTTGACGGAGCCGACAATGGAGGCGGGATCAACGCCGGTTTCCAGGGGGGGGGTGCCGGAAGCGCTGCCCCCATGCGGATTAATGCCACTCTGTGTATCACCGGGTGTGCTTGACTGACCAGAGCTGCTGCAGCCCGATACAGACATGGCCAGGGCCAGGAGCCCAAGGCAACTGCCGATACGCAACCGCATCATACCCACTCTCCCACGCTGCTCATAATATGAACAAACTTGCCGTTCGGTTTCCGCACCAACCGATCCACATATCGGATCTCGACCCGTGTCTCCCTGGCCAGTTTACCCCTGAAATGCGAAATAAGCGCCTCTTCATGGCGCTCAGTGTAAACCGGAGACTTGACGATGAGGACGATCAGCTCTCCCTTTCTCTCCTGCAGATACTGCATGCCGTTGATCACCTGATAGAGCTCGTTGTGCAGGTTGAGCGCCGTGGTTGTCACAAACGTCCCGTCCCCGTTGTAGACCCGGTCTCCGCTCCAGCGCCCCCGGACATTCCGAATCAGCGGCAGGTGGCGGTTGCAGCAAGGGCAGTAATCACCGACATACTCCGCAAAATCTCCCGTTCGGTACCTGATGAACGGCATGCCGGGATTGTGGAAGGATGTGCCGACAATCTCCCCGACCTCGCCCGGCGTCCGGATAGGCCGCCCTTCATCATCGACCAGCTCGAAATAGCCGTAGGTCGGCTCCACGTGATAGTGGTCGGTGCCGGAACAGTACCCCGCCAGGACCAGCTTTTCACTGTGGCCGAACCAGTTGTAGAAGCGGATGCCTAGTTCTCCCTGTATCAGAGTGCGCTGGTAGTCGAAGATGTTTTCCGAGCCGGAAAGAAATGCCGTGATCCGCGGTATATCCCCCTGTTTCCTGAGAAAGGTGGAAAACTCGTAGGCCGTTGACGGATAGCAGTGCACGAAGCGGATTCCCATCCGTTCGATTGTCCTGCTGATCATTGCAAAATGATCGTCAGTCAGATTGAAGCCGTCGAAGATCACCTCACGCATCAAGGGATTAATCAGATAATCGATTCCTGCCCCGAGGCGATGATTGCGGATGACCGCACGCACGTCGAAGCGATACCCGGCACGCTCCCAGAGCGAATGCATGGTCGCCAGTTCGACGACATAACGGTTCTTCGGAGCGATGAAGGTCAGCGGCTTGCCGCTTGTCCCGCCGGTGGTGCCGGTGTCGTATCCGGCCAGACTGATGCCGGGATTGATGAACGCATCGTAGTTGCCGAGGATCGTGTCCTTGTCGATGAAGGAAATCGTATCCAGAAACTCCTCGACAGAGTCGATTGTTCTCCCACCGTAGCGCTCCCTGTAGTAAGGGACGTCCCGGATTGCACTATTGACCGAATCGAGCAGCAGTGGACGGTTGTCGAAAGCATGGCCGTTGCGGGCCAGGTATTCGCGATACTCACGATACCCTTTACCGAAGATCCGGTCAGGGTTCCGGTTCAACTGCATGGCGCCATGTCCCACCCGGCGTGGCAACCGGGTGATGTTCTTCAGCAGGTAGCTCTTAGTCCTGTGGAGCATGCGCCTCGTCCTGTCGTTCGATATGCCCCTTCCAACCGAATTGCGGTTCGCAGGGGACAATGAGCTCAGCGGGAAGATTGGCGAGGGGAAACTCTCCCTCCCCGACGGTTACCCGTACGTCGTCGAGGTTGAAGTCGCAAAGAGGATACTGACTTACCTGGAAGGCCCGTGAAATGGAGGGGATCTTCAGCGGATCGAACCCCATGAAGCTGGCGCAGACCGCGTCGATTGCCACCGGGTTGGTGCCGCAGAACAGATATCCCATCTCCACCGGATCCGGCGCCAGCGGGCCGTGTCCTTCCCCGGCGAGAATCCCGTCAACTATGCCGATGTAGCGTTTTGCATTCACCAGCGTTCCTTCGCGCAGGGAGCCATCGGGATTGGCGTAGAACAGCACCTTGTTCAGATCGAGGATCATCCGCCAGATGGTATCATTGCCGTACCAGTTGCCGCTCCGGACCACCTGCCGGGTATCGCCGAAGATTTGTTTCCCCAGTGTGTTGAACGGGCTCAACAGACGGGCAAGCAGTGGATTCCTCAGAACATGCCTTTTCAGAAAGGCCATCAACGGTCCTTCTATCCGCGCATTGACATTGTCCACCGGAAATTGGTCTCCCCCCTCGGACGGACCTCCCTCCGAGTGGTGCGGCAGGTAGTTCTTGTATGTGTTGATCCCCACCAGGTTCTTGAGACAGCAGGTGATCCCGGCCTTGCGGTGGGTCTTCAACTTCGGCAGGTTAATGAAGACATCGCCCTCGATGACCGTCCGGGAGACCCGGTAAAGATTGTGGTGCCCGTCGTGGGCGCGGTTTGTCTCAGATCGGTCATAATCGGCGCCATGATAGCCCCTGTTTGATTTTTGATGCCCCCAGAACTCGCTTGAAGCGTCCCGCAGGTTGACTTCTGTCTTACCCCGCGGATCGCCGGGTAACTCGTGGCGTTTCACTATAATATCGTTGCGGGTTTCCCATTCATGCTCTCGCAGGTCTATCACCTCAAGAGTTACATGGGAAGCTTTGGCGATCTCATGCCACATGCTGACCGGATAATGTGCGATCAATTTACTGAATGACGCCTCTGTCGTGGGACCGTCGATAATGACAACACGGCCTGATCCGCAAAGCCGTTTCAGGACATGACGCAGGACTGCGGTAATGACCGCTGGGTGTGTAATGACGTATTCCCATTCATCCGGGCGATACTTGTGGCCTTCCATGACCCAGTTCGGCTTAAGGATGACCGTATCACCCGGTTTGACCAGATTAAAGACGGACTCGGGCAAAAGGGCCTCGATTGCAGTGACTTCATATCCAGAAACCTTCTCCGCATAAACACGATTCAGCACGGCAGCTCTCCCCTCCCCAAAGTGCTCTGCGGTTCTGTTTCAGCAGCAATTTCCAGCGTCACCTCTCCAGGAGCAGAAAGTCCTTCAACGCCCCGCAGTGCCAGCCCTACGAATCCCCAGACGAAAATCTGGTAGCCGGGATACGCACCGGGCACCAGCCCCATGGCATCGATAAGCCACATACCCATTAACATGAGAGCCATGGTGTTAAGCGGTGAGGGAACACGCCAGCAATTGAGCAACACCCGCCATCCGATTGCTCCAAGCAGCATGAGATAGAGGAACAAACCGACGAAACCGGTACCGAGGAGTGCCCGGAGGAAATCGTTGTGGGCACCGGTATGCGGTGAACCGTCCCCCACGATCTGCATATAGAGGGGAAGCTCGGAATACTCTTTCATCGCCACCTTCCAGGTGCCGACCCGACCCTGAAAGAGACGGTCGGACTTCTCCTTCCCGTGAAACGCACCAACCTCCTTGGAGTAGACCGTATCCAGCGTTTCCAGAACCACCAGCTTCTCTTGAAAGACCACTGCTGCACAGACCATGACTAAAGCGATTGCCGCTATCTTTACAAACTTCCTCTGGACCGTGTACCACACCATCAGCCACTCAAGGAGAACGAGATAACCTGCTTTGGAAAAAATCTTGTAAATGGTGAATCCGGCGATTCCTCCCATCACCACAAGAAGAGAGCGCGTAAGGAACTTTATGCCTGAAAGGAAATATGACCAGTACAAAATCCCGGCCGCAAGGGTCTGAAAACAATAGAGCCGCAGAGTATAAGCGTCATGGTAGAAACCTATGTTTCTGACCAAACCGCCGATAGTGGCTTCAGAGCGGATTGTGCCGCCAAGGATGTTCTGGTATACCGACATCCCCAGCGGCACCAGACCAGCCGCCAGATGGACGAGCAGCAACACGCGGAACTCATCTCTGGATTTGAAGAACTCCTGAAAAATGAAGAAACCGATAAATCCGTTAAAAGCTCGATAATAATAATTCAGCCCCAGCATTGCATCGTCACCGACGGTTACAATCAATACGGTTCCAAACAATTGGACAAAAATGAAAACAATCCAAAGAAACGAAAATTTGCTCCTGGTAAAGCTGTGGTTGCGAGACAGCAGAATCTTCGCACAAACAAGAGTTGGCAACAAAAATCCAAGAAACTCAGTCGGTTTTATCCCTGCAAATGCGTATTTTGCCTCATAGAAACAATCAATTACCGGTCTGATCATTACAGCTACCAGAATAGCCTTCTTTGTATCTATCAGGAAAAAGACGAGAAATAGAAGAAGCAGGGAATATGGCAATAAGATCATGGAATGAAGATCCCCTTCATTGTGATGGCTTGTTGACTAACGACAGCAGGCCTCGAATATGGCCGTCAGATTCGCCTCGAAAACCGTAGACGTAAAACCCTCGAGATAACGTTGACGTCCTGCCCTGCCCATACGATCGCGGAGATCGGCATCATTGAGGAGCAGGGCCAGACGGTCGGCAACCAGATGCGGATTCTGGGTCGGGACGAGAAAGCCGGTCACTCCATCCTGAATCATGTCCGGAATCGCCCCCTCATACGTGGAGACCACCGGCAGTCCATGGCTCATCGCCTCCAGTACGACAACGGGGTAGGCATCGTTGTGGGTAGGGAATGCCATGATATCCGCAGCGGCGAATGTATGCCTCTTGTCGTCGCCGTAGCGTGGGCCGCACATCTCGATCAGTCGGTCGAGTCCCCGTTCGGCTGCGATCCGATTGAATTCCGCCTCCACTGCGGGTGATTCCCAGGCGCCTGCAAAGGATGCCCGGAACGGGACGCCGTTCTCCTTCAGGAGCGCGAGCGCTTCCAGGAGAACAAACAGACCCTTGCTCACCACGAGGTTCGAAAAAAAGAGGATACGCGGCACCCCGTTCCCGGGAACCGAGGGCTTGCCGTTCCCAGACCACGGGTCAGCTATGCCGTTTGCGAGAAAATGGCACTGGGACCGCTTCAGTACCACGGAAGCATCATCGTAAAGCAAGGGCGAAAGCAGGATCACCTCTGAGCGGGCGAATGCAAGTCTGTAGAGCACTCTGGACACCGGACCATTCAGCGATTTTGAAATCCCCTTGCCGTGCAGGTGATAGAGCCTGCGTACCCCCAATAGCCTCATAATTCCCACGTAAAGCAGATCGCGATAAAATGCCTTACCATTGGGGGTAAGGGTAAAATAGACAAGTGCCGGACGTTGCAGCAGACATCGCCACGCCAGCCCCAGGGCCTGGGTGGCAATCCGCAGCGCTTTGCCCGGTCTCAGCCTGCCGATGTCGGCAATGGATGCGGAACTCCTCAGGGGAAGCACACTCAATCTGAAACGATCTCGAATGCGGGCAGAATGAACCACCTGCTCCCCCATGACAGTTACGCCGTTGACCGGCGGAGGGAGATGCACCATGCAGAGGATCCGGGGTCTTTCGGTAAATTTCGTGCCCGATCCGGCCATTTACACCGCCCGTTCACAGCATTCGGTGCTATTCCCGCGGATTGCGGCCAGGAAACCATCCACGCTCCTCGCCACTGAGAAGTCATGGGCAATATCGAGAGAATTGCAGGCCATCCCGAGCAATTCGGCACGGGGCAGTGTCACCAGCCGCTCCAGCGCCTGTGCGAGTTCATCGGCGGAACCCGACGACACGACGCTTCCGTTGCCGTGCACCGCCTCGGGATGGTTCCCCACACCGGCGGTCACGACGATCACGTTGCCGGCAAAGAGCCCCTCGACAACGGTTAAGGGGTTGTTGTCATGAAGCGACGGGAGCACGAAAATGTGACTCTCCCGGAGATGGGCGGCATAGGCATCCTGCTCGCAAAAACCGACTACTTCGATGTTTTCATCGTTGAAATCCGATATATCGAGAGGGCCGGTGCCCAGCACTCTCAACTGACAGGTCTCCCGCAGTTCCGGATGCTCCCGCAGCACGCGGATGAATGCTTCGAGGAGCAGCAGTATCCCTTTTCGTTCGATCAGCGAACCACTGAACGTTACGATAAGGCGCTCACCGGCAAATTTGGCGTGCACACCTTCCCTGTCCAGCGAAAAGCGCTCCTCCTCCACCGTGTTCGGTGCATGGTGGAACTGCGCCGTGGGGCAGAAAGCACGAATGTAGGTTTCAGAAAGGCTCCCCGGCACAATGAAACTTTCGGCGTTGCGGTACAGACGCTGCCTGAGCTTCTTCTTCCAGAGGGACACCCTCCCCTCCGTTGCCGGAATGGCCTCACTCCAGATGGCATAGCGCGTTTCGTGTTTCCAGGAATAGATGCCCGTGGCAATGCCTCCCATGTCGGGAGCGCAAATGACGAAATCCGGTCGCAGCCGTACCAGATCGGCGTACAGAGAATGGGGGAACTCCATGTTTCGCTCGTAGCCGCTGTTGACGCTGACGCAGCGGGCCTGCACTTCGGAAAACTCGCGGCCGGCAAAAAAACTCCAGCGCCGGCGGGCCTCCGGCTTGCCATAGTACACCAGCGTCAGTTCCACGTCGGGATGGCGGGCAATGCCGTTAAAGAGAGGTATGCGGTATGGAGCAATGTACTTTTGCAGAATAACAACCTTTTTCACCACGTCACTCCTCGGCTCGCGTTGCGTAATCAGGTACCCGGCTCGGGCGACTGAACGGCCCGCGGGCAAACGCTGCCATCTGTTCGTCGTCCAGCATGGAATAGAGATAGATACCCACGCCCCTTCCCCAGCGCTCCCGAACATAGTCAACCGTGTGTGCCAGCTTGTCAGGCTGCTTCGGCACGGGTCGCCCGGTTGCCCAGTCGTGATTCGAGATCAGCAGAACCAGCTTGCGGGGATCGCGAAACTGAGACGAGACGAGGTGATGCCGTTCCGCATCGGGAGGATTGGCGTATTCCATATCGAATACCAAGTCCGCTAATCCCGCATTGAGCCAGCGCGCTTCCTGGCGCCCTTCCTGATTTGGATAGGGCTGCGGCTGGCCTGAGATGCTGATGACGATATTCGGTCTGAGTTTCCGTGCCTGTGTGGACACCTCGCGAACAATCGACTCAACGGCGCCGTCCTGCCAACTCTGCAGATGCGGCTCCAGCGTTCCGTCGGCTTTCGGGTGGGCCAGGTCGCCCAGCAGTTCCCGGCCATGGGTCTTCCGGTATTCGTCAGCACAAAATTTGCACCGGCAGGTACCCATTGTCCGGATATAGTCGAGATTGATCCCATCAACCGGATAACGCCTCACCACATCTGTAATCATGCCAGTAATAAAGCGCTGAAAATCAGGACGGTGCAAATCGAATGCATTGTCGGGAGTCTTGTTGTCGAAGAATTCCGGATGCCGGAGGGAAAAATCCTTTTCCCGGAGGGCAACGGTAAACCAGGGATAGACCTTGATGCCGTTCTCGTGGGCAATGGCAATTAGACGAGCAAGCGGGTCCCGCCCGTAAAACCGCTGTTTTCGCTCTGACTCCGTGAAGGTGGTAGGATAGCGGGCACCGTTACCGTGCCAGACACAAGGGAGATAGACGTTGAAACCGGCTTTTTTGATCCGTCGGATAGTCTCCCGCGCCCCGCTCTCGCTCTGCCAGCCAATTCCTTCGTCAAAGATCGCGCGCATCTCGACGGCCACGCCGTCCGCATGCTTCGGAACCGGCGTGCGGACCGGTTTCTGCCGTTCGTAAAGGTCCCGAACCTCTGTCTCAGACAGCGCACGGCGATAAAGAGAGATCTCATCGAAATCAGCATCGGCCCAGCGTCTGTTCGCATGGGGAGTACCTTCGTCCGAGCCGATGTAAAGACGCCGACGGCCCGGCTTCACTGTGCCGACGTATCGTTTGTTTTCCGAGGAGAGGAGTCCATTCACATACAGCCTGATGCGACCGGGATTTCCTTCCTCCCAGGCAGCGACCAGATGAGTCCATTCCCCTTTTTCATACCGGATGTCCCGGGCGAGGTTCGCGTATTCATTATTGTTCGCTACCAGATAGGTGAGCCTGGCGCCGGCGGGCTCCCACCACCCCCGTGACAACACGAAGTAAGAACCACCGGGTTCCCATGAAAATGAGACGAACGTGTGAGAAGCTTTGTCACTGCCGGACCAGTGGGGGCGCACCCACAGGGAAATGCTCCCTTCCCTGGGGTTGATAAGCCTTCCGGCGTCAAGTTCAAGCACTTCTCCCTGACCCAGGCTTAGTGCCTTTCCGACAACGCCGGTGGCAACGATCTTCCCTCCTCTGCGGACGACAGGAATTCCATCTGAACTCTTCGGCCAGTTCCCGTCAAAAGAGACGACGGAGACCGCCTTATCCGCAGCGACATTACTCACCCCGCCCGCCCACCCTGACCCAAACGGCAGGATCAGGTGGAAGGCCATGGCGGCAATGAACCATATGAAGGTTGAACGTTTCATCCCGTCGAACACGACGTTATTTTCGCCTCGTTACCCTGCATTTTACCAGGCGCCCCGCTGAGACGACGCAACGCGGAAAAGCGGGGCAGGTATGCCTTCACGTATTCCCTCCCCTTGATTGCCATACAGAAGAGCGGCCAACAGAACCGTCCGAATCGCAGCCCCGTCCGTAGGACCTTTCCGAGCCCCTGATCCATCGATTCACGATACCGGCCGGTGAGCAGCCACGCGTTCCGGTAGAATCCGGAATAGGCATTGGCAATGGCGATGGCAGTTCCCATCCTCGCCACAACCGCATTGAAAGAATCTTCATCTCCAACCGCAACCCGAGGCCGGATCCGCCTCTCCCACACCTCGGTGCTCATGTCGCTGAACAGCCTGTACCGCTTTGAAATTTTCGAAAGTCTTTGAGATGTGGTTACAGCCCGTTCATCGGTAACAAAGAGGTGTTGCGGTATAAACCCCCACGCTCCAAACGTGGCCAGATATCCCCAGAATTCCAGATCTTCGGTGAGCCGCAACTCTTCACGCTGGCCGCCGGTCTGCATGACTACGGAAGTCCTCATCAGGGCCGTACCGGTAAGAACGTGCATATAACGGTTCCAGAAGCCAAAAAAATCCCCTATGAGCGCACCTTTCATGGTGAACTGAGCAGCATCGTCTTCCTTCAGAACCGGGAAAAGCAATTCCCGTCCATCCCATCGATGAGAGCGATACGCCGTGCTCACCGCCACCGCCGACGGGTGCGCGTTCATGAAGCCGGTCGTCACCGCGACGAATTCAGGCAACCAGTAATCATCAGCATCAATGATCGCCGCAAACTCTCCCCGGCATTGAAACAGGCCAACCGTCCGGGCATACGCAGGACCTCTATTCCTGTCAAGCCGGATACACTCGATGCTTTTTCCAAATCCCCTCACCACTTCTGACGTAGCATCAGAAGAAGCATCATCCACGACAATGACCTGCAGATCTTTATAACTTTGGGCAAAGATGCTTTCGAGGCAGCGCTCAATATGCTCGGCGGCATTATACGCGGCAATGACCACGGAAACCGTGCCCTGCACGATGTCATGCCGTTCGTCAGCTACGGCATGTTCGTTTATACAGCCATTTCCCGGTGTCATACTTTCTGACTCGCCTTGAGGTCAGTCCCCGCCGATGCCAGCACCGTTCTTTCGTTCAGCAGGCCGATTGACCAGAGAAGAACCCTGAAAATATCGGATCTCCATGCACGTAGCTTCCCATCATTCGGAGAAGCGACCGATTTGAACAGAAAGGCCATCCAGTATGTCAGCGTATAAATGATAATTACCGCCGACATCAGCAGTGCCCCCCAATATCCGCCATGCTTGCGGGCCAACTGCCGCGACGATTTGATCCAATTCACAAAATGGAATCTGCTCTGACCATCTCCGGAACCGACATGATGGAATATGCTCCACCCGGGATAGTAGATCAATTTGAGGCCGGCATTGAAATAACGCATGCACAGGTCTCGCTCTTCCCCCGTGAAAAAGAACTGCTCGTCAAAAAGCCCCAGTCTCTGATATGCCTGCCGATCTATCACCATGGCCGACCCGACGAGAAATGCAACCGGCAGAGGCTGGCTTGGCTCAGAAGGAGACGTATCGGATGTTATGAATCGATCAACAAAGAAGGCGCCCGCCAGTATGCTTCCAATATATTGCACGAGCGAATTCCGACTGTCCCATGTCTTCAGAACGGTCCCGGCGAGCCCTATCGTCTTGGGCCCAAGCACGGCGACGGAATGATCCCGGGCATACCGGAGAGCATTGGCAATGTCGTCATCCAGAAGTCTGGTATCCACATTGAGCAGAAAGAGATATTCACCTTGTGCAACAGCTGCCGCCTGGTTGTTTGCACGGCCAAATCCGACATTTTCTTTGTTTTCGATGAGGCAGACCGAGGGGTAGTAACTCCGTATCAACTCGCAGGTGTTGTCTCCAGAACAATTATCGATAACAATAATCTCGTACGTCACTCCCTTCACATGCGCCTGAAGGGAATCGAAGCAGGCACGAATGAACCGTTCGCTGTTGTAGGTGACAATGATGATCGAAATGTCCATGGCTACCTGGCAGGGGTCAGCTTGAAATAGAACTGCATGCAATAAAAGTTTGGATACCGGACTGCCAGCTTATGTTCCCATGAGTTCACCACAGCACCCGTGAGGCTGAAGTTCCTCAGGCCAAGCCGCCCCACTAGGGGTGCCTGATAACTGAGAGGCTTCCACTGCTCGATATGATATGCCGTTCCCTCAAGAAGCTCCCTGGCTGTCTGAAAGGTATAGAATCGGAAATGACTCCTGTCGAGGATGCCGACGTCACCGTATCTGAAGACCCCATTCAAGAGCATCTTGCGGATACCCCAGAACGCGATGTTCGGCAGAGTTACAATGACAAAACCTTCCGGCTTGAGACGGCTGAGAACGTGCTTCAGCAGATTCTCGGGCGCTACAAGATGTTCCAGAACGTCCATCATAAGAACTCTGTCAAAACATCTCCCCTGCAGCGGACCATTGAATAGCTCCCCTGGTTTGTTCAGGTCAAACCGATATGCTGCGGTACAAACATCCGCCGCTTTCAATACCGCATCCGCATCGTAGTCGACGCCGATCACCCGATTCTGCCGTGCTGACAGGTACCGTGAAAAAGAACCGTCATAGCATCCCAACTCCAACACATCACAATCGGACCCAACTTCATCGAGCACCAGTCGATATTTGTCGCTCAGCGCGGATTCCTCATCCTCAATCAGGTAACGTGGTTCAGACGGCACTCTCAACGGCCCCCCTCCGGCAAGACGGCAGCCGAATAAACAGCAGCACCATGAACAGCATCTGTAACAGGTAGGCAAGCAGCCTGGCCGAAACCAGCCCACGTGCTCCCCATTTAATCATTAATACATTCAGGACAATAAAGGCAGCAGCCCATCCCAGATTCAGAAAAAATGCAGTCCAGACTCTTCCCTCGGCGTTGAAAGCCTGACTAAGGGGAGTCTGCACTGCCAGTATGCCGGCGGTCACCAGCGATAAAACAAGCACCGGCCATTCCGAACCGAAATCAGCCCCATATAACGACATCAGCCAGGGGCTCACCAATGAAGCAAGCAGGACCAGCGGCACAACCACGATCGCGTTGGCCAGGAAGGTCAACTGAATGATTCGAAGCGAACGTCGCCCGTTGCCTGCACCGGACGATTCCGCCAGCATCGGCAGGATAACCTGACCGAGCAGGCCGGGGAGGAACATGACCATTGCGAACCATTGGTTCGTGGCATTGAAAACCCCCATCTGGGCGTAACCATTGTGCTCATTCACGAGCATTGCGCTGCAGACCCATCCCACGGGGCCGTACAACGCACTCGCCAGTATTGCCGGAAGACTGAAGCTCTTGAGAATCGGCATTTCGCGACATATACCGTGCCACGAAAGAGGAACCCCAAACCTGACTGCCTCCCGACGCACCGCACGATGGCCAACCAGCCAACCAACTGCCGTACTCGCCACCAGCCCCCAGACGGCTCCTGCAAGACCGCTGGCGACTACTCCGCCGACCATGCAGACAAAGGTAACGATGCCGACAATAAGATTCATCCGTGCAATTGAGCGAAACGCCTCAAAACCAGCCAGAGCACCGGTTTGAGCCCCATTCAGGGCGGTCAGAAAAAGGTACAGGGATCCGACTCTCAGCAAACCGGTGAGTTGTGGTGCTGCCAGCGTCCGTTCAGCCAGTATGGGGGCTCCAACAGCCAACGAACCCGCCAGAACTGCCCCGGCGAATGCTGCAGTAAACCCGGAAAGGGAAAGAATTCTCCCGGCCTTTTCAGGATCACCCGATCGGAATTCGGCAATATGCTTTGTTGCGGTCATCCCCAGAGCGTAAGAGACAAATATACTGATATTCAGAACCGTGCTCTGAATTATGCCGAGGGCACCAAACTCTTCCCGACCCAGCTGCCGTGCAACGACTATTGACGCCAGAACCGAAAGGCCACGGGCGAACACTGTTCCTACAAGGCTCCAAAAGGTACCATGCGCCAGCCGGGACGCTATCGATGATGCTTCAATGCGCTGAACAAGGGGAAGGAAGGGAGGCGGCAGGTATCGCAGAATCATTGTCTTCATTATGCTGATACCTGCTTATGGTAAATGAGATACCATCCGATTTTTGCACATTCCGTGATAACCCACCTGAAATCCGGCCGGCTCAACATCCAGAGCTGAAAGCTCCGGGCGTGATCTTCATAGGGGACGCATTGTGCCGTCATCCCTGCCTTGCCCAACTCCTCGTCCGCCATCATCCTGATTCTGCGCATATGATAAGGAGAACTTACAAACAAAGCCGACCTGAATCCCCGCTCAGTCATGAACTCTTTTGCCAGGAGTACTTCCAGGTGAGTCTCTTCATAATGGTCAGGATAGAATTTCCTTTTATTCCGCTTCAGCCAGCTATCCCGATCAGTCGCTGCTATCATGACTCGGACATCCGTTGTCCCTGCCCGACTGACGACGGTTCGATAAGCCGGAATATAGAGGGTATCCGCATATCCCGCCCGCAGGAGACTTTCTGCCCTTTCCCGCCGTTGGGCAACTTCCGGGCCCACGAAAAGAACTATCACATCGGCGGACCGGGGTCGGTCAGCGTACCGGAGATAGCGTGGAACAATGGCGAGAGCTACTGCAAGAAACAGGACTGCAATACAAATTGGTACAATTAAACGCTGCTGGAACCACCTCTCCCGTTTACTCACGCGGTCATCCGTTTCAACAAACGCTTCTCCCACGCCCACGCCGTCCCGATGATGAATTCGAGATCGTCATGGCGGGGCGTCCACCCGGTCAGGCTCCGCAGTTTGCTGCTATCGGCCACAAGCGCCGGCGGGTCCCCGTCTCTCCGGTCGGTCTCGAAGGCCTGAAAGTCGATTCCCGTCACCCGTTTGGCGGTTTCCACCACCTCCCGCACCGAGTAGCCCCGGCCATAGCCGCAGTTCATGATTTCGCTCCCCCCGCCCGACGCCAGGTGGTCGAGGGCAGCCAGATGGGCCGAGGCGAGGTCGCTCACATGGATGTAGTCTCTGATGCACGTCCCGTCGAACGTCGGATAGTCGGTGCCGTAGATCGCCAGGCGCTCGAATTCCCCCCGAGCGGTTTTCAACGCCCGGGTAATGAGGTGGGTCGATGCCTGGTAGGCCTGCCCGAGCTCTCCGTCGGGATCGGCGCCGGCAACGTTGAAGTAGCGAAGCGCCACGAACCGGAAATCCGACGAATCAGCCAGGTGGCCGAGGACCCTCTCCCCCATGGCCTTGGAGGCACCGTAGGGATTGATCGGTTCGATGGGAGCGCTCTCGTCGACGGGAATCGTTTCGGGAATGCCGTAGACAGCTGCCGTGGACGAGTAGACGAACCGCGACACCCCGAAAGCGGAAGCCACCTTGAGAAGGTTCAGGGTGTTCCCCACGTTGTTGCGGTAGTACTTCAGGGGATTGCGCATCGATTCTTCCACTTGGATCGAGGCGGCGAAATGGATTATCGCGTCGGGCCTGAATGTATCGACGACCCGCTCGATCATCTGCTCGTCCGCCAGGTCTCCGACGATGAGGGATCCGTACTTGACAGCCCAGGAGTTGCCGGTGGAAAGGTCATCCAGAACAGCAACATCATGCCCCGCTCTCCCGAGTTCCTTCACCACATGGCTGCCGATATATCCCGCTCCACCCGTTACCAGGATTCTCATGCCATTCCCTTTTACAGTCGCCAGACGTTGTAGCCGCGATCCCTCAGGGCAACCGGATCGAGCATGCTCTTCACATCGATGAAACAGCCGCCATCGCCGATCTTGTCGCAGAAGTCGGCAAGGGGACGGCAGACCAGTTCGTCGTGGGGGACCGCCAGGATCACCGCATCCGCCTCGGGGAGTTCATCCCACTCCAGCAGGTGGATACCGTACTCCGCCAGTGCCTCCTTCGGGTTGGCCACCGGATCGTGGACGAGCACATCGATGCCGTACGACCGGAGCTCTTCCACCAGATCGACTACCCGCGTGTTCCGCAGGTCGGGGCAGTTCTCCTTGAAAGTGAGGCCCAGGAGGTTGACCCTCGCATTCCGCACCTGGCACCCCGAGCGGATCATCATCTTCAGGGTCTGCTCCGCCACGTGCTTTCCCATGCCGTCGTTGATGCGGCGTCCGGCAAGGATCACCTGCGGATGGTAGCCGGTCATCTCCGCCTTGTGGGTCAGGTAGTAGGGGTCGACGCCGATGCAGTGCCCTCCCACCAGGCCGGGGCGAAAGGGGAGGAAATTCCACTTGGTGCCGGCTGCCTCCAGCACCTCCAGGGTATCAATGCCGAGGCGGTTGAAAATCAGCGACAACTCGTTCATCAGCGCTATGTTCAGGTCGCGCTGGGTATTCTCGATGACCTTTGCCGCTTCGGCCACCACAATGGATGGTGCCCGGTGAACCCCGGCGTCGACGATGGCTCCGTAGAGGCCGGCCACCAGGTCGAGGGTTTCGGGGCTGTCGCCGGCCACAACCTTCACGATCCTGTTCAGGGTATGCTCGCGATCCCCCGGATTGATCCGCTCCGGCGAATAGCCGACATGAAAATCCCGTTTCCAGACCAGGCCGGACTCCCTCTCGATGGTCGGCACACAGACTTCCTCGGTGGCCCCCGGGTAGACGGTCGACTCGAAGATCACCGTCGTGCCAGGTTTCAGTACCTTCCCGACCGTTCGCGATGCGGAGATGAGCGGGCCGAAGTCCGGCTTGTGGGCGTCGTCCACCGGCGTCGGCACGGCAACGACAAAGTAGTCGGCCGAAGAGAGGTCTTCAGGGTCGGTGGTGAACCTAAGCCGTTCCGCTGCCCGGAACTCCCCCGGTTCCACCTCCCCTGCCGGGTCGATTCCGTTGCGGTAGGAGTTGATCTTCTCGGAAGAGAGGTCGTATCCGATGGTCTCGAACTTCTTGCCAAAACCGATAGCCAAGGGAAGCCCCACGTAGCCGAGCCCTACAACCGCCACAATATCCATGATCTCAGTCATCCTCGGATTGATCTGCTGTCCGGCAACCTGAACCGGAGCGCACCCCACGTTAGCAGTCCACGGTTAACGTGCTGTCTCAGGTATGTTACGATTCGGCGCCCCTACTCCACGGTCACCGATTTCGCCAGATTCCTCGGCTGGTCCACGTCGGTCCCCTTCAGGACGGCAACATGGTAGGCAAGGAGCTGGAGGGGTACCGCCAGCAGAATCGGCATCAGGTCAGGGCCGGCAGCGGGGAGCTCGATCGTCGCCGTCGCCCGGGAACGGACCTCCTTGTCCCCTTCGGTGCAGAGCCCGATCACCCGCCCACCCCGGGCAATGACCTCCTCCATGTTGGCAAGGACCTTTTCGTAGGAGTGATCGCGGGTGACGAGCATCACCACCGGCACTCCCTCGTCGATGAGGGCAATGGGGCCGTGCTTCATCTCGCCAGCCGCGTACCCTTCGGCGTGGATGTAGGAAATCTCCTTCAGCTTGAGCGCCCCTTCGAGGGCGATGGGATAGTTGATCCCCCGGGCAAGATAGAGGACGTCCCGGGCCTTCAGAAGGTCATGGGCAATCTCCTCGATCAGGGACCCAAGGCCCAGAACCTCCTCCACCAAAGAGGGAAGCCTGACCAGATCTGCGATCATGGTGCGTCGCTCCCCCCGGTCGATGGTGTCGAGGGTCTGAGAGAGACGGATCGTGAAGAGATAGAGGGCGGCAAGTTGGGTAACGAACGCCTTGGTGGAGGCGACGCCAATCTCCGGACCGGCATGGGTGAAGATAATCCCGTCGGCCTCCCGGTCCATGGATGAGCCAACCACATTGCAGATGGCGATTCCCCGCGCCCCCCTGGCCCGTCCCTCCCGCAGCGCCCCCAGTGTGTCGGCGGTCTCCCCCGACTGGGAAATGGCGATCAAGAGGGTTTCCTGCGTGATCACCGGGTTCCGGTAGCGGAATTCCGAGGCAATATCCACCTCCACCGGGATGCGGCAATGCTTCTCGATGAGATACTTCCCCACCATGGCCGCGTGCCATGAGGTGCCGCAGGCAATGATGTATATCCGCTCGAAGGAGGCCAGCTCCCGGTCGCTCAGACGAAGGTCGTCGAGACAGACCGCGTGTTCCCCCTCCGTAAGGGTGCCGGCAATGGTGTCGCGCAGCGCCGTCGGCTGCTCGTGAATCTCCTTGAGCATGAAATGGCGGTACCCCCCCTTTTCCGCGGCCAGGGGAGACCAGTCGATCTGGCGGGCCCGCTTTTCCACCAGGTTTCCACCGACCGTGGAAAACGAGACGAACCCCTGACGAAAGACCGCAAGCTCCTCGTCATCGAGATAAACCACCTGCCGGGTATGCTCCAGCATCGCCGGGATGTCGGAGGCGACGAAGAACTCGCCGGTGCCGAGACCAACCACGAGCGGCGACCCTTTCCGCGCCGCAATGAGTACGTCGGGTTCGCTCTCGCAGACGATGCAGAGCGCGTACGCCCCCTTGAGCTTCCGGAGAACCCGCCGGACTGCGGCTTCAAAATCATGACCGCCCCGCATCGTCTGTTCGATCAAGTGCGCGATCACTTCCGTGTCGGTTTCGCTCCTGAACCTGTGCCCATCCTCACGGAGGGCGTTCCTCAACTCGGGATGATTCTCGATGATGCCGTTATGGACCAGCACCACCGGACCGGCCTTGTGGGGATGGGCATTGTTTTCGGCAGGCCGGCCGTGGGTCGCCCAGCGGGTATGGCCGATGCCGATCGCCCCCCTGACGGGTTCATCCGCCACCAGGCGTTCCAGGTTCGCCAGCTTCCCCTCGCAACGCCGGATCTGGACTCCTCCCCCGTCGAACGTGCAGATCCCGGCCGAATCATACCCCCGGTATTCCAGCCGCCTGAGCCCCCCCAGGATTATCGGCGCAGCATCACGATTCCCGATATATCCGACTATTCCGCACATATAATTACCCCGCTGATTGTGGCGGACCTGATCGTTGCCGCGGAATCCGGCAGGCCCGACCTGTTCAGACAGCCTGACGACTGTCGGCACGCGAACGGAAATAAATCAACGAGTAGGATGATAGAGGAGGACTGTTACAATATGAGGGAATGTTAGTGAAAGGTTTATGAATTGTGCAGCGATCAAAAACAGTACTCTAAAGCCGTCATTTAAGCACATTTCAGGCTGTTACGCGAACTCACTCCTCGTCCTTGAGCAGGAGCTCCACCGTGGCCTTTTCCCGCAGCTTCCTGACGTGGCGCGCCACCTCGTCAGCAGTGCGGCGGCGTCTCAGATCTTCCCGGATCCGGTCGCTCACTTCGGTGTACGGCAAATCCCGCTCCGGCTGGATGTCGGTTACCTTCACCAGGTGCAGGCCGAACCGGTCTTCCACCACGTCGCTCACGCCGTTCTTCGGGAGCGAGAAGGTTGCCTTCTCCATCTCGCCCTTCAGTTCGCCGGGAGAAAAGTAGCCCAGGTCTCCCCCCCGGTCACGGCTGAAGCACTGGGAGAACTCCCGCGCCAGCGCGGCAAAATCCTCCCCGACGACCGCTCTTGAACGGAGCCTTTTCAGGGTTTCCTCAGCCTGCGTCCTGGAATCTCCCTCCTTCAGACGGATGAGGATATGACTCATCCGTACCTTCAGGGGCGCGTGAAACTCCTTGCGGTGCGATTCGTAGTATTCCTCGACGTCGTCGTCAGTCACCTTCACCTGCGGAGCGAACTCCCGGGTGATGTAACGCTGGAGTGTCATCCCCCTGACCAGCTGCCGCCGCAGTGACTCCTCGTCAAGCTTGGCGGTGGCCAGTGCCTCGCTGAATTCCTTTTCTCCGGCAAACTGTTTCCTTAGTTGGGCTAGTTGAGCATCCACCTCGGACCGGGGAACCACGATACCCTTCACAACACACTCGCTGTAAAGAAGCTGCCGGCCGATCAGGTCGTCAAGGGTCTCCCGCTTGAGCTCGGCTATGCGGGATTCGGAAATCTTTGCCTGATCAGTCCCCAGAGTCCTCAGGGCGCGATCAAGCTCCTGCCGATACTCCGCGACGGCGATAGTGACGCCATTGACTGTTGCGGCCGGCCGGTCGCCGGCATTTGTCGCCAATGCCGGCAGCGGTATCAAGAGGCTTCCGAGATATACCAGGGTGGCTACTGATTTCAGGTTCATTGCATCTCCCGGGGAATTTTAAATGCTGATCTGCAAAGGGAACAGGCCCGCGAAAGTTTCGAGATGGTACCACCGTAACGTTTACTTGACGTGGAGGAGATGTCACAACTTGATTGCATTCTCGCCGTTACGACACCATTGATCCCGACCGCGAGAGGCGCCGTCAGGCAGCTCTTACCTGACGGTAACAGCCCTGCAATATCGGCATGATTTACTATGCGTCACTCCGGCTCCTGCCCCGAACGGAAAGCCCCATGACAACCAACGACGAGCCCACATCGCATCCGGCCTCCCGCAATCCTCTCCCCCCCCATGCCGACATCGGCAACGGGCGTACCCGCCGGCTGCAAACCGCCATCTTCACGCTACTCGTCACCCTCCTCTGCACCGCTTCGGTACTGCTGCCGGAGCGGGTTTTCGCTCCCCTCGAACGGCAGACCGCCCGGACTGCCGCCATGATCCTCACCCTTTCCGGCTTCGCTCCCCAGGTATCGGGACCGCTCATCACCGACGGCGGTTTCAGCGTCCGGGTCGTCACCGAATGCACCGCGCTCTATATGGCGATCGTGTACGCATCGTTCATTCTGGCGTTCCAGACGACCTTCCGGGAGAGAGTCGCGGGGCTCCTCTGCGGCATCCCCCTCCTCCACCTCCTCAATTGTCTGCGGATCGCGGCGGTCTTCGCCGTGGGTGCAATGCGGCCGGCACTGTTCGAGGCCATCCACGTCTACCTCGGCCAGACCGCCATGGTTCTCGCCGTCTGTGCCGTCTCCCTTTTCTGGCTCGGCGAATCGGCCGCCATCCCGGCAGAGGGGGGGAGGCGTTTCGTGCTCCGGGCGATTGCCTGGTCGGCAATCCCGTTTCTCTTCTGGCTCTTCCTGAACAGATCCTACGTCATTGCAAGCGACCGGCTGCTCGCCGGCATCTTCGCCGCGGCCGGGCACCCGCTTCTGTTTCCCCATGAGCATCTGCTCTATTTCCAGACCTTCAATGTGGTCACCTTCTGCGCCCTGATCCTTGCCGGCCGCACCGTCACGGTGAAACGGAAATTCGCGTGGCTTGCCGTCGGACTGCCGCTCCTTGCTGCCGGCCATCTTGCGGTCCGCCTCGCCAACGTCCTTTTCAGCGCTTTCGGCATGAACAGCGCCATCATTGCCGCCACCGGAGTCGGCATCCTCGGGCAATACCTCCTGCCGGTGCTTCTCTGGCTCTATTTTGCGCGGAAATACCGCCACGATTCACCGCTCTGCGGACCATGAAACACCCATCACCATTGAAAGGAGCACCCCCCATGAAGTGTCCCAAATGCAGCGCCAACATCGGAATCCACTACCAGGAGCTTCCGCTCAACGCCCTCAGCGATGCCTTCGGAGTCCATTGCTACATCTGCGGTTTCTGGAAACAGTTGATTCCCGGCGCGGACCGGAAAGCGAGAGCATAGCCCCAAAAGAAAGAGGGGCGGCCATCGAGCCGCCCCTCCCCTCCGTAATGCCGTTCGCTTGAACGGCGCGTCAGAACTTGGCGTTCAGATCCAGATGAAAGACATCGATGGAGAGCGGACCGGGCCCTGATGGTCCCAAAAGCTCGTGGTCCTGGGAAATCTCGTTGGCAGTCAGCCAGCGTGTCGACAGCCAGACGTTCTTGGCGAGCCCGAAGCTCCCGCCGACAATCCACCCCTTCGCGTTGGTCCCCCCCAGGTTGAAATCGGAGTCGGTGAAGGCATCGACAACGGCATCCCGCTCCAGGTATTTATAGGAGCCGAATATCTTCCACGTGCCGAAGTCGGTCGTATCGGAATGCCCCACGGAGAGGCCGATCTGATACCCCGTCGTCTGGGCATCCCGCACAGGGTCCGCAGGGTCCAGCAGGGTGGAGACCTCCTTCGCATCGTACCCGAGGTTCTTCACGTAATCGCCGTAGACAACGAGGTGCAGCGGATGCCAGATGCCGAGATCAAACGAGCCGTTGACGTTGAGCTCCTTGAACTTTGAAGCGTAGGCATACTTTGCAGTCCTCCCATTCAAGCTGTTAATGTTGAAGATAGTATTCCCCTTCTGCATGAACAGCGGAGCGGTGTAATCATTATCGGTGTTTGCTGGATTTGAAGAGTTCATCTTCCCCTGTATGTTTTCAAAGGTGTAATAGGCAACGGCCGCTTTGGCGATGAAGTTCTGGTACTGGATGTACCGTACCCCCGCCTGCCCCCCCAGGAGCCATTTGTCGTGCTGGGAGAGCTCCACCTCCTGGATCGGGAACGCGCCGCCATTGAAGAACAGCGAGAACGAATCGCTCAGCTTGGGCTGGTAGGTCACCGCGAAACCGTCGAAGTTGATGTCCGGGTCCCAGACAAGGTCGGTGCTGAAGAAGGGGTTCGGGAAGCGTCCGAACCAGACATCGGCCGATTTGGCGGCACTCCACTTCAGATAGGCCTTGTCCAGGGTGATCGTCTTCTTGTTGAGGGAGTCGCCGAGGGTCTGGTTGGTGGAAACCGGGTCGGTCGTATTGCCGGTGGCCAGGCTTACCTCCGCCTGGACATCATCGTTGACCTTTGCGATAACACCGAGGCGCGCCCTGATCCGGAAGCGCTGCCGATCGTTGGTGGTATTCATCAGCTGGCCAGGGGAAAAGGGCTGCTGGTTGGAATCCAGCTTCTCAATTTGCGCATTGTTCTTGTCGAAGAAGTCCCCTTCGTACCGGACCCTCAGATCGCCGGTGAGCTTGACGTTCTTCCACCACTGCCCCTTGAACTGGGAGCCGATCTTCTCATCGATGTCAGCCGATACGGCGCTCCTCACAAGCGGGAGGGACTCCTTTTCCTTCTCTTCGAGCATCTGGCCCACGGCGCCGGAGAGGTAGTTGCTCCGGTACTCGCGCTCAAGGGCATCGGCATCGTCACCGGAAACGGCACCCATCACGCGCATCCTGCCGATGGTCGCTGCCACATCCGGCTTTTCGCTCACCATCTGATCGAATTCCTCGCCCGAGTAGCCACCCTTGACCCACTGGCCCCGGAGACGCTCGATAAAGCCCTTGTCGTCGCGGAGCAGCGGCGTCGCCTCGGGCCGGGCAGCCGCAGCCACCTCTTTCTGTGCGGCATCGGTTCCCGCGGACGGCACCAGGGCTTTTTGCAGGCTGACGGCCTCATCGTTGCTGATGAGCGCCTTGCCGCGAAGCATGCCGATCAACCCGGCCAGGGTCTTCTCCAGATCGGCTCCCTCGCCTTTGCCCACGAGCCGTGCCGCCTCCTGGGCGGAAATGATCTGCTTGGCCTTCAGCAGCTCTATCAACTGCGCGGCAGCCTGGCTGCCCCCATTTTCTGCCCCGAGAACGGGGCTGATCGCACCAAATACCGTCGACGTGCAGAGCACCGCGGCAAGCGCCTTGAAGCGCTTCTTCATACATTCCCTCCGATTGCGTTAGTATCTTTGCGACTCATCCACCCGGGAAAGGATGCCCTCACCCTATCCCTGTGATGAAATCCTGAAAGTCATCCCCTTGGGCATCCCTTCCGGCGGGGGTTCGCTGACCCTGATCTGACCGAGGATCGTCCTGACCGCGGAATCCATCTTGTCGTTTCCCGATGGGGTCAGAATCTGGTACTTGACGACGGTTCCGCCCCCATCGAGAACGATCCTGACGACAGCTTCGAACTTGCCTTTATGGACACCGTCCTGTTCGAGCTGCTTCCTCACCTTGTACTTGATCTCATCCTGAACCTTCCGGCTGTACCAGCCATACTTGGAAAGGAGCGACAGGCGACTGGGACCGCCGCCACCACCTCCGCCGCCGAGGGTGATCGCCCGCCCCCCTTTCCTGCCGACCAGGCCGAACCCGTCGCCGCCGGCGCCTCCATCGGCATCCACCCCCAGATCGGCACCGGCAGGGGGGCCCGGGTCCGCCGACTGGTTGGGCTGGGCCGCCTGCTGGGGGGTGTCGATCGGCGTCTCGATGGTCTGCTTCGGCACCTCCTTCGGCATTTCGGGCTCGGGAGGCTTCTCCTTCGGCTGCTCCGGTGGCGGCTTCACCAGGGTGACGGAGGTCATCTTCTCCTGGCGCCGGGGGCCGTCGTCGGAAAGCATGACCTTGACGACAAACCCCACGAGACCGGCCAGGACGACGACAACCATCCCGGGGACCACCCAGGCTGCCACGAGCTTCTGTTTCTTGTGTTTCTTCGTCGCCATCATTTGACCAGTTTCTGCGTAACCAGACCGAGTTGGGTGATCTCCAGTTTTGACAGGAGATCGAGCACGGCGATTACGTTCTTGTATTCCACCTTCTCGTCACCCCGCACCACCACCGGCAGATTGGGGTCGCTGGACTTTGCCTGCCGCAGCCGTGCCTCCAGTTCGGGGAGGGTCACGGGAAAGCTGTCCAGATAGATGGTCCCTTCCGCGGCAATGGTGATCGCCTTGGTGGACGGCTTGATCTTCCCGGCGGCGGCGCTCGCCTTGGGGAGGTTGACGTTGATCCCCTGCACCGACGCGGTCACCACGATCATGAAGACCACCAGGAGGTTCCAGGCGAGGTCGAGGAGCGGAACGACGTTGATCTCGGGAAGCGCCTCGCCGTCATCAGCCGGAGCTTTCATTGCGTCCCCCCGTAAGCGCCTTCGACCTTGATGGCGTACTCCTCGGTGAAGTGCCGGTTGGCGGCGTTGATGTACTTCATCTGGTTGGCAAGGTAGGTGTAGGCAAAGAGACACGGAATCGCGACGAAGAGGCCGAACAGCGTACAGGCCAGCGCCGAGGCGACCCCCGGCGCGATGGCCGAGAGGTTTGCCTCGCCCGATTCCGCCAGGCTGGCAAAGGTGTTCATAACCCCCCACACCGTACCGAGGAGCCCCCAGAACGGACCGCCGGAGATGCCAAGGGTCAGGACCAGCATCCAGGCGCTCAGTTTGTGGCTCTCAGTGGTGCTCGCCCGGTCGAGGGTGGCCCGGAAGTTGTGCAGGATCGAACGCGGCAGCACCGCCAGATCCTTTTCCGGGTCCTGTCTGTCCACCCACCGCTGGATCTCGTCAAACCCCGCCTGGTAGACGCGGAAGAGCGACGAGTCGCTGAACCCCTCGTCCTCCTCCAGGGCAAGCGGGTCCTCCAGCTCGCCGAAGCTCTCCATGAAGTATTTATTGCTCTTGCTGATCTTCTGCAGCATGAAGAACTTGCGGATGAAGATCAGAATCCCCCAGACGAGCATGAACGAGCAGAGGCCGATGACCAGCCAGCCGTCCAGGGTGATGGAGCGGGCGATCACTTTCATGAGGTGGATGGTCAGGTCTTCGCTGCCCCCCCCACCCTTCTCCTCCTGCTGGTAGGCCGTCAGCTTCCCCCCCTCGCCCTGGCCGGCCACCGCGGCCGTAAACCAGGCAGCCGGGCGGGCGACGGAGGAGATCTCCACCTCGTCCATCTCGCCGGCGAACAGTGCTCCTCCCGTCTGGGTTCCACCTACCACGAGGTCTGCCGTCGGCGACGGCATCGAGGCGCCAAGGTTCGCCGTGGCGGCTTCCCTGCCGTCAAGGTAGACCACGAGCCGCTTTCCCGGTTCCGCGGTCACTGCCACGTGATGCCAGCTCTGGGGGTTGATGGCGGGAGTCCGGCCGGTCGTCGCGCCGTCGACCCGGGCATAGACGCTCCCCTGGGCGATACCGACCTCGATCCCCTGCTTCCCGTCGCTGAAGGAGAAGAGGCGGGCATCGGGCTGGGCCGACGCCGGCTTGGCCCAGGCGGAGAAGGTGAACCCCTTGGCGAAGTTGAGCGACGGCGACCGCTTGATCACCAGCCGGTCGCTGGTTCCGTTGAAGGTGGCGCCGCTGCCGATGACGGCGGGATTTCCGAGCTTGCCGGCGAAGTCGGCCCCGTGGTTCCCGTAGGCGGTGGCATCGTGGGGCGCCCCTTCCTTCTCTCCGAAGTGGAAGACCGCCACCTGGCCGGTGTCATAGGTTCCGCCGGCATCCGCCGCCGCGGGTGCCCCCTTGTTGCCGTAGTAGAGCAGAATGGAATCCTGGGTTCCTCCGCCGGCCAGTTGCGGGACCCTGACCCAGATCAGGGCAATGGCCTGTTTGGGGTCGTATTTCTCGATGTGGAACTTGAGGGGCGACTTGTCATCGGCCGCCATGAACCGCAGATCGGACCCGTCGTCCTTCGCCTTGGTGAAATCGAAGTTCCCCGCGTGCAGCCGGACCAGCACCGGCACGTCGGCCAGGTTTTCCTTGATGCCGGCCCCCTTGTCGCTCAGGTCGAAGGCAATCTTCTTGCGGAATTCCCACTTCTTTTCCCACCAGGCGTGGGCACTGACGGCATGCAGCATCGTAAGCGCCGCAACCGCTGCCATCAACGGTCTGCTCCATCTCACCTTCATCACGTTCTTCATTAAGCGCACCTCTTCCCTCATATCTGGAATTACCGGCCTTCGCCTTCCTGCTGCTCCTGATCGAAACTGATGAATTTCACGTCGATCCAGGAAGAGAGGAACTTGTCGACCTTCTTTGCTTCATTATTTGTGGAACGGTCCCCTTCTCCGCCGAGAGAAGAAACCTTCTCGACCATCCGGCTGCTCTGGGCCAGTGAGTTCGACCCGCTCATGGAGCCGAGGCTGACCGCCCCGGAGGCCTTGGGCGCACCGACCACGGAAAGCAGGGCACCAATGGCCTGGCGGTTAAGAACCTCCCGGGCACCGAGGGTGACCCGTCTTCCCACGATACCCGCTTCGCCGGCGTCGATCGCGCCGTTGGGAGCAACGAGCGCGATGTCCCCCGTCTCCGGCGCCTTGAGGGGACCCAGCACCCCGTCAGGATCGTAGGTGAGCGTTCTGATGCCGCTGCCGACCGCCGGCGCGGTGAACTTGTATTCGTACTGATTGGTACTGGCATTGAAGACGGTCTTCGGGGCCTCGGCGCTGATGGCCGTCCGCGAACCGCGGCCGGCGTTGATATCGCCATGATCGCTCCAGACGGTGATGTTGCCGCCGAAGAACGTCATGATCCGGGACTCGTTGACGTTGATGTTTCCGCGGGCCAGCACCCCGATGTCCCCCCCCGCCGCAGTGGTCACCCCTGTTGGCGGAATCGAGCTCTTGTCCATATCCTTGTCGACAAAGGCCGACTTGCCGACGTTGACATCACCGGAGGCAATGAGGTAGACATCCGACCCCCCCTTGCTCGAAACCTCGGAAGAAACCATGCTGATGGAGCCGGAAGGACGGCCGCTGAACAGGGGATCGATAGAGTTCTGGCGGGCCTTTGCCAGGACCGCGTCAGCTCCTGCCCCGTCGCCGGTCGCCTTCAGGTTGCTGTACTCCTCGCCGCTCTTCTTTATGGACCCCATCAAGGCGGTTGTCCCGTCACCCGAGAGCTGCTGTCCCACACCCGCCGCCAGAACGATCGTGCTCGCCTTTTTCGGAAGCAGATAGTTCAGGCCGTTGCCGTTGGTGTCGATCCCGTCCGAGTCGCCCAGGTCGATGCTGCCTCCGGCCTGCATCACAAAGGAACCCGGACCGTCAATCTTGATGCCGGTATTATTCTGATTCTTCTGTATGCTCTTTTTGTTGTTGGCACCGACGGAAATCGTCTTGATCTTGCGGGTCGCAAGTTCGATATCCCCCCCCGCCTTGACGAGGGTCGTGTCGCCCTCGTTGAGGTTCTCACCGGCAAGGATCAGGTTGCGGACGTCCGCACCCGCTGTTATCGCGGCGCTCTTCGGAATCAGCAGCTCCAGGTTCGTCACGTTGCCTGCGGCAGTGATCTTCACCGGCTGCGAATCGTTCTTGTGGAGCAGAGAGGCCTCCCTGGTCCTCAGCCACAGGCTGTTCGGATCGAAGCGGCTTGCCTCGCCATACATCGTGGAGAGATCGGGATCGGTTTCCAGCATCTTGATGAAGGTTGTCTGCAGAACGTTGTCGGGTATGCCCGACGGAACAACCCCCGAAATATCGCCGGCGGCGGCAAGTCTCAAATTGCCCGACTTGTACGGTGAAAGCATCAGGGATGCGGTTTCAAGGCGGATGGCGCGTCCCGCGTAGGCCTCAAGGGTGGAGGGGAGCACACTCGACCCATTGGAACTGGCTGAGGTAACCGTATAGAACGAGCGGGTCGACAGGGCCACATCCCCCCCGAGGGACGCCAGCCGTATCGCGGCGGATTGCCCGTAAAGGTTGCGCAGCCGCAGGTTGTTGCCGGAACCGATCTCCATGCCGGGCCGGGCCAGGCCGGGGTTGACCACCCCGCCGACCAGCGTATCTCCCGCCGCGGTTACCCGCAGGTCGGCGTCGAACATTTCGAAGACCGGCCGGTCATTCGTGCTTCCCAGGTTTCCGGTCGAACGAAGTTTGCCCTCCCCCTGCCTCACCAGGAACCGCCCCTTCATGTCGCCTCCCGTCGTGAGACGGAGATTTCCGGCGCCGAACGTTCCCGCCTGGCCGATGAACGCCCCTCCCGCACGGATATCGAGGCTCCCCCCGCCGAGGGTGGCCAGGCCGCTGGTCGTCAGGGTATTTGCCCGGGTATCGGTCTGGTAGCTCGCCCCCCACACCTTGGGGAGAGAACGACAGGAGGGGTCGGAACAGCGTGCATAGGTCTTGTCCCAGGCATTGGTGATGATGACATTGCTGCTGGTGTCGGCGGGGTTGTTGATGTTCCGGCCGACCCGGAGCGCGATGCTGCCGCCATTGCCGTATTCCCAGAAATTACCCATTTTGTTTGCGAAGTCGGCGTGCTCGCCAAGGGTGCGGATCGCGCCGAGCTTGTGAAGTGAGTCGGTCTGCGTGTACAGATCGTTCCCGACATTGATCCTGATATTCCCGGTGGCGGTCTGGATGGCTCCCGCCATTTTGAGATCGTTCCCCACGGCTCCCCGGATGGGGCCGGCATAGCTCCCGATCACAAAGGGGGTGGTGCTGTCGATCATGGTTCCCGTGCCACCTTGGTTGATGGTCATGTTATTGCCGGCCGCGAAGTCGATGCCTCCCCGCTCGGTATAGACGCGTTTCTTGTCCGCTACGGTAATGTCCCCCACGTTCCTGACCGTAGCCATCCGGTCCGCGGCGTTCCGGTCCGCGCCGGCAACCAGCCCGATCCGCCACGACTCCGCGGCGGTGGAACTGTGGAGCGCCGGTACCGCCGTCGGATTGTCCATGATGTCCTGGCTCACGGTGAGGTTGCCGGTCGCCCGCAGCCCCAGCACCCCCGCTTCGCCGCCGTAGCGGTATCCGGTCAGGGCAACCGGCCCTGCCACGTTGATCGCCCCGTCATTCTCGATCTGGACCCCCGGACGGAAATGGAATGACTCCGCCTTCCCCCCCCCGGCGACGAATGCGTCCCGCAGGCGGGCGGCGGCAGAGGCGGCATTGGCCACGAAGGCCTGGTTTTCCGCATCCTTCGCCGCAATCATGGTCCCGTCCACGGCAAGGATCTGCTGCGCCTGCCGGTCCGTCCTGGTTGCCACCACGTCAAGCCGGTCGGCACCGGTGACCGATCCGGAAAGGACAACCATCACATCGTTGTCGGCAGCGGACCCGCCGGTTGCGGTACGGCCTGCATCAAGCGTGACGGTCCCCCCCCTGCCCCCTGTCGAGCCGCCCGCATCGATGGTTCCGGCGACCTGAACCGCCCCGTTGACGGAACGCAGGGAGACGTCGCCGCCATTCCCCGTGCCGGTCCCTCCCGCCTTCGCCAGAATCTGACCGGTGGTGCCCACCACCACGGCATTGGCGGCGGCAAGGTCCACCACCCCGCCCGTTGCACCCGAAGCGTCCACCGTTCCGTTCACGGTGATGGCACCGGCGTCGGCGGCAAGACGGACGTCCGATCCCTTCAGGGTCTTGCCGCCATCGAGCGTCAGGTCCCCGGTCCGGGCCCTGACCGCTATGGAATCGGTAAACCCTCCGCCAGCGACTTTTCCGGCAAGGGTGGAAAGGTCCGCGACCGACTGGGTGTCCAGCGAGAAACTTCCCCCCCGGTTCCCCGCTCCGGCTGTTCCGCTCAGGGTACCGGAGAGCTCCGCGGCCTTATTGACGGCCGCAACGGCTATGCGACCGGCATCGCCACCCGCCTCGGCCGAGACATCGATGACAGCGCCCGCCTCCTGCCGGAAGGTGCCTGCCCCGGCATTGAGTTCCACGCTCCCCCCGTCGAAGGGGATGCTCACGTCGCTGGCAGCGGTTGCGAAATTCTTCCCCTTGGCCGCAATGCTGCTTCCCGCTTTCAGATAGATCCCGTCATCGGCACCGGTTCCCGTGGCTTTCATGGAAACCGTTCCCGACGGAAGGTCAATGGCCCCGGAGTGGGTGATACTGCGGGCCTCGAAGGCAAGCTTCCCGCCGGGCACGGCCGAGGTTCCCGCCGTTCCGGTCGTCCCCTCCGTGGTGAGAACGCCGCCGGCGCTGACCGCGTAGTCACCCTTCTGGTACACATCCTGGGAGGTTCGATATCCCGCCCCGGTGATGCGTCCCCCTTGCAGATCCATATCCCCGGCCGTCGCGAGAGTTCCGACGCCGGTAAAGGTGAGGTCGTTCTTCGCCCGGATATTCACGGAGGCGAAGCCGTCCAGGACCTGGCTTCCCGGCCCGACGGCGATCGAATCGGCAGAGGCGGTGAAAACCCCGTTCCCGCTCTGGGGGGCACTCCTCGGATTCGAGCCGACACCCTTCATGGTGAAACTCTTCAGGCGATTCGTATCCGAACCGACCGTGACGGTGGCGCCGTTGACGCTGCCGATCCGGGAGGCTTCCAGCGTGAACCGGCCGCCGTTGTCGAGGGCGAAATTGCTGCGGAAAAGCATGTCGGAGCGCGACGCCAGACGCATGACCGGATTAGCCGAGAGGGTTCTCCAGAGACTGTCGGTCACGTACAGTGCCCGGGCGCTCCGGTCCGTATCGGCGTCGCTGGTATAGATGATCCTGTCGCTCTTGAGGGCAACCTCTCCTTTGCTGCTCTGTACCGTTCCCTTCAGGTCAAGGGCCGTTGTGTCGAGAACAACCCCGTTCACGCCGGAAACCGCCCCGTTCTGGCCGATGGAGAGTGTTCCCCCGGTGACCAGGCTTACCGTTCCGCTCTGCGCGCCGGTCCCGGTGGCGTTCACCGTGGCCCCGTCCTTGAGGGTGATGGCATCGGCCGCGCCGACCGTGATCGCACCCGCATTCACCGTACTCCCCGTCTCGATGGTAACAGTCGAGGTGGTGCCCGGGTCGGTGGGGGCGGCGGCATTGTAGCTCCCCAGCCGGACCTCTCTGAACCCCTTGTCGGATATGGACGAATCGGCAATCTGGAAGGTCCCCTTGAACCGGTCCTCCAGGGGCGTCGTGACGCCGAATCCCGCGGGAAGGGGGAGCGGCGTCTTGAGAATCGTCATGTTCCTGCCACTGAGGTTGACCACGCCACCCTGGAAGCCCGTCCCTCCCGGAAGGGCAGCCGCGGCCAGCGTTCCCTCGATGATCGTCGTGGCCCCGCTCACGGTCATGTCGCCGCCGTTTCCGGCAACGAGGATATGGGGATTGAAGCTCCCCTCCTTGAGAACATCCGCCGCCCGCCTGATCTCGAACCCTTTCCAGAGCGACGCGGTCGTGCCGCTCCCCTGGGTCGTCCGGTACCCGGCAGCTACCACGTATCCCTCACTGGTCGTTCTCGCCTCGTTCGGCGCGACGGTGACCCCCAGGTCGGTCACGACCAGGGCGCCGGGGAGAAATGCATACTCCTCGGGGAGGAGGCTGTACACCCCCGGTGCCAGCCCGTTCCCCCCGGACAGATAGACCGCGTCACCCGGAATCCGGACGGAATTGTCCGGCATGATGACGTAGCGCCCCTTTTTCTTCAGCGGATCATTGGTGCCGGTGATGCCGGGCTGGAACTGGTAGCTGAAAATCCCTCCCCCTCCCGACGCATCGACGGTGGCGCCGCCGCGGACGATCACCTCACCCTTGCCGGCGCTCAGGGTAATCCCCTTGGCGGGTTCGGCGGTCACATCCCGGTCGTTGGCGCTGGCCCTGTCCGTGATCGTCCAGCTCACCTCGTCGGAGGAGCCATATTTCGCCAGGGCCTGCCCCGTTACCGAGATGCGGGCACCCTTCTCGACGTAGATCCTTTTGTCCTGGCCCGTTGTCTTCAGATCGACCGTCCCCATCGGCGCGGCAATGGAGCCGCTGACGGTTATGGAGCCGGGCGTTTCGAAAGCGAGCCTCCCCCCTGCCGAGGCCAGGAGGGGGGCCTGGCTTCCCGAAGGTGCCACCGAAATGTCGCCGCCGGCAGAGAAGGTGAAGTTGGAGAGGGAGGTCGGATACACGACGCTGGAGACCAGCGAGAGCGCACCGGGAGTCGCCAGGCGGCCCAGCCAGATCCCCGGGATGGTGTTGTTGTTGTACTTCCGGTCCGTTGCCCGGATCGTTTCCTGTGCGGAAAGCTCCACCTTCCCGGCCCCGGAGATCGCCACGTCGCCTTCCAGATCGATCCAGCTCCCCTTCAGCGAGAGAGAACCGTTACCGGCCACGGGACTCCGCCCCGTGGTTTCCACCTGTGAAGAGCCGTTTAACAGGCGGATCCAGGGAGCGGCGAGGGTTGCATTGTCGGTCACCAGCAGCTCGGGGGTGTTCAGGGCGATGCTCCTGCCGGCTGTGGCCGCGATCGGGCCGGCAAGGGTCATGGTTCCCGGGACGATGAACGACAGGCTGTCAAAGCCGTTTGTCGTCAGCCGCGAGAAGAGTGCCTGGTCGAGGCTGATACCGGCCGGATTCCGCGACGTGAGGGAAAAGCTCCCTCCCGGCATCCCCGGCAGGTATGAGAAGGCCGTCAGTCGGGAGTTGTCCGCGAGCATGCCGCTGTCGAACGACACCGCTCCGGGGGCACCCGCCACCACCGCCTGGCTGATCCGGCCGTCGGCCCTCTTCAGGTATGCCGTTGCGGGGGCAGAGCCCGAGACATCGATGGCGGAACCGCCTTCGAGGGTCAGGGTGCCGGGGGTCTTGAGCGAGACGGTTCCGCCGTTCAAGGGAGTGATCCCCAGCGGAACATAGCTGGCAACCGGGGCGATATCGTTCAGGTTGTAGGCTGAGGCGGTGATCTTCGCGCCGCCTTTGACCGTGAGATCGCCATTTTTTGCCTCGATGCCGACGGTGCTTGCCGGGGCGATGATGCTTCCGGCGATGTTCACCTGCTGCCCGGTCAGGGTAACTTCCCCGCCGGGGGCAACGTTCACCGTGGCCCCGGGGCGAATCGACAAGGTGGCGGCGGTGTTGTCGTTGAGCCCTTCGGCGTTGCGGTCAAGCTGCATGCCGGCAGTTCCCCGGACCCACGTCTGACCCGCAAGCTCGGGGGGGGCATCCTGCAACTGCCTGTGGAACACCCTCCCCGCAAGCGGCACCACCTGACGCGTCAGGGACGGAGCGAGCACGGCCCCGTCGGTCACGGTAAGATCGCCGGCCGATCTGAGTTCGATGCGCGAGAAACCGGAACAGTCCAGCGCCCCCGTCCAGAGGTTGAGTTTCCCCTTGAGGGGGTCGGGGACCGCCGTATCCTTCCCGAACGATGCCGGCATGGCGTCACGCTCCCGGGAAACGGTGACGTCACCCCCGTGAAGCAGAATGCTTCCCCCCTTCTTGCCGAGGAGGGCATCGCCGCGCATCTCCCCGTGGAGGATCATGGTCTCTCCCTGGATCTGCAGGGTCCCCGCGTCGCCACCGGTCACCTTCCGGTTGGCATCGGCATAATATCCGCCGCTGACGTCGATGAGCGCGCCATCCGTCACCCCGACCCCGAGCCCCCCCTCCCGCGCCCGGTCCTTGATCTCGACCGAGCCTCCGGCAGTCCGGGCAAAGCCGCGCCATACGCCGGAAGGCAGGGCCTCGTCCAGCCGTTCGCCCGCTACGGACGTCACGCTATGCTCGCCGAGGAAAATGCGCTGGGTGACGGGAGCATCGAGCGGCTTCACGCTGTCGATCGTCTGGAGCTTGATCGTCCCCCCCGCCGCCGCCAGCTCACCGTCATGCACGATCCTCTCGGCAACGGCGTTGATGGTTCCGGTGGGCTGGACGGCAATCCGGGCCCCCTTTTCGATACTCAGGGTCCCGTTGCCGGAAACGAACAGGGTGTTCAGCCCCGCACCGGAAAGGAGATCGGCGGAGATGCGGGACGGACCGGCAAGCTGGACATCGGAGTCGGCGGTGATGTCGGCCGATTCATTCAGCGCTCCCCCCTTGATGGTGATGTCGCCGGTAACGAGGTCGAGACTTCGCACGGACGAGTTGAGCCGGTCCGCGACAATCACGTCCCCGATTTCAAGGGTGCCACCCTTGGGCTCCCTGAGACCTCTCGCGTATTGCCTTCCGATGGCATCCGTCGGCTCCGCGGTTTTCGTCTGATAGAGCCCCCTGGTGACGGAGGAGTCGATGGCGCCGTCCAGATAGATCTTCCGACCGAGCAATGTCAGCGTGCCGGCATCCCCCCCTTCGTCATGCTCGGGGCGGTAGAGGCGGCGCTCGCCTATCCTGTCGTACGCGAGGTTTGTGGGCGCTTCGTGGATGAAATACGACTTCCCTCCGGAAACGAGGGTGGTAATGGCGTAGGAACCGGCATTGTAGTGGGTCTTCCCGCCCCCCATAAGGATCTGGGCACCCTTCTTCATCACAATGTCGCCGGATTTGCTGGTAACCCTGACCATTCCGCCCGATATGCTCCTGTCCTGGGCCGTCACGTCGCGCTGCAGCAGGTAGTCGGAAACGTTGCCGATCGTCGAGCCGAGGTGGGCGTCGAATTTGATGGAGGCGTTGAACAGCAGGCCGTTTTTCTGGAGGAAATCGTCGCTGAGCTTCTGGCTCGTCAGTTTTGCCTCCAGGAGATTCGCCTCGGCCGGCTTGGCTTTTTGCTGGATGACGCCGCTCACGTCGAGGAGGCTGCCGGCCCCCATGAAAACGCGGTCCGTAGCCGACAGGTACACATTCCCCGATTGGGAGCGCATAACGCCATTGAGCTCGATGCGCCCGGTCTGGACGCCATCCACCACCACCGGCCGGCTGGGGTCGAGCCCCCCGAGGGTGATGATCCCCTTCTGCTCCGGAAAGGTTTCGTTCACCGTCTCCGGGTCATCGGAGACGGGGGTGCTGGTCTCGCTTCCGGCACCGGTGATTATCCGGTTGCTGGCCTTGAGTTCGATCTGCCCGTTCTTCTTGACCGCGGTAACCGCCCGGATAATGCCGTTCTGGGTCACCGTCCCGCCATACATCCCCACCAGGCCCGTTTCCGCGGTCATGACGCCGCTCGGGTGGTTGATCACGTCATAGGAGAGCGTGGGCGAAGCCGGCATGGTCACCGCCACCGCGTTCGGTCCCCTGTCGTCGGGCCTGATCTCCACGGTGTCGCCGGCGGCCAGGCCGATCTGCCCCACCGGTGCGGTGATGGTCCCGCTGTTTTCGACGCTCCCCCCCACGAGGTAGACCGAATTGCCGGGGAGGATTTTCGCCGAGCCGTCGGGATTCGTCACAATGCTGCCGTCGGCATTTCTGACCAATGCCGGCCCCATGGTCCCCGCGTTAATTATGGGACCGGGGGTGTAGGCGGTTCCGCTCTCGTCGGTGGACCGGAACTTCATGACCCCCTTGTCGAAATCCGCTTTCCAGAGGGAGAGCGACGACGCGGTCAGGGACTGGCTGTTGAACTGGGAGCCCTTATCGAAGTAGATGCCGTTCCTGTTGACGAGGATGACCCGCTGGTCCGCGAGAACCTTGCCGAAAATGAGGCTCGGCTTTACGTCATCGATCCGGTTGAGAACGCTCCAGTTCTGCTGCCCCGTGAAACTGACGGTGGCTTGCGAACCGACATCGAACGATTGCCAGTCGACGACGGCCTTGTCCTGGGTCTGGGTCACCGTCATGGTGTTCCTGGCCCCATCGGTGACCGGTGTCAGCACCCCGGAGACGACGTTTTTGAGTACCGGCAACTGAGTGACGGACGGAGGCAGGGGGACCGCGGACATGGACTTGAAACGGGGCGACTGCCCCGCATCGGAAAGCGCAGGGAACGAAATCATGTTCACCGTCAGGGTAATGGCGCTTATCTTTTTCAGCATGGTACGTTCTCCTCACGCCGCACAGGCAGCGCATGCGCAGCGTGGATTGCGTCCGCCGGCCGGCGGCATTCCGTCAGAACTGGTATTTAACCTTGAACAGCACCCGGGAGGTACCTTCGCGGGTGTTGTCCGGCGAGCCCTTCATGTCGCGCAGGGCATAGGCCCAGTCGAGCTGGTAGTCCAGCGCCTTGAGCACCGTGCCGCGGATGCCGACGCCGGTCCCCATGAGCGTGAAATTGGCGGCCTGCTCCGGCAGAGGCTCTTTGAGACTGAGGGAGGCGTAGTCGAAGAAGAGATAGGGAATTGCGGTGAAACGCTCACCGTAACCGGTCACGGCACCGAGCTCAGGTGCCATCAGCTCGGCGGTCCCATGGATGCCGTTGTCGCCGGATGCTTCTCCTTCGCGGTAGCCGCGGACGGTATCGAGGCCGCCGGCCACATATTGTTCGTTAGAGATGAGAGGCTGGTCGGTAAGCTGGCCGTCCACCTTGAGGTCGAGCATCATCTTTGCGGGGAGGTGCTGCGTGCGCTCCAGGCCGGCAGTCAGGATCACGTAATTGCCCCGCGCCTTGGCACGCTTCTTATCGAACTCTTCACTGCTGGTCACGGCGCCGCGAAACGAAACGCCCAGGCTGGAGTTAAAGATGGTGCTGCCGGTCGAGTCGGGAACCGAGGCGTTATAGGCAACGGAAACCGGCAGATAGCTGACCACCAGCTCCTTGTCCGACACATCCCGAAAACGCTTGTAATCGACCCCCAGAGCGAGGTTGTGGCTGTACGAATCAAGCGGCGGCAGGGGAATGAGGTAGCGGAGTCCGCCGACCTCTCCCTTTCCCTTGGTCTTGAATCCTTCGCCGAAGCCGCTTTCGCTGTCGGAATAGAGCCCGTAGAGGACCACCTTGTGCTCCTTCTCCCACGGGGCCGGCATCAGGTAGGAACCGGAGACTACCTGGACCTCCGACGGCTTCTCCGGTGCGGTCTGGTACTGCAGGGTCAGGGCATGGAGCCTCTGCCACAGGTTGGTGTAGCTGAGCGTCGCGTTGACCCTCAGGGGTGTCGTATTGAGGCTGTTGCGGTTGTTGAGTTCGATACTGCCGTGCAACGGGATCGAATCCTCGACCTTCAGCTCGAAATCGACCGTGCCCGGCGCCTTCCCCGGCACCATGGACGGAACGACCTTCAGATCGGGGATTTCGGCGAGTTTCCCGAGATCCTTCTCGACCTCCGGCACATAGACGATCTCCCCCTTCCTCAGGGAGGGGAGCTCGCGCAGAATGAGCCCGGGAGAGTACCACCGCCCCCCCGTGACCGTCACGTCGCCAATCAGGTTCTCGATGGCTTCGAGGGAAATGTAGCCGCTTTCCACCTTCTGCTCGGGGATGTTGACGACCACCGTCGGAAACCCTTCCTTGTGGTAATACTGCTCAAGGGCGTCCCGGCCCTTTTCCACGTCGGCCGCGGTCTTGCCGGTACCGACAAAGGGGGCAAGAACCTGGGCGATCTCGTCCTCGCCAAGGACCGTATTCCCCCTCACACTGAAACGGCTGATGGCAAACTTCACCTCTTCTTCCCCAGCGGGTTGGGCAGCGGGCGCGGACTCTCCGGTGGCCGTCTCGGCAGCCGGGGCCCTCTCCACGCCGGAGATCAGGAGCGCGAACGCAAACAGCGAAGGTGCGGCGTAACGACGGAAGCCGGCGGCACGTTCAGTCAACAGGGACATCGGAAATACATCTCCTCTCATAACCACAAGATTCATGCGTCCCGCTACAGGATCGCCGCAAGTTCGTCACGCAATGCACGCGCGTCCCGGAAACCGTCGATCCGCCGGATGACGGAACCTTCCCGGTCGAGGACTATGACCAGCGGGAAACCGTTCTGGCCGTACTTGTCCTTGTAGGACGTTTCTTTGTCGGAATTGACCTTCGCCCAGACAAAAGAGTCACGCAGAGTGAGGACCCGCGGGTCAACGAGCGATTCGGTGAGGAGCCGCTTGCACCACTGGCACCAGTCGGCATAGAGAACCAGAACGGTCGGCTTGCCGTCGCGGCGTGCGGCGGTGAGCGCCCCGTCGTAATTCTCCTGCCAGGGGATCGTCACGCCCGCAAAGGACGCCGCATCGGCGCGACCAGTAACCTCAAGTTCCGCAACGACCGTTTTGCCCGCCAGCGGCCCGTTGAAGTCGACGGTAAACGTGGCCCCGTCACCGGAGACGATGGTCCCCGCCTTCCCCCCCATCTCGAATGGCGCGCCCATGCGCGGCTGAAGCGTAATCGTTATTTCGTCGCCCTTCACCGCAACGACGGTCTGACCGAACTTTTCCTCGAACCGTGTGCCGTCGACGGCCGAGAATTCGAGCTCCGCCTCCTTCTCGTCCACCTTCGTGACACGGGCGGGGAAATAGGGAACCAGCGTGACATCCTTGCCGACGACCGGCAGCGAATCGAAACGGCTCACATACTCGCGGGCCGGCATGGTAATGATCCGCGGGATGGTGTGCTTTATAGGAAGCTGAACCCGCTTTTGGGTATCGGTAAGACCGAACGCCTTTTCCGGCGGCAGCACCACCTTTGCCCGCCGGCCGACTTCCATCCCCACCACCGCCTCGCCGATGCCGGGCACCGACGCCGGCGAACCGGCCAGTACCTGCTCGGGCCGGAAGTCGGCATCGCTCGGGAACTCCCCGATCCGTTTCCGCCCCTGATCCTCGGCCACGGCACGGTCGGTGGTTGCCACCAGAGTCCCGTCTTCCAGCGTCATCGTATAGTTGACCGTAGCGAGATCACCCTTTCCGACGGCAATCCGTTCAGCGGAAGGAGCGCCATTGCGGGAAGCCTGCCCGGCGGGACGCTGCTCCGCCGCAGGGACGGCGGCGGCGAAGAACAGAACTGCCCCGACAATGGCAACGGGAACGAGAATATTGACGCGATTCTTCATGGGTTCAGTTCCTTTCCTTGCCAAGCTGCGTGTTTCCCTTCTCCACCGACAGTATCGTCAGGTCGCACTGCAGAGGCTCCCCACCAAGGGGGTCACGGTAGTCAACCAGGAAGGTCCGCTCGTTCACGTCGGTGATACGCCCCACCAGCGCGCCGGAGCGGACCAGTTGCCCCGGCGCCACCTGAAGCTCCAGTGCGTAGTGGTCCCCTTCCTCACGCACAAGGGCGGAACCGAAAGGAGTCGTGACCGACGGTCCCGCCGGGGCAAACGTTACGACCACTTCCTCGGCGCTGACGGCGGTGACTTTCCCCGGCACTGCCGGATCGACGACGAACGGCACGTCCATTTCGGCTTTTTTCCCGGTCCCCTTCGTGAACTCCTCGGGGGTCATCCGCATCTCCCGGGGGCGAACCCGCACGCGCGCCATCGAGATGGTCCCGCCGCTTTTCTCCTCCCGGTTCCACGAAACATCCACGGTATGCCGGGAGCCCTCTTCCATGCCGACGATCTCTCCGCCGAGCACCCGGGCAATGGCGCCTTCGTAGCCGATGGCGCGCGCCGCACCGCTCTGCTGCCCCTCCTCCTTTCCGGCAACCAGAACGAGGGGATCGTCCGAATTGGCCGGAAGGAACCGGGACGCCTTTTTCAGCGAATGGTCATCGGCAACACTCTTATAGGTAGAGGAGGCAATCTCTCCCTCTGCCGTGCGGCAGACGAAGTGGACTCCCACCCGGTCGCCCGGCTGGGCCACCCGGACCTCCCGGGTGCCGGCGCACCCCGAGAGCCCCCCCATAACGGAGAGCGAAAGTAAACCGCAGGAAATATGCAGGCAGGTTCTCGTTCTCATGCATCCCCCTTAATCAACCTGTGTGCAGAACCCGACAACAATAGATGAGAGATGTTACAGAACGTCTTCAGAATTATGAATTTTCGACGACAATGAATACGATCCCGCCTCGGCCAGGCCGCTCTCATATTCGGATAACACCATGATATTTCAGCACAAAAACATCAAAGCAAACCATTGTGCTAAATAAACTTCAATGAGGGTTCAAGCGTTCGCCGCATTTTCCATCTCCCTCCTCCCCATTGTCCTTAAATAAATTTTGGCCAAACAATATTCATGAATGCGTTTTTTCAGGTTAAGCATATTTATTCATCGTTTTTTCAAGAATCTGTTCATTCCCTGTAACAGAGCGCTGCTAGAGTGACGTCGTTCGCTGAGGAACGGAGTGACCGGCAGGCGGAAAAAAATCGGGCGGTCAACAAAATCTTAAGATGACCTTTAACGAACTGTAACACTGCCATGTCTACTATCACGACGCAGCAAGGAACACCGGAGAGAAACGGACCCACTTCCATGAAAGTAGTCGTCAAGGGCGCACAAGAAAACAAGGCGGGTAAACAGGACGAAAAACTGGTCCGGCTCGTTTCGGAGCTGACCAAGCTGGTGAACGAGGAATTCACCGGCCACATCAAGATCAATTTCTCCCAGGGGGGGATCGGCCGGATCGAGAAGTTCGAGGAGATCCTCAGGGGAAGGTAGGAACGCGCCGGAGCAGAAACGGCGCACGGTGAAAACAGAATAAAGGCAAGGGTACTTTGCCGGCCTGAATGTCAGGTCCCGGAAAGCCCGGTTCGAGAGCAGTGACCCGCGGAATCAGTCGCGGAGTTTCTCACGAACCGGGCTTTCGTCGTTTTGAATCGCACTATCGACCGTTATCGAAAGGAGGCTTACGGCAGTAACGCAGCATACAATTGAATAGAACACGTTTGTGCAATCGGGCAACGACCCGACAGAAAGGGCCAGCGGGCCCACCGCAGAACGACTCAGATAAAGCCAAAACCCGGGCAACCGGGTGACGGAAAGCCACAGATCCGGAGATATCCACCACTCCAGGGACGGAGGACAACGTAACGGGACGACGGATGGACCGGATGGCTGGGCCGCCTGGGTGATGAATCGGCAGTAATTTACGGAAGCTGAACATCACACACAGGAACAGGAAGAAAAGGAGAACAGGAAGATGAAAAAGAAAATGATCGCACTTATCGCCGGCGCCATGATGAGCATCGCCATGGCCGGCAGCGCAATGGCTGCCTTCACCGACCAGAGCCTCGTACAGGTCATCTATGACACCACCAGCAGCACGGAAATCGCCACCAACCTCGGCACCATCAGCTCCCTGGTCGGCACCACCAACAACACTATCACCGCCAACCCCTTCGTGCTGAGCGACTTCGGCGCCACCGCCTCCCTCGCAAACCTGAGAGTCGGTTACTTTGTAACTGGAACCGCCAGTGTCAGCGGCTATGCCGCGAACGCCCCCTCGACTACCACCTATCTGGCTGCTGGTAGATTAACCAACTTTCAGAGCCTCGGAAACCTTGTTACTACCTATTACAACTCCCTTGGAACCACTGACAAGATAGTTGCCTCGCAGTCCTTTGCAAACTCCTACGTCTCTGCTTATGATAAGCCTAACGTTGCTTCATATGGTAGTAACATTACCACTACAACTTTCGGGTTTAACTACACGACCACTGGCGAAGCATCTCTTGCCACTCTCGCTGCAAATTCGCCGGTCTCGATGAGCCTTTATCAGTACACTGGAGCCGCCCGCGCCTACTCACAGGGCGTTCAGGCACTGACGGTCGCCCTTAACGCAGACGGTACGACCACCATCAATGCGCAGTCTGCCCCTGCCGCCACCCCCATTCCTGCCGCCGCCTACCTCCTCGGCTCGGGCCTCCTGGGCATGGTCGGCATCCGCCGCAAGATGAACAAGTAAGCCGCACCTCGCCATGATCACCGTCTCTCCCCGGCATTCCGGGGAGAGCGACCACTACGAAAAAGGAGCAACACCATGAAAAAGAGCATCAAGCAGTCCCTCGTGGTTGCCGCCGGGGTCCTCTCCGTTGCCGGCATCGCCCAGGCAGCCACCATCGACGTGAACCTCTACGGCGCCTCCGCCGAGGCCACTCTCTGGTCCGCCCTCTCCGGTCCCTTCCTCCAGGCTGCCGCCCCGGCCGGCCCGGGCTGCACCAACGTCGTCGTGAAGAACAGCGGCGGCTCCGCCGGCGGCATCGCCACCGGCACCGGCTGCAACGGCGCCGCCAACGACACCATCAACTTCCGCTACACCGGCAAGAACTCCATCGACGGCATCCTGTCGGTAAAGGGGCAGGTTGACCCCAACGTCACCACCGGCTGCACCAACAACACCGACCGCAAACTCTTCGGCACCACCGCCAGCGCCGCCCCCGACACCTGCCTCCCCATCGATGTGGGCGCTTCCGACGTCCACGGCGACGCCTTCATTCAGCGGACCTACGGCCAGTTGAAGGGCCCCCTGGCTGCCGCCGCCGATCCGTACGTGACCCGTTCCTACACCGGGATCTCCACCACCGGCCTCAACTTCTACCGCCCGGTGGTCGTCCCCTTCGCCTTCTTCGTGGATAACTCGGTCTCCGTCAGCAAGTGCTCCGGCGGTGCCCACGACGGCAACCTCTGCACCACCGCCACCGCTGCCACGGACTGCGGCGCCGGCATCAGCTGCGTCTCCGCCCAACTCGACAACATCAACCGCGAGATGGCGGTCAACATCTTCTCCGGCAACGCCATGTTTTGGTCCGACTTCGGGGCCTCCTACACCGTCACCGGCAAGACCTCACAGGTTAACGACAACATCACGGCCTGCTTCCGGGCCGCCGGCTCCGGCACCCACGCCACCCTCGATGCCGCTGTCATGAACAAGGGCTGGGGCGCTCCGCTCCTGCAGAATCAGACCGTGTACGCCTTCTTCAACGACGCCACCAGCGACCTCATGAACTGCCTCGGCGCCCGGACCGGCTCCATCGGCTACGCCGATGCCGACGCCACCCCGCCGGCAACGGCCCACGTGGTGAAGTACAACGGTATTCCCGCACGCCGCAACACCATCCGGAACGGCAACTACGACTTCTGGTCGGCCCAGACGCTCTTTGAGTCCTCCGCCGCCGCCGGCAACGCTGCCAAGCACAACCTGATCGTGCAACTCAACAACTACGCCTCCAACCCGGCCAACCTGAACAGCACCACCCTTGCCAGTAAGGCTCCCTACTGGGCCACCGCCAACGAGATGGTCTACGGCAAAGGGACCGACTTCACCTACCCGGCCTGGCAGCTCCCGGCCAGCCCGATGACCCCCTAATCTGCCACACTGTTTTGTCTCACCAGAAGGCCGCCCCCCGGGGCGGCCTTTTTTCGTGGGAGCTTCCCCCTTACGCTTTCAACCGGGTAAAAGCTAATCTTCCGCCTGCAGTTACCCCCCTTTGAGAAAGGGGGGCCGGGGGGATTTGGTTGTCAAGGTTAAAGGCAAATCCCCCTAAATCCCCCTTTGTCAAAGGGGGACTTGGTCTTACGGAAGATTGGTACCAATCGGCTTCTGAATAGTTTTTCAGGTAGATGGGTGGGACGACGTAGAAGGAGAGGACGCTCCAAGGGGGAGCAGGTGAGAAGATTGGCAGGCCTTAGCGGCTGCCAGCGGGAACGCTCGCCCGTAACGGCGTGACCAGTCCGCGGGCAAGGCAGTTGGCGGTGTGGACATAGGCGGCCGCCATCCCCCCCTCCCCGGCCTCGGCCAAAGGGAGGATGTCGGACGGAGGATCGACCGCGACCTGGTGGCCGGTCAACACCTCGGCGTCGGCGGCACAGGACTCCGGGCCGACCTCCAGCGGAGGAGCGACGGTGACGGGGAATTCGGCCACGACGCTCCGGTCGGTTACGACCATGAGGCTCGCCCTGCTCGAACCTTTGCGGGGAACTGCCCGTATCTGCCAGTGGCGGTCGTCGGAGCGCTGCAGGGCAAGAAAGTGCAGGCCGATCAGGACGAATTTCAGGCCGGGGGTGTCGGCCGGCTCGACGGAGACCGTCATGAGCAGTTCGGTCGTGCCATCCGACAGGGCCACCACCGGCTCTTGCCGCATTTCCCGATCATCCCGTCCGGCCTCAAAGAGGGGCACCAGCGCGCCTATGGTCCGCTTCCCCGAATAGCTCAGGAAACGGTCGAGGACGCTGGGGCGGGATGCGCCGGCCGCCGGTGAGCGAATCCCCGCCAGCGGTACGGTCAGCTGTCTCCCCTCGCCGGCGGAAATTATCACTTCAGTCCCCGCAGGAGGGCTTTCATTGGTGGCTGACGGGAGCGTTGCCGGCCCCGGAAGCGCGGCCGGGGAGGACCCCCCCCGCCCCGCCCCGCCGTGGCGGGGTCCCCCTCCCGACCGGTGCCCGACTGGTCCGGCGGCGGGTTCGTGATGGAGACCTGGGCACTCATCGGCACCCCCTGGTCGTTGTAAATCACGCCGTCCATCGAGTCGACCGTGCCGGGGCTGGGGCCGGTACGGTCGAAATGCAGGGACGCCACCGTACCGCTGCCGGTGAAGGCAGGGTTCCTGCTGGCTTTTATGGTGACTACGCCTGAGTCGGATGTGTCGGAGCTCTGGACGAGCCGGGGTATGCCGCCGGCCCGGTCCACCCGGGGGTGGGCAAGGGTGCTCGGATCATACCGGATGACGATCTCCATCCGGGCCATATCCTTGAGGTCATCGGCTGTCAGGAGATAGTTTCCCGGCGCTGAAGAACTGACCGCAAGGGATGGAGTCCCCCATGCCGGGGATACCCATCCGCCGGCAAGGGAGAAGACGCCGACCGCCCCGAGGGCTGCCTGCCCCGCACGAGCGAGGTTTATTCCACGGGCCCTCGCCGGGCCGCTTCTGGATTTCCGCTTCATAGTCTTTCTTTTGTAGAGGATGGAACGCGGCAAGACAAGTTAAAGCTGGGTAGGAATTGTGTTACGGTTTCATGGGATGGACGAAGGTGAAACTATATTCATCTCCTTTCCATACAGTTGCACAATTTCTGTAACATTAGGCTGCTATAAATCATTGCGTGCAATTCTCACCTTCCCCTATCCAGACGATAGCAAAGCGCTGCTATGTCAAACGCGGAGAACGAACATGAAAATTCCCCATTACCTCACGGCGGCAGCTCTGCTCTCTCTCTGCATCACCGCCCCGTCCCACGCCGCCAGATCGGCCGATGCAGAAGGTGCAGACGGTCACGGCAGGCTGGAATCGATCGAGATGGCCGATGGCCTCATGAGCGGCCGGGAGAGTGCCGCAAATTCCCGGATTCAGAGCATGCTGGACCGTATTTCCGGCGGCGTCTCGGAAGCCCTCGGCTCCGGCGCGGCGGGCCGGGTTGGGAATAAAGCGGACAAGGAATCCCAACTTGCTTCCAGCATCAGGATGTCCACCTTCACCCGCGCCCTCTCTCCCATGGGGGGGTATTACACCCGCTACGGCAACGGTGAACAGGTTGTCGCTCGCGAGTTAAGCCTTGCTGCGGCGTATGTAAGTTCCCAGGCAGAGGCGGTGGCAAGCGGAGCATCCCCCGCCAGTATCATGCCGTCAGGGGTCAACATCGCCGGGTCTGAAGGAGAAGGAAGCGTGAGCGTAATCTCGGTCGCTTCCGCCACTCCTGTCTCTCTTGCCGGCACAATGGTTCCCAATACGACCCCCACCCCGCTTCCCGCCGCCATCTACCTGGCCGGCTCCGGCTTCTTGGGAATTGCCGGCTTCAGGAAAAAGCTCGCCGGAGATATCCGGTGACAATTTCTGAAAAGGTTGTAGTGCCCTGCTGTCGCACCGTCGCCCTGCTGCTGCTCGCGGCAGGGCTCTGTGCGCCCATGGCCCGTGCCGCGTCGGCGCCGATTCCGGAGATCCCCCTTGTCCATGTGACGGGGGGATGCTTCGAGATGGGGGACACGTTCTCCGACGGCGGCTCAGACGAGAAGCCGGTCCACCGGGTCTGTGTCGACGACTTTTATCTGGGCAAATACGAGGTCACGAGGGAAATCTGGCAGGCCGTGACCGGTGACAAGCCCGAGAGCGTTGCCGGCGGCGGTTCCTATCCGGTGGAAAAGGTGAGCTGGAACGACGTGCGGACGTTCATCACGCTGCTGCGCGACCGGACCGGGAAAAACTGGCGGCTGCCGACCGAGGCGGAATGGGAGTATGCGGCCCGCAGTGGCGGCAAAAAGGAGCGTTTTTCCGGCACCGACAATCAGGAGCGGCTCGCCGACTATGCCTGGAGTGCGGAGAATTCGGACGGTCATGTCCATCCGGTGGGGGAAAAGACCCCCAATGCCCTGGGGATCCACGACATGGGCGGGAATGTATGGGAATGGGTGCAGGACCGCTATGACCGCGACTACTACCGTCAGAGCCCGGTGAGCAATCCGACCGGCGACCCGTTCGGCGTGAACCGGATAATCCGGGGGGGATCAGCCCTTGCCAGCGCCGGTTTTCTCAGGTGTTCCTACCGCGATTACCTTGCTCCCGATGTGAAAAGGCCCGCCGTTGGCTTCCGTCTCGCCATCGACTCCCCATGACCGGTATATGGTGACAGTGCTTTCCGGACAGATCCGCACCATCCTCGAACGCTTGCGGCAGATGATCGCCAGGGTGGCACAGGCGAACCTTTCGCCCCGTAAGCTGGCCCTCACGGTCGCTCTTGGGGTAACGCTGGGAATCATCCCCGTCATATGGGGTTCGAGCCTGCTGTGCATAGCGGTGGCTTGGCTCTTCCGCCTCAACCACGCCTGCATCCAGATCGTCAATTATCTCTCCTACCCGCTTCAGATCGCTCTGTTTCTGGCATTCTACCGGCTGGGGGACCGGTTCTTCCCCTCCTTCGCCATGGTTCACTCCGCTGCCGGAGGCGGAACCATCATGGAGGGCATCGTCCATGCCGGCAGCGCGACCCTCAAGGCAGTGGGGGCCTGGCTCGCAGTCGCCCCTCTCACGACCCTGTTCCTCTATCTGATCCTGGTGCCGGTGTTCCAGAAGATGCAACGGCGGCACCTGGCTGGAGCAGCGGCTCAAGCATAAAACACCTATTGTCCGATGTTCACAGACGGGCTCGGGATTATCGGGACGAGCCGGCACCGCGTGACTCCATCAACGAACCGAACCAGTGGAGCAGGTCGAGGAGCGCGAAAATTACCGCCTGGACGGTATACCGTGTGGGCGGATACTTGAGGCTCGCGTAAGGGGTATGGGCTCCGTTGTCGCTCGAAATCTTGTAGACCAGTTCGGCAAAGCGGTCGATGATCCGGTAGCGTTCCACTACCCCCTTCTCCGTAAGGTGTTTGTAGGCGGATATCACGTTCACCTCCCCCTGAACGAACGCGGTCGGCACCAGCGATTCGTCCAGGCGGTTGAGGGCCAGGTATATCTTCTCCTGAAGCCGGCGGACACAACCGAGCGTGTTCTTGATTACCGTAAAGTCGTCACTTTCCCGGGCGGCAAGGCAGTTCAGGAGTTCTTCCTCGGCCTCGCGGCCAAGAAAACGGGAGCAGACGGAGAAGGCGTCCCGATAGGCAGCCTGAAGCTTTACCCGATCCGTATTTCTGGCCTGCGCGGCAAGCGTGGCCAGCATCTCGTCCTCGTCCCGCCCTTTCGAGTAGATCGTCAGCGTTCCGGCAAAGAGTTCCGCGATGCTTCCGTAGAGGCCCGATTCGCCGGTAATGGCCGCCATCGGCATGTGCGGGGCCTTTGCCCCGAAGTATTTTACCGCAGCCACGATAAAGCTGTTGTCCGGCACCGGCTGGTTCTTCTCCTTGTGGCACTTGACGTCGAGAATCAGGCCGGCCAGGGAACTCCCCGCGGGGCCCTCGAAAACCTCCCGGGCCTCTTCGAGGCTCAACGCGTGATGGATAACGATTCCATGACGTCGGGCGTCGCGAAACAGCGCCTCGGCATAGCGCCGGTTATCGTCCACCAGCAGCATCGGAATGACAGTGGTGTCGTCAGTCCTCATCAACTCCCCCCCTTCGGTAGAAAAATCCGGAAATGGACCGGATAATGGTCACGGATGATCTCGAATCGCCCGCTGTGGGCCTCTATAACTTTGCCGATCCAGGCCCCGCCGAGTCCTTCGCCGGGGCTTTCAGCGCTCTTGATGCCGAACGAGAGGAAGTCACGGACCGAGAGGTTGGCCGGAAACGGTCTGCCGTTGTTTGTGTAGTCGATGACGATCCGCTTCCGGGTCTCCGAGATGCGAAAGCACAGTTCCGCCCCGGCGGCGCCGTCAGGGTAGCCGTGCACGGCGGCGTTGCGGATGATGTTGTTCATCGCCTCCACGAACGAGCCCCGGTGAATGCGGGCAACGAGCTGCGGGGGGCAGTCGAGTCCGACGGCAAAGGTCCGCGAATGGCCGGGGAGTATCTCGTCGGTAAACAGCTGCCGCAGATCGGTCTTCTCGAACTCCTCCCGCCGGATCTCCTGGGTGACCAGCTTCCGGGTACTGTCAAGGATGTCGTTTATCCGGGCCAGGCTGGAAAGCGCATTCCGGAGGGCTTCGCCAACGGTCTCCACGGTGCCGTCGAGCCGCATCGCCAGGGCCTCGTCCAGCATCTTCCGTTCGGCGAGGTAGTCGGTTACCGCAACGATGGGCGAACGGGCGATCTGGATGTTCGGCTTCACGTTGTGGGTGAGGTGCCGGATGATGCTGAACTCGGCGTCCTGCTTCTCGTTGAGGAGGCGGGAGCGGAACCGGCGGACGGCGAAATCGACGACCCCTTCCACCATGATGACGAAGGCGATGCCCAGCACCACCAGCAGCGTGCTGACCAGTATCCCCTGGTACCGGAAGATGAGCAGCGTCACCGGCACGAGCAGGGCCGAGAGCCCCAGAACGGCCAGGAGCCGGGTCGAGAAACGCCGGACATAGGTCCAGAGGAGGGCGGTACCGACGAGCATTACCCCGTCCAGGACCGTTCCCAGGTAGGAGGGGGCGTAGTGGATCTTGTTCTTGATGAGGGTGACGTTGAAGGCGAACAGCAGGGCTATGAGGTACGATATCCCGTTTTCGAGGATGGTCGTCCCCTTGAGGAAATAGACGAACAGCGCTACGGAAGCCCCGACGATGATGTTCGCCACGAGCGGACGACGGTTGGGTATCCTCATGAATGGAATCGATGCGGCAAAGCGCGCCGTGCGGGTGCCGAAGGACGCCAGTGGCGACGGGATGATGGGGATGGATTTTCGTAAGTTCACGAACGTCTGGAGGCTCTTTTCAGGCTGTCGATTCCCTTGAGCAGTTCGGTGGTGCCGGTGTAGGTTTCGCGTTTGCCGCCACGGTAGATGACCAGTGTCGGCGTGGTGGTTATCCGGTCTTCCTTGAGAAGCCCGTTGTACGACCGGAGGGTCTGACCGGCGTCGAAGGGGGCAAGGGAGAGGCCGTTTTTACGGAGGAACGCCTCCAGTTTTTCGCGATCGGCAATCTTCTCCCGGGCGGCGTCGAAGAGGAGCGAGCGGGCACGGAGCGCATGATTGATGTCGCTGGAGCCGTTCACCGCGTAGAGGAAATAGGCGGCGTACAGCGACGTCTCCTTATGGAGCGGCGTATCCACGAAGGTCACCCTCACATCGTTACCCCTGGCAAGAACGGCCAGGGCCTCTTCCACCGCCTTCTCGACGGAACTGCACGGCCCGCAGTAATAGTCGGTATAGAGCCGCACCGTCACCGGACCGCTCCCGAAGGTGGGAATGGGGGTCGTCGCGGCGTAGGCAGGGATCGGGTCGGCGGTGAAGCCGAAAAAGAGCATCAGGAAGCCGACCGGCACCGCCACAAGGAGCATGCGCGCCCGCCGCAGGCTGAAATTGGTCAGGAAGAGGGCCGCGACGGTGGCGGCGAAGAGGAGACAATAGACGCAGTACTCGCCCGTGCGGACCTGGTAGCCGACCAGAAACGCCTCAACACCGATTCCAACCGAAGAGAGGAGAAACACGAGGGATTCGCGCCGCAGCGCCCCCACTGCCGCAACCAGCCCCATGAACGCGATGCCGGCCCAGGAGAGCTTTACCCCGGCCACCTCCCCCGACACCCGGCCGCAGGCATCGGTGCACCAGGTGTAGAACACCACCAGCACGATGCCGATCAGAGCGAGCAAAATGGTGACAATCCGTTTCCTCTCACCCGCGGCTTTCGGCATTTCGCTTGATTTCAGCATACATACGCTCCCCAAAACGGTTGTCGCACGACTTGACGGGAGGATCACCCGCCGGCGCAGCCGCCTTCCGCCAGGCCGTTCGCCCTCCCCCGCCCCATTCTGCACCGTGCTCCCATCCGTGGTATCATTGTCGGGACGAGGCCCGACACGTCAGAACTGAATCGTGACGACCATGAGAATCAGGAAAAGAAGCGTTATGAAGATCCAGGCAATCCGTTCGGAAACAATGGGCATGTGCGGCTCCTTTTCCGGTGATTCGTCCGCGGGAAGGCGGCAGGAATCGCGAGGCCGTGTCGGACGAGAGTGTATGGTAGACCTCTTCTGTTACATCATGACGACAGAATGATTAATTTTTCACCAATTCAAGGATGCTCTCGGGGGTGATTCCAATGGTGAGATGGCCGGCAATTCAAACCGTTTTGCTGCTGAAAGACATAAAGGCTGCCGCGGGGCGCCTCTGGCGGATCGTGGCACTGGCGGCGCTGGTGGCGCATCTTGCGTCTCCGGCAGGTGCCGATTTCGCCTCCGGCGATGCCGCCTACCGCCGCGGCGACTTTGAGGCGGCTTTCCGTGAAATGCTTCCCTTGGCGGAAAAGGGAGACGTCCGGGCCCGGCACAACCTGGGGGTCATGTATGAAAAGGGCCAAGGGGTCCGACAGGACCACCGCGAGGCGGCGAAATGGTATCGGCTGGCCGCGGAGCAGGGTTTCACCCCGGCCCAGAGCAACCTCGGCACCCTGTACGCCGGCGGCCAGGGGCTGCCGCAGAATTTTGCGGAGGCGGCCGGATGGTACCGGCAGGCCGCCCTTCGGGGCGACGGCGGAGCCGCGTACAATCTGGGACTGCTGCATGTGGCAGGAAACGGGGTGACACGCGATTATGCCGAGGCGCAGATGTGGTTCCGTCAGGCGGCCGAACAGGGACACGTCGGGGCGCAAACCGAACTCGGAAAGCTCTGCGAACAGGGGGCAGCCTCTCTCGAGGCGGCACGCTGGTATCGCCTGGCGGCCGACGGGGGAGATGCGGAGGCCCAGTACCGGCTCGGCTTCCTCTACGACAACGGCCTGGGGGTTCCCCTCGACTACGGGGAAGCGTTCGGATGGTACCGCCGCGCCGCTCTCCAGGGACACACCGTTGCCCAGTATTATCTGGCCACGCTCTATGCCAATGGTCAGGGAACCCCGCAGGACCTGAAGGAGGCGCTCCGGTGGTTCAGCGCCGTGGCCCGGCAAGGCGATGTGGCAGCCCAGTACCGGGTCGGTCTGATGTACGGCAACGGCGAAGGGGTTTCCGGTGAGGATTTCGAGGAATCCGCAAAATGGTTCCGCCTGGCGGCGGAGCAGGGATACGCCGCGGCCCAGTACAACCTGGGACTCCAGTACGCCCGGGGAGAAGGGGTGCTCAGGGACCCGGTCCAGGCACTGTTCTGGTTTTCACTGGCAGCAGACCAGGGAGACCCGGAGGCGCAGGAAAACAAGGCGAGACTCACGAAAAAAATGAACGCACGGCAGATCACGGCGGCAAAGCGTCTGCTGGCGGACCGGCAGCCCTCCAAAAAACAGCCTGAATGAATTGCTTCACGAATTCTTCAGCAATTCTCCATCCCGTTGTGAAATAGCCGTGCGATGCTGTGGCAGCATCGATGATTGAGTATCTACCATCCTTCGACTGCATGACGGTTGGGATGGCGGGTCCTTTGCTGATCCGGAACTGCAGAACCGGCACCACGAGTTGAATGACCGGTCTACTCTCTGGCAACCAGAAAGCCCGAAGTTGGAGCGAACGCTCCCCTTCGGGCTTTTTTTTGTGCCGCATCCCGAACTGTCAGAACCAGTTCGTAGATGACATCATCAACAATTATGACTCCCATTGGCAGTCTGGAGAACATCCATGCCGGCAGCTTCCAACCTTTGCCATCCCTCCGGGGCGAGCAGCACCCTTCGAACAGCGATACTGCTCATGGCTCTCGGGCTGATCCTGGCACCCTTCGCCGCCCATGCCGGCTCCGCCGCCGCTCTCAGACAGAAACTGCCCCGCGAGGTTATCTCCCGACTTGAGGCCGGCGAGGCCCAGACGCTCATCGTCCACTTCGACGACACCGCCATCGAGGAGGAGCTGGACGCCCGCCGCAGGCAGCTGGGCATCAGCCGGGACGACGACGAGGCGCTGTCGATCCGCCAGAGCCGGTACCACAGCCTGAAAGAGCGTGCCCTTGCGCGGTTTCGGAGGGGCGACGGGGAGGTTTTTCGGGACTTCAGTCACCTGCCGATGGCCGTCCTGAAGGTCAGGTCAGCGGCCGCTCTGGATCGGCTGAGCGCGCAACCGGAAGTAACTGCCGTCTACGAGGACCGGCCGATCCACCTTCATCTCGCCGAAAGCCTCCCCCTCATCAGGCAGCCCCAGGCCGCCGCCATCGGGATGACCGGGACCGGATCTACGGTGGCGGTGATCGATACCGGCGTCGACTATACCCGGGCCGCCTTCGGTTCGTGCACCGCTCCGGGGGTCCCTGCCGGCTGCAAGGTGGTCTCGTCAGTAGACATCGCCACCCCGAGCGCTCTTCCCGACAGTAACGGCCACGGGAGCAACGTCGCGGGGATAACCGTCGGCACGGCCCCTGGAGCCAAAATCGCGTCCCTCAACGTCTTCAACCCGGACGGGAGCTCGAACAGCTCCCTCCTCATCTCGGCAATCAATTGGGCCATCGCCAACCGTTCCGCCTACGGCATCACCGCCATCAACATGAGCCTGGGGGACGGGACCAAGAACACCACCGCCTGCGGCAACAGTGCGTTAAACCCCTTCGTCACCCCTCTGGCCAACGCCCGTGCCGCCGGGATCATTCCGGTGGCATCCGCCGGCAATGATGGATACCTCAATGCCCTGGAACGTCCGGCATGCACACCGGGGGTGGTTTCCGTCGGAGCGGTCTACGACTCGAACCTGGGGACCCAAGCCTGGACCACCTGCACAGATACGGTCACCGCGGCCGACAAGGTTGTCTGCTTTTCCAACAGCGCGTCATTCCTCACCATGCTCGCCCCCGGCGCAGTCATCACCGCCGCCGGCAGCAGTTATGCCGGCACTTCCCAGGCATCTCCCTTCGTTGCCGGCGCCGTGGCGGTCCTGCGCGCGGCGTTTCCTGCCGAGACCCTCGACCGGACCGTCAGCCGGCTGACGACCAGCGGGGTCCCGATTACCGACAGCCGCAACGGGATCGTCACCCCCCGCCTGGACCTTCTCGCTTCCATCGGGGCTCCCGCCAACGACCTCTTTTCCCAACCCTTCATTCTGACGGGGAACTCGGGACAGGCGACGGGATCCAACTACAATGCCACCAAGGAGACCGGAGAACCGAACCACGCCGGCAATCCCGGCGGCGCATCCGTCTGGTGGAGCTGGAACGCCCCCATCACCGGCCGGGCAACCATCAACACCCACGGCAGCAGCTTCGACACCCTCCTGGCGGTTTACACGGGGAGTTCGGTAGGAAGTCTCACCACGATTGCCGCCAACGACAACGACGGCACACCCGGCGGCACCAGCAGCGTCAGCTTCATCGCCCAGGCCGGTACCACCTACCGGATCGCCGTGGACGGTGCGGGCGGGGCCACGGGCACCATCAACCTCGCCTGGAACCTCGCCCCCGAAGCGGACCTCTCTGTAACCCTGTCGTGCACGCCTTTGGCGATCACCGTCGGAGACACCCTCTCCTGCACCGCCACCATCGCCAATAACGGTCCTTCGGCGGCGAGCAGCCCAACGGTGACCGTCACGCTCCCCAGCGGCGCCGCGTTCCTGTCCGCCTCTTCCGGATGTTCCTACGCCTCCGGCGCCGTGACATGTTCGGTCACCACCCTCGCCTCGGGCGGCTCAACCCTCTTCACCATCAATTCACGGCCTGCGGCAGCCGGCACGGCCACCACCAGCGCCACCGTGACCTCCGCCACCACCGATCCGGTTCCGAGCAACAACAGCGCCACAACGTCGACGCAGGTGGCGGCGGCGCCGACGCAACCCGTTCCCGCTCTGCCGCTTCAGGCAGTTCCTCTCCTCGCTCTGATGGTTGCGCTCCTCCGCAAGAGTGGCCGATGGAGCAGATGACCCTCTCCCCCCCGACGATCCTGCCGGCAATCCGAAGGGATCACCGTAATTTTCCACAATAACGAATCATCACGCCTGTTTTCTCCGGAATTCCGCCAGCGCCTTTCGCATCCGCCCCAGCGCCTCCACGAGCAAGGGGCGGCTGCAGCCGAAGTTGAGCCGCACGAAGCCGGGGGCGCCGAAGTCGGCGCCGTCGGAGAGACCGACCCCGGCCTCTTCGAAGAAGCGCGCCGGCTCCGGGATGCCGGTGGCCCGGGCGTCGATCCAGGCCAGATAGGTCGCTTCCGCGGGGGTTAGGGAGAGTCCGGGCATGGTGCTGATTTCCGCCGTTACCAGATCGCGGTTCCCGCGCAGGTATGCGACGAGCTCCTGCCGCCACTCTTCCCCGTCCCGGTAGGCGGCCAGGGCGGCGGTATAGCCGAGGGTGTTGACGTGGGGGACGATGCGCCCCATGGCCGTTCTGAAGTCCCGGCGGAGGGTGGGATCACCGATGACGGCGAAGGAGCACCCCAGCCCCGGAATGTTGTAGGTCTTGCTGGGGGCCAGGAGGGTGATGGTGCGGCGGGCCGCCTCCGGCGACAGGGTGGCGATGGGGATGTGGCGCTTCTCGTCGTCCAGCACCAGACCGGCATGGATGTCGTCGGAGCCGATGACCAGGTTGTGGCGCTCGGCCACCGCGACGAACTGCGCCAGCTCCTCCGCCGACCAGACCCGGCCCACCGGATTGTGGGGCGAACAGAGGAGAAGCAGCCGGCTGCGCGGCGTAATGGCCCGCTCCAGGGCCTCCAGGTCGGGCACCCAGCGGCCGTCGCGGAGCTGCAGGGGGACCTTCACCAGAGAGCGGTCCGACAGTCCCGGCGACGACATGAAGGGGGGATAGATGGGGGTAAAGGTGACTACCTCGTCGCCAGCCCCGCCCACGGCCCGGCAGAGGACGTTCAGCCCGCAGACCAGACCGGGGAGCCAGACGATCCACTCCGGCGGTACCTCCCAGCCATAATCGCTTCGCAGTGCATCCCGAACCGCCTCCACCAGCTCGGCAGGGGGATGGGTGTAGCCGAAGACCCCGTGCTCGACCCGCTCGTGCAGGGCCTGGATCACGGCCGGCGGCGACCGGAAGTCCATGTCGGCCACCCAGAGGGGGATGATGTCCCGTCCGCGGTATTTGTCCCACTTTTCGCTGGCGGTATTGCTGCGGTCGATGATGGTGTCGAAGTCGAAGCGGTACTGTGTCATCTGCCTTCCTTTGCGTGAAATATCAATGTGCCACGGCCTCACCGCCGCTCCCAGGCGGTAATCTCGGCGATGCTGTGCTGGAACTTGCGCCGGGTCTCGCGGATCACGAAGGGGATGTCCCGGGGCTCGCCAATCTGGCGAAAATGGGGTGCCAGCGCCTCCTTCAGCCCCTCCAGGGTGGTGACGTTCTCTCCCGCATCCTTGTATCCCCCGAGCCACTCTTCCTTCTTGGTGAACTCCTCCCGCCAGGTGTAGGGCGACGTAATCACCAGCAGCCCGCCGGGGTTGATCCGCTCGTGGATGGTGGTGAGGAAGCGGCGCGGCGAGTAGAGCCGGTCGATGAGGTTGGCCGCCAGTACCAGGTCATAGCCGGTGAACTTCTCCGGCAGGTTGCAGGCGTCGGCCTGGAAGAATTCGACCCGCTCGCGGATGCCGTCGAGCCCCAGGTCGACCAGGCCGATCTCGTGGAACGAGAGGATCTCACCCTCCTCGGGGAAGGCGTAGCGCAGGTACCCTTCCTCCTGCATCCGGGCCGCCAGGCGGAAGAACCGGGTGGAAAAATCGAGGCCGGTGACCCGCTCGAAGCCTCCCCGGGCCAGCTCGAAGGCGGCCCGTCCCACGGCGCACCCCAGATCCAGGGCGCGCCCTTTTGGCCGACCGTCCATCAGACTGAGACATATCGCCGCGCAGGCCGCCGCGAAGTTGGGAACGCCGAAATGCTCCGCACCGTAGTGGGCGTCGCAGTACTCGGCCGCCAGGGTGTCGGTTTCGTACTGGTCCTGGTGGACCTCCACCGGGGCGGCGCTCTCCACGTAGCGGAACCCGGCGTGCTGGAAGAAGTGACGGCGGAAGGCGTAGCGGGAGTCGCGGGTCGCCTCGTTGCCGGTGGAAATCCACGAGCCCCCCTTGATCAGGTTGTGGCGGGTGTCGAAGGTCGGCGTGGAGAAGTCGTCGTACCACGGGTGGATCTCGAAGCCGTGGAAGGGGTAGATGGGGGTCTCGGTCCACTGCCAGACGTTGCCGATCACGTCGTAGAAATCGCCGAAACGGAAGCGGTCCACCGGGCAGGAGGAGGACCAGTGCTCCAGGTTGATGTTCCCCGGTGCCCTCTCCCACCACGGCTGATCCGGGATGGCGGAGACGTCCCTCAACCGGTTCCACTCGTCCTCGGTGGGGAGGCGGATCGGCAGCCCCGTCCGGGCGGACTTCCAGGCGCAGAACGCCTTGGCCTCCAGGTAGTTCACCTCCACCGGCCAGTTCCAGGGGAGGTCGATGACCGATGCCATGGTTCGCAGCTTCCAGCCGCCGTCCCCCTTCACCCAGAAGAGTGGATGCTCCGCCTCGCGGAATGTCCGCCAGTTCCACCCCTCCTCGGTCCACCACTGCCGGTCCCGGTAGCCGCCGGCCTCCACAAATTCCAGATACTCACGGTTTGAGGTAAGGCAGCGGGCGGCCCTGAAACCGGCCACCTCAGCCTCGTGGCGGCCGTACTCGTTGTCCCAGCCGTAGAGCGGATGATCCTTCGGCTTGCCGAGGACCACCGTCCCCGCCGGCACCGGCAGCAGGGCGTTGGCCGGCGGCTCCCCCGCCTCGCGGCAGATGTCCCAGAAGGGGAGCTGCACCACCTGGTCGATGGGGAGCTGACGGATCAGCACCGACGAGGTTTCCAGGTGGATCCGCTCGTGTTCGATCCCCATCATGATCGCCCAGAACGGGTCTTCCCATGTTACGGGGAGCTTCAGCGGCAGGCGGCGGATCAGGCCGTCCACCAGCTCGCGGGCCTTGTCGCGGTACTCCTTCACCGCCTGGCGGGTCGGCCAGTCGTAATGGGTGGCATCCAGGTCGTCCCACGACATCTCGTCCACCCCCACCGCGAACATCGACTCGAAGCGGGGGTTGATGCGGGTGTCGATCACCCGGGCGATGGTCAGTTTGTTGATGAAAAAGGTGGCGGTGTGGCCGAAGTAGAAGATGAGCGGGTGCCGCAGCCGGTCGGCCCGCAGGTAGAAGGTTTCGTCGTATTTGAGGGTTTCGTAGAGCTTTTCGTCGATGTCGAAGGTGCGGTGAAAGTACTCCAGGATCTCGGCACGCTTCTGTTCGGGGTCGCCTTCGGTGAGAATGGTGGTGCGGGTATTGCACAGTTCCATGGTCTGCTCCTCCGCCTGTGGTCTGACGTCACCCCATAAGGATGCCAGAGCCTCCCCCGGGGTCAAGGCGCCCCTCCCCGTTTCAGAGGATGTAGTCGGTGGAGAGGAAATGGGACTTCCGCTCCTCGACGATGGTGGTGATGATCTGCCGGTTGGCGTCGGTCTCCCGGGCAGCCACCACGGTCCGGATGGAGAAGACCCGCAGGGCGTCCACGACGGACTGGGTCCCCTCGGCGGAGTTCTTCCGTCCGTTGAACGGGAAGGTGTCGGGGCTCCGCTGGCACTGGCTGTTGATGTTGATGCGGCAGACCTGGTTCACCAGCGCATCCATCACCCGGGCGATCAGGTCCGGGTCCTGGCCGAAGATGCTCGCCTGCTGGCCGTAGTCCGACGAGACCACGTAGTCGACGACCTCCCGGATGTCATCGTAGGGAACCACCGGCACCACCGGGCCGAACTGCTCCTCGTGGTAGACCCGCATGGCGGGGGTCACCGGATAGAGGAGCGCCGGCGTGAAAAACGATTCCGCGCGCTCCCCCCCGCCGGGGTTCACGACCCGCGCGCCGAGCCCCTCGGCATCCCGCACCAGCCCCTGCAGATAGGCCGGCTTCTCCGGCTCCGGCAGCGGGGTGATGGTCACCCCCACCTCCCACGGCATGCCGCGGCGCAGCCTGCCGATTCCCCGGGACAGCCTCTGCAAGAAAGGTTCGGCGACGGAGCGGTGGACGAAGAGGATCTTCAGGGCGGTGCAGCGCTGGCCGTTGAAGGTGAGGCTCCCCTTGAGGCATTCGGCCGCGGCCAGGTCAAGGTCAGCGTCGGGGAGGATCACGGCCGGGTTCTTGGCATCAAGCCCGAGGACGCAGCGGAGCCGGTGCGGACGGGGATGGGCGGCGCGGAGCCGGTCGGCGACCCTGCTGGTGCCGATGAAGGCGAGCACGTCCACGTCTCCCGAAGCAAGGAGCGGCGGGACGACCACCTCGCCATCGCCATAGACCGTATTGACCACGCCGGCGGGGAACGAATCGCGGAACGCCTCCAGCAGCGGCTGAAACAGGAGGATGCCGAACCGGGGGGGCTTCAGCACGACGGTGTTCCCCATGACCAGGGCCGGCACCAGGGTCGAGAAGGTCTCGTAGAGGGGAAAGTTGTACGGCCCCATGCAGAGCACCACCCCCAGTGGCGCCCGGCGGATCTGGCCGATGATCCCCTGCTGGATCTGGAACCGTGAGGAGGCGCGGTCAAGCTCCTTCAGCGCCTCCACCGTGTCGTGGATGTAGGACCGGGCCCGGTCGAACTCCGCGTCCGCCTCCCGCCGCGGCTTGCCGATCTCCAGCATCAGGAGCCGGACGATCTCGGCACGCCGCTGCTCCATGGCGGCCACGAAACGCCGCAGGCAGGCGATCCGTTCCGTCACGGGCATGGCCGGCCAGACGCCGCGACCGTTGGCGTAGGCCCGCTTCGCGGCCTCCAGGGCCTCAAGGGACGCCTCCGGCGAGAGGAGCGGCGCCTCCCCGATCTTCAGCGGGGCGCTCGACTCGCCGCTCCGGACACGGACCGGGGAAAGAACCTCCTGCAGCGCCCCGCGCCACCGGCGGAGCTCGCCGTCTATCAGGTAGCATTCCTGGCGGATCGGGATGTCCAGGCGGAATGGTTCGGGAATATCGTCGGTCTTCGGAAAAATGATGGGCATGCTGCACCTCTGAAAAGCATCGGCGGAATGAGGATGGACCGGCAAAACAAGAGACCGCACACGGATGCATGCGGTCTCTTGCGGTGACGTTCGGACACAGTGTAACGGGTAAGGGAGTCTGGTGGCAACCGGGAATTAATTCTACTTTGTCACTTTGTGTCGGCGCATGGTGCCGGGAGGGTGCGGAGCTCCGGCAGGCGGTTGCCGAGGCAACTGCCATTTCTGTTGACACCCCGCGCCGCGGCACGCTATTACACTGAAATCCACGCAATCATTTCCCTGCAAGGAGGCGCACGCATAACCATGATTCAGATAGATTTTCAGAAGATGGGTGGCCTGATTCCGGCAATCATCCAGGACCATGCCAGCGGCGAGGTGCTGATGGTGGCGTTCATGGACGAGAAGACCCTGAACCTCACCCTGGAGACGGGGAAGACCTGGTTCTTCAGCCGGAGCCGCAACAAGTACTGGATGAAGGGGGAGGAGTCGGGAAACACCCAGGAGGTGGTGGAGGTGCTGACCGACTGCGACGCCGACTCGGTGGTGATCAGGGTGAAGCAGAACGGTCCGGCGGCCTGCCACACCGGCAACCGGAGCTGTTTCTTCGCGCGGTGGGAAAACGGCCAGTGGGTGGAGCACTCGAACCCCCTCTTTGATCCGCAGGAGGTTTACAAGAAATGAACACCCCCAACGGCCGGGTGGAGGCGATCACGACGATCCTCCCGCGCCTCAACGGCCCGACGAAGGCCTGCCTCTCCAACGCGGACGGGGTCTTCATCGAGAGCACCCTCCGGTAGCCGCTCATGCGTTTTCTGCTCGCACTGCTCATCACCCTTTCCCTGGCGCTTCCCGCCCATGCCGGCATCTGCGACGACTGGGACCTGCTGGAAAAGAAGGTCCGCGACGGGGCCATTGGGAAGGAAGCGGCACGGGAGGAGATCGTCGGCCTCCACGGCCGGCTCCTCGCCACCTACCGTGACGGCGACGCCCGCCCCGCTCCCCTCGTCTTTCCGGTGCAGGGGTACGGCCCCAGGGCCATCGGCGGGAGGCGGGGCAACGGCTACCAGCCGGCGGGATACCGCTTCTACGATGGCAACCGGCACGGCGGCCACCCGGCCCACGACATCTTCATCCGCGACCGGAATCAGGACGGGCGCGACGACGCCACGGGAGAGCCGGTGTCGATCGTCTCGGCGAGCGCCGGGGTGGTGGTGGCGACCAATCCCCAATGGGAACGGCCGAGCCGGATCAGGGGTGGAAAGTACGTCTGGGTCCTCGATCCGGCCACGGAACGCTATTACTACTATGCCCACCTGGCGGAGGTGAAGGTTGCCCCCGGTCAGCGAGTGGAGGCGGGAACGGTGGTCGGCATCCTCGGCCGGACCGGCAGGAACGCCTATCCGCGGCGCTCCCCCACCCATCTCCACTTCATGTGCCTCGACTTTGACGGCGGGCGGATGACGCCCCGCAACACCTACCGAGAGCTCCTGCCCGCTCTGCATTGACGGCGGCTGAGCCGCCTTTCAAAGGTGATGGTCCAGTACGAGACGAAGGCGAAGAGTGTGGATGTGGTGGAAGAGAAGAAAAAGGGTGAGAAGAAAGGGGATAACAAGAAGAAATAGGCCTCGGCAGCTGCCGTCGGGCGAAAAAAAGGGTCGCGGCATCTGCCGCGACCCTTTTTGCTTTTCTTATCCCCCTCGGGCTACTTTCCCTGGCGGGCCAGGTTCACGTAGGCGCTGCTCCGCTGCTCGGCAAAGGTGAGATGGGCCAGCATCGCGTCCCGGGCCCGCTCGGGGGCGCGATCCCGAACCGCATCAAAGATTGCCTTGTGGTGCTCGTAAAGGACCTGGTGATCCTCTTCGGTGAGGTAGACCGCCCGCCATACCCCCTGCTGGAACTCCTGCATGGCGTCGAAGATGGTCTGCATCAGGTGAAGCCAGACGATGTTATGGGTGGAGCGGGCAATGACGATGTGGAAATTGGCGTCGAGGTCCTCGGAGGAACTCATGCCGTTGAGGTTCTGCTCCATCCCCACCACGATCGCCTCCAGCTTGCGGATATCCTCGGGGAGGGCCCGCTGCGCGGCGTAGTAGGCGGTCCACGCCTCCATGCTCTTGCGAACCTCGATGACGTCCAGGGCGCGCTCGCTCTCCCCCTTGATCAGTTCCGAGAGCGGTGGCCCCGAAGCCGACTCCACCAGGGACTTGACGATGGTTCCTCCACCCTGGTACGACTCAACGAAGCCGGAGGCGGAGAGCATGTTGAGGGCCTCGCGCACCGACGGGCGGGAGACGCCGAACATCTCGGCCAGTTCCCGCTCGGGAGGGAGCTTCTGGCCGGGGGCAAACTCGCCGGCCAGGATGGAGGAGCGGATCTGCTCGGCGATCTGGGTCGAGATCTTTTTCGGCTTGATCGGCTTGAAATTCATTGCGGTCCCGGATGAGAAAATAGTCATGCGCCGCGGTTATGAATACACTATGAGGCGGGGGAAGGCAACAGTATTAATGGACCGCCGTTCAGCGGGGTGAGAGGCTGCGGTGGAGCACTTCCGTGAGGTGCATGACCCGCACCGGCGGCGTCTCCTCCGCAAGGGCCTTTTTGAGCTGCAGCAGGCACCCGGGGTTGGAGGTGACGAGGACCTCGGCGCCGGTCGCCTTGATGGTGGCGATCTTGCGGCTCAGGACCCGGTCGGACATCTCGGGCTTCTCAATATTGTAGGTGCCGGCGCTGCCGCAGCAGGCGTCCGCCTCGGCCAGTTCGCGGCAGTCGAGGCCGGGAACGAGCTTCAGGAGCGACCGCGGCTCCTGGCGTATCCCCTGGCAGTGGGCGATGTGGCACGGGTCGTGGTAGGTGACCGTGAGGGGGAGCGGCGTGAGCTTCTCCCGCAGTTCGTCGCCGTGGAGGGAGAGGACCTGCGAGATGTCGCGCACCCGGTTGCCGAAGGCCGCAGCCGCCTCGTCACCCGCCAGGTGGTGGCCGTACTTCTTGAGCTCGGCGCCGCAGCCGCCGCAGTCGGTGACGATGAAGTCGAGGTCGTGTCCGGCGAAGAGATCGACGTTGAACCGGGCCGCCTCCAGGAGCCCTTCCCGGTCGCCGGCGAGCATATTGGGGGCACCGCAGCACTTCTGCGCCTTGGGGGTCACCACCGTGTAGCCGAGGGCCGAGAGGAGCTGCACCGTGGCGTAGCTCGCTTCGGAGAAGACGAGGCTCATGACGCAGCCGAGGAAGAAGCCGACCCGTCCCCGCTCCTCCCCCACCGCCGGGGTGACTTCATCGATGGTCCGGCGCAGGGGACGGGCCGGCAGCTCGGGGAGCAGCCCCTCCATCCTCCCGATGGCCGGGGGGAACATCTTCAGGATGCCGAGGGAGCGGACGATCTTCTGCAGGCCGCTCCGCTGGTAGGCCCGCATGGGTGCCACCGCCGCCTCCAGCCGGTCGGGGTGCGGCAGGAGCTTCCGCAGCACCAGATCCTCCATGACGGAGAGCCCCCGCCCCTCGTGCCGCTCGCACTTGAACTCGGCCACCATCTCGCCGGCGTTCACCCCGCAGGGACAGGCCGTGGCGCACGCCTGGCAGTCGAGGCAGAGTGAAAGGTATTCGAGGAGCCGTTCGCTCGCCTCCAGTTCCCCCTCCTCGATCTTGCGCATGAGCGCCACTCTCCCCCGGGGGGAGGCGGTTTCGAGGAACGTTTCCTTATAGGTCGGGCAGTGCGGCAGGCACATGCCGCAGCGCATGCAGTTGATCAGCTTTACGTATTCCATGGATGCCTCAACGCTCAGTAACCAGGTTCCGGAAATCCGCGCCCGCCCGTCAGAACACCTTTCCCGGGTTCAGAATCCCCTTCGGATCGAACGCCCCCTTGATCCCCCGCATCACCCGGAGCCCCGACTCCCCCACGAGCCGCGGCAGGTACTTCTTCTTGGCGAGTCCGACGCCGTGCTCACCGGTGATGGTCCCCCCCATGGCGATGGCGGCTTCGAAGATCTCCGCGAAGGCCTGGTGGGCCCGGGCGATCTCGTCGGTGTCCCGCTCGTCGGTGAGGCAGGTGGGGTGGAGGTTGCCGTCGCCGGCGTGGCCGAAGGTGCCGATGGTGAGGTCGTACTTCCTGGCGGTCTCCTGGATCAGCTTCACCATGGGGGCGATGCAGCTGCGGGGTACGGTGGCGTCCTCCAGAATGGTGGTGGGCTTCATCCGCGCCAGCGACGAGAGTGCCACCCGCCGGGCGGTGGCGAGCTTCAGGGCCTCGTCGGCGGTGGCAGCGGTCTGGAAGAAGGAACAGCGGTGCTTTTCGCAGACCGCCCGCACGGCGGCCGCCTCCTCCTCCACCTGGGCCGGATGGCCGTCCACCTCGATGAGGAGCACGGCGTCCACATCCAGCGGCAGCCCCACCTTGGCGTACTCCTCGATGCAGCGGATCGTCACCCGGTCCATGAACTCCAGGGTGGCCGGGATGACCCGGGCGGCGATGATGCGGGAAACCGCCAGGGCGGCATCCTCAAGCTGGGGGAAGTGGACGAGCATCGTCTTCTTCACCGGCGGCCTGGGGATCAGCTTGACGGTGACCTCGGTAAAGAGCCCCAGGGTCCCTTCGGAGGAGACGAGAAGCTGGTTCAGGTTGTAGCCGGCCACATCCTTCACCACCTTGCCGCCGCTTCTGAGGAGGCTTCCGTCGGGAAGCGCCGTCCGCAGCCCCATGACGTAGTCGGCGGTGACGCCGTACTTGAGCCCGCGAAGGCCGCCGGCGTTCTCGGCCACGTTGCCGCCGATGGTGGAGATGTTCATGCTCCCGGGATCGGGGGGATAGAAGAGCCCCTGGGCCTCCACCGCCTTGTGGAGGGTGCTGGTGATGACCCCCGGCTGGACGGTGGCGGTGAGGTTTTCCTCGTCGATCTCGACGATCCGGTTGAGGCGGCTCGTCTGGATGACAACCCCCTCGGGGCGCCCCAGCGATCCGCCGGAGAGGTTCGTCCCCGACCCCCGGGGGGTCACCGGTACGCCGGCGCCGTGGCAGAGCGCCAAGATCCGGCAGATCTCCTCCTCCGACCCCGGCAGGACCACGGCGCCGGGACGGCTCTCGTGCTCGGGGGTGGAATCGTAGCCGTAGCAGGCGAGGCTCTCGGTGTCGATGAGGGTCTGGTCGGTGCCGACAATCCCGCTCAGTTCCTTGATGAATGATGGTTCCATGACTGCTCTCCCGATCTGAACGTTAGGGTACCATCCACTGCAGCACGTAGGCCTGGAGGTAGACGATGATCCCGACGACCACCGTCAGGAAGAGGGAGTGCTTCAGGGTGAAGCGGAAGAGTGTTCCCTCCTCCCCCACCATCCCGGTGGCGGCGGTGGCCACGGCCAGGGACTGGGGCGAGATCATCTTACCCATGACCCCGCCGCTGGTGTTGGCGGCGCCGGTGAGGATCGGGCTGATGCCGAGCTGCTCGGCGGTCGCCTTCTGCAGGCCGCCGAAGAGGACGTTGGACGAGGTGTCGGAGCCGGTGAGGAAGACGCCGAGCCAGCCGAGGACCGGGGCGAGGAAGGGGAAGATGTGGCCGGTCTTGGTGAAGGCGAGGCCGAGGCAGTTGGTCATGCCGGAGGCGTTCATGACGTAGGCGAGGCCGAGCACCGACGCGACGGTGAGGGCCGGATAGCGCATGTCGTAGAGGGTCTTGCCGAGGATCCGCACGGTATCCCCCATCCCGACGCCGCAGATGAGGGCGGAGAGGAAGGCGGCGATGAGGATGGCGGTGCCCGCAGCGGACATGAAGTTGAACTTGTACTTGGCGGCGACCTTGACCGGAAGCTGGTCGGCCAGGGCCTTGTCGAGGGGCTTGAACTGGTCCTTGGCAAGGGCCGGCGCAGCAGCGGCCGCGGCCAGGGCACTGCCGGAAGCGGCCGGAGAGAGGCCCGCCACGGCGCTACCGGCCTGCGACGCCTCCTTGACCAGCTTCTGCACCTCATCCTTCTTCTTGGCCACCGCGTCGAACGCCTTGAGACGTTCGTCGGTCAGCATCGTCCCCTGACCGGCCAGCGCCTGCTCGACGGCCAGAAGCTGCGTCTCGGCCCCCTTGAGCTCCTGAAGCTTTGTCGCCAGTGCCGTCTGCTTCGGGTCCGCCGGCGCCAGCAGGGCCAGCTGCTTGTCGATCTCTCCGCAGACCGTGCCTACCTTCGTGGCGCCATCCTCGGGCTTGGATACTTTCTTCACGATGGCGTTGTGAAGACCGGCCACCGGGAACTCCACGGCGCTCTTGTCGAGGGCGGTCTTGATGGAAGGGATCCCCCAGAGGAGCACCATGACCGTGAGGGCCAGGTACGGAGCCCAGGCGCGTGCCACCTCCCCCGCCGTGTAGTGATGCTCTTCCTTGCCGGCGAAATCCGGCTCGTGGTCGAAGGTCCAGATCGTTTTCGGGTGCCAGACGCGGAGCAGCAGCACCAGGGCGACGATGGAGAGGAGCGACGCCGTGACGTCGGGGAGGTAGGGGCCGAGGTAACTGGCGGTGGCCCACTGGGAGAGGGAGAAGGTGACCCCGCAAACAATGATGGCCGGCAGGACCTCGATGGTCTTTTTCCAGCCGACCATGATCATGATGACGTAGAACGGGATGAAGACCGAGATGAAGGGGAGCTGGCGGCCGACCATGGTGGAGAGCTTCATCATCCCGTCGTCGCCGTACCCCATGACCCCGGCCAGGGCCACCACCGGGATGCCGATGGCACCGAAGGCGACGGGGGCGGTGTTGGCCACGAGGCAGACGCCGGCGGCGTAGAGGGGGCGGAAGCCGAGCCCCACCAAAGTGGCGCCGGCGATGGCCACCGGCGTTCCGAAGCCGGCCGCCCCCTCGATGAAGGCACCGAAACAGAAGGCGATCAGCAGCGCCTGGAGGCGGCGGTCGCCGGTGACACCCGCCAGCGAGGCACGGATGATCTCGAACTGCCCCCCCTTGACCGTGATGTTATAGAGGAAAAGGGTCGTGATGACGATGTAGAAGACCGGAAAGAGACCGAAGCCCGCTCCCTGCAGCGCGGCAAGCCCGGCCAGCTTCCCCGGCATCCCCCAGACGCCGATGGCCAGGGCGGCAGCCGAGCCGACGGCAAGGAGACCCGCCTTGTGGGCCTTCATTCGAAGGACGGCAAGGCAGATGAAGATGACGACGAGGGGGACGGCGGCGACCAGGGCCGAAAGCCCGAGGCTCCCTCCCACGGGGGTGTAGGTCTGGATCCACGGCATACACTGACTCCTTTCGCTGCAGGTTCTAAAATAAAATACAGTTTTGCTTGTTTGTCTTACCAATTACCAAATTGACAATTTTGTGTCAACACGATTTTTCATTCTGCTGCATATAGCCTTGACACTTATATTTAGCGTCGGTTATCCTCAAAACATCTGTTGGTATTACATCTTACGAGGTACCCTCCCATGGTCGAGCAGTTTACGACGGCAGCCGAGGCGGTTGGTGCAGAGGTAAAACGATTTCCCACCATGAGTGATGCCGTGGCGGCGCTCCGTTCCCATGCCGCCGGCCGGCCGGCGGCGGCATCGGCGCTCCCCGACCGGGTCCGGTCAGAGCTTGCCGGCCTCGCCTTCGTCTCCGCCGACGCCGGGGAGACGGCGGAGGTCGGCATCAGCTTCGCCCAGGCCGGCATCGCCCAGACCGGCAGCCTCCTTCTGGAGCTCTCCGACCCTCTGGGCCGCAGCGCCACCGCCCTTCCCCCGGTCCACCTGGTGCTGCTTCCCGCGTCGGCCATCGTTGCCGACCTCGCCGCCCTCGGCTCCACGCTGCACGACCTCCTCTCCACGCCGGACGCTGCCTACCTCTCCCTCATCACCGGGCCAAGCCGGACCGCCGACATCGAGCGGGTCCTCACCATCGGCGTCCACGGGCCGAAGGAGCTCCGGATCATGATCGTGGAGGGAGAATAACCATGGCAAAGGAAATCATCCGGCAGAAGATCAACGACGCGTTTCTCCGCCGCGCCCTCAAGAACTTCGCAGCGGCCTATCCGGTGGCCCGGGCCAAGGCCTTCGAGGGAATCGACTTCGAGGAGCTGCGGGGGCGGATCTCCGCCTTCAAGCAGGAAGGGCTCCGGAGCCTTCCCGACCTGGTGGCGCGGTTCACCGCCAGCGCCGAAAAGGCCGGTGCCACGGTCCACCTCTGTGCCACTCCGGAGGAGGCGAACCGGACCATCCATGAGATCATCCGCGGCAAAGGGGCCGACTTCCTTGTGAAGTCAAAGGCGATGACCTCTGAAGAGATCGAACTGAACCACTATCTTGAGGAGCGGGGGGTCCGGTGCCTTGAGACCGATCTCGGCGAGTGGATCATCCAGCTTGCCGGCGAGCGCCCCTCCCACATGGTGATGCCGGCCATCCACAAGAACCGCGAGGACGTGGCCGAGCTCTTCAGCCGTGCCACCGGCAGGGAGTGCACCCCCGACATCCCCCAGCTCGTCCAGCTTGCCCGGGAGACGCTGCGCAGCGGCTTCCTCACCGGCCAGGTGGGGCTGTCGGGAGCCAACGTCGCCGTGGCCGACTCCGGCGCCATCGGCATCGTCACCAACGAGGGGAACGGCCGGCTCGTCACCACCCTCCCCCGCACCCACATCGCCCTCATCGGGGTGGAAAAGATTGTCCCTTCCCTGACGGAGGCCCTCGACGTCATCACCATCCTGCCGAAGAACGCCACGGGGCAGAAGATCACCTCCTACGTCTCGTTCATCAAGGGGCCCACCGGCGGCGACGGGAGGGAGCTCCACATCGTGCTCCTGGACAACGGCCGCCTGCGGCTGGCGGCGGACCCCGACTTCTCCGAGGCGCTCAAGTGTGTCAAGTGCGGCGCCTGCGCCAACGTCTGCCCCATCTACGAGATCGTCGGCGGCCACGTCTTCGGCCACATCTACGTCGGCGGCATCGGCCTCGTGCTGACCCCGTTCTTCCACGGCTTCGACAAGGCGGAGGATATCCTCAAGCTCTGCATCGGCTGCCGCAAGTGCAATGAGGTCTGCGCCTCGAAGATCGACATCGAGGGGCTCATCGTCGACCTGCGGGACAAGATCCGCAAGCCGGTGGGACAGAAGTTTCTCTTCGGCACCCTCATGAAGAACCGGAAGCTCTTCCACGCCACGCTCCGGGCCGCCTATCTGGCGCAGAAGCCGTTCCAGGGCGAAGGGGGGCGCATCCGTCACCTCCCCCTCATCCTGAACCGGGAGACGGCGAACCGGTCGCTTCCCCCCATCGCGGAGAAGCCGTTCCGGGACCTGATGGCGGAGCGGTCCGGGAGCCGGAAGACGGCTGCCGGGAGCCGGGAGAAGGTCCTGTTCTACTCGGGGTGTCTCGCCGATTTCGTCTATCCGGAGATGTGCATGGATACGGTGACGAGCCTGGAGGCCCTCGGCTACGAGGTGGCGTTCCCCCAGAAACAGAGCTGCTGCGGCATCCCGGCCCGCTATTCGGGCGAGATGGAGGTGGCCCGGGATCTGGCGAAGATCAACACCGATGTCCTGCTGGAGGAGGATGCCGACTACGTGGTCACCATCTGCCCCACCTGCACCATGTCGCTGCGCCACGACTTCCCGAAGCTCCTCTCCGCCGACCCAGTCTGGCGCGAGAAGGCAGAGCGGCTGGCGGCCAGGACCTTCAACTTCTCCGAGCTGGCGGCGCGCAAGAGCGAGGCTCCGGGAGTGGGACGCGGGGCTGGCAAGGGCGAACGGCCGGCCGTCACCTACCACGACGCCTGCCACCTGAAGCGGGGGTGCGGGGTGCACGAGGAGCCACGACGGGTCCTCACGGAGCTGGTGGGGGTCGAAATCAGGGAGATGACCGACTGCGACAAGTGCTGCGGCTTCGGCGGTTCCTACTCCATCAAGTACCCGGAAATCTCCCAGGAGGTGCTGAAGAACAAGATGGAAAACATCGCCGCCACCGGGGTGAAGACCGTGGCGGTGGACTGCCCCGGCTGCAAGCTCCAGATCGAGGGGGGGCTCGAAGCTGCCGGCACCGGCATCACCGTTGAGCATTCGGCCACCCTGCTGGCGCGGCGCCTGGAGGAACAGTAACGGGCAAATCCGCCCGCTTTTCAACAGCTTGCTTTAACGCATCGGGGCCGGGAACGGCCCCGATATTTTTTTCTAAATATAATCAGCAACCTGCCGATATAATGAAGTGTGCGAGCTAACTAAACGCGTGTTGCGTACCGATAGGAAGGAGGAGCGCATGAAAAAGGTGTTGGTTGTGGATGATAGTATCACGGTGGCACGTCAGTTGGAGAAGATCCTCACCGAGAGCGGCGAGTTCCAGGTGGTCGGCCACGGTAAGAACGGCATGGAAGCGATCCGGCTGCACCAGACGGAGCACCCCGACATCATCTGCATGGACATGAACATGCCGGGAATGGACGGCCTCACGGCGCTTCGGACCCTCGTGGCCCTTGACAAGAACGTGAAGGTGGTTATGGTCACCTCCCTCGGGGGGGTTGGCGACAAGTTTACTGAGGCGCTTCGGCTTGGGGCCCGGACGGTCATCTCCAAACCGTTCGAAGGGGAAAACGTCCTGAAGATCCTCCGCGAACTGTAGCCGCCTGCGGATCCTCACCACGTTCGGACAGCACTAAACTTCTCAAGGAGGACCGGATATGGCGGTCAAGTTTTTCGGACAGTTTCTCGTGGAAAAAGAAGTTGTATCGAGGGAAATCCTCTTGCAGGCCATAGAGTTGCAGGAGTCGGTCAACCTGAGCTTTGGGGCCACCGCCCAGACCATGGGGCTGCTCGCCGAGGCCGACATCGATAAGGTTCACGACGCCCAGCGGACCGAAGATCTCCGTTTCGGCGACATGGCGGTGAAGCTGGGGCTTCTGACCGGCGACCAGATGATGCAGGTGTTGGGGCGCCAGAAAAATACCCACCTCTACATCGGCGAGGCCTTGGTCAAGGTCGGCGGCATCACTACCGAGCAATTGCCGGCGCTCCTCGACGAGTTCAAGGCCGACCAGGCCCAGTACGCCACCGACAAGGTGGCAATCCCCGCCGGGGTCGCCGACGCGCCGTTCTGGGAGATGCTGGCCGACCTCTCCTACAAGATGCTGACCCGCGTGGCGCTGCTGAATTTCCGCCCCGAGCCGATCTTCCTGGCACAGGCGGTGCCGGCCCGTGATGTCTACGCCGCCATGGACTTCTTCGGAGACGTGTCGGGCCGGTACATAATGGGGGTCTCGGCCGATACCCAGAAGAAGATCGCCAAGGAGATTCTCAAGGAAGCCACCGTTGACGGCGAACCGAAGGAAGTGCTCGACGACACGATCATGGAGTTCGTGAACGTGGTGCTCGGCAACGTGGCGGCCAAGGCTGCCCAGATGGGGAAGGCGATCGAGATCGCCCCCCCCGAACTCCTGGACGGGGCTGCCGGCATCGCCCCCCCCGCCGGCCAGACGGCGCTCTGCTTCCCGGTCTGCCTCGCCGAGGGGGGCCGGGTGGAACTGGCGATCTTCATTAATCAATAAGTAACGGCGAACAATTCCGTCCGCTCCTCAAAGGGGGTGCCACCATCCGCACGGTGTGGCATCCCCTTTTTTTTCATCTGCATCCGCACGTGTCGGATAAATTTACAGTACGAGAAAAAACCTCAAGGCAACAGGCCAGATTTATTAGCAAAATTAGCACATTACATTGAGGCACCATTATTGCTTTTCCAATCAGTACCCGTCCGCAGCAGACACTCATGCCGGACCGGCAAGGGAGAGTGATCGTGAAGAGCGCCTCCGATACAGACAGGTCAGTGCCGGGCATCTCTTCCGGCATCCTCATCGACGTCGGACCCGATGCGTCCCCCGAGGAGATCCGTCACGCCTTCAGGGCATTTCTCCGGGAACAGTTTCCCAACGGCGTCGCCACGGATCCCGGGGAGGAGCTGGAGGTCCTGAAGGAGCTCTATTGCACCTACCGCAGGCTTCTGGCATCGGCCCAGGAGCACGCCGTGGTGCCCGCATCCGCAGGGGAGGTCGTCGTCATCCCCCCCACGCCGCCGGCGGTGCAGAGCCGGATTGCGACCCGGCGCCGCAGGCTCCGGCTCCCCTGGTATGCAGCGGGAGTCCTGACAGCAGCGCTGCTGCACCTGCTCTCTCCTCCCGTTGCGCCCGACAGAGTGCCGGCCGCCGGCAGCTCCATCCCTTCCCCCCCTTTGAAGCCGGCCCCTCGGGCAGCACACCCCCCGCTTCCGGCCATGGGCGTACCGGCGGAGATCCCCCATAAAACGGCATCGCTGCCCATTCCGAACCCTCCTCCGGTTATACGGGATGAGATCCCCAAACCCCCGCCAGTCGCTTCGCCCGGCAAGGGAGCACTGGGACCGGCGCACAACGTTGGCAGCGCCAGGCCCACCCCCTCCGCCCCTTCAGAGCGAAGCGCCACTCCCGTGCAATCGACGGCCAAAACGAAGGCGGGCACCGTCTCGGTGACACCAATTCCGGCACCGCATGATACTCCGCCCGAGGCAGCGCCGGCAAAGCCCGTTGCTGCCTCACCCACCGCTGACGCTGAAGTGCAGCGCTATTACCTCATCCTCAACAAGCGGTGACAGCCGCGCGCCCCCATCTTTGGGCCGCGCATCGGGTTTATGGCGCCCGGCGTCTTCGATGCCAGAGGCGCAGTGCGAGCTTGTGGCCTTCCGACCCGACGAGGATGCCGCACGCCAGCAGCAGCGTGACGGCGAGGGATTCAAGGGAGAGGGGCGAGGTGGAAAAGATCGCCGCGAGAAAGGAAACGTAGACCACCGCCAGTTGCAGGATGAGCGTGACGGCGATGGCACCGGCAAGGGGGAGATTGGCGAGAAGGCCGACCCGGAAGAGGGATTCGCGCTCGGAGCGGACCATCTGGGCCACGGCGAGGCGGTTTACGACCAGGAAGGTGAAGACCATGGTCTGCCAGGGGAGCCCGCGGCGAAGGGACCAAGCCTGGAGCGCCAGGGCAACACCGCCGATGAGGAGGCCGTAGCCGGTCACGTACAGACCGCGGCCGCCGGAGAAGATTCCTTCCGCGGGGTTTACCGGCGGGCGGCTCATGATCCCCCGGCCGGCGGGCTCCCCCGCCAGCGCCAGCCCCGGCAGGCTGTCGCAGAGGAGGTTGAGCCACAGGATCTGGATCGGCAGGAGCGGCAGCGGCAATCCGAAGAACGGAGCGAGGGTGATGGCCACGAGGGTGCCGGTGTTGCTCGTGATGGAGTAGACGATGAATCTGAGGATGTTGGCGTAGATGCGCCGCCCCTCGCGAACCGCCTTGACGATGGTGGCGAAGTTGTCGTCAAGCAGGATCATGGCCGACGCCTCCTTGGCGACGTCGGTGCCGGTGATCCCCATGGCGACCCCGATGTCGGCGCGCTTGAGGGCCGGCGCGTCGTTCACCCCGTCGCCGGTCATGGCGACGAAGTGTCCCTGGGCCTGGAGCGCCTTGACGATGGCGAGTTTCTGCTCCGGCGCCACCCGGGCGTAGACCCTGATTGCCTCCACCCGTTGCGCCAGCTCCTCCGGCGCCATTGCCGCCAGTTCCCGGCCGGTGACGACCGCCTCCCCCCCGTCCCCCACGATCTCCAGCCGCCGGGCTATGGCCAGGGCCGTCAGCGGATGGTCGCCGGTGATCATGACCGGGGTGATGCCGGCGGTGCGGCACTGCTCCACCGCCTTCTTCGCCTCTTCCCGCGGCGGGTCGAGCATTCCCGCCAGTCCCAGGAGGGTAAGACCCCGCTCTGCCGTTGCACTCTCAAGGTTATGGGGGACCGCCTCCCACCTCCGCATGGCCACCGCCAGCACCCGGAGCCCCTCCCCCGCCATCCGTTCGATGACCCGCCCGATGACGTGCCGGTCCAGAGGGATCTCGCCGTGGGCCGTCAGCACCGTCTCCGCCCGGCCGACTATCACCTCCGCCCCCCCTTTGGTGAAGGCGACGACGGCGCCGCCGGACCGATGGAAGGTGGTCATGCACTTACGCTCCGGGTCGAAGGGGAGCTCCGCAACCCGGGGATACCCCTCCTCCAGGACCGGCCGGTCGTGCCCGGCGGCACGGGCCGCCGCCAGAAGCGCCGTCTCCGTCGGGTCGCCGACGGGGTTCCCGCTCTCGTCGAACCGGGAATCGTTGCAGAGGGCCATGGCCGTCATGAAGAGGTCGCGGGGAGCCCCCTCCCCCGCCGCTTTCCCCGCTGGATGAAGAGTCCCGTCGACGTAAAGGGACTCCACCGTCATCCGGTTCAGGGTCAGGGTTCCGGTCTTGTCCGAGCAGATGTAGCTGACCGAGCCGAGGGTCTCCACGGCCGGCAGCCGCCGGATGAGGGCATTCTGGCGCACCATCTTCCGGGCCCCCAGGGCGAGCGTGATGGTAACCACCGCCGGCAGGGCCTCGGGAATTGCCGCCACGGCGAGAGAGATGGCGGTGAGGAACATCAGGAGCGGCGGCTCGCCCCGCAGGAATCCCAGGGCGAAGATCGCCGCACAGACCATGATGATGGCAATGGCGAGGCGCCTGCCGAAGGCGGCGAGGCGGCGCTGGAGGGGGGTCTTCGTCTCCGCTTCCGCCTGGATCAGGGTCGCGATGCGGCCGAGCTCCGTCGCCATGCCGGTGGCCACGGCCACCCCCGCGCCCCGGCCGCCGGTGATCACCGTCCCCTTGTAGGCCATGCAGCGGCGGTCGCCGAGGGGGACGTCATCCCCGACCACCGGCTCCGTCCCCTTCTCCGCCGGGAGTGACTCGCCGGTCAGTGCCGCCTCCACGGCGGTGAGCCGGACCGCCTCCACCAGCCGCAGATCGGCAGGGACTACGTTCCCCGCCTCCAGAAGCACCAGATCTCCCGGTACGATCTCCCGCGCCGGAACCGTCGCCGCCACCCCATCGCGCAGCAGCGTCGCCGTGTTCCCCGCCATCTCCCGCAGGGCCGCCATGGCCCGCTCCGCCCGGTATTCCTGAACGAAGCCGATGATGGCGTTGAGGATCACGATGGTCACGATGGGAGCTGCGTCCCCGGCATCCCCGATGACACCGGCCACTACCGCCGCCGCCAGGAGGACGAGGATCATGAAGTCGGTGAACTGGGAGACGAACATGGCGAGGGGGGAGCGCCCTCCCCGCTCCTCCAGCTCGTTGGGCCCGTACCGTTCCAGGCGAAGGCGCGCCTCTTCCGCCGCAAGCCCCTGCCGGCCCGACGCCAGTTCTGCCATTACCGCCGCGGCGGTGAGGCCGTGCCATCTCTTCACAGCAGCTCCTCCACCGCCCGGCGCGCCCGCGCCACGATCTCGGCCGGCGACTCGACACCGAAGCGAAGCGGCTTCCCGAACAGGACCCGCACCCGGCCCCGCCGCGGCCACGGAGCGCCGCGGGGGAAAACGCGCTGGAGCCCGTCGATCCTCACCGGCACCACCGGGACGCCGAGCTCGCGGACCATGATCCCGAGTCCCTGCCGAAACGGCAGCAGCGTCCCGTCGAAGGAACGCTCCCCCTCGGGGAAGACGAGGGTGTGCATCCCGCGGTCCGTCAGCTCACCCATGTGACGGAGCGCTCCCCTGAACCCGCGGCTCTGGGGGAGCGGAAAAACCGTGAAGGCGACGGAGGTGTAGTCGTAGGCGAGGCGCTTCCAGAGCTTCTGGGGCAGGTTGCGGTAGTTGCGGAAGAAGAACTCTTCCCAGGCCGCCGTGGCGGTGTTGTAGCGAAGTTCCGGCGGCAGGGCGAGCATGATCGCCGGATGATCGAAGTAGCTCTGGTGGTTCGAAACGAACATGACCGGGCCGGCGATCCCTTCCAGATTTCGGACGCCGGCGGCCTCCAGGCTGACGAAGCGGCGGACGAGGGGAAAGTGGAGGACGGCATCGAGAACGCGACGGACTCCCCGGGCGGCCCGACCGGCGGCCCAGGGGCGGAAGCGCTCGCGCAACTCGACCTTTTCCCGCCTGCGGACGATCTCCCGCAGGTCGCCCACCCGAGTCGCCGGCCCGATGACCGAGTCTTCCAGATCGAGGCGGAATTCGATTTCCAGGGCATTCACGAGTTCGAGGCGACCGATGGAGGTGAGCCCCAGATCGGTGGCGAGCACCGCCTCGTCGGTCACCCGCTCCGTCGGCATGCCGGTGACGGAGGCGATGAGCGCCGCCAGCCGGTCGACGGTGGTCGCCTCCCCGGCGCCGCTCCCCTGCAGCACCCGCTCCCGGACCTGGAACTTTCGGATCTTGAGGGTGGTGGTCTTGGGAAAGTCGGCCTCGGGCCAGACCGAAAACGAGGTGATCCGGTGCAGCTCGTCGAGCCTCCCGTTGACCTCGGCAATGATCTCCTCCAGAGGACGCCCGCTCCCGTCAGGAATGAGGACGGCGTGGACCTCCTCCCCCGCTCCCCGGTCGAGGCCGATGACGCATCCCTCGTGCACCCCCGCCGTCCGGTCCAGGAGCGATTCGATCTCGTCGGGATAGACGTTCACCCCGGCACCGGTGACGATCAGTTCCTTGCGCCGCCCCTTGATCCGGAGCCATCCTGAGGGGTCGAACTCGCCGAGGTCGCCGGTGCGAAACCATCCGTCGGCGAAGGCCTCCCGGGTCGCCTCCTCGTTTTCGTAGTAGCCGGAGAAGATGTTGTCGCCACGGGCAAGGACCTCCCCGTCCGCAAGGCGCAGTGCCACCCCCGGCAGCGGCGGTCCGACGGAGCCGGGCACCTGGCGCTCCATGGTGTTGGCCGTCAGGACCGGCGCACACTCGGTGAGCCCGTACCCTTCAACGACGGTGAACCCCATGGCGTTCCAGAAGCGGAAGAGCTCGGGGTCCAGGGGGGCCCCCCCCGATACGAACAGCCTGAAGTGGCGACCGAACTTCCGGCGCACCGGAAAGAAGAGGAGCTGACGCCGGGCGGGAGACATCCTGTCTGCCGCTGCCAGGAGCCGTTCGAAGATCCGCGAGAGCCCCTTTGCCGCCAGCTCCCGCTCGATGGAGCCCCGAAGGAGCTGCAGCAGCCGCGGCACCGCGATGACGGCGGAGACGTCCTCCGCCCCCAGGGCGTCGAGGATTGCCGACGGTTTCAGGGTCCGGATGTAGACGATGGCTGCCCCGTTGAGGAGAGGGGTGAGGAATCCCCCCATCTGTTCGAACATGTGGGAGAGCGGCAGGAGCGAGAGAAAGGTGAATCCCGGCGTCACCACGGGGATGTGTCGGTCCACCTGGAGGAGGTTGGCCATCAGGTTGCGGTGGGAAAGGATCACCCCCTTGGGATTGCCGGTGGTGCCGGAGGTGTAGATGAGCTCCGCCATCTCGTCGGGATCGGGGGAATGGACGGCGGAGCACGGCTCCGTCTCCGCCAGCAGGAAGGGAAGCTCCTCGAAGAGGACGGACGCCCGGCCGGCGAGACGGTCGAGCTTGTCACGGCTCTGGATCACGAGGGCGACGTCGGTGAGGCGGGCGATGGTCTCCGCCCGCTCGGCACCCGACATGAAGTCGACCGGAACCGCCACGGCACCACGGGCGACGATTCCCCAGAATGCCACCCCCCACCAGGGGGAATTGGGCCCCCAGAGGATGACGCGGTCTCCGCGCCCCACCCCCTGGCCGGTGAGCCACCCGTTCATCCGGAGAGCGAGGAGATGGAGATCAGCATAGGAATAGGTGAGGCGACGCACGCCAGTCCGGTGGACAAAGGCGGTGCGTTCGCCATGGTCGGGGAAGGTAGCCAGCAGATCGGCCAGAGTGTTCATTGCCTGCCCTGAAAGGAAAGTGGAGCTGCCGCAGCGGTGGAATACAGTATAAGGTCCAATTCAGGCCACGCAACCGTGCCCCTCGCAGGGCACAAAAAAACCGGCCCTGGTGCCGGTTGATTCCACTCGGTGTCGATTCGCTGTTATGTGCGGTCGCAGTCGGCTATGCACGGCTCGCGTTCCGACACCTCTTTCAGGAATGCCTCGCGCCGATGGGGGCGAGTCTGGCGAAGCGATGTCAGGTAATCCTTCAGGCAGCGGTCATAGAGATACGCACGGCGGATCATGGTTGCCTGGCCGCGCAGCAGAAAAACGACGAGGGGTATCGCCACAACGGCAATGAGGTTGCGCACGACGATGCCGAACCCTGCCGCGAGGATCGCGAGCCCGAGCCGGATCAGACCGCTGCGGAGCGCGGCTTCGAACGAGCTGCCCCGCAGGAAGACGAGTTCACGGTGACAATTATCTTCGTGGCGGTCAAAGAACCGGCCGGCGTTGTAGACAAGGGCGTGGGACTCCCCCCGTTTCGCCTTGGTCTTGAGGAGGAAGTGTATCTGCGAAAGATGGCTGTCCGTCGCAATGAACTTTTTCAGCGCTATGCAGTCCATGACCGTCCGCACCGTTGCGAGTGGATTTCCCTTCAGGCCATTGCGCGGCTGCCCCCGGCTGGCAACACTGTATACACAATGTGACTCTCTCGCAAGTGCTTTTCTTGTCGGAAATCAATCCAAACGAGGCGACTCCTGCAGCTTCGGGCAACGTGCATTACGGAATATACTCAGACGGGGCTTCTCATGAATTTTTCTGCTGTCGCACACTTGCTATTGGAACGGAGTTTGGATAGAGTGTGAATACACTATCAATCCTGAACGCGCGACGGAAAGGAAGAGCATGGGCAGATACTTCCGGGAGACAAGAACGCCTCAGGAAAAGGTTCGTGATACCGCCAACCTGATCATCGCCATTGTCCTGACCGTGATCGCGTCGGCACTCGTCGTTCTTCTCATCTTTCTCTTCTATGAAAACATGAAGGGTGGTGGCTAGTCCGCCGCCACATTCCCGGATTTTTCAGAATCACTGTTGTCAGCACCACGTGAAACGGGGGTACCATTCGGCACCCCCGTTCCTGTTTCCTCCATCGGCGAAATCCGCCTCTCCCCTATCCTCTCGTCCTCCATCTCGCGACCGCCGCACCGATCAGACCGATGCCAAGCAGCAGATACGTGGAAGGTTCGGGGACCGGCGCGGGCTGAGCAGCCTGCCGTTGCACCAGCGGGTTGTTGATGGCGAAGTCGTTGTGTCCCGTGACACTTGCGACACTGAACGCCACCTTGTCGATATTTGCCAGATTACTCAAGACACCGATGAACAGGGCGGTGTCGGTTTTTGAATAGTCGGAGTGCCCGTTGAGAACGAACGATCCCAAGGATGCGCCACCCTGATCAAAGGCCTCGATCGTGGCGAGGAAATCGCCAAACCTGTTGGCCTGGATCTGGGCGCCGACGCCGCTGACAGCAGAGTCGAAATCAAGGATAAGCGGGCCGTTGGAGTACCTTGTCCAGAGGAGGCTTTCGCCTGAACCGAAATTGCCCGCCCACGATTTCCCCTGGACCCGAGTCTCCATGAGACCAGACGAGGGCATACTCACCGTCACACCCAGTCCCGGCATGCCGCCAACAGCGTTTGAGAAGGGCTGCGAGAGCTTCGTACGACCCGGGCCCAGCGTTCCCCAGTCGATCGTGTCGCTGCCGGAGAATGCGCTGGCATCGGTTGCGAGACTGAGTGCGTTTGCCTTGAAGGCACAGCAAAGGACAAACGCCATCACCAACGCCACCGACAGGGAGACCAGTTTCACACGTGTGGTTTTCATAGTGTTCCCTCCTTTTCCAACCAAAAAATTATGCATTAAAACATTCAAACAATATGCCATTAACAACCCATTGATATTAAAGACAATATTTCGCAACGCAGGTGTCAGGATCAAATTTATGTAAGACAATCCGACGGACAACGGAAAGAACTCCATAATCGCCTTCAATTTTCATGAGCGCACCTCTTCCACTGCCTGCAACGACAGCATGGCGTCAACAGGCCTCATGTTTGTCCCTGAATGCCCGCATGATACAGACTTTTAGCCCAAGACCGAACGGTACGCCCCGCCACCCGTGGCGCCCGACACCGTATCCCCTTGCAGTCATCACGGCTGTGATTTTTATTGAGAAAGTGCGGTCCATATTTTACTATATGTAGTTAAAATCTGAGCTGCCATCCCGCCAACAGGGCCAGACGATGCCCTTCTGCCGGCAGTAGAAGCCAGCACTACACACAAACGGAGAAGGGATTCAAGATGACCAGCAAGAAACAGGAAACCTACCTGAAGGAGTGGCAGAGCCACGAAGAATGCGCCGAGCAGATGCTTCCGCTCATCGGCCATCTTTACCGCGAGCATAACATCGTAACCTCGGTCTACGGCCGTTCGCTGGTCAACAGTACCCCCATCGATATCCTCAAGGCGCACCGTTTCGCGCGCCTCATCCTTGACGAAGAGCTTTCGGTTCTCGACACCTATCCGCTCCTGAAGGCCATGACTTCCCTCGATCTGGCCCCGGCGCGCATCGACATCGGAAAGCTGACCGTCGCCTACCAGGCCAAGGGAGGGACGGAGGAGGTGGGTGCGTTTGTCCGCCGGGAACTGGCGGCGGTCAACACCGGCCGCGTCCCCCTGCTGAGCGAGCCGCAGGATGTGGTCCTCTACGGTTTCGGCCGGATCGGGCGGCTCCTTGCCCGCCTCCTGGTGGAGAAATCGGGGAGCGGTGAAAAGCTTCGGTTGCGGGCCGCCGTGGTCCGCAAAGGGGGGGCCGACGACCTGGCCAAGCGCGCGAGCCTTTTACGCCGCGACTCGGTCCATGGCCATTTCAACGGGATCATCACCATCGACGAGGAAGAAAACGCCATTATCGCCAACGGCAACATGATCCGGATCATCTACGCCGACGCCCCGGAAAGCGTCGACTACACCCAGTACGGCATCCACAACGCCATTCTCGTCGACAACACCGGGAAGTGGCGCGACCGCGAGGGGCTGGGCCGGCACCTCCAGGCCAAGGGGATCGCCAAGGTCGTCCTCACCGCGCCGGGCAAGGGAGACATTCCGAACATCGTCGCCGGCGTGAACAACGAGCTGATCACTCCCAGCGAGCGGATCTTCTCCGCCGCCAGTTGCACCACCAATGCCATCGTGCCGGTGCTCAAGACAGTGAACGACCGCTTCGGCATCGTCAGCGGACACGTTGAGACGTGCCACTCCTACACCAACGACCAGAACCTCATCGACAACTACCACAAGGCGTCCCGCCGCGGCCGGAGCGCCCCCCTCAACATGGTCATCACCGAGACCGGTGCCGCCAAGGCCGTCGCCAAGGCGCTCCCGGAGCTGACCGGGAAGCTGACCGGAAATGCCATCCGCGTCCCGACCCCGAACGTCTCCCTGGCGATCCTGAACCTCGAACTCTCCCAACCGGCGGACATTGCGGAAATCAACCGCCATCTGCGCGAGATTTCCCTCAACTCGCCGCTGCAGAACCAGATCGACTACACCAACTCCCCGGAAGTCGTCTCCAGCGATTTCGTCGGCTCCCGCCACGCCGGGGTGGTCGACTCCCTTGCCACCATTGTTCAGGGGAATCGCTGCGTCCTCTACGTCTGGTACGACAACGAGTTCGGCTACAGCTGCCAGGTGGTGCGCATGGTCCAGAAGATGGCCGGGGTGGAGCTCCCCTCCGTTCCGAACTGACCACGCCTTTCACCGTTGAACGAAACAAAGCGTTCCCTCAATCGTAACGTCATGTTTCGGGACGGAATAACGCTGGACGCCCCCGACACCATGCAGTATTCTGGGCCATCCGGCAGCACGAAGATCGCGGCCCCTGAGCGGCGGCCACCAGGGAGGAAGAGAGCATGTTGCACGCTGATTTGGGAGCATCACTCTACAAGACGTGGAGCGCTGAGCAACAACGCGACGAAATCGCCAAGTTGGTGGAGGGATACCGTGCGGGGCTGCCGGTCCTCATCCTCTGCCGGATGACCGAGGCCATTGCCGGCAGCCGCAAGCGTGCCCGGGAGATCCTCCACGAACTGATGACCCCGGAAGAGCGGCAGGAGGCCGCGGGGCGCGAAACCGGCGAGGCCCGCGCGCTCGTGCTCGACTTTCTCCGCTAGCCGATTGCGAAACAGCAAAGCCCGCACACTACTGCGGGCTTTGCTGTTTTACGGGAGACACGAGCCTCCCTTCTCTATTGCCAGAACGTCCCCGTCCTTCCCCTATTATACCAACTGCACCTCACTTACCCGCACAATCAGCAACTCCTGCAGGAAGCGCCGTGACAGTTCCTCCCGGTACTCCCGCCACCACTGCCGATCCAGAACCTCGGCCATCACCTCGTAAATAACGATGTCGTCATGAACCGTACTGGTGGGTGACTCTTTCCACAACCCCTTGGCAGGGGATCTCACATAGGTGGTGATCCCGCCGAAGCGCTCCGTGAGTTCGTCCCGCACCCGCAGGTACTCATCTTGCGGAAACGGTTTCCCGCCATTATCATAGAGCGGCAGAAGGATCTGGATGAGGTTCATCGCTAACCGATCTGTTCGCTCAAGTAGGAGGGTACGCCCATCTGCTTCAGTTGGTCGAGCTGCGCTTCGAGCAGGTCGATATGCCCCTCTTCCTCCCGCAGTATCGATTCGAGCAGTTCCCGCGTACCATTGTCCCCCACCTCCACCGCCAGACGGATACTCTCGTTATACCCCCGGATGGCCGCCTCCTCAGCCGCATGGTCATTCTCGTGCATCCGGGGGATCTCGGCGCCGATATGAATTCTGTTGAGATTGCTGACGATCGGCTTCCCCTCCAGGAAGAGGATGCGGGCGATCAACTTCTCGGCATGCTTCATCTCGTCGATGGAGCGCTTCCTGATCATGGCGTGGAGCCGCTCATACCCCCAGTTTTCACACATCTCGGCATGGACGAAGTACTGATTGACGGCGGTCAGTTCCTCGGCAAGACGCATATTCAGGTGCTCGATGATCTTTTCGTTCCCTTTCATGAATATCCTCCCTTCACCGGTCCGTAGCATTAAAGAACAGTCCGGACGGACGGTTCTTTCCGTAAAGTGAAGCAGAGACTGCCCAAAGGTCAAGAAAAGGAATTGGAGGAGCGGGCACAGAAAAATCTCGTCCCACGAAACGGAGGGGGGAAAAATCGGCACCACTTAAAATCAACGAGCGGAAGAGGCTGGAGGGGGAATGGTGATCACGCCGAAAGGACACTCGGTGACACACCGGCCACACCGCGTACAGCAGCCGGTGGAGATAACGGACGCACACTTTCTCGTGCCCGCCGTCTCAAGGCTGACAAAACGGTTCGGACACGCCGCCACGCAGCGTCCGCAGCCTTTGCAACGGGTGGAATCGATCTCTATCATGGTGGTCCATCCTGAGTATTCGAAGATCCGTCACGTACCGCTTCGATAATACCAGAATCCCTCCATACAAAAAAAGCCCCCGATCGGCGATTCCGACCGGGGGCTCTCGACAGTGCAGCGGGGGAGAATTCCCCCAACAGTCACTTACTTGTACTCAGGCATTTCGTCGAACTGGAGGTACTTGTAAATTGCCTCTTTCTTCGGCTCGATCTTCTCCTTGTAGAGCTGGAGATACTCGGCAGGAGTCGGGAGCTTGCCGAGATTGGTGCAGACCGCGCCGAGCTCGGCGGAACCGAGGAACACCTTGGCACCGTCGCCTATCCGGTCATCGAAGTTCCGGGTGGAGGTGGAGAAGACGGTGACGCCGTCGGGGACGCGGGCCTGGTTCCCCATGCAGAGGGAGCAGCCGGCGATTTCGATGCGGGCACCGGCGGCGCTGAAGACCGAGAAGTACGCCTCGTCCTTGAGCTGCTGCTGATCCATGCGGGTCGGCGGGCAGATCCAGGTCCTGACGGCGGGGTTGAACTTCTGCCCCCTCCAGATCTCGGCGGCGGCGCGGAAGTGGCCGATGTTGGTCATGCAGGAACCGAGGAAGACGTCATTGATGGTGGTGCCGGCAACCTCGGAGAGCAGCTTCACGTCATCCGGGTCGTTGGGGCAGGCAAGGATCGGTTCGGTGATCTCGGCGAGATCGATCTCGATCACGTCGGCATAGGCGCCGGTTTCGGCGGCGTTCTTGTCGGCCTCAAGAAGTTCCGGCTTGGCAAGCCATGCGTTGACGGCATCGATGCGGCTCTGGAGAGTCTGGGCATCCTGATAGCCATCCTTGATCATCTGCTTCATCAGGGCCACGTTGGAGCGGAGGTAGGTGGCCACGCTCTCCTTGGAGAGCTGGATGCAACCGGCAGCGGCAGAGCGCTCGGCGGCGGCGTCGGTCAGTTCGAAGGCCTGCTCGACGGTCAGGTCGGGAAGTCCTTCCATCTCGAGGATACGGCCGTTGAAGATGTTGATCTTGTTCTTCTTGGGCACGGTCAGCTTGCCCTGCTTGATGGCCCAGAACGGGATGGCGTTGACCACGTCACGCAGGGTGATGCCGGGGTTCAGTTTCCCCTTGAAGCGGACCAGGACCGATTCCGGCATATCGAGGGGCATGAAGCCCATGGCACCGGCGAAGGCAACGAGGCCAGAACCGGCCGGGAAAGAAATCCCGATGGGGAAACGGGTGTGGGAGTCGCCGCCAGTACCGACGGTATCGGGGAGGAGGAGGCGGTTCAGCCAGGAGTGGATAACGCCGTCGCCCGGCTTGAGGGGAACGCCGCCCCGCTCGATGATGAAGCCGGGAAGGGTCTTGTGCATCTTCACGTCGGCCGGCTTCGGATAGGCGGCGGTGTGGCAGAAGGACTGCATGAACATCGGGGCCAAGAACTTGAGGCAGGCCAGTTCCTTGAGCTCGTCGGCGGTCATGGGTCCGGTGGTGTCCTGGGAACCGACGGTGGTCATCTTCGGCTCGCAGGCGGTGCCGGGGAGGACGCCGGCAACGCCGCAGGCCTTGCCGACCATCTTCTGGGCCAGGGAGTAGCCCTGACTAGCCTTGGGCTCGGGGTTTACCGGCTTGGTGAAGACGTCGATATCGCCGAGGCCAAGGGCCTTGCGGGCCTTCTCGGTGATGGCGCGGCCGATGATAAGCGGGATCCGGCCACCGGCACGGAACTCGTCGGCAATGGTGTTGGGGGAGAGCTTGAAGGTGGAGATGACCTCACCGACAGCATTGGCAATCTCACCCTTTTTGGTGTTAATGGTGATTACGTCGCCATCGTTCAGCTTGGTGACGTCTGCCTTGATGGGGAGCGCGCCGGAATCTTGGGCGGTGTTGAAGAAGATCGGGGCGATGACGCCGCCGATGATGACGCCGGCGGTCTTCTTGTTGGGGACGGCCGGAATATCCTGCCCCATATGCCAGAGGACCGAGTTGCAGGCAGATTTACGGGAAGAGCCGGTGCCAACGACATCGCCGACGAAGGCCACCTGATGGCCGGCGGCACGCCACTCGGCGATATCCTTCAGGCGATTCGGGAAGCGGGTCTTGCCCATGGCAAGGGCGTGCAGGGGGATGTCCGGGCGACTCCAGGCGTCGCCAGCGGGCGAGAAGTCGTCGGTGTTGATCTCTCCTTCCACCTTGAAGACCTTGACCTTGATGGTTTCGGGGACGCCGGGACGGTTGGTGAACCACTCGGCGTTGGCCCAGGACTCCAGGACTTTCTTGGCGGCGGCATTGCCCTTGCTGAGTTCCACCACCTGATCGAAGCCGTCGTACACGAGGGTCAGCCCCGTGAGGGCCTTGGCAGCCTCTTCAGTCAGCTCGGCATCCTTCAGCGCCTCCACCAGCGGACCCACATTGTAACCGCCGATCATGGTGCCGAGGATGCGAATGGCGTCCACTTTCGATACGAGCGGCGATTTTTTGCTCCCCTTGACGATTTCGGCCAGAAACGCAGCCTTCACCTTGGCAGCGGGGTCGACGCCGGGGGATACGCGCTCCTTCAGCAGGTTGAGCAGAAACTCTTCCTTGCCGGCAGGCGGATTTCCAAGCAGATTGCACAGCTCGGCGGTCTGCTCGGGGTTGAGCGGAAGCGCCGGGATTCCCTGCGCCTTGCGCTCGGCTTCGTGGGCGAGATAGGCTTCGATCATGGTACGTATCCTCCTCTGAATTTACTGCCTTAATTGATCGTCATTTCGAGATGTTGACACTACGGAGAGACTGCGGAAAATGGATACTGTATACAATTTTCACGGTCGAATGTCAATTGCTTATGTGGGATGAAAAAAGCGGTGAGGAGGAACGAACGGGTGGAGGGAAAGGAGGCGGGGGCGGGAATAGTCCGCCCCTCAGGAGATCAGCGATTATCGGAGTGAAGCCGTGAAGCTATCCCCTCGGGGTTGAGGGAAACCTCGTCCTGGCTCCCGGCGTCCATATTCTTGAGCGCGGCGCTCTTTTTCGCCAGTTCGTCGCCGCCGATAATGAGAGTGAAACGGGCGTTGAACTTGTCGGCACGACGCATCTGACTCTTGAGGCTCTTCCCCTCATAGTCCATCTCGACGGTGAACCCGAGACGCTGCAGAGAGCTCATGAGGAGGAAAGCCTCGTCCTGGGCCTCGTCACCGAGGGCGGCGATAAAGAGATCGGGGCGCCGGGCAAAAGTCTGTTCCTTCAGGAGCAGCGCCACCCGCTCGACCCCCATGGCAAAGCCGATGCCGGGGATCCGGGGACCACCGAGATCGGAGATGAGGCCGTCGTACCGACCTCCCGCAGCCACGGCGCTCTGGGAACCCAGAAGACCGGTCACCAGCTCGAAGGTGGTTCGGGTGTAATAGTCAAGCCCCCGGACCATCCGGTCGTTGATCGCATAGGGAGTCCCGGCCCGGTCCAGATGGCGGCGCGTGGCCGCAAAATGGCCGTCGCACTCCGGACAGAGATGATCGAGCATGGCCGGCGCATCGGCCGTCGCCTCCTTGCAGTGGGCCGACTTGCAGTCGAGCGCCCGCAGGGGGTTGGTCTCGTAGCGCCGATTGCAGTCGTCGCAGAGGTGATCGAGCCGTTCCCGCAGGAAGCCTTTCAGTGCCTCGCGGTAGGCGGGGCGACACGCCGGGCAGCCGAGGGAATTGATCTGCAGTGACGGCTCCGTAAGTCCCAGCTCGGCAAAGAAGTGGCAGAGCATGGTGAGAACCTGGGCATCGATCTTCGGATCGGTGACACCGGTCACCTCGGCCCCGATCTGGTGGAACTGGCGGTAGCGCCCCTTTTGGGGACGCTCGTAACGGAACATCGGACCGATATAGTAGAGCTTCGCCACCGGATCCTGGGCATACAGCTTGTGCTCAATGTAGGCGCGCATGACGCTCGCCGTCCCCTCGGGGCGCATGGTTACGGCATTCTCGCCCTTGTCGACGAAGGAATACATCTCCTTCTCCACGATGTCGGTGGTGTCGCCGATGGAACGACAGAAAAGCTCGGTCTTTTCAAGGATGGGAATTCGTATCTCGGAAAGCCCGTAGCAGCCGAAAACGCGGCGGGCCGTTGCTTCTATGTGCTGCCAGGTCTCGACCTCGCCGGGGAGAATATCGTTAAACCCCTTGATACCGGTGATCATGTATTACCTACTCCTTCATTGCATAATGGCAGAATCCAGTACTAACGGATAGCGGTAGCCCGGAACACGCAGTTCTTGCCCTTCTCTTTTCCCTGATACATTGCCTGGTCGGCGAGCTCCAGCAGTTCGAGCTTGGACTGAGTATCGACGGGGTAACAAGCGTAGCCCAGGCTTGCGGTGAGCTTCACACCGAGGTCAACGTCGGTGAGAAAGGTGTGCCCTTCGATGGAGCGACGGATTCTCTCGGCGACGGTGGCGGCCCCCCTCTCGCCAGTCTCGACGAGGATAATGGTGAACTCGTCGCCACCGTAGCGAATGACAATGTCCACTTCACGCACCGATTTCTTGAGCAGTTGCCCCACCTCGTTGAGAACCTTGCTCCCCATCAGGTGGCCGTGGGTATCGTTCACTCTCTTGAAATGGTCCAGATCGATGAAGATCATCGAAACCGTCGCGCCGAACCGGTCGGCCCGCTTCAGTTCCCGGTCGAGGGAAATATCGAGATACCGGTAGTTGAAGAGCCCCGTGAGCTCGTCAATGTAGAGCATGTCCCGGGCATTGGCGTAACGGGCAGCATTGTCGATGGCAAGCGACGACTGCTCCAGCAGGAAGTGGATGCTCTTCTGCTTGAATCGGGAAGGAAACGGCACCCCAACTTCGTTGAAGAGTGCCACGGCCCCCTGGACGAATGTCTTCGAGTAGATGAAAAGAAACACCCCACCGGTCAGCCCCGTTTTCCTCAGGGTTTCTCCCTCGGAGAAGAGAAGGGGGTCCAGTTGCCTGATCCCGTTGCCGTCAGCCGGCAGTTCGCCGCAGCGCGGGAGGAGTATCTCGGCAAGCTGCTGTGCCTCGGCCGTGGAAAATCCCCGGTTTTCCTTGAGGTTCAGCAGATTGTTCTTCTCGGGAAAGAGACCGATGGCCCGACAGCCTCCGACCTCCTTCATCAGCGCGTCGACCACCACGGCCGAGAGCCGATCGAGATCGAGACAGTTGGCGATGCTCTGTCCCACCTGGAAGAGGTTCAGCAGTTCACGCAGCTCGAAATTCTCGTTGATCAGGCGGCGCTGTTCGAAACAGAGGGCGACCGTATGCTTGAATTCTTCGTGGTTGAATGGTTTGAGAATGTAATCCCGCGCCCCGTTTTTGAGGGCGAAAACGGCCGTTTCCAGGTTGGCATGGCCGGTGACGAGGATCACGTCGACCGTGGGGGACTGCTGCTTTACCCGCGAGAGGACTTCGAGCCCGTTCATCCCCGGCATGACCAGATCGGTAATGATGAGCTGGTACTCGTCCTGCGCCAGGAGGTCGAGCGCTTCGGCACCGGAGGTGACGGTCGTGACCTCGTATCCTTCCTCCACAAGGAGATCGGCATACATCTGTCGAAAAAAGCGGTCGTCTTCGACAACGAGTATCCGTTCCATGGGGAAAGACTCCTGACGGTGGTGGGCGGAATAGCTTCCGCATTTGTTTTAGACTATCAGATAATCGTCGGTATTTGTCAATGGAAATGCCCGTGCGCGGCGGTACGGACCGTCTCGCTGCGTCCGTCGCTCTCCACCTCGATGGTCCCGTCGCGGTCGGTGCGATAGACGGCGATCCGGCGTCGTTCGAGGCGTTCCAGGGTCTGTGCCGACGGCAGGCCGAAACTGTTCCGCTTCCCTGCCGAGATGAGCGCCACACGGGGTGATGCGGCATCAAGGAATTCCTCGGACGAAGAATGCCGACTGCCGTGATGGGGAACCTTGAGAACGGTACAGCGAAGCCTCGCCGGAGCGGCCAGCAGGCGTGCCTCCGTCGACCGGCCGATATCGCCGGTCAGGAGCACCGCCGTCGAACCATAGGAGAGGCGAAGGACCAGCGACTCCTCGTTGGCATCCTCCCCACCTCCCCCTCCCGCCGGCCAGAGCGCCTCCACCGTCACGCCCCCCACCGTGAGCGCCGGAGAGGAGGCATCGACCCGGCGGACCGGAACGCCCCGGTCCGCCAGGAGCCACTTGAGCCGCCCGTAGTCCGCTCCGCCGGACCAGGTGCCGCTCTCCCAGAACTCGCCGATCGGAAACGAAGCCGCCACGGCCGTCAATCCTTTCATATGATCCGGATGGGGATGGGTCATGACGATGTAATCAATTCCGTCGACACCCATGGTCCAGAGGGCGGGAGCCAGGAGGCGCTCCCCCACATCCATCCCTCCCTCGTAAAGACTCCCCCCGCCGTCCACCAGCATCCGCTTGCCATTGGGAAACGTCACGAGGGTCGACTCCCCCTGTCCCACGCTCAGAAACGTGAGGACGAGCCTGCCGGTGCCGGCGCTGGCAGGAAGATGAAAGAGGAGCAGCACGGCAACCGTTGCACCGCACAGCACTCGCCGCATCCTTTCGCCTGAAACGATGGTCAGCACCGTGAGGCAGAGATAGAAAAGAGCCAATTCGCCGAGGGATACGCTCCTGAGCGGTACGAGGGGAATCCGCGCCATGAAGACAATGATTGTATCGGAGATCCGCACCATCGCTGCGGCGAGCCATAACAGCGCCGTTGCGGCGCCAGGGAAAAGGGGGACGAGAGGGAGCGCGGCGAAGCCGGCAATGACGGCCCCGTACCCAAGAAGCGGCACGATGAGGAAATTGGCGGCAATGCCGGCGAGCGACGCCCGGTGAAAGGTGTGCGCCACCGGCAGAAGGGTCACGACCGTTGCCGCAACCGATGCGACGAGAAAGAGAATGAGCTTCCCGGCCACCTTGTTCTCGACGGCGCGAAACGGCTGCATGAGCACGGGAGGAAGCACCACGAGTCCCCAGAGCGCCAGGAACGAAAGCTGGAACGAGAGGTCGAAGAGATCCTGCGGAAAGCACGCGAGAATGGCGAATGCCGCCAGGACGAGGGTGTCGAGGGGGTTGCTCTCGCGTTCCAGAAGGAGAGCGACGGTAAAGGCGGCCAGCATGACCACCGACCGGACCGTGGCAGGGGCTGCTCCGCTCAGGAAGAGGTAAAAGACGATCGGCGGCAGGGTCGCCACCAGTGCAAGCCGGCGGAGGTTGCAGTAGAGAGCGCACCGCTCGGACAGGGCGAGAAGCCGGAACAGCAGCTGGTAGAGGACGATGCCGATGACGCCGACATGAAAACCGGAGATGGACAGGATGTGGTTCACCCCGGCCCGGGCGTAGGCGTCATTGGTGACATTGGAAACGGATCCCCGGTCGCCGATGAGAAGCGCCTTGAGGACTCCCCCCTCCCGGGGAAAGCGGTCGTCGATGAAGGTGCCGAGCCTCACTGCCGCCCCGTCGAACCAGCGTTGGACCGAAAAAGCGGTCCGTTCCCGCATCAGGACGATCCGGTTCGCCTGCGGGACAAAGGCGGTGGCAAACACGCTGCGGTAGGCCAGATGGCGGCGATAGTCGAACTCGCCCGGAAGGCCGTAATTCTCGGGCTGCCGCAGCCGAGCCGAAAACCTGATCCGGTCGCCGGAGAGAAAGGTCGTCCGCCCCTCTTTCACGAAAAGGAGGAGTCGCCCCGTTGCCCGGCGCTCCTGGGTGCCCGAAACGATGCGCTCCGCCTGGAGGAAAATCCGCTCCCCGGCATCGGCTCCCTCAGGACGGCTGTCGACAACCCCTTCCACGATGACCGGCTCGGGAGTGATCTGTTTGACGATGTGATCCGCGGGGAGATCGGGGGTGAGAAACGGCTTGAGCGCCACGCTCCCCCAGGTGAAGAAGAACAGCGTGAGGACGAGGGCAAAGGGGATCCGGCTGCGGAGAAAGAGCGTCGCCCCGGCGGCTGCCAGGGCTGCCCAGAATACCGGTTCGGGGAGTTCAACGGCCAGATGATGGGCGGCACACAACCCCGCGATCATCCCTCCCAGGAGGAGCAGCAGAGGGCTTCGCGTCACCCTCCCCGCCCCTAGTTGCCGCCGCGAAGCCGGCTCAGCATCCCGTTCAGGGTGTTCTCGAACTCGGCGCGGCTCACCGGAGCCTGGGGATTGCCGGTCAGGCCGACGACGGCGAGGAAATCGGCAGGGGAGCTCTTTCGCTTCACGATCTCAACGACGTCCACCCCACCCATGGGAGGGAGGACGAGCTTGAGGAGATGACGCCCTTCCCTCAGGCGCATGGTGCCGAGGTCGTACCAGGCGAGAAACGGTTTGCCGGGGCGCTCGAACCGCCTGCCGTCAAGGTCCATGATGACCGGCTCCCCCAGTAGCCGCACCCGAAGGTCGTACACGCCGGTCGCATCGAGCACCAGCGGAACCTCGATGACGGCGCCGCCGGCCCCGGCCCGGACCCACTGCGGCGGGGTGAAGGGGCCGAGGAAGGTGGCCGTGGTGACGGCGGCACCGACGGGAAGCCGTGCCACACCATGGGCGGCGATTGTCCGGCTCCCCACCCCCTTATCCATCGGCAGTTTCCGTTCGGCGCCGAGGAGCGCGGCAAACACCTCGGCCATCTCTCCCCAGGTCAGAGGAGCATCGGGGCGCCAGCCGGCCAGCGGCTCCACCGGAGGGAGGTCGTCGGCAGCCAGCGCGAACCAGTCGACCCCCCCCTCGGGGGGGAGCTGGACGGTAATGATCTGGGTCCCCGCCTTGAGCGGGATCCGTCCCGCCACTGCCTCCCGAAACGCTCCCCCCGTGCTGACCGGGAGCTCCCTGCCGCCGGCCTGCCAGATCTGGCCATCGCCACGGGAGCTCACCTTCAGTTGGTACTCTCCGTCACGGGGGAGAAAGACGGTGAATTTGACCGTCGTCGCGACGGCGAGGCCGCTCACCCATCCCCTGCCGGAGAAAGGGCCGTAGAGCGGATAATTCTTCACGGAGACGCTGTCACCTTCCGCATCATAGACATCCTCAGCCTCGAAGCGGTATTGGCGCCTGCCGCCAAGGATCGTCTGGTAGTCGGACGGCTTCGGTTCGGCAGGGAGCCCCTTTTCCAGCCCCAGCTCCTTGACGAGCCTCATCGCCAGCTCACCCTGCGTCACGGCGGGCTGTTCCTTGTCGGCGGCAGCCACCGGTACCGCGAACGCGGCCACGGCAAGCGAAAGGCTCACCATCGTCATCGCCATAGAACGAAGCTTACCCACCAGATCGACCATCGGCACCATCCCCCGTAACCCAGCGAAAAATATGATAGATCGCTTATACCACAGCTTTCTCCCATTTGCCAAATGGCAATTGGGTGCTATACGTATTGGGATTACGCAATTAATCGCTCTTTCCTGCACCACTTCTCCCCCGATCTCGTGGAGACATCATTTGAGTCAGCCACTTCGCGTGCTCATAATCGAAGACTCGGAAGACGACTGTTTTCTCCTCGTCCGGGCACTCAAGCGGGAATTCGACGTGACGTACGAGCGGGTCGACACCTCCGCCGCGCTGCGTGACGCCCTGCGGGCAGGCAAATGGGACGTCATCCTCTCCGACTACTTCATGCCCCAGTTCGACGCCCCGGCGGCCCTGGCAATTCTGCAGGAAGAGGAGCAGGACCTTCCCTTCATCATCGTCTCGGGGAAGATCGGCGAGCTCGAGGCCGTCCGGGCGATGAAGGGGGGAGCCCACGACTACGTCATGAAGGGGGACCAGGCCCGCCTGATTCCCGCGATCCGGCGCGAGCTGCGGGAAGCCGCCATCCGCGAGGAGCGCCGCAAGGCCGACCTCGACCTCCGCGAGCAGCTCCACTTCAGACAGGCACTCATCGACTCGATTCCCACCCCGATTTTCTTCAAAAACCCCGTCGGCATTTTCCTCGGCTGCAACAAGGCGTTCGAAGCATTCTCCGGCCTCGATCAAAGCCAGATCGTCGGCAGAACCATCTTCGACATCGCCCCGGGCTCCCTTGCCGAGAACTTCGAGGAGTCGGACCGCGAACTTTTTCTGCGCGGCGGCACCCAAATCTACGAAAGCTCCATATCGTTCGCCGACCGCGCCATCCACGACGTGATCTTCTACAAGGCCACGTTCCAGAACGTCGACAACTCCCTCGGCGGCCTTGTCGGCACCATTCTCGACATCACCGAGCGGAAGCAGACCGAGGAAAAGCTCCGCTACATGAGCACCCACGACGCCCTGACCGGCCTTTACAACCGCGCCTACTTCCAGGAAGAGATGGAACGGCTCGAGCAGGGGCGCCAGTTCCCCGTCAGCATCGTCATCGCCGATGTCGACCGCCTCAAGTATGTCAACGACACCCTGGGGCATGCCGCCGGTGACGAGCTGATCATCAGCGCGGCACTTGTCCTCAAGGGGGCTTTCCGCGCCGAAGACGTGGTTGCCCGCATCGGCGGAGACGAATTCGCGGTACTCCTCCCCAGTGCCGACACGGCGGCGGTGGACGAAGCGCTCCACCGGTTGTCCACCAGACTCGGCTCGCGCAACGGGTCCGACGACCAGTTGACGCTGAGCATGTCATTCGGCGTGGCAACCGCCGTCAAGGGGGAACGCCTCGAAGAGACTCTCAAGCTGGCAGACAAGCGGATGTACCATGACAAATCGACCAAGAGTTGCATCCCTGCCGAGGGGAGCGGAATATCCTTTCCTCAACCATGACCCCCCCCTGCCCACACCCCCACGGTGTGAGCGTCCGTTGTCCGGCAGTGCCGTCGCAACCTCTCGCTCCATGCCTCGTGGGGTCATCGAGCCGGTGAACCAGAAATTTCGTGCTCAACTTACCAGCCGGAATGCCGATGAATAGAATTGAAACAAAATTCCCCACGCGGTGTGCTTGCAACCGTGGACCTCGAGGAGAGGCCAGGCGGCGCGCCAAGCCTCCACGGAGCAGCATGATGATTCTCCCTCCCCTCCGCGCTCTCATCATTGACGACTCTCCGCTTGACGCAGAGCTGGTCATGCGGGAGCTGCGCAAAGGATTCACCCTCACCGTAGCCCGCATCGACTCACCCGAATCACTGGCCGACGCCCTGGCCACCGGCGAGTGGGATATTGCCATCTCGGATTACGTCATGCCCCGCTTCAGCGGCCTTGACGCCATCGCCATGCTGCGGGAAAAACAGTACGACATCCCGATCATGGTCTGTTCGGGGAAAGTGGGAGAGGACGCCGCCGTAGAGACTATGCGGGCGGGGGCCAACGACTATATCCTCAAGGACAACCTGGCCCGGCTTCTGCCGGCCATCAGACGGGAGCTTTCGGAGGCCAGGATGCGCCGGGAACGGGAGGCTGACGAACGCCGCAGCAGGGAACTTTCCGAGGCTATGGCCGCCGCCAGTCTCCGTTTTCTGGAGACCGGCAGCATCTGCCGAATGGCTCAGGTACTCGTCGATCGCTGCGTAACCCTTACCACGTCATCATTCGGCTTTCTGTATGACCTGCGCCCTAACGGTGATGCCCGGATTCTTGCCGTTTCCGCAACCTCCTCCCTGGCCGCCGGCAATTGCCGCTGCTTTACCGAGCTGGACGGTCCCATCGAAAACGAAACCGGCCATGTGGTCGCCCGTAACGACTGCCTGCTGTTCGCGCCGGTCATCGACGAGCAGACCATCCTCTGCAACGACTTTGACGCCGGCACCCATCGCCTCTGTCTCCAGGAGCACTCACGCCGCCGGATCAGCTCGTTCCTCGGCACCCCCCTGAAGGTTGGCGGTAAGGTGGTGGGAGTGATCGGTCTCGCCAACAAGCCGGGAGGGTTCACCGAGCGGGAGCGGAGAGAACTGGAAACCTTCGCCCAGACCGCGGCCCTGGCACTGCACAGTGCCCGGGCGGAACTGGAGCACAAACAGGCCATGGAGCAGCTGCGCCAGGCCCAGAAGATGGAAGCGGTCGGCCAGCTGGCCGGCGGCATCGCCCACGACTTCAACAACCTGCTCACGGTGATCAACGGCTACAGCACCCTGCTGCTCCATGAAATGCCCTCCGACGACCCGTACCGCCCCGAAGTGGAGCACATCCTCCAGGCGGGTGAGCGCGCCGCCGACCTGACCCACCAGCTGCTGGCCTTCAGCCGCCGCCAGATTCTCGAGCCGAAGGTTATCAACATCAACCACTTGGTCAAGAACATCGAAAAGATGCTGAAGCGGCTGATCCGGGAAAACGTGATCCTCAACACCCGCCTTGCCGATGAAATCGGCATGGTGAAGGCAGACCCGGGACAAGTTGAACAGATCATCATGAACCTGGTGGTAAACGCCCGCGACGCCATGGAAAACGGCGGCATCGTCACCATCGAGACCGGCGAGGCCGTGTTCGACGACCTTTTTGTGGCGGAAAACCGGGGTGCCCTGGCCGGCAATTACGTGATGCTCGCCGTCCACGACAACGGCATCGGCATGTCGGAGGAGATAAAGCGGAAGATTTTCGAGCCGTTCTTTACCACCAAGGCCCAGGGACGGGGGACGGGGCTGGGCCTGGCGACGGTGTACGGCATCGTGAAGCAGAGCGGCGGCTATATCCAGGTGCTGAGCGAATCCGGCAAGGGTTCGTCGTTCCGGGTATTCCTCCCCCGTGAAGAGGCGGCGGCCGATGCGGCGGGGGCGCGCTCCCGGCACGAGGGGCCGCGGGGCTCGGAAACGATTCTCGTGGTGGAAGACGAGGTCGGCGTGCTCAATCTGGCCGCCCGCACCCTGAGAAGCCGGGGTTACAACGTGCTCCAGGCCGGCTCGCCGGAGAGCGCCGTAGAGATCTTCCGCCAGAACCGCGACCGGATCGATCTGGTTCTCTCCGACGTGGTCATGCCGGACAAGAGCGGACCGAAACTGGCCGCTGAGTTCCGAGAGCAGTCACCCGGCCTCAAGGTCATGTTCATGTCCGGCTATACCGAAGAGAGCATCGTGCCCCAGGAGATCGCCCACGACCGCACGGCCTTCATCCTGAAGCCCTTCAGCCCCGATGATCTGGCGGGGAGAGTGCGCGAACTTCTCGGCAGCCGGGCCGGCTAATGATGTTTTACCGAATGCACTCCAGGGAGGAGATCACGTGCAGACGACGATCCTGACAGTCGATGACGAGGAGATGATCCGGGAACTCCTCGTCACCGCCCTATCCCGCGAGGGGTACCGATGCTTCCAGGCCGGCAGCTCCGAGGAGGCACGGACCGTGCTCAACGCCGCCAAAGTGGACCTCGTGCTGCTCGACATCATGATGCCGGGTCGTTCCGGCGTCGACGTTCTCAAGGACATCAAGGCACTGAACAGCGAGATCGTGGTGCTCATGGTCACCGCGATCAGCGACATGGAAACCGCCATGCGTTGTATCCACCTGGGGGCCGACGACTATATCCTCAAGCCCTTCGATATCGAACGGGTGCTTCTCACCATCCGCAATTCGCTGGAAAAACAGCGCCTGCTGGTGGAAAACCGGGAATATCAGGCAAACCTGGAACGAAAAGTCGAGGAACAGACCGGCCAGATCCGAATGGCCATGGAAGAGCTGAACCAGACCTACGATCACACCCTGACCGCCCTCGTCAGGGCCCTCGACGCGCGGGAAAAAGAGACCGGCTCCCATTCGGAGCGGGTGATGAACTACACCATTCTACTGGCGGAGATGATGGGGATCGCGGAGCCGGAACTCGGCATCATGGCCCGGGGGGCGCTGCTGCACGACATCGGCAAGATCGGCATTTCGGACAACATTCTCCTCAAACCGGCTCGACTGGATGACGCGGAATGGATCGAGATGAAACGCCATCCGCAACTCGGCTACGACATCCTCTCGGGGATCAGGTTCCTCAAAGGAGCGGCGGAAATGGTCTACGCCCACCACGAACGGTTCGACGGCACTGGCTATCCGAATCGCCTTGCCGGGAGCAGCATCCCGCTCGGCTCCCGGATTTTCGCCCTTGTCGACACCCTCGACGCCATGACGTCGGACCGCCCCTACCGCAAGGCACTTCCCTTCGAGGCGGTGACTGACGAGATCAAACGATGCACCGGGAGCCAGTTCGACCCGGACATCGCCCGGATCTTCCGGTCCATTTCCCGCGCCCAGTGGGAAGATGCCGGCAAATACCGTTTCAACGGCCGGTAGCTCTCCAACCGCACCAATCAAAACAAAAAAGGGGCTGCCCACCAAGGACAGCCCCTTTCTCATAACCGCACGGCTTCGCGGGGACCGTGTTATTCCTCTTCCTCTTCTCCATACTCGTCGACGCCGAACGCTTCATCGTACCCCATATCTTCGGCCCCCTCGGCATCGTCCAGTTCATCGGCGAGATACTGCTCGGGGGAACGGAGGTCGTCCTCGGCGATCGCTTCGAACTTTGCAATCAAATCCCCCTTGGTGCAGTAGCGGCCGTCACGGTGGCCACAGGCGTCCGAGGCTCCCTCGCAGAGGTCGAACAATTGAATTTCCGTGCAGAGTCTCTGCTGTTTTGCGTTCTCTTCCATGAAAACCTCACTCGATGCCAATAAAGAGATTGACGGGAATCAGTTCCCGTTGACGAACTCCATCGCCTTGTTGACGTCATTGCTGCACCCGATGAAGACCGGAGCCCGCTGGTCCAGGGAATGGGGTTCGATGTCAAGAATCGGGTTTTTGCCGTCGGTGGCCGCCCCGCCGGCATTCTCGATCAGATACGCCATGGCGTTCAGCTCGAAAAGAACGCGCAGCTTGCCGTTGGGCGAACCGTTGAGGGCCGGATACATGAAGATCCCCTTCCCCTTCATGAGCACCTGGTTGATGTCGGGGACAAACCCGCCGGAGTAGCGGAGCTTTGCCCCCTTGTCCTCGAGGTAGCGGACGAACTTCTCGGTTCCCGCAGGGTACTTGTTACGCAGCCCCCCCGGAGCGTAGATGTCGCCTTCGGGCTTCATGGTGACGTTCTCGCGGCTGAGGGTGTACTCCATGAGGTGGTTCATCGTGAACTCGTGAACCCCTTTCCCGACGGAGTACACCAGGGAGACCCGCGGTCCGTAGAGGATGTACATCGCAGCGACCTGGTTGCGTCCCTTCTGGAGCAGATTGCACCCCTCGTAGATCGAGACGATGGTTCCCACCGCCAGATTAACGTCGACGAGCGACGAACCGTCGAGGGGGTCGTAGGCCACCGAGTAAAGGCCGTCGGCATCGGCCTGGGCCTGGAAGATCTCGTCCATCTCCTCGGAGGCGATGTTGCAGACGACCCCCGAATGAATGAGCCGCTTCCTGATGATCCGGTCCGAGAGCACGTCGAGGGCAAGCTGCTCCTCGCCGTAGAGATTCGAGGTACCCGCCACGCCGAGATCGCCGGTCCGCACCGCGTTGATCACGTACTTGCTCGCCTCGGCGATCTCGCAGATCAGATGGACAAGGTTGTCACTGATATCCTGATCGCGCAGATGGCGGCGCAGGTCCACCTGGAATTTCGTTTTGCCCGGCTCAGACATCGGCATGCTCATCCTCCTGTGGCATAGGTAATTAAACGATCAAACAGTCAGAGAGTATATGTAAACAGCGGGTCAAATCAAGCGAAATCTGGGGAGGTTCCTTCGGGCCAGAACGTTGAAAAGTGCCGGCCAGCGTCTATACTTGAGGCCGAAAGCGTACCAATCTCGGAGGTCCCATGCAGACACCCACCAGGCGAACCTTTCTCGGCATCTGCCTCGGCGGCCTCGCTGCAGCGGGGGCGGTGGCCGCGGCATATCCGCTCCTGAGCTATCTCGCCCCGCCCTCCACCGGCAGTGAGGGTGCAAAGGTCTCGTTTCCCGAAACGGACATCCCCCCCGACGGCGCCAAGTTTTTCGACTATCGGGGGTCGACCGGTGTTGTAATCAGGACGAGACAGGGACAACTGCTGGCTCTTTCGGCCATCTGCACCCATCTCGGATGCATCGTGCAGTGGGAAAAGGAAAAACAGGACTTCCTCTGCCCCTGCCACGCCGGGCGATACTCACCCGAAGGGACCGTCATTGCCGGCCCTCCCCCTCGCCCCCTGGCAAAGCTTCCCTTCGTCGTCGTCAACGGCGTGATCACGGTCGGATAGGAGGCCATTCCATGACGATCATCCGTGCGATCCGCCGCTGGCTCGAGGTACGGCTCGGTATTGACGAGCTTGTGGAGAAGCAGCTCACCGGCTATCTGCTCCCCCGCAACATAAACGCCTGGTACTCACTGGGAAGCGTGCTCCTCGTCATCTTCGGCATCCAGGTGGCAACCGGCATTCTGCTCCTCGTCTACTACGTTCCCGACGCCCAGAAGGCTTTCAGCAGCGTTTCGCAAATCATGAACGACGTCCCCTTCGGCTGGCTGATCCGGATGTCCCACGCCGTCGGCTCCAACATGATGGTGGCGGTTCTGCTGCTTCACATGCTCTCGACGCTCTTCATGGGGAGTTACAAGAGCCCGCGGGAACTCAACTGGCTCACCGGCTTCATCCTCTTCAACCTGGTCCTGGCAATCTCGCTCACCGGCTATCTCCTTCCCTGGAGCCAGCTTTCCTTCTGGGCCACCACCGTTGCCACCAACAGCGCCGGAGCCATCCCGGTCATCGGCACGTACCTCACCGAATTCCTCCGGGGGGGAAAACTCGTCGGACCGGCCACCCTCGGCCGCTTCTTCGCCGTTCATGTGGCGCTGCTTCCCGTCGCCATCGCCCTCCTCGTCGGAGCCCACCTTTTCATACTCGAACGGATCGGCGTATCCACTCCCCCCTTCGGCCTGAAGGAAACGACTAACACCTGGCAGGGAGACCGGTTCCGCTATGAAGGGCATCCCGGAGGGATTCCGTTTTTCCCCAACTATCTCCTTCAGGACGCAACCACCATCATGATCTATCTGGCGGTCTTCTTTGCCGTGGTCTTCTTCGACCCGTATCTCTTCTTCCCCCCCACGGCCTTCGTGCCGGCAGATCCGTACCGGACTCCCGCCCACATCAAGCCGGAGTGGTATTTTCTCGCCAATTACCAGACCCTCAAGGTCTTTCCGAACGAGTTGCTGGGGTTGATGGTGCAGGGGGCCGCCATGACGTTCCTTGCCCTGCTCCCGTTCATCGACCGGGGAAGAGAGCGGCATCCCCTGAAAAGACCGGCCTTTCTCGTCTGCTTCATCGGCGGGATCATCCTGTATCTCGCCATGATGATCTGGGGGCACTACTCATGAGACCGACACCTTCCGCGCTGCTTCTGCCCCTCATGGCCGGGATTGCGGCGGTCCTGACACTCGCGATCCCCCTCCCCTCCTTCGCCCAGGCGGTAACGGCCTGCCTCCAGTGTCACGGAGCGCAAACCGGCCGGGGTGAAGCCCCCGTACCGAAGTGGCAGGGGAGCGTACACGCCGACAACGGAATTTCCTGCCACGATTGTCACGGCGGAGACCCCAAAGACATCGTCAACGCCATGAATCCAGCCCGGGGCTTTCTCGGCGTTCCCAGGGAGAAGGCCATTCCGGCATTTTGCGGCCGGTGCCACGTCGGCATCATGCGCGAGTACCTTCGGAGCGCCCACGGCAAAGCGCTCGGCGCGGGGGGGCCGACCTGCGTCACCTGCCACGACTCCCACGCCGTCAAACGGGCAACGATCGATCTCATTAACGAGGCATCCTGCGGCCGCTGTCACCCCTACGCCCGCGCTGTGGAGATCAAGGAGGCGATGCGCCAGACCGAAGGGATCATTGGCGGTATAGAGAAGGATTTGACACGACTGCGGAACGAGGGGATCGATGTCGAGGCCAGCGAAAAGAGCCTCTTTTCTCTCCGAAACACGTATCGCCGGCTCTTTCATGTGGTCGACACAGCCAGGGTCAAACGGGAGTCGGGCACGATCCAGCAGGAACTCGGAAAGATCAGACTCTCCCTGACGCAGATCGACGAACGGCAGAGGATCCGGAAGATTGCCGGTGCGTTCGTGGTCGGCTCGCTTCTGCTCTCAGCACTGCTTCTTCACCTCCTCAGAAGAACCTATGACGATGCGTCGCCACCGGGTGACTAACCGGTCAACATGAACGGGCACGCTCCCAGGGCGACGCTTGCTGTCCCTCAGCCTCCACCGGCGCCAGACAGGTACCTGAAATCCTTGACATTCGGCAACGCAAAATAATTAATTTAAACTAATTTTTTTATTTACTCCCAAAGGATTTTTATGTATACACTAAGGGCGTTTGCTCGATCCGGTGATGGAACGGAGGTGAAACTGCCCAAGCGCACGGATGCGTCGCAGGACGGCCCGACACCGGCCGTTCCGGAGAAACCTCGTACCAAGGCTTGCGTCAAAGGAGGAAGTGACATGGTTGTACTCGTACGCTTGATCGACGACACCGTTACCGTTGCCCTGGAGGCGAATCTGGGCCGGCTCATTAAGGACGGCCTGATCAAATCGTTTCTGAGCTCCGGTGACTGGATCGAGACGGTGAATCGTCAGTGTGATCGCAAACAGCGCACGACCCCGCTTTCCGACCCCCGCCACACGGCATACGTTTCCTGCTTCTGAGCAGCTGCTCCCCCATCAGCATGCAAAAAGGGCGACTTTTCAGTCGCCCTTTTGTGTTTCGCTCCCCTTACCGGCCCGCCATTACGCTCTGGTCAACTGCCGGTACTTGATCCGGTGCGGAATGTCGGCGGCGGTGCCGAAACGCTTCTTGCGGTCTTCTTCATACTCCGAGTAGTTGCCGTCGAACCAGACCACCTGGCTGTCCCCCTCGAAGGCGAGAATATGGGTGGCGATGCGGTCGAGGAACCAGCGGTCGTGGGAGATGACCACGGCGCATCCGGCAAAATTCTCCAGCGCCTCCTCCAGCGCCCGCATGGTGTTCACGTCCAGGTCGTTGGTCGGCTCGTCGAGGAGAATGACGTTCCCCCCCTCCTTCAGCATCTTGGCGATGTGGACCCGGTTCCGTTCCCCTCCCGACAGCATCCCGACCTTCTTCTGCTGATCGCTGCCGGAGAAGTTGAACCGGGCCACGTAGGCGCGTGAATTGACGTTCACCTTGCCGAGCTGGAGCGTTTCCTGGCCGCCGGAGACCTCCTCCCAGATTGTCTTGTTCGGATCGAGGGCATCGCGGCTCTGGTCGACGTAGGCGAGCTTCACGGTCTCGCCGACGCGGATCGTTCCCGAATCGGGCTGTTCCTGACCGGTGATCATCCGGAAGAGCGTCGTCTTGCCGGCGCCGTTGGGGCCAATGATGCCGACGATGCCGCCGGCGGGCAGCCGGAAGCTCATCCCCTCCACCAGAAGACGGTCGCCGTAGGCCTTGGCAACGGCATCCGCATCGATGACGATATCACCGAGACGCGGTCCGGGGGGGATGTAGATTTCCAGTTCCCTGGCCCGCTTCTCACTCTCCAGGGAGAGGAGCTGCTCGTAGGAGCTGATGCGCGCCTTGCTCTTGGCGTGGCGCCCCTTTGGGCTCATCCTGATCCACTCCAGTTCGCGCTGCAGGGTCTTCTGACGATCGCTCTCGGACTTCTCCTCCTGGGCAAGGCGGTTCTGCTTCTGCTCGAGCCAGGATGAGTAGTTCCCCTTCCACGGGATCCCCTCGCCCCGGTCGAGCTCCAGGATCCAGCCGGCCACGTTGTCGAGGAAGTAGCGGTCGTGGGTAACGGCGATGATCGTGCCGGGGTAGCCCTGCAGGTGATGCTCGAGCCAGGCGACGGTTTCGGCGTCCAGATGGTTGGTCGGCTCGTCGAGGAGGAGGATGTCCGGCTTCTGGAGAAGCAGCCGGCAGAGAGCCACCCGCCGCTTCTCACCGCCGGAGAGGACCGTAACGGAAGTCTCGCCGGGGGGGCAGCGCAGGGCATCCATGGCCATTTCCAGGCGGGAGTCGAGGTCCCAGGCATCCAGGTGGTCGAGCTTCTCCTGCACCGCCGCCTGCCGCTCCAGCAGCTTGTCCATGTCGGCGTCGGGATCGGCGAAGGCGGCCGTGATCTCGTTGAACTCGTTCAGGAGGTTGACGGTTTCCTGCACCCCCTCTTCCACCACTTCGCGAACGGTCTTCGTTTCATCGAGTTTCGGCTCCTGCTCCAGGTATCCGACCGTGTACCCCGGCGAGAGGACTGCCTGGCCGTTGAAATCCTTATCAACACCGGCCATGATCCGCAAAAGCGTCGATTTGCCGGCGCCGTTCAGGCCGAGAACGCCGATCTTCGCCCCATAGAAATATGAAAGGGAAATATCCTTGATGACCGGCTTCTTATCGTAATACTTGCTCACCCGCATCATCGTGTAGATGATCTTGTTGCCGTCAGTGCTCATGGCAGTGCCCAACCTCCTGGAATGAAATCGGTCCTTTTTACCTTTTCGCGCAACAGGCTGTCAACTGCCCATTGATTTTCACTGTCTGAATGATTATCGTTAACGCCAACGATCCGTCATCACTCCCGATTACCCGGAGCACAAAAGGAGCTCTCCATGAAACTTCCCCTTCCCGCCCGCCTTGCCGTCACGGCATGCATTCTCGCCATTCTGGCAGCTTCCTGCCAGGAATCCTTCGCCCGCGCCGGCGGCGGCAGATCCATCGGCAGCCGCGGGACACGCACCTACCGCGCACCGGCCTCACCGACGTCACCGTCGTCGCCCACTTACTCCCAGCCATCACCGGCGCCGGCTGCCCCCCAGCCGCTCCCCGGCCAGCAGCCGTTTCCCCAGCGTCAGGGGGGCTTTTTCCGCAGCCTTGCAGGAGGGCTCGTTGGTGGACTCCTCGGCGGGATGCTGTTTCGCAGCCTCGGCTTCGGCGGCGGCTGGGGCGCCGGCGGCGGCTTCGGGCTCTTCGACATCTTGCTGATCGGCGGCATCCTCTATCTCATCTACCGGTTCGTGGCCGCCCGCCGGCAGTCGGCCGCCGGCTCCGACTGGCAAAACACCAACCGAAACGCACAGCAGGAGCCGTTCCGCTCCGAAGCCTCCTCGGCTTTCACCAGCCGCGAGGGGGGAAGTGTCGATGAGACAAGCTTCGGCATCGCCCATATCCGCCAGATGGACCCATCCTTCAGCGACGCGCAGTTCCTGGAAACGGCCCAGGACATCTTCTTCCGGATCCAGGGGGCGTGGACCCGCCGGGACCTGACGCCCGCCGCCGACCTCCTCACGCCCGAAATGCAGGTCATCTTCCGCCAGGACATCGACGCCATGAAGCAGCGGGGAGAATTCAACCGGCTCGAAAACATTGCGGTACGCGAGGCGCGAATCACCGAGGTGTGGCAGGAGGAAGGGAGGGACTATCTTACGGTCCATCTCCTGGCAAACCTCCTCGACTACACCACGGACGAGTCGGGAAAAGTCATTTCCGGAAGCGATGTTGCACCGGTAAAGTTCGAGGAGTACTGGACCTTCACCCGTCCCGTGGGACCCAACCCGTGGAAACTCTCCGCCATTCAGCAAAGTTGAGCCGTACACGGCGCAGCTGAAGCGTTCTGCGCCCCATCCGCCCATTAACGAGAAAAGCCGCCGGAATCGCCCGGCGGCTTTTTCTTGTTTCCATCCGACGGAAAGGGGGTCAGAGTTCCGCCCCTTTCACGCGGTTGCGCCCCTCCCCTTTCGCCACGTAGAGCAGATTGTCGGCACATTCGACGAGACTCTCGGCCACCGCCAAATCCTCGGTCTGATCGGGTGGGGTAAAACTCGCCACGCCAAAACTCGCCGTTACGGTTATGGTTCCCTGGCGCGTCTCGACTGCATGGGCCTCGATCTGCCGGCGCAGCCTTTCCGCCACCACCAGGGCGCCGGAAAGGTCGGTTTCGGGAAGCACCACGATGAACTCTTCCCCGCCGTAACGTGCCAGCCAGTCGATGTTCTCCCTGATCCCGTGCCGAACGCACTCCGCACACCCCCGCAGCACCTGATCCCCCGCATGATGACCATGGGTATCGTTCACCTTCTTGAAGTGATCGATATCGAACATGATGAGCGACAGAGGCCGTTCGTACCGAAAGGTCCGCTTCAGTTCCTGGACGAGGCGGTCGTCAAGATAGCGGCGGTTGTACACGCCGGTGAGCGGGTCGCGCATCGAGAGGCGCCTGATCTCCTCCATGCTCTGCTTGAGGGAGCCCTCCAGGTCGATGATTCGACGGGCGGTCTTGAGCCGGACCGTCAGTTCCGCCGGGTCCACCGGTTTCACGAGATATTCGTCGGCTCCCGCCTCCAGCCCCTTGATGATGTTCTCCCGCGAGTCCTGCGAAGTGAGGAGTATGATGTAGGTATAGTGATCGAGGGAGATCGAACGCACGGCACGGCAGAGCTGGACGCCGTCCATCTCGGGCATCACCCAGTCGGTGATGATGATGGGATAATATCCCTTGGCGAACATTGCCAGCGCCTCGCGGCCATTAGTGGCCGCGACCACGTCATAGCCGATCTCCCGCAGATGTCCCTCCAGGATCTTCCGCAGCAAAAGATTGTCCTCGGCGATCAGGATCGGAAACGGATGGCTCGTTTGGAAATTATCTTCATTCATGACAGTCCGCTTTCGATTCGGCCGGGAGACGGAAGTCGACGTCCGATGCCGCCTGGCCGCTCATTTGACTTCGCTTCATAATCCGGTAAGGTTAGCACTATCATTACCCGTATACATCATGTCAAGGAGGAATGGAATGTTTGAAGAGATCGACGTGCAAGGCGCCATCAGGAAATCGATCCAGACGGAAAAGAACGCCATGAACTTCTACGAACTTGGGGCCAAGCAGATGAAGGACCGGGACGCGGTGCGGGTATTCGAGACCCTGGCACGGGAAGAGCGCGAGCACGCCGGCCATTTTTTCAGAATCTACAAAGGAGGGGATATCTCCGACTTCGACGAGTTCATGGATGCCCCCCCCGACCATGAATCAAGCTGGATGGCTGCCATAGCCAAGGCTATCACCTCCGATTTCACCGAGCAGAAGGCGATGGAACTCGCCATGGAAAAGGAACAGAATCTGGAGCAGGCGCTGCGCGAAACTGCCGCGCAGATGACGGACCCGGAGGTGCGCTCCATTTTCGAGCTCAATGCAACGGAGACGCACAACCACTACGAGATGATCGAATCGGAGTATGCACGCATCATGACCATGGTCCACGAATCCGACATGGACATCTACGTACGCGAATAGCGGCATCCGCCGTCAGCAATTTCTCGCGAGACAGAAACGGGCGCGCCATCGGTGCGCCCGTCGCGATCTCAATCAGTCACCCTTCCCATCGACATTGAGCCGGCACAGAAGGTTCTCGACCGCGGCATTCACCGTATGGTGGATCCCCCGGTCGACGATTTCATTACCCAGTCTCGCATACTCCTCCTGGCTTATCCCCATGAATACATCCACGATCTCAGGGTCGAAATGCTTTCCCCTCCCCTCCTGTATCACCACACTCGCCGCTTCGAACGACATGGGGCGACGGTACGGGCGCTCGCTGATCAGCGCATCGAAGACATCGACCACCGCAAAGATTCGCGCCGTCAGCGGAATCTCGGCCCCGTTCAGACCGGCGGAGTAGCCGGTGCCATCCCATTTTTCATGGTGGTACCGCACCACCTCGGCCGCCGGTCCGAGGAACTCGATGGTGCTGATGATCTCCAGCCCCTTCTCGACATGGGAATGGATGATCATCTCCTCTTCCGGTGAAAGCCCGCCCGGTTTGAGCAGGATGGAATCTGGAACCCCAATCTTGCCGATATCGTGGAGATAGGAGCCGAGGACCAGCTTGTCGAGTTCGTCCGCAGGAATGCCGAGCCGTTCGCCGATGAACAGGGAAATGGCAACGACGCGCTCCGAATGGCCTTCTGTCTCCATATCGCGCAGTTCCAGGGCCTTGATGAGGCTTCTGATGGTATCGAAATAGGAAAGCCCCAGAGAACGGTACGCGCCCTGAAGCTTGTCGTCATAGGCGATGATGCTTGTGGCGGCCGCCTTGAACCGGCCGTAGAGCAGGACGTAGAGGAGCATGAAGATGACAACCGCCGTAGATACCACCAGCACGATGTGCGCCGTGAGGAGCTCGAACTTCGGCGCTTTGCGATAGACCTCCGCCGCCCCCCGTACCGTGCCGTCGACAAAAACCGGCGCATATATCTCGACCAGCGTGCCGAACTCCGCCAGATCGGAATTCTCGCTGTCGCGCGTATCCTCGATCTCCACAAACGTCTTGCCGGATCGCAGCGTTTTTATCAGGCGTGGGTTGTTAGGGAAGCGGTGCCCGACAAGCGGTTTGGCATGATAGGAATAAATCAGCGTTGCATCTGTCGACCAGAGCCGGAACTCTACCAGATCTCCAAACTCCATAAAGACGTTGATGTTGGAAACGGTTGCCTCAAGACTCTTTGGATTGTCGAGGAGGTCGTGGGGCGAGAAGCAGATTTCTCTCTGGATGAAGCGATTGAGAAGCGCAGCCGACTCCGCCTCGTACTGGCGGAGATGGTAGCGGTAGATTACCAGGGGAACAACGATCGAAAGAATCAGGGCGAGGATAACGGTAATCCAGAAGCTGCGCTTGAAGAACGTCCTGAGGAGTTTGTGGGCAACCGTGTTTGACATGGATATGCTCTCAGTTGCGGGTAACCAGCGGGTGATGCCACGCGAAACCGTTCAGCTCCTTTCTTACCGTATCGGTTGAAAGTACTATCACTTTACCGGAAAGGACAGAATTCTCCGCCCCAACAGCCATTCAGCGGTCACGGCAAAGGGGGGCGTACTATACAATGAAAAAAGCCTGCAGTCACGCAGGCTTTTTTCCCGGCATATCGATCTGGTCGTGAATCAGTAGGCGTGCTTGTCGCCGAGAACCTCGGCCTCCGTCACCGGCGCCCGGAAGATGCGGTAGACCCAGATCTTGTAGGCAATGACGATCGGCACGAAGATGAAGGCAACAATGGTCATGAGTTTCAGCGTATAGGGGCTCGACGATGAGTTGTAGATCGTCAGGCTGAAGTTCGGGTCGAGACTCGACGGGATCAGATTCGGGAAGAGTCCCGTCACGCCGGTGGCAACCACCATCAGGACCGTCACACAGGAGGCTGCGAAAGAAGCCAGCGTCGCCCCTCTGGCGGAGAGGATTCTCGTGGCAAGGAGCGCCGCCACCGCCAGGAGCGGGACGATGAAGAGAACAGGCGTCGAGAGGTAGTTGTCGAAGAGCTTGGTGGCAAACTTGGTGTAGGCCAGGAAGGCCACCGCCACGACAAGCAGTGCCGGCCACGTTTTGTCGGCAAGGGACTTGGCCCGCGCACTCAGGTCGCCGACGGTCTTCACCGCCAGATACAGCGCGCCATGCACCGTGAAGAGCAGTACGAAGAGGACGCCGGTCAGCAGGCCATATGGGTTGAGCAGCGAGACGAGCGAGCCGTGGTAGCCGGCGGCATCCATGGGGAGCCCCATGAAGATGTTGCCGAAGGCCACGCCGAAGAGAAGCGCCGGCAGGAAGCTCGACACCTGAATCGCCACGTCCCAGGCACTCTTCCACCCGTCCCCCTCTATCTTGCCGCGGAATTCGAAGGAAACCCCGCGAACGATGAGCGCGAAGAGCAGGAGCAGCAGCGCCGTGTAGAGATAGCTGAACATCAGCGCGTAGGTGGTTGGAAACGCGGCGAAGGTGGCGCCGCCGGCGGTGATAAGCCAAACCTCGTTCCCATCCCAGACAGGACCGATCGTGTTGATGAGAACCCGCTTCTCGCCGTCGGTTCTGGCAAGCACGTTGTGCAGGATGCCGGTGCCGAGAACAAAGCCGTCAAGCATGAAGTAGACTGCCCAGAGAACAGCCCAGAGCACGAACCAGGTAATCTGCAGTTCCATGTTACGCCCCCCTTACCGATGCAGGTTTGATGATGCCGGACAGATCGTCGTCGGGCCCTTTCCGGGCGTACTTGATCAGAAGATAGATATCGATCACCCCGAGGAAGCCGTACAGAAGCGTGAACCCGGCGAGCGAGCCGAATACCTGGGCGCTCGTGATCGATTTGGAAACCCCGTCGGAGGTCTTGAGCACCCCGTACACGATCCACGGTTGCCGCCCTACCTCCGCCACCACCCACCCCAACTGGTTGGCGATATAGGGGAGCGGGATGGCATAGACCAGGATCCGGAGAAACAGCGGATAGTTCGCCAGCCGCCCCGTGCGGGAGAGGAAGACGGCCACCAGCGAGAGGAGAATGAAGAGCGTGCCGAGCCCCACCATTGCCCGGAAGCTGAGGTAGGTGAGCGTCACCGGCGGACGGAGCTCGCGGGGAAACTCCTTGAGTCCCTTGATCTCGGCGTCGGGCTGGTGAAACGCCAGGAGGCTGACCATGTTCGGGATGCAGAGACGCTCGATCGCGTTGCATTCGCGCTTCTCGTCCGGGAGGAGGATCAGGTTCATCCCGACCCCCTTCTTGGTCTCCCAGACTGACTCCATGGCGGCAAACTTCGTCGGCTGGGTCTTGGCCACTTCCACCGCGTGGAAATCGCCGATCACTCCGACAAGTATTGCGGAAACCAGGCCGAAGACCGCTGCCAGCTTGAAGGACCGGGTGAAAAATTTAGGCTGGTTCTTGCGCAGAAGGTGCCAGGCGGAGATTCCCATGACGAAGAACGCCGCCACGGTATAGCCGGAAACGATCTGGTGGCCGAATTTCAGCACGCCATAGGGGTTTGTCACCATTGCCAGAAAATCGACCATCTCGGCGCGGCCGTTGCGAAGCACGTACCCTACCGGATGCTGCATCCAGCCGTTCGCCAGAAGGATCCAGAGGCCCGAGAGATTAGTGGCGATTGCCACCAGCCAGATGGAAACGGCGTGGAAGCTCTTCGAGACCTTGTTCCAGCCAAAGATCCAGACACCGATGAAGACCGACTCCATGAAGAAGGCGACAGTGGCCTCGATGGCGAGCGGCGCGCCGAAGATGTCGCCAACGTACTTGGAGTATTCGGCCCAGTTCATGCCAAACTGGAACTCCATCGTGATCCCCGTGACGACCCCCAGGGAGAAGTTGATCAGGAAGAGCTTTCCCCAGAATTTGGTCATCTTGAGCCAGGTTTCGTCGCCGCTGATAACGTAGCGCGTTTCCATGTACGCCGTGAGAATGGAGAGGCCTAGGGTGAGCGGTACGAAGATGAAATGGAACATGCAGGTGACCGCAAACTGCAGCCTGCTCAGGGATAGTACATCCATTGCCGTATTTCCTCCTTTGAAGTTTGGTTTTTTCTATGAGTGAGCCGTTGCAGGCCCTAAGATTCCCGAAGGTAACGGGTAAACATTACCATACAAGACCGATTTTATCCTGTATACGGGCAAAAAAATTACCTCGTCCGGGCAGCCAGCTCTTCGATGGTCACCCCTTCGAGGACTTCAACCACTTTTCCCTGCACTTCACGCCAGACGGGGTGAACGCCGCAGGTCCCATCCCGCTCACAGCTGCCGGCGCCGAGCAGGCACCGGTTGGGCATGATCGGCCCTTCCACGGCCTCGACCACCTCACGCAACGTGATCTTCCCGGCGGAACGGCCCAGAGTGAAACCTCCGCCGGCGCCCCGGAACGACTTGACGATGCCGATCTTGGCGAAACTCTGGAGAATCTTCGCCAGAAAGGTCTGGGGGACGTCCGCCGCCTCGGCAATTTCACTGATGAGCGCCACTTTCCCCGGTGGAAGCTGCGCCAGGTAGACAATGCCCCGGATTGCGTATTCGCCCTTGCGGGTCAGTTCCATCATAAAAACACCTTTAGGACCGTTTTGGTCTTATTTATAAATGAGCCGATGAAGACTGTCAAGGGATAATCTCCCCTTTCTCGCCCTGACCAGAGATTCCTGCTCAAATTTCTCTGGAACCGTCACCGACGCAACGGCCGCAAGCCATCAATTAAAATCGTGCTACTAGTCATATTAGCCATAAATACGCTGAGTTGCCTTACACTTACGACATCAAATTTCATACCGGTAACAACATGACAACATTTTTATTGACAAGGCGAAACCGTATTTGCTATCTCTTAGAAAAACGACGCCATAAGCAGCACGGCAGATAGACGACAATACTAAACCATCCGCGAGGATGGGACGGAAAGCCTACAGGGTCTCACCGAGACAGCCGGGTCGCCGAAATATCTCACGATATTCCGCCCCGGCTTTTTTTGTGCCCGGGCGCCTCTCTGACAAAACCCGACGGAACCGATCTCTTCACCCCTGCGCGGAAACCGCGACAGGCAATACGGCACGAAGCGAACGACACACGGTAGCTGGTGAACCCAGGGACGGCAACAATCCAGGCCCCCCCATACGAAAGGAGCTCTCATGACGAGAACGATGACGAAACTGATAACACTCTGCGCTGCGGCAGCGACGCTTGCGCTTGCCGGCTGCGGCAGCAGCGGCAGTGGCGGGACTACCGCGACGGTGGGCAATCCGGCCCCCTCGACCGCAACCAATCCTGCCGATACCACCCCCCTTACAACCACGACGATTGACGGTGCAGCACTGTACGCATCCAACTGTGCCGGCTGTCACGGCTCGCTGGCCTCATCGTCCAAGACCGGCGCCACTGTCACCAGGATTCAGAACGCCATAAGCGGCAATGTGGGCGGCATGGCCTTCCTCGCTTCCCTGTCGGCCGACCAGATCCAGGCCATCGCCAATGCGTTGAACGGCACCCCCACCACCACGGTGACTACTCCCGCACCGACGCCGACGCCTGCTCCGACCCCGACCCCGGCGCCTGCGCCGACCCCCTCACCGACGCCCGCTCCGATCGACGGTGCTGCCCTCTATGCAAGCAACTGCGCCGGCTGCCACGGTGCCCTGGCCACCTCCTCCAAGAAGGGAGCGACCCTCGCGCGGCTCCAGAGTGCCATCAGCGGCAACACCGGCGGCATGGGCTTCCTTTCCACCCTGACCGCTGCCCAGCTACAGGCCATTGTCAATGCGCTGAACGGAACAACTACGACAACTCCTGCGCCAGCTCCGGCACCGACACCTGCTCCAACCCCGACTCCCACGCCTGCTCCGACACCGGCCCCCGCGCCGATTGACGGTGCCGCCCTCTATGCGAGCAGCTGCGCCGGCTGCCACGGCGCCTTGGCCACTTCTTCCAAGAAAGGGGCAACCACCACCAGGATCCAGACCGCCATCAACGGCAATGTGGGCGGCATGGGCTCTCTTTCCACCCTGACCGCTGCCCAGGTACAGGCCATCGCCACGGCGTTAAGCGGCACCACCACGACCACCCCCCCCACGCCGGCTCCGACTCCTGCACCGGCCCCCACGGATGGCGCTACTCTCTACGGTACTAACTGCGCCAGCTGCCATGGCGCCTTGGCACAATCCGGCGTAAGAGGTGCATCGGCGACCTTGATCCAGTCGGCGATCAAAGGGAACACCGGCGGGATGGGTTTCCTCTCAGGCCTCACCGCCACGCAAATCCAGAACATCGCCACCGCCCTCAAGTAGCATCGGGCAGTAGCACAAAAAGGAAAAGGGCCTGCATTCGCGGGCCCTTTTCGTATCTGCCATCTCTTTTACGGCGGAATTCAGCGCCCGTTGCCGCCATATTCCCGCGCCATGTACGCATGCCACTCCCCCACCACCCCGTCGTAGTCCAGCCCGAAATCTTTCAGCCCCGCGGCGATGGCAGCCTCAATGGTCGCCCCGCCGCCAAGGGCCGTCAATATCGCACGCACCCGGTACCAGCCGTAGGTCGACACCATGAAGTTGACCGTGGCATAGCTCTGTTCGTAGGCCAGGCGGACCTCCCGGGGACCGAGGGATGAAAACGATCCCTCCAGCGTCTTGAAGGGGAGGTATCGACCCTCCTTGGCCGCCCGTCCCAGTTCCGTCAACGGCGTATTGTACTCGAGCCGCTCCTGGAGTTCGGCGAGGCCCTCGTTGAGCCAGGTGGGACAGTTCCCCTTCGTCAGATCGCGGACAACGGCATGGGTGAACTCGTGGCGAAGCGTGGCCCTGAGTTCGGGGGTGATCTCCGTCAATCCCCGCACCGGAAGGCGAATCTTACCGTCGTAAAGTCCGCCCGACCAATCGGGGGAACGGGTCACCTCGCGGTAATCCCTGGTGGTGTAGAGGATAACCGGTACCCGTGCTTCGGGAAAGTAGTCGAAATCGGTCCCGACGCTGTTGTAGATGGTTTCGAGGGCACTCAGGACCGCGAGGGCGATGTCGGGCTTGACGTCTGAATCGTAGGAAACGATGAAGCGCGAACTGTGCCCCCGGTCCATCTTCGCTTCAACCGCCTGCTCCCTCCGGATCCGCTGGAGCAGAGCCTCAAGGGACGGATCAGACGGAGCGAGCGTGGCTGCCTTCTCCCAGTATCTCAGGGCCTCGTCCGTCTCGCCGTTCTCGTACTGGATCCGCCCGAGGAAATAGAGACCCTCCGCCGTCTCCCCGCCGAGCGACCGGGCGCGTTCGAGCTCATAGCCGGCGGGAAGATAGTTCTTCGCCAGGGTGAGCGCGATCCCCTTCAGAAGATGGTAACGGGGCTCATCGGGGAAGAGGGCGCTTGCCTTGTCGAACTGCTCGGCTGCCTCCGGATAGGATTTCTTGTCGAGCAGCCGGTGGCCGAGGAGAACATATGCCATGGCCAGATTCCCCTTGAGGGTCTGGTCCATGCCATACAGGCTGTACGCCTTCTCCAGCTGCTCGATCCCCTTTTCGAGTTCCCCGCGGTCAAGGAGCTGGACGCCGTAATTGTTGTGCAGAATGGGATCCGCAGCATAAACATGCCGGGAGGAAACGGGGAGAGAGGCCGTGGCAAGGAGACAGGCGAGCGGAACGAGGGGGGCGATGCTCCGTTTCATGGCACGCTCAGCGGACATTCCATAGCGGGGTACCTTCGAACTGCATCCGGAGTCGTTCTTCGGGATTCTGCTCGTAGAACTCCTCTTCCGAGAAAGAGAAGCGGTAATTCTCGGCATAGTCGACAAGGAGCCGGTAGGCGGCGTTGATGAGCCGAATCTCCGTGGAATCGGCGGCCGCGCCGGCATCGGGATGACAGCGCTTCACCAACTCGCGGTGCCGGCGCTTGATTTCCCGAAGCGTTACCCGATCGGTCAGGCCGAATATCTCCAGGGCCTTCATGAGATCTGGATAGGTCATAGTTCCTCCGGTTTCCTGGCGCATAGTATATCAGTCCCCCTCGTTTCTAGCCACGCCTGGAGTGCCTCAGGGAAAAAACAAGGCCGGGTGATCGCCCGGCCTCCGTATCTCTCTTATTTTCCGAAAAACTCCCGCGCCCGGGCCGTAATCCCCGGCGCATCGAGCCCGTGGATCGCCCGAAGTTCGTGCTGTTCGCCCTGCTCTACGAAATCATCGGAGTAGCCGAGCCGAAGAACCGAGACGCCCGTCACCCCCTCCTCTTCCAGAAGTTCCAGTACCGCCGTACCGAACCCGCCCTGAACGGCGTTCTCCTCGACGGTCATCAGCCGGTCGAACCGCTGCGCCAGGGAAAGGATGAGCTCGCGGTCCAGGGGCTTCACGAAGCGGCCGTTGACCACGGTGAGGTCGATCCCCGCGCCGGCAAGCTCCTCCGCCGCATCCCGGGCCGGATAGACAGTGGTTCCGAGGGCAAGGATCGCCCCCCGGCTCCCCTCGCGGAGCACTTCGCCCCGGCCAAGCGGCAGGGCATGGTACGTCTGGTCGAGGGAGACGCCGTAGCCGTTGCCGCGGGGATAGCGGACCGCGGCAGGCCCGTCATGCTCCAGGGCGGTCTTGAGCATGTGCTGCAGCTCGTTCTCATCCTTGGGAGCCATCAGAACCATGTTCGGCAGATGCCGCAGGTAGGAGAGATCGAAGAGTCCGTGGTGCGTGGGACCGTCGCTCCCGACCACGCCGGCACGGTCGATGGCGAAGGTTACCGGGAGATGCTGGAGACAGACGTCGTGGAACACCTGATCATAGGCCCGCTGGAGAAACGATGAATAGACGGCGAATACCGGATGGTACCCATCCGCGGCCAGCCCTGCGGCAAAGGTGACGCCGTGCTGTTCGGCAATCCCCACATCGAAGAAGCGCTCTGGAAACTCGGTGGCGAAGGGGGTCAGGCCGGTGCCGTCGGGCATGGCGGCGGTGAGGGCGACGATCCGTTCGTCCTCGGCCGCCAGCTTCTTGATCGCCTCGCCGAAGACCCCGGTGTAGGAGGCTGCTCCCCCTTTTCCCTTCAGCACCTTGCCGGTCTCGATCTCGAAGGGGCCAACCCCGTGGAAAAGGGCCGGCCGTTGCTCCGCCGGGGGGTACCCCTTCCCTTTCTTGGTCAGAACATGGATCAGGACCGCATCGTCGAAACGTTTCACCTTCTCGAAGGTTTCCGTCAGCCGACCGATGTCGTGGCCGTCGATGGGGCCGATGTACTCGAAGCCGAAGGCCTCGAAGAGCATCCCCGGGGTGAAAAGCCCCTTGAGTGACTCCTCCGCACGCTTGGCAACCTTGAGAACGCCGCGGCCAAGCCGGTCGAGGCTGCCGAGGAATCCTTCGAGCTCCTTCTTCATGGTGTGGACGAATTCACTGGTGACGGTACGGTTGAGAAAGTTGGAGAGCGCTCCCACGTTCTCGGCGATGGACATCTCGTTGTCGTTCAGGACCACCACAAGATCCTTGTTCAGGTGGCCAGCATGGTTGAGCCCTTCGTAGGCGATCCCGCCGGTCATGGAGCCGTCGCCGATCACCGCGATCACCTTGTTGCGCTCCCCCCGCAGGTCACGGGCAGCGGCAAAGCCAAGGGCAGCGGATATCGACGTGGAGGTGTGCCCCGTATCGAAGGCGTCGTGGGGCGACTCGTTGCGCTTCGGAAATCCGCTGATCCCGCCGAGGGTACGGAGGGAGCCGAATCGCTCCCGCCGGCCGGTAATCAGCTTGTGGGCATAGGCCTGATGTCCCACGTCCCAGATGATCCGGTCCGTTGGCGATTCGAACACGCGGTGCAGCGCCAGGGTTAACTCCACCACCCCAAGGCTCGGGGCGAGGTGCCCGCCGTTTTTCGCGCAGACGGCGATGATCTCCTTGCGCAGTTCGCCGGCAAGCTGCGCCAACTCTTTGGGACCCAGCCCTTTCAGATCGGCAGGGGACGCGATGCGATCGAGAATACCGGTCATCAGGACTTCCTTGAGACGATGTAGCGGGCGATCTCCCGCAGCGGTTCGGCCTTGGCGCCGAACGGCTCCACCGCCGTCAGGGCGATATCGACCAGTTCCTGGGCGCGGCGCTTCGAATCGGCAAGTCCCATGATCGCCGGATAGGTTGCCTTCCCCCGGGCCTCGTCGCTGCCGGCGTCCTTGCCGATCTGCTCCGTGGTCCCCTCAATATCGAGGATGTCGTCGGCGATCTGGAAGGCGAGACCAACGGCCTCACCGTACTTCGTCATTGCCTCCAGCGCCTTTTTGTCAGCGCCGCCGAGGATGGCGCCAGCCTTGACCGATGCCTTCATGAGGGCGCCGGTCTTGTGGGTATGGATGTACTGCACCGTGGCGAGGTCAATCTCTTTGTTCCCCTCACTCTCCATGTCGACCACCTGCCCCCCTACCATGCCGCGGGAGCCGGCGCAGTAGCCGATCTCGCGGATCACCGGCAGGAGACGCTCGGTGCCGACCCTGGCGGAATATTCAGGGGAGCTCATCAGGATGAACGCTTCAGTGAGCAGCGCGTCTCCCGCGAGGATCGCGATGGCGTCGCCGAAGACCTTGTGGTTCGTCGGCCGGCCACGACGGAAATCGTCGTCGTCCATGGCCGGCAGGTCATCATGGATGAGGGAGTAGGTGTGGATCATCTCCATGGCGCACGCCGCCGGCATGGCGTCCTCGATGGTTCCTCCCACCGCCTCGCAGGCGGCGAGCATCAGGATCGGCCGGACCCTCTTCCCGCCGGCAAAGACCGAATAGCGCATGGAACGGTGGATGGAGGAAGGGAGCTCATCCTCAGCCGGAAGGTAGCGCTCGAGGGCGTTGTCAACGATCGTGCAGCGTTCTTTCAGATAACTTTTCAGTTCCATGGGATCTCACTTTGATTATGAATGGATTGCTGTATCGCGGGAGGGAGGAGCAAAACCGGGCAGAAGGCGTTATTCGTCGTCGAGTCGAAACGCTTCCTTCACGAAACTCCCATCCTTTTTCCTGAGGAGGAGTTCCACCTTTTTCTCGGCCTCGTCGAGCTTCTTCGTGCAGAAAGAAGCCATCTTGACCCCTTCTTCAAAGGCCTTGAGGGAATCATCGAGGGAGAGCTCCCCTTCTTCGAGCCTCTTGACCACATCTTCGAGTTTTTTGAGGGCGGTTTCGAACTTTTCGACGGCCATAGCGCTACTTTCCCGGTAAAAATAAAGGAATTATTATACCGATTGTATACTTTGAGTCAAGGAATTGCACACCTTTCACTCGTCGACCGACTCGACCAGGCAAAGGGCGGAGCCCCGGTGAAACCGAAGTTCCAGCCGGTTTCCGGGGACAATCTGGCGAGCTTCCCTCACCACGTGCCGGGCGGGAAGCCTAAGGGCAATGCTGTACCCCCGGGCCAGGGTTCCGAGGGGCGAAAGCGAGTTAAGCCGCGCCGCCGCCACGGCCGTCTCCTCCCCCATCCGGTCAAGCCGGCGCCGCACGGCTGCTTCGTTTCGCGCTGCCAATACCAGAATCCGCTCCCGGATCCGCTCAACTTCAAGGGCCGGGTTCGTCAACCGCAGGTGAGTGCCCAAACCGTCAAGGGTTCCGCGGTGCTGGCGCAGTATCCCGGCAATCGCCCGTTCTCCTCGGAGCGCAAGATCGTCCACCCGCTGGGCGAGATGACCGAGGAGCATGGTCGGGTCGCGCAGTGACCGGCTCAGGCTGTCGAGCTCGCCCCGGAGCTCAGCGAGCTGTCCCCTCACGCCCTGAACGAGCCGGTGGCGCAGGAAATCGACGCGGGCTCCCAGCTCTTCCTTGCTCTTGACCACCATCTCCGCCGCCGCGGATGGCGTCGGTGCCCGAAGATCCGCCACGAAATCGGCGATGGTGAAATCCACCTCGTGCCCCACGGCAGAGATGACGGGAATCCGGGACCGATGAATCGCCCGGGCGACCGCTTCCTCGTTGAAGGCCCAGAGATCTTCGAGGGACCCTCCTCCTCTGCCGACAATCATGACATCGATCGAACCATGGCGGTTGAGGTCGTCGATGGCAGCGGCGATCTCCTCGGCGGCCCCCTCCCCCTGCACCTTCACGGGGCGGATCAGCACCTCAACGTTGGCAAAACGGCGATTCAGGACGTTGAGCATGTCGTGGATGGCCGCACCGGTGGGAGAAGTCACGATACCGATTCGCTGCGGCAGGGCCGGGATCGGCCGTTTGCGCTCCTCGGAAAAGAGCCCTTCCCGACCGAGTTTCTCCTTGAGCTGGATGAAGGCAAGCTGCAGCGCCCCGATCCCCCGCGGCTCCAGATACTCCACGAGGAGCTGGTAATCGCCCCGCTGGTCGTAGACGGTGACCCGTCCCCGCACGATCAGCCCCATGCCATCCTTTGGCCGAAACTTGAGTGCCCGGGCGGAGGCTCGGAACATCACGCACCGCAGCTGCGCCCCGGCATCCTTGAGGGTGAAGTAGAGATGGCCAGACGACGGCATGGCAAGGTTCGACACCTCGCCCTCGACCCAGACGTGCTCGAAGTTTTCCTCCAGGACACCACGGATGAGGCCGGTGAGCTGGCTTACCGTAAGTATGCGTTTTTCAGCAAAAAGCTCCACGTATCTCCTCGTTCCGGTCCGACCTTCTCACCGTTTCTAACACAGGGGTGTGTGAGTGTCAAACCGGGTTGACCGCCGATGCGGCGACAGTGTAGTATGGTCGCCATGCAGAGTTACCCATACGTAATCACCGTCTCTTCGGAAAAAGGGGGGGTCGGCAAGACCACCCTGGCCACCAATCTGGCAATCTACCTCAAGGCGCTCGACGAGAACCTCCCGGTTTCCATCTTCTCCTTCGACAACCACTTCACCGTCGACCGGATGTTCGAGATCAGGGGTCAGCGCACCGCCGGCACCGTCGCCGACCTCCTCATGGAGACCCCCGGCAGGGATCTCATCCATACCGGACAGTACGGTGTCGGCTACATCCCGTCGTCAGGAACCCTCGCCGATCTCAAGGGGGCCGTAAAGGGACCGATGGTGCTGGCGCGGCTTCTGGCCCTTTCCCGCATCCCCGGCATCATCATCGTGGACACGCGCCCCGATCTGGACATACTCACCCAGAACGCCCTGTTCGCCGCCGACCGGGCGATCATCCCGGTGAAGGATATGCCGAGCCTGGAAAACTGCAAGAATATCTTCACCCTCTTCGATCAGCGGGGGCTGGACCGCAAGAGCCTCTCCCTCATCCCCTGCCTGGTGGATGAGCGGATCAAGTTCGACGGGCCCTTCGCCGATCAGAAGTCGCTCCTGAAGGCCTATGCCATCCATCGCGGCTACCGCTGCTTCGACACCTACATCTCCAAGAGCCCGAAGGTGGAAAGCCTCAATACCAACCCGGACGGGAAGATCTATCCGATCCTTACCCACGCCAAATGGACCGAGGTGCACGGCCAGTTTGCCCAGCTCGCCCAGACCATCATGGAGGAATACCGGGCAACCACCGAGCCCCGCGCCATTCTCTTCCATCAGTGGCTCCAGTCCGAGGAGGAGCGGAAGAAGGAAGCCTTCTTCGCCCGGCTTTCGGGTCTGAAATCGGAGTGCATTCTCTGCAATCGTCCCGTTTCCGGCGAGGGGAACGACCGTGTCTCCTTCTATTTCGAGGTTTCCGACGGCAGCGCCGCCGGGTTCCTTGAGGAAGCGTGTTTCTTCAACCTCCTCACCACCAACATCTACAACCTGGACGCCACCCTTGACGACGATGACCCGACGCTGCACATCCTGCGCGACACGGCACGGGAGTCGGCGTTCGTCTTCAGACCCGTTACCAACGGCAGCGGCACCACGGTCGACTTCCACCGCTTCGATCTCGATGGGGCTCACCTGATGCGGAAGAGTTACTCTCTGAAAGAATACGACGGGGGACTGTTGCGACGGGAACGGAGCAGGCTCTACACCATGATGGCGGAAACGTTTGCGGGACGGCTCGAAACGACTGCGGACAGCTTTCTCCTCGTGCATCCGGTAAACCGGGAAAAACCCGAGGCGATCCTGAGCGAAGACAACTACCGGGGGATTGCACGGCTGAAGAAGCGGATCGCCCAGGAGGTCATGGCGGTCTGACCGACGCGGCAGCGCCTCCCCCGCGCCGCGAACGGCGATCAGGCCATCGCCCTATCTGACGAGTTGCGACACGGGGACGAAGGTGATCCCTTCATCTCTCAACCGTGGCAATTCTGCGGCAAGGGTCTGGATGGTGGCCGGATGGGGGTGACAGATGGCAATGGCGCTTCCCCGCTTGCGGGCGATGGAGATCGCCTGGGCCAGCTGCTTAGCGATGTAGCCCCGTTCCTGGATATTATCGAGAAAGACGTTCCGCGCCGCCGTCCGCACTCCCTGGGCACGGGCCACGTCGTATCCCACCGAGACCGGCGAGGTCTTGCTGTCCACGAAGAAAAGCCCCCGCTCCTTGAGCACCCCGAGCACCACCGCCATCTTTTCCCGATTCTCCGTGAACGCGGACCCCATGTGATTGTTGGCACCCACCGCCCGGGGGAGTTCCCGCAGGTAGGCATTCAACCGGCTCACGATTTCCTCGTCACTCTCCCCGAGTAAAAGACCGTTCCCCTCGATCTTCTGTGCCGGATATCCCTTCGGTTCCATGGGCATATGCACCATCACCTCGATGCCGCGCCGGTGTGCCTCTTCCGCAACCTGCTTCACCTTGGCCAGTCCGGGAATGATGGAAAACGTGACCGGGACCCCGATATCGCTGAGCGAACGGGCCTCCTGGACCCCTTTCCCCATGTCGTCAATGATTATGGCGAGGGTGCCCGGGCCGGTGCTCGCCGGCAAGGGGTGCCTCTCGGAACGAGGCGTTGGAGGCGGCGGCACAACTGCCGTGTAATCCTCATGGACCGGCTCTTTGTCCTGCTCGCGAACGGGAAGTCTATGCTGTTCGCGTGCCGGGAGGTGCGCTGCCTTGCCGTTTCCGGGAAGCTGCCGGTTCACTTCCTTGCGGGAATTGGTGAAATAGACGAGGGAGCCGACAACGATCAGGAGGAGGACTGCTGCCAGGGCCAACGGGAGAAGAGCCCTTCGTCCCTCGCCCCGCTTGCGGTTCGACCGGACATTTTTGCGCGGTTTTGCCAACGGAACACACCTTCGGAATGGATTTGCCAACGCCTCGTTGTATAGCACACGACTTGATGAGACATAAAGGAGAATGTATCCTCAAAGACAAAAAGCCCGCTGGAGTTCCAGCGGGCTTTTTGCAGGTAATCAATGCAGAAGCAGAGTTACTTTTTCTTCCCCTTCGCCTTTCCTTCACCCTGAGCGACCAGATAGTTGGCGGTGAAGATGAACTCGTCGACATAATCGCGCTTGCCATCACCGTTGAGATCGAAACGGGGAGCCTTGTCGGTGCCCGTCTCCTTCAGGAACAGGTTGAAGTCCTTCTCGGTCAAGGCATCGGTCTTGTCAATATTCACATCAACGGGAGGGGCGACCGTCAGTGGATACTCGATCATCCGCTCACCGGCGACAATGATCAGTACCGCTTCGGTGCGGCGGGCCTCCGGAAGCACCACTACCACCCATTTGCCACCATCCTTGCTGAGAGACTTGAGGGTCGCCCCACGGAGGGCGAAATTCGGGGCGGCGCCACTCTCGTCAAGATCAACCTTGAGGGTGACGGTCTTCACGCCGTCGCTCAATGCGATGGGAGGGATCTGAGTGATGGTGGCAGCGACCTGCTCGCTGAAAAGAGCCATGAGATTCTTGGGATTCTTTTCTCCCTTGAAGTCACGGAACCGTTCGATAATCCCTTTATATACCGTGTACTTGCTGTCGGCACTCTTCTCGTTCACGGCAGGCCTCTGCTCGGCCATCGGAGCGGTTTCGTCCACATGCTCGACCTCCTCCAACGGGACAAGGGGACCGGTATCGCGCGGCGGCTCTGCCTGCGGAGGCGGTGCAGCAACGCCGCCCGTGGTCGGTGCAGGAACTCCGGTGGTGGGTATCACAGTGGTTGTCGCAGTGGCTGGCGTCAATGCAGTTACTGTAGTTTCACCGAGCGCTACCGTTCCAGCCGTCCCTCCTGCTGTCGCCGTTTTTCCCGTGACGACCGTGGCCGCGCCGGAACCGGTCTGTGAAGCAGTTGCAGGAACACTTCCAGTAGTCGCGGCAGGCGGCTGAGCAGTGACCGTCCCGCTCTCTCCCGGCGCAGCACTCGCACCGGCGTCAGCGGTGGGCTGGGCAGCCTCGCCCTTGGTGATGGTATCGTCGCCGGTCAGCTCATACATGAATCCAATCTTGATCGGCGTGGTGGTCTTCTTGTCGAAACGGATGGTGGCCAACTGACCGCTGCCGGAATTCGGAGAGGTATTGAGGAACACGACCGTCACCTCTCCAGGTTTCTCAACACTAGGGAAGAATACCATCCAGCTTCCGAATCCCCCCCGCTCGACGCGGGGATTCGTCAGAGCGTTCTGGTCATACGTTACGGTAAAACGAACGGCCTCAATTCCGGTCAGTCCGTTGGCGCTGACGATATAGACGCCGTTACCACGATCATCATATGTCACCGTCCCGCCCGCAAAACAGACAGAACCAAACGACAGGACAACAAGCAGCGAGAACAGGCAGTTAAACCATTTGATATTCATTCATAGTCCCCTTTTCGTCCCGTAGATAAGAAATTCGTCCTTCCCTCTCATAATTTGGAACAGAAAAAACCCGTTTTATTATACCCCTCATTACCTCCAATTTCCATTCAAACGGACGGCAACCAGATGAACATAACCCTCCGCTACCACGAGACGGTGAGATGATGAGATTCCCTGAGAAAATCGATCTTAGCGTTGACAACTTTAAGGGGCTGAGCGGAGTGAAAATAATCTTTATAAAAAGAGTGGTTAAGAGGCAGAAGCAGAGACTGGGGGCGTAAGGAGGGATATAGCTTCGACGGCATCGTGATTGCCTTCAAGGTGATACACCTTCTGGAGTGAGAACAGCACGGAACCGTAAAGTTTCTCCAATTCGGCCCGTTCGACGGAAATGACTGCGTCAAACGGTTCTTCAGGCAGAAACTCGCTGACATAGATGTCCTGGGCGGCCTCAAGATATTTGCGTGCGGCGGATATCTCACCCCGAGCCAGCATCTTGATGCCATGTGCCGCATGGTATTTAAACTGGCTGGAGTCGAGCTGGAAAAGATTGAAATCGAGCCGGATCGCCTCGCCAAGGGTCAGGACAGGGTTGACCGTCCGGGCCCCCGAAAATGATTTTCTGAGGCGACTCAAAGTGGTCTTGAAATTCTTTGCACCGGCAACCATGTCGCAACCGGGCCAGATCATCTCGATGAGCTTGTCACGGTGCAGCCATTGATCGTACGAAATGAGAAGATAGCAGAACAGTATCCGCGCCTTTTGACTTTCCCATATGATGGAGACAGGACTTCCCTGATACGTAAGCGCAAGCCCGCCAAAAGTCTTTATGCCGATCCCTTCCCGTCCTGAAGAAGTTCGATCGTTTACCGGTTTTTCATTCCGCAGACGCATACTTATTAACCATTATTAAGACATTGAACGCTTGTGCCTTTTTACTATAAACGCGCTGGCTAGTCAACATAAAGAGAATCGAATACAGTCCCTGTCAATCACAAAAAAGGGGGAGCTTGGCTCCCCCTATGTTTCGTGTGATTGATAACCTATTCCGACTTGCCCATCTTCTTGAGTATTTCCCACCCCTTGAGCAAATCGAGGGCCCGGAGCACTTGATAGTCTCCTTTCAGCTGGTCATCGGACTTATATGCCGGCTGCTTTTCTTTCTCAAGTTTCTTCTCGTCGGGAGCACCTTTCTCACCCGACTCGAAGTGATTTTCAAGGTCCTTCTCCCGGATGTGCCCTTCTTTTTTCTCGGTGGACTGGATCTCGGCACGCTCAACCGTAATGTCAGGCGTTATCCCTTTTGCCTGTATCGATCTTCCGCTGGGGGTGTAATAACGGGCCGTGGTGAGGCGCAAGCCCGATTCATCGGAAAGCGGAATGATGGTTTGAACTGAACCCTTCCCGAAGCTCTGGGTCCCCATGACCACCGCCCGCTTGTGATCCTGCAGTGCACCGGCCACGATCTCGGACGCACTTGCGCTCCCGCCGTTGATCAGGACGACCATGGGGTAATTCGGCTCGGTGCCCGCCTTCTTGGCGGAAAATTTCATCTTCGAATCTTTCTCGCGCCCTTCGGTATAGACGATGAGCCCATCCTCAATGAAGTGATCAGCAACCCTGACCGCCTGGTCCAGCAGTCCGCCCGGATCGTTACGCAGATCAAGGACAAGCCCCTTGAGCTGACCGCCATTCTCACCTTTCAACGCGCTGAGTGCCTTCGCTAGGTCGTCGTCAGTCTTTTCCTGGAACTGGGCGATCCGGACGTATCCGTAGCCATTGTCAAGGGTCTTGAACCGGACGCTCTTGACCTGGATAACATCGCGCACCAACGTGTAATCCTTGGGCTTATCAAACCCTTCCCGCATCACCGTCAGGGTCACCTTCGTCCCCTTCGGGCCGCGCATCCTCTTGACCGCATCCATGATGCTCATATCTTTGGTGAATCGATCCTCAATCTTGAGAATCTGATCGCCGGATTTAATGCCGGCACGAAACGCCGGAGTATCCTCGATGGGCGAAATAACCGTAAGGATGCCGTCCTTGATCGTTATCTCAATGCCGAGTCCACCAAAGGACCCCTTGGTGTCGATCTTCATCTCCTTGTAGGTATCGGGAGGCATGAAGGAGCTGTGAGGATCAAGAGAGGCAAGCATCCCATTGATTGCACCGTAGATGAGCTTCTTGGTGTCCACTTCCTCGACATAGCTTTTCTTCACAATTGCAAGGACGTCAGTGAAAAGCTCGATCGATTCGTAGTCATTCCCCCCCTCGGCAGCACAGCGCTTCTGAACCACAATCCCGCTCACGGCAACCACTACGAGCAGAGAGGCCACCAGAAGCGCAATCTTCTTCCCCTTCATCTTTTTAAACATCGTTCCTCCCAGAACTTGCCGTGTGGATACCTATCTGAACCAGGGGGCCGGATCCACCGGTTTTCCCTGGTATCGTAATTCGAAGTAGAGCATCGGCCCGCGCGGAGAATCGACATCCCCGACGCTGGCCACCACTTCGTTGCGGGTGACCTGCGCCCCTACCCGCCTGGCGATCCGTGATGCATGAGCGTAGAGACTAAAGTAGCCCCCGCCATGATCGATGATCACCATATTGCCGTACCCCTTGAAGTAGTCGGCAAAGATGACCTTTCCTTCGTAAACGGCGTGAATATCAGCTCCGGCGGATGCCACGATCGATATTCCGTTATTGACGGTGTACGAATTGAATTCCGGGTGTTTGTGCCTACCGAATCGTCCGACGAGGTCACCGCTTACAGGCATGGAAAGTCGCCCGCGCTGCGAGCCGAATCCCTTATCGGGAACAGGAGGGAGGTCACGAGAAGGCCCTTTTGTCGCACCCTTATCAGCTTTCGAAGTATAACTCTTTCTACTCATCGCTTCAAGCTTTTCCACCATTGACTGAAGACGGTGAGCGTTGACCTGAAGCTCTCGCAGGGATGAGAGGTATTGCTGCTTGTCCTGTCTTACCTTGGTCAGATAAGAGGATTTCTTCTGCTTTTCCTCCTCGACTTCCTGTTTCTTGCGGGCAATCCCCGACAACAGCTTTCCCTTGCGGGCGGCATCAGCCTCAAGACGGGTTTTCAGGGTGGAAAGTTCGGCAACCTTGCCGTTGTACTCGGCAAAAAGCCGCCGGTCGTTCTCGATTACCCCCCTCATGTACCGGAGATTTTCGACCATCTGGGGAAATGTCCCGGAAGAATAAAACATTCGCAGATTTCCGATCTCTCCTGCCTTGTAGACCGATACGAGGCGTCGCTGGATCTCCTGCTTTTTCCGCTCCGTTTCGCCCTTGACCCGATCGATCTCTTTCTCGGTCCGGGTAATATTCTGCTCTGCACCCTTCAGATCCTGATTGAGAAGTGAAAGTTGCGCCTGTTTCTCCTTCAGGGCCTTGTCGATTTCAAGGAGTTCTCCCGACACCTGCAGCTCAACTTTGGCGGTCTTCCGGAGCAACTGCTTCTTTTCCTTGATCTCTTTCTTGACTCCCTGCAGTTGATCCCGCACATCGGCACCGATCGCAACGGATGAAAAGGTCAGGGCAGAAATGACTGTGACGAGCGCGACAGGTATCATGACAGATTGTTTATAAATTTCCTGAGAGAGGTGATGCTCCCGAGGAAACCGAGGATAATACCCCCCCCGACAATGCCGGCGATATATGCGGGTGGCAGGAACGAAAGTCCGGCGACGGAAACAGAAAAATTGACAAAATTAGTAGCGCTGTGGAGGAATCCGAAATAGGCAGCCACCAGAATGAGCAGGGCAATAAAGGCACCGACTGCCCCCTGGATGATCCCTTCGATGAGAAATGGTGCCTTGATGAACAGACGGGTCGCTCCAACGAGCTCCATCAACTCCAGCTCGTCTTTCCGGGAATAGATAGTCAGCTTTATCGTGTTCGAAACGATAAACAGGACGGCGAGAAGCAGGAAGGCCCCGAGTAGCGCCCCCACAAAGCGGAGGAAATTCATAAAGGCATTGAACCGCTTGACCCACTCTTCGCCGTACTGGACTTCGGTAATACCCGGCACCTTTTTCAATCGGGCAACATAGGTTTCGATTGCCCCATCCTCGCGACTCTTGCGCTTCAGTGCTATCTCCAGCGACGAGGGGAGAACGTCAGCGGGAACACCGTCCAAGAGTGTTTCCTGTCCCTTAAGACGGGCCCGGAAACGCTTCATCGCCTCAAGCTTGCCGACAAACGTAACCTTGTCAGTTCCCTCTATCGCCTTCACTCGGCTCATGAGGGCCGAAAGCTCCGCGGAGTCAGGCTCCTTATCGAAATAGGCGGTAACCTGTATCTTGCCGCTCCACTCATCGGCGGTCGACTCCAGATTCACAAACACCAGGAGAAACAGTGAAACAATGAGGAGAGCAAGGGCGATGGTTCCGATGGTCAGCACGTTCACCATTACATTCTGGCGAATGTTGAGCAGCGCCCTTCCGAGAAAATACGCTACCCGTCCCTGCCCTCTCTCGCCGGAGAGCACCGGACGTTTTGTCTGACTAGTTCGAGACATCACTATCCTCCACAATGCGACCGCTCTCCAGCCTGACCACCCGCTTGTGACTGCTGTCGATGACACGACGGTCATGGGTCGCGACAACAACCGTAGTTCCCCGGATATTGGCTTCCCGGAAAATGGAGATTATCTGTTCTTTGTTCTCGTCGTCCAGATTGCCGGTCGGTTCATCGGCGAGGAGAATCTTGGGGTCGTTAACAAGGGCGCGGGCAAGGGCCACCCGTTGCTGCTCGCCACCGGAAAGTCGGAGCGGCGTTGCATTGATCTTGTGCTCAAGCCCCATCTGTTTGAGCATATGATAGACCTTCTTGCCGATATCCCGCTTCCCCCACCCCAGAACCTCCAGGGTTATGGCGACATTCTCCAGCACCGTACGGTTGGGGAGCAATTTGAAATCCTGGAAAACGACCCCAATATTCCGCCGCAGGTAGGGTATCTGTGAACGGGTGAGCCGTGTTATGTTCTGTCCGTCGACGATCACCTGGCCCTTGCTGGGGGTGAGTGCTCCATAGATCAGTCTCAGCAGGGTGGATTTACCGGCCCCCGAAGAGCCGGTCACAAAAACAAAGTCCCCTTTGGGGACCTTGAGGGATACATCGTTGAGAGCGGCCGTGTCGCGCTGGTACGACATGGACACATTGTGAAACTCAATCATGCTTACCTCTCGTCCAGAGCCCGTAAAGGCAAAGTGCTTCGCCCGAGGCTGTCACCATTCGTTATAGGGTCTTCCGTCATTTCCAACCAAATCTGAACCACTGTGCACGTCAAATACCTTGCCCATATCCTTCGTTCCCGGCCCCGAGGAGCCCGCTGTCGGCTCCGGTGGAGGAACGGTGACCCAGCTGTCATTTTTGCCGGTGAACGGGTCGCGCGGAAGTTCCCGCATGTACTTCTTGTCAACGATATCCTGGAGCGCATCGGGGTATTTCCCCTGGTCGGCAAAGAATTGATCGATCGTATTGCGGAGATTGTAGAGATTCTCCCGCAACACCGCCTCGCGCGCCCTGATGAGCCCCCACTTGTAGTTGGGAACGGCTATGGACGCAAGGATACCGATAATGGTAACGACTATCATCAGCTCGATCAGAGTGAACCCGCGGCGGTTCTTTAACAGGCGTCTCAGCATGCTCGTTACCAATCCTTGTAGTTGCTTCCGTCGATCGCAGTAGCCTCGCTCATGGAATAGACGTCAAACACGTCCTCCCCTCCCCAGTTCCGGCTCTCAGGGTCATCGGCGTACGAACGGAGCCCCCACTGCGGCTTCTCTCCATGTGCGGGGCGGTTGAATGGATCTTGCGGAACCCGCCGCAGATACTTTTTCTTCAGGGGCGAGGCCCCACCGAAATCTTCCCCTTCCACCAACTTCTCAAGGGTTTCCGGATAGCCCGACTTGTTCAGCGACTTTATCTTGACAAGCTCATCATAATCCTTCTTGTAGGCGTCAAGTGCCGTACGAATTTCGCGCAGATCCCTGCGCAACTCAAGCTCCTTGGTCCGCTTCACCGTCATTTGCGAAAACGGCACCACAACCGACGCGAGGATGCCGAGAATTGCAACCGTCATCACCAGCTCAATGATCGTCAGACCGCGAACATCTGCGCCGGAACGCCTTGTCGATGGTAGCAACCGCCTCACGTCATTTCACTTCAACGACCGTGTTGTATGGAATAACATCAAGAGGACGATTGGCCTGGTCGGTGAACCTCACCCCCTGGAATCCTATGCTTGCCGGTCCCTTGTTCTTCGCCGTAAACGTCGCCGCCAGCAGCGTGCCGGAACCGCTCACCCCTTCCGCAGTGCCAGTGCGTGCCAACGTGAAGGTAACCTTCCCTGCAGCTTTCTCCGGGAGGGCGTTGAAGCTGGTCGGCTTGCCGTCGCGGTTCAGCAGATTCCCTTCGGTCGCACCGACGTACTCAATAAAGATCGGATCGAAGAGAAGAACGAAGGGGGCCTTGGCAAGCCCGTTGACATCCGAGGCCTTTATCTCCACCCGGAATTGCGCCCCAACGGCGACGGACGCCGGTGCGGCGATATTAAGGCTTCCTCGGGTGACGGGCTGAGGTGCCTCGGCAACGGGCGCTGCCGCAGCCTGAGGGATTGGAACTGCAACTGTCGGTACCGGCGCAGGGACCGGTGTTACAGCCTGCACCGTCGGTGACGAGGTCGCGGGAACAGCCACCGCCGACTGGGGAGCAGGAGCCACGGGCGTAGTCGGCGCTGCAGGAACAGCAGGAGGTGCCGTCACAGGCTGCGGAACTGCAGGCTGCAAGACTTTGGCCGGTGCTGCGGGTTTAGGCTGGTGAGGCACGACGGGAGCAGCAAACTCAGGCTCCTGAACAAATGAGGAAAAGACCTTGGTCACGGCAGGGTCGTCTTCCTTGCCGGACCAGAAGGATACAACATCCGATTCCGGCACGGAGACCGCCCGGACTATCCGTGGCGTAATGGCGAGAATCAGCTCATTCTTGGTGCCGGTATTTGCGTTGTTCGACAGAAGCGGTCCAAGGAACGGAATATCTCCAAGAAGGAATATCTTCTGCTTGCTCTTGGTTTTATTGTCCTGGATCAACCCCCCGATAATGCTCGTCTCGCCATCCTTGAGATTCAGCACCGTATCGAGGTTACGGGTGCCGATAGTAACGACCGTCGTTGCCGAATCGGTCCCGCCGACGGTCTTCGTGTCGATGATGGAGCTCACCTCAAGGCCCAGCTTAATGGAAACGTCGTTGTTAAGCTGGATGGTCGGTTCGGCGTTGAGCTTCACGCCGACATCGACATACTGGACGTTGACGCTGAACCCGCCGGTGGTGCCGGTGGTGGAAGTCGTTGTGATCGGCACCCGCGTTCCGACGGTAAATTTCGATTTCTCGCGGTTTTTGACCCGAATTTTCGGATTGGCCAGGACTTCGGCATTGGAGATGTCCTTGCTGAAATTATATGTGGCGCTCGGAACGGTAATGAAGCCGCCAAATCCCTTCCAGCTGAATGTCTGCAGAAGGTTTGTGGGCTGCGTTCCCTGGGTGGTGTTGACCGTCGAGCTAGTAGTCGACGAGGCGGTGAAGCTGTCAGCGAGAAAAGCTCCCCCCGGCGCCAGCGTATTCAGCGATACGGCACGCCGGCTCAGTCCGAGCCCAAAATTCTCCGAGTTGGTCTTCGAGACCTCAATCACCTCGACCTCAAGCAACACCTCGGCGTCGGGGATGTCGTTGGCATCAAGAATCTTGCCCGCAACGTCTATAACATCGGGGGTGTCGCGGATGACAATCGCATTCATCTCCTCGTTCACATAAACCTTGCGGACCTGGAGCATGGTCCGGAGCAGGTTAACCGCCTTCTTGGCATCCAGTGAGTTGAGGTAGAAAGTCTTGACAACCAGATCTTCGTACTGCTTCGCTTTTTCCGGGTTCTTCGGGTAGATGATGAGAGTGCCCTCGTTCAGCACCTTCTTCCCCAGTTTGTTCATGTTGGTGAGAATATCAAGGGCCTGCTCGAACGTTGCGTTCTCGAGATGAACCGTCACGTTCTGGTCCTTCACCGCCTCGTCGAAAATGAAATTGATGCCGGAAAGCTGGGTTATGATATAGAAAACATCCTTGATCTTGGCATCTTTAAACTTGAGCGTGATCGGCTTGGTCGACTTCAGGTTGAGATCATATCCCTCAAGCCGCGTCTTCTTGGTTTGAAGCAGGCGGTTGAGCGCCTCCTTGGCCGCCGTGTTATCCTGATTGAGATCAAGGGCCTTACGGTACGACTGAAGCGCCTCCCGCGGCTTGTTCCCTTTTTCGAGCTCCTGCCCCTCTTTGAGATATGCCAGAGAATTCTTGAATCGGACCAATTTTTCGCTCTGCTGCCGCGCTCGGTCCAGGGACGCGTCAAGAGCGACGGCATTCTGATACTCCCGTAACGCCTCATCGTACTTCTGCTGATGAAAGAGCTCTTCCCCCTTCTCGAAGTGGATACGTGCAGCGCGTTCGCTCGCCTTCATGAGCCTCATGCGATACTCATTGGTCTCAGGGCTTGATGCCGCGGCCTCGGCATACTTCAGAACCGCCTCGTCCAATCGCCCTTCCTTCTCAAACTTTTCACCCTTGTTGAATGCAGTCAGTCCCGCACCGCAACCGGTCAAAGCCAGCAGTGACAGAAGGAAAGCTATCTTGAGCATGGTTCGCATCATAAGGCTCCTTGAACCTGATCGTCGTTCATCGTACCTGCGCAGCCAACGGCCTGTTCTCAACAAGCGGGATTACAATCTCGCTTCCATCGCTCAGCACCCGAATCGTGAGCGCCGTGTCGGTAACGCTTGTTGCCTCGTACTTTCCGGCCAACTTGTCTCCTTGCCGGACGAGAAGAATCTCCTTATCCTTGGAAAGGAAAATTGTCTTCTGATTATCTTTTTTCAGATACCCCAGAAAGGTAAACCGTGCCATATCCCGCACCACAGGAGGAGGCTCGGGCGGTGCAACAACAGGAGGGGGTGAGGGCAACTTCGGAACCGGCGGGACCAGCGGCGGAGGGACCGGCGGCGGCAAGACCGGAACTGCTGCCACCTTCCCTTCGGCATGAAAAATGGGGCTGAAGATATTCCTGCGAAAACCGGCAAACCGTCCCTGACGGCATTCCATCAGATCCAACCGCAGCTTCTTGCCATCGTCGGCAGGCGGAACAGCTCGCGGGGGGACCTTGGCAGAGCGGGCATCCACGGGTGAATGCCTCAACTGACCAACGGTCTGCTGTCGTGGCATCCTGAAATAACTGTATACCAAGGAAACGACAAGGACCGCGAGCAGAATGAAGAGAACGAGCCGCTGCCGGTTCATCGCGCCTCCGCCCTAAGATACAAGGAAAGATCCAATTTGAGGCTCAGCGTCTCTTCAGTGACACTCCCGGAAGCAATCTGGAAAGAATCGACTGTCATGAGCGTATGCTGGCATTGCAGGTCTGACACAAAGCTCTTAATGCCGGCATATCTCCCCGACAGATTCAAGGTAATGCCATTGATCAGGAGATCTCCATCCTTTGATGCAGCTGGTTTGTAGGCAATTGAAACGACCTTGAGGCCATTATTGGAAGCCATTTCAAAGATTTCCATGATCAGACGGGTGAAATCCCTCTTGAGAGGGGCGCGCTCCCGAAATTGGGCCAAGTCGGCGAGACCCTGGCGATAAATTTCAGAAATGTCTCCCCGGCCCCCGGCACTTCGCGAACGTTTCGCGGCCCATTCCTGCTCAAGGCGTACAATCCGTGGCTCCTGAACGGTGTGTTCGTAGACCGCCAGCCCCACGTTCACGAGGATCAGGAGAACCAGGAGTATCAGGGTTTTGGGTCTGGAACGGCAAAGCTCCAGCAATTGCTGTTTCGTCATGAAAGCTGAACCTTGCAGATAACGGTAAAGGAGATTCCCTTTTGCGTTGCTCCGACCGCAGTTTCACTCTGACTTTGCAGAAAAACATCCGAAACCTGCGGCGTGCTCTCCAAATTTTCGACAAACTCCCTCAGGCCTCGAAACTCGCGAGTTATTCCGGTGATTTTGAGCGACCCGTCCTTGGGGCTCGGATCGACCGATGCGAGCGCGACACCATTGGGTACTGCAGCTTCCAGGCGATCAAGAAGCACGAGCCAATCGAACGACTTCTTGCGGATAATCCCGTTGGCAGCGGTGATCCGCTTGAGAAGTGCATCGTAGTCCTTCTCGGACACGCCACGGGCTGATGCGCTGAATCGTGCCTGAAACGCCGCGATATCGGCCGTCAGACGCTTTTCCCTGCCAGCGTTGCCTGCAATGGTGGCAACCAGATACCAGAGAACGAGAAGCATCAGAACGGCACACGAAATGGTCACAGCGGAGAATTTTCTCGCATCGACAAAATAGCGGGTTGCAAGATTGATCTTCAGTTCCATCAAAGATTCCTCATTGCAGCGCCCAACGCCGCGCAAAGGGATGTAGGCGCACCGTTTCCGCCGGCCATCCCGTCGGGGAGCGTGATGAAACGCCCGAGTTCAAGAGCCTGTGGCTCAACACCGCTCGCTTCGCTGATCACCGAACGGAACATATCGACATCTCCGCTCCCCCCAAAACAGAAGACCTCTTTCAGCTCACGCCCGGCGTTCTTATCACGGTAGATGAGGAGAGAACTGTTGATTTCCATGAAGACCCGGTTCATATCGGACTCGGTGCCGCCAAGCTCTTTGGTTCTGAAGAACTCAAGTATCCCCTCGGAAAACACCAGGATGCTCAGCACTCCCTCATAATAGGCGACAAACAGCGAACTTTCACCTAACTCCAGTCTGCGCGCAAAGGGACGACAGAGATTGAAGGCGGTGAAGTCAATACGGTTCGGCTGGATGCCAGCCTCAAGAATAAGATCTTCGTACTGTGTGACAACGTGGCGGGAAATGATCGCGACAAGCACCGAAAGCTCACCGTTCTCTTTCTCGCGTAAAGTCTGATAATCGAGATGGATATCACTCACATCATAGGGGAGACTCTTCTTGAGTTTCCAACGAATGATATCGCGACCTTCCTCGTGGCTGCGGAAGCGGGTTTCAACGTCGAGAATCATGACGTGGCCGGCCGCATCAGGAAGCGATACCGACACCTGGTTTGACTTCACCAGGAGGCGATGATACGCCTCTCGCACCGTCTTGACGAAAACGCCAGGGTCGAGCACGTTCGGCTCGCGATGGAGAATGCAAAGCTTCCCCTCTGGAAACGCGGCACTGCCGTGAGCGACCAGCTTAGGAGCTTTCGAGCCCCCCCCCACAGCCGCCACCGTAATGCCGTGCGGGGTAATGTCCATACCGACTGCCGTGCGACTGAATAACATGAATCCCTATTCCCCGTCCCCTACTCCACAAAGGTAACGCGATTTATCTCGCGGAGCGTCGTCTCGCCCGCAAAAACTTTTTCCACCGCCGACTCGCGAAGGAAAACGGTCCCTGCCTCTTTGGCTGCGGCCTTGAGCTGAACCGCCGGCACCTTGGATATGATCAGTTCACGGATGTGATCATTGAGGTCGAGTAACTCGACAATTGCCGATCGGCCGCGATAGCCGGTACCATTGCACTCTTCGCAGCCGCGGGAGTCGTAGAAGGTTACGCCACGACACTGCAGCGGGTCAAGCCCTGATTCGACGAGGACTGCATCGGAGTGTTCCGTCGGGTGCTTGCAATGAGGGCAGATCTTGCGCACGAGGCGTTGGGCCATAACACAGTTCAGACTCGAAACGAAGTTGTACGGATCGATCCCCATGTGGATGAACCGGCCAAGGACATCGAAAACGTTGTTGGCATGGACGGTGGTAAAAACCAGGTGGCCGGTGAGGGCTGACTGGACGGCGATCTGGGCGGTTTCGGGGTCACGAATCTCACCGACCATGATTTTATCAGGGTCATGCCGGAGGATGGATCGCAGACCTCGGGCGAACGTAAGCCCTTTCTTCTCATTCACCGGAATCTGGACGATCCCCCTCAATAGGTACTCGACCGGGTCCTCGATGGTGATGATCTTCTCTTCACCGGTATGGATCTCTGTGAGGGCGGCATACAGGGTCGTAGTCTTGCCGGAGCCGGTCGGACCCGTAACCAGGACCATGCCGTAAGGTTCACGAATCTTCTTTCTCAGGCGCTTCATCTCACGGGGATTCATACCGAGGGTTTCCAGCGTAAGCCCACGCAGATCGGACGCAATACTCTCCTTATCGAGAATACGAATTACCGCATCTTCTCCAAAGGCGCTCGGCATGATGGAAACCCGGAAGTCGATGGCCTTGTCATTGATTCGAACCTTAAAGCGGCCGTCCTGCGGGATGCGACGCTCCGAGATGTCGAGCTCGCTCATGACCTTGAGGCGGGAGATGATGGGGGCCTGAAAATGGATATCAAGGGGCTCGGTCGCCAGGTAAAGAACCCCGTCGATCCGGTACTTGATAATGACCCCTTCCTGGGCGGTTTCAATGTGGATGTCGCTTGCCCTCCTGCTGAGGGCATCAAGCACCGTGGAGTTCACCAACTTGATGATCGGGCTGGTATCGGCAGAGATCTTTTCCATTGAGAGGATCTCTTCGCCCTTCTCGGTCTCCCGCACCAGCTGCAGCATGAAGTCCTCGGAAACCTCCTTGAGAACCCTGCTGGTGGCCTCTCCCTTCTTGAGGATTGAGGATATGGCCGACTCAGTGCCGAGCTTGATGATGAGCGGGCGGTCAAGCAGCAACTCCAGTTCATCGAGCTTGATGACGTCGGTCGGATCAGAGATCAGAATGACGAGACTATTCCCCTGCTCTTCCAGCGGCACGAAACGGTAACGGTGCATGGCGTCGGGAGGGAGCTTGCCGATGACTGCTTCTGTGAGCCGCACCCTCAACGCATCAACAAACTCGATACCGAACTGCTCGGACAGTGCCCGGGCCAGTGCCTCCTCGGACACAAGACCTTCCTCGACGCAAATCTCTCCGAACCGTTTGTGGCCGATCTTCAGCTTTTCGACGATAAAAGGAATCTTGTCGGGATCGAGATCACCCCGCTCCACAAGAAGATCACCGATATTTTTCCGTCTGAAAATATGTTTCATAATGACTCTAATGTACCCTGAGGAATGAAGCTTCCTAGCCTCCAACCGCTCCCGCGATCTTGAAAATAGGAAGATACATGGTGATGATGATAACTCCTACTACCAACCCCATGAAAATCATGATGAAGGGTTCGATGGCTGTGGTAAGCAGGTGAAGCCGGGCATCAATCTCTCCCTCAAAATAGTCGGCGATATCGGAAAGCATCTCCTCCAAAGAGCCGGTGGATTCGCCTACACCGAGCATCCTGAGCGCAAGGGGCGGCATGATCCGGACCGATTCTATGGCTGACGAGAGACTCGTCCCCTCCTCCACTTTAACGACCGCTTCCAGCAGCTTTCGTTCAAGGACCACATTATTCAGAGTCCCGACTGACATCTTGAGTGACTCCACGATCGGAATACCGCTCCCGATAACAGTGGCGAGGGTCCTCGTAAAAGAAGTAACCGCAAATTTCGAAAAGACTTCTCCCAGGAAGGGAAGCCCTATCTTCAGGCCATCAACCCGGTAGCGCCCCGTTTCGGTGGCAGCCCAACGCCGCACTGCCATACCTCCAAAGATCAGCAACACAGTCAGCAGGAAGAAATATCGCTTCAACGTCGAAGAAAACGCAATGAGAATCTGTGTCGGCAACGGCAATTGAGAACCGGCGTCGGCATATATTTGACTGAATGTTGGCACGACGTAGACGAGCAGGAACGTGACGGCAACCGTTGCGACGGTTACAAGGATCGCGGGATAGACGAGGGCTGAAAGGAATTTCTTCCGAACCTCTTCGATCCGTTTGAGAAAGGCAATGTATCGACGGATTGTCATCGGAAGATCACCGGTGCGCTCACCGGCTCTGATCGAGGCTACATAGAGGTGCGGGAATGCCCGTGGGTACCGCTCCAGGGAATCGGAGAGAGCCGTCCCCCCCTTGACGTCCTCTCGAACTTCCCGAAGAATCTCGGGAAGTAATCCCCGTTCGCTCCGTTCGAGGACCGTATCAAGCGCCTGAATGATCGGAAGTCCAGCCTTTATCAGAACCAGAAATTCCTGATTGAAAACCAGCAGGGTCTTGTTGTCGACCTTTCGACGGGAAGTCCCTCTATTCCACAGAAACTGGAGTGGCTTTTTTTTTATTTCAAAAACGAAAAAACCCTGCTCTTCCAACGTAGTCCGCAACATATCCGGGCTTACGGATTCAAACTCCTTGACAACAATTCGCCCTTCGGCGGAGCCGAGCTTGCAGGTGTAGAGAGACATGGGTTTCTCTTAGCACAAAAACTGGAAAAAATGAATCCAAAAACCCGTAAAATACGGGCTTCGGCATCATGTGACACGATTGAAACCTACTTGTTGTGACAAGACACGCAGAGCTTTTCAATGGGGAGGCGAAGATGATAGCGCCCCTGATGACGGTCTGATACAGCCGAGAGGTGCATATTGTGGCAGGTGACGGCACAGGTGATAGTGCCATCCGCGGTAAGGGGGAGTGATTCGCGGTTCAGTTCAGGCTTTTTGCCGACGCCATGACCAAACCCGACACCATGGCACTGTCGGCAAACGGCCGCTAAATCGGCACGGAGGTTTCGCTTTTTGTTCCCTGCCGTAGAAAAATTGTTGAGTTCGACCACAGACAGAACATGACATACTTCACAGTTTGCATCCCCACCATGGGGATTCGCACTTCCTGGCGGAACGGAGATCCCCCCCTCACCCTGCGCCCATACCACACCCGATGACGCAACGAGTATCAGCAGGGTCATGACAAGTGAAAGAGCTTTCCCGCTATCAGTTGTCACGTGGCTGACTCTCCTCAGTAGGATTTGGGGTTGTGATCAACTCCGTGGCACGAGAGGTAACACTCACCGTGGAACGTCGCAACACCCTTCTCGACAAATTTTAGCATCCCTTTGGAATTTGGATAGACCACGGCCGTATTAAATCGGATGAGATACCTGTTATCGACACTTCCGTGGGAATTATGACAGGTGTAACAGGATGTCCCGTTGGCTCCCGCCAGTCCGCCGCTCCCCTGAATGTGGAGCGCATGATAACGGAAGCTCTCGTTACCGAGGATACTCGTACGGTTATGGCAGCGGTAACAGAGGGCGTAGGCGTAGGTACTTTCGGATTGATTGTCGCGAGTTGAATAGCTGTCGACGAGAATGTGCTCGTGAAGCGAACCGTGGGGCCCCCGCGGCGAGGAGGAACTCTCGCTGCCGTGGCAGTCACCGCAGGTGATCATCGCAACGTCCCCCGCATTCACTTTTTTCTCTTTGTATGGCTTGAGAAGACTTACAACGGCCGTATTCTTCCCTTCTGCCTCAACCGGATGATATGAGGGGTTTGTGGTATTGAATTCCATCCTCTTGTTCGTGTAGCGACCGGGAAGATTTGCGCTCTCGGCATGACAGCGGTAGCACAACTCATATTCCTGCGAAACGGACGAAACCAGGTTGCCGACTCTTTTGCCGCGAATCCCGGCAAACTTGTTCGCCGATGAAACAAAGTGCGGATTGTGGCAATCAGCGCAATCCGCATGGCGAGGTGCGCGGGAATCCGTCTCTGGCAACGTCTCGCTCCCGACATGAACTCCTCGGACATCAAAGGTCGGATGCCGATAGGGTTTGGTGAATTCGGCCTCGATATTCTTCATATCGCGTGCCACCGGAGCAAACCCTCTGGGCATCGAGCTGTTTTGCTGCCTGAGCCGTGAAGGGTCGCCATGACAAACGATACAGGTTTCAGGCCCGCCCCCCGCCTTGAAATTGAATTTCAGGTGGCAGGTGGAACACCCCTGCGGAACGGACTGGGGATCCAAATGGATACCGATCCCGCCGGGAGCGGCTGACGTAACGAGGGGCAACGCGAGAAGAAGTACTACGAGAGAGACCCGCACGAAATTCATGATTCGTCCTTTTACGGGTTTGGTGAGACAAAGTTGTGACAGGCAGTGCATACTTCGTCATGGACTGTAGTGGGAGAAACTGTTGCAAGTCCCGAACCGTCATAGACCCAGAACGGGGTGAGCGGCGGATTGTTAACAGTGTCCAGATACTGACTCTGATGGGGTTCGTGGCAACTGATGCACTGTGCCCGCTGGTCCCTGTCAAACTTGATGAAAGTCCTGGCATTGGAAGTCGAATTTACCGGAAGGGTATAGGTATGCGTAGGGTTCTCAAGAGTGTTAAGTCGGGCAACAACGTTCGCCGTGTACTTGAACGAAACGGGATGATGGTGGCTGGTCACTTTCGCCTTATTGAAAACTTTTACCCCTGTCATTACGGTCGAAACACTGTTGTTGATTTCGATAGCGGAATTATCGAACCCGCCATGGAGAATCGCCCCCAGAGCAGTAACCCCATCGTGGCAGCTGAGGCAAAGACGTGAAGAGCCGTTCGGTTCAGCCACATAGTCGCTCAAGCTTTGGGCAGTGGCATCCTTATTTATTTTCAATGTTGAAGAGGTGTAATGGCCAAAGGTCTGAGTGCTGTCGGCACGGTTCCAGAGAGGGGTCTGGGCGCGGGCATTGTGAGGGGTGTGACAGAATATGCAGACCTGAGTGGCGCGCGGGTCCGTCGCATTGGTAGCCTTGTAGTTTACACCGGTATTGCTGAAGGAAAGGTTATGAGGGTTTCCGCCTTGTCTGAATAACGGTCCCTTCGCGGCTTGACCCGTTGTAGCCCAGAAAAACGCGAGGGAAACAACCGAGAACAGAAGAAATATTCGGACCATCAGTTAGCACCCTTCTTCAAATATTCAAACACCTGAATCCGTCTGTTAAATGTATCCGTTAGAAAAATACGGTCGTTTTGGTCGACATATATCCCGCTCGGGAGAGAAAATTCGCCGGCCTTTTTCCCTTTACTCCCCACGAAAAGCAAGAGACGCCCCTCTTGGTCAAATATCTGAAAGTTATCAAAAGTAGCGTCAACCACGTACACATGGAGCTCACTATCAACGGCAATTCCCCGCGGCCTCGCGAAAGAACCGGGTGCATCCCCAATTTCACCGATACTCCGCCGGTAAGTGCCGTCGCGGTCGTACACTTTGACGGCGAAGTTCATCGAATCGGTCACATAAACGGTGCCAGTACGGTCCACCGCCACATTGGATGGAAAGCTGAGCGGCTCGCCACTTCCCTGTTTGGGGAACTCACCGAGATAAGCACCATCCGCTGAGAAAACCTTCAAATTATGTGCCAAGACATCAACTACAAAAATTTCACCGGCACTATTGACAGCGATCCCGGCAGGACGCTTAAAAGCAATCTTCCCATGACCAAGCTCATACTTGAACTTTCCCCCCGGGGAAAAGACGTAGACCCTGGCATTCACCGAATCTGACACGAGGAGGTTTCCAGCGCCATCAAGTGCAACGGCAACGGGGCTGATCAACTGCTCATCACTGCCCGCGTGGAGAAGATAATCAACCTCATGCCGAGCAAGATCGTAACAATGGACTACCCCGGCACCGGGATCCGCCACGTAAAGCATGGCACCATTCCAGACCAGACCATAGGGGGCGGAGAAGGGAACTGAAATTTTCTTCTCACCGGTGATCATTTCCCAGAATTGGCCGACCTTCCCCTGCTTTTCCACAACCTGATCCGGACCGGTTATTTCACGAAGAAAACGTATTTTAGGAGGGGCAGGTGGCGGAGGCCAGACGAGATCGACAGCAGGATCACGAAGGACAACCGGTGCAGGAGAAAACGCAGTGCATGCAGGGAGAACGGCCAAAAACATGGCCATCAGAAAGGGCCACGTGAAACGAGTCATGCGTATCATGCCTGAACCATTCCCACTATCCATAGCGAGAAAAAAACGACGACCGCCATCCCCCATCGCCACGCGGGAGTTCTTTCAAAAATGCCGCGAGAGGGGAATGCTGTGACGATAAAACAGACCGTCGACGCAATCCATCCCCACAACCCGAGTTCGCAGGCTATTGACCATCCATCATGAAGCATTGTCACTGCTCCTCCGCCGGAAAATCCTGTTCAGAATGGTTCCCACCTTCAACTTCCAGACCATAACAACAGCTTCCCGGACGATTCTCTTCGACATTTTCGAACTTCCGGAGTGTCGATCAATGAAAATGATGGGAATTTCTCCGACCCGAAAACCTTTTTCAACGCAGCGATAATTCATTTCGATTTGAAATGAATAGCCATCGGAGCGGATCCGGTCAAGTTCTATCGCTTCAATAACGCTTCGCCGAAAACACTTGAAGCCACTGGTGCAATCCTGAATTCGCAAACCGGTAATCAGGCGGGTATAAACATTGGCGAAATAACTCAGCATAAGGCGGCGCAACGGCCAATTAACCACACTGATACCATTGAGGTACCGTGACCCTACAAGAACATCATAATTTCCCATCTGCTCAAGAAAACGTGGGAGTACAGCGGGATCATGCGAAAAATCAGCATCCATCTCGATAATGAAGTCGGCACCACGACCAAGCGCAACCTTGAACCCTTCGCGATAGGCTGATCCAAGCCCCATTTTCCCTGGTCTGTGGAGCAAATGAACACGAGGGTTAGAGGAAGCAATTTGGGAAACGAGTGCGCCGGTCCCATCAGGAGAGTTATCATCGACTATCAACACTTCGATATCTGTGCGTTGCGCGAGGACCTGCTCAATCAACCGCTCTATATTGTCGCGTTCATTGTACGTTGGTATTACTGCAAATACCTTCAATCGCACCCCCACCGCTCCGCAAAATATGGAGCAAGGCAAATCACAGGCTCTCTTGGTGAATCCCGCAGTGCGGGGGAGTTCACTAAGCACAATCCCTTGTTTTAATGAAATGATAAACGAATTACGCCGAAAGCGTCAAGAAAAACACCCTGCCGACAGAGGTGGATCAAACTCTCTGATTTCAACGCAGCCAAAACCAAAAAAGGCCATGCAATGCATGACCTTTCGATGTTGGCGGGGTCGACGGGGCTCGAACCCGCGGCCTCCGGCGTGACAGGCCGGCGTTATAACCAACTTAACTACGACCCCAAACTGTAAATATTCGGTTGTATGGTGGGCGAAGAGGGGATCGAACCCCCGACATCCAGCTTGTAAGGCTGGCGCTCTCCCAGCTGAGCTATTCGCCCTCTAAATTGGCGGGGTCGACGGGGCTCGAACCCGCGGCCTCCGGCGTGACAGGCCGGCGTTATAACCAACTTAACTACGACCCCAGTAAGTTCCAACTATATGCGGTACAATAATCCGCTGCCATCCCACTCGCAAACGGATTTCTCTTATAACAAAGGCAGCACATAGAGTCAAGCAGTATTTTCTCCCCTAGTGAGCCGTCAACGGCTCCGAAGCCATTTCGTCCCCCGATGGTATACCTTGCGCTGCCGCCTGAATGGGCTCGCCGAGAAGGGCTCGAGAAAGCACCTCGTCCATATGCGCTACCGGATGAACCACCATCCCCCGATACACCTCACCGGGGACTTCTTCCAGATCCTTCCGGTTATCCTGCGGGATGATCACCTCGGCAATCCCTCCGCGACGGGCGGCAAGAAGCTTCTCTTTGAGCCCACCAATGGCAAGAACATTGCCGCGAAGCGTGATCTCACCGGTCATTGCGACATCCCTTCGCACCGTCCGCCCCGTCAGCGCAGATGTTAGGGCAGTCGCAATCGTTATCCCCGCAGATGGTCCATCCTTCGGTACCGCTCCTTCAGGGACATGAATGTGAATCTCGATGTTCTGGTAAAAATCCCGCTCAAGTCCCAGTATCTGCCACCGCGAACGGACATAGGTCATGGCGGCCTGGGCAGACTCTTGCATTACCGCGCCCAGCTTCCCCGTAACCGTCAGCTTTCCTTTGCCGGGGACCACAGACACCTCTATTGTCAGAAGATCCCCTCCGACCTCCGTCCAGGCCAGACCGGTGGCAGACCCTATAACATCGCGCTCTTCAGCGAGACCGATTCTAAAGCGTCGCGGACCGAGAAAGTCCTTGATATTTTTCAATTGAACGGCAATCTTTTTCTTCTCGCCTTTTACCACCCGATGGGCAGCCTTGCGGCAGAGAGTTGCAATTTCCCGTTCCAGATTCCGTACCCCTGCCTCGCGAGTATAGTAGCGAATAATATCCAGAAGTGCTTTCTCGCCGATGCTTATCTGGGCGGCGGTCAAGCCGTTTGCTGCCACCTGCTTCCTCACGAGATACCGCTCGGCAATATTGAGCTTCTCGTGCTCCGTGTACCCTTCGAGTCGAATGATTTCCATGCGGTCAAGAAGTGGCCGCGGAATCGAGTGAGTACTGTTGGCCGTGGCAATGAACATGACACGGGAAAGGTCATACTCAACATCAAGGAAATAATCGCTGAAATGGGAGTTCTGCTCGGGATCAAGCACCTCAAGCATCGCGGAGGCCGGATCACCGCGGAAATCGGAACTCATTTTGTCAATTTCGTCGAGGAGAAAAACCGGGTTGTTACTCCCGGACTTTTTCAGGTTCTGAATGATCTTGCCCGGCATGGCTCCAACGTAAGTGCGACGATGTCCTCTGATTTCCGCCTCATCGCGCATCCCGCCGAGTGACATCTTCACAAAGTTGCGACCTGTCGCAGTGGCGATCGAGCGTGCAAGGGATGTCTTGCCGACACCCGGTGGACCAACCAGGCACAGTATCGGACCTTTGAGAGATTTTACGAGGGTCTGTACGGAGAGAAATTCCAGAATCCGCTCCTTTACCTTCTCAAGTCCGTAATGGTCCGCCTCCAGAACCTCCTCGGCAGCCACAATGTCATGTTTCTCGCGACTGGTCTTGCCCCAGGGAAGGGACACGAGCCAATCGACGTAATTACGGACCACGGCAGCTTCTGCCGAGGTCGGCGCCATCAGCTTAAGCTTTTTCAGTTCAGCAAGCGCCTTCTGCTTCGCCTCCTTTGACAGCTTCCCCTTTGAAGCCTTCTCCTCAAGGTCAAGAAGTTCCTGCTTGAAGTCGTCCTTACCCCCAAGCTCTTTCTGGATTGCTCTCATCTGCTCGTTGAGGTAGTACTCCTTCTGGTTCTTCTCCATCTGCTTCTTGACGCGGGAACGGATCTTGTTTTCGAGCTGCAGGATCTCAAGCTCAGCCTCCATAAACGCAAGGAGTTGCTCCAACCGCTCTGCACCGTTCGCTACGGCGAGGAGATTCTGGCGATCAGACAGTTTAAGGGTCAGATGGGGTGCAAGGGTATCGGCAAGTCTGCCAGGGTCGGCTATCCCGGCAACAGCAGTCGAGGTTTCCTGAGGCACCCCTTTGGTGAGTTTGGCGAAAAGCTCGAAGGTCGTCTTTGCACTTCGAATGAGCGCTTCGCTCTCCGCTGTCGGATCTGCAATTTCGTCGACCGGCTGAACATCAACGACAAAATAGTCGTTTACGGGAAGAAATGATTCGATAGTGCCGCGCCGTTTCCCCTCCACCAGCACCTTGACCGTACCATCCGGTAATTTGAGGAGTTGGATGATCTGGGATATCGTCCCCACCGAATAGATATCTTCCTTTTTCGGCTCTTCGGTCTTGGCGTTCCTTTGAGCGGCCAGGAAAATGAGACGATTGCCGTTCATTGCCGCTTCCAGCGCCAGGATGGATTTCTCCCTCCCCACGAAGAGCGGGACAACCATATGCGGAAAAACGACAATATCTCTTAAAGGCAAAAGAGGGAATCTTTCCAGATTCCCTCTCGTAATGCTTTCGTCGTGCGAGTTCAATTCCATGCAATCCTCTGGTCAGGCAGACTCCGCTACATTCTCATAAACTATGATAGGTTTCTCTTTGCTGTAGATGACATCCTCGCTGATGACCACTTCCTTCACCATGGTCTGCGACGGTATCTCGTACATGATGTCCAGCATGGCGTTTTCAAGGATGGACCGAAGTCCACGGGCACCGGTCTTGCGCTTCAAGGCCTCCTTGGCAATTGCAACCAGAGAGCCATCGGTAAACTTGAGTTTCACGTGCTCCATCTCGAACAGCTTCTGGTACTGTTTAACGAGCGCGTTCTTCGGCTCCTTGAGAATTTGCACCATGGCACTCTCATCCAACTCGCTCAGGGTCGCAAGCACGGGAAGACGGCCGATGAACTCCGGAATAAACCCAAACTTCAGCAGATCCTCGGGGGTCACATCCGAAAGGAGTTCTCCGGCTTTCTTTTCCATTTTCTTCTTGACTTCGGCTCCGAAACCGAGCGTCTTTACGCCGATCCGTTGCTGTATGATGCTGTCCAGGCCGGCAAAAGCTCCCCCGCAGATGAAGAGTATGTTGGTCGTATCGACCTTCAGGAACTCCTGTTGCGGGTGCTTACGCCCCCCCTTCGGCGGAACGCTTGCGACGGTGCCCTCGATGATCTTGAGCAGAGCCTGCTGAACCCCCTCACCTGAAACGTCCCGGGTAATGGACGGAGAATCCGATTTCCGCGCGATCTTGTCGATCTCGTCGATATAAATGATCCCCTTTTGGGCCCGATCAACATCATAGTCGGCGGCTTGCAGAAGGCTCAGGACGATGTTTTCCACGTCCTCGCCAACATATCCCGCCTCGGTGAGGTTTGTGGCATCTGCCATCGCGAAGGGAACCTTGAGAATACGGGCAAGAGTTTGCGCCAGAAGTGTTTTACCCGAGCCCGTGGGACCAAGCAGAAGAATGTTGCTCTTCTGCATCTCAACATCACTCGGCTTGCCCAACGATTCAATCCGCTTGTAATGGTTATAGACTGCAACGGCAAGTATCTTCTTGGCCTGATCCTGTCCGATCACATACTCGTCAAGGACATCCTTGATCTCGCGGGGTTTGGGAAGCTTCTTGATATCGGGCCCCATCGCCTCTTCAAGCTTGGTTTCTTCGGCGATGATGTCATTGCACAACTCTATACACTCGTCGCAGATATAGACGGTCGGCCCGGCAATGAGCTTCTTGACCTCGTCCTGACTCTTTCCGCAGAAGGAACAGGTCAGGTTGTCGCTGCTGTCGTTTCTCCTACTCAACGGGAACCTCCGGTGATGACATTCCGCTCAATTATGTCATCAATAATACCATACTTCTTCGCTTCCTCACCAGACATAAAATAGTCCCGCTCGGTATCGGTCTCAACCTTATCCAGCGGTTGGCCGCAGTTCTCGGCGAGGATTTCATTGAGGCGCTTCTTCATCTTGAGGATTTCCTGGGCGTGGATGTGTATATCTGTCGCCTGCCCCTGAAACCCTCCGATCGGCTGGTGAATCATGATCCTTGAATGAGTCAGACTGAACCTCTTTCCCTTTTCGCCGCCCGAAAGGAGAAGCGCCCCCATCGAGGCGGCTTGCCCGACGCAGATGGTCGAAACGGGAGCCTTTATGTATCTCATGGTGTCATAGATGGCCATCCCCGCCGTAACGACCCCCCCGGGAGAGTTGATATAGAGGTGGATATCCTTGTCAGGGTCTTCGGCCTCCAGGAACAGAAGCTGCGCGATTACCAGGTTGGCGACACCATCGTCAATCGCCCCCCCGAGGAAGACGATCCGATCCTTGAGGAGTCGTGAATAGATATCGTACGCCCGCTCACCCCTGCCGGTCTGCTCAACTACCATCGGTACGAACATACTGCCCCCCGCGATTTAGAGTTCGTCCTTCGAGACTTCAGTCACAATGGCTTTCCCGAGAAGAAAATTCAGCACCTTATCTTCATTCAGGTGAGCCACAAGGTTCTCTTTGGCATTATTATTCTGGTCATAGTACGACTTGACCTTTTCGTACTCCTGGCCACTCTCTACCGATATCTCACGAAGTTTTGCCTCGATATCAGCCTCTTCAACCTTAACTGCTTCCTTTTTCCCGACGGCATCAAGAAGCAACGACCCTTTGACCTGGCTCTCGGCAACACTGCGGTACTGCTCCTTGAACTTCTCATCGTCCATCCCCATCATCTCCAGGGAAAGGCGCTGATAGGCAAGCCGGTTCTTCATGTTCGAGAGCATCATCTCCAGCTGACGCCCCACGAGGGCAGCGGGAACTTCAATCTCGTTCCGCTCGATGAGCGCCTTTACGAGACGGTCCTGAAGGTCGGACTGGACCCGGTCAGCCTCCTGCTTTTCGAACATTTCAGCAATTTTAGCCTTAAGTTCGGCAAGCGTCTTAAATTCGCCAAACTGGCCGGCAAACTCATCATCAAGCTCAGGAAGTTGCTTTACCTTCACCTCCTTGACGGTGACCTCGAATTTTGCCTCTTTGCCCGCGAGATCCTTATTCCAATATTCATCAGGGAAAGTCACCGTGATCGTCTTCTCGTCGCCAACCTTCATTCCCACAACCTGTTCTTCGAAACCGGGAATGAAACGGCCAGAGCCAAGTTCGAGCTCATAACTCTCGGCAGCCCCCCCCTCGAAAACAGCACCATCCACCGAACCACTGAAGTCGATAACGACAAAGTTTCCGTTTTCCGACTTCTTCCCTTCTTCAACCGAGACCATCTGCGACATGCTCTCCCGCATCTCGCCCAGGCGCTTCTCCACCGCCGAATCGTCAAGCACCAGCTTTTCCTTCTTGACGTCGAGACCCGCATAATCCTTGACGTCAATCTCGGGCATGACCTCGACGGTGGCGGAGTACTTGAGAGGGGCTCCGCGCTTTATCTCGTCACTCTCGATAACCGGATGCGAAACAGGGAAAATCTTGTGTTCGGCAAGAGCCTTGAAATACGTCTCGTCGAAGATGTTTTTCAAAACGTCATTTTCCATCATATCCGCATAATGCTTCTCAACGAGCGCCTGGGGAACCTTACCCTTCCGGAACCCTTTGATGGCGGCGCGCTTACGGATTTGCGCAAAAACCTTCTCGATTTCCGCAGCAACCCGTTCGGCGGGAACGTCGAAAGTGATTTTTTTCTTTACAGTGCTGAGTGCTTCAACGGTACTTGTCATGAGTCGACCTCTCTTGTGGATTAGATTGCAGAAAATTTGTTTGCCTGGAGGATATAACTAAACCTTTGCGGAGTCGAGTTGGCTCTGGGGCGGGATGTCTTTCAGTCCACATGGTTGGTGCGAGAGAGGGGAGTCGAACCCCTACGGTTGCCCGCTGGATCCTAAGTCCAGTGCGTCTGCCAGTTCCGCCACTCTCGCACAAGCTTCCTGCACATACGAATAAGCCCCGTTTGTCACGGGGCTCTCTGTTAATTGGGGTGGCTAGTGGGATTCGAACCCACGCATGAACGAGTCACAGTCGTTAGTGTTAACCGCTTCACCATAGCCACCATATTGGGATTGGCACGCCTGAGAGGATTCGAACCTCTGACCTACGGATTAGAAGTCCGTTGCTCTATCCAGCTGAGCTACAGGCGCAGAGTTGGTCGGGGTGAGAGGATTCGAACCTCCGACCCCCTGCTCCCAAGGCAGGTGCGCTAGCCAGGCTGCGCTACACCCCGTGGAATTTGTATAACTAGCACATCACGTTTCGCCATGCAAGCATTTTTATACGGACCCGCCAGCAGCCAGATACTCCTTGAGAGCGTTCAAAGCCCTCCCCCGATGACTGACCTGGTTTTTTTCATCCAGTGAAAGTTCGGCAAGGGTCTTATCGAAAGCAGGAACCAGAAACAGTGGATCGTAGCCAAACCCTTCCGTCCCCCTCTCCTCTGTGAGCAACACCCCCGAAAGCGTGCCTTTGAACGACTCGCATCTCCCGTCGGGGCAGCAGAGGGCGATAACGCAATGGAACGCGGCGCTCCTTTCAGAGGGCGGGGTATTTGCCAAGGCCTGTAACAGCTTCATGTTGTTCTGTTCGTCGGTGGCCGATTCACCGGCATACCGGGCCGAGTAGACCCCGGGCTCCCCTCCCAGGGCATCGACAGCAAGGCCGGAATCATCGGCAAGTGCCATCACCCCCGTGGCCTGCGCCGCTACCCGGGCCTTCTTGACGGCATTCGCCTCGAATGTTTCGCCATCCTCGACCACGTCAGGGAGATCCGGGAAATCTGCTGAAGAGAGGAGCAAAAACCCCATGCCGGACAGCAGTTGCTCGAACTCCTTCAATTTACCCCTGTTGCGAGTTGCGACAACCAGTTGCTTCATTGCCGCAGTGCCTCTTGCTGAACGACGAAGAGCTGCCGAATTCCCGCCATGGCCAGATTACGCATGGCATCCATCTGCTCACACGTAAAAGGCTCGGCTTCGGCCGTCCCTTGAACCTCCACGAACCGGTTCGAAGAAGTCATGACAAAGTTCATGTCAACCTCGGCGGAAGAGTCCTCGCGGTAGTCAAGATCAAGCAGAGCGGTACCATCAACGATCCCGACGCTTACGGCCGCGACTGCCTCCCTGATCGGCAGCGACGCGAGTGCCCCACGGTCAACCAGCCACTGAAGCGCATCAACAAGGGCAACATAGGCCCCGGTAATGGAAGCGGTCCTGGTGCCTCCATCGGCCTGGATTACGTCACAGTCTATCAACACCGACCTTTCGCCGAGAAGCGTCAAATCCATGACGGCCCGAAGGGACCGTCCGATCAAACGCTGAATCTCGTGGGTCCTCCCACCGATCTTCCCCCGTGCGGCTTCCCGAGACGAGCGGCTATGGGTTGCACGGGGGAGCATGGAATACTCAGCCGTCACCCATCCGCTCCCTTTTCCGCGCAGAAAGGGAGGAACACTCTCTTCCACCGAGGCGGTACAGATAACCTTGGTATCTCCGAACTCCACAAGTACGGCCCCTTCGGCATGTTTGAGATAATTGCGGGTGATTTTTATCGCTCTGAGGGATTCGGCCCCACGACCATCAGTACGCATATGACTCCTCTTGTTCTGGATTCAAGCAGCAACGTACCTTAAACGATCGGCATACCCTTGTCAATCAGCCGTTCGGGAGCCTCGCGACGCATTCCTCAGATTGCCAAGAGAAACGGCCTCTGCCTCTTCGAGTCCCAGCTCGACCAGAATTCTTGTCACCAACAGATCCCGAATCTCTCGCGTGTCCTTATCCGACGCTCCGGCCGCATCGATTTTGCCACCGGCCATCATGCCATGACCACCGGCGAGGCCACGCCCTTCGACGAGCTTTCTGATGAGCACACCGGCATTGAGATCGTGGCGGACCGTTCGCACTGAAAGGATCATCTCGCCAGCATAGTGCCCCATCGCCAGCACCGTCTCGATTCCTTCCAGTCGGAGAAAATAATCGGCCATTTCCGCCACGATTTCAGGGAAACAGAGATTACCAAGATTCGTGATGAGGAGGCGGTCGTAAATCGAGGTGTTCTCGATGGCTCTGTTAATGGTGAGGAAGTATTCAACTGGCAGTTTGGGGTGAGTTATCTCGTAAAGAAGCTTTTTGTTGGCGATTGCAAAAAGTCGCAGATACGCATCGCGATCAGGCCTGTTTGCCTCCCTCCCCAAGTCCTGGGTCTCGGATTTGATCGCATAGAACAATGCCGTTGCGAGCTTGGTGCTGATGGGGACCTTCTGGGCACTGAGGTATTCGTAGAGAATCGTCGCCGTAACCCCGTAATCGTCCCGGATGTCGACCCAGCGACATGACCTGCTTGCCTCCCGGCTCGGATGGTGATCGATAAGGATGTCAACCTTGACATCCGCAGGGAGTGAATTATTCCCTGTTCCCGGCTGAGTGTCGAGCATACAGACAACGGAAAACTCACGAAAATCAAGCAACCCCATCGGAGCGAGGGGAATCTGGAGTTCCTTTGCCATCGCGAGATTTTCGCTTCGCCCAATCATGCCCGAAAATGCAATGGTCGCGTCACGGTTGAGCTTCATCACAAAGAGATGCCGAAGGGCCATTGCCGATGCAAGACAGTCGGGATCAGGGTTATCATGCACCACAATAAGTATCTTGCCGCGCCCTCGTACCCAGTTGAGCAGTTCGTCAGTGAAACGCTCCGTATTCTGAACAAGGCTTTCCCCGGCCATCGCCCCTCCCGGACACTCGATGAAACACATTATCCTCACAAACGGTACGTGAGTACTCTAATGCCAACGACGCATCTCTGCAAGATGACCACATTGACTTTTTTGCGGACAAAAAAAGAGGGGAAAGCCGGAACTCTCCCCTTTTTTTAATCTATGTCGTCTCAGGCCTAGCCGAGGAACAGATTGTAATTCCTTGCCCTGTTCGCCAGAATAGTGGGATCAATAACTTCTCCGCAGCAAGTGCACTTCCATGCGTCGAAGGATCTCACAAAATCATAAAACTTCTCGGCAAACATTCTACCCCTGCATTTCGGACATTTCATATGGCATCCTCCCATCCGTGTAGTTTACTAAAGTGAGTGCTCAGGATGATTTCACCATATGTGCCAAACTCTGAAAATAATCATGTACCGGAACTAACCATTACCCCCTTACAGCAAAAAACTTTTTAATTTACACATGTTACAGGGAATCAAAAGTAGCCCCGTAATTTCTCCAGTGTTGCAGGACCAATTCCGGGTACCTGCTCAAGCTCCTGCCAGGCATGAAAACCGCCATTCTGTTGACGGTACTCCACAATCCGCTTGGCAAGAGTCGGACCGATACCGGGAAGCAGCTCCCACTCAGATTCGGTCATCGTGGTCGGGTCAAGGGGAATTCCGAGAACCATTCGTTCTCCCACTGAGATGCTTTTCAGTGTTATTTCAACAGGTTCCCCCTTTTCATTCTTTATTGCGACCAGATCACCATTTTTCAGACGTTGGTGAAGCACGGGCTTCCCTTGCAGTTCCGTTGGGACCCTACCGACCGCCATAATAATGACGGTCTCGGACGAAACGCCTGGCGAGAGATGATAAATGCCACTCGCTCCCGGGATTCCCTCCAGCTTCACACACACCTTGCGGGAGTGGTCGCCGAAATGGAACGAGGCCACGGAGAGCACCCTTGAAGAAGGTTGTCCGTGGCCTCGAAATACAAAGGGAAGAGCGATCAGGGCGGCCAGCAAGAACAGTGCAAGCCGCCGACCCCGCTCGATCACTTTTTGACGTTCTCCGTTTCCTCGCTTTTGTGAAGCTTGTACTCGATGCTATCGATAAGCGCCTGATAAGAAGCGTCGACGATATTTTCAGAGACACCGACGGTCCCCCACCGACTCTCCTTGTCCCCCGACTCGATAAGGACTCGGATCGACGATGCGGTCCCCTGACCGGCGGGAAGAACCCGCACTTTGTAATCGAGGAGTTTCACTTCCTTGAGCTTCGGATAGAATTTCTCGAGGGCCTTGCGCAGAGCATTGTCGAGTGCATTGACCGGCCCATTCCCCTCCGCGGCGGTATGCTCGATCTTGCCGCCCACCTTTACCATGACCGTCGCTTCGGAAAGGGGCTTCTGGTCCTCGTGACGCTTCTCGTCGATACAACGGAAGCCGATGATTGAAAAGAATTTCCGATGGGTACCAAGGGCGCGCTTCATGAGGAGCTCGAAGGAGGCCTCCGCTCCTTCGAACTGGTAACCGCGGTTTTCCATCTCCTTGATGTTGTCGAGGATCTCGAGGGTTACCGGATCCTTGCTGTCCATGTTGATCTGGAACTCTTCGGCCTTGGCAAGAATATTGGAACGGCCGGACAGGTCGGAGATCAGCACTCTCGTCATGTTGCCGACGAGCTCGGGACGCAGATGCTCGTACGTCTCGGGATGACGCTGGATCGCACTCACGTGCACTCCCCCCTTGTGGGCAAAAGCGGAGTTCCCGACGTAGGGCTGGTGCTTGTTGGGAGAGATGTTCGCGAGTTCGTAGACGAACCGTGAGAGAGCGCGGAGTTTCTTGAGTTGCTCGTCGCTAACGCACTCTTTCTGCATCTTCAGTCTGAGAGCCGGAATTATGGAGCAGAGATTGGCATTGCCACAACGCTCACCGAAACCGTTGATGGTTCCCTGAATCTGCACGATCCCCTGGTCGACTGCATGGAGCGAATTGGCGACGGCGCAGTCGGAATCGTTGTGGGTATGGATCCCCAGCGGCGTCGAAATATGCTTGCGAACTTCCTTGATGATATCGACAAGCTCAAACGGCATGGTCCCGCCGTTGGTATCGCACAGAACGATACAATCCGCCTTGGCGTCCTGTGCCGCCTTGAGGGTCTTGATGGCATATTCGGGATTGGCCTTGTAGCCGTCGAAGAAATGCTCGGCGTCGTAGAATACTTCGGGAACCCGGGACTTGAGAAACTCCAGAGAATCGAAGATCAGCTCCACGTTCTCTTCGAGTGATATCCGCAGGGCCTCGCGGACATGGAAATCCCATGTCTTGCCGAAGATGGTGCAGACGTCCGGCTCGGCCTGGACGAGCGTTTTCAGATTGTGGTCCTTGTCAGGCGTAATCTTCGCCCGGCGAGTGGAACCAAACGCAGCAATTTTTGCCTGCGAAAGCTTTTCCTTCTTAATGTCTTTGAAGAAAGCCACATCCTTGGGGTTGCTTCCGGGCCACCCCCCCTCGATGTAGTGAATGCCGAGCTCGTCGAGCCTGTGGGCAATACGAAGTTTATCTTCAACGAGAAACGAGATGTCCTCCGCCTGTGTGCCGTCGCGGAGCGTGGTGTCATACAGTTTCACGAGACTCATTGGTCCACCCTTGCATGTATGAGATTAGATACGCGAATAGCGTTTAGCATCGCGATGGGCCACCGGACACTAGACGCTATCCGCAAAACGTTTCTTTGCCGTGGCAGTTACTTGCCGGAGAGTCCGAAGGCGTCGTGAAGGACCCGGACCGCCAGCTCCGTGTATTTGGCATCCACGATGACAGACACCTTGATCTCGGAAGTGGAGATCATCTGAATATTGATCCCCTCCCTGGCGAGAGTCTGGAACATCTTGGTCGCCACACCGGCGTGACTGCGCATCCCCACGCCGACGACGGAGATTTTGGAAATATTCTCGTCTTCGGCGACTTCCTTCGCACTGATCTCCGTCGCCACTTCCTTGGTGATGGCGAGCGCCTTCTTGAAATCCGCCTTCGTGACCGTGAAGGTGAAGTCGGTCATCCCTCCTTCACTCGCGTTCTGGACGATCATGTCAACCGAAATATTGGCATCGGAAAGAGGCGACAGGATCTTGGCGGCGATTCCCGGCTTGTCCGGAACCCCCATGACAGCGATCTTCGCCTCATTCTTGTCGTAGGCAATCCCTGAAACGAGAACAGCTTCCATATCCTTATCCTCCTTGGTAACCATTGTTCCTGGATTATCATTAAAACTGGAACGCACGTGCACGTCCACATTATATTTTTTGGCAAATTCGACGGAACGGATCTGGAGCACCTTGGCGCCAAGGCTCGCCAATTCGAGCATCTCGTCGTAAGAGACTTTCTCGATCTTCCGGGCATCCTGGCAGATGTTCGGATCGGTGGTATAGACACCGTCGACATCGGTGAAGATTTCGCAGACATCGGCCTTCATGGCGGCAGCCAGAGCCACCGCAGAGGTGTCCGATCCGCCGCGGCCCAGCGTGGTGACGTTACCGTCGCGGTCAATGCCCTGGAAGCCGGCAACGACGACAATCGTTCCGTCCTTCAGGTCGGCACGGATCTTCGTGTCGGGAATCTCTTCGATGCGGGCCTTGCTGAAGGCGCTGTCGGTGATCACCGGGACCTGCCACCCATGGTACGATTTCGCCTTGTACCCCATCGACTTGAGGCACATGGCCAGGAGAGCAATGGAGACCTGCTCACCCGAGGCGACCAGGACATCGTATTCGCGGTTATCCGGGAATTCACAGATATCGTTGGCCAGGGCAACAAGCTTGTTGGTTTCACCGGACATCGCGGAGACGACGACCACCATGTCGTTGCCGGCATCGTATGTTTTGGCGACCCGCTTCGCAACGTTGCGGATACGTTCAACCGACCCCATCGAGGTGCCGCCATATTTTTGGACCACCAGAGCCATCTACAGTTCCTCCTTTGCCATGTTCAGTGCGGACAGGCATCTACCCGTATACAGCCCGGCGCATCGTCCCTTAATATCAGGAATCAATACGCCGGTCAAAACATTTTTTTAATAATGCCTCATAGTTCGGGCCGTGGGGAACGAACTCGAGCCTGCGGGTAGCTTCATCCACGTAAGAAAGGGCGACATCCAACCGTTCCCCGGGAAGCTCTTCGCCAAGGCGCTCGGCCCACTCGACAAGACAGGCGCCTCTCCCGTGGAAGTATTCGTCAAAACCGAGTTCTACCGCATCACTCCCCCCACCGAGGCGATAGAGGTCGAAATGATACAGAGGAATTCTCCCCGGGTACTCGTTCAACAAGGTAAAGGTGGGGCTGGTGACGGGAACGGTCGCCTCGACGCCAAGCCCCGACGCCACCCCCCGGGCAAAATGGGTCTTGCCGCTGCCGAGCTCTCCCGAAAGGGAAACGAAGCTTCCAACGGTCAGCACCCCCCCGAGACATTCGCCGAGGCGGACCGTCTCATCGACACTGCGCGAAATAATGGTAATCACGAACCTTACTTCACCATGGTCTTGATGAGATCGATGCGCGACACGATGCCGACGAGTTTCGTCCCCTCGACCACCGGCAGGGTGTGAACCTTCTTGGTGCTCATGATGTCGGCGACGTCCGAAACCGACGTCTCGGGCGTTACCGTTTCGGCCGTACCGGTGTAGATGTCCGCCACCGTCTGGCCGGTCATCTTCAGCAGCTCCTTCTCGAATTTCTTCTCGCTCTCGACGTAGAAAACCCAGTCGAACAGGGAAACAACCGTCGGAATATGAAGATTGCGATCCTGCTCGATCAGGTCGGACTCGGTAACGATTCCGACCAGGTTCCCCGCTCCGTCCACCACCGGCACGCTGCCGATGCGGCGGGTGGTGAAGATCTCCGCCAATTCCCTGATGCCGGTTTCCAGCCTCACGGTGACGACCTCCGTCGTCATTATGTCCCGAACCTTCAGCATGGTCATTCTCCCGTCTGCATTATGAGGTTGTTGAATGCCCAGGGGAGATGCTCCTGCACATCGACTGCCGACATGCCGATCTCCCCCTTCTCCGCGGCAACGATATCGGCCGCATGTCCGTGTATGAATACTCCCAGGCAACAGGCGTCGAACGCCTCGTACCCTTGCCCCAGGAGCGCCGAAAGGACGCCGGTCAGGACATCCCCCATCCCCCCCGATGCCATTCCCGGGTTGCCACTGCCGTTGATCGCAATCCTGCCGTCGGGGGCGGCCACTACCGTCCGCGCTCCCTTGAGGAGAAGGTAAACGCCGTATCGCGCGGCAAATTCCCGGGCCACACCCAGGCGGTTCGCTTCCACCTCAACCGTGGATAGTCCCGCCAGCCGGGCCATCTCCCCCGGGTGCGGCGTGAGCACGACGACCGGTGATCGCTTGCCCTTCAGCACATCAATCTGCTCCGAAAGGGCATTCAGGCCGTCGGCATCGACCACGAGGGGGGCCTCAATCTCGGAGACGAGCTGCCGGACCAGGCAGGCGGTCTCCGGGGCCCACGAGAGTCCGGGGCCGATGGCTACGGAGCCCTTCCCCGCCGCAGCCTGCATCACCAGAGGGAGAACCGTTTCATCGAGCAGTCCTCGTCCCCCGTCGTCGAGGGGAAACGTCATCGCCTCGGTGGTCTTGATTTCCAGGACCGTATTCAGCGCCGCGGGTGCCGCCAGCGTCACGAGTCCCGCACCGCTTCGCACCGCGCTGTTCGCCGCCATGGCCGCTGCACCGCTCTTCCCCGTGGAGCCGGCGATGATGAGACAGTGTCCGAAACTCCCCTTGTGGGCATTGCGCTCACGCCGATGGACAAGCAGTCGTGCCGCCCGACGGTCGACGTACTCGATCCCCGGCGCCCCTTCGGCCAGCTCTCCGGGAATCCCGATATCGACGACCCTGAGGATGCCGCAATGATCGACCCCCGGGAAAAGGACGTGGCCGCGCTTTGCCAAGGCGAACGTCACGGTAAGAGCGGCCTTCACCGCCACCCCGAGCACCGTGCCCGTCGCCGCATCGATGCCCGAGGGGATATCGACCGCCACCACCGGTTTCCCGCACCCGTTCATCAGGGAAATGGCTTCGGCGTAGACACCCTGCACCTCGCTGCGCAATCCCGTCCCCAACAGGGCGTCGACGACGACGGTCGCCTGTTCCAGGTCGGTGTGCCAGGGAGCGAGCCCCGAAGGAGCGGGAGAGAAAACAACCGCAGCGGGAGCGAGTCGATCCAGATTTGCCCGAGCGTCACCGGTAATCTCGTCCCGCTCGGCCAGGACGATCGTCTTGACCAGCCACCCCTCCTCCCGCAGAAGGCGCGCGATCACATAGCCGTCTCCTCCGTTGTTCCCCTTCCCCGCCACCACGAGGATCTTCCCCGGCCCCTGCAGGCCGAAGGTCGCCTTGATGGCATCGGCACACCCCCGGCCGGCGTTTTCCATCAGGACGAGCCCCGGCACCCCGTATTCCCGAATGGTACGCCGGTCCATCTCCTGCATGACTTCGCCGGTAACCACCTTCATGAGCGCTCCAGGACCACCATCGCCACGGCAAAGTTGCCGTCGTGCGAAAGGGCGACGAACGTCTTTGCCAGTTCGAGATCCGTGAAAATTGCGAGCGCCCTGCCGTGGAGCCGCAGTTCGGGCTTGCCGAGGCGGTCGCTCACCACCTCCACATCGTGCCAGGTCATCCCTTCCCGCAAACCGAGGCCGCAGGCCTTGAGGAACGCCTCCTTGGCCGCAAACCGGAGCGCATAGTGCTGGGCACTCCGCGCCTTGCCGGCGCAGTATTCGCGTTCGTGCTCCGTGAAGAGCCGCCCGAAGAGCCGCTCGTTCCCCTCTCCGAGCAGACGCTCGAAGCGGGTGATGTCAACGATGTCCACCCCCGTACCGAAGATCACGTTGCGCCTACGCGTACTTCACGAGATCGACCATGTCCCGCACCGCGCGGTCGAGTCCGGCAAAAACCGCGCGGGAGATGATCGAATGGCCGATATTGAACTCCTCGATGCCGCCCAGGGCCGCAACCTTCCGAATGTTGCTGTAGTTGAGGCCATGGCCGGCGTTGATCCCCAGGCCGAGCTTGGTGCCGAGCTTGATGGCGTTCTCGATCCGCTCCAGTTCGGCACGCTCGCTCTTCCAGTCCCGCGCCTCGGCAAAGGTGCCGGTATGGATTTCGATATAGTCGGCGCCGATCTTGCTGGCGGCCTTCACCTGATCGGGATCGGGATCGATGAAGAGGCTAACGACGATGCCGCCATCCTGCAGCCTGCCGACGGCTTCCGCGAGCCCTGACATGTTCAGCCGGACGTCGAGCCCCCCTTCGGTGGTCAGCTCCTGTCTCTTCTCCGGGACGAGGGTGCACATGTCGGGTTTGAGCGTCAGGGCGATCCCCACCATCTCCTCGGTAGCCGCCATCTCCAGGTTGAGCCTGGTCTTCACGGTCTGGCGCAACAGCTTCAGGTCCCGGTCCTGGATATGCCGCCGGTCTTCGCGCAGGTGGACGGTTATGCCGTCGGCACCGGCCATCTCAGCCAGTGCGGCCGCAGCGACGGGATCGGGCTCGGCTCCTCCCCGCGCCTGACGGATCGTTGCCACGTGATCGATGTTCACCCCAAGCTTTGCCACTTACTTTCCTCCGATCTTCTGCTCCACCAGATCGGCGATCTCCTTCGCCCAGCCGGTGATATGATACTTGTCCTGCCCCTCGAGCATGATCCGCAGGAGCGGTTCGGTCCCCGAATAGCGGATGAGGATCCTCCCCTCATCCCCGAGTTTCCCCTCAATGTCCCCGATGAGGGAGGCGACCTCCGGGATCGTCCTGATGTCCTTCTTCTCCGCAACCCGGACATTCACCAGGACCTGCGGCAGCGGGATCATGACCTCGGCCAGCTCCGAAAGGGTCCTTCCGGTCCGGCGCATGATGGCGAGGACCTGGAGTGCCGAGAGCATGCCGTCGCCGGTGGTGTTGTGATCGAGGAAGATCATGTGGCCGGACTGCTCTCCCCCGAGATTATACCCCTCCTTCAGCATCTCCTCCACCACATAGCGGTCGCCGACGGCCGTTTTGACCACCTTCCCCCCGCCCCGCTTCACGGCGATGTCGAGTCCCATGTTGCTCATGACCGTCGCCACGAGGGTATTCTTGTGCAGTGTCTTATTCTTCAGCATATCGGTGGCACAGATGGCCATGATGTGGTCGCCATCCACCTCGTTGCCGAACTCATCAACGAAGATCACCCGGTCGGCATCACCGTCGAGGGCGATCCCCAGATCGGCCCGGTGCCCCTTCACCGCTTCGCTGATGACCTCGGGATGGAGCGAGCCGCAGCCGGCATTGATATTGGAGCCGTTGGGCTTCACGCCGTAGGGGATCACCTCCGCGCCAAGCTCTTCCAGAACCGCCGGCGCAACCTTGTACGCCGCGCCGTTGGCGCAATCGAGGACGATCTTCATGCCGGTGAGGTCGAGTTCCTTCGGGAAGGTGTTCTTCAGGAAAACGACATAGCGACCCACGGCGTCATCGATCCGGTACGCCTTTCCGACCTCGGTCGCGATGGGACGCAGCGAATCGATCTTTTTGGAAAAGATGAGATCCTCGATCTTCAGCTCGATCTCGTCGGGAAGCTTGAAGCCGTCGCGGGAGAAGAACTTGATCCCATTGTCCTGGAACGGATTGTGGGAAGCGGAGATCACAACCCCTGCGTCGGCCCGCATGGACGAGGTAATGTTGGCGATGCCGGGGGTCGGAAGGGGGCCCACCAGCAACACATCGACCCCCATGGAGCAGATTCCGGCAACCAGCGCATTTTCAAGCATATAGCCCGAAAGACGGGTATCCTTTCCGATCACGATGCGATGCCGCCGGTTGCCGTTCTTGAAGAGATAGGCGGCGGCCCGGCCGATCTGCATGGCCATCTCGGTAGTCATCGGGTAAACGTTGGCGACGCCGCGGACACCATCGGTGCCGAAGAGCTTTTTCATAGATACTCCTGCGTGATATTCATCAGGGATTTTTTTCGGCGGGACTCCGGACGAGCAACACTTCGACCGAAGCGGGGTAAACGCGGGTCACCCGCACCTCGCGCGGGAGAGGAAGCGACCGGTCGAAGCCAGCGAAAAGCACACGCCCCTCTTTGAGCCCCCCCATGTCGAGCGGCATGATAATCTTTTCACCCCGGAGCTTCAACAAAAGAATTTTCGGACCCGAGAGGGTCACCTGGAGACCGTCGTGCTCCATCCGGGCAACGGCAAGACCGGCAGGAAGAGCCCGGGCTGACAGAGGAACGGTGAGCGTCATTTCAGCCGTGCGGTTTCCCGCCACGGAGATCCAGAGCGTACCGGCAAGGACGAGAGAGAGGAGCTTGATCTCGGCGTGTCGTGTCAGATCGGCCCACTTCATGTCAGCCACCGCCGCTCGAGAAGTCGTCTCAGGAGTTTGCGCAGCGCCCCGGCGTCCGCCACGGGAGTCAGTTTCCCCCCCGACGAGACCGACATCATTCCGGTTTCTTCGGAGACTACCAGCGCCACCGCATCGGTCAGCTCGGTCAGGCCAAGTGCCGCCCGGTGGCGAGTCCCCAGGGACTTGCTGATGTTCGGGTTCTGCGAAAGGGGGAGGAAGCAGCCAGCCCTGGTCAGCTTCCCCTTGCGTACGATCACCGCTCCGTCGTGAATCGGCGAATAGGGAAGAAAGATGGAGGTGAGGATCTCGCTCGTAATCTTGGCGTCGATCTCGGTACCGGTCTGAACGTAGGGCATGAGCCCCATTTCCCGTTCCACGATGACCAGGGCGCCGTGGCGACGGGAGGAGAGGTCGGTCATGGCGCCCACCAGTTCGTCAAGGACCTCCGAGGCCTCATCCTGGTCGACTCCCCGTGCTGGCCGCGACCGCCCCAGCGTCACGAGAGAGCGGCGGATATCGCTCTGGAACACGAGGACCAGGATGAGGACGAGCGAACCGAAAAACGAATCGAGCAGCCACTGAAAGGTCTCAAGACCGGCAAGGCGGGAAAACGACAGGAGAAGAGCGAGGGACGCCAGGACGAAAAGCAGGCGGACCGCCACTCCGCCCTTGAGGAGCAGAATGAGCCGATAGATGATGAACGCGACAACGGCGATGTCGACGAGGTCACGCCATTCGAATAATTGAAGGGAATCGGGCATCATTGCCACCGGACAGGAAGAATCATACCCCCGCTTCCCGTCCGGCGAACCGGCAGGAACGGTCAGTCGGCGGGATACGCAATGGCATGGGCCATGTCCGCAACGTCACGCATCGCCTTGACGTCGTGGACCCGGAAGATGGAAGCTCCCCGCGCGACACCGAGGGCTACGGTAGCCGCAGTGCCGAAGAGCCGCTCATCCACCTCTCGACCGAGGACCTTGCCAATGAAGGTCTTGCGTGAGGTGCCGAGAAGAACGGGGCGCCCCAGGCCCGCAAACTCGGACAGCCGCCGCAGAATCTCGAGATTGCCTGCAACGCTCTTCCCGAAGCCGATGCCCGGATCGATCACCACCCGCTCGTCGGGGATGCCGGCTGCCCGGGCGCGGTGGAGGGATTGGCCCAGAAAGGAAACCACATCGGCCATGATGTCGTCGTAACCCGTGCTGAGCTGCATGGAGTCAGGCGTCCCCCGCGTATGCATCACAACGAGGCCGGCACCGCTCTCGGCGACGGCGGCCGACATGGCGTCATCGAACGTGAGCCCACTGATGTCGTTTGCGATCTCCGCGCCGGCGTTCATGGTGGCACGGACAACGGCGGCCTTGTACGTGTCAACGGAAATGGGGATCGAGAGCCGGCCCGCCAATGCTTCGACGACCGGCACGACCCTCCGCAGCTCCTCATCGACATCCACTGGCGGAGAAAATGGTCGGGTGCTTTCACCGCCGATGTCGATGATGTCGGCCCCTTCAGCCTCCATCTCCAGGGCCCTGTCCACGGCCCGAAAACGATCGAAGTATGTATTTCCGTCCGAAAACGAATCGGGAGTTACATTGAGAATCCCCATGATGCAGGGGCGACGCGACAAGTCCAATGAACGCCGGCCGAAGGCCCAGAGAGTCGCGGAGGGGGATTCCTGCTCAAGGAGCCTCATCGCCCGATCGGCAAGGGGAGCCAGACCGGGTTGATTGAATTGCTGCGGTGAAAAAATGCTTCGGAGAATCTGCAGGGAAGCCGCAACGGCAAGGCGATGGCCACCACCGGAAACGGAATGGACCGTGTCGACCGCACCACCGTGGAGTGCAGCCAGGGCAGAGATGGTGCGGGCCTCGTCAGCCCCGAGCCCTTCCAGGAGGAGAACCCGGGCCGAACCGTTCGCCGCGAGCGAACGCGCCGCCTCTTCCCCTACCCCCGCAGTTACGAGGCAGCGCACCGCCTCGCCGGGTGAGGCGGCGGCAGCAAGGACTCTGACCGAAGGGATCATGGAGCCTCGGGAGCCGCCTCAGGTGCGCCCTTCGCGCGGCCGGCACTGATGATCCTGTCGACCTCGTCGCCGCTCAGGTTTTCCTTCTCGATGAGTTGGAGGGAAATATCGTGCAGAAGGTCGACATTGTCCCTAAGCAGGGTCTTCACCCGGCTGTAGCTTTCCTCCACGATCCGCCGGATCTCGACGTCGATCTCCACGGCGGTCGCCTCGCTGAAGTTCTTGTGCATCGACATGTCGCGGCCAAGGAAGATCGATTCTTCCTTCTTCCCGAAGGTGACCGGCCCCATCTTCTCGCTCATCCCCCACTCGCAGACCATCTTCCGGGCGATTTCGGTGGCGCGCTCGATATCGTTCCCCGCGCCGGTGGTGAGGCTCGCGAAGATGAGTTCCTCGGCGGCCCGTCCCCCCATGAGAACGGCAATCCGGTTGAGGAGCGACTCTTTCGAGTAGCTGTGCTTGTCCTCGATGGGGAGCTGCATGGTGACCCCCAGGGCGCGTCCGCGGGGGATGATGGAGACCTTGTGAACCGGATCGGTGCCGGGGATGAGCTTAGCGACGAGGGTATGGCCGGCCTCGTGGTAGGCGGTGTTCTTCTTCTCCTCTTCGGAGATTACCATGCTGCGCCGCTCGACCCCCATCAGAACCTTGTCCTTGGCGTCGTCGATGTCCTGCATGTCGACCACGCTCTTATCCTTGCGGGCGGCAAGCAGCGCAGCCTCGTTCACCACGTTGGCGAGATCGGCACCGGAGAAACCGGGAGTCCCCCGGGCAATCACGGCGAGATCGACGTTGGGTCCCAGCGGGGTTTTCTTGGTGTGGACCTTGAGAATCATCTCCCGCCCCTTCACGTCGGGCTGCGGCACCACCACCTGCCGGTCGAAGCGCCCCGGGCGCAGCAGCGCCGGATCGAGAACGTCGGGGCGGTTGGTGGCGGCAATGAGGATGACCCCCTCGTTGGACTCGAAACCATCCATCTCCACCAGGAGCTGGTTCAGGGTCTGTTCCCGCTCGTCATGCCCCCCCCCCAGGCCGGCACCGCGATGACGACCGACGGCATCGATCTCGTCAATGAAGATGATGCACGGCGCATGCTTCTTACCCTGCACGAAGAGGTCGCGGACCCGAGAAGCGCCGACGCCGACGAACATCTCCACGAAGTCGGAGCCGGAGATCGAGAAAAACGGCACCCCGGCCTCACCCGCCACCGCGCGGGCCAGAAGCGTCTTGCCGGTTCCCGGAGGGCCTACCAGCAGGACCCCCTTGGGGATGCGGCCGCCGAGCTTGGTAAATTTCTTCGGATCCTTGAGAAACTGGATGATCTCCTCCAGCTCTTCCTTCGCCTCGTCAACACCGGCGACGTCTTCGAAGGTGATCCGCCCCTGGGCCTCGGTGAGGAGCTTTGCTCGGCTCTTGCCGAAAGCCATCGCCTTGCCGCCCCCCCCCTGCATCTGCCGCATGAAGAAGATCCAGACCCCCACGAGGAAAAGCAGCGGGAACCAGGAGATGAAGATGGAGAACCAGGAGACCTTTTCCTCTTCCGGCTTGGCGGTTACGGTGACCTTTTTCTCCAGGAGCTTGTCGGAGAGCATGGCATCCATCGGCCGGTAGCTGCGGAACTCCTTCCCGTCCGAGAATTTGCCGATGATGTCGTTCCCCTGAATGACGACCGAATTCACCTTCCCCGCATCGACCGAGGCGATGAAATCGCTGTAGCTCAAGCGTTCGGCAGTGGTGCGCGGCTTGTTGAAGAGGTTGAAGAGAAGAATCATCATCAAGCTGATCACCAGCCAGAGCGCAAGGTTTTTGTAGAACTGGTTCAAGGTTACCCCCGAGGAATGGATGGAGCGAACGCTCCGGTGGCGGCCACCGAAACGGGCACCCTCAGCGCGAAGTGTCTGATTAATTGAAAAAAGCTATCATAACCAACATCGGTTGACAAGTGATTTCAGGTCACTTCAGGGGCCTGTAGCGGACCTCCGCGCGGGCGACGAGGACGGTATCGGCGGTGACCCGCCCCCCTTCGGCCACCCGGTATCCACAGACCCAGATCAGTTCGCCGCCACTGAAAACCAGGGGGATATTCCGCCGCAACTCCCGCGGGACCTTCTCGTCGATGAAGATGTCCTTGACTTTCCTGCTGCCACCCATCCCGAGGGGACGAATCCGGTCACCCGGTTGCCCTCCCCGCACCAGCCAGGGGAAGGGAGTCCGCGCCAGGTCGAAACACCCCGCGTGCGGCGGCAGATCGACGCCTTCAGGGGGTCCCCCCACCTCCACGACCAACTCCCCCCCCCCCGGCAGGGGGAAGGTGCCGGGGCCATCGACGAAGAGTTCCCCTTCAAACTCCTCCTTCACCGCCGCCGGCCCGACGACGAGCGTCCCGTATGCCCTCGTTACGTTCACCCCCTCCGGCAGCGTACAGGAAAGATTGGGCCGTGGGGAACGGACGAGGTCGTCGATCTGCCTGACATGGCTGAAGGCGAGGCGGGCAAGATCCCCTTTCACCAGCTCCACACACCGGCGATAGAGCCGATAGCGGATCCCCCGCGGCTCCCGAAGCAGCGCCGCCACGTCAAGTTCGACTCCCGCATCACCTCTGCCGTGACAAATTCGCTCAAAGGCTGATGCCACGGCCCGCTCCAGCACCTCCTCGTCGGCAGCGAGCAGCTCGGCCGTCACCGCCAGCCGGCGGGAGATCTCCGGATTGTACCCGGCAAGGGCCGGGAGGAGCTCATGGCGGAGCCGGTTGCGCAGAAACGCGATATCGGCATTGGACGAATCGACCCGGAAGGAAAGGTGCCGCTCGCGGAGATAGCGCTCGATCTCGTGACGGGTGAGTGCCAGCAGCGGCCGGACATAGCGCCCCGCCGTACGCGGTGCCATGGCGGAAAGCCCCGTCGTCCCCGCCCCCCGCAGCAGCCGCAGCAGCAAGGTTTCGGCCTGATCGTCGGCATGGTGGGCCAGCACCACGGACGACGCCCCGCAACGTCCGGCGAGCCGGTCGAAAAAAGCGTAGCGGCAACGGCGGCCGGCGTCTTCCAGCGAGAGGCACTCCCTCCGGCTGAAATCGCGCACATCGACCGTCTCGCCGTGGAACGGCAGGCCATAGGATGCCGCCAGACTGGCGACAAACCGCTCGTCTTCATCCGATTCGGCTCCGCGCAGACAATGGTTCACATGGGCCACGACCAGTTGCAGCTCCAGCGAGGAGAGGGATGCGAGGATATCGAGGAGGGCTACCGAGTCAGGGCCGCCGGACACGGCGACGACCACCGTGTCTCCGGGAGAAAAGAGCGAATGCTCCGTGGCAAAGGCGAGGATTTTCGATGAGATCGTTTTCACCGGCGGGCTCCAGGGAGAACTAAAGCTTGCACAATAAACGTCGATGGTATAGAACGCCAACGGATTGACGAAACGAAAGGCGCGCGACTACCCCGTCGGGCTCAAGGGGAACGATATCCCCCGCAACGCCCAGTTGGGAGCAATCTGTGATGTCTATCTGGCTCTGACGGCCGACCGATCATACCAGAAGGCAGTCTCTTCTTCGCAAGCGCTTAAAACCATGCAGGCAGAATTGAAGGGACAGTTTAACAAGGAGCTGCTCCAGCGGTTTGCAGCAATAATCACCGGTAATGAGTAATTCTGGCCGGTCAGATTAAATACCACGAGCGCCATAAAAAAATCAGGGCCGTAGCGTCCTCATCCTACATCATCACGCAAAAATCCTCTTCCTCAAACCAAAGGCCACATTCACAAGACCTATCATGACCGGCACCTCAACAAGTGGCCCAATGACCGCAGCAAACGCAGCCCCCGAGTTCAACCCGAACACAGCCACGGCAACGGCTATAGCCAGTTCAAAATTATTGCTGGCCGCAGTAAATGCAAGGGTGGTGGTCTTACCGTAGTCGGCTCCAAGCTTCTTTCCCATCCAGAAGGATACCAGGAACATTACAACAAAATATATCAGCATCGGGATAGCGATTCGCACAACATCCATTGGCAGATGCACAATCAGCTCCCCCTTGAGGCTGAACATCACAACGATGGTGAATAGCAAGGCTATCAGGGTTATGGGGCCTATCTTGGGGACAATATCACGATGATAGCGCTCCTTGCCCATGATCTTTACTCCAATGAGCCGTGTTGCTGCTCCGGCTATGCAGGGGATGCCAAGATAGATGAATACGCTCTGGGCAATCTGCCCGATGCTCACGTCAACAATACTGCCAGACAACCCGAACAGTGGGGGGAGCTTGGTAATGAAGAACCACGCATAGACGCTGTAAAAGAGTACCTGGAAGACGCTGTTGAAGGCCACCAGGCCAGCCGCATATTCCGTGTTACCCTTTGCCAGCTCATTCCAGACAATCACCATCGCAATGCATCGTGCCAGACCTATCATTATCAGACCGACCATGTACTCGGGCTTATTCGGCAGAAAAACAACCGCAAGTACGAACATCAACACCGGCCCAATCAACCAGTTCTGCACCAACGACAGCCCCAGCACCCTCTTGTTACGGAAGACCTCGGGCATCTCCTCATATTTGACCTTGGCGAACGGTGGGTACATCATCAGAATCAGACCGACGGCGATAGGAATGTTAGTCGTACCTACCTGGAAGCTGTTGATGAAGGTCTCGACACCAGGGACCAGATAACCAAGGCCCACACCAACAGCCATTGCCGCAAAGATCCAGACGGTCAGCCAGCGATCAACAAACGACAGTTTTTGTCCCACACGTTCGCTCATGCCTTTACTCCTGTCAGGTAAGCAATCAGTCTATCCTTTAGTTCATCCCGTACCCTACGGAATTCACTCAGCACATACTCCTCGGCACCTACAACCCTCGATGGGTCTTCAAAACCGATATGCACCCTCTGAACTCCACCAAAGAACAGAGGACATTGCTCATTTGCTGAACCACAAAGCGTTATCACGCGATCGAACTGCACTCCGGCAAACTGGTCAAACACCTTGGAATAGTGCCCGGACATATCAATTCCCAGCTCAGCCATTACCTTTATCGCCAGTGGATTGACCCTTGTCGCCTCAGTACCGGCAGAGCAGGCCTGATAGGTTTCTCCAAGATAGTGGTTCACCAGACCTTCGGCCATTTGAGAACGACAAGAGTTGTGGGTACAGAGGAACAGCACTTTCTTCACCCGTCTTTCCTCCCTTATATCCGGATTAGCATATGTGATAGCTCAAAAAAAATCAGGCGCAACTCCTCCCCTTAGCCAACCCTTTAAGATTCTCGGAATCCAGCCTTACAATCTCTTGTTGCTGCGAGAAGTACCGTATGGTGGGCAAGAGGGATTGGTGCACCGGTCCTGGCTGCTTGACTATAGAGTAGTATATCCAGATTCCTACCCGACGGTCCTGGAGCCAACCAGCATTCTTGAGGTGGGAGAGATGCCGAGAAACGGTAGATTGTGGCAGCTGCAATACCGCTATCAGGTCGCAGACGCACAACTCACCAGCCTCCATCAACAACGCCAGAATGCGGAGGCGGATTTCCTCTTCCAGGGATTGAAATATACTGGTCAGCTCTTGCATGGGCACAATATATCCGCCTTAACGGATTTCGTCAAACTACTTCCTTGAACACCACAATCCCGCCGTCTCACAGCATCCATGAAGGCTTGTGGGTTACCTACCGCTCCGCCGTGGTTCATTGTAGACCTTTCTGTGGATCTACAGAGACCGAAGCATGGACGGTAAAACCAAAAAACCCTCTAGCCTTGGCGACTTAGAGGGTTCCTCAGTTAAATGGTGGCGGTGCAGGGACTTGAACCCCGGACACTACGGATATGAGCCGTATGCTCTAACCAGCTGAGCTACACCGCCGTAAAGAGACGTGTTTAATAACCCACCTTTGCCGCATTGTCAAGGAAAAAGCTGCTACGAGGGAGCCGTCAGGGCGCGGGCGCACCGGCGACCTCCACGGAGCTTCCCCAGAGAGCTTCCCGGAGCCCCGACCGGCGCTCGATCCGGCGCAGCACCGCCCGGCGGAAAATCTCCTCACCGCACCAGAGTTCGACCCCGGAGCGGGCGCGGGTGATCCCGGTATACAGAAGCTCCCGCGTCACCACCGGTGACTCCACCGGCGGAACAACCAGCAAAACGGCATCGAACTCGCTCCCCTGACTCTTGTGGACGGTCATGGCGAATGCCGTCTCATGGGGGGGGAGCCGCAGCGGCGACAGTTTCCTGATCCCTCCGTCGGGTGCCGGGAAATAGACGGACAGCCCGCCCGAAGCCTCGTTGTCAGGGAGCGCGATGCCGACGTCACCGTTGAAAAGCCGCAGCGAATAGTCGTTCACAGTGATCATGACCGGCCGCCCCCGATACCAGCGCCGCCCGCACTCGGCAAGTCGTGCGGAGGTGAGAATCCGCTCGACGGCATGATTGAGGCCGTTGACGCCGTACCGCCCTTCGCGGACGGCGGAAAGGATCCGGAACCGGTCGAAGGCGGCCAGCGCGGCAGCGGGATCGTCCCCCCCCAGGTAATGGCGGTAGCCGTCGATCACCCTCTGTTCGAGAACCGAGTGAAGCGAGTCCGCAGCAGGAGTCTCGCGCCACGTCACCCCGGCGTGCTCTTCGCCGTGGAGCAGCGCGAGCGCCCCCTCCGCTTCCCCTTCGTTCACCAGCCGGCTCAGGCGGCCGATGCCGCTGTCGGTACCGAACCGGTAGTTCCTCCGGAGAATGACCACCGAATCCGCCAAGGGGGCCGGATCAGGCTCCGCATCGCCGGGACCGGCCCCCTCCCCCGTCACATCGGCGACAAACTGCCGGAACGAGAGAGAAAAGCGGTGCAGTCGCCCCACATCGCAGATATCGCCGAGGACTGCGCCCGCCTCCACCGACGCGAGCTGGTCGCGGTCGCCGAGAAGAATCAGGCGGGTGCGGGCGCCCAGGGCGGCCGCAAGTTTCGCCATGAGCGGCAGGGCCACCATGGAGGCCTCGTCGACGATCACCACATCATAGGGGAGAAGATGGTCCGCATGGTGACGGAAGCGGTTCGAATCCGGGATGACGCCGAGCAGCCGGTGGAGCGTCATCACCTCGTCGGGGATCAGATCCCGGATCTCCCCGGAGACGGCAAGGCGCTCCTTTGCCCCGCGGATCGATTCCCTGAGCCGCGCCGCCGCCTTGCCGGTGGGGGCGGCAAGGGCGATGCGCACCGGCCGTTCCCCCCCCTGTTCAAGGAGGAGCGCCATGATCCTGACCACCGTGGAGGTCTTGCCGGTGCCGGGTCCGCCGGAGATGACCGATACGCAGCTTCGCACCGCCGCCGCAGCGGCGATCCGCTGCCAATCGATATCGCGCGGGTCAGGAGGGCCAAAGAGCCGGACGATGCCGTCGGCGAGCCGCTCCCCGTCCACCTCCGGCGACACTGAGGCTTTTTCCTTCAGTGTTTCAGCAAGATCGGATTCATATCTCCAGTAACGATAGAGGTAAAGGCGCCCCCCCTCGTCGAGGATCAGGGGGGCATGCTCCCCCGGCCTGCCGACCGCCCCCGATGCGCGCAGCGCCTCCACGCGGCGCTGGGCCCCACCTTCCGCACAACCGTCGGTCAGGTCGATGCAGACGTGGCCCTGCCCCACGGCGCTGCTCAGGGCGCGCACGGCATCGGTCAGCTCCTCGCTCGGACGGAGGGCGATGCGGCCGATGAACTCGGCGAAGCGGTGATCGATGTCGCGTAGAACCGTGGCTTCAGAGAGCATGATTCCCTCCCGCGCTCCCAATCAAGAGCGATCCGAGTTCCTTTACCAGCGCAGCGGGAGGGGTGTCGCGGTAGATGCCGAGCTCGGGCCGCTGCGGGTCCACTCCCCGGAGAAAGACGTACCGGACCCCGCCGAAGTGCGTTTCATAGCGATAGCCGGGGATTCGCGCCGCAAGGTAGCGATCCAGGGCAACGGTGTAGAGGAGGTACTGGAGGGGGTAGAGTTCGCGCTCCATTTCGCGGACGAGGCGCTCCCGGCGATACTCCTCGGTGCGGTTCCCGAGGTGGTTCGACTTCCAGTCGATCAGGTAATATCGCCCGCCGTGGCGAAAGACCATGTCGATGAATCCCCGCACCATCCCCCGCGCCGGCCTGAAATCGAGGCGGTCCGCGACTTCCGCCAGACTGGCGCCGCCGGGGAGCCCCCCCCACCGCCGCAGCACCTCCGCCACCCTCTCCGAGGTGACGAACCGGAGAGGAACGTAGAATTCCAGCTCCGGAATCCATTCGCCCTTTTTCAGGGCGGCAAGGAACCCGGTCCCCTCCGCATCCGCGAGAGGAGCCCGGAAAACGTTCCAAACCAGAGCGCAGACCGGCCCGCACCACGCGGCGTCGAATCCGTACCGTTCGAGCTGGCGCGCCACAACCCCGCGAACCGCACCCTCGTCGGCCCCGGCAAAGTCGAGTTTCTCGAAGATGGCATGGAGCGCGATACCGGCCTGGGCCCCGCGCGGGAACGCGAAGATCGAATCCGGCGGCGGGACGGAACGCTCTGCCTCCGGCGGCTCCGCAGCACCTCCGTCCCGTTGATCGCGGTCGGGGAGCTCCTCCTCCGGCCGGTGGCGGGCGACAAAGGAGGTAAAGCTGGCAACGCGCCACTCCCCGTCGATCCGCCCGCGAAACTGGCGGCAGACGGCGGCGGAAGGGATGCCGCGGTCGCCCCGATAGCGTTCCCCCGCCGGCTCGGGGTTGACGGTGACGGTGAGGAGCGCCTCGTTACCCTGGCGCAGGTCGGCAAGACGCTGCACCAAGGTGGCGTCGGAGAGCTTCTCGAACGCCTCCGCCAGGGCAGCCGCCACATCGGCGGCGTCACCGCCGGCGGGGGGGTGGAGCAGATAGGCCGGGGCCGAGGTCCCGGCATACCGGATCTTCCCCCAGGCGAGATAGCAGCGGTATTTCGCCCGGGTGAGGGCAACGTAGAGGAGGCGCAGGTTTTCGGCAAGGTTCTCGGTGCGCGCCTTTCTCCGGTGCTCGTCGAGCCGATCAGATCCGAAATCGGCCACCATGCGGTACCCGTCGTGGTAGACCGCCATCCCGTCGTCGTCCCGGACCCCGCCCCAGGCGAAGGGGCAGAAGACAATGGGATATTCGAGCCCCTTGCTGACGTGGACGGTGACGATCCGCACCGCCTTCTCGTCCGATTCGAGGCGGATCTGGTACTCCTCCCCCTCGGGAGGGGTGCTCACCCGCTCGCCGAACCAGGCGCAGAGCCGGTCCATGCCGAGACCCCCCGCCACGGCGGCGCCGTGGACCACCTCACTGCAGTGGTTGATGTCGGTGAGGCGCCGCTCGCCGTCCTCCAGCGGCAGGAGACGCTCCCGCACCCCCTCCTGGGCCAGAAGCGTCCGGAACATCGTCATGAAGCCGCGCGTCTGCCAGAGCTCGTGGTAGGTGCGAAATGCCGCCAGCCGCCCCTCCCACCCCTTCTCGTCGTCCAGCAGCCGGGCAATCCCGATGGCCGGGACGCCGAAGAGCGACGTGGCGAGGGCGGCCCGCACCCGGGATTCCCGGCCAGGCTCGGCAACGGCCTGCATCACGCGCAGGACGTCCCGCGCCGCATCGGTGTCAAAGAGGCTCCCGGTGCTCTGGACCACCGACGGAATGCCGAACCCCGCCAGGGCCTCGCGGACGAGGGCCGCCTGACCGTGGCTTCGAACCACCACCGCAATATCCTCCGGCACGAGCGGTTCGCCCTCGATGGTTGCCGTGCCGGCGCGTCCGTCGGCAAGGAGAGAGGCGATCTCCCCCGCCACCGCGGCAACGATTCGCTGCCGCGCCTTGGCGATCCCGATGCTGGCGCCGTCGTCCCCAGTCCGCTCCAGAAACCAGAACTGCAGCGGCGCACGGTCGCGCCCCTCAAGAGACAGGGGGTGCCCCTCCCGGGCCGCGGCAACATTGGGATAGCCGATATCCTCCACCACAAAGGGGCGGTCGGCGCGCTGCGCGAAAAGATGATTCACCGCCTTTACCATCTCCGGCGTGGAGCGCCAGTTGCGGTCCATGGTGAACCGCCGCTCCGGCGGCACGTCGGCCCGGGCCTCCAGGTAGGCGAAGATGTCCGCCCCGCGGAAGCCGTAGATCGACTGTTTCGGGTCGCCGATCAGGAAAAGGGGGACCGTGCCGTCGGCGTAGATGCGCCGGAAGATCCGGTACTGGACCGGATCGGTGTCCTGAAACTCGTCGATGAGAGCTGCCCGGTACTGCCGGCGCAGGCGCAACGCCAGCTCGTCCCCCGTCCCCCCCTCCAGCGCGCGATAGAGATCGGCAAGGAGATCGTCGAAGAAGCGGATGTTCCGCCGTCCCTTCAGCGCGGCGAGGCGCTCCGCGGCGAAGGTCACCAGGCTCCCCCGCAGGGCGAGGAGCCGGCGCCTCACCACGTCGGTCATCGTTTCGCAGAGGTCGAAGAAGCGGTGCTCCGGCGGATCGGCCTTCTTCATCCGGTTGTCGCGCATGAAGGCGGCGGAGAACTTCTCGAAGCCGGCGGGGAGGTCGAAGGGATTCCCTCCGTCCACGTAGGTGGCCATCCCCGCCAGAAGGAGCGGCACGAGGTCGGGGTGGTAGTTGTTCCGTGAACGACTCAACCCCTTGTGCTCGTGGAGGATCGCTTCGATCTCCCCCCGGCGCTGGCGCCAGAGGTCTGCAAGGGCGGCGTAGACTGCCCCACCCTCCCCCGCAAGCGCCGCCACCTCGTCAGGGGTGAACGCCGGCAGGAGGAGGAGTTCGGGATTGCCGACCTTCCCGCGCAGGAACGAGGCGAGTTTCTCGGGGGTCCATCCGTCACGCAGGGCCGCCGGCAGCAGCTCGGCATCGGCGCCGAAAAAGGAGCGGCGCCAGAAGTCGTCGGCGATTTCCTGCAGGAGCCCGCGCTGGTCGGCGACGAGCTCGGTATCGTAGAGGGAGCCGCTTTCGAAGGCGTTCTCCTTGAGGGCCCGGAGGCAGAAGCCGTGGATCGTCGAGATGGCGGCGCAGTCGAAGGTCTGGAGGGCGCGGTCGAGGCGCTCGATGGCGGCCGTGGTTCCCGGGCCGGCGCCGTTGCCATTGGCGACCAGCCCCTTGAGGAACGGATCGATGTGCGACGGCGGGAGGAGGCCGGCGAAGGCGTCGCGGGCATCCCGCAGCCGCTCCCTAATCCGGGCACGCAGCTCCTTGGTGGCCGCTTCGGTGAAGGTGACCACCAGGGTCTGCTCCGGGAGCAGCTCCTTTTCCACCACCAGCCGCAGGAAGAGGCAGGCGATGGCGTAGGTCTTGCCGGTGCCGGCGCTCGCCTCGATGAGGTTCACCCCCTCAAGCTCCATACCCAGGTTGTCGTAGGTCAGCATGGCATCCATGGCTCATTCTCCCCGGTGGTGCGCGAGGGGCTCGAAGATGACCCGGGCGACCCGCTCGAACTCCCCGTCGAGGGGATCTTCCCCCCCGTAGCAGAGCCGGTAGTAGGGATTGTTCCCCTCGGGATTGAATTCCCCTCCCCAGGTGGTCCGGGCGCTCCCGATTTCCCACTTCCTGGAGTAGGCGGCGGCAGCGCGGGGGAAGAACCGCAGCGGCGTCCGGAGCCCGTCCCAATAGAAGTTCAGCAGCGTCTCCAGGCAGGCGCGGCTCTCCGCCACCGGCACGAAGGAGAGGGAGCCGTCGGTCATGGCCAGGGCGCTGGCGGTGGGGTACCCCGTCTCGGCAACGGCGTTCAGCACCAGATGCTCGATCCAGAGCCGCACCTGGTCGCGCCCCGAAAGGCGGGCGCAGCGGTAGCGGACAAGCCGCTCGCTCCGGATTCCGTCCAGAAGTCCCGTCACCCGGAACGGACCGATGGCCAGATCGACGGCGAGGGGCTCCAGCGGCTCCCCCGCCCCCCTCAGTCCGGCGACCCGCCCGGCAAACTCCGTCACCTCCGCGGCCAGGGCATGAAATGCCATCTCTCCCTGGCGGGCAGGGGGCAATACCCCTTTGGCGCGGGCCACGGGGAGGAGTGCCGCCGGATCATCGCCCGCCAGCGCCCGCTCCAGCAGCTCGCGCCGCAGATCATAGGCGGCGAGGGAATCGAGGCCGAAGGGCTCCCGGTCATCCAGGGGGGAAGCGGCTTCATCAAGGGTAATCCCCAGTCGGGTGCGGACGAAGGCGCGGGACGGGTTGTCGAAAAAGGCAAGGAGGCTCCCGAGGGTAACGGTACGCAGCTCGTCGGGAGGGGACGGCAGCGGCTCCGCGACGAAGGAGGGAGCCGGCACGCTCCCCCGCAGCCGGTTCGCCACGGCCCGGCACTCCTCGTCGGCATAGCTGAACAGCTCTTCCGTCCCGGTGAAGTATGCCGGGCTGAAGGGCTGGAGGCGGTGACGCGTCACGAGCGATGCCGGGAAACCGGGAGTGCCGTCGGTGTACCGGCGCTCCAGATAGTCGAGGAGCTCATCCACCAGGACCGACGGCGGAACGGGGCTGTTGTCGCGCACGCTCTGGCCGATGGAGCTGATGATGAGCCGCTCGCGGGCAGAGAGGAGCGCCTCAAGGAAGAGGTAGCGGTCCTCGTCGCGCAGCGAGCGGTCGCCGGGGCGGCGCTCGGCGGCGATCAGGTCGAAGCCGGGGGGGCGGTTCTGCCGGGGGAAGGAATCGTCGTTCATCCCGAGCATGGCGATCACCCGGAACGGGATGCTCCGCATCGGGAGCATGGCGCAGAACGTGACGCCGCCGGACATGAAGCCGACCGCGGGCTGCTCGCGCCGGAGGCGGCCCTGGAACCAGGAGCGGATCACCGGCAGCCCCACCGTGCCGCCGAATCCGGACGCGCTCTGAAGCTCCCGCACCTCGTCGAGGATCCCCTGGAGCGTCGCCATCTCGAAGCCCGACTCCTCCGGTGCCGCAAAGAAATCGTCGGGAATCCGCCGGCAGAGCCCTTCCCACTCCATCAGCGAACGGGGCCGCTCGAGATCGGCCAGCAGCCCGTGCAGCCGCTCAACGAAGGTGAGAAACCTGCCGAGGATCGCCGGCCCCTCCCCTTCCATGGCATCGAAGGGGAGAATGCCGTCGAAGAGGCGCCCCCCCTCGTCGGGCATGGCGTAGCCGAGGAGGAGCCGGTCGAGCCCCGCCCGCCAGCTGTTCTCCCGGAAGGGGGGAAACCCGGCGGCGCGCCGCTCCTCCTCATCCATCCCCCACCGGATGCGGGTCTCCTCGAGCCACCGGCGAACGAGGTCCAGCTCCGTGTCGCGGACGCCGAACCGTTCGTGCACCGGAGCGGCGGCGAATATCTCCATGACCGCCGTGACCGGAAAGCGCCTGCCGGGGAGATCGAGGATCGCCAGGAACGTCTCGGCGAGCCCCCCGCCCGCACCGATGCTCCGGTCGGCGATGGTGTACGGAATCCGTTTCTTCGGGTCCTGGCAACCGTCGAAGACCGCCGCGATATACGGCGCATATGCCTCGATGTCCGGCGTCATCACGAGGACCTGCCGCGGCTCCAGATCCGTCATCTCCTCGAAGTACGCGAGCAGGGTGTCGTGGAGCACCTCGACCTCGCGCATCGGGCTGTGGCAGGAATGGAGCCGGAGGGAGCGGTCCCCCCCGTCGATGGCCGTCTTGGGGCGGTGCGGCTCTCCACCCCGGAGGTTGAGGATGTCGTCCTGGATCGCCGCCAGCAGGGTCCCGTCGTCCCCGCCGCGGTAGAGGTCGGCCTCGCCGCCGGCGGTAGCGCTGAGCTCGACGATGGTCTCCGAAAACTCCCGGCCGAGCCGGCCGAGAGAGGCAAGGAGCGGATTCCCCTCGATCCGCGCCGTACGCTCTTCCGGGGTGAGCCGGGCGAGCACCCGCTCGGGAAGGATATCGGCCCAGTACTCCCGGCAGGGGCTCAGCACAAAGAGGTTCACCTCGGTAAAGGGTGCGATGCGGGAAAAGATTTCCAGGTGAAATTTCGGCAGGTACGAGACGCCGAAGACGGCGATCCGCTCCGGCAGCCCAAGGGTAGCGACATCGCGCCGGGCAAGCCGGGCGAAGAGCTCCTCGCGCAGCCGCTGACGGTGCAGCCCCCCCTCCGTTGCCAGTGCCCGCCAGAGCAGCGCCTGCCAGTGGTCCTCGCGCCCCCTCTCCCACCCGGCAAGCATCTCGGGGCGGAAAATGGTGTACTGGTCGAAGGTGTCGGCGATCTTTCCGGCCAGCTGGTACCGCTTCAGCTCCCGCTCCCCCCCCGCAAGATAGCCGCCGATGCTTGCGAAGGCCGGCTGATCGAGGAAGCCGGGCAGCGTCTCCATGACCCGCCAGGTCATCACCGCCGGATCGAAGGGAGAGAGGTCGCCCGCGCCGGGAACCGCCGCCGTGAAGAGCTCCTGCACGAATGCGTTGGGGAAGGGATAGCGGGCATTGGCCCAGACGCCGAACCGCGTTGCCAGCTCCATCGCCAGCCAGCGCTGCATCCCCCTGCTCTGGACAACCAGAACCTCGGATGAAAAGGGATCGGCAAGGGGCCGGGCGCCGAGAACATCACCAAGCCGTGCGACCAGTTCCTCCATCCGGTTGCTCGTATAGACATTAAGGGGCACGGATAAAGTCTCCTCCCGCGTCGTTTCTAACCGTCGCCGGAACGGGTTGCGGCGGCTTCCGGGATACTCTGCACCATCAGCGGGTCAGAATACGTCATATCGGTCCTGGCGGGCAAGCACCTTCGGCGAAGCCCTCTCGGGTCGCCACCACGATGCGGCAATGCACGAGTCTGATCGGCATGAATGCGTTATGGCAAGCAGATCTCGCCTGACTGTCAAATCGGTGTTCGCGCCGATAAACAATGGGCTGAGGACCCCACCAATATAATGTGTTTAACTTCATGAAACGTCACAACAGAAATTATTTTCGTTTTTGACTGACAAAAAAAATATTGACATAATTTTTTCGATCAAATAAAGTCACAGAAAACTTGCTGAGAAGATAGACGATAATACTAAACCACTCGCGAGGGTGGGGCGGAAAGCCTACAGGGTCTTACAGAGACAGCCGGGATGCCGAAATATCACTAAATGATAGTCGGCCCCGGCTGTTCTGTTTTCTCAATCGTTTATCAACGCTCGATAGTCGATAATACTAAACCATTCGCGAGAGTGGGGCGGAAAGCCTAAAGGGTCTCTCTGAGACAGCCAGGATGCCGAAATATCACATTGATATCAGGCCCTGGCTGTTTTTGTGTGTATAGTATTATCGTCTGTCAATAGGCGATAGCCGACAAGACTAAACCATTCGCGAGAATGGGGCGGAAAGCCCATAGGGTCTCACTGAGACAGCCGGGATGCCGAAATATCACCTGATCTTCGGGCCCGGCTTTTCTGTGTCCGGACACAGACAAAGCCGGGACAACCACAAGGAGGTGTTCTGAACAAGAACGAAGAACAGAGTGGACACATTTTCAGAAACAGAATCAAAACAGGAAACACAATCTCAAAGCAGCACACAACACAAATTCGGAGGAATCACAATGTTTAATAAGTCCAAGAAGTTTGCATCTGTCTGTGGTATTACCAGCCTTCTCGTCGCGGGTATCGTTTCTGCCGGTTATGCCGAGTATGAGCGTGGCGAGAGAAATGACGACGGCGTAAGAAAAGTGCGCCGGGTTCCGGCTCCGACTCCGGCTCCGGTTCCGAAGCCTACGCCTGCTCCGACCCCGACTCCTACGCCTGCTCCGACTCCGGCTCCTACGCCTGCTCCGGCCCCGGCTCCTGCGCCTGCTCCGACTCCTGCACCTGCTCCTGCACCCGCTCCGGCTCCGACTCCTACGCCTGCTCCGGCTCCTGCTCCGACCCCGACCAAAACCTGGGCAACTTACAACCAGTACTGCGCCGGTTGCCACGGCACGGCAAAACAGGGTAGGTCTGCATCCGCCATTCAGAGCGCGATTAACGCCAACACCGGCGGCATGGGCTCCCTCAGCTTCCTGACCTCTGCCCAGATCACTGCCATCGCCTCCGGCCTGTAACACCCCGACAGTTGCAACCCAACACGAAACAAAGAAATACCAAGGAGTTATACTGATGAAGAATATGACGAAACTCGCAGCACTGTTCCTTGCCCTGACCATGGCTCAAACCGCGGTGGTTCCGGCCGGCTATGCCGATGACTATGCCACCAAGGTCCAGAAAGAGCAGAAGGAAAAGCAGGAAAAAGAGAAGAAGGATAAAGAGCGTGCCGAAAAGGAGCGCAAGGAGAAGAAGCGGAATACCTCGCCCAAGCCCGTTCCCGCTCCGACTCCGACCCCCACGCCGGCCCCGGTTCCGAAGCCTACGCCCGCTCCGACTCCGGCCCCGGCCCCGGCGCCTGCTCCCACTCCGGCGCCGACCCCGGCCCCCACGCCTGCTCCGACTCCGGCTCCGGCTCCGACTCCGGCTCCGACCCAGACCTGGGCTCTTTACAACCAGTACTGCGCCGGCTGCCACGGCACGGCAAAACAGGGTAGATCCGCTTCCGCCATTCAGAGCGCGATCAGCGCCAACATCGGCGGCATGGGCTTCCTCAGTAGCACGCTGACCTCCGCCCAGATCTCCGCCCTTGCTGCCGGGCAGTAACGTTCGACACCGGTAGAATACCTGCCAGACAGAGCCCTCCCCTCCCCGGGGAGGGCTCTTCTTTTTTCCACTCTCGCTACGCTCGACCTTCACGCGCGGCACACGTGAGATTCCACCAACAAATGATATACTTTGCCCACCTATGCGAAGGAGGAGATCCGTATGAAGCATCATGCCGGCGCACCAGCAATCCAGTTTTCTGCCAGGGGGGCCCTTGTCTTAGGGCAGGCACTCCTCGCCTTTGGCCTCCTCGCTGCCAGCAGCGCCCGGGGTGAAGGTGTTCCCACCACCCTGGATCTGTCGCGAAAAGCCGCCATCGAGATGGCGATCCGCAAGAATATCGACCTGAAGACCGAGGCGCTCAACTCCTCCATGGCGGTGATCGATGTCAGCAGGAGCCGGGGGATCTACGACCCGCTCTTCGGCATTTCGGCCAATGGCGGAGTCGTGTCGACCCCGGGTGATCCGTTCTTCAGAACGAAGAGCGGGGTTGCCTCCATCAGCCTGAGCCAGCTCCTGCCGACCGGCGGCAGCATCAGTGCCGCAACCCAGTCCGGCTTCACCAACGCGGAAGCATCGACCCTCACCACGACGACCACCGAATGGCAGTCCTCGGTCGGCCTGAGCGCCACCCAGCCCCTCCTGCGGAACGCGGGGAAGGAGGCCACGGAACTCAGCATCACCCTGGCCGAGAACAGTCAGCAGGACTCCGTGGAACGGCTGCGCTTCTTCATCTCCGACACCGTCCTGTCGGTCATCACCTCGTACAACCGCCTCTTCACGCTGCGCAAAACGCTGGAATCGAGACTGACGGCCCTGAACTCCGCCCAGGGGCTCCGGGACGAAATCCAGACCAGGATGAAGGGAGGGAAGAAACAGGACCTTGAGATTGCCAACGCCGAATATGCCATTGCCCAACGGCGCAAAGACCTGGTTGAAGCCGAACGGAACGTCCGGGACCAGGAAGCAACGCTGCGCTATCTGATCGGGATAGAAGACAAGACCCAGATCGTCACCGTTGATCCCCCCTCGCGGGAAGAGCCGCCGGAAACGGAAGACCAGGTCCTGAAAAAGGCGCTGGAGCTCCGCAACGACCTGAAGCAGCTCCAGCTGTCCTTGAAGTCGAGCCAGTTGCAGGAACGGGTCGCGCGGCACCAGGCGCTCCCCGACCTCTCGCTCAGCGCCAGCGGCGGATTCACGGGAACCGCGGACAACTTCGGGAGAAGCTATCGGCAGATCGGGGAGCGCCCCGGGAGTTACTGGTCTGCCGGAATGGTGTTCAGCGTTCCGCTCGGCAACACCGCACTGAGAAACGACTATCTCAAGAGCAAGATCAGGACCGAGCAGCTGGGAAATCAGATCAAGGCGCTTGCGTGGAAGATCCGCAATGACGTGGAGTCCGACCTGCGCGCCCTCATCTCGGCGCGACTCCAGATGCAGACGGCCGACCGGGCGCTGCAGTATGCCGAGCAGCGTCGCGAGGAGTACCGCAAGCAGGGCCGGGCCGGTACCACCACGGTTCAGGATGTGATCAACGCCGATAACGACCTGACCGCTGCCAGGACCGCACAGATGGAGGCGCTGGAGACGTTTGCCTACACCGTCTCCAAGCTCTGGCGGGATGCGGGCGAGCTCCTCGAGCGTCAGGGAATCCAGATTGATGCGGCACAGCCGGAAAAGATCGTGGGAGATGATGGCGGGGAAGGATCGCCACCCAAAGGGGATGGGAAGCAGAGCGAAGAGACGACCTCCCCCTCCGTCGCGCTTCAGCGCGTGGCGTTTCACACTGACCGAGACGCCCTTGCCGTGTCAGACGGAGGGAATGCGCTCTTCACCGGGCCGGTGAAAACGGCATCGGAGCAGCCGGGAGACGTACTACCCCATCGTCAGGGTGACAGCCAGCCGGCGGCCGGAAGTGCCGGGTCGGCGAAGGGGGTGACCGTTCCGGGAGCTGATGCAAAGGTTCCCCAAGATGCGCCCTCCCCCACTGTCGAAGGGAGTGACCCATCCGGCAGAGAGAAGCGTTACACCCTGAGGATCGGAGAGTATGTGGCGAGAAGTGCGCTTGAGGAAAGCCGAAGCAAGGTCGCCGAAGCGGGCCTCTCCTCGACGGTGGAACAGGGGTCGAAAAAGACGGTGCAGATGCTTCGGCTCTACCTCGACGAATACCCGAATCGCGAGGCGGCCCGGATGGCCGTGGAGAAGCTTCGCGCCCTCGACGCCGATCCCTTCATCATCAGAAGCGGCGAACACCGTCACCGGGTCTACGCCGGCTCGTATTCCGACCGGGAGAGCGCCCTCCGGGAACAGGCGCGTCTCTCCGGCAAGGGGATGAAGTTACGCATGGTGGCCGCCTCCGTGACGATGCCGACCCTCGTGCTCGTGGCGGGTAATTTTTCGACGGAGGAGGCGGCGAGGATCGCGGTGGCGAGACTGGAAGAACGGGGGATACGGGCGAGCGTGGCGGAGAGCGGTCTCTAACACGGCTGCACCGCCATGCCGCACCGCAAAAAAAGAAAGGGCGCCCGATCAACGACCGGGGCGCCCCGTTTCTGCCCGTGCCGGCGGCAGATCTATCCGGCGATGAACGCCACGGCCCGCCGGAGCCTGGCGACGGTCTCCTCCCGCCCCAGGGCCTCCACCACCTCGTAAATGCCGGGGGACGCCGTCCCGCCGCAGAGGGCGACGCGGACCGCCGGCCCCACCTGCCCCAGCTTGATTCCCTTGTAGGCGATGAACTCCTTGAAGAGGGCCTCGATCCCCGTCTGGGAGAAGTCGGCGAGCGCTTCGAGCTTCCCCGCGAGCGCCGCAAGAAGCGGTGCCGCATCGGGAACGAAATGCTTGGCGGCCGCCTGCTCCTCGTAGGCAAAATCACCCTTGTAGTAGAAGATAGCCCCATCGGCCATCTCCACCATGGTCCGCGACCGCTCCTGCAGGGTCTTCACCACGAGGGGAAGCCTCGGTCCGGCCGCCGGGTCGACACCCCGCTCCTTCAGGAACGGCACGAGGAGCTCCGCCAGCCGCTCGGGGGCGCTCTCCTTGATGTAATGGTGGTTGAGCCAGAGAAGTTTGTCGGGGTTGAAGACCCCGGCCGATTTCCCTACCGCCTCGATGGAAAACTTCTCGATGAGGTCGTCGCGGCTGAAGATCTCCTCGTCGCCGTGGCTCCAGCCGAGCCGCACGAGGTAGTTCACCATCGCCTCGGGGAGGAAGCCCATGTCGCGATAGGCCATGACGCTGGTGGCGCCGTGGCGCTTCGAGAGGCGGGTCTTGTCGGCGCCGAGGATCATCGGCACATGGGCGAAGCGGGGAACCGGATAGCCGAGGGCCTCGTAGAGGAGGATCTGGCGCGGGGTGTTGTTCACGTGGTCGTCGCCCCGGATCACCGTGGTGATCCCCATGGTGGCGTCGTCGATCACCACGACGAAGTTGTAGGTGGGGGTACCGTCGCTACGCTGGATGATCAGGTCGTCGAGCTCCTCGTTGTTGAAGGCGATCCGTCCCTTGATGAGGTCGTCGAATGCCGTCACCCCCTCGTAAGGGGCCTTGAAGCGAACGGTGTAGGGGCGGTCCGGCAGTTCGCCGGTCCGATTGCGGCAGGTGCCGTCGTACTTCGGCTTCCGTCCCTCCCGCATCGCCAGCTCGCGCCGCTCCTCAAGCTCCTCCGGCGTGCAGTAGCACTTGTAGGCCTTCCCCTCGGCCAGCAGCTTCTCGACAAATTCCTTGTAGACCGGGAAGCGCTCCGACTGGTAGAAGGGCCCCTCGTCCCAGTCGAGACCGAGCCACTCCATCCCCTGAAGGATAGCGTCGACCGATTCCTGGGTGGAACGGGCCACGTCGGTATCCTCGATACGGAGGACGAACGTCCCCCCCTGCTTTCGGGCGAGCAGCCAGTTGAACAGCGCAGTCCGGGCGCCACCTACGTGGAGATAGCCGGTGGGGCTCGGTGCAAAACGGAGACGTACGGTGGACATGTCAACTCCTTCTCGATGCGAAGCGTTTGCGAAACGATTGCGGGGCCGCTCTGCGTTGCGAGGACCCCATGTCAGCGATCATTCGATTCGTCATCGACGGCAACCTCGTCGCTGGCGATGCGGTATTCCTCGTCGGCCCACGCCGCCAGGTCGACGTTCTTGCACCGTGCGGAGCAGAACGGGCGGTGGGGGTTCCCCTCCCAGACGGTCTCGGTCCGACAGCGGGGGCAGTTTATTTTCATGATCTTCTTTTCCATGGGCGTACAAACAAAAAACCCCAGGCGCTCACGCATCCCCGGGGGCTGGTGTATCAACTCCGGCCACGCTTCCGAAGCCGGATTCTACTTCCAAAGACGCCGGCAAGTCAACGGGTAAACACCCCCGCCACGCCGGCACCGGCAGACGACGCTGCAGGCAAGACTCAGGGGCAAAACTCGAAACCGCGCCGATAGAGTTCCTGGGCGAGCCGGTCGGAAACAACCCAGTACATCTGGTCCGGCCCGAACACGATGGAGACGGGGCGGTCCATGGCAAAGGAGTGGACCTGGGCCAGGGAAAGGAACGGGAATTTGAATACGGCCTCTTCCATGAAGCTGCTCCAGAAGGCGATTGATGCGGAGATGTTCTCTCCTTCCAGTGTTCTATCGGCAAACCTGTCAGAACCTTTAGCTTTTTATGCCCCGACAGGTACATCACTGCCGATAAGCTTAAGAATAGAGATAGTCCCGCGTGAGCGGAAACCCGCTCGCCCCTCCCTGCGGCTTCACGAGCAGGAGCTGATACAGGTTCAGCCGCCCCGTGGCGAAACCGTGGGCCGATCCGGCCATGTAGAGGCGCCAGACGCGGCACGTCACCTCGTCGGTTGCCTGCCGGGCGGCGTCCCAGGCGGCATCGAGGCGCGACACCCACCTCTGCAGCGTCAAGGCGTAGTGCTCCCGCAGGCTCTCCATATCGCGCACCTCGAAGCCCGCTGCCTCGGCGACCCGCACCATCTCGCTCACCGGCACCAGTTCGCCGTCGGGGAAGACGTAGCGGTCGATGAACGATCTCCCTCGGGGGGGAGGATTGGTGAGGCTCTCGGAGATGCCGTGGTTGAGGAAGATCCCTCCCGGCCGCAGGAGTTGCCAGGCCAGCGCGAAGTATTCGGGCAGGCGCTTGCGTCCCACATGCTCCACCATTCCGATGCTCACCAGCTTGTCGAACGCCCCCTCGTTTTCCAGGTCGCGGTAGTCGCGAACCGCCACCCGGCAGCGTTCGCCGAGCCCCGCCCGGCCGATTTCCCCGGCGGCCAACTCCGCCTGGGCCGCGCTGAGGGTGATCCCCAGCGCGTCCACCCCGTAATGCCGCGCCGCGTGCATGACCATCGCCCCCCAGCCGCAGCCGATGTCGAGAAGCCGCTCGCCGCGCTCCAGGCGGAGCTTCCGACATATGTAGTCGAGCTTTCGCTCCTGGGCCGGGTCGAGCTCGTCATCCGCAGAGGAAAAGTAGGCGCAGGAATAGACCATCCGCCGGTCGAGCCAGAGACGGTAGAAGTCATTGGAGATGTCATAATGGAAGCCGATCGCCTGACGGTCCCGTTCCCGGGAGTGGACCGCCCCCCGCAGCGGCGTCCCCAGCCCGCCGCTGCGTTCGGGCGCCGGCATCCGCAGCAGCCGGCGCCCCAGGGCGAGCCGCTCCCGCCATCGCCGCGACCGGTCGAGGAGCGCATCGCCAAAAGAGAACGCGGCATCGAGATCCCCTTCGATGTCGAAATCACCGTGGATATAGGAATCGCCAAGGGAGAACTGGCTCGGAGAGAGGAACATGCGGCGCAGGGCGCCCGGATGATGCAGGACGAGGGTGAAGCGGGGGGGAGCATGGGGGACCGGACTCCAGACGGTGCCGTCCCAGAGGCGGATCGCGAACTCCGCCGGCCGTACCTGCGCCAGGGCTGCCTCCAGAAATTCCAGGGCGACGCTCCGCAGCTTCTCCCTCCCCCCGACGACGTGCTCGTGCATGACGTCCCTCCGTGGTCATCATGGAATCCAATATCCCAATTCTACGACGGAATGTGATGCTGGCAAGGGCCGACAACGCCCCGTTGCGCTGCCGGTCATCCCGGTTTAAACTGGGAGAAACGTGAATTCACCCCAAGGAGGCGCCCATGGAAAAAAACGGATGGACTCCGGCCGATCTGCTGCAGCTTTCGGGTGGCTACTGGAGCACCTGCGCCCTGCACGCCGGCGTAAAGCTCGACCTCTTCACCCCCCTGACGGAAGGAGCGCTCACCACCCCCGCACTGGCCGGACGCCTGGGGTGCGATGCACGCGGCCTCGCCATGCTGCTGAACGCGCTGACGGCCATGGGGCTGCTGACCAAGGAGGGGGAACGCCATGCCGCCACCCCCTTTGCCACCCGGTTCCTTGCCCGGACCTCCCCGGAGTATCTCGGCCATATCATCCTCCACCACCATCATCTGATGGCGAGTTGGCTCCGTCTGGCCGACGGGGTGCGGAGCGGCCGGCCGGTCCGGGACCAGGTCTCCCATACCGATGATGCGGCGGTGCGGGAGAGCTTCGAGATGGGGATGTTCAACCTCGCCATGCTGGTGGCGCCCCGCATCGTCCCCCACATCGACCTCGCGGGGCGGCGCCGACTCCTCGACCTGGGTGGCAGCCCCGGCACCTACGCCATCCACTTCTGCCAACAGAACCCCGGCCTCGCCGCCGTCGTGTACGACCTCCCCTCCACCCGCCCCTTTGCCGAGAAAACCATCGACCGCTTCGGGCTTGCCGACCGTATCGAATTCCGGGATGGCGACTTCATCGTGGGCGAGATCGAGGGGCGCTATGACGTGGCCTGGCTCTCCCACATCCTCCACGCCGAAGGGGCGGAAGGGTGCGCCGTGATCCTCCGCAAGGCGGCGGCCGCCCTCGATCCCGGCGGCATGGTGCTGGTGCAGGAGTTTATCCTCGACGATTCGAAGGACGGCCCCCTCTTCCCGGCGCTCTTCTCTCTGAACATGCTCGTCGGCACCACCGCCGGACAGGCCTATTCCCAGGGCGAATTGACGGCCATGCTGGCGGCGGCCGGGTTCGAGGAGATCCGCCGCCTTCCGCTGGAGCTTCCCAACGGCGCCGGCGTCATCGTCGCCACGGTTCCACGCGGCAGGTAACCCCGGCCGTTCAGGACGCCGGATGCAATCCGGGCCGGTCAGCTGTGTGCCGACCGGCCCGGACGCCATCCTTCGTGATTTTTACCCCTCACCCGGCCTTCGGCCACCCTCTCCCCGTGGGAGAGGGTTTGACTTTCCCCCCCGTCCATTGGGAGAGGGGCGGGGGGGGGGGAAGTTGCCAACGAGAAGGCAACGTGGAATTACTTGGCCTGGGCCTTGACCATCTCGATCTCGAGGGTGATGGTCACTTCGTCGCCCACGACAACGCCGCCGGACTCAAGCGCCTTGTTCCAGACGAGGCCGAAATCCTTGCGGTTGATCCTGGTGTTGGCCGTGGCGCCGCGACGGATGTTGCCCCAGGGGTCCTTGCTCTCCTTCGACGGCCCTTCCACATCGAGCACCACCTGGCGGGTCACGCCGTGCAGCGTCAGATCGCCGGTCACTTTGAGCCTGTCTTTGCCGGCCCGGGCCACCTTTTTCGACACGAACGTCATGGTCGGATACTTGGCCACATCGAAGAAATCGGCACTGCGCAGATGCTCGTCGCGCTTCTGCACATTCGTGTTGATGGAACTGGTGTCGATGGTGACCTCCACCTTCGACTTGGTGATGTCCTTTTCGTCGATCTCGACGGTCCCGGAATGCTTCTCGAAGTTCCCCCTGACGTTGGATACCATCAGGTGGCGCACCTTGAAACCAACGTTGGAATGGTCGGGGTCGATGTTCCAGCTGGCTGCCGGGGCGACCGCCGGCAGGGCCAGTGCGATGATGGCGGCTACGGATGCAATAAGGCGTTTCATGTTTCGTCTCCTTTTTTGTGTAGTACATCACTCATGATTAGTTTGATGTTAAATTGCTAGCTCAATTTTTTTGCGTCAACTGCCCCCTTTCTTCAATCCCAGCGTCTTGCACAACCTTCCCAGCAGTTCCTGCTCTTCATCGTTGAGCGCCGCCATCTCCGCGAAAATGGCCGCCTCCACCCGGGCGAAGGCCTCGGCGATAATCGCGGTCCCCTCGCCGGTAAGATGCACGGTCAGATAGCGCCGATCGGCGCTGTCCCGCTCCCGGCGCACCAGTCCCCGCTTCTCCAGATTGTCGATGACCAGGGTAATATTGCCGGTGCTCTTGAGGATCTTGGCCGCGATGTCCCGCTGACAGAGCGGCCCTTTGTGGTAGAGGGCCTCCAGGACACCGAACTGGCTGATGGTCAGGTCGAACGCCGCCATGGAACGGTTCACCCGGCCCGTGACCGACTCCGCCGCGCGCATCAGCTTGGTGTACGTGTTCAGGGCGCGATATGTCGTGGTGTGTGATGATTTCATTTTTATCTCCGCAACTAATCCATGTCAAACGATTTGATATTAAACTATACCTTGACACCGATCCTGTCAAGTATGAAAAAGAGCGCCGTTATCATTGACAGATGTGCCGTTCGAAGTACTGAAACATTCAATCAAATGTGACATAACGGTAACATTTCGGGCCGATACTGTTTAATGAAAGGATGACGCCCCGGGAGATTCGGCGGGGCACCGACCGGGGGGGGCGCCGTCACAGCGGGTACCGACATGGCCGAAGGATCTGAACTGACCGAAGTACCGCGGGTGCGGGAGATCACGGTGGCAAGCGCGGGGATCTCCCCGGATACCCTTGTGCGCGATGTCGTCGGCATATTCCGCCGGGACGAGACACTTCTCGCGCTGCCGATAATCGACGGTGAAGAGTTTCTCGGGATCATCAGCCGGAAGGTGCTCTTTTTCCGCCATCTCGGCCGTCCCTTCTCCATGGAGCTCTTCGGGAAAAAACCAATCCGATTCCTCCTGGAAGAACGGCCGCTCGCCCTGGATGCCGATCTCGACGTGAACAGCGCGCTGGAGCGACTCCTCGCGGCCGATCCGGCCCTGGAGATCGACTCGTTTCCGGTCATGGAGGGCGCGCGCTGCCTCGGCATCGCGTCGGTGGCGCTCCTGATGATGAGCATCGCCCGGACCCAGGCGGACCTGCTGAAGACCCTGAACGCCCTCACGGCGCGCATTCGCGAGGAGGTCGACAAGGCAAGCCGGATCCAGCAGGATCTGCTCCCGCTCCAGACCGCCCGCTTCGGCGACATCGTCATCAGCGCGGAGATGATCACCTCCACGGAGATCGGAGGCGACTTCTACGATTACGTCCCCCTCGCCGACGGCACGGTCTGCATCGTCATGGGAGACGTGAGCGGTCACGGCGTTCAGGCCGGAATGGTAACCACGGCGGCCAAGGCGAGCCTCCACACCCTCATCGCCGCGGGAGTCACCACGCCGTCGGCCCTCCTGTCGGGGATGAACAACGCCGTGCTGGCCACGGCACGGCAGAGACTCCTCATGACCTGCATCGCCATCAACATCGATCAGCAGCGGCGGATCGCCACCATGGCCAATGCCGGCCACACCTTTCCGTACCGCTTCCGGCACTCCTCGGGGGCGCTCGAGCTGATCGAGGAGGCCTCCGGCTTTCCGCTCGGTTTCGAACACGACGCGTTCTATCCGGAGTGGAGCACCCCCTTTGATACGGGTGACCGGCTCTTCGTCTATACCGACGGGATCATCGAGGCCGCCGACTGGACGGGGAGCGATTTTGGATACGACCGGTTCGAGGCGTTTCTTCGCGAACACCTGGAGGCCCCGCCCGGTCTTCTGAGACGACAGCTTCTGGCGGCAATCCATAGGTTTACCGCCGTCTCAACCCTCGACGACGATGTCACCCTCCTCGTCGCATCGTTCAACAACCGTACACAGGAGGAGTCATGACCACCTACCCGACCATCCTCGCCATCCTCAGGGACGACGCGGATCGATACCTCTGGCAACGTGACCTTGCCTCGATCCCCGGCACCCTGACCGCCGTGGCCCGCGCTCCGCTCACCGCCTCGATCCGGGAAGCGTGCGAAGCCGTTCCCCATCCCCGTTTCATCCTCCTGTCGGCCCGGTTCTACCCCAATGAAGCCTCGGATGTCATCGAGACGATCAGGGAGTATCACGCGGCGGTGGAAATTCTCCTCGTTTCGCCGGCGGACGATCCGTTTCCCGCCGTCGCCCCCCTCTTCCGGGACGGCATCCGCAATCTCGTCGTCGCTCCGGTCCCGCCGGGGGAGGGTGACGGCCGGCGAGAGTCGCCCCTGCGCATCGCCGTTGCCTCCCTCGGAGACAACGCCGGCGACCGCGTGTCGACCTGCCTCATGCCGGGCACGGCGATCCACGAGTTCGCCCTCTCCTCCAGCGACGACAAGGAAGCGCTCATTGCCCGCCTCGAACGGACGGTGAACGGCACCACGGCCGAGGCCGAGTTTCTCCGCCAGCGGGCCGCCCTCGTCGCGGACGAAATGATTGAAAACTCCCTCTCCGGCGCTCCCCGCGACAGCGGAGGGGGGCGTCTCTTCCACAAGGGAGAGTCCCGCAGCATGCTCCCCGGGGAAAAAATCGCGTTCCGGTTCGGGTTCGACGGAGAGACCCTCGCCATGGAAGTGGCCGACGGCTGGGGAAGTCTGCGGCCGGAAGAGGTTATCGAGCATTTCAGCCGAAACCGCGACCGGGAGGGGCTCCCCCCCACGGACGGCGGGTTGGGGCTCTTTCTCATCTGGCGCTTCATCGACCACCTCCATGTCTCCATAACTCCCGGCCAGGAAACCGTCGTGAGCGGTCACGTGAAGCTCGCCCCCCCCGGCGACCTGCCGGACGCGAAGGGATTCCACATCACCGCGTGGCGCGACTGCGCCTGAATTGCACACCGTGCAGCACTCAGGGAGGAGGGAGGCACACGAACGAAAGGAGAGATTTCATGGAAACCGATTTCAAAACCGAGGTCATGCGCGATGGCATCGTTGAGGTCATCAACTTCTACGGGACGATCGATGCCAAGGCGGAACAACAGATGGCCGCGCTGGGCGGCAGGGTGAGCGGCCCTGACATCCGCTGCGATTTCAGCGGCACCGGAAGGATCAATTCCATGGGAATCGCGTTCCTGCTGCGACTCTTCAAGGCATTGCGGGATGAGCGGAACATCCGGATCACCATCCGCGGCCTGAGTCAGATGAACGCCATGCTTTTCAAGATGACGGGCATCTTCCTTCTGGCCACCCCCGAATCCTGACGGGACGAAAGGAGCTCCTCCATGAAATTCATTCGGCGCCTCCCCTCCATCAGCGGCCTCTCGGAACTGGACCGACAGATCGAAAAGCTGCGCGGCCTCAGGGATTCCTACTACGAGGCGAACGTGGCCTACTACGGCAGAGAAATTGCCGACATGCTGAACGGCTGACCGCGGTCCCATCCAGTGAACAATCTCGACATCACATATCCGTCCGCACCGATCCCCTTCCGCCCCCCCCTTCCCCGGGTCGAAGACTCCCTCGCCGACTGCGGGTATCTCTTCGCCCGGTTCCGGGAGCGGCTCCTGGCCTCGCGGCAGGTGGGGATCATCGGCGTCTATCTCTCGCCATCCCTGGAGATCGCCGAGAGCGGCTCGCGGCTGATCACGCTCTTCCTGCGCATGGTCAACGGCAGGCTCACCGGGACCATCGAGGGGGGGTACCAGGCGGGCGAGGGAGAATTCTTTTTCCTGCTGGCTCCGGAAGGGGAGTACGGAGATGAGGAGTTCCGGCGCGACCTGGAGCTGGCACGGAGGAGCCTGAAGCGCCATCTCCACGTCCTGGGGGGGCAGGAGCATGCCCTGTTCTCCCCGGAAGAGAACGACGGAATCCACGTCGACGGCGTGCTTCTGGTGAACCAGCCGGGCGAGACCACCGACAACGCCCTGTTCAGGGCCTTTCAGGAGCTCTTCGGCGCCCAGTCGCCCGCCTCGCGCCGGGCCACCGAGGAGCGGGACGAGATCCGGAGGATCATCGCCGCCGCCGGGGTCACCCCCGTCTACCAACCGATCTTCTGCCTCGCGACCGGGGAGCTGCACGGCCACGAAGCCCTCAGCCGCATCTCCGGCTCCTCCCTGTTCGCCAACCCCGATGAGCTCTTCGAGAAGGCCCAGGAGCACCAGCTGGTTTCCCCCCTCGACATCCTCTGCCGGCGGAAGGCGCTGGTAAAGGCAGCGGCACTGGGAATCGGCGGACGGATCTTCCTCAACGCCTGCCCCACCCTGCTGGCGGACCCCCGGCACCGCACGGGGGGAACCGCCGAACTCCTCGACGATCTCGGCATCGACCGGACCCGCGTCACCTTCGAACTCACCGAAAAGGCCCTGATATCCGATTACGGGCTCTTCCGCAAACTCGTCGACCACTACCGGGACCAGGGGTACTCCATCGCCATCGACGACCTGGGCGCCGGGTACGCCGGACTCGGGATGCTGACCGAGATCGTGCCCGACTACGTGAAACTCGCCCGCTTCCTGGTGGCGGGGATCGACAGCTCTCCCATGAAGCAGGCCCTCCTCGACTCGCTGGTGATCTTCTGCGACCGGATCGGCGCCCGGATCGTCGCCGAGGGGATCGAGCGGACCGAAGAGCTCGACCACCTGATCAAGGCGGGAGTCGCCTTCGGCCAGGGGTACCTCCTGGCGAAGCCGTCCGCCACTCCCTACTCCGCCACGCATCACCCCTTCCTGCACCTGCGCAGCGACCAGCCGTAACCGCGGTTTTGGCCCTTCTCCCGCCGTCACAACCCAACTTTTTCATTCCCGAAACAGCGCTGTAACCGTCCCATGCCATAACAATAGGCAAAAACGACGGAGAATTTAGATGATCAACAGCGCCGTGCTCCCCCTGGCTCACAAGGTCACCCGAGGCAATCCAACCCTGATGGGAATGGCAAGCGCCGCCAGCAGCATCTTCCGCCAGATGGCCATCAAACCGTTCACCGCCAGGATCCGGCGGCGGGAGTTCGCGCTGAGGGAACGCCTGTCGGGCTTCCACGCGGTCCGCAATCATATTTTCAAGGAGAAGGGGGCCGGCACCACGCCGACCATCGTCATCGGCGGATTCGTCCCCGACGCCACGGAGGCGGTGGAGTTCCAGCGGGAGCTCTTCCGCCGCTACGGCAGCATCTACTACCTCAACTTCGCCCGCAACGGCTTTTCCGCCGAGATGTTCTTCGCCCAGCTGGCCGATCTCATCGAACACCTGAACCGCCGCGGCGAACGGCCGATCATCTTCTCCATCAGCTTCGGCTGCTCCCTCGTCAGGCGGTTTCTCCGGGCCTGCGCCCACGACTCCCTCGCCATCGGCGGGACGGTCTTTGTGAGCCCGGTCCTCTGCACCGCCGACCTCGTCCGCCCGGAACGGGAAAAAGGGGGCGGGGTCAGGATGCTGGAGAGCAGCCTGCGGCGCATCTTCCAGGCGGAGCCGGAAAAGGCCGGCGACGTGGAACGCCAGATCGAGCGGGCCCGCCGCGGCTTCCAGGCCCTCTTCGAGACGGGGGCGGAGAACCGGACGCTGTCCCACCGTCACCTCTCCATCCGCCGGAAGATCATGGGGGTCATCCAGTCGACGCCGTATTTCGGGGGGTACCAGCGGACCCTGGCCCTCAAGGATGCCTCCTTCGACGTCGCGGCCCCCATCTTCGGCGGCCCGGCCCTGGTCATGATCGCCGAGGATGAAGAAAATACCCTCGTCCCCACCTCCCCCACCCTGACGGCGCTGCGCGACTCCACCCTCCGGGTGCGGCTCTTCCCCCGCGGGAAGGTCCGCACCGTCGCCTCCAGCGGGAACGGGGACACCGTCGCCCATGCCTCCCTCATCTTCCACCACCACTGCTACAATCCGCTCATCGAGGGGTGGTACGACAAGCTCGTCTCCGGCGTCAGACTGGCGGTGGTTTCATGATCAGATCCGGCATCGACCTGATGCTCAAGGCCGGAGCGAGCGCCATGGCGCGGAATTTCGAGTGCCGCGACCCACAGGCCATCCAGCGGGAGATCCTCTCCAGCCTCGTCGCCACGGCCGCGACCACCCGCTTCGGCCGGGAGCACGGCTTCGCGGAACTTGCCGGCGAGCCGTTCGAGCGCCTTTACGCCGAGTTCCGGCGGCGCGTCCCGATCAGGACCTACGCCGATTTCTGGCGGGACTACTTCAGCGCCGGCCTCCGGGAGGTGAACGGCGCCCGGCGCCTCATCCTGGAGGACGTCACCTGGCCGGGAAAGATCCCCTTCTTCTGCGAGACCTCGGGGACCACGGCGCCGACCAAATACATCCCCTTCTCCCGCGCCATGTTCGCCGCCAACAAGCGTGCGGCCCTTGACATGACCGCCTGCTACCTCCACCGCAATCCCCGGAGCCGGCTCTTCAAGGGGAAGCTCCTCTACATGGCGGGGAGCACCGATCTCTCCGACCTGGGCCCCGGCGTCAGGAGCGGCGACATGAGCGCCATCACGCTCCGCCACCGCCCCTTCTACCTCCGCCCCTTCGTGGCGCCGGGAATGGCGGTCTCGGCCCTCCCCTGGGAGGAAAAAGTCGTCTCCCTCGCCTCTCTCCTCCTGACCGACAGCTCCATCCGGGGGATCTCCGGCGTCCCCCCCTGGATCATCCTGCTCCTGCAGCGGGTGGAGGAGATGGGACACCGCTCCGTGGGCGAGCTCCTGCCAAACCTGGAGCTCATCATCCACGGCGGCACGAGCATGAAGCCGTACCGGCGCGAGTTCGACCTCCTCTTCGGTGAGCGGCGCCCCCACTTCCTCGAAGTCCTCCCCTCCTCCGAGGGGTTCATGGCGTTCCAGCTCCTGGACGAGGAGCGGATGCGGCTCGCCCCCTCCTACGGCATCTTCTTCGAATTCGTTCCCTTCGAGGCCCTCGACGAGCGGGGGGTGCCGGCACCGGACGCCGCGGCGGTACCGCTTGAAGAGATCGAGACGGGACAGCGCTATGCCGTGATCCTCTCCACCTGCGCCGGCCTCTGGCGCTACCACATCGGCGACACCATCCGCTTCACCGACCGCTCTCCCCTCTTCATCGAGTTCACCGGCAGGGACAAGTTCCTCGACCGCTTCGAGGAGAAGGTGACCCAGGGGGAAGTGGAGGAGGCCGTCGCCCGGCTCAACCACCGGGCCGGGGTGGAGATCCGGGAGTTCATGGTGGGCCCCGACATCGCGGGGCGGCGACACCTCTGGGTCCTCTCCGTCGGGGAGATGCACGACGAGCGGGGAGCGGAACCGGGGCGACACCTCGACGCGGCCCTGCGCTCCCTCAATGCCGACTACGCCACCTTCCGCGAGCAGGGGAGAATCGCCGAGCCGCGCGTCGTCTGCGTCGACGAGGCGTGCATCTATCACTGGTCGAAAGAGGTCCGCGGCAAGCTTGGCGGCCAGAGCAAGATCCCCCACATCGACCCGACGGTGGATGGCGAGCTGATCCAGAGCCTCGCCTCCTTTGCCGAGCGCCCGGCGGGATCGTCAATTGTTTCGCACCCGTAACGGACCGTTCAAGCGGTCGTAAGACGGCCGCGCCATACTTGCGCCATGAAAACATACAAGTGTGACCTCCACGTTCATTCGAGCCACTCCAACAAGCCGACCTACTGGGCGCTGAGGAAGTTCAACTGCCCGGAGAGCTTCACCTCCCCCCAGCATCTTTACGCCACCGCGCGGGAGATGGGGATGGACTTCGTGACCATCACCGATCACAACACCATCTCGGGAGCGCTGGAAATCGCCCACCTCCCCGGCGCCTTCATCAGCGTGGAGGTGACGGCCTACTTCCCCGAGGACAACTGCAAGGTGCACGTGGTGGTGCTCGACATCACCGAGGCGGTCTACCGCGACATCATGCAGCTGCGGAAGAATATCTACGAACTCGCCTCCTACCTTCACGCCAGCGGCATCCCCCATTTCCTCGCCCATCCGCTCTACGCCCAGAACGAAAAGCTCAGCGCCGACCACATCGAAAAGCTCCTCCTGCTCTTCACCATCTTCGAGGTGAAAAACGGCGCCCGGGCCAGGCGGTTCAACACGTTCACCGAGAATGTCATCTCCTCCCTCACCCCCCAGCGGCTGGCGCACCTGGCGGAGAAGCACGGCCTTGAGCCGATGGGTGCGGAGCCGTGGCGCAAGGGGATGGTGGGCGGTTCGGACGACCATGGCGGGCTCTTCATCGCCCGGGCCCATACGGCCGCCTCCCGCGGCGAGACGCTGACCGAATTCATGACCGAGGTGCTCGACCGCCGCTCGTGGGCCGAAGGGGAGGACGGGGATGCCCTGACCCTCGCCCACAGCATCTACGGCATCGGCTACAGCTTTTACCGCGAGCGCCTTAAAGGGGGCTCTAACCGCGCGACACCCTTCGTCAACGCCCTCCTGAAGAAATTTTTCGACAGCGGCGCCGAGCCGCTCTCCCTCATGGAAAAGATCCGGTTCTTCGTCCGGAAGAACCTCCCCGAGGTCTACGAGAGCCGGGAGGGAGGGAGCTTCGAGCAGCTCCTGGACCGGGAAGCGCGGCGGCTGATGAACGACACCGGCTTTCTGCAGAAGATCGACAGCGAGACCCGGAACCGGAAGATCTTCACCATCACGAGCTACCTCGCCAACCGGATGATCTACCTCTACACCGAACGGCTGACGCGGCTCTCGCTGAAGGGTGGGATCTTCGACCTGTTCCAGTCCTGCAGCACCATCGGCCTGGTGCATCTCCTCATCTCCCCCTACTATGTCTCGTTCCATCACCAGCACCGCGGCAAGGGGCTCATGAAGGAGCTGGACGACCGGTTCATGCTCCTCGGCAAGGTGGAGCGGAAGGAAAAGATCGCCCTTTTCACCGACACCCTCCACGAGATCAACGGCGTCGCCATCACCATCAGGCGGCTCATCGAGACCGCCCGCAGCCGCGGCATCGAGCTGACGGTCATCACCTCGTCCCCCGCCGAGACCGGCTATGCCGACGGCGTGATGAACTTCAAATCCATCGGCGATTTCGTCCTCCCCGAGTACCCGGAGATCAAGCTCCACTTCCCGCCGATCCTCGACGTCATCGACTACTTCGAGCGGGAGGGATTCACCAGCATCCACGTCAGCACCCCGGGGACCGTCGGCCTCCTGGCCCTGCTGGCAGCCAAGTTGATGGACATCCCCATCGCCGGCACCTACCATACCGACATCCCCCAGTACGTGAAGAGCCTGACCAACGACGAGATGCTGGAGAAGGCCGCCTGGAGCTACATGGTATGGTTCTACGGCCAGATGGGTGAAATCATGGTCCCCTCCGCCAGCACCCGGACGCAGCTGATCGAGCAGGGAATCCCCGCGGAGAAGACCCGCCCGCTGCCGCGGTGGGTCGACACCGCCGCCTTTTCACCCTCCCGGAGAAATCCCCGCTACTGGGACCACTACGGCCTCGGTGACGGGGTGAAGTTTCTCTATGTCGGCCGGGTCTCCCGCGAGAAGAATCTGGAACTCCTGGCCGAGGCGTTTATCGCCGTCTGCGAGGGGGGGCACGACGCCCGGCTGGTGATCGTCGGCGACGGCCCCTACAAGCGGGAGATGGAGGAACGGCTGGCGGGGTACCCGGCCCTCTTCACCGGCTACCTGGCGGGGGAGGAGTTGCAGGAGTGCTACGCCTCGGCCGATGTCTTCGTCTTCCCGAGCACCACCGACACCTTCGGCAACGTCGTCCTGGAGGCCCAGGCTTCCGGGCTTCCGGTCATCGTCTCCGACGAGGGGGGGCCGAAGGAGTTGATGGTTGACGGCGAGACCGGCCTCGTCATCGAGCACATCGGCCGGGAGGGGCTCGTGAACGCCCTCCTCTGCTTCCTGCGCAATCCCCGCAGCATCGGGGCGATGGGGGAACATGCCCGTGCTTTCACCGAAGCGGGGGCCCTCGCCACCGGTGACGCCTACAGCACCATCCTGCGGCAGCACCACCGCACCGTCAACGGCTGAGGCTGCACCGCCGGTTCAGGCTGCGCCCCTTCCGTTTTCACCCAGTCGCACACTGCCGCCCTTCCCTGCCATGATCCGTCTTCGCCTCGTCCTCTTCGTCATCTTCATTCTCAGCGCCTGGGGCAGCGCCGCCGCCTCAGCTCCCCCCGCGGCATCGCTCAGCATCATCGCCCCCGCACCCCTCCTGGCCGATCCCGTTGCCCGCAGCGCCGTCGACGACTCGCTCGCCCTGCTGAAGCAGGCATTTCCCGCCGCCCGGGTCTCCCTCAACGACCGCACCGCCCGGGTCGCGCTGGTTCTCACGGCACCGGCGGCCCGCGGAGGCGGCTCCGTGGCTGACGACGCCTATGCGTGGCGCTCGGAGCGCACCGGCGGCAGGATCGTGCTGCGGGAAGAGAGCCGTTCGTCCCGCGGGACGGCGGCCGCCCTCTACGGGCTTCTCCAGGAACGGCTCGGCTTCAGGTTCTACCATCCGGCCCGGACCATCGTCCCGCACCACCGGCACTGGCCCCTGCCGGACCGTTTCACCTGGGAGGCCGCCCCGCGCTTCGCAACGAGGGGATTCCACCTCCACACCCTCCACCCCATCGAGCTCACCGAGCAGCTCCACGACCCGACGCGCCCCGGCGCCCTGGCCGACGTCCAGGGATACATCGACTGGCTCGCCCGCAACGGGCAGAACACCATGCAGTTCTACCTCCTGCGGGATGTGGACCGGAGACGCTGGCCTCCCCACGCCCGGGCCATCGTGGAGTATGCCCACCGGCGCGGCGTCGCCGTGGGGGTGGAGTTCTCCCTCTGCATGCTCCAGCAGCAGGCGTTCCAGCTCTTCAAGCCGCTGCGCCCCGTCCCCTACCGCCGGCAGGTGGACCGGACCCTTGCCTGGCTCTTCCAGGTGCCGTGGGATTTCGTCTCCGTGGAGCTCGCCATGGGTGAGTATCTCCCCGACCTCGGCGGGGTCCTCACTGGCCTCAAGGGCTACCTCGTGCAGGAGATAACGGGGCGCTACCGGACACGGGTCATGGAAGTCACCCACGTCATCCGGAGCAGGGAGGAACGGGCGGACGAATCCGCCGGCGCCACCCCACCCCCGACCGAACCGGAGAAGAAGAACTGCGGCGTCCTGATCCACACCGTCATGTGCTATTCCGCCACCGAACCGAAGGCACCGGTCTACGGCAACGTCAACCAGCGCTTCATGATGGAGCGGGCCCGGCGGGAGAGCCTCCGACGGGAGACCTGGTACTGGCCCGAGTCGGCCTACTGGGTCGCCTTCGACAACTCGGTCCCCCTCTTCCTCCTTCCCTACCTGGAGGCCCGCTGGTCGGACATGGAGAGCATGGAAAAGGCCGGGGTCCCCGGCCATCTCACCTTCACTTCAGGGTGGGAATGGGGGTACTGGCTGACGGACTGGAGCATCGCCCGCTGGTCCTGGCGCTTCCGCGCCAATGGCAGCCCCGTCCCCACCACCCCCCTCAGCGTCCTGGGCGACCTCGCCCCCACCCCGCGGCTCCGGACCCTCTGGCAGGAGGCACTCCAGGTGCAGACCCGCTACCTGAAAGAGCACGAACTCCTCCGGTACCTGGCGGCCCTGGCTCCCTTCTCCGAGCTTCCGCCCCCCTTCAACGAGCCGTTCCAGCCCGAGCCCCCCTTCCGGTATGGGTGGCTCATCAGTGGCGCCTCCGACCGGGAGGCGGATGCGGTCCTGAAGGGGCCGGTTGCCCTCCTGGAGGAGTATGCCTCCGTCGTGGAGGACCTGGTGACGCGGATCGAGCGGGAAATGGCGCGGGAACGGGAACGAAACGAAGGGGGTGAGGAGGAACGGGGACTCTGTGGTGAACTGGTCCGCGGGATGCGGGTCACGGCCCTGCGCGCCCGGCACCGCGCCCTCACCATCAGGGGGCTTGTGGCGCAGCGCGCGGCGCCGCACTGGTGGCAGCCCGCGGGCTCCGCAGCGAAGGAGTGCCTGGCCCGGGCCGCCGCCCTCCGGGAGGAGGGACTGACCCTGGTGCGGGAACAGGAGGCAGGGTACCGCTACCCCCTCCCCCTCATCGCCCGCCGGCGGCCGGACCATACCGCCTACGACTTCGGCTATCTCTACCCGGCTAGCGATCTCTTCTTCTGGCGGCGCGAGGAAGAACAGGTGCGGCAGCGGCGGTTCGACGCCCTGTTCATGAAGCTGTGGAACTTCAGGAAGACCCTCGGCCTGGAGAGCCTTCTCTTCTGAGGACGGACGGTGCGGACGAGGCACCGCCCCCCGCTACGCCGCCCGGTTTCCGCTCACCTTGAACCATGCGGCCATGCTGGAGAGTTCGTCCGCAATCCGCTGCAGTTCGGAGGAGGAGCGCATGATCTCGTCGGTTTCGGCCTCGGTCCGGCGCGTGATGTCGGCGATGCTCTCGACGCTGGCGGCCACCTGCTGGGCGGTGGCCGATTGCTCCTCGGAGGCGGTGGCGATCCGCCCGACCATGTCGGTCCCCCGGTTGGAAGCCTCCACGATCGCCTCCAGGGCCTGCCGCGCCTCCCCCGCCTTGCGCACCCCCTCCACAACCCGGGCATTGCCGGTCTCCATGGCGCTCACCGAGTGGGTGATCCCTTCCTGAATGTCCCGGACCATGCCGGCGATCTCGGCGGTCGCCTCCGTGGTGTGATGGGCGAGCTTGCGCACCTCGTCGGCCACCACGGCAAATCCGAGCCCCACCTCGCCCGCCCGGGCCGCCTCGATGGCGGCGTTGAGGGCCAGGAGGTTGGTCTGGTCGGCGATCTCCTCGATGGTCCGGACGATGTCCCCGATCTTCTCCGAGCGGATGCCGAGCCGGTTGATGAGGGTCGCCGTCTCCCGCACCGATACGGCGATGAGCTCCATGCCGGCCAGGGTTTCGGTGACCACCTCGTTCCCCCGGGTGGCGGTGGAGAGTGCATCCCGGGAGGCCTCGGCCGCCGCCAGGGCGTTGCCGGCCACTTCCGTGATGGTCTGGGTCATCTCCGTCATGGCGGAGGCCGACTGGGCCGTCTGCAGCGCTTGGCCCCGCGCCCCTTCCGAGAGTTCCCCGGCGGTGCCAGAGAGGTGCCGGGAATGGTCGGCCAGGTAGCGGATCGCCTCGGAGAGCTTGCCGGTTATCTCCGAAATCCGTGACGAGGCCTGATTGAACGGTACCGCCAGTGCGCCGAACTCGTCCCGGCGCGTCTCGTCCATCCGCCGCGAGAAGTCGCCGCTGCCGAAGCACTGGGCGATATCCCCCAGCTCCCTGATCGGTCGGGTGATGCTGCGGCCGACCACGGTGCTGAAGAAGATCGTAAAGACGAGGACGGCCCCGCCGACGGCGGCGAGGGTGGTGATGCTCAGGCGTACGATCCGGTTGACTCCCCGCGCCGAATCCTCCTGCTCCTTGTGGGCGGTCATGATTTCCGCCCGCCCCTTTTCCGCATAGCGCTGCACCATCACCCGCATCTCTTCGTTCATCCTCGCGGCGTCACGCTTGAGGGCGAGCTCTCCGCGGACGCGGGCGATGATCCCTTCCCCGCCGCTCAGCAGCCCGCGCATATCCCGCAGGGAACCCTCCGCCGTCTTCAGGAGCTTCAGCTCTGCCGTGGCCCGCGCCGAGGCCAGGGCCTTTTCCAGCCCCCGCTGGCTGGCGTCGATCCGGGAGAAAAGCCGGTTCATCTCCGCCTCCAGACGAGCGATCTCCTCGGGGGTGTCGGCGATGAAGAGGCGGGTGGCGATGCCGTCCAGCGTCAGGCCGGCGGCGACAAGGGTGGCGTTTTCGGCCAGAATCCCGGCCGAGACATTGGATTGCTGGAAGGCTGTCTCCTGGGCGCGGCCGGCGGCAGAGGAGTCGTGGCTTGCCCGCTCCACCGCCACGTCGAAGGAGGCGATGAGGGAACCGATGCTCTGCTCCTTCGTCTCGGCAATGAGCTCGTCGAGCTTCTGCCGGCCCCCGTCATCGGGCTGCTTCAGCAACTGGCCATGGAGGGCGAGGATGTCGGCAATCTTCTGCCTGATGGCCTTGCCGCCGGCGGTGAATTCCTTCGATTCGCGGACGGTGGGGTTTTCCAGGAAGTTGTCGACGATGCCGTTGAGCCTGCTCTTGAGGACAACCACCTGTTTCCGCTCCCTGGCGGCCGGGAGTGTCGCCAGGAGCAGCTGGAGCTGATCGAGGGAGGCACGGAGCGTCTCAAGGTTGACCCGCTGGGCAGTGGCCCCTTTGGAGGCACCGAAGGACTTCGCGAAGCTCCGGGCATTGGTCGCCTGGAGCGCCGTGATGCGGCCGTCGAGCTCACGCAGCGTGGCCGCCATCCTCTGGCTCCGCTCCGTAATGGTCCGGTGAGCGGCCGCCACATCCCCCTCCGCCTTCAGCCGCTTCTCGGTCACTGCCGTCAGCTGTCCGGCGGTGCGCGACAGCTCGTCGTGGATGTCGCTTCGCTGCCCCGAGAGACCCTCAAGGGCGTCCTGGGACTTCTTCACCTCGCCGAGGGCCTCGCCCAGCGCTCCTTTTGCCTGGGAGAATTCCTGGGTATTGGCGGCCACGCTCAGCTTCACCAGCGCGGCGACGGCCTCCTGGATCTTCTGCTGCAGCTCGGTGGTCCGGACCTGGAACGGGGTGCTCGTCTGGATGAGATAGGAAAGTTTGCCTTTAACGAGGCCGAGGCTGACGATGCCGGTCCCCGCCAGGAGGCAGACGACGCTGGCGACGATAAGGGCGTTCAGGCGGAGTTTGGTGGTTATGGTCATGGGTCAGAGTGCTCCTTCAGGAAAACGACTGAGAGCCCGGAGGGGTCCCCGGGCTCAGGTTAATGCGGTTGCTGACGACAGCTACTTGAGAAATTTCTGTCCCTCGCCGCCGATGAACGTCAGCAGTCGGGCAACGCCCGGCTTCGGCTCACCCTTGGTGATGATAAGGAGCTGCCGGGCGATCTTCGGAGTCTCCACCACCTTGACCGTATCGTTGATGAACGCCTCGCCGATGGCCGATATTGCCTCCTTCATGGTCGCCACTTCCTTGAGTTCCGCCACGTCGGTTGCGGTTTCAACGGCGTCGGCCGAGTACGGCTGGCCGTCCATGACGAGATTCATGAACGCGGAACGGTTCCCGGACCCTTTGTGGGAGGTCACCACCACAACGTCGGCATTGGCTCCCCCTACCTCCTTCCAGTTCTTGATCGCACCGGTATGAAGCCCCTTCACCTCCTCGCGGGTCAGCTTCGAGACGGGATTTGCCTTGTTGACGAAGACCTTGATCTCGTCCTCTGCCACGACGTTCGCCTTGACATCGGGAGCGGCCAGCCCCGGCACCCCCTGCTGGAGCTCCTTCAGGCTTTCGGAGGCCATGCTCGCGTCGCACGTCCCGGCAAGGAGATCCTTTGCCCCGTTCCCCGAACCGTTGGGGTTGACGGCAAGGTCGATCCCGGTGGCCTGACGGAACGGCTCCTGGATCTTCGAGATCACCTTCTTGGTGACGGTCGACGATCCGCAGAGTTTGATCGTCTCGGCACCGGCTGATGCCGTAATCGCCAGCGAACAGATTGTCAGAAGTACAAACGTTTTCCTCATGTAGCCCTCCTTTTATTGATCACTCTGATTCTATGTATCGGAGGGACTGAACATTTCTTGAGCAGGCTTTATTATGTTTACCAAATCGTAACAGAGCCAACAGTTAATTAATTTTAAGTATACAATTCATAAATTTCTATACTGTCTAATATTGGCAATATCATTTATTTCAGACTAAGTATATATGAGATTAAAATATCAATAAAATTTGATACAGATATATATTAACTAAACAAAATAACATAATACCAAACTAACATAAACTTGCTCTGCTATGGCAGTACCAACCAACAACCAAAGATAACAATGACTATCCCGCAGCATAGCTTCCGGGTGTCAGTTCTCACCAGGATAGCCGGAGAGTTTCGTCATCCGCAGCGAATAGCTCCCCCCCTGTCCGCTCCCCTCCTGGCGGGCGATGACGACTCCCGCCTCGTCTCCCCTGATCCACCGGCGCCCTTTCTTGTGGGGATCGTCGAAGTCGATGACCTTGCAGGCGATCCGCGCGCCGTTGATGGTCACCACCTCGTCCTTCACGTACCGGTAGTGCCGCACCACCACCTCGAGCCGCTCCAGGTCCAGGAGCCGGAGCGACAGCCGCTCCCCGGGCGTTTTCATGGCGGTTTCCGGGCACTCCATGGTTGTGTGGTCGTAGGCGTGGCGGTCGATGGCGATGCGGCGCCGCGTGCCGTTCTCGTTCACGTCGAACTGGAACTGGCCGCTTTCGAGCCGCCCCTCCACTTCGGCCCGGGACTCCTTCTCCCGGGTGGTGCGCCGGTAGCGGAATGCCCCCTCGCTCCCCACGAGCGCCTCCTCCTTCGTATCGAGGGCATAGGAGTAGAAGACGAAATTGGCGTTCACCTTGGTGGTGGAAGAAAACTTCACCACCTTTTTCCCCCCGTTCGGGACGGGGGTGCAGACCGTCTTCAACTCTCCCACCCGAAAGCCCCGGGAAAAGATGGAGTAGAGCGATTCCCGGGATTCGGACTCGGCACCGCCGGCGGCGACGGCAGCAAAGAGCAGGCCGGAGAGGAAAACGGCACCGGCACCGAGACGTCTGGCCGGGAGTATTCTTCGGAGCATCGTGACACCTCATCGTTACATGAAAATCGTGCGCGTCTGCCGCCATGATGGCGGCGAAACCACACCATTGTCAACGCCACCCGGGTAACAATTGTGTGACAATTCCCTGTGCCGTTCTTGTCGAATGTTTAACACCGTCGCCACATCCGCTCAACAATGTCTCCGTACGATGATTCAACTCATGAGAGCGGCGCCCGACAGCAGGGGGCACGAGAAACGGAGAGGCCGTTGTCCACGCAGCACGCATTCACCCTGGAAGAAGGCGGGACCGCACCGGAAGCACCGGCGAACGGCTTCCACTCCATCCGGCAGGCGCTGGAGCTGGCCGGCGTCTCATTCGCGTCCCCCCGGCAGATGGCGGCATCGCTCCCCTTCACCGCCGGCGACACGACCGCCGGTTCCGAAACGGAGCTCCAGGCGGTGGTGATGGGGGCGAAGGAGGCGGTGGACCTGCCGCAGATCATCGAGCGGTCGAACTACTTCGCCAACATCATGAAGCGGGCCGCTGCCGGTGAGGCGCCACGGCGGCTCGTGAGCGATCTGGAGCGGTTCCTGAACGACAATCCCTCCCGGGTCTGGGAGAACAGCTGGGTCCGCTTCCCGCGCCGGCTCCTCTCCCCCTTCGCCGCGCATCTCTTCGCAGCCGATCTCCGAGCCGACAAGGGGAATCCGGCGGCGGGCCTCCGCAGCGACGCGGAGCGCTTCTCCATAACCGTCGCCGAGGGGGAGGAGCACCTCCGCCTCCCGATCAGCTACCTCATAAAGCTCTCCCTGGCCGACCATATCGGCACCCAGGGGATTCTCCCCCCCGTCATCCGGCGGACTGGCATCCGGCTCCTAGGCCACTACCTGAACGACAACACCTCGCCGGAGACCTTTTCGTTCAACGTCGTCCCCCTCTCCCCCCAAACCGGCATGGGACGGGGAATCGCCCGGGAAACGGCCGTCCGCTTCCTCCTGACCCAGCTCCTCGTCAGCTACGCCAACGGGCAGTTCGGCTTGGAGCGGAGCGGCCAGCAGGCAATGATCTACTTCGCCCCCCATCCGCCGGTCCGCCAGAAGGAGCTGAACGACCTCGTTCCCGACGCCTTCTACCGCGAGCTCTTCATGAGCCCCTGCCTCTCCGGCTGGGACCGGGGCGAGGAAAAATACCGCTACATGCAGCTCTGCCACCAGGTCCTCTCCCGCAGCCAGCTGAACGCCGTGGCCAAGCTCCGGGAGGCGGGGATCATCTGCAACAACCTGGTGGTCCTCCCCAACGTCTCCAGTGTGAGCCTCGCCAACAACGGCACCCACGTCAGCCTCGGCAGCCGGCTCCTCACGGGGGCCCTCGGCAATCCCGCGTCGGGCTTCACCCCCCGGCACGAGAAGTATCTCGGAGATCTGGCCACCAAGGTCATCGAGCACTTCCTGCCGCTCTTCGTCGGCACCTACAGCGCTGCCCCCTACCGGCTCGCCTATACCGATTTCCACCCCGAACGGGCGTTGGGTTTCCTCCCCCACGAGCTCGACTACACCCATCTCCGGATGCTCTGGCGCCGGTGGCGGAAGAAGGCGCGGCTGTCGTTCTTCGGCACCCCCATCACCCCCTTCGGCCCCCAGTGGCTCGACCGGATGGCGAGCGGCATCTTCGGCCTAAAGGGGGATTGCGTCCCCGATTACCGTCTGGTCGATTACCTGGTCTGCATCCTCTCCACCGTCCGCAGCCCCGCGCTGGACGGCACTCCGGGCAATGCCGACCGCCTCCGGAAAGATCTGGCGGACATGGGGGTGTTCGACGAGCAGATGTCGGTCTATCTCCTCTACAAGCAGCGCGAGTTCGCCAAAATGGGATTTTCCGGCTTCGAGGGGAGGTATTACAGCCAGTTCGAAAGCATTGCCGAGGACATGGGGCGTGGCGTGGATATCCAGACGCTGGTGACCGCCCTGGCGTTCAAATATATGGCCACCGGCATGGTCTCCCACGCCGACATCCCCGACGACCCCTCCGTGGAGAGCGAGCGCCGCCAGATCTTCTTCGGTGCTGCCGTCGGCATTCCGACCTTCTACGTGCACCGCACCAGCGGCAACGCCTTCCTGCGCCGGCTCCTCGAACGGACCCGCGGCATCCGCGCCAGTCGCCGCTACCCCGGCTATCTGCGGGTAACGCTTCACGAATACCGTCGGGCACTGCTGCGGGTCCTCGCCGAAGACGGCGCCGATCTCGTCGAGATGATGGGGCTCGGCGAAACGCTCCGTGACCTTAGTGCACGACTGGATGACCCGGACCGGTACAGCGCCGCGGGCCGGCTGACCCGCGGAATCCTCGCCGAGGTGAACGCCTCCTCCCCCCTGGCGGTCAATGCCCGGGAGTTCAACGAAGGGGCGGAGCGCTACTACCGGGAGACCCTCCGTCGGCGGCATCTGGCCGAGGCGCTCCGATTTCTCGAAGAAGATTTCGCGCAGATCGACCGCGAACCTTCCGGGGAGGACGAGGCGTTTCGCAAGGCTCTCCGCTTTGTCCTCCAGGGAGAGCAGGCCACGGCATACCTCTCGCGAATCAGGGAGGAACTGCTGCGGGGCGAGGCGCCGCTTCCCGAACTGCGCCGGCTCATCAACCTCGTTCTCCTCACCGTCCACCGCGACGGGGGAGATGCCAATTCATAATAAGGACAGATCCATGCACCTCTCACTGCAGCACCAGTACATCGACCGGGAGAGCGGGGAAGTCCGGACGGAGCAGCTGATCGGCGACCGGATGGTGAGGCTGCTCTACACCGGAGCCCGGGAAAACGCACCGATCTTCTTCCGGCTCGCCACTAGCAGCTGGTCGACGGCTCTCCTCGGCTACCTCAATTTCGACTTTCCCCTCCGCTCGGCAGGGAACTTCATGGCACAGTGCGGCATCGACCCGACGGAATGCCTCGTCCCCCCCGACCGGCTCGACACCCCCCGCAAGGTATTCGAACGCCAGATCCGCTACTGGGAATGCCGCCCCCTTCCGGAGGGGCCCGGCACCATCGTCTGCCCGGCGGATGCCCGGGTGCTCGTCGGCTCCTTCGCGGAGACATCGAGCCTCTTCCTGAAGGAAAAGTTCTTCTCCTTCGAGGAGCTCCTCGGCGGCCGGCGGGAATGGCTCCGCGCCTTCACCGGCGGGGACTTCGCCATCTTCCGCCTCACCCCCGACAAATACCATTACAACCATCTCCCCGTCTCCGGGCGGGTCGTCGACTGCTACGAAGTCGACGGGACCTACCACTCCTGCAACCCGACGGCGGTGGTGACGGTCGCCACCCCCTATTCGAAGAACAAGCGGGTAGTGACCGTCATCGACACCGATGTCCCCCGCGGCAGCTGCGTCGGCCTCGTGGCGATGGTGGAAGTGGTGGCGCTCATGATCGGCGAGATCGCCCCCTGCTACAGCGCCCACCGCTACGATGCGCCCCAGCCGCCGGAACCGGGGATGTTCGTGGAGAAGGGGCAGCCCAAAAGCCTCTTCCGCCCGGGGAGCAGCACCGACGTCCTGCTTTTCCAGAAAGGACGGGTGCGGTTCGCCGATGATCTGCTCCGCAACCTGGAGCACCCCACCGCCACAAGCCGCTTCACCCGCGGGTTCGAGCGCCCCCTGGTGGAAACCGACGTCACGGTCCGCTCCCTTCTTGCCCACGCCATAGCCGGTTAAGGGTGCGCGGCCCCGCCGGCACCCCGGAGATCACCCATGACCACGCTCTCTTTCATCTCGATAGTCGCCCTGGCAATCATCCTTTACTTCTGGTGGGGTTTCACCGTACTCCCCGACGAGCAGTGGCAGATCCTGGCGACGGTTCCCGTGGCGAAGGCGGCGCCGGAGTCGTGGCGCGGCGTCAACCTCACCTGGTACGGCCTCCTCACCGCCAACGCCTACGCGGCCGCCGTGGCGATATTCTTCATCCTGCTGGGGGCTATCAGGGTCACGCCGACGGGGGTGGCCATCCTGGCAGTCGCCCTCCTCCTTGTCTGCGTCCCCGCCTCGCGGCTCGTGGCGCGGATTGTGGAGAAGAAATCCCATACCTTCACGGTGGGCGGCGCGGTCTTTGTCGGCATCGTCATCGCCCCCTGGCTCATCCCGCTGGTGAACCGCACCGCGGGGGTGGCGCTCGGCTTCTACCTCCCCCCCCTGGCGACCCTCGCTGCCATTGCCATCGCGTACTCGTTCGGCGAGGGGCTCGGCCGCATGGCCTGCATCAGCTTCGGCTGCTGCTACGGCAAGCCGCTGCAGGACGCCCCGTCGCTCCTGCGCCGGATCTTTGCCGGAAGCTGCTTCATTTTTTCGGGGGGGACAAAGAAGATCGCCTATGCCCATGGGCTGGAGGGAGTCCGGGTGCTGCCGGTCCAGGCGATAACCGCGGTCCTCTACGCGGCCTGCGGGCTCTTCGCGACGGTTCTCTTTCTGGAAGGGAAAACCGCCATTGCCTTTATCACGGCAACGGCGGTGACCCAGGCCTGGCGGTTCCTCTCCGAGACCCTCCGGGCGGACTACCGGGGAGAGGGGCGCATTTCGCCGTACCAGATCATGGGGGTCCTGGGAATTTTGTACGCCGGGGTGGGAGCATTTCTGCTGAGGGGCGAATCCGCGCGGGGTGCCGACCTGACGGCGGCTCTCTCGGCGCTCTGGGATCCCGCCATGATTCTCTTCCTTCAGGCGCTCTGGCTGGCGATCTTCTGCTACACCGGCCGAAGCACCGTGACCGGTGCGACCCTCACCTTCCACGTCCACCGGGAACGGGTATGACCGCGGCAGAGAACGGCCCGACCTCATCCCTCATTGTTACAGTTATGCAACATTTGCCCGGCACGGTCGGCCGATTCCGGAACGGGGCGAAAAACTGCGGTATGATGTTCTCAACTTGAGCCACCATTTCAGCGTCCTGTTTCGGGTCTTGAGGGGGAGAACGCGATGTCAGCGCCAGGGAAAGGCACGACCGACCGCTCCGGGGGATGGAACAGGGGGGAACTCCTGCCGCTCATCGCCGAGCTGCAGGAACTCATGCAGGGCATGCACGCGCTGGAAGAAGGGTGTGCCCCCTATCAGTCGGCGATCCATCCCCAGTGGCGCGGCAGCGTCAACAACCTCCTCCACTATCTCGCGATGAGGCGTCGCGATATCCGTCCTCTCCAGGACAAGCTCGCACTCCTCGGTCTTTCGTCCCTCGGAAGGGCCGAAAAGCACGTCCTCGCCTCGATTGCTTCCGTGCACAAAATCCTCCTGAGTATTGCGGGGCTCCCCCCGACACCGCCCGTCGAACTCCCCGTCAGCTTCGACGCGGGGAGACTCCTTCTCGAAGAACACACCGAGCGTCTCCTGGGGCCGAAACCGGGACAGCGGCGCGTGCGGATCATGGTGACCATGCCGAGCGAGGCGGGGGAGGACTACCTGCTGGTCCGCGAACTTCTGGACGCCGGCATGGATTGCATGCGGATCAACTGCGCGCACGATGGGCCGGCCGTGTGGGAGCGCATGATCGAGAACCTGCGACGGGCCAAGAGGGAGCTCGGGAAGAAGTGCCGGATCCTGATGGATCTGGGCGGGCCCAAGCTCCGCACGGGAACTGTGGAGTCGGGGAACAGGGTCGTCAAGTGGCGCCCCCGACGTGACCCCTTCGGCAGGGTCCTGGAGCCGGCTCGGATATGGCTTGCGCCCCAGGGGAGCGCCGACCCGCCGGATGAGATCGCCGATGCAATGCTTTCTCTTCCCGAGAAATGGCTCGCATCCCTGCGCACCGGCGACTCGGTGGAATTCTCCGACGCCCGCGGCGCATCCCGCTCCCTTCTGATTGTCGGCGAGGCGGGTCCCTGTCGCTGGGCAGAGGCGGTGAAGACCGCCTACGTCACTACCGGCACCATCTTTCACCGCCGACGCACCGGGAAGAGTGCCAAAGAAGACGGCAGGGCCGGGAGGGTCGGGGAGATCATCCCCCGGGACCCTCACATCCTCCTCAAGCGGGGAGAGATGCTGGTGTTGACCCGCGCCCCCATCCCCGGCAGGGAAGCCCAGCGCGACGCCCGGGGAAAGATCATTCACCCCGCCTCCATAGCCTGCACCCTCCCCGAGGTCTTCGACTCCATCCATCCCGGCGAGCGGATCTGGTTCGACGACGGCAAGATCGGGGGAATCGTTCGGACGGTGACCCGCGACCAGGTACGGGTGGAAATCACCCATGCCCGCCCCCAGGGTGAAAAGCTCCGGGGGGAGAAGGGGATCAACCTCCCCGACACAAAACTCGGCCTTGCGGCCATGACCGCCCAGGACGAGGAAAATCTCCGCTTCGTCGTCAAGCATGCCCACATGGTGGGTATGTCATTCGTGCAGGATGTGGAGGATGTGTACAGACTGCAGCGGGCGCTGAAAGAATTGGGGGGCGAGCAGTGCGGAATAGTGCTGAAGATTGAGACGCGACGCGGGTTCGAAATGCTCCCCGACCTGCTCCTCGCGGCAATGGGAAGCCAGAACGTGGGGGTCATGATTGCACGGGGCGATCTGGCCGTCGAATGTGGCTATGAGCGACTTGCTGAGGCGCAGGAAGAGATCCTCTGGCTCTGCGAGGCGGCCCATATGCCGGCAATATGGGCGACCCAGGTACTGGAAACTCTCGCCCAAAGCGGCCTTCCATCCCGCGCGGAGATCACCGATGCAGCCATGGGGGAGCGGGCGGAATGCGTCATGCTCAACAAGGGGCCTCACATCATCGATGCCATCCGTGCCCTCGACAACATTCTCCAACGGATGGAAGCGCACCAGAACAAGAAAAGCCACCTGCTGCGGCAGCTCCGCTGGTGGGAACAGGCCCACACCCATTGCCGCCTCCCGCCGACAAGCTGAAGCTGCCTCCCCCCGTGTCTCCCTACCCTGCAGCCGCCGGGCCTTCCTCGACCGACGGCGATTCTGCCACGAAAACGAGCTTTCTTTTGAAGGCGTCTTCGAACAGATCCCCCTTCAGCTTGGCGCCGAAGAGTTCCACCGAGATCTCGTCCCGGCTCAGGAGGGTGACGAGGAAGTTGCCGTTGGCGGGGGTGCAGGTCACCGACTGCACCACGCTGCTACGCCGGCGGTCGAGTCCGTCCGCCAGGCGCAGGATGCCGCCGAGGCGCGAGACCAGAAGCCGGTCGGCTTCGACCAGCCTCAGGTAGGCATCGTGCTTCTTCTTCGGAAGCGCCTTGCGGTGATAGCGGGCGATGTTGGCGATGATCTCCCGTTCCCGCGGGGCGAAGCCGAACAGGTCCGCGTGGCGGATCAGGTGGTAGGAATGTTTGTGGTGGCTGGAATAGTTGATGAAATAACCCACATCATGGAGGATCGCCGCGGCTTCGAGCATCCTCCGCGCCCCCTCGCCAAGGTTGTAGAGGGGATTGACGGCGTCGAATATCTGGAGCGAGAGCTGCGCCACATGGAGGGCATGCTCTTCCTCGACATGGCAGGAGCGGGCGAAGTCCAGAACGGAATCGCGCCAGGTGTGCCGCTCTGATTCTTCGGCCACCAGTTCATGCTTGCGCAGGCTCTTGAGGATGAGCCCTTCCCGGATTCCCCGTTCGTTGACCCGCAGCAGGTTGGCGTCGAACATCCGCATCAGCTCGTCCACCACCGTGATCCCCGCGATGATGATGTCCGCCCGGTCGGGGTTGAGTCCGGGGATCTCCCGCCGCTCCTTGAGGCTCTTTCTCGCCAGCATCGCCAGGAGATGCACCACCTCCGAACGGAGGACCTCGTAGCGGTGGATCGAGCCGTACTCCTCGTTGCGCAGGGCCATGACCATGGCAGCGAGGGAGGTTATGGTGCCTCCGGAGCCGACGAGGGATTGGACCACGGGGCGCTCATCGGCGAAGATCCCCTTCAGCCGCCGGCGGATATACCGGCGCAGCTTCTGGATCTCGCTCGCCTTCACCGGGTCGCCAGCGAGATATTTTTCCGTCAGGAAGACCGCTCCCAGGTCGAGGGAGTAGATTTCCTCGATGAGCCCCCCGCGGGCGGTCACCACCTCCAGGCTCCCCCCCCCGATGTCGACCATGGCGTAGCGAACCCCTTCCATGTCGAAGTGGTTGCGGACCGACAGGGAGGCGAGCTCCGCCTCTTCCTCGCCGCTGATCACGGCAACCTCGATCCCCACCTCACTGCGGATGGCCTCGATAAACGCCGCGCCGTTGGCCGCTTCCCGGACGGCGCTCGTGGCCACCGCCTCAATGGCCTGAACGCCGTACCCGGCGACGATTTTCTTCATCCGGACCAGGGCAGCCAGGGCCCGCTCCCACGCCGCCGGCGATATCCTGCCGCTGGTGGAAAGCCCTTCGCCAAGGCGCACCGTCGCCTTTTCGTCGTCAAGGACCCTGAATTTCCCGTTCTTCATCACCTCCACGACGATGCAGCGGATCGAGTTGGTCCCTATGTCAATGGCAGCCAGCCTGTTCTGCTTCACAATGCGCTCCTCACCCGCTCTCCGATGGTTTCCAGGGGGATCCGTTCCAGCATCACCGCAAAGCGGGCATAAAAACGACCGCGTCGTTCGGCAATGGCATCCAAGAGGGGAGCCTCCTCGGCGGGGGGAAATCCCGCTTCGTGCACGATCCCCGCGAAGACGTCCAGGTCGTGCATCTTCCCCAGCGTTTCCTGGTAGCTCTTCACCGCGCCGTGGAGCTCCTCATAACCGTCTGTCATGAGAAGAGAGATGATCTCCAGCCGGTAGCGGTAATGCTTCACGGCAATGCGGAGTTGGTGCTGGGCCGCGATGTTCTCCTCGCTTCGGGCCGCCGGCACCAGAGCCAGGAGATCGGCCAGGCGCTGCTCCATACTCTCCCGGGCGAAAGCGGCAAAGGGTTCGAAGGGGTCGATGCCGGCCGGCGGCGGGGAAAAGAGGTACGGGCTGTTGACGGTCCGGGCGAAGAGGCTCCGCATGGCCGCCGGATCCAGCGAGGAGAGCGCCGTCTCCAGCCTCTGCCGCTCCTCTCCCCTCAGTTCCTCAAACCGGGAGATGAGCAGGTGGAGCGGCGCGCAATCCGGCAGTTCCGGAGCGTCCGCCAGGTCGCTGAAGAAGAGAAGCGCCTCGTCCGTGTTGCGCATCTCCCCCAGAAGCCGCGTCACCCTTCGGACCTTCTTCGCAACCCGGACGATGGCATCGGGGGAATAGGCCGGATTAAACAGGAGCAGCGCTTCCCGGAGACGACGGGACGACACCCGGAGGTCGTGGATCTCTTCCGGGTCGAAGGTCTCCCCGACCCTCTTCCAGCGCCGGAACAAATCGTCCACGCGGGCTCCAAGAAGAACCCGGGCAGCTACCCAGAGCGGCGTCTCCCCCGTGACATCCATGGCTGCTACTCTGCGGATTCCGCCGCCTGAATCGCTGCTGCCGACCTGTTTCTGGCGGACTTGGGTTGAATTTTCTGGGCATTTATGAGCCGGTCGGTAAGGATCTCGATGGTCCGGTCGATCTCCCTGAGGTCCTTGAGGCGCCCCTTGGCCGGCTTCAGCTTGAGCCGGTGCAGTTCCCGGAGCCACTCCGGCAACTCTTCCCGCACGCTCTTGCGGGAGAGAGACGCCAGGTAGGAGAGGATGGTTTCGATCTCCCCCTCGCGGCGCAGGATGAAATTCTCCCCCGCCTCGCGCACCACGGCCCGAAGGTGTTTCAGCTCCTGTTCGAGCTCCTGGAGGTGGTCTCCGCCGTTTGTCCCGGTCTGTTTCGTCTTGTTTTCTTGATTCATTTACAACTCCAGTGCCGCTTCGACCTTGAGGGAGATCTCGCCGGCAACCGAGCGGACCGAGCGGTTGCCGTTCACCACGTGAAAGCCATATTCAGTCTGCATCAGGCTGAACTGCTTCTGGATCAGGCGCTGATACTGCATGAAGCTGTCGAAAATGTCGCGGGAGAGCCCCAGGTCCATCCCCGATTCCCAGTAGTCGAGGGTGGCGTTTTTGCGGAAGTTTCGCTCCACCAGCTGGCCCGGGCTGACGCGCAGGTAGATGACCAGGTGGGGAACCAGGGCGACGCCGTAGAGCGAGCGGACCCACTCGGGGTCGGCACCGCGGACCACGTCCCGCGCCATGAGGGTGTAGATGTAACGGTCGGCAAGAACGATGAAGCCAGCCTTCAAGGCCGGGATGATCCGGTTCTCCAGCTGATCCGCAAAATCGGTGGCGTAGAAGAGGCTGCGGGTGATCTCGCCCAGGACGTTTCCCTGTTTCGCCTCGTTCAACTCGTCGGATACGAGGGTTGAGCGGCGCAGCCCCACGTTCAGGGTGGCGTGCCCCTTGTTCTCCAGGTAGTCGCGGAGCAGCTCCATCTGGGTCGAGCGCCCCGAGCCGTCGGCCCCTTCGATGACAATCAACCTGCCGATAAGTTCCTCGGGCTTAACGCCCGGTATTCCTTCACCATAGAATTGCATGGGCATCTGACCTCGGTTATCTCAGGGTTTTCCACCGGAAACGCGGCAGATCGAATGTGGCGGCGACAATCTCCCGGACCTTCTCCTGCTGCTCCTCGATCGGTGCCGAACCATCGATCGTCACGAAGGAGAACTCGTCCCTCATGGCGAGATATTCATTGTAAATCCGCTCCTGGAAGAGGCGAAAGCTCTCGTAGGGATCGGCGGAAAGTCCCAGGTCCATCCCCGCCTCATGGTACTTCAGCTGTGGTCTGCCAGAGAGAATGCGGTTCAGCGCCACGGGGAGCGGGGTGTTGAAGAAGAGGGCCAGGTCGGGGTGACGGGCGAAGCCGTAGAGGCTTCGCAGCCACGGTCGGGAGCAGCCGCGCACCGCGTCGCGGGCGAAGGCGGTGTAGATGTAGCGGTCACACAGAACGAGGTAGCCGGCCTTGAGAAGCGGCAGAATCTGTCGTTCGTAACGGTCGGCGAAATCGGTGCAGTGGATCAGGCTGAAGGTGGTCGGGGTCAGAAGCTGCCGCTTCTTCCCCTTGCTCGTCGCCTTCTTGACGATGACCGACGAGTTCCACTCGGTAAAGCAGACCTTGAGTCCGCGCATCTCGAGCCACCGTTTCAGGAGGTAGATCTGGGTCGATTTCCCCGAACCGTCCAACCCCTCCACCGCGATGAGCCTGCCGGGGAGTTCCGTGTTCACGTCCCGTTTCATCAGGCGATCACCCGCTTCAGCGATTTGCGGCTCTTCTTCAGCCCCTTGCCGATCCCCTTGAGCCCCGCTTCAGCGAGCCCCGCAAGGCGTTTCTCGGCCTTGGCCAGCCCCTTGCCGGCACGTTTCATCCGCGTTTCCAGCTTTCCTTCCACCTTTTCGAGGGAAGAGAGCAGCTTGAGGATATCCTTTTCGATCTTCTTCCCCCCCTTCCCCGCCAGCTCCTCACTGAAGCGCTCCCGCACGCTCTTCGCGATCCCCTCCACCTGCTCCTTCACGGTCGTGACCGCCCCCTTCAGCTGTTCCACCCGCTTCGCGCGCTCGTCGCTCCCCTCGCCGGCAAGGGCAACGGCCTGCTCGAGGATATTCTGGATGGCACGGGGAGGCACCCCTTTGATCTTACCGATACCGTCGCTGCCGGCGGCGACGATGCTCTCGAAGGTGCCGAGTCCCGCCTCCACAAAGCGCCGGGCCAGGACATCGCCGATCCCCTTGATCCGCTGCAGTTCCTTCATCTCTTTCTTCACGCCTGCTCCTCTCTCCGGGGTAACCGGGGCACGGTATACGGTGATTCAGATCTTATTCCGCTCCTGCATCTTCCAATTTTCTGATCGGCTTCCTGCCGTTGTGGACGAGCCACCGAAACCGGGCGGAGGCTTCCCGGACCGTCGGCTCCACATCGAGGGCAACCACGGCACCCTTCTTCATCCGGAACGGTGCTTCGAGCCCGAGAAGGGATGAAACCAGGCACCCCAGATCCGGCTCGTGCCCCACGATGGCGACCTTGCGGCATGGTCCGATCGCGTCCAGAAGCAGGCGCAGGGCATCGAGGTCAAAGCCGGGAGCAAGGGAAGCGGTGGCTTGCACCTCGCCTTCGAATGAGAGGGCCTCCACCAGGATGTCGGCCGTCTGCACGGCCCTGACCAGGGGGCTCGTCAGGACGAGATCGGGGAGGACTCCTTTTTTCTTCAGCACCGCTCCCGTTTGTCGAAAAGTGATTCGTCCCTTCGGGGTGAGGTATCGTTCTTCCTCTGCAACGGTGCCGTTTCTCTCGATCGCTTCCGCATGCCTGACGATATAAAGTTTCATGCGACATCCCCTGTAGCCCGTTACGGCTTGCAATGTTCGACCAGAGCCGATTACACGTGATATTTAATCAAAATCCGCCGAACTATCAACCAATATGCCCGCTCATTGCCAAATAAAATCAAATTGTTGCACGAATGTAACATTTATCGGTCCGAAGGGTGCGCCGTCTGTATATGCTTTGGTGTCGATCCCTCCTCGCGACCGTCAACAGGTGGCGTAAAACAAAAAAGGGTCACGGCTATCTGCGGTGACCCTTCGAATCATCAACTACCTGGTTGCAACCCTCATCTCAAGGCTGGCCCTGAACACGAATACCTCCGTCGTTCCATAACTGCTTCAGCCAGCCGTGGCCGGTAACGAGAACGATGCCGGTCAGGACGAGCAGCGCCCCGGAGAGAAAACCTTGCTCCAACTGCTCATTCAGAAGCCACGCCCCCAGAGCTACCCCGAATAGCGGCGTCATGAACGAGAGCACTCCCAGCCGCGACGCAATATAGTGGCGGAGCAGCCAGAACCAGACGAGGAAGCTAGCGAAGGAGACGATCACCGTCTGAAAGAGGAGACTCGACCAGCCGAGGCGGGTCGGGTTGAAGGAGGTCTGGCCAAGTCCTGCCGCTGCCAGCGTCAGTAGGACAAACGCCCCCAGAAGCTGGAACAGGAGCGTCTGCGTCGCGGAGCAGGCGGCCAGACGCGACGTTCGGATGACGACCGTCGTCATCCCCCAGGCCACCCCGGCGGCAAGCCCCAGAAGGTCACCCCATATGACGCTCTCTATCGAACTGGCGGGCCCATGGCCGCCGCGCCCGTAAAAGCTCACCACGATCCCGCAGAACGCCACCGCGATCCCGAACCACTGCACGGGCTGCAGCCGCTCGGAACGGAGCTTCAGGTGAAGCCCTATGGCCGCGAATACCGGCGCGGTGTACAGGAAGATCACTATGTGGGATGCCGTCGTGTGGCGCAGCCCCTCTCCGACCAGCAGAAATTCCAGGGCGAACAGGAATCCGACCGCGAAACCGGGCCGCCACATTCCTCCCGCCAGCGACAGCCGCTCTCCCCGGAGAGCCATCATGATGGCGACGAGTAGCGCCGATACGCCTGAACGGATGGCGATCTGCAGGAGTGGCGCGATTTCAGCGGAAGTCGCCTTCAACGCCACCTGCTGGAGCCCCCACGTCAGGCAGAGTATAATCATCAGGACGGCGGCCCGTCCGTCTATGGCCTTACGAGTATCCATGTCATTTCCTATCTGCTCGTTGAATCTGGAAAAAGTGAAGCCTTTGCCACTTCTTCAGTCTGCCTGCGTGCGGTGGTCCATCGGCGTGGCGAATAAACCTCTTCAATAAATCGTGCGAATCAATTATTTTGTCCGCTGGCAGTGCAGTAAGGGGGCATGCAGCCATCGATTCAGCACGCCGTCCGGCGGGGTCTATGCCTTGAACCGCTCCTGGTGCTCCTTGAAGTCCGGGACCATCCGCTCGTAGTCCGACGCCATCAGAGGTGACGAGATCAGGAAATCTGCCGTTGCACGGTTGCATGCGACGGGGATGTTCCAGACGACAGCGATGCGGAGCAGCGCCTTGACGTCCGGATCATGGGGTTGCGGCTCAAGGGGGTCCCAGAAGAAGATGATGAAATCGATCTCTCCTTCGGCGATCTTGGCCCCGATCTGCTGGTCGCCCCCGAGGGGGCCGCTCCGGAATTTGGTCACCGGCAGCGCCAGAGTCTCCTCCAGAAGGCTTCCGGTCGTGCCGGTTGCATACAGGCTGTGGATCGAGAGCGAGCCCCGATTGAATCTGGCCCATTCGAGAAGATCCTTCTTCTTGTTATCATGGGCCACCAACGCGATTCGTTTTTTTGCATGAATGGATTGCTGCACGCTGGCCTCCTTGCAAAGCCATTACAGGATGGTGAAGCTGGCATTGTAGCATCGCGGCTTCAAAATGGATAAATGTTTACGATAGACACCGGCGGTCAGAATGACAAACAACCACACCCATCGCCACCCACTGCTGGCGCTCACCCTCGGGACCATGCTGACAATCCTCGGCAGCATCAGGTTTCTGGACGAGGCGGTCGCCGTGGCGGTCATGCGTATTCTCACCTCGTACCGCACCCTGCATAGCGCCACTGCCAACCTGCCGGACACCTTGCTGTATCTGGTTTGCATCGGCACGATTGCCATGTGGCTGGCCTACTTCTTCCTGGCCCGACGTCAGGACAGCGGTCTGCATCTGCGCTTCCTGCGGCTTGCCGCCACGGCGGTCCCCTGTTCCTACCCGATCAAGGCGTTTTTCCAGTTCGCCTTTGGCCGTACCAATACCCGGCTCTGGCTGCTCAAGGGTATGCCGCTCCGGTTCGACTGGTTTCATGGTTCAGGGATCGGGTGTTTCCCTTCCGGGCACATGACCGTCTTCGCCGCATTCGGAGCCGCCGTCTGGTACGTATACCCCCCCGCTCGCCGCTTCGTGGTCTCTGGGCTCGCCCTGCTCGCGGCGGCGCTGATCGTCACGGACTACCACTTCCTGAGCGACGTTATCGCCGGCACCTATCTCGGCTTCCTGGTGACCGGCATCATCTCCCGTTTTCAGTCAGGAAAATAAGAGGTCGTCCCCGCCTCCCTGTCCAGCATCCCCGCACCCTATGCCCTCCCCCCAACGGCCATTTGTCGCAACTGGGTTATGTCCCGCAACGGCGGAGCCCCGAACAGGCGGCTGTATTCACGGCTGAACTGCGAAGGACTCTCGTAGCCGACCTGAAACGCTGCGGTTGCGGCATCCAGGTGTTCCATCAACATGAGGCGCCTGGCCTCCTGCAAGCGCAGCTGCTTCTGGAATTGCAGCGGGCTGAGGGCGGTCATCGAGCGGAAGTGGTGATGAAAGGTCGAACTGCTCATGCGCGCCTGAGCAGCGAGGTCGTCGATTCGCAACGGTTGTGAAAAGTTACCCTTCAGCCACTCGATTGCGCGGGCGATCTGATGACTCTGGCTCCCCGTCGCCGCGATCTCGCGCAGTCGCCCCCCCTGATCTCCCACCAGCAGGCGATAGATGATTTCCCGCTGAATGATCGGTGCCAGGATCGGAATGTCCTGCTCGTCGTCCAGCAGGTCGATCAGCCGTTGGAAGGCGGTGAGGAGCGGCAGCGTCACCCTGCCAGTGGCCATGCCCCGGCTCGACTGCTGCGCACGGGGAGGCGGAAGATGGCTGTCCCCCATCAGCTGGGCAATCTCCCGCACGTCGAGCTTCAGCATGAGCCCCAGATAGGGCTTCTCCCGGCTCGCCTCGACCACCTGCACCACCGTGGGGAGATGCACCGACGTGATCAGGTAGTGCTGCGCATCATACACGTAGGTGTCGTCTCCGAGCAGCACGCGCTTGGCCCCTTGGGCAACCAGACAGATGCTCGGTTCGTACATGCCGCTCATCGGTTCAGTCGGTTCTTCGAGGCGGGAGAGCCACAGGCTCGGGATGGCGGTTTCAAGCCGGCTCTCCTTATCGGTCCATCGGGCAATGCTCTTTCTCAGAGCTTCGCGTGTGCCTTCCATGTTGGCATCGGCATTTTCCGGCATAATAGCCTCTCTTTGCGTAGTTATCATCTATCTAAATACTATCCGCTTTCCACTTCGCATGACAACCGTTTTCCCGGCAAACGGAGTATCGGGCAATAATTGAGCAGGATTGATCTATCTGTCCCGGCATTTTCAGGGGTACGATGGCATTCAAAAGAGCCCACAAGAGAAAGGGTCCGGAGATGGAGGTCGATACGAGCGCCTCGAAAATCAAGGCGCACGAGGCGAGGTTATCAGAAGTTTTGCCCGAGATGACCGGAGGCTGAGCGGCCGGCCCCGGTGCGGCATTCCTCGTCAGCACGCTCGTCGTGTTAGAGAATAAACCTCTTCAGTAAATCATGCTTTTGTCTGCTGGCAGAGAGCGACGCCCCTGTTCGTAAGTCGCTGCTCCACGTTTCACCCCGATTGATAACAGCCGCGTTTGTCATCCCCCTCCTGCCCGCTCAGGTCAACCATCCCTGGCGAGCCTAGATCTGATAATCCCCCGCAAATGTCTGCATCTTGCGCGGCCGGGCGTAGACCGTCTCGCCTAATCCGAGGGCGAGGCGCTCCGCCCCGTCACGGGAGAGCTCCGCCTCCACCGTCTTGCCGGTCCCGCGTACGAGGAGCTCCACCCGCACCGCCGGCCCCACCGCCTGGATGTGGCGCACCTCGGCCTCCACGGCGGCATCGGTGGGGGTACGCTCCACCTCGATGTCGTGGGAGCGGACATACCCCACCGCGAGTTCCGGGGCCGCCGCCCGCGTCTGCCCCTGCTCAGACCGGCAGTGGAAGAGGTTGACGCTGCCGAGGAAGTCGAAGACGAACGGATTGGCGGGCTGATCGTAAACCTCCGTCGGTGTCCCCGCCTGTTCGATCCGCCCCCTGTTCATGACCACGATCCGGTCGGCCACTTCCAGCGCCTCCTCCTGGTCGTGGGTGACGAAGACGCTCGTCACGTGGATCTCGTCGTGGAGCCGGCGCAGCCACCGCCGAAGTTCCACCCGCACCTTGGCATCCAGGGCGCCGAAGGGCTCGTCAAGGAGGAGCACCTTCGGCTCCACCGCCAGGGCCCGGGCCAGGGCCACCCGTTGCCGCTGCCCTCCGGATAGTTGGGACGGGTAGCGGTCGGCGAGCCCTTCCAGCTGCACGAGGCGCAGGAGTTCCAAGACCCGCTCCTTTATTTCCTTCTTCGATCGCCGCTCCCTGCGCGGCTTCACCGTGAGACCGAAGGCGACGTTCTCTGCCACGGTCATGTGCCGGAAAAGTGCATAATGCTGAAAGACGAACCCCACCTGCCGCTCCCGCACGTGGCGGTCGGTGGTCTCCGCGCCGTCGAAACGAATTGCCCCCGCATCGGGGGTCTCCAGCCCGGCGATGATCCGCAGAAGGGTCGTCTTCCCCGACCCCGAGGGGCCGAGGAGCGCCGTCAGCTCCCCCGAGGGGACGGTGAGGTTCACGTCGTTCAGGGCGGTGAAGCTGCCAAAAGCTTTGTTGACACTGACAATCTCTATGCTCATGTCGTTTATCCTTTCGAATCCGCCACAGAGATGCAGAGACTCAGAGAAATACCGTTTCTGACATCAAAGCGCATCACTGCAAGGTACTTGTGGCTGTCTCAGTGTCTCGGTGCCTCTGTGGCAGGTTTCATGATTGTTCTCCCCGCATCCGCCACTCGACGAAGCTCTTCGCCACCAGGGTGACGAGGGCGAGAAGCGCCAGGAGCGAGGCGACGGCGAAGGCGGCGGCGTAGTTGTACTCGTTGTAGAGGATCTCCACGTGGAGCGGGATCGTGTTGGTCGCTCCACGGATATGGCCGGAGACCACCGAGACGGCGCCGAACTCCCCCATTGCCCGGGCGTTGCAGAGGATCACCCCGTAGAGAAGACCCCACTTGATGTTGGGGAGCGTCACCCGCCAGAAGGTCTGGAAACCGCTCGCCCCAAGCGTTATGGCCGCCTCCTCCTCGTCCTTCCCCTGGGTTTCCATGAGGGGGATCAGCTCCCGGGCCACGAAGGGGAAGGTGACAAAGACCGTGGCAAGCACAATCCCCGGCACGGCGAAGATGATCTTCAGGTCATGGGCCTGGAGCCACGGTCCGAGCCATCCCTGGAGCCCGAAGAGAAGGACGTAGATGAGCCCCGAGATGACCGGCGACACCGAGAACGGGAGGTCGATGAGGGTGATGAGGAGCTGCTTTCCCCGGAACTCGAACTTGGCGATGGCCCAGGCGGCCACCACCCCGAAGACCAGGTTCACCGGCACGCTGATCGCGGCAGTAATAAGGGTCAGCTTCACTGCCGCCAGGGCGTCAGGCTCGCGGATACCGGCCAGGTAGGCGCCCCATCCCTTCTCCAGGGCCTGGGCGAAGACCGCCGCCAGCGGCACGAAGAGAAAGAGGCCGAGGAAGAGGAACGCCGCGATGATGAGGAGCCAGCGGACCAGGGCCGGCTCGGTGCGGGTGCGGGATGATTTGTTGGACATAGCATAGTCTCCCGGTCAGGCCGCGTGGCGCCTGCTCCATTTCTGGAGGAGGTTCACGGCGAGGAGCATGAGGAACGAGAAGAGGAGCATCACCGTGGCGATGGCGGTGGCGCCGGCGTAGTCGTACTGCTCCAGCTTGGTGATGATGAGAAGCGGGGTGATCTCCGACACCATCGGCATGTTGCCGGCGATGAAGATGATGGAGCCGTACTCCCCCACCCCCCGGGCGAAGGCCAGGGCAAAGCCGGTGAGAAGCGCCGGGAGAAGCTCCGGGAACAGGACACGCCGGAAGGTCTGCCAGCGGGTGGCGCCAAGGCAGGCGGCCGCCTCCTCGATCTCCGCCTCCAGTTCCTCCAGAACCGGCTGCACCGTCCGCACCACGAAGGGGAGCCCGATGAAGGTCATGGCCACGAAGATCCCCAGCGGCGTGAAGGCGACCTTGATCCCCCGGGGCTCCAGGATCGACCCGAGCCAGCCGTTGGCCGCGTAGACCGAGGAGAGGGTGATGCCGGCCACAGCCGTCGGGAGCGCAAAAGGGAGATCGACGAAGGCGTCGATGAGGCGCTTCCCCGGCAGTCGGTAGCGCACGAGCACCCACGCCACCAGGAGGCCGAAGATTGCGTTCACCCCGGCAGCTGCCAGGGCCGCGCCGAAGGTGACCCGGTAAGAGGCCGCCACCCGCGGCGCCGCCACCGTGGCGATAAACTCTCCCCAGGTGAGGCTCGCCGTCTTGAACACGAGGGCCGAGAGCGGGAGCAGCACGATGAGGGAGAGGTAGAAGATCGTGTAGCCCAGGGTCGGTGTAAAGCCGGGGATGACGGTGTTTCGTGTGATTGGTCTTGTCGCCATGGTGGTTGGTCCTTTGCATAATCCCGATGCAGGCCTGCGGATTTTGCGCCAGATCGTCGCACCCGCAGGAGAGACTGCGGAGGCGTAGCAGCGCTACGCCGCACAAAGGAGCGACGAGGACGGCGGCGAGATGGCGTGAAAGTCGCAGCCCCTATATCACGTTATTTTCCCGGCCCGTAGATCTGGTCGAATACCCCGCCGTCGGCGAAGTGCTTCTTCTGGGCCGCCTTCCAGCCGCCGAAGGTGTCGTCGATGGTGAAGAGCTTCACCTTCGGGAAGACCTTGGCGTACCTGGCCGCCACCTTCTTGTCGATGGGGCGATAGTAGTGCTTCGCGGCGATCTCCTGCCCCGCCGGGGTGTAAAGATACTTCAGGTACTCCTCGGCCACCTTGCGGGTCCCCTTCCGGTCAACTACCTTGTCCACCACCGTTACCGGAGGTTCGGCCAGGATGCTGATCGACGGCACCACGATCTCGAACTTGTCTTTCCCCAGCTCGTTCACCGCCAGGAATGCCTCGTTCTCCCACGCAAGAAGGACATCACCCTGTCCTCGCTGGACAAAGGTGGTGGTTGAGCCCCGGGCGCCGGAATCGAGCACCGGTACGTTCTTGAAGAGCCTGGTCACGAACTCCTTCGCCTTGGCCTCGCTCCCCCCCTTCTGCTTCAGGGCGTAGCCCCAGGCGGCAAGATAGTTCCAGCGGGCACCGCCGGAGGTCTTGGGGTTGGGGGTGATCACCTTCACGTCGGGACGGACCAAGTCGTTCCAGTCTTTCACCTTCTTCGGGTTTCCCTTGCGGACCAGGAAGACGATGGTGGAGGTGTAGGGAGAGCTGTTGTGGGGCAGCCGCTTCTGCCAGCTCTCGGGGATGAGCTTCGCCTTCTCTCCGATCTCGTCGATGTCGTAGGCGAGCGCGAGCGTCACCACGTCGGCGTCAAGGCCGTCGATGACCGCCCGGGCCTGTTTGCCCGAACCGCCATGGGACTGCTTCACGGTCACCGTGTCGCCCCCCTTCCCTTTCCAGTACTTGGCAAAGGCGGCGTTGTAATCCTGGTAGAGTTCTCGAGTCGGGTCGTAGGAGACGTTGAGAAGGTTCACCTCGGCGTAGGCTGCCACTGGCGCGGCAAAGGCGATGAGTGCGGTGGTAAGTACGGCGAAGGTCTTGATCGGTTTCATGGTCTGCTCCTTTTTGCTGTTTAGCCTATCGATTTAGTAGTTTTTATGGACACAAAAAAACGCTGCTTTCAGATTGCGTAAAAAAGCGCTCCGTCGCTTTTCTGCTTTTCCTGCTCGATCCGTTCCAGCACGTCGGCAAGGGTGGCGTTGTCGAGGATCTGAGCCATGGCGTCGCGCACATCCTTCATGACGAGCCGGATGCCGCAGCTCCACTCGTCGTCACACTCCTCGCACCGGGCGTAGGCGGTCTCGCTCACGCATGGCACCGGCGCCAAGGGGCCTTCCAGAACCCGGATCACCCGCCCCATGCTGATCTCCCGCGGTGGCCGGGCCAAGGAGTAGCCGCCCCCCTTCCCCTTCTTGCTCTGGAGCACCCCGGCGTTTTTCAACGCCAGCAGGATCAGCTCCAAAAACTTCTTGGGAATCCGCTCGTCACGGGCCATATCCGCAATGAGGATCGGCCCCCGATCGTACTCCCGGGCGAGGTAGATGAGCGCCTTGAGGGCATATTTGGTCTTTTTTGAAATCATTGTCTACCAACCCTATAGGGTGTTAGTACATATTTTCCCGCGTCGCGTCAAGATAAAAAGTAAGGCGCAGATTACCGCAGGCACTGAAACACCCCCATGCACCAGAGACACGAACCGCATGGTTCCGGCCGAATATGGCAGTCCTGCTCGAATTCTTCGGCCTGAACGTAATCGCACGGTGCAAGCGTGCAGCTCAAGCAGTGGGGATAATCGTAGAGAAGCACACTTTCGCGGAATTCGCGGAATCCCCTGTCGTTCCAGACATCGTTGATTCCACGCAGGGTGACGGACCCGAAACTCCGTGGCTGGACCATCTGGTTCCACCCCTGCACGTGGCAGTGGTAGCGGTGCCAGAGGAAATAGCAGGGATGGACGTTTCCGTCCCATGAAATGAACGCTCCGCCCCCCTCAACGAACTCGCAGCAACGCTTTTCCTTCGGAACCAGCTCCGGCAGTTGCAGATCGAGCCCCTCTTCTTCCGCAACGGTACGGGCCTCGTCAAAGATCCCTGCCGCCTCCGTGAACCACCCATCATCCCTCATCAGAAGCTTTTCGAGGTTAAAGAAAATGTTTCGGGAAAGGGCGTGTTCTTTCATCCGGTTGACAAAATCGACGATGCGCTGTTCTTCGAGATTCCTGCTGAATCTGAAAGCCACTTCCCGATAGCGCCCGAGATCGATTCCTTCATGATCTGCAATCTGCTTCCATTCATCGAAAAGGGCTACAGCCGCGTCCGTACTGCAGTCGTAGGCTACCAGAGAGACGTGGGCCTCGTCGTACGGTATCAACTGGGTCACGATGGCGAAGGTGGCACCGCGTCGAGCCGCCCACCGGAGGGCTTCGGGAAGCTCACGGATGTTATCCCTCATGACGACGAACTCTATGCCGATTTCCAGACGGGAAGATGGATACGCTGTCCGGGCGGCAGTCAGGGCACGGAAGGCCCGCTCTATGTCCCCCACCTCCCCTCCCTCGCGAAGTCGCCGGAAGGTTTCCGGGGATGCCGCATCCATGGAGATGCAGATCCGGTCGAGTCCTGCCTTCACGAGGGAGGCGGCCCTATCCTCGTTCATCAGGAGGCCATTGCTCTGGAACCCGACCCACCCCGTAGCCGGCATCAGCTCCTTGGCCTTGCGGATGAACGCTTCAAGCTGCGGGTGGAGAAGGGGTTCGCCGATGCCGTTGAGAATGAGGGTTTCGAGGTGGGGGAAAGCAGGGGCCAGGGCAGAGAAGGTTTCTTCCGCCATGACTCCTTCGGTCATGCCGTGGTGTTTGGTCTGTTTGACGCACATGGCGCAGCCGAGGTTGCAGTGGGTCGTCACCTCGACGAAGAGTTTGGAGGGATGAGTGCGTTGTGCGGGGCTTTCAGCGGGTGACGGGGACATGGTGTCAGTCCTTATGCTGCTCAGAACTCCTGCGGCATGGCCTTGACCCGGGCGGCGGTAAAGACGGGTCCATCCTTGCAGACGTAGACGTTGCCCACGTTGCAGCGGCCGCACTTGCCGAGGCCGCACTTCATCCGGTTCTCCAGGGTGGTGTAGATGGCGTCGTCACCGAAGCCGAGCTTTTCCAGCACCGGGAGCGTGAACTTGATCATGATGGGGGGGCCGCAGACGAGAGCGATGGTGTTCTCCGCTACGGGCGCCGCCTCTTCCAGGATCGTCGGGACGAAGCCGACCTTACCGTCCCACTTGGGGGAGTTCCCGCCGGGGTCCACGGTCTTCACCAGCCGCACGTCGTCTCTCTCTTCCCACTCCTTGAGCTCCCGCTTGTAGACCAAGTCCCCTTCCGTGCGGGCGCCATAGACGATCGTTATCTCCCCGAACTTCTCCCGCCAGTCGAGGCACTGCCAGATAAGGGTCCGCAAGGGGGGCAGCGCGATTCCTCCCGCCACAAAGACCAGGTTCTTGCCAAAGAACTCCTCAATGGGAAAGGAGTTGCCGTAGGGGCCACGCACCCCGATGGTGTCGCCGATTTCCAGGGAGCGGAGCGCCTCGGTCACCCGACCGACAGCCCGGAAGCAGCACTCGATGTACCCTTTTCTCGTCGGTGCCGAGGCGATGCAGAAGGTGGCCTCCCCGGCCCCGAAGGCGGAGTACTCGGCGAACTGGCCGGCCCGGAAGGCGAAGCTTTCCCGCACCGCCTCGTCCTGGAAAACGAGCCGGAAGGTGCGGATGTCGGCGGTCTCGTCGACGATCTCCGCAATGGTTGCCAGCTGGGGGAGGTAGATGTTCTTGCTGTGGTCGCACATAAATAAACCTGTGAATCTGCCACGGAGACACGGAGACGCAGAGAAAACCTGCCAGGCTTCAGACAATACTCGCTCTGTTTGTCTTTCTGGCCTTACTCGGTGCCTCGGTGTCTCCGTGGCAGATTTGTTTTATTTGCTGTTGATCTCTTCGAGGACAGTGGCGATGTCGATCCCCACCGGGCAGGCGCGGACGCACCTGCCGCAGCCGGTGCAAAGGCGCTGGTCGAACTTGTCCACGTAGTACTTGAACTTGTGCATGATCCGGTTGCGGTAGCGGCTTGGCTGCACGTCCCGGGGATTGTGCCCCGAGGCATGGTTGGTGAATTTCCCGAAGCCGCAGGCGTCCCAGCTCTTTCTCCGTGCCCCCTTCTCTTCGCCCCCCTCGTCGACGATGTCGAAGCAGTGGCAGGCAGGGCAGAGGAAGGCGCAGGCGCCGCAGCCGGCGCAGCGCGCCGCGATCTCCTCCCAGAGCGGGTCCTCGAAGTGGGTGTCGAGCCACTGCCTGATCTTTTCCAGATCGAGCTTCCCCAGGGTCGGCTCGGCCAGGGGGAGCGGCTCAGCCGTGGCCGCATCGCTAAAAAGGTCGGCGTGGGCAGCGAGGAGCGCCTCCCCCTTCTCCGTGATGGCGTCGCAGCGGTAGCCGCCGTCGGTGAGCGGGGCGAGGAACAGATCACTCCCCTTCGTGTCACCGGGAGAAAGCCCCACGGCGGTGCAGAAACAGGCGTCGTCGGCCCTTGCGCAGGCGAGACCGATGATGGTGGTCTTGCGCCGTCGCTCCAGGAAAAACTCGTCCTTGAAGTCCCAGGAAAAGACGCTGTCCAGAACCGGCGCCGCGGCCACGTCGCAGGGGCGGGCAGCGACGAGCACCGTCTCGGGAATGGCTTGAGGGTCCACGTCGGTGACCCGCACCCCCTCCTTGTCCCGCTCGTAGGTGAGGATGGTCTCGCAGAGGGGAAAGAAGGCCTCCTTGGCGGAGCGGCGGGGGAGCTCCCCCAGGTTTAGCTCCTCGCCTTGCGAGAGCGGCTCGTAGAGGGTCATGGTGCCGGCGGCTTTTGGGCCGATGACCCGCTTCCCCTCGCTTACGAGCGTGTCGATGAGGAGGCGGAGGTTTGGTTCGGTGATGGTCTTTTGCATGGCGTTCCCTACTTGATGAACGACTGGTCGTCGTCTTCCCGGTACTGTGCCAGGGGTCCCTTCTCCTTCACCTCGAAGCCCGCTTCAAAGCCGTAGAGCTCCTTCAGTTCCTTGGCCATCTTGCGGTTCAGGAGATTGAGAGGGATATCCATGGGGCAGGCCCGCTCGCACTCGGCGCACCCCGCGCAACGGCCTGCCAGATGCATCGCTCTTACGATGTGCCAGGCCATGTTCCCGGCCGGCCGCGGGGTGCTCTCCACCGCCTGGGGGCGGTTGCGGTCGCAGAGGCACTGCTCGCAGTAGCAGAAGGGGCAGACCTGGCGGCAGGCATAGCAGCGGATGCAGCGGGAGAAGTGCTCCTTCCAGAAGCCCCACCGCTCGGCCGGGGTCATCGCCTCCAGGCGGGCCAGCTCCTCGCTTTCGGCCGGGGTGAAGTGGGGGAGCTGCGGCAGGGTGCCGACGGTGACGTCCGCCCCCTCGGGGGTGTGCACCGTGCACTCCCGGCACTTGCCGGCGATGGTCGTCTCTGAAAGCGGCTGTGCCCGGTCGGCATTGGCCCCCTGCACCCCGGGGCAGACCACGCCGATGATGTGGATATCCTCCCGCTTCAGCTGGTTTTCACCCATGAGGCCAACCAGGGCCTTCAAGTCGCACCCCTTGGCGACGATGGCGATCTTCCCCTTGGCCCGGATTTCCTTCTTGGCCTTGGTGAGGTAGAGGGCCAGGTTGTTGACGCAGGCCGGGGAAAAGATGAGCTCTTTCGCCTTGGCCGGGTCGGTGACGATGGCCGGCAGGGCGGTGCCCTTTCTTCGTCCCGCCTGCCACCCCACCACGGCGGCCACAATGCCGGCTTCCAGGACCTTCCGTGCCTCGGCCTGCACCGCCTCGGTGACGGCGGCATAGAGGCTTAAGTCGATTGTCTGTGCGGTATTGGTCATAAAAACCCTTAAAAGCCTTAACCACAGAGGAGATGGAGAAACACGGAGGAAAGCAAAAACCTTAAAGATTTCTTTGGGTAAAACCAGAATCGCAAACAGACTGTTGACGTTACGTTTGTGGTTTTCCTCTGTGCCTCTGTGTCTCTGTGGCAGATTTTATCAGATCGCGTTATACGCCTCTTTGAGTTCCGGCGTGTCGATCACCCCGGACCACTGCTCCTCGCTCTCCAGCTCCTTGAACTCCCGCATGGGACCCATCTGGCGTACCCGCTCGGTGAGCTCCGTGGCCACCTCCACCCATTTGCCCCCTTCGGCGGCGGAGACCCAAGAGAACTGCAGCCGCTGCAGGTCCACCCCGATGAAGTCCAGGAGCGCCCGGAAGGCGGCAAAGCGCCGGCGGGCATGGAAGTTCCCCGCCATGTAGTGGCAGTCGCCGGGATGGCACCCTGACACCAGCACCCCGTCGGCCCCCTTCTGGAAGGCCCGCAGGATAAAGACCGGGTCGATGCGGCCGGTGCAGGGGAACTTCACCACCCGGGTGTTGGCCGGGTACTGCAGGCGCGAGGTCCCCGCCAGGTCCGCCCCGGCGTAGGTGCACCAGGTGCAGACAAAGGCGACTATCTTCGGTTCGAATGCGTGCGTTTTCGTTTGATGCATGAAAACCTCAAATCTGCCACAGAGACACGGAGACACAGAGAAAAAACAAAATCTTGGTCTTAGGGGATAACCCTAAAATCGTTTCTTTGGGGTCAAAGGTTTTCTCCGTGTCTCTGTGCCTCTGTGGCAGGTGTTCAGAGTGATTCGATCATCGCCATGACCTGTTCATCGGTATATCCATCCAGCTCGACCGATTTCGACGGACAGCTCGCCTGGCAGGTGCCGCAGCCGCCGCAGACCCCGGGGTTCACGTAGGCCACGACGCGGATGAGGTTCCCCTGCCGGTCCCGGATCTCCTTCTCCTCCACGGCGCCGTAGGGGCAGACCTTCTTGCAGTAGAGGCAGGCCACACAGTTATTTTCATTCACCTTGGCGACGATGGGCTCCCGCTCCAGTTCGCTCTTGGCAAAGAGGGTCATCACCTTGGCCGCGGCGGCGCTCGCCTGGCTCACGGTGTCGGGGATGTCCTTGGGACCCTGGCAGGCACCGGCCAGGTAGATCCCGGCAGTGGCGCACTCGACCGGTTTGAGTTTCGCGTGGGCCTCGCTGTAGAAGTGGTAGCTGTCGTAGGAGATGCCGAGCTTCTGGGCCAGGGTGTCGGCGCCGGACCGCGGCTGCACCGCGGTGGCGAGCACCACCAGGTCGGCCTCGATCTCCACCTGAAGACCCACGGCGATGTCGCTTCCCATGACCACCACCTTCTCCCCCTTCTGGTAGAGACGGGAGACCATGCCGCGGATGTAGACCGCTTCCTCTTCCTCCACGGCCCGGCGCCAGAATTCGTCGTAGCTCTTCCCTGGCGTGCGGGCGTCCATGAAAAAGACATAGGCCTGACCGTCGTGGACCTTGTGTTTGTAGAGCATGGTGTGCTTGGCGGTGTACATGCAGCAGATCTTGGAGCAGTAGCTGATCCCCTTCTCCCGGGCCCGGCTGCCCACGCACTGGACAAAGACCACCTGCTTCGGCTCCTTCCCGTCGGAGGGGCGCAGGATCTTGCCGCCGGTGGGGCCGGAGGCACTGGCCAGCCGCTCGAAGGTGAGGCCGTCGATGACGTCGGGGATGGTGCCGTGGCCGAATTCGCCGTACCCCTTGATGGGGGAGCCCTTGGGTTTTTCGCCGATGCTGTAGAGCTCGAAGCCGGTGGCCACCACGATGGCCCCCACGGGCTCCACGATCAGCTCATCTGTTTGCTCGTAGTCGATGGCGCCGGGGCCGCAGACCTTCTGGCAGACCCCGCATTTGCCGTTGATGAACTTGGTGCAGTGCTCCCGGTCGATGACCGGGGTGTTGGGGACCGCCTGGGGGAACGGGACGTAGATGGCGGGGCGAACGCCCAGGTTCTTGTCGAAGGCGTTGGGGATCTTCTTCTGGGGGCACTTGGCGGAGCAGACCCCGCAGCCGGTGCACTTCTCCTCGATGACGCTGCGCGCCTTCTTGCGGATGGTCGCCTGGAAGTTGCCGATGTAGCCGTCGACGCTCTCGATCTCCGAGTAGGTGTGGAGGGTGATGTTGGGGTGGTTGGCGGCATCCACCATCTTGGGGGTCATGATGCACTGGGAGCAGTCAAGCGTCGGGAAGGTCTCGGAGAGCTGGGCCATGTGGCCGCCGATGGAGGGCTCCCGCTCCACCAGCACCACCTGGTGGCCGGCGTCGGCGATGTCGAGGGCCGCCTGGATCCCGGCGATGCCGCCGCCGATCACAAGGGCACGCTTGGTGACCGGGACGGTGATCGGGACGAGCTTTTTGTCCTTCTTGACCCGCGCCACCATCATGGCGACGATGTCGGCGGCCTTGGCCGTGGCCTCCTCCCTGTCCTCGTGGACCCAGGAGCAGTGCTCGCGGATGTTGGCCATCTCGCAGAGGAAGGGGTTCAAACCCGCGCTCTTGGCGGCGCTTCGGAAGGTTTTTTCGTGCATGCGGGGGGAGCAGGCGGCCACGACGACGCCGTCGAGATTGTGCTCGGAAACCGCTTTTTTCAAGAGGCTCTGGCCGGGATCGGAGCACATGTACTTGTAGTCGCAGGAGAAGGCGACGCCGGGAAGCTTGGTGGCCTCGGCAGCCACCTTCTCCACATCAACGGTGCGCGATATGTTCTCGCCGCAGTGGCAGACAAAAACGCCGATTCTGGACATTCGAATAACCTCGTAGAACATCTGCCACAGAGACACAGAGACTCGGAGAAAACCACAACCCTTTTGCAGAGATATTCAGGATTGAAACCAAAAAAACAATTTTTCTGGTTTACGTCGAAAAGCTTTTAATCCTGCCTATCCCTGTTGCTTTTCTTTGCCTTTCTCTGTGTCTCCGTGGCAGATTGCAAGACTTACAAAAGATTCTTCTCCCGCAACAGCGGCAGCGGGTTCACGATCATGCTGTCAAAGCCGAGCTTTCCCGGTGCGACCCCCACGGCCAGGGCCAGGAGCTGGGTCATGTAGAAGACCGGCATGCCGAAGCGATTCCCCGTGGCCTCTTCGATCTCCTTCTGCCGGATGTCGAGGTTGCCGTGGCACAACGGGCAGGCGACCATGAGGCAGTCGGCCCCGGCGGCCTTGGCCGAGGCGAGGATCTCGCCGGAGAGCTTCAGGACCACGCCGGGGCGCGAGAGGGTGAAGTTGGCGCCGCAGCATTCGAGCCGATGGCTCCAGGCAACGGTGTCGGCCCCGGCGGCGCCCACGACCCGCTCCATGATGGTGGGGGCCTCGACGCAGTCCAGTTGCGGCACCTCTGGCGGCCGGGTGAGGAGGCAGCCGTAGTAGCAGGCGACCTTCAGGCCGGAAAGGGGCTTCTGCACGGTGGCGGCAAGTTTGTCGAGGCCGAAGTCCTTCGCCAGGATCTCCAGCAGGTGCTTTACCGGCTTGTCGAAGGAGACCTTCCCGTCGATGGCGTACTCCACCTGTTTGCGCTTGGCGTCGCTGTCGGCCAGGTGGTGCTGGGTCACTTTCAGGCGCGAGAAGCAGGCGGCGCAGGCCACGGCCAGGTCCCCCTCTACGCCGTCGGCCAGGGAGAGGTTCTTGGCACAGAGGGAGAGGGACAAGAGCTCGTCCACGTTGTGGGCCGGGGTGGCGCCGCAGCAGAGCCAGTCGGGGACTTCCTTGAGACCGATCCCCAGGGCCTTGAAGAGCCCCCGGGTCGATTCGTCGTATTCCTTGGCCGAGGCGTGGAGGGAGCAGCCGGGATAGTAGGAGTAGGTGAGGAGATTTTTCGCGGGGGTCACGGCGCCTCCCCTTTCTTGCGCAGCTCTTCGATCCGCTTGAAGATCTGCTCGATCTCGGCCAGGTTCCGGTTCTTCTGGTGGAACATCTTGAGTTTGCCGCGGGTGATGAGCTTCGGGCCCAGCATCAGGTCTTTGAGGAACTGACCGCTCTTCACGTTGAAGACCGCAGCGAGCCGCATCTCGTACTGCCGGCCGTAGGTGCGGATGTTGTCGAGAAAGAGCCGGTTGGCCAGTTGCACGTAGCTCTCCTTGGAGGGGCCCTGGGCGTCCCAGGAGAGCTTCCGCAGCGCATCCATGATGGCCGCCAGATCCACCTTGTTGGGGCAGCGGGTGGTGCAGGTCTCGCACGAGGCGCAGTACCAGATCGAGCGCCCCGCCAGCACCCGCTCGTACTGCCCCAGCTGCAGAAGGCGCACGATCCGGTTGGGGGGGTGCTCCATGAAGCTGCGCATCGGACACCCCGCCGAGCACTTGCCGCACTGGAAGCAGCGCCGCACCGAACTGCCCGAGAGCGCCTCCACCTTGCGCACAAAGCCGAGATTCATCGTCTCGGTCGATAGGGTCATCTTGGTGTGTTTCATGGAGACTCCCGCAGAACGGTAAATCGCGTTAGGAAACGTGCAAATTGGGTTCAACAACGACCGACACGGATGTATTCAAGGCTGCGTGTATTGCGACCTTAAAGCAAAAGACAAGCCAATGGCGGAATCCGACGAGCTCCCACTGGAATATGCCAATAAAAAAGAAGCGTTAGCAATGATTTGATGCAAAACGGAAGGGAGGAACCGGAAACGGTGCCGCGATTCATCGGAAGGGGGCTTGGTGTGCCCAATCGACGTCAGGCGAGGGGTCGTGGGGCGCGGACGATTATCGACGCGAGAAATATGATTCCAATCGCATCTATAGTAAATTTCCACACTGTTGAACTTTTCCCCACACGCCTGAGTAGGCAGCAGTTCAGGTGTCGATAGCGGCGGCCTCCGATCCTCCTTGATCGGGGCCGCCGGCAATCATTGGCGCTATATCTGCTACGCGGCCTTTCTTCTGGCAACCCGCTTGATGTTGAGGAGGTTCTTGAAACCGACGTTCTCGGTGGTGATGTTGCCACCCATGGCGCCACAGCCGAGAGTAAGAGACGGCACCAGGTCGTTGTAGAGGGCGCCGATGGTGCCGTGGACCGAGGGCTGGTTCCAGACGACCCGGTTGGCCGGTACCCGGAGGGCGAACTCTTTGGCCACCTCTTCGTCCTCGGTGAAGACCACGGCCGAGTGGCCGGCGCCGCCAAACTCCAACTGGCAGACGGCGGCGGAGATGGCCTTGTCCCTGCTGTCTACGATGTACCAGCCAAGGACCGGCGAGAGTTTCTCGTGGCTCATCCAGTCCTCGGGGCCGGTGGTGGTCAGCGGCACCATGAGGAGCTTCACGTCGGCGGGAATGGTGAACCCGGCCAGTTCGGCAATAACCTGCGGTTTCTTGCCGATAATCGCCATGGCCGGAACGCCGCGCTCCTTGTCGAACATCACCGCTTCCAGCTTGGCCTTCTCGTCCTCGCTGCAGAGGTAAGCCCCCTGCTCTTTGAAGAGCTGGAGCGCCTTTCCCGCCACTTGGGCATCGTCGAAGATGACCGACTGGTCCGAGGAGCAGATGGTACCGTTGTCGAAGGTCTTGGAAGCGATCACATCAGGGATGGCGATCTCCAGGTTGGCGCTCTTCTCGATGAAGACCGGCACGTTCCCCGGTCCGACGCCAAGGGCCGGGTGCCCCGAGCTGTAAGCTGCCTTCACCATGGCACCGCCGCCGGTGGCGATGACCAGGGCCACGTCGGGATGCCTCATGAGGGCATCGGTTGCCTCGATGGAGGGCTCGGTGACCCACTGGATGCAGTCGGCCGGGGCACCCGCCTCGACGGCGGCCTCCAGCATGATCCGGGCAGCCGCCTCGCTGCACTTCTGGGCCTTGGGGTGGAAGGCGAAGCAGATGACGTTGCGCCCCTTGAGGGCGATGAGGGCCTTGAAGAGGGTCGTGGCGGCCGGGTTCGTCACCGGGGTGACGGCGGCGATGATGCCGAAGGGCTCGGCGATGGAGAGGATGCCGTCCTCTTCCTCGATGATCCCCACCGACGGCTTCCCCTTCATGTAGTCATAGACAACCTGGGTGCCGAAGTGGTTCTTGATGACCTTGTCCTCCACGTTGCCGATGCCGGTCTCCTCCACCGCCATTTCAGCAAGTTTCCGCTCGTTGGCCACGCCGGCCCGCGCCATGGCGGCCACGATCCGGTCAACCTGTAGCTGATCGAACCCCCTGAACGACTCCGTCGCCTTCTCCGCCCGTCCTATCATCTGATTGATCTGCGCTGATACATTCGACATGACTGTTTCCTTTCTCCCCATAGGTAATTAATTTATGTCGGGCGAACCCTTGTGATGTTTAGCCATAGCAGCCCACATGCCAAGCTATAAAACTTGGTTTTATGTTTTTGAACTCGTGCGCTTGTAATCTGAAAAAGCATGCAATTCAAAGGAATTGGAGGGTGGGGAGGGGGATGGAAAGGATAAGGGTGCCTATGGCCAATGGAGCTTGGGTGGGTCGAGTGTCGCAGGATGGCACAGGTGTTGCTGTTTCATGTGTTGCAAAAGAAAACAGTGTTACAGCTTTGGCGACTTCGTGTACAGGGAGGTGGATATGTCCTGGGCAGCATCCAGCCGGATGGCAAACCCGATCGAAACCAGATCACGTTTTCTTGCGGGAGAAACGCTTCCCGACGGACTCCTCCCCGATGTCATCGGCCGTTCGTGGCAGCGGTGCGTCGACCGGAGGGTCAACGTCGGGAGGCAGGCCCGGGAGATTCCGGTGGTTTCCCCCGGGGCGCTGGGTGGGTTTCGCGAACGGAGCCGACGGCTGATCCTCCACGCGGAGCCGGTTATGGAGCAGCTCTACGAGCAGATATCCGGAACGTCCAGCGTGGTGGTCCTTACCGATGCAACCGGGGTGGTGCTCCATTCGGTGGGTGATCCGGACTTCGTGGACAAGGCCCAGCGGGTGACGCTCCAGGCGGGGGGGATCTGGACCGAAGAGGCGAGCGGCACCAACGCCATCGGCACCGCCCTTGTGGAGCAGGCCCCGGTCTCCGTCCACAGCGCCGAGCATTTCATCGACATCAACCATTTCCTCACCTGCTCGGCGGCCCCCATCTTCGACCCCCAGGGGAAGATGCTCGGCGTGCTCGACGTCTCCAGCGATTCGGCCTCCTACCAGCTGCACACCATGGCGCTGGTGCGGATGTCGGCCCAGATGATCGAAAACCAGTTTTTCGCCCACGAGTGCACCGACCAGATCCTGATCCATTTCCACCTGCGGCCCGAATTCATCGGCACCCTCTACGAGGCAATCGCGGTCTTCTCCCTGGACGGCCGCTTCGTTGCCGCCAACCGCTCGGCCCTGGTGCAGCTGGGACTCAACCGCTACGACGCGGAGAAACGGACCATCAGCAGTATCTTCGACCTCTCCCTTGCGGGACTGTTCGAGCAGGCCCGCTCCCTCCCCCAGCCGGTCATCAGGCTTCGACTCCAAAACGGCATGGAGGTCTTTGCCCGGGTGAAATTCGGCACCAGGGCTTCGCCCGTCATCCATCCGCCGATCCGCGAGCCCAATGCCGCCGCCCGTGTGTCAGCCCCGGAGCCCGCGATCGCCTCCATGGCCGCCCTCGACCTGGGGGACCCGGCCGTGGGTGCGGCCATCCGCAAGGCAGGCAAGATCATCGGCCACGACATCCCGCTCATGATTGAAGGGGAGTCCGGCAGCGGCAAGGAGATGTTCGCCCGCGCCTTCCACGCCGACGGTCCGCGGGAAAAGGGGCCGTTCGTGGCCCTCAACTGCGCCGCCATACCCGAAGGGCTCATCGAGTCGGAGCTCTTCGGCTACCGTGAGGGGGCCTTTACCGGCGCCCGCCGCTCGGGGAGTGTCGGCAAGATCCAGCAGGCCGACGGCGGCACCCTTTTCCTCGACGAGATCGGCGACATGCCCCTCACCCTCCAGGCGAGGCTGCTCAGAGTTCTGCAGGACCGGACCGTCACACCGCTCGGCGGGACCAAGTCCCAGCCGGTCGACATCAAGATCGTCTGTGCCACCAACCGCAGGCTCCGTGACGAAGTGGCCGCCGGCCGTTTCCGGGAGGATCTCTACTACCGGCTCAACGGGCTTCTCCTCTCCCTCCCGCCGCTGCGCAGCCGCACGGACCGGATCGGCCTGGCGGTCAGCATCCTGGCAACCCTTTCGCCGGGTGATGAGCGAATCTCCCTCTCTTCGGAAGTGCTCGACCTCTTCTACCGGCATGCCTGGCCGGGGAACATCCGGCAGATGACGAACGTCATCCGCACGGCCCTGGCGTTGCGGGACGGGGAGAACGAAATACGGGTCGAACATCTGCCGGAGGATTTTCTTGAGCAGGCCGGTGAGCGGACGGAAGCATCGCCCCCACCGGCGGGACGGGAATGGGACGACATCTCGGGACGCCTTGAAGATGTGGAGGCGGCCGCCATCAGGGAGGCACTCCGGGAGTGCAACGGCAACGTCTCTGCCGCGGCCCGGAAACTGGGGGTTTCCCGTTCGACCCTCTACCGGAAGGCGAAGGGTACCCCCTTGCCGCTCACTTGAACCATGATACACGGCGCCACTGGACGCCGTGACTTTCCCAATATAACAAAAAAGCCGTCCGGTTCTTTCCGGTACGGCTTTTATCATCACAACCCCAAAATGGACGATGGGAGATGAACGTCAGGCGGCCTTTCCCTCGGCCTTCTTGATCTCTGCAAAGGACTCTTTGTCATTGTTGAGGCACTTGGGGCATTCGAGCGCCCTGAAATCCGCGCTGACGGTGACGGGGGTAAAATCCTTGGCTACTCCCTGAAAATAACAGATACCGCATTCGACGATCTTGTTGGCTTCCATGGTGTCCTCCCTTTCTTACGGTGTGGGCCGCCCCATGGGGCGGCTGTTGATACCTGCGTCATCGTCCAGGGCCATGCATGCATTAAACAAACGTTCGCTTAACGCACAGACAAAAAAAATTACTTCAACACTCCCTTCGAGAAAATATCCATGATGTGTTGGATAAGTTCCTCGTCGCGCTCGGGAGAATGGTCCACCAGTTCCCCCGTAGCCGGTTCGATCAGGAAATAGAAATTGATCATGCCGGCCAGGGCCAGCGCCGTGTCCGTCGGATCGAGCCCCTCCCGGAACTGGTGGTGGGACAGGCCGTCGGCAAAGGTCTCCTGAAGGATCTTCACAACCCCCTGGATGGCTGGCTTGACGATAGTGGCGAAGCAGGGGGTCGGATTAGTGAGCTCGCTCGTGTAGAACCTGAGCAGATAGGGGCTCTTGCGGTACCGGGCAACGGTGGCCCTGACGTACAGCTCGAATTTCTTCAGGGGATCGGACTCCATGGTATTGATCTCCGCGACGCGTTTGAGGACGGCGAACTGCTTATTGAGAACGGCAGCGTAGAGCCCTTCCTTGCCGCCGAAATAGTAAGAAATCATGGAGATATTGACGCTGGCATAGCCGGCGATCTCCCGGACGCTGACACCGTTGAACCCCTTCTCGGCGAAAAGCGGGGTGGCAACGGTAATGAGGGTTTCGCGGCAATCGGCATCACCCTTTGTCACATCACGTTCGGTCATGCGGCATCCTCCACCTTCCTCGCCACTCTGGCGAAGGTGTCGGCATCGTTGTTGAGGCAGTGGGGGCATTCAGGGACATCGGGGTTGGCGCTGGCGGTTGTCGGCACGAACCGGTCGGCGCCTCCCCTATGGAAGCAGATGCCGCATTCGAGCAGATAGGATGCAAATTTTTCCTCAACGGCAAGGTCACTGTCGGCAATTTCGGCTATCCGGCCCAGACCGGCGAACTGTTCCCGGATGACCGCCGCGTACAGCCCCTCCTTGCCGCCGAAATGGTAGGAAATCAGGGAGGGATTGACCCCGGCGGCCCGGCCGATTTCGCGCACGTTGACGCCGCTCAGTCCCTTGACGGCAAAGAGCGGCGTGGCGGCGGCAATCAGTTGTGAACGCTGATCGGACTTCGACATGGCAGCCTTGTTCAAACGTTTGTTTAACTCAATTTTACTCCGCAGTAAAACTTATGCAAGAAGAAATTTTTCGTCGAAGGGAAATTATCAGATCATCGTCCAGAAAGATAAATCAAGGGGTTCGGCCAGCAGATCCGGAGCCTTCGCCTTGAATGCCTCCAGGTACGGCATGGCCAGATGCTCTTCGAGGGCGTGCATGCTGACCCAGTTCTCGTGGAGCATGAAGAGAGCCGGATCGGACGCGGACTGGTGGAGGTCGTAGTTGATGCAGCCGGGCTCCGCCCGGGTCGGTGCGATGAGGGCCGTGATCTCCTGCCGCAGTTGCTCCTCCAGGCCGGCCTTGGCCCGGGCCCGGGCAATCACTGTCACTTTTGCATCTGCCATGGTGCGCCTCCCTGTGGTGTCGTTGTTGCTATATCTCATCCAGAATATTCAGACGCTTCGACCGGTACTCCTCGTCGGTGATGAGCCCCTTCTGTTTCAGGTCGTTCAGCAGGATGAGCCGCTCTTCAAGATTTCTCGGCTTATCAGCCGGCCGTTCAACCCGTTTCGGTATCTCCTGAGCCGGTGCTGATGGCCCGGCGGCCGGCACGGCCGGCGGCGTAGCGGGCTTGAGACTCTCCACGACAGGCGGAGGAGCAACATACCGGTCGAAGACGAGCCAGTCCACCCGCTTCATGGTGAACGGCGCCCCGTCATTCAGCACTTTGATCCGGCCATCAAGGTCGGACTGCTTCAGACGGGAGCCCGGCACAAACGGGTTGAGCCTCCGGTCTTCGGTGTCCATGACGTCACGCTGGACGATGCCGAGGATAAGGTTGAGCTTTCCATCCTGGTAAAACATCCGGCCGGTGGTAACTTTCGTTTCCTTGAGAAACCCCTGGAGCGCAGCGTGATAGCCGTAGACGGCGAAGGTGACGTCCTCATCCGGCCCTGCCTGGTTCAGCCCTTTGACGGCGGCATCTTCAAGAATCCTCAATTCCGTATCGGAAAAGAGGGGGGCTTCGCTCCCCTGCCGCGCCAGCCCCACCGACGCAAGCAGCCCGCGGATTTCAGAGGCGGAAACCGTTGCGGGATGCTCGTTGACAACGACGGTCCCGCTCCCTTCCCGCTCCCGGGGCACCACTTGAACATACTGGTCCCGTACCTTCCAGATGGTCTTCACGGATGGGGTTTCAGCAGTTCCCCCCTTGAGAGATGCACACCCGGCAAGACCAACCGCCACGAAAAGAGCCATGACAAGCAACCGCCCTGCTGCACCGTCCATTGAGATCCGCTTCGCCGTTTCCATGCTGTTCTCCTTCCCGGCACCCATTTCCAAGAGAATAACAGATTTTTTCGATACGTCCGTGACGCAGGAGCAGGGAGAGGGGCGCTCGGCCCCTCTCCTCAACTTTCTACTTTTTCGTCGGCTTCCCTTCGATCTTGTCCAGGATCTCCTGGGCTTCTTTCAGCTTCTGCTCAAGCTTCTGCACATCTTCAGGCGAATACGTCTTTTTCCCCTTCTGCATTTCGGACTGCAGCTTCTTTACCCGCTTCTGAATGGCAGCAGCCTCGCCCAGGCAATTCTTCGCGGAGAGGTTGCAGATGACCTGATCCTGCTTGGTCGGTTCCTGGGCCAGGGCTGGGATGGCACTCGAAACAAGGAAAGCCGTCATAATGATAAGTGCGCTTTTTTTCATGTAAGACTCCTTCTGTCAGTTGATTGTGGTCTAGAAAGGAAGTTTCCCGTATCCCATCAGAGAAAACGCCGGGGTCAGCAGACAGGTGAACGTAAGGACAATGAACATCCCCGCGGCAACCTTGCCGCTGATCTTGCCATAGGTCACACCGGTAACGGTCAAGCAGATAACGACGAAGGTCACGTTCATGAATGCCAGGTAGGGGGCAACGCCGATGATAGTGCTCCCATCAGCCTTATGGCCGCCGCCGGTGGCAAAGAGATATGCGTAAACCGCACAGACGATGCCGACGATCAGGGCACCGTTCCCGACGGTCCGCAGGTCCGTCACCCCCGTCAGAAGGGCATGGCCTGTCTGCATGTACAGGACGCCGAACACGAACAGCAACCCCGCAGTGAAAGGATCGGTAAAAACAGCCGCCTGAAGGGTCGCGCCCACAACAACAAGTACACCAACAACGGCACTGACGAAACCGGTGCTTTTGGCCTCCCCGAATCCCAGGAAGAACATGCCGACCGGTATCCACATGATGCTGATCAGAACGAGTAGTGCTAACGTCATAACCTGTCTCCTTGATGATCTGGCCTCTCCCGTCAGGCGCCGCTGCCATTGCCGGGAGAGGGTTGGGGCTATTCGGCAGTGGTCGGATCGATAACGGTTCTCACTTCCGCTACGCTGTTGGCCGGAAATCCGCCCTGCTTCGCATGCTCAAGAACCATTTCCCTGTTGGGCGCGATGTAGATGCAGTAGATCTTGTCGTCGGTCACATAGCTCTGGATCCACTGGATCTGGGGACCAAGACCAGACAGCACGCTGCATGACTTCCGGGACACGGCGTTCAGATCCTGGGGGGACAGGTTGCCTGCTCCCGGCAGGTCGCGCTCAATGACATACTTTGGCATGGTAAACTCCTTTCGTGGTCAGCTGTTATGGGCGACGGCCCCGTTGTTACCAGTAGAAAAAGGTGCCGAGCGCCACCATGTTGCCATTCTGGTGCGAACCGTTGAACCACTTGTCCTGGGCCCAGGTATACTCCGCCATGATCTGCCAGTTCTTGTTGACGTTGTAGGTTACTGCGCCCACCGCGGCATGCTGCATTTTGATATGGGAGCTCACATCCGCCCGGTCCGCATCGGTTTGTTCCGCCCGTGACTGGCCGTAGTTGACACCGAGCTTCCACTCGGGGGTCAGCTGGTAGGTCGCCTGAGTCAAGAAACCCCAGTTATACCGCTCCTTGCCGACGCCATCGGTGGCATCGGCACCCTGCATGCCGAGCATTCCCAGTGCCCGTCCACCGTAGCCCGAGGTCAGGAGTTCGAGGTTCCCCAGGAAGACCTGAACACCACCGGCACCGCCAACCGAGGTGGCATGGCCGCCGGGACGGACGGCACTGCTGTCGTAGAATCCTGCCGTCTGGTAGAGGCCTTCCAGCCAGGCCTGCATCTTGCCCCCGTTGAAGGTGGTGGCATAGGAAACATCGGCTTCCAGACGGGGGACGTTTCTCTTCTGCGCGGCACCGATATCATTGGTGTCGTTGACGCTGAAGGCAACCTTGACCCCCTTCAGGTCCGGAGTGGTGTAGCGGAACTGGGCACCGAAGTTGGGATAGAGATAGCCGTAGCCGATGTGCCCCATGGTCGGTCCGGAGGTGACCGGCCCCACCACGCCGACGCCGAAGAGAGACATGTCGGTCAGGATGTTCTTCGACTGGTAGAGGTTAATGGCCCGACCGGCCAGAATCTGACCGAACTTGCCGTCGGCAGTGAAGTAGATCTCCCGGAAATCGATATTCGGGGAAAGGTCGGTACGGCTCCCCCCCTTGTTCTGGATCTGGGGATAGAGGCCGAGTCGCACGGTATAATCAACTTCCTTGATGGTGGGCGACTTGATGTTGAGCCCGATCCCCACCGGCAGAAGCCCGGTTCTCACCCTGAACTGCTGGGAAGACTGGTCTGTGGGGAGATCGCCGTTGAGCTGCCCCCCCGTGACCCCTGCGGGCTTCTTGTCGATCGACTCGTAGGTGGCAAATACGTTGATGAAGCCGTCAGTGGTGAATTGCCAACCATTTTCACCGCCAACCACGAAGCCTGCATGCGCAGTCCCCGCCGTCAGTCCACCCACCAGCATTGCCGCAATCATTCCGGTTTTTCGCATGAACTTACCTCCTCTTGGGTTAGTGGGCCCCGGACACAGCCGGCCCGTCAGCATCATGTAAAACATTGTTATCAATAAAGTTTGTGCAGACAAAAAGGGGGCAGGAGAATGAAGGAGGTCCCTCCTGCCCCAACGGAGTAACAACCTGGCTGCTTTCGGCCGGCAAGTACTTTCCTTGCTTTCCGTCTGCATCGGCTGTATTGACAACTGCCCTGTGCAACGGTGGTGCCACAAATAAAACATGGGTTTTTTAGAACCATCCTGGTAGTAATCGGAGACAACGAGACGGCTTCAGGTTGATAACATCTCAATATAACTGGATTTCAACAATATACCCCCCCAATTCTGGCCACGCTGGTTCGGTGGGGAGTATTCCCACAGCGGGGAATTTTTTCTCACCACACCCAGAACAAAGAGAAAAGCAGAATGAATCGAATCACCATAATTCGAAAAAATCAGATTAATCGTTTTCAAAAATATAAAACCTCGTTTGACATTAAGGCATAACTATTGCTAATCTGTTTACTACACAATCGCAGTCATATCAGCCGCAGACAGCCCGCAGCAAACCAAGAGCCGGACGGAGCAGCAATGGATCAGAGCAAAACCACGCTTCACCACTGCAAGTTCGAGGTTCCCGAGATCATCTTCGGAAGGGGGCTGCTGAACCAGATCGGGTCCTGCGCGCGACGCCTGGGGGGACACAAGGTCTTTCTGGTAAGCGATCAGGGGCTCTTCTCCGCCGGGTGGGTGGACCGGGCACTCAAAAGCATCATGGAGGCGGGTCTTGAGGTTATATACTTCGATCACATCACGCCGAACCCCAAGGATGTTGAGGTGGAAGAAGGCGCACTGGAGTATATCCGCCAGGGGTGCGATGTAATCGTCGGGCTCGGGGGCGGAAGCGCCATGGACGCCGCCAAGGGGATCGCCATCCTCGTTTCCAATGGTGGCCGCATCAGGGACTATGTGGGATCGGACCGGATCATCCGCCCCCTTCCCCCGCTGGTCCTCTGCCCCACCACCTGCGGGACCGGCTCCGATGTCTCCCAGTTCGCCATCATCAACGACACCGAGCGGCGCTGCAAGCTGACCATCATGAGCCGCTGCGTCGCTCCCGACATCAGCCTCACCGACCCCGACACCCTGGAAACCCTTCCCGACGAATACGTCTGCACCACGGCCACCGACGCGTTGAGCCACGCCATGGAGGCGTTCTTCTCGGTGGCCTCCACCTCACTGACCGACGTGCATGCCATCAAGGCCCTGCGATTGGTCTCCGCCAGCCTGGTAAATGCCGTCAGAGAACGGACACCGGGCGACCTGGAAAACCTGGCCCGGGCCAGCCTCCACGCCGGCATGGCCTTCTCCAATTCTCTTCTGGGGATAGTCCACGCTCTGGCGCATCCCATCGGCGGGCTCTACGACGCCAACCATGGCAGCATCAACGCCGTGCTCCTGCCGGAGGTGATCAAGTATGACATTCCCGTCGTGACCGAGAAGCTTCCCGAGCTGGCCTGGGGGCTGGGGCATCGGACCGAGGTGGGCGGCAGCGAGGCGTCCGAGGTGGTTCAGGAAGTATTGGATACGATGCTGGACGCCGCCGGAGCACCCCGCAGCCTGAAGAGCCTCGGGGTCAAACGGCAGGATCTCCCCGACCTTGCCCGTCGCGCCCTCGACGACGTCTGCATAGTCACCTCGCCACGCCAGGCCGACGAGCGGGATCTCCTCTCCATACTCGAGAAGGCCTACTGACATGGCAGAGGTGAAGCGCACCAGGATCGACGAATCGAACCTCGAACGGCTCTTGGGGCTGGACAGCTCCAAGATCGGCTTCTATGCCGAGGTGAAGCAGAAGATTCAGGAGCTGGAAACCGCCAACCTGGGGCTCAAGAGCAAGAGCAGCGAGCTCCAGGCGGTCTTTGACGCCATCAGCGACGGCGTCGTCGTGTACGACCATCACGGCAATGTCCAGCACCGCAATCATATCTGCCCGCGCCTCTTTCCCGCCCAGACCCTGGTCGGCAGGTCGTGCCGGGCGCTGTTCCATCCCGACACCGACCATTCGCCCGGCCAGTGCCCGGTGGAACAGGCCCTTGCCGGCGAAAGCACGCAGATATCGTTCACCACCACGCACGTGGGAAAGGAGACACGGTACTTCGATGTCACGGCGACCCCCATTGACGACCACAACGGCAGAACCCGTGCCCTCGTTTTTCTCAGGGACGTCACGGAGAAACGCCTCAGCGAGCTCCAACTCATGCAGGCCGAGAAGATGTCGAGCATCGGTATGCTGGCGGCGGGGGTGGCCCACGAGATCAACAATCCCCTGAATTCAGTGGCGGGCTATGCCGAGGCCCTGCTGCGCCGCCTCCGGGATACCCCGGAGCTGACGGAAGACCCGCGGCTTGCCGACTTCAGGAAGTATCTGGAGGTCATCATCCGCGAGTCATACCGCTGTAAGGGGATCATCGACAGCCTTCTCTCCTTCAGCAGAAAATCCGACGGCTCCGTGGGCGACGTGGACGTGAACCTGCTGCTCCGCGAGGTTCTCCAGTTGGTCATACATAAGTCCCGGTTCGACAGGATCGAGATCCAGGAATCCCTCGATGAGGGGCTTCCCCTCATCAAGGGAGATGCCGCGGGGCTTCGGCAGGTGTTCCTGAATCTGGCCATGAATGCGCTCCAGTCCATAGAAGGGGCCGGTCAGGTGGAGATCATCACCCATTGCAACGGCGAATCGGTATCAGCCACCATCAGCGATACCGGCTGCGGCATTCCACCTGCCATGCTGGACCAGATCTGGGATCCGTTCTTCACTACCAAGGATGTGGGAAAGGGGCTCGGCCTCGGTCTCGCGGTCAGCTACAACATCATCAAGAAGCATGGCGGTGAAATCCGCGTTGAGAGCACTGAGGGAAAAGGATCGAAATTTACGGTGAGGCTTCCGATATGTCAGCGATAGGAACACGCAAAGAGACGAAAATTCTCATTGTCGAGGACGAGCACCCCCTCAGGGAGCTCCTTGAAACGGAGCTGCAGCGGAGCGGCTACAAGGTCGATTCGGCTGCCAACGGCGAAGAGGGGTTCGAAAAATACCGGCAGGAAATCTTCAACGTGGTGCTGCTCGATGTCCGGATGCCCGGCATGGACGGGGTCGAGACCCTCAAGCTGATGCGGAGCGAGTCCACGGTCCCCGAGGTGATCGTCTTCACCGGCCACGGCACCATCGAGACGGCGGTGGAATGCATCCGCAACGGCGCCTACGACTACCTCACCAAACCGGTGAAGCTCGACGAACTGGAAATGGTGATCGACAAGGCCTACGAAAAGAACCGACTCCGGATCGAGAACATCAGCCTGAAGATGGAGATCAGCAAGCTGGACGAGCACCGGATCGTCGGCAAGAGTCAGGCGATCGTGAAGGTGCTCGAAACCGTGAAGCGCTGGGGCCCCACCGACGAGAACGTCCTCATCTGGGGCGAGAGCGGCACCGGGAAGGAACTGATCGCCCGGGCCGTCCACGATGCTAGCCGCCGGGTCAGCAAGCCGTTCATAACCGTCAACTGCGGCCGCCTCAACGCCAACACGGCGGAGAGCGAGCTTTTCGGCCACATGCAGGGGGCCTTCACCGGCGCCACCAAGGGGCGGGCCGGCCTCTTCGAGCTGGCAGACACCGGCACCCTCTTCATGGACGAGGTCTCGGAGATGCCCCTGGACGTGCAGGTGAAGCTCCTCCGCATCCTGGAAACCGGCACCTTCCGCCGGCTCGGGGGGAATCACGACATCAGCGTCAACGTCCGCTACGTCTTCGCCTCCAACAAGAAGCTGGACGAGTGCGCGGCCCGGGGTGAGTTCCGGGAGGACCTCTACCACCGGATCAACCTCCTCCCGGTCAATCTCCCGCCGCTGCGGGAGCGGACCGACGACATCGTCCCCCTCGCCTACTACTTTCTCAAATCGGTCAACGAAGGGGGCTGCGCGAACTGGGAGATATCCGAGGAAGCCATGGCTGCCCTCTGCGCCTACTCCTGGCCCGGCAACGTGAGGGAGCTGAGGAATACCATCCGTCGCGCCAGCATCCTGGCCACCGAACCGGTCATCTCCTCCGACCTTCTGCCGTTTTCGCCCCCCCGGATAGCCCCGCCCCCCATCCCGAAGGGCGCAGCCGACGCGCCGCAGCTCCCCCTTTGGGTCGTGGAGCGGGATCACATCCAGCGGGTCCTCGAAAAGTTCGACGGCAATAAGAGCAAGGCGGCAAAAATCCTGGAAATCGACCGCAAGACTCTCTACACAAAACTGGAACGCTACGGCCTCCCCACCTGACCTTTTCCCTCATCGCAGCTGTAGAAATTCACCACACCCGGCCACCCGACACATGCAGCCATGCCATCGGGTGGCCGGGAAAGTGCCTGTCAGAAGCCTTGTTGCAGGGTTGTCGCAAGCCATTCGACACATGTGTGTGGTGAATCTCTACAGTGGCGCAAAACTCCACACATACCTGGCCGCAATCACATCTCCGCAAACTGCCCCACCCAAAATCAGTTATTCGAAAAAAATATCAGTCCTCACCCTCCCCCACCCCGTCACGAATCGCGACCCGCTGATCACAGGCGGGGCGAAATTCCCCACTGTGGATATTATCCATACCGGTTTCAGGGCCTACAGACAGCATAAATTCTAGAATTATGTTTCATATTTCCCCTCACTGCAAAACCTAAAAAAAGTCAGTCCTTTCCCAAAAACAGCATAAATACAGAAAAATAAACCATTGTTTGTATTGGCACTGCCCTTGCTCATAGGAGTAACACATGCAACGAAACGCTCATGGTTGCACTGTTCGCTTGCAAGAGTAACGAATACCGCAAATCACTATAACGATGTTCCAAGGAGGTGGCCAGCACAACGAGACGGCGAATTCCCAGTCGATTCATGGATCAGAGATTAAGCGGAAGTTCTCTTGACGAGAACCACATCACCCAAAGGAGGAAGTACCATGCCACATTTCAGAGATGTAAAGCGGACCCTCAGCCTCGAACCACGCGAATACCCGATCAAGATGCAGCACGCCTACCCCTCCGTGAACATCGGCATTGGCGCCCACACCATGGTCGGCAACGACGCCAAGGCCCTGGGCATGACCAATGCACTTATCGTCACAACGGGGCTCAAGGGGACCGGCATCATCGAGGCGATCCAGGGGGTCCTGAAGCACGCAGGCGTTGCCTCCGAAGTCTTTGACAAGGCGACCCCGAACCCGAAGGACTACGAGGTCATGGAAGGTGCCAAGGTTCTCGCCTCCGGCAAGTTCGACGGCATGATCACCATCGGCGGCGGCTCCACCACCGACTGCGGCAAGGCCATCAAGCTGGTCTACAGCCACGACGGTCAGGATGTCCGCAGCTTTGAAGGGGCCTTCAAGTGCACCAAGAAGAACAAGATTCCGCACCTTGCCATCAACACCACCTCCGGCACCGGCTCCGAGGTCTCCTGCTTCTCCATCATCAACCACACCGAGAAGATGTACAAGATGGCCCTCTTTGATCCCAACTGCACCCCGAGCAAGTCGGTCAACGACCCGCTCCTCCATCAGTGCATGTCGTCGAATCTGGCGGCTTACACCGGCATGGACGCCCTGACCCACGCCGTCGAGGCCATCGCCTCCCGGCTCTGCGTGCAGTCCGCCTACGGTCCCGGTCTCTGGGCCATCACCGAGATTTTCGACAACCTGCGCCAGTCGGCATCCAACCGGAACAACATCAAGGCCATCGAGCAGATGGTCTGGGCCGAAATGGCCGCAGCCTACAGCTTCAACAGCGCCGGACTCGGCATTGTTCACTCCATGGCCCACGCCATGGGCGGTCTCTACGACTCCCCCCACGGCCTCTGCAACGCCATCGCCCTGGTGGACGTCTGCCGGCTTAACCTCCCGGCCTGCCCCGAGCGCTTCGCCATGATGGCCCGGGCCGCCGGCATCGACACCCGCAGCATCTCCGACATGAAGGCTGGCGAGCTGTTCATCGACATGATCCAGGAACTGAAGGACGACCTAGGCATCACCACCAAGTTCGGCGACCTGGGACTCCAGGAGAAGGACCTCGACGGCCTCTCCAAGTTCGCCGCCGCCGACATCTGCTCCGAAGGAAACCCGATTGACATCGGCTTCGACAATATGCGCGCCGTGTTCAAGGGTTGCATGTAACACTTAAAGCAAAACAGTAAGTTCAGGCTGGACAGAAAAGCCGCTGGGCCCGGAGAGGCTTTCTCTCCGGGTGCCAGCGGCGCTTTCACATCTTAGAAACACGCACTCCCCCCTTTGCGAAAGGGGGGCTAGGGGGGGATTTAGCTTTTCACACTCCAGGCAAATCCCCCTAAATCCCCCTTTCTCAAAGGGGGACTTGAAATACGCGAGGTTTTCCATGATCACCGAACTTGAGGTTAAAGACCTTCTCCGTCGCGGCGGCTACATTGCCGATGAAACCATCTCCACCGCCGTTTTCCTCGCCCTCCGGATGGAGAAGCCGATCCTCATCGAGGGGCCCCCCGGCGTCGGCAAGACCGGCCTCGCCAAGACCCTCTCCGAGGTCATGGACTTTCCCCTGGTGCGGCTCCAGTGCTACGAGGGGATCGACGAGGGAAAGGCGCTCTACGACTGGGAGTACGGCAAACAGCTCCTCTACACCCAACTCCTGCGGACCCAGCTCGACAGCTACCTCTCGGAATCGGCCGACCTGCGGGCCGCGGTGGAGCGGCTCTCGGCGGAGGAGAGCCTCTTCTTCTCCCGGAATTTTCTCGTGCAGCGCCCGATCCTCCGGAGCTTCCTCTCCGAGAAGCGCTCGCTCCTCCTCATCGACGAAATCGACCGCTCCGGCGACGAGTTCGAGGCGCTTCTCCTGGAATGCCTGAGCGATTTCCAAGTCTCGGTCCCCGAGCTCGGCGTCATTCCGGCACGGAACAGGCCCCTGGCCATCCTGACCAGCAACGGCACCCGGATGATCTCCGACGCCCTGCGGCGGCGCTGCCTCTTCCTCTACATCGGCTACCCCGAATTCGACCGCGAGGTGGCCATCGTCCGCGCCCGCTTCCCGGAACTGTGCGAGGGGCTCGCGAGGCAGATGGTCGAATTCCTCCGGAAGGCGCGGGAACTCAACCTCCGCAAGCCTCCCAGCGTCTCGGAGACCCTGGACTGGGCACAGGTCCTCTCCATCCTCCACACGAAGCAGCTGACGCCGGAGGTGGTTGCCAACACCGTGGGGGTGATCGCCAAGCACCAGGCGGACCTCCAGCAGGTGAACGAGCTGGCCGCCCAGGTGATGGGATAACCATGGAACGGATCATCACCAGATTCGTCACGGCCCTGCGGGAGCGGGGTATCAGGGTCTCCCCCGGAGAGAGCCTCGACGCCGTCCAGGCCCTGACCTTCGGCGGCCTGTCGGGACGGGATTCGGTGAAGGCGCTCCTGCGCCTGACCCTGGTGAAGAACATGAACGACATTCCCGCCTTCGAGGAGGTCTTCGACCGGTTTTTCAGCACCGGCCAGCACGGCGCCGTCGGCCTCGACGCCACGGAGCTCCTGACCGCCATGATCCACATCGTCGAGGGGGAGCGGCTGAAGGACGAGGAGTACCGGACCCGGGAAAAGGACGACCCGCTCCTCATTATTGACGAGGAAGTGACCGCCGAAGATCTGGAAAATCTCCTCGCCATGGCGGAGAGCGACGACGATGCCGCCGGGGCGGAGATCATGGTGCAGATCGATGGCCATCGGGGGAAGATGGACAAACCCTCCCCCTCGGACTACGCCATGAAGAGCCCGCCCACCGTCGCCTTCAGTCAAGGGGTCATCAAACCCAAAGTGGTCCCCTTCACCCCCGAGGAGCTGGCGGACATGCAGGAGGTGGTCTCCCGGATGCTCGTGCGGATCCGCAAGGACGTGCAGCGGATGAAGGAGATGGAGAGCCGGGGGAAGCTCCACGTGATCCGCACAATCCAGAAAAACTACCGCCACGGCATGGTCCCATTCCTCCTGGCGCTCAGGCGCAAGCGTAAGGAAAAGCCGCGGCTCGTGGTGCTGTGCGACGTGAGCTACTCCGTCAGCCACGCCACCCGCTTCATGCTGCTCCTCCTCCACACCCTGCAGAACCGGCTCATGCACGTCCGCAGCTTCATCTTCAACCGGGAGCTGGCCGAGATAACCCCCATGCTCCGCAATATGCCGGTCAACTGCCTCCTGGAGACCATCGACCGGGGGGAAATCGTCAACCTGGACGACAACAGCGACTTCGGCAACGTCTTCGTCGAGTTCAAGAAGAAGCACCTGGAGAACCTTCGGGGGAAGCCGGCCTTCATCATCATGGGGGACGCCCGCAACAACTACAACGACGCCAACGAGTGGGCGCTGGAAGAGATGCGGGAAAGGGCGGGCTACATGCTCTGGCTCACTCCGGAGGAGCGCGAAACCTGGCACCGGGGCGACTGCCTCATGGAGCTCTACGGCACCTACTGCGACCGCGTCGAGGTGGCCCGGGACGTGGACGAGCTGAGCCGTCTGGTGGAAGATCTCTTCCATACCCTCTACGACCACAACGACACCCGGGCCTGGAAGGGGCGCCGGCCGGAGAAGAAAAGCGAAGAGCCCCACGACTACCGTTCCTACTACACCCGGAAAGGGGGCGCGGCGCCTGCCTTCGACCCCACGGTCCGGAGGCAGTGGTAGAGTGCCCCCAGGGACGCCATGACACCGAGAGAGCTCCATGAAATCGAGGCCCACCAGGCCGAACTGGAGAAGACGATCGAAGAGCTTCGCCGATCCCGGCAGGAGCTGGAGGAATCGCGCAACAAGTACGCCCTGCTCTACGATTTCGCCCCGGTCGGCTACTTCACCTTCGACCGGGACGGGGCGATCCAGTCGGTGAACCTCTTCGGGGGCACCCTCCTCGGCATGGAACGGTCCCTTCTCATCAACCGCCGGTTCGAGGAATTCGTCGCCGACAGGGACCGGTTCCTCTTCAGCAAGTACCTGGAAAAGGTCTTCACCGGCAAGGGGAAGGAGACCTGCCGGCTCCTCCTCGCTACCGGCAGGGACGAGCCCCAGTATGTCCGCATCGAGGCCATGGGGACCGAGTCGGGGGCCGAGTGCCTCGCCGTGGTCATGGACATCACCGAGCGGCGGCGTGCGGAGCAGGCCCTTTCGGAGAGCGAATACAACCTGTCCAAGGCCCAGTCCATGACCCACGTGGGCTCCTGGAGCTTCAACCCCGACACCGCCGAGGTGAAGGGGTCGGCAGAGCTGCTGCGCATCATGCGCCTCCGCACCGAGGAGACGACCCAGGAGTCCTTCGCCGGCGTCGTCCATCCGGAGGACCTGGAAAGCGTCATGGAGCATCTGCGGCTCGGCATCGAGCACGGCAGGAACTACGAGATCGAACACCGCCTCCTGTTCCGCGACGGCACCCTCAGGTGGGTCTACACCATCGTCGAGCCCTTGGTCGACAGCGCCGGGAAGGTCCTCATGCTCTACGGCACCACCCAGGACATCACCGAGCGCAAGCAGGTCGAAGTCGACCTGAGAAACAAGACCAACGAGCTGCAGGCCATCTTCGACTCCATCACCGACGGCATCACGGTCTACGACCATGACGGCCGGATCCAGCACCACAACCCCATGGGCCCCCGGCTCTTCCCCCGCGAAATCCAGTCGGGGAAATCGTGCAGCGAGCTCTTTCACCCCGAAACCGCTACCCTTACCCATGAATGCCCCGTCGAGAGGGCCATTCGGGGCGAGCGGGCCGAAACCTCCCACGTCTCGGTGCGGGAGGGGAACAAGACCCAGTACGTGGACATCACCGCCACCACCATCAAGGACGCCCTGGGCGAGAAAAACCGGGCACTGGTCTTTTTCCGTGACGTCTCCAAGAAGCGGCTCCAGGAGATGCACCTGATCCAGTCCGAGAAGATGTCCAGCATCGGCGTGCTGGCCACCGGCATCGCCCACGAGATCAACAATCCCCTCACCTCCGTGGCGGGCTATGCCGAGGCGCTCCTGCGGCGCTTCCGCGACGAGCCCGCCCTGGAACGGGACTCCCGCCTCGACGTCTTTCCCCGCTACCTGGAGGTCATCGTCCGGGAATCCTACCGCTGCAAGGGGATCATCAACCACCTCCTCAGCTTCGGCAGGAAATCGGACGGGATCGCCGTTATGGCGGACATGAACGCCATCCTCCTGGAGATTCTCGAACTGCTGCGCCATCAACCGGACTACCGTCGGATCGACGTGGTCACCACCCTGAAGGAAGACCTTCCCCGGGTCCTTGGCGACCCGTCCGGTCTGCGCCAGGTCTGCATGAATCTCCTCGTGAACGCCCACCAGGCAATCGCGGGCGCGGGAAGGGTGGCAGTGACGACGGAGATTGCAGGCGACACGGCGATCTCCATCACGATCCGGGACACCGGCCCCGGCATCGCCCCGGACATGCTCGACCGGATCTGGGACCCCTTCTTCACCACCAAGGAAGTCGGCAAGGGGGTCGGCCTCGGCCTCGCCCTCACCTTCGACATCATCAAGCGGCACGGCGGCGAAATCCACGCAGAGAGCCGCCTCGGCGAAGGATCACTCTTCACGGTGATTCTGCCTGCCTGCGACCGATGACCGAGCTTTCCTGCTCGAAATCCCCAAGTATGGTACTATCCCGTGCAATGACCTTTTTTCTGACCATGTTGGCAATGATTGCATTCGCGGGCAATTCGCTCCTCTGCCGGTTGGCGTTGAAACAGACTGCCATCGACCCCGCCAGTTTCACCTCCCTTCGCATCCTCTCCGGCGCCTTAGCCCTGCGCCTGATCATGGGCCTCCGCGCCGGCTCCCCCTCGTCGGGCAACTGGCCCTCCGCCCTGGCCCTCTTCGCGTACGCGGCCGGCTTCTCCTATGCCTACGTCAGCCTTCCGACGGCCACGGGGGCGCTGCTCCTCTTCGGCGCGGTGCAGGCAACGATGATCGGCTACGGGGTGTGCAGGGGCGAGCGCCTGGGAATGCTCCAATCCGCGGGGCTTCTCTGCGCGTTTGGCGGACTTGCCATTCTCCTCCTTCCCGGCCTCTCGGCTCCGCCCCTTGCCGGTTCGGCACTGATGGTGGTCGCCGGTGTCGCCTGGGGAGTCTATTCCCTGCGGGGAAAAGGCGCCGAAGACCCGGCCGGTGTTACCGCCGGCAATTTCCTGCGCGCCGTGCCGATGGCGGCGGCATTGAGCGCCATCGGCATTCCCTGGGCCTCCATGGACAGTTCCGGCTTCTGGTACGCCGTCGTTTCCGGGGCACTGGCTTCGGGGTGCGGCTATGTGCTCTGGTACATGGCTCTGGGGGGGCTCAAGGCGACGAGCGCCGCCATCGTTCAGCTCAGTGTGCCGGTCATCGCGGCGGTCGGGGGGATTGTCCTGCTCGGCGAGGCCATCACCGTCCGCCTGATGATCGCGTCCACGGCGATTCTCGGCGGGATTGCGCTGGTGATAGTCGAACGGCAAGGGGGAAAAGGTGGCGGGACGGATCAGTAATGGCGGTTCATCGGATGCTTTGGTTGTCTGTCAATCGGCTTTGAAAAATGACCCACCATCGGCGTCCAAGGGCCCAAATTTATCTTGCATAATCACGTTATGATATGTACTGTTTTACTGTACAAGTAAGGAGGTGTCACCGCATGTTGCAAACAACCTATACCAACGCCAGAGCACATTTTGCGGGCCTTTGCGACGAGGTCACGGAAAATAGAGAGATCGTCGTCATTCGTCGTCGCAAGGGTGGCAATATAGCCATGATTGCCGCTGACGAATTGCAGAGCCTAGTGGAAAGCGCTCACCTCATGCGTTCTCCCAAAAATGCGGAAAGACTGCTTTCTGCCTTGGAACGGGCATTAAAGGGAGGCGGAGAAGCATCATCGTTGGAGTCGCTCCGCTCCGAGGTAGGTCTTGAAGACCAAGAACTTGTCCGTAAATAATGTTTCAGAAGATCGCGCCCGGATTTATGCCGGATTTGGCTTGGCCGATTGAGTAAAACCGCAGGCGTAGCAGGGCTACGTCGAAGATTTTGCGATTGAGGGCCGGCCAAAGATGGTGTGAAGACGGGATGCGAGACGGGAACAATTATTTACGGACAAGTTCTAAGCTGCAGGAGTCGATTTTCCAGCCTGAGTTCCGCGAGGATTTGCGGCATTGGGTCGAAACCGATCGAAAGGTCGCGTTACGTGCCTTCGATCTGATTGAAGCAATCATGCGTGACCCATTCTCTGGGATTGGAAAACCGGAGCCTCTCAAATACTTGTCTAGCGGCGCATGGTCAAGGCGCCTCACTCAAGAACATCGGATAGTTTATCTCGTACGTGATGATCGCATCGATTTTCTCCAGGCACGATATCATTACTGAAGGCTTCATTTTTTCTAATTCTCGCCAATCGGGTAGGAGGCAGGGGCTTCCCCGCCGTCCTCCCACACCACCGTGCGTACGGTTCTGTACACGGCGGTTCCTGTCAGAATGCTCCGTTATTGACTTCCATCCTTGGTGTCCTATAAGCACCTGACCCCTTTCTCACGGATTCTCCTTTTCCTTTTCTTTGTTCAACGGCTCAAGGCACACCGGCGGAGCACAGCGAAGACCATGTGCCGCCGCGGGTTGAACTATCACAGAACTTTACGCCCAAGTCTGTCCCATCTCACACTTGAGTTTTTGCGGTCACATGACCAATAAATTTGCCGGTCTCATATGTGGCTTTATTCTATCTAACTATGTTGTTAGTGATGCATTTTTATATTTCATTTAGAATAGTCTGACGTTTCTTCTGATATTCTTCTTCATCTATTAAGCCTTTCAAGCGAAGGTCTTGTAGTTTGACAAGGCGGTCCTCAGCCGATATTCCATTAGGTGATTGTTCATGTAGATTCACAATGTTAACTTCAGGTGGTTTCGTTGCCCTTCTTCCAGTTTTTACTACCGCAATAATGACACCAATGACAAAACCACCAGGTGCGCCCCAAAAACCAAAAATATTGTAACCTAGATAGCCAAGTCCGAGACCAAGTATCATTGCTAATACGGTATAAGCTTGGTCATTTGACTTATCTCGTTGGCAGTATGGACAAACAGCTCCAGCAAATGGGATATCTTTTCCGCATCCAGAACAATACATACGTCCTCCGTTTTTTGGGTTCAACTCGTTATTAGGAGGTTTTCCTGTATAAGAAACTTGCTTCCCATATAGCAGGCCGTTGAAAATCGACATTCTTTTAGTTCGCTGAACTTTGCAGTTCGTTTTTTGAATCCGTTTCGTTGCTCAGAACCTTTGCTTTACGTTCTTTTTGCTCTTTATCAACCTCATATACTGCTGATGTAGCCTGATCCGAGGGAGTTTTCCCCTCTCAGGTGACACCGAGCCCCAGGTTTTTCATCCGAACCAGGTTGTAGGCCGCAGCGTGCAGGTCAAGTTGCATGGCGATCTTCTCGATTCCCCGGTACATCGTCTTGCGTAATCTGCCCACGGTCTTCATCCAGCCAAAGCCTTCTTCGATTCGTTTTCTGATCTTCTGGCTGATGGTGTAGTTCGGATGATTGGTTGTTCTGCCGTCGATGGCTGATCTCCTGTTGGTGGTGTTCTGAGCCACGTGCGGCGTAATCTTGAGCCGGCGCAGCTCTCGGACAAAGGGCTCAGTGTCGTAGCCTTTGTCCCCGCCAAGAGTGATGCGCCGAGTCGTCCTTGGCAATTGCTGCACCATGGTCTTAGCTGCGTCGCGTTCCCCGGAACCGGTTGCCGTTGTCACCTTGGTCCTGATGATGAGGCCACTGCGATTCTCCATCAGGGTATGTCCCTGGTAGCAGAGCTTGGCTTCCTTGTTCTTCCCCTTGCGGTAGAGCCTGGCATCAGGGTCAGTGGTGGAACCATGGGTTTCGTTGGTAAGTTTCTGCCCTTTGAAATCCACGGTATCGTTCCTGCCGCCACCACCTGCTGAAGGAGGTCCATCCTTGGGCTTGAAGCTCTTGATGGAGGCCCAGGCTTCGATGAGAGTACCGTCAACGGTGAAGTGCTCACGAGACAAGAGACGCTTACGTTCTGCCTGGGCCAGAACGCGGGAAAGAAACTCGGCGGCGACCTCGGAGCCAATCAATCGTTCGCTGTTCTTGGTAAAGCTGGAATGGTCCCAGACTTTCTCGTCCAGGCCCATGCCGAGAAACCAGCGGAACAGGAAGTTGTAATGGATCTGCTCCACCAGCTGCCGGTTGCTGCGGATGGAGTAGAGGATCATCAGCAGTTGGGCCTTGAGCAGCTTCTCCGGCGGGATTGAGGAGCGGCCGGTTGTGGCGTACATGCTATCAAAGAGCTTGTCCATCCCTGCCAGCGCTTCGTCGGCCATCTTACGGATGGCCCGCAACGGGTGGTCCTTCGGGACAAAGGATTCAGGTGTTACGTAGGTAAAGAGTGCTTCTGTATTGCTGTCAAAACCGCGCATAACTTTCCTCAATAATTGTAGAGCGTTATGCGCGATAAAGTACCACAGATAGGCCGTTTTCTCTATTTCAATTTCAACAGCCTGATAGGACACTTGTTTCTTACATAGAAAACCACAACAGCATCCTATGTAAGAAATTTACATTCTCTTGCTACCATTCTTGAACTCCCTTGGAATTCTCGCCTCAACCCCAGTTCCACCGGTATCAGGATGAAACGGGTTTTCATCGGCTGTTCGTGAATTGGTAAGGATTGGATAATCCGAAACTATACGCAAACTTTAATGGCCTGCAAATTAAAATTTCCAATAAAAAAACGGTTTACACCCCGCTGTGAGCCGCTCGGGACGGTAAAGAAAGTGAATAACCCGTTGGATTTTAACTGCAGAAGGAGAATCCGGGGCGGGAAGGCGCCGATCTGGCCTTTCCAAAAGAGCGTGATGATCGCCGTGGGGAAGAGGGTCGCAGAAGGTCTGGAGTTTGGCGATGGTGGGGGACAATCATTTCATGCCGGTTTCATACACGGTCCTGCCCCAGCACACCTCTGGCGGCGAAGTACCTCCGCACAACATCGGTATGCATGGGAAACCCCAGCTCCATGGGGCGGTCGATGAGGAGGACCTCCTGGGTCTCCGGCGAGGAGAACGGGCGGATGATCTCGCGGGGCACCGGTGGGGCCAGGCCGAAAATCACAAGGGTATCGTCGAATCCGTTCTGCACATCGTAAAGGGTGAACGTCCCCCCGTTGCCGGCGTCGATGCCGGTCTCCTCGAAAAGCTCCCGCCGGGCCGCCTCCTGCCAGGTCTCGCCGCAGTCGATGTAGCCGCCGGGGAGGGTGAGGGCCCCTTTCCGGGGCTCGATGTTCCTCTGGATGACCACCAGCCCCTCCCCCGCCGGCTGCAGGACCACGGCCACCGGCAGCGGGTTCAGGTAACTGCTGTTGCCGCACGCCGGGCAGCGCCGCGGCCAGGGGGCGCCATCGGCGAACCGGGTGCCGCAGTATGAGCAGTGGGAGTTCTTTTCATGCATGGGGTGTATCCTCCTGGTGCCGCTCCGATGCCGGCCATGATTAACAGATAGCGCAGTTTCCGCTCCCTTGGCAACCACGTATTCGTAATTACATAACACTGGTTTGTAAACATGTGGTGAAAATCCTCGTTGAGGAAATTCGCTACAGTTCCACCACCGTCCCGCCTCGACCCCACCCTCCCAAGTTGTCCTATTTCTCCACACATTCGCATTGTCTGTTTGCGGAACAGAGCCGAAATCCTTCTATTTTTCAATACAAATCGCTGTTTTATTATTTGGCATTCTGGTTGCTATAAGGAATACAAACGGACGCATCACCCATCGGTGCGATACCGACAACCATCGAAAGGAGAAAACAATGGAAAAGGAACTTCAAGCAGTCGAGACGTGCCACGAGGAGCCCCGCATCCTGGAGGAAATCCAGGTTGAAGAGCTCGCCATCGACGGCATCTGCGGGGTGTACTGAGATGGCGGCGGCAGGCGTTCAGTTTCATCCGGCCTGCCGTGCGCGGCAGGAAGGGTTCGGCCTCCTGTTTTACGATTCACGGGGGCCGCGCCTCCTCTTTGCCGAAACCGGCAATCTTCTTCCCGCCGATTTCTTCGGGACCGTTCGGGACAGGGACGAGCTTCCCGACGGGCTGTCCGATCAGCAGAAAACGGCTTTACAGAAGTTTGTGACGAAACTTCTAGAAAAGGGGTTCCTCCGTGAGCAACCGCTACGTTGAAATGGGGATGCGCTCCCCGGTAAACCTGACCTGGGAAGTATCGCTGGCCTGCAACCTGCGCTGCACCCACTGTCTCTCCTCCTCGGGAGAGCCCGCCAGGGGCGAGCTCACCACGACAGAGGCCCTTGGCCTGGTGGAGCAGCTCCACGAGGCCCGGGTCTTCCAGGTGAATTTCGGCGGCGGCGAGCCGTTCATGCGCCCCGATTTTGAAGAGATCCTGGATGCCTGCCACGACAAGGGGATCATGACCTGCATCTCCACCAACGGGACCCTGCTGGACGCCGGGCGGGTGGCCCGACTGACCAAGAGCCGCCTGGTGGCGATCCAGGTGAGCATGGACGGCGCAACGCCCGAGACCTGCGACGCCATCCGGGGCACGGGGGTCTTCCACCGAGCCATCGAGGCGATCAGGCTTCTGGCGGCCACCTCCATCCCCACCAGCATCAATACGGTCCTCACCGCCCAGAACGCCGGCGAGATCCCGGCCATGCACGACCTGGCCCGCTCCCTCGGCGTGTCGCTCCGGGTGAGCCGCTTCCGCCCCTCCGGGCGCGGCGCGGACAACTGGGAAGATCTCAGGCCGACTCCGGCCCAGCTCCTGGAGTTCTCCGACTGGCTCGCCCGAAGCGGCGACGTGCGGACCGGCGACAGCTTCTTCTCGCTCACCTCCCAGGAGCGCCAGGGACTGGGGCTGAACCTCTGCGGCGCGGCCAAGCTCACCTGCTGCGTCGGCCCCACCGGCAACATGTATCCCTGCGCCTTCCTCCAGACCGACCGGTTCAAGGCGGGGTCCCTGCGGGAACAGAGCTTCCAGGAGGTCTGGGACAGCTCGGAAATCTACGAATCGTTCCGCAGCCTGAGGATCCACTCCTGCGAGGAGTGCCAGCGGTTTGACCAGTGCCACGGCGGCTGCCCGGCCGTTGCCTGGCACCTGAAAAACGACATCAACGGCGGCGACCCTGAGTGCCTGGAGCGCTGCGTAACGAGCATCGCCGACGCGAACAAGGCAGCGGCTGCCGCATAGAGTTCAACCTCCCCCTTTATGAAAGGGGGATTGAGGGGGATTTGCCTTAACGCCAAAAAAATCCCCCCCGCCCCCCCTTTCTCAAAGGGGGGAGATATAACCACGAGGAGACCTCATCATGATGTTCCCGAATCTGTTCTCGCCCCTGAAACTGGGGACGGTTGAAGTGAAGAACCGGATTTCCTTCCAGCCGCACCTGACCAACCTGGCGGTGGGCAACCTCCCCAGCGAGCGTCAGATGTACTACTGGGGCGAGCGGGCCAAGGGGGGGGCGGGCCTCGTCATCACCGAGGAGATGAGCGTCCACCCCACGGACATGGCCTACGAGAAGCTGATCGACGTCTACCACGCCGAGGTGATTCCGGGCTTCAAGAAGATCACCGACTACGTCCACCAGTTCGACGGAAAGATCTTCGCCCAGTTGAACCACAACGGCCAGCAGGGTGACGGCTCCATCTCGCGGCTGCCGGTCTGGGCACCCTCCCCCATGCCCGACGTCCTCTTCCGGGAGACCCCCAAGGAGATGGAGCACGAGGACATCGAAGAGGTTGCCCGCTACTTCGCCAGAAGTGCCATCCACGTCCGCGAGGGGGGCTTCGACGGGATCGAGCTCCAGTTCGGCCATTCGAGCCTGGCCCGCCAGTTCCTCTCGCCGCTGACCAATTTCCGGGGCGACGAGTATGGCGGAAGCCTGGAGAACCGGATGCGGGCGCCCCTGAAGTTCATCAGCGCGGTCCGCAAGGCGGTGGGGAACGACTACCCCCTCGGCATCCGGATGTGCGCCGACGAGATGATCCCCGGCGGCCTCGATCTGGGGCAGGTGCAGGAGATCTGCGCCCGGTTCGAGGCGAGCGGCCTCATCGACTTCATGGACCTCTCCATTGCCACCTTCTACAACCTCTATCTCGTGGAAGGCTCCATGCACACACCCCTGGGCTACACCATCCCCCTGGCTGCCGGGGTCCGGGAGCGGGTCAAGATTCCGGTTTTCTGCACCGGCCGGATCAACGACCCGGTCATGGCGGAGAAGGTGCTGGCCAACGGCCAGGCCGACATGATCGGCATGTGCCGGGCGCTCATCTGCGACCCGTTCCTCCCCAGGAAGGCCCAGGAAGGGAGGATGGACGACATCCGCTACTGCATCGCCTGCAACCAGGGGTGCATCGGCCGGATCGGCATGAACAAGCTCCTCGGCTGCGTCCAGAACCCGGCAGTGGGCCGGGAGAAGGAGTGGGGCGAAGGGACCCTCACCAGGGCCAACACCAGGAAGAAGGTGACCATCGTCGGCGGCGGGCCGGGCGGCTTGTGGGCCGCCAAGATGGCCGGACGCCGCGGCCACAGCGTCACCCTCTACGACAAGAACGAGGCCCTTGGCGGCCAGGTGCTGACCGCCATGAAGGGGGCGGGGCGCGACGAGTTCGGCGTCATCATCCGCAACGAGAAGGAGCAGGTCCACAAGGCCGGCGTAACGGTGAAGCTCGGCGTTGAGGTGACGGCGGAGCAGCTGCTGGCCGAGAAGCCCGACGTGGTGGTGGTCGCCACCGGGAGCCGCCCCAAGGAGCAGCCGGTGGGTGGCGCCGACGGGCCGTCGGTCTACAACGTCTGGCAGGTTCTGGACGGGAAGACCGAGCTGGGCGAAAAGGTCTGCCTCATCGACTACGACGGCCACCATCGGGCCAGCGCCACGGCCGAGTTCCTGGCCAACCAGGGGAAGACGGTCCACGTGATCACGTCGAGCCTCTTCGTGGGGGCCGAGCTGGGCCCCACCCAGGACCTCTACCTCACCCGCCAGCGGCTCCTCCAGAAAGGTGTCACCTTCACCCCCGACATCGCCGTGATGGAGGTTGCCGGCGAGACCGGCGCCAAGACCGTCAAGGGGTTCAACGTCTACTCCAACCAGTGGGACGAGTGGGGTCCCTTCGACGCCATCGTCCTGGCCATGGGGCAGAAGGTGGACGACTCCCTCTACCACTCCCTCAAGGGTAAGGTGGGTGAACTCTACCGGATCGGCGACTGCGTGGCTCCCCGCAAAGCGGACATGGCCATCTGGGAAGGGCACCGGATAGGGAGGGAGATCTGATGGCCGCCAACGGGAAACTCCTCGTCTTTGCGGATCTCCCCGGCGGCGAGCTGGACGAGACCGGCCGGGGGCTCCTCTCCTACGGCGGCCGCCTGGCCGGGGTCCTCGACTCCCCCTGGGGCGTCGCCACCCTGCAGGAGCCGACGAGGGAGCCGCTCGCATCCTTTGCCGCCTACGGCGTGCCGTCCGTCACCACCATTGCCGGCGGCGAGCTCCTTCTCGACACCCCCGCCCACCTGGGAAAGGCCCTTGCCCGGCTGGCCACCGACGAGGGGGCCTCGGTCACCGTCCTCCCCCACAACGACCTGGGCTCCACCCTGGCGCCGGTGATCGCCGCCGCCCTTGACGGGGCGCTTCTCACCGAAGTGGTATCCGTCCGGCGCGAGGGGGAGACCCTGCGCCTCTCCCGCCACGCCCTCGGGGTCCGGGTGGACGAGACGAAGGTGTGGGACGGCTCCCGTCCCCTGGTCATCACCGTGCCGGTCCGCAACCTGAGCCAGGTGCTGATGCCGACGGTCCAGCCATCCATACCGAATCTGACGGTCTGGCATCCCGTTGCCGCACCCGAAGGGGCAACGGCCCGGGTAGGGGAACGAATCCCCCCCGACCCCCAGACCGTGGACCTCATGGAGGCCGAGGTGATCTTCAGCGCCGGCAAGGGGTGCGATCAGGCCACCTTCGACCAACTGGCAGAGCTCTGCCGGCTCATGAACGTCTCCTTCGGCGTGACCCGACCGGTCTACGACTTGGGGTGGACCGGCTTCGAGCGGATGGTGGGGCAGACCGGCCGCACCGTCACCCCCCGCTTCTACCTGGCGCTGGGGATCTCCGGCTCCATGCACCACGTGGGGGGGATCAAGGATTCCCGCCGGATCATCTCCATCAACAGCGACGCAAAGGCTCCCATCTTCGCCAACTCCGACGAGGGGTTCGTGGCTGACCTGAAGGAGGTGCTGCCGCGCCTCCTGGATCGGGCCAGATCGGAAGTCGGAGGTACACCGTGAGCAGTGCATACTCATTCGATGCGATCGTCGTCGGGGCCGGGCCGGCCGGCTCCTCCGCCGCCCTCACCATGGCCCGGGCCGGCCTGAAGGTGGCCCTGGTGGAACGGGGGACGTTCCCCGGCGAGAAGAACATGTTCGGCGGGGTGCTCCACCGTCTCCCCTCCCTGGAAGAGGTCTTCCCGGACTTCTGGGAACGGGCCCCCCTGGAGCGCCACATCGTCAAGAAGGGGGTCACCTTCATGACCGGCGACTCCACCTTCTCCACCACCATCGAGGCCGGGAACTTCGACCGCCCCCCCTACAACGGCTACACCATCTTCCGCCCCCGGTTCGACCGCTGGCTGGCGGAAGAAGCGGTCAAGGCCGGCGCCACCCTCATCACCCGGGCCACGGTGGATGAGTTGGTGATCCGCAACGGCCAGGTGGCCGGGGTCACCATCCTGGACCGCAGGGGCGAACTGACCGCCCCGGTGGTGGTGGCGGCGGACGGCGTCCTCTCCTTCACCGCCAAAAAGGCGGGGCTCCGCCAGCCCACCTTCGACCCGGGCCAGATGGCTGTCGGCGTCAAGGCCCTCATCGACATGCCCCGGGAGATGATCGACGACCGCTTCGGCCTGGTGCGGGACCAGGGGTTCGCCAACGAATTTGTCGGCGGCACCGGCGGGGTCCGGGGGGGGGGCTTTCTCTACACCAACTACGACTCCCTCTCCATCGGCCTCGTCTTCCACCTGGGGAGCCTGCGGACCAGCGGCAAGACCCCCTACGACCTCCTGAACGCCTTCATGGAGCAGCCCCAGGTGGACAAGATGATCCGGGGCGGGCGGCTCCAGGAGTACTCGGCCCACGTCATCCCCGAGGGAGGATACGCCATGATCCCCGAACTGGTGGGGGACGGCATCATCGTCGCCGGCGATGCGGCGGCGCTCTGCAACGCCACCGGCCTCAACCTGGAGGGAATCAACCTCGCCTCCCACTCCGGTGTCCTGGCCGGCAAGGCGGTTATCGCCGCCCACCAGGCGGGAGATTTCAGCCGGCGCGGGCTCCAGGTGTACCGGCAGCTCATGGACGACAGCTACGTCATCAAGGACCTGAAGCTCTACCGGAAGGCGCCCCACATGCTCCACAACGACCGGATCTACAACGAATACCCGGAACTGGTCTGCGGCATGATGGAGTACATCTACCGCATCGACGGCGCGCCCAAGGAAAACCTCTCCAAGCTGTTCCTGAAGACGGCCAGGGAGAAGGTGGGGCTCAAGAACCTGGCAGCCGACGCCTTCAGCGCATGGAGAGCCCTATGAACATCGACGAGATCTTTGACTTCACCAGCTTCACCATCGACCGGGAGCCCCACATCGTCCTCGATCCCCAGGTCTGCGTGAACTGCGACAACCGCGGCTGCACCAACTCCTGCCCGGCCCGCTGCTACACCTGGTCGGAGGAGGAGAAGAAGATGACCTTCGTCCACGACGGCTGCCTCGAATGCGGCACCTGCTACGTGGTCTGCCACCGCAACGCCTTCACCCGCTGGCGCTATCCGAGAGGGGGGTTCGGCGTAGCGTACCGGATGACTTAGGAGATTTCAGATATGCCCTACAACAACCTTCACATCCTCGTCCTCCTCCGGGAGATCGCCGACCCCCGCCCCCCCGCGCGGGTAACGACGCGGGGCGCCGGCATCGGCGACCGGGGGCTGCGGCGCCTCCCCAACCCGGCCGACCTCGTCGCCCTGGAGGAGGCCCTGCGGCTCAAGGATTCCCTCGGCGCCACCGTGACGGCCCTGGCAGTGGGCCCCGAGCGCCTCGACGACACCCTCCGCCTCGCCTTCTCCCTGGGGGCTGACCGTGGCATCCGCTTCTGGGATCACGGCGTGGAGGGTGGCGATGCCGCAGCCGATGCCCGCATCCTGGCCCGCATCGTGGGGATTCTCTCCCCTTCCCTCGTCTTCACAGGCAACCGGATGCAGGACCGGGGCGACGATCCGGTGCCGGCCCTGGCTGCCGCCACCGCCGGCATCCCCTGTGTCACCGCCGCCGTTTCGGTTCTCCCCGTGGAGAACGGAGTCGAGGCCCTGCGCAAGGGTGACCGGGGCTCCCGCCAGAGGGTCCGGGCGCCGTTCCCCTGCACGGTCCTCTTCGACGAGGGACACACCCCCCGCTATCCCTCCCTTGAGGCGGTCACCCGCTCCCTCGCCTTAAGCATCGAAGAGTGGGAACTGGCCGACCTGGGGATTCCCTTCTGGGAGGTGGGGGCCACCGGCTCCCGCCTGGCGACGGCCGAATTCTCCGCCCCCCGTCCCGATCCGGTGCGGGTCGTAACCCCGGACCCGACGCTCCCCGCCTTCGAGCGGATACTCTCCCTCCTCTCGGGGGGGATCAAGGCCCGGGAAGGGAAAACGCACCAGCTCACCGCCGATGAGACGGCGACGAAACTCTGGCAGATCTTCCGCGAGGAGGGACTTGCACAATGAACTATCGCCTGGCGCAGCATGTGGAGCTGGTGGAACGCGAAGGGGAGCACTTCCTCATGGCAAAGACTCCCCTCTGCGTCGTGCGACTGAACGCCCCGCTCATGGAGCTCGTCAGGCGCGCCCGGGAAGGGGCCATCACCGCCGCGACCCCGGCGGAGACCGCTGTGCTGGAACAGCTGGTGGCAAAGGGATTTGTGGAGAGGGACCGGCAAGTCTCTGAAGAGCACTCGGACCTTCCCAGCGTCAGCATCGTCATACCGGTGAAGGACCGGGCCGGAGAGCTCGGGCGCTGTCTGGCCTCCCTCAACGGCCTGAACTATCCCAAGGAACTCCTCCAGATAATCGTGGTGGACGACGGGAGCAGCGACGACTCGGCAGAGGTGGCGCGCCGGGCCGGAGCCCGGGTTGTCCCTTCAGGGGGCACGGGCCGGGGGCCGGCCGCGGCCCGCAATGAGGGGGCCGTGGCCGCCCGGGGGGATATCCTCGCCTTCATCGATTCCGACTGCACCGCCTCCAGGGAGTGGCTCATGGAGCTGATACCGGCGTTCAACGATCACCGGACCGCGGCGGTGGGGGGGCTCGTGGACGGCATGTGCACCGAATCAGCCGTGGACCGCTACGAGGCGGTCATGTCGAGCCTCTCCCTCGGCTCCCGGGAGCGCACGGGAAGCGGCGGAGACGACACCTTCTACCTGCCGAGCTGCAACCTCCTGATGCGCCGCCTCGCCTTCCGGAGCGTGGACGGTTTCGACGACTCCATGCACGTGGGGGAGGACGTGGACCTGACCTGGCGCCTGCGGGACCATGGCTGGACCATCACCTACCTCCCGGCGGGAAGGGTCTTCCACGAGCACCGGAGCACCCTCCGCTCGTTCATGTCCCGCCGGTTCGACTACGGCACCTCCGAGGGGATGCTCCAGATCCTCCATCCCCAGCGGCGGAAGCGGATGGTCGTCCCCCCCCTCCTGGCTCTCCTCCTGGCCCTGTGCGCCATGGCCCCCTTCACCGGCTGGTGGACGCTCCTGATGGCAGCCGGAGTCCTCGCAACGGACGCAACGGCCGTGAGGTTCAGGATGGCACGCCGCAACATCCCCATCGGACTGGGCGCGCTCATCTCCGGCCGGCTCCGGGCCCTGGGAAGCCTCGTCTACTACCTCTGCTACCACCTGGTGCGCTACTACTCGATTCCCCTCGTGTCCCTCGCACTGGTGGTGCCCCTCTTCTGGCTGGTTCCCTTCGGCGCCCTCCTCTGCGCGGCCAAGGTGGACCATGCCATCAGGAAACCGAGGCTGTCGTTCGTCCCTTTTGCCGGCATCTACTTCCTTGAACAGGTGGCCTACGGGGCCGGCGCCTTCTGGGGATGCCTGAGCCGGAGATGCTTCGCCTCCTATCGGGTGGTCATCCTCCGGCAGATGGAGGCGTCGGGGTAAGAGTCGGAAATAATGCCTTCTCCGAGCCTGCCTGCCTGCGGGGATAACTGGTATCCCATGGCGTCAGGCCAATGGGTTTTGCTGGAAACGGCAAGGCCTCCCTTTGGAAAGGAGAATTATCGTGGTTCGCCAAAACCACACAATTCAATAAAGGGAAAGGAGTATCGGTATGGACAGAATCGCGCGGATTGACATGGGGGCAGCGGGTGGTCCCAAGGTGACCTTCGAGGAGGTTGGCGAGTATGCCGGTTTGGGCGGCCGTGCCTTAACGTCGCTCGTCATCGCCACGGAGGTGCATCCCCTCTGTCATCCCTTGGGAGCGGAAAACAAGCTGATCTTTGCCCCGGGAATGCTCTCCGGCACCACCGGCTCCATGACCGGCCGCCTCTCGGTGGGGTGCAAGAGCCCCCTGACCGGCACCATCAAGGAGTCCAACGCCGGCGGCCAGGCGGCCCAGGTGCTAGCCCGGATCGGCTATGCCGCGGTCATCCTGGAGGGGAAACCTGCCGGTGACGACCTCTACAAGATCATCATCAACAAGGACGGCATCACGGTGGAGGTGGACAACAGCCTGCAGTTGATGGACAACTACCCCCTCGTTGAGAAACTGCGGAAGGAATACGGCGACAAGGTTGCCTACATCACCATCGGCTCGGCCGGTGAGCGGCAGCTCCTGGCCGCCTCCATCGCCTGCACCGACCCGGAGCTGCGCCCCACCCGCCACTGCGGCCGCGGCGGCGTCGGCGCGGTCATGGGTGCCAAGCGGGTGAAGGCGATCATCCTAGACGACGCCGGCATGAAGATGCGTCCGGCCAAGGAGCCGGAGAAGTTCCGGGACGCCAACCGCAAGTTCGTGGAGGGGCTCCGCAAGCACCCGGTCACCGGCGAGGGGCTCCCGGCCTACGGCACCAACGTCCTCACCAACGTCCTCAACGAGGCGGGGGGCTATCCGACCCGCAACTTCAAGGGGGGTGTCTTTGAAGGGTCCGCCAAGCTTTCCGGCGAGGCCCAGGCCGAGCTGGAGGTCAAGCGGGGGGGGACCGCCACCCACGGCTGCCACCGCGGCTGCGTCATCCAGTGCTCCGGCATCTTCAACGACAAAGACGGCAACTACGTCACCAAGCAGCCCGAGTACGAGACGGTCTGGTCCCACGGTGGTCACTGCGGCATCGACGATCTCGATACCGTGGCAAAACTGGACTACATGGATGACAATTTCGGTCTCGACACCATCGAGATGGGGGTCACCATCGGCGTGGCCATGGATGCGGGGCTGGCGGAGTTCGGCGACCGCGAAGCGGCCATCAGGCTCATGGAGGAAGTGGGCAAGGGTACGCCCCTGGGACGCGTGCTCGGCTGCGGCGCCGAGATCACCGGCAAGGTCTTCGGCGTGGAGAAGGTGCCGGTGGTGAAGGGGCAGGCGCTTCCCGCCTACGACCCACGCCCCATCCAGGGGATCGGCGTCACCTACGCCACCACCACCCAGGGGGCCGACCATACCGCCGGCTATGCCATCGCCACCAATATCCTGAAAGTCGGCGGGGACGTGGATCCGCTCAAGACCGAGGGGCAGGTGGAGTTGTCGCGGAACCTCCAGATCGCCACCGCCGCCATCGACTCCACCGGCATGTGCCTCTTCATCGCCTTCGCCATCATGGATCAGCCGGAGACCTTCCAGGCGCTCCTCGACATGCTCGGCGCCTTCTACGGCATCACCATGACCGGCGACGACGTAGTGGCTCTCGGCAAGAAGGTGCTCTCCGCCGAGCGCGACTTCAACAAGCGGGCAGGCTTCACCAAGGAGCACGACCGGCTCCCCCGCTTCTTCTACACCGACCCGATCGCGCCCCACAATCAGACCTTCTCGGTACCGGACGAGGAGCTCGATCAGCTCTTCAACTGGTAGCAGCATGGGGGGCGGACCCGACGGTCCGCTCCCGTCCCGTCAGACAGTCCGAAAAGGGAGACGCCCGGCAATGGAAGCCCCTCTCATACATCTAACCCTGACCCTGCCCTCCTCGCTGATTGGAGAGTTCTTTCCCATCCTTCAGCAGGGCTTTCTCGTCACGGCCCACGTGGGATGCACGCTTCAGCGGCTTCTGTGCCGGCAGTGGGGGATCGCCCCTGACTACGTCGCCACGAGAATCACTACCATCTTCCTCGATTCCAAGGCCACCGACAACGTGGAGACCGCCATCGTGAGGGACGGCGCCACCATCGCCCTGTCCGGGGCCATGCCGGGACTGGTGGGGGCCACCATGCGCCGCGGCGGGCACCTGGCCGCCATGCGCGGGGCCATGACCCACCAGGAAACCGCCGCCGACGCCACCGACCGGATCGGGACGGTGCGGGTGAAACTCTTCAATCTCCTCCTCACCGAACTGGGACCGGTATTTCTCAAACGCGGCATCCTCATGGGGTGCAGCGATGTGATTTCCTTTTTCCGGGAGCGCGACGAGACGTTCTGGGAATCGTGCGACGGGGGGAACATCAACGGAACACCGGTGGGTGCGGGGCTTCTGCGGACAACTCAGCCCCTCTGCGTGGGCGGCAGCGTCCGCCTCACCGTCAATTTCAGGTGACAGCCATGAACATAACCGTAAAACTCTTTGCCACCTTCCGCACCGGCCGGTTCGACATCGAATCCCGCGACTACGCCGAAGGGACCACAGTGGCCGACGTAGTGCGGGAACTCTCCCTCGCCGAAAAGGAACTGGGAATCATGCTGGTGAACAGCCGCCACGTGAAGCTGGACCACCGGCTTGCGGAAGGGGATACCCTGGCTCTCTTCCCGCTCCTGGGAGGAGGGTAGGATGCCATCCCTGGAGGAGTTCATCCGGGAACACGCCGACGGGGATCTTGTGCCATGGCGCAGCCAGGTGGAGGCGGCCGGGCGTTTCTCCCTCACCCTTGCCGAAGCCGAAGGGACGATCCTGAAGATGGGTCTCCTGCCGGCCCGCTACCAGCGCAACCGCCAGATGCTCACCATCGACCAGCAGCTTCGCCTCTTCCGGAGCACGGTTGCCGTCATCGGCTGCGGGGGGCTGGGTGGATACATCATCGAGGAACTGGCGCGGCTCGGCGTCGGCACGATCATCGCCATCGACCCGGACACCTTCGTGGAACACAACCTGAACCGCCAGCTCTTCTCCAGTCTCCGCCTGCTGGGTCAAGCCAAGGTAGAGGCGGCGGCGGCGCGGATTGCCGAGATCAATCCGGCGGTCACCCTTATCCCGCTCAGGGAAGCATTCACCAGAGATAACGGACAGGAACTTCTGAGATATGCCCACGTGGCGGTGGACGCGCTGGATTCAGTCTCTGCGCGCCTGGAACTGGCAGACGTCTGCGATGCGCTGAATATTCCCTTTGTGCATGGGGCCATCGGTGGTTGGTACGGCCAGGTTCTTACCCAACTGCCCGGTGAAAGGACGCTGGAAAAGCTCTACGCAGGCAGGGAGGATGGAACGGGAATAGAGAAGAGGCTCGGCAACCCTTCCTTCACACCAGCGGTCATCGCCAGCATGGAGGTGGCGGAAACCTGCAAAATTCTCCTTGGCCTGGGAAGGCAGAGGAAAGGACGAAAACTCACCATTAACTTGCTTGATATGGACGTGGAGGAAATATTCATCTAGTGTCCGCCCGTGAACTCTAACCAACTGATTTTAGAGGTGTCCGGCGGGGCCACCGGGACCCTGACCCAGACGGCGAATGGGTCGGCCACTGGCTTTGCATTGAGCAGTACGGAGATCGTGATCGGGGTGAAATAAAGTGCGCCCACTAGGTAAGTATGAACTAAAAAAGCCGATTCGCTAACTATGCGAATCGGCTTAATTTTTTGGTTGCGGGGAGAGGATTTGAACCTCTGACCTTCGGGTTATGAGCCCGACGAGCTACCAGACTGCTCCACCCCGCGTCACAAGAGATCCAATATGTACCACAGCCTTCCGAACGAGTCAACAAAGAAATTCATTTTTTTATTCCGGGACAACGATTGCCCCTTTGCCGATCATGGTTGCCATCTCGCTTGCGGCCGGCTGATCCATCTGCTTGCCGACGCGCACCCGATACCAGGTGCCTTTGCCCGCCACCGATGATTCGACGATATAGGCAGCAAACCCTTTTTCCGCAAGCTTCCCCTTTATGGCCTCGGCCTCTTTTCGGTCCTTGGCTGACGCATACTGAACGGCGAACTTCCCCTTGGCGTTCCCCCCTGTCTTCTTGGCACCGGCTTCCTTGCCTGGTTCCGACTGAGCCTTGCCACTCGGTTGTTCGTTTGTCCCGCTTGCCTTTTTCTCCCGGCCATCGGCCGGCGTGGTGCCGCGTTCTTCCTTGACAGAGACCGGGCTCGGCGCAGCCTGCTCTTTGGACGAAGGTGGTGCCGACTGGGGATGTTTCGCCGGCGAAGCTGCCCGGGCCTCTTCATTTCGCGGGTTAATGCCGCTTCCCAGGATCGCTTTCCCCCCCTTGGGCAGGGTATTGTAGAACGTGAGGGAGGGCTCTGCGGGAGGGGACGGTGCCGCGGCTGCTTTGGTGTTTGCAGTCAGGGGGGCAGACGCTGGAGGGGGCGCCTGCGATGGTGCGGTCTGTGGAGCAGATGCAACCAAAGCCTTCGGAGGGCGGATTTTCAGCAGAAGGCGATCTGCCATCATTCCGAGAGCGAATGACCCCACTGTGGCCACGGCAAAGCCGAAAAACACCATCCCCATCGGCTTGGACTTTGGCCGATTCTTGGTGACCTGTTTACGTTCGCGATAATCGACAACCATGATCGTCAGTCCGTCACATCTTCTCCGGGGCTGATACCCCGAGGAGTCCGAGGCCGTTTTTCAGCGTGCGCGCCACGCAGGCGAGCAGATGGAGCCGGACGCCAGCCAGCTCAACATCTTCGGTTATGACCCGGTTTTTATTGTAGAACGAGTGGAATGAACCGGCAAGCTCCTGAAGGTAGTAGGTAATGCGGTGAGGTTCAAAGGCAAGGGCCGCTCCCTCCACCACCTCGGGGAACGAGGCGAGAAGCTTCACGATTGCCATCTCTTCCGGCGTCCCAAGCCGCTCCAACGATGCCGAAGCGAAGGATGGCACCGCAATCCCCTTCTCCGCTGCGTTTTCGAAGATGCTGCAGATGCGGGCGTGGGCGTACTGGACGTAATAGACCGGGTTTTCGAGGGACTGCTGCTTGGCCAGATCGATGTCGAAGACGAGTTGGGAATCGGGCTTGCGCATCAGAAAGAAGAAGCGGGTTGCGTCGCGCCCCACTTCGTCGATCAGGTCCCGAAGGGTGACATAGCTGCCGGCACGCTTGGAGATCTTTACCTCCTCGCCGCCACGCATGACCGTCACCATCTGGTGGAGCACATATTCCGGCCACCCCTGCGGGATGCCGGCGTTCAGAGCCTGCAGGCCGGCCCGGACCCGGGTAATGGTGCTGTGGTGGTCCGCCCCCTGTTCGTTGATGACGCGAACGAAACCACGCTCCCACTTTGCCAGGTGATAGGCTACGTCGGGGACAAAGTAGGTGTATCCGCCATCGCTCTTGCGCATGACGCGATCCTTGTCGTCACCGAAGTCCGTGGTGCGGAGCCAGAGGGCGCCATCCTGCTCATAGGTATGGCCATTCCCGATGAGGCGCTCCACCGCTGCCTCGACACGCCCCTCGGCGTAGAGGCTCGATTCCAGTGAGTAGATATCGAAGTGGACATCGAAGGCCAGGAGATCCTGATCCTGCTCCCGCCGCAGGTACGCCACGGCGAACCGGCGGATCGCGTCGAGGTCGTTCGGGTCGCCGGCGCCGGTGACATGCTGATCGCCGGCATCGACGGTCTCCCGCGCCAGATAGGAGCGGGAGACATCCTTGATATACTCGCCCTGGTAGCCGTCGGCCGGCCACCGTGGGTCGTCCGGCTCGATACCGAGGCCGCGCGCCTGAACGGAACGCGCCAGATTGGCGATCTGGGCGCCGGCATCGTTATAGTAGAATTCGCGGGTCACTTCCCACCCCGTGGCATCCAGAAGGCGGCAAATGGTATCGCCAATGGCCGCGCCACGTCCATGACCGATATGGAGCGGACCGGTGGGATTGGCGCTGACGAACTCCACCTGCACCTTCCGGCTCTCCCCTGAACGACTCGTGCCGTAGGCGGCCCCTGCCGTCTCGATGACGCCGAGGGTGCGGCACCAGGCGGCATTTCCAACCCTGAAATTGATAAAGCCGGGACCGGCAATCTCGATACTCTCGATGATTCCGTCACGGTCTTCGATATGTTTCACGAGCAGCTCGGCTATCTGGCGGGGGGCCTTCCGCTGCGCCTTGGCCATTGACATGGCGACGTTACAGGCGAAATCGCCGTGCTCCTCATGGGCCGGCTTCTCTATGACCACAGCAGGCATCTCACCCGGGGCGAGGGAGCCGTCGGCAAAACACCGCTCAAGCCCGTCGCGCACCAAGGTGCGCACGATTTCCTTCATCGATCCCTCCAGCACATTCATTCGGCATCCCCGCTGTCATCGTCCGGGGCTTTTATGGAAATGTCACGCGTGAAATCGGGGCAGTGCGCCCCGCCGTCGGTGACGCAGAACTTCTTGGCACAGGTTTCACGCCAGGCGCAGACCGCGCACGATTGTCTCCGGGAACCGCTCATTGTCTCATCTCCTGCCATATAAACGCTGAAGAGCGGTCCAGAACCGCTCTTCAGACTATCGCTTCTTTTCCGCTGCCGTCGGTGCCGGCTTCTGCTGCTTCTGCTCAGCTACCGGCTTTTCCGCCGAGGGAAACTGGTAGACCATCTCGTTGGGGCGTACCAGCCCAAAATCCTTGCGCGCAATGCTTTCGAGGTAACGGCGGTCGGTCTTCAGCGCCTCGATCTCGCGCTTGAACTTGTCGTTCTCGGCCTTGATCTCGCCAAACCGCTCCTGGATCTGCTCGCGCTCGCGGCTCAGATGGTAGATCCTCAGGAGTCCCCGCTCACCGAAAACGGTGAAGTAGAGAATGAACAATATGCACGCTGCAGGAATGGCATACATCCGTTTCCGCATGCGTCCTCCGGTGGTACTATGCCTCGGCGAAAACGCCGGCGAAGTAGTCAATGGTCTTTCTGAGGCCCGTATCGAGGGTTACGTACGGTTGCCAGCCGAGCCGCTCCCGCGCCAGCGAGATGTCCGGTTGCCTCTGCCGGGGGTCATCGCTCGGCAGGGGCATGGCAACGATTTTCGAACTGGATCCGGTCATCGCCACGATCCGCTCGGCAAACTCGCGGATCGTATTCTCGACGGGATTCCCAAGGTTGACCGGGCCGATGAAGCCGTCGCACTCCATCATCCGGATCATTCCATCCACGAGGTCATCCACGTAGCAGAACGAACGGGTCTGGCTGCCGTCGCCGAAGAGGGTGATGTCCTCCCCCTGCAGCGCCTGCACGATGAAATTGGAGACCACCCGCCCGTCGTGTACCGCCATCCGCGGCCCGTAGGTATTGAAGATCCTCACGATCCGGATATCGACGCCGTTCTGGCGGTGATAGTCCATCATGAGGGTCTCGGCCACCCGCTTCCCCTCGTCGTAGCAGCTCCTGATCCCGATGGGATTCACATTGCCCCAGTACGATTCGGGCTGCGGATGCACCTGGGGATCACCGTAAACCTCGGAGGTTGAGGCTTGCAGGATCCGCGCCTTCACGCGCTTGGCAAGACCGAGCATGTTGATGGTTCCCATGACGCTGGTCTTGATGGTCTTCACCGGGTTGTACTGATAGTGCACCGGAGAGGCAGGACAGGCAAGATTGTAGACCCGGTCGACCTCCAGCAGAATCGGCTCGGTGATGTCGTGGCGGATCAGCTCGAAACGGGGGTTCCCTAGATGGTGGGCGATGTTTCGCTTACTGCCGGTAAAAAAATTGTCGAGACAGAGAACGTCGTGCCCTTCGCCGAGGAGCCGCTCGCAGAGATGCGAGCCGATGAAACCGGCCCCGCCGGTGACAAGAATCCGCATCGCCCGTCCCCCCTATTTCTCGACAAATCCCGCGGCGTTGCGACCGATGGAGAAGTATTCGAAGCCGATTTCTTTCATCCGCCGCACGTTGTACAGATTGCGCCCGTCAAAAATCACCGGCCGCGTCAAAGATTCCCGGATCCGGTCGAAGTCGGGATTGCGGTATTCGTTCCACTCCGTGACGATGGCGAGGGCATCGGCTCCGGAGAGGATGTCGTACTGGCTGGAACCGCTGTAGGTGATCCGGTCGCCGAAAATCTTTCGCGCCTCTCTCACCGCTTCGGGGTCGTGGGCACGGACGGTTGCCCCCATTTCCAGGAGCCGGCTGATGATGACGACCGACGGGGCTTCGCGCATGTCGTCGGTGCGGGGCTTGAAGGAAAGCCCCCAGACGGCGATGGTCCTGCCGGCGAGCGGTGCAGTGGCGTTCTCGCGGGAGAAATAGGCGATGAGCTTTTCGGTCAGGACGCTCTTCTGGCGCTCGTTGACCTCCTCCACCGCCTTGAGCAAGGCGAAATCGTAGCCGCACTCTTCGGCGGTCTTGACGAGGGCCTTCACGTCCTTGGGGAAACAGGAGCCGCCGTAACCGACGCCGGGAAAGAGAAAGTCGTAGCCGATGCGGGAGTCGGAGCCAATCCCCTCGCGAACGGCGGAAACGTCTGCATTCATCCGCTCGCAGAGATTGGCGATCTGGTTCATGAACGATATCCGGGTGGCCAGCATGGCGTTGGCGGCATACTTGGTCATCTCGGCGCTCCGGACGTCCATGACGATCAACCGGTTGGTCTTGCGCATGAAGGGGGAATAGAGCTCCTTCATGATCTCGGCGGTCCGGACATTGTCGGCGCCGATGACGACCCGGTCGGGCTTCATGAAATCGTCGATGGCGGCCCCTTCCTTGAGGAACTCCGGATTGGAGACCACGTCGAACTCGATCCCCACCCCCCGGGCGTCGAGTTCCTCCTGCACCGCCTGGCGCACCTTGTCCGCGGTGCCGACCGGAACCGTCGACTTGTCGACAACAATCTTGAACCCTTCCATGTGCCGGCCGATCTCGCGCGCCACGGCAATGACATGCTGAAGATCGGCAGAACCGTCCTCACCCGGGGGGGTGCCGACGGCGATGAAATTAACGAGCGACGCCTTGACGGCGGCCGCCAGGTCGGTGGTGAAGGAGAGGCGCCCTTCGGCGCTGTTGCGCAGGACAAGCTCCTTGAGTCCCGGCTCGTAGATCGGTATGATCCCCTCCTTGAGCCCCTCGATCTTCTCCCTGTTCACATCGACACAGATAACGGTATTGCCGCTCTCGGCAAAGCAGGTACCGGCCACAAGGCCGACATACCCGGTTCCAATGACGCATATTTTCACGGTGACTCCTCTGGATCAATCAAGTCAATGGGTGGTTATAGCATGGATACCGACGCCAATTCCAGACTTTTTCCTCCCCGGATCGTGTCGGAAAAGGAGATATCGGCCCCCAGTTTGACTTTAAATCGGGTCGGGATAGTATAAAAAATAGATGGGAAAATCAGGAGGTCCGCCATGAAGAATTTCTTCGCCCTGCTTCTTCTGACACTCACGGCGCTTGCCGGGTGCGCCCACGTGATCAGCGACGAATCGCGCCGACTCGTTGATCCGGGCATCACCTTCAGCATGCTCAAGGAGAAGCCCGACAGCTACACCGGCAAATACGTCATGCTCGGTGGGGTAATCGCCGGAATCAAGAACACGAAGGAGGGGAGCCAGCTCGAAGTGATGCAGGTGAGGCTCGACGACTCGGGGATGCCGGAGGATACCTTTCGCACGGAAGGAAGATTTCTCGCCACCACCGACCGATTCCTCGACAGCATGATCTTCAAACCGGGAAGGCTCGTCACCGCCGTCGGCGAAGTCAGGGGGAAGAAAACCGTTCCCCTCGACGAAGTGGACTACACCTACCCCGTGATCGCCATCAGGGAGATCCATGTCTGGAAGAGCTACGACTACGAGCAGGGCTACCCCTACCCGACTCCCGCCCCCTATTACTATTACGATCCCTACTACTACGGCTTCTGGCCCGGCCCGTACTGGTATCGCCCCCTCGGCCCCGTCTACCGGCGTTGGTAGCCGGTTGAGCCGTGCCACGACGCGCGAAGGGGGCGGAATCCATCCCGCCCCCTCCATACATTCCGACAGTTACCGGCCGAGCATCATCTCCATGAGACGGAACCCCTCGTCGAGGAAGAGTCCCGCGTTCCGGGCCGATTCCTCGTCGTACCCCCGCACGCCTCCCCGCTCTTCGCCCTCGCCGCCATAGAGGATGAACGGCACCGGATCGTCGGTGTGGGTCTTGATCCGGAGCGGCGTCGGATGGTCGGGGGTGCAGAGGATGCGATACTCTCCGAACTTCTTCATCCCCTCCATGATCGGCCCCACGACCCGGGCATCGAAGTCCTCGATCGCCTGCAGCTTGTGCTCCAGGTTCCCCGAATGGGCAGCCTCGTCCGGCGCCTCCACGTGGAGATAGACGTAATCGCGTGTCTCCAGCGCTTCGAGGGCCGCAGTCACCTTCCCCTCGTAATTCGTGTCGATGTAGCCGGTGGCACCCTCGACCCGGATTACGTCAAGGCCGGCGCAGACGCCGATACCCCGCACGAGGTCCACCGCCGAAATGACCGCCCCCGTGAGGCCGAACCGGTCGCGGAACGGCTCCATCCGCGGCGCCTTGCCATGCCCCCAGAGCCAGATGGAATTGGCGGGGACCTTGTCCGCCTCCAGCCGGCGACGGTACTGGGGATGGTTGTTGAGGATCATCTGAGAGGTGTTCATCAGGTAGATGAGCCGGTCCGCCCCTTCCCCCTTCGGGAGATGATCCAGAATGCCCTGCCCCGAGATGTCGTGGGGAGGGGTTGCCGTGAGGGCATGCTTGCCGTTGCGCCAGACCATGAGGTGCCGGTAGCCGACGCCGGGATAGAAGTGAAACTCGTCGTCGCCCATGTCGCGTTGGAGCGCCTCGATCAGCTCCCGCCCCTCCTCGGTGGAGATGTGCCCCGCGGAGTAGTCGTTCATGATGAGGGTGCCGCGTGCCGGCTGCAGGTTCACGAGGTTCACCCGGAACGCTACGTCGTCGGGGCCAAGCTCGACCCCCATACTCGCCGCCTCCAGGGGAGAGCGGCCGGTGTAGCAGCTGCGCGGGTCGTAGCCGAACACCGAGAGGTTCGCCACGTCGCTCCCCGGCGGGAGCCCCTTCGGCACGGTCCGGGCCAGCCCCAGCCGGCCGCGCCGGGCCATGTAGTCGAGATTTTCCGTCCTGGCAGCCATGAGCGGCGTCCGGTCGCCCAGTTCCTTCAACGGCTCGTCAGACATTCCGTCGCCGAGCAGCACGATGTACTTCATTGGTCGGTTCCTTTCGGTGTCGTGGTAGAACGCATTCCCCTCATCCCCGCGGGTGAAACTGCTCGTGGAGCCGCTTCAGCCGCTCGCGGGTGACGTGGGTGTAAATCTGGGTCGTGGAGAGGTCGGCATGGCCGAGCATGGTCTGTACGCTTCGCAGGTCCGCGCCGTTCTCCAGGAGATGGGTCGCAAACGAATGGCGCAGCGTGTGGGGCGAAATCGATTTCCTGATCCCGGCCTCCCGTGCCCATTTTTTAATTATATTCCAGAACGCCTGGCGCGTCATCCGGTCGCCAAGCCGGGTCAGGAACAGGAACGGATTCTCCCCCTCCCGGTCCAGGGCCGGCCGCAGCTCGTTGACGTAATGCGCCACCGCCACGCAGGCCGACTCCCCCATGGGTACGAGCCGCTCCTTCCCCCCCTTGCCGAAGGCCATGAGGTAGCCCGCCGCGACGTTCACCTCCCGCAGTTTCAGGGTGACAAGCTCCGACACCCGCAGCCCCGTTGCGTAGAGAAGTTCCAGCATGGCCCGGTCGCGCCCCTCCCGGTGCCCGTCCCCCGTCGGCGCCGCCAAAAGCGCCTCCACCTCCCGTCCGGTCAGCACCTGCGGGAGCTTCCCGATGGTCCTGGGGGCCTCGATGATGGCGGTGGGATTCACGTCGGCATACCCCTCAACCAGCAGAAAGCGGTGAAACATCCGGGTAGCCGACAGCGCCCGGGCCCGGCTCCGGGCCCCGAGCCCCCCCTCCTTGAGGGTGACCAGGAAATCGACCACCATGGCGGCGGTGACGGCGGATGGCTCACGACAGCCGCGGGCTTCGAGAAAATCCAAATATTTTGCCATGTCGCGGCCGTAGGAGTCGAGGGTATTCCGGGAGAGCCCCTTCTCGACCAGCAGATAGCTGAGGAACAGATCGAGGTACTGGTTCATGGCCGTCCAGTTGCGCTACGCGCCGTCGTCGATCGCCTTCGCCACCCGCACCTTGACTTCCTCCAGCCGCTCGGGGCTCGTAATCTTCTGGCCAAAGATATCCTTGACGTAGAAGACGTCGGCGACCTGGTCGACCTTGGTCGATATCTTCGAAATGCCGATGTACAGCCCCAGCTCCGTGAGGGTACTCGTGATCATATAGAGCAGCCCCACCTTGTCATGGGTATAGATATCGATGACGGTGTAGTCGGACGAAACCTCGTTGTCGATCTCCACGCGGGTGGGGAAACGGGGCTTCACCCGCTCGGAGAGGAGCGTCGGCCGCTGCCGCTTCGCCACCAGCGTCCCCACCTGGATCTTGCCGGTGAGGACCTGCCGCAGGTCATCCTCGACCCGCTTCCAGCGGCTCTCGTCGGTGATGACAAATCCCTGGGGTGAATTGACCTGGAGGATGTCGAGGGCCTTGCCGTTGGAGCTGGTGTGGATCTGGGCGCCGAGGATGTTGATCCCGTTGGCCGCCATGACGCCGGTGATCATGGAGAAGAGCCCGGGGACGTCCACGGTGCAGATGGTGAAGTTGGAGTACCCCCCGTCGGGCTCGTGGGAGACGCGGGTCACGATCTTCTCGTGCTCGAGCAGGAGCAGATTCTGCACGTGCTCGGCGATCACCGCCGGCGGGTTGGAGAGGAGATGGCGGATCGTCATCGCCTTCAGCTCTTCTTTCGCCACTGCCGCCGGACAGTCGGGGCCGAGGATCTCCAGGACCTTCCGCTTGACGTTCTTGACCCGCTCGCTCCGGGCCTCGAGCCGAAAATCTCCCCGCTCCATGACGCTGAAGGCCTTCTCGTAGAGCTCCTGGAGGAGCATCGCCTTCCACTCGGTCCAGACATCCACCCCCACGGCGCGGATATCGGCGTAGGTCAGCAGGTAGAGCATCTTCAGGTTCTCGCTCTTCTCCATCTGGCGGGCGAACTGGATGATCATCTTCTCGTCGTGGAGGTCGCGGCGCTGGGCGATATGAGCCATGAGGAGGTGGGTGCCGACAAGGAACTCCAGTCGTTCGCTGTCCTCTTTGGAAAGCCCCATGCGACGCGTGATGGTCGGCATCATGGCCGCCCCCTTCTCGGCGTGCCCCCCCCCTTCCCCCTTGCCGATGTCGTGGAAAAGGACCGCCAGCAGGAGGAGCTCCCGCTTGTCCACCTCCCGCGCCAGCTGCGTCAGGAGCGGCAGCTCCTCCCCCCGTTCACCGCGGAGGAGCCTGATGATCTCTTCCACCGCGAACAGCGAGTGGATGTCGACCGTGTAGATGTGGTAGAGGTCGTGTTGCACCTTGCAGAAAATGTGACCGAATTCGGGGATGAAGCGGTTGAGGAACTCCAGGTGGTGCATCAGCCGCAGGGTCTCGGAGACCCCCTTGTCGCTGCGCAGGATGGCGAAGAACGACTGGTTGACCTCCTTACTCCGGCGGAACTTGTCGTTCACCAGGTACAGGCTCCTGCGGATGAGTGCCTTGGCGGCGACGCTGATGGCAACGCCATGCTTCTGGGCGTACTCGAAGATCTTCATGAGTCGGGCCGGTTCCTTCTCGAACACCGACTCGTCGGGGACCACGAGCTCCCCCTTGAGGATGTAGAACCCTTCGCCTATGGGCCTGCGGATGAAGTATCCGAGAATCCGGAACGCCCCCTCGTCGCGGCGGGAACAGGTGGCGATGAGCGACGACGAGATATGCTCGACCTTCGTGGCGTGGAGATAGTAATCCCGCATGAACTCTTCCACCGCCAAGGTCCGGCCCGAATCCTCGTAGCCGAAGAAGGCGGCGAGGCGGGTCTGGGCATCGAAGGTGAGCTGATCGCTCTTGCGGCCGGCGGAAAAGTGGAGCTCGTTGCGGATCCGCCAGAGATACGTGAGCGCCTCGTGGTAGCCCGCCAGATCCTCCTCGCTCAGCACCCCCTTGACGATCAGCTCCTTGGGGTCGCTCACCTTGTACTTGATCTTTGCCACCCAGAGGGCCGTATGGAGATCGCGCAGCCCCCCTTCGCTCTCCTTCACGTTCGGCTCCAGCAGGTAGACCGACGAGCCGTACTTGTCTCGCCGCTTCTTCAGCTCATCGACCTTCTCCCGGATGAACGAATCGCTGCGCTTGGCGAGGATCTGGGTGAGCATCACCTTCTCGAATTCCTTGGCGAGGATGCGGCTTCCCGACAGGACGCGGGCATCGAGGAGCGCGGTGCGGACCGTGGTATCGGCAGCCGCCATTTCGACGCAGTCCTGAAGGTTGCGCACGGAGTACCCCACGTCGAGCCTCATGTCCCAGAGGAAGTAGAGGAGTTTCTGGGCGATGTCCTCCACGCGGGCCTGGTCCTTCCCGCTGTACAGGAACATGAGATCGATGTCCGAGAAGGGGTTGAGCTCGCCGCGGCCGTAACCGCCGATCGCCATGAGGGTGAGGTGGCTCTTCCCTTTGCCGTGCTGGGAGAGGTCGCGGGTGATGCTCCGGAAGAGCTTGCGGATGAGGGTGTCGGTCATGGCCGTGATCTCGCGGACCACGGTATCGCCGGGGGCGCCAGCGCGGTGCAGGGCCATGATCTCATCCCGATAATGGGTGAGAAAATGCTTGCTGGCGGCCAGATAGAGGGGACGCTTCTCCTCGAAGGAGGCCCGCCCGGCGTCGCCGGCCTCCTGGGAGGTGTCAGGGAAGTATCGATCGATGTTGAATTCCATGGCCCCTTTCGTCTACTTCAGGCTGCTGATGTACCCCTTGATCCCTTCGAGAATCCCGTCGGCGGTCCGCTCCTGGTATTCGGGGCTCTTGAGCCGTGCCTCCTCGGCCTCATTGCTGACGAAGGCACTCTCCACCAGGATGCTCGGCATGGTCGCCCCGACCAGCACGTAGAACGGCCCCTGCTTGACCCCCAGGTTCTTGGCGGTGGGATAACTGCCGTGAATCTTCTTGTAGAGCGCCTTCTGCACCTCCTCGGCCAGGTGGGCCGAGTCATTGATCTTGTAATTGGCCATGAGGTCGAAGAGGATCGCCTGCAGCAGGCTCACCTTCTCAAGGGAGGTATTGTTCTCCCGGGCCGCCACCTGGGCCGCCTTCTCGGTCTTGGCCAGATTTAGATAGTAGGTCTCGATCCCCGACGCGCTCCGGTTGAGCGAGGCGTTGGCGTGGACCGACACGAAGAGGTCGGCGTTCACCTTGTTGGCGATGGCGGTCCGCTCCTCGAGGGGAATGAAGACATCGGTGGAACGGGTCATCACCACGTCGATGCCGAGGTCCCGAAGCTTTTCGGCGAGCTTGAGACCGATGGCGAGAACCACATCCTTTTCCTTGATACCGTTGGCACCCAGGGCTCCCGAATCGTGGCCGCCGTGCCCGGGGTCGACGACGATCCGGCGGATTTTCCCCGGCTTCAGCTTGGCGACGGGGCGAGGCTTCTCCTCACGCGGTTCGGGCTTTTTCACCTCGGCCGCCGCCGCAGGAGGGGGCTGGATCTGCTCGGTGAGCCGCGAAAACTCCAGGGGGCGCTCCCCCTTCACATCGATAATGATCCGGTTCGGATCGGAAAGTGGAAAGATTTTGTAATCCTTGATCTTTTCAAGATCGAGCACCACCCGCACCACGTCAGGTCGGTACTGGGCGGCACGGACGGTCCTGAGGAACCCGTCGCCGATGGGAACTTCCTTCAGTCCCGGTGCGAGACGGGCTCCTTCCAAATCAATATAGATACGGGAAGGATAGGGATCTGCGGGGTTCTGCTTGATCTGGTGGGCCTCATAGCGGGCTTCCTGGTCGACCGCGATGGAAATGCGGGTGTAGTCGGGGTTCGACCAGTACCGGATCTCCTTCACCACGGCCTTTGCCGCACTCCCGCCGTCACCCCCATCCTCCGTTCCCTTCTTCTCTGCGGAGGCGGCGGACTTTTTGGCACCCTTGGCCTTCTTCGCGGAGGCAGCCGCCGACTTCTTGACGTGTTTCTTCTTCTTTACCGAAACCGTACCCTTCCCGTCGGCAGAGCCCCCCTCCCCCTCTGCGGCGGCAAACGTACTGAGGAAGAACAGCATGAGAAACAACGATACGGTGACCAGCAATCGTATGCGGCAGAACTTCATCGCTATCAAACCATCCTTTTCAACTCGTCGAGAATATTGAGCGCCTCAAGGGGGGTCAGCGCTGCAATATTCAAACCAGCAAGCCGTGTGCGCACCAGATCGGCACCTTGCTCGAAGAGGGAGAGCTGGGGCGACTCCTTCGCCGCCGTTCCCCTCTTCCCCTTGGCGATGCGCGGCACTCCACCCTCGGCGTACTCCCCCTTTTCCAGGTTCTGCAGGATCTCCTTGGCCCGCTCGATCACCTCATGGGGAAGACCCGCCAGTCGGGCCACCTGAATGCCGTAGGAGTGCGACGCCCCACCGGGGACGATCTTGCGCAGGAAGATCACCTGATCGTTCCATTCCTTCACGGCGACGTTGCAGTTCTTGATCCGTCCCCGGGTCACCGCCAGCTCGGTCAGCTCGTGGTAGTGGGTAGCGAAGAGGGTCTTGGCCGCACAACGCTCCGTATCGTGCAGATACTCGGCCACGGCCCAGGCGATGGAGACGCCGTCAAAGGTGGAGGTTCCCCGGCCGATCTCGTCAAGGACGATGAGGCTGCGGGGGGTGGCATTGCGAAGAATCGCAGCGGTCTCCATCATCTCCACCATGAAGGTCGACTGCCCCCGTGCCAGATTGTCGGACGCCCCGACCCGGGTGAAGATCCGGTCGACGACCCCGATGCGGGCCTCGGCGGCAGGGACGAAACTCCCCATCTGGGCCATGAGGGCGATGAGGGCCACCTGCCGCATGAAGGTCGACTTTCCGGCCATGTTCGGTCCGGTGATGATGACGAGCTGATTCTCGGCGTTGTCGAGCAGCACATCGTTCGAGACGAATCGTTCGGAGACGTTGAGGGCTTCCACTACCGGGTGGCGCCCCTCGGTGACGGAGAAAACATCCCCCTCGTCCACGACCGGACGGCAGTACCCCCGCTCGTGGGCCACCTCGGCCAGGGCCACGAGGACGTCGAGGGTGGCCAGGCGGTCCGCGGTCCGGGCTATCCGCTCCCCCTGGGCGGCAACCTGCTGCCGGATCTCCTGGAAGAGCCCGTACTCAAGCTCCACGATCCGTTCCTCGGCACCGAGGACCTTCTCTTCGTACTCCTTCAGCTCCGGGGTAATGAAGCGCTCGGCGTTGGCCAGGGTCTGGCGGCGGATATAGTCCTCGGGGATTGACGAAAGGTTCGACTTGGTGACCTCGATGTAATATCCGAAGACCTTGTTGTAGCGGATCTTGAGGGAGGAGATGCCGGTCCGCCCCTTCTCCTGGGCCTCCAGCCGGGCGATGAACCCCTTCCCTTCCCGGCTGATGGCACGGAGCTCGTCCAGTTCGGCATGGTAGCCGTCGGCAATGATTCCCCCTTCGCGCAGGACAAAGGGGGGATCCGTCACGATCCCCCGGGCAACGAGCTCCTTCACGTCTTCCAGGGGGTCGATCTCCGCTCTGATCTCGCGCAAAAGCGAGGCGTCGACACCGTCGAGAAGATCGAACAGCGGCGGAAGCTTCTCCAGTGATGCCCGCAGCGCCACAAGGTCCTTGGCCCCCGAGCTCGCCAGACTGATCCGGCCGTTGAGGCGCTCCAGGTCATAGACGCCGTCGAGCACTTCCCGCATGGCGGTCCGCACCCCGGCGGCAGTTACCAGCTCGGCCACCGCGTCCTGTCTGTTCGTTATCTTTTCGACACTTACCAGTGGATAGTTAATCCATTGCCGGAGCTTCCGCCCCCCCATGGCCGTGGCGGTCCGGTCAAGCAGCCCAAGGAGTGATCCCCGCCGTTTTCCCTCCGACAGGGTGGCGGTCAGCTCCAGATTGCGGCGGGTCGACTCGTCGAGGACGAGAAACTCCTGGCTGCGGTAGACGCGGAGATCCCGGATATGGTCCACCCGCCCCTTTTGCGTCTGCTGCAGATAGTGAAGGACGGCGGCCGCAGCCTGCAGCCCTTCGGCCAGTCCGCCGCAGCCGATGGCGTCGGGAGACGCGACGCCGAAATGGCTGCGAATGAGCCGCTCCACGTAATCCCGGTCGTAGACCCACTCGTCGATGGCCGAGATCATCCTCCCCGCCGCCAGGTCCGCCCGTCCCGCCAGACGACCGCTATCGCGCAGGGAGGCCGGCACCAGGATCTCCCGCGGGTCGACGCAGGCCACTTCGCTCCAGACCGCATCTTCTCCGTCCGTTTCCGTAACCCGGAAATCGCCGGTGGAAATGTCCAGGTAGGCAACCCCCCAGCGGGAACCGCCATCGCCGAAAAGCGAGAGGAGATAGTTGTTTTCCTTGGGGGAGAGGCTCTCGGATTCCACCACGAGCCCGGGGGTGACCACCTTCACCACTTCGCGGCGGACGATCCCTTTGACGCTTTTCGGATCTTCCACCTGCTCGCAGATGGCCACCTTCTCCCCTGCCTCGATCAACCGGGCGATGTAGGGGGCGGCGGAATGGTACGGGACACCACAGAGAGGGACGTCGTTGCCGTCACCCCCTTTGCCGCGCGAAGTGAGGGTGATGTCGAGGATGCGCGACGCCTTGACCGCGTCGTCGAGAAACATTTCGTAGAAATCGCCGAGCCTGAAGAAGAGAATCGCGTCGGGATAATCCGCCTTGATCTCCAGGTACTGGCGCATCATCGGAGTGAGTTCGGACATCGATAAAACCTTGCCGTTACTTGATTGGGAGGGTATGGTACCAGAAAAGGGGGCGCATTGTAAGACCAAAACCGGACCGATTCGTGCACACCGCGTGACGAGATACAAAAAAAGCTGACCGTCAGGTCAGCTTCTGGAATTTTGGAGGCGGCGAGCGGATTTGAACCGCTGAATGGAGCTTTTGCAGAGCTCTGCCTTACCACTTGGCTACGCCGCCTCATTATGTGCCCGTCTTAGTGAACGGATTTTGGTATATACCCTATTCCGCCCCCAGTGTCAACGTGAAATATTCCCGGGCCCGCCGTGATTGCGGGCAACCAATTTGCACAAACATCTGCAGCAAAACAGGTGCATCACTGCAACATCCTGAACCGACAAAACATTTCTGAAAGGAGCACGAAAATGGCTGAGCAAACGAGTTGCAGCTGCGGAGAAAAGCATCAGGGGCACCTCTGCGTCCTCAAGAGCAAGGGGCTCACGGAGCAGGTGCGCCATCTGAGTTCGGCCCCCACGGTAAGCTGCTTCATGTGCGGTGCGGAGGCCAATTCCGCCGACAACGTCTGCGAACCGGTGGCAATCGGGAAACCGTAGCCCTACCTCGCGATCACCCTGACGAACTTCACCAGGTAGTCGACACCCGACCAGATGGTTATGACCGTGGCGATCCAGAGGTAAAACATCCCGATATTGTGCATGTTCACATAGAAAAAGGGGTGATCGATACCGAAGAGCCAGTGGTAATCGTAGTGCAGGAGAAGCCCGAGGATAGCGACGATCTGGAATATCGTCTTGAACTTTCCAAGGTCGCTGGCCGCTATGACGATCCCCTCGCTGGAGGCGATCCCCCGCAATCCCGTGATGATGATCTCCCGTCCCAGGATCACGAGCACCATCCAGGCCGGCACATGGCCAAAGGGGAGGATCATGATCAGGGCGGCCATCACCATCAGCTTATCGGCGATCGGGTCGAGGAATTTGCCAAAGATGGTGACGATCTCCATGCGACGGGCCAGATAACCGTCAAGCCAGTCCGTCACTGAGGCGACGGCAAAAACCGCTGCGGCCCAGAATCCCGCATCCTTCGACGGAGAGAACAACAGCACCGCCATCACCGGGATGAGGGCGATGCGGAGCAGGGTGAGGATGTTGGGAATATTCCAAATGGCGCTGGCGGTTTCGGGCATGGATGGACCTTAGTTCGTTTGATATGACTTTCGGTAGCTCAGGACCTTGTCGACATAGGTGCGGGTTTCCTGATACGGCGGCACGCCACCGTACTGGGCGACCCTGGAGAGTCCGGCGTTATACGCCGCCAAGGCCATGGTCACGTCTCCCTTGAAGGTGTCGAGGAGGAAGCGGAGATAGCGGACCCCACCGCGGATATTCTCGCGGGGGTCGAAAGAGTTGGACACCTTGAGATCCCGGGCCGTCTGGGGCATGAGCTGCATGAGGCCGCTGGCCCCCTTGCGGGAGAGGGCATTGGGGTTGTACCCCGACTCGGCGTGAATGACCGCCTTCACCAGGGATTTTTCAACGCCGTATTCGAGGGCACACTGGTCGATGATCGGCTCGAACTCTTCAGGATTGCGGGCACAGCCGGCCAGCTTGAAGGTGGTACGGAGCCGACGGTCTTTTTTGAGATCGCGCATGAAGACCTTGAACCGCTTGTCGGTGGGGGCATCGGTAAAGTGAACGACCCCCTCGTCGTCTTCATAGCGGTAAATGTCGGCCGTCGCACACGGAATCCGCAGTACCACAGCGCCCAGCACGGCAAACCATACGATGGCGACTCCCCTTGTCACGACTCCTCCGACGGCATTAATGGGCTCTGCTGCGGAATGCCATACAAAATATAGACCAATGCCGTTACCATTTCAACCCTCATGAAAGCTACCCCCGCTCCAACCGCCCAAAATTCCTTGACAAAGCGGTTTTGCGGGCGAATAATCGCCCAGTTTGCGCCGTTTACACTACATCGCAGCACGATCCGAGGAGTACGGCAATGAAGATAGAAAGTGATTTTCTCGTCATTGGAAGCGGCATCGCAGGGCTGTCGTTCGCCCTCCAGGCGGCCCGCCACGGAAGCGTCGCCATCGTCACCAAGCGCGAAGTGACGGAATCTGCCACCAATTACGCCCAAGGGGGGATCGCCTCGGTCTTCTCCCAGGAGGACACCTTCGACGCCCACGTGGAGGACACCCTCGTGGCCGGTGCCGGCATTTGCCACGAAGACGTGGTCCGCATGGTCGTCGAGGAAGGTCCGAAGGTGATCCGGAGCCTCATCGAGTGGGGGGTGCAGTTCACCAAGGGAGACGCGGGCTACGACCTTACCCGGGAGGGAGGACACAGCCAGCGCCGTATCCTCCACGCCGATGACGTAACCGGCCGCGAGATCGAGCGGGCCCTGGTGGCCGCCGCCCGCGAAAACCCGAACATCACGATCTATGAGCACCACATCGGTGTCGACCTCATCACCGAGGCGAAGATTGCCCGCAAGCGGATGAAACAGAACCGCTGCCTCGGCGCCCATGTCCTCGACATTACCAGCGGAACGGTCAAGACCTTCGCCGCCAAGATCACGCTGCTGGCCACCGGCGGAGCAGGAAAAGTCTATCTCTACACCTGCAACCCCAATGTCGCCACCGGTGACGGCGTCGCCATGGCCTACCGTGCCGGCGCAACCATTGCCAACATGGAATTCATGCAGTTCCACCCAACCACCCTCTTCCACCCCCACGCGAAATCGTTTCTGATCTCCGAGGCCGTGCGGGGCGAAGGGGCGATCCTGCGCCGTCGCGACGGCACGGCCTTCATGGAGAAGTATCACAAGCTGAAGGATCTTGCCCCCCGCGACATCGTCGCCCGCGCCATCGACAACGAGATGAAGACCAACGGCGACGACTGCGTCTATCTCGACATTACCCACAAGGATCCCGAATACGTTCGGACCCGCTTTCCCAACATCTACCAGACCTGTCTCGAGTTCGGCCTCGATATGACCAGGGAGCCGCTCCCGGTGGTCCCCGCCGCCCACTATCTCTGCGGCGGGGTGGCCGTCGACAGCAACGCCGAAACCGACATCCGTCACCTTTATGCCATCGGCGAGGTGGCGTTTACCGGGCTCCACGGTGCTAACCGTCTGGCGAGCAACTCGCTGCTGGAGGCGGCGGTCTACGCGGGGCAGGCCTACAAGCATTCCGTCAAGGAACTGGCAGGCAATCACTTCGAGTTTCCCGAGATTCCGGAGTGGGACTGCGGCACCGCCACCAACAGCGACGAGATGGTGGTCGTCTCCCAGAACTGGGATGAAATCAGGCGCTTCATGTGGAACTATGTCGGCATCGTACGGTCCGACAAACGCCTCGAACGGGCACTGCGCCGCATCAGCCTCATTCAGGAAGAGATCGAGGATTACTACTGGGACTTCATCGTCACCTCCGATCTGGTCGAGTTACGCAATATCGCCACCGTTGCCGAACTGATCGTCAAGTGCGCCCTCCAGCGCAAGGAGTCCCGGGGGCTTCACTACACCATTGATTACCCGGAACGCGACGATGTCCGCTGCAGGAAAGACACCTTCGTAAAGAAACAGTTTTAGAACGCATCCCGTGGCCGGCGCGTTACACGGGGGCATCCCCTCACGCGCCGCACGTCACCAGCCAGGAACCACGAATGACCATTGACGAACTGAGACAGGAAATTGACCGGCTTGACGGCGAGTTGCTGCGGATCTTCAACCGTCGGGCAGGATTGGCCCTTGAGATCGGCAAGATAAAAAAGGAACGCGGGCTCCCGGTTTACGACCCGACCAGGGAGAAGGCAATCTTTGAACGGATGAAGGGGGAAAATCCCGGCCCATTGGAAGATGGTGCCATCGTCCGCCTCTTCGAACGGGTGATCGACGAGTCGCGTCGCCTCGAACGGATCATGACCCACCGCGACGAATCGCAGGAGAAGGAGTAACCGACATGCTCATCATCATGAAAAAGAGCGCCGGGGAAGAGGCGCTCGTGCGGATAAAGGAGTATCTCATCAACCGGGATTTCGACATCCATCAGTCGACCGGTGCCAACCGGATCATCATCGGAGTCATCGGCGACACCGACACCCTCGATCAGCACGAAATGGAGCAGATGCCCGGAGTTCTTCAGGTGGTGAGGATTTCGAAGGAAGAATAGACGGGGGGTCATCCGCCCCCTCGTCCGCCACGGACAGCGCCCCTCTCAGGAGACCGCAACCGCGGCGTAGGCCACCACCTGGCGGTCGTCCCCCGTCACATCCCCGCTCGTACCGTAACGAACAACCTCCCCCCGCCCAGCACCCAGGAGTTTTGCCGCCACCAGCATGACCGCCGTGGGAATGACGCCGCACATGGTGATTCCCCGGGAGCGGCAGATCTTCACAAGCCCCTCCGGATCGAGCGCACACACCCTCTCAAGCGCCAGTTCATCCTTCACGCGGGCGGCCTCCGCCGATTCGTAATGGGTCATGTCCGAACTGGCGACGATAAGCACCTCTTCCCCAAAAACCTGAATCGCGCGGGCCACTCCTTCACCCACCTGGCGGCAGCGCTCGAAGTCGTCAAACCCGAGACAGAGCGGCACGATTTGCAGGTTGTCGCGCAGGTTCTGGAGGAAGGGGACCTGTACCTCGAGGGAGTGTTCGAAGCGGTGGGCAGACAGATCGAATTCAACGAGGGGGGTGTATTCCTTGATGAGCGCCGAAAGGCGCCCCGCGACCGGCACGCTGCCGAGGGGGGTAAGCCACTCTCCGTGGGGATAGAGTGCAGCCGCCGCACCGAAACCGTGGTGATTGGGCCCCAGGATAAGCACCGTGCGCGGGATCTCGATGGAGCCGTAGATCGCCCCGGCCACCTCACCGGAATAGACATAGCCGGCGTGGGGAGCCACGATCCCTGTGACTTTCCGTCTGACGGCCGCTGCCGGCGTCAACCTCCGCAGCTCGGCCTGGAGCCGGGAAGGGTCATCGGTGTAGAACTGTCCTGCAACGGCCGGTTGACGTATCATGCATCCTCCTTGATGCGCATGGACAGGCGTCCCGTGGTCGATCCCCGATCACCCGTCCGGCTAGCCGCGCAACCCGCGGCGGTCAAAACACCCGGCACTCCGGCCGGCCATTGGGTTTATTCTCCCGTGTCACCACCCTCATTCTCAGTGTCAGCGGAAACCGCCAGGGGAAGCTCTTCCTGCTGTTCGAACCGCGTCGTTTCCGAAAGTTCGCGGATCTCCTTGAGCGTGGGAAGACTCCTGAGATCCTTGAGCCCGAAAAGCTCCAGAAACTCCTTCGTCGTGCCATAGATGAGCGGCTTGCCGGGAATATCCTTCTTGCCAAGGATCTTGATCAGCTTCTTCTCGAGGAGGGTCTTCAGAACCCCGCCCGAGTCGACGCCGCGCAGGTATTCGATCTCCGCGCGGGTCACCGGCTGACGGTAGGCAATGATCGCCAGAGTTTCCAGGGCGGACTGGCTGAACTTGGCGGGACGGACCTTGGTAAGGCGCCGGAGGTAATCGGCATTTGCAGGAGGGGTCCGAAACTGGAAACCACCCGCCACCTCCACCAGCACCACTCCACGCTCCTCGCCGCTATACTCTTCGCGCAGAGCCGCCACCGCATCGCGGAGCTCGTTACGGTCGAATTCTTCCAGCAGGGCCGAGAGCCGGTCCAAGGTCACCGGGCTCTCGGCGACAAAGATGAGACTCTCGACGATCGATTTAAGCTGAGGCATCGGCGTCACGCCCTTCCGGCAGTTCGGCATTCCCCTCTTCCACGACGGCGGGGGCGATCCAGATGCTCCCATAGCGGTTCGCCTGGACAACCCTTATCATCTTCAGCTTGCAGAGCTCCAGGATCGCAAGAAAGGTGGCCACCAGATAATCCCGGTTGAAGCTCTCGGGGAAAAGATCGTCGAAGAGCATCGACTCTTTCCCTTCCAGCCGCGACAGGATGTCGTTGATCCGCTCCGCAATGGTGATCGACTCCGCCCCGACCTCGTGGAAGCTCTCCTCCGAAACCCGGTCGAGGATCTTGCGAAACGCCTCTATCAGTTCGAACATCTCAACCTCGACCGGTTCTTCCTCCGGTTTGACCGCCTCAAGTTCGGAGGGGATGAATTTGCGGGCATAGGTGTCCCTCCCGAGCATCTCGCTCTCCGCAAGGGTTGCCGATGCTTCCTTGTACTTCTGGTACTCCAGAAGCCGGCGGACAAGCTCGGCGCGGGGATCTTCCTCGTCTTCCTCCCCTCCCTCCTCGTCGGCGGGGGTCGGCAGGAGCATCTTCGATTTGATCTGGATCAGCGTGGAAGCCATCACGAGGAACTCCCCGGCGATCTCCAGATTGAGCTCCTTCATCAGCTTGACGTATTCCAGGTACTCCCGCGTGATGGTCGAGAGGGGGATATCGTAGATATCCACCTCATTTTTCTTGATGAGATGGAGGAGGAGGTCCAGGGGCCCCTCGAACACCTCGAGCCTGACGGTGTAGCGGGCGGCATCCACGTCCTGATAGAGCGGGAGCGTCTCGCCGCCACTCATAGCTGGATGGCGTCCCGGACCTCGGCCATGGTTTCGGCGGCCACGGCGCTGGCGCGGGCGCTTCCCGCTTCGATAATGTCGTCTACCAGCGACGGGTGGACGGTCAGCTCCTCGCGCCGGGCGCGGAACGGCGCCAGGGTCTCCACCAGGTACTCGGCCTGGAGCTTCTTGCACTCGACGCAGCCGATGGCCGCACTCCGGCATCCCTCGTAGATTTCCGCCTTTTTCTCATTCGGGATATAGAGCCGGTTCAGGGAGAAGGCGACGCACCGGTCGGGCTCTCCCGGATCGCTCCGACGCACCCGCTGCGTATCGGTCACCATAGTCATCACCTTCTTGCGGGTCTCATCGGCGCTCTCCGACAGATAGATGGCGTTGCCGTAGGACTTGCTCATCTTGCGGCCGTCGAGGCCGAGAACCTTCGGCGTTTCGGTCAGGAGCGCCGCCGGTTCGGGAAAGACCTCCCGGTACAGATAGTTGAAACGCCGGGCAATCTCCCGGGTGATCTCCAGATGGGGGAGCTGATCGTGGCCGACGGGGACCTTGGCGGCCTTGTAGACGATGATGTCCGATGCCATGAGGACCGGGTAGCCGAGAAAGCCGAACGTCGACAGATCCTTGGTCGCCAGATTCTCCTGCATCTCCTTGTAGGTCGGGTTGCGTTCGAGCCATGAAACCGGCGTGATCATCGAGAGGATCAGATTCAGCTCCGCATGCTGGGGAACGTGGCTCTGGAGGAAGACCGTGCTCTTGGCGGGGTCGACGCCGAAGGCCAGCCAGTCGAGCACCATCTCGCGGGTGTTCTGCCGGATGGCGGCGGTGTTGTCATATTCGGTGGTGAGGGAATGCCAATCGGCGGCGAAGAAGAAACACTCATACGCCTCCTGAAGTTCCCGCCAGTTGGCGAGCACCCCGTGGAAATGACCGAGGTGAAGCTTTCCGGTGGGCCTCATGCCGCTGACTATCCGTTTATCGCTCATCGTATGCGCTCCTTGTGCTCTATCTCATCAGAAACTGGGTGACCTCGTACACAAGCCTGCTGTGGGGCCCGGCGAGGATGGTGATCCCGAAATCGACAACCGGCGCTATGACCCGGCCGAAGATATTGGTAAAGAAAACCAGGAGTATGATTATAATCATCCCGTAGGGTTCCACCCGGGCCAGGGCATGGGCCTGGCGGGAGGGGAGGAGCCCCACGGCAACCCTCCCCCCATCGAGGGGTGGAAGGGGGATCAGGTTGAAGATCGCCAACAGGAGATTGATGTAGATCGAAAAAGCGAGCATGAGGGTAAGGGGATCGAGAAAGGTCAGGATCACCGAACCGTCGGGGAGCGAGGCACCGAAACCGGCCACGACGCGCAGAAAAACCCCTGACAGGGTGGCAAGGGTCAGATTGGTCACCGGCCCGGCACCGGCCACCCAGATCATATCCCGCTTCGGATTGCGCAGGTTGTTGAAATTGACCGGCACGGGTTTGGCCCAGCCAATCCCCACGAGGAAGACCATCAACGTGCCGAAGATATCGATGTGACGGAGGGGATTGAGGGTCAACCGTCCCATGAACCGCGCGGTCCGGTCTCCGAGCCGGTCGGCGACGAAACCGTGCGACACTTCGTGGCAGGTGATCGCCATGAGGGCGGGAACGAGCATGATCGAGAGCTTGAGAAAGAAATTTTCCATGGACCCCGTCGGCTTCAGTTACTGAAAAACCGTATATTTCTAGCAGATACCCCCGTCAAAGTCAACGCACGGTCAGGGAACGCCAAAAAAGAAAGGCGGGATCGCTCCCGCCTTTCTTTCCGCAGCATGTAATATCCGCTTAGATGTCGTAGTAAAGAGCGAACTCGAGGGGAACCGGACGCATCCGGACCGGGTTGACTTCGGCCTCGGTCTTGTACTCGATCCACTTCTCGATGACGTCGGGGGTGAAGACGTCGCCCTTGAGGAGGAACTCGTGGTCGTCCTGCAGTGCCTGGAGGGCCTCTTCGAGGCTCCCCGGAGCCGACGGGATATCCTTGAGTTCTTCGGGGGAAAGCCCGTAGATGTCCTTGTCGAGCGGCTGCCCCGGATCGATCTTGTTCTCGATCCCGTCAAGGCCGGCCATGAGCATGGCAGCAAAGGCCAGATAGCCGTTGCAGGAGGGGTCCGGCGTCCGGTACTCGATCCGCTTCGCCTTCGGGTTGGAAGACATCATCGGAATCCGGAGAGAGGCGGAGCGGTTCCGGCTGGAGTACGCCATGTTCACCGGAGCCTCGAAGCCCGGCACCAGACGCTTGTAGCTGTTGGTGGTCGGGTTAGTCAGGGCGCAGAGAGCCTTGGCGTGTTTGATGATCCCGCCGATGTACCAGAGGGCCATTTGGGAAAGCCCGCCGTACTTGTCACCGGCAAACAGGTTCTGACCGTCCTTCCAGATGGACTGGTGGCAGTGCATCCCGGAGCCGTTGTCGCCGTAGAGCGGCTTCGGCATGAAGGTGACGGTCTTGCCGTTGCGATAGGCAACGTTCTTGATGACATACTTGAACCACTGGAGCTGGTCGGCCATGTCGACGAGGGAGGAGAAGCGCATGTCGATCTCGGCCTGGCCGCCGGAGGCAACCTCGTGGTGCTGGCACTCAACCCGGATGCCGACCTTCTGAAGCTCCATCACCATCTCGTTGCGGAGATCGTTCTGGGAATCGGTCGGAGAAACCGGGAAGTAACCTTCCTTGTGGCGGGGTTTGTAGCCCAGGTTCGGGAACTCTTCACGACCGGTGTTCCAGGCACCTTCCACCGAGTCAACCATGTAGAAGGACTGGTTGGAGGAAGAATCGTACCGGACGTCGTCGAAGATGAAGAATTCGGCTTCCGGCCCGAAGAAGGCGGTGTCGCCGATGCCGGTGGACTTGAGGTACGCCTCGGCCTTGCGGGCGATGTTGCGCGGATCGCGGGTGTAATCTTCTTTGGTGATCGGATCGAAGACGTTGCAGATCAGCGACAGGGTCGGAACGGCGATGAAGGGATCCATCTTGGCCGTGGTGGGATCCGGAAGGAGGATCATGTCGGAAGCGTGAATGGGCTGCCAGCCGCGGATGGAGGAGCCGTCAAAGCCCTGGCCTTCCTCGAAGGTGTCCTCGCCGAACTCCGTAATGGGTACGGAAACATGCTGCCACGTACCAACGAAATCCATGAATTTGTAATCGACCATCAAGGCGCCGTTTTCTTTGGCGAATTCTACTACTTGCTTCGGGGTCATCAACAATCTCCTTTCAGTGCAAAATAGGATTCAGGACGCCTACAGGGCGTCTTCACCGCGTTCACCGGTCCTGATCCGGACCACTTCTTCCACGGATGTGACGAAGATCTTTCCGTCGCCGATCCGTCCCGTCTTGGCGGCCTGCTCGATGGTTTCCACCACCTTGGCGACGACATCATCGCCAACGATGATCTCCATCTTGATCTTGGGGATGAAGTCCACCACATACTCGGCGCCACGATACAGCTCGGTGTGACCCTTCTGGCGGCCGAATCCCTTCACCTCGCCGACGGTGATCCCCTGGATTCCGATTTCGTTGAGAGCTTCCTTCACTTCGTCAAGCTTGAACGGCTTAATGATCGCTTCAACTTTTTTCAAGACACGCACCCCCTGTGGGATAGTTGAAAGTTTGTGGATTATAGGGTTGGCATACCCAAAAAGCAAGGTCAAACAAGCCTTCAGCCTGCTGCAGACACCAATAAAGCAATTAGCTTGCCCAAACGAAAAAACAAGGCAACTAATCACGATTTCAACACATTAGCCGACAAAATCATTCGAACGGCTCGACCAAGCTGGAACTATAGCACAAAAAAGCATCACCACAAGAAACGCCATGCCCACCATTTAGGCACCGGCTTTCTACGGGGCAACGGCAACTGCCAGGCCGAGAAGGCCGGCAAGAGTTTCGACGCACGGCATCGGGACCCCTTTCATGGCTCCCCGCTCAAGGGGGATGGCGAATATCGCCTCTAGTTCCAGCGGCCGCCCCTCCTCACGGTCGATCATCATCGACGGGCGGTACGGTCCCAGACCTGCTGAAAATGTAATCATTCGGGCGGCGAAATCCGCGGCAAGGGGCTCCGAAAGTCCCTGCGCATTGGCGGCTGCAATCACCTCGGCCATAAGGTTTCGGGCCAGCCGGCTGCCGCTCTCGGAGCTCAGAACGTCGGCGACGGTTCGCCCCGTCAAGGCGCAGATGCCGTTGAACGGAATGTTCCAGACGAGCTTTTCCCACCGTGCCTTCCGGAGGTCGGAAACCGCCGAGCAGTCGATGCCAGCAGACCGGAAAACGGTTGCGATCATCTCCGCCTCCGCCATCTTTTCAGAACACAGCGCCCCGAGAAGGATTCTGCCCGCCCCCAGGTGATGCACTTCCCCCGGCACCCCACGGTTCGAGCAGAGGAAGGCAACACCACCGAAAATCCGGTCCGGACCGAAGAGCGCCGCAAGTCCCTCTTCATTGCCGAGGCCGTTCTGGAGCGTCAGGATAAGCGTATTCCTCCCGACGAGGGGGGCGACCAGCTCAGCATAGCGATCATTGACAAAGGCCTTGAGCCCCACGACGACCAGGTCGACCTCGCCGATCTCCTCTGGACGCCGGAAACCGGCTACCCGCGCCAGATGGAAGTCGCCGCCGGTCGAGAAGACCCGGAGGCCGCCGGCCATGATGGCATCGTAATCGCGACGGAGCAGAAACCGCACGTCATTGCCCCCCCGCTGAAGCAAGGCGCCGTAATAAAGACCGAGGGCTCCCGCCCCCACGATTGCAATCCTCATGCTGTCATCCTCCAAAGACAAAAGGCGGTTAAACTTGCGGTAATCCGCGCCGATAGATATAGTATCCGAACATCCGCGCCAGTATCCCAGGGAGAGAACCGCACCACCGATGAAAACGCTTCTTCGACTCTCACTTTTCACTCTTCTCGCGGTACCCGCCGTGGTGCGGGCCGACATCTACCGCTACGTGGACAACGACGGGGTGGAATGCTTCACCGACGCCCCCCGCACCGGAGGCGCAACGCTGGTCATGAAGGAGCGGGATCTCCCCCGCCCCCGCACCACCCGTAGCGTGCCGCGACACCTGGCCGCCACGGGGATCGTCGAAAAGGCCACCGTCACTGCGCCGGCTCCGGCGACCAGCCCGGCGGCGGCAGAGCTGCCGGTCCATGGCAGGATCACCTCCCTGGTGGGCCTGCGCCATGACCCCATTGACGGAACCCTTCGCGAACACAACGGGGTGGACATCGCGGTCCCGCAAGGAACGGCAGTGCACCCCATCGCCGCCGGAAAGGTCCTTTTCTCTGGGACCCGTCCCGGCTACGGAAACATAGTCATCATCGAGCACGGCGACGGCACCATAACCCTCTACGGTCACCACGCAAAAAACCTCGTTTCCGTCGGCGAGGAGGTCAGCGGTGCGACGATCATCGCCCTTTCGGGCTCCACGGGGCGCTCCACCGGACCTCACCTTCACTTCGAAGCGTGGCGGGACGGAAAAAACGTCACCACCTCCTACATTCCCGGCGCCGCCGGGGAGGGCGTCGGAACGGCCGACGTCCGCCGGCAGGCCCAGGACACCATCAGGCGGATCGTGCAGTCGGACGGCTCCCTCGTCTTTACCAACCTGCATTGAACTCGAGCCCCTTGCAAAGCAGTCACAGGGCCGGTCTGCGTTGTTGCTGCCCATGACGAGATGGAGCGGGGGCACCCTCTTGCATCACCTTCACGTCCCGTGGCTCCCTTTCTTCGTCTTCCGGGTCGGCATGGCACTCCACGGGTCGTCGGGCCAGGGATGTTTGGGGTAGCGCCCCTTCATCTCCTTCTTCACCTCCCGATACGCCCCATTCCAGAACCCCCGGAGGTCCGTGGTGACCTGGAGCGGCCGGCCGGCCGGCGAGAGGAGGTGGACCACCACCGGCACCCTTCCGCGGGCGACCGTCGGCGTATCGGCAAGCCCGAACATCTCCTGGAGCTTCACCGCCAGGACCGGCGGTCCGTCGGTGCCGTAATCGAGAGGGAGCCGCGAGCCGCTCGGAACGGCGAGATGGGTCGGCGCCTCGTCGTCGAGCCGGCGCAGGTGCTCCCAGTCAAGAAGCGCCTGAAGCGGCGGCAGGAGATCAACCGAAGCAACGGCCGCAAGAGTCCGTACCCCCGCGAGATGCGGGCCGAGCCACGCGGCCAGGGTAGCGAGGAGCTGGCCGTCTGAGAAATCGGGCCACCCCTCGTCGGGAAAGATCCGGCCGAGAAACCGGACCCGCGCCCGCATCTGTTGCGCCCGGGGGGACCATCCAAGGAGATCGATCCCCCCTCCCCGGGTGATCCCTTCCAGAAGGGCGCCACTGGCCTCGTCCGCCGTAGCGGCCACCGGCCGGCTCCCGAGAACGAGGGCGCCGTAGCGCTCCTCCTCGCGGGCCACGACCCTCCCCTCCCTCCCATCCCACGAAACCACCCGCTGCCGGCAGATCCCCTCGGCGAATTCCCGGCGAAAGGCCTCCCTTCCCAGGACGCTCGCCTGACGGATCAGATCGTCACCCCCCTCGCCCCGGTCCACGACGTAGGCCACCATCAGCGGCTCGTCGTGAACGGAACTGCGCTCGGAAAGTCGCGCCCCCCGCCCATTGGCAAGAAGATACCGTCGTCCGCCCCCCTCGCGGGCCAGAGCGATCCGGTCCGGGTAGGCCCCGGCAAGCTGCAGCCCAACTGCCTCACTCCCCGGAGCGGCCGCATTCTCCCCGGCTTTAACGGCGATGAGCCTGCGGAGATGGGCCGCGGTCCGATCCACCGTTCGACAGGCCTGGAGATCGCCGCGCCCCCCCGCACCGCTCTTGTCCGTCCGCCAGCGGGCAAGGGCCTCAACCCGCTCCAGCATGTCGCTGTCGCTTCGCTCTCCGGCACCGGATCGCTCCCCCCCCCTGAAGATGTCGCGCTCCGACAGGAGGGCGGCCACATCGCAGGCAAGGGCGCCCCATCCCCGCTCCTTGCCCAGAAGCAGCATATGGGCAAGCCGCGGATGGAGCGGAAGCTCCGCCATCCGTCTGCCGATTTCGGTGATCCGACCTTTCCGGTCGACGGCGCCGAGCCCCGCGAGGAGGCGCTTTCCCTCCTCCAGTGCTGCCGACGGCGGAGAGTCGAGCCAGGCAAGGGACGAAAAATCCGCCACCCCCCAGGCAGCCAGGTCGAGGGCCAGCGGGGCCAGATCGGAGATGGTGATCTCGGGCGGATCGGCAGGGATGAGCGCATGGTGCGTATGGTCGGTCCAGAGGCGGTAGCATACCCCCGGCCCCAGGCGTCCGGCGCGCCCGGCCCGCTGGGTGGCGGAGGCGGCCGAGATCCGCTCGACGGCCAGGCGGTTCAGCCCCGTTGCGGGGTCGAAGCGGAGGCGGCGGCAGAAGCCGCCGTCGACCACGGTGCTGACCCCCTCAATGGTAAGGCTCGTTTCGGCAATGTTGGTGGCGAGAACGACCTTGCGGCGGGCGGCGGGAACGATGGCCCGCTCCTGGGCCTCGAAGGAGAGGTCGCCGTAGAGGGGGGCAACCAGGATGTCACGCGTCAGTCCGGACTCCGCCAGGATCCGCTCGCAGCGCCGGATCTCCCCCGCACCCGGCAGAAACGCGAGGATATCCCCATCCGTCTCCGCAAGGGCACGCGCCACCCCCCGGGAGACCAGGGTGGCAATGTCATCGCCGCTCTCCGCGGAGAGGTAGCGCAGATCCACCGGATGGCTCCTGCCGGTGCTGGAGATGACCGGTGCGTTGCCGAGGAGCGCGGCGAGCGGGCCGGCATCCAGGGTCGCCGACATGACGATGATCCGCAAATCCTCACGCAGGCCGAGTTGCACATCCCGGCAGAGGGCAAGGGCCAGGTCCGCATGGATGCTCCGTTCATGAAATTCGTCGAAGATGACCACGCCGACCCCCTCAAGGAACGGATCGGAGTGGAGGCGCCGGGTGAGAATCCCTTCAGTCACCACCTCGACACGGGTCCGGGAGGAGATCTTGCGGTCGAACCGGATGGCATAGCCGATCGTCCCCCCGACTTCGTCACCGAGGCTCTTGGCCATCCAGCGGGCCGCATTGGTGGCGGCAAGGCGGCGCGGCTCCAGCATGACAATCCGGCCATTGCCGAGCCAAGGGGCCTTCAGCAGCGCAAGGGGAACCCGCGTCGTTTTCCCCGCCCCCGGGGGGGCCTGGAGTACGGCCGTGCGGCTCCCCTCGAGGGCGGTCAACAGGTCGGGAATAACGTCATCAATGGGGAAAGAGGACATCGGAGGGTCAGACGAGGTGCTGCAGGGTCTCCAGCCGGACTTTGGCCAGGGAATCGATCACGAGGAGGGCACCGTCAAGCCGATCGGCGGGATAGCTGTTGGTGACGGCCACCACCGCCATGCCGGCACCGGTGGCGGAAGCGATCCCGGCGGGCGTATCCTCGATGGCCAGGGAGGTGGCCGGGACGACGCCGCGGTCGGGGAACGCGGCAGCGAGCCGCTCTGTGGCAAGGCGGTAGCTGGCAGGATCGGGCTTACTGGCTGCTACCTCGTCGGCGGTGACCATCACATCAAAGGCATCGGACAGCCCCAGCCCCGCCAGGATGGGGAGGATGTCCCCCCGGAGCGCGCCACTGCAAAGCGCCAGGGGAAGGGTTCCCCTGATGTTCCCGATAAGCTCGACCACCCCCGGATAGGGGGGAACGCCGTCGGCGATGATCTCCTGGAATGCCGCCGCCTTATCCGTGATGAGACGTTCGAGTTCATGGGGAGCAAGGACCCGTCCATGGACCCGGTACGCCTCCCGGAAGGCATCCCGGTCGTCGTACCCCATGTAGCGGTTCACGTACTCCTCCCAGGGATAACCGAGCCCCAGCGGCTCGAGAACTGCCTGGAACGCCCGGTAGTGGAGTGGTTCCGTATCGACGATGATGCCGTCGAAATCGAAGATGACAGATGAAAGCATTCGATCTCCCATTACTCAGAATTTGCCGACCAGGGCAAGCGAGGCCGAATCGGTCGAGACCGCCGGAACGACGGCGAGCTTTCCGCTGCCGGCATGGAAACGGGTCACCACCCTCCCCGCAAGCTCACCGATGGCGGCGCCAAGTACGACATCGCTCGCCCAGTGCTTGTCCTGATAGATCCGGGAAAAGCCGACGAAGGCAGCGGTGGTGTACGAGAGGAGCCCGACGGGGATGCTCTCCGAGGTCCGTGCGATGACCGACGCCATGGCAAAGGAGCTGGCGGTATGCATGGAGGGCATGGAATCGTAGTCAGACTTGAACTGGAAGGGGCGGAAGCTCTCCTTGCCGTTGCCGGTGAAGGGGCGGCTACGCCCCACCGCCTCCTTGAGGACAAGGGTGGCGGCATCGGCAATGACCGCCGCTTCCCCCATCATGAGTCCCACGTCACGCCACTTGGGAGAGTCGGCAAGGATCCCCCCTCCCCAGACGGCTCCCGCAACCCCGAGATGGAGGATCGGGTTGCCGATGATGTTACCCGCGTCGGTCGCCTTGTCGAGAGTATGCCCTTTTCGCGCCGCGACCTTCTCCCGAATGTTGTTGTCGAAGACATAGGTGAGTCCCACGGTGCCGGCCACCGCCAGGGTGCCGAGGAGTGCCCCGTCGTCGGTCCGGAACGGCGCGACGGCGAACTCCAGTGCCTCATTGCCGAGGGTGCCGGTCTCCTGCACAACGAAGGACTTCACCTCATCCACGGCGCCCTCTGCCCGCACCGTACCAGGAATCATCGCCACGGCCACAAGCAGCCAGATCCACAATGACGGTCGTTTCCGACCCGTTTTCCCCTCAAAACGCACCACGCACTCCCTCCCTCTCAATCGTCCATCACACCGGAAGCCTGCCACCCCTCAGACGGAGCGGGAACGGACAAAGGAAAGCTGCCGCTTGATCTCGTCCCACCGCTCCCGATCCTCGTCCCCCATCTTTGCAAAGTATTCTTGGATAAAGACTGCAAAGATGGAGACGAAAAACGCCGTCACCGTGGCGAGCATCACGATCAGCGCCCGCTTCGGCTTGCTCTTCTTCTGGGGGGCCACCGCCTCGTCGAGGACCTGCAGCGACGAGGAATCCTTCGCCTCGCTCAGTTTGGCGATTTCGAACTGCTTGGTGAGCTGCTCGAAGATCGCCTCCTGGGTCTTCACCTCGCGCATGAGCCGCACGTATTCGAGCCCCAGGGAGGGTACGCTGCCGGCCGGCAGAAGCCCGTCTCCGCTCCTTCCTCCGCCGGTCATGGCCCCCATCTGAGCCCGGAGTTTCCCCAGGGCCGCCTCCACGGCCCGCACCTCGGGATTCTCCTCGGTCTGGTAGCTCTTCAGGGAGGCGAGCTGCACCTCCTTGGCGACGATCTCCGCCTTGAGCTTCGCCACCCCCTCGATGGTGGCGGTGGCCTGGGCGTCGACCTTGAACGCCTTGTTCCGCTCCTGAAAGGTCTTCAGGACATCTTCCGCCTTCTTCAGGTCCCCCTTGACGACGTCGAGACGCTTTTCGAGGAAGACCCGCTCCGTCCCCGCCTTGGAGAGGTTGAGCTCCACGCTCCGGCGCCCCACCTCCTCCACGAAGGCGTTGGCCAGCTGCGCTGCCCGGCGCGGGTCCTTGCTGTCAGCGGTGATGGTGATGATCCCATCCTTGCCCGCCTGGACCTTCACCACCGTTTCAAGGGCCTTTCTGGTCTCGTCCGGCGTCTTGGTCTCGAATTCCTTCGCCAGGTCGAGCCTCTTGATGATGGCATCGGCCACGGAGCGGCTCTTGAGGATCCCCACATAGAGGTCGGAACTTCCCCCCAGCCCGAGGGAGCCCCCCGCCAGACCCGCCAGGGCACCGGCCTGGCCGAGAAGGGCCGAGAGCCCGCCGCCGCTCTCCTTCTGCGGGGGGAGGATCTTCGCCGATGCGGTATAGATATTGGGGAGGGCAAGACTGTAGGCAACCGAAAGCACGATCACCGCCACACAGATCTTGATGATAAAATTCTTTCTCCTGACGATGACATTGAGGAGTTCCAGAAGATTGATCTCTTCCTCTTCCATCATGTCAGGTGTCCGGTTTTCCTGCTGATCGCTCATGTTTCCCCCGTCACTTCAGCCCGATGAAGACAGTCCCGGCGGTAAGGGCCACCTGGGAGATGATGGTCGTAATGTCCTTGATGGTCCGCAGCCACGCCACCCGCTCCAGCTTTTCCGGCACTACCAGGGTATCCCCCGGATCGAGACGGGATGCCAGGAATCCGCCGAAGGTCCAGCGCTTTCCATCGTCGTCCCAGCGGATTCCGAAGGAGGACTGCTGCTTGCTGATGACGGAGCCGTCCGCCTTGATCACGTACATCTCGTTCTCGTCGGCATCGCTGAGGGGGCCACCGGCCTTTTTCAGGTAGAACGATACATCCTTCTCGGGCATGAGGACGAAGGAGGTGGGATTGAAGACCGACCCCAAGACGTTCACCACACTGGAGGTCTGGGGAACCTCGATGGCGTCCCCCCCCATGAGCTCCAGGTCATAGGGGCCGCCCGTGAACTCCCCGAGCTGCGCCAGCCTGATGACCACCCGCCCCTGGGCCTTGACCCCCTTCAGCTTCTCCAGGTTCTTCTGCAGCCCCTCCAGGGCCGCCTTGGTGGCTTCGAGTTCCTCCCGGGAAGCCGCCAGGGAGGCCAGCTCCCCCTGCTTGCGGAGGATATCCTGTTCAGTTCGGGCAATGATCTCGTCCATCCGCTTCTGCTGCTCCTCGCGCACCGACTTGCGGGTGAACTTCGCCCCCTTCAGGTACGCCTTGTCGGTGAAGCCGCCGGCCCGCGCAATGACCGAACTGAGGTGCTCTCCCTTGGCAATGGAGTAGATACCAGGGTATTTCACCTCCCCCTTCAGGGCGACGAAGCGGTCGTTCGCCTCCAGCCAGTTCACGACCCCCCGCACGATCAGGACATCGTCGGGTTGCAGGGTGACGTTGTTGTCCCGGTCGCCGTCCAGCGCCTTCCGGAGATTGATCTCGATCCGCGTCGCCCGGGCGTCGCCCTTTTCGTACTGGATGCGGGTCAGCTCGGCGCTCTGGAGATAGGCGTTGCTCTTGGGGCTGCCGGCCAGGAGCACCAGATCGCGGACGGCCATGTTCGGATAGTAGTCGTAGGTTCCCGGCTTCAGGACCTGCCCGCTGATGGAGACGGTCCGCTTCTCCTCCTTTTCGCTCTTGGAGAAGACCGCGATCTTGTCCTGCTCGTGGAGGAGGATGTTTTCCGTCCCGTCCCCCGCCAGGGCCTTTCTCAGGTTGGCGGAGAGGATCTCCTTATGGAAATCGGGGAGGGAGAGCCGAGTTATCTCCACCGATTCCACGTACGACTCGGGGAGAAGCGCCGTATAGTCGGGAAGGACATCGATGAGCCTCATCCCCTGGCGGAACTGGTATTCACCGGGGCGCACCACGTGTCCCTGGAGGGTCACCACCTGCCGCAACGCCTTGTTGACCGGAAAGACCTTCACCATGTCCCGGTCGCGGATCTCCTGGGTGGACGGCCCCCCCGCCCCACCCTGGAGCTGGTAATCGACGACGATCCGGCTCGCGTTCCCCTCGAACCGCTCCACCTGGAGCCGCCCCTCGTAGCCGGCGGCGGTGATCCCCCCCGCCATCTGCAAAATCTGCTGCAGCGACGTGTTCCCTTTCAGTTCGTAGATGGCTGGACGCTTCACCTCGCCGGCCACGGCAGCAACCGGCCCGATCACCGGCACGAAGATGGTGTCGCCGTTCTGGAGACGGAGGTCGCGGCTCCGGTCCCCCGCCAGGAACATGTCGTAGAGGTCGATCTCCTGGACGAGCTTCCCACCCCGCATGAGCCGGATGCTCCGGAGGGTCCCGTTCCGGGATGCCCCACCAGCCTGGGAAAGGGCATTGACCACCGTGCCGAGAGAGCTGACGGCATAGGTCCCCGGGGCCTCCACCTCCCCCACCACGTAGACCTGGATGGTCCGCAGCTTGCCGAGGGTGACGTTCAGCTCGTACCCCTTGAAATAGCGCGACACCGCACGGCTGATCGCCTCCCGCGCCTGGCCGTAGCTGAGCCCCCAGACCTTCACGCTCCCGACCCGGGGGATGGTGATCTCTCCGTTTCGGTCCACGGTCAGCTCATGGCGGGCATTGACGCTTCCCCAGAGGTCGATCCGGAGCGAATCGCCCGGACCGAGCACGTACTCCTCCCCCACCGGCATGTTTTCCACCGGCACGCCGGTCATGAGGCTGTTCTTGAAGAAGTCGTAGCCGAACTGGCGAAGCTCCCGTTTAAAGGGGTCCGCCTCGATCTTGTCGAGGAGAGTGAGGTTCTTGCGGGAGAACGCCTGCTCCAGGGGGGAGCCCAACTCCTCCTCGGCGCGAGGGATAACCCGCTCCTCGCTGGAGAGGAGTGTCAGGGCGTTATCCCGCGTATAACCCTGAATCTTGATGAAATAGACCTGATTGTTCTTCAACTCCCGGAGCTTGTGGTCGGCGGAGGTGCCGACCTCAAATTTCTTGTCGTAGCGCCCTGATTCGGTCCCGTAGAAGACAGTAAACCGCAGTTTTTCGTCCGCAGCGAGGCGGGGAAGCCCGACCATCGTCCAGCTCAGGGTCACCAGACTGTCACCCGGTTCGGCCTTGAGGACGATGCGCGGCTTTTCCTCCTTCTCGAAGGGCCCCTTCTCCTTCTTGGCATCCTTCAACTCCAACTCATAGGACGGCTTCTTCTCGTCCCGGCCATCCAGCTCCCGCCCCTTCTCCACTGGCTGCCGGAGGTCCTCCAGGGGTGTCTCGAACTGCACGCCCCCTTTCGACTCGGTTTCCCCCTTCTTTACAGGGGTCCTCACCGGACCCAGGTAGACTCCTTCGTCGTCGGTCGTGCTCCTGCCCGCCTCGTCGACAGAGAGGGCGAGGAGACTCACCGGAATGAGTACCAGAAAAACAGCCAGAATAATCCGCGATATCGTCTTCGTCACATGCAACCCCTTGGAGCGCGTTCGTATGGTACACAAACTGGTCTGATTATCAGGAAGCCATACAATTGTAAATGGCAAAATTCGTAACGGGTCAGAGGCTCTCAGTACCGGTAGCTCAGATCCACCTTCAGAAGCTGGTTCGTCTGGTTCACGCCGCTCACCAGGTTGAAATTGGAAATCCGCTCCACCCCGTACATGAGATTCATGTCGACGTCGCCGACGAAAGGGAGGTTCCAGGAGAGCCGTCCGGCGTTCCCCCGCTCCACCGCCTGGAGCGCGCCGTTGGGATCGAACCTTCCTGCGGCATCGACCGTAACTCTTCCCTGGTTTCCCCGTTCCGTGTGGAGGTAGTCGAGGTGCACGACATTTCGGGCCGAGAAATAGTGGGAGAGCCGCGCGTAAAACTGCTCGGAGGCCCCGCCGGCCGACGGGCCGAGGTTCATCCCACGGTACATATACCCTTCCGGAAAGGTGCCGTTGGTGGAGAGGATGGCGTTGCCGAGATAGTACTCGAATCGGAACTCGTTCCGCCCGTCGGCAGTGAGATTCGGCACGTAGATCCCGGCCACGTAACTCTCGACAATGGGCCAGAAGGCGGCCGTATCCTCGCCGGAGTACTCGCCGTAGATCTCGGTGTTGCGAAGCCACGGCAGCCGCCACCGGAGGTCAAGGCCGGCAACGCTGTTGGAGTTGTCCGCGCTGGTGCCGCCGAGGAGCCCGCGGATGTTGTCCCCCAGGCTGTTGTTCACCCCCGCCCCCCCCTGCTGGCGGCCGAGGTTGAACCCGATCTCCAGATTGTCGACCGGCTTGACCGCCAGCTTCAGCGCGTAAAACCACGGCTGACGCAGCTGATCACCGGAGCCGGTCCGGTCGAGCCTGGAGAAAACGAAGGAGTACTTGATAGCACCGACATATTTCAAGTCGATCGGTTCGGGACTGGAGATCTTCACCTGGTCAAGGTTGCGGGGGTTGTTGCTCAGGGTGATCGCCGTCCGGAACCCCGGCCCGATCCAGTTTTCGTCCCGCCCCGCTTCGAGCTCCAGGCCACCGCCGCCAAGCTTGAGATATCCCCTGTTCAGAAGCAGCTGCCCTCCTCCATCGGCCCTGCGATAGAGCAGGAGTGGCTCCACCAAGGCGCTCACCTGGCGCCCGACGTACGCCTCGCTGCTGAAGCGAAACTCACCGCTGGAACCATGGCGGTAGACGATCCCCTCGTTGTTGGGGAGAAGGGGCGTCCCTTCGGTGCCGTGCTGAAAAGCCGGCGACGGGTAGGGATTCGGCGGCCGAAGGCCAGAGCCGATGCCGAAGACCCCGTCGTTGCCGGGATCATGCACGGGGCGCTCGTAACTGCGAGGGGTGCCGTCGCGATAGACGTACCGAAGCCGGGACGAGGCCATGGGATTAAAATCGAAAAAAGGAACCTTCTCTGCCCGATAGAGCCCGTATTCCCGGGGGAGGAGTTCCTTCAACCGCCGCACGACCTCGGACGCCAGCGGGGAGGCATCAGGCCGTTCCTTCAGGGCCGCCTCCGCCTCCAGCACCAGCCGGGCCGCCTCCGCCTTCGAGAACGGTCTGATCCCGCGAAAATCGCTCCTGATAAGGCCGGCGCCGGAGAGCTTGTCCAGATAGGCGTAGACCGGGCTGTCCTGGGGGACGTTAGGGGAAGAGAGGGCAAAGGACTCAGAATAGCCGAGGGTTATAACAAACAGACAAAACAGGGGAACAAAACGTCTCATATACCTTTCCAGACGACTCTTGGATTAAAATGAATTCGATATTCTTCCATGCAACCGCGGCATTCACTGCTTCTGCAGCTTGACCACCTTCGAGGAAGGAGGCGGGAAAAGATCGGGACGCACCCGCTGGAATGCCGAGGGGGGGGGACCGTTGAAGGAATACTGGGGGGAGAATTCCGGCACAATCAGCTGCAGTGACCGAACGATATTGGCCACGTCATTGTTTTTTGCCCTGCTCACCAGTGCATCCAGCTTAGCGGTTACCGCACCCAGGTCATGCTCCATCGACTGCAGGACCCGGATCTTCTTGTGCCGTGTCTGTTTGACACCCTCCCCCTCGATCAGGAGCTCCTCGAACAGCTTCTCGCCGGGGCGAAGACCGGTAAAGACAATCTGGATGTCCTCATGGGGGGTAAAACCGGAAAGCCGGATCAACTCCTCCGCCAGATCGACAATGCGCATCGGAGCTCCCATATCAAGGACGAAGATCTCTCCGCCAACGCCGATGCACCCCGCCTGCAGCACCAGCTGGCACGCCTCCGGAATCGTCATGAAGTAGCGGATGACCTGCGGGTCGGTGACGGTCACCGGCCCCCCCTGCTTGATCTGCTCCTTGAAGAGTGGAATGACGCTCCCGTTGCTTCCGAGGACGTTGCCGAACCGGACGGTGGTGAAATTGGTGCGGCTCTGCTTCGCCAGGCTCTGGACGTAGATCTCCGCCGCACGCTTGGAGGCCCCCATGATGTTAGTCGGATTAACCGCCTTGTCGGTTGAGATCATGACAAAATTCTTCACCCCGGAGCGGTGGGCGGCGTCGGCCAGGGTCCGGGTCCCGCCGATGTTGTTCGTGACCGCCTCCCCCGGATTGTACTCCATCATCGGTACGTGCTTGTAGGCAGCGGCGTGAAAAACCACCTCCGGCAGGAACTCATCGAAGATCGCCTCGACCCGTCCCTGGTCCCGAACGTCGCCAATGACCGGGATGATCCGGATGTCGGGATACTGGGCCACAAGCTCCTTCTCAATATGGTACAGCGGGGTCTCCGCAGCCTCGAAGAGAAGGAGCTTGTGGGGAGAAAACGCCGCCACCTGGCGACAGATCTCGCTCCCGATACTTCCCCCCGCGCCGGTCACCAACACCCGCTTGTCGGTGAGATAGCCGCGGATCCCTTCCAGCTCCAGCACTACGGGTTCCCGTCCGAGAAGGTCCTCGATCTCCACCTCCTTGATCTGGGCGATGGAGACCGTACCATCGATAATGGCATGGATGCTCGGTAGTGTTTTGAACCGCACCCGACATTCCCGGCAGCAGGCAACCACCTTTCTGATCACCTCCGAGGATGCGGAAGGAATGGCGATAATCACCTCTTCGACATGGTGCTTCCTGATGATCCCCTTGATTCGGGAAAGGTCTCCCAGAACCGGAATCCCCGAGAGGCGCATATCCCGCTTCTCTTTGTCGTCATCCACAAAACCAACGACGTTGTATGGAGAATCCACCGTTTTCCGGATCTCCTTCAGAAGGAGGTTCCCTGCGTCTCCGGCGCCAACGATGAGAGTCCGTTTCCCGCTCCGTTGCCGGGGCATGATATAGGTCTCGCGGTAGATGCGCCACAGAAGGCGGGCCGCCGAGACAAACGAAAAGAGCAGGAACCAGTCGAGGAGGTAGATGGAGCGGGGCATGGGCCGCGTGTCCCGCGTCAGGACCAGGACAAAGGTAGTGATGAAGGTGGAAAGCGTCACGACCTTGCCGATCGAGATGCCGTCCTGCAGCGAGGCGTACCTCCAGATGTTGCGATACATGCCTGAGGAAATGAAGATCAGTGGTTTGATGGCCAGCACTACGAAGATGCCATGGAGGAACAGTTCCTGTTCAGCGGAAGGGAGGATGAAGTCGAAGCGAAGGAGGAACGAGAGGTAGAAGGCGGCGGCCATCAGCACCACATCGACGATAAAAACCAGGAATCTTCTCTGCCTCATCTATGCCCCCTCCGACTTTAATAACACAAAAAAACGGAAATCAGATGCTTAATGCTTAACACCTTCGCTTTTGAGTACCTTAAAGAAGGTGCTTAAAATAATTTTCATATCAAGAGAAAAAGAACAATTTTTCAGATAATAATCGTCAAGCTCCACCTTCACCGGTATGGGCAATTCATCGCGGCCATTGATCTGGGCCCAGCCGGTAAGGCCAGGGGTAAGCCGATGGATCCCTTTTCCGGTTCGCAGGGCAACAAGATCGTCCTGATTGAACAATGCCGGCCGCGGCCCAACAAAACTCATGTCACCCTTGAGGATGCTGTAGAGCTGGGGCAATTCGTCGAGACTGGTTTTGCGGAGGAATTTACCGATAGGGGTCAGATAGCGGTCCGGGTCGCTGAGGAGATGGGTTGCCACTGCCGGGGTATCGGTGCGCATGGTACGGAATTTGGGCATCTTGAAGATGGTGTTGTTCCTGCCAACCCGGTCTGACCAGTAGAGTATCGGTCCTCTTGAGGTCAATTTCACCAGAAGAGCCGTCACGAGCATCGGAAGGGAAAAAACCAGCATCAGCAGAAATGAGAGAACAACATCAAATACTCTTTTCATGTGGGATCCTGCCAGTGAGACAAATTCAAAATTCAACATTCAAAATTGCCCTTGCATGAATTTCGGCAGCCAGCTGCGGGAGTGGAATCGCCTCTATGTCAGGTGCAATCCGATAGCGTTCGGCACCAGGGTACACGACATATTTTTTCGCCGGGGCCAGATCGGAACAGGCCGAGTAAAATCCCCGCTCAGGCTTGGGGTTGAGACTTCTCTTGATCTCCACAGCCCATATCTCGTCGTCAGGCCATGTCAGCAGCAGATCTATTTCAGCACCTCCGCCGGTCCGGTAGAAAAATTCCTGCGGAGCCCCAATCCCTGCCCCAAGGAGATTTTCCACCACAAAACACTCCCAGCTCTGCCCGACAACCGGGTGCGCCAGCAAACCCTCTTTGTCCTGTATGCCGAGCAATGCATGCACAAGGCCGCTGTCACGCACATACACCTTTGGTGACTTGACCAGCCTCTTTCCGACATTGCCGTGCCAGGGAGGGAGACGGCGGACCAGCATCAGATCAACAAGCAGATCAAGGTAATTGGTGACGGTTTTTACATCCACACCCAGGTTGCGTGAAAATTGAGCCGCATTCAGTATCCCCCCCTGATTATGGGCCAGCATGACCCAGAAACGGCGCAACGCTTCTGCAGCTATCCGCGGTCCGAACTGCGGAATATCGCGTTCAAGATAGGTGCGTATGAAATCCTGTCTCCAGCGCAGGCTCTGGCGCGGGTTTTTCGCCAGCAGGCTTTCCGGGAACCCGCCTGCAACCCAGAGATCTTCTGATGTTCTCTCGCCTGTTTCAAGGATATTAAAAGGGGATAACTCAAGGTAGGAAATCCGGCCGGCCAATGTTTCGCCGGACTGTTTCAGCAAATCAAGCGAAGCAGAACCAAGCAGAAGAAAGCGCCCCGTGCGCAGTCCGGCACGGCGCCCCTTGTCAATAAATCCACGCAATACAGGGAATAATCCAGGCAGGCGATGCACTTCATCAAAGATCATCAGCCTGTCCTGATGATCCTCAAGATACAATTCAGGCTGGTCAAGCTTGGCAAGATCCTGCTCGGATTCAAGGTCCAGATACAGTGCGCCGCGCACCTTGCCTATCTCAAGGGCCAGGGTGGTCTTGCCGACCTGGCGTGGCCCCAGCAACGCAACGGCAGGTGAAGAGTCAAGCGCCTCTGACAGGAATGGATAAAGTGCGCGGGATATCATGTTTGTAATCATGGAATATCACACCATGATTTGCAAGGATAAAACATGCCAAATCTGCTCTTTTGCCAGTCATCCAGAATCCAAAATCCAGAATTCAACATTGCTTTTCAAACCATTTCGCCGTCTCCCGCAATCCCTCTTCCATTGTAAACGGCGGCGTCCACCCTAACTCCTTTCTAATCTTGAAACTGTCAACAGTCAGCGAACCGGTCAGGCGATTGACCGCGGCAGTGAAGCGATGTCGGCTATGGTTTCTGGATGTTGAATTTTGAATTGGTTTACCAGCGTTTGAATTAAAAAATTTAGAATTCAAAATCCACAATCCACAATCCACAATTTCACCACCTGCTTTCATCCAAGACACAGGAAGCGGCACTAACCTCGCCGGCACATCAAGGGCATTCGCTACTCGACGGATAAGTTCAGGTGTTGAGACATCCTCTCCATCGCTTACCAGGTATGTCTGCCCCGCAGCAACTGGATGTGTAGCACAGGTTGCCAGAGCATCGACAAGATTGCCGACGTAGATCAGGCTGCGTTGATTGGCGATGGAAGCAAGGGGAAATGGCAAATATTTTGATCCAAAATCCAAAATCCAGAATCCAGAATTGCCTTTGATGGCTTTCAGCACATTGAGAAAATTGGCCTTGACGCCGGGACCGTATACCAGTGTTGGCCTAACCACAACAACCTCCAGACCAGTTTCTTTTTCAATCTGTCGCAGAGACTGTTCTGCCTCCCATTTACTTATCCCATAGGGATCCGTCGGCTGGGCTGGAGAGTTTTCAGTAAATGGGGTAGCTGTCTCCTCCCCATTTACCTTGATAGAGCTTATAAAAACCAACCGCTTAACACCAGCTTTTGCAGCCTCTTTGGCAAGCTGCCTAGTACCCTCAGTATTTACCTTGCGAAATTCCGTCAAAGGGTCAGCCGAGGGATCATCCATAATATGAACACGGGCAGCCAAATGGATGATCGTGTCGATGCCAGTCAATGCGTGCTGCCACGGGGTATCAGGTCCCAAAGGCTGAATCACCATCGGTTCCACACCGCTCACGAGAGACGCGGGAGTTTCAGATGACAAGAGGGTGCCACGAACACTAAAGCCTGCCGAAAGAAGTCGCGAACAGAGAAAACGACCCACAAAACCGCTTGCTCCTGTAACAAATACATTTTTATTTGTTGTTTGCATAATGTGGCCTTGATCTATCACAATCAGCAACCAATTCTTTCATCCATTGATAAAGCTTATCCAACAACATGTCGCGGTCAAAATTTGCTTCATAATATCTTCTGCCACTCATTCCCATCTTTTCGCGTTCAATTTTGGGGGTCTTATACATTTTGAGAATTGCATTGCATAAAGCGTCAGCGGATTCAGCCGGACACGTAATACCAGCGCCAGCCTCTTCAACAATCCTTGCCCCCTCCCCGTCAAGTGCTGCAATAACAGGTCTACCACAGGCTAGGTACGACTGTATTTTTGCAGGGATAGTCAAGGCAAAAATCGGCTCTTTCTTCAGCGTTACAAGTAGTGCATCAGCGTGTGAGTAAAATGCGGGCATCGTTTCTAGGGGATGCCTGCCGAGAAAATGAAAGTTATCGTTTAATCCGCGTGTCTTGACTTCTGATTCAGCCCATTCCCGCATACGTCCGTCACCGACTATAACCCAATGGATATCTCTATGCTCTTTAAGCTTTTCAGCAGTGGCTATTAAAGTCTGGAAATCTTGCGCAGTACCGATATTTCCTGCAAACATGATCCAAAAACCTGGAGGGATTGAATTGCAGGCCGCCAAAGTCTGCGTTTCAACAATTGGGTGGAAAATATCTTCTGCACTCTGCGGAAAATAGATGATGTTCTCTGGCGCACCATCATGGCGTTCAATAGATTGTCTAAACGATCGTGACGTAATGAGGATTTTGTCGCAGTTGCGATAGATAAAACGTACCACCCCTGCTACAACATCGAGAATCCTCCTGGAAGTCACGGCTCCGGTGGCTGAAAGGCTCTCTGGCCAAAGATCCTGCACCCAAAACATGATCGGAATTTTGTGCAAAAATTTAAGGAAAAGCGCTGGCAGGGCAACCGTCACTGGCGACGGCTCAAAAATAAAGATAAGATCATACTGTTCTCTACAACGAAACGGTGCCAAGAAACAAACACTCAACACAAAGGACAGGTAATTAAGGGCCAGCTTAACCCCACTCCCATTGCCACGAGGAATGAGTGGCACACGCACTACCTTGGCCCCATGATACTCTTGTGATGTCTTACGAAAAAAACCGTACCCGTGGAAAAAACTACCTTCAGGATAATTGGGTATACCGGTCAGAACTGTGACACTATTCCCGCGCTCAAGAAGGCCAGACACCAAATCGTTGATACGGAAATTCTCCGGCCAGAAGTATTGTGTAACAACAAGGATACGCACGTCACATCCGCCTTATTTCTTCCATACCACCCGATTCACATAGTCGACATAGCTGATGATGATCCGCAGAACCTTGTCGGAGACATTTGGCATGGAGTAGTCGTATACCGGCCTCAGGATACGCTTTTCCCCCCGTTGCTGACTCTCCAGCACTGCCAGTCCTTGCAGCACCCGGTCCAACTCCAAGCCAGTCATCATTACCGATGCCTCTTCCATCCCTTCCGGACGCTCATGGGCTTCGCGGATATTCAGCGCTGGGAAATTGAGAATTGATGACTCTTCCGTAATGGTGCCGCTATCGGACAGGACCGCGTAGGCGTGTTTCTGCAGATGCACATAATCAACAAATCCAAGAGGTTTCAGCAGTTCGACCTTCTCGTTGAACATCAAGCCCCTGTCTTCGATCCGTTTGCGGGTCCTGGGATGGGTGGAAACAATGATCCGCTTGCCGTAATGTTCGGCGGTCCCGTTCAGGATACCGGCCAGTTTAATCAGGTTTACCTCTGAATCCACGTTTTCTTCTCTATGGGCACTGACCACGAAATAGTCCTGCTCCTTCAGTCCCAATCGACTTAACACATCTGAAGTATCAATCTTGCTCATGTAGGCGTGCAGCACCTCGTACATGGGGCTGCCGGTCTTTATGACCCGATCAGGCGGCAATCCTTCCCGCAGCAGGTATTCGCGGGCAATTGAGCTGTAGGTAAGATTGATGTCGCTGATATGGTCAACTATTTTGCGGTTGGTTTCTTCCGGAACGCGTTGGTCGAAACAGCGGTTGCCGGCTTCCATGTGGAAGATGGGTATCTTGCGGCGCTTGGCCGGAATGGCTGCCAGACAGCTGTTGGTATCACCCAGTACCAGCAACGCTTCCGGATTTTCTTTCTCCAACACGTTATCGACTTTTGTAATCAGGTTGCCAATAGTCTCGGCAGCATTAGCTCCGGCGGCATCAAGAAAATAATCCGGTTTTCGTACCTCAAGGTCATAAAAAAAAATCTCGTTAAGTTCATAGTCATAATTCTGGCCGGTATGTACCAGGATATGATCAACATGCTGGTCGAGTTTTGCCATAACGCGGGAAAGGCGGATGATCTCTGGGCGGGTACCAACGACCGTCATGACTTTAATTTTTTTCACGCTCCAAGCTCCACATTCTCAAAATAAGTATCCGGATTTTCCGGATCAAACAACTCGTTGCACCACATGACCGTCACCAGGTCAGTTACCCCGGTATTGCTGATGTTATGGGTATATCCCGTGGGAATGTCAACGACCTCAAGCCTCTCTCCGCAGACCTGATACTCAAAAACTTCGTCAGTACCTACCTTTCGGAAACGAATAACTCCTTCACCACTGACTACAAGAAACTTCTCGTTCTTGGTGTGGTGCCAATGATTTCCCTTGGTAATACCAGGCTTCGAAATATTCACCGAAACCTGTCCACGGTCAGGGGTCTTGATGAACTCGGTGAACGAGCCTCTAACGTCTATATTCATCTTCAGTGGATAGCTGAAACCGTCAGTCGGCAGGTAGCTCAGATAGGTGGCATACAACTTCTTGGTAAACGGATCGGCCATATCGGGGATGTTGCGCAGCCCGCGGCTCTCTTTGAATGACTGGATCAGTTCCGCGATTTCTCCGAGCTTTATGGTATGGACAGGTTTTACCATGCAGAAATCATCCTGCACTTCAGCTACGCCGTCAAGCAAGGCAATAAGAACCCTCAAGACATCGTCAATATAGACCAGATTCATTATTACGTTCGGATCATTGACCTGAATGGGGAGGTCATGGGCAATATTGTGACAGAAGGTAGCAACACCGGAGTTGTAGTTGGGACGGCACCACTTCCCGAATACATTGGGAAGGCGGAACACATGCACTAGTGCGCCGGTCTCCCGACCATAGGCGAAAACCGCCTCTTCCGCGCCGCGCTTGCTTTCTCCATAGGGGTTTTCGAGGGCTGCCTGGATTGATGAGGTAATGGCAATGGGTACTTTTCTACCGGTACTCGTCAAGTGGCGACATATCTTTTCTGTGAGGCCGGTATTGCCGGTCTTGAACTCTTCAGGGTTCTGCGGGCGATTAACTCCGGCAAGGTGAAAAACAATATCGGCCTGATCAAGTAAATAAGTAAGTGTTGATGTGTCATCCTGGATGTCATAACTGAGTAAACGAGTATCGTTACGTTGCTGCAGGGAGACTCGCAGGTTCTTACCGATAAATCCTTCTGCCCCTGTAATCAGAACTGTTTTCACGGGTTGATCCCCGATGCAGAAAGTTCTTGTTGGATATAATCCAGTTTCAGCAACAGATCCTTGATCTCTGGAATGGCAAGACGACGGGTATTGTGGGAGTTGTAATCCTCAACCATTGCAATCTTCTCTTCACCTTCCGTAAAATACTTGCCGTAATTCAAATCCCGATCATCAGGCACGATTCGATAGTATCCCCCCAAATCTTCTGCCTTCACCCGCTCTTCCCGCGTCAAGAGGGTTTCATAAAATTTCTCTCCGTGACGGGTGCCAATGACCCTGATGGGATTATCGGCCGTGAACAGCTCCTTTACGGCAATCGCCAGATCCATGATTGTCGAGGCTGGCGCTTTTTGAACAAAAATATCGCCCTGGTGGGCGTTATTGAAGGCATATATAACCAGATCGACAGCATCTTCGAGCGACATGAGGTAACGGGTCATGTTGGGGTCGGTTACCGTGAGGGGCTTTCCCTCTCTGATCTGTTTGATAAACAGGGGGATTACCGACCCCCGTGAGGCCATGACGTTACCGTAGCGAGTACCACAAAGAATCGTCTGTTTGATGTCAGTTGTACGCGCTTTGGCGACCATCAACTTCTCCATCATAGCTTTTGATATACCCATAGCATTGATAGGATAGACCGCCTTGTCAGTGCTGAGGCAGATTACCTTATTAACTTTATTGGCCAATGCTGCATTCAGAACGTTTTCAGTGCCAAGCACGTTAGTGCGTACCGCCTCCATGGGATAAAACTCACACGAGGGAACCTGTTTGAGCGCCGCCGCGTGGAAGACATAGTCTACTCCATGCATGGCTGAGTAGAGGCTGTCGTAGCTGCGCACATCGCCGATATAAAACTTCACTTTTTCATTTTTCAGATCAATCCGCATATCTTCCTGTTTTTTTTCGTCACGGCTGTAAACCCGAATTTCTTTGATGCTTGTATTCAAAAAACGCCTGAGGACGGCGTTGCCAAAAGAACCGGTGCCGCCAGTAATAAGTAAGATTTTTCTAGAAAACATGTACTTCTCCCTTACGGAAAGTCTCTCCTAAACTTTGGCGTCGCTGGCAACCTGTTCTATAAATGAAAATGTCTCCAAGGCACAGCGTCCCCAAGAGTACGCTCGAGCCCGGACATGTGCCTCGGTCGCCAGATGCAACCTCAGTTCACTGTCACGGTAAAGGCACATGAGAGCCGTCGCAATTTCATCAGGTTTTTCCGGGTCGAAATAGATGCCTGCGTCACCGAGGACCTCAGGCATCGGTCCACGGCCTGAGCAGGCTATGGGGAGCCCCGAGGCCATGGCCTCCAGTAGGATGTTCGGGAGGTTCTCGCAACTGGATGCAAAGACGAAGGCATCGGCTTTCTGGTATGCCTCTTCGAGCTGCTCGAAAGGCAGCGGCCCATGATAGATCAGGAACTCGCCACAGGGATCGAGCCGGGCAATGGTGTCTGCGAGGCGTTTTCCGGCCTGAGGGTAGCAGGGCCCGATGAACTCCACCTGCAGAGGTATCCCTTTAAGGCGAAGGGATGCCGCCGCTTCAGCAACATGCCATTGATGTTTATATACATCAACGATTGATACATAGATTACACGAAATGGGCATGATAATGAGAATGATTTACTGGCTGATCGTGGACTTGCATAAAAACGATCTTCGATCCCGTGAGGAATAATGGTCATATTCTTTGGTTTATTTGAAAGAACAGCACAGATAGAATCTTGTGCATATCGAGTAAGAAAGATGATACCATCTGACTGTTCAAAAGAACGCTTCTGACTGACATGAAGGAGTTTCATTTTCAAACTCATGAAACTAAATCCAAATCTACGTGCCTCATATGGCTCGAAAGGAAGGAGATTTTGAGACATCACAACTGTTGGAACACCAGGATTTGGGGGAAGGGTACCACCAGGTGAAAAAAGTATATCACATTTTTTTTCTTTGAGACAGGATGGCAAGAACCAGGCTTGCCAAGCTACTCGAAAACAAAGAGACTTATTCAGAATGGGTACATATATTTTTTCTACCAGTTGATTACTGGGAAGCTTATCAAGAGTATTTGACCCTCCCCATATTATCATTCGTAATCCTGCGGCAAATTTAACATTAGTTGAGTCCAGCAAACATTTCAGGTGGGTAAGTCCTCCCCCTGCACGTATATTTGAAGCATCAATACCAATAGTAAGAAGATCACACATGACGTATGCGCTTGCGTAATAAGGTAGAGAGAAATGGAATAAACATAGCAATGAACAGTTCGATAACCATCAAGGTTATTGTAGCTTTATAAAATACGAACGTCTGATACCAGATCCCGCGTAAAAACATTGATACGACAAACATATAAAGCAATATAGTCGTAACACATCGATGTCTAAGCGCATTTAAATAACACTGCGCAATTAGATAGGTTATGGCGAAAGGTACTATTATGCACCCTAAACTGCCAAAATTCATATACGCTTCCGCCAGCTCAAAAAAACCACCTCCAGATGTCAATCCTACGTTTTCAAAAAGCCCGGAAAGGTCTTTGGGGCGATCCGGATAGAGAAATTCAGGCAATGTTCTGGGAATATATTCCAGGTATGAACTACCTAATAGTGGTTTAACTAATCCGTCATCGTACAATCCCACGGTATTATAGAAAGTTGACGCAATATCAGCAAAGGTTCCAAGCTGAAAATAGATAGCAGCTCCATCATCCTTGGCAAAACGAAATGCATTGGAAAGAGCATCCTCTATCGTCAGACCTGTCCCGGAAATTGATCGCAAAACCCCCCAAGTTTGTGCAAAGAAATACAACGTGAGCGCTATGACAGCGAGTTTAAGTGGCTTTATTTTTAGCCCTTTATTCATGGAAAAGCCAATATATATCGCGATCCCTGCGGCGAAAACTTCGAGTCGCATTCCCCGCAAGAACATACAGCTGATGAGCGTGTAGACAGAAACCAGAATAAAAAAACGTACGTTGTTTTTATAAATGTTGTCATTTGACAACATCAAACTATACATGCCTATAATACCGATGACAGCAATAGTTGGCATTGCTCCTATATTCAAGAACAGGTCTCCGCCGGAACTGGCATACACTGCATTCCATACATACGGACCAAGTGCTTTTGCTAATAGCGTACCTGCTACGACAGCTAAGACAGCATATATCCACATACGAAATGGAGAATTTTCGTCAGGCAGCCGCAGTGCCAAACGTAATGGTTTATTTATCGCAAGAAACCAAGCAATGGATGACGAACACAAAGCAAGCGATGTCAAGAGCAAGACACGTGAAGTCACCTCATACGTCTGATAAATATGCCTTGCAGCATGAACCATTACGATATTGTCTGTGCCATACAAAATTATAACTAACCCTGTCAACACCCCAGGAATTGCCAGCATAGTCATTCGTAAAGCAAATACGAGGGGCCACTCATATAGTTTCAATGAAGACAAAGAGGCAAGACAGCACATTATGCCAATTATGGAACTACTTTTAGGATCGATGGAAGTGTTGAGAAAAATGCTTGCAATACAGATGATTGCTATTGAACCGAGAAAAGCGATTTGACTCCAGTTGGGCAAAACTGGACGTGATATTTCATCGGGGATGTTTTGTCGTTGTATCATTGGCATTGGATGTCCTGTAACGGGTACATGACTGGAATTCTATTTCGAACAGGAAACGAAAAATCACATGTTTTACAGATAAGTTTATCCATGTGAGCTTCCAATCTCCCAGCACAATTGGTGCATTGCAGCAATTCGTTGATATTAATCGTTTGATTTCGAGCTTTTTGAGAAGTCACTCTTTTCAAAACATTTTGCAGTAAAGAGCGAAGCCTGCCATTAGTTGGAATCTTACACTGAGAGCCAACAACAGGCGCTTGCCAAGTTGCATCAGTTTCTGGATTGACTACCTTGAAGGGAATAGTCCCCTCCCAATAAAAACGGACATGAAACGCAAATGGATGCTTTGGAATAAGTTTGCCGGTAAGCAAAGGTTTAACTCGATCCTCATAAAGCTCAACCGTTTCAGGTTCAGCCATCCAACCTGATTTTTTTCTGATAACAAGCTCGCCGTTACGTACCGTTATTTCTAGCCGGTGATCGCGATAAGGATTTATCCGCTCCATGAATGCATCAGGAACCTCAATATAACCGGCTTTTGCTACTCGTTTAAGTTCAGACAGGAATTTAGCCGGATCAGATGAATGTTCAAGGACATGACAAGCAATAACAAAGTCGAACGACTTATCTTGAAACGGTAGTCTTTCTGCAAAGCCCAGTACTGTTGGGCGATCGGATGTCAATGGTGCCCAATGCCGCTCTCTTGTCTCCTCATAAGCATCCAGCAGAACGTTTGAGCGTGAAAAGGGGTTGCCGCCAGAGCCAACTTCAAGTACAAGCGCATTCTTATCCACCGGACAGTGAAGCCGGCGTAGCGACCAGGCAACTTTTTCAAACCCCAATTTCAGAAAAAATTGCATGGCAAGCGATTCATTTCTCACATGAAGTACCTTGTCCTTATGAAGTTTGTTTCACTTCAGCAACCCAACTAAGCACCTGCTTTACTCGTGACACAACGTCGTGGCCGTCTTCATTAACACGATGTTTCCCAGCAGCAGCTATCGCAAGTCTTGCTTCATCATCCGCCAAGTAATGGTGCAATTTATTGATAAGTTCATCTTTGGAGCGAAAAAATTCTGTTTCCACACCTTCACGATACATACTCGCTAAATCATCGGAATATTCTGCCAGCATAAATGTCCCTGCCGCCGGTATTTCGAAGCAGCGACGGGTATACGTATCACGGTTAAGCTTGGAAAGAATACACAAAGCTATTTTGGCACCACAAAGTGCTTTATTATAATCATCGCCTCGTACTGGCACGACCGGAGCCAAAGTACGCAATATAGGTGACTGCGATATAGCGTTTTCCCATTCAGGGCCGAATAATCTTAAGTTGAACCCTTCACCAACAATACGCTCCAGCAATTCTTCCCGTCCGTCAGGTTCATAATGACCGGCAAAAACCACATCACATTCAAATCGTTCCAAATCTTCCGGCGTTAGGCCTACTGGTTTGTTGCGTTGAGGAATAAACCAAGACCTAAACAGCTCCACCCGCTTTGCACCTGCTTGTCTGAAATCCTCCAGATTATGATGCCTATAAGCCAGCATAAGATCATATACCGGCACTGCTGCCAAAAAATGCCGCCAGAGCAGCTTTGAATAACCATCGGCAAAAGGGTCGTCGTTATTGTACCCAATTAGTACTACTCCAGGTAATTTACTCTTCACTGAGCGCAAAGTTTCGGCCAAGAGATGAGTGCCGCGATAAATAAATATCGCATCCGGCTTTTGTGATAGCGCCACAGACAAGAAGTCAGAATTGAGACAGAAAACACTCGGTCCTGCAATAAGCTTGTTTTGTATCCTTCCGGTGAACGCTTTTAATCCCGATAACAGATCGTCTTGCTTTTGCCTAAAATAATGATGCCAAGGAAAGCGGATTGTCTCGTGGCCAAGTGATTCGAACGCGTTGCTGACAGCTTCTTCGTGAAGTTCCGAATGCCAATCTCCGACAACCAGAATTTTCAAGGCGTCTCACCTTTGTAAACCGTACCAATTGTCGGAGTGTGTCCAAGCCTTTGCTTGATAAGGCGGATTAATGCTTCAACTCTGTTTGTACCGAGTAGTAGTATGGCTAAAAAGTAAGCAAAGAACATGCTGCTCTTCCAAAAACCCAATCTCGCTAACTGATAAGCGTATTTTACAAACACCGGCAAAGATCTCTTATACTGAATAGCAAGAACTGGATATGAGTAGTTGGCAATATCTTTCAAGATGGGGTTGTAAATCGGTATGTTTCTACTTTTCTCGACCCAGGCAGCAATATCAAGCATACCGCGCATGAAATGTAGCGAAGATTCCGGTGTCTGATCCTCTGGTACAAATTTACCCTGTTCTTTTTCACTATTACCGAAATCAGGTATTCCACCATTACGGTAGAAAGCAAGTATCTCCGGGAGAAAAACCCCATTCATATCGACAAGAATATTGGCCACCAAGTAGAGCTGATAAAGAAGCGTGCCGTCAAAACAGTCTGTAGCAAACTTTAGAGCTTCAGTGCGACTGAACACCACCCCCGGAATTACTACCGAGCGGCGGTAGAATGTCGATATTGTTAAAGCACCGGCAGGAAAAAATAACTCCCGGTCAAAATAACGGAAAGTTTGATTAATGTTGTCGGGTGTGCCATCAAATGACGCATAGCTCCGCAGAATAACACCAACATTATCATGCCTCTCAAGCGCCGATGCCACCGTTTTTAAGGCACCGGGACACATGAGGTCATCGTTGCCCATAAAAAAACAATATGTACCGGTAGCCTTTTCAACAAGCTTCCGCAGGTTTGCATCGAAACCAAGATTCTGTTCATTCTCAAAATAGCGAATAGTTCCAGGTTTAGAAACCATGTAGCGTTGCACCACCGCCCTTATTTCAAGCCGTTGTGGCGACAGGTCCTCGCAGATGACTATTTCGTAGGAATCAAAATCCTGTGACAAGATTGAGTCTAAAAGCTCCGGGAGCACCTCTACTCGATTATAAGCAGGGATGCAGACTGACAAAGTTATACTCATTATGATGCCCATCCATTGTTTTTCATGGCAATCCCCAGCATGATCAGAGCGAACAACCTGGCCCCGTTTGCCCTTCCCTTCATCTCACCGACAATCAACTTCTCGACCTCGTTACGCTCGATGCACTTCGGCAAATAGGGAATATATTCTCTGACCTTGTTGCAACGATCAGCCCGCAACCAGTCGTCCAATGGGACTGAAAACCCCTGCTTGCGGTTTGTATCCAGATTAGGCGGAAGCATTCGGCGGGCAAGAATCCGCTGAATACGGCGTGTTTCACCGCCTGAAACTTTCCAGCTACTCGGTATGGCTCTAAAAGCAAACTCAATCAGCCGGTAATCCAAAAACGGCGTCCGCATCTCCAAGCTGTGTGCCATGCTGGCACGATCCACCTTAACCAGGAAGTCATCCGGGAGAATACTGCCAAAATGGGTTCTGGTCATGGAATCCACCGGATCTTTTCCATGATTGAAAAGATTGAATAAGAAAATTTCCGGGCCTTCTAATGTTGTCTCTAACTCAGCTAACAACGCCGGGCATAAAATTCGGCGTCTTAAGGCCGTATCAAAATAGGGTGAGCCCCAAATCATCTGCTGCAGGGGACCTCCCCGAAGCGAAGATAAACGATTTCTTCCAGGCACTCCGGCAGGCAGACATGCTGAAATTCGAGCTGCGGCACTAAGCAGATTAGTGGGAATCCAGCCCAAGCGCGCTTGATCAGCGAGAGATATCGGATAATCATTGTAACCGCCAAAGAGTTCATCTCCCCCGTCGCCACCAAGCGCAACCGTCACATACTGACGTGTAAGGCGTGACACCATGAAGGTTGGAAGAAAGGAAGAATCTGCAATCGGCTCATCTACAAAAGGAGCCAACTCATCCACTATTGCCATAGATGGATTATTGGCTTCCAGAACATGATGGTCGGTGCCAAAATAATTGGCTACGCACCGTGCATAACTGGATTCGTCAAGCTTTGATCCTGGCAATGAAATGGTGAAAGTCTTGATTGGACGATTTGATTGCCGCGCTGCAGCGGCAACGATCAGGCTTGAATCAAGACCACCGCTCAACAGAACGCCAAGTGGGACATCGCTTATCATGCGTAGGCGCACTGCATCGGCAAGCAACGTTTCAACGCGGTCGGCAAGTTCCTCGCCATCCGCATATGGATCTGAGCAGTTATCCGGCAACTGCCAATAACGCCAGATTTTAAGTGTAAAACTGTTCAGATCAAGCCTGGCAGCATGGGCTGGCGGAAGTTTCTTTACTCCGGCGGCAAGGCAATGTTCACCTGGTATGTAGCCAAGCGCTAGATAATAGTTTAAAGCAACCGGGTCGACACCACTGTTTGAATCGATTGCCTTCAACTCAGAGGCGAATTGAAACCGCTCTTTTTCAAGAAAATAATAGAGGGGTTTCTTTCCGGCTCGATCACGTGCTAGAAAAATAGACGGCGGACGCTTGCCTCCACCTTCATCATATATCGCCAGCGCAAACATGCCGTTAAAGCGTTCTACACTCGATTCACCCCAAGCTTGGTAGGCAGCAAGAACAACCTCGGAGTCACTTCCTCCTTTAAACAGGTAACCAAGCTTCTCGAGGTCGGTGCGCAATTCACAGAAATTGTATACTTCGCCATTATAGACAATAGCGAAGTGGCCATCATCGCTCACCATTGGCTGGTGGCCGGCAGGGGTCAAGTCGACGATGGAAAGACGGCGATGAGCAAGACCAACACGATTTGAAGGCGAGATCCATGTGCCGCTGTCGTCGGGGCCGCGATGAGTCAGCAGATTACATCTTGAATTCAGCGTTTTTGAATCAACAACATCAGACGTATATATTACTCCATAAATTCCGCACATCTTACGCTTTCCTCAGGATTACGACGCTACCGTTCGAATAAAGATCCAAGGTTTTCAGGTTGTAGCGTTCGAGTAGGTATGCGAGGCGCTCGGGGTATTTCCTGAAGTAGCGCTCAGCGGCACCGGATATATTCAAAAGCGAGTTAATGATACTGAAACCCGCCGCAGAGAAGACACGCAGGTACTCCTCGGGCCTCAGAAAGGAGAAGTAGCCGCGCTCCAAGAGGAAGGGTCCCTCGCAACCATGTTCCTGATGTGACCACTCATCCATGGTCCTTGCGATGTATCGGTCGTAGTCCTCGTCATCTAGCAACAGGTGGTTGAAGTAATCCTCCTCCGACAGTGGGAATGTATGATCGCCATTGGGGCCGTACCATAGAGGTCCGTACGTTGCTACGAAGAGGCCGCCGGGCTTGAGCGCCTTTATAGCGCGCTCGGACATAGTGGCAAGGTCCGAGATATGCTCGAGTACCGCGTAGCTGAAAATCACGTCCACGCTATTCTCTGGGATGAAATTCCAGTCCTCGCCCACGAGGTCTCGCTGCATGAAATCCACGCACGTTGACGGCGTGGAGAAGTGCAATATTGCCTCGTTCCAGCACTTCTGGTAGCTAACAATATCGACACCCACGATCCGGGCAGGTCTGTGCGGAAGCCATGCGACTGCGTCGTCACCAAAACCGCAGCCAAGGACGAGGACTGTCTTGTCCTCAAGTCCGTCGAGCATCCTCGCGCAAAATAAGCGCTGCCGCTGCAGAGAAATGCTCCACTCCTTGGCCAGCACCTTGAAGCCCATTCCGGCGAACTCGGGGTACCTCGCCTTCAAAAGGGGGGACATCACCCTCTCGCGGGCAAAGCAGAGGAAATCCTTCACCCTTCGAGTTCCCTCTAAAGAGAAGACGTGCCCGGCGGGGCTGCGGTCAGTGGAATCTACCACCCAATCGTGATTTGTGGCACACTGAGGTTTGCGAATGTATTTCGATGATGACATTTTCTATCCAATGAAGCTTTTACAACTTTAAGTAATGTTATCAACTGCATTGTACTGTCAGCGTTGTTAACTCGGGCTATCTTTGCCGACTCCTCGATATTTCAAGTGGCCTCCCGGCAGCATGAGTTGCACCCTATGCAGCATCTTGCTCAACAATCTTGTGCAGGCAGAATACAGCTGGTACAAATTACCACGCCACCCGTTGAAAATGAAGTCCCAGAGCACATCGGAACATCGTTGGGAAATTTCGAAGAGCCCAGCCCTAGAACGGGCAACATAAATCCTGGTAAACTTAACCAACTCTGTTACCTTCCATTGTCTCTCCAAAGCAGCTAGATCACCAGTTCCACCGTCATTGTAGCTCTCAAGGGCCCGGCACATCATCTCATTGAATTCAAGGTTCATGTTGATGCTCCCCACCCGGTTGCTCCAATTGTCAGGATGGCGCCGGTTTACAACCGTACAGAGGGGAAGGTAGGCAATCTTATGATAGAGTCCTGCCTTTATAAACCAGTCGGTGTCCGAGACAGAGTAGCGTGTGTCGAAGTGCCCCACTGCCACCCAAAGCTTTCTCCTGAATACCCAAGTGGAAGGTTGAAAGGGGTAGCTCGTCTGTCTAATAATGTGTTGCAAAGTACTCCTGCCGTTAATTATGAAAATTTTTTCCGAAATTAACTCGCAAGAGATAGTGGTGAATTCGTGGCACTTGTCTGTCAGGTGGAAGAAGCCAGAGTGCACCATATCGATTTCAGGATTCTCCTCTAGGAAACCTACCGAGGTCTTCAAATGAAAGGGGAGAAAATAATCATCGTCTGAGCAGTAAGCAATGTAGTCACCCTGCGCAGCATCGATGACCTTGTTCCAGTTAGGGACCCCGCCAGAATTCTCAGCGTTCTCAATAAGCCTGAGCCGATGGTGCCTCTCCGCGACCTCGCGCAGCACCTGCACTGTGTCGTCGGGTGATCGATCGTCGCTCACGATTACCTCAAACGGTTCGAGTTCCTGGGCGAGTGCCGCAAGCACCGCCTGCTTCACCATCTGCGCCCGCCCATAGGTCGGAATTACTACAGAGATTTTCGGCTTTGAATCATTACCCACAGTTGCTCCATGTATGCTGTAAAGGGCTCACCTTCTCCTGAAGAGGTTGCGTCCCAACGAACTGGTTATGCGAACAAGAGAGAATGAGCCCACACCTACGGTTATCAGAGAACCTGCAATATAACCGGTGATTGATTTATCCTTCACCAGGTAGGTTATCAGCAAAGCCAGCAGGAACAGGGTCGAGACGTAGAAGACGTTGGCTCTGCTGGGTACAAACCTGATGAGACGGTAGGCAAAGAAACCATTCAAAAGGCACAGCAAGAAGTACGCGATAAAGAACGAGATGCCAGTCGCGTTGACTCCGAAGTACGGGATGCCAAGCGCGACCAGCGCCAGATACAGGCCGTTCCAGAACAGTTCGGCGATCAAGAATGGGCGTCCGCTCCCTTGGGCAAGCATGACGAATCCCATGGGCCAGGCGACAATCTTGAAGAGATCTCCAAGGATCTGCCAGTGCAGAATCTCCGCTGTGGCGTCGAAAGCCCCGGAGTAAAGGGCCGACACCACGAAGGGGGCCAAGGTCAGCATGCCAAGAATCACTGGCGCCGTTAGAAGGATGGCTACCTCCCCCTGTTCGTTCACCATGGTCCGTGATTGCGCGTGGTCATCCGCCACCGATGTGAGCCTCGGATAGAAATCGGTTCCCATGGCGTTCAGCGCGAAGCTCACGTAGAGCATGGAGATGTTCCAGGCGGCGTGGAACTGCCCGGTCGCCTCCAGGCCGAGCTTCCTGGCGACGATGGCGCGGACGGCGAACTGGGAGACGACGGTGAGGATTGCGGATCCCATAAAGACGGCGCCGAGACGCACCAGCGTTTGCGATTGGGCGATAAACTCCTCGCGGCTCACCACCTGGGCCGGGAGCTCCACCTTTCGAGCCAGGTGCCAGGAGACGAGCAGGGTAGCAAGGGTACTTCCCACCACGGCTACCACGATGCCGGAGCCCTTCCAGAGCCAGATCGCCGCGACGGTTACCACCATGCCGAGGATGGCCCCTATCCCGTTCACTCGGGCCAGGTCCCCAATGCTGCGCAGTCCGTTCAATAATGCCGTCTGGGCGCCCGAGACGGTGGTGGCCCAGACCCCAATGCTGAGGATGGCCATGGTAGCGCCTCCGGAGGGGCCACCGTAACCGGCGAACTCCGCTATGGGGTTTTTGAAAAGAATCATGAGGAGCGCGCCGGTCATGGCGGCCGCCATGGCTAGGCGTCGCAGCACCAGATAACAAGCGGCGACTCCGCTAGGCCCTTCCTTCGCGTCCGCCTCGGAGATCTGTCGCACGCCGCTTGAGTTGAGCCCAAGCCCCGCCACGGTGGAGGCGGTGGCCAGCACAGATTGTAGCAATGCGAAGCCCCCCACCCCGGCGGGACCGAGGAGCAGGGCTACCACCTTGTTCTTCAGGATCCCGGTGGCGATCTGCACCACCGCAGAGCTCCCCATGATGGCAGAGGCCTTCAGGATTTGACCGACAGACCCCTTCTTTTCGCCTTTAAACGCAGTCTCAGCAGCCATCAATGGTTTTGAGCATCTTGGCGGGGTTGCCACCGGCAATCGAGTTGGGGGGGATGTTGCGCGTCACCACCGACTGAGAGGCAATGACGCAGTTGTCGCCGATGGTCACTCCTTTCTGCACTACCACCCTGCTCCCGAACCAAACATTTTTCCCTACCACCACAGGCTTGGCGATACCGGAACTAATTCTGCGCTCGGACGGGTGAATGCCGTGAAAATCGGTATCCATTACCAAGAGATTGTCGCCCACCAGGCAGTCGTCACCAATGGTTACTTCAACCGCAGAGATGAGTGAGATGTTGTTGGAAAAAAGTACGTTACGTCCGATTCGTATCACGGCTTCCTCAGAGCGCGCCTGAATCAGTACCTCTCCGCTGCCAGCCTTTGGTGCGCGGCGCGAACCGATGGCGGTGCCGTCGCCTATGATTACTTTGCCATAGCCGTCGCAGCGTACCGGTACTTGCAGCTGCACATCTCTCCCAAGCGTTAGGCCGCCACGAAGTGCCGTGGCCTGGAAGCGCAGTCGGAACCGGTACCAGTTGTGGCGTATGCTGGCGACGGCAACAAGTAACAGCCGGTAGATAGCTCTCACAGGCACCGCCCCACCGTATTTATAACGGTCTGGACCTGCGACGGCAAGAGATGCGGCCCCATAGGTAGGCTCAACACCTCGCGGTGAATCGCCTCGGTCAAGGGGAACGCCCCTTCGGCAAGCCCCAGATGCGCGCAAGCCGGCTGCAGGTGCGGAGGGATGGGATAATGGATCATAGTGCCAACACCTGCATCTGCCAATTTTTGTTGTAATAAATCACGTTCAGGATGGCGAATCACAAATAAATGCCAGACGTGTTCGGCCCATTCTGGCACAAAAGGTAAAGTCAGGCTCTGAATATCATTCAGTTGTTGAAGATAGGTTTGGGCTATCTCTTTACGACGTTCATTCCATTCGTTAAGCCTTGACAACTTTACCCGTAACAGGGCTGCCTGAAGCTCATCCAGTCGCGTGTTGTAGCCGATAACTTCGTTATGATACTTGATGCGTGAGCCGTAATTGCGAAGCACTCTGATTCGATCTGCCAAATCTGGGTCATTGGTAGTAACGGCACCGCCATCGCCGATTGCTCCAAGGTTTTTACCGGGATAAAAACTGAAGCCAGCGGCATCACCAAGACTCCCCACTTTGCGACCTTTGTAACGCGCCCCATGTGCCTGGGCACAATCCTCAATAACCTTAAGTCCATGTTTACGGGCCAGGATATTGATTGGGTCCATATCTGCCGGCTGCCCGTATAGATGAACCACCAGAATAGCTTTTGTCTTTGATGTGATTGCTTGTTCGATCTTGGCAGGATTAATGTCGTAGGTGCGTTCATCCGGTTCGACGGCAACAGGCATCGCTCCGGCGTGGGCAACAGCCAACCAGGTTGCAATATAGGTATTTGCCGGGACAATCACCTCATCTCCCGCGCCTATATCATAAGCCCTGACTATCAACTGCAGTGCTTCTAGTCCATTGGCAACACCTATGCAATTCTTGGTTTCGCAATATGTGGCAAACTCAACTTCGAACGCCTCGACTTCCTTTCCCAGGATGTACCAGCCAGACTCCATCACACGACGATAAGCAACGTCAAGTTCATCTTTGAGTTCAACATAAGGCGATTTTAGGTCGAGGAAAGGTATGGTCATTTGTCAGCAACCAAAGAAAGAAACTCGTCATAATCACGAATGTAATCTTCCGGGTCATAGGTGTCAGATGCAAAAACCAATAGTACCGCATCGCGAGAATATTTGTACTGAATTCCCCAGACCATTGGAGGAAGGTAAATACCTAAATTCGGCTGACTAAGCTGATATTCCTCTCTAAACTTACTGTCATCAACAACCACTGCGCAACTACCTTTGATACAAACAAGAAATTGTTGGCATTTGCGGTGCGCATGTTCACCACGTACTTCTTTGCTCTTAACATCAAAAACGATGAAGTATCGTTTTGGCTCAAAAGGGAGCAATTGCCCTACCTCTGCAAAAGATAGTGACCCGCGTAAGTCAGGAATAAGGGGGAGTGATATTCTACGAACGCCAGAAACAGCCCCTTGTTCATGAGTAGTTATTTTGGATTCTGGTGAAGGAATAATATTAGCGAGACTTTTAGATGAAACATAGCCAGTTATTCTGGCAGGATTACCAACTACTATTGCGTTTGAAGGAACATCTTTTGTTACCACCGCGCCAGCCCCAACCATTGCGTTAATACCGATAGTAATACCAGAAAGAATTGTGGCATTAGCTCCTATGGAGGCCCCTTTGCGTACCAAGGTACGGCTAAATTTTTCAGGATAGACCTTGCTGCGGGGGAAGAGGTCGTTGGTGAAGGTGGCATTGGGGCCGACAAATACATCGTCCTCAAGCACCACGCCGTCCCAGAGCTGCACTCCGCATTTGACGGTGACCCGGTCGCCAAGGACGACATCGTTTTCGATAAAGACGGAGTCGCAGATGTTGCATTCTGCTCCGACTTTGGCTCCCGGTAGTACGTGGGTGAAGGCCCAGATGCGGGTGTTGTCGCCTATGTTCTTTGACTCGACCAACGCCTTGTCATGCATAAAATAGTTCATCTCTACCTCCAGGACTGATCATGGCACCGGAAAGCCGGTCCCATAAAGTAACTGTTCAATCCGAAGTACCTAACAATTGTTCCACTCAAGCAGTGGTCACGGGGTCTTGTGGAAAACGATGCCCGCCCTCGCGTCGTAGTAGAGGACATGGCCCAGCATGGCAACCTGGCACGCATTTGCTGCCGGAGTAGCAGGGATGGATACGGGGGAGCATCACTTTGCCTAGGGGTTCCAAGGGGACGTTGTTAACTTGTTGACTAACTCCCCCCTCTTCATTCTACCCTGCTCGACAACACTGAGGCTTCCGGAAGAACGCAGGGTGACAGGCCTCTTTTAATGAAGGACTGTAACCAAAGTTTAATCGCCTCGACAATTCAAAGCTCCCCCTTCACACTTCACTTGGTAAATAACTGCCTCACCTTACTTGTCTGTTTTCAAAAAATCTTCAGGAATCTTTCAGTATCGCCCTGAGGGTCCCTTCAGGCATGTCGCCGGCGTGATTTGGGATCGTCGTGTACCTGTCTTTATCAGGGTTGTACCAAATCTCGTGACCCCCTGCCGCCTGTCGATCGAAAACGAAACCGAAGGACTTGAGACGTTTGATAATCTCACGTTAACGAAATCCCGACAGTCGTCCCATATCAGTTTCCGACTACCAATTTCAGATCAAAACTTTTTCTGATGGGGTTCAGCTTTATGGTCTTTCTTCGTTCCGTCTGCGTTTCAATCAAGCGTCGTGCAACGTCACGAGCGATTTCCAATGTCTCAACTGACGGTATGACCTTGGGCAACGAGCCCCTGAATGGCATCAGACGTCGCCAGATACACCCCTTCAGGCAGTTTCTCGATACGAATCTGAATCATGCGTTTCATGGCGTTCCCCTTGCCCGATATTCTGAACGGACTCAAAGCATCGAGGTAAAAACTTCCGGCTATATGAGATGATACGTTCGACACTGTCAAACAAAAGAGGCACCGTTTCAAGCACTTCCGCGTATACACCGATCACATCCCAATCCGATTCGGCATATTCATGGGCAATCCTGTTCCGCAACTTCCGAACCTCGACAAACTTGAGCGCTGAGGTTATCAGCCCTTTTTTCTCTGCCCTGTTGATGGCATCCCGGATCGTTTCAGGCGGTTCATCCAGGTCGAGTATATCTACGAGCTTGATCGCTGATCGAACTTGGTAATGACATTCAGGATTGCCTGCTGCTCCTCTTCCGATATCCTCATCGCAAAAAACGTCCTTTCAACTGCCCTACGCTCCACTAACCCCCTGGCGTATCGACGCTGAGATTTGAAGTCCACACACTTTCATTCAAGACAAGATTAGGGGGGACCACCTCATATTTACCAGAATCATCGAGTGCAGACAAACGAAAAGCGGCAACCCTTCGAAAGAAGAGTTGCCGCTTTAATGGTGATCCCAAGGGGACTTGAACCCCTGTTACCGACGTGAAAGGCCGGTGTCCTAACCACTAGACGATGGGACCGTAAATTTTTTTCAGAACGAGAAAGGAGCGACTGTATCCTCACACCAACTACCCTTCTTCGTGAATAATGCATGGCTGGGGTGCAAGGATTCGAACCTTGGAATGCCGGAATCAAAATCCGGTGCCTTACCGCTTGGCTACACCCCAATTAGAAGGACTTTGTACCATACACATTTTTCAGGGTCAAGCACTTTAATTGCATTACCCAGAAAAATTTACTTAAGGATTCAGACGCGCCCGGCACCGACCTCGATCGCCCTGACATTCGCAGGGATAAACCGGTGGTTACGTTCCGGCAGGGTTTGCCGGAGCGCTTCTTCAAGGGTGCCGACGGCAACGGCTCCCGTCTTGGCGGCGTAGGCGCCAACGGCCACCATATTGACCATCCGCGGGTCGCCCAGCTCCACGGCGATATCGTTCATCGGGATAGCAATTACCTCGATGTCGGTGCGGGTGAGACCGGCAACGTCGATGAGGGAGCTGTTGACAATGCAGAGACCGCCAGCCTTGATCCTGGTGGCAAACTTGTCGAAGGAAGCCTGATTCAGCACGAGGGCCACCGACGGGTTGCCCACCACCGGCGAACCGACCTCATCGTCGGCAATGACGACGGTACACATGGCGGCTCCACCGCGCTTTTCTACGCCATAGGAAGGGAAGAACGAGACATTCTTGCCTTCGATAATCGCTGCATAGCAGAGCAGGTTTCCCGCCAGGAGAACCCCCTGCCCTCCGAATCCCGCTATAAAGACGTCATGACGCATTGCAAAAGCCCTTTCGCGATAAACTCGCAGCACACTAAATCGCGGCGGTATTCTTAAAAACCCCAAGCGGGAAGTAGCCGCACATCTCGGTCCCCACCCGCTCGTTCGCCGCGAGGGGGTCCATTCCCCAGTTGGTCGGACAGGAGGAGAGCGCCTCGATAAACGAGAAGCCCTTCCCTTCCACCTGGTAGCGGAATGCTTTCTTGATCTGCTTTTTGGCATCCATGAGGTTCCTGGGGGTGTTGACCGCCACCCGTGCCGAGAAAGCAACCCCTTCGAGCTGGGCAAGGAGCTCCGCCATCCGGATGGGAGAACCGTCTTTGCCCGCATTCCTGCCGTAGGGTGAGGTAGAGGTCTTCTGCCCCACGAGGGTGGTGGGCGCCATCTGGCCGCCGGTCATGCCGTAGGTGGTGTTGTTGACGAAGACGACGGTGATGTCCTCGCCGCGATTTGCGGCGTGGATGATCTCCGCCGTACCAATGGCGGCCAGGTCACCATCACCCTGGTAGGTGAAGACGAACGAATCGGGGCGGGCCCGCTTCACCCCCGTGGCGACCGCAGGCGCCCGACCGTGGGGAGCTTCGACCACGTCGATATCAAAATAGCCGTAAAGAAAGACCGAACACCCCACCGACGCGACCCCGATGGTGCGCCCCTGGACGCCGAACTCATCCATCGCTTCGGCGACGAGGCGGTGAAAGGTGCCATGGTGGCACCCCGGGCAGAAATGGGTCTGAATGTCTTTAAGACTGACCGGTTTCCTGAAGACCTGCTGCATAAAAGAACCTCAACACGGGTGATGGACAAGGGATACGAGAGATGAGGGAACATAACGGAATAGCATTCCGCCCCAGAACCTCTTCCCTAATAATATTTTTCGATCTGCCCCAGAAGCTCCTCGGGCGTAGGCAACGAGCCGGCCCCCGGAGGCCGGCCGTAAAAGAAGACCTCAGTGCCGCACGTCACGGAGAGGCGTACATCCTCAACCATCTGGCCGGCGTTCAGCTCAACGTCGAGGACCTTCTTGCAGCGGGCGGTGACCGCCCGAAACGCCTGCTCAGGAAAGGGGAAGAGCGTGATCGGGCGAAGGAGGCCGACCCTCAGCCCCCGCTCGCGGGCCGCCATGACCGCGCTTTTGGCGATGCGGGCCGCGGAACCGAAGGCGGCGACGACAAGCTCCGCATCCTCAACGAGAAAGGACTCCCAGCGGGATTCCTTCTCCTTGAGTTCGCCGTACCGGGCGTGGAGCTTCCAGTTGTGGGCCTCCAGTTCGCCATCCCCCAGATAGAGCGACTTGACCACCCGCTGCTCGCCATGCTGCCGGCCACGCACGACCCATTCCTTCGGCGGCAGCTCCCGTGCAGGGCGTGGATGGGGGACAAACGACTCCTTCATCTGACCGACGACGGAGTCGCCGAATACCATGGCGGGAATCCGGTACTGGTCCGAGAGATCGAAGGCGAGCATGGTCAGATCATACATCTCCTGCACCGACGAGGGAGCAAGGACGATGATGTGATAGCCGCCGTGCCCCCCTCCCTTCACCGCCTGAAAATAGTCGGCCTGGGACGCGTCGATGCCGCCGAGCCCCGGACCGGAGCGGCAGATATTGACGATGACTCCCGGTAGCTCGGCTCCGGCCATGTAGGAAATCCCCTCCTGTTTGAGGGAGATGCCGGGGCTGGACGACGAGGTCATGGCCCGCGCACCGGTGGCGGAAGCACCGAGAAGCATATTGATCGATGCAACCTCGCTCTCTGCCTGAACAAACTCTCCTCCCAGGCGGGGAAGCTCACGGGACATGTATTCAGGGATATCGCTCTGGGGGGTGATAGGATAACCGAAGTAGTAACGGCATCCGGCCTCAATGGCGGCCATTGCCAGGGCCTCGTTGCCCTTCATAAACAATCGCTTTGTCAAAAGGTCCTCCGGAGGGTGAATCGGTCAAGCAGGAACAGGGTCTGCACCAGATTGAGATCAATGACGAGCATATCCGGCAAGGATGCAGCAGAACCATCATTGGCACACGGTTTACTTAAAAACCGTTATGGCAACATCAGGACATATCTCGGCGCAGAGGGCGCAGCCGGTGCACTGCTCCTGACTGGTCATGATCGCAGTGACATAGCCCTGTTTGTTAAGAGTGCTACTCATGACGACAAGCTTACGCGAACAGGCGAGGGTGCAGAGACCGCATCCCTTGCACCGTGATTCATCTATTTCGATACGTGCCATACGTGAACATCCTCTCAAAATAGTCGCCGTTTACAGCCACTGGCTAACCGTAACAAAATATTTATCAGTGAGTCAATTGCAAAAAATGCATTTACCGCTTGATTTTATGAAGTTATGTCGTTAAATATGAACAAAGGATGTTTACCTAACTGTTATTATCAAAAGGAGGAGCGAATGGCATCGACATTACTGGAACTGACTGCAGGCATTGTATCTTCACATGCAGCTGTGTCAGAGCTTTCTACTGACGAATTGGTTCAGGAGATTCAGAAAGTTTTCACCACCCTGCAGGGTCTTGAGGGAGGGAGTGCGGAAGCGGCGCCGGCAGAGGAAGCAAAAGGCCCGGCCGTCACGCTCAAGAAGGCATTCCAGGCTGACCAGGTCGTCTGCATGATCTGCGGCAAGGGGGGGATGAAGACCCTCACCCGTCACCTGGCACAGGTGCATGACATGAAGCCGGGCGAGTACCGGAAACAGTTCGGCATCCCGAGCACCCAGCCGCTTACGGCCAAGAAATTCTCCGAGGCCCGGAAGCAGATGGCCCGCGACCGGGGTCTCGCCGACAATCTCGCCAAGGCCCGCGCCGTACGGATGGCGAAAATCCAGGAAAAAAAGGCAGCTACCCCCGAAAAGGCAGCCAAACCGAAAGCCGTCCGCAAGAAGAAGGCATAACGGTAAGTTCGGTCGTTATGACAAGAAACGCCGCCCCTGTTCCATCAGCGGGCGGCGTTTTTTATTGCTCATCCCGCTTCGCCAGCAGGGCGTTTGCAAGCTGGGCGAATTCCTCAAGTCCGAGGGTCTCACCACGTCGTCCCGCTTCGATCCCGCACTGCGCCAGTGCCGCGGCGACCCCCTCGTCCGTGACCCCCAATCCGGCCCCCCTCAGGCAGTTCCACAGGGTCTTGCGGCGCATTGAAAAAGCACCTTTCACCACACGGCGAAAAAACGCCTCATCCCCCACGGCAACCCGGGGCGTATCCAGCGGCACAAAACTCAGGACTGCCGAATCCACCTTAGGCACCGGGTGGAATGAACCGGGACGTACGATCAGCTCGCGCACGATGTCGAAGTGAAGCTGGAAGAGGACCGAAAGAACGCCGTAATCCTTGCTCCCCGGATGCGCCGCCAACCGGTCTCCGACCTCTTTCTGCAGCATGAGGACCAGTCGCGAGAAGAGCCTGCGGTTGTCGAGCAGCAGAAAGAGCACCGGGGTCGAGATGTTGTAGGGGAGATTGGCCGCCACCTGCCACACCCCGTCTCCGTAAGGGGCCAGGAGTGCGGGAAGGTCGATCTCCAGGATGTCACCGTGGACTATCTCCACCTGCGGGTTCTCCCGGTACGCCTCCCTGAGGAGCGGGACGAGCCGGGTGTCGAGCTCCACCGCCACGAGCTGCGCCCCGTTCCCGGCCAGCAGTGCGGTAAGGGCTCCCTTGCCGGGGCCGATCTCCAGAATGCGGTCATCGGGACCGGCTGAGACCAGGCCGGCAATGCGTACCAGGATGTTGCGGTCCGTGAGAAAGTTCTGGCCGAGCGATTTTCTGGCGCGAATCCCCTCTCCTCTCATGATGCAAACCTCGTCTTCAGGGTATCGAGGGGCCACGAAACCAGGGCGTCGAGGGAAAGATCGCCCCGTATCCCCCGTGTCAGGTAATAGTCGCCGGGGACGGCGATCATGGCGGCATTGTCGCTGCAGAGAGGCGGCGCAGGAATCGAGAGCTCCATCCCCCGCCGCGCTGCGGCGGCCGTCATCGCCCGTCGGAGCGCGCTGTTGCACGCCACCCCCCCCGCCATGACCACCCGCTCGACGCCGGCAGCCTCCGCCGCCTGGAAGGTCTTAGCCACGAGAACGTCGCAGACGGCCCGCTGGAACGAGGCGCAGATATCGCGCAGATTCTGTTCGGATGAATAATCGGGATGTTTCTTGAGATGGGTAAGGACCGCCGTTTTCAGCCCGCTGAAGCTGAAATTGTAACTGCCATCGTGGAGAAGGGGGCGAGGAAAGGGTATCCGCTCGGGATCGCCGGCAGCGGCGAGGCGGTCGACCTCGACGCCCCCCGGATAGGGGAGCCCCAGGAGCTTGGCAACCTTGTCGAAGGCCTCGCCGGCCGCGTCGTCAAGGGTCTGGCCAAGGGTCGTGTACCGGCCGATGCCATCCACGCGGTAGAGGTGGGTATGACCTCCCGAAACGGCGAGGGCGACAAAGGGGAACTCTACCGGCCGCTCGAGGAAGATGGCCGAAAGGTGCCCCTCGATATGGTTGACCCCGACGATCGGAATCCCCCGCGCAAAGGCAATCGCCTTGGCGAGGGAGATGCCGACGAGGAGCGCGCCGGCAAGGCCGGGCCCCTGGGTCACCGCGACCCCCTCGATCCCGTCGATCGACACGTCAGCGCCGCGCAGGGCCTCGGCGATCACCACCGGTATCATTTCCAAGTGCTTGCGGGAGGCAATTTCGGGGACGACCCCGCCGTACTCGGCGTGATCCCTGATCTGGGTGGCGACCACGTTCGACAGGATCGTTCTCCCGTCACGGACCACTGCCGCAGCGGTTTCATCGCAGGATGTCTCTATGGATAACAGCAGCATTACAGCAGATTCGCCGCCAGTTCTGCCAGTTCGGAGCGTTCGCCCTTGGTCATGGTGACGTGCCCGGAGATGGACTGCTCCTTGAACCGCTCCACCACGTAGGTCAGGCCGTTGGAGGCGGAATCGACGTAGGGGTTGTCGATCTGGTACGGGTCGCCGGTGAGAACGATCTTCGTCCCCTCCCCCGCCCGGGTGATGATGGTCTTGATCTCGTGGGGGGTCAGGTTCTGGGCCTCGTCGACGATCATGTACTGCAGCGGGATCGAGCGGCCACGGATGTAGGTCAGCGGCTCGATATCCAGGATCCCCATGGCCATCAGCTCCTTGTACCCCTTGCTGTGGCGCTTCTCGGCCTCGTGCCCGGAAAGGAGGAGCTCCACGTTGTCGAAGATCGGCTGCATCCAGGGGGTGAGCTTCTCCTCGATGTCGCCGGGGAGAAATCCCAGGTCCCGCCCCATGGGGAAAACGGGACGGGAGACCAGCAGCCGGTTGTAGACATTCTCTTCGGCGGTCTTCTGGAGCCCCGCGGCAATGGCCAGCAGCGTCTTGCCGGTTCCCGCCTTCCCCACGAGGGTGACCAGCTTCACCGAGTCGTCCAGGAGGAGGTCGAAGGCAAAGGCCTGCTCGCGGTTGCGGGGGAAGATGCTCCAGATGCCATCCTTCGCCACCTTATGCAGCGGGATGATCTTGCCGTCGTCGGCCCGATACTTACCGGAGGCGGTGTGGGAAGGATTGGTTTCATCCCGCAGGGTTACGCACTGGTTCGGATACAGCTGGTAGCCGTTGATCCCCACCCACCCCTGGCCGTGGAAGCGGTCGACCAGGTCCGACGCAACGTCGAACTCCGAACAGCCGGAGTAGAGCTCCTGGATGTCGACCTTGTCCGACTCGTAATCCTCCGCCGTAATGCCGAGGGCGTCCGCCTTGATCCTGAGGTTCGTGTCCTTGGTGACAAAGATGATGGGAATTGCACCGTCCTGCTCCTTTACCCGCATGGCAACGGCAAGGATCCGGTTATCCCCGCGCTCCTCCCGCAGTTCGGGGGGGAGGTTTTTCATGAACTTCTCTTCATACATCTCGACGCGTAGCGTCCCGCCGCTCTCGAGGCTGATGCCGGCCGAAAGCGACCCCTGCTTGCGCAGTTCGTCAAGATAGCGCGAGACCTGGCGGGCGTTGCGCCCCGTCTCGTTCATATCCTTCTTGAATCGGTCCACCTCTTCGATGACCGTGATCGGAATGATGAGGTTGTGTTCCTCGAACTTGAACAGTGCCTGGGGATCGTAGAGAAGGACGTTGGTGTCGAGCACGAAATTTTTCATGATAGTGTAACCGCCGTGGGGTGGATTGCCTCAGTACGGATACGGCGACGGGAGACGCGCTCCCCCGCTTCTGTGCCGCGGTGGCAGCGTCCGCGTCACGGTCGCCGTTCCCTCTGAGGTCCTGCTGACTGCGATTCTGAAGTGCTACCTGTCGATGACGTGAACCTGAAGCCCCGATGAAAGCGCGAGGATCTTGATGTAGACCGGCCGGTCGCGGTATTTGGCGTCGAGGATCACCTCGCCCTCCCGGTTGAGGGCAGCCAGCACGCTCTCGGGCGATTCCCTGATGGTGTAGAAGTTGTAGATGCCGGTTGCGTAGAGTTCATCCTTGGTCACCGCCTTTTCCGGCGGGAGCGAACAGCCGGCAAGGACAACCATCACGAGGAAAAGCACTCCCACAATACGCGTTTTCATGGCGATCTCCTGAAGCGAACTATGGCTGTTTTCTGCCGACGATCTCCCCCAGGGCGGCGAGGAACTCCTCGACGTCACGGTCAGAGGTGAAATAGCCCGGGCTCACCCGCACCGTACCACCGGGAAAGGTGCCGATGGTGCGGTGCGCGTCGGGGGCGCAGTGAAGGCCGACCCTGACGCTGATGTCGTACTCGCGGTCAAGCCGAAACCCGATTTCCTGGGAATCCATCCCGGCAACGGTGAAGCTCGCCACCCCGCCCCGCGGTTCGCCCGGCACGGGACCGTGACAGGTTACCCCCGCCATGGCGGCAAGGCCTTCCACGATGGATGCGATGAGCCGCTGTTCCTTCGCCGCGACCACATCAATTCCGACATCGCGGATGAATTCGACCCCCGCCTTGAGGCCGGCAATTCCGGGAGTATCGAGAGTTCCGCTTTCAAGCCTCTCGGGCATGGCATCCGGTTGCTCCGGCCCCGCGGAGAATCCTCCGGTTCCCCCGACCATGAGGGGAGCGAGCTCAACCCCCTCCGCAACGTAGAGGATGCCGGTCCCCTGGGGTCCCAGAAGCCCCTTGTGGCCGGGAGCGGCCAAAAGGTCGATCCCCAGTGCCGGCGCATCGATCGGCATCATCCCAGCACTCTGGGCGGCATCCACGAGAAAGTGCGCCCCGGCGCTGCGGGTCGCGCGGCCAATTTCGCCAATGGGCTGGACAGAGCCGGTCACGTTGGAACAGTGCGAGAGGGCAACGAGTTTCGTCTCGGGGCGAAGGGCTGCGGCTATCTGGGCAGGGGTCACGGAGCCGCGGCGGTCAGCCTCGACCCAGGTCACCTCAACGCCTCGAGCCTGCAGGAGATGAAGCGGTCGGACCAGGGAGTTGTGCTCCATGGTGGTCGTCACGACATGGTCGCCGGGGAGCAGGAGGCCGAAGAGGGCGAGATTGAGAGCTTCCGTGGCACTGTGGGTAAAGACTACCCGGGATGAGTCCGCAATGCCGAAGAGGGCGGCGACGGCTTCCCGGGCTTCGAATACGAGCCGCGTGGCCGCCATCCCGCGCCGGTGCACCCCTCTCCCCGGTCCGACGCCGATCTCCCGGAGGGCGTGATTCACCGCATCGTAGACCGCATCGGGCTTCGGATATGAAGTGGCCGCGTTGTCAAGATAAAGCGACATGAGTGAAACCTAGCATGGCGACCACTATTTGGCAACGTAATTCAAGGCCGGCAACAGGGGCTTCACACGGAGCACGGGAGCCAGGAGCACCCGCCCCCGGCCAGGCTCGTCGGCCGCGCCGAACACCCTCTTCCCGACGGCTACGGGAGAGTCTTCTCCCCACCAGTTGGCCATGGCCCTGAACTCTTCCGAACCGGCATTGTAGAGGTCGTATCGTCCGTTACGAGCAAAGACGTTTCCCCATGCAACCCCTTTGCCGTCATCAACCCGCAACCCCACGGCCTCGTTGTCCGCAATCTCGTTGGCCACCACTTTCACCCGCGAACGGGTCAAAACGATGCCGAACTCACGGTTCCCCGCCATTCTCCCCCGGGAGACCCCTCCTTCGCAGCCATCCAGGACGAGGCCGGTTCCGTTGCGGTCGAAGATGCTGCGTTCAACCCTGATCCTCCCCCCCACGGCGGCCAGACCGAAGCGGTCGTTGGCGGCAGCGCTCACTCCTTCGAGATTGAGCGATCCGCCACGCAGCACGATCCCCGCGCGGTTTCGCCCAAACGAGGCATCGCGGATGTCGGCCTCGGATTCCGCAAACTCCACGCCGACATCGCAGCCCGCCACCTCCCCACCGCTGACACTGACGATACTGTCCTGAAACCTGCCGCCGGTACCGCAGGAGTAAATGCCGCCATCCCGCACGGAAAGCGTGGAGTAAAGGGCATCGATGCCGACGGCAGCACCTTCGATCCGGGTATGTTCGAGAGCGTTCTTCTTCTCGCTCCCGAGAAGGACTATTCCTTCCCAGTCGCCCGCCTGGGGCTCGGGGAAGAACGAGGTAAAGCGCACCGGGGAATCGGCGCTCCCCCGGGCCACGAGACGGCCCTGTACGAGCAGGAGCGGCCCCGCGCCAATCCCGGCCGAAGTACGCCGGAAACGGACCACTGCGCCCGGCTCCACCGTCAGGGTCGTCTGGGGCGAAACCGTTACGCTTCCCTCCACAACCACCTCTCCCCGCCATACCGTATCTTCAGTGAGGACCGTATCGCGATATACAGGGACGTTCGGCGACACGGCAACCGGAGGAGCGATGCGAGTGGCGCCGGGAAGCGGTGCCCGTTCCGGCGCGCGGAACGGCTTCGCCTGCGGAGCAGCCGCCGTCTCGGACGCCGGGGCGGGAGGTGTGGTCGGCGAGAGACCGTGCTGCGGGCTATCGTTCTGGGCCGCCTGTTTCGGCGAGGCAACAGAGGAGGAAACCACGGGGGGGAAAACGGGACGTGCCCCCTTCTCGGCAGGTCCTTCGATTTTGGTGGGTGCCGGTGGAGCCACGGCCCCCTTCCCCCACAGGCCGTGGAGCATTCCGCAACCGGAGAAGAGAACCGCTGCGCAGGAAATGATGAGCAATCCTCCTCTCCTGCCGCCGATGCTGCTGCCACGAAGATGCCTCACTCCCCAGCCCCCTCCCGGTAGTAAACCCGGTTCTTGCCAAACTCCTTGGCCCGGTACATGAGGTCGTCGACCCCCTTGAGCAGCTCGCCCCGGGTCTCGCCGTCGCGCGGATAGCAGGCGACGCCGACGCTCACCGTGACGCCATGGGAAGCCACCCCTTTCAGAATCAACACGCTCTTTCGCTCCACCAGTTCGCGAAGGCGTTCCGCCACCTGGTAGGCATTGGGGAAATCGGTTTCGGGGAGGAGGACGATAAACTCCTCGCCGCCGTACCGGAACGCCATATCGGAATCCCTCAACGCTTCGACCAGGATGTCCCCCATGGCCGCAAGCACCTTGTCGCCGTGGGGATGACCGTAGGCGTCGTTGAATTTCTTGAAGTCATCCACATCCATCATGATGATGGAGAACGGTTTTTCGTAACGCTTGGCACGGTTCAGCTCGCGGCTGAAAATCTGTTGGAAATAGCGATGGTTGTAGAGCCCGGTCAGGGCATCAGTGATGGCCATGAGTCGCGTGCGCTCGTGAAGCTGGGCATTCTCGATAGCCATGGCGGCAAAAGACGCGAGGACCCCCAGCAGTTCCATCCGTTTGCGGTCGAAATCGCGCGGGACAAAATCATCCAGGTAAAGGATGCCGACGGTCCTGCTCTGGACCTTGAGGGGGATGCAGATAAGGGAACGTATCCCCTCTTTAAGGGCAATGGGATTGGTAAAGAAGGTGGTTTCGGCCGTATCGTTGACGAAAAGGATTTCGCCGCAGGTGAGCACCCGCTCCGTCAACCCGCCGCCATGGACACCCCACCGTTCGGTTCTGACGAAGTCGGCCGTGAGCCCCTTGTGGGCATGGAGTGTCAGCTCGCCACGGACGCCGTCATAGAGGGCGATGCTCCCTGCGGGGGTTTCGGCGAAGCGCATGGCGCTGGTCAGAATGGAGTGAAGCACCGAATCGAGGTCGAGAGTGGATCCCACCGCACTAGCGACCTCGATCAGGTCGCGCAGGGCGCGCACTTCGGCTTCAAGATTCTCTATCGTGCTTTTGGGGCAGCGTGGCATGGGAGTCGGTCCTGAACATGGAGAATTGCCCTTTTTACCACAAACTGAGGGGGGATGTAAATTTTTCCCGACTCGCAGGATATTCTAAGGGAATACCCAAGTAGCATCTGCGTTAGGAATGGCATTAAGAGAAGGCAATACAAATACCGCGCTAAATTAGCGGGCAAACAAAATAGGGGGGCAATTGCCCCCCGCGATAAATAATCTCAAATCGATTTTCAAATCGTCATCATCGGATAGTGACCCCATTGGGTGGAATGATTACCGACATGCCATTTATGGTTGCAGCAGAAACGGTAGTGTCTCCCACAAGAGCATTCGGAGCAATACTGAAATCTGCAGCAGTAGGAATTGTATCAGGGGTAATTGAACTACTAATGCTAAAAGTCACGGTAGCAAATTCACCAGTTCCTATACCTACATTATTCAAATCTGTCCACAGTAACAACACCGAAGTCGGATCTGGAGTCGCCAGGAAAAACACATTAAGAGGAGCTCCAGGTGTACCAACTCCTGAGGCAACCCCACTGATTGAGGAAGAAACCACTTTAGCGGCAGGGTACAGCAAACTGGCTGTCACCGTCCCTATTTTGGTCCCAACGGGCAGGGTACCGCTGGTGGCTACTTTGACGGTCGCCGTGGTCGGCTTGGTCACGAAATTGACGGAAACAGGAGTCGCAACGGTCCCAGCCGTGGCCGTGACCGTCACCGCGCCCGCGACGGCGCTCGTGAGGGTCACCGTCGCAACACCACCCACGGTAGTCGTAGGAGTACCGAGAGTACCCGTTCCTGATGTCACCGCAAAGGTTACCGCCGTGCCATCGGGAACCGGACCACCGGCTGCGCGCGTCACATTGGCACTCAGAGTGAGAGAACCATTCAGGAACGCTGCAGGGGCCGAAGAGGTGACGGTCATGCTCCGGGGAGCGTTCGGGTTGACAAAGTTGACCGTAACGGGAGTTGCTGTTGAAACGGCAACGGATGTGGCGTTGACGGCGACGGCATTGACCACGGTGCTTGAAAGGTTGACGGTCGCCACGCCATTAGCGTCGGTGGTCGCGCTTGTAGCGGAAAGCGTCCCTGTCCCCGAAGCTATCGTGAAGCTGACCGGCGTACCGGCAGGAACTGCAGTGCCCGCCTTGTTTTTCACCGTTACAGTTATCGCAACCAGGTCAGTACTGATGGATGCAGTTGTAACCTGGGCGGCAACGGTTATTGTTGCGGGAAGATTCGGGTTGGCGTTGGTCGCATTGGGATCCTGCGTCGCGCTGTTGGTGTTAAGAGGGTTTATCAGGAACGAATAGGTTGCGCTGCTAAGGGCTGTTTGGGTATTTGTGGGAAGCTGGCCGGTCACAGGATCGATACTACCCAGCAGAGCGGTGGCTATGGTGTCAAGAGTTTGCCCCGCCCCGACGGCGGCCTGATACTGGGAGAGAGTGGCCAATTGCAACGCATAGGTTTGCTGAGCCGCAGTCCCCGCGCGGTAGGAGACGGCACTGGTGATGTCGACCGGACGCGTCTGAATTATGTCGAACGCGGGCGAACCGAAAAAGGCCGTGGCGATCTTCGCGTTGGAAGCGGCGATCTTGCCGTTATCAGGCCGCGTCCCTCCCGAGGTGACATCCTTGTACGCCATCTCGGTAAAGGGCGTGACGTTCATCGTCATTCCGCCGGTACGCTTGACGACGCCGGAGATATTGCCGAAAACCGCCCTTAAGCCGCTCGGGAACTGGTCGACAAGGTTTCTGGTGGTGCCGGTCGCTTCATCACGGTAAGTTCCACCAGAAACCTCGGCAAGCAGGGACTTGTTCGTGACACCGCCAATATTAACGGCATAGAAACCATCACCACCGGTCGTGGTCTGCCCCAGTGGCGTGGTAGCTACACGAGACTTGGCCGGATTGTGGCTCGATATAATCTCGAAGACCTTGACCGTTGCTCCGCTAATAAACCCCTTAGAGGCAACGCCACTCACCACCGTTCCCGTTGGTCCTCCCCCACCTCCACCCCCTCCGCCGCCCCCGCCGCATCCGGCGATGACGAATGCAAGGACAGACAGGATCCCGAATAAAGATAGGTTTTTGAGCTTCATTTGCTACCTCCTTCATGATGGCTGGTGGCTGACGGCTACATACGCAACATTGATGCCACGGCAATTTAGGCAGGCTTCGATTTCAGATCGTTGTAAAATCGGAGAGTGCAGCTACATAAAATAATTTTCATCGTCATCAAAAGAGTATCGACAACGGGGGTATTGTCAAGAAATTGCCCAAACGACCGAAACTATTCGCCATTTCACTGAATTATTCACGCACGCTAAATAACCTTGACACGCCATACATCTTGTGGTTATTTTACCAACCCGACACAACATATATGGCTAAATAGCCGTTTGCACTTCATCAAACCAAGGAGATAACAGCATGGCAGAGGCGAAGACCACAGCGGAAATCCCGGGACTTTCGAAGAACGCATGCACCGTCCTCGAAAAGCGTTACCTCAAGCGTGATACCGAGGGAAAGGTCCTTGAAACCCCGGTGGACATGTTCCAGCGGGTGGCGCGGTCCATCGCCGAAGCGGACCGGAACTTCGACAAGAAAGCCGATACCAAAGCCCTTGCCGCCAAGTTCTACGACATAATGACCAGCTTCGAGTTCCTTCCCAACTCCCCCACCCTCATGAACGCCGGACGGGAACTGGGCCAGCTCTCCGCCTGTTTCGTCCTGCCGGTGGGCGACTCCATGGAGGACATCTTCGATGCGGTCAAGTACACTGCCCTGATCCACAAATCGGGTGGCGGTACCGGATTCTCCTTCTCGCGGCTGCGCCCGGCCAATGACGTGGTGCGCTCCACTTCGGGCATCTCCAGCGGCCCGATCTCCTTCATGCGGGTCTTCGATGCCGCCACCGAGACCATCAAGCAGGGAGGAACCCGGCGCGGCGCCAACATGGGGATCCTTCGCGTCGATCATCCGGACATCGTGAATTTCATCATGTGCAAGGATGACCAGAAGCATCTGAACAACTTCAACATCTCCGTGGGGCTCACCGAACCGTTCATGGAGGCGGTGGAGAAGGATCAGGATTACGACCTCCTCAATCCCCGCGACGGCAAGAAGTGCGGCACCCTCAACGCCCGCAAGGTCTTCAGCCGGGTCGTCAAGCAGGCATGGAAAAACGGCGAGCCGGGGATCATCTTCCTCGACCGCCTCAACAAGGACAACCCGACCCCCCACGTGGGGCAGATCGAATCGACCAACCCCTGCGGCGAGCAGCCGCTCCTCCCCTACGAGTCGTGCAACCTCGGCTCCATCAACCTCGGGATGATGGTGAAGGGTGGCGAGGTCACCTGGACCCGTCTCAAGGAAGTGGTGCGGCTGGCGGTCCACTTCCTCGACAACGTGATCGAGGTGAACAATTATCCCCTTCCCCAGATCAGCGAGATGACCCGCGCAAACCGCAAGATCGGCCTCGGCGTCATGGGATGGGCCGACATGCTGATCCTCCTCGGCATCCCCTACAACTCACCCGAAGCGGTCCGCCTCGGCGAGAAGGTGATGCACTTCATCAATGACGAAGGGCACGCCTATTCCCGGGAACTGGCGGCAGTGCGCGGCACGTTCCCCAATTTCGCCGGGTCGATCTACGACAAGCCGGGCGAGGGGGCAATCCGCAACGCCACGGTGACCACCATCGCTCCCACCGGCACCATTTCGATCATCGCCAACGCCTCCAGCGGCGTCGAGCCACTCTTCGCCGTCTCCTTCGTCCGTCAGGTGCTCGACAAGAACATCCTCGTGGAGGTGAACCCGATCTTCGAGCGAATCGCCAAGGAGCGGGGCTTCTACTCCGAGGAACTGATGCAGCGGATCGCCGAGCACGGCACGGTCCACGACATCGAGGAGGTTCCCGAGGACGTGCGGCGGGTGTTCGTGACCGCCCACGACATCACCCCCGAAGTCCACATCGAGATGCAGGCCGCCTTCCAGAAGTACACCGACAACGCGGTCTCCAAGACGGTGAACTTCCCCAACAACGCCACCATCGAAGACGTCGAGAAGGTCTACCGTCTCGCCTACACCCTCGACTGCAAGGGGGTCACCATCTACCGCGACGGCTCCCGCGACGAGCAGGTCCTCTCCACCGGCAAAAAAGAGGAGAAGGAGAAGGCCGCACCGCAGGAAGACAAGTGGACGATCAAGCGGGACCGCCCGAAGGCGCTCAAGGGGTGGACCTATCAGATGCAGACCGGCTGCGGCCCGCTCTACATCACCATCAACGAGGACAAGGCTGGCCTCTTCGAGCTCTTCACCACCATGGGTAAGGCCGGCGGATGCGCCGCCTCCCAGAGCGAAGCGATCGGCCGGATGGTGTCGCTGGCGTGGCGCAGCGGCGTCCAGGCCCGCCAGGTGATCAAGCAGCTCCTCGGCATCTCCTGCCACCTCCCCGCCGGCTTCGGCGACAACAAGGTCCTCTCCTGCGCCGACGCCGTGGCCAAGGCGATCCAGAGCCACATGCAGGCCGCCGGCTACGACCTGGGGCTGGAAAGCCAGGCTCCGGACCGCGGCGCCTGCCCCGAGTGCGGCGGCATCGTGGAGCACGAAGGGGGCTGCGCCGTCTGCCGGGTCTGCGGCTACTCCGAATGCGCGTAGCGGCAAATTGAGCCAACCAACACGAAAGGCCCGTCTCCCGGCGGGCCTTTCGTGTTTTCACCCCTCTCCCCTCCTCAACTCCACCAGCGTCGCTCCCCAGCCACCGGCATCCCCGTCGGCCAGGCGAAACGACGCGACTCCCGGCAGACGGGCAAGGATGGCATGCACCGTCCGACGCAGGGTTCCCGTCCCCTTGCCATGGATGATCCGGACGGAGTAAATCCCCCTGCGCCGGCACTCCTCAAGATAATCGGGAACGAGCTCCCCCACCTCCCGCGGCCGGAACGTGTGGAGGTCCAGCACCCCGTCGATGGGGATATGAACCGGATCATCGTGCAACTCTCTTCCTCCCCTCTTTTTTCTATTTAAGGTTTTACTTAATTTTGTCAATGTTATAAACAGTATCCATCGTTATCACGTGAAAAGGAGGCTTCATGAAACGACTGCTGCTCGCCATCGCCCTCTCCATCGCCACCTTCACCGCCACCACCTCCCTGGTCCACGCCGACGAGGCCCCCCTCCCCAAACCGGACATCCTGAGCGAGGAGACCATCTTCACGCCGCAGCGGCTCGCGACCTACGACACCATCGTGATCCGCGATCTCAAGACCGACGGCGCCGAATACGCGAACCTCGACGACGAAGAAAAGGCAAAGCTCGAAGCCATGAAGCCGATGCTCGTTCGGACCGTTTCGGACAGCCTCGAAATGGAACTGAAGATGCGCAAGCTTTTCAAATCCATCACCAGGAATGAAGAGCCGAAGGGGAAAGCGCTCATTCTGGAAGGGGCGTTTACCGAGTTCAACGCGGGGAATCGGGCCGTCCGCTTCTGGGTCGGGTTCGGGGCAGGCAAGACCTACCTCAAGGTGAAGGGTCGCCTGATCGATGGGCAGACCGGCAAGGAGCTGGCCGTATTCGAGGACCGGGAAACCGGCTACCGGGGCTCCATGACGCTTGAGAACTTTGCCGACCTTTTCCCCCACCAGGCAAAGAGCCTCGGCGAAAATCTGGCAAACTTCATCCAGAAACTCTATTGATTTCCGCCACCCCTGTGGTAATTCAGAGTGGGAGCGTTCAACGCGCTCCCATTCTTTTTTTGCGAGGATACCGATGACCACCGACATTACCGCCATGCTCTGGGATACCACCCCCCTCTACCCCGCCGCCGACTCTCCGGAAATCGAGGCCGAACTGGCGAAGGGCGCCGACGAAACCCGGGAGTTCCGCGCCGCCTATCAGGGGCGGGTCGCCTCCCTCGACAGCGCCGCGCTCCGGGAGGCGCTCCTCCGGTATGAAGCGCTCAACGAGCTGCTGGTGAAGCCCCAGCTCTATGCCCACCTCCTCTTTGCCGCCGATTCGGAGAACGATGCCCACAAGCGGCTATCCCAGCGCACCGCCGAGTTCGGCAATCTCATGGGTCGGGAGCTCCTCTTCTTCGACCTGGAGATCATGGAGATCCCGGATGACCGCTTCGCGGCAATCGTCTCCGACGCACAGTTCGCCACCTACCGGCATTACCTGGAGAGTGTCCGGAGATTCAAACCCCACACCCTCAAGGAGCGGGAGGAACAGCTCCTGAAGATGAAGAGCCTCACCGGCGCCGATGCCTTTACCCGGCTCTTCGACGAACTCTCCGCCTCGCTCCGCTACCGGATGGAATTGGACGGCCAGGAGCAGGAGTTCACCGGCGAGGAGCTCTTGGGCCTTCTCCACCACCCCGACGCCGCCGTGCGCGAGCGGGCGTTCTCTACCTTCCTGAACCGCCACGAAGAGGAGGGGATCGTCCTCTCCACCGTCTTCAACACCATCGCCCTTGACCATGGCCAGGAACTGGAGCTCCGCAACTACCGTCACCCCATGGAGCCGACCCACCTGGGGAACGAACTTCCGGAGGAGGTGGTCAACCGCCTCATGGAGGTGTCGGAGGCCAACTACCCGCTGGCTCAGGACTATTTCCGGCTGAAGGCCCGGCTCCTGGGGCTCCCGAAGCTGAAGAATACGGACGTCTACGCGCCGGTGGGCGAGACCGACCGCCGGTACACCTACGAGGAGGCGAAAGGGCTCGTGCTCGACGCCTACGGCCGCTTCCTCCCCCGGTTCAGGGAAATGGCCGAGGCGTTCTTTGCCGAACGGCGGATCGACGTTCTGCCGCGGCCGGGGAAGAGCGGCGGGGCGTTCTGCATGGGGATGACCCCGCGGCTCGTCCCCTATCTTCTCCTCAACTTCACCGGCAACCTCCGCGACGTGGCGACCCTGGCCCACGAGATGGGGCACGGACTCCATTTCGCCCTGGCCCAGAAGCAGACCATGCTCAACTACCACGCCCCCCTGCCGCTGGCCGAGACGGCGTCGGTCTTCGGCGAGATGCTCCTCACCCGCCATCTCCTGGAGCGCGAGGACGATCCGAAGGTGAAGGTGGCGCTTCTCTGCGCCAAGATCGAGGACATCATCGCCACCACCTTCCGCCAGAACGTCCTCACCCGTTTCGAGGAGCGGATGCACCGGGAACGGCAGCAGGGACTCCTGACCTCTTCACAGCTTTGCAACCTCTGGTGGGAGGAAAACGACCGGCTCTACGGCGACTCGGTGGAGATGATCCCTCCCTACCGCTGGGGATGGAGCTATATCAGCCACTTCATCCACGCCCGCTTCTACTGCTACTCCTACACCTTTGCCGAGCTTCTCGTCCTCTCCCTCTACCGCAAGTACCTGGAGGAGGGGGAGCCGTTCATCCCCACCTACCTGGCGATCCTGGAGAGCGGCGGCTCACAGTCGCCGGCCGATACGGTCCGGCCGGCGGGAATCGATCTCGCCGATCCCCACTTCTGGCAAAAGGGGTACGACTTCCTGGCGGAGTTGATCGCCGAGCTGAAAGGGCTGATCGCCGAAGCATAGCGACACGCTCCGAATACCCAAAAAGAAAAGCCGCCCAGATCATCCCAGGGCGGCTTTTCTTTTTGATCAAGTTGAGAGAAGAGGTCAGAACTGGAAGCCGACCTCGCCGAAGGGGCCACCGAAGTTCACATCGGCCTTGACGTTGCTCTCGTCGATCTTGAGCTTTTCGTACCGGTACCCCGCCGCGGCGAAGACGTGATCGAAGAGGATCAGTTTTCCTCGGGCGACGAGATCGAAGTACTGGTCCTTGCCGTAGACCATGCCCCGCGCCTCTCCCTCACCCGCAAGCCACGAGAGGGGCTTGACCTGCACCCCGGCATAGAGCATCGGGACCGGAACGGTGAGCGTCTTGGCGTCGGAGACGCCCCCCTGGACCACCTCGGCCTTCAGGTCCACGAGGCGGGCGTTGATGCCGAAATCGACGTTCACGGTGTTGACGGTGGCGGTCTTCAGGAGCGGTATCCCCCAGTAGAGGCCAAGGTCGTAGTGGTCGAGCTTGAGCTTCGAGGTGAAGGGGACATTGGCCGTGAAGGTCTGGTTGCCGAAGGTGAAGGGAATCGACTTGCTCCCCTGCTCCTTGAACTCCATGGGAGTGGCCATCAGGTAGAGGTTGGGGAAGAAGAGCGGCGTCTCGATCTTCACCCGGCCGGTGAGGCGGGTCTCGTCGCCGTACTTCAGTTCGTTCTTCAGGTCAAGACTGGTCCCCTGGTAGGCGATGGAGCCCCGGGGAGACTGGTTCCAGACCCCCACCGCAGCCTCGATCCCCGTGGCACCCGCCGAGGCGGCAGTTCCCGCGAGCAGGAGCAGAACTCCCCCAACCATTTGTTTGAATCCCATCCGTATCCTCCCCGTTGTGTAATGGTGTCGCAATCCCTCTTCCTATCGACATTTCCGGGAGAAATCTTGAGGACTTTTTCTCCCGACACGCAAAGACCGCCGGGAAACGTTCCACGGCGGCCGTTGCAAGCGTCTTTCAAGAAGTCGTGTCAGTAGCGGTAGTGCACCGGCTTGTACGGCCCCGCCTTGGCGACGCCGATGTAGGAAGCCTGGGCATCGGTCAGCTCGGTAAGCATGACGCCGAGCTTGCTGAGCTGGAGCCGCGCCACCTTCTCGTCCAGTTCCTTGGGGAGGGTGTAGACCCCCACCGGGTATTTGCTCGGGTTGCAGAAGATCTCAATCTGCGCCAGGGTCTGGTTGGCGAAGGAGGAAGACATGACGTAGGAGGGGTGCCCCGTGGCGCAGCCGAGGTTCACGAGGCGCCCTTCGGCCAGGAGGATGATCCGCTTGCCGTCCGGGAAGATGACGTGATCGACCTGGGGTTTGATGTTCTCCCACTGGTACTGCCTGAGCTTGGCGACCTCGATCTCGTTGTCAAAGTGGCCGATGTTGCAGACGATGGCGTTGTTCTTCATCGCCTTCATGTGGTCATGGGTGATGACGTCGATATTGCCGGTGGTGGTGACGAAGATGTCGGCCTTGTCGGCGGCCCATTCCATGGTGACCACCTTGTACCCTTCCATGGCGGCCTGGAGGGCGCAGATCGGGTCGATCTCGGTGACCCAGACCTGGGCCTGGAGACCGCGCATGGCCTGGGCGCACCCCTTGCCCACGTCGCCGTAGCCGCAGATCACCGCAACCTTGCCGGCCACCATCACGTCGGTGGCACGCTTGATGCCGTCCAGCAGCGATTCGCGGCAGCCGTAGATGTTGTCGAACTTGGACTTGGTGACCGAGTCATTGACGTTGATGGCCGGGAACTTGAGCTTCCCTTTCTTGTGCATCTCATAGAGGCGGTGGACGCCGGTGGTGGTCTCTTCGGTCACCCCTTTGATGGCGGCGGCGGTGGCGGAGTACCACCCCGGCTTCTCGGCCAGCCGCTTCCTGATGGCGGCGAAGAGGAACTGCTCCTCCTCGCAGGTGGGGTTGGCGATGACCGACGGATCCTTCTCCGCGTCGCTCCCCAGGTGGAGGAGCAGCGTGGCGTCGCCGCCGTCGTCGAGGATCATGTTCGGGGTGCCGCCGTCGTGCCAGTCGAAGATCCGGTGGGTATATTCCCAGTATTCCGCCAGGGTTTCCCCCTTGTGGGCGAAGACCGGGATGCCGGCGGCGGCGATGGCCGCGGCGGCGTGGTCCTGGGTGGAGAAGATGTTGCACGATGCCCAGCGGACCTCGGCGCCAAGCGCCACCAGAGTTTCGATGAGAACGGCCGTCTGGATCGTCATGTGGAGCGAGCCGGCGATGCGGGCCCCCTTCAGGGGCCGGCTTGCGGCAAATTCCTCGCGGATTGCCATGAGACCGGGCATTTCGGTCTCGGCGATTGCAATCTCCTTGCGCCCCCAGGCGGCAAGGGAAAGGTCCTTTACGACGTAATCCGCGACCCCGCCTGCCGTCACGGTTTCTTTAGCTGCATCAAGTGACATCATTTCCTCCGTATGGTGGTAATTTTCGGTGCGAAAAGCACTTTTTTATACCATCTTTGCCAGAGCGGGTCAAAACGTTACTGTCATCAAAAAAGGAAAAGGCGGTCTGCACCGCCTCTTCCCGACCACTACTTTCGCCCCGCAACTCCTTTAAGCCGCCTCTTCCGCCGGTGCCAGTTCCTCGATGAACAGCTCGTCGAAGATCTCCTGGACGGTGGTGATACGGTCAGCCTTCCAGGCATTGGTGCCGCAGAAGATGAGGCCGGTTTCCACGTCCCCCCGCTGGGCCCGGTCGAGGGCGCTCACGATGCAGAACCGCTCGCCGGTCTCCTTGTAGGAACACTTCTTGAGACAGCCGTTGCCGCATGCCGTGCCGTTGATCTCGTCGTAAAGGGGAATCTTCTCCTGATTGCGCAGGATCGCCCGCCCCGGCAGCCCCGCAGGGCTCATTATGAGTCCGATATCCTCCCGACGGCACTGGAGGTAGGCCTCCTTGTAGGCATCGTCGGCATCGCATTCAACCGTCGGGACGAAGCGGCTCGCCATCTGCACGCCGTCCGCCCCCTCCGCCAGCGCGTGGAGGAGATCGCCGCGGTCCCAGATGCCGCCCGCCGCGATGACCGGGACGCTCGTCCCGTACTCGGCCTGGAAGAATTCCTTGACGCCGCGAATGGTGCCGTAATGGTCATAGGTACCGGTGCCGATGTTCTCCATCTTTTCACCCAGGTGCCCGCCGGCGGTATCCGGGTCCTCGACCACCACCGCATCGGGCAGGCGGCCGTACCCCTTCTCCCACTTCTTGGCGATGAGCTGCGCAGCGCGAACCGACGAAACGATCGGCACCAGCGCCACGTCGGGAGCGTGGGCCGTCAGTTCCGGGAGTGACAGGGGGAGACCGGCACCACAGACGATCACCTTGGCCCCCCCTTCCACGGCGGCCTTCACCAGGACCTCGTAATCGGAAAGCGCCACCATGATATTGACGCCGATGACCCCGTCGGGCGCCACTTCGTAGGCCTTGCGCAGTTCCTGCTTCAGCGCCTCGGGATTGACCTGCAGAAAGTTATGTCCCGTAAAGAGTCCGCTGTTCAGCGATATGCCGGCGGCAGCCACCAGGCCGACCCCGCCGCTCTTCGCCACGTGCCCCGCAAGACGCCATCCTGATATTCTGACCCCCATCCCTCCCTGGATGAGCGGATACTTCACTTCGTGCTTTCCGATTCTGAGCGGTCCGGCCATGCCCCTACCCCCTGCCGATCGATGGATTCGTGACTGTAAACATAGCAGAGCCGGTATCAATCACGGTGTAATACTTTTGTAAAACGAATTCTCCCTTGCAAACTCTCCACCCTGATGCTACACAGATGACCATGAAATGGTTGAAAAAACTCGCAAATCCCCTCATGGCCCTGATCGGCATCCAGCTCGTCTGGGGGCTGGTGGTCTTTTTCTGGATCTACTGGTTCATGGGAAGGCACCGGGAGTTCCGCGAACTGGAGATGCGCTACCGGCCGGAACTCCTGAGCCGCGGTTTCGACTGGCTCGTCCTGGTGGAGGGGCTGCTCCTTCTCGTCATCATCATGGTCGGCGTGTACGTCATGTTTCTCTACTGGCGCCGCCAATCCAACCTGTACCGGGAGCAGAAGGACTTCATCTCCCAGGCGACCCACGAACTGAAATCGCCCCTGGCATCCATCAAGCTCCACCTGGAGACCATCCGGCTCCGGAAACTATCCCCCGAAAAGCTGGAGCGGTTCCTCGACACCATGCTCGAAGATGTCGAGCGACTCGATGACCTCACCAGCAACTTCCTCATGGCAGCCAAGCTGGAGCAGCGGCGCCGCGCCTCCCAGTACCCGGTCGTCGACCTTTCAGAACTCCTTGGCAGCTACATGGAGCGAAAGCGCGACAAGCTTCCGGAGGGGGGGAGCATTGCCCTCGACATTGAAGGGGGAGTCAAGGTCGCCATCGATGCCGAGGGGTTCAAGACCGTCCTGCGCAATCTCTCGGAGAATGCCATCCTCTACAGCCCGGCCACACCGGAGATACGCGTGGCGCTGCGCCGCGAGGGAACCCGCTGCGTCATGACCTTTCAGGACAGCGGCATGGGGGTCGCGGCGGAGGACCTCAAGAAGATTTTCCGGAAATTCTACCGGGTCCGCCGGCCGGGGGAAACCATCCGGGGAACCGGCCTGGGCCTCTGGATCGTCCGGGAGGTAATCAGGGAGCACGGGGGAACGATCACCGTTGCAAGCCCGGGAATCGGAATGGGAACGGCATTCACCATCACCCTGCCGTTGGCCCGATAGGAGGAACGGACGTGAACGACGAAAAGCCGCATATCCTCCTTGTGGAAGATGAGATGCACCTTGCCCGCGGAATCTGCTTCAACCTGGAGCAGGACGGGTATCGCGTAAGTCATGTGGAAAGCGGAGAGGAGGCCCTCCAGCGTCTTACCTACGACCGCTTTGCCCTGATCATTCTCGACGTGATGCTCCCCGGCATGAACGGTTTCACGGTCTGCGAGAAGATCCGCGCCACCGATCCGCGGGTGCCGATTCTCATCCTCACTGCCCGCACCGACGAAGGAGACCGGGTCACCGGCCTCAAGAGCGGTGCCGACGATTACCTGACCAAGCCATTCAGTCTGAACGAATTTCTGCTGCGCGTGGGAGGGATGCTCCGGCGATCGGCCTGGTACCGCCCCGAGCCGGTGGAGGAAGGATACCGCTTCGGCGACAACGAGGTATTTCTCCTCTCCTATCACGCCCGGACCGCCCAGGGAGAGATTGACCTGACCGAACTGGAGGTGAAGATGCTATCTCTCTTCTTCCACCGGGAAGGGGAAGCAATTCCCCGTGGCGAGATCCTCGAAAACGTCTGGGGGTATTCATCCGATACGGAAACGCGGACGCTCGACAACTTCGTCGTGCGCCTGCGCAAGTACTTCGAACCCAACCCCGCACGCCCCCTCTTCTTCCAAACGGTGCGGGGGGTCGGGTACCGTTTCAGCAGGAAAGGCGGAGAGCTGGGACCGTGAACCTGGAGTCGGCATTTCCTTGAACACAAAAAAGGCCGGAAGGAGATCCCTTCCGGCCTTTTGCTTTGATTTTTGCCAGTCCCGCGTTACGAGACCCGGCCTTACAGCCCCGCCTTCTGGCGGATGATATCGACCTTGTCGGTCCGCTCCCAGGTAAACTCGGGAAGCTCGCGGCCAAAATGGCCATAGGCAGCGGTCTTCTTGTAGATGGGGCGCAGAAGGTCGAGCTGCTCGATGATGGCACGGGGGCGCAGGTCGAAGACTTCGCGAACGATCTCGGCGATGCGCTGCGAAGGAATCTTGCCCGTTCCCGAGGTGTCGACCATGACCGACACCGGCTCGGCCACGCCGATGGCGTACGCCACCTGAACTTCGCACTTCTCGCAGAGGCCGGCGGCCACGAGGTTCTTGGCAACGTAGCGCCCCATGTAGGCGGCGGAACGGTCGACCTTGGAGGGATCCTTGCCGGAAAACGCACCGCCACCGTGGGCACCGTGCCCACCGTAGCTGTCGACGATGATCTTGCGCCCGGTGAGTCCGCAGTCTCCCATGGGGCCGCCGACGACGAACCGTCCGGTGGGGTTGATGAGGAAGCGGGTCTTCTCGTCCAGGAGCTCGGCAGGAATGATCTTCTTGATTACTTCCTCGACGATCCCTTCCCTGATCGCCTCATGGGAGGCTTCCGGCGAATGCTGCGAGGAGATGACCACCGTATCGACCCGGACCGGTTTGTCGTTCACATACTGGATGGATACCTGGGACTTGGAGTCGGGACGGAGGAAGGGGAGCACCCCGTTTTTCCTGACTTCGGCCAGCTTCTGGGTCAGCTTGTGCGCATAGATGATGGACATCGGCATCAGTTCCGGGGTCTCGGTGCAGGCATAGCCGAACATGAGCCCCTGGTCGCCCGCCCCCTGCTCCTTGTAAAGCCCTTCTCCCTCGGTGACCCCTTGGGAGATGTCGGGGGACTGCTTGTCAATGGATGTCAGGACGGCACAGGTCTCCCAATCGAAACCCATGGCGGAATCGTTGTAGCCGATCTCCTTGATGGTTTCCCGCGCGATCTTCGGATAGTCGACCACGGCAGTCGTGGTGATCTCGCCGGCGATTACCGCCATTCCGGTGGTCACGAGCGTTTCGCAGGCAACGCGGGCCCGCGGGTCCTGGGCGAGAATCGCATCGAGAATCGCATCGGAGATCTGGTCGGCAACTTTGTCAGGGTGCCCCTCCGACACCGATTCGGAAGTAAAAATGTAATCTTTCATCTCCATCGTCTTCTGTTCCTCCTCATGCGGATGGTGAATGCTTCGTAAAAATTTGAATTGTAAGGTCCGGACAAAGGGTTTGTCAAGGAAAAGGGGAGCGTAAACTCAGTCGAAACTCTCCGAAAAGCGGGCCGAAATTTCGCCTTTGAGAAAGTTCTCCACCTCGGCCGCGGTGGAATAAGAGAGGGCGCGGGCAACCAGGCGTCCGGCGTCTGCCCGGGACGCGCGCCGGAGGATCTTCTTCACCCGCGGGATGGAGACCGAAGTCATGGAAAGCTCATCGAAACCGAGGCCAAGAAGCACCGGAAGATAGGCCGCCTCGCCCGCCATCTCGCCGCACATGCAGACCCTGATGCCGGCTGCGTGGGCAGCATCGACCACCATCTTGAGGGAACGGAGGATGGCGGGATGGAGAGGCTGGTAGAGATGGGCCAGGTGTTCGTTGGTCCGGTCGATGGCGAGGGAGTACTGAATCAGGTCGTTGGTGCCGATACTGAAAAAGTCCACCTCACGGGCCAGCAGATCCGCAATGACGACCGCCGAGGGGATCTCGATCATGATCCCGACCTCGATCCCGTCATCGAAGGGAAGCCCGGCCTGCCGGAGCTCCTCCTTCGCCTCGTCGAGGAGCCGCCGGGCGCTCCGCACCTCCTCAATGCCAGAAATCATCGGGAAGAATAGCCTCACCCTGCCCCGGACGCTCGCCCGCAGAATTGCCCGGAGCTGCGTCTTGAACACTTCAGGCTTGCGGAGCGAGAGGCGAATGGCGCGCAGCCCCAAGGCGGGGTTCATCTCGTCTTCGAGATGAAGGTCGGCGGCAAACTTATCTCCCCCCACGTCCAGGGTCCGGATGGTGACCGGCAATGGCGCCATCTTCTCGACGATGGCGGAATAAACGAGATACTGCTCTTCCTCATCGGGAAGTCCCTGCCGGTTCATGTACAGCATCTCGGTCCGGTAGAGGCCGACCCCCTCCCCTCCGTGCCCTTTCAGCGAAGGGATCTCCTCGATAAACTCCACGTTCCCCATCAGGGCGATGCGGTGACCGTCCGGGGTCTCAGCAGGCATGTCGCGGAGCTTCAGGAACTCCCGCTCAAGATATTCATAATGTTGCTTGCGTCTGAGATAGTCGCGGAAGGTCTCCTGGTCGGGATTGACGACCACGGTTCCGGCGGTGCCGTCGACGATGACCGGGAGACCGTCGATCTCTTCGGCGGTGACCGTTTCCAGACCGACGACGGCCGGGATCTCCAGCGCCCGCGCCAGGATGGAGGTGTGGGAGGTTTTTCCCCCGAGGTCGGTGACAAAGCCAACAACCTTACTCTTGTCGATCTGGAGGACATCGGTCGGGGAGAGGTCATGGGCGATGACGACCATCTTCCCCCCCTCGATGCTTGCGATCGGTTCATGGCGGGTGCCGATCATATTCCGGAGCAGGCGCTCGGCGACGGTTTCGATATCACCACACCGCTCCCGGAGATACTCGTCCTCGATCCCTGAAAAAAACTCTTTGAATTTTAGGATGTTGCGCTTGAGTGCAGCCTCGGCATTGATTCGCTCCCGTTCGATCAGCTCGACGGTCCCCTGGATGAGCATGCCGTCTTCCAGGATGAGGAGGTGGGTGTCGATTACGTAGAGATGCTCAGGCCCATGGGTGGAGGCGAACTGCTGCTTGAGGGACGAAAGATCGGCGCGGGCCTTCGAGAGGGCTGCGGTAAAGCGCTCGACCTCATGGGGGACCTCTTCGGGGGCAATGGCCGTCTCAGCCACCACCACCCTCCCCCGGTCGGTCATCCGCACCGTTCCAATGGCAATGCCGGGAGAAGCCCCTATGCCGCGGAATATTCTGCTGTCACTCCTCACCGAATCCATTGGTTATGATGTCCGATAGGGCCGCCATGGCCTCCGCTTCGTCGCCGCCGTCAACAGTGACGGTGATGGTGGTCCCCTTGGCGGCAGCAAGCATCATGATCCCCATGATGCTCTTGCCGTTGACCTCGATCCCTTCGCGGCCAATCTTGATTTCGGCGCTGAAGCGGCTGGCGGTCTTGACAAGAAGGGCCGATGCGCGGGCGTGAAGCCCCAGTTTGTTGACGATGGTGAATTCCTGTACGAGCATTACGGTCAAGTCCTTGAGGTTATTTCAGATAATCACCGGCAACGGTGATGCCGTCCCGCCCGCAATCCCTGATGGATCCGGCAAGGTCGGAGACGGAGGCGTTGGCACGTTCCGTGGCGAACTTGATGATCATCGGCAGATTGACGCCGGTCAGCACCTCGATCCTGCCGCTTTCGAGGTAGGAGAGGCTCATGTTTGAGGGGGTCCCGCCAAACATGTCGGTCATGATGACCGCTCCCCCCTCTGAGATCCGCTTGACCGCCCCCGCAATATCGGCCATTACCTTTTCGGCCGGGTCACCCGGCTGGATTCCAACGGCCTCCGCACGGTCGATGGGACCGACGATCATTTCTGCGGCACGGAGAAGCTCGGCGGCAAGGCCGGCATGGGTCACGAGAACCAGTCCGATCATTTCTATCCCTTCTCTATATCCCGATGGGTTGTTTTGACTGCGAACCCCTTGTCGGCAAAGAAGCGGCCGAGTTCCTCCACAAGTGCGACCGACCGGTGCCTCCCCCCCGTGCAACCGATGGAGACGGTGAGGTACGACTTCCCTTCCCGTCGGTAGGACGGAACGAGAAAGCCGAGCAGGTCCGTGAAGCTCTTCAGGAACTCCGCGGTTTCAGGCTTTTCCAGAACGTAGGCGCGAACGGAGGCGTCAAGTCCGGTGAACGGCTTGAGTTCGGGTACGAAGTGTGGATTGGGAAGAAACCGGACATCCATCACCAGGTCGGACTCGAGGGGAATTCCGTAGCGGTAGCCGAACGACTGGAGCTGGATCGTCATCCGCCGGGGGCCCGATTCCCCTTTCACCTTGGCGGTGAAAAGCTCCTTCAGCTGATGCACGTTAAGCTCCGAGGTATCGATCACCAGCGTGGCCTGGCGGCGCAACCCGGCCAACTGGTCGCGCTCGTACCGTATCCCTTCGGGCACCGACCCACTCTCAAGGGCGGGATGGCGCCGGCGCGTCTCGGAAAAGCGCCGGATCAGGACCTCGTCGGTGGCGTCGAAGAAGACAATCTCGATGGTGTTGCCGGCCTCGCGGATTTCCTGGAAGACCCGCTCGTACCCTTTCAGGAAATCGCGGCCCCGGATATCCATGACCAGCGCGACCCCCGGCACCTTCTCCTCGGCCTTTCGGACCAGATCGATGATGGTGGGAAACAACTGGACCGGCAAATTGTCGATGCAGAAAAAACCCTCATCCTCGAGAACGCGCACTGCCGTCGACTTGCCGGAGCCTGAAAGTCCGCTGATGACGAGTATCCGCATCCGTTACTCCACTTCGTCCCCGAGGGGGCGAACCTCCATCCGCGCCATGAGCTTTTCCTGCAGTTCACGGGCCGAATGGTATCCCATCCCCTTGAGGAGATGATTTCGTGCCGCCACCTCGATGATGGAGGTGAGGTTGCGCCCCGGGCGCACCGGAATCCTGATATAGGGGAGCTCGATATCGAGGATGCGGTAGAACTCGTCGTCGATCCCGAGACGGTCGTACTCGTGGTCCGGGTCCCACTCCACCAGCTCGATCACCATGTCGATGATCTTCTTCTCTCGGATGGAGGAAACGCCGAAGAGGTTCTTGATATTGATGATGCCAAGGCCGCGAATTTCGACGTGGTACTGGATCGCTTCGGCCGCCTGGCCGACCAGTGCCGCCGGCATCTTTTTCTTGACGTAGACCACATCATCCGCCACGAGCCGGTGACCGCGGATGACGAGGTCGAGGGCGCACTCGCTCTTTCCGATGCCGCTCTTGCCCAGGAGCAGCACCCCGACACCGAGCACATCCACGAGCACCCCGTGGATATGGGTGGTGGGGAGCAGCCGCTCTTCCAGAAACTTGGTGATCAGGGAAATGAACGTCGACGATTGGTGGGGCGACACAAGGAGCGGAATCCCCGCCTTTTCCGTCTCGTCACGAAGGATGTCGGGAGGCTCCAATCCCTTGGTGATGATGAAGCACGAGATGGGATACTGGCAGAGCTTGGCGATATTGATCGCCGCCTGGGCCCCGGGAATCTGCCGCAGGTAGGAAATTTCGGTATTGCCCAGAACCTGCACGCGGTCGGGATGGAGATGCTCCGTATACCCCGTCAGCGCCAGTCCCGGCTTTTGAATGCGGGAGCTGTGCACCCGGTGGTCCACACCCCGCTCCCCCGCATGCAGGACAAGGTCCAGCCCGTACTCCGTATCGTTGAGGAGGTCAGCGATTGAAAGACTGATGCTGTTCAAAGGTGGATATCCTCGATGTGGGTGGAGGGGGGCAGCGGCTTCCGTCGGGTAAGGAGCCGCGCCGCACGAGGCGGCGCGGCTTAATGCCTTACTTGGGAGTGGGCTCGATCAGGCCGTAGTTGCCATCCTTGCGCCGGTAGACGACGTTGATCGCTTCGGTGGACGAATCGGTGAAGACGAGAAAATCCTTATGCAGAAGATCCATCTGCATAACGGCCTCATCAACCGACATCGGCTTGATGGAAATGGTCTTGCTCGGAATGATGACCGGCTGTTTCTGCTGCTCAATGCTCTCTGCGGTCACGATGCTCTTCTGGACTTCGATAGCACGGGTATCGGCAGCGGGTTTGTGCTCCTTGAGGCGCTCTTTGTAACGCCGCAGCTGCCGCTCGATCTTGTCCACCACCGCATCGAGGGCGGCATACATATCGTTGGTTTCTTCAGCGGCCTTGATGATGACCCCTTTGGCGGTCAGGGTGACCTCGGCCGCATGCCGGATCTTCTCGACCGTAAAGAAGACTTGGGCGGTGACGGGTTCGTCGATATATTTCTTCACCCTCTCCAGTTTTTCGGCGGCATAGCTCTTGAGGGCCTCGCTCTGCTCCATGTGCCTGAACGTTGTTGTAATTTGCATAACTTCCTCCTTGCGGTGAATGCGTTCCGGACCGTGCCTCCTGATTCAAGGTAAACACGAATTTACGATCCTTCAAGCCGGAACATCGAAGATTGATAAAATAAGCTACATAGAGATCAGAAGTGACGTTTGCGCTCGGATGACGAGCCGATCCGCAGCATCTCCCGATATTTGGTAACGGTCCGCCGGGCAATGTTGATACTGTGGGCCGACAGGAGTTCGGCAATGCGTTGGTCGCTGTAGGGTTTGCGGGGATCCTCGGCGTCGACGATCTCCTTGATCTTGTTCTTGACGCTCTCGGAGGCGATGAAATCGCCCTCGGTGGTGGAGATGCCGCTATTGAAGAAGTACTTCATCTCGAAGAGCCCCTGCGGGGTCTGCATGTACTTGTTGGTGGTCACGCGGCTGATGGTCGACTCGTGCATGCCGATGTCCTCGGCAACGTCGCGAAGGACCAGCGGCCGCAGGTGCTCGATCCCCCGATCGAGGAAGTCGCGCTGAAACCGGGCGATGCTCTTCGCCACCTTGTAGATGGTACGCTGCCGCTGGTGAATGCTCTTGATGAGCCATGTCGCCGAGCGCACCTTGTCATTGATGTACTCTTCAGCCTTGGCGTCAACCTGGGGATTTGCCTTCACGTCGCCTGCGTAGAACGGATTTACCCGCAGATTGGGAAGTCCTTCGTCATTGAGAACAACGACATAATCGTCAGCGATCTTGTACACAAAGACATCGGCGGAAATGTAGTGGACATCCTCGGAACCGTAGATGCGGCCGGGCTTGGGATCAAGACTTGCGATAATCCGGGCGGCGGTCAGAATATCGTTCACGTCGACCCCGAGGGCCTTGGCGATTTGCTTGTATTTTCTGGTTTCGAGATCGTGGAGGTGGTTGAGGAGAATCCCTTCCACCACACTGCCGTTCATTCCGAGCTGATCCACCTGTATCAGGAGGCACTCGCGCAGATCCCGGGCGCCAACTCCCATCGGGTCGAACTCCTGGATCTTTTTCAGCGTGGAGTCAACGAGCTCGATGTCAGTCTGGCACGCAGCCGCAATCTCGTCAACGGTGGCCCGGAGATACCCCTCTTCGTCGATGTTACCAATGATCTCGGCCCCCACCCGGCTTTCGAAATCGGTGAGGTTGGTAAGATTCAGCTGCCACATGAGATGATCGACGAGGGTCCCTTTCCGGGTAAGAATATTCTCGTACGAAGGGCGATCCTCGTCGTCATAGTACTGCTGTTCGCCCGAGCTGTAGTTGTACCCTTCGAGGTAACTGTCCCAATCGGTATCGGTCAGGGTTTCCGTCCCGGCCTGAACCTCGTGGAACTCCTTTTCTTCACCTGCCGGTTGCTCTTCTTTCTCGGCGAGTTCCAGCTGGTCCTGCTCCTTGACCTCCTCCGCCTCGAGCGTCTCCTCCAGGACCGGATTCTCCTCCATCTCCTGGCGCACCAAATCCTGAAGCTCGAGCCGCGACAATTGCAGGAGCTTGATCGCCTGCTGCAACTGGGGCGTCATCACCAGCTGCTGGGTCAGCTTCATTTGTTGGCGCATCTCAATGGCCATAGAGAGGGTACCCTTACGTTGTTTCTTTTCTAAACCGTAGTGCGGAGGGCGGCGCTGTCCGTCACGCCCGGGACATGCCTCACAGTCTGAACTTCTCTCCCAGGTAAATTTCCCGGGCCTTCTTGCTTTCGGCAATCCTCACCGGGTCGCCGTACTCTATCACCTCGCCGGAACTCATGATATAGGCACTATCGCACACCCCGAGGGTCTCCCGAACATTGTGGTCAGATATCAGGATGCCGATGCCGCGCCGTTTCAGATCCGTGATGATTCCCTGGATATCGATGACCGCGATCGGATCGATGCCGGCAAAAGGCTCATCAAGAAGGATGTACGACGGATTGGTGGCCAAGGCCCGGGCGATCTCGACTCGTCGCCGCTCTCCGCCGGAAAGGGCGAATCCCTTGCTTCGGGCGATATGGCCGATCTTGAACTCCGCCAGTAGTTCCTCGACCCGCTCCCGCCGCTCAGACGCCGAGAGGTCCATAGTCTCCAGCACCGCCAGGATATTCTCCTCGACGGTCAGCTTGCGAAAAACCGACGGTTCCTGGGGAAGATAACTGATCCCCCGCTGCGCCCGCTGGTACATCGGGAGGGGGGTAATCTCCTCATCCCCCAGAAAGACCTCTCCCCCGTCGGGTCGGGCAAGGCCGACAACCATGTAGAAGGTGGTCGTCTTTCCGGCACCGTTGGGACCGAGGAGCCCCACCACTTCCCCCGGGGAGACCTGCAGATCGACGCCGTTTACCACGACACGACGGCCGAACCCCTTGCGGAGGCCCCGGGCTGAAAGTACCGTATCAGCGCTTTGAGCCGCCATCACCAGCCTTGTTCTTCGGGTGAATGACCGCCTCGACGCGTCCATCCGGACCGCCGGTCACGACACTTTTCTCTTCGTTCACGAAATAGGTGATCACCTTGCCCGAAACCGTATTTTCTCCCTGGAAGACCTTGGGATCACCGGAAAGGACTATCTTCTGTTCGGCACTGAGATAGACCCCCTCGCGGGCAGTGGCAAGGCGATCTCCCTGAACAATCCGCACATTGCCGATGGCGTCCACACGGTCCACATCGCCGCCTTCCTGCTTATAATGGACGACGAGCCGGTCAGCATAGATCGTCAGGTCGCCCTGGCGGGCCGTGACTTTTCCGGTAAAAGTGGCTGTCCGGCTCTTGCTGTCAGTCGAAAGCTCGTTCGACTTGATGGTGATCGGCTCTTTCCCCCGCTCGCCGGCCGGAGGCGCGGCAAGCGCCGACCCGCCCAGGACGAACAGCAGAGAGAAGGCACAAAGAAAACGCTTCATCTTATCCTTTTTTCACAGGCCGAACAACGGCCCGAACATCTTTCAATATCCGCAGATCCCGCGACTTGACCGAAAACTCCATACCGACACCGTCGACATCGAACTGCCCATCGGCGTAATGAACCCGATCATCGGTGGTAACCAGCGAACGGGCCGACTGATACGAGACATGCCCCGTCCTGAACTGCATGCCGGAAACGCTCGTGGCGACCACATTGCCGCTCAGGGTCACATCCTTTGAGGCATTGAGGTAGTCAGCCTGATCGGCACGCAAGGTTATGTCACCGGTACGCGCATCGCCAGGGAGGACAAACCGCACCTCCCTCAGACGGGTTACCTCGCGCTCCTTGTCATACTCCCCCTGCCTGGCGTAAAGGTCCCATTTCTTAACGCCATCCTTCGTTTCGGTGTAGTGAATATTCTTGAGGGAAAGTTCTACATTTCGGGGCAGAGCGGGCAACACCTTCTCTGCCTTGCGCCCCGTCCCCACATTGAGGGCAAGGGAAATCACCAGATACAGCGTGACCAAAACGATGGCGGCAGCCAGTACGTGCCTGATTTTACTTATCTTTATCATCACTGCCGGCGCAGTATACCATCTCACCCAAACACTGTAAAGGGGATTGTCGGAACAAACTGGCAATTTGGCACAAAGATTGTAGTACCACCCCTCCTGACCCGACCAGCGGGATGGATGCCTGGCGCGCAACGCGTGAATATCGTCCCACGCGCCAACTCCCGCATATGCCAACGGGGCGCCAATCGGGATCAGAAACAGAGTCTCCGCTTGGCATAAGGAGATGATGTTTTCGGAGTGAAACGCGAGGGAGCCGGAACGGCAGAAGGAATGGAGCGAGACTAGCGGAAGTAGCGGGCCGTGACTTCGTCCCACTTCCCCTGCCCGCGGAGAAGCAGATCGCAGACCTCGCGAACGGCCCCCCAACCGCCACGGTTTCTGGTGGTGAAATGGACATAGGGAAATACGTCGGAGACGGCATCGGCAGGGGCAGCGGCGAATCCGACCCGGCGCAAGACGGGAATATCGATGACATCATCCCCGACAAAGCCGATCTGTGAATCATCGAAACCGGTCTTGTCAAGAATGTCGAGATAGGGAGAGAGTTTGTCGAGAGCCTTCTGGTAGACGATGGAAATGCCGAGTTCGGCTGCCCGGTTCGTAACCACCATCGATTCCCGGCCGGAGATGATGCCGACCTGGATGCCTGCCCGCTGGATCATCTTTATTCCGTGGCCATCCTTCACATTGAAGAACTTGCTTTCGACGCCATTGGAATCGAATATGATGCGGCCGTCGGTCATCACGCCGTCAACGTCGAGAAGCAGCAGCTTGATCTTTGCGAGGCGCTCTTCCATCACGCTATTCCCACTTTCAGGAGATCGTGCAGATGGACGACACCCACCGGTCGACCGTCATTCTCGTCATCGAACACAAAGAGCGAGGTTATGGCATGCTCCTCCATCCGCTGGAGCGCCTTGGCCGCCAGTTCGCGCCGACCGATCCGCTTCGGGTTGCGGGTCATGAGCTCACGGGCCGGCAGGTGCAGGATATCGAGCCCCCGTCCCAGCGCCCGCCGAAGATCGCCATCGGTGATTACTCCGAGGAGTGCGCCGGCAACGTCGATGACTCCCACCACCCCGAGCCCCTTTGACGTCATGACGAAGAGAGCGTCCTGCATTGCCGTATCTTCTGCCACTACCGGAACGGCGCCACCGCCGTGCATGACATCCTCCACCATCAGGAGGAGTTTCTTGCCCAACGCGCCGCCGGGGTGGAACAGTGCGAAATCTTCAGGGCTGAATCCCCGCTCAACAAGAAGCGCCACGGCCAGTGCATCACCCATGGCGAGGGTGGCGGTCGTGGACGCGGTGGGAGCGAGCCCCAGGGGGCAGGCCTCCTCCTTGACCGAGATATCGAGGAATATATCCCCCGCCTTGGCAAGGGTGGAGTTCGGATTTCCCGACATGGCCACGAGGGAGGCTCCAAGCCGCTTTATCACCGGAAGGATCCGGCAGACCTCCTCGGTCTCGCCACTATTGGAGATGGCAATGACCACGTCGCCCTTCATGATCATTCCGAGATCGCCGTGGATTCCCTCGGCCGGATGGAGGAAAAAAGCCGGCGTTCCAGTGGATGCCATGGTGGAGGCTATTTTCTGGCCGATGAGCCCCGATTTCCCCATGCCGGTCACCACCACCCGCCCCTTGGTGGCAAGGATAAGGCGAACGGCACGTTCAAACTCGCCGTTGATGGTTTCGGCGAGGGCCAGCAGTGCCTCGGCCTCGATACGGATAACGTTGCGCGCTTCTTCGAGAATCAATGGGAACTCCGCAAGAAACAAGGGATAAGGAGCGACGATGCGCCCCGCTCCTCACTCCCTCTCTTTCATTTTACGATGGCGTCGATTGCCTTCAGCTTCTTGAGCAGCGCCGGCAGGTCGTCGAGCTTGACCGAGTTAGGGCCGTCACAGAGGGCCTTGTCCGGCTCCTCGTGAACCTCCATGAAGATGCCGTCGATGCCAGTGGCTACGGCGGCACGGGAGAGATATTCGACAAATTGCCGCTGCCCCCCCGAGGAGCCCCCCTGTCCGCCGGGGAGCTGAACGCTGTGGGTGGCGTCGAACACCACGGGGAAGCCGAATCCACGCATGATCGGCAGACTTCGCATATCGGAGACGAGATTGTTGTAACCGAACGATGCCCCGCGCTCCGTGAGGACGACCTTCTCGTTGCCGCTGGCGACCAGCTTCCCCACCACGTTCTCCATGTCCCACGGGGCCAGGAACTGCCCTTTTTTGACGTTCACCACGCACCCGCTGCGGGCAGCTTCCACCAGCAGGTCGGTCTGGCGGCAGAGAAAGGCAGGAATCTGCATGACGTCGAGGACCTCGGCCGCCGGCTGCACCTGCTCGATGGAGTGGATATCCGACAGCACCGGAATCCCCAGCGACTCCTTCACTTTTTTCAGGATCCGCAACCCTTCCTTGATGCCGGGGCCGCGAAAGGAGGTGACGGAAGTCCGGTTCGCCTTGTCGTAGGACGCCTTGAAGATGAGCGGTATGGCAACGCCATTCACAAGGGTCATGAGACGCTCGGCGCAGCGCAGCGTCGCCGCCTCGTTCTCAATGACGCAAGGCCCGGCGATCAGCACCAGCGGCCGATTGCCGCCAATCTTGACATTTCCGATTGCAATCTCTCTTACCACGATGGCTCCCAATGTGAGGGGCAGACTATCCCCTCACCTTCCTGTGCTCGAGGGCGGCAGCGACGAACGCCCGGAAGAGCGGGTGCGGATTGAGCGGTTTCGACTTGAACTCGGGGTGGAACTGGCAGCCAAGGAACCAGGGATGGTCGGCGACCTCGATGATCTCCACCAGATCGCCCTCCTTGTAAACGCCCGAGATCACCAGCCCATTGGAAGAGAGGTTCTCCCGGAAGGCATTATTGAACTCGTAACGATGGCGGTGGCGCTCTGATATCTCCAGGGAACCGTATGCCTTCTGGGCAAACGAGCCCTTCGCAAGCGTACAGGGGTATGCGCCAAGTCTCATAGTCCCCCCTTTGCGCTCGACTCCTTTCTGCTCCTCCATCAGGTTGATGATGGGATTGGCGCAGTCGGGACGGAATTCGCTGGAAAAGGCGTCATCGAGACCGCAGACATTGCGGGCGTATTCCACGGCAGCCATCTGCATCCCGAGGCAGATTCCGAAGAAGGGGATCTTCCGCGTCCTGACGTACTCGATCGACTTGATCTTCCCCTCGGTTCCCCGCTCTCCGAATCCTCCGGGAACGAGCACCGCATCGACGTCGTCCAGAAGGGTGCCGAGCCCCTCGTTCTCGATCTTCTCCGAATCAAGATACTTGAGGAAAACCCGGCAGTCATTGGCGATCCCGCCGTGGGTCAGAGCCTCGGCCAGCGACTTGTAGGACTCGGTGAGGTTGACGTACTTGCCGACGATGGCGATGTGGACCTCTCCCTTGAGGGGGTTGCGAAGCTTTTCCACAACGCTCTCCCACGGGGCGAGATCGGGGGCCTTGGTCCAGATGTTGAGTTTCTCCACCACCTGCTCGTCGAGCCCCTGCCGGTGGAGAGCCAACGGCACCGCATAGATGTGCTCGGCATCGGCCGAGGTAATGACCGCTTTCTCCTCCACGTTGCAGAACAGGGCGATCTTCGCCTTCATGTCGTGAGGAAGATCCTTTTCGCAGCGGCAGAGGAGGATATCGGGCTGGATGCCGATCTCCCTCAGTTCCTTGACCGAATGCTGCGTCGGTTTGGTCTTCAGCTCACCGGCCGTCTTGATGTACGGAACGAGGGTCACGTGAAGATAGAGGACGTTCGACGCCCCACGGTCGGCCTTGAACTGACGGATCGCCTCCAGGAACGGCAGGGACTCGATGTCTCCGACGGTGCCGCCCACCTCGACGATGGCGACGTCCGCCCCTTTGGCGTTTTCGATGATCTTGTGCTTGATCTCGTCGGTGATGTGGGGAATGACCTGAACGGTACCGCCGAGATAGTCGCCGCGGCGCTCCTTCTCGATGACCGAGAAATAGACCTGGCCGGTGGTGAAGTTGCTCCGCTTCGAGAGCCGGGCCGACGTGTACCGCTCGTAGTGGCCCAGGTCCAGATCGGTTTCAGCGCCATCGTCAGTGACGAAGACTTCACCATGCTGGAACGGAGACATGGTCCCCGGGTCGACGTTGATGTACGGGTCAAGCTTCTGCATGGTGACCCGCAGTCCCCGGGCCTCGAGAAGCGCCCCGAGCGATGCCGAGGCGAGCCCTTTGCCGATGGACGAAACAACGCCGCCGGTCACAAAGATGAATTTGGTTTTCATGTCATTACACCTTTTTCAGTTTTTCGATTACTTTTTCCAGATCGGCCGGCGTGTCAACGCCGATCGACTCATACTCGGTCTCCACCACCCGGATCCGGCAGCCGTTCTCCAGGGCGCGAAGCTGCTCGAGCTTCTCGGACTGCTCCAGCGGCGTGGGCGCCATTCGCGCGAATTCCAGAAGAAAATCGCGGCGATAGACGTAGAGCCCCACATGCTTGTGGCAGAGGAGTCGCCCCGTAACGAACGCCTCATCTTTCAGGTCATTCCATTTGTCGCGAAAATTGGGGAGGGGCGACCGTGAAAAATAGAGCGCAAATCCTTGGGTGTCGGTAACCACTTTGACAACATTGGGGCTGAGAAAATCGTGCAGCGTCCTGATCCGGCTCTTCAGAGTCCCCATCCGGATGGCGCCGTCCGTCGCAAGAGGAGCGATCGCCTCGTCGATCATTGCCGGCTCGATGAGCGGTTCATCCCCCTGAACATTGACAACGAGATCGGCATCGATACGGGTTGCTACCTCCGCCAACCGATCGGTCCCGGTCTCATGCTCCTTTGCAGTCATCTCGACCCGTCCGCCGAAGGCGCGAACGGCATCGGCAACCCGTTCGTCGTCGGTGGCGACAATGACCTCGGACACGAGTCCGGCACGGGATGTCCGTTCATACACGTGCTGCACCATCGGCTTCCCCATGATCTCGGCAAGGGCTTTGCCGGGAAAACGGGTCGACGCGAAACGGGCGGGGATGATGGCTGTTATCTTCATAGACGGTCCCGAAGCCTGCACACAACAAAACGACAGCACACGGAAGCGCCGCGCATTTCTTAATGCGGTTACCGTGATTATAACCAGTTACAGATACCGACGTTGATTGTCCGAATGAAGGCAAGAGATTTGGTGCTGGATGCGTGTCCCGTTGGCAGGTGGGACGTTCTACGCTACCGCAAAGGTCGTGGCCTGTCAAGGAGTGAAATGCGTTGCCCCGCGGCACCCCGCTCTGATAGAGTTCCGGAAATGCATTCGCGAAGGAGAGGAATCATGCCGGCAAAAACCATCGGTCTCATAGCGGCGATGCCCGACGAAGTGCGCCCCTTGCTGCGGCGGGTCGGACCGGTCGAAAAACACCGGGAAGGCCATTTCACCCGGTACCGTTTCGTCCTCCATGATGTCGGCGTCACCCTCATCGAATCGGGGATGGGCCCCCTCCGCGCCGCCCAGGCCGCCGAGGCACTCGCCGAGACATCGCCCGCGGCCATCGTTTCGTTCGGGTTCGGCGGTGCGGTCCTTCCCGGGCTTGAAGCAGGCGACCTTGTGGTCGGCACGGGATGCTGGCGTGCCGTCGACGGCGGACTTCGCCCCCAGGGGGGCGTTGACCGGAGCTTGGCGGCAGAAGTCCTGGACGGTATCGGCGCATCCCTCAACCGGGTGACGCCGGGCGAAATCATCACCTCGGAAAAGATCCTGACAAAACGGAGCTTCGCGCCGCTGCTCCCCCCGGACCTGCATGCGCCGGTCCTCGACATGGAAACGGCGGCCGTGGCCGAGACAACGGCCCGCTACGGCATTCCACTCGTGGCACTTCGTGCCGTAAGCGACGGCGCCCGGGAGGAGCTCTCCTTCACCCTCGACGAATTCACCGACCACGACATGAACATCCGCCTGACGAAGGTTCTCGCCACCATCCTCCGGAAACCCCGGATCGTCCCGCAGCTCATCCGTCTCGCCCGCAATACCCGCTTGGCCGGTGCCGCCCTTGCCACGGCCGTCCTGGCAACGACAAACATTCTCGTCACCCGCCCCGAGTAGCTCCCTCCTATCCCTTTCTGGCTGCCGCGGCCGACCACGGGAAATCCTTCAGATGGTCGGAAAGCTCTTCCTTACGATACCGGTTGGTTCTCCGGATGATGGTAACCGCGGCAATGGCCAGCGGAAGCACGAAAATGAGGAACCCCGTCAAGGCCATGAGGCGTTCGCCGATCCAGAGGGTCACCCCCAGGTTGAACGCGATCACCGAGAGATACAGCACCGGCCCATAAAGCGAACGGAATGGGAGGTTGGCCACGCCGGCCGGTCTCTTCCCCGGCCGCTCCCACCCGCGGTCGATCATCTGCATGATGAAGATCATGAGAGCGCTCACGAGCCACCAGCCTCCGTAATTCGAGAGCGGAACGCCATAATGGATCCCTGTTTCGCGATAACCGTAGATCTGCCCCAAAAACCAGCGTCGTCCCTGGAGTGCCACCGGATCGGTGATGATATCGAGAAAGACTTGAAAAAGTGATCCGAGGAAGAGCACCGACAGGGAACGTCTGATGGCGTGGGTCTCCAAGGTCACCAGTTCCCACCGCCACGCCTTTACCGGCGAGACCACGAAAAGAGCCGTGGCATAGCTGCAGTAGGCAAGGAACACGTAGGAGAGCGAATCGAAGAACGGCACCCCCGCTATCCACAGTTCGCGGGCGCTGGTGGCGTCGATGTAGTAATACCAGCCGTAGGGGATGCCGGTATTGATGGAGCTGACCTCCGAGATGAACGAGGTCAGATACCCTGCGACCGTGAACAGAGCGATCTTTCGCCACCCAAGATGCGGCACCGCCGCCACCAGGTAGGCGGCGAAAAAGGCAAAGACGTAGGGCCGCATCGTGACGGTCCCCACCGCGATTCCAAGCATATCCCCCATGGTTCCTCCTGACGCGCAAAAGCGCGGAGACCATCCGGCGGCCTCCGCGCCCTTCACATCGAGTCGTTGTTGTCCGCTGCCTTCTACCGCTAGAACAGAGTGCCGATCACACTCCCGAGGACCGAAATCGGCCCGCTGTCGCCGAGCCCCTCAGCCGCCTTCTCCACCTTCTTCATGGCAGCTGTGGTGTCGCGGTAGAGGGTATCCTCGTTCACGAGCTTGCCGAGCGTCCCCTGGCCATCGTTGATCTTCTTGGCAACGGCGCCGATGTTCTTCGACGCGTCCCGCAGCTCATTGTACAGCGTCTCGTCGTTCACCAGCTTGCCGACACTTCCTTCGCCGCGGTTGATCTTCGCCGCGATCTCCTTGATATCCTTGGAACCGTCGTTCAGGTTCGCCAGGGCCCCTTTCGCATCGCGGTACAGTGCGTCGTCGTTCACGAGCTTGCCGAGGGTCCCTTCGCCCCGCTCGATCTTGGTGCTGACGGTCCGCAGGCTCGCCGCCAGATCGGTCGTGTTGCGGTAGAGGGCCTTGTCGTTCAAGAGCATGGCCAGTGACCCCTCGCCCCGGTCCATCTTGGTGGTGATGCTGTTCAGATTCGTGACCGCTCCGCGCAGGTTTCCCCGGTTCTCATCCAGCATGGCGGAGATCTTCGTGAGCACCTCCCGCTGGTTGGTATTCAGATCATTAATGAAACTCTTGGCGTCCTTGGTCAAGTCGCTCACGTTGTCCACGATCACGTCGATATTGGCGATATCGCGGCTCTTCACCTCGCTCCCCGGCGGCAGGACCGTAGCAGCCGGCGAACCGAACGAGATCCCGAGGAACTGGCCACCCAGCAGGTTCGTGAGTCGAATGGTGGCGACCGAATCGGTTTTGATGGTGGTCCCCGGCTTCACCTCGAAATCGACCCGGACACGGCTGTCGCTGATGCCGATTTTCGTGATCTTGCCGACCTCAACCCCGGCCAGTCGCACCGGATCCCCGAGTTTGAGGCCGGTCGTGCTCGCAAGATAGGTCAAATAGTGGAGATTCTTCTCAAAGGGATTCCACCGTTCGCCAAACTCCAGCATTACCGCCAGGAGCGTCAGTCCCGCCATGAAGAATATTCCGACCTTTTTTTCCGTTGTAAGCGCCATGGCTCACTGCCTCCCGTCATTACTGCACGCGGCCCGGAACAAACCCGGCCGCCTTCCGTCACATGAGCAACCTGGTAAGAAAGTAGTCGGCAACCAAAATCAGCATGAACGACATGACCACTGCCCGGGTCGTGGACTGGGCGATCCCACGGGCACCGCCGCTGGTTTTGAAACCGGTATAGCAGGCGACGAGGGCGATGATCCCCCCGAACGTGGTCGCCTTGATCAGTCCCGCCCCCACCTCTTTAAACTTGAGGGCCGTTTTGAGGCTGTCATAGTAGGTTGAGTAGGAGATAAAAATCTTCGGGTGAAGATGACTCATGAACGCACCGCCGAGCACCCCGACGAAGTTCGCGTAGATGACAAGCGCCGGGACGCAGATCAGGCAGGCGATGAGCCGGGGCATGGCGAGGTAGCGAACGGGGTTGATGTCGAGGGTTTTCAGGGCGTCGATCTCCTCGTACACCTTCATGACCCCGATCTCCGCCGCCATGGCGGAGCCGGCACGTCCCGCCACGAGAAAACTGGTCATGACCGGTCCAAGCTCCCGCACCATCGACAGGCCGACGATACCGCCGATGATGTTCTGGGTCCCGTACTTCTGGAGTTCGACCCCGGTCTGGAGAGCAAGGACCATCCCGACGAAAAACGCCATCACCGACGCAATGGGCAACGTCTCGTAGCCGATGATCGCCATCTGGGTAAAGACGCTCTGGAGGTTGCGTGGTGCCTCGCGGAAAAACCAGACCGTCTGGCCGAGGAGCATCAGCATCTCCCCTACGATCTCGTTGAATGCGAGAACCCGCTTGCCTACCCGTTCGAAGGCGCCCATTACGGTTCGAACCTCGCTCTGCTCATGATAAAGTCGCTCCCGCTCTCTCCCACCGGCGTTGCCGGTTCGTCTTCCCGCCAACTGATCCCGAAGGGAAGCCATAAAAAACTGAGGGTTTTCATCCCGCCCTGTTCCTTGTAGCGGACAAGCCCCTTAAGGATGGCAACATCGGTTATGGTCTTTTCGAAGCGGTACGAAACAACCGGGAAAAACTCGCAGGCAAACTCCTCACCCCGGCGCTCATGCCAATAGAGGTTCCAGAGGAAGGAGGCTGCCGAATCGCCGGCATCGTTCCACCGTTGGACGTAAATCCTCCAAAGGGGCGACCAGCTTCGTTCGATACCCTCCCGGTTAAGGATCGGTTCGACCGGTGCCGGGAAGGAAAAGCTCTTCACGCCGCGCACGTCACGGTTGTAGACGAACAGCGGCCAGAGAGCCGTCCGCCGGCGCTCAGCGCCATCCGTCGGCCACCACTCCCGGCTGTCCGAAAAGAGGAAATAGAGCACCCGATCCCGGTCCTGACCGAAGGTGGCGCTGGATATTTCGTCGTGGCGGTAGAGTGGCCAGAGATACCAGCGCTTGAGTGTTTCCCTCCCCCGCTCTTCGTCGTAGAACGGGAGATAGCGGTCCACCGTGCGCCCCTCGCCTCGAGCCGTCATCACGAAAGGCCAGAGGTAATACGTTTCCGAGATTTTCCGCTCCCGATCGTCCACCCAGCCGAAAAAAGGCCACAGGTAGTGTCGGCTGCTCTTCTTGGGCGAATCGGTTGCCGAGTACAGCGGCAGAATCTGGAACCGGCGGGTGGGATTCTCCGTATCGAGCCCCGTCTCCGCCTCGTCGTAGAACGGCCAGAGTGCGAACCGCTTTCGATACACCCCTTCTTTGGACGACTGGCCGTAGAGAGGCCAGACCGCAAAACCGCTCTCCCCCTCTCCCTCCACAGTGGAAAACACCGGATAGAGATAGTTGCGCGTCGTCGTCCCCCCCTTAACCGTCCGACCGTACAACGGGAACAGGAGGTAGTGGTATTCGTCCCGCCAGAAACGCTCGTAGATATCGCCGTAAAAGGGGAACACCGATGTGTACGGGCCGTATTTCTTGGACTCACCGGTGATGTAGAAGGGGAAAAACATGGTCCCCTTCTCGGCCTGCTCCGGGTCGGCACGGCGAAAGATGTTCTTCTGGTAAAGCTTCAGCACCTGGAAGGTGGAGACATCGGGCGAGGACTCGGAGGAGGCCAGAGGATAGAGGTAGTCGGTCGCCGCGCTCTCAGGGCTCACATGGGAATCGCGATAAAACAGGGGACGCATGGCGGTCACCGTCTCCCCCTTCCGCTCCTGCACCTTGACCAGCGGTCCCAGAAGTGAAAGATTGCTGAACCCCTCCTCGGGACTCTCACGGTAATCAATGAGAGGCCAGAGGGTAAATATCGTTCCCCGCGCTTCGCCCACCCCCTTGTCGGCTCCCCCTGCCGGGGTCCCTGCAAGGGCTAGTGCAAGCAACATAAGGGCTATGCGGATACGCATGAAAAAACAGTCCACATTCAGAATTTGCCAAATTTATACGTTAATAATCACAGGAACCAGGGAGAGTCAACCAAAAACGCGGCATTCCCATTCCCAAAGACGAAAGGCCTGCGTGTCGAGCAGGCCTTTCTCAAATCAGGAGTAACGGCGCGAAACGCCCAGAATTCAGTACTTCTGATCGGCGTAATCGACCCACCCACCGGCAAGCACCAGGGCCTTATCGAAGGGAGAGATGTCAAAGGAAATGGTTTCCTCTTTCCCCGCCCCCCGCACGGTCAGGGTCTGGGTTTCAACATCAAGTGAAATGGCGGTCTCCGCTGTGCCGGCATAGGCGAACAGCGCGTCGATCTTCTCCTTTGGGAGTTCGATGGCTGCCATGCCGCAGTTGAACATGTTCTGCCTGAAGATCCGGGCGAAGGACTCCGCAATGACTGCGGTGATGCCGTTCACCTCAAAAACCCACGGCGCATGCTCGCGGGAAGAGCCGCACCCGAAATTCGCCCGGGAGACTACGACCCGTGCAGCCTTCGTCTTCTCCCCTTTGGGATCGAAACCGGGGAGTTTGAGGTCTTCGAGAATATACGGTTGGAGATCTTCCTTCGTGATTTCGGTCAGGTACTTGGCCGGGATAATCTCGTCGGTATTAATATCGGAGCGGTCGAGAAAGAGAACGGATCCGCCGAATGCTTTCATTGGTCAACTCCTTGAAAAATGATGTAGTGCTCCCCCGTCTGCCAGGGAATCAGAGATATTTCCGGGGGTCGGCGATCTTCCCCTCGATGGCGGTCGCCGCGCTGGTGGCCGGGGACATGAGGTGGACCATCCCACCCTTCCCCATGCGCCCCATGAAGTTGCGGTTGGTGGTCGACGCGCAGACTTCCCCCTCCGCAAGAACGCCGTTACTCATACCGAGACAGGCGCCGCAGGTGGGGTTCGTCACGCAGAAACCGGCCTCCATGAAGATGTCGATGATCCCTTCGGCCATGGCATCCTGATAAATTTTCGGCGTGGCCGGCGAAAGAATGCCGCGAACCGTCGGCGCGATCTTTCTCCCCTTGAGAATCTCTGCCGCAACCCGCAGGTCCTCAAGCCGGCCGTTGGTGCAGGAACCGAGATACACCTGGTCCACCGCCGTTCCGGCAAGCTCCGTTGCCGGCTTTACCTGGTCCGGCTTGTACCCGAAGGTGACGATCGGCTCAAGATTCGACAGGTCGAAATCCAGCACCCGCTCATACTGCGCATCATCGTCGGACCGCCACTGACTGAACGCGGCAAGGGCGGCCTCCTTGGACGAATATTCGTTCTGGATGAACGGCCAGAGGTACTCGACCGTCACCATGTCGGGCATGCAGATGCCGGAGGTCCCCCCTGCCTCGATCGCCATATTGCTCAGGGTCATTCGCGATTCCATGGTCATGGCGTCAACCACCGGACCGCGGAACTCAAGCACCCGGTCGGTGGCGCCGTTGACGCCCAGCTGTCCGATTACATAAAGAATCGCGTCCTTTGCATAGACCCCCTTGGGAAGCGTTCCGTTCAGGTTGACCCGAATGGTCTTCGGCTCGCGAAACGCACACACCCCCTTGAGAATTCCCACTTCAAGATCGGTGGTTCCGACGCCGGCGGCAAAGGCGCCGAAGGCACCGTGCGTGCAGGTATGGGAGTCCCCCATGATCACCGTATAACCGGGCCGGATGAACCCCTTCTCGGGAAACAGGGCGTGGCAGACACCGTTTGCCCCCACATCGAAGAAATCCTTGATATCGTGGCGACGGGCCCACTCCCGAAGCATCTTTGCCTGGGTAGCCGTCTTAGAATCCTTGCTCGGGGTGACGTGATCGATCACCGCCTTGATTTTAGTCGCATCGAAGACCCGGTCCTTCCCCCGCGCCACGAGATCGGCGATGGCGATGGGAGTGGTAATCTCGTGACACATAACCACGTCGAGCCGCAAGACCTTTGTCCCCGTGAACGGCTCATCGACCAAATGACTCGCAAAAATCTTTTCTGCTGTGGTCTTCCCCATGAAACGTGCACCTCGCGAATAAATGTTGAAATGTTGCGTCACTGTAGCCAAAGAAACGCGACAAATCAATGTAATATTTGTTCGATCCAGTTTAACATTTGCTTCGATTTTCCGTCCAATGCTATAGTGTATAAATTTTACAGAGGAAGGCACCAACACCCATGGAATTGAGTTTTTCCCGTACCAATGGAATCATCGACACCCTCATCGAGAGCCTTCTGGCCGAGGTCGGCACCATTCACCACCCCGAGCTTATCCGGGAGATGATCATATCTGCCCTCAAGTCGGGGATCGAATGCAATTATCTCGCTGACCTGAAGCTTCTCAATAACACTATGAAGGAGATGCGTTACACCACCAACGTCTTCGCACCGTACCGGCCCAAAAAGAAAGTCACGATTTTCGGATCTGCCCGTACCGAGCCCCACGAGCAGATTTACCAGACCTGCGTCACGTTCAGCCGCAAACTCGCCGAGAAAGGTTTCATGATCATCACCGGAGGCGGTCCGGGGATCATGCAGGCCGGCAACGAAGGCGCAGGAAGCGAGAATTCCTTTGCCGTCAACATCCGCCTCCCCTTCGAGCAGCAGCCGAATCCGGTCATGCTCCAGAATCCCCGGCTCATCAATTACAAATACTTCTTCAACCGCAAGGTCGCTTTTGTCAAGGAGTCGAGCGCGCTTGCCGTTTTTCCCGGCGGGTTCGGCACCCTTGACGAAGCCATGGAGGTATTCACCCTCATCCAAACCGGCAAGACCTCACCGAAGCCGCTCGTCCTGATAGACGACAATGACGGCTACTGGGACCGCTGGTTCGAATTTGTCAAAACCTGCATTCTCGGCAAGGGATTCATTTCGGCGGAGGATTTCTCGATATTCACCATCACCCGCGATGTGGACGAAGCCATCCAGATAATCGAGCAGTTCTACCGCACCTACCATTCGCTGCGCTTCTTCGAAGAACGTCTCATCATTCGCCTCAACAAGGAACTTACCCAGGCCCAGGTAGAGGAACTCGAAAACGAATTTCCCGAGATTCGTCGTGACGGATCCCGAATCACCCGGTGCGCCCCACTTCCCGAGGAAGCCGATGAACCCGACCTTCTCAGACTCCCCCGGATTTCGCTGCAGTTCAACCACCAACACTACGGCTTGCTTATGGCCTTCATTGGCAGGATAAATTCCTTCTAATTGCAAACTCTCCGACAGCGGCTCAATTATTGCTTGACACGCGTAATTACACGATGCTAATTTATCATGAGCAGCAAGTTTCGGAAGCTTTACGCAGCACTTGAAAACTGAACAAAGATCACCTGACTTTGTAGTTTTCCTGCCTCAAGACTCCGGAAACTTAAGCAGCATTCCACGAAGTCCGGAACTAATCCGGAGGCACCAAAGGAGGTAGGAAAATGGCACAAGGCAAGGTTAAGTGGTTCAACGACGCCAAGGGGTTCGGATTCATCGAGCAGGACAACGGCGAAGACGTGTTCGTGCACTTCTCCGCTATTCAGTCCGAGGGATTCAAAACCTTGGCGGAAGGCGAAGCGGTAACTTTCGACGTGGTATCCGGTCCCAAGGGACTCCAGGCCGCCAACGTTCGCAAGATTTAACCCTTAGCCGCACACTCTCACAGAGAAAGCCCGCTGGGGAATCCCGGCGGACTTTTTTGTTTAACAACTCGGAAACGTGCCCGGGGGAGAGTCCTCCGGGCACGTCTGTTACAGGCACTCGTGAATGCGCTCTTTCTTGAAGTGGAGGCGGTTCAACGCATTGATGTAGGCCTTGGCTGATGCCTCGATGATATCGGTCGAAGAGCCACGCCCAATCACTGTTTCATCGCCGTCGCTAACACGAACCGTTACCTCTCCCTGGGCATCGGTACCGCCGGTGATGGAACCGACATTGTACTGCTGGAGCTTGGCCTTCGTCTTGGTCAGTTTCTTGATTGCCTTCAGGGTCGCGTCAACCGGTCCGTCGCCAAGCTCTGCAGTCCGCACCGGTTCGCCATCAATCTCCAACTGAACGGTGGAGGTTGCAACGGCAAAAGAACCGCAGGTTACCGTGATGTGAGAAAGGCGGTACTTCTCGGCCGGCCGCATCACTTCCTCCGCAACGATTGCGTCAATATCCTCGTCATACACTTCCTTCTTGAGGTCAGCCAAGGCCTTGAACCGATCAAAGGCACGATTCAGATCGTCTTCGGACAGCTCATAGCCAAGCTCCGTCAAGCGCTTTTTGAAGGCATGGCGACCGGAGTGCTTGCCGAGCACAAGAACGTTCGCTTTGAGTCCCACCGACTCGGGAGTCATGATCTCGTAGGTCGACTTCTCCATCAGAACCCCGTGCTGATGAATTCCTGACTCATGGGCAAACGCATTGGCACCGACAACCGCCTTGTTGGGCTGCACACCAATGCCGGTAATGGTCGACAGGAGGCGGCTCGACGGAACGATCTGCTCCGTTGCCACGTTCGTCCTGAAGGGAAGTATGTCACGCCGTGTTCGCATCGCCATGACGAACTCCTCAAGCGAGCAGTTCCCGGCTCGTTCACCAATCCCGTTAATGGTGCACTCGACCTGCCCTGCTCCCGCCTGCACCGCGGCGATGGAGTTGGCCACCGCAAGACCGAGATCGTTGTGACAGTGAACCGAAATCACCGCCTGCTCGATATTGGAAACATTTTCCTTCAAATGCCGGATGATATTGAAGTATTCGAACGGAATCGTGTATCCAACGGTATCGGGGATGTTGACCGTCGTCGCGCCGGCATCGATCACCGCCGCCACCACCTCCGCAAGGAACTTGAGATCGGTTCGAACCGCATCCTCGCAGGAAAACTCCACATTGGGCGTGTAAGACTTTGCCCGCTTCACCGCCTTCACCGCCGCCTCCAGAACCTTTGCCGGTTCCATCTTCAGCTTGTACTTCATGTGGATATCCGAAGTGGCAATGAAGGTATGAATCCTCCCCTTTTCTCCCGCATACTTCAGAGCTTCCCACGCACGATCGATATCCTTGTCATTGGCACGACACAGACCGGCAATTTCCGGTCCCTTGATGGACTGAGCAACCCGTTTTACCGCCTCGAAATCCCCTTCCGATGCGATGGGAAATCCCGCCTCGATGACATCGACGTTCAACTTTTGAAGTTGTTTTGCCACCCTCAATTTTTCGTCGATATTCATACTGTTCCCTGGGGATTGCTCACCGTCCCGAAGGGTCGTATCGAAAATCTTGATTGTGTTCATCTCCGCCATTTGCCGCCTCCTTATTCGTGTTGATTTCCCATACCGCCACCAAGGAAGATAGACAGCCCTATCATCTCCCCCTCGACAAAGGACAAAAAAAGCCTTCACCCCAACAAAGGGGCGAAGGCTTGTGCTCCGCGGTACCACCCTTTTTCGTCCACCCGCAGGCGGACCTCGTTTATCCCTTTACGCGGGAAACGACTTCGGCTGGCAGAACATCAAAATGTTCCATTCACCGAAGCGGCTCCGAGGCGAGTTCATCCATTCCTTGTACCGGTTCACACCACCCACCGGCTCTCTGAGCATCTCCCTTTCTGGAGGGCACTACAAGGATCAGGACTACTACTCCTCTTCTTTGCCTTTAAACTTTTGGACATACTAGAGAATGATCATCACTGGTGTCAAGACAAAACTCTTGCATTCCAGGATGTTCCACCTCGACGGACAGAGTTTGATTTCACCAAACCCGCTCGCCTCTGGCGTCCGCATTTACTGCTCATCCCGTGCATGCTTATTGTGAATGGCCTTTTCAAGCCGCCGCCTTCGCGGCCACGTCATAAGGAAACCGATAATCCCCGAGAATGTGTAGCAGATGAAGATCACAAAGAGCATCACCAGCGGTTCCGCAGCGATAACGATGAAAAGCAGCACCGCCAGCACTAGGAATGCAAAGGGTTGCCGTTTGATCAGCTCGGGATCCTTGAAGGAATAATAGCGGAAGCTGGAGACCATCAAAAACGCGAGGAGATAGATGAGAACGAGGATCGCCACCTTCTTGTACGAACTGGGCCACCCGAAGTGATAAAAGAGGAGGACGGTCGCCGACACCATGCTCGCTGCCGCAGGGATCGGAAGGCCCACAAATCGCTTGTTTTCGACGGTATTGACCTGGACATTGAACCGTGCCAGCCGCAGGGCGCCACAGACCACGAACAGAAATGCCGCAAGCCAGCCAAGCCTCCCGAACGGCTGGAGAGCCCACTTATACATAAGAAGCCCCGGGGCCACCCCAAACGAGACCAGATCGGCCAGGGAATCGTACTCGACACCAAACTTGCTCGATGTCCCGGTCAGCCTCGCCACCTTCCCATCGAGGCCATCGAAAATCGAGGACGCCAGGATCCAAAGGGCCGCACTCTTGAAGTCACCATTCATGGTGGCAACCATACCGTAAAAACCGGCGAAAAGGCTGCCGGTCGTAAAGAGATTCGGAAGGATGTAAATCCCCTTCCTCATACTCTCGGACATATCGATTTTTTCACCATTCATTGGAGCATCCCCAGGATGGTTTCTCCTGCTACCGTCTTGTCACCAAGTTTCACCCTGGTTTCGGAATTCCTCGGCAGATAGACGTCAAGACGTGATCCGAATCGAATCAATCCATAGCGTTTACCCCGCTCCAGCAGGTCTCCCTTCCGAGCATAGCAGACAATCCGCCGGGCAATGAGACCGGCTACCTGAACGACGACCATCTTCACACCGGAAGCGCTCTCCAGAACGAGTCCCGCCTGTTCGTTCTCAAAGGTAGCACGCTCATCGCGCACATCGAGGAACTTTCCCTTCGTATAAAACGTATCGATCACCCGTGCCGTCATGGGTACCCGGTTTATATGGACATTGAAGACCGACATGAAGATGCTGATCTTAAGCATCTCGTCACCCAGATGCTCTTCGCGGGAAGGTCCGAGATAGATAACGACACCGTCTGCCGGAGCAACGACGGCATTTTCAATGGCGGGGGGAACTCTGCGGGGATTGCGGAAAAAAAAGCAGATAAAAAGCGTCACCGCCAGAGCCAACAACGCCAAGGGAGCCGCGACAATGAACTTGGCAGAAAGCAGCCCCGAAATGATGGTTACAGCTCCAGCCGCCGCAATGAACGGGAACCCTTCCGCGGCGATGGGGGTATGAGTATTGCGCATTCAACGTACCTCGAAGATTGGGGGAGATTATACACGGACAGGAAAATAATTACACGATTTTCCGCCATTAACCGAAAAGAGGCCGGGTTTCGAAGCGGCGAACAACCCGCTCTTCATACCCGGCCTCCGTGTTCCGTCTGATTGCTGTTTAATTCTTGGACTTGTCGACGATCTTTGAAGCACCGATCCATGACATCATGGAGCGAAGACGTGCCCCGACTTCCTCGATCTGGTGCTCGGCACCTTTGCGGCGCAGGGCGCTGAAGACCGGCTTGTTGGCTTTGTTCTCCAGCATCCACTCTTTCGCAAACTCGCCGTCCTGAATCTCGCCGAGGATCTTCTTCATCTCCTTCTTGGTCTCACCGGTAATGACGCGGGGGCCCCGGGTAAGATCGCCATACTCTGCGGTATTGGAGATGGAGTAGCGCATGTTGGCGATGCCGCCTTCATAGATCAGGTCGACAATAAGCTTTGTCTCGTGGAGGCACTCGAAGTACGCCATCTCAGGAGCGTAGCCAGCCTCGACCAGAGTCTCGAAACCGGCCTGAATGAGAGCTGAAATCCCGCCACAGAGGACAGCCTGCTCACCAAACAGATCGGTTTCCGTTTCTTCTTTGAAAGAGGTCTCAATGATGCCGGCCCGGCCACCACCGTTGGCCGATGCATAGGCGAGAGCCACGTCACGGGAGTTTCCGGACGGATCGTGGTGGATGGCGATGAGGCTCGGCACCCCGCCCCCACGGGTATACTCATGGCGCACCAGATGCCCCGGGCCCTTGGGAGCGACCATGATGACATTGATGTCGGGACGCGGGACGATCTGGCCGAAATGGATGTTGAAGCCGTGGCTGAACGCAAGATAGGCACCTTGCTTGATGAAGGGAGCGATTTCCTCGCGATAGACATCGCCCTGAATCTCATCCGGGAGGAGGATCATGAGCACGTCGGCAATCTTGACCGCCTCGGAGGTGGGAAGCACCGTAAGTCCGGCGGCGGTAGCCTTCTTGACCGAGGCGGAGTCGGACCGAAGGCCCACCACCACATCGATTCCCGAATCCTTCAGGTTATTGGCATGGGCGTGACCCTGGGATCCGTAGCCGATAATCGCCACTTTTTTCCCTTTGAGCACGCCCAGATTACAATCCTTGTCGTAGTAAATCTTCATTTCTTCCTCCTGTCGTTCGTTGGTGCAGAGTGAATTATCAACCAAGGCGGGCGAGCACACAACCCGTTCTATCCTTTCCATCCTTTGGAGCCGCGGCCTATGGCCACCGGCCCGGTCCGAACCAGCTCCTTGAGTCCCAGTGGACGGAGTAACTCCAGAATCGCTTCGATCTTGGCTGGGGCCCCGGTCACTTCAATGGTATACGACTTTGGTGTCACGTCGATGATCTTGCCCCGGAAGATGTCGGCAATCCGCAACACCTCGGCCCGGCTCGACTCCTCGGCAGTCACCTTGATGAGTGCCATTTCCCGTTCGATCGCCTCGCCACCGGTGAAATCAATGACCTTGATGACATCGATCAGCTTGTTGAGCTGCTTGGATATCTGCTCGAGGATCTGCTCGTCGCCCCGCGTCACAATGGTCATTCGCGAGATGCTCTCGTCGTTGGTGGGGGCCACCGACAGAGAGTCGATATTGAAGCCACGGCCAGAAAAGAGCCCGGCAACACGGGAAAGCACGCCGAATTCGTTCTCCACCAGCACGGTAATCGTATGTCTCATGCAGGAAACCTCCTGAAGTCGTACAAAATCACAAACAATTAGGCGTTGAGTACCATTTCGTTGAGCGACGCCCCCGCGGGAACCATCGGGAGCACCTTCTCTTCACGGGCGATCTTGAACTCCATGATGACCGGTCCCGGCGTTTCGAATGCTTTCTTGATGGTTGTCTCCACCTCATCGGGTTTGGTCGCCTGGAACCCTTTGGCGCCAAAGGCCTCAGCAAGCTTGATAAAGTCGATGGGGAGCTCCATGCAGGTCTGTGAATAGCGCTTTTCGAAGAAGAGCTCCTGCCATTGACGCACCATGCCGAGGAAATTGTTGTTGAGGATACAGATCTTGACCGGCAGCCGGTTTTGCACGAGCGTCGCCAGTTCCTGCATGTTCATCTGGAATCCGCCGTCACCACAGATGGCAATCACCTGACGACCGGGGTATGCAGCCTGGGCTCCCATGGCGGCCGGGAGGCCGAACCCCATGGTGCCGAGCCCCCCCGAGGAGAGGAGGGTCCGGGGTTTCGTGAAGGTGAAGAACTGGGCAGTCCACATCTGGTGCTGTCCCACATCAGTGGCGATGATGGCGTCAGGCTCGGAAAGCTCCCGCAGTTTCTGGATGACAAACTGGGGCTTGATGGTTGACGACGTCTGCTTGTAGGTGATCGGATGCTTTTCCTTCCACCCAGAGATCTCGGCCAGCCACGGTTCCACGTTCTTCCGGGACTCGCTCACGTTGGCACTCTGCCCTTCGGCAACCTTCAGCATCTTGGCCAGAACATCCTTGACTTCACCGACTATCGGAAGGTCAACGCGGACATTCTTGCGAATGGAGGTCGGATCAACGTCAACATGAATAATCTTCGCATGGGGAGCAAAGGTGGCTATCTTGCCGGTGACCCGGTCATCGAAACGGGCACCGACTGCCACAAGGAGATCGCAGTTGGTGACGGCCATGTTCGCGAAGTAGGTCCCATGCATTCCCAACAGTCTGAGGGCAAGGGGATCATCCTCGGGAAACGCTCCAAGTCCCATGAGCGTGGTGGTCACCGGCACATTGAGCATTTTTGCCAGGGCCTGCAGTTCCCCGGCAGCATCTCCCAGGATAACGCCTCCCCCAACGTAGATTACCGGCTTTTTCGCCGACAGCAGCATCGAAACGGCCTTTTCCACCTGCTTCGGATGCCCTTCGACGGTAGGCTTATAGCTTCGCAACTCAATGGTGTCAGGATAGCTGAATTCAGTCGTTGCGATCTGAACATCCTTCGGGAGGTCAACGAGGACCGGGCCGGGGCGCCCCGTCCGGGCGATGTAAAACGCCTTCTTGATGATCGTGGCGATTTCCTTGACATCCTTGATAAGAAAGTTGTGTTTCGTACACGGGCGGGTAATGCCGATAATATCCACTTCCTGAAAGGCATCGTTACCGATGAGTGCCGTCGGCACCTGCCCCGTGATCACCACGAGCGGAATGGAATCCATGTACGCGGTTGCGATCCCCGTGATGGTATTGGTGGCGCCAGGACCGGAGGTCGCGATGGCGACGCCGACCCGGCCGGTGGCGCGGGCGTACCCGTCAGCCGCATGGACCCCGGCCTGCTCGTGCCGGGGAAGGATGTGGCGAATATCCTTGAAGCTGAAAAGCTCATCGTAGAGGTTGATCACCGTGCCGCCGGGGTAACCGAAGACCGTATCGACCCCTTCCTGCTTGAGACATTCGAGAAGTATCCGTGCACCGGTCATTTTCATAAAAAGCCTCCCGTGAGGGAAATGGTAATGAACATCTGTTAATCGGCGCTCGTCACGGCGCCGGTGTAGGCCGAAGTCACCACTTTGGCGTAGCGGGCGAGCCAGCCGCTCCTGATCTTGGGCTCGGGGGCAAGCCAGCGGCTGCGACGCTCGGACAGGACCGATTCAGCGACGAGCAGTTCGAGCTTGCGGTTCGGAATATCGAGAAGAATCCGGTCCCCTTCTTCAACAAGCGCAATGGGTCCGCCTTCGGCGGCCTCGGGCGAGATGTGACCGATACAGGGCCCACGGGTCCCGCCGGAAAACCGTCCGTCGGTGATGAGCGCCACCGAGTCGCCCAGCCCCAACCCCATGAGGGTTGCCGTCGGCGCCAGCATCTCCCGCATCCCCGGCCCCCCCTTGGGACCTTCATAGCGGATGACCACCACGTCCCCGGATCCTATTTTTCCTCCCATGAGGGCAGCCATGGCCGCCTCCTCGGAGTCGAAACAGCGTGCCGTCCCTTCAAAGTGCATCATGGCGGCGGATACGCCGGACTGTTTGACCACCGCCCCCTTCGGGGCCAGGCTGCCGAAAAGGACCGCAATACCACCTTCCGGCTTGACCGGATCGGAGACCGGACGTATGACCCGCTCGTCCACCGCCTCTACGGTGGAGACAAGTTCACGTGTGGAGAGCCCCATTACGGTGGGGTTGTCCTTGATTTTGGCCTCCAGCTGTTTCAGAACGCCCATCACTCCGCCAGCGGCATCCAGGTCTTCCATGAAGTACTCCCCCGCCGGGTTCATCGAAGAGAGCTGCGGAGTCTCCTTGGCCAGAATATCGAAGGTCTCCAGCGGAAGATCAACCCCCGCCTCCCGTGCTATGGCAAGCAGGTGCAGAACCGTATTGGATGAACCACCGAGGGCCAGGTCGACCCGAATGGCATTTTCGAAGGCTGCTCTCGTAAGGATCTGCCGCGGAGTGATATTGGCGTGGACAAGGTCTACGATCCGCTCACCGGAGGCAAAAGCAATCCGCCGCTTGAGGGCGGACACTGCCAGCGCGGTGCCACACCGGGGAAGGCTCATGCCGAGGGTCTCGGTCAGGATAGCCATCGTATTGGCGGTGAAGAGCCCCTGACACGATCCCATGCCGGGACAGGCGTTGTCTTCGCAGACCTGCAGCTCCTTGTCGTCGATGACGCCGGCCTTGTAGCGAGCCATCGCCTCGAAGGTATCGGTAACGAACGAGAAGCGCCGTCCGTCCGACCCCCGTCCGGCCATCATGGGGCCGGCCGTCACCACGATGGTAGGGATGTCGAGCCGAGCTGCCGCCATCAGCATGCCGGGAGTGATCTTGTCGCAGTTGGTCAGCAAGACGAGTCCGTCGAGCCGATGGGCCTCGGCCACAGACTCCACCATATCGGCGATGAGTTCACGCGTCGGAAGCGAGTAATGCATCCCCTTGTGCCCCATGGCGATACCGTCACAGACCCCGGGGATTCCAAAGAAGAAGGCGTAGCCCCCCCCCGAGTGGATACCCTTTTCAATGAATCGCTCAAGATCCCGCATCCCCACATGGCCGGGAATGAGATCGGTAAAGCTGGTGGCGACGCCGATGAATGGCTTGTCCATCGCACTTTGAGGAACGCCGGTCCCCTTGATGAGGGCACGGTGCGGGGTACGCTCAAGCCCCTTCTTGATGGTGTCGCTGCGCATGGTAGTAAACCTCGTATCAAAAAATAGAACTGACTGAACGTCAATTGACTTGTGCATCGCCGGACGGTTCAGTCATAATTACCAGAAATTTGACAATTTCAAACAGGCAACTATCATAAGATGAAAGTGCAAATAATACATAATCGGGGCTATTGCTGTCAACTGCTATAGAATAGCGTTATAGTGTTTCGCGACGAATCTTTGCCAATTCGGCTTCCGAGGGACGGATGTAGGTGGGGTTCAGCAGCGCCAGAGGAGTCCCCTCCCCTGACATCAGAAGTTTCTGGGCGAGCAGGGCGCCGGCCCCCGCCCGGGGGAGATGACAATGGGAAGGTGCGAAGATCGCCCGATCACCGAGGGTCGCCTCGATCAACTCTCGATAGCGAAGCGCTCCATCGCCAACAAAGATAACGGTCCCCTCCAGCTCGGCAAGGAGTTGTTGCGGAGGGAGCACCCGATCGGTCATCAAGGGCTCGGGAGCGGCTTCACAGCGATAGAGACCGGCATACACCTCGTTTTTTCGCGCGTCGAAAAGCGGACAGACCGGAAAGGAACTGAAGGGAAGATTGAGGGCGAGCATGGCAAGTGAAGAAAATCCCGCCACCGGTTTTCCCGTCGCAATGGCAAGTCCCTTCACCGTGGCGGCCCCGATCCTGACGCCGGTGAACGCGCCGGGACCAAGGGCGACCCCGAAGCCGTCAAGCCCTGCCACGTCGAGCCCACCATCGGCGAGCACCGATTCGATGGCCCCCAGGAGGCGCTCCGTAAGGGTTCGACCACCGTCCACCAGATGCTCGGCCACAAGCCTGCCGTCACGGGTCAGCGCAACGCTGCAGGCGGAGGTCGATGTATCGACGGTCAGCAGTTTCACGCTATCCCTGCCCCACGATGTAGCGGGCAATATCGTTGTAAAAGGCAAGCACCATCAGTCCGATCAGCAAGGCAAGCCCGATCTGCTGGGCAATCTCTCGGGCCCGCGGGCTGACGGGACGACGGAAGACCAGCTCCCATAAGTAGAAGACCAGGTGGCCGCCGTCGAGAATGGGGATCGGCAGGAGGTTCAGCACGCCGAGGTTGACGGAAAGAAGTGCCATGAAGGCGAGGAAGCTGACCCCTCCCGCTTCCGCCTGCTGTCCCGCCATCTTGGCGATCATGATCGGGCCGCCGATGGTATCGAGCGGAACGGCGCGCTCGACGATCTTGACCAGGGAGAGCGCCGTAAGCTTGACGACATTCCATGCCTGCGCGCTCCCCTTGACGAACGCCTCTCCCGGACCAAACCGGTCGATGACCGTTTCGGACGAGGCGACGACACCGATGACCGGCGATGTCACCGTCTCGCCGAAGAGATTCTTGCCGGTCCGCGTCTCGGGCATCAGACGAAAGGTCTTGACCGCATCGCCCCGCTTTATTTCAATGACAAGGGACGCGCCTTTGGAAGCGGCAATCTGGGCGGCCATTTCCTCCCACCGCGTAACATTTTTGCCGTTCACCGATGTTATCACATCGCCGGCTGCGATACCTGCCCGGGCTGCCGGCTTGTCCTTCACAACCTCGCCGATTTTTGTGGTGGCCGACGGAACCCCGACCATGAACACAACGATGAAGACAAACCAGGCGAAGAGAAGATTGAATGAAGGACCGGCAGCCACAATGGCGATTCTCTGGAGGGGATGTTTCTCGGCAAAGGAACGGGCTTTCTCCTCCTCGGACAGCTCACTATCCGCCCCCTCCCCCACCATCTTGACGTATCCCCCCAGCGGGAAGGCGGAAATCAGGTACTCAGTCTCGCCGATCTGCTTTCCCAGGAGTTTCGGGCCGAAACCGAGGGAAAACTTCTCAACGCCGACCCGGAACAGCTTGGCAAAAATGAAATGGCCGAGTTCGTGGACGAAAATCAGGATCCCAAGGACGACAATTGCGGAAAGAATGCTGAGCATGTGATCCCTCTCAATACTTGACAGGATGCGGTCGAAGTGAATCTCCTAGGCAATCCCCAGCAGTTCACGCGACTTGTTCCGCGCCCAGAGGTCGACGGAGAGAACCTCGTCAATGGAGGACAGGGTATGGGGGGAGTGAGCGTCCATGGTTCGCTCGATAGAGACAGCGATGTCGATAAAGCCGATCTTCCCCTTCAAAAAGGCCTCCACCGCAACCTCATTGGCGGCATTCATGACCGCCGGCATGCTCTCCCCATCGGCAAGCGAGCGGTAGGCAAGCTTGAGTGCCGGAAACCGACGATAGTCGGGCCGGAAAAAACTCAGCCCCGAAAGCTCCGTCAGGTCCAGGGGCTTGACCCCGGACGAGATGCGCTCGGGATAGGTGAGCGCATAGGCGATGGGCGCCTTCATGTCGGGAACGCCAAGCTGGGCCATGACACAGCCGTCCACGTATTCAACCATGGAATGAATGATGCTTTGGGGATGGATATTGACGTCAACCTGCTCGACAGGCGTATCGAAGAGCCAGCGGGCCTCGATGACCTCGAGCCCCTTGTTCATCATGGTAGCCGAATCGATGGTGATCTTCTGCCCCATGCTCCAGTTGGGATGATTGAGGGCGTCGCTGATGGAAACCTGGGCGAGGCGGTCCAACGGAAGATTGAGGAACGGACCTCCCGATGCCGTCAAAATGATACGCTTCACGTCCTTGCGGCTCTGCCCTTCCAGAGACTGGAAAACGGCGCTGTGCTCGCTGTCAACGGGATAGAGCCGAACCCGCTTCTCCTGCACCAGATCCATTATGAGGCGGCCGGCAGTGACCAGGGTCTCCTTGTTGGCAAGGGCGATATCCTTACCCGCCTTGATTGCGGCGGCCGTGGGAACGAGTCCGGCGGCACCGACAATGGCGGCGACCACCATCTCGGTCTCACCCGTGGTTGCTGCCGCGATGAGGCCGGCAACGCCATGATGAATCTCGGGCTTGTAGCCGGTCAACATCCGGTCGAGCTCAGCGGCCCGCTCGCTGGTCAGGACGCTGACGAGCTTCGGCCGGAAGGTCTCGATCTGCTGTTTCAGCAGGTCGAGATTGTTTCCTGCCGTGAGGGCAACCACTTCGAAACGGTCACGATGTGCGGCGACAATATCGAGGGTGCTTACCCCGATCGACCCTGTTGATCCGAGGATTGTCAGTCTTTTCATATTCCCTCGCAATGGAACCCTAGCGGTTCATAAAAAAGAGTACTGCGTAGTAATAGCCCGCCGGAGCGGCAAAGAGGATGCTGTCGAGGCGGTCGAGAACTCCCCCGTGGCCAGGAATTATCACGCCGGAGTCCTTGACCCCGAAACTCCGCTTGAGGAGCGACTCGAAAAGGTCTCCCACCTGTCCGAGAGGCCCCATGAGAAGTGCTGCAGCAAGACAGTCACCGGACGAGAGCTCCGGGAAAAACGTTGCCTTCACGATGAAAGCCCCCGCAATGCTGCCGCACAGCCCTCCGATGGCCCCTTCAACACTCTTGTTCGGGCTCACAACGGGATAGAGCTTGTGCTTGCCCAGACTGCTCCCCACGTAATAGGCAGCCGTATCACCGGACATGACTACCACCAGCAGGAGAAAAATCCAGTCGATGCCGTGAGGGAGGGCCCTGAGCCAGAGCAGGTGCGTGAGGAGCAGCGGCACATACAGAAGGCCGGCAACGAAAAACGCCACTTCCCCGGCGGCGAAACGGATATCGCGGAAGGAAAAAAGAACCCGGAGCGCGCATGCAACGAAGAGCGTCGTCAGGAGAGGCATCACCAGGCCGGGGACGGCCTGGGTCGCCACGACGCCGGGAGCTAGCGCGGGAAGGGTGAGAAAGAGCGGGATGCAGCCACCAGCAAGGGAAACGACGACTCCGTCGATCTTGCGCTCAGGCAGAGCCATCCGGTAGAACTCCCCCAGACCCAGCACGGTCAGGAGCACGATAAAGAGTGCAAAAAGAAAGATTCCTCCCTTGAGGACGAGAAGAATGAGGAGCGGCAGGGCCACGGCCCCGGTTATTACGCGTTTGATGGTCAGCTCCTGTTCTGCAACTGGGCGCTCGTACGACCGAAGCGCCGCTCCCTCGACTGATAATCGCGCAGGGCCGCATGGAGTTCGTTTCGGGAAAATTCGGGCCAGTTGACGTTCGAGAAATAGAGCTCGGTGTAGGCCAGTTGCCAGAGGAGGAAGTTGCTGATCCGCATCTCGCCGCTCGTCCTGATAAGGAAATCGGGATCGGGGATACTCGACGTGAACAGGTATGAGGAGAACCGTTTCTCATCAAGGGCGGCGGGGTTGAGTCCACCGGACGAGATGTCGGCCGCCATCTGGACAGCAGCCTGAATGATCTCCTGGCGGGCACCGTACGAAAGGGCAAGGGTCAGCACCATGCCGGTCTTGGCTGCCGTCCGATCGATGGCATCCTGGACGGCATCGTTCACGTCAGGGGGGAGCTCGTCACGATTGCCGATGACATTGAACCGGATATTGTTGGTGAGCATCCGGGAGACTTCGGCCTTGATGTATTTCTTGAGGAGCGCCATAAGCGCTTTCACCTCGGTCTTGGGACGGAGCCAGTTCTCGGCAGAAAACGCAAAAAGCGTGAGATAACGAATCCCAAGCTTCGAGCATTCCTCAACGATGACGCGTACCGTTTCGACTCCCCGCTGATGGCCGATGATCCGCTTCAGCATACGCTCCTGCGCCCAGCGGCCGTTGCCATCCATGATGATCGCCAGATGGCGGGGTAGCTTTTCGGTATCAAGACCGTGCATAGAGGCCCTTAAAAACAAAAAATCCCCTTTAATCCGGGGGTTAAAGGGGATTTAACCACAAAAGACTTGCTGGCGCAAGCGAAAAAAGTCTCCAGAGGTTGCATGCCGGCGCAGCGACGCGACATCAGACCTCCATCACCTCTTTCTCCTTGTGGGCAAGAACTTCGTCAATCTTGGCAACGAACGAATTCGTCACGTCCTGGACATCTTTCTCGGCGCGTTTGAGATCATCCTCGGAGATCTGCTTGTCCTTTTCCAGTTTCTTGAGGCCATCGATGGCATCGCGACGGATGTTGCGGACTGCGATCTTGGCCTCCTCAGCCAGCTTCTTGAGCATCTTCACGATATCTTTCCGACGCTCTTCCGTAAGGGGCGGCAGCGAAATCCGGATCACCTTACCGTCGTTAGCGGGGGTGAACCCGAGGTTCGCGTTCATAATCGCCTTCTCAATAACCGGGATCATCTTCGCTTCCCACGGCTGGATAGTGATGGTCCGCGGTTCGGGAATAGCCAGAGTCGCTACCTGGTTCAGAAGGGAAGGATTGCCGTAGTATTCAACTTTTATCTCGTCGAGGAGACCGGTGCTTGCCCTGCCGGTGCGTACCTTCTGATACTCGCGCCGGAGAGATTCCACCGATTTCTCCATATGGTTCTTCATGTCAGCAATGACTTCCTTCGTCATGCTACTCTCCTTTCACAATGGTGCCGATTTCCTCTCCGCATACCACCTTGTTGATATTCCCGTGACTGGTGATGTCGAACACGATGATGGGAAGGTTGTTGTCCATGCAGAGAGATGTTGCCGTGGCGTCCATGACCTGAAGCCCCTTTTTGAGGACCTCGATGTAGGTGAGCGTCGGGTACTTGACCGCTGTGGGATCCTTCTTGGGGTCGGCCGAATAGACACCGTCGACCTTCGTTCCCTTCAGAATCACATCAGCACCGATTTCCATGGCCCGCAGACTGGCTGCCGTATCGGTGGTGAAGTAGGGATTCCCCGTGCCGGCACCGAAGATGACGACACGCCCCTTTTCCAGATGGCGGATGGCACGGCGGCGGATGTAAGGTTCCGCAACCTCCTGCATGGCAATGGCAGACTGGACCCGCGTATCCACGCCGATCTTCTCCAGGGCGTCCTGCATCGCCAGGGAGTTTATCATGGTTGCCAGCATCCCCATGTAGTCGGCGCTGGCCCGATCCATCCCCTTGGAAGATGCGGCGAGACCGCGGAAGATGTTACCGCCGCCGATTACCAGAGCCAGCTGGGCGCCGGTGGCCACGACCTCCTTGATCTCCGCCGCGATGGCGGTGATGATCAACGGATCGATGCCATACCCCTGCTCGCCGGCCAGTGCCTCACCGGAAAGTTTCAGCAGAACTCGTTTGTAATGTGGTTTCGCCATGCCTGTGTCCGCCTCCGTCGCCGATACACCCCTATGCCGGCCTCATGCTGCGCATACAAAAAAGGCCGGCCATGGGAATGACCGGCCCTTGTCGTTCTTACAGCCCTGCCGCTGCGGCAACCTCTGCAGCGAAGTCCGTCTCCTTCTTGGTAAGCCCCTCGCCAAGAGCGTAGCGGGTAAAGCGCCGAACCGAGATATTCTCGCCGATGCCGGAAATAGTCTCGTTCAGAAACTGCTGGACGCTCTTGTCCGAATCCTTGACGTAGGGTTGCTCGAGGAGGCAGATGTCAGCGTAGAATTTGTTTACCTGCCCTTCGATGATCTTTTCGATGATGTTTTCCGGCTTGCCGGTTTCGCGGGCCTTGGCGCGGTAAATCTCCTTCTCGCGCTCAACAACCTCCGTCGGAACTTCTTCGCGGCGGACAAACTGCGGCGCGGCCGCGGCGATATGCATAGCGATATCCTTGACGAAGACCTGGAAGTTCTCGTTGCGGGCAACGAAATCGGTCTCGCAGTTAATTTCGACCAGAACGCCGATTTTGCCGCCAGCATGGATGTAGGAGCCGACGAGCCCCTCCGTTGCGGCACGGCCAGCCTTCTTGGAAGCGGCGGCAAGCCCCTTCGTCCTTAGGTAATCGACTGCCTTCTCGTGGTCGCCCCCCGTTTCGGAAAGAGCCTTCTTGCAATCCATGAGCCCCGCGCCGGTGGCCTTCCGCAACTCGTTAACCTGTGCAGCTGTAATGCTCACTGTATCCTCCAGATGGGTTCGGCTTCATGCCGCCCCCCTAATTATAGATAACGTTTCCGTACTGTTCGATCCAAAGCAGCGACAAACGCCAGCCTACTCGCCGGCCTCTTCGGCCCCGGCGGCTGCCGCCTCGCCGGCCTCCTCACCTTCGGTGTCAGCCCGAAGGGCCACTTCGCGAACCTGGGCCCCTTCAAGAACCGCATCGGCCATTTTTGCAGAGAGAAGACGGATCGCACGGATGGCATCGTCATTGCCGGGGATCACGTAATCGATCGGATCGGGATCGCAGTTGGTGTCGACAACGGCAACTACAGGAATCCCGAGCTTCTTCGCTTCGCTGATTGCAATGGTTTCATTCTTCGGATCGACAACAAAGAGGGCGCCGGGAAGCTTGCCCATCCCCTTGATCCCGCCGAGGGTCTTCTCAAGCTTCTGGCGCTCCTTCTCAAGCTGGAGTGCCTCTTTCTTGGTGTACGCCTCGATGGTGCCGTCGGCAAACATGGCATCGAGGCGCTTGAGGCGGTCAATGCTCTGCTTCACCGTTGCAAAGTTGGTCAGCATGCCGCCGAGCCAACGCTGGTTTACGAAAAACATGCCGCAACGCTGTGCTTCTTCGCCGATCGAATCCTGTGCCTGCTTCTTGGTGCCTACGAAGAGGATGGTCTCCCCCGCCTGGGCATTCTCGCGTACGAAGCTGTACGCGTTCTTGAAGAGGCGGACGGTCTTCTGCAGATCGATGATGTAAATTCCGTTCCGCGCTCCGAAGATGTACGGCTTCATCTTCGGGTTCCATCTCTTGGTCTGGTGACCGAAGTGGACGCCGGCCTCCAGAAGCTCCTTCATGGTGATGTTCGACATGTGCTTTCTCCTTTTGGTTTGTGCCTCCGCTTTCCCCGAGAGCCGGAATCCGTAATCAACGGACACCACCGGCCCGACAGAAAGCGTGCGTAATGTAAGCAGCGGATTCATATACCACAGAGCGCCCGACTTGGCAAGGACAATGTGTGCTCCCCGAGGGGCTGCCTTATTTACATCGCCCCCCCCTTCATGTATCATAGCGCGCTCATGACCAGGATCCTTTACCGATATATCTTCAGGGAAACTGCCGTCCCCTTTGTGCTGGGAATGGCCGTCTTCACCTTTGTACTGCTCATGGGGCGGCTCCTCAAGCTTGCAGAGATGGTCTTCGCCAAGGGAGTGCCTTTTGCCGATGTCTGCAGGCTGATTCTCTTCATGCTCCCCTCGTTCTTTCTCGTGACGATTCCCATGGCTTTCCTGCTGGCGGTGCTTCTCGCCTTCGGGAGGCTCTCATCCGACAGTGAAATAACCGCCATGAAGGCAAGCGGTGTGGGTGTCGGCTCCCTCCTGCCGCCGGTTCTCATCTTCGCAGTCCTGACCTACCTTGCCACCACCTTCGTCACGGTCTACGCCCTGCCCTGGGGAAACACCTCCTTCAAGAGATTTCTCTACGAGGTGGTGGAGACACGGGCCGCCACGAGCATCCGCGAAAAGGTATTCAACGATGACTTCCCCGGCCTCGTCATCTATGTGGACGACTACGACCAGATAAACCATGACATCTTCGGCATCCTGATCCAGGACGAACGCAACCCTGACGAGCATGCGACGATTTTCGCCACGGCAGGCAAGATCGTCGCCAATCCCGAGTCAAAAACCATACGGCTTCACCTTGAAGATGGAGGAATTCACCGCCTGGCAGGCAAGGAAGGCTACCGCTTCGTCGAGTTCGCAAGTTACGACCTGAACGTCAACCTCCAGCAGCAGTCGAAAAAGGACTACCGCGACGAGCAGGATATGACCCTGAGCGAGCTATTGACGCTTCTCCGGACCCCGCAGGAAGAGACAAAACTCCTGAGCGATGCACGAATCGAACTCCACAAACGCTTTGCCCTGCCGTTCGCCTGCATCGTCTTCGCCATCATCGGCATCCCCCTTGGCATCCACAACCAGCGGGCGGGGCGGGCCGGCGGCTTCTCGGCGGGGATCTTTCTCCTGCTGGGCTACTACATCCTCATGTCGGGTGCAAAGGCCATCTGCGAAAAAGGGATTCTCCCTCCCGCCATCGCCATGTGGATTCCGAACATCCTCCTGACCGGCATCGGCATCAACCTTCTCCTGCGGGCCGCCAGCGAACGGCCGCTCCCCTTTGCGGGGACCATCAGAGAACTTTCGCATCGGATTCGGGAGCGCTTCGGAAAGGTGACGAAATCATCGTGAGCATCCTCACCCGCTACATAGCCGCCGCATATCTGCGCATCTTCGGTCTCTGCCTGGCAGCATTCATCGCGATTTACCTGGTGATCGACTTTCTGGAAAAGATCGGCCGGCTCCTTCGCTTCCAGCCCCGCTGGGCCGACCTCATCCATTTTTTCCTGCTCAAGATTCCCGAAATATTCACGCAGGTGGTACCGCTTGCCGTCCTGATGGCAACGCTGCTCACCCTCGGGCTGCTCTCCCGCAACAGCGAAATCACCGCCATGCGTGGCTGCGGCATAAGCCTGGCGAGAATCAGCACGCCGATTCTCGTGATCGCCTGCGGCGTGAGCTTCCTCACCATTATCGCCAACGAATTCGTGCTTCCTGAGACCTACCAGAAGATGCGCTACATCGAAGAGGTCCTGATCCGGAAGAAGAGCTACAACACCTTCTTCCGCCAGAACAACATCTGGCACAAGGACGGGAACACGATCATGATGGCCCGGCTTTTCGACCCGGCCCACCAGACGCTGGGAGGAATCACCCTCTGGAACTTCGCCGCAGGACTTCGCCCGATCAAGCGGATCGATGCCGACTCCGCCTCATGGAACGGGCGGCAGTGGGTACTGCATCGCGTCACCGCGCGAGAACTGGGGCGGGGGGGAGTCACCACCACGACCAAAGCGGAAAACCTCCCCACAACGCTCAACCTGACCGTAGAAGACCTGAAAGTGGTCGACAAGTACGCCGACAACATGGGGTTCCTCAAGCTGAGAGAGTACATACGAAAGCTGCACCGGGGAGGCTACGAGACAACACGGTACGAAGCCCAGATGCACGCCAAACTCTCTCTCCCCTTTGCCTCGCTCATCATGGCATTTCTCGGCATCCCCTTCGCCCTGCGCGGCGGGAGATCGAGCGGCATCGCCATCGGCATCGGCGCAAGCATCGCCATCGGCTTCGCCTATTTCATCATCAACTCCATACTCATCTCGTTCGGCCAGACCGGGGTCCTTCCCCCCTTCGTCTCCGCCTGGATCGCCAATCTTCTCTTTGCGCTCTCGGGCGTCTGGCTGGCCATGACCATTACCCGTTGACATCGTTGCCGACGGTGATTTAATTGCCGGAAATGCCCGATTCACCGGGGCACCGAATGAAAATATCCGGAGGTTCCATGAGATACCGCCCCGTGGCTCTCGTTCTCCTTGCTACCCTCGCCCTGGCTCAGCCGGCATGGCCTGCCGCCCAGAACGGCCGGAAGAAACCGGCAAAAAACGTTCCTGCCACCGAAAAGTCAGCCGATTCCGCACCGGCCGTGAACATCCTCAGCATCATTCCCGCCCAGGGCGAACCGAACAGCACCGTCACCCTCTCCGGCACCTCCTTTACCGGAAAAACCGTCGCGTTCCTCGGCAACACCGAAGTTCCGACCAAGGTCATCTCCTCCCAGACACTCACCTTCGACATCCCGAAACTTGCACCCGGCCTCTATGCTCTCTTTCTCAGACGTGAAGACGGCACCACGAGCAGGACGTACAATTTTTCCATTCTCCCGCCAAAGCCGATCGTTGACTCGATCTCCCCCGACAGCATCGCCGCCTGCTCCGGTGGCGCCGAACGCCGAATCATCATTTCGGGCCACAACTTCGAACCGGGAAGCAAGGTTCTCTTCGACGGTTCCATCGTCACCAGCAGTCCCGCCTCGTCGGAATCGATCTCGTTCAGCGTCCCCCCCGCCCCGGGAGGGCTTCACCAGGTACAGGTCAAGAACCCCGAAGAAACCGTCACGACCCCCATTACGCTCTCGATCCGTTCGACCCCGGAGGTATACAACGTCAGCAGGGGCGAAAATTTCGTCAACTACTACAAGCTCATTATTGAAGGGAAAAATTTCCATCCGGGATCATCACTGATGGTGGAAGAAAAAAGCTTTCAGGTGGGACTGAATGCGGGGATTGGGAAGCGTATAACCGCGGGGGCAATAAGCAGCGGCGAACGGGAATCCGTCATCTTCGTAGACTGTTCAAAGCTCATCTATCAACGTTTTCCGGCAGACCCGACGGAAAAGGACCTGCGGATTCAGATCATCAATCCGAACGGCGAGGTGAGCTCGGTGGTGCAGGTAACGGCGCCGTGATAACTGCCGGGCGCTCCTCACGGAACGTCATTGCCACTCTCTCCGCCGTCGACTCGCCCCAGGAGGAATCGGCAATCGCCTTCACGTTCCCGAATGGCGAAACCGATAGGCCATGTCCTGTTTAAGACAAGGGCCCAAAATGGCATCGTAAAAGTCGCGATGGCAATTGATCGCATCGACGCGCCCCTCTTGAAGGAGACTGAGATAGCGGCAGCCGCCGAAACAGAGGGGGAGATAGGAGCAATCGAGACATTCGTCGTTCTGCCATAGGCCACTGCCGTGCGCGGCACGGTAGTCAGTCACGCCTCTGTTGACATCGCCGACCTCAAGCCCCTCGACCCCGATCAACGCCGGGCATTTGTAAAAGCTCCCATCGTAATTGACCACCAGATTGTCATCCGTTTCCACAGCACAGATATGGGGTTCCATCTTGGGAGGATCAAACCCTCGCCGCAGAAGCTCCTCTCTGAGAAAGAGGATCGCCTCGGCAACCCACGGCTCGCTGGCGGATACGCAGCCACCGGTAAATTCCGGCAAGGCGCGGCCTGACAGCGACGTCATGACGGGACTGAACTGCATCGGGCCAAGACGGTCGGGAGTCAACCCTTCGGCCACGAGGACATCGAAGAGGCGCGGGAATGCCCGGTAATTGTCCCGGGTGAAGTTGCCGCCGATCTGGAGTGAAATCAGCCCGGCAACCTCCTTGATATTGCCCATGATGACGTCGAAGCTCCCCCGGCCGTCGGTGAACGGACGAGCGGCATCGTGGATTTCCCGGGGCCCGTCCAGGGTCACAGTGGCCCCTTTCAAGCCGAAGGGAAGAAGCTCTTCCACCCTCCGGCGGGTCAGGAGTGTGCCGTTGGTCATCAGGCTGAAGCCGAATGAAAGCCCTCGTTCAGCCGCAAGAGTCTGGATTTGTCCGGCTATCCTTTTAATCAGGGGAACGCTGAGGAGCGGTTCGCCACCGTAGAAATTGAGGGAGATCTCCTTGTCCTGGGCAATCGGTCCGCTGGCAATAACTTCAATCAGCCGATCGGCGGTATCCTCGGCCATGAAGTGCTTCCCCTTCAGTGCCCCCTCGAAACAGTAGGCGCAGCCAAGGTTACAGTCCAGGTTCAGCACCACCAGGCAAGAGAAGCGCTGCTGGCGCCGTTTCATCTCCTCAAGCACCCCCAGCATCTGCCGGCGCTCCGCTGCAGGATCGGCGACGATAAAGCCGAGTCCGGCCAGGGTCTCTTCATCGGCGGGATCGAGCCCCCCTCCGTCGATCTCCGGGACCAGTTCCGCAGGGACCAGCACGCTCGCCCCTGTTCTGGCGGCGAAGAGGATGCACTCCCCCTCCCGATCCTCACAGGGAAACACCTTCGTATAGCGGGATAGTCTCACCGTACTCTCCGTCTCCTCTCGCGAACGCACAGCCGCCCTTCAGCGTGTGGCACAGACCACCCGCTCCGTGGCGACAACGGCATCGTAAGGCACAAAAAAGGGGAGAAAATCTCCCCTTTTTGGCTAGGTTGACTAGATATAAATCCTGAAAATTGGGACCATGCAATACTTCGGGTAAGGCGACTTGGCGTTCCCCTCGTCGAGGACGAGGATACGTGCTGAGGACTTCGGTGCGGTGACGTGCGCGTTCTTCATGGTGGGCCTCCTGCCGGGGATTTGACCTGCACTTAATGAGCTAGAACACTATTCTAATAATTTCAAAAAGTCAATGCCATTGCGGTGAATATTGAGTAATGATTCCGTCACACCATTGATTCACCTTAACGAGGGAAGATCAGAAGCTGAACCGCACCCCCCCCTCGATCCAGCGGCGGGGGTTTTTCAGGCTGTCTGCGAGATACTGGGAACCGTTGAAGAGGTTGTGGGCGGTGACGAACGCCTCTACGGCGATCCGCTCACCCGCAAAGAATCGCTTCGCGAGATTGAGGTCCCAGATGACCGGCGTGTATCTCCCCTGGTTGATGCTTGCGGCGTTCCACCAGATGTAGTGGCCGGCCAGGTTCCCCCGGAGTCCGCGCCGGTCGTCGTATTGGAGGGCGAGGTTCCAGGTGTGGCGCGCCACATTGGAGAGTCGCTCACCGCTGTCGCGACCGCGGGCGTCGACATAGGCATAGCCGGCCACGAAGGTGGTATCAAAGACGGGAACGGTCTTCACCTCCACCTCCACCCCCTCGCGGCGTTGCCGGTTCTGGTTGAGAAACTGGGCCTGTCCGTTAGCGAGAAGTATCGGAACGATGGCATCGGAGACATCGTGTCGAAAAAAGGTTGTCTTGAGCCAAAAATACCGAAACAGAGATGTCTCGAACCCCGCCTGGTAGGAGAGGACCTTCTCAACCTTGAGATTGGGACTCGGCGCCGTCGTGAGGCCGTCGCCGGAGGTGAAGACGAGCGGAGGGATGTTGAATCCCCGGGCCACTGCTCCCCGCAGGACGGTATGCTCTCCCAATCCGTAGGTGATCCCGAGGCTTGGGCTTGCAAAGTCGCCGTTGGTGTTGGTGTGATCGTAGCGGATGCCAGGAATGACAGTCAGACTGCCGAGGGCGATGGTATCATTGGCGAAGAGAGCCCATTTCGTGAGGCGAGGCTTCACGACGGCCACAGGATTCCCGATCGCCGACGTTGTCTCCCTGACGTCACCGTGATCGAAATCGGTGCCGATGGCAAGGTGATGCACTTGCTCCCGCCAAGTCAACTTTGCACTCCCTCCATAGGTTAGCTCTTCTATTGAGAGTTGCGACTGCTCAACGCCAGTACTTAATTGTGAGTCATACCGGTCGAGATGCTTCAAGGACGTGTGGAGTGAGAGGTCAAAATCGACCCGTTCGGTGACGGGGTAGGCAAAGGAAAGCGTTGAGAAGAGGTTGTCGAAACGGTTTTTACTTGTCAGATCGGCGCGGGGGTCTTCCTGGTCTCCCCGGGAGCCGCCGCTGTAACCGAGGGTCCACTGGAGGGTACCCCCCTCCCCAATTTCCCCCTGGAGCTTGCCATAGGCCCTGTTCCCGTCGAACTGGTTATTGGCAAGGAGACCGTCCGAATGGAGCTTGCCTGCATGAAGGTAGTAGCCGAGTCCCCCAACCGTCCCGGAGAGCTCTCCCCGGTGGTCGCCGGAGAAGCGCTCGCCGAACGATGTGGAGACGAGTCCGGTGGCGGCGCGATCTTCATTGGGAGATTTGGTGATGACGTTGACGATTCCGCCCAGTGAAGAGCCCCATGATGATGACGCCGGCCCCTTGATGATCTCGATCCGTTCGATCTGCTGGACCGGAATAGCGCCGACGTCGGCCGAGTTGTTGACGAGGAAGTTCTGGGCCACTCCGTCGATCATGACGAGGACATGGAGAGGATCCGACCCCTGGATGGCGGGAGTCGACTGGGTACCGGGGCCACCCCGCAGATCGATCTGAACGCCGGTAACCGTATAGAGGACATCCGCCAGGGTATGGGCGTTGATCGCCTCGATCTCCCGGGCAGTAACAACCGTGATGTTTTCCGCCACCTGGGAAATCGGCTTCGGATCACGGGAAGGGGTCATGACCAGATCTTTATCCTCATAAAACATCTCGAGGACCTTCATATCCCTTTCCTGCTGGGCACCTGCCGTGGATACGGCAGCCGAGATACCGCTGGCGACCCCCAGAGCAATGACGACACCACGTACTATTCGTTTATTCGCCCCCATGTTCCCATCCCCAAAGGTTCATTTCAGTTGTCGCCCCGTTTGCGTCAGTCATTTCAAGGTGATTGACCGTTCATCGGCAATTTATGAAACGGGTGTTATGCAAAAAAAATTCCCCCTACAGCAAGTTTTAAATTTTCACGCGTGAAGATGTCATCCTTAAAGGGACAACTCGCCACAGTTAGCAGCAATTACGGCCAGTTATATGAACGCACGCACTATCCCCTGTCTCTCTTTTCTCCATGCAGATGGCATCAAAATAGCAATCCTGTTTGGCCATCTTTGGAAGTTATGGCGAACAGAACGCTACGTGTGGCATTTTTTCATTAACAATCAATGGGTTTACTTAAAAAACCGTCAAACCGGTCAAGTCAATTCAACAACTTACACAACCATTTTTTGACACCACTCATACAAAAAAACGTCACCGGACAAGAACGGCAGCCAGGAACCGCTCGTACCTTATGAAACGCACCCTGTACCTCATAACAGCTTTGTTGATGATCCTTACCGGAACGGTCGAGGCGGCGCAGGGTATCCTCGTGCTCCAGGGCATGCGAGTGGCACCGTATGAAGAGGCACTGAAGGGGATTCGAAGCATTGCGGGCGGAAGTATCAAGAAACTGATTCTTTCGGAAATGGAAGGGGTCGACATTGTCCGGACGGTGCGAGAGGAACGCCCTGCCGTGATTGTGGCGATCGGTGCAGAGGCGCTGACGAAGGTAAAGAAGATTAAAGACACCCCCATTGTCTACCTGATGGTCCTCGACCCGTTGAATGCGCTTACGTCCGGAGAAAATATCACCGGCGTCAATCTTTCCGTCTCGCCGGAGCGGCAACTGACGGCACTGCAGCGGGTGGCTCCGAGTCTCAAGAAAATCGGGCTCATCTACAATCCCGCGCACACCGGCCCCCTCGTCCGAAAAGCCCTGGCTGCGGCCAAAGGAGCCGGTCTCGAACTGGTCGTGCGGGAAGCTAAAAGCCCGCGGGAGATCCCGCGTCTCCTGGAGGGGATGCGGAGCGAGATCGACGGGTTCTGGATGATTCCCGACACGACCGTCGTCACCGCTGAAACCGTTGAATACCTGCTGCTTACCTGCCTCAACCAGCGGATTCCGGTCCTTACCTTCTCGGACAAGTACGTGGAAATGGGAGGGCTCCTGGCCCTCGATGTCGAGCCGTACGACCTCGGCCGTCAAGCGGGTGAGATCGTACGCAAGGTTCTGGCCGGCACGGCGATCGGAAGCATCCCCCATGCGGTTCCACGGAGCACGGTACTGACCATCAACAGCAAGATTGCCCGCAAACTCGGAATTACCCTCAACGAAGAGGCCATGGGCCGGGCTCGGATCATTCGATAGGAAATGGCTATGGCGCTCTTCACCGAATTCTCGAAAAAGCGAAACACCTTCGGGCTGAAATTCTTCGTTCTGTTCACGGTGTTCACCGCCTGCGTTGCGCTTTCGTTCACGCTCCTCTTCTTTCACTCCCAACGCAGAGTCCTTGAAGAGAACATGACCGGTGAAGGCCATTTACTGGCGCGACTTCTGGCGCACAGTGTCAGGCTCGGCGTATTTACCGAGAACAGTGAACTCCTCAAGGATCCCATCGAGGGAATCCTTTCGCACGAAGGAGTCCTCTTCGTCTCCATACTCTCCGGAGAGGGGAATCTGCTGCGTGAGCAGCCCAGCTCCTCCATGCTCAACACTCCTGAACGGGGGTTCCCCCATTGGAGCACCAGATTCGAGCAGATCAGAAGATCCCAGGCGTCCCCGGTTTTCGAGGGGGACACGTTCTACGAATTCTGGTCGCCGGTGGCCTCCACGCCCCAACTTGCCTCGACGGAATCTCTGTATCTCGCGGGTCCCTCCCACGAAACTGCGAAAATAATAGGCTTCGTCCGGATCATCGTCGACAAGGAGCCGCTGCGGAAAAAGCTCGAGGCACTGCTCGCTAAGAGCATCTCTCTCGCCCTGCTCTTCCTGGCTCTGGGGACGATCATCATCTACGCGATTGTCCAGAGAATTACGCAACCACTCAACAGGCTCACCGAAGGACTCCAGAAACTGGAGCGCGGCGAGACATTCGAGCCGCTCCGCGTGGAAAGCAAGGATGAAGTCGGACGGCTTGCAGCGGCGTTCAACCATCTCGTTGAGACGCTTCGGACCCGCGAAGCGGAAAAGGAATGCCTGGCGGAGGAACTTCGTCACGCCCAGAAGATGGAGGCGGTCGGAACCCTTGCCGGTGGCGTTGCCCATGACTTCAACAACATCCTCACTGCCATCGTCGGGTTCGGCACGCTCCTGCAACGGAGCCTGAAGAACGACAACCCCTTCCGGATCTATGTCGATCAGATCCTGATCGCGTCGGACCGCGCGACAACCCTGGTGAAGCGGTTGCTGGCCTTTGGCAGGAAACAGGTGATCAACCCCAAACCGGCAAATCTGAACGATATCGTCAAGAGCATCGAAAAACTCCTCGCCCGCCTCATCAGTGAGGATATCGATTTCAGGCTGGTATTAGTCGACGAACCGCTCATCTGCCAGGTCGATACGGGACAGATCGATCAAATTCTGATCAACCTCGTGACCAATGCCCGGGATGCCATGCCCGGCGGCGGCTCTCTCACCATCACCACCGGCAGTGAATACCTCGACGAGGATTTTTTCAGTCCCATCGAAAAGGGGAAGCCGGGACGCTACGGGGTCATCAGCATTGCCGACAGCGGCATGGGGATGGATGAACAGACCAAGGAGCGGATTTTCGACCCATTTTTCACCACCAAGGAGGTCGGGAAGGGGACCGGGCTCGGGCTCTCGATGGCATACGGCATCATCAAGCAACACGAAGGCTTTGTCGCCGTCGAGTCCTTTCCGGACGAAGGAACGACCTTCCGTGTCTACCTCCCCCTGGTCCAGACGGCCGCGACCGCCGATTCCCCCGAGCGCCTTCATGTGCAGCGCGGGAATCGGGAAACGATCCTGGTGGCGGAAGATGACAAGGCCGTCCGCAAGCTCGCCAGGCACGTGCTTGAACGAAGCGGCTACGAGGTCATCGAGGCGGTCGACGGAACCGAGGCGGTCAGAAGGTTCCAGGAATACGCAAACAGGATCGACATGGTGCTGCTCGACGTGGTCATGCCGAAGAAGAATGGTCAGGCGGCCTACGAGGAGATGAAACTGGCGAACCCGAATCTGAGGGCGCTCTACATAAGCGGCTATACCCAGGACATCATCAACCGTAAGGGCGTTCTCGACGAAGGGATCAATTTCATTGCCAAACCGGTCAAGCCGGACGAGTTGCTGGCAAAAGTCCAGGAAGTGCTGAGACAGTGAGCAGGCAACCGGTGGCCCCCGTCTCCGGCTTCATCCACATCGCAATCTTTGACAGAATTCCCTCTGCGAGTGTATGATGAAAGTAGAAGGAAGGTGAAAATTCTGTGCTGCGTGAGACGACGCTGAAGACGCTGTCTCGATTCCATCCGCCAGGAGCGTGGAAACCTCCAGAAAAAGGGGAAAGTGAGCGGTTTCCGACCATCATGGTCCCGCAAGGAGCGTGATGGCAAGGCACGCAAGCTCTTCACCGACGGATTGGGAAAAAGTGCCTCGACGCAGCACATGAGCAGTGAAAAGCCCGGTAATTCCGGGCTTTTCCTTTATCCGTCGTTCACCTCCCGATGAGCGTCGCGACATATCCTTTGGCATCCGGAAGGAACTGAAAAAAGTCGCTCCTCAATTCCCCGTAATGTCTCACCAGTTCATCGCCCCCCGCGCCAAGCGGATTCGGGCGCCCGACGCGCCCTGCCATGCGGCGCAGCACCGTGGCAACACCATCCACGTTACGATACGAAGGAAGCCATTCGGTGAAGATGTCAGGAAGCCTTGTCCTCAGGCGCTCCGGGAGTATCCCGGCATGCTCCTCCATGGTCTGCCGCGCCGTCGCGATGAAGCGCTCAAACGGCTCCTCGGCAAAACGGTCCCACTCCACTGCCAAAAAGTGGTCGTAATACAGATCAACGAGCACAGCCCGATAATGACCATACTCAGGGGAGATACGTCTCTTGCTCGCCAGAAAGGACGGATGGCGGCCGGCGAAGGAGTCGATCAGGCGGTGGAGTTCAAGCCCCCTGGTGATGCGGGGAGGGTAGCTGTCGTCCAGCACCCCCTTGACGAAGTCTCCCATCATGTTCCCCACGAGGATTTCGGGGTCGTTACCGGACAGATAGAGATGGGCGAGAAAGTTCACGATGCTCCCCTCCTCAGGCGACGAATCGCGAGTGGTCTCCGCCGGGCGGCAGCAACTCCATGCAGCGGCAGAAAAAAAGGCGACCCCTGCGGGTCGCCTTCTGCTTGCGCCGGAAGAAACGAATCACACTTGGGAGGCCGCAAGGGCCTGATCGATATCGGCGATGATGTCGGTGGCATCTTCAATTCCGACAGAGAGCCTGATGAAGTCCGCCGTGACGCCGGTGGAGCGCTGTTCCTCCTCGCTCAGTTGCTGATGGGTGGTCGACGCGGGGTGGATGACCAGCGACTTGGCATCGCCGATATTGGCGAGGTGGGAAAGGAGCTTCACATTGTCGATGAAGCGCTTGCCAGCCTCCAGTCCCCCCCTGATGCCGAAACCGATGATCGCCCCCGCCCCCTTCGGCAGGTATTTCTTCGCCCGACCGTGATCGTTGTGGCTTGCCAGACCGGGATAGTTGACCCACGAAACCAGGGGGTGATTCTCGAGCCACTCGGCCACCTTCTGGGCATTCTCCACATGCCGGGCCATCCGGACCGGCAGGGTCTCGAGCCCCTGGAGGAAAAGGAAGCTGTTGAACGGCGAGAGGCACGCTCCCATATCCCGCAGGAGGGTTACTCTCATTTTGAGGATGTAGGAAAGATTGCCGAGGGCCTCCCAGAATTTCAGGCCATGATACGAGGGGTCGGGCTCGGTGAACTCGGGGAATTTCCCGTTGTTCCACGGAAAGGTCCCCCCATCCACCACCGCCCCGCCGATGCTCGTCCCGTGGCCGCAAATGAATTTGGTAAGGGAATAGACCACGATGTCGGCCCCGTGCTCCAGCGGCTTGAACAGGTACGGCGTCGTCACCGTGTTGTCCACGACAAAGGGAATTCCTGCCTCGTGGGCGATCGTGGCAATGGCCTCGAAGTCATCGACGTTATTTTTGGGGTTGCCGACCGACTCGGAATAGACGAGGCGGGTGTTCCCGTCAATGGCGCGCCGGACGTTCTCGGGGTCGGAAGTATCGACGAACTTCACCTCGATGCCGAGCTTCGGAAGCGTGTAGTGGAACAGGTTATAGGTCCCCCCGTAGAGATAGCTCGTGGAGACGATGTTCTGGCCGGCCTGGGCGATGTTGAGCACCGCATAGGTAATGGCCGCCTGTCCCGAGGCGACGGTCAGGGCTCCCACTCCGCCGTCAAGTTCGGCGAGCCGTTTTTCCAGCACGTCGCTGGTCGGGTTCATGATCCGCGTGTAGATATTGCCGAACTCCTTGAGCCCGAAGAGGTTGGCGGCGTGCTCCGAGCTCGTGAAGACATAGGAGGAGGTCTGGTAGATGGGAACCGCCCGGGAAAGCGTTGCGGAGTCGGGAACCTGTCCCGCGTGGAGGGCGAGGGTATCGAAGTTCTGCTTGTGGTCTGCCATGGCAATCTCCTCTCATCGATAGCAAGCGGCTGTTGTTGGTAATACCGGTAAAGAATGCACGGGAACATCCTATTTAAAACCCAGTCAAACTGTCAAGTTCAATCCATGAACTGCATCTCCTCTGGGGGGGACTATTTTCTGCCGAACAGCGCCGTCAATTCATGCAGACGCGCGGCAAGCCGGTCAGTGAGAAGACCGGGGGGGAATCGCCACGACCAGTTCCCCCGCGGGGTGCCGGGGAGGTTCATCCGGCAGGAACCGTCACAGCCGAGGATATCCTGAAGCGGAAAAATGGCCATGCCGGCCACCGACGAGAGGCCGAGCCGGATCAGCTCCCACGCAATGTCCCGACCACCGGTTCCGGTATACGCAAGAACGAGTTCCCGCTGGTGCGGAGAAAGGGCGTGAAACCATCCTACCGTCGTATCGTTGTCGTGAGTGCCGGAATAAACGACGCAATCCGGCGTGTAGTTGTGGGGGAGATAAGGGTTGCCGCCGCCGGAATCGAAGGCGAACTGCAGTATCTTCATGCCGGGGAAGCGGTAGCGGTCGCGCAGGGACTCCACCTCAGGGGTAATGACCCCCAGGTCTTCGGCGATGATCGGGAGCTGTCCGAAGACACCGACAAGGGTATCGAAGAGCGCGGCTCCCGGCCCCGGCACCCAGCGCCCCTTCACGGCAGTTTTTTCCCGGGCGGGGATCTCCCAATACCCTTCGAAACCGCGGAAATGGTCGATCCGAACCACATCGTGCAAAGCAAACGAATTGCGGAACCGCTCGATCCACCACCCGTACCCGCGCTCCGCCATGACGTCCCAGTTATAGAGGGGGTTACCCCATCTCTGGCCGCTCTTGCTGAAATAGTCAGGCGGCACTCCGGCCACGACGGTGGGTTTCCCCTTCTCATCGAGGTAGAAGAGCTCGGGACTGACCCAGACGTCGGCAGAATCGAAGGCGACGAAGATCGGGATGTCGCCGACGATGGCGATCCCCTTCCCGTTGGCGTACTCCCTGATCCGGTACCACTGGCGGAAGAATTGCCACTGGATGTATTTCTGCTCGCCAATGGCGGTGCCAAGTTTGACCGAATACTTTTCCAGCGCCGCCGGCTCCCGTCGGGCGATCTCACGGGGCCAGTCATTCCAGCTTTTCCCCCTGAAATGCTCCTTGAGCGCCATGAACAATGCGTAATCGTGGAGCCAGGGAGTGGTATCGCAGAAATGCCAGAACTCCTCCTTGCGTTCCCGTTCCGCCTGGGTGTGGAAATGGGTGGCGGCCTCCTTGAGCCTCCTCGTCTTATGGCTCTCAACCACGGCAAAATCGACGTAATCAACGGGAAACTCCAGCGACTCTCCACCGGCGAGGTCCCCCTCCTCCGCAAGGGTGGGGAGATCGATGAAGAGAGGATTCCCGGCAAAGGCCGAATAGCACGAGTAGGGTGAGTTCCCGTAGGCCGCCGGCCCGAGCGGAAGCACCTGCCAGAGGCTCTGGCCGGCGGCCTCGAGAAAGTCGAGGAAATGGCGGCACTCTCTGCCCAGGGAGCCAATCCCATCGGGTCCCGGAAGCGAGGTGGGGTGAAGAAGGATGCCGCTCTTGCGTTTGCGGTGCATGAATCCCCCGTATCCCGATCCGTGTCAGGGAGGTCGGGTCAGTGACAAAATGAGTTGCCAGGGAAGAAGCGATTCCTGTATACCAAAAAGCGGCCGGGTGCCGGTCGATCTCTTCCCCCGTCGGACTTCCGAACAATACCACAGCCGGAGGCGAGTAGCCATGGAGACTATTAAGACCGCTCTTTTTGAAACCCTTGTGGAGAGCGCCGTACCCGATGGGGAGGGAGGATATTCCTTCACCCTCGAAGGAAAGACCTACCGGATCAAGGACACTCTGGAGATCTCCAGAATCGCCCAGGACCACGGATACATCATCATTTACTAACCGACGCCCGACAGCACCTCGTCGATGCGCTTTCCGTCCAGGGTCTCCTCGTAGAGAAGAACCTCGACGAGGGCATCGAGCTTATCACGGTTACAGCCGATTACCTCCTCGGCCTTCAGCTCCGCTTCCTTGATGAACGCGGCGATCTCCTGGTCGATGAGCCACGCCATCTGTTCGGAAAAAATCTTTTCCTCCGCGAGCTTGCGCCCCAGGAACGGATGCTCCTCCCCTCGCCGGAACGTCATCGCCCCGATTCGGTCGCTCATCCCCCACTGGCAGATCATCTTCTCGGCCAGGTCATTGACCACCTTGAGGTCGTTCTGGGCCCCCGTCGACAGGTCGCCAAACACGACCCGCTCCGCCACCCTCCCACCGAGGGCCACGGCGAGGCGGTTCATCAGGTATTTCTTCGAATAGTGGTAACGGTCGTCTTCGGGGAGCTGCTGGGTCACGCCAAGCGCCTGTCCCCGGGGTATGATGGTGACCTTGTGGACCGGGTCGGTCCCGGGGAGCATCTTCGCCACAAGCGTATGACCGGCTTCGTGGTATGCGGTTATCCGCTTTTCCTGCTCGGAGATGAACATCTTCCGTTCCCCCCCCATGAGCACCTTGTCCTTGGCGCGCTCCATCTGCTCCATCGTCACCGTAGAGGCGTTTTCTCGCGCCGCAAGGATCGCCGCTTCGTTGACGAGACTTTCCAGATCGGCGCCGGTCATCCCGGGAGTTCCGCGGGCAATGACGGAGAGGTCCACATCCTTGTCGAGGGGGATCTTGCGGGTATGGACCTGGAGTATCTTCTCGCGATCGCGCCAGTCAGGACGGTCGATCACCACATGCCGATCGAAGCGGCCGGGACGGAGCAGGGCCTGGTCGAGGACATCCGGCCTGTTGGTGGCCGCCATGACGATCACCTCGTCGTGGGGATCAAAGCCGTCCATTTCCGACAAAAGCTGGTTAAGGGTCTGTTCGCGCTCGTCGTGCCCCCCTCCGAGGCCTGCGCCACGGCTCCTCCCCACGGCATCGATCTCGTCGATGAAGATGATGCTCGGGGCCGATTTCTTTGCCGTTGCGAAAAGATCTCTCACCCTCCCCGCACCCACGCCAACAAACATTTCAATGAACTGGGACGCCGAGATGCTGAGGAACGTAACCCCCGCCTCTCCCGCCACGGCCCGGGCCAGGAGCGTCTTGCCCGTCCCCGGCGGCCCGACGAGGAGAACCCCCTTCGGCACCTTGCCGCCGATCCGCTGAAACTTTTTCGGATCCTGGAGGTACTCGACGATTTCACGAAGTTCCAGCTTGGCGCTTTCCATGCCGGCCACGTCCTCGAACGTCACCCTCCCCCGGTCGCTCACGGCATAGGTCTTGGCCCCCGACTTGGCAAAACCGCCCATCATGGCGCCGGGCCCCTGCCCCTTCACCCCGCGCATCGCAAGCCACCAGATGCCGATGATCAGCACCCATGGCAGAAGGTAGAGCAGCCCACTCACCACCGGTGATGTCTCGGTGGTGAGCGCCGTGACCTCCACCTTCTTCGCCTGGAGTTCCGCCATGAGATCCAGGTCCTCGATGCCCGGCTTGACGGTAGTGAACTTGGTAACATCGCGCTGTCCACGCTGTCCGGACGTGGTATCGGCAATCGACACCTTGCGCCGGAACTCGCCGCTGATGGCATTCCCCTTGATGGTGATCTTCCCGATATTATCGGCAGCCAGCTCATCCTTGAAACGGCTGTAGGATATGACGGCGCCACTCTCCACACCCTGCCGGGCCACATAGGCATAGAAAAAGTTGAATCCCACAAGCAGGATCAGCATCCACAACATCGGTTTCCAGACCGATTGGCCCATTCACGGCTCCTCTCTTTCGGCAAGCGGTGCAGAAACGATGCGGCACCGGCGCATTTCATGTCAGTTAATTCGTAGCATACCCCCCCTGAATTGCAAGGGATTCACGGGAATTGGGGCCGAACGGCAAACTGCCCGAGCCCAAACGCCGCCCCTTTCCCGAGATTGAGGTACTGACCGAACAGAAGAAACGGCAGGAACTCCTCCCGTACACCGGAGAGAACCGCTTCGCCCACCATCCCAGCGATCGTCCCGCGACGCCACGCGACCCACTCCATGCTGCCACCAACCGACACCCTCTCGCACTCGCTGGAAAGCCAGCGGAAATCGCCCGTGACGTCACCTTCGCCATAGGAGGCAGCAAGAGAGGTGACACGCCTCTGGAGCGGACGGAAAAACTTCGGAAAGGAGAAACTCCGCTGTGGCCTCCCCTCCTGCAGGAGCTTGAGCGGGGTAAGCAGCCTCAGAGTCATCCTGTCGCCAAACACTCCTGTCGCCAGAAGACCGGAAGCCGAGAGGAGGTGAGGAGTCGCATCTCCTTCAAATGACCAGGGACTCCGTTCGCCGAAATATCCCACCGTCTCAACCGTGTCAATCCGTGCAGGCAGAACATTGCCGCCCTGCCCCGCGAAACAGCTCGCAAGCGCCGAAAGGAAGAGGTTTCCATGCATGACCGCGCTTCCTACGAGGGTGAGCCCCACTTCAAACCGTTCACCTTTGTTCGGAACGGCAGGGAGCACCGGGAACTGAAACGCGAAGGGCAAGGGGGGCTTCTGGTGTCGCCGAACCATCGCCGGATCGCTGCTCAAGGATTGGGAAAATATCGACCGGTACGGGCACTCATCCTCTCCCCGGCACCGTTCGCAACTCTCCTCCTCGCATCCCACAGCCGACCGGAACGCCTCCTGAAACGTTTCCCTGATGCGGAACGGCAGCCAAGGGTCCGTCACATCGCTTTCCAAACGTGTGCCGATCACCAGTTTCACGAAGGTGATATCCATACCGACTCCCATAAAGAAAAGGGGCGGATCATTCAATCCGCCCCTCACCTCATTGAGCTGATGCATCGCACATCAGCATGTCATCTTACTTGCAAAGTGACTTCAGATACTCCCGGTTCAGCTTTGCAATGAACTTCACGTCAACCCCTTTCGGGCATGATGCCTGGCATTCATAATGGTTGGTGCAGTTGCCAAAGCCCTGGGCCTGGAGTTCCTCGGTCATGGCGCAGACACGGCGGGCGGCTTCCGCTACCCCTTGCGGCAGCACCGCAAGCTGGGACACCTTGGCCGAGGTGAAGAGCATGGCCGAGCCGTTGGGGCAGCCAGCAACGCAGGCACCGCAACCGATGCATTCGGCAGCGTCCATGGCGTAATCGGCATCATCCTTCGGGATCAGAATGGCATTGCCATCGGCAATCCCACCGGTATGGGCCGACGTATAACCACCTGCCTCGATGATCCTGTCGAGGGAACCCCGATCAACAACCAGGTCTCTGACGATCGGGAAGGCACGGGCACGCCACGGCTCGATGTAGATGGTATCACCATCCTTGAACATGCGCATGTGGAGCTGACAGACCGTCGTCCGGTCCATCCCTCCGTGGGGAGCACCATTGATAACCTGGGAGCACATGCCGCAGATCCCCTCACGGCAGTCATGGTCGAAGGCGATGGGATCCTTGCCAGCCTTGATGAGATCCTCGTTCACCTCGTCGAGCATCTCGAGGAACGACTGGTCGGGGCTGACCTCCTTTGCTTCGTATGTTTCGAACTTCCCTGGATCCTTTGGCCCGTTCTGGCGCCAAACATGGAGTGTAAGCGTCATGGTCTTGTCGTGGCTCATTATTTGTAGCTCCTTATCGCCAGATGGACGTTTTCGAACTTCAACGGCTCGATGTGCAGCTCAGGCTCTGCATTGACACCTTTGAACTCCCAGGCCGCGGCGTGGCAGAACTTCTCGTCGTCACGCTTGGCCTCGCCGTCCGGCATCTGGTGCTCAACCCGGAAGTGGCCGCCGCACGACTCGTCGCGATAGAGGGAATCACGGGCCATGAGTTCCGCAAACTCCAGGAAGTCCGCCACGCGGTTGGCATTCTCCAGCTGCTGGTTGAATTCGGCACCCGAACCGGTAACCTTCACGTTCTTCCAGAACTCCTCGCGGATCTCCGGGATTTTCCTGATGGCTTCCTTACAGCTCGCTTCGCTTCTGGCCATGCCGACATTCTCCCACATGAGCTTGCCCAGCTCGCGGTGGAATTCGCTGACAGTCTTCTTGCCGTTGATCGACATGAGCTTCTTCATGTTGTTGGTGACATCGTCAACCGACTTCTTGCACTCGGGGTTGTCGGCCTTCACCTTGCCCGGAGCGGTCTTCGCCAGGTAGTTGGCGATGGTGTAAGGGATGACGAAGTACCCGTCGGCAAGACCCTGCATGAGAGCCGAGGCGCCGAGGCGGTTCGCGCCGTGAACCGAGAAGTTGGCCTCGCCCAGGACGAAGAGGCCCGGGACGTTGCTCTCGCAGTTGTAGTCAACCCAGAGGCCACCCATGGAATAGTGGGGAGCCGGATAGATCCGCATCGGCACCTTGTAGGCGTTCTCGTCGGTGATCTTCTCGTACATCTCGAAGAGGTTGCCATACCGCTCGCGGATGGTGTCCTCGCTCAGGCGCTTGATGGAAGCGGCAAAGTCGAGATAGACGCCACGGCCGCCCGGTCCGACGCCACGATCGTCGTCGCACTGTTCTTTGGCTGCCCGGGAAGCGATGTCCCGCGGAGCGAGGTTACCGAAGCTCGGGTACTTCCTCTCGAGGTAGTAGTCGCGCTCTTCCTCGGGAATCTCGCCCGGTGCCCGTTTGTCGCCCTTGCTCTTGGGAACCCAGCAACGCCCGTCGTTGCGGAGCGACTCGGACATGAGGGTCAGCTTGGACTGCTTGTCCCCATGCTGCGGGATGCAGGTCGGGTGAATCTGGGTGTAACAGGGGTTAGCGAAGAACGCCCCCTTCTTGTGGGCCTTCCACGCTGCGGTGACGCTGCACCCCATGGCGTTGGTGGAGAGGTAGAAGACGTTGACGTAACCGCCGGTGCAGAGCACCACCGCATCACCCACGTGCGACCTGACTTCTCCGGTTACGAGATCGCGGACCGTGATCCCCTTGGCCTCGCCGTCAACGACGATGAGGTCGAGCATTTCGGTGCGGGGGAACATCTTGACGGTACCGGCCTTGACCTGGCGGGCAAGGGCCGAATAGGCGCCGAGGAGGAGCTGCTGCCCCGTCTGCCCCCGGGCGTAGAAGGTACGGGAGACCTGGGCGCCGCCGAAGGAGCGGTTGTCCAGGTAGCCGGCATAGTCGCGGGCAAAGGGAACGCCCTGGGCCACGCACTGGTCGATGATGTTGTTGGAGACCTGGGCAAGACGCCAGACGTCGGCCTCGCGGGCGCGGAAGTCGCCCCCCTTGATCGTGTCATAGAAGAGGCGGTAGATGCTGTCGCCGTCATTCGGGTAGTTCTTGGCGGCGTTGATCCCCCCCTGGGCGGCGATGGAGTGGGCTCGCCTCGGGCTGTCCTGATAACAGAAAGCTTCTACGTTGTAGCCGAGCTCGCCGAGGGAGGCGGCGGCGGCGCCACCGGCAAGACCGGTGCCGACAACGAGGATCTTGTATTTACGCTTGTTGGCGGGGTTAACCAGCTTCATGTCGAAGCGGTGCTTGTCCCAAGTCTTCTCTATTGGTCCTGTCGGACATTTTCCGTCGAGTATCACTATGAACCCCCTAACCTTTCAGAATGCCGGAGACGATGAAGAGCGGGATGGACGCGTAGCCAAGGAGCAGCACCACTGCCGCGACCGTGCCGATCTTTCCAATAACCGGAAGAGTCTTATTGTTGTTCCATCCCATCGTCTGGAAGAAGCTCTGGATGCCGTGGGAAAGGTGGAGGAACAGCACCACCATAGCGGCAATGTAAACGAAGGCGATGATGCCGTGGGAGAAGCTTCCCGTCACCATGCCGAAGACGTCGAAGCGGCCCTGGGCATCAACACCGGCGATGATGTCAGGGGTGGCGCGGATGGTGAAATGAAGGAGGTGATAGATGATAAACGCCAGGAGCAGCAACCCGGTGTAAAGCATGCTCTGGCTCGCGAGAGTTGCCCGCTTCAGATTCTTGACGGCATAGCTTTCAGCGTTTGCCGCGCGGTTCTCCAGGCTCAGCTGTATCCCGAACAGGATGTGGATGGCCACTGCAGCACCCATTACCAGGCGGAATGCCCACACGAGGGGGGGGAGTGCGTGGAGGTGCTCGGCATAGGCGTTGATGCCGCCCGGGATGAAGATGGACGAGTTGCCCAGCATGTGGACGATGACAAACAGAACCATCAACTGGCCAGTGATTGCCATCAGGACTTTCCTACCTACAGAGCTCGTGAGCAGTTGCATAATTATTGTCCCTTTGCAGTTGATTAAGTTACGCTTACAATGGAAATCGCTACGAAACCTGGAGACCCCGTGAAGCTTTCAAGGCCCAACGGACCGAACTCCGCTTCGTTTTGAGAGGATTCTTCGCACAGTGAGGGGGCGCCCGCCATTCCTTGCAATTATCCATTGTTTCCTCCCGGAGAAGAGTTGCTGCAAGCAGCTGCCAATCACAAGAATGCGGAACATTATAACGTTTTAATTCTCCGCAATGTATACTGTATACTAAACGTCGTTTTAGGAAAAAGCAACAGAAATTTAACGAGAATAAAGGCGGAAAGCGGCTTTCCATCGCCATCAAGGGGGCTTTCTCCCCCCTTGCTGAGTGACGGAATGACGGAATACGGACCGTGCGGACTCAAATGACCGCACACAGTTATCGCATCGCCATAGCATCGGCAATAACAACGGGATTCCGGCGACCGGCGTTTCACCGGGAACGGCGTCGAAAGCGGAGTTGCAATTCAACGGATGTTCATGATACAAAGGCGGTCAAACATGCTGGAATAGCGAGGGGTTACATAAACGTAACCTAATGATTTTCTCGCGTTGTTTGTAAACCAATCGATTCGAAAAGACAACATGAAATTCACTCTCAAGAAAACGGACCGTTCGACCTCGGCGCGGCGCGGGACGCTCGTCACCCCCCACGGAACCATCGAGACCCCCATTTTCATGCCGGTGGGTACCCATGCGGCGATGAAGGCGATGACGCCGGCGCAGGTCAAGGAGACCGGCGCCCAGATCATCCTCTCGAACACCTACCACCTCCATCTCCGGCCTGGCGAGGAACTCGTCGCCAAGGCCGGCGGTCTCCACCGGTTCATGGCATGGGACGGTCCGATCCTCACCGACTCGGGGGGGTTCCAGGTCTTCTCGCTTCCCAACAAGCGGATCACCGAAGAGGGGGCATACTTCAAACATGAGGTGACCGGCGAGGAGATATTTCTCGATCCGGCCCGGGCCATTGCCATTCAGGAGGCCCTCGGCGCGGACATCATCATGGCATTCGACGAGTGCATCCCCTACCCGTGCGACCGCCAGTACGCGGCCAAGTCGACCCGGAAGACGCTCCGCTGGGCCGAACAATGCCGCAAGGCCCAGACCCGCAAGGACCAGGCACTCTTTGGCATCGTCCAGGGGAGTGTCTTTGAGGATCTTCGGGCCATGTGCGCCAAGGAACTGGTTCAGATGGACTTTCCCGGTTATGCCATCGGCGGCGTATCCGTGGGCGAGGGACTCGACCTTTTAAAAAAGGTTGTCGAATACACCGCGCCATTCCTGCCGGAAAACAAGCCCCGCTATCTCATGGGAGTCGGGCTCCCCGAAGACATCTTCGAAAGCGTCGAACGGGGAATCGACATGTTCGACTGCGTCATCCCCACGCGGTATGCCCGCAGCGCCACCCTCTTCACCAACCGCGGGAAAATCCGGCTCACGAACCGCAATTACCGGCGTGACTTCTACCCCGTCGACCCCAACTGCGGCTGCTACACCTGCAGGAACTTCACGCGCGCGTACCTCCACCACCTCTTCAACGCCAACGAAGTTCTCTCGGCGATCCTGGCGAGCATCCACAATGTCCACTTCTACCTCAACATGATGGAGGGGATCAGGATCGCCATCGAGGAGGGGCGCTTCGCAGAACACAAGAAGGAGTTCCTTTCGGGCTACCTGAAGGGGAAATAATCGCGACGCCATTTAAAGCGAGCATATATCGAAGGGCATCCACATGGGGTGCCCTTCGATGTTTTTACCAAGGGGAGAATTTTCATGACAACGGATGGAACGGAATTCGAGCGGCTTGCGGAAATCATGCGCCGACTGCGCGGTCCCGGGGGGTGCCCGTGGGATGCGGAGCAGACCCACGAATCGCTCAAGCGCTATCTCCTGGAGGAGGCCTATGAGGTGATCGAGGCGATTGACGCCGGCTCCCCCGCCATGCTGAAGGAAGAGCTGGGAGATCTGGTGCTGCAGCCGGTCTTCCACGCAGTCATCGCCGAGGAGCGGGGTGAATTCACCATGGCGGAGGTCCTTGCGGCGATCAGCGACAAGCTCGTCTTCCGCCATCCTCACGTCTTCGGCGACCAGGTCATCCGGACGAGCGAGGAGCAGATCGAGAACTGGGAGCGGATCAAGCAGAAAGAGAAGGGAGCGGAGCGGAAATCGGCCCTTGCCGGGGTCCCCCCACACCTGCCGGCACTCCTCAAGGCGCAGAAGGTGACCGAAAAGGCAGCGCGGGTCGGTTTCGACTGGTCCCGGATCGACGAGGTCTTCGCCAAGGTGATGGAGGAGCTCCACGAGTTCGAGGAGACCATGCTCGCCGCCGACCAGCAGAGGATGGAAGCGGAACTGGGCGACCTCCTCTTCGCCATCGTGAATCTCGGACGCTTTCTCTCGCTCAATCCGGAGGAAGCCCTGCGCAAGACCATCGACCGCTTTACGCGCCGGTTCTCCCACATCGAAGAGTCGCTTCACGCCCGGGGAACGGGGCTTAAGGAGGCGACCCTCGATGAAATGGAACAGCTCTGGGACGAGGCGAAGAGGCTGGAACGGAGGGAAAGCGGATCAGGCGGAGACAAAAGTTAAGAGTTTTCAACACTGTAACCAATTTTCCACAAAACCTGTGGACAACCTGTGGATAATGATGTGGATGAATCGGTAAAGGGGCAGGGTATCGGGGGGTTTTGGCACTCTGCCTATTTTTTACTCACACTGTAACATATTGTTTTTTCGAGACAATAACCTGCAACACCAGAACATCGTGCCATTTCCGCTCAAAAAGCGCTGATCAGTCGAGAGCGAGAGGACAACAGCCGCGGCGGTGTGCATAACGCCCTGAAAATTCATCATCCGAGCCGGACGGATCTCCCCCTCACCGGGTCAGCCTTCTCCGGACCTGAGCAACGACCTCACGCGCTTCGTCACAGCGAAGCAGATGGGCAATTGTCATATAGATGACGACGCCGCCAGCCACGGCGGCTCCGAGGGTCCCCACCTTGGCGATCTTGTGCCCCCCTGCCGACCACCCCTGCAGCGACACCACCCACCGGACGACCAATGCCATCGGCAGCGAGGCGAGGCACGCCTTGAGCCCCGAGACCACGATCCCCCGCCCGCCAAAGGGACCGATCTTGCGCCGCAGGAAGTAGAGCAGGAGCCCCATGTTGCCGAGGGCCGAAAGGGACGAGGCCAGGGCGAGGCCGCCGTGCTTGAGGGGGCCCATGAGGAGGAGACTGGCGCCGACATTCAGGAGGAACGCCCCGAAGGCTATGGCCACGGGAGTCCTGGTGTCCTTCAGGGCGTAGAAGGCGGGGACCAGAACCCGCACGAGGGCCACGAGGGAAAGCCCCAGAGAGTAGTAAAAGAGCGCAATGCCGCAGTTCACCGCCTTGGCGTAGTCGAACTCCCCCCCCATGAAGAGGAGGCTGAAGATGGGGGTCGAGCACATCATGAGCCCCGCCGTGGCCGGGATGGTGATGAAGAGGGTGAGTCGCAGACCGAAACCGAGGGACTCCTTGAGCTGATCGATCTCGCCGGCGGCGGCCTGGCGGCTCATGGAGGGGAGCACCGCCTGCGCCACGGATACGGTGAAGATCCCCTGGGGAAACTCGAAGAGCCGCTGGGCGTAGTAGAGGTAGGAGACGCTCCCCTGGGGGAGGAGGGAGGCGAGGATGTTCCCGACGGTGAGATTGAGGTAGTAGACCCCGACGCCGAAGATCGACGGCCCCATGAGAAGGGCGATCTTCCGCACGGCCGGGTGCCCCGTGACGAAGCGGAGGCGGATCGGAAACCCCTTCCGCCAGAGGGTCGGCAACTGGAGCAGGAGCTGCAGCACCCCGCCGACCAGGACCCCCACCGCCAGGGCGGTGATCGGCACCTGGAAGCGGTCGTGGAGGAGCCAGGCACAGAGGATCATGGAAACATTGAGAAAGACGGTGGAGATCGCCGGGGTGAAGAAGTGGCGCACCGTGTTCAGTATCCCCATGCAGAGGGCCACGAGGCTGATGAAGAAGATGTAGGGGAACATCAGCCGGTTCAGGAAGATCGTCAGCTCCAGCTTCGCCGGCTGGCTCTTGAAGCCGGGAAACATGAGGGAAACGATCCAGGGCGACAGGATAATGCCGGCGAGCGTCACCCCCGCCATGACGATGGTGAGGAGCGTGAAGCAGATATTGGCCAGCTCCCGCGCCTCATCCTCCCCACGCTGGGTGTACCACTCGGAAAAGGTGGGGACAAAGGCCGAGGTGAGCGCCCCTTCGGCAAAGAAGCGGCGGAGCATGTTCGGGATCTGGAATGCGGCGAAGAAGGCGTCGGTGTACAGCCCGGCCCCGAAGAGGCGTGACACCGCCATGTCGCGCACCATCCCCATGATGCGCGAGATGATGGTGGCAAAGCCGAGGACGCCGGCGGCGCGGGCGATCTGTTTCTTTTCGGACATTGGTTCCCCTGTGGATGGCAAGTCAGGGGAGGTTATTACCACAAAGAAGGGCCGTTTGGAACGGTTTTCAACGGCCTCCTCGGGGAGCGGAGGGGGAGATCAGCGGCTGGCGGGATAGAGCTCTTCGAGGAGCTGGTCCAGCAGCAGGCCGAGCTCTTCCGCCGATCGCCGGGGGGGATGGCAGGCGCCGCCGGCACAGAGGCGGGCTTCGGCACCGCCCGGCGCCGCCTGAGACTGAGCGCCCCTTACGGCGAGGCCAGGGAAGAACCGCTGTCCGAGCTCCCGTAGCATGGCGCGGAGTTCCGGCACGTCGTCCCCCTCCAGAACGGCCTCGCCCCCCGGTCCCTGGATCAGGTCGAAGGCCATGAGCAGCTGCAGGTGGCCGACAGGCTGCCGCCCGGCTCCCCCCATTAAGGAGCGCACGATCTCCACCCCCTTCTCCCGAAGCGCTTCATCGTCGGCAATCGCCCCGAGCCGGAGCAGCACCGACGCCGCCACGGAATTCGCTGACGGCAGCGCACCGTCGAAGGAGTCCCGACCCCGCACCAGCACCGTCTCCGCGTCGCTCCCCACATCAAAGAGCCCGCCGTCGCCGCCGAAGAGGCGGAGCATCTCCCGCGCGAGACGGAGCGCCCCGGCGAGATGGCGCGGCTCAAGGGTTGCGCCGTAGAGCTCCAGAACCCCCCCGGCAAGAAAGGCGTAATCCTCCAGGAAGGCGGGGCTGCCCGCATCCCCCCGGTGGATGCTCCGCAGAAGCCGGCCGTCATCCCTCGTCAGGTGCCTCTCGATGAAACGGGCGCTCCCTTCGGCGGCCTCCAGGAAGCGGCCGTCGCCGCAGACCAGATACGTCTTCACCAGCGCCGCCATCATGAGACCGTTCCAGGCGGTCACCACCTTCTCGTCCCGGAAGGGGCGAACCCGCCTCTCCCGGGCGGCCAACAGGAGCTGTCGCCACCGCTCGACCCGTTCCGTCCTGCCACTCCTCCCGCCGGCAGGCGTCTCATCCGCGCCGGAAGGGAGATGGAGGATGGTGCGCCCCTCGAAATTCCCTGTCTCGGTGACGCCGAAGAGGCGGCAGCATTCCGCGGCGTCGGGCTCGCCGAGAACGGCGCCGATCTCGGCCGGCGTCCAGAGGTAGTAGCGCCCCTCCTCCCCCTCCGAATCGGCATCGAGGGCGGAGTAGAAGCCCCCTTCCGGGGAGGTCAGCTCCCGCAGGACGAAGGTGCAGACCTCCGCCGCAGTCTCCCGGAACAGGTCCCGGCCGGTGGACTGGAACGCCTCGACGGAGGCGATGGCGCAGAGGGCCTGGTCGTAGAGCATCTTCTCGAAGTGAGGGACCAGCCACCGTTCGTCGACGCTGTAGCGGTGGAAGCCGAAGCCGAGCTGGTCATAGATGCCGCCGCGACGCATGGCATGGAGGGTGGCTTCCGCCATGGCCAGGGCCTCGGCGTCGCCGAAGCGGCGGGCGTAGCGCAGGAGGAACTGGAGCTGAAGCGGCATCGGGAATTTGGGAGCGCCGCCGAAGCCGCCGTTGAGCGGGTCGTACATCCCACCCAGCTGGCGCCGCGCCTCGTGGAGGGGAGCATCATCCGCGACATCGCCCCCCTGGGGGGTGGCGAGCCGGGCAACCCCCGCCATGATCGCCTCGCAGTTCTGCCGCACGAGCTCCCGGCGCGTCCGCCAAACCTCGTCGATCCGGCCCAGGACCTCCATCAGCCCCGGCATCCCGCCGCGGGGATTCTTCGGGATATAGGTGGCGGAAAAAAACGGCTCCCGATCGGGGGTCATGACGATGGTCAGGGGCCACCCGCCCCGCCCCCCCATCATCTGCGCAACCCGCATGTAGGTATCATCGATGTCGGGGCGTTCCTCCCGGTCGACCTTGACGGCAACGAAGGAGCGGTTGAGGACGGCGGCCACCTCGGGGTCTTCGAACGATTCGTGGGCCATCACGTGGCACCAGTGGCAGGTGGCATAGCCGATGGAGAGGAAGACCGGCTTGTCCTCGGACCGGGCCCGGGCGAACGCCTCTTCTCCCCACTGGTGCCAGTCGACCGGGTTGTCGGCGTGCTGGAGCAGATAGGGACTCGAGGCAAAGATGAGCCGGTTGAATGACTCTCCCCCGTCCGCCGGCAGGGTCCCCCGGTCGGCTAAGAAGATTCGCTCCAGTCGTTGCCGTTCGTCGCTCCGTTTCGCTTCATCGCCCATAACACCCCCCGTATCCAGCCCTATTCACCTCCCAGTGTAACAGATGATCCATCGAGAGTCTTTGTTCGGGGGCGAAATCCTGATACACTCGACGGCCACGGAGGGACTTCATGAATGCGGTCACGGGAAGGATCATCCTCGTCATTCTGCTGGCGGCCACCGCGGCAGCGGCTGCCGTCACCGTGGTCGGACGGTTCAGCGCCGGCGACCTGAGCGGGTGGGAAGAGCAGACATTCCGGGGGAAGAAGAAGACCCGCTACACCCTGGTCACGGAGGGGGAGCGGACGGTGCTCAGGGCCGAAAGCCACGGCTCGGCATCGGGGCTCATCCGGAAGGTGGCGTTCGATCCCGCGGCGTCCCCGATCCTCCGCTGGTCGTGGAAGATCGCGGGAACCGTGAAGAAGGGGGACGAACGGACCAAAGAGGGCGACGACTACGCGGCCCGGATCTATGTGGTCTTCCCCCGGACCTTCTTCTGGCAGACCCGGGCCATCAACTACATCTGGGCCAACCGGCTCCCGAAGGGGAAATCGCTCCCCAACGCGTTCGCCCCCGGAAACGTGATGATGGTGGCGGTTGAAAGCGGTGGGGAACTGGCGGGTACATGGCGGTGGGAACAGCGGAACATCCGCGAGGACTACCTGAGGCTTTTCGGAGAGGAACCTCCGAAGGCGGGAGGGGTGGCACTCATGACCGACAGCGACAACACCGGCGAAGAGGCGCTCGCTTGGTACGGCGACATAACCCTGTCGCCCCAATAAAAAAGGGGCGCCGAAGCGCCCCTGTCGACCGGCGTGAGCCGCGGGCTATCCCAGCAGCCGCGCGAGCCTGCTCCGCTCCTTCTCCAGGCGGTCCTTCCCTTCCTCGAATGCCTTGAGGAGGTCTTTCTTGACGTCGTGGGAGATCTCCTTCCCCTTGTCGAGGATCTCCTGGGTCTTGTCGCTCAGGTTGTCGACCACGTCGGAGACCTTGTCGGAAAAATCCTCCACCAGCTCCTCGGCCTCGTTCTTGGCACGGCGGACGTATTTTTTGATGTCGCGCCGGGTCTTCTTTCCCGTCTGGGGGGCAAAGAGAAGCGCCGCACCGGCCCCCAGGATGCCGCCGGCGATGAGCATGAGCGCGCCAACCATCATGGTATTGTTCTTTTCTTCGGTCATGGACACTCCCTCCTTTTTCAACTCTCGCTCCACATGCTAATAGTACCGCAAAAAATCACGCCGTCGAGCCGGCTTCGGCCCGAAGCCCTTCCAGCACCGCCCGAACCTCCTCCACCGTCTCCTTCGCCTGGGGAGATTTCTCCTTCTTCAGGTAGAGCTCCAGGTATTTGATGGCATCCTGCACCCGCTCGTTATCCATGTAGAGGCTGCCGAGGGTGAGGTACGACATGGTGAAGTCGGGATCGAGTCGAACCGCGGCGAGGCACTCCCGCTCCGCGTCATCGTACTCTTCCAGGTCATAGTAGAGCTCGCCCAGGTTGAAGTGGGCCGCGGCGTCATCCGGATCGAGCTCCACCCCCCTGCGGAAGGCGTCGATCGCCTTTTCCCGCTCGCCGAGGCCGTAGTAGGCGTCGCCGAGGCCGTTATAGGCAAAGACGTTGGTGGAATCGAGCTCCAGGGCCTTCTCGAAGGCCTGGACCGCATCGGTGGTCCGCTCCAGGCTGTTGTAGATCAGCCCCATGTTCACGTAGGCATCGGAGTCGGCCGGATCAAGCTCCAGCACCTTCTGGTAATGCTTCAGGGCATCCTTGTGGCGCCCCATTTCGAAGTAAAGGTCGCCCAGGGCCGTGAGGGCATCCTTGTCAGCGGGGGCGAGCTTTAGCCCCTTCTCGTACCAGCCGGCGGCATCATCGAGTTTTCCGTCCTCCGCCAGGGCCTCGCCGAGGTAGAAGCAGCACTCGGGGTTTTCCGGGTCTTCCTCGACGCATGCCCTGAACTGGGCCGCAGCGGCTGCGTAATCTCCCGCCTCCGCCAAACCGATCCCCTTTGCCAGCATCTCGTTGTCGCCCATCGTTTCCCCCTGTCGCGTTTTTTTGCCGGAAACTATATCAGAAAGATCACCGCCCCGCCACCTCCGACCGCCCATGTCGGGAAAATCCGGCCAGAACGGGCTTTCCTTTAGCCAGTTGATGCTCTATAATGAGCACACTTTACGCAAAAGGCACCGGAACCATGGCTGAAAGCCCCGCTGAGACAACCGGCCTGCGGATTCTGGAGGATATCAGCACCCTCATCCTCCAGTCCCACGATATCCACGAAACCCTCGACAACATCGTCCACCTCGTCGCCCGCCGCATCGGCACCGACGTCTGCTCCATCTACCTGCTGGAGGGAGACGGTGCGACGCTCCGCCTGGCGGCCACGCGCGGCCTCTCAAAGAGCTCCGTCGGCAAGACCTCCATGAAGCTTTCCGAGGGTCTCACCGGCCTTGTCATCGAGCAGGGAGGGGTGGTGGCCACCGACAACGCCCCCCTCCACCCCCGCTACAAGTATTTCCCCGAAACCCGCGAGGAGCGGTTCCTTTCCTTCCTCGGCGTGCCGCTCATGCAGCGGGAGACCCCCATCGGCGTCATCGTCATCCAGACCAGGGAGCCGCGCACCTTCAGCCAGGACGAGGTGAGCACCCTTGCCACCATCGCCTACCAGATCTCGAGCATCGTCATCAACGCCAAGCTCCTCGACTCCATCCGCCAGAAGGAGGACGAGCGGGCCCGCCTCGAACAGGAACTGGAGAAGCTCAAGGCCATCGGCGCCCCGCCGGCGGAAAAACCACAGCGCCCCTCCCGCCGGGAGAAGCGGTCGGTCATGCTCCTCGGGACGGCGGTATCCACCGGTTTTTCCCTCGGCAAGGTCGCCATCATCGGCCGGCGGCCAAGCAGCGACAGCATCGAGGTGGCCACGGTCAGGCCGCGGGCCGAGGAGCGGCGCCGCTTCCTCATGGCCCTCGAAAAGGCGAAGATCGAGACCCTCTACATGGAGAAGCGGGTGGCCGACCTCCTCTCCAAGGAAGACGCCGCCATCTTCCACACCCACCTCATGATCCTCGAGGATCGGGGATTCATCAACCGCGTCCTCGACCTCGTCGAGAAGGACTACGGCACCACCCGCTCCGTGAACGAGACCGTCGCCCACTACGTGAGCGCCTTCTCCCAGATGGAGGACCCCTACCTCCGGGAGCGCTCCGCCGACATGGAGGATATCCGGCGGCGGCTCCTCGACTGCCTCGACGGCTCGGGCCGGTCGCGGCTGACGCTGCGCGAAAAGCGGGTGCTGGCGGCCCACGAGATCCTCCCGTCGGACATGGCGACCCTCGACCTCGACAAGGTGATCGGCATCGTCACCGAAAAAGGGGACGTGAACTCCCACGGCGCCATCATGGCCAAATCCCTTGGCATCCCGGCCATCGTCGGGGTGGAGGGGCTCCTGCAGAACCTGGGTCTCAAGGACGAGGTCATCGTCGACGGCAATTCGGGCCACGTCTACATCAACCCGGGCGCCAAGGTGAAGGGGGAGTACGAACGGCTGGAAGCGGACTTCAGCAGCAAGCGCCGCGAACTGGAGGAACTGCGGGACGTGCCGGCGGTGACCCGCGACGGGATGGCCGTGGCCCTGCGGGCCAACATCGGCCTGGTGAGCGACGTGAGGATCGCCCTGGCCAACGGCGCCGAGGGGGTCGGGCTCTACCGCTCCGAATTCCCCTACATGTCGCGCTCCACCTTCCCCACCCGCGACGAGCTCTTTGTCTCCTACCGCAAGATCCTCGAAGGGTTCGCGCCGCACCCGGTCACCATCCGCACCCTCGACATAGGCGGCGACAAGACCCTCCCCTACTTCCCCCACCCCCGGGAGGACAATCCGTTCATGGGATGGCGCTCCATCAGGGTCTCCCTCGAACGGGAGGACATCTTCCGGGTGCAGCTTGCCGGGGTCCTCATGGCGTCCCCCTACGGCAAGGTTTCGCTCATGTTCCCCATGGTATCGAGCATCGCGGAGATCTGGCAGATCAAGAAGATTTTCGGCGAGGTGAAGGAGGAGCTTGCGCGGGAGGAGATTCCGTTCGATCCGAAGATACGGCTTGGGATCATGGTGGAGCTGCCGGCGGCGGTACTGACCGCCCACATCCTGGTGCGGGAGGTGGACTACTTCAGCATCGGCACCAACGACCTGATCCAGTACACCATGGCCGCTGACCGCAATAACCCCAAGATCCGCAGGTATTACGACCCCTACCAGCCCGCCGTGCTCCACTCCATCAAGCGGGTGGCCGACGTGGCCCGGGAAGCGGGGAAGCCGGTCTCCATCTGTGGCGAAATGGCGGCCGATCCGGTAAACGCCGTCGTGCTGCTCGGGATGGGGATCAGGGAGTTCAGCCTCTCGGCCCCCTCCATCCCGGTGGTCAAGCAGGCGATCCGCTCGGTCTCCGCGACGGACGCCGAGGCCATCGCGGCCCAGGTCCTCGCCCTGGAGAGCTCCGGCGCCGTCCGTTCTTACCTCGCAGAGGTCAGGGAACGGCTGGCGCTCTGATCTCCCCTCTCCCTCCGCCTCGAACCACTGTGCCGCAACGCACCGGCATCACGAGAGCTCCGCGTGGGCCTCGGGGTCCAGGGGGTTCATCCTCACCGCCAGGGAGAAGAGGTAGGGGTAGTCCGCCTTGAGGTGCGTCATGTAGACGATCCACTCCCGCAGGAGATGGACGAAGGCCCGCTTCATGTCGCCGGAGAGATGGTCGAGGTCCAGCGGAGAAAGCCCCTCCAGGCAGGCGCGGGCCCCGAGCTCGTCCGTCAGGTGGAAGACGGCCCAGAGGAGGTCGGTGAACTCGTCATGCTCCAGCAGGTTCGGGTTCTCCAGGAGCCGCAGCATGAACTCGCGCCGACCGGTGAGGAACTGCTTCAGGGACCCGAGGTCACCCCTTCTGCTGTCGAGACGCAGGTCATAGGCGGCAATGAACGTCGAGGCCTGGCGGAACTCCCGCTCGCCCCACTGGGGCTTTACCCGCAGCTTCTCCTCCACCCCGTCCGCGTCCGGCAGGAAACCGGACAGATTGCGGATGAGGTCGGTCCCCACCTCGCTGAAAAAGACCCCGATCACCATATTGAGCTTCTGGCGGAGGGAGTTTCGCTCCCGCTCCTTGATGACCCGCTCGATCATCAACGTCACGAAGAGGACATAGACCGGCAGGAAGGCGAAATTGCCGAGAAAGCCGACGGCCACCTCCTCCCCCTTGCCGAGGATGAGATAATCGACCCCATAGAGGAGGAGGGAGACGAGGAGAAGGAGGAAGGCCAGGTGGCGCGTGGCGAGGTAGCGTTTCACGAGTGAACTCCGTTGCGGTGTAGTTTTATGAGGCCCGGAGCGCGTCGACGACCTTCATCCGCGCCGCCCGGAAGGCCGGCAGCACCCCGCCCACCAGCCCCATGCCCAGGGAGAAGAGGAGCGACTTGCCGATGATGGCGAGGGTCAGCGTGAAGGTGAAGGCGAGCTCCGAAAAGGTCTGCCAGTTCATGGTCGAGATGGTGATGAGCTGCATGAACGAGGCGAAGAAGAGCCCCGCCACCCCGCCGAGGAGGCCGAGGAAAAGGGACTCCAGGATGAAGGCGGCAAGGATGCCCCCCCGGCGGAAACCGAGGGCGCGCAGGGTGCCGATCTCGGTGATCCGGTTGGCCACGGCGGCATACATGGTGATCATGGCGCCGATGATCGCCCCGAGGGAGAAGATAATCGTCAGGGTCACCCCCAGGATGCGGAGGAACTTCGCCATCGCCTCCGACTGGTCGGCATAGAAGCGGATCTCCCGCTTCGCCTCCAGGGTCAGCCGCGGGTCAGAGTCGATGCGGGCCTTCACCTTCTCGAACTCAGCGGGATCCCGCAGCTTGAAGACGATGGAAGAGTAGACCGGCCGGCGGAACGCCTGCATCAGCTGATCCACGTCCCCCCAGATCTCCGACGAAAAGCCGGTGGTGCCGGCATCGAAGATCCCCACCACCGTCCAGTTCCGCATCCCGAAGCGGACCGTCTCCCCGATCCCTCCCCCCTGAAACCGCTTGGCGATACTCGCCCCGGCGATGATCTCCGCCGAACCGGGACGGGGCATCCGCCCCTCCCGGAGCCGCACCTGGGGGCGCATCAGGAGCGATGCCGGTGCAATCCCCCTGATGACGACATTGGACGGCTTGCCGGTACCGCGCTTGGGAAGGCTGATGAGAACGACGAGCTCCTTGGCCGCCAGACGCACCCCTCCCGACATGGCCACCTCGGGCTGGGTCTCCACCACCGCCGCCTGGGGACGATCGATGCCGCTCTGCACCTCGGTCTGGGCCGACTTGCGGATCACCACCACGTTGTCGTAGGAGCCGGTCTCGACGAGGGTCTTGCGCAACCCCTCCGCCAGCATGAGGGTCGCCGCAAAGACGAAGACCACCAGCGCCATCCCCGCTGCGGTGAGGACCGTCGTCAGGCGCCGGGTCCAGAGGTTGCGGAAGCTGTAGGAGTACGGAATCCCCATCAGCCGATCCTGCGAAGGCCGTCGGCGATCCGGATCGTGGCGCCGCGCCAGGTGGGGAAGATTCCCGCTATGACCCCAACCGTCAGCGCCGCCGCCAGGTCGAACCAGATGGTCAGCCGCGCCACGGTGAAGACCGGAAAGAACTGGGAAAGCGCAGTCTCGATCCAGTGGGCCGCCGGAAAGGTGAGGAGGATCCCCGTCACCCCGCCGGCCAGGGAGATGACGAGCGACTCGCCGAAGATCACCCCGCCGATGTGGCGTGCGCCGAAGCCGAGGGTCTTGAGGGTGGCGTACTCGGCGATCCGCTCCCGGGCCGTCATCGCCATGGTATTGGCCGCCACCACCATGATGATGACGATCACCACGTAGGAGACGATCTGGATGGCGACCATGATCGCCTCGGTCATGGAGACGAAGCTCAACTGGAACGCCTTTTCGGTCTCGGTGAGGGTCTCCGCCAGGGAGTTCTTGAAGAGGGCATCCACCGCCAGTGACACCTCGGCCGCCTGCTCCGGCTTTTTCAGCTCGACCAGGTAGAACCCCGCCTGATCCGCCCGGCGGGGGATGGTCTTCTTCACGGTCTCGTTCAGGTAGTCCCAGTGGAAAAAGAGCTGGGTCTCGTCGGTGTTCTTTTTTGCACCGCGGTAGATGGCCCGGATCACGAACTCCCACTGGCCGGGGAAGATGGTCCCCCGCAGCGTCACCGCATCGCCGATCTTCCAGCCGAACCGCTCGGCGGTCTTCCTCCCCACCACGCACCCCCGCCGGTCGAGGAGGAAGGCGCTGCGCTGGTCGTCGGGGATGACATACTCAGGGTACATCGCCAGATACTCTTTCGGCTCCACGGCAAAGCTGGGGAAGAAGTTCTTCTCCTCCTTGTAGATCCCGCCGAACCAGTTCCCCCAGGAGACACCCTTCACCCCGGGCACCTGCCTGATCCGGTCCTTGTACGAGATGGGGAGGGGAAAGACGAGGGAGATGGCGTTGCGCGTCACGAGCCGCGAGGCCGACGACGCCTCTACCCCGGCGTACCAGAGGTCCACCAGGGTCCGCAGCAGCCCGAAGGCGAGGACCGCCACCGCCACCCCGACGATGGTGAGGATGGTCCGGAGTTTGTGCCGGAAGGCGTTGCGGATGATGAGCCTGAGGAAGAACACGCTCTTCCCTACCCTTCGCCGCCGGCGAGGATCCCCTTTTCGAGATTCCGGATGACGTGGGCCTTCTCCGCCGCCTTGGGGTCGTGGGTCACCATGATGATGGTCTTGCCGAAGCCGTGCACGAGCCGGTCCATGAGGGTGAGGATCTCGCCGGCCGAGACCCGGTCCAGGTCGCCGGTCGGTTCGTCGGCCACCAGGATGTCCGGATCGGTCACCACCGCCCGGGCGATGGCCACCCGTTGTTGCTGGCCGCCGGAGAGCTGGGAGGGGTAGTGGTCCAGCCGGTCGGAGAGGTTCACCAGCGACAGGGCCATCTCCACGTGCTCCTGCCGCTCGCGGCGGGAGAGCCCGGTGAGGAGCAGCGGCAGCTCCACGTTCTCGAAGGCGGTGAGGACCGGCATCAGGTTGTAGAACTGGAAGATGAAGCCAACGTGGGCGGCCCGCCAGGCGGCGAGCTCCCGGTCCGCGAGGGTGGTGATCTCCACCCCGCCGATGGTGATGGTGCCGGTGTCGACCTGGTCGATGCCGGCGATGAGGTTGAGGAGCGTGCTCTTTCCCGAGCCGGACGGCCCCATGAGGGCCAGGAACTCTCCGGCGGCGATGTCGAAGGAGATATTCTCCAGGACCGGGACGGTCTGGCTGCCGCGCCGGTACGACTTGGAGACGTTGCGGACGGAGACGATGGGAGGGGCGGCGGTTTCCATGGCTCCCCCTACTTCTCCGCCACGGTGACCTTGGTCCCGTCCTTCAGCTTGTCGAGAGGCTTGAGCGCGATCCGGTCGCCCGGCTTCACGCCGCGGACGATCTCGATCATGTCGCCGAGCCGGGCGCCGACGGTCACGGGGGTCTCTGCGACGCGGTTTCCCTTCACGAGGTAGACCACCTTCTTCCCGCCACGCTCCACCACCGCGGCCGGGGTAACCGCCGTCCGGGGTTTCTCCTCCCCCGCCGCCACCGGCCGTTCCAGAAACGCCACCTTGGCGCTCATCTCCGGGAGGATCCGGGAATCGCCGTCGGTAAAGCGGACCTTGACGAGGACGGTGGCCTTGGAGCGGTCGGCGGTGGGGACCACCATATGGACCACTCCCCGGAAACGCGACTCCGGAAGGGCGTCGAGCTGGATCTCGCACGGCTGGCCGACCTTCACCTTCTCCAGATTCGACTCGGAGACGTCGGCCTCCGCCTGGAGGGAGCCGAGGTCGGCAATGGTGACGACCGCCGCCTTGGCGTTGGCCGCGGCGCCGATGGGGGTGACGATGTCGCCGACGTCGGCGTTCTTGGTGAGGACCACGGCGTCGAAGGGGGCGCGGATCAGGGCGTACTCCACGTTCACCTCGGCCCCCTTGAGGGCCGCCGCAGCGGCCCGGATGGATGCCTCCGCGCCGGCCACCGCCGCCCGGGCCTTCCGGTAGCGGGCTTCGGCGGCATCGTAGTCGGCCTTCGCCACGATCCCCTCCTTCAGGAGCTGCTTCTGGCGGTCGTAGGCCAGGGTGGCGTCAACAACCTCCGCCCGGGCCTGGTCGAGGCCGGCCGTGGCATTGCGGACGGTGGCCGCGGCCTGGTCACGCGCCGCCACGGAATCCTGGTTCTCGAGCCGCGCAAGCACGTCCCCCCGCTTCACCCGGCTCCCCTCCTCGACGCCAAGCCACTCGAGGCGGCCGGTGATTTTCGCCGCCACCGCCGCCTTCCGCTGGGCCACGACGTAGCCGCTGGCGTTGAGGGTGGTGAAGGTTTGGGACGGATAGACCTGGGTCACCGTTCCCGTATCGATGGTCACGGCGGGTGAGAGGAGCCCGCTGGCCCACAGAATGACCATCAGCACCACCGCCGCTGCGCCAATCCAGACCATGGGCCGTCGGCGGTGGGGGGGGCGGGAAACGGCCTGTTTGTCGATCTTCAGCTTTCCCAGATCTTCATTGGACATCGGCGAACTCCGGACGGAATTTTTCCGCCCCTGCCGTGGACCCGGCGGGGCGGAAAGCGGAACATCCGGCTGACAATAGCATTTACGGGGGAACGTGTGAAGGGATTAAAAAATGGGAGAGAATCGAACGGGCGACGGGGCGCGGCGGCCTACTCCACCACCTCGATCACCCCCTCCATCCCTTTCTCGCGGTGGCTGGGAAAGAAGAGGAGTTTCTTGTCGCAGTACATGGGATAGCTGCCGGCTTTCGTCGGGGTGAACCGGATCACCGCCGGCTCCCGCTCGAGGTCGATCTTGAAGTCGATCCCCGCCTCCGGGGCATTGACCACCAGATCGTGGGGAACCAGTACCGTTTCTTTTCGTACCCGCAGCTCCACCGGGACATTCACCCTGACGATGATGCGGTTCGGCCGGAAGAAGTAATCGCCTCCCACGAGTTCCACCCGCTGCACCCCGTCAGCGTCCACCGGGGCCCGGAAGGTGGTCTGCCCGGGCTTTTCGCCCCCTTCGTCCCCCAGAGCCGGCAGGGCGGCAAGGACGAAAAGTGCCGCCGCAAACATGACGATCCGTTTCATCGGCACCCTCCTCACCCCTTGAGTTTCTTCATCATCTCGCGGCAGAAGGCCGGAATGTCGGCAGGGTGACGGGAGGTAACAAGGTTTCCGTCCACCACCACCTCGCTGTCCTCGTAGAGCGCCCCGGCCTCCTTCATCTCCGTGGCCACCGACTGGTAGCAGGTGGCCCGGCGCCCCTTCAGGAGCCCGGCGGTGATGAGGGTCTGGGGACCGTGGCAGATGGCGGCCACCGGCTTGTCGTGACAAAAGAAATGCCGGCAGATGTCGAGGGCTGCTTTCTCCTTCCGGATGGCGGCGGGAGCCTTCCCCCCCCGGAAGGACCAGGACGGTGTAGTCATCCGGGACCACCTCGGCCAGGGGCTTGTCCACCGTCACCTCATAGCCGTGCTTCCCGGTGATGATGCCGCGGGCGGGCGCGGCCACGTCGACCGGTATCCCTTCTTCCCGAAGGCGATAGTAGGGGACCAGAAGTTCGGAATCCTCGAAATTGTCCGCACTGATGATGAGCGCTCTCATGGCTTTCCTCCCTGAAAAAGCGGCAGGGGCAATCCGAAAGAATTGCCCCTGCCGTGGTTTCCGCCGTCTGGACGCTTACTTCAGCCGGGCCTCGGCGGCCTTCCAGTCGACGTTTTTGAAAAACGCCTCGATGTAGTCGGCCCGCTTGAGCCCGTAGTCGAGCATGAAGGCATGCTCGAAGACGTCCATGATGAGGATCGGGGTGCAGCCGGCCGGGTGGGCCACGTCGTGCTCGTTGATCCAGAAGTTAATGAGCTTGCCGGTGGCCGAATCCTGATAGAGCACCGCCCAGCCGATGCCGCGCATGGCGCCGGTCGCCCTGAAATCCTTCTCCCACGCCTCAACGCTGCCGAAGTCGGCGGCGAGCGTGGCGGCCAGCTTCCCGGCCTGGGCGACGCCCCCCGTCCCTCCCAGGTTCTCGAAGTAGTATTCGTGGAGCCGCATGCCGTTGAACTCCCACCCGAGGCGGCGCTTGAGCTCCGCGTACTCCGAGGTGGCTGTTTTCCCCTCGACAAGCATCTGCCCCAGGATGTCGAGCACCTTGTTGGTGTTGGTCACGTATCCCTGATACAGGGTGAAATGATTTTTCAGGAGCGCCTCGCTGAACCCCTCCATACCGATCAGTTTCGCATAATCCTTTGCTTCGTAAGCCATCGTCATACCTCCTTGCGGATCTGAAATTTCATCTGGTGCCGCCAGGCACGGTGTCAACAGTATCACGAAACGACGAAAGGTCAAGACAAAAAAGACAAATAAACTCTTTTTTGTCCCGTAAGCCACAAAGCCCCGTCGGCGCTTTACCGCTCCTCGATCTCGGCGGCGGCAATCTCCACATCGGGGCGCTCTTCGGCGATCCACTCCTCGACACGCTCCAGGAGATGGCGGCCGGCGGCGCGGGACGGAGTCACGACGGCAAAGCCGAGGAGCGCCTCGCCATGGACATCCTGAAGGTCCACTTCGGCGGCGGAGACGTTGAAGCCGTTCCGGACCCGGGCGAGAATGCTCTTGACGATCCCCCGCTTTCCCTTGAGGGAGTGGCTGGGGAGAAAGAGGTGGATGGTGAGGGAGTGGACGAACATTATGCATGCTCCTCAAAGATGAGGATTATTTCATTCTGGGCAGACGCGGCCAGGGCGGAAAATGACCGCTTTCTAGAACTCTGCGTGGCGCGGGGTGCGGGGGAACGGTATCACGTCCCGGATGTTCTCCATCCCGGTGAGATACATGATGAGCCGCTCGAAGCCGAGGCCGAAGCCAGCGTGGGGGGTGGAGCCCCAGCGGCGGGTGTCGAGGTACCACCAGAGGGAGGCGGGATCGATGCCGGTCTCCTCCATCCGGGCCACGAGGAGGTCATAGCGTTCCTCCCGCTGGCTTCCGCCGATGATCTCACCCACCTTCGGAACGAGGAGGTCCATGGCGGCAACGGTCTTCCCGTCGTCGTTCTGCCGCATGTAGAACGCCTTGATCTGCTGCGGGTAGTTGACGACGAAGACCGGCCCTCCCACCACCTGCTCGGTGAGGTAGCGCTCGTGTTCGGTCTGGAGATCGAGCCCCCACTCCACCGGATATTCGAATGCCACGGAGGCCTGCCGCAGCCGCTCGATCGCCTCGCCATATTCCATCATGGCGAAGGAGGAGCCGGCGACCCCTTCGATGCGCGCCACGAGCCCCGGGTCGATATGCTCGTTGAAGAACGCCAGATCCTCCTGGCAGTGGTCGAGGACGTGGCGGCAGAGATAGCGGAGGAATTCCTCGGCCAGGGCGGCGTCGTCCCGCAGGTCGGCGAAGGCCATCTCCGGCTCGATCATCCAGAACTCGGCGGCATGGCGCGGGGTGTTGGAGTTTTCGGCCCGGAAGGTGGGACCAAAGGTATAGATGTCGGAAAACGCCTGGGCGAAGAGCTCCCCTTCCAGCTGGCCGCTGACGGCGAGGCCGGCGGCCTCGCCGAAGAAGTCGCCCGAGAAGTCGACCCCGCCGCCGGCGAACTTCGGCCGCGCGAGGTCGAGGGTGGTGACCCGGAAAAGCTCCCCTGCCCCTTCGCAGTCGTTGGTGGTGATGATGGGGGTATTGACGTAGAGGAATCCCCGCTCGGCGAAGAAGCGGTGAACCGCCTGGGCCAGCGACGAACGGACCCGGAAGACCGCGCCGAAGGTGTTGGAGCGGGGACGGAGATGGGCGATGGTCCGCAGGTATTCGAAGGTGTGCCGCTTCTTCTGGAGCGGATAGCTCTCGTCGGCGGGACCCAGGAGCTCGACCGCCGCCGCGCGGAGCTCGTACCGCTGGCCGGCGGCGGGGGAGTCCACAAGCCGCCCCCGGACCGCCACGGCGGCGCCGGTGCCGACGGTGCAGATCTCCGCGTAGTTCGGGAGCGCGGGCTCCGCCACCACCTGGAGGTTCGCGAGGGAGGACCCGTCATTCAGCGCCAGAAACGCCACTTCCTTGCCGACCCGGCTGGTCCGGACCCACCCCTTCACCGTGACTTCCCCGCCGCCCCCTTCTCCGGCAAGGGCGCTCCGTATCCGCGTGCGAGCAACCATGAACATGACTCCTTCCCGAGAGCCTGTGGGACGTAGGAATGAATCTGCTGCGAAAACGGCAAATCGGTCCATATTTCCGGGAATTTTTGACGAATAGAACCACTATTCGCCTGCAAATTCCCGAAAATCTGTCCTCGACATGCCATTCTCTCGCTACGATTCCCTAAGTCCGACAGGCTCCTGACGTTTGACTTGCCCCCATCTTCGGTATAGGCTGGATGGGAACGGTCCAATTGTACAACAAAGGAGATCAGAGTCATGCGCAAAATCATCGCGACCTCCCTCGTCCTCGCCGTTGCCCTTGCCGCTGGCACCGGCATGGCGGCGGAATTCCCTGCGGCTCCCCAGAGCAAGATCGACGCAAAGGCGCCGAAACAGCAGCAGTATCCGAAGATCGTCCTCTACTCCGTCGCCTGGTGCCCCCACTGCAAGGAGGCGAAGGAGTATTTCACTTCCCGCGATATCCCGTTCATCAACAAGGATGTGGAGCTCGACGACAAGGCAATGGAGGAGCTGACCAAGAAGTACAAGAGCCAGGGGGTGCCGGTGATCGTCATCGGCGACAAGAAGGTCCTCAAGGGATTCAACCCCGACATGTTCGAGAAGGCGGTGAAGGATTTCCAGAAGAAGTAGCGGATACGACTGTCCGTGAACGCAAAAAAGGGAGCCGATCTGGCTCCCTTTTCTTTTTCCCCCGCCCCCATGGCCGCGTCAGTGGGCCCCGCTCCTGGTTATGAGCATGACGCCGACGCAGACGAGGACCGTGCCGGCCCAGCGCATCGGGGTGACGGTCTCGCCGAGAAACCACTGGGAGAGGAACGCGACAAGGACGTAGTTGAGCGCCTGCATCGGCAGGGCCACGGAGAGATCCTCCCACGAGAGGACCGCCAGCCAGAGGAAGAAGAAGACCGCCAGCATGGCGGTGCCGATGATCAGCTTGGGGGTGGTGAGGGCCTGAAAGGCCACGTTGAGAATTCCGCGCAGGTTCATGGCGGAGATGTCCCCCAGCTCCTTCATCCCCTTGGCGAGGAGGATGTCGCCGATGGTGCCGGCGGAAACCGCCATGAGCATGACGATGAAGGTTTTAAGCATACGTCTTTTCCTCTCCGCGATAATTCCTGAGTCTGATGCCGAGCGCCCGGAGACGCTCCTTCACCCGGGGGCTCGTCAGTGCCGCCAGCTCCTCCTCGTGCCGGTAGTCGGGCATCCGGCGAGTGATCTCGGCACAGGGGAGACAGCCGGGGTGAAAGTAGATTTCGGTGGTGCCATCCCCCACCCCGTCCAGGGCCCTCAGGAGATACTCTTCGGTCATCCGCCCTGAGTTAAGCAACCCCTTCACCTCGGCCGCATAGCCGATGCCGAGCCGGTCCAGCAGGGGGCGGCAGCGGGCGGCGAGCCGTGAGAAGATGAAGGCGTCCGCCGCCTTACCCAGGGGGCGTGCCCGGTCAATGGCGAGGTTTTGGCGGAGATTCTCCCGGCTGAGGCGGAAGGTGGTGATGCCATGCTTCGGCATCAGCTCCCGGAGGATATCGAAGACCGTGGGATGCATGTGGATGTTAAGGTGGCCGTCGACATGGGAGAGAGGGAGGCCGGTCTCCCGGAACTTGAGGATCTGCCCCTCGATCTCCCGGTGAAGCTGCGGGCGGAACGACTTGACGAAGAAGTAGCGCATCCCGCCGTGGACCGGATCGTTGGTGAAGTTGCCGTCACGGTCGTGGATCGACGGGAACCGGTCGTGGCGGACCACGGCGCTCCCCTGCACCAGCGTCAGGTGAAGCCCCACCTGGAGGCCGGGGTTCTCCTTCGCCAGGGCCACCGCCTCCTCGAAGGCATCGCCACCCACCATGAGCGAAGCGGAGGTCAGGATTCCTTCCCGCCACCCCTTCACCACGGCCCGGTTGACGCCGCTGGAGAGGCCGAAGTCGTCGGCGTTGACGATCAGCTCTTTCGGATGGGCGTTTTTCAGCACCCGCCCCCCGCCGCCTTCCGCTTGCGCATGTATTCGAGGTACTGCTTCCCTTCCTTGAGGAGCTTCTTCCGCTCTTCGCCGTCCACGATCATCTTCATGATGCTGCGGGCGATGTACTTGGGGCGGAAGTAGAACTTGTCGTAGAAGAGCTCCACGGCGTCGAAGATCTCCTTGTTGGAGAGGTGTGGGTAGTTGATGACGCACATCTGGTGGCCGGTGTCGTCGATGTACGACTCGGAGGCGATCCACCCCTCGGCCCGGCAGAGGTCCCAGAACTCGGTGCCGGGATACGGCGAGGCGAGGGATGCCTGGATGGAGTTGATATCCAGCGCCTTGGCGAATTCGATGGTCTCGCGGATGGTCTCGCGGGTCTCGCCGGGGAGCCCCATGATGAAGGCGCCGTGAACGGAGAGGCCGAGCTTTTTGCAGTTCTTCGTGAACTCGATCGCCTGCTGCCTGGTGACCCCCTTCTTGATGTTCTTCAGGATCTGCTCGTTGCCGCTCTCGAAGCCGACCACCACGTGGCGCAGCCCCGCCTCGCGCATGATCTTCAGGGTCTCGTAGTCGCAGTTGGCCCGGGCGTTGATGGTCCAGGAAATGCCGAGGGGCTTGAGCTTCTCCGCCACCTCCCGTGCGTGCTTGCGGTCGGCGGTGAAGGTGTCGTCGTCGAAGGAGAGCTCACGCATCTCGGGGATGTTGTCGACGATCCACTTCACCTCCTCGTAGACGTTCTGGGGGGAACGGGTCCGCATGGCCCGCCCCGAGAAGGTCTGGGGCCAGAGGCAGTAGATGCACTTGGAGGGGCAGCCGCGGCTGGAGTAGATGGAGACGTACGGATTCTTGAAGTGGGGAATCACGTACTCGGAAATCGGCAGGTCGCGTTTGTAGACCGGCGCCACGAAGGGGAGCGCGTCCAGGTCCTGGATCGGCGCCCGGTCCGCGGTGTGGTGGATTTTGCCATCCTTCCAGAAGCTGATGCCGTCCACCCGCTCCCACTCGCGCCCCTCGCAGAGCTCCTTGGTGGTGTAGTCGAACTCGCCACGACAGACGATGTCGATGATCCCTTCACCCTGGCGAAGCGACTCCTCGGGCAATACCGTGACGTGAGGGCCGGTGAGGACCGTCACCGTGGCCGGCTTCCGGGCCTTGATCCGGCGGGCGGTGGCGATGTCGAGGGCCAGCGTCGGGGTGGAGGTGTACATCACCACCATATCGAAATCTTTGGCGATGTCGAGGCAGGCGTCGAGATCGAACCGCTGCACCGGCGCGTCGACCACGCGGGAGCCTTCGATCATCCCGGCCGGGAAGCAGAGCCAGGTCGGATACCAGAAGGAGGTCACTTCCCGGGATGCCTGGTAGCGGGCGCCGGCGCCGCCGTCGAAATCCTCGTAGGTGGGGGGGTTCAAAAATAACGGTTTCATCTGAAGCTCCTGAAAAGGGTGCACATTATTACGACGTTAATCAAACGCGCAGAATAGTCCGTGGGTTGTGGAAAGTCAAGGTGAAAGGCCAAAAAACGGAGAAACGTCAGGTGAGTGCATCCATCAGGTTGACCCAGTTGCAGACCTCGATCTGGACCGGAGCGAGGTTGTTCATGGAGAGGCTGAACCGCTCGAAGAGGGGGGAGATGCCGTCGAACTCGTCCTGCTCGATCTTCTCCACGAGGGAGAGGAGAATGCCGAGCTCGCCATCCCGGGCGAGCAGCGCCTGGCGCACGTCCTCGTTCAGGTTGAGGGGGGTCACCACCTCATCGATGGAGACCTTGAGCAGGACGTCGGCCAGGGAGAGAATGCCGGTCATGAAGGCGCGGTCGGGGTAGTCGCGGTCCCGGCGGGCAAGGGGTTGTTCCGAGATGATCAGCTCCATCAGCCGCGCCCTGCTGGCCGCCATGACGAGGAGCGGGTTGTCGCACCCCCCCTTTGCCGTGTTGGTGAAGAGCGCCATCATCGCCCAGCGCCGCAGCTGGTGATACCCGATGACCATGATGGCGTGGCGCAGCGACGTGATCCGCTCCTTGATCCCCACGGAGACCGAGTTCACGAGACGGAGGAGGTTGAGGATCAGGTTCGGGTGCTGTTTGAAGGTCTGCTCCAGCTCGGCGATATCCACCTCCGCCACGAGCTGGTTGAAGAGCTTGACGATGGCCAGACGCCCCACGTCGACCCGTGTACGGGTAAGGACCGTGGGGCGGGCGAAGTAGTACCCCTGGAAATAGTTGAAGCCGAGCCGTGCGCACTCCTCGTACTGCTCGTGGGTCTCCACCTTCTCGGCCAGCAGCCCCGCCGGCTTCCAGCGGCGGAGCTTCTTCACCTCGGCGGCGAGATTCTCCATGCCGGTGCGGATGAGGTCGATCTTGATGATGTCGACGGCGTCATAGAGCGGCTCGTAGGCCGGGGCGTACACATGGTCGTCCAGGGCGATGACGAACCCCTTGCGCTTCAGCTCCCGGCAGCGCGCGATGATGGTGTCGGTGACCGGCACGTGCTCCAGGAGCTCCAGCACCACCTTTTCGGCGGGGAGAAGCTCGACGGCATCGCTCATCAGTACATCGGCGTTGACGTTGATGAACCCCCGGTGTCTGCCGAGGATTTCGGAAAAACCGAAGCTGGAAAGGGCGTCGAAGATGACGCTGGCGCTCGCCTGGAGGTAGTCGGTGACGTTGGCGTGGGGGGTGTCGGCCGACCGGAAGAGGAGTTCGAAGCCGAAGAGCTTCTGGCTGCGATCGAGAATCGGCTGGCGGCCGAGAAAGAATTTTTCTTCTGCCATCTGCGTGCTCCGCGCTGCCCGGCTTCAGCGCACCAGGGACCCGGGGGTAGTGTACGGAATCCCCAGAATAGCGCCGCCGGGGCGAAACATCAAGCGTCTACTCGCAGAGCCGCATCACCTCGCGGGCGATGAGCTCCAGCGACATGACCTTCTCGACCCCTCCGCGCTTGATCGCCTCGTTGGGCATGCCGAAGACGACGCAGCTTGCCTCATCCTGGGCGATGGTGAAGGCCCCCGCCTCCTTCATCTCCCGCATGCCGCTGGCGCCGTCGTCACCCATGCCGGTCATGATGATTCCCACCGCGTTTTTCCCGGCATAGCGGGCTGCCGAGCGGAAGAGGACGTCCACCGACGGCCGGTGCCGGGAGACCAGGGGCCCGTCCTTTATTTCCAGATAGTACCGGGCGCCGCTTCGCTTGAGGAGCGTGTGGCGGTTACCGGGGGCGATGAGCGCCCGTCCCCGGATCACCGAGTCGTTGTCAGTCCCCTCCTTGACCGAGATCCGGCAGATGCTGTCGAGCCGCTGGGCAAAGGCGCGGGTGAACCCCTCCGGCATGTGCTGGACGATGACGATGGGGGGAGAGTCCGAGGGGAACATCTCGAGAAAGGTCCGCAGCGCCTCGGTCCCCCCGGTGGAGGCCCCCACCACCACGATCTTCTCGGTGGTCTGGATCATGGCGCGGGAGCCCGGCTTCTCCAGGATCACGTCGGCCGACAGCTTGGGAGCGATCTCCTTGCCGAGACGCGGCGTGATCTTCCGGACCCGGGCCTGGCTCGCCGCCTTCACCGCATCGCAGATCCGCACCCGCGACTCCTCCAGGAACTGCTTCGTGCCGAGCTTCGGCTTCTGGATGATCTCCACCGCCCCGTACTCCAGCGCCTTGAGCGCCGTTTCGGAGCCGGCATCGGTGAGGGTCGAGCACATGACCACCGGGATCGGGTGCTGGCTCATGATCTTTCTGAGGAAGGTGATGCCGTCCATCCGCGGCATCTCCACGTCGAGGGTGATGACGTCCGGGACCTGCTCCCGCATCCGGTCGGCGGCGATGAACGGGTCGGCCGCCGGCGCCAGCACCTCGATCTGGGGATCGGAGGAGAGGATCTCGGCCATGGTCTGCCGGACCACGGCGGAATCGTCAACGATGAGTACCTTGATCCGATTCATGGTCATTCCTGAGAGGGAGACGCCGGATGTGCCATCACACCGCCTCCTCCGTTACCCGGCTCCTGCGGCACGACTCGACGGCGGCGGCCAGTTCCGCCATGCGCACCGGCTTGGAAACGTAGGTATTCATCCCTGCGGCGAGGCACCGCTCCCGGTCCCCTTCCATGGCGTGGGCAGTCAGGGCGATGATCGGGATATCCCGGTCCACGAGGGGGGAGTCCGACTCCCGGATCGCCCGGGTGGCCGAAATGCCGTCCATCTCCGGCATCTGCACATCCATAACCACTAGTTCGAACTCCCGTTCCTCCAAAATTTCCACTACTTCGCGGCCGTTGGTGACGGTCGTGACCCGGTGCCCGTCAGCTTCGAGCAGCCGCCGTATCACCTCGCGACTGATGGCGTTGTCCTCCGCCAGCAGAATCCTGAGTGGCTGCGACGTGGTGCGGAGCACCGGCGCGGGCTCCGATGGCGGAGCCTCGTGCACGGCGGAAAAACGGACGGTAAAGCGAAACGTGCTCCCCTTCCCGGGGGCACTCTCGACCCAGATCCGCCCTCCCTGCATCTCGACGATCCGCCGGGAGATTGCCAGGCCGAGGCCGAGGCCGCCGTACTTTCTCGTAATGCCGCCGTCACCCTGGCTGAAGCTCTCGAAGATGTCGTCGATCTGATCGGCGGGGATTCCGATGCCGGTATCGGTGACGCTGAAGCGAAGCGCCACCCCCTCCCCCCCCAGCTCCACCTCGACCGTGAGCGTCACCCTCCCCCGCGGAGTGAACTTGAGGGCGTTGCCGAGGAGGTTTACCAGCACCTGCCGCAGCCGGGCCGGATCGCCCTTGAGCCGGATCGGCACCTCATCCCCGACCAGCGAGGATAGCTCGACCCCCTTCAGTCGTGCCTGCTGCCCGAAACTCTTCACCATGCTCTCCACAAGGGGGCGGATGGCGAACTCGCTCGGGGTCAGCACCATCACTCCCGCCTCGATCCGGGAGAAATCGATGATGTCGTTGAGCACCACCATGAGAGACTCGGTCGACTCCTTCACGAGCTGCAGATTTTCCCGCTGCGCCGGGGTGAGTGCGGTATCGAGGGTGAGCTCGGTGAGCCCGATGATGCCGTTTATCGGCGTACGTATCTCGTGGCTCATATTGGCCAGAAACTGGCTCTTGGCGCGGTTCGCCCGCTCCGCTGCATCCTCCGCCTCACGGCACCGCCGGATTTCGGTCGAAAGGGGACGAAAGACGAAGAGATAGAGGACCGGGAAGAGGATGATGACGAGAAGCGCGGCGTCGAGGAGGTGATACGCCACGGTATCGACGGGGGAGTATGCGTAGAGGAGCTCCATCACCAGGAATTCCGTTGCGAAAATGGCGGTGATGATGATCAGAAGCGTCACCAGCGGCGACCGGAGGGTGGTGCTCCATCCGCCGGCATCCTGCGACGGCTTCGATAGCGGTCGTCCCCCCACGTTCATCATCTCCCCGTCCCCTTTCCCGCGCCCCTCCGCTCCCCCCGGCAAAGGCGTTTCAGGAGCACCTCGCCGGTGTGGGTATAGAAGATGAGCTTCCGTCCCCTCGTCCCCCCCACGTCGGCCGCCGCCACGGCAAGGCCCGAGGTCGACAGGACCCGGCGGGCGATCTCCACGTTGCGCCGTCCGACCCCGATCCTGCTTCCGCCGGTCCCGAGGAGGTCGGCGCCGCCGAAGAGCTTCACTTCCAGGCGGGCGGGGGAGACCCCCCGGGCGGAGAACATCGCCAGCATCCGGTGGATGGAGGTGTCGACGTAGCGCAGGGCATCGTCTTTATCCCCCTCGGGAAGGAGGGCGTGGCAGATGGCGGCGGTGCCGCTGGCGCGCTCGAACATCGTCACCGACACGCACGAGCCGAGCACCGTCGTCACCGCCGACGGGGCCGCACCGAAATGGAGCTCCCCCGGTTTGAGGTAGACGGCGGCAAGGTCGGTGGCCGGGGGGTTCATCGCGGCTTCCGGTAGATGGTGGATGCGACCTGCTCCACCGGAACGTCGAGGCCGGAGAGGGTCTCGGAGTGTCCCATGAAGAGATAGCCGCCGGGGACCAGATGGCGGCAGAACTTGTTCAGCAGGCGTTCCTGGGTCTGCTTGTCGAAATAAATGATGACGTTGCGGCAGAAGATGACATCCATCGGCTCCCGCATCCCGAAATCACCGTCCATGAAGTTGAGCCGGCGAAACCGCACCCGGTGCCGCAGCTCCGGCACGATCCGGACGAATCCGCGGTGGCCGTCCTTGCCGCGCAGCAGATACTTGCGCTTGAGCGCCAGAGGCACCGGCTCCACCCGCTCCTCTTCATAGACGGCCATCTTCGCCTTGTCGAGGACGGTGGTGCAGATGTCGGTGGCGAGGATGGAGTAGGAGAACCCCTCCTCCTGCCCGGCGAAGTCGTCGAGCACCATGGCGAGGGTGTACGGTTCCTCGCCGCTGGAGCACCCCGCGCTCCAGATCGAGAGCGGCTTCCTGATGCCGGAGCCGCGGGTCCGGATCAGCTCGGGGAGCGCATACCCCGTCAGGTAGTCGAAATGGGCCGCCTCCCGGAAAAAATCGGTCTTGTTGGTGGTAACCACGTCGATGAGGTGGACCAGCTCCTGCTCCGCCCCCTCGAGGCTGAAGATGTAATCGGCGTACTCCTGGAACGTCGGAATGCCGAGCTTGCGCAGCCGCTTCTGGAGCCGCGCCTCCAGCATCGTCTTCTTGGCGGGGGGCATCTTGATGCCGCATTCACCGTAGATGAACTCGCTGAAACGGGCAAACTCCCGGTCGGAGAGGGATGGGGCGCCGGTGCGGGTATCTTTGGTCAATCTGAGCATGAATCCTTATCCTGAGAACCGTATCGGTATTTCCTCCCCTCACCCGGCCTTCGGCCACCCTCGCCCATAGAGAAAGGGGACAGGGGTGAGGGGGAAGCGCCCGCCGCTAGGCTGCTTCGTCGGCCACCCCGCCGGCGGTGGCGAGCTCGTCGCCGGTGAAGGTCCTGTCGATGTCCAGGATCATGATGAACTGACCGTCATGCTTTCCCACGCCGAGGATGAAATCGGTGTTCAGCTTCGTCCCGATCCGGGGCGCCGGCTCGATCTCGGCAGGCTCCAACTCGAAGACCTCCTGCACCGAATCGGCCAGGGCGCCGAGGATGACCGTCTCGTCCCCGTGGGCCACCTCCACCACGATGATGCAGGTGTTGACGGTCTTCTCGGTCCCGGGCATGCCGAACTTGAGCCGCATGTCCATCACCGGCACCACGCTGCCGCGCAGGTTGATCACCCCCCGCATGAAGTCGGGGGTCTGGGGAACCCTGGTGATGGTGGTGAATTCGAGAATCTCCCGCACCTTCGCCACATCGACGGCGAAGACCTCCTCAGCCAGCTTGAACGTCAGGTACTGCCGTGTCTCGGTGATTGCCGCAACGCTCATGAAACCCTCCATTCCATCGGACGATCAGTCCGTCGCATCTAATGTTTTTTATCGTCAACATCCCGATATTCTTTAATCTTGTAAGGGATTCCCTGATAAGCGCACGGGAAAATGCTGAATATCGCCGGCGCTCATCCGACGCGCAATCAGAACTTCTCGAACTCGTCGTCGAACCGGTCGGCACCGGCCAGATCGAGGTCGACGCCGGCATTGACCGCCTTCTTCGTGCCATAGCCGTTGGCGTAGCCGGCGACGCGGCCCGCGGGCAGGTGCTTCACCTCCGCCGGAGCCCGTGCCGTTTTCACGGCGGCGCTCCGGCCGGCGGCCGCAACGGTGCGCCCCTCTTCCACCCGGAAGAAGGCGATGGTCGCCTGGAGCTGCTCCGCCTGGCTCGCCAACTCTTCGGAGGTGCTCGCCATCTCTTCGCTGGCACTGGCGTTTTGCTGGATCACCTGGTCCAGCTGCTGGATCGCGCGGTTGATCTGCTCCGCTCCCGTGTCCTGCTCCTTGCACGCCGCACTGATCTCCTGCACCAGCTCCGCAGTCCGCTGGATGTCCGGAACCATCCGGTTCAGCATCTCCCCTGCCGCTTCCGCTACCTGGACGCTGGAGGCCGACAGTTCGCTGATCTCCCCCGCCGCGTGCTGGCTCCGCTCCGCCAGCTTGCGAACCTCCGCCGCCACCACCGCGAACCCCTTGCCGTGCTCCCCCGCCCGCGCCGCCTCGATCGCCGCGTTCAGAGCCAAAAGGTTCGTCTGCCGCGCGATCTCTTCGATGATCGAGATCTTCCCGGCAATCTCCTTCATGGCGTGCACCGTCTCCACCACCGCTTTGCCTCCCTGCTTCGCATCCTCGGCGCTCTTCACCGCGATCCGCTCCGTCTGGGTGGCGTTGTCGGCGTTCTGACGGATGTTGGAGCTCATCTCCTCCATGCTGCTGGAGGCCTCTTCCGCCGCCGCTGCCTGCTCCGTCGCCCCCTGGCTCATCTCCTCGCTGCTGGAGGAGAGCTCCTGGCTCCCCGACGCCACGTTGTCCGCCGCCGCCTTCACGTCGACAACCACTACCTTCAGCTTCTCCACCATGTTGTTCATGGCGGCCAGGAGGAGGCCGGTCTCATCCGTGCCCGCCGTATCAATGGCAACGGTCAGGTCCCCCTCGGCCAGCCTGTTGGAGACCCCCACCGCAACGGCCAAGGGACGGGTAATGCTGCGGGTGATGAGGAAGCTGATGACGACACCGGCCAGGACTGCCCCAAGGGCAATCCACAGCACAAAGGCACGGGCGCTGTCATATGCCTTCACCGCCTCGTCGTAGCGCAGTGCCATCCGCTCTTCCTGATACTTCACGATGGCCCTGAATGCCTGGACGATCTTTTCGGCCAGGGGTGCCCCCTCCCGATTGAAGACGCCGAGGGCCTGCTCGGTCTTCCCGGCCAAGCTCAGCTCGATAACCTCGTTGTTCGCCTTCTTGGCATTGTCGATGGCGATCTTGGCGGCGGCAATCAGCTGTTTCCCCTGGTCGGTCTGCTCCAGTTTTTCCAGCTTCTCCAGGGAGGCACGGTATTCGCCCCGCAGTTTTTCGATATCTTGCTTCACCGCCGGCCGATCCCCGGCATCCTTGAGCATGACAAGGTGGATGTCGCCCATCAGGTCTCCGATGATCGACGCCACATCGTTGGCGCATTTGATCTTGGCATAGTTGACCTTCACAATCCGCTCAAGCTTCTCGTCGATCTTCCCCATCCCGCTGACGCCGATGAACGTCACCACGCCAAGCAGAATGAGCAGAATGCCGAACCCCAACCCCAGACGGACACCGATCTTCCAATCGCCGACTCGCATTGCACATCCTCCCTAAACCGGGGAACAGCCCCTCTCATTCGGCCGCATAGCCCCTCCGCCATCCGGAGATCCCCGAGCGGCCACATCCGGGTTTTCGCACGAGCACCAGTTCCTGCCGGTACGTGCATCAGGAATTTCCTGAGCTCTCACTTACCCTATCGGTACACCGCCATAAAAACTTTAGACAATTCACATAATTTTTTTATTTAATTTCAACAAGTTATACACAATAAACAAACGATTTTATATTTTTTGAAAGAATAATTTAATTATACGACAACAAAAAAGGCAAAGCCCTGTAAAAGCCTTGCCTTATATTCTTAATTAAAATTTATGACCGTATGATTTTAACGGCTCACCCAGCGGAAGCGGAGAGCTCCATGGCCGGAGGGGACCGCCTATCCCCGCGGCAGGGTAAAATAAAACGTCGCTCCATTTCCCCGGCTCCCCTTCGCCCAGACACGTCCACCGTGACGGGAAACGATCCGCTGGACGGTGGCGAGCCCTATCCCCGTCCCCGGAAACTCGCTGCTGGAGTGAAGCCGCTGGAACGCGGCAAACAGCCTGTCGGCATGATCCATCTCGAACCCGGCGCCATCGTCTCTGACGTAGTATGCAACTTCACCGCAGCAGTCGACCACCCCCACCTCGATGATGGCACGCTCCTTTCGGGACGTGTATTTCCAGGCATTGCCGAGCAGATTCTGAAGAACGATCCGCACCAGCCTGCGATCCCCCCAGGCAACCAGTTCCGGGGCGATCCGGAAGGTTGCATCGCGGCCGGGCTCGCTTTCGGCAAGGTCACGGGCGATGCCGTGGCAGAGCCCGGTCACGTCAATCTCGCGGCACTCCATCTCCTCTCGCGAGACGATGGAGAGTTCCAGCAGATCGTCGATGAGGTGCGTCATATGCCGGCCGGCGGCGCAAATCTTCCCCAGCAGGGCCATCCCTTCGTCACCCAGCACGTCGCCGAACTGCTCCGCAAGCATTTCGCCAAACCCGGCGATGTGGCGAAGGGGGGCGTGAAGGTCATGGGAGACGCTATATCCGAACGCCTCCAGCTCCCGGTTGGCCGATTCCAGTTCGGATGTGCGCTCCCGGACCCGCTGTTCGAGCTTCCGATTCAGTTCGCTCACCTCGGTCATCCGCCGCGCCAGGGTATCCTGCATCTCAAGGTAGCGCTGCCCGACCCTGATGCGCGCCCTCAACTCATCCATGTCGATCGGCTTGACAAGATAGTCGTTCGCCCCGGCATCGAGCCCCGCCACGACATTCTCCTTCCCTCCCCTGGCGGTGACGAGAATCAAATAGGGGGGCGATGATGCCCGGGATTCCTTGAGTTTCCGGCATATCTCCATGCCGTTCAGCCCCGGCATCAGCCAGTCGAGCAGAGCCATCCGGGGAGCCTCCTCCCCCTCCATCAGCCGCCACGCATCATCGCCGTCGGCGGCAACGGCCGTCTCGTAGTCCCAGCTCTTCAGGGCACCGTCGAGCATGGCGCGGGCAACGCCGTCATCATCGGCAATCAGGATTTTCACGCCACCTTCCTTTCATCGCAACGACAAAACCGAGTATTCATTCCGACCAGTAAGCACAACTTAAATAAACGCTAATAACTAAAAACTACCACTTTATTATGTAATTGTAAATAAAACGACTGTTTTACAAAAAAGACGCGCCGCAAATATCGAGGCGCGTCTTTGAGCCCGGGGAAAAACGCTTTCAGCCGTTCACCACTTCCGCCTCGCCGGCCATGCCGGCCATCTCATCGGCAGTGAAGACCCGGTCGATGTCGAGGATCATGATGAACTGCTCACCGTGTTTTCCCATCCCGAGGATGAAGTCGGTGTCGAGTTTCGTCCCGATCCGCGGCGCCGGCTCGATCTGCGCCGGCTCCAGTTCGAACACTTCCTGGACCGAGTCGGCCAGGGCACCCACCACGATCGTTTCCCCTTCCGCCGCCACCTCCACCACGATGGTGCAGGTGCTGATCGTCTTTTCCGTTTCGCTCATCCCGAACTTGAGCCGCAGGTCCATCACCGGCACCACGCTGCCGCGCAGGTTGATCACCCCACGCATGAAGGGAGGAGTCTGGGGAACCTTGGTGATGGTGGTGAACTCGAGGATCTCGCGCACTTTTGCCACATCCACCGCAAAGACTTCATCCGCCAGCTTGAAGGTCAGGTACTGGCGTGTTTCCGTTATGGCTGCCACCGGCATGGGAATCTCCTTGTATCCGGTGGGCGGTGGGAGGAACTCCTCACCGCTCACCGATCTCTCTAAAATTTCTCGAACTCCGCATCCAGGCTGTCATTCCCCAGATCCAGATCGACGCCGGCGTTGGCCGCCTTCTTCCGCGAGGCGCCACCCTCCGCGTGGTACCCGTTGGCCTGTCCGTGGGCCAGATGGCCGATCTGCGGCTTTACGGCCTTCTTCTTTGCCACCGGCGCACGCTTCACCCCGCGCCCCTCTTCCACCCGGAAGAAGGCGATGGTCGCCTGGAGCTGCTCCGCCTGGCTCGCCAGCTCTTCGGAGGTGCTCGCCATCTCCTCGCTGGCACTGGCGTTCTGCTGGATAACCTGGTCCAGTTGCTGGATCGCGCGGTTGATCTGCTCCGCTCCCGTGTCCTGCTCCTTGCACGCCGCGCTGATCTCCTGCACCAGCTCCGCCGTCCGCTGGATATCCGGAACCATCCGGTTCAGCATCTCCCCTGCCGCTTCCGCGACCTGCACGCTGGAGGCCGACAACTCGCTGATCTCCCCCGCCGCGTGCTGGCTCCGCTCCGCCAGCTTGCGAACCTCCGCCGCCACCACCGCGAACCCCTTGCCGTGCTCCCCCGCCCGCGCCGCCTCGATCGCCGCGTTCAGAGCCAAAAGGTTCGTCTGCCGCGCGATCTCTTCGATGATCGAGATCTTCCCGGCAATCTCCTTCATGGCGTGCACCGTCTCCACCACCGCTTTGCCACCCTGCTTCGCATCCTCGGCGCTCTTCACCGCGATCCGCTCCGTCTGGGTGGCGTTGTCGGCGTTCTGACGGATGTTGGAGCTCATCTCCTCCATGCTGCTGGAGGCCTCTTCCGCCGCTGCAGCCTGCTCCGTCGCCCCCTGGCTCATCTCCTCGCTGCTGGAGGAGAGTTCCTGGCTCCCCGACGCCACGTTGTCCGCCGCCGCCTTCACGTCGACAACCACGACCTTCAGCTTCTCCACCATGTTGTTCATGGCGATAAGCAACTGGCCGGTCTCGTCCGTGCTCTTCGCCTCGATGGCAACGGTCAGGTCCCCCTCGGCCAGCCGGTTGGAGATGTCGACCGCCTCTTTCAGAGGACGGCTGATGATCCGGGAGATAAAGATCCCGAGCATCACGGCGAGCACGACGCCGACGATCACCAGCGTTATCATCAGGCTGATGGCGCCTCGGGCAGTGACGGCGTTGGCGTCGGCCTTCTTCTTGGCATCCTCGGTCTTCAGGTCGGCGAGTTTCTGGATAGCCTCCTCACCGGCCATGGCTATTTCCACGTTTTTGGGCTCGCGGAGCACGTCGAATGCCTCGGCGCTCTTGCCCGCCATGAGGAGATCGATCATCTTGCCGCGAAGCTGCCCGTAATCGGCCACCCGTCCCCTTACCTCGGCAACTGCTTTTTTAATCTCCGGCGCCTGGGAGTTCTGCTCCACCTTCTTGAGGGACTCCTCCAGCTTGCCGTCGAGTTCCTTGATTCTCGCCAGGTGCTTCTCCTTGTCGACCTGGGTCCGGTCAATAAAGATTTCCCGGAGGTTGACCCGCGTTCGCTGGTAGTACTCGGTGGCATCCACCAGGTCCGAGATCGGCATCGTGTTAATGCGGTACATCGACTCGCTCGCCTCCTGGAGGGTCCTGAGGCGGGTGACCCCGAAGAAGCCGATGACCCCTGCGATGACGGCCACCAGAATGAAGCCGGTCAGAAGCTTTGCCGCAATCCTCATGTTGTAAAACCACTGCATACCCGTTCCTCCCTTTGACAATGCTGTAGACGAAAAAATCGTCAATGAAGCAGGCCTTATACAGACACGTATCGGCGCTTAGCTTTTTCACGGCATAAGGGAATACCTGATAGGGGCAAGGAAATACTGAAATAAGGGTTGCACTATCCAAAAACGGTGAGAGGTACTGTCAGCCGCCGGTTCTCGCCGGATCGGCGCCACGGGGGTTCTGCGAAATCGCGTGAGAAAGGAGAGGAATTGGAAGAATGTTGTTTCAGTCGAGGGAGGTCAGCCCCTCGCGGATGGCGTACTTGGTCAACTGGGCAACGTTGCGGATATCGAGCTTCTTCATGATTTGCATCCGGTGAGTCTCGACGGTCTTGGTGCTGATTTCGAGAAGAAATGCCACTTCCTTGACATTCTTCCCTTCGGCAATGAGTTGAAGGACCTCCCGTTCGCGGACGGAAAGCGTCGGATGGGTGGCAGCGGCAGCCACCGTCCGTTGGTCCAGGAACCCCCGGACGACGTGGCCGGCAATCTTGGGACTGAGGTACGTCTCGCCGGCGGCGACACAGCGGATTGCTCCGATGAGTTCATCGAACGCGCAATCCTTCAGAAGATAGCCTGTAGCTCCGGCGGCGAGAGCCTCGGTCACGAATCGCCGGTTGGAATGCATCGACAGGACGAGCACCCGCACATCGGGCAACGATGCAATGATGCGGCGTGTAACTTCAATGCCGTTCATGTCCGGCATGGAGATATCCATCAGGATTACGTCGGGCTGGTGTTCCCGTGCCCGACGCAGAGCCGACTGGCCGCTGTCCGCTTCGGCCACGACCTCCATGTCACTCTGACTCTCCAGGAGATGGCGCATCCCGTGGCGCACGATCTGGTGATCATCAACTATCATGATTCTCATAATGTGCTGGCTATCGCTCCTTACCTGAGTATTCGGCGGTTTGCCACCAGCAGGAGGGCCGGGGCGCCATTCGACGGCTCCGAACTATAGCAAGAATGACACCATTCACCACTCAGAATCTTTCCGAGTTGACCAGGGGCACATTCCAGAACGGCACCGATCGAAACTACCCGGAGCGGCTGGACGTAAAAAAGGCGCGCCCGGAATACCGGAGCGCGCCTTGCGCGTGTGCAGTGCCTCGGACGTGGCCGATCAGAATTTTTCGAACTCACCATCCAGAGGGTCCGGGCCGCCAAGCTCCAGGCTGACACCTGAGTTCACGACCGCCTTCGCCGGTTTTTTCGACAGAGGCTCACTGGGATGATAACCGTTGGCAGCCACATGGGGAGCGGCCGGCTTTTTCGCCGACCGGGAGACGATGGGGGCGCGCCGACTACCTGCCGATTCGTCCACCCTGAAGAAGGCGATGGTGCTCTGGAGCTGCTCCGCCTGGGCCGAAAGCTCTTCGGCGGTGGAGGCCATCTCTTCGGCCGCGCCGGCATTCTGCTGTATCACGGCGTCGAGCTGCTGGATCGCCTTGTTGATCTGCTCGGCACCGGTATCCTGCTCCTTGCTGGCGGCGCTGATCTCCTGCACCAGTTCGGCAGTCCTCTGGATGTCGGGGAGAATCCGGGCCAGCATCTCACCCGCCTTCTCGGCAACGTCCACGCTGGTGGACGAGAGCTGGCTGATCTCCGCCGCTGCGTGCTGGCTCCGCTCGGCCAGCTTGCGCACCTCGGCGGCCACCACCGCAAACCCCTTGCCGTGCTCCCCGGCCCGGGCCGCCTCGATGGCGGCGTTCAACGCCAGCAGGTTCGTCTGCCGCGCAATCTCTTCGATGATCGAGATCTTCCCGGCGATCTCCTTCATGGCCGTCACCGTCTCGGCCACCGCCTTTCCTCCCTGCTTGGCGTCCTCGGCACTCTTGATGGCGATCCGTTCGGTCTGCACCGCATTGTCGGCGTTCTGGCGGATGTTGGAGCTCATCTGCTCCATACTGCTGGAGGCCTCCTCAGCAGCAGCAGCCTGCTCGGTGGCCCCCTGGCTCATCTGCTCGCTCCCGACGCTCATCTCGCGGCTGCCGGCGGTGACGTTGTCCGCCGCCACCTTCACCTCCGCCACCACGTCCGAAAGCTTCTTCACCATGGTGGAGAGGGCCTTCATCAGCTCGTCGTTGTCGGAGCGCTGCTTCAGTTCCACCGTCAGATCGCCCCCCGCCACCTGCTGTGCCGCCCGGACAATGCCGTTGGTGGCGTCGATAAGCGCATTGAGGTTCTGCTTGATGAGATTGTACTGCCCCTTGTACTCCCTGGTAATGACCGGCGGCATGTCACCCTTGCTGATTTTGTCCACGTAGTCGGCGGTAACCATGAGGGGCTCCACGATGTTGGTGACGGTGTCGTTCACCCCCTGGGCCAGGATCTGCCATCCCCCCACGAAGAGCGCGGCGTTGGCGCGCCTGTCGAGCTCTCCGTCGGCCGCCGCCTTGATGAGAATGCTGAGCTGCTCCTCGAACTGCTTGAGATTCCCCCGCACCCCTTCGATGGTCTCGTTGATGAACGCCTTCTTGCCGGGGAACTTCTCCAGGTCGGCGTCGAAATTTCCTTTCCCGAATTCGGCTATACACGCCATCGCCTTCTTCTTGACGGCGATGTGGCCGTTGACCATGTCGTTGACCCCCTTGGCCATGGCGCGGTAGGCCCCCTGGTAGTTGTCGGCGGTAATCACCACCTCAATGTCTCCCAGGTCGTGCATCTTGGACATCTCGTTCATGTCGCTGATGAGCCCGTTCAGGGTGTCGATACACTGGTTGAGGTTGTTCTTGATCTCGTTGAAGTCGCCGTTGTAACTGTCGGTGATCCGTGGCGGGATATCCCCCTTGCTGATCCGGTCGATGTACTCGCCCGCGACGTTCAGGGGGCCGATGACGGCGTCGAGGGTATCGTTCACCCCCTCGACGATCTTCCGGAAATCCCCCTGATGTTTCGTCGCATCGGCGCGGGTCGCCAGCCGCCCGGCCACCGCCGCCTCCGACAGCGTGTTGGCGTCGGCCGAAAGAGCCTTGATGGCTTCCACCATTTTTCCCATGGCGACGATGATGCTCCCTTGATCCTGGCCGGAGGTATCGATCTGCAGGGCAAGGTCGCCAACGGCCACCTTGCCGGCAATCTCGGCCACGTACTGAGGCTCGCCCCCCAGTTGCCTCTTGATGCCACGTGTGATTATAAAACCGATGAGTGTTCCCAAGCAGAGCGCCAGCGCAGGCAGAACCGTCATCATCATCATGGCGCGACTGGCGACGACGCCGTTTTCCTCTGCCGTCTTCTTGGCGGTCTCCTCCTTGGAAGCGGTCAGCTTGTCGAGGAGCTCCTGCTCGTGGAGCGCCGCCGCCTTCCCTTCTCCCTTGACCACCGCTTCCGCCTCAGCCTGGCGTCCCGCACCCGCCAGGGAGAGGGCCTTTTCAAGCGCTGCCCCATATACCTTGCGGGATTCCTTGAACTCGCCGAAGATTTTTCGTCCCTCGTCGGTCAGGATGGTCTTCTCGAACGAATCCGAACGTCTGCCGATCTCCTCCCGCAGTTTTCCGATGGTCTCTGCCGCCTTTGCCCGCTCCTGGGAAGTTTCAGCGGTGACGGCGTCCCGCAGATTGATCCGCATCCGCTGAAACGCCACCGACATCGCGCCCAGGTCCCCCAACGGCGCGGCCATTTTCTCGTACATCAGGTCCCCGGCCTTATCCAGCTTGCGGAGGTTCACGACACCGACGACACCGACAACGACCGCCAGGAGAGCAACTATGACGAACCCTCCCACCAGTTTTGCTCCGATCTTCATGTTCTTGAGCATACGTCCTCCTTTCCCTTTCCGATTACACCGACATTGTGTCTATGGGTTCTTCCTGAACACCTGGGCATCGGGAACCACCTGCTCGAAGAGATGGGCTCCGCCCCGTGGCAAAGCGGACCATATGGTCCGCCGCATGTTCGAGGGGAGGCTGGTCGCGCATGAAAAAGGTAAATGCCATCGTCCTCCACCGCTCCATAGCCGACCGTCTTTGTCAATCAAAGCGCATGTAATCCTGATCGGCAGGGTTATGAATAGAGCCATCAGAATGTTCCTTACCTCACCATCAGGATAACCCTTATCGACTTTCGTTTCTTTTCGCTTGCACCGTGCAGCGCACCCATTCACCGTTCTCCGGCACCAACAAAAAAGCACCGAATCATCGGTGCACTGATCTTCCGCCACCAAGACATTACCCCTCCCGTGACAGGAAGGGGCAGGGGGGTGGGTGAGATTTCAATTGGCTGAGGTCGTGGCACGTTCTCGGCTGTTTTTAAAAAGAGGAACGTGCGGCCGATCGGCAGAGGAAATTCCAGAGGAAGGAAGGGGAAACCCGTTGAGGGGGGGGTCAGTCGAGGGAGGTGAGCCCTTCGCGGATGGCGTACTTCGTCAGTTCGGCGACACTGGTTATCCCCAGCTTGCGCATGATCTGCGTCCGCTGGGTTTCGACCGTCTTCACGCAGGTGCCGAGGGTGAAGGCAACTTCCTTGGTGTTCTTCCCCTCCGCAACGAGTTGCAGAACCTCGCGCTCGCGGGGGGTAAGGCGGGCACCGGTGGGTGAGGCGGGGCGGCCGCGGCTGCCGAGAAAGTCGCTGACGACCCCCCCGGCGATGCGGGGGCTGAGGTAGTAGCGGGCCGCCTTCACCTCGCGGATGGCTCCCACCAGCTCGTCGAACGCGCAGTCCTTCAGCAGGAAGCCGCAGGCACCGGCGGCGAGGGCCTCTTCAACGAAGCGCCGGTCGGAATGCATGGAGAGGGCGAGGATCCGGACATCCGGAAAGTTCTCTGCGATGCGGCGGGTCGCCTCGATGCCGTTCATTTCGGGCATGGAGAGATCCATGACGACCACATCGGGAGCGGTGTCGCGCACGCGCTGGATGGCCTCCCTCCCCCCCTCGGCCTCTCCGACCACCACGAGGTCGCTCTGCCCTTCCAGGAGAGACCTGAGCCCCTCGCGCATGATCTTGTGATCGTCGACCACCAGCACCCTCACCGCCATTGGCGCCCCCTTTTGTTCCCTGCCCTCATCTCAGTCGGCCGCGCCGCGCGGCGAAACGATCCCCGCCGCGCCTTCTTCTGCGGAAGCGTCCCGGAGAAGCTGAGCTATCACCGTGACGGCCGTCCCCCGTCCCGGCGCCGAGACGATCAGCAGCTCTCCCCCGAGACGCTCGAGCCGCTGGCGGATATTGAAAAGACCGAAACCGGTCAGGCTGCGCGACCGGGAGATGTCGACGGCACGCTCAGCCTCGAAGCCGGCGCCGTCGTCCCTGACGTCGACGACAATCTGCCCGGCACCCGCCCGGACTGCAATCGTCGCCCGGGTTGCCCGGGCATGTTTGACCGTATTGATCAGAATCTCGCGCACCGCCTGGAAAAGGGTAACCTTCACCTCTTCGGCAAGGGGCTTGACTTCGCCGTCGTCCTGGAACGAAACCGTCAGGCCATGCTCCTCCTGAAAGGTCTCGGCGAGCCATTCGAGGGCCGCTTCAAGCCCCACTTCGTAGAGCAGCGGCGGGCTGATCTGGAAGATGAGGGTCCGGACTTCCTGGATGGACTGTTCGAGAAGGGCGGCGGTTTCGCGAAGCGTTTCGGCACCTTCGGCCACAACGAACTGCCTGAGGGAATCCGTTCTGATCTTGGTAAAGGCGAGGGTCTGCCCGATCCGGTCGTGGAGGTCGGCAGCGAGGCGGCGGCGTTCCCGCTCCTCCGCCAGGGAGAGTTCGGCGGCCAGGCTCCGAAGCTCCTCCTGGTAGCGCGAAAGCGTGTTCTCGGCGGCGGTCCGGTCGGTGATATCCTCACCGATGCTCATGGTGCCGGCACTCGCCCCGTCATCCCCCATCAGGACCGTATTGGTCCATGAGATGAAGCGCCGGCTCCCGTCCCGGGTCACGATGTCGTTCTGGAAGTGGGCCGGAACGGCCCCTGTGGTCAGTCCCGAGGAGAAGAACCGCTTCACCGTTCCCTGGTCCAGCGGGATGAACCGGTCGAACCAGTTGGCGCCGAGCACCTCCTGCCGCGACCACCCCACGAGCCTTAGGAAGTAGTCGTTGCAGAACGTGATCTTCCCCGCGGTATCGAGCCGGACGGCAATGAGCTCCATATTTTCGAGCGTCTCCCGGAAGCGGAGCAGCTGCTCCTCAACCTCAAGCCGGCGGGAGATCTCCCGCCGGAGTTGCCGACAGCGGCGCAGGGAGACGAGGGCGAACGCGAGCGCCAGGATGGCCATTCCGGTCACGATATATCCTTGAGTCCGTGCCCCGAAAGCCGGAGCAGGGGAAAATCTGGAGTAGGTGCCTCTATTTCTTTAACGGTAACGCATCATGCCGCGCCCCGCAAGGGCTCGGCACGCCGCCATCAGCGCATCCCGAAAAAAAACGGCCGCCGGACCGGAATGGTCACGGCGGCCCGAAGCACGTTCTGCCTCGAAATATCACCAGACAGCCTGCTCGCGCTCCACCTCGCGGACCAGCTGGGGGATGTCGAGAATGAGGGCGACGGAGCCATCGCCGAGGATGGTGGCGCCGGAAAGCCCCTTCACATCCTTGTACATCTTCCCCAGCGACTTGATCACCGTCTGGTGCTCGCCGATGACGTGATCCACCACGAAGCCGACGCGCCCGCCATTCACCTGGGTGATGACGATCTGCTCGATCTCCGGCGCATCGCCCCCCACCAGGAACCGCTCACGCAGCGGGACGTAGGGGACGATCTGGTCGCGGACGCTGGCCAGGTTCCGGCCGTGGGCGTTTCGCACGTCCTCCCGGGTCAGCTCCACGCACTCTTCCACGATGGAGAGGGGGAGGACGAAACAGTCGGCGCCGATCTTCACCAGGAGGCTCTCGATGATGGCGAGGGTCAGGGGGAGCTTGATGGTGATGACGGTCCCCTTCCCCCGTTCGCTGGTGAGGTCGATGGTGCCGCGCAGGGCGTCGATCGCCTTCTTCACCACGTCCATCCCGACGCCGCGCCCCGAGACGCTGGTGACGGTCCGGGCGGTGGAGAAACCGGGGGCGAAGATCAGGTCGAAGATCTCCTTGTCGGTAAGCTCGGCGGTGGCCGGGACGATCCCCCGCTCGACCCCCTTGGCCCGGATCGCCTCCCGGTCGAGGCCGGCGCCGTCGTCGGTGATGGTGATGAGGACGCTGTCCCCCGAATGGACCGCGGCGAGGTGGATCGTACCCTGGCGCGGCTTGCCGGCGGCGAGGCGCTCCTCAGGGTGTTCGATGCCGTGGTCGATGGAGTTGCGGATAAGATGGACCAGCGGATCGTTCAGCTTCTCGATCACCGTCTTGTCCAGCTCGGTGTCGGCGCCGTCGGTGGTCATCTCGATGTCCTTGCCGAGCTCCACCGACAGGTCGCGCACCAGGCGCTTGAACTTGCTGAAAGTGGTGCCGATGGGGAGCATCCGGATATTGAGGGCGGTGTCGCGAAGCTCGTTGGTGAGCCGCTCCACCTCCTCGGCAATGGAAGCCAGAAGCGCGTCGCCCCGTCCCGTGGCGGTCTGGGAAAGCCGCGCCTGGACCGTCACCAGCTCCCCCACCAGGTTCACGAGGAGGTCGAGTTTCTCCGCCGGCACCCGGATGCTGGAGGCGCTCTCCTGGGCCTGGCGATCCTTGCGGACCTCCTTCACGTGCTGCTGCTCCACCAGGGCCGACGCCACCTTTTCGGGGGTCACGACCCCCTGTTCCACGAGGAGCTCGCCGAAGCGTTTCTGCCGGGCGATGATCGTCTCCAGGTCGTGGCGGGTGAGATCCCCCCGCTCGGTAAGGATGCTCCCGAGCTTCTTGTAGTCGGCGTCGGTATCGAGGATGCCGCCGTCGTCGATGACGTCGATCTTCAGCTCGCAGTCATCCTCGATGAAGATGAAGACGTCCCTGATGGCGTCGGTCCCCCGCTTCGTGGTGAGGATCACGTCCCAGTAGACGTAGCAGAACTCGGGGTTCAGCTCCTCAAGTTCCGGCACGTTGGCCATCTGGGCCACCGCCCGGCAGGGGCCGAGCTGGTTCAGTTCGGCCAGGAGCAGGAGGGGATTGGTGCCGTTGACCGTCACCTCCGGCACCGGCTTGAAGCGGATGCGGTAGGTGACCGCTGGCCCCTCTCCTCCATCGAGACGGGAAGCCGGCCGTTCCGCCGCCGGGAGCGGGTCGCCGATCGCCGGGGCGGGGACGAGACGCTTCAAACCGGCGATCACCTCCTCGGCCTCGCGTCCCTCCACCGCTTCACCGCCGTCGGAGGCGTCGAGCATCCCCTTGATCAGGTCCCGGGCCCGGAGCGTCAGGTTGACGAGATCGCGGGTCACCGCCATCTTGCCGTTGCGGACCAGGTCGAAGACCGTCTCCACCTCATGGGTGAAGGTAGCGATATCCTCAAAGCCGAACATCGCCCCCGACCCTTTGATGGTGTGCATCGCCCTGAAGACCCGGCCGATCAGCTCCACATCCTCCGGGTTCTCCTCCAACTCCAGAAGCGAGTTCTCCAACTCGGCCAGGAGTTCGTACGCCTCTTCCTTGTAGGCCTGGCGATGGGCGTCCATTAGCCGAGCACCTTTTTGACCACCGCCACGAGCTGCTCCGGCTTGAAGGGCTTCACGATCCAGCCGGTGGCGCCGGCCGCCTTCCCTTCCGCCTTCCGGGAGTCCTGGGACTCGGTGGTCAGCATGACGATGGGGGTGAACCGGTAGGAGGGGTTAGCCCGCACTCCCTTGATGAGACCGATGCCGTCCAGGTTCGGCATGTTCAGGTCGGTGATCACCATGTCGACTTTGGTCCCCGCAAGCTTCGCCAGGGCATCCTTGCCGTCCACCGCCTCCACCACGTCGTAGCCGTTCTGCTTAAGGGTAAAGGCGACCATCTGACGCACACTGGCAGAATCGTCAACCGTCATGATCATCTTGGCCATCAGTCACTTCCTCCCGTCCATATGCATGTTTTTCCCACATCCCGCGCACATCCCACGTGCCGTGGAAAGCCGGCGAGCACCACCGCCTCGGCGAACGCCCCATCCCGCTCTCCGGTCAGGCGAAACGCCCGGCCGCGGACACAGGAGGTGCGGTGGGCGGCGCAGAGAAGCTGCAATCCGGAGAGATCGACGCTCGCCACCTGCCGAACGTCCACGGCCACCGTCGCCGCGGCGTCGAAGGCGTCGAGGAGCGTCTGCCGCAGCTCCCCGGCCCACGGAATGGTCATGTCGCCCGAAAGCTTCAGGACGAGCGCCGCGCCACCGGCCTCTTCGCTTCGTTCTATGGTCAGTCCGTCCATTGATTCTCCTCGTTGAGACTAAAACAGTTCTACGTTATCCCCGAGTGCGTCATCGGCAGCAGCCATCGGCGCAAAGGCCGGATTGAATCCGCCGGCTTCGCCGAAGAGCGCGGCGTGGACCGTCCGCTCGCTGTGCATGGTGTAGCGCTCGGCCAGTTCCCGGAGCCGTGCCTCCCGTTCCCGGGATGAGGCCGCCGGCGCCAGCCGCCGGATCTCCCGGACGAGGTCGCGCAATTCCGCCATCACCTCGCCGGCGAGCCGGTTCGTCGTCTCGTGAACGGTCACCCCGCCGGTGGCGGCTTCGATATCGATGGAGAGCCCCTGCACCTCGCCGTCCATTCGACCGAGAAGCCCCAGCAGCGTCTCGTTCATCCCCCGGATGGTGCCGAGCAGCCCCTTCAGCTCACCGATCAGGCCGTCGATCTCGTCGGCGATGGCGCGAGATTCCTGGTCCTCCTGGCTCAGGTTCACGGTGACGGCAGTCACCTTGCGGAGCGTCTCGGAAACGGCGCCGGTGCGGGCGCGGGCCTCGACGGAAAGGTGCTGGATCGCCTCGGCGAGGACCCCGAGGGCCGCCCCCCCCTCCCCCGTGTTTGCTGCCTTCACCTGGGAGTTGAGGGCGATCAGCTCGATCTCGGAGCCGATCTCCTCGATATCGGTGACAAAGGTGGCGATATCCCCCACCGAAGCCACGACCGATGCCATCGCCTCGGCAAGCCCCCGGTTCGCCCGGGAGCTCTCGGAGAGGACGTCGGCCACCTGGGCCATGCCGTTCTCCATGTCGGCGAAGAACGAACTCCCCGCCTGGTCGGCGGAGCCGGCCATGAGCCGGGTCTCCTCCGACATCCGCGTCTCCTTCCGGGCGATGTCGCGCAGATTTTCCACCACCCGCGCCACCGCCGCGACGAGCTCGTCACGGGCATGGTCGAGCTGCGCCTCCTGGAGCTCGCAGACGTCGGCCACCTCGCCGGCGGCCGGGCCGGGGGTGGCGGCAGACGCGTCCATGAGCGCCCGCATGTCGTCCATGGCCTCTTTCACGTGCTCGATCTGTTGACGGGTAATGTCGTGAAACTGGAGCGAGGTGACCACCGTGGCGATGCTGGCGGCGATCTCCGAGGAGCAGGCGGCAACCGCCGTCGCGGCATCGGAACAGCGGCCGTGGATCGACGCGAGGGTGGCAAGGCTGTCGCGGGTCCGGTCGAGAATCAGGCGGGCGTTGCTGCGCTGTTCGGCCTCAAGGGCGCTTACGCGGGCCAGGGTGACGCCGATCATGGCGGCGAGGGAATTCTTCTCCGCGAGGATGCTGGTCGACTTCTCCTTGATCGACACCGAAAGCCGCTCCACGTCGTCGGCCAGGGTGTTGAAGCCGGCCGCTCCCTCGCCGAGCCGCGCGCTCTCGATCTTCACGGCGGTGCTCAGCATGTGGAGGTTCTTGATGATCTTCTTGAAGCCGTCGAGGGGGTCGTCCACGTGGGTGACGAGGTCGAGGATCTGCTGCAGGGTCTCGGTGCTCTGCTCCGTCTCGCGCTCCGCCTGGGCGAGGTAGTCGGCGATCCGATCGAGAATCTCCTGGAGGGCGGCCATGTCGCGGGAGATATCATCTCCCATGATCCGGCCGGCCACGTCCTGGCTCATCCGCTCCACGGCACCGGCCCGGGCGTAGAAGTCGTGGAGCCGGGCGCCGATGGCGAGGAATTCGTCCTCCGTGGATCCGTTGAGCGCCAGCAGCCGCTGGCCGAGCGTTGCCAGCCGCTCGTTCCAGCCGTCGAAATGGATTGACAGGGGGGCTTCCGCAAGAACCGCGAAGGCTCCGGCTTTGTCCGTCGTCTCGGATTCTGGGGCTCGCCGGAACATCCTCAGAAAAGAATTTTGCACTGAGTGGCACCTCTCTCTGCGGCTCGACCCTTCCGCTTCGAAACCGCGTTTGCGCAATATGTATACCTAATCGTCGTACCCTGCAAAATCTTTAACGAAAATGACACAAAAGCCCTCAGGTTTTTCCTGACTGACCGAAGAATCCGACGGGGCTTCAGAGCAGCCCGTGGCTCCGGATCTCCTGCATAAGCTTCTGCCGGGTGATCGGCTTCACGAGGTAGGAGGTGGCCCCGCCGCGGTAGAACGCCTCCACCACGTTCTTCGGATCGTCGAGGGCGGTGGTCATGATCACTTTCGCCTCGGTGGCAGCGGCAATCCCCCGCTCTTTTTCGTACTCCCTGATCTGGGCCAGCGCCTCGTGGCCGTCCATATTCGGCATCATGATGTCCATGCAGATCAGATCATAGGGGCGCCGCTCCTCGTGGGCGATACGGAAGGCCTGGATCGCCTCGGCGCCGTCAATGGCGATGTCGGTCTCGCCGAGCGGCGCCAGGAGCTCCTTCATGATCTTTCGCGAGATGAAATCGTCTTCCACGATCAATGTCTTCATTAATGTCTCCTTTCGGTCCCTTCCGGCATGCTCCATCCCTCGCCGGCGTTTTCCGTTTTAAGGTCTTCTTTTGCTCTTCGACCGACGGCGAAAATTATTGAGAAAAAAGTTTCATAACCGGCCGAATTCCCTCGCCGATACAAAAAAAGCGCCACGGTTTCCCGCGGCGCTCTCTGTCCCCCCGTCGGCAACGGGTGGTTACTTGAAGTCGGCGTATTTCGAGATGATCAGATCGGTTGCCTTCGCGTCCTTCAGGTGGCACTCAAAGCAGTTCTTGACCGGATCGATGCCGGAGGGTTTCCCTTCGGGGGTGAAGCCGGCAAAAAGCCATCCGCCGGTGGCGCTCTGCTTCTTGTCCTTTTTCATGAGAACTACCATACTTTTCTTCCCCTTGACCGGCTTCCCCCCCTCTTCCTTGATCGTGTAGTTGACCACGACGAAGCGGGCTCCTTCGGAATACTTCCCGCCGGACTGGTAGGGAGGCATTGCCTTCTTGTCGACGTAAATGTGGTGGATGCCATAGAAGAGGGAGCTCTTGTCGCTGATGACCTTCTCCTTGCTCTTCGCCCACTTTTCATAATCCTTCGGCAGAGTGGCCGTATCGGCGGCGGTGGCGGCAGTTGCGGCCACGAGCAGGACGGCGGCCGCGGTGGCGATGCGCTTCATGCTGTTTCCCCTTTCGTGTGCGGAACGTGAACGGGGGCAGGGTAGCGAAAATATCGCCCCGTGTCACGGGAAAGGTTGCTTCAGCGGGCGGCCAGTTTCGGCTTCTGGTGTGCCAGGTCGAACTGGAGCATCAGGTAGCCGTAATGGATGTCGCTGCCGCTCCCCGTGGCGTCGCGGAAGAAACCACCGGTGAAGAAACGGTCATAGCCGGCGATGAGGGAGAGGTTGTCGCTCACCGTGTAGGTGAGGGTGAAATCGGCTTCAAGACCAAGGCGACGGCTGAAGCCTGTTTCCACGTAATTGGCGAGGAAATAACGTCCCGTGGCGGTAAGGTTGAGTTCCTTCGTCAGGTCGACCCCCCAGCCGGCGGTGTAGATCTGGAGGCCGCTGGCACGGTGCCCCGCGCCGGCACCGTCGGTAAGGGTAAGCCCGGAGAGGTCGCCGATGACACTCATATCCCCGGTGAGGGGGGTGTCGTTGGCCTGGTTCAGGAATTCCTTCCGGGCGCTCCCGCCGGTGACGGCGTCGCGGCTCCCGGAGCCGTAGGCGGCGCTGGCGAAGAAATGGTTGGTCAGCCCCCCGATGGGGGCATCGGCGGCAAGGTCCGCATGACCGCCCCAGGCGCCGATGCTCTCGTTGGCGTCCACCCCGTTGAAGCGCCGCCCCGTCTGCCAGACCGGCTCGACCTCAAGGCGTGCCGGGCCGAGCTTCGCCACCCCCCGCAGGCCGAAGCTGTTGCGGTGTTCGCCGGGATGATGGTCGACGGAGCCGGTGTCGCGCAGGGCGTAGGCATCGAGGGATGTCCCTCCGGAGAAGGTCCAGGTGGCGTACCCGCCCGCCAGGTTCCCCGCGATGCCGCCGGACCAGGGGGTAGCGTACCATCCGCCGAAGAGATCGACGGTCAGGGGCTTCACGGGCGAAAGGCGCAGCCGCAGGGCATCGTAGCTGAGCCCCTTGTAGAAGGTGTCGCTGCCGAGCATGAAGGCGCTGCCGTAGACAAGCTCCTGGCGCCCGGCCTTGAAGGAAGTCCCTTCCTGTTTCGGACACTTGAGCTCGGCGAATCCCTGGTAGAGGGAGACCTTGCCGTAGTACTGACTGCCGCCGGTGAAACCGTACCCCTCCCCCTCGGCGTGGAGATCGAGCCAGTCGGTGGGATGCCAGTAGAGATAGGGCTTCACGCGGTAAAGAAAGCGTCCTTCGGCGTGATTTGGCGTGACGCTGAAATCCGGAAGCCGGAAGCTGCCGGCCCCTTCCCCCCGCAGAAAGCCGTTCACCCCTGCCTTGTACTCGAAGGGTGGCTCCTCCGGCTTGGCGAGGACCGCCTCCACGCTCTCCTGCACCGTATGGGGACCGGTACCGTCCGAAGCCAAAGCGGGGGGCGGATCTCCCGCGGCACGGGCGTTACCGCAGCCACCGGCGGTGTAAAGCGCAGGGGTCAGGCAAAGCAGGGCGACAAATCTTTTCATCCGTTCATTCCTCCGTCGTGTAGTTCTGAGATAGATGTGAAGTCCCGCATACCGGGCACCCCTGCATCGAGAGGGGCTTCTCCAGCCGGCAGGCGGCCAGAAGCTCCTCGTTGCGGAAAATCTCCCGGGCCGGACCATCGGCCACGACCGCCCCCTCCCTGAGGACAATGACCCGCTCGCACAGTTCCAGCACCATGTCGAGGTCATGGCTCGTAAAGATCCGGGTGTGATGGAACTCTTTCAAAAGACCCATCAGCTGGCGGCGGGCAAAGGGGTCGAGGCCGGCGGTCGGCTCGTCCATGACGAGGATGTCGGGGGACATGGCGAGAACCGTGGCGATGGCGACCCGCTTCTTCTCTCCCCCCGAGAGCCGGTGGGGGGGCTTTTCCCCCAGGTGCTCCGCCCCGACCCGGCGCAGGGATTCCCGCACCCGGAGCTCCACTTCCTGCGGGGGAAGCCCCAGGTTCTGGGGGCCGAAGGCAACGTCGTCGAATACCGTCGGCATGAAGAGCTGGTCGTCCGGGTCCTGGAACACCATCCCCACCGTTCGCCGCACCTCCGGCAGGGTCTCCTTCGTCAGGGGGAAATCGCCGATCCGGACCTCTCCTGCCGTGGGGACCAGGTAGCCGTTCAGGTGGAGGAGCAGGGTCGACTTTCCCGCCCCGTTGGCGCCGATGACCGCCACGGCCTCGCCGTGGTGGATCCGGAAGGAGACCCCGTTGAGGGCGGCGGTGCCGTCCGGATAGGTATGGCGCAGCTCCCTCGCTTCGACGATATGGTGGCTCATCGGAACATCTCCATAATCCACCCCCCGAAGAGGGCAGGAACATTGACCAGTCGGAAGAGTATGAACAGTGCCGTCCACCCGGTGATGAACAGGATCTCGGGAACGCCGAAGCGATATGGCCGGCGCAGATGGAATTCGCCGCGGAACCCCCGGCAGAGCATGGCAAGGTGGATCCGTTCGGCCCGCTCCCAGGTCCGCAGCAGCAGATGCCCCACGAGGGAGCCGAAGACCCTCACCTCCATCCCCCTCCTGCCGAAGGAGCGCAGTTCCCGGGCCCGGGCCATCCGTGCCCCCTCCTCGGTCAGGACGAAGATGTAACGGTAGAGGAAGAGGAGCTGCACGGCGAAGGTCTGGGGCATCCCCATCCGTTCCAGGGCGCTGCAGACGGAGGTGAAGCCGGTGACGCCAACCAGGACGAGGGCTCCCCCCACCGTCAGCACGGAGCGGACGATGATGGAGGCGAACGAAATCCAGCCGCCGCTGATGCCGACGGGGCCGAGATGGACGAGGATCTCCCGGTCGAACAGCGGGTTGAACACCCCCACCATGAGAGCGAAGGGGCAGAGGAGCGCTATTTTCCGGGCGAGGTATCCGGCCGGGAGATTGCCGAGGGAAACCATGGCCAGCGGAAAGATGAAGAAGGGGACCAGGGCGCTTACTTCGTATCGGTTGAAGGAGATTACCGAAATGATGAAGACGAGGACCACCAGGACCTTGGCCCGCGGGTCGAGCCGGTGGAGCGGCGTGTTCCCGGTCGCCAGCTGATCCAGCCGCTTGAAGTCGAGGAGTGCTCCGTCAAGAGATGCCATGCCCATCTTTCATAAAAAGAGAGGGAGGGTTGCCGTCCCCCCTCCCCCGTGTTCGGCAGAGATTAAGAGCGTGTCCGTGAGTCGGCGTACCGCCTCAGCAGGCCGACTGCTTCCGCTTCTTCAGGACGAAACCGGCCAGCAGGGCCAGGGCCAGCGTCATCAGGACCCCGACGACACCCGCGACACTGGTGCCCAGCCGGTCCGCATCACCGTTCCTGGCCTCGCCTTCGGGTTTCACTCCCCCATTCTGCGGCTCGGCCGGTTTTCTGAAGGAGTAATCGGGGAGGAACGCCGTCTTCCCCTGCACGCCGGCCAACGCCCGGTGGAGTCCCTGCTCCGGCCCTTTCAGCGCCTCCGTGCCGGTCACCCGGGCAATGGCCCATTCAAGGCCGTCGGGGTCCTTGGAAGCGAACCAGGAGACGATCCCCCCCGTCAGAATGGCGGCAGCCAGAAATGCGGCCGCCACCGCACGCAGCGGCCGGACGCCGCTGGGGTGCGCTTCCAGGGCACCATGCAGAATCTCGGGGCGGGCCTTGAATACGAACGAGACAACGGCCACGGTCACCACCCCCTCCACAATGCCGATGGCAAGGTGGATCGGTTGCATGAGGAGCGCGAAGGTCGAAAACGGCAGGGCCGATATCCCCGAAAACCACGTCTCCAGGACAACACCGAACGGTCCCAGCTGCAGGCCGACAATGGCCGAAATCATGATCGCCGTCGTGAGCCGCGCCTGGCTGGGACTCTTCCCGGCGATCCGCCGGTAAACCAGGGGGTAGACGATGAACGCGGGGATGAACCCCATGTTGAACACGTTGCAGCCGAGGGCGAGCAGCCCCCCATCGGCAAAGAAAAGCGCCTGGACCACCAGCACGGAGGCAATGGTCAGGAATGCCGCCCAGGGCCCGAGGAGTATCGTGAGGAGGAGCCCACCTCCCAGGTGACCGCTGGAGCCGGTGGCAGGGATGCTGAAGTTGATCATCTGGGCGGCAAAGAGGAACGCCCCGAGCACCCCCATCAGCGGGACCTTCCGGTCGTCGAGCTCCTGCCGCACCTTCCGCGAGCTGTATGCGATCATCCCGGCCGTGGCGGCCCACATCGTGCCGCCAACCGCCGGGGACAGCAGCGCGTCTGCCATATGCATGAATATTCCCTTCCGAACCATTAATTACCGACGCGGCGATGGGTCGCTGCTCGGTGTTACCAAATTCGAAATCAGTAACACGACATACATACACCCCGCAAACTACCGCGTCAAGGGATTATTCATTCAGATCGGGAACCAGCTCTATTGATTCAACTTGGCATTCAAGACGACACCAATTGCACGTGGCTAACCCAGGTTTCCCCTCACCCGGTCTTCAGCCACTCTCTCCCCTGGGGAGAGGGTTCGACATTCCGCTCGGACCGTCGTCGATGGCAACAGTCCCCCTTTCATGGCGCGGCACTAGCGCCTGACGAAGATCTCCCGCGCCAGGTTGGTGTCGATGGCGAACTCCGAATAGCCGACCCGGAAGATGTACGAGGGGAAGGTCTGCATCAGGTTGATCCGGTTTCCCGGCAGGACCCCCATCGCCATCAGCTTGCGCATCTTGATGTCGTCCTCGGTGAGGATGTATGCGATCTCCCCCTCGTCCCCCGCCTTGAGCTCCGTGAGGGGGACCACGCCGAGGTCGCCGCTCTTTCGGGCCACGTCGCAGCAGTCGCCGGGGGGGATCGGCTTGCCGTGGGGGCAGGTGGTGGGGTGGTTAAGCATGGTGCAGACCTTGGCGTCCACCTCTTCGTGGAGCAGGTGCTCGAACTCGCACGCCTTGTCTTCGGCGTTATCCCCCCGGATGTTGAGGACATCCATCATGAGCCGCTCCGCCAGCCGGTGCCGGCGCACGGTCCGCTTCCCCTCCTCCTTCCCCTCGGCACGGAGGTAGACGCGGCCGTCACGCACCTCGACGAAGGCGAGGGAGGCGAGTTCGGCGTAGGCGGAATCGTCGGCCGGGATCTTGATCTTGTCCGCCTCGAGAAAGCCGCGCTTCTCCTCCTCGACCGCCATCCAGAGCGCTTCGAGGATCTCTTCTGCTTTGTGGGACAGTTTCATATCGTCTCCTTGCACTTATTTTATCTTTTCGAACAGTTTTTTCAGCGTCTTGAGCGATTTCGGCTCCGGCGGATTCTCGTAGAAGCATTTGGGGCAGCGCACCATCCGGCATCCGCCCGGCTTGCCGCACTTGCCGCAGGAGCGGATCCCCTCGTCCTCGGGGAATTCATGTCCGCAAAACCCGCACCGGATCATAGGATCCCCGTGACGAGGATGAGGCGGTTCAGAAGCCAGCCGCTCCCGAAGGCGGCAACGGAGATGAATATGGCGATGATGGTGGCGGTCTTGAGTCCCCGCTCCTTCTTCATCATCAGAAACTGGGCCACGCACGGCACGAAGAGGGTGAGAGTCACCGCCGCCACCACCAGTTGCCGCGGGTTCATGAGCCCCTTGGTCTGCAGGTCGTAGAGACCGGCGGCGCCGTAGTCGCGCCGGAAGAAGCCGAAGATGAAGGCCACCGCCGACTCCTTGGGAAGCCCGATGGAGGTCATGACCGGCTCCATCCAGGCGACGAGCGTGTCGAAGAACTTCGTGATCTTGCCGAGCCAGAGCATCACCGACGCGAAGATGAAGAGGGGGAGAATCTCCAGAAAGTACCACTGCATCCGGGTGTAGGTCTTGGTCATGACGTTGGAGAGCTGCGGCAGCCGCATGGGGGGGAGCTCCATGTAGAACATGGGGGTCTCTCCCGGCATGATCCGGGCCGCCAGCAGCCCGATCACGAGGAAGATCACCAGGAGGCAGACGCTCCAGAGCGCCAGCGCACCCGGCGCCTTGGAGAGGAGCGCCATGATGACGCCGAGCTGGGCCGAACAGGGGATGGCGAGCGCCAGGAGCACCGTGGCGATGATCCGCTCCCGCACCGTCTCCAGGGTCCGGGTGACCATGGTGGCCATGGTGTCGCAGCCGAAGCCGAGCACCATCGGGATCACGGCGCGGCCGGTGAGGCCGATCTTCTTGAAGAGCCGGTCCACCAGCAGCGCGAGCCGCGGGAAGTAGCCGCTGTCTTCCAGGATCGAGAAGAAGAGGAAGAAGGTGGCGACGATGGGGAGGATGATCCCCACGGCATAGCGGAGCCCCAGGGTGATCACCCCGTATTCACCGACGAAGAGCTCCTGGATCACCTCCCACGGGATGAGCCCCTTCACCAGCTTCGAGATCCACGGGTTGAACAGCTCCTCGAAGAGCTTCCCTTCCAGGAAATCGACCAGGGTTCCGGCCCCGAAGACGCCGACGAACTCGTAGAGACCGTAGTAGAGGACGACCAGAAGCAGCGGCACGCCGGTTATGGGGTTGACGGACCAGGAGGAGAGCCGCTCGCCGAAGGTCACCCGGCGCTTTGCGGGAACCTGCACAACCCCGTCCACGAGCCCCTTCACGACCTGCTTCCGCTCCAGGGAGAGGTCGAGGTGGAATGACTCCCGCCGCTCGAAGACCTTCTCCTTCACCCGTTCTGCGATGAGAGGCGCCCGTTCACCCTCCTGGGCCTTCACGAGGCGCGCAATCTCGTCGTCCCGCTGGAGCAGGAGCAGCGCCAGAGCCTTCTTTGCCAGGGTGTACTCGCCGTGGAGGAGCCCCGCGATCTCGTCGATGTCTCCTTCGAGCCGCCGGCTGTAGCCGAAGACCGCATGACGCCCCGCATCGCAGGAGGCGATGGCCTGCCGGATCTCCGGAAGCCCCCGCTTCTTGGCGGTGGCGGCCCCGATGACCGGAATCCCGAGCTTTTCGGCCAGGAGCGGGATGTCGATGACGAGCCCCATCCGCTCCGCCTCGTCCATGATGTTCACCACGAGGATGACCGGCAGCCCCGCCTCCACGAGCTGGATCGTCATGGTGAGCATCCGCTCCAGGTTGCGGGCGTCGAGGACGTGAAGCACCACGTCGGGCTTCTCGGTGAGGAGGATCTCCCGCGCCACCCGCTCTTCCTCGGTGATCGGGAGGATCGAATACATGCCCGGGGTGTCGATGATCTCGTAGGGGGTGCCGTCGATGGTCGCACCGCCGCGGGAGACCTCCACCGACGTGCCGGGGTAGTTGGAGACCGCCACGTAGGCGCCGGTAAGGGCGTTGAAGAGGACACTCTTTCCGACGTTGGGATTGCCGACGAGGGCGACCTTCTTCCCCCGGGCGGAGGGGCTTGTTTCGTTGCCATGACAGGACGATTTCTTCTTGAATAGGGACATCAGGACTACCTCAAGCCATAAATTATGTTAGTGAAAATCACTTTCATGATGCTTCTCAAAAAAACACGCCGCACCCTTCCGCTGCATGCGACGCATGGTGGTACCTGCTACCTCTGACACCGGGCACACAGCCCGTAGAGCTCCAGCTTGTGGGTCTTTATCAGGAAGCCGTGGGCGGCGGCGACTTCGTTCTGGAGCGTCTCGATCGTCTCGTTCTCGAACTCGATGATGGTTCCGCAGCCGGTGCAGACGAGATGATCGTGGTGCTCTCCCTCCCCCACGTGTTCGTAGCGGGTCTGCCCGTCGCCGAACTGCATCTCGCGGGCAATCCCCGAATCGGCGAAGAGCTTGAGGGTCCGGTAGACCGTGGCGTAACCGATGTTGGGGTGCTTCGCCCGGAGCTTCAGGTAGAGTTCCTCGATGCTGAGGTGGCGCTCCGAAGAGAGGAATGCCTCGAGGATGATATCCCGCTGTCTGGTCGACTTGAGGCCCTGCTTGGCAATGTAGTCATGGAAAATCTGCTTTTTGACCCGCTTCATTCCCGCCCCTCAGGTGAAAGTGATTTTCAAATTAGATTATTGCCCGGCGAAAGTCAACCCCTTTCTCCACACCGCTCTCCTCGCGTTTTTCCGCAGGACTTCCCGTGCTGACACCTCAGAAGCCATCGACAATTCCGGCAATTTTTGCCAGAATGACCTTACCTGTCCCCACCGACAGACAAACCTGCGGGAAGATCTCCGGCCGGCACCGACAACAAGCAAGGAAACCGATACTCACCATGAAAACCGCTACAACCCGAGAAGAGCTCTTGAAGGAGCTGCAGCACCTCAGAAAGCGTGTCAGCGACCTCGAGGAACGCGAACGTGCGGCCACGAAAGCCTTCGCCATGTGCCGAAGCGACGAGACAGCGAATTCCGCCAATTCCAGCTGCGAAATAGGAGACCCCAGGGGGGCCGAAGCACGGCTGCGCGACAGCGAGGAACGGTACCGCTCCCTCGTGGAGTCTTCACCTGACGCCATCGTAGTCCATTCCGCAGGGAGGTATGTTTATGTAAACGGGGCCGCCGTTGCCCTCTATGGCGCCGAACGTGCCGACCAACTCATCGGAAAACCGCTTGCCGACTTCGTCCATCTCGACGTACGCGACCTGGTCCGTACCCGAATCCGCCAAATTTACGAGGAGAAGCTCTGCGTCCCCCTGTCGAGGCAAAAGCTGGTTCGCCTGGACGGAGAGGTGATCGACATAGAAACCATCGGCATCCCGATGAATTACCGAGGGGAACCGGCGGCCCAGATCATCATGCGCGACATCACCGCCCGGGTGAAGGCGGAGGGGGAGATCCGACGCCTCAACGACGAGCTGGAGCAGCGGGTCAGGGAACGGACCGCCCAGTACGAGATGGTCAACCGGGAGCTGGAGAGCTTCTGCTATTCGGTCTCTCACGACATGCGGGCGCCGCTGCGTCACATCGAGGGTTACACCCGGATTTTCCTGGAGGAGTTCGCCGAGACGGTACCCGAAAGCGGGAAGGAATATCTGACCCGGATATGCAATGCAACCAGGAGGATGGAAACCCTCATCGACGACCTGCTGACGCTTTCCCGGATAACGACGGGGACACTCACGCTGGGAGATGTGGATCTCGGCGCCATGGCGCGGGAGATCTGCTCTGAGCTGACCGCCTCGTCGCCCCAGCGTCGGGTCCGCATCGTCATTGCGCCGGAAGTCATGGTTCGCGGCGATGCAAACCTGCTCCGGGTGGCGCTGGAAAATCTGCTCGGCAATGCCTGGAAATACTCCGGCAAGAGAGAAGAGACGGAAATCAGCTTCGGCGTGGAGGAGCAGGATGGAAAGCGGGTCTGTTACGTCCGGGACAACGGGGCCGGTTTCAACATGGCATACTCCGGCAAGCTGTTCGGCGCCTTCCAGCGGCTCCACCACCGGCACGAGTTCGAGGGGACCGGCGTGGGGCTTGCGACGGTGAAACGGATCATCCAGCGCCACGGGGGGAGTGTGTGGGCCGAGGGGATGGTCAACGCGGGGGCGACGTTCTACTTTACCCTCCCCTGACACGAGAAGAGCGCACCTGCCGCACAAAACAACCTATTCAACAATTCAGATATCTGATATTCTTGTTTCGGGAGGTGCAATCATGAAAGAACTGCTGATGATGGGAGGCTTTCTCGCCTTCTGGGTCATCCTCAACCGGGTGATCCTCCCCCGGCTCGGGGTTTCGACCTGAATGGCCGATGGCTGCTCTTCCGGTCGGAAGAACGAAAAGAAGGACCGCAACGAAGGGGCGTGATCATCACGCCCCTCTGCTTTTCTGCTCCTCGACGGCGACCAGGAACCCGTCAGGGTCGAAACACCAGAATTCCCTGATGCCGTAAGGTTTCATCTCCAACGGGTAGAAGATCTCCAGCTCCTCCTCCAGCACCGCCTCGTACGTCCCGACGATGTCGCCGACCGTCACGTGGATGGTCATGCCGACCCCCTTGGGATACTCATCGAGCCGCTCTCCAAGCAGCGGATGGGCCCGGGCCACCGCCTCCTCTTCCACGAAGATGATCTCCCCCCTGCCCTGATTCAGGGTCAGATGCTCCGGAGCGCCGCGGGCCGTCAGGGCCCGCATGACGTCGAGCTCGAGGATGCCGCCGTAGAAGGCCTCCGTGGCATCGAGATCGGCCACCGCCAGTTGAATCGAAAACAGAGGGACGCCCACCCGTCAGTTTCCTCCCAACCATTTCATGGTATAGCGGGAGAGAACGCTCAGGTAGTTGGTGAAGATCATGACGCCGACGATGACCAGGAAGACGCCGGTCACGATCTCGAGGACGCGGATATGCTTCTTGAACCGGTTGAATAAGACGAGAAACTGGTGCATGGCGAGGGAGGAGAGGAAAAAGGGGATGGCAAGCCCCATGGAATAGGCGAAGAGGAGGGCGATGCCGTGGAAGACCGTATCCTCGGTGGCCGCCACCATGAGGATCGTCGCCAGGATCGGGCCGATGCAGGGGGTCCAGCCGGCCGCAAAGGCGAGGCCGACGAGTAAGCTCCCCAGATAGCCCGCCGGTTTGCGGTGGACGGTGAACCGCTTTTCGCCCAGGAGCATGTGGATCGGGAGCACCCCCGAGACGTGGATCCCGAAGATGACGATCAGTACCCCCCCCACCTTGCGGATGCTCTCCATATGCTCCTGGAGAAAGCCCCCCACGAACGTGGCCGAGGCCCCGAGCAGCACGAATACCACGGTGAAGCCGGCGATGAAGAGGAGCGAATGGATCATGGTCTGCTGCCGGACCTTGTGGGTCGGGTGCTCCGCCTGGAGATCGGCGAAGGAGAGACCGGTGATGTAGGTGATGTACGAAGGGATCAGGGGGAGTACGCAGGGGGAGAGGAACGAGAGGAGCCCCGCGAGAAACGCGCCGAAAAAGGTGATGTTGGCTGGCTGCATGGATACCTCGAACCGCCGGACCGGGCCGCTACGGTTTGTTCATGATATCGGTGAGATACGCGACAACGTCGGGACGGTCCCACTCCATGCCGCCGACGACTTTTTTGAGTATAACACCCCGTTTGTCGATGACAAAAGTCTCGGGGACGCCGGTGATGCCGTACAGCGTGCCGGCCCGCTTGTCGGTGTCGGGGAGCGTGGGGAGGGAGTACCCGCTCTTGCGGAAGAACTCCTCGATGGCGACCTTCCCCCCCTCGTCGATGGAGACGCAGAGCATCCGGAACGGTTTGCCGGCCATGGCGGCATTGAGCCGCATGAGGGAGGGGATCTCCTCCCGGCAGGGAGGACACCAGGTGGCCCAGAAGTTGACGAGGACCACCTGCCCCTTCAGATCGGAGAGCTTCACCAGCTCGCCGTTCAGGGTATTCAGGGTGAAATCGGGGGCGGGACTTCCTTCGACAGCCGGCTTCTGCGGGCGGGAACAGCCAAGCAGCGCCACCAGGATGAGTACCGGGACCATGCGGGCAATCTTCATCATGTTCATCGTCTTTTCTCCGGAGGGGTGATGGTGTACTTCTCCATGCGATAGATCAGGGTGTGGCGGGGGATCCGCAGAAACCGGGCCGCCGAGCTCTGGTTCCAGTTGTTGCGCTCCAGGGCCTCGACGACTATCTCCCGTTCGAGCTGTTCCAGCGAGTACCCTTCGTCCGGAAGGTTGACGACGGGGCACTCCCGCGGAGCGCTCCGGCCGTGGCGCACCTTCTCCGGCAGATCCTCGGGGGTGATGGTGTCGCCGTTGCGCATGATGAGCATCCGCTCCACCGTATTCTCCAACTCCCGGACGTTGCCAGGCCAGCCGTAGGCGGCCATGACCTCCAGGGTCGCCGGCGCAAAGGCCACCGCAGCCCCGCCGTGCTTGGCGACGAAATGCCGCACCAGCAGCGGAATATCCTCGGTGCGCTCCCGCAGGGGGGGGAGGTGGACGGGGATGACCGAAAGGCGGTAGAAGAGGTCTTCGCGAAACCGCCCCTCCTCGATCGCCTCTTCGAGATCGGCGTTGGTGGCGGCCACCACCCGCACATCGAGCTTCTGGGGCGCCGTTCCTCCCACCGGCTGCACCTCCTTTTCCTGCAGGGCGCGCAGCAGCTTCGACTGAAGCTCCACCGGCAACTCCCCCACCTCGTCGAGGAAGAGCGTCCCGCCATCGGCCTGCCGGAACTTCCCCACCTTGTCCTTCACGGCGCCGGTAAATGCCCCCTTCACGTGGCCGAATAGCTCGCTCTCCAGCAGGTCGCGGGGGATGGCGGCGCAGTTGATGGCGACGAACGGAGCGGAGCGGCGGCCGCTCTGGCCGTGGACCGCCCGGGCAACGAGCTCCTTGCCGGTTCCCGACTCTCCCGTGATGAGCACGGTTGCTTCGGTGTCGGCAACCCGGCCGATAATCCGGAAGACCTCCTCCATCCGCCGGGAGATGCCGACAATGTTCCGGTAGGCCTCCCGCTCCGACAGCTCTTCCTTCAGACGCCGGTTTTCCCGGGAGAGCCCCTGCATGTCCAGGGCCTTGAGCACCGTCAGGCGCAAGGCGTCACGGTTGAACGGCTTGGTGATGAAATCGTAGGCGCCGAGCTTCATCGCCTCCACCGCCGTCTCCACGGCACCGAAGGCGGTGATGACGATGACGAGGGTCTCGGGTGATTTCTCCTTTATCTGCTGGAGGAGCTGAAAGCCGCCCATACCGGGCATCTTGAGGTCGGTGATCACGAGCGCCGGCCCCCGCTCCTCGAAAAGCCGCACCCCTTCTTCGCCGCTGCCGGCGGTGAGCACCTCGTACCCCGCCTCCTGCAGATTATACTCCAGTACCCGCCGCAACGAGACGTCATCGTCAACGATCAGGATTCGCTGCATGGTCCTCTCCTCGCTTTTCACTCCGCACTCCTCATCGGGGGAGCCACACCCGGAACGTCGTTCCCTTCCCCGCGCCGCTTTCAACGGCGATCGTGCCGCCGTGGGCCTCCACGATCCGCTGCGTGATGGCAAGCCCGAGCCCGGTCCCCCCCTCCTTGGTGGTGAAGAACGGGGTGAATACCCGTTCGATGTCGGCGACGGCGATCCCCTTTCCCGTATCTCTGAATGCAAGCTCCACCCCGGCGGGGGCCTCGCCGCTGGCAGCGACGGGTGTCACCCGCACCGCGACGCGTCCCCCCGGGCCGGTGGCCTGGATGCCGTTCAGCAGGAGATTGAAAAACACCTGCCGGAGCCGCTCTCCGTCCCCTGACACGGGAGGGATTTCCGCCGCCTCCAGGTCGAGCCGCACCTGACGGCCGGCCGCCTGCCCCCCGAGGAGCGTAACGACCTCCCGCAGCTCGGCGACAATGTCACAGGTTGTGCGCTCCACGTCGATGGGGCGGGCAAGCCGGAGGAAGTCCTCCACGACCCGGTTCAGCCGGTCGGTTTCCTTGAGCAGGATCTCGAGGAATTCGTATTTTCGGTCCCCCGGCCGGAAGTCGTCGCGGAGAATCTCCGCCGTTCCTCTGATGGAGCCGAGGGGGTTGCGAATCTCATGGGCAAGCATGGCCGACAGTTCGCCGACGGTCGACAGGCGCTCGGCGCGACGAAGCTGCTCCTCGATTTCAATGATCAGGTCAGCCTGGCGCTGGAGCGTGCGGTACGACTCTTCGAGCCCCTGGGCAGTCCGCTCCAGTTCACCGCGGCGCAGCTCCTCCTTCTGGCAGAGAAACCCCGTGACGCCGCCGACCACGTTGTACAGGAGTATTTCGAGGAATTTTTCAAGTTCCAGAGAGGGCTGCACCCCCCACTGGAAGAGGACGTGGGGGGCGTAGAGGACGCTGACGATGATGGAGGAGATCAGGCCGCCGCGCAGCCCGAACCAGAACGCCGCCATGATGATCGGGATGTAATAGAGACGCTGCAGGATATCGTGCAACGCCGGACGATGGAGAGGGGTCAGGTAGTGGAAGAGACTGATCCCGACGATGGAGGAGGCAAGAAGCAGGATGCGTGGCATTCCGGACGGCTTCATGGATCAACTATTAGTTCATGAAGGGGGATATTGCAAGGGCAAATCTGAGCGACAAAGCCCACGGCCGCCGACCGGCAAAGGAGAACGGTTCTGGTGCCGTGCGCTACTGCTTGCGGCTCACCACGTAATCGGCGAGCTCGATGAGGGCATCCCTCTCCGAAGAATCGGGAAAGACGTTCAGGTGGGATTTGCAACGGGAGGTGTATTCGGTGGCGACCTCGGTGGTGTACTGGATGCCGCCGTATTTGTGGACCAGGGTGAAGACCGACTCGAAATCCCCCGGTTCCATGGCGTCCTTTTCCACGATGGCGGCGATGGTCTCACGCTCCTCGTCGGTGCAGCGGCGGAGCGTGTGGATGAGGGGAAGGGTGATCTTCCCTTCTTCGAGATCGTGGCCGATTTCCTTGCCGAACTGCTCCTCCACGGCGGTGTAGTCGAGGGTGTCGTCCATGAGCTGGAAGGCGATCCCCAGATCCATCCCGTAATCGCGGAGAGCCGCCACCTGCTCGGGAGAAACGCCGCCAAGGATGGCGCCCGCCTCGCAGGCGGCCGAGAGAAGGACCGCAGTCTTGCTCTTCACCACTTCGATGTAGCGCTCGTGGCTCATCTCGAGGTCGCTCGTGCAGAGGAGCTGGAGCACCTCCCCCTCGGCAATGATGGTGGTGGCGTTGGACATCACCTTGAGGACCTGCAGGTCTCCCGCGTCGACCATGAGGGAGAAGGACTTGGAGAAGAGGAAGTCGCCGACGAGGACCGAGGCCTCATTCCCCCAGACCTCGTTGGCCGACGCGTTGCCGCGCCGGAGCGTAGCGTTGTCGACCACGTCGTCGTGCAGAAGGGTGGCCGTGTGGATGAACTCGATGACGCTCGCCAGCGGCACATGCCGGTCGCCCTGGTAACCGCACAGTTTCGACGAAAGGAGGAGCAGCGCCGGACGAATCCGCTTGCCGCCGCTGGCGAGGACGTACTCTCCCACCTTGCGGATGAGATAGACATCCGACTCCAGATCCTTTCTGAACTGTAATTCGACGTTTTTCAGGTCTTCCCCGACAAGGGCAAGGGCAGCGTGCATCACATATCCTCAGGCAAATTTTCGGCAATACTAAAGGAATATCGCCGCTGTTGTCAAAGCATTTCTCCCCCGGACCGAGGCAACGCGGCCATTCCGCAGAGAACTGCCGGGGGCGGTCGCCCCCTCCCCCTCCGTTGTCCAGCGGCAGCGAAGGCAAGACTGCTTTGTCCATTGCCATCACCCCCTGCCTGGTTTATAACTTCCCTATGCCCGTCAGAAAACCCCTTATCATGGCCGTGCTTGTCGCCCTCGCGGCCCGGCACGGGGTGCGCTTCAACAACCTGTTCACCATCACCAACGCCCCCATCGGCCGCTGCCGCAAGCACCTCGAATCCACGGGGGCCTACGAGCGCTACCTCGCGCTCCTCGCCACCAGCTTCAACCCTGATGCGGCCCGTTCCATCATGTGCCGGCCCCTCGTAAGCGTCGACTGGAAGGGTTTCCTGTACAACTGCGACTTCAATCAGGCGGTCGGCCTTCCTATCACGGGGAAGTCCGGCAACGCCATAAAAATAGACGACCTCAAAGTGGCGGCCTGCACCGGCGCCCCGCTTTTTCTGGCGCAGCACTGCTACTGCTGCACCGCCGGCGAAGGTTCCAGCTGTACCGGCGCCCTCGCCTGAGACCTCGACCGACTCCAGGAGGAACCCATGAACGCACCCGCATTGTGGCAACGCTACCGGAAGCATCTCTTTCACGACCCCGAAACGGGGCTCATGCTCGATGTCAGCAGGATGAATTTCCCAGACGACTTTCTTGCCCGCATGGAACCGGCGATGCAACGCGCCTATGCGGAGATGGAGAATCTGGAACGGGGAGCCATCGCCAACCTCGACGAAAACCGGATGGTGGGTCACTACTGGCTGCGCGACCCCTCCCTCGCACCCAGCGAAGAGATTGCGGCGGAGATTGTGGAAACCGTGGCACGGGTGAAGGAGTTCGCCGCCGGCATCCACGGGGGAACGATCACCGCACCGGGAGGAACGCGGTTCCGCCGGCTGCTGGTGATCGGCATCGGCGGGTCGGCCCTCGGGCCTCAGTTCGTGGCCGACGCCCTCGGCACGGCCGCCGACCGGCTGGAGCCGCACTTTTTCGACAACACCGACCCCGACGGCATGGACCGGGTCCTCGCCAGGCTGGGGAACGGACTGGCAGAAACGCTGACCGTGGTCATTTCGAAAAGCGGCGGGACCAAGGAGACACGGAGCGGGATGCTTGAGGCCCAGGACGCCTACCGCCGTGCCGGCCTTGATTTCCACCGTCATGCGATGGCAGTTACCGGCGCGGGAAGCGAGCTGGACCGGACCGCCACCGAGGCCGGGTGGCTGGCCCGCTTCCCGATGTGGGACTGGGTGGGGGGGCGGACGTCGGAGACTTCCGCCGTCGGCCTTCTCCCGGCGGCGCTCCAGGGGATCGACATCGACGGGATACTGGCAGGTGCCCGGCAGTGCGATGCCCTCACCCGCCGGCGGACGACCGCCACTAACCCGGCGGCACTCCTGGCCCTCATGTGGCACCACGCCACCGGCGGGCGGGGTACCCGCGACATGGTCATTCTCCCCTACAAGGATCGCCTGCTCCTCTTTTCCCGGTACCTCCAGCAGCTTGTCATGGAGTCCCTCGGCAAAGAGCGCGACCGCACCGGCACTGTGGTGAACCAGGGGATCGCGGTGTACGGCAACAAAGGATCCACGGACCAGCACGCCTACGTCCAGCAGTTGCGGGAGGGGATCAACAACTTCTTCGTGACCTTCGTCGAGGTGCTGCGGGATCGCGACGGGAAGTCTCTTGAGGTCGAACCGGGGGTGACGAGCGGCGACTACCTCTCGGGCTTTTTCCAGGGGACCCGCGCCGCCCTCCACGAAAACGGCCGCGAATCCCTCACCATCACGATCCCGGAGGTTTCTCCCGCCACGATCGGGGTCCTGATCGCCCTCTTCGAACGCGCCGTCGGTCTCTACGCAGCGCTGACCGACATCAATGCCTACCACCAGCCGGGGGTTGAGGCGGGCAAAAAGGCGGCGGGGGTGGTTCTGAAGCTCCAGGCCGAGGTCATCGCCCACCTGCAGGGAGGGGGGGAACCGGCCACCGCCGACGAGATCGCCGCCGCCATCGGGCGTGACGTCGAGGTAGAGGCCGTCTTCCACATCCTGCTCCACGCCGCGGCCAACCCCGACCACGGGGTACGGATATTTGCCGCCGAACCGCTCTTCCAGAGCCAGTTCGGCACGGCAGGATGACGTCGTCGGCTGCAGATGCTCGCCGCCCACGCCATCTCGTTTCGTCTATGCCACGGGAACGTCGGTCGGAGCTGAAGTGTGATGAGGGGGGTCGTTCAGACCCCCGATTTCAGGTAGGGAATGAGCAGGTGAAGGGTGCCCGAGGTGTCGGGTTTGACCGGGAAGCCGGTCACGGGGTTGGCGTCGGCCATGCCAACGGAAATGATTATGGTTTCGGATTGCCCGGGAACGAGCATCCGCGGCCCCCACTGCAGCATGATGACCCTATTGTTCGGACTGGCGAGGGGAACCCGGTCTTTCTCTTCGGCAAAGGTGCCGATCTTGTTGGAGAAGTAAACGAGATCGGGACGCAGCCCGTCCTGCCACTCGATGAAATTCGCCGTGCCACTCTGATTGTGGCTCTCGCCCGCGGCCTCGTTACCGTAGTCGAAATAGCCCGCCCACCCGTAGTTGAGGGGGCTGATTGCCGTTTCGTACTTGATGAGCCGGTCCTGAATCCATCCGACATTGCCCGTCGATGTCCCGTAATCCCCCACCCACGGTTCATCACCATAGACGTAATAGTAACCGGCAGGGTTTCGTCCGATGTTTCTGATGGTGATGGCGAGGGTCGTATGACGGGCACCGGCCTTGAATGACGCGATGCGTTCGACCCGGAAGGGAGTCCCGTCAATATCGACCTCATGGTTGCTCGTCAGAACGAGTTCTTCGTCGGTCTTCATCGTGACCGAACTGCCGAGGAACCTCCAGGTGGATGGTGCAATCGGGGCTTCCGGATGCTGCCCCGAGGCGATCGACTCGTTTACGTTGCACCAGGTATGCAACCACTCCTTGCCGTTGTAGTAGGCCATCCCGGTTTCGTTCATCGTGACGCGCTGGTCACCATTCAGATCGAAGGGAAGTCCCCCGCCGACGAACAGTCCCTTGGTCTCCAGGCCGGCACTGTCGATGAACCGGCTGAAGCACATCAGATAATATGTTCCGTCGGCCATGTAAGACCGGACGTAACCACTCCCGTCGAACCGGAACCACTCCGTATCCAGGTGGGCTATCCCGCTCGCATGCCCGACACCGCCGCGAAAGAATCCGAGCACTCTCTCGACGGGAAACGCAAAGACGACCTGGTCCTCGTCGCCGAGAATCAAGTCGTCTGTCAATACGATGGCACCATTTTTGTCCCTGAGGGCATAGAGTCCTTCCAGATGGCCGTAGAAATGAAAGTGGGCCGTCGAGACGAGAATTCCGACCAGCACGACGGCACAGATGCAGACAATCCGGCGCCAACTCTCGAAAATGGTCATGAGTGCTCTCTTGAGCATAGGCATGGTGACTCCCCCCGCCTGAGTGGGACGTGTGCCGGCAACCGGCAGGACGCCTCTCCCGCGCATCACATTAAACCACATCGCTTATTTCGATAAATGCCACGCAAGACTTCGACAAAAGCGATTACGTATACAATACTGTCATCATGTAACATCGCGCCACATAATAATTTTTCATTACCACAGTCACATCGAAAGCGACAAAGGGGGACATTTCAACGGTGAGGCTGGAAGGATGGCGGGGAGCTGTCCTGATGACTGGTGACGGCAGGGTTGGGGATGGAGAGGAAAGACGGGGAAGAATGGGAGGGGCGGGTTATTCCATTTCCTTAATGATCTTGTGATACAGATCTTCGGCGTCAATGCCGCAGACGGTCTTGCCATCAACAACGGCAAAGGGGGTCTTGTGGCACGGCCCGCATTTCCTGATGCAGTCCTTGATCTTCACATCAAGTGAGGGGAAATTCTCCCTGAGCTTTCGGTACGCCTTGTTTTTTCCCTTGTTGTGCTCACAGAATCTCACCTTCACGGAGACCTCCACAGGCTCGTGCGGGAGGGCAGGCAGGACCGCCCCTCCCGCACCGCAAACCGATTGTCAGGCCCCCTGTCCGGCGGCGGGAGGCGGCGTAAAGACCCGGGCGCCAAGTTCGGTATCGATCATCAGGAGCCCGTAGCCGTTATCCCCCACGAGCTTCAGCTTGCCGATGATCTCACGATCATTCTCCTCCTCCTCGATCTGCTCGGTAATGAACCACTGGAGAAAAATCTGGGTGGCGTGATCCTTCTGCTGCACCGCCAGTTCGGTCAGGTCATTGATACATTTCGTGATGTGTGTTTCGTGCTCAATGGTTTTCTGGAACATGGCCAGAAGGTTGGCAAATTCGCTCGGCGGTGCATCAAGGGGACCGAGCTTCACATGCTCCCCCTGGCTGTTGATGTAATCGTAGAACTTCGTAAAGTGAACCATCTCCTCCTGGTACTGCACCATGAACCAGTTGGCGGCCCCCTTAAGACCGAGGAAATTGGCGTAGGACGACATGGAAAGGTAGAGGTGGGCGGAATAGAGTTCCGTATTGAGATGCCCGTTCAGTGCCACTGCCATTTCAGTGCTCAGCATAGATGAAAAACCTCCGTGAGTTCGATAAGGGCCGGCAATCAGCCGAGGATGAACGCCTTGCCGGCCGCCATGACCGCCGCAAGCCTCTCCGCGGAGGACGCCTCGCCGTAAAGCCGGACGACCGGCTCGGTTCCCGACTTGCGGAAGAGGAGCCAGCTGCCGTCTTCCAGAATGAATTTGCTCCCGTCGACGGTGACGGTTTCCCTGACCTTCAGGCCGGCGAATTCCCCCGGCGCCTGGTGCTGCTTGGCGGCATACCCCGCCTCGAGCTCCGGGGAGAGGGTAATGTTCTCGCGCTTGGTGACAAACGTGCCGACCTCGCCATAGAGTCTCTCCAGAAGGCGCTTTACCGACATCCCCTCCCGCGCCACCATCTCCGCCACGAGGAAACAGGCGAGAATGCCGTCCTTCTCCGGCACATGCCCCTTGATGGTGAGGCCGGCGCTCTCTTCCCCCCCAATGATGATGCGGTCCTGGCTGATCAGTTCGCCGATGTACTTGAACCCAACCGGCGTCTCGATCACCTCAATCCCGTGCTTGCGCGCCACCGCATCGACGAGATGGGAGGTGGCGACGCTGCGCGCCACCGCGCCAGTCATCTTCCGGACCCGGACGAGGTAATCGAGCAGCAGCGCGATTATGTAGTTGGGCTCGATAAACGTGCCATCCTCGTCGATGATGCCGAAGCGGTCGGCGTCGCCGTCGGTGGCGATGCCGAGCCTGATTGCCGGGTCTCCCTTCACCAGATTGATGAAATCCTGGATGTACTTTTCAGAAGGCTCGGGAGGAAAGCCGCCGAAGTACGGGTCTCGATGCATGTTCATGGTCCGGACGGACACCTTGTGGGCCGTGAGGGGCTCGTCGAGGTAGCCGCGACCGGTGCCGTAGAGGGCATTGACCGCCACGGTGCCGAGCCCCGCAATGGCGGCAAAATCGACCTTTTTCTCAAGCTCCGCCAGGTACGTCCGCCGGGGGTCGATCTCCTCCAGCAGACCGGAGCGGGCCGCCTCATCCAGCGCGAGCTCCCGGTAGCAGACCTCGCCGAGCATCTCGTTGGCGCGTCGCTCGATATCCCCCGTTGTCTCGGGGAGCGCCGGCCCGCCCCACGAGGGAGAAAACTTGATCCCGTTATACTCTGGGGGGTTGTGGCTGGCCGTGAAGTTGATCGCCCCGGCGGCACCGCGGCGGAGGATCTCAAACGAGACCACCGGCGTCGGGGTGTCGCGCTTGCAGAAATAGGCCTTGATCCCCGAACCGGCCAGGACCCGCGCGGTCTCCTTCGCGAACCGCTCACCCATGAAACGGGTGTCATAGGCGACGATGAGCCCCTTGTCCCGTTCGCCGATGGCTGTCACGTGGTCGGCAATGGCCTGGGTAACGACCTTCACGTTCTCGAAGGTGAAATCCTCGCAGAGAATACCCCGCCACCCCGAGGTTCCGAAGGCAATCCGATACATACAGTCCCTCCCCTGTGAATGGCCTTCGCAACGCGCGAAGGCCTGAATTTGCAGGCAGTGAAAAGCGTAATACAGACCCCCCGGCGAGTCAAGCGCAAGGGGCTTTTGAGGGGATTTTTCCTGTTGACTTTCTTCTTTTGGAATTGCTAGATTTAAAAATACGCGATTTACGGAAAACACAGACGTTAGGAGGTTTCATCATGCAGTGTCAAACCGTTCTTCCTGGTACCGAGTGTACCTTCTGGGGAAAACAAGGTTGCATATTCACCGGCGGTTCCTGCCAGGTTGTGGTCGAAAACTGCGAGGGGTGTGAGCGTGTCGTCGACGGTACCATCGGCAAGGTCTGCAGCGCCTACCCGGCGCCGGACAAGAAATGGACCGCCGGCATCTGCAACTTCGCCACCCACGTGAAAGTCGAGATCAAGACCGAAGATCTCAAGGTCAACCCGCTCAAGGCTTCCAAGAAGGCCTCCGGTGGCGGCGGCAAGAAGAAGTAACCCGTTTCCGCCGGACGCTTGGCAAAGGGGGGGAACCAGTTCCTCCCCTTTCTTTTTGCCCAGGAGGAGCCCATGCCCTTCGACTACCTTGCCTGCCCCCGATGCGGGGAGAAGGTGAAAGCATACCGCAATCCGGTCCCGACGGTCGATATCATCATCGAGACCGACGGCGGCATCGTGCTCATCGAGCGGAAAAACGAGCCGCTCGGGTGGGCGCTGCCGGGAGGTTTCGTCGATTACGGCGAGACGCTGGAGGCGGCAGCCGTCCGGGAAGCCCGCGAGGAGACCTCGCTGGAGGTCACCAACCTTCGGCTCCTCGGATGCTATTCCGACCCATCCCGGGACCCCCGGCAGCACACCATCTCGGTGGTGTTCGTCGCCACCGCATCCGGCCTGCCGGCCGCCGCGGACGATGCCGCGAATGCCGTCGTCTTCCCCCTCGCCACTCTCCCCGAACGTCTCTGCTTTGATCATCGCCGGATTCTCGACGACTACCTGAAGAACGCCTCGCCCGTAACCAGCCGCTAGCCCGCAACGATCCGCGGAAGCTCCGTAGACCTTCTATTCCGCCGCATCCCGCCGGTGTTCCTGGAGGAATTCGGCCACCTGCGCGGCGGGCATGGGGGTGCTGAACAGGAACCCCTGGACCTCGTCACATTTATTTTCCGAGAGAAAGGAAAGCTGCCCCTCGGTCTCGACCCCTTCGGCGATCACTTTGAGATTGAGGCTGTTCCCCATGGCGATGATGGCCGTGGTGATGGCAGCATCCGCCGAACTGATCTCCACGTCCCTGACGAACGACTTGTCTATCTTGAGGGTGTTCACGGAAAAGCGCTTCAGGTGGGCGAGGGACGAATACCCGGTGCCGAAATCGTCGATGGAGATGTGGATTCCGATATCCCTGAGGGAGTTGAGGACGGAAACGGCGAAATCGGGGTTCTGCATGATGACGCTTTCCGTGATCTCGAGCTCCAGAAGATCGGCGTCCAGCCCTGTATCCTCCAGCACCGCCGTGATCATCTCCAGCAGGTTCTTCTGCTGGAACTGGAATCCGGAGAGGTTGACCGCCACGCGCATCCGCGGCAGCCCCTGAGAGAGCCACGCACGGTTTTGCCGGCACGCGGAGCGCAGCACCCACTCGCCGATCGGGATGATGAGCCCCGTCTCCTCGGCCAGGGGAATAAACTCGGCCGGCGAGACCAGCCCCAGCTTCGGGTGCTTCCACCGAAGAAGCGCCTCCATGGCGGTGATGGACTTGGTGACCACATCGACTTTCGGCTGGTAATAAACGCAGAACTCATCGTTATCCAGCGCCTTGCGGAGGCTCGTTTCCAGCAGGAGCCGCTTGTCGGCGTTCTCATCCATCTGGGGGGTGTAGAACTGGAAGTTGTTCCTCCCCTCCCCCTTCGCATGATACATGGCGATATCGGCCTTTTTGACGAGGGTGTCGAGATTGTCCCCGTCGGCGGGAAAGAGGGTGATGCCGATGCTCGTGGTGATGAAGAGCTCGTACGTATCGACCGTGAACGGCACCGAGAGCGATTGGAGGATCTTCTGGGAAATCCGCTTCACGTCTTCGACGTTGTCGATGTTGACGAGCACGATGGTGAATTCATCCCCCCCGATCCGGGCGACCGTGTCCACCTCCCGAACGCAGCCGGCAATGCGCTGGGCAACCTTCTGGAGGAGCTTGTCACCCACCGGATGGCCGAGGGTATCGTTGATGATCTTGAAGCGGTCAAGGTCGAGAAAGAGAACCGCCACCTGATGGCGGTACCGGTTCGCCAGGGCCTTGGCCTGCTGGAGCCGGTCGAGGAAGAGGATGCGGTTCGGGAGCCCGGTGAGGGTATCGTGGTGGGCAAGGCGGTACAGTTGCTCCTCCGCCTGCTTCCGCTCCGTGATATCGCGGCATATCCCCCAGATGACGGGCTGTTCGCCATTCTCGTTGCCGCACGTGAGGTTCCCCTCCACGATGATCAACCTCCCCCCACTCGCCACGAGAACGGTTTCAAGGGGCCTGAGGTTTTCCCCTGTCATAGCACGGCGCAACTCCGCGGCACACTGTTCCCTGTTGTCAGGGTGCACGACGTCGAAAAAGGAGAGCGTATCGATTTCGGAGAGGTCATAGCCAAGGGCATGTTGCCAGGCGTCGTTAACGTAGAGAAAGCGCCCCTCCGCGGTGATGCTCATGATCAGATCGTTGGCAGAGTCGAGGAAAGAGGCAAGGCGCTCTTCGCTCTCTCTGACCGCCTCCGACTCGCGCCGGACCAGGGCCATGAAATAGGAGCCGATGACCGCAACGGCTGCATTGAGCAGCGCAACCCAGAGCCAGTTCAAGAGGAGATAAAGAGGGTCGTGGTGAAGCTCCGCCGTCACAAACGGCATCGGGACATTGGGGACGAGGGACCAATGCTCCATGACCAGCAGCGCCCCATAGAGCAGCCCCCCGAACGCACCAACCAGCCAGACCTCGCGCTGACGCTCGATCAGAAACGATGCCTCGATTGTGACGATGAGATAGACCGGCCAGAACCAGCTCGCCGCCCCGCCGCTCGAATGGATCAGCACGGTGACGAGCACCAGATCGAGAATCACCTGGAACGGAATCAGGAAACGGACGTCGCGTGAGAGCGTGGCGATGTTGCGGTGCAACGCCAGATTGTGGGTAATGACCACCACGAGGGAGACGGCAAGGGTTACCGACTGGGAGGGTGACAGAAATAGTCCGAAACGGCTCAGTGAAAAGAAGCCGGCGGCGACGGCGCTGTAGACCCCGATGAAACAAAGCAGAAGCCAGCGGGTTCTGACCACCAGTAGGATACGGCCCTTCAGTTCTTCGATCTGCTCGGATTCACGCGCCGTCACCCCCTTCTTGACCCGGAGGATTCGTTGCGTCAGGGCATCAAACAAGCGTACCGTCGCTTTCACATTCGATTTCATGAGAGCAGTCAAAGCAAATCATGTGCCACTTGATCCACCATACACCTCTATTTCCGGATTCGATGACAGAAGTCCCAGTTCAAAGGCGGAGGAGAAGAATCGGCGGACCCCCTCAAGATGGCGCGGCGTCAGATCGTAGGAAATGGTGCGCCAGTAGTCGACCAGCATGGCCTGATCGATCCATCCCCGCTCTACGGCACTTTCGGCAATGAGAGGATACGAGTCATAGGCCAGGAGCTTGGCGCGGATCAGATCGGCACTGAGTGTGGCAACCTCCTGTGGGAAGGCGGCAACAGTGGCGCGCCGCACCAGCCAGAGCGCGAAGACGAACGGCAGCCCCGTGAAGCGATGCCACAGCTCACCGAGGTCATAAACCCGGTAGCCGTCATGCATCAACCTCCCCTTCAGGGCGTTGTCTCCGATCAGCAGCAATCCCGGAAACTGGTCGAGCGCCGCCTTGATTTCCAAGGGAGTCCGTTCGAACCGGTTGGCAAATCCATAGAACTTGGCAAGGATTATCCGCAAGAGCGCCACCGAGGTGTCCGACTCCGTCGTCATGCCGATGACGGCGCCATCAAGGTCCTCGATGGGTACCGTGGAGAAGAGGAAGACGCTCTTCACTGCTCCGACGGCACTGATGGAGAGATCGGGAAGGATCAGGTAACGGTCGGAATGTTTGCCGTATTCGATGGACGAAGAGGGGCAGACATCTATTTCTCCCGTTGCCAGAAGGCGGTTCAGATGGGACGGCACCCCTCGGACGAAACGATAGCCGGAGCAGTCGAACGAGCTCTGAAGTGCTGAAAAGATGGGTGTACAGTTGGCGTATTCTATCTGACCTATGGCAAGTGACATTCGTTCCCCCGGAAAAAAGACAGAGAATCGTCGGCCCCGCGCATCCCACCGGCATCAAAGGCCGACAAAAAACAAAGGCGAGATGATTATCTCGCCTCTGTGTCAGTGACTCCGTTCAGACCGCTTCGTTACTCTTCCTCCTCGGCAACGGCCACGTAGTCGGCATAATCCTCCGCCGACATGAGCGACTTCAGTTCCTCCGGATCGTTGAGTGAGACGATGGCAATCCAGCCGGCATCATAGGGATCGTCGTTGATGGTTTCCGGCGAGGATTCCAGTTCATTGTTGACCTCAAGCACCTCTCCGCTCACCGGGGCATAGAGTTCGGCAGCCGTCTTGCGCGCCTCGACCGATCCGAATGAATCGTCCTGCTCCAATTCGTCTCCCACGGACGGGAGATCGACCGCACTGATAGTGCCCAAAGTTTCCTGGGCATAGTCGGTCAGACCGATTACAGCACGCTCCCCTTCGATCCGGGTCCAGACGTGTTCCTTGCTGTACTTCAGCTCATCAGGGAAGTCCATACGTTACTCCAGCACGATCCTCTCCAGGAAACCGGTATCAATGTTTCCTTCCATAAAATCCTTGTTGGCCATGATCCGTTTGTGGAACGGAATCGTCGTCTTGATTCCCTCGATGATGTACTCGTCAAGGGCCCTGGCCATTCTGCGGATTGCGTCCTCCCGGGTGTCGGCGTGGACGATGAGCTTGGAAACCAGCGAATCGTAATGCGGAACGACCGTGTACTGATCGTAAACGAAGGAGTCGACCCGCACTCCGAGTCCGCCGGGGGTGTGGTATCCGGTGATCTTCCCCGGCGAGGGGGTGAACTTCACCGGATCCTCGGCATTGACCCGGCACTCGATGGAGTGGCCGTGAATCTTGACGTCACCCTGCTTGAAACGGAGCTTGTGCCCCGCTGCCGCGAGAATCTGCTCGCGAACGATATCGATGCCGGTAATCATCTCGGTCACCGGATGCTCGACCTGGACTCGCGTGTTCATCTCCATGAAGTAGAAATCGCGGTTCTTGTCGAGCAGAAACTCCACCGTGCCGACGCTGTCGTAGCCGACCGACTTTGCCGCCTTGACTGCGGCATCCCCCATCGCCTTGCGCAGTTCGGGGGTCATGACCGGGCAGGGGGCCTCCTCGATGATCTTCTGGTGCCGGCGCTGGATGGAGCAGTCGCGCTCGCCGAGATGGATCACGTTGCCGTGCTTGTCGGCCATCACCTGAATCTCGACGTGACGTGGCTGCTCGCAGTACTTCTCGATGTACACCTCGGGGTTGCCGAATCCCGCCTGGGCTTCGGCACGGGCGGTGGCAAAGGCGTTGGGAAGCGTAGCCGGCGAATGAACAATCTTCATGCCGCGCCCGCCTCCGCCGGCAGTCGCTTTGATGATGACGGGGAAACCGATCTTCTTGGCGATCTTGATCGCCTCGTTGACGTCGTTGACCCCTTCCTTGGTGCCGGGGAGAATGGGAACCCCTTCCTTGATCACCGCCTGCCGGGCGCTGATCTTGTCACCCATGATCCGCATGCTGTGGGAGGAAGGGCCAATGAAGGTGATGCCACAGTTCTCACAGATCTCGGCGAATGCGGCATTCTCGGAAAGAAAGCCGTAACCGGGATGGATCGCTTCGGCGTCGGTCAGCTCTGCCGCGGCGATAATGGCATTGATATTGAGATAGCTCTGAAGGCTGGGCGCAGGGCCGATGCAGACGCTTTCGTCCGCAAGCTTCACATGCAGGGAGTCCTTGTCGGCGGTGGAATAGACGGCCACCGTCTTGATTCCGAGCTCCTTGCATGCCCGGATCACGCGCAGGGCAATCTCCCCGCGGTTGGCAATCAATACTTTATGAAACATCGGAATCTCCGTAGGTTGGTTATTACAGCGGCTCGACAATGAAAAGGGGATCGCCAAACTCGACCGGTTGGGCGTTTTCCTTGCAAAGCTGGACGATCTTGCAGCGGAACTCCGCCTCGATCTCGTTCATCAGCTTCATCGCCTCGACGATGCAGAGCACCTGTCCCTTCTCCACTACCTGCCCTACTTCGACGTAGGGAGCCGCATCGGGGGCCGGCGCACGGTAGAACGTTCCGACGATGGGAGAGGTAATCTCCTTGCCCGCCGCCACAGGCGCCGCCGCGGAGGGAGCAGATGCGGCAGCGGCCGGAGCAGGTGCCACGGCAACGGGGGCAACCGGCTGCGGCATGGCAACAATCTGCTGCGGGGCCTGATACTGCACGATCGGCGCTGCTCCACGCTTGATGCGGATTTTCTCTTCCGCCGCCTCGAGCTCGAACTCGGTGATATCCGTTTCAGTAACCATTTTTATAAGCGATTTCAGATCCTTGATATCCATTTCATTCTCTCCTTTTTTCGTCATTGTCCGAACTGCCTTAACCTGTCAGCTACTCTTCGGCAGCACGGGATTACACCGTCATGAGCTCCTTGGGGACCCGGGTCAGGAGCCGAAAACCGTTCGCTGTTACGGCAACCGTATCTTCGATCCTCACCCCGCCCCAACCGGGGATATATATTCCCGGTTCGATGGTAAAAACCATCCCTTCTTCAACGAGCCCCTCGCCGCGAGGCGAGACGACCGGCTTCTCGTGAACATCAAGTCCGACACCGTGGCCAAGCCCATGCCCAAAGTAGGCACCGTATCCTTTTTCTCCGATGTAATCGCGGGCAAGTCGGTCGAGTTCCCGAAACGCCACCCCCGGCCGTACCGCCTCAAGGGCACGATCATGAGCATCTTTGACAATGCCGTAGATTTCCCGCTGTCGCGCATCGGACTCCCCGACGACCACGGTCACCGTTTCGTCGGAATGGTATCCGCCGTATATGGCTCCGAAATCGATGGTAACGAGCTCTCCCCGCGCGATGACCTTGTCGCTGGCCCTTCCGTGGGGGAGTGCACCCCGTTCTCCCGAGGCAACGATGAAATCGAACGACTTATCGTCAGCCCTTCCACGGCGCATGGCAAACTCGAGCTCCAGCGCAAATTCACGCTCCACCGTTCCCGGTCTGAGTGCGGGCAGGGACGCCAGGAGCGCCTCGGAGGCAATGCGTGCCGCCTCTCCGAGAATCTCCAGCTCATCGGTTTCCTTGACCAACCGTAACAGGGAGAGCTCTTCACCGACCGGCACGAGTTCAACTCCCGGCAACTTTTCCGTAAGGGCACGCAACGTTGCAACGGTCGTGTCTTCAGCCTCGAAACCGATTCTTTGGAGCCCCTGGTCGGTGATCAGCGCGGCGAGGCCGTCCAGTTTGGTCCGGTACTCGACCGTCTGAATCCCAACTACCTCAAGAGAGGCCTGGGTCGTGTATCGCGAGTCGGTGAGAAACCATGCGGCGTCCCTGCCAAGAAGGAAGGCACCATCACTGCCAGTAAAGCCCGAGAGGTAGCGCACATTGCTCATGTTAAAAAACACGATGGCATCAACCCCGTGTTTTTCCGCGAATCCTCTGGCCTTAGCGAACCTGTTTCTTACCATGAATCACGCCTTTGTGACAATCTCTTTTTCAATGAGGCTAAAAAGGGCGCGCAACCCCAGAAGGTAACTTTCCGTGCCGAATCCGGCTATCTGTCCGACCGCCACCGGAGCAATCAGACTCGTCTGACGGAACGCCTCCCGACGGTGGATGTTCGACAGATGGACCTCAACCGCAGGGAGGGCCGTTGCAGCTATGGCATCGCGGATCGCAACGCTCGTGTGGGTATATGCGGCCGGATTGATAAGGATGCCGTCACAATGGCCGACCGCACCCTGAATCTCATCGATCAGCCCCCCTTCGGAATTCGACTGGAAAAATGCCACCTCGCACCCCAGCTCCAGCGCCAGCTGAGAAAGGGCTCCATTGATGTCGTCGAGGGTTGCCGTACCGTAAATGCCGGGCTCCCGGCGGCCAAGCATATTCAGGTTAGGGCCATGCACAACCAATATTTTCATGGAGAATCCTCAGGCGGCTGAAGTCCGTGTACGCAGGCCTCGTGGAAGCGAAAGAAAATCAGGAAAGTGTGACGCGGAATTCCGGCGCCGCGCGTCGCAGGAGATACCGTCCCTTGCCGTAATTGCCATCGTGATGGAGCGTCAGCAGGAGAAACAGATCGTCGTTGATGGCCCGGACAATGATCCGGGTCTGCCCTGTATTGACTGACACCTCTTCCATTTCGCCGGTATCGAGCACCTCCACCGTCCGCTTCACTTCCTTGATGACGGTCGCATACTCCACAGCCATGAGGTTCAGGTCCATTCCGGTGTCATCCCGGTGGTACTGCTCGATGGCGATGCCGTCATAGCCCATTATGACCGCCCCGAGCCCCCCTTCGACACTTTCGACGATTCCCTTCAGCGCTTCCCTGAACGGCATTCGCGAATCCTCCCGATTTTAGTGAGCCACCCCTCAAGCACGGTTATTGCGTCTTTTCCCGCGGTCTCCTGTGGCAGTTCTGCCGGAGACTCCAGCGACGCCGCCTCGCCATCCGGCGAAAAAGGGAACGCTACCGTTTCTGCAAGGGCATTTTCCCGCGCCCGCGCCTCATCTTCGTCAATCCGGAGCTTGAGCTCCACAAGCCGGCCTCTCAACTCTTCGTTGTCAGGATTTGCATCGGACAGGTCACGATAGATCTTCAGCGCCTTTTTCAAAAAACCTTGGGAGACGTACAATTCGGCGATCGTCGCTGTAGCCAGGGGGTTTCCCCCTTCGGTTACCCCCCCGGCATCCTCCCCCGTCGGCGCTGCCTCCTCCGACACGCCACCTGCCACGGGCAGATCCCCGTCGAAGAACTCGTCCGTCAACTCCTCGACGATCTCCGCCTCTTCGAGGAGGAATTCGTCCTCGAATTCAGCCCCGCTGCCGGCTGCGTCCCCCTCTCCGTCGGCATCGCGGGAGAAAAGTTCGGCATCGGGCTGGTACTCCTGGAGGGTAGAACGGGTCAACGCTTCCAGGGCAACCGTGCTCTCCAGATCGCCGGGATTCAGGACGAGGATTGTCTCAAGACTCGCGCGGGCGCTCTCCGTCTCACCGGCATCGATATAGAGCTGGCTCAGGAGCTTCTGCGCCATCAGGTTGTCAGGGGTCACGCGAACCACCCGTTCGAGCGCCCGGCGACTTTCAACCTTTTCGCCTTTTTCGAAGCATGCCCTTCCCAGAGCCATATAACCGCCCACGTACTCGGGATGGAGCTCGATCCCCTTGCGAGCGGTGTTCATGGCATCATCAAGGTGACCGACTTTGCGATAGAGCTCCGCAAGGGGAGCAAAGCAGTACGAGTTCGCGTCCTTGGCGAGAACATCCTCGTACCGCTTGATATCAGTCCAGAACGATTCTGTTTCATTCTCCACGGTCACCTCCCGATGCTGCATATTTCCAGTACCTCGGAAAGGTCAGGGAGTCTCACGATCGCATAGGCGCCGACCCCCCTGTTGAGCACGAAATCGAGTCCTCCGTCGCGTGACTTCTTGTCCCGCAAGAGGGCCTCACGGTACGCCGCCGCAGGGAACTCAGGAAGTTCCGTCGGCAGCCCCAGAGTCCGAATAAGCGCGACGATGCGCCCCGCATCCTCCTCACTGCACAGGCCACGCCTTTCAGCCACCGTTGCCGCCTGAACCATCCCGATGGCAACCGCCTCACCGTGAAGAAAACGGGCATAGCCGGTCAGGGTCTCTACAGCGTGGCCAAGGGTGTGGCCGTAGTTGAGAACGGCGCGAAGACCCGCCTCACGCTCATCTTCCTCCACCACGGAGGCCTTGAGCGCCACCGATCTGCCGATGACCCTGACGAGAACCTCCCGTTCACGACCCAGGAGGCGGGCGGCGTTCTCCTCCAGAAAGGCAAAGAACTCCTGATCAAGGACCGCGCCATACTTCACAACCTCCGCCATTCCCCCGAGATACTCCCTCTCGGGAAGGGTGGCGAGGGTGTCAACGTCGATAACTACACCCCGGGGCTGGTAGAAGGCACCGATCAGATTCTTGCCCCGGGGATGATTGATCCCCGTCTTCCCGCCGACACTGCTGTCGACCTGGGCCAGAAGTGTGGTCGGAACCTGGACGAACGGGACCCCGCGCAGGTAGGTGGCAGCCGCGAACCCCGCCAGATCGCCAACCACCCCCCCTCCCAGCGCCACGATGAACGCGTCGCGGGTCAGGCCTGCACGGATCAGCTCGTCATAGACACCATTCAGGATCTCGCTATTTTTGTAACCTTCTCCGTCGGGAATATCGATACGGTGCGGTGCGAAGCCGGCAGTGGTCAACGACGCGGCGACACGGTCGTAGTAAAGCGGGCCCACCGTCGTATTGGTAACGACGGCGGCATTGCGGCCGAGCCCCAGGTCACGACAGACGGCTCCCACGCCGTCCAGGATTTCACTCCCGACATGGATGTCGTAGCTCCTCTCCCCAAGGTTGACCCGTTGTGTCTCCACCCTCACCCCTTCGCTTCCAGAAAACTGATGACTTCAGCCACCACATCTTCCACGCTTTTCCCGGTAGTGTCAATCCTCAAGTCCGCATCGGCATACATCGCTTCACGCTCTGCCAGCAACGCCGCGAGTCGCTCTGCCGACCGTCCTTCCCTGAGCAGCGGACGGTCCGTGTCAGACTCCAATCGGGCTGTAATCGTGGTGATGTCTGCCGTGAGGTTAATCACGACGCCCGCCGCGTGAAGGAGTTCGCGGTTGAGCGGCGAGATCACGGCACCGCCGCCTGTCGAGACGACAAGACCGTTCAGGGCGACAATACCCCGGATTGTCTCGGTCTCGGCCTGTCGGAAATACGACTCCCCGTGGCGGGCAAAGATATTGTTGATCGAGGCTCCCTCCCGCGAGACAATGAGCGCATCGAGATCGGCATAACGACAGCCGAGCCGCTCCGCCAGCATTTGGCCAACCGTGCTTTTACCGCACCCCATGAAGCCGGTGAGAACGACATTCCTCATTCTAGAACGCCTGGAGATACTCACGGTAAGATTCGTAATTGCGACGCACTTCTGCCATGGAATCACCGCCGAATTTTTCGAGAAACGCGTTGGCAATCTCCACAGCCACAACCGACTCGGCCACCACGGCCGCAGCCGGTACGGCACAGCAATCCGAACGCTCGACGGTTGCCTCGAACGGCTCCTTGGTCACCATGTCAACGGACTGAAGCGGTTTATAGAGGGTCGGGATCGGTTTCATGGCCGCACGGATAACGATTTCCTCGCCGTTGGATATCCCCCCCTCGACGCCGCCGGCGTTATTGGTTTTGCGGAAGAAACCCGTTGATTCGCCTCGGGCGACCCGGGTCGAATCGTAGTAGATTTCGTCGTGGACCTGTGAGCCCGGTCGCCGGGCCGCATCGAAACCAAGACCGATTTCAACTCCCTTGATAGCCTGGATGCTCATGACCGCCAGAGCGAGACGGGCATCAAGCTTTCGATCCCACTGGACATGGCTGCCAAGGCCGACCGGCACCCCTGAAGCAATGATCTCCACACTGCCGCCGACCGTATCCCCCGCGTCCCTGGCACCATCGATGAAACGTTTCATCAGTTCCTCGGCCGCCGGGTCGAAGGTAAAAAGCTCCGACTTCGCCGCCATATCTTTCATCCGCTCCAGCGAAAGCCCATTACGTTCAGCCTTGATCCCCCCCAACTCCACCACAAAACCGGACACCTCAATACCAAACGCGGCGAGAAACGCCCGGGCGACCGACCCCACCGCCACGCGTACCGCAGTTTCGCGGGCACTGGAGCGCTCCAGGATATTGCGGACATCACGCTGGTCGTATTTCATCGCCCCCGGGAGGTCTGCGTGCCCAGGACGGGAACGGGTCACGCGGATCTTTTCGTCCCGGTGCCGCTCATGGGGGGACATCTTCTCCTCCCAGTTGACCCAGTCCCGATTCCGCACGGCAAGGGTTACCGGAGATCCGATCGTCTCTCCCCAGCGAACGCCCGAGAGGATCTGCACTTCGTCCCGTTCGATCTTCATTCTACCGCCGCGGCCGTATCCTTCCTGCCGCCGGGCAAGATCCCTGCTGACAAGCTCCTCGGAAAGCTTCAGCCCAGCGGGCATTCCTTCAACAATTGCCGTCAATTGCGGGCCATGGGATTCGCCCGCGGTAAGATATCTCAGCATATTCCCCTCATACGTAAAGAAATGCCAGGGCAGAACCCTGGCATCTCAAAGTTGGTGATTACCTCCGACTCAGACAGGTCAGGAGATGACTTTAGGTGTAATAAAAATAAGAAGTTCCGTCTTGTTCTTTGTTTTTGTGCTTGATTTGAAGAGATGCCCGAGGAGCGGAATATCCTTAAGGAAGGGTACCCCCTGATCGGAGTCCGTATCGCTATCGACATAGATCCCGCCGATGACGGTGGTCTCGCCGTTTTTGACCAGTAGCTCCGTCGTCGCCTCCTTCTTGTTGATCGGAGGAGGGGACCCCGTGCCGGCGGAATTGTTTGATGCCTTGATCTTCATGGCAACACTTCCGTCAGCAGAAATGTGGGGTGTTACTTCCAGCGTCAGTGCCGCCTCGACAAATTCGGTCTTGGTCCCTTCGGCCGAGGTGGTCTGGTACGGAATCGACTGACCTTGGGAGATCTTGGCTGCCTTGTTGTTAAGGGTCACAACCTTCGGGGTTGAAATAATTTTCACCTGTCCTGTTGTGGCAGCCGCCGAAAGTTTCAGATCGAGGGTCCCTCCGGAGATGATTTTCCCGAAAGTTATGCCCGTTGCCAAACCCGGGCCAAAAGTTCCCGTGGAAGCGGCAGTGCCGGACAAAATTCCGCCAAAACCCGAGTCGGCGTTCGAGATTCCCAAGACGTTGGTCGATCCGGCAGACTTGTCGGTGTGGAGCCCCCACTGTACTCCAATGTCCCGGGTAAAGTCTGACGATGCCTCCACAATGCGCGCCTCGATCATCACCTGCCTCTCGGGCAAATCGAGATTCTTGAGAAGGAACTTCATGTCCTCGACACTGGGTGCAATATCCTTCACAATGACCCGATTAGTGCGAACATCCTGGGTAATGGTGCCACGATCGCTCTTCAGGGCGTTGAACTGCGTAACGACGTCGGCAACGTTGGCAAAATTGATATCGAAGACCTCGGTCTTCAACTCCATCGCCTTTTCCTTGGCCTTCTTCATCGCCTGCTCTTCGTCTGCCAAGGTCTGAATCTTGGACTTCGGCCTGATCTGTACGATATTGCCGTCGCGCTGCATCCCCAGACCTTTGTTTTCGAGAATGACGTCAAGCGCCTGGTCCCAGGGGACGTTGACGAGCTTGATGCTGATGGTGCCGGTCACATCGTCGCCTACGAGGAAGTTGAGATTGCTCACCTCGGCGATGAGTTGAAATATCTTCCGGATATCGGCATCCGAGAACTCGAGGGTGATGCGGCGGCCGGTATAGACCTTCTTGGCACTTTCACCCTTGGGTGTGATCGTTATGACCGATCCGTCACCCGCAGCGTCCTTCTGCGTAGTTTCCGCCGTCCTCGACTTGTCCGACCCCGCCAGCTCCTTGGCAACCATCGGAGATTCGAGATCAGCGGGGTTCTTGAGGGCGAGAGTGATCTGCTTTCCGCTGCGCGAAAGCTCAAACGGGGCACTTTGGCGCATTTTGAGCTGAATCTTTACATCGCTACGCCCCTTCGTTTTGACCTGGTACGGCGTAACCCTCACGACAGTGCTGGCAAACGCGCTGGTGTCAAGGAAACGCTGCCATTTTGTCGGGAGTGTACAATTCTTGAGCGTAACCGCCAGACCGTCAGCGGTCTTGGCCGGTTTTTCGGCGTCGCAGCCGCCGGAGACCGAAACAAGGAGACGGGAGACGCCATCATCCACCTTGAAGTCAATCGATTCGACGGCAGAGGATTCCCTCATTGCGGCATGCTTGATTTCGGGCTGTTTCGCCACACTTGGGGCAGCTTCTTCCTGAGCAGGCTTCGACGGCGCAACGGCCTCCTCCGCAACTGATGGCGGCGCCTGCCCAGTCCTTGCCCCGGCGGGAACAATTTTCAAACCGCTGCCACTCTTTTCCACGGTCAATTGTTGCAACGGTCCACGTGCCGAATCAAACACGACCCGCACCTTGTCCGGGTAGGCGCCAATCCGTGCCGTTCCGACACCGAGACGGTTCAAGGGGAGAATCTTGGACGCTATCCCGGACTTCGCCCCCAGGACATCGACAACCAGCCGGTCGGGCTTCGCGAGGCGGAACGACTTGTAGTCAATTACTCCGCCGGCGACATGTATCTCAAGTGAGCTGTCGTCAGCACTGATTGCCGTGATTGTGCTCCCCTCGGATGGCGACATGGCAGGCTTCGATCCGCCGTCTGTCGGCGGAGTTGCGGCCGCCGCCGGGGCGACGTCCGCTGCGACTGTGACGGCTGCAGCCTTCGCTTCCGCGGCTGCCGGCGCCGCATTCTGCCCGGCCGGTTTTGCCTCGGCGACGGGAGGCATCGGAGCCACCTCAGGTGCCGTCACCGCCAGTACCAGAACGCTCTTGTCTCGGGGATCAGGTGTGGCAGTGACTTCAGCACCCTTTGCCAGTTGAAGCTCCAGACGGGTCATCACCGAGCCGCCGTCCCCATGACGGATCGCTTCAATCTTCCTGACCGCTCCCTTGTTCACCTCCATGGGAAAGGGAAGCGTGCCCGGTTCCACCTGGGCAAGGTCGACAATCGCACGTGGTGGGTTGTCGGTCATGTAGAAGGTATAGGCAATCGGTCTGTCGGCAGTGACGACCACCTGGGTGCTTTTCCCCTCGCCTGAGATCCGCACGTCTTGCAAGGCCGAGGTTCGCGTCTGCTCGACCAATGTTCCCCCTTTTGAGGAACTATTGGCTCCGGCGCAGCCGCACAGGGCCACGATCACAGCGATCGACGCGATGCTCCGGGATATGTTCATATCGATTCTCATAGGGGAATCTCCTTACTGTTTCTTGGAAAGAGATAGTTTGACCGTCCGTTTCGTCATCCTGCCGTTGTCAGCCCTGAATCGTTCCGACACTTCGATGAAGGCAGGTGCAATCCTGGTGATGACTCCGTTGCTGCTGCCAATGCTCATGCCTTCCTTGACTACATAACCCTTCCCGGCCGGGTCGACAACCAGCGCCTTGTTCTCCCTCAAACCGACGATGATCCCCGAAACCTTGAACTGCTCTGCAGGATAGCTCTGGATCGGGAGGAGACCGCCGATCGGTGCAGATTTTGACGAAGGAGCCTTCTCGCTTTTTGCCTCGACAAACGGTTTGAAGGGATCCTTACGGTTAGCAAAATCCGGCTGAGACGGAGTTGCCGCAACCGGTTTCACGGATGAAACCTGCTTCTGAACCGGCTGTTTCGCGAGCGGCGCCGGTGCATGCGGAGCAGGAGACGGCGGAGGCGGGATCTCCTCCTTCTTGCACCCCCCTGAAACCGTGAGCAGTGCAGACAGTGGCGCCACGATCCATAATGAGTTATTTTTTCTTCTCATCCTTGGTCTCTTTCTTGTCGAGGAAACGGAATGTAGTAGCCAGACAGTTCACTTTGACCGTGGTCCGTCCCCCTGATGTCTTGATATCCGCAAAGGAGACATCCGTGATATTCACGATGCGCGGAAGATTCCCCACCGCCGTGAAGAAATTGGCAACTCCCAGAAAAGAACCTGAAACCGAAATATCGACAGGCACATCGGCATAGAAATCCCGCGGGACTTCAGCCCGCGGTTTGAACAGGAGAAAATCCAGGCCGGCATTCTTGCCAACACTGGTGATACTGGTCAGCAGGGTCGGGATTTCCTTCTGATTCGGCAGTTCGGTAAGGGCGCTTTCAAGATCCTTCTGCAACTGCTGGTATTCCTTTTTGAGCTTCGGGAGGTTGCTGGCAATTTTCTGTTTTTCCTGAACCTCCGCTTGCACACTGTCAAGCTTCGCACGAAGCTCCTGAAGCTCTTTTTGTCGTGGCAGATAAAGCCCCCAGTAAAGCGCCACTGCCTCGACAGCGACAATCACGACCAGCAGGGCAATCTTCTGCTTCTTGGGAAGCTTCAGTAGTTTGTCAATTCTCGGATCCATATGAAGTCCTCAGCCAGGCTATTTTTTCTGTGGCGCCGGTTCTTCTATCTTGTATGACTTGAGGGTGCAGGTGAGCTCGAAACGTTTGGCCTTCACGCCACTGAGCTCAGTCTGCTCCGAGACGACAAGTTCCACGTTACCGAATTCTTCAGAAGTCTGGAGATTCCTCATGAACGTTGCTATCAGGCCCTCATCAACGGCAATCCCCCCAATGGAGACGTTCGGACCGCTTTCGGCATACTTGGTGAGCCAGAGCTTGTCCGGGGTGGAATCGCTGATGACCGCCAGTCTCTTCACCGGCCCGGTCTTCCCCTTGCGAAGCTGGCCAAGGACATCGAGTTTCTTGGTAACGGCATCTTTCAGTTTCTTGATGTTCTCCAACTCGCCGATCTTCACCTTCAATTGCTCCAGATTTTTTTCGGCTTGGGAGATCTCGTCTTTCGTCGCCTTGATTCGCGCCTGGGCGTAGCCAAACAGGCCGAGTCCGGCGACCAGGACAAGCACGACAGAAACAAGAAGGATAAGCATCTGCTGCTTAACTGTTTCCTTCTTCTTGGACAGTCTTACGGGGAGAAGGTTGATCTTTACCATTTGTCTCCAACCCTCCTTGTGGCCAGGCCAACGGCGACGGCAACGAACGGCCCGATCTCCCGAAGATATTCAGGATCGAATTCCTTCTCATTACTGACAATCTTCCGAAGCGGATTCATCATTTCTACCGGCAAGCCGAGCTTGTTCTGGACGGCGGCGGCAAGAGATGGAATTTTGGCCGCGCCACCACTCAGATATACTGTGCCTATCTTCCCTTCTCCCGCGGTGGTGTTGTAGAAATCGAGAGACCGTCGCATCTCAATGGCAAGGGTTTCGTTGACCTTGGCTATGACGTCCTGCAACCGTCCCTTGTCAGGATAATTGCCAGTGATCTTCACCAGTTCGGCTTCATCGCTGCTGAGACCGAGCTGTTTCTGGATCTCCTCGGTAAAGAGGTTTCCCCCCATCTGCACATCACGGGTAAACAACGAAACCCCGCCCTTCACGATGTTAAGGTTCAAGACGCTGGCACCTATGTTAATGAGGGCCACCACCTCTTCCGAATTGACCTCATAATTCAGTTCAAAGGCATTCTGAACGGCAAATGAGTCAACATCAACCACCATCAGCTTGAGTCCGGCCTCGGTAAACACATTCACATAGTCGTTGATGATATCTTTCTTGCTCGCCACAAGAAGCACGTCCATCCGGGAAGGATCGTCCTCATCGGCTTCAAGTATCTGGAAGTCAATATTGACGTCGTTGATGTCGAAGGGAATATACTGTTCAGCCTCCCACTGGATCTGATCCTCCAGTTCATCGGCAGACATGGCGGGAAGTTTTATTTTCCGGATAATGACCGTATTTCCGGAGATGGAGCACGCCACGTCCTTCACCTTGATAGTGAGACTTTTGACAAGGCTTTTGACCGATTCGACAATGGAGGAGCTGTCCATCAGGGTATTGTCAACGATCGCTTCGGGCGGAAGCGGCAAAATACCCACATTAAGAAGCTGATAGACTCCTTTTTGTTCCCTCAACTGTACGAGCTTGACGGAGCTCGAGCCAATGTCGACGCCGATGAGATCCTTCTTTTTCTTAAAAAACATACCGTTCCCCGTTAGCGCAGTTAGTCTTGAAAAACCATGTCTTTCTCCGCCAAGGCAAACCCGAGAGCAAGAATAATCTTTCGCTTGGTTTCCATCCGGCACTCTTCTCCGCGCTCGATTCTATCGATCGTGGCTGGAGAGACACCGGCAAGACGAGCCAACTCTGCCTTGCTCATGAGCCGTTGTTCCCTGATCAACTTCACATTATTCTTGAATTTCATGACACAATCCCGAAAAAACAGGTAGTTTACGGCGAAATGTACTAAAATTAAATGGAATGTCAAGAAATTAGTATCAGTTGATACATATTGATCACAATTAAATGCAATTTGGTTACTTTCTCTCCTTATCGTCCACCCTCCCCAAAAACTTGAAAATAATCTGTCCATGGGAGAATCGACCTCGCAACAGCCCGGATTACCGAACAAATCAACCGGCCATGATACCGGTACGAACGACAACAGCCGGGGCCTCATATCTTCATGCGATATTTCGGCAACCCGGCTGTCTCGGGGAGACCCGTGGGCTTTCCGCCCCACCCTCGCAGGTGGTTTAGTATTATCGATATCAATTTTGTATTGTCGGGAAACGGCTCATCCACAGATGGACCTCACCGAAATTGTGTGCAAAAACTACTCCATTACCCACCACATCCCAGAAAAGTCTATTTACGGATAATGCGAAGGTTATTAATTCCTGCCTCCACCCCCTAAATACTGGCCCATCTCAAGGTTGGCCTCGTACTCCTCCCTATCCCACCCACAAGACCGATGGCTCTCTCCTTACCGATCAGGGCTCCAAACCCGTCCCGATTCCCGGGAGAACGTCAACAGACCGTCTCGTTGACAAAATCCGTCAACACTTCCAAGCGATTTCGCACGGGACATTCCAGTCAGCGACCCGATGATATCCAAGGAAGGAGCGCTATTGCTTCTGCATTCTCACCAAACCCGACTTCAGGACTGTAATGGCATACCTTTCAGAACCCGAACTACTTGACACACAGAGCATGGCATTCGAAACAGTGGTCGTCATATCCGGGGTGTTCAGGGTCAACGAGCCATTGGGATTGGCCTGTACATAAAGGTTATTCATCGAGATACAATCTCCCCCTCTGATCAGGGTACTCTGATCAATCACAAAATCGTAACCCGTAACCGTTGAAAAATTAGAGAACGGTGTATTGTATCTCCGGTTCCCCCGCTTCATAACGTATTCGTTACTCGATGGCGTGACTTGAACAGAATATTGTGTGTTTGTGGAAATTGCTCTCTCTCTGGCTTCACGTATCGTCGAAACAATGCTTCTTGCTGCCTGTTTTGCCTTCAAATTACGTTGCCAATAAATTATTGATGGAGCCGCAATACTGGCAACTATCGCTATTATTGCAGTCACCACTATGACTTCTGTCAAGGTGAAACCATTGATATTTTTTTTAACACCCAAATTTATCCCGTTCATAAAGCTCAACCCCTTCAAGGCACCGTCGCGTTAATAGTGAATTTTTGCCTTGCCCTCAAACCGGTGGCAGTGACAGCCTCGACCTCCACGACCTGGGTGAGCGCACCTTTTTCCGTGACCGGCCAGAGCACTTCACCCGTAGATTCGTTGATGGTCATTCCCGGGGGGGCTGCAACGAGAGAATATTTCAGCGCTCCGCCATCAGGGTCTACCGCTCTTGCACTGTAGACATAGGTATGTCCCCTGAAATCCGGCGGCGGTGTCGAGACGAACACCGGCAGTCCATCAGGAATGGTCACTTGCTGGGTAATGTACGGCTTTCCCTCATCCCGCCCGTCTGTAGGAACAACCGTCAATCCTACCTTGTCGCCGGCCTTAAAACGGTCTCCACGCAGAGTTTCCGAGTTGTCGGAAACCTCGCGTCCGTTAATCCTCCATCGGTAAGAGAAACGAATCTCGTCGCCATCGACATCGAAGGCAGCGGGCTTTGCCGTGATATCCGTTCCCCGGCAAATATACGGGGGACTGAAGACCACCGACTCGACACGGGGAGGGCTGTTGCCAATTACGACCAACGCGGTGCGAGCCGCTCCGTTTATGGTCGACCGGACCGCAACGGTGTCCCCGCGGACGAAAAATTTCCGTGATAACGAGGGACCCTCTTCCCCCGCGACGGGCAAGCCGTTCTTCTCCCACCGGAAGGTAACGTTCCCTCCTCCGGTGATGATTGTTCGCAGGTCATCCGCCGAGGTGGGATTCTCCGGCACGATTCTGACGCTTGAGCCATGCTCGAACAATCTCCATGTCCCGGCCATCGAACGGGTCGGGCCCCGCTCTCCTCCATTGCATGCCGCGAGAAGAGTCGAACCGCAGAGTGCAAGGGTCGCAAGAAGTTTATACAGCCTGAAGTTCATGAATCACCAAATTCGCGGAGCGGCCGGCCGCCACTCCGACCTATTTTCTCCGCCAATAGAGAGGGACGACACTCCCCCCCTTCTTGGGAGTTTCATTGGCGATAACCCCGCCGACTCCGATCAGGGCCCGCTGTTCGCCGCTGGAGGTGATCAGGATCACGATCCCCGAAGGGATCCCTGTCCCCAGGGTCTTGACCCGGTCGCTGCGCATCAGCACCTGTCCGCTTCCACCATTGGCCCGTGCATTGGTTGTCGTGCCGTCGTTCGATGTGTCGTAATTCAGAACGGCCTCACCCGTTTGGTAATTGAGGGCGTATATCCGCGCCGTCCCCAGGTTGCCGGGATTGCAGGGATCCGAAACAACACCGACGTTCGGGGCATAGGTGGTAAAGTAGGCAGCCTTGTTGAACACGACCGGAGGTGCCAGAACTTTTTCACCCGGGTTCTGGTTCAACTTGATATACCAACCGTAATTCGTGCTCGCACTGAGACTCGAAAGGATGCCGCTGATCGAGGCACTGGTCGCTGTCGCGCTCTGCAGGAGGTCAGTGGTCACGTCGACGAGATCGCTCTCGGTCTTCGCCGACGTCTGCCCCTGATCCTTGATGGAGTAAATCCGGTCGACAACGCCTCGGTTCAGGGGGTGCTCGCGGTCTCCCGTGCCGAAGAAGAGCATCGTATACCCCGTCTCGATGACCGCCGACGGCTTATAGAAGATCTTCCGGCCGTTGTCGGACAATCCGTCCGACCCGGGGTTTGAACTGAAGATCTTTCGGCCGGTCCAGTTCGCCGTATTGGAGTCCCCCACGTCGAAGCGCCAGATGTTTCCCCCCGTGTCGCCGGCGTAGAGACGGTCCGTAAACCCATCATTATCCATATCCAGAGAGGTGATCTCTCCTGGGAACGAATAGATCATGGCCACATTCTCGGCATTGGTCATCTGCCAGATCTTCGTGCCGCTGTTGGTGAAATCCGGCACCCCGGAGTTGAGCGTGGCGACTTCGATCGCAAAGATCCCCCGCCCCTTGGGATTGAGCGCACTGGCGCTCCCGGTGCTGGTAACCACCCCGCTCCCGATGTCGGTCGCGGTCACCGTCCCTGTTCCGCTGAAGGTCTGGGTGGCCCCGTAGCGGCTGTCCTCATTGCCGTTGTCGTAGCCAGCACCAACAAACGCCACAATTTTCGAGGCCGTCCCGATTTTCATCCTGACCAGTTTCGGTTCACCCCACGTCTCCCCCAGTTCGGAGAAGCCGGTCGTCGCATTGCTGATACGCCACATCCATTTGGGCGACGCCGGATCGCTCACATCGAGGGCGTAATAATTTCCTGTCGTCGCCGCGCTGTCGTTCCCCCCCCCGCGACGCTGCCCGATCATCAGCACGACCTTGTCACCCGTGTCGATCGTGCCGTTGCCGTTGGCGTCATACAGGTATATCGCCGGAGTGGAATCGACGTAATAGTTATGGGCGGGACCCGGCATATCCTTCAGATGCCCCAGCACGTCGGGAGGGACGAAGGCCCACGCCTCGCTCCCGTCGCAATCCTTGAAAGCATGGAGCATTCCGTCATTGGACCCCACATAAATCATGGTCTTGTTGACGCTGCAGTTGCTCTCGTTCCCCGCCGAGAACACATATGACGCGTAATTGACAACGACCGGCCGGGAATGGAGGATGTCCCCCATGATCCACGAGCGATTCTCCGTCGTGTTTCCGTTGCCGTTTTCGTCGTAGGCATCCTGCCCGTAGACGTAATTGATGGCATTGCTGCGGTCGGCGACGGTACCGACGTTGAGCATGGCAGCGGTGAGGGCGGCATTGCCGGTGGTAAACGCGTTACTGGCATCGATCAGACTGGCATTGCTCCCCAGGTAGGTATAGATATTCCGGGTGGCGATCCTGGTGAGGAGCGCCCCTCCCGCCCCTCCCGCTTCGACTGATCCTCCGTCCGCCGTGGCGGTCCAGAAAGAGGTGGCGGTGGAGAGGAACGCGCCGGTGGAATCGGTGGCGGCATTGCCGTTCTTGTCCGTCAGGATGTTGTTGGTAATTCCGTACTTTTTGAGGTTTCCGTGCCAGTTCTGCTGGGTGATCGGCTTGAAAAAGCCCATGTAGACCCTCGTTCCGCTGTAGGTGCGGTTTTCGGGGCTAACCGGCACAACCGGTGCCACGAAGGAGGTGTCGGTCTGGGTCACAATGTTGCTCATCAGCTCCAGGAGGGCCGCCGTCAGTTCGTTAGCGGTCCGGACGTTAAAATAACTGCCATGGCCGAGGGCCGCAGCAGCCTGGAGCCGCGGCACCGTCGACGTGAGAAGCTGGATGACGTCGGTCTTGACAGCCTGGACCCCGGGCAGGGTACTGCTGTGGTCGTCATTGTAGATATAGATCGCCGCATCATCCACCAGTCCGGCAGTGCCGTCGTTGTTCAGGTCGGAGATCAGCAGCTTGGTTTGCGAGTTGCTGTCGGAGTTACCAGTGGTAAGGACGATGACGTAGCTCTGTTGGCAGGCATACTGGATGGGTGACGGGTAGGGGGCCTTGTCGCTGGAGATCTTCGCCGTGGAACTGTTCTGCCCCTTGTAATAGAGCCCCGCATCCCAGAGGGTCTCGTTCACCGGTTGCAGGTTGCCGTTGAGGAGCGTGATCCCGTTCAGCGCCGTGGTAAAGGCGGAAAAATTCGCGGCGCCAGTGGTGTCACCCGTGGCGACCCCACTGACGGGGGCAAGAATCTGCCCCCCGTGGTTATTGTTGCCAAAGACCATGAGGCCGATATTGACACTCTCACGCACCGCCCCCGCCACCTGGCCCACGGTGTTCTTCACCATGGTTATGATGTCGCCGGTGGGGGGTATCAGGGACCAGGTTACGGTGCCATCGATCACCGTATTGCCGGCGGTGGACCAGTTCGGCTCGGTCGCCCCCGAGGTGCCGGCGACGGTGCACTTGTACGTATTGCCGTTCGCGTTGACCGGTGCAATGACATTATCCAGCAGGTAGGCGGTGCTTGCCGACCAGGCGGCGGGGGTCTGGTTCATGTAGTTGAGGAGGTTCCCCGTGTAGTAGTTGCCGGCCTGGGCCGCGTTGCACGTACCGTCCTTTTTCAGAGTGCCATAGTAGGCGCCGGTGGACTGGAGATTGCTGCTTGCCGCGGCGCAGGTGACGGAAGAGAGCGGACTGATGTACGAATTGTAGTTGATGGTGCCGCCGGTGGCCGCAGTCCGCACGTAGACGGTGTTGGCGACATAGGTGCCGGAATAGGTATATTCCGGATGGTAGGGGACGGTCTGTCCCGTCTGGATCATCCCCGCGCTGTTGTCTATGATGAATAGAACGTTCGGACGGATTTTAACCGTGTCCCCGCTGTAAATGGCGTTGTCGCCAAGGTAGAGGTCCTGGGCGGCACGCCCCGTCCCCGCGAATGCGAAAAACCATACCGTCATGCCGACAAGAATCAGTCGTTTCATTGATTTCGCCTCCCCCAAAGACCCGCTCCGGTTACTTCGGCACGATTCTGGCCACCGTCGACTCAAGTCCGACCTGCGTACTATTTGTCCCCTGGCCGATTACTTCCACTACGTAGAAGTTCGCCTTGAAGCCGCTGCCGGCCCCGAGCCCCGAATCCGACTCCGTGCCGAAACCGGCCGGAACCGGGCCGGTGGAGGCATAATCCACCTTCACCTTCACCGTTTTGCCGTTGATCGGCATCTCATTATAATTCCTATCCGAACTTGGATTCCCCGTACTGTTGCCCTGGGCATCCAGTATGGTGCCGCTTCCCGCAGCCGGCCAGTGGTCACTGCTCCCCGGAATCAGCGCAGAATAGATGATGCTGCTGGTCTGGGCAAACTCCATGGCGGCATCGGTGGCATAGAAAGTATCTTCGACTGTGCGATAGGTGCCGGTTATGCGCAGCTCGGAGGTCGACGTCGAGAGGATGCTTGCCCCCAGAATGCTCAGAAGTAGCAGGATCACGAGCACGATGATGAGAACAATCCCTTCCTCGTTGCCGACCACCGTCACGCCCCGCGACGTGCCGCTGCCCCCCCCATGTATGTCAGGAATCGCGTCGCTCATCGCCCGTTCTATCTCCTGTTCCTGAATTTGACAACCGACTCCATCTGCCGTGTCTTGGCTCCGGAAAGCTGGGCCGTATCCGAGGTCTGGCCCGTTATCGTCACCCGCACGGCCCGGACGGCACTCACGTCAGAGGGGACCGTATCCTCGGGTGGAGATGCATTGGTGAGATAATGGAAGCGAAGCGACGCGATATTCGTCGCAATGATCTCCTTCACCTTGTTGGCTGAACGAACGAGGCACCGCTGGGTGGCAGGACAGCTAAATCCGTCGATGGTGGCCCCCCCATTGACCAGGTAATATTCAATCATGTTCGGATTGCGTCCATCAGAAGTGGTTTTGGCAATGATGTCGCCCAAGACGAAATTGTTGGTGGCAATGCCCGACAGGGTCACCGTAGAGGCGCCCCGGTTCACTGCCGTCACGGCAAAGACCCCATCCAGAGGCTGTGCCAGGGAAGAGGGTCTGAAGATCCTGACACTGTCATTGACGCTGAATCCATCCACGGCATTTGCCGATTCAAGAGCAACCGTGTAGGTGGTACCACTGACCAGCGCTGGCGCAGAGGTGATGCGTGCATACACCCCTTCGGCCGAGGCCGTGTTGATGGAAATTGCCGTGGAGTAGTTTCCATAGGTGATGGCCGTACTGCCGCCGTAGGAAATGGCCGACGTGTAGTTTCCGTAGGAACTTGTCAATGCCGTTGTCTGGGTCCCCGAGGAAGGGACCATCATCCCCCCCATCTGCAGATCCCGCGTGATGCTGTCCATCGCGATCCTGAGATTCTGCTGCACCTCGACCACTTCCTCCGACGAGTACGCAACCTTCTGGTGAGTCAGATAGACGGAATACACCGATCCCATGACAATGCCGAGAACGACAACAACCACCAGCAACTCGACCAGGGTCATCCCCCGGGTATCCTGCACCCGATCCCGTCTCATATCACCCTCTTGTAGCAGGTCATTTTCACGTCTCTCCCCCCCCCGACGACTTCGACATCGACCCGGACCATGCCGCTGGAAGGGGTCGAGGTTGTTATGGTGTAGGTGGCGGTGAAGGTACCGGCTCCGGGAACGGTCAGCGATGTCGCCGCGGAGTTCGGGTCGAGATCATAGACCCCCGTCGCCGAACTGCTGAACAGGGGGCTTCCCGAATCAGTCGACATGATGTCCTCCAGGGCTTCCTGGGCAAGGGTCGTCGCCACGGAAAGGCTATTCGCCATCGTGTTGGCCTTGAGCGCAACGACCTGCATATTGGCAACCGCAAACAGACCAATCGACAGGATGGTCAACGACACGAGCAGTTCAACGAGGGTAAACCCCCGTTGGTTGTCATGCTGAGATATGTTACTATCCACGGTGGGGCCTCCAAGACATGGACACCAGACTCCCGGAAAGGAATGCGTACAACGTATAATCCCTGCGTCCATTGAAAGCAAAATGCGGACCAAGGCAAACAGGGGGCGCAAGCATCCGCCGTCTCCTCAATCCACGATGCCCGCAAAACAAATGGCTATGCAAAATATGCATAGCCATTTAACAGTAACCGCGAAAACCGTCAACTACATCGGCGCCATCTATTCCCATCCCACCGATGCAAGGTATAGCTGAATTTTTCCGAGTTGACCGTAAGCGCCATGGCGGTTCCCGTCCCCGACGAATGAATGTAAACGGTACCGTCGTTGCCGGTCAGCCCCGTATCACAGATGAAGCTGTTGCAGTTCGGAAAGGCGACCCCGTCCGCCGGATTGGCCCGCCCTTTCTCATAGGGGCCATGGCCGCCGGTGCCGAACTGAAGGCCTCCCCCCTTTCTGACAAGGCTGATGGAGCGGACAACCGGGTCATCGTCAGTGTTCCACTTTTCATCTTCGCCTTTCGAAGAGACGAGGGAGATCGTTTTTTTGTCCGTATTGAAGCAGACGGCATAGGGGTGGTCTGCGATGCTCAACGATCTCGCCTCTTTGATCATCTCGCCGATCTCCCTCATAGTGGATTTGAGGCAGAGCTCCCCGTAATAATCGCTGAATGCCGGAGCCGCAATCGCGCTGATCACGCAGATGATCGCAACGACAATCAGCAACTCCAGGAGCGTAAACCCCCTTGACTGCCCTCTCTTCCTGCCGGAGGACGAAACACAGACTTCTCGGTCACCACCCATTCCCCGCACCTCCCTGTACGCGAAAATTAAAAAGGCCGTGCAATACTTGCACAGCCTTAATCTCATTGCAATTATTTTATTAAAAATTATACACTATTCTATCCCGTACTCCTTGATCTTGTAGAGCAACGCCCGATGACTGATCTCGAGAAGGCGCGCCGCATGGGTCCGGTTCCCATCGGTTGTGTCGAGGGCGCGGCGGATGTATTCACGCTCCAGCAGCTCTTCCGCCTTTTTAAGGGAAAGAGCGTCGGTGGGCAGCCCCGAAAGCGGGGCAGCCCCTCCTCTCCGCACCACGGGGGGAAGGGATTCGATGCCAACAATCCCCCCCTCGCTGAGAACGAGCCCTCTCTCGATGCAGTTTTCCAACTCCCGGACGTTGCCGGGCCAATCGTACCCCATCAGAAGTTTCAGCGCCTCGGGAGCTACTTTCGCATCCCGCCTCCCGAGTTCTTCCCCGTGCTTGCCCACAAAATGAGTAACCAGGAACGGCACATCCTCCATCCGCTCCCGCAGCGGCGGGAGCGCGATGCTCAGGACGTTGAGGCGAAAATAGAGGTCTTCCCGGAACCTGCCGGCAGCCACCTCCGCCGGGAGATCCTTCGCCGTGGCCGACACGACCCGCACATCGACCTGCACCGGTTTTGCCCCTCCCAGCCGCCTCACCTCCCCTTCCTGCAGCACGCGCAAGAGCTTCACCTGCAGTGAGAGAGGCATCTCTCCGATTTCGTCCAGAAAGAGGGTGCCACCGTGGGCCTCCTCGAAGAGCCCCCGCCGGTCGGCAATGGCATCGGTGAACGCGCCGCGCACGTGCCCGAACAACTCTGACTCCAGCAAGTTCTCGGGGATCGCTCCGCAGTTCACGGCGACGAATGGGCCGGCGCGGCGGACGCCGTTATAGTGGATGGCCCGCGCCACCAGTTCCTTGCCGGTCCCCGATTCGCCGAGGATCAGGATGCTGCTCTTGACGGCGGCAACCTTCTCGATGAGCCGGAAGACTTCCCGCATCCGGGCGCTGCGACTGACGATGTTTCCGAAGGAATACTCCCGCGCCACCTCATGACGCAGTCGCCGGTTCTCGCTCTTCAGCCGCTCACGCTCCTCGGCCTTTCTCAATACCAGGAGGATCTCGTCGTTTTTGAACGGCTTGGAGATGTAGTCGTATGCTCCCTCCTTCATGCACGAGATCGCCGTGTCGATGGTCCCATAGGCCGACATCATGACGACCGTGCAGGGAAGCCCCTCCTCGCGGGCCGCGCGGAGAAAACCGGGGCCGTCGAGGACCGGCATCCTGATATCGCAGAGGATGAAATCGTAGGGCGCCCGCCGGGCGAGAACAAGGGCGTCCGCGCCGTCCGCCGCCTCGTCCACGTCGTAGCCGCTCCGGCGGAGCATGACCCGAAGCATGTGCCTCAGGTTCTCTTCATCGTCCACGACGAGTACGCGTCTATTCGTCATCCTGCTCTCCGTGGGGTTGCAGCTCCGGCGGAGCCGGAAGCCAGACGATGAACCGCGAGCCCTGTCCTGGGGTGCTTTCCACCGTGATCCTTCCCCCAAATGAGTCGATAATCCGCGCCGAAATGGCGAGGCCGAGCCCCGTCCCCCTCCCCGGCTCCTTGGTGGTGAAGAAGGGGTCGAAGATCCGCGCCAGCCACTCCGCCGGAATCCCCTCCCCCGTATCCGCCACTTCAACCCGCACGCAACGGATTTCCGCCCCCCCCACCGCAAAGGGGGTCCGGAACGCACCGCCGAAATCGCCCTTGCGCCGGCCGCCGACTGCCGGCGGAGCCGCCGGCAGAGGGAGCTCGGGGAGCGGGGTAAACATCCCCGCCAGCGCGCGGATCTCCAGCCGCCCCCCGCCGGCCATGGCGTCGCGGGCGTTGATGATGAGATTGATCAGCACCTGCTGAAACCGGCCCGGCTCCACCGCAGGGCGGGGGAGCCCTTCGGGGGTCTCCACCGAGACCTCCACCTGCTTGAAGAGCCCCTGCCGGGAAAGCATCTCCACGGTTGATGCGATGAGAGGTGCCACGTCGATCTCCTGGTCGGGGGCGGTGACCGGCCGGGCAAAGTCGAGGAGATCGCGGACAATGCGGTCGATCCGTTCCGCATCCTGGACGATCCGGCGCAGGTAGTCCTCTTTTTCCGCGTCGCCGGAGAGCTCCTCCCGCAGCAGTGCGGCGTATCCCATGATCGCCGCCAGGGGGGTGCCGACCTCATGGGCAGTGCCAGCGGCAAGAAGCCCCACCGATGCCATTTTCTCGGAGCGGATCGTCTCCTCCCGGGCCACCTGAAGCTCACGGTTCGCCCGTTCCAGGGTTGCAACGTAACGATCGGCCTCCTCCCGCCGCTGCCGCAACTCCACCACCATGGCATTGAACGATTCGGCCAGTTCGGCAATCTCGCGCCCCCCCGGAACCACGGCCCGGTGCGAGAAGTCGCCGGCCCGCAACCGCTCCGTGGCGGCAAGGAGCCTGCGGACCGGAGCCACGATGAAACGGGAGAGAAGGAGCGAGCCAACGGCCAGGAGGAGAACGAAGTCCAGGACGAAATAGGCGAGAAAGAGATGCCGCGACTGACCGAGGAGCCGCTTCTCCCCAGCTAGTGAGAGGACCAGCCGCGCGGCACCGGCCACCGCACCGTCCCGCATCACCGGGGCGTAGCCGCTCAGACGCCCCTTATCTTCGGTGACGGAAACCACACCGCCGCCGGCAAGGAGCTCGCGCAACCTCCCGTCCCCTCCCCCTGCCTCGCCCAGGGCGAACAATGGCGCACCGTCCTTTCCCACCACGAGGATGCCGATGAATTCCTTCTCCCCGGCGAGCCGTCGGGCTAAAACGGCGGCGGAAGACGCCGGCGTATCGGCGAGGGAGGGGGGAAGAAGAGTGACGAAGGAGGAGAGGAGCAGCCGCGCCTTCTCCCCCTTCTGCTGCAGGATGTCATTTTCGGCGGTCCGGAAGGAGATGAGGCTCAGCAGAACCCAGGTGAGGATCAGGAGGAACGAGAGCGACGAGAGGATGAGGAAACCGAGACTGAAGCGGAACTGCTTCATGACGGGCCTCCCTGGACGGCCGGTCAGCGGGCGCCGAGGTTCAGGTACCAGAGGATGATGGTTTTCCCGAAGAAGATGTAGAGAATGGCGCCAAGGGCGAGGAACGGACCAAAGGGGATGGCGAGCTTGGAATCTTTCTTCTGCACCAGCATGAGCGTCACCCCCACAATGGAGCCAACGAGGGAGCTGGCGAAGATGACAAAGGGTATCGCTCGCCAGCCGAGGAACGCCCCCATCATGGCCAGGAGCTTGATGTCTCCCCCTCCCATCCCCTCCTTCTTCGTGAAGAGCTCGTAGAGCCAGGCCACGAGGAGCAGGCTCCCACCGCCGGCCACGATGCCGATGAGGGAGCTCTTCCAGCCGAGCCACGGGAGGAAGAACGAGCAGGCGAAGCCGGCGACGATCCCCGGCAGGCTGATCACGTCGGGGATGATCTGGTGATCGAGATCGATGAAGGTGATCGCCACGAGCGCCGAGCAGAAGAGAAAGAGGACGAGGAAGCTGGGTGTCGGTCCGAACTTGAGGAAGAGGGCCAGAGTGAGCAGACCGTTCAGAAGCTCCACCAGGGCATACCGGGGAGAGATCCTCGCGCCGCAGTCCCGGCATGCGCCACGCAGCAGCAGCCAGCTCACGACCGGGATATTGTCCCAGGGGCGGATCTTCGAGCCGCAGGCGGGGCAACGGGATGGGGGGGAGACGACCGACTCCCCCGCCGGCAGCCGGTAGATGCAGACATTGAGGAACGAGCCGACCGCAGCCCCGAGCGCGAAGGCGAAAAATGCAAAAATGGCGAATGGCGACATCGCTCCTCCGTCAGCACCAGGTGCCGAAGTTGAGGTAAGCCCCGGCGGCACTGCCGAGGAGCGGGGCGAACTGTTCGGCGGGAGCCGGCTTGCTGAAGAGATGTCCCTGCATGTAGCGGCAGTCGAGAGCCCGGAGCACCTCCAGTTGCTCGACGGTCTCCACCCCTTCGGCAACCACCCGCAGGTTGAGCCCCTTTGCCATGGTGATGACCGCGCTGGCGATCGCCTCGTCGTCGGAATTGGAGGTGATGTCGCGGACAAAGGAGCGGTCTATTTTGAGGGCATGGACCGGGAACTTCTTCAGATAGTGCAGGGAGGAGTACCCGGTGCCGAAGTCGTCGATGGCGATCTGCACCCCCATCCGTTCCAGGATCCGGAAGGTCGCGAGGGTCCCCTCGTCGCTCTCCATCATGATCCCCTCGGTCACCTCGAGAATGAGCCACCGGGGATCGAGCCCCGACTCATCCAGCGCACTGCGCACGGTCGCCACGAGGTCTCCCTGCTTCAACTGGCGGGGAGAGAGGTTCACGGCGATCTGCATGGGGGGGTAGCCCGCGTCCTGCCAGAGCCTGTTCTGGCGGCAGGCGGTGCGCAGGACCCACTCGCCGAGGGGGACGATCAGCCCCGTCTCCTCGGCCAGCGGAATGAACCGGGACGGCGGAACGATTCCCTGCTCCGGATGCTGCCAGCGGACCAGCGCCTCCATGCAGGTTATCTGGCAATGCTCGACGTTGACTTTCGGCTGGTAGTAAAGGATGAATTCCTCGCGGTCGAGGGCCTTGCGGAGGCTGTTTTCCAGGGCGAGCCGGTCGAACGCCCGCGAGTTCATCTCCGGTGCGTAGAGCTGAAAGTTGTTCCTTCCCTGCTCCTTCGCCCGGTACATGGCAAAATCGGCGTTCTTGACGAGGGCATCGCCGGTCTGGCCGTCGTGAGGGAAAAAGCTGATGCCGATGCTCGTGGTGACGAACAGCTCGTGGCCGTCGACGGAAAACGGCCGATGGAATCCTTCGATGATCTTCTGGGCGACCGTGACGGCGTCCTTTGCCTCAGAGACGAGCGAAAGGGTGATGATGAACTCGTCCCCTCCCTGCCGCGCCACCGTATCCCCCTCCCGCCGGCAGCACTCCCGGAGCCGCCGGGCGACGGCCATAAGAAGCTGGTCCCCGATGGTGTGTCCGAGGGTGTCGTTGATCACCTTAAAGCGGTCGAGATCAAGGAACATGACCGCCAGCGGCCGTTCCTGACGCTGGGCCATGGCCAGGGACTGCTGGAGACGATCGTTGAAGAGCCGGCGGTTGGGAAGGCCGGTGAGCGCATCGTAGTAAGCCATCTGGCGGATGGTTTCCTCGGCGCGGGAGCGCTCGGCAATCTCCTCCTCAAGCATCGCCGCATGGCGCCTTAGATCTTCCATGAGGCGGAAGTTCCTCATCACCATCGACGCCGAGTGCGCATACTGCTGGAGGAGCTGTTCGTCGATCTGGTCGAAGGGGTGCCCGAGCCGGTATGCCGAGATGCAGCCGGTTACCCGGCCATCCTCGAATACCGGCACCAGCAGGGCGGTATCCATCTCCATGACCTTCAGGAGTTCACAGTTCTCCCGGCGTGGAGAGTCGATGCGGTCGAGGCGCAGCGGCGTGCCGCAGACCGCCACCGAAGCACAGAGACTGCCGCTGGTGAGCGGTTCCGTCATCCCGCTCACCATGGGATTCCACCCCCCCGAAGCCGCCGTGTAAGTGATGGTTCCCCCCGGAAGATCGACGGAGGTAAACGCGGCGGTCTCCGCCCGGACGATTTCGCACGCGCCGTCGCACAATGCCGTGTGGAGGAGTTCCCAGTCCCCCATGGCGAGAAGCCGCCGGATCCAGAGATCGAGCTTGAAGAGCCCATCATTATACCGCTTCAGGTTTGCCATGAGACTCCCGTATCCGCGTCACTGCCGATAATCGTCACCACCATCCGGCTTTTACCCGATTTGACCACCGATGGCAACGGAAACATTAGCTTCAGCAAAAATCATTCCGCCATCGGGCAGGTAAAAAAAAACGCCGTTGATGAGGGAATCAACGGCGCGTTTCTCCGGTCACCGGAGCCTTCGGATCTTTTCGAGACTGGCCAGCAGCACTTCCTTTTTCTGGACCGCCTCGGTCAGCTTCTCCCGCTCCTTCTCCACCACGTCGGCGGGGGCACGCTCGACGAAGGAGGGATTCTGGAGCTTTTTCGCCAGAAACTCCTCGTCCTTCTCCAGCTTTCCGATCTCCTTCAGGAGTCGTTTCTCCTCCTCCTCCACATCCACGAGCCCCTTGAGCGGCACGGCGATCTCGACGTCGCCCGCCACCTGGATCGCCGCATCGGCCGGCTTGTCGAGGCCGGAGCCGATGGCAAGGTCCGAGAGCCGCGCCAGGCTCATGACGTATGCCTCGTTCTTTCTAAGGAGGTGGAGGCTGGCATCGGAGCCGCAGTTCAGGATCGCCGCGATCTCCCGGGAGGGGGGGACTTCCATCTCGCCCCGGATGTTCCGGATCCCCCGGATCACCTCCATGACGAGCTCCATTTCGGCGGCCCCTTCGGCAAAGTCCCACGCCTGATTCGGAACCGGCCACGGGGCGGTCATGATGCTCGACGTCGGCCGCGTACCGGGGAGCGCCTGCCAGATCTCCTCGGAAATGAACGGCATGAAGGGGTGGAGCAGCCGCAGCAGATGCTCCAGCACCAGCCAGAGGACGTACCGGGCCGACTGCTGCCGCGAGGCGTCGCCGCGGTAGAGATCGTCCTTCACCAGTTCGATGTACCAGTCGCAGAACTCGCTCCAGGTGAAGCGGTAGAGGGCACCGGCCGCATCGTTAAAGCGGTAGGCCTCCAGCGCCTCCCGGGTCTCCGCCGCCGCAGCGTTCAGCCGGTAGAGGATCCAGCGGTCGGCGTTGGAGAGCTCCAGGGCCGCCGGGTCCACCGCAGCCGGATCGAACCCTTCCAGGTTCATCAGGCAGAAGCGAGAGGCGTTCCAGATCTTGTTGGCGAAGTTGCGGTAACCGGCAATCCGCTCTTCGGCCAGCTTGATGTCGCGCCCCTGGGCGGCAAAGGCGGCCAGGGTAAAGCGGAAGGCGTCGGTGCCGTACTGGTCGATGACGGTGAGGGGATCGATGACGTTCCCCTTGGACTTGCTCATCTTCTGCCCCTGGGCGTCGCGCACCAGAGCATGGATATAGACGTCGCGGAACGGCACCTCGTCCATGAAGTGGAGCCCCATCATCATCATCCGGGCGACCCAGAAGAAGAGGATGTCGAAGCCGGTGACGAGGCACGACGTGGGGTAGAAGGTGGCAAGTTCCGGCGTCCGGTCGGGCCATCCCATGGTGGAGAACGGCCAGAGGGCGGAGGAGAACCAGGTGTCGAGGACGTCGGTCTCCTGACGGATGTTGGCGCTGCCGCATTTCGAGCAGGCCGTCGGATCGACCTTGGCGACGGTGGTCTCGCCGCAGTGGTCGCAGTACCAGGCGGGGATCCGGTGCCCCCACCAGATCTGGCGCGAGATGCACCAGTCGCGGATGTTCTCCAGCCAGTCGTAGTAGGTGTTTTCCCACTGCTGGGGAATGATGCGGGTGCGACCGTCCTTGACGGCGGCCAGGGCCCGCTCCGCCAGGGGGCCAACGTTCACGTACCACTGGAGCGACAGGTACGGCTCCACCACTGTCTTGCAGCGGTAGCACCCCCCCACGGCCAGGGCGTGGTCGTCGATCTTCTCCAGAAGCCCCTGCGCCTCAAGATCCGTCACGATCTTCTTCCGGGCGGCAAAGCGGTCGAGCCCCTCGTACTGGTGGCCGGCGGCGTTGATGAAGCCCGATTCGTCAAAGATGTTGATCCGGTCCAGGTTATGGCGCTTGCCGACCTCGAAATCGTTGAAGTCGTGGGCGGGGGTGATCTTCACCACACCGGTGCCGAACTCGCGGTCGACGTACTCGTCGGCCACCACCGGAATCTTCCGGTTCACCAGCGGCAGCAGCACCATCTTACCCACCAGATCGGCGTAGCGTTCATCCTCCGGGTGGACCGCCACGGCGGTGTCCCCGAGCATCGTCTCCGGACGGGTGGTGGCCACCACCACGAAGCGCCCCGGCTCCCCCGCCACGGGATAGCGGATGTGCCAGAGGTGGCCGGCCTTGTCCTCGTGCTCCACCTCAATGTCTGAGAGGGCCGTGTGGCAGCGGGGACACCAGTTGATGAGCCGGTTGTCCCGGTAGATGAGCCCCTCCTCGTAGAGGCGGACAAAAACCTCGCGCACCGCCTTGGAAAGCCCTTCGTCCATAGTGAAACGCTCGCGCTCCCAGTCGCAGGAGGCACCGATTCGCTTCAGCTGCCCGATGATCTGCCCCCCCGACTCGGCCTTCCATTTCCAGACCCGGTCGATGAATGCCGAGCGTCCGAGCTCGTGACGGTCCTTCCCCTCACCGGCCAGCTGGCGCTCAACCACGTTCTGGGTCGCGATGCCGGCGTGGTCGGTGCCGGGCATCCAGAGGACATTGTAGCCGCTCATCCGTTTCCAGCGGCAGAGGATATCCTGAAGGGTGTTGTTGAGGGCATGCCCCATGTGGAGGGCGCCGGTGACGTTCGGCGGAGGGATGACGATGCTGTAGGCGGGCTTTTCGCTCGTCGCCTCGCCACGAAAATATCCCTCCCTCTCCCAGGTTGCGTACCACTTCTCTTCAACGGCCTGCGGTTCGTAAACCTTGGCAAGTTCCTTGTCTGCCATTGGAGTATCCTTTTCCGTTTTCAAAATAAAAATGGGGATGAAGCATCCCCATTGGAGTTATAAGCGCGTTCGGCCGCTCTCCAGCCGCCAGGTGCCGTTCCTAGCTTCCTTCCTTGATCTTGCGGATCTCTTCCTTGATGAGCGTTTCCGCCAGATCGGGAACAACTTCCCAGGCGATCTTCTCGATGATCTCCCGTGAAATCCGGGAGATTGCCGCGGCAAGTTGCTCCTCGGTGAGGGTGATGGTTCCGGCAGGCGCGGCGGTGGTCGCAACCGGAGCGATCGGAGCCTCCGCCGGGACATACTCCTCTTCGGGAGCGAACTGCTGCTCGACGACCGGCGGAATCGGCTCCTCGAACGCCGGGACGAAGGAGTCGACGACCGGCGCGGCAAAAGCGGCGGACGGCTCTTCCACGACGGGGACCGCTGGCTCCTCCACCTCGAATGCGAAAGGATCTGCCGGGGGAGCGGAAACGGATTCAAAGGAGAAGGTATCCGCGGAGAGCGCCTCGAACTGCTCCGTAGCAGCGGACTCCGGCGCAACCGGCTCCTCCTCGATGCCAAAGGCGAAATCCTCCTCGGCCGGGATGCCGAACCCCGCCGTTTCGACCGAAGCGAGCGCCACGGCTGCAGCGTGGGAGGACTCTTCTACCCGCCCCGGAGCGGGGGAGGCAACCTCCTCCACAACCTCATCCTCAAGCTCGAAGGCTCCCCAGAGGTCATCGGCCGGAGAAACTTCCTCCACCTCGGCGAAAAACATCGGCTCCGGGGCCGCGGGCGACTCAAAGAGCGGCTCGACCATGGGGACGGCCGGTGCGACGGGCTCTTCGGGAACCGGTGCCGGTGCCGGCTCTTCGAAAGCGATCGAGGCGGAATCGGCGACAGCCGCCTGGGGGGCGCCGCTGCCGGCGGCGCGGCAGCCCGCGTCGAGCGGAGCGCCGTGAGACTCTTTATCTTATCTATAAGTTGCTGGGATTCGAAGGGTTTGGAAATGAAGTCGTCTGCGCCGCTCTCGCGGGCCCGCTCCTCGTCGAAGGGCTCGAAGGCTCCGGTCATAAGGAGAATCGGCACGTCATGAAGATTGGGATCACTGCGGACCGCCACGCAGACTTCGTAACCGTTCTTGCCGGGCATCACCGCGTCCACCAGCATTGCATCGGGACGGATCTCGCGGGCCTTCTCCACGGCGTCGTCACCGTTGTCGACGACGGTCAGCTCATAATCCTCGTTGGCGAAGATGATCCCTACGACCTTCTGAATGGTGATGCTGTCGTCGGCAAGGAGAAGCCTGCTGCCCATGAAATCCTCCTCAGGCGGGGTGTCTACGGCCCGTGAAAAACGTTGTCAAACCGCGGACAATCGCGGGAAAAGCTAGCACAAGAGCCTGTGGGTGTCAAGAAGTTTACCGGGACGGTGCGGGGGTGGCTCCCCTCCCGTCAAGGCGCGCCGACGCGACCGGTTCGAGCATCTCGAAGGCCAGCGTCGAGATGTCGCTGCGCAACTGGCTGAAGGCGCGGGTATGGCGATAATCGAGGCGCGAGGAGAGAAAGATGACGTACGCCCCGCTCTCCGGGTCAAGCCAGATCGACCCCCCCGAATAGCCGGTATGCCCGAAGGAATATTCGGAGAAGCCGCTGCCGCGCGGTGACGAGTACGGAGACGAGATATCCCAGCCGAGCCCGCGCGCCACCTTCCCCCCCCGCGAGAAGTAGGGAGCCGTCATCTGGCTGACGGTTCGAGCCTCAAACACCCGGCGACCGTTGAGCGTCCCTTCGTTCAGGATCATCCGGCAGAAGGCGGCGAGGTCGCCTGCCGTGGTGAAGAGCCCCGCATGCCCCGCCATTCCGTCGAGGAGCCGAGCGGAATGGTCCTGCACCTTGCCGAACTGCGGTATCCCCGTGCCGTCGAGGGTGGCAGCGCAGCGGCTGGCCACCGCCCCCCCGGGATTGAAACAGGTGTTCCACATCCCGAGCGGCGCATAGAAGGATTCGGAAGCATACCGGTCGAGGGAGAGTCCCGACGCCCGACGTACCAGTTCAGCCAGAAGAATAAAGTTGATGTCCGCGTACTTGAAGCGATACCCCGGCTCACCCTTGAGCTTCTGGCCGGCGGCCCCCTCGATGGCGCTCTTGAGAGGCGCCTGGGAAGAGAGCGGGAAGTCGTCAAGCCCCGAGGTGTGCGTCAGAAGATTGACCACCAGCACCTCGTCCTTCCCCTTGCCGGCGAATTCAGGAAACCACCGGACCAGCGGATCGACGAGACGTATCCGACCCTCTTCCGCCAGCTTCATGACAGCAGGCGTAGTAGCGATGACCTTGGTAAGGGAAGCGATGTCGAAGATCGTGTCGCTGGTAACGGGGAGGGCATCGGGGCTTCCCGCCACGCGGCCGAAGGAGGTCTCGTAGACGACCCCCGTGCGGTTGCCGACCAGCACGACCCCACCGGCAACAAGCCCGTCCGCCATGGCTTTTTCCACGACCTTGCCGATCAGTCTCGCCTTTTCTGAAGGGATGATCGGCACGTCACCGGCGCAGACCGTCAATGCGCTGAACAGCACCACCAGTATGATGAAAAACCTATTGAGCATCATGGGAGCGTTACCCCGTTTCCACGCGCAACGTCAGCATACCCGGACATTCTGCAAGAGACGGGCCGTAGCAATAAAAAAGGGGAGCGGAGCCCCCCTTCAGTTGATCTTGAATTCCACCGCTTTCAGCAACTTCCCTCCGGAGTCGAGGGCCTCGACCCGCCACTTCCCGACCGATTCCCGGTCGATCGGCTTCTTGCTCCAGGTTCGCCACTTCTCTCCCTTCACCGAGAGTTCCTGTTCGCCAACCACCTCGCCGTTCTGGTACCAGACATGCTTGATGACGCTCTCCTCTCCCGAGGGATTCACAAGCCGGGTAAAACAGTAGAGCGCCTTGACCGATGTGGACGAGATCCGCTTCACCGAATCGATGGGATTGTTCCGGACGATCTTGGTGGTGACCGCCATCTCGGTTATTCTGATATCGGCCGCGGACACTGCTGTAGCCCCCGACACCAACAGAGCAAGCACCACCAGAAAAGCGCGCAGCCTCCCCATCGATTTCACCTCCGCCATACCTCGCAAGCAGGAATTTTCACACCGTTCCATGATTCACGTCCGATAGTCGGCATTGATTTTCACGTAATCGTACGAAAGATCCGAGGTGTAGACCGTCGCCGTCCCCCCGCCGAGGTGGAGGTCGATGACAACCGAAAAGTCCTTTTTCCGCAGGACCTCAGAACCGCGCGCCTCGGCATCGCCACCGGCGAAGACGCCGTTTTTCACCATCGGCACATCGTCAAAGAAGAGTTCGGCCCGCTCCTGCTCCACATCGGCTCCGGAATAGCCCACCGCCGCGAAGATTCTCCCCCAGTTGGCGTCCTGGCCGAAGAAGGCGGTCTTCACGAGACAGGAATTGGCAACCGCCATGGCCGCCCGCTTCGCGTCGGCATCGGAGCGCGCCCCCCGCACGGTTACCTCAACGAACTTGGTCGCCCCTTCGCCATCCCTCACGATGAGCTTCGCCAGCGACAGGAGCACCTCGTCGAGAAGCCGGACGAAATCGGCAGCGCCATCGGCAGCGCCGTTCAGCGGTGTATTACCGGCGGCGCCGTTGGCCAGGAGGATGGCGCTGTCGTTGGTGGAGGTGTCGCCATCCACGGTGATGGCATTGAAGGAGCGCTCGATGCCGACGGCAAACGCCGTCCGGAGCCATTCCGGCTCGACGGCGGCATCGGTGACGATGAAGGCGAGCATGGTGGCCATGTTCGGCATGATCATCCCGGCCCCCTTGGCGATGCCGGCGATGGTGTACTCCTTCCCACCGGCCATCCCGCAGCGGGTTTCGAGCTTGGGGAAGGTATCGGTGGTCATGATGGCGCGGGAGACGTCCTCCAGTGTGCCGCCGGAGAGGCCGTCCACCAGGGGCCGGATCCCTGCCCGGAGCCGCTCCATGGGGAGCGGGACGCCGATGACGCCGGTGGAGGAGACAAGGACCGTCTCGTCGGGAATGCCGAGCCCCTCCGCCACCAGGCGCGTGGTTTCCAGAGCGTCGTCCATCCCCCGTGGGCCAGTACAGGCGTTGGCATTGCCGCTATTCACGACAATTGCCTGGCACACGCCGCTTTGGGTCCGCTCCTGGTCGATGAGCACCGGGGCCGCCTTCACCTTGTTGGTAGTGTAGACTGCCGCCACGGCAGCAGGCGTTTCGGAAAAGATCAGCGCCAGGTCGAGCCGCCCCGGTTTCTTGATGGCCGCCTCAACGGCGGAGAACTGAAATCCCTTGATTTCCATAACCTTCTCCAGAACCCGCTATTTCCCGCAGCACTTTTTGTACTTCTTCCCGCTCCCGCAGGGGCACGGGTCGTTGCGGCCCGCCACCTTCCTGCTCTTGACCGGTTCGATGGCGGCCGGCTCGTCGCCGAGGTTGAAGACCATCTTCTTCGCCTGCTGCTTCGGAAGCTCCTCCTCCAGCTGCTCCACATCCTCCTCGCGGGTGATCTGGACCCAGAAGATCTTCTCCACGGTCTCCTCGGCGATGCGCGCCATCATATCCATGAAGAGCTGGTAGGCCTCCTTCTTGTACTCCTGTTTGGGATCCTTCTGGCCGTAGCCCCGCAGGCCGATCCCCTCCTTCAGGTGGTCGATGGAGAGGAGGTGGTCCTTCCACTGGCCGTCGATGGTCTGGAGCATGATCACCTTGATGAGGTGGTCCATCAGCTCGTCACCGAAGCCCTGGAGTTTCTCGTCGAAGAGCCGGTGGACGTTCTCCTTGAGCAGGGTCCGGAAGCTCTCGGGAGAGAGTCGGTCCATGGTCTCGGCCGGAACGTCGAGCTGGATACTGAATACCTTGTAGATCGCCTCGCCGATCGCCTGCCAGTCCCACTCGTGGGCCGAAACCTTCTCGATGGCGTAGGCAGCGGCGATATCCTCGATGGTGTCGTCGAGCATCTGGGTGAAGTTTCCGCGGATATCCTCGCCCCCCAGGATTTCGCGGCGTTGGGTGTAGATCACCTCGCGCTGCTTGTTCATGACGTCATCGTACTCGATGAGGTGCTTGCGGATCTCGAAGTTGTGGGCCTCCACCTTCTTCTGGGCGTTCTCGATCGCCTTGGTGATCATGCCGTGGGTGATCGCCTCCCCTTCCTCGATCTTGAGGAAATCCATGATCTTCGCGACCCGCTCGGAGCCGAAGATCCGAAGGAGGTCGTCCTGGAGCGAGAGGTAGAAGCGGGACGAACCCGGGTCACCCTGACGGCCGGAGCGCCCCCGGAGCTGGTTGTCGATCCGCCGCGACTCGTGGCGCTCGGTGCCGAGGATATGGAGACCGCCGAGCTTCACCACCTCGTCGTGCTCTTTGGCGCACTCTTCCTTGAACTTCGCCAGGACCGCCGCGTACTCCTCGTCGCTCGCCTCCGGATTGCCCCGGCGCCACTGCTTGGCGAGGCTGTCGGGATTGCCGCCGAGGAGGATGTCGGTGCCGCGGCCCGCCATGTTGGTGGCGATGGTCAGCATCCCCATGCGGCCGGCCTGGGCGACGATCTCCGCTTCCTTTTCATGCTGTTTGGCATTCAGGACGTTGTGCGGAATCCCCTGCCGCCTGAGCATCTCGGAGAGGACTTCCGACTTCTCGATGGAGATGGTCCCCACCAGCACCGGCTGCCCGGTGGTATGGCACTGCTTGATCTCTTCAATGACCGCGCTGAACTTCTCCATCTCGGTCTTGTAGATGACATCGGGGAAGTCGGGGCGGAGCAGCTGCCGGTTGGTCGGGATGACCACGACGTCGAGCTTGTAGATCTTGTGGAACTCCTCGGCCTCGGTGTCGGCCGTACCGGTCATCCCCGAGAGCTTCTCGTACATCCGGAAATAGTTCTGGAAGGTGATGGTGGCGAGGGTCTGGTTCTCGTTCTCGATCTCCACCCCCTCCTTCGCCTCGATCGCCTGGTGGAGGCCGTCGGACCAGCGCCGGCCCGGCATGAGGCGACCGGTGAACTCGTCGACGATGATGACCTCACCCTCCTTCACCACATAGTCCACGTCCCGCTTGTAGAGGGCGTGGCCCCGCAGGGCCTGCTGCACGTGGTGAAGGATCTCCATGTTGCGCGGATCGTAGAGGTTGTCGATCTTCAGGAGCTTCTCGACCTTGAGCACCCCTTCTTCCGTGAGGGTGGCGGAGCGGGCCTTCTCGTCCACCGTGAAGTCGCCGCTGTAGACCTTCCGCTTGCCGGAGAGGGTATTGGCCTCCTCCTCCTTCATCTCCCCCTTCTTGAGGTTCGGGATGATCCGGTCGATGACGTAGTACTTGTCGGTGGACTCCTCAGTCGGGCCGGAGATGATGAGCGGCGTCCGGGCCTCGTCGATGAGGATCGAGTCCACCTCGTCGACGATGGCGTGATGGAAGGGGCGCTGCACGTAGTCGTCGAGGGAGAACTTCATGTTGTCCCGCAGATAGTCGAAGCCGAACTCGTTGTTGGTGCCGTAGGTGATGTCGGCGGCGTAGGCCTCGCGGCGCTCCTCGTCGTCGAGGCCGTGGACGATGACCCCCACCGAGAGGCCGAGGAAGCTGTAGATCATCCCCATCCACTCGGAGTCGCGCTTGGCGAGGTAGTCGTTCACCGTAACGACGTGGACCCCTTTGCCGGTCAGGGCGTTGAGGTAGGCCGGCAGGGTCGCCACGAGGGTCTTCCCCTCACCGGTCTTCATCTCGGCGATCTTTCCCTGGTGGAGGACCATGCCGCCGATGAGCTGCACGTCGAAATGGCGCATGTTGTGAACGCGCTTTCCCGCCTCGCGGCAGGCGGCGAAGGCCTCGGGGAGGATCGAATCGAGGGACTCCCCCTTCGCGTAACGCTCCTTGAACTCGAAGGTCTTATTCCGCAATTCATCATCGGAGAGCCGGGCGAACTGGGGCTCCAACCCGTTGATCTTCTCGACGACCGGCCAGAGGCGCTTCAGCTCGCGCTCGTTCTTGCTGCCGACGATCTTCTTGACAATGGCTCCGAACATTAAAAAATCTCCTGTCGGGGGATAGATTGGAATATAGGTAACGCGAAAAGGTACCACAATGGCGGGAAATGCTCAATACATTCCGATGTAGCCGATTGCCACTCGTCACGCAGCCTCTCCCGTAACAAAACGAAAGCGCCGCCCGACGTCGTGCCGGGAGGCGCTTTATCAATTTCATTAATTCCCCGAAGAATTACATTTTCGGCGGCATGATCATCCATACCCCCATCATCCCGATATCCTCGTGCTCGATGATGTGGCAGTGGAACATGGTATCCCCGACGTAATCCATGACCGGCACCAGCATCGTCACCTTCCCCCACTTGGGGATGATGACCACGTCCTTCCACGCCGGCGCCGTGGTGAGGAACGAGGCGTAACCGGCATCCCCCCCCGTAATCGAAAGCACCTGGCACGGGTTGACATGCTGGTGGAACGGGTGGTCCATGCCGCTGTTGTTGACGATCTCCCAGACCTCGTATGTGCCGACTTCTGAGTGGATCATGGCGGCACTGGTCATGCTCTGGAACGAGATGCCGTTGATGTACCCCCTCCCCTGCCCCATGCTGAGGGTGAGGCTCTGCTTCTTGAGCATGGCGGTGTTCATGACGACCCGACTGGCGCCCGGATTGATGACGGAGGGGATGGTGTCCTTCACCGGGGCGCCCTCGCACTTCATGGTGAGGAGCGTGATGGTCGGCGACGACATCATTCCCTGCCGGGCATAGGGGAGGGAGAGGAGGCGGTAGGTTCCCGCAGTCGCCGATGCCTTCACGAGGATATCAAGCCGTTCGCCCGGCGAAAGGAGGATCCGGGAGAGGGGATAGGGACGGTCGAGGAGCCCCCCTTCGGTCCCGATGACCTGGAGCGCGTGCCCTTCGAGGGAGAGGTTGTAGAAGCGGGCGTTGCTGGCGTTGAGAAGCCGCAGCCGCCGCACCTCGCCGGGCCGGACCGAGAGGACCGGATTCACCTGGCCGTTCACCATGACGGTGTTTCCCTCCTTGCCGTGCATGAACTCCATCGTGGAGGTATACGGCTCGGGGACGCCGCCGGAGATGGTAATATCCTTGAGGATCAACGTATGGGTTGTGATGCCGGCCAGCACGTTCGTCTCATCGGCCACGATGAGGGCTCCCACCATGCCGCCCCAGTACTGTTCAGAGACGGCGCCATGCACATGGGGATGATAGAAGTTGAAGGTCCCGCCCGGCTGCTTCGTCAGGTTGTACTCGTAATAATCCGACTCCCCCGGCATGAACATCCGCATGACGTTGTCGGCATACCCCTGGGGGGAGACATGGAGACCGTGGGTGTGAATGTTGGTGTGGTAGCGCGGATGGCCAAGGATATTAGTACCGCCGTTCATCGGGAGGGAATTCTTAAAATTGATCCGGAGGATATCCCCCCTCGCCACCGTGATGGTGGGGCCGGGAAAGATGCCGTTGTAGGTGAGAAGCTGCGCCGTGGTGCCGTTGATGCTGACCGGGGCCTGACACGCCTCCAGGGAGATCACCCCCGCGCGGCCGTCCAGCACCGGCGGCTCCTTAAGCGTCCCTCCCGGCGGGGGATTGATGGTGCCGCTCCCCGAACCCATCATCCCCCCTCCCCCCATCATGGCGGCGCGGGCAAGACCGCTGCCAAACGTCACGGCACCCGCAGTGCCGACGGCTGCACCGACGATGAACTCTCTGCGCGTGATTTTTCTGGTCGCCATAATTTCCCCCTCTGCGTGCGTTAATAATGCCTAATTATACATGGCACATTTCCACAAACAACCAAACGAGAAAGAAAAACCGTCCGGCAGCTTCAGCCACCGGACGGCTTCAATTGGCAGGAAATCGGGAGAGGGTGCTACTCGCCGCTCACGTCGAGGGCGGCGATTCGCAGCGACGGTGCCCCCACGCTGCCATAGAACCGGAGATCGTTGCCGACCGCTTCGACGCTTCGAAAGAGATCGAGGATGTTCCCGGCGATGGCGACCCCCTTGACGGGGCGGGCGACCCGGCCATTCTCGATGAGGAAACCGGAGGCCCCCACGGAGAAATCGCCAGAGATGGGATTAGCCGTGTGCATCCCCATGACGTCGGTGACGAGGATTCCCCGGTCGATGCCGGCACAGAGCCCCTCCAGCGGCATCGTTCCGTTCTCGATGAAGAGGTTGGAAATCCCCATGTGCGGCGGCGACTTGATCCCGCCACGGCTGGCGTTGCCGGTGGACTCACACCCCTCCTTCATGGCCCGGAGGGTATCGTAGAGGTAGCCGCGGAGCACGCCATCCTCCACAAGGACGGTGTTGCGCCGCGGAACTCCTTCGGCATCGAACGGAGCGGTGCCGGCGCCGCCGGGAAGGGTGCCGTCGTCGCGGATGCGGAGCAGCGGCGCAAAGAGCCGCTCCCCCTTCTTGCCGGCCAGGAGCGACTTCCCCTTCTGGACGTTCTCGGCCAGAAACGCCGGGGCGAGGATCTCCAGGATCTCGGATGCGACGTAGCTGTCGAGAACCGCTGGGCAGCGCATGGTCGGGATCTTCCCGGCGCCGAGGAGCCCCGTTGCCTTCGCCGCCGCCCGCGCGGCGATCGGCTCCACGGCCAGGTCGGCAAACCGGTTGCGGAAGTCGAAATCCCACCCCATCTGGGACTGGCCGTCCTCTTCGGCGATGGCCGAAACGCTCGCCGAGACCGAGGTCCCGCGGTAACTCCCATCCACGCCGCAGGAGTTGACGATCCGCATCGCCACCGTCGACTCGCTGTAGGCGGCCTTGCGGACCTTCCTTACCCGCGGGTCGGCCGCCAGGACCAGCCGCTCCAGCGTCAGGGCGCGCCCCACCTTCTCTTCTTCCGCAACGGCGGCCAGCCCCTCGTCGAAGAGGTCGGAAATCTCGGGATAGTCGGCCGGAGACGGGAATCCGTGGAATTCGTCGGGGGTCTGGGCCGCTGCCCCCACTAGGGCGTTCTCCACCATGCGGGTCAGGTCCGCCTCGTCCATGCTCGTGGAAAAGGAGAACCCCATCCCCCCCCCCTTGAGCACCCGGATGCTCACCCCCACCGGCTCCGCGCACTTGAACGAGTCGACCTTCTGCTCCTTCACCTCGATGCTCAAGGTCCGCGACGACGCCGCGGTGATCTCCCAGCCGTCCAGCGGACGGGCCTCCAGCAGGGCCCTGACCGTATCGATTATCCGACTCGTCTCCATTGGATCTCCCTTCTCGCGTCTCTTGCGCCGTTCACAGGTCCAGGATCATGGCGATCTCGTCGCAGTCGGGGAACTTCACGCATTTCATGCAGTCGCCCCAGACCTTGTGGGGGAGTTCCGACTTGTCGACGATCCTCATGCCGAACTTGGCAAAAAAATTCGGTTTGTAAGTGAGGCAGAAGAGCCGCTTGAGCCCCAGGGTCCGCGCCTCGTCGATGCATGCCTGCACCACCGTGGTTCCCACCCCCTTGCGCCCCGCATCCTCGGCCACCGCCACGGAGCGGATCTCCGCCAGGTCTTCCCACATGATATGGAGGGCCGCCGCGCCAAGGAGCCGTCCCTCCTCCTCCCAGACGTAGAAATCGCGTATCGACTCGTAGAGTTCGGAGAGGGAGCGGGAGAGCATGTCACCCTTGCTGGCGAAGTGGGTGAGGAGTTTCTGGATCTCCTTGACGTCGTGAATCTGGGCCTTGCGAAGCATGGCGGAGGATCTCCTTCCGTATGAAGAGGGGGGATTTGCGGTGACTAGTGGCGGCGGTCGACGACGTAGCAGCTCTGCGGGGATTTCTTGGCGAGTTTCTTGAGCTCCGCCGCCACCTCGGCAACCTTGGCATAATGCTCGATCTTCGGGGAATCGGTCGGGACGATGGCGACGGCGACGCCCATGAGGGGGATCTTCTCCTCATTCCCCTTCCGGTCGTGGGCCACGTAAAATCCGTTGAGCTTCTCGACCTCGTCGAAGAGCTCGGAGGCGATGGCGGCGAAGTTGTCGATGATCCGCTGGGCAACCGCCTCCGCCTGCTCCTCCGGCACGATGAAGACGAAGTCGTCGCCGCCGATGTGGCCGGCAAACCCTTCTCCGGCCTCCTTCACCGCGTTGGCCATGATCCGGCCGAGCATCCGGAGCACCTCGTCGCCATGGGCGAAGCCGTAGACGTCATTGTACTGCTTGAAGTGGTTGATGTCCACGTAACAGACCGCCATCGGCCTGCCAACCGCCTGCTGGATGGCCCGCTGGATCGAGGTGTTGCCCGGAAGCCGCGTGAGGGGGTTGTTGTCGAAGACCCGCCGCAGCCGCCGGAGCGAGAGTGTTATCCGGGTGAAGAGTTCCCGCGCGTTCAGGGGGAGACTCACGTAATCGTCGAGGGGATATTCCTCCCAGTCGAACGCCTCGGCAAAGGGCTCGGGGATCATCCCGATGACCGGGATGGTGCTGAAGAAAAAATCCTCCTTGAGGCTGTGGATGACCGCCATGAGCGCCTCGTCCGGCGCCGACAGGTCCACGAGGACCACGTCGGGGGGATCGGAGTAGATGAGCCCCATGACGCTCGCCGGCGCGGTGAGGGTAACCGCCTGGTATCCCTTGCTCTGGAGGCGGAGCGCGACGTTGCCGTCCACCCCCCGCTCCCCCGCCACGATGATGATCCGCAGGCTATTCCTCATCGGCCGATTGTATCTCCAGGCTGAAGTTTCTCGTTTCCACCAGCTTTTCCTCGAACTCTTCCACGATGGCCGCCAGCCCCTCTTCGGTGAGTCCGAGCCGCTCCCACGCCGCCGGCTGGATGCGGGGGACGTACTCGTCGCCGCTGAAACCGAAGCCGCTGGCCTTCACGAGGACATCGGCACAATGCACCACGGCGGTCTTCACATGGTGGGTGGCGGCGCGGGCCACGTCGTGATGGCACGCCACCGGCTCGCTCAGCTTGTCGGGAAGGTACCAGCTCCGCACGAGCCACTCCCCGATCTCGGCATGGTCGGTGCCGAGGTGCTCCCGTTCCGCCTCCAGCATCGTCAGATTGCGCTCCGCCATGAGCCGTTCGATGGCGGCGTAGTCGTTCGGGCATTTCTCCTTGATGATCACCTTGCCGATGTCATGGAGAAGGGCCGCGGTGGATATCTCCTCCACCTCGGGGAGCTTCAGATGACGGGCGATGACGTTGGCCGCCACCCCCGCCCCCAGGGAATGCTCCCAGAGCCCGACGATGCTCTTCCCCATGATCTCGAAGATGGATGAGCTGAGGGCCAGACTCTTGATGACGTTCACCCCGAGGAGGATCAGGGCATTAGAGATGGTGGAGACCCGGTAAAAGCCGTAGGATGGGGAGTTGACGAGCCTCAGCACGCGGGCCGAGAGGATCTGGTCCGAGGAGACGAGACGCGCCATCTCCTCGATGGTGGACCTGCGGTTCTCCGAGAGGGCCTGGAGCCGGGAGACCACGCCCGGAATCGTCGGGAGGGAACTCGTCTCGGCGATGATCTCGAAGATCATGGTCCGCTTGTCAGTCAATCCCGCCTCCCATTGAACGGATGATGAGGGTGCGGTACATCCCCTTGAGGCGCTGCATCAGGGGAACCGTCTCCACCTTGCTGAAACGCCGGTCCAGCTCGGCCAGCAGCTCGTCGAGGCTTTTCTCCCCCTCCATCGCCACCGGCCGTCCTTCGACGGTCAGCATCCGGATCCCCTGGTTCCGGAGACGCTCGATGAGGGATACGGTCAGGACGGTCCCCTTGCCGCAGATCGGCGGTCCCTGGGGAGCGTCGACGCGCGTTACCGGCCGGGCGAGGACCATGTCAGGCTCGGCGAGGGCTATGGGAATGGTCTGCATCGCGCGTCTCCTTGGCGGAGAGAAAGTCCGGGCAACCTACACCGCGGCCTTTCGCCCTTCTTCGATCATTTCGCGGGCGTGCTCCCGGGTCCGGTCGGTGATGGTGACCCCGCCGAGCATGCGGGCCATCTCGGCCACCCGCTCCTCGTCCTCAAGCGGCGTGACGGCGGTGGCGGTGCGCCCCTCCGCCACCTGCTTCTCCACCTTGTAATGGTGGTCGGCAAAGGCCGCCACCTGGGGAAGGTGGGTGATGCAGAGCACCTGCTGCCTGCGGCTCACCCGCTTGAGCTTTTCGCCGACAAGAGCCGAGGTGGCGCCGCCGATGCCGGTGTCGACCTCGTCGAAGATCAGGGTCGGCACGTCGCTCTCGGGAAGGATCTGCTTGAGCGCCAGCATCAGGCGCGACAGCTCGCCGCCGGAGGCGATGCGCGACAGGGGCTTGGGAGTCTCGCCGGGGTTGGGGGAGAAGAGGAACTCCACCCGCTCCATCCCCGTGGCCCGGGGTTCCGGGTATTCCTCGAAGGCGGCCTCGAACAGGGCGTGCTTCATGGCGAGCTGGTGGATCTCCCGCTCCATGGCCTCCTTGAGTTCCCGGGCCGCGGCGCGGCGCCTCGCCGAGATTTCCCTCCCCTTCTCCGCAAGCTCCGCCTTCAGCCGCGCCAGGGCCGCATCGAGCTCTCCCCGGGCCTGTTCGCGGTTGGCGAGCGCGTCGAGCTCGCGGGTAACCTCCTCGCCGTAGGCGATGATCTCCGCCACCGAAGGGGCATACTTTTTCTTGAGGCGGCGGATCAGGTCGAGCCGCTCCTCCAGCCGTTCCAGCCGTGCCGGGTCGGCCTCGACCCGGGCGGCGTAATCCCGCAGGGTCAGGGCCGCGTCCTCAAGCTGTGCCGTGGCGGTTTCAAGGGTTTCAAGCAGCGGCCCCAGCGTCGGGTCCACAGAAGTTATTTCGGCAATCCCCGCCTTGACTTCAGCCAATTTATCGAGGACCGCCCCGTCTCCGCCATAGAGGATCTCGAAGGACTCCTGGCTGCTCCGCAGGAGCTTCTCGCCATGGACGAGGAGGCTCCTCTCCCGCTCCAGCTCCTCGTCCTCGCCGGGAGAAAGGGCCGCCGCCCGGATCTCCTCCGCCTGGAACGAAAGCAGGTCGAGTCGCCGGGCCACCTCCCGCTCCCCCTCCTCCATCTCCCGGAGACGGGCCTCGATGGCCCGGTACTCGTCGAAGAGCGCCGTGTAGGCGCCCCGCAGCGGCTGAAGCCCCGCGAAGCCATCCAACAGCGTCAGGTGGTTTTCGGGGCGAAGCAGCGTCTGGGACTCGTGCTGACCGTAGATATTGACCAGGTCCCGGGCGATCTCCGCAAGCATGCCGAGGGTCGAAAGCCCTCCTCCGACGAAGACCCGGTTGCGCCCGGAGCGTGACACGATCCGCTTCACGAGGAGTTCCCCGTCGCACTCGATCCCCATCTCCTCCAGCCGCAGCGACAGCCGCGAGTCGGAGGGAAGGAGAAAGAGCGCCTCCACGGTCGCCTCCTCCTCGCCGGTACGGATCAGATCGGCCGAGGCACGCCCCCCCATGATGAGGGTGACCGCGTCGATAATGATCGACTTTCCCGCCCCGGTCTCTCCGGTCAGGATGGTCAGTCCATCGCGGAACGGGACGTGGAGCGAATCGATGATGGCGAGATTCTTGATGGAAAGGTCTGTGAGCATGGGAACAATTCGCGGAAACACGGATGTAGGGGCAATTCATGAATTGCCCCTACCCTGGTCACCTTTCCCCCCATTTCAATTTCGTCCTGAGCACCTCGAAGTAGTCCTTGCTCCCCGACATCACGAGCCGCGTCCGGTGCTCGGCCCGGCGCACCCGGATGACATCGCCGCACTTCAGCTTCACCCCCACCTGGCCGTCGAGGGTAAGAAAGACATCCTCGTGCTGCGAGATGAGGCGCACCGTTACCTCACCATCGGCCTCCAGTACGATGGGGCGGTTGGTAAGGGTATGGGGGCAGATGGGGGTGAGGGTCAGGCACTCGAGGGCGGGGTGGACGATGGGGCCGTTGGCCGACAGGGAATAGCCGGTGGAGCCGGTGGGGCTCGAAATGATGAGCCCGTCGGCCTTGAAGGTGGTGAGATAGCGGCCGTTCACCACCGTTTCCAGGTCGACGATCCGGGCGAGGGCCCCCTTGTTGATCACGACATCGTTCAGCACCCGGTGGCAGGAGATTTCCCTCCCGTCCCGCTCGACGGTGGATACGAGCATCATCCGGTGCGAAACGCGGTAGTCACCCGAAAGGCACGCCTCGAGGGAAGGGTATAGTTCGTCGAGGGTGATTTCCGTCAGGAAGCCGAGGCTCCCGAGGTTGACGCCGAGGATGGGTATTTCGCGGGAGCCGATGAGCCGGGCCGCGGAGATGAGGGTTCCGTCGCCCCCCAGCACCACTGCCATGTCGGCCAGGGCCGGGATCTCTTCGGCGGCGATCCCCGACCTCCCCCCCAGGTGGCGGGAGAGATGGCCCTCCACGAGGGGGACCAGCCCGCGCCCTTCCAGCCAGGTGATCAGCTCGTCGGCAACCCCCTGGCAGCGGGGGTCGTGAACCTTGGCGAAGATGGCGATTTTTTTCATCGTCCCGGCCCTTTGATTATGGTATAAGAATGGAATTTACTAGCACAGTTTAGGGGGCATGTCCAATGGAAATTCCCCCGTCTGGCAGGCCGCCAGTGCGGCGTTCAGCGCCCCTCCGACGTCTCTCTTTTCCACCAAGGTGACCCCATGCACGATGACGCGCTCCTCAACTCTCCCGACCCTGCCGAACTCGACGCCCTGATGCTCATCATAAAGTCATTCCTTGAGCATCTGGAGTACACCCTTGGCAAAGACAAGTACTCCGCCACCCGGCACGACATCTTCAACGCCCTCTCCTACGCCGTCCGCGACCGGATGGTGGAACGGTGGCTCGACACCCAGCAGGCCTACTACAACGAAGATCCGAAACGGGTCTACTACGTCTCCATGGAGTTCCTGATGGGGCGGACCCTGGAGAACAGCCTCGTGAATCTCGGGCTCCTCGAGCAGTTCCGCGAGGCGATGAACTCCCTGGGGTACGATCTGGACCAGCTCTTCGATCAGGAACAGGACGCGGGCCTCGGCAACGGCGGCCTCGGACGGCTCGCCGCATGCTTCCTCGACTCCATGGCCACCAAGGGAATCCCCGGCTACGGCTACGGCATCCGCTACGAATACGGCATCTTCCGCCAGAACATCGTTGACGGCTCCCAGGTGGAGATTCCCGACAACTGGCTCCGCTACCGCAACCCCTGGGAACTCGACCGGCAGGAGCATCTCCACCCGGTGAAGTTCTACGGCCGGGTCGTGGAGCGGAAGGATGCCGGGGGGAAACCGGTCTTCGACTGGGTCGACACCGAGGACGTCATGGCCATGGCCTACGATACCCCCACCCCCGGCTACGGCACCAACACCGTCAACACCATGCGGCTCTGGACCGCCAAGTCGACCCGGGAATTCGACCTCGCCTTCTTCAATGAGGGGAACTACATCCGGGCCGTCGAGAAGAAGATGGTCACCGAAAACATCTCCAAGGTCCTCTATCCGGCCGACAACGTGCCGGAAGGAAAGGAGCTCCGCTTCAAGCAGGAGTATTTCCTCGCCTGCGCCACGGTCTACGACGTCATCTACCGCTTCCGCAAGACCCACGACGACCTGCGGCTCCTCCCGACCAAGGTGGCGATCCAGCTGAACGACACCCACCCCGCCCTCTGCATTCCGGAGATGATGCGGCTGCTGCTGGACCACTACCGGCTCGACTGGGACACCGCCTGGGAGATCACCACGAAGACCTTCGCCTACACCAACCACACCATCCTCCCCGAGGCGCTGGAGAAATGGCCGGTCTGGTTCTTCGAGCATATCCTGCCGCGGCATATCCAGATCATCTACGAGATCAACGACCGGTTCCTGGCCGAGGTCCGCAAGCGGTTTCCCGGTGACACCGGCAAGCTCCAGCGGATGTCCCTCATCGAGGAGCACTGGGAGCGCAAGGTGCGCATGGCCAATCTCGCCATCGTCGGCAGCCATTCGGTGAACGGGGTGGCGGCGCTCCACACCGAGATCCTCAAGGAGAGCGTCTTCCGCGATTTCTACGAGATGTTCCCCGGACGGTTCAACAACAAGACCAACGGCATCACCCAGCGCCGCTGGCTCAAGTGCGCGAACCCCGGCCAGGCGGCACTCATCACCGACGTCATCGGCGACGGATGGGTAAAGGAGCTCTACGAGCTCACGAGGCTTGGCGACCATGCCGCCGACCCCGCCTTCGTGGCACAGTGGCGCCAGGTGAAGCGGGAGAACAAGGAGCGGCTCGCCCGCTACATCCTGGACCACAACTGCGTGCAGGTGAACGTCGATTCCCTCTTCGACTGCCAGGTGAAGCGGATCCACGAATACAAGCGGCAGCTGCTCAACGTGCTCCACGTCATCACCCTCTACAACCGGATTAAGGCGAACCCGGCCGGCGATTTCGTCCCCCGCACCGTCATCTTCAGCGGCAAGGCGGCCCCCGCCTATTTCATCGCCAAGCTGGTCATCAGGCTCATCAACGCCGTAGGGGATGTGGTCAACAACGATCCCGAGATCGGCGACCGCCTCAAGGTCGTCTTCCTCGCCAACTACAGCGTCTCGCTGGCCGAGAGGATCTTCCCCGCCGCCGACCTGTCGGAGCAGATCTCCACCGCCGGCACCGAGGCGTCGGGAACGGGGAACATGAAATTCGCCCTCAACGGCGCCCTCACCATCGGCACCCTGGACGGCGCCAACATCGAGATCATGGAAGAGGTGGGACGCGACAACATCTTCATCTTCGGCATGAACGCCGCCGAGGTGGAAGAGCTGCGCCGCAAGGGGTACAATCCCCGCGACTGGTACGGCCGCAACGCGGAGCTCAAGAAGGTCCTCGACATGATCGCCGAGGGGCGCTTCTCCCCCGACAACCACGACCTCTTCCGCCCCATCGTCGACACCCTCCTCAACCAGGGTGACTACTACATGCTCCTTGCCGACTACGCCTCCTACATCGCTGCCCAGGAAGAGGTGGCCCGCCTCTATCTGGACCAGGACGAATGGGCCCGCAAGGCGATCCTCAACTGCGCGGGGATGGGGAAATTCTCCAGCGACCGGACCATCGCCGAATACGCCCGCGAGATCTGGGAGGTGGAGCCGATGGAAATCCGCCCCGTCCTTGAGTTCCGTCAGCACGACGGCGTGACGGAGAGCTAAACGGCCGCCCCGATGATGGACCTCTTCGACACCAGCGCCGCCGCTGCAACGGCCAAGGACGCGCCGCTCGCCGAACGGATGCGCCCGAGGACCCTCGACGAGTACGTGGGGCAGGCGCACCTGCTGGGGGAGGGGAAGCTGCTGCGCCGCCTCATCGAGTCGGACACCCTCACGTCGCTCATCTTCTGGGGCCCTCCCGGCTCCGGCAAGACGACCCTCGCCCGGATCATCGCCAACGCCACCAAGTCCCACTTCATCTTCTTCTCCGCCATCCTTTCGGGGGTGAAGGAGATTCGTGAGATCGTCAAGGAGGCCGAGGAGGAGAAGAAGTACCGGGGACGCAACACCATCCTCTTCGTCGACGAGATCCACCGTTTCAACAAGAGCCAGCAGGACGCCTTCCTCCCTTACGTGGAAAAGGGGACCTTCACCATCATCGGCGCCACCACGGAGAACCCCTCCTTCGAGGTGGTGGCGCCGCTCCTTTCCCGCTGCAAGGTCCTCGTCCTCAATCCGCTTGCTCCCGAAGAGATCGAAGCGATCCTGCGCCATGCCCTGCAGGACGAAGAGCGGGGGCTGGGCAGCGCCAGCCTTGCGGCAAGCGACGAGGCCATCGCCTTCATGGCCGAACAGGCCGGAGGCGACGGGCGGGTGGCACTCAACACGCTGGAGACGGCGGCGCGGCTGGCAAAGGACAACGCCATCGACCTCGAGACCGTCCGCGAGGCGCTGCAGAAGAAACCGCTCCTCTACGACAAGGGGGGGGAGGAGCATTACAACGTCATCTCCGCCTTCATCAAGTCGATGCGCGGCAGCGACCCCGACGGCGCCCTCTACTGGCTCGCCCGGATGATCGAGGCGGGGGAGGACCCACTTTTCATCCTCCGGCGGATGGTGATCCTGGCCAGCGAGGATATCGGCAACGCCGATCCCCGGGCGCTCCAGGTGGCGGTGGCGGCGCTGCAGGGATTCCAGTTTATCGGGCTGCCCGAGGGGCGCATCATCATGGCCCAGGCCGTGACCTATCTCGCCACGGCACCCAAGTCCAACGCCTCCTACGCCGGGATCAACGCCGCCCAGGCGGAGGTCAGAAAGAGCGGCGCCCTCCCCGTGCCGATGCACGTCCGCAACGCCCCCACGAAGCTCATGAATGAACTGGGCTACGGCAAAGGCTACCGCTACGCCCACGACTACGAGGAGGGATACGCCTTCCAGGAGTATCTCCCGGAGCGGCTGGCCGGGACGGAGTTTTACTCCCCCCGAGGACACGGCTATGAAAAAACGATCAAGGAACGCATGGAATATATTCGCGGGATGAAAGAGAGGGACGAGGGATGAAACGAATCGGGATTCTGACAAGCGGCGGCGACTGCTCCGGCATGAACGCCGCGATCCGGGCGGCGGCACGGACGGCGCTCCGCATGAACATCGAAATGGTCGGTTTCCGCAAGGGGTACCTGGGGCTCATGAAGGGGGATTGCCTCACCCTCGACAACAAGGCGGTATCGGGCATCCTCCATCGCGGCGGCACATTCCTCCAGTCGGCCCGCTCCCCCGAATTCCGCACCCCGGAGGGTCAGCAGCAGGCCCTTGCCATCCTGAAAGAGCTCGGCGTCGAGGGGCTCGTGGTGCTCGGCGGCGACGGCTCGCTCACGGGGGCCCTGGCGCTCCACCGGCTCGGCTTTCCCGTGGTCGGCATCCCCGCCAGCATCGACAACGACATCCCCTACACCGATATGGCCATCGGCGTCGACACCGCCCTCAACAACATCATCTACTCAGTCGACTGCATCAAGGACACCGCCAGCTCCCACGCCCGGGCCTTCGTCATCGAGGTGATGGGGCGCAACTCCGGCTACCTCGCCTCCATCGCCGCCATCGCCACCGGCGCCGAATACGCCCTGGTCCCGGAGCGCGCATACAACCTGACGGAGATCTGCCAGCAGCTCCGCGCCCGTTACGAAGAGGGGCGGGACAACGCCATCATCATCGTTGCCGAGGGGGCGGGGCATGCCCAGGAGGTCGCCGACAGCATCAAGGACGCCATCGGCTTCGAGACCAGAGTGACGGTCCTCGGCCACTACCAGCGGGGGGGAGCACCCACCGTCTTCGACCGGCTCCTGGCGAGCCGCTTCGGCAAGAAGGCGGTGGAACTCCTCGTTTCGGGGACCAGCGGGATCATGGTCGGGCTCTCCTGCAACTCAATGCTCGCTACCCCCCTGGAGGATGTGATCAGGGGAGAAAAGCGCCCCCAGGACGAGGTGCTGCGGCTGGCAGAGGTACTGGGAATCTGATCCGCAGGGACTCTCAGCTCCGGAATGCGAAACGGGCGACTCAAGGTCGCCCGTTTTTTAGTATCAGCACTTCCGTCTCTTCTTTCAGAGGAGTCCGAGAATTTCGCCATGCCCCTCCAGCCGGGCCAGTGCCGGCAAGTCGGCGCGATAGGCCACAAACGGAACCCCGGCAGCAGCGGCAGCCTGGCAGTCCACGGCCGAGTCCCCCACGAAAAGGGCCTCGCGGGGAGCTATGCCGAAGTGATCGAGAACCTTCAGCAAAGGTTCGGGATGGGGTTTCGGCTTTGCCACCTTGGCGGCGGTCATAACGACGTCGAAATAGGAGTCGAGATGGAACGACTGCAGCACCATCTCCATGGAGGTCGAACGGTTGGTGCAGACCCCGAGCCCTACCCTTCCCTGCAAGGCGTCAAGGGTTTCGCGAAACCCCTCTTCCATGACCATGAGGGGGACGAGGTCAAGGTAATCGATCTCTCCGGCGCAGCGTAGGGCTGCCTCAAATTCCTTCGCGTCGGGGAAAAGGTAGGCGAGCACCTCGCGATTCGCGTAGGTGTGGAGGACCCGCATCTGCTCCTCGTTCCGCCGGTCGAGGGGCGCCCGGTCCATCATCGCCATGATCCGCTGGTAAAAGGCCAGATTGGCCTCAAAGGAGTCGAACATGACCCCGTCGCAATCGTAGATTACCGTCTTGTATCGCTGCACAGAAACCTCAAAAACCGTCGACGGGATACGGAGTGCGGAGTGCAAAACAAAGGAGCTCTAGTGCTCCCCCTCGCCCCCGTCCTCTGGTCCCCTGCCCATTTTCTCAAGATATTCCTCCCACTCCATGGGAAGAAGGTATTTCTTCCGGTTGTTGCACTCCTTGCAGGCCGGCACCACGTTGCCGCGGGTGCTCGTGCCGCCGCGCACGATCGGCACCAGATGATCCATGGTCAGCTCATCCGGCGGGAAGCTCATGCCGCAGTAGTGGCAGAGGCCGCGGGCGACGCGGTTTTTCCACCACTGGCTCCGCCGCAGTTCCCGGGCCTTCTCCTTTTCCCGTTTTACCTGCTGTTCAGAAATCTCGACAATAAAGTAACTCACGTGCTCCGCTTCCCGATATTCGCCGGCTTGGCCGTGGTGCCCGTAAATGCCCGCGCTCTGCGCTATCGGCGCATCAACCGCTCGGCCTCCCGACGGAAGTCGTCGATGGCTCCGCGGGCAAGGGCATCGCACCGCTCGTTTTCTGCGTGGCCGTTATGCCCCCTGATCCAGGCCCACTCCACCTGATGACGTGCCGTCAACTCCAGGAGCCGTTCCCACAGGTCACGGTTCACAACCGGCTCCTTCTTGCTGTTGACCCACCCCTTGCGGATCCACCCCCGAAGCCACTCCGTCATCCCCTTTACCAGATACTGCGAGTCGGTAGTGACAACAACCCGGCACGGTCGGCTGAGGGCCTCCAGCCCCTTGATGGCGCCAGTCAGCTCCATCCGGTTGTTGGTTGTCATCCCCTCCGCGCCGGACAGTTCCTTTTCCGTGGTCCCGTACCGGAGAATGGTTCCCCAGCCACCGACTCCCGGATTGCCGCTGCAGGCGCCGTCGCAGAATATCTCAACCTTTGCTGACATAAGCCCCCTCAGTCTTCAGGAGGTCCGCTATGGCGGTCATCACCCGCTCCACGATCAACTGGTGGGTCTCTTTGCAATCCTCACGCTCGTAGAGATCGAAAAAATCGAGAGGAGCCCCGAAACAAACCGCTGCGTCCTGGCCAACGCCGGGAAACTTCCAGCGGTTAAGCCCCACGAGCGCCGTCGGAATGACGACGGGGCGGGTATCGTAAATGATCTTGCCAACCCCCCGGTTTCCGGGACCGAGCACACCGTCCTTGTGGCGCGTCCCTTCAGGGAAGAGCATCACCTTCTCATGTTCGAGGAGCTCATTGATGACCTTGCCGGCCCGGACGTCCCGCCCCCGCTTGACAGGGAAGGCCCCCCACGATGAATAGAGCCATCCCTGGAAACGCTTGCGGAAGAGCTCCTCCTTTGCCGGAGCCCATAGCATCTGCATCGGATAGGACCTGAGAATTGCCCAGGGGAGAAAGATGGTTTCGTAGGCAGAGATGTGATTGGACGCAATCAGGACGCCCCCCTCCCGGGGGACATTTTCGATTCCCTTGATGCGGAAGCCGTTGATGGTTGATGCATAGAAACCGACAACGTGAGCGGAAAAAGTAACCCAGATGCGGCGAAAGAATGAAGCGTTCAAGAAAACCTCGGCAGAATTGAATGCTCTGTTTATAGCATTTTTCCCGAAAAACGGGCAACAGGGAACATGCGCCCATCCAGACAAGCGGTTACGGGCCCTATCCATAAAAAAGGGGGAGATGTTGCCATCTCCCCTCTACAGGACTGCTTCTTTTCGCCATTATTGTTCGGAATAAACGGGAGGCTACCCCTTTGCCTTGTTTTTCAGGAAACTACCGAAGACGAGAGATACATACTCTTGCATCGAGAAGCGTCACAACACCATCCCTATCGATATCGAGCACGGGATTCTTGCTCCCCCTCCCGGCCAGGATCAGGTTAATGTCATCAACTGTGACAACCCCATCACCATTAACGTCACAGGCTCCCGCCGGCGATGCTCCCGCAGCGTTCCCCCCCACACTGAGTTGGACCGCCGTCAGGCTCTCCACCACCGTGATGGTGAATGTCTGATATGCTGACAATCCTTTCGAATCCCGCGCCCTCACGGTTACCTGGTATTTTCCGCTGTTGCGGGGCGTCCAGGTGATGAGCCCCGTCGTGGAATTGATCGACATTCCATCCGGCGAGGAAGTGAGAGAATAGGTAATAACGCCTCCGTTGGAAGCGACCGCCTCGACGTCATACCGATAGGTCTGATCTTTCACCGCGATGGTGACAGGGTTTGAGGTAATCATAGGGGCATTGTTACTGTTCGAGGACCTCTCCGTAATGACCAAATTGTAGCTCTGGGTGGCAGAGAGCCCGGCCGAATTCGTAACTTTCACTGTCACCGGATAGGTTTCCGTCCTGGTCGGTCTCCAGTAAATCAGGCCGCTCGTCGGATTAATGACCATTCCGGATGGCTTCATAATCAGAGAATAGCTCAAGCTATTACCGCCAGGGTCAGACGCCTTCACCTGATAGTAGTAATAACCCTCTTCATAGCCGATGGTTACCGGAACGCTGGTTATAACCGGTGCCTGATTTGCCGCCGCGCTATTGACCGTCAAAGTAAAGGTTTGGCTTGCGGTGAGGGCACCGGGGTCCGTCGCCGTAACCGTCACCGTATAGGTTCCAGCCACGGAGGTTGGCCACGAGATCAGGCCGGTGCTGTTGACTGTCATCCCAGGAGGATTGCCCGACAATGTGTAGCTCAAGGGTTGATTTTCCGGATCAGATGCCATCACCTGGTAGCTGAAGGCTGTCGGGGCAGTGATGGTAGCAGCAGGGATTGCTGTCATGCTCGGAGCAAGGTTGGATGCTGCGTTCACCGTGAGGCTTACCGTGGCGCTGGCGCCGCTGTAGTTGGTGCTGTCCGTCGGCGCAAAGCTGACGATCAGAGTCTGCGTCCCGGCGGTGTTCATAACGGCGCCGGAGGCCGGGGTGTAGGTGTAGGTCCCACCAACGCTTGCTGTGGCATTGAGCTGTGTGGCGGAAAGGACCGTGCCGACTATTACCGGCGAAGGGGTGGCCCAGGTAATGGTCGGGGTGGCCTTGTTCACCGTGAGAGTGACGCTCGCGGTGGCGCTGTTGTAAGTCGTGGTGTCAGTCGGCGTGAAGGTGACGCTCAGGGTTTGCGTCCCGGCGTTAAGCACCGTCCCCGCTGCCGGGGTGTAGGTAAAGGTCCCCGCCACGCTCGGAATAGCGCCCACGGCCGGGGTGTAGACGAAGGTTCCCGGAACGCTCGCCGTGGCGGCAAGCTGCGTTGCCGTGAGCGACGTCCCATAGGTGATCGCAGCCGGCGCCGCCCACGTGATAGTCGGCGTCTGCTTGTTGTTCACCGTGAGGCTTACCGTGGCGCTGGCCGTGGTGTAGTTGGCGCTGTCGGTCGGCGCGAAGCTGACGCTCAGGGTCTGCAGCCCGGCGGTGTTCATGACGGCACCGGAGGCCGGGGTGTAGGTGTAGGTCCCTGGAACGCTTGCCGTGGCGTTAAGTTGCGCCGTGGAAAGGGCCGTGCCGACTATGATCGGAGACGGAGTGCCCCACGTGATGGTCGGGGTGCCCTTGGCGATTACCAGGGTGCCCGTGACGCTCCCCGTGTAGTTCGCGTCGGTCACGGTGGCCACGACGGGGTAGCTTCCCGCAGCGGTCGGGGCCGTGCTGCTCCCGTTATAGGTGATGCTGACGCTCTTGCCCGCCGGGTTGGTGGTGGCGGTGACGCTCTTCGCCGTGCCATCGTAGGTGGCGCTCAGTCCGCCGAGGGTGACGGTGGCCGCAGCCGGGTTCACCGTCAGGGTGACGTTTGCGCTGGTTGTGTTGTAGTTTGCCGCGTCGGTCGGCGTGAAGCTGACGCTCAGGGTCTGCGGCCCGGCGTTCAGGGAGGCGCCCACGGCCGGCGTATAGACGAAGGTTCCCGGAACGCTCGCCGTGGCGTTAAGTTGTGTGGCGCTCAACGCCGTGCCGTAGGTGATCGCCGTCGGCGCCGCCCAGGTGATAGTCGGCGTCTGCTTGTTGTTCACCGTGAGGCTTACCGTGGCGCTGGCGCTGCTGTAGTTGGTGCTGTCCGTCGGCGCAAAGCTGACGCTCAGGGTCTGCGGCCCGGCGGTGTTCATAACGGCGCCGGAGGCCGGGGTGTAGGTGTAGGTCCCTGGAACGCTTGCCGTGGCGTTAAGTTGCGTGGCGCTCAACGCCGTGCCGACTACGACCGCGGAGGGGGTGCCCCAGGTGATGCTTGGGGTGGCCTTGGCGATTACCAGGGTTCCCGTGGCGCTCCCCGTGTAGTTCGGGTCGCTGACGCTGGCCACGACGGGGTAGCTCCCCGCCGCGGTCGGGGCCGTGCTGCTCCCGTTGTAGGTGATGCTGACGCTCTTGCCCGCCGGGTTGGTGGCGGCCGTGGCGCTCTTCGCCGTGCCATCGTAGGTGGCGCTCAGACCCCCTAGGGTGACGGTGGCGGCGGCTTTGTTCACAACCAGACTCACCGTGGCGCTGGTGCTGCTGTAGGTCGCCGTGTCCGTCGGCGTGAAGGTGACGCTCAGAGTCTGTGTCCCGGCGTTAAGAACCGTGCCCGCGGCCGGGGTGTAGGCAAAGCTCCCCGCGACGCTTGCCGTGGCGTTAAGTTGTGTGGCGCTCAACGCCGTGCCGTAGGTGATCGCCGTCGGCGCCGCCCAGGTGATCGTCGGGGTCTGCTTGTTGTTCACCGTGAGGCTTACCGTGGCGCTGGCGCTGCTGTAGTTGGTGCTGTCCGTCGGCGCAAAGCTGACGCTCAGGGTCTGCGGCCCGGCGGTGTTCATAACGGCGCCGGAGGCCGGGGTGTAGGTGTAGGTCCCTGGAACGCTTGCCGTGGCGTTAAGTTGCGTGGCGCTCAACGCCGTGCCGACTACGACCGCGGAGGGGGTGCCCCAGGTGATGCTTGGGGTGGCCTTGGCGATTACCAGGGTTCCCGTGGCGCTCCCCGTGTAGTTCGGGTCGCTGACGCTGGCCACGACGGGGTAGCTCCCCGCCGCGGTCGGGGTCGTGCTGCTCCCGTTGTAGGTGATGCTGACGCTCTTGCCCGCCGGGTTGGTGGCGGCCGTGGCGCTCTTCGCCGTGCCATCGTAGGTGGCGCTCAGCCCCCCTAGGGTGACGGTGGCGGCGGCTTTGTTCACAACCAGACTCACCGTGGCGCTGGTGCTGCTGTAGGTCGCCGTGTCCGTCGGCGTGAAGGTGACGCTCAGAGTCTGTGTCCCGGCGTTAAGAACCGTGCCCGCGGCCGGGGTGTAGGTGAAGCTCCCCGCTACGCTCGCCGTGGCGTTAAGCTGTGTGGCGCTCAACGCCGTGCCGTAAGTGATCGCCGTCGGCGCCGCCCAGGTGATAGTCGGCGTCTGCTTGTTGTTCACCGTGAGGCTTACCGTGGCGCTGGCGCTGCTGTAGTTGGTGCTGTCCGTCGGCGCAAAGCTGACGCTCAGGGTCTGCGGCCCGGCGGTGTTCATAACGGCGCCGGAGGCCGGGGTGTAGGTGTAGGTCCCTGGAACGCTTGCCGTGGCGTTAAGTTGCGTGGCGCTCAACGCCGTGCCGACTACGACCGCGGAGGGGGTGCCCCAGGTGATGGTCGGGGTGCCCTTGGCGATTACCAGGGTTCCCGTGGCGCTCCCCGTGTAGTTCGCGTCGGTCACGGTGGCCACGACGGGGTAGCTCCCCGCCGCGGTCGGGGCCGTGCTGCTCCCGTTATAGGTGATGCTGACGCTCTTGCCTGCCGGGTTGGTGGTGGCCGTGGCGCTCTTCGCCGTGCCATCGTAGGTGGCGCTCAGACCCCCAAGGGTGACGGTGGCCACGGCCGCGTTCACCGTCAGGGTGACGTTTGCGTTGGTTGCGTTGTAGTTTGCCGTGTCGGTCGGCGTGAAGATGACGCTCAGAGTCTGTGTCCCGGCGTTAAGCATCGTGCCCACGGCCGGGGTGTAGGTGAAGCTCCCCGCTACGCTCGCCGTGGCGTTAAGCTGTGTGGCGCTCAACGCCGTGCCGTAAGTGATCGCCGTCGGCGCCGCCCAGGTGATCGTCGGGGTCTGCTTGTTGTTCACCGTGAGGCTTACCGTGGCGCTGGCGCTGCTGTAGTTGGTGCTGTCCGTCGGCGCAAAGCTGACGCTCAGGGTCTGCGGCCCGGCGGTGTTCATAACGGCGCCGGAGGCCGGGGTGTAGGTGTAGGTCCCTGGAACGCTTGCCGTGGCGTTAAGTTGCGTGGCGCTCAACGCCGTGCCGACTACGACCGCGGAGGGGGTGCCCCAGGTGATGCTTGGGGTGGCCTTGGCGATTACCAGGGTGCCCGTGGCGCTCCCCGTGTAGTTCGCGTCGGTCACGGTGGCTACGACGACGTAGCTTCCTGCCGCGGTCGGCGCGGTGGCACTGCCGTTGTAGGTGACGGTGACGGTCTTGCCTGCCGGCGTGGTGGTGGCGGTGACGCTCTTCGCCGTGCCATCGTAGGTGGCGCTCAGTCCGCCGAGGGTGACGGTGGCCGCGGCCGCGTTCACCGTCAGGGTGACGTTTGCGTTGGTTGCGTTGTAGTTTGCCGCGTCGGTCGGCGTGAAGATGACGCTCAGAGTCTGTGTCCCGGCGTTAAGCATCGTGCCCACGGCCGGGGTGTAGGTGAAGCTCCCCGCTACGCTCGCCGTGGCGTTAAGCTGTGTGGCGCTCAACGCCGTGCCGTAGGTGATCGCCGTCGGCGCCGCCCAGGTGATCGTCGGAGTCTGCTTGTTGGCTGTCAGTGTGAGAGTCTGGCTGGCACTCAGGTTGCTCGTGTTAGTCGCTGTTACCGTAACGTTGTACGTTCCCGCTACGGTCGCCGCCCAACTGATGAGACCGGTGCTGCTTACGGTCATCCCGGCAGGATTGCCGGCCAGACTGTAGGTCAACGTCTGGGCCTGGGGATCACTCGCCACCACCTGATAGCTGAATGCCGCCCCCGCGTTGACAGTGCTCGGAGTAATCGCGTTCATGGTCGGAGGCAATGAGGATGCTTGGCTGACAGTTACCGTAAAGCTTTGCTGGGCAAAAAGACCCAGAAGATCCGTAACCTGGACTACAACGTTCTGCGGGCCGACCTGCGCTGCGGTGGGAATCCAGCTAATCGCCCCCGTCGTTGGGTTAATCACCATCCCTGCCGGTGCCACCGGCAAACCAAAGACAATCTTGTCTCCCTGAGCAAGGTTCGCGTCGGTTGCGGTAGCGGTGTAGGGATAGGAAACGCCAACATAGGCACTCGTAACCGGAGACGACGTGATGACAGGGGCAACATTAACGTAGGCAATAAAGAGATTGTAGGTCTGGGTAGTGCTTAATGATCCGTCGCTCACCCTGATGGTTACCGTATTATTACCGGTCTGATTCGACGCGGGGGTCCAGGCAATGAGGCCGGTTGAACTGATCGTCATACCGGCGGGAGCAACATCGAGAAAATACGTCAGTTTGGTACCAGCATCCGGGTCCACGGCGGTCACCTGATAGCTGTAAGGTTGCCCTTCCGTGCCATTCTTGCCAGGAAACGAGGTGATGACGGGGGGATGGTTGCAGAGCACCAGCTTTGCGCTGATGCTAGAAGGGAATGCCTCGTCGCTGCCTAGCTGGCTTGTCATGCTGAAGTCAGCGACAGAATTGACCAAGTAGGTCCCCTGGACCGTCTGCTGCACTGCGCCGGCTGCAAGCTGGGGGATGCTCCAGTTCACGGTACCGGTGACGGCATCGTACGCCCCCCCGTTCGTCGCCGACGCAAGTGATATATTAGAAGCAAGTTTTTCGGATATCTGAAGGTTATCAAGGGTAGTGACTGAGTTTCGCGTATTGTCAAACGTGTAGGTGTTGGTGAAGTTCTGTCCGTAGTTGACACAGGTACCGACTGTCCCCTTTGCCAAGTAAGGAGACTTGGTCGGGTAAAAATCGTCGGTAATCGTAAACGAGGTCGGCGTCGTGGGGGCAATGGTCAGGTCCCACTGAAGAGCGAATTGCTTGTCGCCGTTATCGAAGGCGCCGCCGGCGACGGTGTAGGGTCCCGCAAAATTGTCGAGGTTGTAGGGGGTGGTTCCGTTGGCTAGGTTCGGCTTGAACTGGGCGTTGTCAACACCGTAGCGGCTGGGGGGGACCGTTGCACGCTCCACAAGCGTCGTCCCGGCCCCAATCGCGTCGGTGGCAGTGGCAAAACTGGACTGGTACGCCCTGCCGTTGACGATCGTCGCGTTCTCGAAGAGATAGGCGCCGGTCTTGAGATCGTAATCCGAGTAGCTGAAGAGATGGAGGTCGAGGGGGGCCGCCGTGAGGTTGGTGATGACCACTTTTTTGGTGAGCGTCGAGCGCCCCGTAGTCCCGCCCATCAGCCCATAGGTCACGGCCATCGTGAACCGGCCGGCCTTTTCGGTAAAGGTCAGGGTCACGGAAGAAGCCGTCTGGTTACTGGCAACGACGGTGAAGGGAGCCGCAGCATCAAGTGCATCGCCGCTCACTTTCACCTCGGGCGAGGTCGTCCCGACCCGGTAGTAGAACGCCTGCTGACTTATCCGTTCGGCGTTGTCGAATACCCAGGAGTAGACGCCGGGACTCGATCCGGCCAGCGAGGAGTCATTCAGTGTCACCGTCGAATTTACACTGCTGAGAGTCCAGTCGGCAGCTTGTGCCGTTGGGACAAACACCGCCACCAGCAGGAGGCAGAGCGCCACAAGCATCCATTTAATTTTCTGTGCACAGTCCATGATTTGAGTACCTTCTTCCTTTCAAGACCTCGAACGAATCATGCTATTACCAGTCGTATGTCATCCGCGAACTGCTGTGGTCTCCACATTGTCTGGCAGAGGACCAGCAATTCCCTTCGTTGTAACTGAAGGGAGTGCTCGCCTTTTTGAATCCCCTGAGAAGAGCGGTATTGGTATTGATGATATACGGATAGGGGTCCGGAGTAGAGGAACCGTACCCGTAGGCGATGAGCCGCGACCTCTTGTTGCCGTGCGGAATGACCGAATGGCATGACACGCAGGGGACACCGGAATAGCTCTTTCCATCAACGGTATAGGAGTCTTGATGATCGCCCTCGGCATGAACGTTGTTTTTCCAGCTCCCTCCCGAATAGAGGGGGTGACAGTTCACGCAGAAGAGGTCAGTGGACCAGGTGTTCGTGCCGCTTCGCAGGTCGCCGAGGGACCAGAGCTTCCCGTTCCGGTCATAGGGCCAGTAGACCCGAGGACCGTTGAGAAGATATTGGGTCGGCGTCACCCCTGCCGTTGTCGGGGTTGCATGGCAGTCGCCACAGGCCATGGTCTGGTTCCCCACGCTGCTCCACGTCGTGGTCATCTGCTGGATCGTCAGATTTTTAGGAGCGTAGGAACCGGCCTGAGCGTTGAGCGAAACCTGGACCGGATGGGCCGAGAGGTTATTGGGATTGAGCTCCATCGGTTGATCAGTAAGGGGAATGTTCGATTTGCTGATTACAGGGCTGACACCGGTCGGCGCGGCTCCGAAAGCATTGTAGGAGTGGCACCGGTAGCACGCCTGATACTGTTTGGCCGCAGGATTCACTGGTGTGAACGCCGTGATCTGGGTCCAGAGGGGGGCGTTTCCGGGCTGGACACCGGCAAGCATCATCCAGCTGGCAAGATAGGAGCCGTGCTTGTCGTAATGGACGGTGGTCTTATGGCAATTCAGACAATCCCTGAAGGGGGCAAAGACATAGGTATTGGAGACCGGATCAAGCACCATTTGGTGGCAACCGGTAACCGGTTGGGCGCCCGGGTCACCGTAACAGCTCAACTGCCGGGGAGCCAGGGTAAGGTTATGGTGCCGTGTCACGTTATTTGTCGAAGGGTGACACGTACTGCAGTCGTTAAATGTGAGGGCTTGGGTTTCCGTGCTCCCAAGCACACCGAAGAGTGCTGCGACCATCAAACCGAGACCGACCGATGCACTCACCCTCTCTAGCAGATTTGCCTTCATATCGCCTCCTTATTTAATCAAGCAGGATCTTGATGGTTGCCTTCTTCCGCAATTCCATGGTGTGAACATTCAAGCGTCTTTCATCGTCAAAACGTTGCAGGTAGCGGGCAATAAACTCCCTCACTTCCGGCAGTGGCCGTACCGCTCCCGGCTTCCTCTCCAGCACCTCTATGAGGTGGAAGCCGTACTTGGTTCTGACCGGCTCGCTCACAGCACCGATTTTAAGGGAAAAGGCAGCGTTGTCGAACTCGGGAGGCATGTAACCGCGGGCAACATAGCCCAGCTCTCCCCCCGCTGAAGCTGAAGCGCACGCCGATGCCTCCTTGGCTACCGCGGCAAAGTCCTTCTCCCGGACAAGCCGGTTACGGATTTCCCGAGCTTTTTCCGCGGCCCGTTCAACGGCATCGGAGGTACTGCCATCAAGCGTGATCAGGATATGCCTCACCTTAATCTGTTCCGGGACGAAAAAGCTTTTCTGATTTTCCCGGAAGAACTTCTCCACTTCTTTATCAGACACGGGAATGCCGATGATCTTGCTGCTTGCGAGGTATTCGTCGTAACGGACCCCGTCGCGCAATTCAGCCATGTAGACATCGAGGGTCTTGCCCCTCATCTGGGGGCCTTTGAGAAACGCCTCTTCGCTGGGAAACTTTCCCTTGAGCTCCTGCAGCTTCCTGTCCGCCTTGGCGTCAAGATCGGCGACAGGAAACCGACCACTTACCTGCCGAAGCAGTTCTGCATCGATGAGGGCATCGAGCGCCTTTCTCCTCTGGCGTTCCCCGATCTTCTTCGGGTTCTGTGCAAAACCTGTTGCCTTTCCTTTGTTCGTCAATGCGGCCAGGTGAGCCACCAGAGTCTCTTCGTAAATCGGCGCGTCATTGACGATAGCAACAACTTTCTTCGCATCCTTTCCCTCATCCGCACCGGCAGGCGCCGGGACGAGATTGGACACCGCCAGCACCAACATCATGAAGAATCCATATACAAACAATCGTCGCAGTCGCATCGTTCTCTTCCTACCCGTTCTCGTTACGGGGCAAGCTTCGTAATGGTAATGTCGGCCGTGGTCCCAACCTCACCGCGCGGAGTGAATGCGAGCGTCGTTTGCGCTTCGTTAAGAGTAACCGCGACGCCCAGGTCCTGGAGAGAAGAGGTGAACGAGTAGGCAAAAACCCGTTCGAAATCCCTACTATTCCCCTCGGGAGCATTTACCACTACCCGTTCCAGGCCGTTGTTCTTGACCTGTACCGAATAACTTCCCTTGCCGAGCATGATTGATTGCATATCGAAACGGGGCGGACCATTTTTCCTCACGAGATGGAGCTTGCGGGTTTCTACCGTAGCGGCCGCGAGATCAACCAACCCCCAGCCGAAGTACTTGTCGCGCCCGGGATTACCCAGATCCTTGGCGGTGTCGTCAAGTTTCAACCTTACTTCATCGGCACGACTACCATCACCGTTCGCGTCAGCGATGCCGGTGGAGAGAAGCACCGCAGCAGCCCCTGCAACGTGGGCTGCCGCTTGGGAAGTGCCTTCAAGGAATCCATAGCCGCCTCCCCTAACCGTCGACCTGATGACGGTACCCGGTGCGGCAAGTTCGACTTTTGCGCCGTAGCTGGATGCTAGGGGAGACTGGACATTATTCATTCGAAATATGGCACGCTGATCATTCTGGTCTGTGGCCGCAACGGCAATGACGGAATCGAATGCAGCCGGAACAGAAACGATTTCCCGGTCGTCATTCCCTGCAGCAGCCACCAGGACAATACCTGCCTTGTAGGCCTTGTCGCACACGTCATGGAGCGGCTTGAAAATACCGGGATAGACAGAATAGATGTCGCCAGAGAATCCTAAGCTAAGATTGACCACGTCCATCTTGTTCTCGATGGCCCATTCAATTCCCGCGACCAGCGTAGCCATATCCCCACCGGTATCGTTGGCACCATAAACCTTAACGGCATAGAGCGACGCTTCCGGCGCCACGCCGACAACGCCGGTGCCGTTGTCCCGCGCCGCGATGATACCGGCCACGTGAGTACCGTGGCTCTGGGAATCGTCATCATAAGGATCAGCATTGTTTGCGACAAAATTGTATCCACCCCGGTAATTGTCCTTGAGGTCGGGATGGTTGTAGTCAATTCCGGAGTCGACAATGGCGACCTTGATCCCCGCCCCTTTGAATCCGCGGGCGGCGGCGACATCGGAGCCGATCCGCAACACTCCCCACGAATCGACGTATTCAGGAGGGGGGGCGCTGGTCGGCTCGGTCGGCCGGATCAGGGTAAACTTAATATTGTCGACGACATATGCAACCGAGGGATCTTTCTTGAGACGTGTAATCTCCTCCTCGGGAAGTTCCGCCGAAATGGCGTGGATCTGCCGGTGCGTCCGGTTAATACGGCCTTTGGCAGCATATACCAGGTTTTCTTCATGATCCGCAGGGGGACGATGGAATCCGACGATCACTTTCTTTGTGGCTGCAGAAACATTCAGCGGCAGGAGGAGCAATACACCCGTTACTGCCACGAGCAAGGCGCGTAAAACGTTCATATGTGTACCTCATAATCGATACGATACAGCCATCAACCAGAAAAAATGGGGATAGGGAGGTTTCCCTCCCTATCCCGGGGATAACAGAAGTTACCGCTTCGTCTTCTTACCTGCAGCGGTGACCAAGTTGCTGACCGGTCCGTACAGAGTCTGGACGGTAACCGTGCTGCCGGCCTTAAGGACAGGATTCGTCACAACGATCTTCGTATCACTCCAGAACGAGATCGCGCACGCGCTGCCGTCGGCGGCAAAGACACCGAGACCGGTGGTTGCGTCGGTGGGCGGAGCCTGACCGAAGCCGCTGCCGGTGATGGTGACGGTGCTGCCGATGAGGGTAACCGACTTGATGGCAAGCGCCGGAACAACGGTGACTCTCGTCAGGTTGCTCTGTTTGTCCCCCTTAACTACGAGCAGGTCATAGGTACCGACCGGAAGGGCCGGGATGGTGGCCTGGATCTCGCTCACGGTGATCGAGGTCGGCTGAACGGTGACGGTGGTGGTACCGTTCGTCAGGGTAACGGATGAAGTAAAGTCGACGCCGTTGCTCTGGTTGGTGAAGCTTCCACCGGTGATGGTGATGGCGTTCGCCTGGTTGGCGGTAAGGACCCTGGTGCTCAGATCGGTAATGAACGGAACGACGGCACCAGCCGGCGACGGATCGGTCGCATACTTCTTGAACGTACCATGGCAACCCCAGCAATCGAAGTCAGCGCCGACGTGGCCGTAGCCAAGCGGCATGGCGCCCGGAATAACGTTCGCTCCGGTCACGGTGCCAGAGGGGCCAGCACCGGAAGGATTCTCGATGTTGTGGAGCGACTTGACGCCATGGCAGCGCTCGCAGGTCCGGATATCGAGGAAGTTGGCATCGCCGGGAGCACCACCGTGACACCAGGTGCAGAGGCCGACAGAAATCGGCTGACCGGTGACGGTGGTCGGAGCGCCCAGGCCCGTCCCATGGTGGTTGTCAGCGTTGCTCTTGATATCCTTGGGTCCCACAGTCGGAGATGCCGCCGCTGCCTGGTGGCACGCCGCACAACCACCGTAATTCTGCGGGGCGGTAGGATTGTTGCCACGCCACTTCGTCTCGGGAGTCACCGAGGACTTGGCGTAGGTCGGAATGTAATGGCCGTCAAGCGGATTGTCGATGAAGCTGCCGTGGCAGAACTTGCAGTCTTGATTCTGGGCGGCAACCGTGATGTGGTGCGGAGTTTTGGAGTGACAACGGAGACAGTCCCTGAAATCGGCAAAAGTGAACCCACCCGCACCGTCGGGAATCAGCTGGTGACAGCCGGTAACCGGGTTAGCGGTGGGATCGCCATAACAGCTCAGCTGACGCGGCGGCAGCGTCAGGTTGTGGTGCCGGGGGACCACGACCGTATCACTGATGTGACAGGGGGCTGCCTGAAGACAGTCCGAACGGGTCAGGGCTGAGAATGTAGTGTCGTAAATACCCCCATTCTGGTTCACTGGCGGGGGGGGCACTACGGCCCAGTTGACAGCGGCAAAACCCAAAATTGCCGTTGCGGCGAGTGACAAGCTAATCAACGCCTTTCTTTTCATCCTTTCTGCTCCTTTCGTTAATGTGCTGCAAACCAATACAACGAGGTACGAACGCTCCTTTCTGACTATCACCTCCCTTACCTTGGTTTGACGTACGGTCCCGACTCGGGCACTCAAATAATTCCATCGCATACTTCAGCGGAAAGCATTCGAGCTGAGGGAACCAGCCCCTTCCGCTCCAAAGTCACAATCCCCTGGAAATGAACCGGGGAACACTACGGTTTGCGCAACACGGGCGCAGGGTCGAGACAAGCCCGGAGTTTGAATGGAGATCAGCACAGGAAGAACAAGCGACATGAGGGCAACAGCAAAAACAACATGTAATCAAATCATAGGGAACAGACAGCGCGTGATTTTCCCGGAAAGCCCGAGTCAATGAGCAACCTCACACTGCTTAAAAGTATACGCATTTTAAACACCGCTTCCAAATTATCAACAAAAAATTTAACACTACAAATGTCGGTTCTTTGACCAGCCACCACTCCATCACCCCCAACATTCCGGTATCGTTAAACTTTGCATGGTTAACCATAAAGACAGCCAGAGAAAATATAATTTCAGCCTGTCATAATTCTGTCATTTAACGATATGCGCCGCCAAATAACGGCATGTCGAGCACCCATAGCGTATGGGCAGAAACGAAATAAATAAGCAAACACTAATTATCTCAGGGTCTTTTCCGGGTACGGTAATTTATTAGACATCACTAACCTGCAACAACCACGCCCACTAACAAAGTGCAGCCTGGAGCAAATACAAGAATGAACGCTCCGTCAGGGAAATCCGATACCGTCAAGCACCGCCAGGCATCTCGGACAACGGCTATTTTCGACGTTAATGGATTCGACGAGGAAGCCGAAGCGGGAAACAAGGAGTTCGCCACACGCAGCACAGAAGGTGTTTTCGCCGCGCAATCCAGGAACATTCCCTTCATAGACATAACGCAGTCCCGCATCCAAGCCGGACTGCCGGGCTTTTTGGAGGGTTTCGGACGGAGTTCTCGGAAGATCGGTCAACCGGTAGGTGGGATAAAACTGGGTTACATGCCAGGGAGTCTCTGCACCGACCTTGTCTACAATGAAGTTGGCCAGCGATTTCAGTTCATCGTCAGAGTCATTGAGGTTGGGAATGATCAGGGTGGTCAGCTCGACCCAGATGCCGAGTCGTTTGTATTCGAGGATCGAGGCAAGCACCTCGTCGAGCATCGCATGAACGACTTCGCGGTAGAAACGATCGGAAAACCCTTTGAGATCGATGTTGGCCGCATCAAGATACGGGGCGATATGGGCAAGTGCCTCGGGTGTGATGTAACCATTGGTCACAAAAACATTCTTAAGGCCGTGACGGTGGGCGAGAACCGACGTATCGTAGGCATATTCGAAGAAAATGGTTGGTTCGGTGTAGGTGTACGAGATCGATCGGCATCCGGCGGCCAATGCCCTGCTGACGATCTGTTCGGGGGAAAGGTCGTTTCCTGCGACGGGAAACGTGTTTTGCGTTACCTGCGAAATCGAGTAGTTCTGGCAGTGAAGACAACGGAAATTGCACCCGACGGTGGCGATGGAGTACGTACGGCTTCCGGGCAGAAAATGAAAAAGCGGCTTCTTTTCTATGGGGTCGATGTGCTCCGCCACCGCTTTGCCGTAAACCAGAGAATACAGTACCCCCCCACGGTTTTCTCTCACACCGCATATGCCGCGTCCCCCGTCTCGAATCCGGCAGCGAAAGCGGCACAGGGCACAATCGACGCCCCCCTCCCCCACCTTGGAGTAAAAGCTGGCTTCTTTCATCCCGGCCTCGCGACATGAATCTCTATTGGAGGAGTATAACAGGTCAAGGAAAGGAGACAACGGAGGCCACGCACAAACCTCGGTTGGAGATTGGTGGACTGGATCCAATTTCGGGGGCCTATGACGAAAAAAAGCGGGTGTGCGCTTGAAGACTCCCGGTGAGGACAAACTTCGTTATAGCCAAACAACCACCCCGTTTACCATCGATTGCACGATGGTTGATCGTATCGCATCTCCCATCTTCCCTCCTCCATTCAAATAGCGATTTAACATAAGCCGCCCAGAGTCTTGCAAACTACTGTTTTAGCGCATCTTTTAACGCAAAAACTGCTTGCAACGCACCTCCGCGTTTCCTATAGTTACAGTACATGAAGAAATCATTCGGAAAGGAGCAGACGCGATGAAATGCCCTATCTGCAACGATTGCACGGGGATCGAAATCGACATGCACGCGGACGGCTATGCCGACAACCTGCTTGAATGCACGCGCTGTGGCACCATGTGGATCGAAGCGTTCGAGGAGAAGATACTGCTGAACAGCAAGGTTGCCTGAGGAAAGGCAACCCGAGGAGGGGTGAGAGGTGGACTCCGAACGAAAAGGCCGGGCGCCGGCTCACCTCTCCGGCAGAGGGAAGAGACAGCTAAAACATGAACCTTCGCATGCTGATGTTAAGCAGGATCCCCACCCCGACCATGGAAGTAATCATGGAGGTTCCGCCGTACGAAAACAGCGGGAGCGGGACGCCAACGACCGGGAATATCCCTATCACCATCCCGATGTTGATGACGATATGCCAGAAGAGCATGGCGGTGACCCCGACCGCCATGAGGCTCCCGAACCGGTCGTTGCAGCGGCTGGCAATGTGGAGCCCCCAGAATACCAGGAAGAGATAAAAGAGGAGTAATACCAGACACCCGATGAACCCCCACTCCTCTGCAAAGACCGAAAAGGCGAAATCGGTGTGCTGCTCGGGGAGAAACCGAAGCTGTGCCTGTGTCCCCTGCATGAACCCCTTCCCCAACACCCCGCCGGAACCGATGGCTATCTTGCTCTGAATGAGGTGGTACCCGCTGCCGAGAGGGTCGCGCTCGGGATCGAGAAAATTGAGTATCCGGTTCTTCTGGTAATCCCGCAGATAATAGTGCCAAGCCAGATAGATGGCAGGCACGGCCGAAACCAGGCACGTAACAAGCGCCGAGAGCCTTACACCCACATAGGCGAACATGGAGCAGGCGATGAGGATGACGAGGATCGCCGTGCCGAGGTCCGGCTGTTTCATGATCAGCAGGGCCGGAATCCCGAGAAAAAAGGATGGATACGCAAAATCCTTCAGGGTCACCCCCCCCGCGGTCGAGTAGTTCGAGAAAAAGCGGGCCAGAGTCATGATAGTGACGATTTTCATCGGCTCCGACGGTTGGATGCTGAAAAAACCGAGATGGAGCCACCGGGTGGCCCCCATGGAGGTTTTGCCCACCACCAGCACAATCAGGAGCAGGAAGCAGAGCAGTCCATAGAACCAGTAGGAGACATCCTCCAGCAGGTGATAGTCGAGGCTGCAAACCACCACTACCAGAAAGAGTCCGGCCACGATCCAGTACAACTGTTTTACGAAAAACGGCGTACCGGCTACGGCGTAGGACGCCGATGCGCTGTAGATATTGACGACCCCTGCGGCACAGACGACGAGCACTATGCCAAGAAGGGTCCAGTCGAAGTTGGTTATCAGTCTCCTGTCGATCATCGCTTACTCTTCCTTTGACGCCGGGGGAGACGTCTGCTCTTCACCCGCCTGCTCCGCCCCGTCCCCCTCCTCGGACGCCGGGGCCTTTCCCGCCTTGACCGGTTTCGAGGCGGCCTTTTTACCCTCAAAGTATGCCCGCAGGATATTTCCCGCAATGGGGGCGGCGGCAGAGCCCCCGTGCTCGCCGTGCTCCACCACCACCGCCACGGCTATTTCCGGCTTGTCATAGGGGGCAAAGGCGACGAACAGGGCGTGGTCGCGGTACTGATAGGGGATCGCCCCTTTCTTGTCCCGCTGTTTGACCACCTGCGAAGTCCCGGTCTTTCCCGCCACCCGCACATCATAGAGCCGGGCCTGGCCGCCGGTCCCTCCCCCTTCGTTGACCACGGCAAGGAGCCCCTCTTTCACAAGACGGATACTGCGTGGGCTGATGCCCGTCCGGGTCACGACCTCCGGCTTGAACTCCTGGAGAATTCTCCCCTCCTGATCAATGATCCGCTTCACCAGATGGGGGCGATAGACGGTGCCATCGTTGGCCACGGCACCGATCATGGCCGCAAGCTGAACCGGCGTCATCAGGACGTACCCCTGCCCGATCGCCGCCGGCAGCGTGTCGCCCTGGAACCATTTTTTCCCAAAGCGCTTTTCCTTCCAGGCGCTGTCCGGAATCAGGCCGGCCTTTTCGTTTTCAAGACCGATCCCCAAGGGGGCTCCAAGGGCAAACTTGCGGGCGTAAGCGGCAATACGGTCGATGCCGAGCTTTTCACCGAGCTGGTAAAAGTAGACATCGCACGACTCCTTCAAGGCCCGCTTCAGGTTAACGGTCCCGTGGCCCCTCTTTTCCCAGCAGCGAAACGTGTTATTGCCGAGGACATAGGCCCCCCTGCAGACCGATGAGGTATGATCGTCGACGACCCCCTCCTCCAGGCCGGCAAGGGCAGTGATGATCTTGAATGTCGAACCGGGAGGGTACTGCCCCTTGAGAGCCTTGTTTTCCAGCGGATGGCGTTTATCCTCGAGATACTCCTTCCACTTGTCCGGCGGCATCCTGCCGGCGAAGAGCGCCGGATCGAAACCGGGATTGCTCACGAAGGCGAGAATCTCGCCAGTATTGACATCCATGGCGACGGCGGCGCCGGCCTGTTCGCCGAACCCCTTCTCCGCCGCCGTCTGAAGGGCCGTATCGATGGTCAGGACGAGGCTGGAGCCCCCCACGGGAGCAGTCTCAGAAATGGTCCTCAGAACACGGCCACGGGCATCCACCTCGATCTGGCGCCCCCCGTCCCGGCCATGCAGCAGCGTCTCCCAACTCCGCTCGATGCCGCTCTTGCCGATATAGTCGCCGGAATTGTAGCCGCTGGTGGTATCCTTCTTCAGCTCTTCCTCGGAAACCTCCCCGATGTACCCGAGGAGATGGGCCGCGAGGGTGCCGCTTTCGTACTGACGAACCGGCTTCATCTCGATCTCGATGCCCGGAAGCCAGAGGCGGTTTTCCTCCAGCAGTTCCAGTTGGTCGCGGGTGATGCCCGATGCCAGTACGATCGGAAAATACCGCGCCCTTCCCTTCCCCTTTTCCCACTTGTCGAGGAGTTCGGAACGGTCAATATCGAGATATTTCGACAAACGGTCGAGAAGGGCGTCGCGGTCCTTGACCTCCTGGGGGATGACGGCAACGCTGAAGGACGGCCGGTTGGTCACGAGGACCCCCCCATTGCGGTCGAAAATCGTCCCGCGGGACGCAGCCACCGGAACCAGCCGCAGCCGGTTGCTTTCGGACTGGCTCTGGAGCTCGTCGGATTTGACGATCTGCAGATACCACAGGCGGGTCAGAAGAAGGAAAAAGAGTGCCGCCGCGAAGATGGAGAGATAGGCAATATGCCGCTTCGCCCCCTGGCTTTCGTGAATCAGGCGATGACCATTCATCGGATGTCCCCCGTGCGCGCCAGGGGCGAAAAGGTGAACACGACCGAGGCAACGAGGGCGTTAACGAGTCCCTGGGGGACAAGGCTCTGCAGGAGGGTTTCGTAAATTCCCTCGGCAGCGGAGAAGAGGGCGAGGAGCAGCAGGTTGAGCAGAGCGTTGCCGATGGTTGCCGCAAAAACCCCGAGGATCATGAGGGAGCGGCGGTCGGTGAAGAGCCGGTCGGCAACGGTGCGCAGCACCAGGAAGATAATGAGATAGGAAAAACCGTTGAGCCCCAGATAGAGGCCGCTGAAGCTGTCGTGGACAAGACCCAGAAAATACGCCGCGACTCCCCACCCGACCGACTCGCGCAGCCCCATGTAAACGATGAAGATGATCAGGAGGTTCGGCTGGAAGGGGTCCGCCACGAATGCGGGAAGGAGCGTAATCTGCAGCACGAGGGCCGCAAAGACAAGAATGGTATACCAGATGTATTTAATCATGGCCGTTCTGCATGAGAACAAGGACTTCTTCGAGTTTTGCCATATTGACGGCCGGTTTCACATCGATGGTCTGGAAGATGCCGTACTCTCCCTTCTTGACCATGGAGACTTCGCCGATAACGAGCCCCTTGGGGAATATCCCCCCCATCCCGGAGGTGACGAGGGTGTCGCCCACCTTCACATCCTCCTCGCGCAGCGAAAACTCCAGCGAACAGAGCCCTCCACCCTTCCCCTTCACCACCCCCCGCGCCCGGGAACGCTGGACAACGGCGGCGATGCCGCTGGCGTGATCGGTCAGGAGCAACACCCGGGCACTCCCCGAAGCAACCTTCACCACCTGTCCCACCACGCCGCTGGCCGCGACCACCGGCATCCCCTCCTGAAGTCCGTCGACGGCTCCCCGGTTGATGACGAGGGTCTTGAACCAGGGAGAGCTGTCCTCCCCGATGACCGCCGCCGCCACGGAAGAGGTCCTGAGGGTTCCCTTGAGGTCGAGCAGTGCCCTCAGGCGGCTGTTCTCCTGGGCAGTCTCACGCCCTTCAAGAATCCGGACATTGAGGAGCTTCACCGACTGGCGCAGCTGCTTGTTTTCTCTCCTGACATCGACCAGATCGACGTAGTCGCTCCAGACCCCTCCGACGGCAGCGCCAATCCTCTCCCCGACGTTGTGCACCGGGGCAAAGATGTCCATGACGGTCCGCTCGAAGGCATTGGCATGGTCCCGGTCCCGCAGGTTGAGGGAATAGAAGGCAAGGGCGACCACAAGGGCCACCCCGGTGATGATGGGAAAACGGTATCGTTTGATCAGTTCCAGCATGGGGCTCAAGGGACCGGCGGGCTTGGCGGAAAGGGGAGCTCCGCCGCGCTAGTCGAGGCAGAAGGGCGATCCCTCAACCTCCTCGTGGCGAATCTCGTCCACCGGCGACTTTTTCCCTTCGCCGGCATAGAGTCTGTTGGGTGCATTGAAGACGATGCCGTCCACCGTCCCGATGTTCTTGTACGCATGCACCACTCCCGGCGGAACGATCACGGCAAGCGGGGCGTCCACACCGGCGTAGATGGTCTGGCGAATCCCGAAGGTGGGCGAATCCCGCCGCGCATCCCAGAGATAGACCTTGAAGTTGGCGGGGCCGATGAAGCAGAACCAGTCGGTCTGGTCGACATGCTCATGGGGGCCACGGGCCACCCCCGGCTGGGTCATGGAGAGATACGCCATGGCCGGCATGGTCTGGGGATCGGTCTCATCGCTGCGGAACAGCTCGGCGAGCCATCCCCGTTCATCAAGATACTTGGCAAGGGGACGGACGGTGACGTCGTGGATCTTCCCCTTCGCAAACCCGGTTCTCTCGGACATCAGCTTCTTCCTCCGCACAGTTCGGTTTCGTTATGGACCCGGACCAGATAATCCCGGTATGAAGATTTCGGGGTGTTGGCAATGGCGGCAGCCATCCCCTGGCAGTCGATGTATCCCATCCGGAGCGCTATTTCCTCCAGACAGGCGATCTTGAGCCCCTGGCGCGCCTCCAGTGTCCCGATGAAGTGCGACGCCTCCAGGAGGCTCTGATGGGTTCCCGTGTCGAGCCAGGCGATTCCGCGGCCGAGTTTCTGCACCATCAACTCCCCCCGTGTCAGGTACTCCAGGTTCACGTCGGTGATCTCCAACTCCCCGCGGGCCGACGGCTTCAGGTTCCGGGCGATGGTGCTGACCCTGCCATCGTAGAGGTAGAGCCCCGGCACGGCATAGTTGCTCCGCGGATCCGCCGGCTTTTCCTCGATGCCGATGGCCCTGCCGGCGCCGTCGAACTCCACCACGCCATAGCGATGGGGGTCGTTCACGTAGTAGCCGAATATCATCGCCCCGCTGGAGAAATCGGCCATGGCGCGGTCGAGCTCCATCTTTCCGTAAAAGATGTTGTCCCCCAGGATGAGGCAGACGGGGTCGCCGGCGATGAATTCCTCGCCGACGAGAAATGCCTGGGCGATCCCCTTGGGCTCGGGCTGAACCTGGTAGCTGATGCTGATCCCCCAGCGGGAACCGTCACCGAGGAGCGCCTGGAACCGCGGGGTGTCGTGGGGGGTAGAGATGATCAGGATTTCGTTGATCCCGGCCATCATCAGAGTGGCCAGGGGGTAGTAGATCATCGGCTTGTCGTAAACCGGCTGGAGCTGTTTGCTGGCAACGAGCGTAAGAGGATAGAGGCGGCTCCCCGCCCCGCCGGCGAGAACAATGCCTTTCTTGATGGCCATCACGAATCTCCGGAATGGGAAAATTGGACCAAAAACGTACTTGGAACGGTCAGTTATAGCACGGCTGCCGGAAAAGCGTCAAACGGTATCTCCCCCCGCCGCTTCACCGGCGCGGTCACCACCCTCTTCGGCAAGGATCAGCTGGGCGGCGGCGAGCAGATCGTCGCAGACCGGCACCTGAGGAGGCACCAGGGAGGCCTCTGTCACGCCGTAGCCGGTCCGCACGAGGATCGGCCGGCAACCAGCGGCCAGCCCGGCCTCGACGTCGATCGCCTTGTCACCCACGAGCCACGACCGTCCGAGATCGATGCCGTGGGCCGCGGCGGCGGCAAGGATCATGCCGGGAAGAGGCTTGCGGCAGGCGCAGTCGACCCGGTAAGGCCCGACGCCGTGGAGGGGGTGATGGGGACAGAGGTAGTAGGCGTCGATACTGGCGCCCGCCGCGGCCAGCTCCCTGTCCACGAAGCGGTGCAGCCGGTGAACCGCCTCCTCGTCGTAGTAGCCCCGGGCGACCCCCGACTGGTTCGTCACCACGACCACGAAAAAACCGTCATCCTTGAGGAGCCGGATCGCCTCGGGAGCGCCAGGGATGAACTCGAATTCTTCCGGCTGGTGGAGATACGCCTTCTCCACGTTGACGGTGCCGTCGCGGTCAAGGAAGACGGCCCGTCGCAACTCCTCGCTCCTCACGTCTCACTCCTGGCCGTAACAGTTAAGAATCTTCTCGATGATGGTGGTCGTCGAACGGCCGTCAACAAACTGCACGAGCTCCACCCGACCGCCGTAAGACTCCACCACATCCTTGCCAACCACCCCTTCGGGGGTGTAATCCCCCCCCTTGACAAGCACCGCCGGCCGGAGGGTCTCGATGAGCCGAAGCGGCGTATCCTCGTCGAAGATCACCACGAAGTCGATGCAGTCCAGCGCCGCCAGGATGTGAGCCCGCTCGGCCTCGCCGATGAGAGGGCGCTTCTCCCCCTTGAGGCGGCGCACCGAGGCATCGCTGTTGAGCCCCAGAACCAGTATATCCCCGAAGCTCTTGGCCTTCTGCAGGTATTTCACGTGCCCCACGTGGAGCAGGTCGAAACAGCCGTTGGTGAAGACGATCCGCCGGCCCAGCCCCTTTGCCGTCGCAATGATCTCCGCGAGGACATCAAGGTTCTTGATCTTGGAGTCGCTGTCGCCGTGGAGGTAACCGAGGGAGCCGACGATCTCGGCAGGAGAGACCGTGGAGGTCCCCACCTTGCCGACCGCCACCCCCGCCGCCACATTGGCCAGCCGGGCGGCGTCGGCAAACGTGGCCTTGCCGGCCAGGGCCATCCCCAGAAGCGCCAGCACCGTATCGCCGGCGCCGGTCACATCGAAGACCTCCCGGGCGAAGGTCGGGATATGGACCACCGCTCCCCCCCTCAGGAAGAGCGACATCCCCTCCTCGCTGCGGGTGATCACGAGAGCCGTCAGGTCGGCCGTCTCCAGAAGCCGCGCTCCGGCCCGGCAGAGGCTCTCCTCGTCCCGGATGGCGATTCCCGACGCCACCTCGGCCTCCTTGCGGTTGGGGGTAAGGAGGGTGGCGCCCCGGTACTTGGCGTAGTCGTTCCCCTTCGGGTCGATCACGACGGGGATTCCCCGTTCTTTGGAAAACGCGATGATGGCGGCGAGGAGCGACGGGGTGAGAACCCCCTTCAGGTAATCGGAGATGAGAATGACGGCAAACTCATCCCCCCGTTCCTCCAGAAAGCCGACGATCCTGCGCTCGTAGTCGGCACCGATATCCTCCCGCGATTCCCGGTCGATCCGGACAATCTGCTGATTGGCGGCCAGCACCCGGGTCTTGCGGCTCGTGGTCCGCTGCGGATCCTCGAAGACTCCCCCTACATCGACCCCCTTGCCGGAAAAGGCGTGGAGGAGGATCGTACCGTTCTCGTCCCCTCCGACGACGCTGGCCACACTGACCCTGCAACCCAAGGCGACGAGGTTGTTGGCCACGTTCCCCGCCCCCCCGATCCGGATCTCCTCACGGGTGACATCCACCACCTGCACCGGCGCCTCGGGGGAGATCCGCTCCGCCTTCCCCCATAGGTACTCGTCGAGCATCAGATCGCCGATGACCAGGGCCTTGATCCCCCCGGCATGGGCGAAGAGCGATTCAACGTCTTTGCGTTCCATGGATAGCTCCGTCTCCGCGCTACCGGCCGAGCCGGTCCAGTATCCCCGCCGCAAAGAGCGGGATCATGATCTCGTGGTGTCCGGTGATGGTGTAGCCGCGCCCCATCCCCGACGTGGGCCGTTTCACCACGTTCTGGAGGGGGCGGTAATGCTGCTGCATGTCGAAGTTGGCGGTGGAGAAGTGGTCCACGTGGTGCCCCAGGTTCTGGGCGATGGAGAGGGCCTTGAGGAAGACCTCCGGCAGGAGCACGGCGCTCCCCACATTCAGGTAGACGCCGCCGTCGCCCAGATCCGCCACCACCGAGGTGAGGAGCCGGAAGTCCCGGAAGGTCGCCTCGCCGATGACGGCGCCGTCGGCCTCGGGGTGCTGATGGATAATGTCGGTGCCAACGGCCACGTGGACCGTGACCGGGATGTCCCGCTCAACGCAGGTGGCGAGAAGGCTCCACTCCCGGTGGGGGTTTCCGTTTTCGATGATGAAGCGCCCCACCGCCTCGCCGTACCCCATCCCCCGGGCGATCCCCGCCTTGAGGGCCCGGTTGATGTCGCGCCCGGTCTCCTCGGCCATGCCGAAGGTGCCGCAGTGGAGCACCGCCCCCACGTCCTCGCTCGTCTCGCCGATGAGCGACAGTTCGTAGTCGTGGATCGAACCGGCTCCGTTGAGGGCGACGGCGGTGATGACGTCCGCTTCGATCAGGGTCTTCAGGACCGGCTGGAGCCCGCACTTGATGACATGGGCCCCCATGGCGAGGATCACCGGTTTCCCCTTTGCCCGGGCACCGACCACCGCCTCGATGACGCCGGTCAGGGCTTCGGCGCCAAGCTGCGCCGGCATCGCTGCCAGCAGGTCGGCAACGCCCATCCCCGCCGAGACCGGACGGGCAAAATCCCGCGCAATGCTCACCTTGTTCTTTCGCTCGGCGAGGGGATAGGTCTGGACTCCGGAGAGATCAACGGGACGGTATTTCATGGAAAGAGCCCCTTTTCTACGAGGTCGCAGACGATGTGGATCAGGGTGATATGCCCCTCCTGGACCCGGGGGGTGTCCAGGGTCGGCACGGTCAGCTCCAGGTCGACCAGATCCTTGATGGTGCCGCCGTCGCGCCCCAGGAGCCCGACGGTCAGGCAGCCCCGCTCATTGGCCAGATCCAGCGCCAGATTGACGTTTTTCGACGAACCGCTCGTGGAGATTCCCACCACCACATCCCCCTCGTCCGCCAGGGCCTCCACCTGGCGGCGGAAGACGGCGTCAAACCCGTAATCGTTACCGATGGCGGTGAGGATCGAGGTATCGGTGGTGAGGGCGATGGCCGGCAGCCCCCGGCGCTCCATCTTGAAGCGGCCGACGATCTCTGCAGCGAAGTGCTGGGCATCGGCCGCCGAGCCGCCGTTTCCCATGACGAGGAGCTTCTTGCCGGCGCGAAACGCGTCGATGAGCATACCGGCAAAAACGGCCACCCGCGGCGCCAGTTCCCGCTCCACTATTTCCATCACCTCGCGGTGGGTACGGAGCTGGTTCGTGATTTCTTCAAGCATCGCATCCTCCTCGTATCTCGCCTACTGTAGCTGAAACGGGATGACCATGTCACCCCGGTATTCAGGCGACGTCTCCGGCGCGGTAGCAACTCTCCTCCCGCCAGCGGATCGCCTCCTCAAGCCAGCTGAACGGCCGGGCTCCCTCTACCCCGGGCACGGCGAGGCCGTCGACCCCGGCCACGATGGTCGTCTCACCCTCGTCCGCCACTGCCCGCGCCATCACCCGGCGGAGTTCCCCCGCGGCGAAGAACCGGGGAAGCGTCTCGATGGCGATGCTGCGATGAAGAGAGTGGTATCCCGCCTGAAGGAGCGCCTTGTGCAACGCTCCGTGGACAACGACGGTGAAGCGGTGCCCCATGCGGGCGCCGCGCAGGAGCACAGAGAACCTGGCCCGGACCGCCTCGGGGTCGGCATCCTTGGGCCAGTAGACGCAGAACGCCTCCTCGCGCCCCCAGCGGTCCTCGTAGGTCGCGGCGCTTCGGCGCACGGTCTCCTCGCGTCGCGCCGCGGAACCGAGGGGGACATCGTCGACATAGGTCACCGTCACCCCTTCGGCCGCACAGGTCAAGAATCCGCGGCGCAACGCCCGGCGGGAATAATCCTTGAGGCACCAGACGCCGCCGTCCAGCTCCTCGTCGAATCCCCCCTGGCGCGTCACAAGCTCCTTCTTGACGAGAAGCGCCGCAAACGAACCGTGGGCAACCTCGACCTCCACCGGCGCGGTGCGCCCGTTCCTCTCCCGTTTCTGGCCGGAGGCGTGCTCCAGCCGCGGCACCACCAGCCCCACCTCGGGGCGGGCGGCGGCAAGCTCCAGCATCGGTTCCAGCCACCCTTCGGCAACGACGGTAGTGTTGCGCACGATGACCACACAGGAGGCCTCAGCCCGCTCCAGACCACGGTTCACCGCCTTGATCAGCCCCTGATTGGCGGTGGTCTTCAGGAAAAGCGCCCGCTCTCCCAGCACCTCGGCGAACTCTTCCAGGAGCCGCTCGGTTTCCCGGTCGCTGCCGTTGTCGAGAAGGATGATGCGGGCCGTCGGTGCCGTCGCCATGAGGGTGACCAGGCAATTGCGGGTTTCCACCGGCCGGTTCCAGACCGGCAGAAGTATGTCGACGTCAAAAGGTTCCATGGAGCGGGGGTGCGTCCGGGACGGCACGGGGTGGAGCGGGTATGGTCGCGAAACGGATGAACCGCATGGACGGAACCGCGGCGGAAGGATCATCCCTCCACCGCGGCGTCGATGCGGTTCCCAAATCAAATCGGCCGGGTGCTGTCCGGCCTGGTGCGGAGTATCAGGAAGAGACGGCCACCCGCCGGAGCAGGTTCAGCTCGTCGAGCACCTTGCCGGAGCCGAGGACAACGCAGGAAAGGGGGTCCTCGGCGGTCACCACCGGCAGTCCCGTCTCTTCGCGGAGGAGCGCGTCCAGATTGCGGAGCAGGGCGCCGCCGCCGGCGAGCACGATCCCCTTGTCGACGATATCGGCCGCCAGTTCGGGGGGGGTTCGCTCAAGACAGATCTTCACCGCCTCCACGATGGCATTCACCGGCTCGGAGAGCGCCTCGCGGATCTCGTCGGAATTGATCTCCACCGTCTTCGGGATGCCGGAGACGAGATCGCGCCCCTTGACCTCCATCGGCCGGACGTCGCCGCCGGAGTAGGCCTCGCCGATCTCGATCTTGATCAGCTCGGCGGTCCGGTCGCCGATCAGGAGATTGTACTTGCGCTTGATGTACTGGACGATGGCTTCATCCATCTTGTCGCCACCCACCCGGACGCTCTTGGTGTAGACGATCCCCGCCAGGGAGATGACCGCCACCTCAGTGGTGCCACCGCCGATGTCGACGATCATGTTGCCGCTGGCCTCGGTGATGGGAAGTCCCGCACCGATGGCGGCCGCCATGGGCTCCTCGATGAGGTAGACCTCCCGGGCGCCGGCAGACTCGGCCGACTCCTTCACCGCCCGCTTCTCCACCTGGGTGATGCCGGAGGGGACGCAGATGACGATCCGAGGCCGGACCAGGGTCTTGCGGTTGTGGACTTTGTGGATGAAGTAGCGGAGCATCTCCTCGGTGATGTCGAAGTCGGCGATGACCCCGTCCTTCATGGGACGGATGGCAGTGATGCTCCCCGGCGTGCGGCCGAGCATCTTCTTGGCCTCCATACCGACCGCCAGCACCTTCTGACTGCCGCCATTCATCTTCTGGACCGCCACTACCGACGGCTCGCGGACCACAATCCCCTTTCCCTTGAGATAGACGAGGGTATTGGCGGTGCCGAGGTCGATGGCGAGGTCGTTGGAGAAGAGCCCGAACAGCGCATCGAATATTTTAAGCATGGGTTAATCCTTTCATTCATGCAGATACATGAGCTTTTTCGAAGCGTTGGATGGTAACAGAAAGGCTCCGGCCATGCAAGGGGGAAAACGGCAGGATATTGTATATATTGCTTTTGCGCACCGACTTATAGTAGTATGCTGACCCGTTATTTTCAGGGGTTTTCACCGAAATCACCCGCCACAAAAGGAGTCCTCGCGAATGCTCGGCATCATGCGGAAGTACAAACAATCCATCGTCATCAAGGTCGTCTTCGGCATCATCGTCCTCTCCTTCATCGGTACCATTTTCCTGGTATGGGGGAAAGGCGACCAGGCCCTCACGCCGTCGAGCTATGCCATCAAGGTCGACCGGACGAAGATCAATTACGAGGAGTTCCAGCGGACCTACTACCGGCTGCGCGACATCTACGCCCAGATCTACGGCGGAGCCATGACCCCCGAGGTGGAGAAGCAGCTCAACCTCAAGAAGCAGGCTATCGACACCATCATCGAAACCACGCTGGTGCGCAACGCCGCCAAGAACATGGGGATAAGCGTCTCCAAGGACGAGGTTCAGAAGGCGGTTGCCGCCATCCCGAACTTCCAGAAGAACGGCTCCTTCGACTTCAGCCAGTACCTCCAGATCCTGAGCGCCAGCCGCATCACCCCGAAGGACTTCGAAGAGAGCCAGAAGGAAGAGCTCATGGTCCGCAAGGCCCAGGAGAAGATCAAGGCACGGGCCCAGGTCTCCGACGACGAAGCCCTGAAGCTCTTCAGGAAGAAGAATGATACCGTCGACCTCCTCGTGGCCGCCGTCTCCCCCGACGACGTGAAGGGAGAGATCAAGCTCACCGACCAGGAGTTGACCGACTTTCTCGCCAAAAACGCCCTCGAATTCAAAAGCTCCGAAAAGATCAGCCTGGCCTATGTCCGCGTGGAACCCACCAAGGGGGCCGGAAACGTGAGCGTTTCGGAAGCGGATATCCAGTCGTGGTACCAGAAGCACATCGACCGCTACCAGGGCAAGAACGGCATCCTCCCCCTCACCGAGGTGAAGGACAAGGTAACGGAAGACGCCCGGCGCTTCAAGGCCGGCCAGCAGGCCTACGAGACAGCGGCAGAGGCCGTGAACAAGAGCAAGGCGGCGGGTGACCTCGCCGCGGTGGCCCGTGCCCTTGGCGCCAGGGTCGAGGAGACGGCCCCCTTCACCGCCCAGCAGCCGGTCCCGGCACTGGCGGACGATGCGGAAGTGGTGAAACGGGCATTCCTCCTCAAGCAGAACGAGCTCGGCGGCCCGGTGGAGACGCCGAAGGGGATCTACATCCTGAAAATAAAGGAGCGCCAGCCCGCCGAAGTTCCTCCCCTTGCCCAGATCCGCGCCCGGGTCGAGGAGAAGGCAAAGGCGGCGCGGGCCGTGGAGCTTGCCAAAAAACGGGCCGAAGAGATCCAGACAAAGCTTGCCAAGGGGGATACGGCGGGGCTGAAACTCCAGCAGACCGGAAGCTTCGTCTTCGATCCCAAGGGGAGCGTGCCGAACGCCGCCCCTTCCGCCGACCTCATGGAAGCCGCCTTTACCCTCACCGACAAGACTCCCGCCCCGTCGGCACCGGTGAAGGTGGGGGGACGGTGGATCGCCTTCCGGCTCAAGCAGCGCACCGAGCGCAACGCGGCGGCCTTCGCCGGCGAAAAGGAAAAGATCAAGCAGCAGATTCTGCCGCAGAAGCAGGAAGAGGAGCTCCAGAAATGGATCAAGGAGCTCCGGGCCAAGGCCAAGATCGAGATCAACCCCGCCCTGAAAGAACAGTAGCCTTCGGCGGCGCCGCGTCCCCTGCCGGGCGCGGCGCCCCCCCCGCTTCCACTGATACCGCCTCAGTCAACACAACCGGAAAAAAGGAGTCACCACCATGGCAAACCTGGTTCTCACCACCGACTTCCCCGACCTGACGCTCGCCGGCCGCGGCAAGGTCCGCGACATCTACGACCTCGGGGATGCGCTGCTCATCGTCACCACTGACCGGATTTCCGCCTTCGACGTCATCATGAACGAAGGGATTCCCGACAAGGGATATGTCCTCACCCAGATCTCCGCCTTCTGGTTCCGCCAGATGGAGGACATCATCCCGAACCATATCATCTCCACCGACGTGAAGGACTTCCCGTCCCCGTGCCAGAAGTACGCCGACATCCTCGAGGGGCGCTCCATGCTCGTGAAAAAGGCGACTCCCCTGCCGGCCGAGTGCATCGTCCGCGGCTACATCTCCGGCTCCGGGTGGAAGGATTACAAGGCGACCGGCGCCATCTGCGGCATCCGCCTCCCGGCGGGGCTTGTGGAGTCGGACAAGCTCGAAGAGCCGATCTTCACCCCCTCCACCAAGGCCGAGCTCGGCACCCACGACGAGAACATCTCCTTCGACAGAATGGTGGAGCTGGTGGGTAAAGAGACCGCCGAGAAGGTACGGGACATCACCATCGCCATCTACAAGCGGGCCCGCGACATCGCCGCCACCAAGGGGATCATCATCGCCGACACCAAGTTCGAGTACGGCATCTACAACGGCGAGCTGATCATCATCGACGAGTGCATGACCCCTGACTCCTCCCGGTTCTGGCCCAAGGAGAGCTACCGGCCGGGGGGGGCGCAGCCGTCGTTCGACAAGCAGTTCCTGCGGGACTACCTCGAAACCCTCGACTGGAACAAGACCGCCCCCGCGCCGCCGCTCCCCGCCGAGATCGTGCGAAAGACCGGGGAGAAGTACATGGAAGCCCTCGTCAAGCTGACGGGAAAGGGGAAGTAGCCGCCACCGGCTCCTCCCTGAGCATGACCGAAAAAGCCCCGACCGTTGCCGGTCGGGGCTTTTTTGCGTGCGACAGTCCGGGCGGCTACTCCCCGGCAGTGCCGAGAACCTCCCGCAGCGCCCGTCCCAGCTGCTCGACGTTATAGGGTTTGCTGACGGCGCCGCTGAAGCCGTAGTCGGCATAGCGCGCCATGATCGGATCGCTCGAATAGCCGCTCGAAACGATCACCTTCGCGGCGGGGGCCAGTTCCCGCACCTTGGCCACCGCCTCTTTTCCCCCCATCCCGCCGGGGATCGTCAGGTCCATGATGACGGCAGCGAACGGCGCCCCCTTCTCCAGCTCCTGCCGATAAAGCCGCACCGCCTCGACACCATCGCGACAGGTGACCGCCTCGTAGCCGAGAAGCTTCAGGGCAACTTCGACCATGTCGAGGATAAAGTCGTCGTCGTCCATCACCAGTATGCGCCCCGCATCAGGCGTTCGACCGGCCGGTGCCGGTTTCTCCGACGGGGTCGATTTCTCCACGGCGGGGAGCTCAACGACGAAGAGGGTTCCCCGCCCCGGCTGGGAATCGACCCGAATCACGCCATCGTGGTTCCTGACGATTGAGTAGACCGTGGCGAGCCCGAGGCCACTCCCCTGCTGCTTGGTGGAGAAATAGGGATCGAAAATCCGCGGGAGATACTTCTCCGGGATGCCGACTCCCGTGTCCTCGAAGGAAATCCTGACCTTTCTCCCCGCTTCGGCCGTCCTGTCGACGTTTTCCGCCGTGATGGCGACGACGCCGCCGTCCGGCATGGCCTGGTCGGCATTGAGCACCAGATTGTTGATAACCTGGCTGAACTGGCCGACATCGGCATCCACCAGCCAGAGATCGTCGGAGATGGAAAACGTGCAGCGGACATTGGAGCCCCGGAGCGCAAAGCTGGCCGACTCCCTGATCAGTTGCGCCAGTGACGTCACCTTCTTTACCGGCGCCCCTCCTCGGGAGAAGGTAAGCAATTGCTGGGTCAGGTCGCGGGCCCGTTCCGAGGCCTTTTGGGCCCGTTCGAGGAGGGGGTGGGCCTCATGGTCTGACGTGACGATCATTCGGGCCAGGGATATGTTACCGAGGATGCCGGTTAGCATATTGTTGAAATCATGGGCGATTCCCCCGGCGAGAACCCCGAGGGATTCGAGTTTGCGCGCCCGGAAGAGCTCCTCTTCGGCCTCCTTCTTCTCCGTCATGTCCCGGAAGACGAGCACCACGCCGAGAATTGCCCCCGAGCGGTCGCAGATCGGGGCGGCGGAATCGGCGATGACCCGCTCGGTGCCGTCGCGGCCGATGAGCACCGTGTGGTTTGCCAGCTCCACCACCCGGCCGGTCCTGAGGACCTCGTCCACCGGGTTCACCAACGACTCACGGCTCTTTTCGTTGATGATCGGGAAGACCTCACTCAGGGGGCGGCCGGCCGCTTCCTCCTGCTTCCAACCGCACAACTGCTCGGCAACCGCGTTGAGCAGCACCACCCGCCCCGCCGTGTCGACCGAAATGACCCCGTCGCCGATGGAGCGGAGCGTCACCGCGAGAAGCTCCTTTTCCTGCTCCAGGGCACGCTGGGCTTCCTTCAGTTCGGTGACGTCCGCAATGATCCCGACCAGCGCATGGAGGGAGCCATCGGGATTCTCGAGCCTCTTGCCGGAGAGGTACCCCCAGAAATCGCTCCCGTCGGCCCGAAGGTAATGCCGTTCGGTGGCGACATGATCAATCTCGCCGGCGATGAGCCGCCTCATCCGGCAATCGCCGACCTCCCGCTCGGCGGAATGAAGCCGGTCGTGATAGCGGCTGCCGACCAGCTCCTCGAAGGGGCAGCCGAACATTTCCGCCATTTTCCGGTTGGCAAACGTGATGGTGCCATCGGCGCCGACGATGATAATTCCCGCCTGGGAGGTCTCGAAGATGACCCGGAGTTGCCGCTCGCTCTCCCGCAGGGCATCCTCGGCGCGGATCCGATCGGTGATGTCGAGCATCACCCCCACGAGACCCCGGAGCGTACCGCCGTTCTGCAGGATGACGGACTTGTAGAAGATCACCTCGTGGAGCAGGCCGTCGGCGTAGCGGACCTTGGCCTCATAGACCTGGGTGCCGCGCTCCGCCATCAGCTCCAGGTCCGCCCGGTGGTAGATCTCGGCAAGCTCGGGAGGAGCTATGTCGTGGACCGTCGCGCCGATGATCCGCTCCTTCGGGATGCCGAGAAAGTCGCTGAACGCCCGGTTGCAGTTCTCGTAGGCCCCTGCGGAATTTTTGAAAAAAATCGGGGTTGGGATCGACTCGATGATGGAGTTGAGCAACTCCCTGCTCTCGTAGAGTTCCCGGTTGGCCACGGCGAGGGAGGCCTTGGTCTCCTCAAGTTCCCGCAGCCGCTCCTGCAGCTCCGGGTAACAGCTCGGAAACGCACCCGTGCCGAAACCGTGCGGGCTCTTCTTTTCCGTGTTCTCACCATCAGGGAGTTTCTGCATAGGTCCTCGCAATTTTCACTGGCGGGGGCAACGGCATCGTGCCCGCGCGATTGCGGCAGCACTTTGGAACGCCGAACAAATATGATACACTCATCGGGAACATTGGGCATCCGTTGCAGTTATTTTTTCGGTCCGCAACAAATTCATCCGCTTCTCCGCCCGTCACCGGGCGATGGGAGCCGAGACGGAGTTCACACGCTGGTGAAACAGACTGTTCTGGTTGTCGACGACGACGATGATGTCCTTTTTCTTGTGGAATATGCCCTCAAACGCCTCGACTTCGACGTCACCTGCATGTCCGACGCCGCGCAGGCCCTTGAGGCCTACCGGCGGGAACTTGCCGACGGCCATCCCTTCGACGCCGTCATCATGGATCTGAACATCCCCGGCAGCATCGGCGGCAAGGAACTCGTCGCGCGGCTGCGGGAGCTGGACCCGACGGCCCGGGCCTTCGTATCGAGCGGCTACCCTGACGATCCCTGCATGACCGACTATCAGCGCTTCGGTTTTACCGGCGCCATTTCCAAGCCGGTGACGTACGAGGAACTGCTCGCGTCGTTCGTTCCCGCCATGCGCCCGATGGCGGAATAAATTCATACCTCCCTCGATCCGGCGACTCATCCCCTGCCGCGGAGCCGTTCCGGAGCCCCACCCTATCTGTTCTTGCGCCCGTTTTCCCCCTGCAGGTAGTCGCCGAGGAGGGAGCGGCTGTGCTCGTCCTCGTGGCAGTAGACACAGAGGTTTTCCCAGTTGCTCCCGTCGGGGGGGTTGAAATCGTGGTTGCCGTCCCGGTGGTGCACCGTCAGCAGGTGCAGATTGTGGAGCTCGAACTCCCGCCCGCATTTGGCACAGATCCAGCCGTGGATCTTGAGGGACTGCTCCCGGTAGTTGGCCGGTGCCGTTTGCTCCCCCTTCATGCGGCGCACCATCTCGTCCAGTTCGGCCTGGGACTTTTCCGTCGGCTTTCCCGGCCGCCGGGGCCTGAATGACATCCCCATTAGAGCTCCTCCCCCGCCGAGTGCCTCGCCACCCCCCCCTGCTCCGCAAAGTTCGCCAGCACCGACCGGGCCGTGTACAGGGTCAAAAAAGCCAGCGGCGTCTCCCAATCCTTATTTCAGAACCGCCCGATACAGGGCTTCGTACGCCACCGCCTCCCGGTGGGGGGCGTACTGCTCGCGAACGACCTGCTGGCCGTTGGCGCCGAGGTGTCGCCGCAGAGACTCGTCCCGGGCCAGCAGCCGCGCCTTTTCGAGAAATTCGGCCTCACCGCGGTAGAGAAGCCCCGTTTTCCCCTCCTTGACCACCGACATGTTGCCGTCGATGAACGACGCGAGGACCGGCTTGCCGAAGGCCATCGCCTCCAGGACGCTGTTGGCCATTCCCCCCTCGAACTGGGAGGTGTTGAGCACCACATCGGCCCGCCGATACAGGGCACCGATGGAGTTGTGGGAGACCTCGCCGAGATAGCGGGCGAAGGGGGTGTGCCCGATCTCCGCCAGCACCCGGCTGCCGTAGGTACCATCGAGGATCGGTCCGGCCACGAGGAGCCTGACCGCCGGCGTCTCCCGGTGGAGATCCCTCAGGGGGGGGAGGGAAAACATGACATTTTTTACCGGACGGATTCCCGCCGGAAGGAAAAACACGAGCTCTTCCCCATCAAGGCGCTCCCCTCCCCACGAGAATTCTTCCCCCGGCAGCTCCACCCCCTGGGGAATGACATGGGTTTTGTCGGCCAAAGGGGGGTGGTGGTCCGCGAGGCGGCATCGGACGCACTTGTGGAAGGCGACGATGGCGGCTGCATCGCGAAGCACGTCGAGCGTCTCGCCACGGCGTCCATCCTCCAGAGCCTCATAGACATCGGAGCCGGTAAGGGTGACCACAAACGGAACGCCGGCGGCCCGAGCGCTCTCCCGCGCCACCCGCCCCCCGTGGTAGGCGTGGAAGGCGTGGATGATGTCCGGCTGCGTGCGGCGCAGCTCCCGCGCCATCTCTTCGGCCAGCATGACATCGAGGGCAAGGACCTGCGCCGTGCAGCCGACGTCGGCAAGGTGGCGGGCGATCCGGTCGACGGTGACCGCATTGCCCCGGACGGGGGGATGGTAGTAGGGGGTGATCAGAGCGGCGTTCATCGGCCCGGGGCTCTCCTTTCGAGCCGTTGATACTAACGCGGAGCGCCTGCCCAACGCAAGGACAAAGACCTTGCGCGACCGCTTCCGCCCATGCTATTTTTGCCGATATTTCAAGGGGAATCACCATGAAGATCACCATCCTCGGCAGCGGCACCTCCACCGGCATCCCGATGGTCGGCTGCCACTGCCCCGTCTGCTCGTCCACCGACCCGCGCGACAAGCGGACCCGGGCCTCCCTTCTGGTCGAAACGGAGGGGAAATACATCCTGATCGACACCTCCCCCGACCTGCGGCGCCAGGCGCTCCGGCACCACATTCCCCATATCGATGCCGTCCTCCTCACCCACCCCCATGCCGATCACATCAACGGCATTGACGACCTGCGCGGCTTTCACTTCATCCACCGGCGCGTCGTTCCGTGCTACGGTAGCGGCGAAACCATGAAGGCGGTGCAGCGGAGCTTCTCCTACATCTTCCGGGGACAGGAAGCGGCGGGCTATGCGCCGCTCCTCGACCCCCACGTGGTCCATGAGCCATTCTCGCTCTTCGGCCGGAGAATCATGCCGATCCACCTCTACCACGGGACCATGCACGCCACGGGATACCGGATCGGCGCTGCCGCCTACCTCACCGACTGCAGCCGCATCCCCGAATCGTCCCTCGCACTGCTGGAGGGGCTCGAACTCCTCATCATCGACGGACTCCGCTACACCCCCCACGAAAACCACTTCAACATCGACGGAGCCCTCAACGTGATAGGGCGGCTGCGGCCGAAGCGGTCAATCATCACCCACCTCACCCACGAGGTTTCCCACGCCGACGGAGCACGACTTCCGGTCGGGGTGGAGCTGGCATACGACGGAATGGATCTGGTCGTGTAGTGACCTCTTGAAAAAGCGGGACGTTGCCGCTATAAGTGACAAAATTGCGTTTACGCACGGGGCCCCATGTACAAAGATATCCGTCTCCACGGCCAGATCTTCGACCGCTTCGAGTACTACGCCATCGTGGCGGGGGAAGATGCCCACCAGCGCTATTTCTTCAATGCCGCTGACGGAGCTGATGGAGAGCTCCGCTTCTTCTCACCGGGGAACGAGTTCGTCATCAGCCGGGAGGGGATCCGCCACGCGGGCAACGGCGGCTCCTTCTGCGAATACATGTTCGGCGTCGACCAGCCGCTGGCCGATCTCGCCAAGGCCGAGGTCATCAACCGGCTCATCGTCTACGGCGCCCACGCCGGAGAAGAGAGCGGCCCCCTCCTCTTCAGCGAGCGAACTGGCGGAGAGCTTGGCTTCGAGAAAATATTCTTCGAGGGGAACGCGGTAGTAAACTACTTCTTCTTCCTCTCGTCGACGCGCCTCCCCGGCTCCCTCCCCCACCAGCAGGAAGCCCTTGTCCGGACCATCGGCAAGGCCCTCAAGCGCTCGCCGGCAGTGGGGAACCAGAACGAAAACGCCCTGATCGCCGAGGTACTCGGGCTCCTTGACGACCCGAAGGCCCTCTTTTTCCTCTTCAAGTTGATCAACACCCCTCACCGGGAGTATTACGAAGCCTTCCGCCACCTTTACTTCAAGAACAAGAAGATTGCCGACCACGACTTCGCTATTCTGACCGGGATCGCCGCCCGTCACGACATCGACCGCTATCAGCAGGAGCGGATCCGCATCGACGTCATGTACAAGCACCAGGCCAACCGGCGCATCGTGGACGAGTACAAGAACATTTTGATCGACTGCCAGCGCAGGAGGGAGATCACCAGCCTGGAAAACGCCCGGCTCACGCGACTCAAGACGCTGTCGGTCCGCAACAAGATTCCCGGTGCCCTCTTCTACGCCCTCGACGAGGTGCTCAAGGAAGACAAGAAGCTCGTGGGCCCCGAAGAGCAGGACTACATTGCCGAGACCCGGCAGGTGCTGGAGGGACTCTTCCTGGGGGAACGGGAGATCGAGAGCGCCATCGACAACGAGGATGCCGTCAAGCTCCTTTTCGCCAAGAAGCGGGCCGCCGAGAACCGCGACCACACCTTCGAGGAAATCCTCCTCGAAGCCAGCAAGGCATGCGACGAAAAGATCCGCGACGGAGCCGACATTTCGCTGCTGGAGGGATTCTCCCGGATCATCACCTACTTCGACCGCTACGACGCCACGTCCCAGGTGGTAAACCAGCTGGCCTTCATGGAGAACGTGCGGATCACGGAAGAGATGCTGCGGAGCCTTCTCGGCAACCGGGAGGCCTTCGAAGAGCTGCGGCCGGGGCTCTTCGGGGAGATCTTCATCGCAGATCTGCTGGACAACAAGTACCTGGGGAAATACGGGAGACAGAAGGTGACGACCCTGGTGAGCGGACTGCGCCTCGTCAAGGAGAACCGGCTCGCCGTCTCGGATCTCCTGGAGCGGCTGCATGCCACCGACCGGGAGGAGCGCCTCGCCATCACCCTTCTGGAATGCGTCCGCGACCGGATCAGAAACTTCTACTCCAAGTATGCCACCAGGGCCGACCAGGAGACCCTGCATCGCGAGGTGAGCGAAGACCTGCGCAACCGCAAGGTTATCAGCGACGAGATTCCGGAGCGGATCTTCGCCGAGACGATTCTCACCATCAAGAAAGAAGCCATCTATCTCCACAGCCTCCTCCCCCGCATCGTCGCCGACCGCGACATCGCCCTGCGGGAGGACTTCCTGGAGAACTCCGGCCTCGACCGGTTCTACGTCGAGGAACTGGAGCGCGAATACTTCGAGCTGAACGAACTCGACATGGAACAGCTCTACCAGATCCGCAAGGGACTCAGCTGATCACCCCCTCGTCCCCCTTGACTTCCCTTCCCCCCATCACCTACACTGCCTCTGAGTATATTTTCTACACTTAGAGGTTCCCATGGAAACCCCGCAGACCCACCTTGCCGCGTATGCCGAGCGGATTGCCGGCTATGGCAAGGAAAACCTGGAAGAGATGCTCCATGCGCTGGCGGAGGGTGTCCGCCTCGTCACCGGGCAGGACCGCGTCAGGATCTACCTGGAAGACCTGACCCGCGGGGTGCTTGCCTGCGTGTACGCCTCGGGCCCCCTGGCGGAGGAGATCCGGGGAGTGAGCTTCCCGATCATCTCCCGGGAGGTGACGGTCTCCAGCGTCTTCGTCGCCCAGTACGCCACCGACCTCCGCCACGATCCGGGCCGGGGGAGCACCTTCGACAAAGGCTTTGCCGAGCGGTTCGCCATCGGCACCTCCTACCTCCTCCCCATCGTCAGCCAGGGGAAATCGATCGGCGTGGTCTGCATCGACCGCTTCCAGACCGGGGAATTGCTCACGGGAAAAGACAAGGCGCTTCTCGGCGAATTCGTCACCTCCGTGGCCGACCGGCTCGACTTTGCCCGCATCTACCACCAGCAGCTCCTCCTCGCCCGACGGGTCGAGGAATACAAGAAGCGCGAGGCCGCCTCCTTCATGGTCCAGTCGGCGGTGCGGCTCATCGACAAGCTGATCCTCGCCTCCGTACTGGTGCCGGTCACCGCAGCCGACGGCACCGCCCACCTCGCCGTCCTGGCAAGCCACTCGGAGGATCCCCGGATCAAGGGGCGCTACGAAGCCGAGGGAAAGATCGACCTGCAACCGGGAAAGTCCCTCGTTTCCCGCTACATTGACGGCAGCGCGGTCATAACCGACGAGCGCTTCCTGCGCCCCCTCTTCATCCCCGATCTCACCGAACAGTCGCTCCAGAAGCGCGCCATCATCGAGGAGATGGCGCTGCGCTCCCTCTACATGGTCCCCCGCTACGACCCGTCGAGCCGCCGGCTGATCTGCCTCGTAAACTACTTCACCCGCGAGCTCTACCGCTTCTCCGACTTCGAGATGGGATTGCTGCAGACCCACGCCGAGATGGCCGAGCGGGTGATGAACGAAATCGGCGGCGAACACCTGGAAATCCGGGTCCTGGCCGAGATTACCGAACTGCTCCAGGAGCGGAACGAGGAGCTTTCCCCCTTCCTCACCAAGGTTCTGTCGAAGGCGACCGAACTGATCGGCGCCGACACGGGGAGCATCGCCATCGTGCAGGAGCGGGACGGGGAAAAGTGGCTCGTGGTGGAAGACGAGAACGGCACCATCGTCGGGGCGAAGAACAAGGAGTGGCTCAAGAAGTACATCCCTCCCTTCCGGGTCGGCGGCCACGAACTCCCCCCCGAAGAGCGGAGCCTCACCGGCTTTGTCGCCTGGGCGAAGCAGCCGCGGAGCATCGCCCAGGTGGACGAAGAGCAGCAGGGAGAGGGATTCCACCGCTCGATGCACGAACTGATCAGGAGCGAGATCGCCGTGCCGATCATCTGCGACGACGAGGTGATCGCCGTCATCTGCCTCAATTCCCTCAAACCCGCCTATTTCACCGAGGAACACACACGGATCCTCCAGATCGTCGACCGGCTCACGGCGCGGCACATCTCTGACCTGCAGCGCATCGAGCGGCTCCAGAGCGAGGTGACGCGGCTGAAATCCGATGTCGCCTACAAGGACCCGCAGGTCTCCTCCTACCGGCTCGGCAACATCATCGGCAACAGCCGCAAGGCCCAGGAGATCGTCGACTTCATCGAGACCGTCTCCGGCCCCCTCTTCAACCGGATCACCCTCTGGAGCAAGAACGTCCTGCAGGAGGCGACCATCGGCCTCCCCTCGATCCTCGTCCTCGGCCAGACCGGAGCCGGCAAGGAATTCTTCTTCAACAACCTCTACAACAAGCTGAACGAGATGTACCGGGAGAAGCTGAACCCCAACGGCCAGCTCCCGGTAAAAAAGACCAACATCGCCGCCTACAGCGGAGAGCTGACCTATTCCGAGCTGTTCGGCCACAAGAAGGGGGCCTTCACCGGCGCCTACAACGACCGCAAAGGGATTCTCGAAGAGGCGGCGGGAGGGATCGTCTTTCTGGACGAGATCGGCGATGCCGATCCCAAGACCCAGGTGCAGCTGCTGCGCTTTCTCGACAACGGCGGATTCGTGCGCCTCGGCGACAACCAGGAGCGCTACAGCCGGGTGCTGCTGGTGGCCGCCACCAACCGGGACCTGATGGAGGAGATCCGGAAGGGAAACTTCCGGGAAGACCTCTATCACCGCCTCTCGGAGCTCTCGATGCGGGTGCCGTCCCTGAACGAGCGGCGGGAGGACATTCCGGACCTCGCCACCCACTTCCTCGGCAAGCTTTTCCGCACCTACCGGGGCGAAGAGCCGAAGGAGGATGCCCCGACCCTGACGGTCGACGCAAAACGGCTCCTGATGAACCATCACTACCAGGGGAATATCCGGGAACTCCGCAGCATCCTGCTGCGGGCGCTCTTTTTCCGCACCGGGAAAGTACTGACCGCCGACGACATCCGTCGCGCCCTCGCCGCCGGCATGCGGGAACTGCCGGCAGCCAACGCCGCCGAAGAGTTGAACGAACGGCTCGCCACGGAAATCATCCGCAAGATCGAAGGGGGAGAAAACTTCTGGGAGGCGGTCTACGAACCATACTCCCGGAGCGCCATCCCGCGGGACGCGGTGCGGCTCGTCATCGAGCGGAGCAAGGCCGTGGCAGGAGGAAGCATGCCCCAGGTGGCCCGGCACCTGAAGGCGGTCAACGGCGAGGTGGAAGGAAACGACGAAGAACGGAAGCGGTTCTACAAGTTCAAGAATTTTCTCTACAAGACGGTGAGGATTTGATGGGCCTCCGAGCCGCCACCTGAACAGGGACAGCCCACGGCTGCCGGACACGAAAAATGCCCCGGAACCTATCGATCCGGGGCATTTTTCTTCTCAAACAAATTTGTATTTGTCGTTTAGCTATTTCTCTTCCGTGCGTAGCCGTACCCTGCCAATCCGAGGAGGCCGACGCCGAGAAGCACAACCGTCCCCGGTTCCGGAACGGGGGCCGCGTTCGGCGTCACGTCGACCACCATCCGGCCGAAGGAGAAGTCAACTTTAGAAGAAAGCAGGACGGAAGAGATCGCCACGTCCGAATCGATGCCGAAGAATTTCGCCCCGCCGATGCCGCTGACCTTCTGGTAGAGGGCGGTGCCGTCCGTACGGAGCATCATGAGGAAGATATTAAACGGCTCCGGCTCCATCTCGAGACCGAAACCGTACACCGGACCGGCGAAGGTTCCCGTGACGGATTTCGCCCCGTTGGTATAGAGGATCCGCGGAGTTTCGCCGCCGGACCAGGTCGCCCAGCTGGTGGGAACCTGGCGCCCCTCCAGGGCCTTGTCAAAGGAGAGAGTTCTCCCCGCCGGAGGCCCCGGAAGCGAGATCGGACTCCCCGCCGAGAGCGTTGCCCTATTCGCGACCTGACCTGCTAGATCGACATCCGCAAAGTTCCCGACCACCGCTTCCCAGGTGGGACGGTCGCTGAAGGTGACGATCAGCGCGTTCCCCTGGGAAGGGATCAAACAGGTCGCCACCGCGACCGCCATCAGTAATGTCATTAAAGTCTTTTTCATTTCCGTTCCCTCCTCACCCCGATTAAAGCTTCACTGCCAAGATAAAGCAGCTTTAATGCCAACGCATAACCATATGTTTTTGTGTGACATTTACAAATATCACCAAAACAGTGCATGGTGATTGTGTAAACTTTTTCCCAATGTGTCCACCTCTTCCACACCGGACAACCCATAAAAAACCATCGATATTAAAAGATGTTACCGTCTCTCTCATGCATAACTTGACAACAAGGCGCTTGTTGTCGAAATATTTTACAACAGAACGCAAAAGCGCCCCGTGCCGGTCGGCACGGGGCGCTTGACATCAGCACGCCTCTCCTTCAATCACCCCCGTCGCCGCAGGTACGCCACAAACTCGTCCCGGGAAATCTCCTTTTTCCTCACCAGGTGTTCCACCTGGCGGCTCAAGGCAATCCGCTCGCCATCCTTCATGGCATCCTTCACCATGACAAAGAAGGGGACATTGCGGACCTGGGGGAAGAGCCGGAATCGCTCCATCAGTTCGAAGGCCGACATATCTGGAAGCATCACGGAACAGAAGACCAGGTAGGGGCGGCCCGTGGTGGCAAGCGCCACGGCCTCCTTGCCGGTGTAGGCGTTCACCACCTCGAAACCGAGGGAAGTGATCGCCTTGGCAACGTTTTCCTCGCCCCGCTTGGAGACCACCATTACCTGGAGGTCCCAGGTATCGACATCATCGGTCAGGCCAAGGACCGTCAATTTCTTCATCAGGTAGTCGGGGTCGATGGGAAGGGTGAAAAAGCCGGCGACCGGAAAAATCCCGCCGACCTTTCCTTCCTGGCTGAGGTAGACCGGCAGCACCGGGACGTCGCGGGTTGCGGGGTTCCCCTTGAGATCGAGGAGAATCCCCCATCCGTCATTGGCAAAGGGGGATACGTCGAGCACTGCGCCAAGGGGCTTCACATCTCCGAATTCGGCAATAGCACGGCAGACCACGCGGTATCCCGCATGCTGCAGATAGGCACGCACCGTGGCCGAACGCTCTTCCTCGCACCCCAACCCCATCAGCCAGATTTCAGGTTGTCGCTCCGTATCGCTCATGGCATCTCCTGCATGTGCACCAAACAATGAATTTGAATGCCTTTTCTTAATGAATAAAGTAGCAAATTTTGTCCTCTCTGCAAGGGGGAAAGAGCAGTCTCGTTGAAAATATGCGTTTCTTGTGCTAGCGTCACCCGAACACAGGAACGACGTTCACGGGAGGAACCCATTATGCCAAGCACCGTTTACTTCGCCGACATGCGCGCAGGTCACAAGGAAAACCTCTTCGCCAAGATCTCGAAGCTCATGCTGCTTGCGGGAGTGAAGGAACGGATCGCAGCGGGGGACCTGGTGGCGGTCAAGGTACATTTCGGCGAACGGGGAAACCACACCTTCATCCGTCCCATCTTCGTCCGCCGGGCGGTGGATGAGATCAAGGGGTGTGGCGGCAGGCCCTTTCTCACCGACTCGTCCACCCTCTACCCTGGCGAGCGGAAGGAAGCGGTCTCGGCTCTCTCCTGCGCCATCGAGAACGGGTTCGCCTACGCGGTGGTCGGCGCCCCTCTCATCATGTGCGACGGGCTGCGGGGAAACGCGGCGACCATGGTTGAGGTGAACGGCGAGATCCTGAAACAGGTCCCCATCGGGAGTGAAGTGGCGGAGGCCGATGCCCTGGTGGCGCTCTCCCATTTCAAATGCCACGAGCTCACCGGCTTCGGAGGGACGCTCAAGAACCTCGGGATGGGATGCTCCAGCCGCGAGGGAAAGATGACCCAGCACTCCACCGTGGCTCCGAAGGTTGCGGAAAAGTACTGCACCGCCTGCGGCCTCTGCCTGAAGGCCTGCGCCCACGACGCCATCGCCATCATTGAAGGGAAAGCCCAGATCGACCCGACGGCCTGCGCCGGCTGCAGCCGCTGCATCACCGTCTGCCCCACCAAAGCGGTCCAGATTCAGTGGAACGAAGCAGCCGATCTGGTCATGAAAAAGATGGCCGAGTTCGCCAAGGGGGCGGTTGCCGGCAAGGAGCGGAAGACCCTCTTCCTCAACTTCATCACCCAGGTCTCGCCAGCCTGCGACTGCTACGGTCATGCCGACGCCCCCATCGTGAACGACATCGGCATCTGCGCCTCCACCGACCCGGTGGCCCTGGACCAGGCGTGCGCCGATCTGGTCAACAACGCCCAGGGAAACCAGAACACGGCCCTGGAAAGCGGCCATGAGCCGGGAGGCGACAAGTTCCGCGGCGTTCATCCGGACATCGACTGGGAGGTGCAGCTGGAGCACGCCGAGAAGATCGGCATGGGGACGCGGGAGTATGAGCTGGTGAGGGTCTGAGAGCGCCCTGAACCACACCGGAAACGAAAAAAGCAGCCTCCTGACAGGGGCTGCTTTTTTCGTTTCCGGCAGAAGACACCTTACGCCTTGGACCAGGCCAGATCGTGCACGGCAATCGGCAGTGCAACGTCATTCTCCGTCCGCTCCACGAGTTCCACGAGCTTCCAGCAGTCGGTGCGGGCAAGGAGTTCCCTGACGAGCTTGTGGTTCATGTCGTGGCCGCTCCGGATGGCCTTCACATGGCCGAGGATCGGGCAGCCGGCAAGGGAGAGGTCGCCCACGGTGTCGAGGATCTTGTGGCGAACGAATTCGTCGTTGAAGCGCAGACCTTCGGGGTTCAGGACCCCCTCGTCGCCGATGACCACGGCGTTATCCAGGGAACCCCCGCGGGCAAGGCCGTTGGCCTTGAGGGTCTCGACCTCGGCAAGGAAGCCGAAAGTGCGCGCCGGTGCGAACTCTGCGGCGAACTCATCCTCGGCAAGGGTCATGCTCCGGAACTGGCTCGCCACCGCCGGATGGCTGAACTGCATGGCGAAAGAGACCTTGAAGAAACGGGACGGGATGATGGTGACCTTTTTCTCACCTTCTGTGACGGTGACCGGTTTCTTCACGACCAGGTACTTCTTCGGCCGGGCAAGGGTCTTCACCCCGGCGGAACGGACCGCCTCGACGAAGGGAGCAGCGCTCCCGTCCATGATCGGAACCTCCGGACCGTCGATGTCGATGTGGGCATTGTCGACGCCGAAGCAGCGCAGGGCCGCCATCAGGTGCTCGACGGTGGAGACGACAGCGCCGTTCTTGCCGATGGTGGTATTAAGCCGGGTGTTGACCACGTTGGCAGCCACCGCCTCGATGGAAACCGGCGGCACAAGGTCGACCCGGTGGAAGATGATACCGGTCCCGGCTTCGGCCGGGCGCAGGGTAATGGTAGCCTCCCGCCCCGAGTGGACTCCGATGCCGGCGAGAGTGATCTTGTTCTTGACTGTTTTCTGCATGGCCATGGCTGGCTCCTTGGGCATTGTCAGCATACGTATTATCATACCCATGAGCAAAGAACGGGCCAAACGATGACTTATGAATTTATCACTGTATATTCAACACATTGAGAGAGAGCGACACCCTAACGTCTCCCATCTGAGAGATGGCGGTGTGGCACAGCGACCACGACTTATGTTGCAGAAATGCAACAATAATCAGAGTCGACCGGAGCGAATGATGGCCACCACCCACCAGAGTCCGATGAAGCCGGCGATGGTGTAGCCGAGGAAGGCAAACACGGGGAACCCCATCAGCTTCGGTCCCTTGTCGGTCTGCATGACGATGGAGGAACCGACGATGAGGGCGGCGATGATGAGACTGGAGGAGAGACGGTTGATGGATTTGTCGAAGTCCCGGAGCGCGCGGTCGAGTCCCCGGTGTTCCAGGTCGATCTTGAACTTGTTGCGGTTGATCCGGTTGAGGAACTCCTTGAGATCCCGCGGCAGGTTGCGGGCGAGCGTCACGTAGGAAAGGAAATGGGAGCCCATCTCCCGCATGACCTGGCGGGGAGAGACCCGGTCCTTGACCGCCTTTTTCATGAACGGTCGCAGGTGCTCCACCATGTCGAAGCAGGGATCCAGCTCCCGCCCCATTCCTTCGATGGCCACCAGCGCCTTGGAGAGGAGCATGAGATCGGGCTGGAACTTGATACGGTAGGTGGTGATGATCTCCAGAAACTCGCGGAGCATCCGCCCCACTTCGATCTCGTGAAGGGGAAGCTCGTAGTAGCTGTCGATGAAGGCCGAGAGGTCGCGCCGCAGCGCCCGGGTGTCGAGGGAATCGGTGATCTCCCCCGAGTAGAGAAGCAGCGAGATCACCTCGTCCACATCCCGCTGGACGATTGCCAGGAGAATGTCGGTCAGGTACCCCTTGAGCTGGGCATCGAGGCGTCCCACCATCCCGTAGTCGAGGAGGCAGATGACGTTGTCGGGGAGGATCAGGACGTTCCCCGGATGGGGGTCGCCGTGGAAGAAGCCGTGGGTGAGTACCATCTTCAGGAAGGCATCGGCGCCACGTCGGGCGATGAGCCGCCGGTCGAGCCCCGCGGCATCCAGGGCCGCGGTGTCCGAGACCTTGATCCCGTTGATGTACTCCATGGCCAGGACGCCGCGGGCGGTCTGGTCCCAGTGAACCCTCGGGAAGTGGAGGGTGGGGTCGCCGGTGAAGTTCTCGGCGAACTTCTCGATGGTATGCCCCTCCCGGGCGAAATCCATCTCGCGCCTGATGGTGCGGGCGAACTCCTTTACGAGCCCCACGGGGTCATAGATTTCGCTCTGGGGGAGGTGCCGCTCGGCCAGGGTGGCGATCCCCATCATGGCGTCGATGTCGGTCTCCACGAACTCCACCACGCCGGGGCGCCGGACCTTGACCACCACCTCCTCGCCGGAGAGGAGCCGTGCCCGATGGACCTGGGCGATGGAAGCGGCGGCGAGAGGTTCGGGATCGATGAACGAGAAGCACTCTTCCGGTTCGCGCTTCAGTTCGGCGCGGATCTGCTCCAGCACCGCCTCGAAAGGAAACGAGGGAACCTGGTCCTGCAGCTTGGCGAACTCCAGGATGAAATGCCGGGGGATGACATCGGGGCGGGTGGAGAGAATCTGGCCGAGCTTAACGAAGGTCGGCCCCAGCTCCTCCAGCGCAAGCCGCAGCCGCTCGGCCGGCGAGAGAAGCGCGATCTCCGGCTCGGAGCGACGGACGAGTTTGCGCCACCGGGCAACGAACTGAGAGAGCCCCATCATTTCCAGGGCGTGATCGAAACCGTATTTGAAAAGGACCCGAACGATCTGGCGGTAGCGCCGCAGACTCCGGATGTTGCGGTTGAGCTGGATGAAGCTCAGCATTCGCATCCCGGGTCGGTGATGTTCAGCTTTGCCTCCAGAGCCTCCACCCTCCTGGCGAGGCGATCGTACTCCTCGCGGGGGACGAGGCCGAAACGGTCGATGGCCCGCTTCACTTCCACGTCAGCCATCTCGGCGACCCGCTCTTTCGTCTCGGCAGCCATCTTCTGAAGCTTGTCGAGGAAGACCTTTCCCTCGTCCTCGCCCACCTTGTACTTTTCCTTGAGATCCGTCAGAAGCTCCTCGGCCTTCTTCTGGGAGAGGGACATGACGCCGAGGCCGGTCAGGACCGCCTTTTCAATGAGTTCGATCATGGGGATTTCCTCCGGGGAGTGGGAATATGCATCGTCATAAAAATAGCAGGGAATGGCCGAAAGACAAGCGCTCGCTGGCGGGTGCCGCTTATTTCCTGAGCAGCCAAAGGATGAACGAGAGGAGCACCGAAACGATGATACTGGTGGCAAGGGGGAAGTAGAAGGTGAAGTTGCTGCGCCTGATGTAGATGTCGCCGGGAAGCCGCCCGAGCCAGGGGATCTTGCCGGCGAAGGTGAGCACGACGCCGATCAGGGCGATGACAAGCCCCATGGCGATGAGGGATCTGCCGAAACCGTGCATCAGCGCTTCTCCCCCCGGGGGTGGTAGCGGTCCTTCTCGCTGTAGATGCAGCCGCAGTACTGCTGGCGATAGAGCCCCATCTCCCTGGAGATGCGGATTCCCTCCTGCCAGCCGCGACGGTAGTCGTCGTAATGGAACGCCACGCCGTGGCGCGCCGCCGCCCGCTCGGCGCAGGCTATGATGTCGTCGTGCCGCTGGTAGCGGCTGTAGAGGAGGGTGGAAGAAAACGCCCCGTAGCCGAGTTCCGCCGCAGCGGCCGCCACGGCGTCCAGGCGGGAGAAATAACAGTAAAGACAGCGCTGGGCCGGATCCTGGGCCACGGCGCCCAGAAACTCCTCCAGCCGGTATTCGTCGCGGTACACGATATCGAGTCCGACCCCGGCGGCATATTCCCGGACGGTATCGAGGCGCCGCCGGTACTCCAGATAGGGGTGGATGTTGTGGTTGAACCAGAATCCCGTCACCGCCTTTCCCTGGTCACGCAACTGACCGACGGGGTAGATGGCGCACGGGGCGCAGCAGATATGGAGCAGAAGCTTCATCGTCATGTCACCGGTACGTTGTGTTTTCGCCCATCTTACCCTACTGGCCCAACGGGACTCAACCCCGGATTTCATGGAGGACCGACGCAGGGAGAATTTCCAGAAAAAAAGGGAGACAGCACCGCTGCCCCCCTCTCGATCTCTCTCGTATAACGCGCCGCTATCGACGACTTACCTGCGTACCCTTCTCCAAAGCCCTGCGCCCAGCAAACCGGTCCCCACGAGTAACAGAGTCGCCGGCTCGGGAACCGGGGTGTTGCTCGGTGTATCGGCTATCCAGCCGCTCCCGCACTTAATACCTTGGACATGGGCCGCCGTGTGAAATGCCTGGGCATTCTTAACCGTGCTCAGGAAGTTGAAATCACCCGCCACCAGATCGCTAATTCCGGTGATCGTGTAGATCGCGTCCTGTCCACCCTTGAAGCGGCTTCCCGGTTTCTGATCCCACGCGAACAGGATATCGAACAGTCCGCCCCCGCCAGCCTTGAACTTGTCGCTTCCCCATACCACAACATCTGCAGCGTTGCTGCCGGACTGGAACGCGATGTCAAGATCAGACAGGTTTTTGGAAGGATTGAAGTTGAACGCCCATCCTTCCTGGGATCTTGAGGGTTTCTTCACATTGGCACCGGCAACGAATTCGGTCTGCGACTTGAGGAGATTCTCCAGCTTGAGGGTAACGGTGCCGGGAGTTCCGAGATCGTCGAAGGTCGCCCGCAGCCATGGAGCGGAGCCCGACGGAGTGACCCCGTCGTAGACAAGATTCAGATCGTAGCTGATGACCGTCGCAAAACCCGGAACGGCAGATACCGCCAACAACATCGCAACAACGAGAGAGATGCAGAGCATGATGCGCGTCTTCATGACTTACCTCCTTTCACTACCTGTGCGGCTTCCGCAGAGTTTATTGCTATACCGGTACTTCTCTGACCCTGCCAACTTGTACACAGTTCAAGCAACTTAAATGCCACGAGGCAACACACCGTAATAATTACAATTTTTATCAGGGCATAAATAAATATGTAATTTTTATCGACACAATCCGCAAAATCAGGCGCCGGCCCGGGGGATACACGGCAACAAAAGAGCCGTGGTAGCGGGTCTGCCATTTGTCAGATAATCCGACACGAATGCCGACAACTCAGCGTAAAGGGAATTTAGTGGCTGGCGCTACGGAATTCGAAGCGCCAGCGCCTCGCGCGCCAGACGCACCGAGATCTTCCGCTTGGTGGAAAAGGCGAAGCGCTTGATCTCTTCCAACGCCTCGATGAGGGAGGGGACGTCGCGGCGGACGTGGAAGAGGAGATAGTCGATGACATCGGCCGGGAGGATTATCTGCCGGTCCTCGGCGAGCTTTTTCATGATCAGGCGCCGGGAGTCCTCGTCGGAGATGTCGACCCGCGCCACGAGCCCCCAGAGGAGCCGGGAGATCAGGTGACCGTCCAGATGGGGAAGTTCCTTGGGGGAGTAGAGGCCGGTTACGACGATGGGGCGGCCGGCCTGGTAGAAATCGTTGAAAAGCTGCCAGAGCTCGATCCGGACGCTCTGCTGGTCAGGTATCAGGTGCAGGTCGTCCACCAGCAGAGCCGGGGCATTACGAAACCGCTCCGCCAGCAGCGACACCTCCTCGGCCGGATACTCGCCGCCGTAGATCTCGTCCACATCCTTGAAGGAGATGCATGGCACGGTGGCGAGCCCCCCCCGCGTACTGCAGGCCGAGCCGACGGCCATCAGAAGGTGGGTCTTGCCGGAGCCGGACGGTCCGTGGAGGTAGAGGAGGTTCTCGGTCCCCCCCGGATCGACGAGCCGGTGGGCAAACTGCAGCGCGGTGGCATTGCCGGAGCAGACGACGAAGTTGTCGAAGCGGTACTTTTCGTGGACGGGAAAATCGAATACCAGTTGCATGGAATACAGCTCTAGAAGAGGGTGTCCTGGGGAGATTGCGGCGCCACGCGGCCGAAATGCTCATAGGCGGCCTTCGTGGCCACCCGCCCCCGGGGGGTGCGGTTGATGAAACCGTGCTGGATGAGGAACGGCTCGTAGACATCCTCGATGGTGTCGCGCTCTTCGCCGATGGCGGCGGCGATGGTGTCGAGCCCCACGGGGCCGCCTCCGAACTTGTCGATGATCGTCAGCATGATGGTCCGGTCCATCAGATCGAATCCCATCCGGTCGATCTCCAGCAGCGCCAGGGCATCGTCCACCACCGCGGAGGTGATGACTCCATCGGCCCGCACCTGGGCGAAGTCGCGGACGCGGCGCAGGAGGCGGTTGGCGATGCGCGGCGTCCCACGGCTGCGACGGGCGAGCTCCGCCGCCCCTTCAGGCTCGATGCCGATGTTCATGATGCGGGCCGAGCGGCTGATGATCGTGCCGAGCTCGGCGTCGGTATAGAATTCGAGCCGCGAGATGACCCCGAACCGGTCGCGCAGCGGCGAGGAAAGGAGGCCCGCCCGAGTGGTGGCCCCCACAAGGGTGAACGTGGGAAGGTCGAGCTTGATGGTCCGGGCGCTCGGTCCCTGGCCGATGATGATGTCGAGCTGGAAATCCTCCATGGCCGGGTAGAGGATCTCCTCCACCACGTGGGAGAGGCGGTGGATCTCGTCGATGAAGAGAACGTCGTGGGGTTCCAGGTTGGTGAGGATCGCCGCCAGGTCCCCCGGCCGCTCGATGACCGGGCCGGAGGTGGATTTGATGTTCACCCCCATCTCGCAGGCGATGATGTTGGCAAGCGTCGTCTTGCCGAGTCCGGGGGGACCGTAGAGCAGGACGTGGTCCAGGGCCTCGCCGCGTTTGCGGGCCGCGTCGATGAAGACCCGCAGGTTTCCCTTGGCCTTCTCCTGCCCGACGTAATCGTCAAGGGCGCGGGGGCGCAGGGAACTCTCGGCGAGGAGTTCCTCATCGGTCGGTTCAGGTGAAATGAGTCTGGTCATGACGGGAAATACCGCTCCGGAAAAGTTGCCCCACGGTATACCAGTTGGGGCGAAAGGTCAAGGAAGGCGAAGGCCGGAAGAATCAGCGCATGAGCCTCTTGAGGGCCAGCTTGAGTACGGTCTCCATCGGGGTTTCCGCCGGGATGTCCAGCTCCCCCATGACCTTCGCCACCACTGCCTCCTTGTAGCCGAGGTTCACGAGTGCTGAGATGACGTCATCGACAATCCCCGCGGCGGCAGGAACTGAAGGTGCCGTCTGGGCCTGCGCCGGTTCCAGGCCGAGCTTGCGCACCTTCTCCCTCAGTTCGAGGATGAGCCGCTCGGCACTCTTCTTGCCGATCCCCGGAATGGCGGAAAGGCGGTTCTGGTCACCGTTCATGAGGGCGCCGGCCAGCTCTTCGGCCTGAACGTTGGAGAGGATGTCGCGGGCAAGCTTCGGCCCGATGCCCGACACGGTGAGCAGGAGCTGGAAGAACTGCTTTTCGAGGGGGGTCCGGAAACCGTAGAGGTGAATTGCATCTTCCTTGACGTGGGTGTGGATATGGAGAGTCACCTCCGCCCCCTCGCCGGGAAGATCGAAATAGGTGGAAAAGGGGACCTGCACCCGGTATCCCACCCCCCGGACATCGATTATGAGATGGTCCGGTGCCTTGAGGGCGAGTTTTCCGCTGAGGAGTGCTATCATCGTCTTCTCCTGACGTTGCTCTGCAGCAGGGTGCCGGTCATGGTCCTGAGCAGCGCCGAATTGGCATGGCAGATGGCCACGGCGAGGGCGTCGGAGGCATCGGCCTGGGCAATCTCGGGGAGCCCCAAGAGCGCCTTCACCATCTGCTGTACCTGGTCCTTGCCGGCATGGCCGTACCCGACCACCGCCTGTTTCACCTGCATGGCGGTATACTCGGCAACGGGGAGGCCGGCATTCACCCCGGCGACGATGGCAGCCCCCCGCGCCTGCCCCAGCTTCAGGGCGCTCTGGGCGTTGCGGGCGAGGAAGACCTGTTCCACCGCCATGGCGTCGGGGCGGTATTCTTCGACGACTGCCGTCAGCCCCCGGTAGATCTTCTGGAGGCGGATGGCGAATTCGTCATGGCTGTCGGTGAAAATGGCGCCGTTGTCCACATGGGTGAAGCGGTTGCCGATCTTCTCGATGATGCCGTAGCCGGTGATGCGCGAACCGGGGTCGATGCCGAGGACTCTCATGGGAAACCATTCTGCCACAGAGGGGATGGGGAACACATCGAAAAAAGCGCGGAAGGAAAGTCCGGGCTTTCACTTCCGCGCTCGTTTCCGCGGGCTGACGGAAAGGGAGACCTCCCTTTCGCCTCATCTACATGAGCTTTTCCATCTCCTCCACCGAGATGTCGAAGTTTGCGTAGACGTTCTGGACGTCATCATTGTCTTCCATGCGGTCCATCAGCTTCAGCATGTTCTCGGCGTTCTTGCCGTCGAGCTTCACCATCGTCTGGGGGATCATGGTGATCTCGGCAGACTCGTACTTGAAGTCGGCATTTTCGAGCGCGGTGCGGACCTCTATGAAGCTTGATGGGTCGGTGAGGACCTCGTACTGCTCTTCCTCGTCGGACACATCCTCGGCCCCGGCCTCCAGCGCCGTTTCGAAGAGCGTATCGAAGTCAACCGCCTTGCCGAAGACGATCAGCCCCTTCTTGTCGAACATCCAGGAAACGCAACCAGTCTCCCCCATGTTGCCGTTGCACTTGGTGAAGATGCTGCGGACCTCGCCCACGGTACGGTTGCGGTTGTCGGTCATGCACTCCACGAGGACCGCCACGCCGCCGGGGCCGTACCCCTCGTAGACGATCTCCTCGTAGTTCACCCCCTCCAGTTCGCCGGTCCCCTTCTTGATGGCCCGTTCGATATTGTCCTTGGGCATGTTCTCGGCCTTGGCCTTGTCCACGGCGGAGCGCAGACGCGGATTGCCGTTCGGATCGCCACCGCCGAGCTTGGCTGCCACGGTGATCTCCTTGATGATCTTGGTGAAGATCTTTCCCCGCTTGGCGTCGGCGGCGCCCTTCTTATGCTTGATGGTACTCCATTTATTATGTCCCGACATTCGTGCTGCTCCTCCTGAAAACGGTGTGGGGCCTGAAACCGGCAGATACTACCACGGGAAAATCTTGGTTGTAAAGGGCGAAAGTTCGTGCAAAAATAGGCGAAATGCAGTTTCGGCACCACCCCATTTCCTGCCAGCGAGGTGATCCGTCATGTCCCTGTTCGTCCGCATTTCCCGTCTGAGCCTCCCGCTTCTTGTCATGGGTGCGGCAGCATGCGCCACGGTGCCCCCCTCAGCCACCAACGGACGGGAGCTCCCGCCAATCCTGGCCCAGGACGAAATTTTCCGCCCCTATGTCAAGCTCGGCACCGTTGAGGTAACCCGCGAACGCTTCGGTGCCATCGACGATCTCCGCAACGAGGCGGACGACTGGGCCAACGAGGCCCTGGAGACCGAAGCGGCCAAACTCGGCGCCGATGCCGTCATCCTCCCCGAGATCCGCGGCGAGAAAAGCTCCTACCTCTTCTTCCCCGTAACCGAGATCAAGGCAAAGGGGGTTGCGATCAAGTTTCGCTGATCGCACCTCCCCTCCTCTTCCGGAACAACCGCTTCCGGGAAACCTGCGCCTTTAAACCTTCCCCTTCGGCACACCACTCGAACTGAACCCGCCGCATCAATAAACCACGTTTTACATTTTATCACGACAGTACAACAACAAACACATCATCGACACGCGTCACCCAACATACTGTTTTGATTGGAAAATATACGTGTCACGATTTTTTATTATTTTTATTGCTTGACGACTATAAAACATGGTGTTAAAAATTATTTCAAAATATAACAACGTTTATAAAACGTCATCATCCCTCTCGATCAAGAAGGGACATCATGAACAGGGAAAAGAGTTCATACGCGGTTCAAACGGTAGAAAAGGCGCTGGACATCCTTGAGGCGCTCACGGAAGAGAGCCGCCACGCTACCCTTCCGTACCTCGCCGAACGACTGGAACTCTCCCGAAACAAAGCGTTCCGCCTCCTGGCAACCCTCGAAAGCAAGGGGCTGGTCGAGCGGGACGACACCACCGGCATCTACCGCCTCGGCATCTCGTCGGTAGAGCTGGCCCAACGACTCCTCAACAGCACCAGCCTCATCCGTCACGCCCACCCCGTCATGGAAAAACTGGCGCGCCGACACGACGAAGCAGTATACATTGCGGTCCTCAAGGGAGAAGAGGTCCTCTTCCTCGACATGGTCGACTGCGAGCAGGCGATCAAGACCGCCCCCCTCGTCGGCAAGCGCTTCCCCTTCTTCACCAATGCCGCCGGCAAGGCCATCAAGGCCCTTGAATCGGTGGATCTTCTCGAAAAACTCCTCAAGAAACGCGGCAAGAATAACGGCATACCCGACCCCGTCCGATTCCAGTCCGAACTGACCAACGTCCGGGAGCGCGGCTTCGCCGTCGACGTTGACGGCCTCGGCGACGGGATCGTCAGCGTCGCCGTGGCGGTGAGAGATTATGCCGGCAAGGTGATCGGAGCACTCACCGTGCTCGGGCCATCATTCCGGATGATAACCTCCCGCCTCGAAGGCGAGCTCATCCCCTCCCTCAAGGAGGGCGCGGAGACACTTTCCCTCAAGTTCGGCTACGCCAAGCTGTAGGTATCGCAAGGAATTGCAGGGACACAAAATCATCGAAAGGAGGGGTGCACGGGAAGAGAAGGCTGGACATCGACAATGGTAGCGAGCGGGACGCCGCTCAGCGCGATGAGATTCATTGGAGAAAGGAGTAACAAACCATGGCAGACAAACAGTACGACTGGGCGGCAATCGCCAAGAATCCCAAGTTCGTCGAGCTCCACCGCAAAAAAACGACCTTCCTTATCGGCTGGTGGGTGTTCTCGACCGTCTTCTACTTCCTCCTCCCCATCGGGGCGGCCTACGCTCCGGGGCTCTTCAAGATCAAGATCATTGGCAACATCAACTTCGGGTATCTCTTCGCCCTCTCCCAGTTCTTCGTCTCCTGGGGGATCGCCATGTACTACGCCCATGTGGCCAACAAAGACTTCGACCGGCTCACCCGTGAGTTGGTGGATGAACTCAGGTAAGGGAGGAGGATCGCGATGAAGAAACTGATTGCTGGCATTACACTGGCCCTCTCGCTGGGTTCCTTCGCCTTCGCCCAGGAACCGGCCAAGGCTCCCACCGGCGCCGCGGGTGCTCCCGCAGTCGCCGCACCGGCCACGGCGCCGGCCGCCCCCGCGGCCACCGCTCCCGCACCGGCGGCACCACTCGCCAAGGCAGCCGCACCGGCCGAGAAGAAGAGCGAACTCAAGGCCAACCCCTATGTCACCATCCCGATCTTCCTGATCATCATCGGCGTCACCATGTGCGTCGTCGTCTGGTCGGCCAAGAAGACCAAGTCCGCCGCCGACTTCTACACTGCCGGCGGCGGCATCACCGGCACCCAGAACGGCTGGGCCATCGCCGGCGACTACATGTCGGCCGCTTCCTTCCTCGGCATCTCCGGCATGATCTCACTCTACGGCTATGACGGCTTCATGTACTCCGTCGGCTGGCTCGTCGCCTACATCACGGTCCTCCTCATCGTGGCCGAGCCCTGCCGCAACGCCGGCAAGTTCACCCTGGGCGACATCCTCTCCTTCCGCACCGAGCCGAAGCCGGTCCGCGCCGTCTGTGCCCTCTCCGTCGTCGCCGTCTCCACCTTCTACCTCACCGCCCAGATGGTCGGCGCCGGAAAACTGATGCAGCTCCTCCTCGGCATCCCGTACAAAACCGCCATCATCGGCGTCGGCATCCTGATGGTGGGCTACGTCGTCTTCGGCGGCATGACCGCCACCACCTGGGTCCAGATCATCAAGGCCGGCCTCCTCATGTCCGGCGCCGGCGTCCTCTCGGTCCTCGTCGGGATCAAGTCCGGCATGAGCCCGCTCCAGTTCTTCACCGACATCGCCACCAACCCCAACATCGCGGAGCACGTCCAGAAGGTGGTCCTGAAAGACCCCGTCGCCGTGGCCGGCTTCGACTACGGCCAGCGCTTCCTCGAGCCGGGGCTCTTCCTCAAGAACCCCCTCGACCAGATCTCCCTCGGCATGGCGCTCGTGCTCGGCACCGCCGGCATGCCCCACATCCTGATGCGCTTCTTCACCGTCCCCACCGCCCAGGCCGCCAGAAAGTCCGTCATCGTCGCCATGTTCATCATCGGCACCTTCTACATCCTGACCACGCTGCTCGGCTTCGGCGCCGCCATCCACCTCTCGCCCCAGGGGATCCAGAAGGTCGACAAGGGTGGCAACATGGCCGCCATGATGCTTGCCCAGAAAATGGGGGGTGACATCTCCCCCTTCCTCGGCGACCTGCTCCTGGCCTTCCTCTGCGCCGTCGCCTTCGCCACCATCCTCGCCGTCGTCTCGGGCCTGGTCCTGGCAGCCTCCGCCGCCATCGCCCACGACATCTACGTCAACGTCATCAAGGATGGCCACGCCGACCAGCACGAGCAGGTCATGGCCGCCCGGATCACCTCGCTCTGCGTCGGCGCCGCCGGCATCCTGATCGGCATCGCCGCCGAGAAGCAGAACGTCGCCCACCTGGTGGCCCTCGCCTTCGCCGTCGCCTCCTCCGGCAACCTCCCGGTGGTCGTGATGTCGCTCTTCTGGAAGAAGTTCAACACCGCCGGCGTCATCGCGGGGCTGGTGACCGGCACCGTCATCTCCATCGTCCTGGTGATGGTGTCGCCCAACATGACCTATCCGAAGAAGGTCGCCGCCGACGCCCAGAAGGTGGTCGCCACCCTGGAGAAGAAGCAGGCCGGCGGAACCATCCTCTCCGAGAAGGAGACGAAGGAACTCGCCAAGGCCCGGACCGATTACGAGACCAACAAGGACGGCACGTCGATCATCGGCCTCGACAAGCCGCTCATCGACCTGAAGAACCCAGGCATCATCTCGATCCCCATCGGCTTCCTGGCCGCCATCCTCGGCTGCCTCGCCTTCCCGAGCCGCCGCTCCGAGGAGATGTTCGACGAAATCTACGTCCGCCAGAACACCGGCATCGGCATCGCCAAGGCGGTCGATCACTAAGATCATCTCACTCTTTCTGTGCTGCGATCCGGGGGGAAGGGAAACCTTCCCCCCCTTTTTATCTCTGTTCTAATTTCACCTCCCAACCACCATGAACGCCCCCACCAAACCCTCCTCCGAACACCGCAACGCGCACGCCGTCATAAAACAGACAAATCAATATCATCTCAAACGTAAATAAACATGCATTTTGTCATTGGTTGATATTTTTATTATTAATTTTGAAGTGTTATATGTTTTTTCCGGCATAATAAATATTTTTCTTGCATCAAAATATACAAGCGTTATATTTTATGCATAATCAAAACTATAAAATATTGTTATTTTTATGCGTCTACGCGCCACATCAGCATCACGAGCACAGCTCGGCGATCATTTACCCATCACGAAAGGAGGAGTTTTACCGGCAGGTTGAAATGAATGGGGCGGGACGCCGCTCCAGAATTGGATTGCACACAGAAAGGAGTAACTACCATGGCGGAAAAAACCTACGATTGGAGCGCCATCGCCAAGAACCCCAAGTTCATCGAGCTCCACCGCAAAAAGTCCACCTTCCTTATCGGCTGGTGGGTCTTTTCGACTGTATTCTACTTCCTCCTCCCCATCGGCTCGGCGTACGCCCCCGGCCTCTTCAAGATCAAGATCCTCGGCCGGATCAACTTCGGGTACCTCTTCGCCCTCTCCCAGTTCTTCGTCTCCTGGGGGATTGCCATGTACTACGCCCATGTGGCCAACAAAGACTTCGACCGGCTCACCCGTGAGCTGGTGGATGAGCTGAAGTAAGGAGGAAGATCATGAAAAAGCTGCTTGCAGGATTAACCCTTGCCCTCTCCCTGGGCTCCTTCGCCTTCGCCGCCGAGCCGGCCAAGGCCCCGGCAGCCCCGCAGACCATGGCGCCCGCAGCCGCCCCCGTGGCAGGCCAGGCGGCCACCGCCGTCCCGACGGCCCCCCTCGCCCAGAAGGCAGCCGCACCGACCGAGAAGAAGAGCGAACTCAAGGCCAACCCCTATGTCACCATCCCGATCTTCCTGATCATCATCGGCGCCACCATGTGCGTCGTCGTCTGGTCGGCCAAGAAGACCAAGTCCGCCGCCGACTTCTACACTGCCGGCGGCGGCATCACCGGAACCCAGAACGGCTGGGCCATCGCCGGCGACTACATGTCGGCCGCTTCCTTCCTCGGCATCTCCGGCATGATCTCACTCTACGGCTATGACGGCTTCATGTACTCCGTCGGATGGCTCGTCGCCTACATCACGGTCCTCCTCATCGTGGCCGAGCCTTGCCGCAACGCCGGCAAGTTCACCCTGGGCGACATCCTCTCCTTCCGCACCGAGCCGAAGCCGGTCCGCGCCGCGGCGGCCCTCTCCACCGTTGCCGTCTCCACCTTCTACCTCACCGCCCAGATGGTCGGCGCCGGAAAACTGATGCAGCTCCTCCTCGGCGTTCCCTACAAGAGTGCCATCATCGGCGTCGGCATCCTGATGGTGGGCTACGTCGTCTTCGGCGGCATGACCGCCACCACCTGGGTCCAGATCATCAAGGCCGGCCTCCTCATGTCCGGCGCGACGCTTCTCTCGATCCTCGTCGGGATCAAGTCCGGCATGAGTCCGCTCCAGTTCTTCACCGACATCGCCACCAACCCCAACATCGCGGAGCATGTCCAGAAGGTGGTCCTGAAAGACCCCGTCGCCGTGGCCGGCTTCGACTACGGCCAGCGCTTCCTCGAGCCGGGGCTCTTCCTCAAGAACCCCCTCGACCAGATCTCCCTCGGCATGGCCCTCGTACTCGGCACCGCCGGCATGCCCCACATCCTGATGCGCTTCTTCACCGTCCCCACCGCCCAGGCCGCCAGAAAGTCCGTCATCGTCGCCATGTTCATCATCGGCCTCTTCTACATCCTGACCACGCTGCTCGGCTTCGGCGCCGCCATCCACCTCTCGCCGCAGGGGATCCAGAAGATCGACAAGGGTGGCAACATGGCCGCCATGATGCTTGCCCAGAAAATGGGGGGCGACATCTCCCCCTTCATCGGCGACCTGCTCCTGGCCTTCCTCTGCGCCGTTGCCTTCGCCACCATCCTCGCCGTCGTCTCGGGTCTGGTCCTGGCAGCCTCCGCCGCCATCGCCCACGACATCTACGTCAACGTCATCAAGGATGGCCACGCCGACCAGCACGAGCAGGTTAAGGCCGCCCGGATCACCTCCTTCTGCGTCGGCGCCGCCGGCATCCTGATCGGCATCGCCGCCGAGAAGCAGAACGTCGCCCACCTGGTGGCCCTCGCCTTCGCCGTCGCCTCCTCCGGCAACCTCCCGGTGGTCGTGATGTCGCTCTTCTGGAAGAAGTTCAACACCGCCGGCGTCATTGCGGGGCTGGTGACCGGCACCGTCATCTCCATCGCCCTGGTGATGGTGTCGCCCAACATGACCTATCCGAAGAAGGTTGCCGCCGACGCCCAGAAGGTGGTCACCACCCTGGAGAAGAAGCAGGCCGGCGGGGCGGTCCTCTCCGAGAAGGAGACGAAGGAACTCGCCAAGGCCCGGACCGATTACGAGACCAACAAGGACGGCAAGTCGATCATCGGCCTCGACAAGCCGCTCATCGACCTGAAGAACCCGGGCATCATCTCGATCCCCATCGGATTTCTGGCCGCCATCCTTGGCTGCCTCGCCTTCCCGAGCCGCCGTTCCGAGGAGATGTTCGACGAGCTTTATGTCCGCCAGAACACCGGCATCGGCATCGCTCAGGCGGTCGACCACTAACAATCGCAGCAGATATGGTACAATCGGGGAAGGTTCGCCTTCCCCGATTTTTTTGTCCCATCGTACTCCATGGCAGGAGGTCCCAGCGCCCGATGCAGACCGCAACCGAGAACTCAGCCAATGCGCTCCTGGAGCAGGTACGCGACTTCGTCCGGTTCCTGGATCGCGACGAAATCGTCCGCGTCCTCTCCGCCGTCCGGGACGAGTTCGTCCGGGAGATGGAGTCGGCCCGGGAGCTGGCCGACCGGGAGCGGCGTCTTCTCACTGAAGCCGCTTCAGAGGCGGAGTACGGTCGGCTGCGCGGAATCCACGACGAACTGAACGCCCTGGAAATGGAGCGGTTTCTGCGGATAAGCTCGGTGGCGAACCTCCACACCAACTGCACCGAGTACCGCGACCGTCTGGCAGGGCGGGCGCTCCACCTGGTGGAACGGGAGATGGAGGAAATTGGGAGGGGAGAACCGCCGCGCCCCTACGCCCTCTGCAGCATGGGGAGCGACGGTCGTGCCGAGCAGACGCTCATCACCGACCAGGATTACCTGATCGTCTACGGCGATGGCGGCGGGGAGGCGTCCGACGGATGGTTTCGGGAGTTTTCGGAACTGCTCGTGGAACGGATGGCGGAGATCGGGTTCAAGAAATGCACCGGCGACATCATGCCGTCGAACCCGACGTGGCGCGGCTCGCTGGCGCAGTGGAACCGAAAGCTCCTCGCCATCGTCCGCTACGAATACGAAGACTACGCCAAGAACCTCATGGACCTCATCGTCCTCTCCGACGCCCGGTTCGTCTCGGGCGACCGGGGACTGGCGGACGCTCTGGTCGGCACCATCCGTTCGCTGGAGCAGGATTACTTTCAGGTCTTGTGGGGAATGGCCAAGGCGGCCACGGAGATGAAGCTCGCCCTCGGCTTCCTGAAACGGCTCTGGACCGAAGGATCGGGCGAACACAAGGGGGAATTCAATCTAAAACTTCTCGCCTGGGCGCCGCTGGTCATGAACGTCCGGATTCTCGCCATCAACCAGGGGATTCCGGCCACGAACACCGTGGAGCGGATCGCCCTCCTGCAGCGGGAGGGGAGCTTCTCGCCGGCCTTCGCCCAGGGGCTCAGCGACGCCTACGAAATCCTCACCCGCCACCGGATTCTCCTCCAGATCAAGGTAATCAAGGGGATCCAGGACAGCTCCTACTACCTGAACCCCTACACCCTCTCTCCCGACGAGCGGGAAGCGATCCGTCAGGCGCTCCTGCGGATCGAAGACCTGCAGCGGACAATCCATACAAATTTTTCGATCATGTAGGAGAGAGTCCGGCAGATCATCACTTGACCTGCTTCCAGCTCCTCAAGCCGAACAGCCCTCCCCCTCCGGCCTCCAGAACCTTCGTGATGACCCCCGATGATTTGGTAATATACTTGTATTCCAACTCCGAACTCCCCCCTGCCCTTACAATGGCGGGAGCCGACGCAATACCATCCCCCAGTGACATCCCCGATGGCGATACCTGCTGCCCGCCGGAACTCACCGTATCGTTGCTCGCGACCATGCCGTCGCCGTTCACGTCAAAAACCGGCCGGGGCGGGGTGCCACCGGTATCCATGTTCAATTCCATCAGCCAGCTTGTGCCGCCATAACCGCAGGGGGTCGTGTTGGGAGAAAAGCTGGTGAATATGATTTTTCTGGATCGTGCGATGGAGTCGGTGATTACCCGTTCTCCGGCCGGCAGATCGACGTACCAACCACTATTCGTGCCTATCGGATTATTGGTCACGACGCGCCAACTGTTCCCTCCAAGGTCGACCTGGGAGAGGGCCTGAGCGGTCAGGTCGCTACGTGCGAGCATCGCTCCATTTGCCTTCTGGGTATTATTGGGATTCACCGTCAGGTTATAATCATACACCCCATAAAAGCTCTGCGTGTCGGTATTGGTGAGATCCCCCGCCTCGTAGTACTTCCCCGTACCGAAGAAGACGATCTGAAACCCACCGCGCAGCACCACGTCAGGCGCGGTCGTAATCGGCTGCGTTCGACTAAAGCCGTTGATCGCCCGGAAAAGGGCAACCGGTGAATTCCCCGATTTCCAGGGGACATCCCACTTGCCCGGATCGGAATTCGTGACATCGAATTTCCAGAGATCGCCCGTAAGATCCCCCGCGTAGAGATAATCGACATAGCCGTCGCCATCCACGTCGATGGCGGCGGGGGTAGCAAGGCCGTTTGGCGAGACGCCGCTGAAGGGAGAGGTATCAACCACGATTTCACTGACGATTGCCCCAGTGGCAATATCGACGAAAATCAAGGATGCGGCCTTTCCGGACGTGGTCCCTTCGTAACCGTTGGCCAGTGCGGCCACCCACCGGAATCCCTCGGGCTGGGACTTATCTCTGACCTTTATGATCAGCGGAGTGGCGAACGAATAGCCCAGCCCGTTGGAAGAAGAGGCATTAAATTCCCACAATGGTACCGGGTTCGCCGGGTCGGTGATATCAAGGGCAAAATAACTCTTCCCCCCCTCGCGGAGTCCGACAACGGCCACGCTATGCCAGTTGGGGGTGGAATCGGGGGTCCCGCTCAGGTTTTTCGAGGCGAAATAGGCATCGCCGATGGTGATCGGGCCGTTGACATAGTTGGTGTGGCTATAGGGAACATTTCTCAGGAGCTTCAGCTTCGGCAGCAGACTGTTCGGAATGAAGGCCCACTGCTCGTTGCCATTGTCGGCGTTGAAGGCATGCAGCATCCCGTCGTTGGCGCCGGCAAGAACGAGCGACTGCCGGGAAGCATTGTTCCTCTTGAAAGTCGAATAGTTATGATCGGTATAGAAACCGTCCGGCGCCCCATAGACCACCGGCGAGGAATAGGTGATATCGCCGAGCTTGCTGGGGCGATTCCGGTATCCGGCCGGATTGGTGTCGCCACGCACGTAGCCGATCATGGTGGCGGTGCGCGAGGAAGAAAAATTCATGAAGCCGGCGGGCGAGAGGGTCGCCGCGTTGCCGGTGGTAAAATCGATCCGCCTGGAGCCGCCGGTGCTCGCCGTATAGATATTTCGGGATGTGTTGCCGTTGAGAAGCGATGCGGCGTCCCAGCTGCGGGTGCCGACATCGCCGGTTGTCTGGTTGATATTGAATGCTTCCAGGTTGCCGCTCCAGTCGCTGGAATTGAAGCTGGCCCGGTACAGCTTGGTGCTGGTCGTCAGATATGCCGTGTTGACCGCCGCGGCGCTTGCAGACGACACCATGCCGATAATGCTGGTGACAACCGTGTTCAGGGCGCTGGCAAGGGCGGCCTCGTTGGCGGCCGTGAAATACTGCCCCCCGCCGTTTGCCGCCGTGGTCTGCAAAATCGGGGAGTTGACGTCGAATCCGACGGTGTAGGTGGTGATGGTGGAATTGGGAAATGCGGCCACGGCGGGATGGGTATGCATGTACTGCGCGACATCCGGAAGATGGGTCGTGGTGAGCCTCACGTCATCGTTGGGATTCCAGCCGTAGGAGCTGAAATCATCCTTGTAGCGGTTGTCCCCCGTCGGTTCGCCATCGGTCACGATGATGGTGAAGCTTTGCTGGCAGCTGGCAGTGATGGGGCTCGTATAGGTAACTCCGCTGTTATAGGAAGATTTCCCCCCCTTGAAATACTGCCATATCTCGGCAAGTGTTTCTCCCAGCGGGGTGTAGCTGTCCGCCGAAATGCCCTGCATGGTTGCATCAACGTTTGCCGCGGTGAGGCCGCCGCATGGCATGACAACCTTGCCGCCATCGGCGTTAAGACCAACATAGGGGTTGAAAACCGTCAAGCCGAACCTGATCCCGGGGAACGACTTGACCAGGTTGCTGACAACGGTTCGCGCGGATTGGATTTTTGGTGTTCCATTCACGTTCTCCGTCATGCTCAGGGAGTTGTCGAGCAGAATCATAATGTTGAGCTGATTATTGGTGGTCAGATAGAGGGGTATCTGAGATACCGCCGCCAGGGCAACGGCCGCCGCTATGAAGAGAAAAACAACCACGGTCATCACGCAGGTGCTTTTCCTGAAAAGATTGGATCCGGTTCCCATCCCGCTCTCCCGTCAGTATGCCGCCGTCGTCACGACCTGAACCTGCCTCGTGACCGTCCCGTCCTTGTTTATCCCCTCGGCCGTGATCCGGTAATAGTGAACTTTCGCACCAGCCGCCGCGGAAAAGCCCAGCTTGGCGCTCTCTCCTCCCGCATATGATGGCGGGCCATCCTTGAGGTGCTCGATGTAGTAGCGGTACGAGCATTCACCCGACGAGCTGTCGCTGGTGGCGATCGACCACGTGGCAGCGTCAGGCGTTGTCGGTGTCAGGTAGAAATAGGGAGGGGGATTCGCCATGTTCTCGGGAGGACCGTTGCCAAGCTCGCCAAGTGCGGCCCTCACCCCTGCCTCGGCGGCATAGAAAGACTTTTGCGACTCCTGGTAGCTCCGGCTCAGGAACATCTCGAACAGGGTGGTCCTGTGGAGGATCGCCACCAGGATCGACAGGACCATCAGAAAGATGAGCGCCATGACCAGGGCCACACCCCGCTCGTTACGCGCGGGGGACTTCATTGCAGCTTGTCCCGCATGACCAGGTTGCGCAGGGAAATCGTGCTGCTCATCGTCATCCTGCGATACCCGCCACCGCTGTAAACCACGCCATCCCCCTGGGGACCCGTCAGCTGGAACGGCTGCGATCCGCCATAGCGGGGATCGGGGTTGGCCGTCCGTGCGATGATGCTCACCTTCAGGGCCCTAAGGTTGTTGATGTCGTGATTGGCATCATCTTTAACCGGGGCGTTGAGCCATACGCCATCCTTGAACTGGTACCTGATCTGCAGATCCTCGATGCCGGTGGCGACGATGTGGGCTTGCGGTGCCGTTGAAGACTCTTTGATCAGGTTGCTATTGCTATCGACATGGTATTGCACCCACTTGACCCCCAAAGTGCTGAGATTCACCACCTTGCAGCCCACCCCGTACCCACCTGGCGGGAAGATGTTGATGCCGGCATTTGGCGGATTATACTCCCAATTGCTGCCGGAGCTGTGCTTCAACGTGTCGTTTTTGGAACTTGGGGTAGTGGAAACCTGCAGCATTGACGCCGGCTTGGTCAGATCGGTGGGGTCGTAGATGAAAAAGAGGTCTCCCTGAGCGAATCCTGAGGCATCGCTGACCGGCGTGTTGACGGATGAGTCCGGATGGTTGGTGGCAATGGTCACATCGGGGACCGTTGCGGGATCAACGGTCTGGTAACGGATGAGGATGCTGTCCGTATTGCTGGCAGCACCGGTCACACTGTTCGCCTCGACTATCGCCCAGGAAACGACGGCATTGGCGGATTTTGAATAGACATTGATCTTCAGGTTGCCGAAATCCATGAAGCCGTAACCGGCCAGCTTCAGCTCCCGCTCCAGGTCGTACATGGCCAGCCGCGCCTGCTGCTGCATCCGGATGGTCACTTCGCGCACGCCATACTCGGTCAGGCCGGTGATGAATACCGTCGTTATCCCGGCGGAGACTATCGCGAGAATGACGATCACGACCAGTATCTCGACGAGAGTGTATCCCTTTTCGGAGGAGAAATCCGGCATGCTCACCACTCTCACCTTAGTAGTCGGTCCGCTTGACGGCGGTAAATGTCCTTGTGCGGGTTCTGCCGCCATCGCTCCAGCTGACGGTGGCGGTTATGGTCTTTACCCCGCCGTTTTCCGTAATTCTCCACTGCCTGGCAAAACCGGTAGCGGAAATGTTAGATGACGTGTAATCCACGAAGCCCGTCGTCGCTCCCAATCCGTTATAGCTCACGGTGCTGACACGTTCCAGCATGTCCTGGCCGAGGGTTGCGGCAGTAGTCATGTTTCTGGTGAAGGTCCCTGAAAAGGCGGATGCCCAGAACACCACAAAGACACCGAGGAATCCCACCACCAGCAACACCATGGCAATCAGCAGTTCCAGCAGGGTGAACCCCTGCTGGCCTGCCAGTGCGTTATGAGTCGCCCCTCTCGACCGCATCATTTCAACGTGTTGGCAACTCATACGAGGCACATTTCAGCTCCGCGGCAGTCAACTGGTCCATCATCTCCTCTGCTGAAGCCGGCGATGGTACGTCCACAAACTGCCGTTCCATGCACTCTTCATGACTGCGATACGTTTCAGCCTTTTGGGCCACGGAAACGAGATTCTTGACGTGCGGCTGCCGTTCCGCTGCCGACTTCCCTCCCGTCCCCTTGGCCGCGCGAGTCTTCATTACCCTCACCGGCAGCTTTCGCCTCACAGACCTCTCCTTCTCACCGGAGACGAAATCCTTCCGGTCAGGATTATCCGTGTAATAGACGCTGCCATCCCGGGAACTCCCCTTGTAGACTACCGTCGGCGGCGTTTCCTTGACCGGAGGGATCGCAGGGGGCGTGTCGACAGCTTCACCTTCTTCCCCTCTGTCAGACTTGGCATTTTTGTCAACATCGGACGGCTCGGTCTGAAGCTTCACCTCGACCTTGGGCAATTTAACCGGTTCTGTCCCTGCGGTCCCCGTTTCCTTGCTCCCCTGCGGTTCAGCCAGTCTCACCTTTATTTTCTGACCCGGGATCACAAAACCGTTTTTCCTGAAAGCCATCCCGAACTCGTTCAATTGCGGAATCTTACTGTGGCACATATCGCAGTTCACATTGTACTTACGGGCAAATGCCGACATGGCGTCCGCCGTTCCACCACAGCAGATCAACGCAAGTGCCAGCACCATGGCCGAACCGAATGTCAAATACTTGCCCATCACCCCTCTATCCTTGCCGCCGTCGCCGAACTCCGGCGAGGTCAGGAGCCTTCTCTCTCGCCCCTGACCTATTGACGTCATTTAATGCAATATCTTTACCTTATATAACCCAAACCGTCACAATTTTGTATTCATTTCTGGCTTTTCCGACCGGGTCCGACCGTGCCTCCGGGATGATCCGGCGGCAACCAGACTCTTGCCCTCAGCCCCCCCCTGTGCTACAAAAATGAAACACTATTTCGAGCGAGGTACCACCCCCATGCCCATCGCCACCAAGATCGCCGGTTTCATCTCCAAATCGTCCTGGATCAGAAAGATGTTCGAGGAGGGAGAGCGGCTGCGCCAGATTCACGGCGCCGACAGCGTTTTCGACTTCACCATCGGCAATCCGGACGTGGAGCCCCCCCGGGAGTTCCAGGAGGAGTTCCGCCGGCTCGCCGAGAACCCCATCCCCGGCATGCACCGTTACATGAGCAATGCCGGCTACCAGGAGACCCGGACCGCGGTGGCGGAGGTCCTGGCGGAGGCCGCCGGCTTCGCCGTGGGCGCGGAGCACGTGGTGATGACCTGCGGGGCGGGCGGCGCCCTGAACGTGGTCCTGAAGACGATCCTCAACCCGGGGGAGGAGGTGATCATCCTCACCCCCTACTTCGTGGAGTACAAGTTCTACATCGACAACCACGGCGGCGTGCCGGTGGAGGTCTGGACCGACCGGACCACCTTCCAGCTCGACCTTGCCGCCATCGAGGCGGCCATTACGCGGAAGACCCGGGCGATCATCATCTGCTCGCCCAACAATCCCACCGGCGTCATCTACCCCGCCGAAAGCCTTGAGGCCCTCGGCGGCATCGTGGCGAAAAAGGGACGGGAGTTCGACCGGCAGATCTACGTCGTCTCCGACGAGCCCTACGCCCGCATCTCCTACGACGGCAAACACGTCCCGAACATCTTCCGGCATATCGAGAGCTCGGTCATCGTCACCTCCCACAGCAAGGACCTGGCCCTCCCCGGCGAGCGGATCGGCTACCTCGCCGCCAACCCCCGGTCGCGCAACGTGACGCAGTTCATGGAGGGAGCGGTCTTCTCTAACCGCGTCCTCGGCTTCGTCAACGCCCCGGCCCTCATGCAGCGGCTCGTGGCGAAGCTCCAGCGCGCCTCCGTCGACATCGGCGAGTACGAGGCGAAGCGCAACCTCTTCTGCGACAGCCTCACGGCGATGGGATTCGAGCTGGTTCGCCCTGACGGCGCCTTCTACCTCTTCCCCAAATCCCCCCTCGCGGACGATGTGGAGTTCGTGAAGCTCGCCCAGAAGCACCTGATCCTTCTCGTTCCCGGCGCCGGCTTCGGCGCCCCCGGCTATTTCCGGGTCGCCTACTGCGTGGACAAGGCGATGATCGAGCGGAGCCTCCCCGCCTGGCGGGCACTGGCACAGGATGCCGGACTGAAGGGGTAGAAGTCCCGTCTCTCCAGCACCGCTGACAAAAATAAAGGCCGCCTGCCGTAATGACACGACAGGCGGCCTTTGTTATCTGCCGGGAAAGGAGCCCCTTACCCCCGACCGAGGGCCTCCAGCATCGCCGCCCCCATCTTCGTCGGGCTGGTGGAGACCACCACGCCGCATTCGGAGAGGGTGCGGATCTTGTCCTCGGCCTTCCCCTTGCCGCCGGTGATGATGGCGCCGGCGTGCCCCATCCGCTTCCCCGGAGGGGCGGTGACCCCGGCGATGAACGACGCCACCGGCTTTTTCATGTTCTCCTTGATCCAGTGGGCCGCATCCTCCTCCGCCGTCCCGCCGATCTCCCCGATCATGAAGACCGCCTCGGTATCCTTGTCCTCGTTGAAGAGCGTGAGGGTATCGATGAAGTTCATCCCGATGATCGGGTCTCCGCCGATGCCGACACAGGTCGACTGGCCGAGCCCCGCCTCGGTGATCTGCTTCACCGCCTCGTAGGTGAGGGTACCGCTGCGGGAGACGACGCCGATCTTTCCCGGCTTGTGGATGTAGCCAGGCATGATCCCCACCTTGCACTCGCCCGGGGTGATGACGCCGGGGCAGTTGGGCCCCACGAGCCGCGTCCTGCTCCCCTGCAGGATCCGCTTCACCGGCACCATGTCGCGCACCGGGATCCCCTCGGTGATGCAGACGGCCAGCTCCACCCCCGCATCGGCCGCCTCCAGGATGGCATCGGCGGCCCCCGGCGGCGGCACGAAGATCATGGAGACGTTGGCGCCGGTGTACCGCACCGCCTCCTCGACGGAGTTGAACACCGGAATCCCCTCGATGTGGATCCCCCCCTTGCCCGGGGTGACGCCGGCCACGATCTTGCTCCCGTAATCGCGGCACTGCTGGGTATGGAAGAGGCCGCTGCGGCCCGTGATCCCCTGGACGACTATCTTCGAATTCTTGTTGATGAGTATGGACATGTGGATTCTCCGTGGCTTGAAGTTGTAGGGGGACCCTATCCCACCAGCATCTTGACGATCCGCTCCGCCCCTTCGCCGAGGTTGTCGGCGGTCTGGACGTTGAGCCCCGATTCCACCAGCAGCTGCTTCCCTTCCTCGACCTTGCTGCCGTCCATCCGGACGACGATGGGGAGGGTGCAGTGGACCTCGGAGGCCGCCTCGATGATCCCCTGGGCGATGACGTCGCAGCGCATGATCCCGCCGAAGATGTTGACGAAGACCCCTTTCACGTCGTCATCCTCCAGGATGATCTTGAACGCCTCGGCAACCTTCTCGCGGGTCGCCCCGCCGCCGACGTCGAGGAAGTTGGCCGGCTCGCCGCCATATTCCTTCAGGACGTCGAGGGTCGCCATGGCGAGGCCGGCGCCGTTCACCATGCAGCCGATGTTGCCGGTAAGCTTGATGTAGGAGAGATCATACTTGCCGGCGTTGATCTCCAGGGTGTCGAGCTGGGAATAATCCATCATGTCGGGATATTCGCGGTGGCGGAAGATGGCGTTGTCGTCGAAGTTGATCTTGGCGTCCATCGCCATGAGCCATCCCGCCCTGGTGACGACGAGGGGGTTGATCTCCACCAGGGAACAGTCCTTCTCCAGGACCACCTTGTAGAGGTTGAGCATCAGCTCCACGCAATCCTCGCAGAGGCTACCGGAGAGCCCCAGGGCCAGGGCGATCTTGCGGGCCTGGTAGGGACGGAGCCCGGTGTACGGGTCGATGGTGAGGACGTGGATCTTCTCGGGGGATTTCTGGGCCACCTCCTCGATATCCACCCCCCCCTCGGCGGAGGCGATGAGGCAGTAGCGCGAAGTGGCGCGGTCGAGGGTGATGGAGAGGTAAAACTCCCGGGCGATCTCCACCGCCTCCTCCACGAGAATCCGGCGGACCTTCAGCCCCTCGGCGCCGGTCTGGGGGGTCACGAGCCGCTTGCCGAAGAGCTCCTTGCCGTAATCCTGGGCCTGCTCCGGGTGATGGACGAGCCGCACTCCCCCCGCCTTGCCGCGCCCCCCCGCGTAGATCTGGGCCTTGATGACGCAGCGCCCCCCCATCTCCTTGGCGGCGCGCTCGACCTGGTCGGACGTGAGCGCCACCCGCCCCCGCGGCACCGGGATGCCGTAGGAGCTCAGGATTTCCTTCGCCTGGTATTCGTGGATGTTCATGCTACCCCCCTTTTAGTGGTAGTAAAGTTTTTTATGTATACCATAAATTAAAACGGATCGGTAAGACATTTTGTTCGGACCGCATATCCCGACAAAACAGTTTACAGAGCCTGCCGCAGCCTCTACTATACTACCAGATTATCGAACGGGAGGGAGCCGTGACCGGCACCGACGTCGACGGGCTCGTCGCCCGCGGAATCAAGGCCGCCAATGGCGGCAACACCACCCTCGCCCTCGAATGCCTCGAACAGGCGGTGAAGCTGCGGAGCACCCCCGTGGCCTGGACCTATCTCGCCTACTGCCTGGCCCGGGAGCGGCAGCAGGTCGATCACGCCATCAGGATCTGCGAGGAAGCGATCCGGAAAGACCCCCGCTCTTCCTCCCATTACCTCAACCTGGGGAGGATCCACCTGCTGGCGGGACGGAGAACCGATGCCATCCGGCTCTTCCGCCAGGGGATGCTCTACGAAAGGAATCCCCACATCGAGGCGGAACTGCGCCGCCTCGGCCTCCGCAAACCACCGCTCCTCGGGTTCCTCGGGCGCGAGCACCCTCTCAACAAATATCTCGGCATCATCCTGGCGAAGTTGCGGCTCAGGTAACGGAGGTCACCGCCATGGTCAGTTATCTGGAGATAACGAGCAGGAGCCGGAGAAAATTCGTAAAGTGTACCCGCGCTCATGCCGATATGAATAGGGGACAATTGATACGTCAGAGGAGTACGATCGGGTGTTCCCCGCGAATCTCCCCCTCATAGCCATGGGACTGCTCCTCGGTGGAGTCGCGGGTTTTGCGATGCACCGCGCCGACTTCTGCATGGCGGGAGCATTCCGGGATATCTTTCTCTTTCGGCGCACCGTCATGCTCCGCCCGCTCCTCCTTCTCGTGACGGCGAGCATGGTGCTGTTCGAGGTGGCGCGGCTTGCGGGGTGGCTCCCCCTCTATCCCTTCCCGCTCCTCGGTACCCCGTCGGTGGCCAATCTGGCGGGGGGATTCGCCTTCGGCATCGGCATGGTGCTGGCGGGAGGGTGCGTCGCGGGGACCCTGTACCGGGCCGGTGCCGGAAGCGTGACGGCGGTGGCGGCCCTGGTCGGGCTGGTAACGGGAAGCGCCCTGTTCGCCGCGATTCACCCCTGGTGGAAACGGTTCGCCGATGCCACCGCCCTGCCGGCCCTCGATGTGACGATCCCCCGTCTGGCCGGCGTCGAGCCGTACCGGGTGATCGTCCCCCTTGCCGCAGCGGCGGCGCTCCTCTTTCTCCACTGGCGGCGCAAGGGGCTCTGGAGCCGGCCGGCGATCGTAGAAGGATATCTGCAGCCGTGGAAAGCGGCGCTGATCCTGGCGGTCATCGGGCTCTGTTCCGCCGTAGCCACCACCATGCCGCTCGGCATCACCACCTCCTACGCCAAGGGGGGGGCCTGGCTGGCATCGCTCTGGATTCCCGGCTGGGTCGAGGGTGCGGGGTATTTCCGTACCCTTCCCCTCGACCTCGCTGCCGTTACCCCCCTGGGGCACGTGCCGCTGCGGGGAGGACCGGCACCGGTCACGGACGCCCTGGCCCTTGTGCAGATCCCGGTCATTGCCGGCATCGTCGGGGGGAGCGCCCTTTCGGCGCTTCTCATCGGCGAGTTCCGGCTCTACGTCCGCCTCCCCGCCCGCCACTACCTTTCGGCTCTGGCGGGGGGAACCGTCATGGGGGTGGCGGCGCGCATGGCTCCCTCGTGCAACATCTGGCACCTGGCGGGAGGGGTGCCGATCCTGGCCTGGCAGAGCATCCTGTTCACCGGCGGACTGCTCCCCGGGGCGTGGCTGGGAGGAGTCATCCTTACCCGTTTTGTCACGAAGCGATAGTTCGGAGCGTACTTATTCAGACAGGACAGCGCATGGAAACGATCGAATTCGACATCCGGGGGCAGGTCTGCCCCTCCACACTCCTGACGGCCCTCAGGGAGATCAACCGGTATCGGAACGCCCTCAGAGAGGGAAAGTGCCGGGTGGCCTTTCTGACCGACAACCGGGACGCCACCATCACCATCCCCGAAACGGCGGGAAGCATGGGCTACCATGTCCGCGTGACGAAGGAAGCGGGGCACTACCTCGTGACCGTCGGCCGGACGGAATAGAAGGGAGACGCAGATGGGGTTCGTAAAAGTTCTTGAAACGCTTCTCGGCGATCCCTTCGGGACCGCCGAGATCCGGCGGCTCACGCGGGAAAACGCGGAGCTTGCCGAGCGCGAGCGGAGGGCCACCGGCTACATCCGCGAGAAGACCAACCAGCTGCTGACCACCATCGGGACCCTTCCCCTGCGCCACGAAGAGCTCGACAACGCCAGCCTCATCGAGACCGACCCCATCGGCATCGTCTGCCAATCGTTCGAACAGATCCTCGAACACCTCAAGGAGATGAACGTGGAGTTGTCTCTGGCCCACGACGAGATCCAGGGGGTCTTCGACTGTGCCGGCGCGGCGATCCTCGTCATCGACAACACCATGCGGATCCAGGCCTTCAACTCCCGGGCGCGGGAGATCTTCGCCCTGGACGGCGAGGAGTTGCGCGGCAGAAAGTGCGCGGAGCTCATCTGCGGGGACACCGTCCCCTCCCGGGAGTGCCTGTTCAACAAGATCATGCGGAGCAGACGCCCCGAGCACCTGGACGATCTGGAGTGCAGGGGACGCTGGTTCAACGTGAGCGGTTCCCCCCTCAAGGACCGCTTCGGCGACGTGAAACAGATGGTTCTCATCTACAACGAGATTACCGAACAGAAGCGGATGCTCGAGGCGCTCCGGGACAAGGAAGGGATCTACCAGCTGATCCTCGACAGCTCCGCCGAGCTCTTCCAGAGTGTCGCCCCCGACGGGTCGCTCATCTACGTGAACCGGGCGTGGCGCGAGGCCCTCGGTTACTCTGAGGACGAGATTGCACTCCTGTCGGTATTCGACATCGTCCACCCCGACTCCCACCCCCACTGCCGGGAGCTGTTCATCCGTCTCCTCCAGGGGAGCCGGCCCGAACAGACCACCCTGACCCTCGTCTCGAAGGACGGAACCCCCGTGACGCTGGAGGGATCGGTTTCCTGCAGCTTCCGAAACGGAAGGCCCTGCGCGACCTGCGGCATCTTCCGCCTGGCTGCGACCGGTGCGCTCGCTGAAGATCCCCCCCGGAGCATCCCCTCCTTCGTGCGGAACGGCTCCTGACCGCGGCACAAGCCCCATGACGGTCCCCCGGTCGCCATCTCCCACCGGCAGCCTTTCCGCCGACCGCTTCTTCACCCACTCCCCCGGGACGGTGATCCGTTACCGACTCCATGGCACCGGCCCCCAGCCGGTGCTCTTCGTCCATGGTTTCGCCGCCGCCCTTACCACCTGGGACGACATCGTTCCTCTCTTCCCGCCGCACCGCTTCACCCTCTACCTCATGGACCTCAAGGGGTTCGGCTTCTCCTCCAAACCGCGGAGGGGCTCCTACGCACCGGAGGAGCAGGCCGCCGTGCTCCTCTCCTTCATGGAGGCGGTGGCGGTCGACGGAGCCGTGCTTGTGGGGCACTCCCTCGGCGGCGGCATCGCCCTCCTGGCCCTCCTCAGGGCGATGACGGAGGGGCGGGCGCGCCTCGTCTCCCGCCTCATCCTCCTCGACTGCGCCGCCTATCCCCAGCGGCTTCCCCGCTTCATGCGCTGGCTGAAGATTCCGCTGATCGGCCGTCTCGGCATGGCGCTGCTCCCGCTCCGGACACTGGTCCTCGCCTCGCTCCGCGCGGTGTTCCACGACGAGCGCGCCATCACGCCCGAGCGGATCAGGCGCTACGAGGGGTGCTTCGGCCGGAGCGGCATGGCCCGGGTGCTGATCCGGACCGTGCAGGAGCTGGACCGCGACGGCTACCAGGGGGTCGTCGCCCGGTTTCGCGAGATAGCGGTACCGACCCTCATCATCTGGGGGAGCGAAGACCGGATCATCCGGCTGGCAAACGGAAAGCGGCTGCAGCGGGAGATTCCGGGGGCACGGCTCGCGATCATCCCGGAATGCGGCCACAACCCCCACGAGGAACGGCCGCGGGAGACCTACGGGGCGATTGCGGATTTTCTGGGCGGGGACGAAAAGGAAACGGCGGAGAGATAATGAGTGGGGGAAGCGGCAACCGCGGGGGTGTGTCGCTACCTGGCGTGGAGCTCGGCGATGAAATGGCGGAACGCCTCTTCGCCGGCAATGAACTTCATGATCTGGATCCCCATGCCGCTCTTTTTCACCAGATGGATCACCTGGGGGGGGACTTTCTTGGTCCACCGGACCATACCCTCGCAGAAGACCGATTCGTCCCCCGGCAGGGTCAGCTCGATCTGGATGCGGGTACCGGGGGGGCAGAGGTTGGTGGTCTTGATGAAGAGGCCGTGGGCCGAGACATCCTCGGTGAAGGCGAGCCGGCTCGGCTGGTCGGTTCCGAAACGGAGCGACAGCCGTTTCTTGTGTCTCGTGATGTCCCGCTTGTCCGCCATGCTGGCCTCCGCTCACCGGTAAAATGGCTATCGGCGTATGCTAGCACAGCTTTATGGCGTCTACACGCAAAAAAACGGGCTTCCTTCCCCTCCGGTCCGCCTCAGTGCATTCTGGCCCATCCCACGCACTCCCCTCACCCGGCCTTCGGCCACCCTCTCCCGCCGGGAGAGGGTTTGACTATCCCTCGCTCTTAGGGAAAGCACGCCATTCATCAGAATCAGTCCACATCCGCGAACTTCACGAGGGTTCCCCGCTTCGAGCCGTAACGGAAGACGGTGATCCCCTTGCACCCGCGGGCGTAGGCGCGGAGAAACGCCCGCTCCACCTCCTGCGGCGTGGCGCGGCGGGGGAGGTTGATGGTCTTGGAGACGGCGTTGTCAGTGAACTCCTGGAAGGCTGCCTGCATCTCGATGTGGTCCTCTGGGGGGATCTCCAGGGCGGTGCGGAAGAGCCGCTTCACCTCCGCCGGCACCCCCGTCACCCGCCCCACGCTCCCCCGCCGCTCCACCTCCCGCATCAGCTCCTCCGAATAAAAACCGCGCTCCCGCGCCATCCGGACAAAGTGCCGGCTGACCTCGGAGAGTTCCGTGTCGAGGACAAGCCGCTTGTAGGCCACGGCAAAGAGCGGCTCGATGCCGCTGGAGCAGTCGGCGATGGTGGCCAGCGTCCCCGTGGGGGCGATGGTGGTGACGGTGGCGTTGCGCAGCCGCGGCATCCCCGGCCCATCGTAGATGCTCCCGCCGAAATTCGGGAAGGCTCCCCGCTCCCCCGCCAGGGCGGCCGACGCGGCCCGGGCCGTGTCACTCACGAAGCGCATCGTCTCCCGGGCCAGGGCGAAGGCCCGCCGGTGATTGTAGGGGATGCCGAGGAGGATGAGGGTGTCGGCCCACCCCATGACGCCGAGGCCAATCTTGCGGTTCCCCGTGTGCATCGCCTCGATGGCGGGGAGCGGGTAGACGCTGGCGTCGATGGTGTCGTCGAGGAACCGGACCGCCGTGCGGATATCGGCGGAAAGGAGGGTGCGGTCGATCTCGCCCTCCCGCACGAAGCGGGAGAGGTCCAGGGAGCCGAGGACACACGCCTCGTAGGGGAGGAGCGGCTGCTCGCCGCAGGGGTTGGTGCTCTCGAAGGGACCGAGGAGCGGCGTGGGGTTCGCCGCGTTGATCCGGTCGATGAAGACGAGCCCCGGATCACCGCTCTCCCAGGCGCTCGTGGCGATCTCGGCGAAGACCTCCCGGGCCCGGAGCCGCCCCGCCTCCCTGCCGGTGCGGGGGTTGACGAGGCCGTACTCCCGGTCGTCGAGCACCGCCGTCATGAACGCGTCGGTGGCGGCCACCGAGATATTGAAGTTGGCCAGCTCGGCGGCGGCCCGCTTCACCCGGATGAAGTCGAGGACGTCGGGGTGGTCGACCCGCAGGATTCCCATGTTCGCCCCCCGCCGCGCCCCTCCCTGCTTGATGACGTCGGTGGCGGTGTTGTAGATCTTCATAAAGGAGACCGGACCGCTGGCAATGCCGCCGGTGGAGCGGACGATGTCGGCCCGGGGGCGCAGCCGCGAGAAGGAGAAACCGGTGCCGCCGCCGCTCTGGAGGATGAGGGCGGCGTTCTTGAGGGTATCGAAGATCCCCTGCATCGAATCCTCCACCGGGAGGACGAAGCAGGCGGCCAGCTGGCCGGAAGGCTTGCCGGCGTTCATGATGGTGGGGGAGTTGGGGAGGAAGCGAAGATCGGAGACAAGTTCGAAGAACCGCTCTTCCCACCGGGCGGTATCGCCGCCGTAGCGGGGCTCGACCGCGGCAACGGTGCGGGCGATGCGGCCGAACATCTCCGCCGGGGTCTCCACGACCCGCCCGTCGGCATCTTTCAGCAGATAGCGGGCCCGGAGCACTCTGAGGGCGTTTGCCGTGAGTTCCATGGAAGAGAGTATACTGCACTTTTCGGAAAACTCTGTGGCGGGGTGAGGGGTAACTACCGGAGAGTAAAGGTGAAGGTGGCGCCGTGGTCCGGCATGCTGTGGGCGGTGATGGTTCCGCCGTGCCGTTCGATGATCCGCTGCACCGTGGCGAGCCCGATGCCGGTGCCGGGGAACTCCTCCTGGTCGTGGAGCCTCTGGAACGGCTTGAAGAGCCGGCCGAGATCCTTCATATCGAAGCCGGCGCCGTTGTCGCGGACGAAATAGGTCGTGGTCCCGTCGTTCACCAGGGCGCCGAACTCCACCCGCGGTTCGGGAGCGCGGCGGGTGTACTTCCAGGCGTTGGCGAAGAGGTTGTGGAGCGCCACCCGGAGCAGCGCCGGGTCCCCCGTTGCCGAGAGGCCGGAGGCGATCACGGGCTCCACCTGCCGCTGCGGCTCGGCCTGGCGCAGCTCGCTGGCAACCTCCGCCGCCAGTGCACTCAGATCGACCTCGTCGCGGCGCAGCTCGCGGCGGGCCACCCGCGACAGGACCAGCATGGCATCGATCAGCTGCTCCATCCGCTCGCTCCCCTCGACGATGCTCCGGACAAAAAACCGGCCGGTGTCGTCGAGGCGCTCGCCATAGCTGTCCTGAAGCGTCTGCACGGCAACGGAGACCTTGGTGAGGGGGGTATTGAGGTCGTGGGAGAGGGAGTAACTGAACGCCTCCAGTTCGCGGTTCTTCGCCGCCAGGTCGGCCGCCCGCCGCTCCAGTGCGGCATTGAGCTGCCGGATCTCCTCCTCCAGTCGCCTGCTCGCGCGGACGTGACGCCAGACATACATGATGAGGAGCATCTGGACGCCGAAGAGGACGAAGTGGGTGCCAACCTCCAGCAGATGCGGCATCCCCCTGTCGCGGACAAAGTTCATCCTGACGACGACCGTGTCATAAACCGTGTCGATCAGCCAAAACAATGAGAGCAGCATGAGGGTCGCGAAGACCAGGGACTCTGCCCTTTTTCGTCGTGCTATTCCGTCTTTTGGCACTGGAATGGATCTCCCCCTTTGCATTGCAGCCGAGGTGAACGCCGCCGCCACCCCGCACGATGCGGGACTTCCGCTTCCATTCACGTCAAGGCAAATTAAACAACATACATAATACATGCCAGTTTGGCCGTGGAGGACCGTCCCGTTCAGAACCGGCTCCCCCCTGCTTTTTCAGTCCGCCGTGGTACACTGGGTGAAATCCCCGCGGGAGCGATTCCATGACACCGCAGTTTCACCCGAGTCTCGTGAACGGCCCCTTCGACGACCCGGCGCTCTATGTCGACTTTCTCTTCGAGCGGCGCGCCCTCCTCTTCGACCTGGGCGACATCACCCCCCTCTCGCCGCGGAAGGTGCTCCGCATCTCCCATATCTTCGTCTCCCACACCCATGTGGACCACTTCATCGGCTTCGACCGGCTGGTGCGGCTCTGCCTCGGCCGGGAAAAGGAGCTCCACCTCTTCGGCCCCCCCGGCTTCGTCGGCCAGGTGGGGCACCGGCTCGCCGGCTATACCTGGAATCTCGTCGAGAGCTACCCCACCGACTTCACCGTCGTCGCCACCGAACTCCACGTCGACGGCACCTTCCTGACCGATTCGTTCCGCTGCCGGAAGATGTTCGCGCCGGAAGGCGAACGCCACGGCCGCCATGAGGAGGGTGTCATCCTCGACGAGGAGGGTTTTCTGGTGCGGGCCGCATTCCTCGACCACGGCATCCCCTGCCTCGCCTTCGCCCTGGAGGAGAAGAACCACGTGAACATCATGAAGAACCGGCTGGACGAACTGGGATTGCCGACGGGGGCGTGGCTGAAGGAGCTGAAACGGGCGATCCTGGCCGGAAATGAGGATGGGGAAGCGGTGACGGCCCGATGGCGGGAGGGGGACGGCTGGCGGGAGCGGACCCTTTCGCTGGGCGAGTTGCGGCGGCAGGTCGCCCGCGTCGTCGCCGGCCAGAAGGTCGCCTACGTGACCGACGCCGCCCCGACGCGGGAAAACGGGGAGGCGATCGTCGCCCTGGCGGGGGGAGCGGACCATCTCTTCATCGAGACGACGTTTCTCCACCACGAGGCGGAGCGGGCGGGCGAACGACGCCACCTCACCGCCCGGCTGGCCGGCGAGCTCGGCCGGCGTGCCGGTGCCGCCCGGGTGATTCCGTTTCATTTCTCGCCGAAGTATCGGGATAGGGAAGAAGCGGTGCGGCGGGAGGTGGCGGAAGCGTTCAATGACGAGGGATGAGGCGGGAAGGGGTCAGCGTGGCGAATCGGCGAGGCTGATGCGGGGAATGAGGCTTCGGTCCAGTTCCTCCATCCGCTCCGCCCCCAGGTGCACGAGGGTTTCGTGGATCTTTCGGGCCGACTCCGCCAGGGCAGCGGCATCCACCCCCCGGCAGACCGGCGCCACCTGATCCAGCAGACGCGCGGCGGAATCGAGCAGGAAGAGCGCCCCGCGGTAATTCCCTTCGCGCCAGTGGTGGAGCGCCACCGCCACCTGCAGAACCCCCTGGTAGAGGGAGCGCACCGCACGCTGCTCGCCGGCCCAGAGCTCCTCCAACGTTTCGTGGCAGTCGAACCACTCCCCCCGGTTGAACTCCTCGATCCCCCGCCGCAACTCCTCCGGCGGCGGGCCGGCACAGCTCTCGTCGCAAAATCCGTCGTTCATGGCCATCCCCTTCGGTACACGGTCACGTCGATCATACTGAGGAGATACCAGGAGATGGCACTTTTGCAAGGAAGGGAAAAACCGGGGGAAAGCTCGACCCCGGCACCACGCCGGGAAGGCGCGGTGCCGGGGAGAAACGGAGGGGGATCACTTGCCGCAGCACTTCTTGTACTTCTGGCCGCTGCCGCAGGTGCACGGATCGTTGCGTCCCACCTTGGTGCTCGTGGCGGGGCGGGACTTGACGCCGACACCATCCACGAAGTACCAGGCGCCGTCGAGCTTTGCGAACTCGGCAAGCTCGTGGTGGGTCCGCCGCACCTCGCCGTCACGGTAGCGGGCGACGAACTCCACCTTCCCCGCGGTATCGTCGGGGCCGCCGGCCTGCGTGGCGACGATCTCCAGTCCCTCCCACTGGGAGCTCTCGGCCCACTGCCGGGTCCCCTTCTCGTCGAAATCGGCGCGGTGGTCGGGGTGGGTGGTCTCGAAGATGTAGCCGGTCGCAACCGTGGCATAGGCGGAGTAGCGGGAGCGCATCAGCTCCTCGGCGGTGAGGGCCGCGCGCGCTCCGGTAACAAGCGGTTCGCAGCAGTCGCCGAAACTCTTGCCGGTGCCGCAGGGGCATAAGGTCGTCATGGGTAACTCCTCGTATTTGTTGTGATCGGCACCCCACGCTTCCAGATGGCGGCGGGCGCCGGGAGTAATACATACCGTGCCATCCCACTCCGTGTCAACCGTTTAGCAGGTGCCCCCTTTCAACGGAACGGCACCAGAAAGAGCGCGTCGAGAAACGGCCCGACCCGCTCCCGCTCCACGGTTGAGAGTGCTGCAACCGGCACCGGCCGGACAAACCGCCGCAGGAAGCGCTTCTCCCCGAAGCCAAGGGGAGGATTGGGGCGGCCGAGGCGCGGGGGGATCACGTCCCGGGCGATCCGCAGCCTCCCGACGCAGGAGCGGAGCGCCGGATTGAGCATGAGGGAGGCATCGGGGGCCAGGCCGCAGCCGCCGGCGGTCTCCCGGCCGAGGTAGAGGACGAAGTTCGGCTCGTCGTCCCCCCCTGCCGCCAGCTGCCGCAGCCGCTCCACCTCCGCCGGGACATCGGGCAGGGCCCCGCGGTGCGCGAAGAGGAGCGGCCGGAGGGAGCTCTCCCCCACCAGCGCCATCAGCTCGTCGATCCGGTAGGTCCGCGCCCGGGGGTGGAGCAGGGCATCGGCGATGCCGCTCTCGAAGGAGAGTTCCGGCGCGTCACTTACGTAACTCCCAAACCGGGAATCCCGGTCGGCGCGCCGCAGGAGGCGCTTCACCGCCGGCACATCCTTCACCCCCAGCAGCCGCAGCGCCTTGCGGATCGACTCGGCCCCCCGCCGCGCCCCCCGGGCATAGACCATGATCCGGAGAATCCCCCCCGGCGCCAGCCGTCGCTCCAGCGCCCGCAACCCCGCCAGCGGCTCCTCCAGATGGTGGAGCACCCCGAAGCAGTCGATGAATCCGTACTCCCCCGAGGCCGCTGCCGGATCGAGGATGTCACCCCGCTCCCAACCGATGCCGAAGCGGCCGTGGAGGAGGGCATGGAGCCTCGCCCGCCGCAGGTTCGCCCGGGAAAGGTCCAGGGCGGTGATCGGCACGCCGGGGTTGGCGACGGAAGTCGGATAGGGGGAAAAGCTTCCGCACCCGGCCAGGAGGATGCGCCGGGCGGCCGCAGGCGGCAGGACGCCGTTGAAGCGGGCGTAGAGAGAATCGAGGTTCAGGGCGTAGGTGTCGCAGGGGCGCACCGACGCCAGGAGGGGATAGCGGGGATAGGGGTAGCGCTCGTAGTGCCGGCGGATATCGTCGTTCATCGGTTGCAGGTCCCGTCACTCTACCATGTCATGAGGTTCAGGGCTTTCTTGAGAATCAGCAGTACATCCTGAATGGTGATCGCCCCCTTCGGGGTGGGGGTCGGTTTGCCGTTCACCAGGGGGTAGACGTCTCCCTCCGCCAGCAGGTCAGGCGTCGGCGTCTGAAGTCCCACCGCCACCCTGAGGGCCAGGATGACGTCGGCGACGGTCACCTGCCGGTCGTGGTTCAGATCGCCCGAGTGGGGGCCGGGATAGACATAGATGGTAACATCCTTCGTGGCGACAAGGGCGCCGTCGCTCACCGCCACCGTCACCGGGACGGTGCCGATGAAGGGAGAGAAGGGGGTCCAGGAGATGACGCCGGCAGGGGAAACCGTCATCCCCGGCGGAGCCTTGGGAAGGGTATAGGAAAGGGTTGTTCCGGGGTCCCGGTCGCTGGCGTTGATCTGCCACGAGGCCGGCTGGGCCTCCATCACGAAACCGGAAAGCGACGTGACCGACGCGATGACCGGCGGATGGTTGCAGAGCGTCAGCGTCGCGCTGGTGCGGGACGGAAACGCCTCGTTGCAGACGAGTTGGGACGCCATGGTGAAATCCGCGGCAGAATTTACCAGAAACGTCCCCTCCACCGTCTGCTGCACCGCACCGGCTGCAAGCTGAGGGATGCTCCAGTTCACGGTGCCGGTGGCGGCATCGTAGGTTCCCCCGTTCGTCGCCGACGCAAGGGATATGTTGGGGAGGAGTTTTTCGGATACCTGAACGTTATCGAGGGGGGTGGCTGTGTTGCGGGTGTTGTCGAACGCAGAGGTGGTGGTGAAGGTCTGACCGTAGGAGACGCAGCTGCCGGTTGTGCTCTTGGCGAAGTAAGGTGCCTTGGTCGGGTAAAATTCGTCGGTGATCGCAAGGGAGGTCGGCGTCGCGGGGTCGATGGTCAGGTCCCACTGGAGGGCGAACTGCTTGTCGCCGTTATCGAAGGCGCCGCCGGCTACGGTGTAGGGTCCCGCAAAATTGTCGAGGTTGTACGGGGTGGCTCCGTTGGCCAGGGAGCCCAGGAACTGGGCGTTGTCGACGCCGTAGCGGCTGGGGGGGAGCGTTGCACCCTCCACGAGCGTCGTCCCGGCACCGATCGCGTCGGTGGCGGTGGCGAAGCTGGATTGGTACGCCCTGCCGTTGGCGATCGTCGCGTTCTCGAAGAGATAGGCGCCGGTCTTGAGATCGTAATCCGAATAGCTGAAAAGGTGAAAGTCCAGGGGAGCCGTCGTGAGGTTGGTGATGACCACCTTCTTGGTGAGCGTCGACCGCCCCGTCCCGGCACCACCGCCGGCCAGATCGTAGGTCACGGCCATCGTGAACCGGCCGGCCTTTTCGGTAAAGGTCAGGGTCACGGAAGAAGCAGTCTGGTTGCTGACGGCAACGGTGAAGGGAGCCGTGGAATCAAGCGCATCGCCGCTCACCTTCACCTCGGGCGATGTGGTTCCGACCCGGCAGTAGAACGCCTGCTGGTTCATCCGTTCGGCGTTGTCGAGCATCCAGGAATAGACGCCGGGGCTCGATCCGGGAAGTGATGAGTCGTTGAGAACCACCGTGGAATTCCCGCTGGCAAGGGTCCAGTCGGCGGCAAACACCGGAGCCCCTCTCCCGACCAGCCAAAGAACCATGATTGGTGCAAAAACGGAGCGCCTCATCCCAGACCTCCCCCTGCAGAATCGTTCACAATCTTTAGGTGATACCACAGGACACCGCTGGATTGCACGGCATTAATCTTAAGCCTGCAGCGGCAGGCGCCGCACCCGGAACTTCCTGACCAACTCCGCCGGATGGTAGGAGAGCTTGGCGTCCCGCAGCCCCGGCACTCCCAGGTCCTGCTCGCGGTTGGTCCAGGTGCAGTCGGTGAACAGGAGCCGGTTGAACTCGCGGTCCACGAGCTGCGCAGCCCCCTCCATGAAGGGATCGGCCTTCTCGAAGTGACAGACCGCCGTCTGGCGGTTGAGCCGTTCGCCGAGGGCAAAAGCGGCCACCCTCCCCTCCACCAGTACCACCACCCCTTCGAGCCCCAGGCCGCCGGCCAGGGCCAGAGCCTCCTCCGCGGCCGCCGTTTCCGGATCGACGGAGGAACTTCCCATCTCCGTTCGAACCCGGTGCCACTCTTGCAGGAGGTTCAGGCAATCCTCCCGGAACCCCTCGCGGTAGAGTTCCACGGTGTAGGGATGCCGGACGGCAAAGTAACTGATCCGGTTTCTTTTTTTGTGGAAGCGGTTGCCGGGGAGCTCGGCCAACTCCTGCCGCCGGTGGAGGTAGTCGAAACTGTCCCGGTCCTCCGTGACCTGATACCCGCCGCCGGCGAGATGGCGCTCGACGAACTCCCCGTCGGCACCGTAGAGGGTCATGCCGTCATCGAGCAGGGTCTGTGTCGCAACGGAGACGGTGCCGGTGAGGGGGGGAAGGAAGTATGGCGCGCCGTCGTACCCCTGGCCGATTACCACGACCGCATCGCCCACCATGGTCAGCCGATAGGCGTGGGGGGCACGGAAGAGGTAGAGGTTGGCGAAGGTAAGCTCGGAAACCCGCGGCTGGAGCAGGGCAAAGACGGCATCCAGCAACGGCTTGTCGGTGAGCGCCAGCGGACGTGCCGCGGGGTAGTCGGGGATATTGGTCGGGGTCTCCATGAGGTGAGTATACCATCGATACCTCCGGCGCCAAAAGACTGAGAAGACTCTCACCATAAACAACAACAATTTTACAAGGTTATATGGTAAGGTAACAAACAGGTTTTATCACTATCACAGTATCAAAACAGAAAAAGGCAAACCATCCTAAAGGGTGGGACGCAAAGCCGACGGCCTACGTCACGCGAATCGTGATATGGCGGCAGGGTTGCCAGGCGCAGGACACCACCACGGGATGCCGTTCGCATTGAATGCCTTCGGGGGGTGCCGGCCGCCACCACACCATGCTGGACGCTGCTTCGAACTCCCCTCTGTCTCGTCCCCGTCTCATGTTCCCCTCGTGCCTGCCACGTCCCCCCCGTGATGCGTTCTGCCGCCCATCCGCTGCCGCGATGATCCATCCGCTTCCCCACGGCCGCAGCGGACGCCATCGAAACAAAAAAGGAGTCGCATCATGGGGAGTTTTCGTAAGGCAGTCATTGGAGCAGTCACCATCCTCTTCGTGGCACTGGCGGCAGGGGGGGCCGGCGCCACGGACATCTATGTCGACACCAATAATCCGCAGGCCCGCGATGCCAATCCCGGCACCCAGGCCTTGCCGCTGAAAACGGTGTCGACAGGGGCGTCCCGGGCCAACGCCGGCGACACGGTCTGGGTCTCCTCCGGCACCTACCGGGAGTACGTCTACCTGCCGCGAAGCGGCACCGATGCCAGTCACCCCATCGTCGTCCGCGGCATGCCGGAGGCAACCGTGGAGCTGAAGGGATCGGACCTGGTAACGGGGTGGGAATCCTTCAGCGGCACGATCTGGCGCAAGTCGAGCTGGACGGTGAACAGCCAGCAGGTTTTCGCCGACGGGGTCCCCCTCCAGCAGATCGGCACCACCTCCCCCTTCAACACCATCTTCTGGGGAACGACCCCCATCCTGCCGCCGACGGGGACCGGCACCGCCGACATGCCCCCCGGCTCCTTCTACTACGACCAGGCCGCGAAGATCCTCTACGTCCGGCTGGCTGACGGCTCCAGCCCCGCCGGCCACACGATGGAGGCATCAACCCGCAACACCATCCTCTCCGGGGCGGACGTGAGCTTCATCGAACTCCACGGGTTGAAGTTCTCCCATTCCAACGTCTCGTCGGTCCCCTACATGATGGGGATGGTGAACGTATCGGGGCAGTCGTGGGTGATCGCCGACTGCTCCTTCACCTACGGCGATTTCGCCGGCCTGAACATCACGGGGAACGGGCACCGGATCCTGAACAACGTCTGCAACCATAACGGAGACGTGGGGATATCCATCAACGGCTCGGACAATGCCCACAACTGGGCCGCCTACGCGGGGCGCCCCCCCCAGGACCTCGTACTCGACGGTAACGAGACCAGCTCCAACAACTACCGCGGGTTCTACGTCTACTACCAGTCCGGCGGGATCAAGGCCGCCACCTCGTGCAACGGGGTGCGCATCTCCCGGCACACCTCTCTCTCCAACGGCGGACCGGGGATCTGGATCGACATCTCCTGCCAGAACATGACCATCGAGCGCTCCGTGCTCAAGAACAACACCCGGGGGATCGAGTTCGAGATCTCCGATCAGGGGCTCATCGCCAACAACCTGATCGCGGGGAACGCCAACCAGGGAATCTACGTATCGGCCTCCAACAGCGTCACGGTCATCAACAACACGGTGGACGGCAACGGCTACGGCATCGTCCTCCACGGCATGCCCCGCCCGGAGCACCCTGAGCTCAAGAACAACACGGTGCTCAACAACATCATCAGCAACAGCGGCACGGCCGACCTCGTGATGTACGCCGATCCCGTGGCGGCAACCGGCAACAGCTCGGACTACAACCTCTTCTACCGCGCTGGCGGCGGCGTGGCGGTCTCCGTCACGTCAACCACCTCCTATGGCGTCAATTACCGCTCCCTCGGCGCGTATATCGCCGCCACCGGCCAGGATCCCCACTCGCTGAACGCCGACCCGCTCTTCGCGGCGAGGGCCGGCGGCGACTTTACGCTCCAGGCGGCATCGCCGGCGATCGATTCCGGCAGCAACAATCCGCTGGCGGGAACCCTGGATCTGCCGGGGAATCCGAGAATCATCGCGGCCAACGGAGGCGCGACACCGGTCATCGACCGGGGAGCCTATGAAACCGCGGCGACGCCGGCCCTGGCGGCTCCCACGTCATTGCGGATCGTGAGCGTCAACTGAAGCACGCCATCCCGGTGCCTCATGGTCGAGGTTCCCGCCGGATTGACAAACGGTTGACACGGCCCATACTGGGTAGCGGAATCTGCGGGGAGCGCGGCCGACCTTCTTCTCTTCCGGCCGCGCCCCCCCTATTTTCGGCGATTACCTGGGGGTGCCGTGCGCAAACGGTTGCTGCTCATCACTGCCATCACCCTGCTCCCCTGTGGCATGGCCGCCGCCGGCGACCTCTACGTCGACGCCGGCCACCGGCGGGCCAGCGACCGCAACGGCGGGACGAAGCGCACCCTCCCCTGCAGGACCATCTCCGCCGCCGTGGCACGGGCCGGCCCCGGCGACACCGTCTGGATAGCCGGCGGCACCTACCGGGAGACGATCACCCTCCCGCGGAGCGGAAGGGGCCCCCGCTCGCGGATCAGGCTCTGCGCCGCGCCGGGGGCGGAGGTGACCATCAAGGGGTCCGATCCGGTCACCGGTTGGCTCCCCCAGGGAAGGGGTATCTGGAAGAGGAACGGGTGGCCCGTGAACAGCCAGCAGCTCTTCGTTGACGGCGCCCCCCTTTCCCAGACCGGCGCAACCTCGCCGTTCAACACGATCCGGCGGGGAAACCAACCGATCCTCCCCACCCGGGGAAAGGGAGCCGGCGACATGGCGGCCGGCTCGTTCTTCTACGACGTGAGGGAACGGGTCCTCTACCTCCGCCTCTCCGACGGCTCCGACCCCAACCGCCGCCTGGTGGAAGCGTCCGTCAGAGATCATATCATCCCCGCCGGCGACGCCAGCTTCATCGAGCTGCGCAACCTGAAATTCTCCCATTCGAACATAAGTTCCGTGCCGCGCATGATGGGGATGGTGAACGTGGGCGGGAAATCGTGGGTGGTGGCGGGATGTTCCTTCACCTACGGCGATTTTGCCGGGCTGAACATCACCGGGGAGGGTCACCGGATCATCGGCAACGTCTGCAACCATAACGGCAATGTGGGGATCTCCCTCAACGGCTCCGACGGGGCCCACGGCTGGAGGCCCTACCCGGGGCGACCGCCCCAGGATATCGTGCTGGAGGGGAACGAGACCAGCTACAACAACTACCGGGGATTCTACCCCTTCTTCCAGGGGGGAGGACTCAAGGGGGCCAACTCGTGCACCGGCATCCGCATCTCGCGGCACACCGCCGTCGGGAACAACGGAACCGGTCTCTGGTTCGACATCTTCTGCCGGGAGATCACGGTGGAAGCGTCTCTCGTGAAACGCAACCTGCGGGGGATCGAGTTCGAAATCTCCGACGGGGCGCTCCTCGCCGGCAACCTCATCACCGGCAACACGCTCCAGGGAATTTACATCTCGGCCTCCAGCGGTGTCACCGTGGAGAACAACACCCTCACCGGCAACGGGTACGGAATCGTCGTCCACGGCCTGCCGCGACCGGAACACCCGGAACTCCGCAACAACCGGCTGCGCAACAACATCATCGCTGAAAGCGTGACTGCGGAGCTGGTGATCTACCACCACCCTCCCGAGACGGCCGGCAACAGCTCCGATTACAACCGCTACTACCGGCGCGGGGGATCGGCGAGAATCTCCTGGACCCACACCCCCCGCTACGACATCACCCACCACACCCTTGAGTCGTTTTCCCGGGAAACGGGGCTGGAGGCCCATTCGCGCTGGGATGGTCCGCTCCTGCCGGAGACGGCTCCAACGCCCTGACTGCGGTAGACTGCTACCCTCCTTCCCCGCGGGAGAAAAGCCTGCTCTTGCGGACCCTCGCCAGGCGCTTGGCCAGAGTGTACATCGGCTCGCTCAGGGAGACCACACCGCGGCTCAAGGCGTTTCGGCACTCCTCGAACGTTCCGATGAAGGTGACGTCCTTGCCGCCGAACCCTTTCTTGAACTGGTACCCCCCGGGATTACCCTCCGGATCGATCCCCCCCATGTCGTAGGTACGGCACCCCTCCCCTTTAAGCCATTCCAGCGCCCGCCAGTACAGAAGCGGCGAGGCGTTGGCCTTGAGCCCCGCTTCGGTGGCGGCCACCGCGATGGGAAAACTGGTCCCCCCCAGGCACGAGACGACGAATGCGCCAACCGCCTCACCCCTGTCGCAGGCCACTAAAATCTGCGGCTTCTCGATTTCGGGCAGTGTCTCCTGGAGCTTTTCCCACCGGCCGATATCCACATCGGTCAGCAGTCCCTTGCGGCTGAGATGGGCGCGGTAGACCGTCTTGAACTTTTCGTAGTAGTCGAGCGCCGTCCCCTGCCGGACTTCAAGGGCGGTACGCTCCGCGTTGGCCAGGTGCTGGCGTCTCGTCCTCTCCAGATTCCCGCGGACCTCCGGCAGGGGGACCGAAATGTCGATCATGATGGTTCGGTAGTCCCCTGCCTGCCGGGCCTTGGAAAAGCCCCGTTCCGCCAGCATCCGCCGCGCCTCGGGGAATTCGCTCCCCACGATGTTGGGGGAGATCCGCAGAAGCAGCTTCCGGCGCTCCACAAATTCGTTCTGCAGAGCCGCCAGCGCCGCATCGAAAATCTCAAGGGACGGCGCCCTCCCCTGCCGGCGCCAGAGAGGCCCCCAAGCCACGTAGGCGATGCCGCGGGCGATGAGCGGGGTCGCGACGATCCGGGCCTGGGCCAGCGCCACCACCTCTTCCCCGCGGCGCAGGACGAGGCGGCTCACCTGCTGGCCCGGACAGACGCTTTCCGGGAAATCCCACGTCTGGATGATCGTGGCGTCGTCGAAGAGCCTGAGCAGCGACGACCACTCCTCCCGCGTGACCCGGTCAAACTCTGCCGTGTATCCGCTGCACCGCGTCACGGCCACTCCCCCTCCTTGGCGGACCAGACGACGATGTATCTCCCCAGCACCTTCAGGTAACGGGCGGTCCCCACCCTCTGCATCCCGGACTTGACGAGGCCGTGGTAGCTGGCGGTATTCCAGGTTTTGCAGGAGGCATAGACGTACTGCATCCCCTCCCTCTTCGCCACCCTGAAGCCAAAGCGGTTCAGGGTGGCGAACACCCCCCTGCCACGGAACTCCGGACGGGTGAATGCCGCGCAAAGAACGCCGTCCCGCGGCGTAATGGTAAAAAACTGAAAGTATTCCCGGCAGTTGTCGGATGCCCGAAAAATCCAGATAAAGCCCGCCACCTCATCGTTGCAGAGGGCCAGGCAGAGCTCTCCGCCGTCGCTGAACATCCTGAGAAGGTAGTCGAGGTAGTGCTGCACCACCTCTTCCGGCATGTGGCGCTTCCTCACGATGGACCGCAACTGCTCCAGATGCCTCGCCGGGATATCCTCGCGCCGGACATGGTGCGCAATCGCGATCCCGCTCTCCGTCGGCACGGCCTCCTCCGGCATGGCATCGACGTCGAAACACAACACGTGCTCGCTTCCGTAAAAGAGTTCCTGCCGGATCATCCCGGCACCGCGACGCACCGTCTCCGCCACGCCGTCTTCCCGGACATTCCAGAGCAGCTTCTGCAACATAAGGCGGTATCGATTCATCGTTGTCTCCCGTAACCGGCAGCATCCGCCGTCATCCTTCCCCTCCCGGCGGGCTGTCGGTGGCGGCAAAAAGCCTCCCCCTGATGGTTCGCGTCACGCACTTGACGAGGTCGTACATCGGCTCGGCCACGGTCATCACCCCCTTGCTGAGCAGATTCCGGCTATCCTCGAACGTCCCGGGGAACGAGACGTCCCGCGCCCGAAACCCCTTCTTGAACTGATACACCGCCGGATTATGCTCGGGGTCGATCCCCCCCAGGTCGTAGGCGCGGCACCCTCGCTCCCGAAGCCACTCGATGGTGCGCCAGTGCATGAGATACGACGCGTACAGCGGCCGGCCGGCCTCCGCGGTCGCGGCCAGGATCGGGAAACTGGTCTCGCCCAGGGCGGAAACGATCAGCCCGGAAACCGCCCCCCCCTCGGGACCCACCAGGAAGACCTCCGGCTTCTCCCCCTCGGGGAGCACCTCCTGAAGTTTTCCCCAGCGCTCCAGGTCCAGATCGGCCCGCAACCCCTTTCGCCGGAGCATGTCGCGGTAAACCGGCAGGAATTCCCGGTAGTAACCGGGCGACGTGCCATGCCGCACCTCCAGGCCACGCATCTCCGCACTGGAGAGATGCTGGCGCCATTTCTTCTCCAGATTCCTGCGGATGTTCTGGAGAGGAGCGGCGATGTCGAGCATCAGGGTCCGGTACTCGCGAACCCGCGCGACCTTGCCGAATCCGCGCCGCTTCAGGATCTCCATTGCCCTGGGCCACTCGCTCACCACGATGTTCGGGGCAACCCGCAGCAGCAGCCCGCGGTCCGCCGCATATTCGTGCTGCAGCGCCGCCAGGACCGCGTCCAGCACCGCCGGGTCCGGCGGCACCCCCCGCCGGCACCAGAGAGGACCCCAGGCCACATGGGCCATGCCGCACCCCACTCCCGGTATGGCCTTGATCCTGACCTGGGCCAGGGCCGCCACCTTTCCCTGATGGCGCAGGACGAGACGGCTCGCCTGCTGGGCGGGGCAGATGGTTTCCGCGAAATCCCAGGCGTGGATGAGCGTCGCATCGGCAAAGAGCCGGAGAAGCTCCCCCCATTCGTCCCTGCCGAAGCGGTCGACCTCCACCGTGAATCCTGACGGAATGCTCATCGGGAGCCTCTCCCCCATTCCCCGCCGCGCCCTACCCGCTGCCGGACGAGCTGGCCGCAGAGTTTCGCCACGAACACCGAATTCGTCACGACGTAGCGTCGCCAGAGCCTCCCCGGCTCCTGGCAGAGCCGGAACAGCCACTCCAGTCCGTGACGCTGCATCCAGGCGGGGGCCATCTTCTTGTGGCCCGAGATGAAGTCGAAGGCCGCACCGACGCAGACCTGGACCCCGTCGATGCTCTCCCGGTGGGCGAAGGCGAACTGGTCCTGGAGGGGACAGCCGAGCCCCAGGAAGACCAGCCCGGCGCCGCTGCCGTTGATGCGCGCCACCGTCTCCCGGTCCTCCTCCGGGGTCAGGGGGCGGAACGGAGGGGATTCGCCGCCGGCAATCCGCAGGGAGGGGAAGCGCTCGCGAAGGCGGGCCTGCAGCGCCTCCACCACCGCCGGGAGGCTTCCGTACAGATAGATCCCGACCCCCTCGGCGGCGGCGCGGCCGCAGAGCCGCAGCATCAGCTCCGGGCCGTAGACCCGGTCGGAAAGACGGGTGCCGTGGAGGAGGTTCAGCGACCAGCGCACCGGCTGCCCGTCCGGCGCCACCAGGCTGAAACTGTTGACCTTCTCCCGGAGCTGCGGGTCGCCGGCGGCCGTGACAACGCCATGCACCGGGAGGGCGGTCACGATGGCCCCGGCTCTCTCCCGCGCGGAGGCCATGATGACCTCCGCCGCCTCATCGTAGGTGGTGGCGCTCACCCCGACACCCAACACGGGATATTTGACCGGCCATGAATGCAACGCCGTCATCGCTTCCATCCTCCTGCGACAGATTCACGCATCGCCCACCCCGAGGGAGCGGTACACCGCCCGGGTCTTCTCGGCAAGCCGCGGCCAGGCATACTGCTCCTGCACCTTGCGCCATCCGGCGTTCCCCATCGCCTCGCACGCGGCGGGGTCGGCCAGCAGGCGAGCAACGGCGTCCGCCAGCTCCCGGGGGTCCTGGCTCGACAGGAGCCCATTTTCCCCCTCGTCCACGACGCAGGCGATGGGGCCGATCCGGCCGCCGATCACCGCCTTGCGCTGGCTCCACGCCTCGACGAACACGCCGCCGAAGCTCTCCTGGGCGGAGGGGAGGCAGAGAAACTCACAGGCGGCCAGCGCCGCGGTCTTGGTCTCCAGGTCCACTGCGCCGAGATTCAGGTACCGGGGGTCGTGGAGGGTCCCGAACAGTTTCCGCGATTCGGCAGTGGGAGGCCCTATGAAGACGAACCTCACGTCGGGGTGCTTCTCCCAGACCCGGGGGGCGGCGGCAGCCAGGGCGGCGATCCCCTTGTACCGGCACTGCTGGCCGAGATAGAGCACGAAACGCCCCTTGATGCCGTAGCGTTCCCGGAACTCCTCCGCCGAAAAGCGGTCCGCCAGGAGGGGACCGATGCCGGTCACGTGGACCCGCTCCCCGTCGACGCCGAATTCCCTCACCAGCGTCTCCCGCTCGAAGGCCGTCAGCGCCACCAGGGCGTCCGCCTCCCGGTAGATCCGGGCGTATTCCCGGTAGCGGGGACCCTTCCACCGGGGGTGGTGATTGGGGGTGAGGACGAACGGGACCCCGTGGCGGCGGGCGAAATCGAGGGCGGCCCGGGCGATGAACTCCCTCCCGATCCTCGTGGCGTGCACCAGGGTCGGGACCTCGACCCTCCGCTCCATGAACTCCTCCATGAAGCCGGCGAGGTTGCGCACGGCCGGTCCCATGAGCAGGTAGTAGCTCAAGGCCCAGGGGAGCATCCGCAGGCGGGTCGCCTGGGAGAATCCCATCCTGAGCACGTCGATCCCCTCCACGTCGCAGCGCGCCTCATCCTCGGAGAGGACCGTGCTGAACCGGAGCCAGTCCCTGCGGTTGCGCCAGGTATGGGTCACGACCCGGACCCCGTGGCCGCTCCCCTGCATCTCCTTGGCAAGATGATGGAGATGCACCTGGGCCCCCCCGAGGGACGGGGGGTACATGCTGCTGACGTAGAGTATGTTCATAGCGCTTCCTGCCGGGATTGCGGCATCGGCTCCCCCCTCACGAAAAGCTCTGCCGCTCGCCCCGGAAGTCGAGGCGGTCGAAAAAGCGCGTCTGGGGAAAGAGGGTGGGGGAAAGGAGGAAAAGGCTCTCCCGCGTGTAGCCGGCGGCCTTGGCAAGGAGACAGCGCCGCCCCTCGGCGTCGGCCCGGTTGCCGGTCAACCGCGACCAGAGCAGGCACGGCACGTTGACCGCCAGGGCCTGCCCGATCCTCCCGAGACAGGCGGGAAGCGTCGCGGCCAGCCCCCCCGCCTTGTGGTCCAGACAGGCATAGTTGACCCCCTGCCGCAGGGAGACCCACCGCAGGTACTCGCCGGTCAGGCGGTAGGGGGGGATGACGTGATGGACCACGGCCTGCGGCGCGTACCACATCTCGTACCCCTTCGCCTTCACCCTCCTGAAGAAGTCGGTGTCCTCGCACCCCTTCGACAGCGATTCATCGAACATCCCGACCTCGGTAAAGATCGTGCGGTCGAGGAGGACATTCCCGGTCCCCGGCAGGCTCTTTCCCGTCAGCTTTGCCGCTCCCGTGCCATGGTCCGCTTCTCCCAGAAGGGAGCGGCAGTGGGGCGAAAGCGCCGCCGCCGTGCCGGCGGCCAGGTCGAGGATCACCCGTCCCCCCACGCAGGAGGCTCCGGCGGCGGTGGGGCGCACGAGCTCGCCGAGCCAGCGGGGGTCTGCCCGCTGATCGTCGTCGAAAAAGGCAAGCCAGGTGCCGGCCGCTTCCCTCACCCCCCGGTTCCGGGCGGCGGCCACCCCCTGCACCGGCTCGAACAGATACCTGACGGGGCACCCGTCCGTGGCGAAGCGGCGGACGACCGCCGCCGTCTCGTCGGTGGAGGCGTTGTCGACGACGATGATCTCGTGCGGAAACGCCCCCCCCCGATCCTGGGCCGCCAGGCTGGCAAGGGCGTCGTGCAGGAGCCCCGCCCGGTTGTAGGTTGTGACGATGACGCTTATCTCCATCCCGTCACCCCTCTGCCGCCACCGGCCTGCGGAAGGCCAGATAGGCCATCGCCCAGAAGATCGTGAAGGTTGTGAGGCTCGGATAGGGGGTGACCGTTTCGAGGATCCCCCCCAGGATGGCGAAGATCACCACGGAAAAGATGAAGGCGTAGCCGGTGTCGCCGCTTCTCAGCGCGTAGACGGCCGAGCGCCGGAGCGCCTCCCCCAGCATCAGCAGGTGAACGGCAAGCCCGGCGATTCCCAGTTCGAGGACCTGATCGATATAGGTCGAGTGTCCGATCCCCACGGACCACCCCTGGCTCGCTGACACCTCGTAGACGTGGCGGACCCCCCAGAATCCCCCGAACCCGTAGCCGAGCAGCGGACGCTGCCGGGCGTAGAAGAGGAGCTCCTCCCACAGGTCGGTCCGGCCGGTCAGGGTGCGCACGTCGCTGTCGCCTCTTCCCAGGAGAAACATCTTGCCGATGGCCGGGAAGAGGGCATCGCCGAAAACGAGAAACACGACGCAGAGGAGCCACCCCGAGAGCCCCAGGAAGATCAGCTTGCGGGAAAGCCGCGCGGTCAGAAGCCAGCGGGCGGCAAGGGCCACCAGGGCGCATGCCAGGGAGGTCCGCGACCTAGAGAGGATGAGCAGCGCGAAGCCGGCCGCACCCGCCCCCCACAGGAGCCACCGGCGCCGTCCCCGGCATTCGGCGGAGAAGGCGGCAATGATGAGGAAGGCGCAGTCCACCCCCACGGCATTGGGATGGTACAGCCCGGAAAAGCGGTACCCCGCCTGAAACGGATGAAAGGCGCCGCTGGCAAGCTCGGCACAGAGCCCGACCGCCATGTACGCGGAGGTGACCGCGACCAGAAACTCCATCATCGTGGTGGCCGGCAGGCGCGACACCACCGCCACGATGGCAATGAACATCATGGCGAAGGCGATGAAGCGCCGCACCGTCAGGGCCGGGTCCTCCGCCCAGGCCACGCTGGCCAGGGCCAGAACGAGGTAGAGCACCATGGTCCCGCCGAGCACCCCCCGCACACCCAGGGGCTCCCCCCGGTTGCGGCAGAGGCTGAAAAGGCCGGTCAGCCCGAGGGAGACCAGCAGAAACTGGCGGAGGGCATTCCCCGTCTCGTACCCCTTGGCCACGTCGGAAACTTCCTGGGAGAACCCCTCGATCATGCCGGAGCGGTACTGCAGGGCGAAAAAGACGATGGTGATGAGCAGGAGCATCACCCACGGAAAGCGCTTCTCCCTGGTGACGCCATCGATCGTGACGGAATTTCCTCCGCTCATGGGCCGCCCCCCGCTTCGTTCCCGGCCGGCACCGCTCCCCCCGTCGCAGTGAAGCTGCCGATGCGCCGCAGGTACTCCACCCAGCGGTACAGGGACGACAGGAGATTGCCGAGCAGCAGCCCCCACGCCACCCCCAGGGGGCCCAGCAGGCGCATGAGCCAGAAACCGGCCGTCACGGTCACCAGCAGGACGATGACGTTTGCCCGGAAGATGACGTCGAGCCGCTCCATGAGGAAAAGCCCGCAGTTGGGGGGGAGAGAGAAGACCTCGAACGTCTGGCTCAGGGAAAGGAGGGCAACGACGAGGCCAAACCCTGCGTACCGGGCGCCGTAGATGAGCCGGAGCAGCTCGTCCCCCCAGGCGAACATCGTGACGCAGAGCAGGGTCATGCCGGCCGCCAGGACGAGGGTGCTCCTCGCCAGCAGGCGGCGTACCGCCGGGACTCCGTCCGTGGTGAATGAATGCATGGTCTGGGGCGCCAGGAAATTGCCCACCCCGATGATCAGGGGATTGGCCAGGAACGCCACCCCCATGCAGGCGGCAAGGATCCCGGCCGCCTCCACCCCGCGGGAGACGGTGATGAGCCAGGGATAGAGTTGGGCGCCGGCCAGGGAGGCAACGCCGCTGGCCAGGGACCACTTCCCGATCGCCCAGTTCATCCGGAGGTCCGGCAGGATTCTTGTCCGGTCGAAGGAGTAGTACTGCCGCGCCGTTGCCCCCCACACCGCCACGGCCCCCCCGCACGCCAGGGCGACCGCCCCGTAGGCGCCGGCTGCCGACAACTTCCCCATTCCCGCGAGGAGCAGAAGCGCCGTCATCTGCACGCCGGCCACCACCAGGTCCATCAGGAGGGCCGCAGAGAACCGGAGCCGGGAGAAGAAGATCTGCCGCCCGTACTCCCGCACGAGGACGAAGGGGGTGGCCAGGGCGAGCAGCGGCATCACCGCAACCATTCCGGGGCTCCCCAGGCCACGGGCGAGCAGCGCCCCCGACACCGCCAGCAGCAGCGCCGCCGCAGCGGCGAGGTGGAGTTGGTGAACCAGGCTGCTGCCGGTGTATGCCGCCCGTTCCCCTTCGGCAAAGCGGACGTTGAAAAAGGTGTAGGGGGAGGAGATGGCGGAGCTCTGCACCGCCTGCAGGACGATGAGAACGGTGAACCCAAGCGAATAGAGACCGAGCTCTTCCCGGGAACCGCTCCGCGCCACGATGACGCCGGTGAGGAAGTTGGTGACGCTGACGACCCCCTGGTCGGCAAGGGTCACCCCCCCTTTGCGGGCCACCGCCCCCGCCACCCTCCCCCACCACGACCGGAGACGGATGCCGGCAGGAAGGACGGCGATATAGCCGGTCTCGCTTTTCATCGGTCAGGCACCCCTTCGAGCCGGGGCGGGGCGTCAGCGGCGGCGCTTTCCCCTTCCGCCAGCACCTCGCGGTAGATCCCGAAAATCCGTTCTCCCTTCCGCGCCCAGAGGTACTCCCCGGCCCGGGCCAGCGCCCCTTCCGACAGCCGGTCGAGACGGCTCCGGTCCCGGGCCAGCGAGACGATGGTCTCGCGCAGCCGCCGGACCGTCTCGCCGGGACGGGTAACGGGGATCTTGACCCCGCACTCCGGCGTAACCATATCGGCGCACCCCTGGTGGTCGAAGCAGAGCACCGGCAGGCCGTGGCTCAGGGCTTCCAGCACCACGGAACCGGTGGAATCGCGCATGGAGGTGAAGACCTGGAGATCCGCCCACGAATAGAGCGCCTGGAATTCATCGTAGGGGAGCCACGGGACCCAGCGGCAGAGGTGGTCAACGCCCCAGGTCTGCGCCTGCCGCCGCCACCGCCGCTCCAGGGGCCCCCGCCCCACGATGCGAAGCTCCACCGGACAGTCGCCGGGAACCTCCCGCAGCGCCTCCAGCAGCAGATGGAGCGCTTTCTTGTGGATAAACGAGCCGCTCCAGAGCATCCGCAGCGCCCCCTGACGGTTGTTTGTGCGGGGGGAAGCGGCGGATACCGAGGTCGTCCCCAGTTCGTTCATCGGAATGGCGCTGACCCCGTACTGCTGCTCGAACTCCGCGCGGGCCAGCGAATTCCCCGTGATCAGCGCGGCGGCCCGGCGTGCCGCCAGGGCGATCCGGCGGCCGAACCGCAGCTGCACCAGATTGCCGGCCGCGCGCGCCCCTTCGCTCACGGCGCCGCACAGTCCTGCCCGAGGGAGAAAGCGCCACGGGTAATTCTCCACCCCCCCCACCGGCCCCCAGACAAAGGGGATGCCGAGCCGCCAGAGGTAGCCCGGCTCCCGATACGAGGTGAGGGTCACCTGGTGGGCAAGATCGAAATGGATCTCGTCATGGAGCTTCGCGGCGAGGTGCCAGGCCCGCCGCTGCCAGAGGGTGTAGGCCAGATACGCCAGGAGGCGGGTCCGGAACAGGAGGAGCTCGAACCGCGTGTATCCCAGAGGGCAGAAGTGGAGGGAGGGGATTTCGCCGTGCTCGGCCAGCCACCGCTCCATGGCCTCCACCGGCGCATGGATAGCCCAGACGTCGCAATGCCGGGCGATGGCCCGGGCATGGTGCCACCCGACGCCGAGCTCCGAGCCGGCGTCGGGACTGCAGGAGTAGGCCCCCAGCAGGACCCGGAGACGCCGGGCGGGGTCCGGACGGTCCCCCCTGTCCACCGCCTGACCGCTCTCCTCTTCCCTGTCAGCCGTTTCCTGCTCCGGCGGGCAGACGGCCGTCCGAACGCCATGCATCAGAGGCTCCCTCCCCACCACGCCAGGTGTCTGAGTTTTCTCACCACCCCTCCCCACCCGCTCGCCTTGAGGGCGAAGAGCGGCAGTCCGTCTCCGGAGGTGACCTGAAGCCGCTCCCCGGCGAACCGCCCTCCCGCCGTCATGCCGGCCCCCCACGCCGACCGGTAGCCGGCCTCCTCTGCCAGATGGCCGGAGCGCCGGTCGAAGCGGCCGTAAGGATAGGCCAGTGCCCGGACCGGCCGGCCGAGGCGGTTTTCGAGCGTCTCCCGGGAGCGGACCAGCTCGTCGAGGGCGGCCCGCCTGCCGCAGCGGCTCAGGTCGGGGTGGGTGCAGGTGTGGCTCTGGAACGAGATGCCGTAGCGGGACATCTCCTCCGCCTGGGACCACGTCAGGAGGGGGACGGGACGGGCGGGCTCCCAGCGGCGCAGGGCTCCGGGGTAATCGGTCACCAGGAAGACCGTGGCCGTAAAGCGGTACTTCTGGAGGATCGGGAAGGCCTCGGTGTAGTTGTCGAGGTAGCCGTCATCGAAGGTTATGGCGATGCGGCGACCGGGGGCGGGACTCTCCGCCGCTGCCCCGCTGCCGTCGAGCGTGACAGTCGTGAAGCCGTGGTCGTGGAGATATTTCATCTGGGCGGCGAAGGTTTCCGGCGCGACGGCCAGCCCCGCCGGGTCCTCATCGCGGGTCGTCCGGGCCACCTGATGATAGAGCAGCACCGGCAGGTCGTCCCGCCGGGGCAGAAACGCTCTCGCACGACTCATTGGACGCCCCCCCGTCGCATCAAATTCTTCACCACGGACAAAATCAAGCGGCCCCCACCCCTCTCAGCACCGCGGGGATCGTCTTGACCAGGATTTTGATGTCGAGCCAGAGGGACCACCGGTCGATGTATTCCATATCGAGCTCCATCCAACGGTCGAAGGAGATGTTGCTCCTGCCGCTGATCTGCCAGAGGCAGGTGATCCCGGGACGGACGCTGAAGCGGCGCCGGTGCCAATCCTGATCGAACCCCTCGTAATCCCTCACCGGAAGGGGGCGGGGCCCCACGAGGCTGATATCCCCCCGGAGGACGTTGAACAGCTGGGGCAATTCGTCGATACTCGTCTTTCTGAGAAATTTTCCGAGAGGGGTAATGCGCGGATCGTTCCTGATCTTGAACACCGGCCCCCCTGCCTCGTTCAGATGTTCGAGGCAGGCCTGCCGCCGTTCGGCGTCCGCCACCATGGTCCGGAACTTGTACATCCGGAATCGCCGCTTGTTGTGCCCCAGGCGTTCCTGGGCAAAGAAGACCGGGCCGGGCGAGGTGATCTTGATGGTTGCGGCAACCAGTGCCAGAAGCGGCGCGAGCACGAGGAGCAGCGCCGTGGAGGCCAGCAGATCCAGGAACCGCTTCGCGACGATCGGCCACCCTTCCATGGCACCGGTGGCGAAGGTGATGACCGGATCGCTCTGCAGTTCCTCCGTCGTGGCGTGGGCTACCTTCAGACTGAAGAGATCCGGGGGGATGCGGACGATTATCCCCTGCTCCTCGCACTGGCTGACCACCAGAGACCCCTGCTGGTAGAGGGATTTCAGGGGGAGAAAGATCGCCACCTCGTCAACCACGGTGCTGCGGAGGAAACCGGGGAGTTCCCGGAAGTCGGCGACCAGCGGGTACCCCGAATCCCGGAATTCGCTGCTCCGGGGCCAGTCGCCGCCGTCGACGAAGCCGATGATCCGGTACCCCAGTTCCGGCTCCCCCTCGATCTTCCGGGCAAAGGCGACCGCCCGCCGGTTCGTGCCGACGATGACGACATGGCGCAGATTCCTGCCGCGCACCCTCAACCGTTCGAGCAGGCTCCTCATGAGCAGCCGACTGGCCACCGTCGCGGCGGCGCTTGCGGACCAGAAGGCAAAGGCGAAGGGGATGGTGATGAGAGAGATATTGAAGAGGACTCCGAGCAGATAAATCACAGCCGACCCGACGGAGACCGCTTTCAGGACATCCAGGACTTCGCTGTCGCGGGTCGCGAGGCGTTTCGAGGAGTAGATGTCGAAACCCTTGAAAACGAGGCTCCAGACGGCCATGAAGCCGGCAAAGCCGATGGCATTCTGGACCTTGACCCTCATGGCGAAAAACTCTTCGACAGAGAGCTCCGGGATGGGCCAGGCCACCATGGCGGCCGCAGTCATGAAACTGCCGACAAAGACAAGGAGGTCGAACCCCTTCAGCAGGTTCGCCAGAATCAGTCGTTTCGTCGAAGTCATGGTGGCACCTCCTGTTGATTCGCTGCCACAGCGGAGCGCCCCCATTGCCAGACCGGCCCGCAAAGGAAAGGTCTGCCGTTGTTAGTCGCCGATAAAGCCGATATCGACAGCGGGGGGGTGACGTTCCTGCACCGGTTTCGTACTCCGCAGCATGCCCGGCAGATACTCGTTCCCGAACGCCGCCCCGATCCCGCTCAGAAGCCCGAGCACGACGCCGGCCAGAAGGTTGAGCGCCACGTGCGGCTTCACTGGCCTGGGAAGGACCGAGGGGGGCTGGATCATGCTGATGTTGGCGATCTTCTGCTGGTTCAGGTCGGACGAGATGCGCGTCTCCTCAAACTTCCCCCGATAGAGCTGGTAGTTTCTCTCGTTTTCCGCCAGCTCCCGCTTCAGGTCCAGAAATCCCTTTTCACGCCGGTCAAGGCGCCTGATCTCATCGTTAAGCTGCCCCAGCAGGAGCATGGCCGTCTTATGACGCGACTCCAGGGAACGGCGTTCGGCTTCGCTCCTGATGATCTCCTTGTTGACGTCCAGGTAGACCGTGTTGCCGGTCCTCACCTTGCGGCGGATATCGTTCTCCTCCTGGGCCAGGTACTCTTTCACCAATTGCACCTGCCGACGAATGTCCTGCACCTGACCGTTATTCTCGCTGTACTTTTGCAGCAGCTCCTGCTCCCGCAACTGCAGGGAGAGCAGCTTCATCTTCCCCTCGGTGACGGCCCTTCCCCGCTCAGTCTCGGTGTGGAGATCGGGATTGTCGGTAAAGCTCCCCAACTCCGCCCGGAGAGCGCCAAGCCGCTTCTGCAGCTCGCCGATCTTGATGGCGGAGTCTTTCAGCACGGCATCCATCTCCGCCCGCTGCCGAAGCAGCAGCGTCATCTGTTCATCGTACGAGAAGACGCCGTTGCTCTGCCGATAGGCTTCCAGCCGCTCTTCCGAGCGATGGAGGCTTTTTTCATAGTCCTTCAACTGCCTGTCAAGGAAGCCGGTCTGACCGTCGCTCAGGACCTTCAGATGCTTCTCCTTGTACAGCTCCACCAGCAGGTTGAGCGCCCGGACCGCGAGCTTGGGGTCGCGGTGGCGGAAAGAAAGCTGGATGACATTGGATTTTCGGACGGCTTCCACGGAAAGGCTCCGGGCAAATCTCTGGCGGGCATCGTCGAGGGAAAGCGCCGATCCGGCCTGGAACCGCCGCGGATACAGCGCGGAAATGGTGAGGGTCTCTATGACCCGTTCGATGAGGTCGGTGCTGTTGAGAATCTGAATTTCCGAATTCAGCACCTCTTCGGGGGTGAGCGCAATGGCGGGTTTCAGTTCGCCGACTTCGGGATGGTAGGCATACTCCCTCCCGAACTTCACCAGAAGGGTCGTTCGGGCCTCGTACGTCGGGGGGGTGAGGACGGTGACGGTCGCCACGACCAGCACCACCGCCACCAGAACGGATACGAGGAGACGTTGCTGCCGGAAAAGTACGGCAAGAAGCTCGCGAGCGGTAATGTCCTGCAGGTTCTGGCGCACTCGGCCTCCATGCATGTTCGCCCGTGCGAGGTCAGTTCAGCGGCAGATAGAGGGGAAGCGGGATGTTTCTCCGGAGGTACTGATCGACCCACTGGTTCACGTTGGCTATGGTTGATTTTGGAACGTACACGATGTCATAGGGGTGGAGGACGATGTCCTGGCTCAACTCCGTGCCGTCCAGCACCCTGTCGATGTTCAGGGTCATGATGGCGGGCCGGTTGTCGGCGCCGCGCCGGATGACGAGGACCTCGGCGGAGCCGGCGGTCTCCTTGAGCCCTCCCGCCTGGGAGATCGCCTGCATGGCGGTCATGCTCCCCACCAGGGGAAACACCCCCGGTTTGTTGAGCTCGCCGTCCACATACACCCGCTGGTCGCTGAACGAGCGGACGATCACGACCACCTCCGGATTTTTGAGTTCCTTCCGGTAGAGCTCCGCAAGGCGGCCCATCAACTCCGCGGGGGTCAGGCCGGCCGCGGGGGTATCGTGGATGAGCTGGAGTGAAATCTTGCCGTCGGGGCGGACCGTCATCTGCTCATTCAACTCGGGATTGTAAAAGAACTTGATGTCGAGCTGGTCGCCGGCCTGGATGCGGTAATCTCCCCTTGCAGGAGACTCCCCCGTTTCTCTCGCGGAGACGGGAGGGATGCGGGAGGGGGGTGAGGCGCAGGCTCCCAGCAAGAGGGAGAGGATAAACGTCGACCACAGACTTTTTTGAAGAGCCGCTATCTGCATAGAAATCCGAATCGCCATTGCTGCAGGTTGTGTTCAAACGGAAGACTGCCAGCCAAACTCCCGTGCCCGTCGCAATCTGCGGCTGGAACAATGGGACTGTGGCAGAAACTGGCGCCGACCAAACGGGTCGGCGTGTGTGATTATGTGCCCGCAAAACTTAATTCATATCAATTAGCAATTTATTAATTTTATACAGCACAGCCGGAGCGAGTCAAGATTGCGAACCTAAAAACAACAACAAAGAAACAAAAAAGAGAACTAATCGCGGCATGTTACCAACAGACTTGCGACCTAATTTGAACTACGTCATCCGTCGGCACACGCAGGCGGGGAGAGAGGCGGAAATAAATGCCCGTAAGGAGTCTATCTGCTCGAAAAAGGATGCAACGTGAGGGGAGTGTCGGTTGTCCGTGAATTCGGCATCCGGAGGATGAACAAGATCAACTGGGTGAAATGCCGATACCAATTCGCCCATGTATTACGCCGATGGTAAAGGCAACCTTCGAAAAGGGGAGAAGATACCCCTGGGGGGACGGTACGGCGTCCCAACGAACCTTCTCTTTCAACAGGGCTCGAAGATGCTCATTGTCCGTTGCGATATCGAAGGAGTCGGGACCGTTACCCTTTCCGTAGGTTACCACGATCGTCCCCGTGTACCCTTCCAACTGAGCGGCGTCCTCCGGCGTCAGTGAGCTCTCCACCATCCCCTTCAGGGCCTTCGCGGCAACTGAATAGTACTGGCGCGTCTTGACAATGATCGACTGCATATTCATGGTGTTCATGAAGGCATGGTTCATCTGCATCATCTGGTTTGTCCCGGCCGAGAGAGATGGCTCCGCCTGCAGGGAAGCGCCAGGATCGGTTCCGGCAGTGGCCGGTTCCGGCGCTGAAGGCGTCTGGTGTTTGGTATCGGCATCGGGAGAAGAGAGCGTCTCTGGGGGTGAGGGCAGATCATCATGGAGCACCGGACCGGTACTGGGCGTAGGGATGTCGGTGGGGGGGGATACGGGAGCATCGTCCGCAAGGAGTGAAGTATTCAGGTCCACAATCCAACGGTTGGTCTGAATATCGGCGACAGGCCGCGTGGACGCAAAGCGAGAGAGCAGCAGCGCAACTGCCACGTGCAGGATAACCGAGGCGATGAAAGTCCTCTGAAACGTCATGGGCCCAAGGGATTGACGGCGGGGGCGCCCCCCGCCGTCTTCGTGTCGGTTCAACCGCTAATCGGCATGGGGTTGCAGCATCAGCTTGACCATCGCCTCCTTTTCCGCATCGGTTACCGCCATCCCGGCGGCATTTTTTGTCGCCACAAAGTTCCCCTGGATGGTCATCAGGGCGGCGATAAAGCTCAATTCCGCCGTCTGGCGCTGGGTTGAGGTGGGCTGGGCATTGTTGTCCCAGATGGAGAACTTAGTCATTTCGGCAATGCTCACATCCTCCTGCAGACCGAGATAGGAGTTGAATGCAGCAGACGGTGTCATGTGACTGTAATCGCGACGCTGGGATGTCCAGGTTCCACCATTCTGCTGGCAATGCATCATGTCCCAGTACTGGGTATTAGAGCAGGTGCCAAGCCAGTTTTGCATCATGGTCGGAATCGGTGGCGTCGTCCGGGTGTACGTGACGATGCCGCCGTTAGCGATGAGCCCCACCAGCCATTTCACCATGACGACCTGTTGCACCGGCCAGTTTTTCTGGGTTCCGGTCGTATCGCGGAACGTTCCGAAATCGGTGGGGAGGACGATACCCGAAAGGGTGGTTGTAATGGCAGCTTTCAGGGCGGCAATGTCTGCTCCTGATGCGGCGATGGCACTCTGGAAGGTGGTCCAGGCATTCTGGTAAAGGGTGTCGATGGCCTGCTTGATCGTAGTCAGGTTGGAGCCGGGGTGACTGGAGAGGTAGGCATCGGGATCCGAGTAGAAATCCTTATACTGGGTGTCGATTGCCGCCGATGCCTGGGCCAGGGCCGTGGCGGCGGCGACAAATTGGTCCACCTGGGTACCGGTGGCACCAAGGACCTTCAGCGCGTCAGTGTACTCGGCGACCATCTTGACCATGCCAACCTTCCGGTGAAATGCCGACATGGAACTATCGAGGGATTTCATGACAGTTGAGGAAATGCCACCCATATAGCCGCTGGCCTGGGCGGCGTCGCCAGCCGCCTCGTGGGCATTGGTGATGACTCCCAGTTCGATATCGGCACAGGCAGCGGCGTCCATGAACACATCTGCCATGAGCCCGCCTGCCTTTTGCATCTCGTCCTGGGCGGCACCGGCGGTGGTGCTTTCGACGGCATTGAAAAAGCCTTCAGCAAAATGCTTCAGGGTCTTCTTCGTTCCGTCGGGGTTATAAACCAGGCACTTCTTGAGCGCAGCAAGCTTGGCGGGGGTAGCGCCGTTGGTGGCCACATACCCCTCAAAGCCACTCCCCCCCAGGATTGCGGCTTTGCCGAGGTTTCCAAGGGCAACTATGTCCGAAGGAGTTACCTGGGGAGAGCGAAGGAGCACGAGGAGATAGGCGGCAAGGACCGGATCGTCGCTCCCGGCCAGTTCGGCTCCTTTAAGGAATGCGTCGGCCTGGACCGTGGCCAGGTCATTGATGCCGATCTTGTTGGCGTTGCCGGCCGGCGGAGCGGGAACGAGCCCCTTGCGGACAATCACACCGTTTGCATCCTTGATCGTGAAGACGAGAAAATTGACATCGGCATTCGTCGGCAGCGTCGAGAGCGTAAACGACAGCTTACCGGAGGTATCGGCCGTGGCCGACACGGTCTGAAGATCGGAGAGGGTGCCGTTACCGTTGAGCTTGCTGACGGTAACACTGTAAGAACCAGCGGTAAGGGCCAGTGCGCCCTGCACCCCCGCCACAAGGAGTGCTGCGGCGGCACCGATGACCCTGATGATGTTTCTCTTCATAGTGATCCCTCCAAAACTGTTAATTCAGTCCGCTACTTGGCACTCCCCTGGACGGTTCCCGCGGGACCACTCCCGCCGGAACTGCTGCCGGAACTGCCGCCGCACCCCGCCGTAAGCATGAGCACACCGAGAAGACAGGCGTAACCAGCTGCAACCACAATCCTTTTCTTCATCGTTTACCTCCATTTATTGGATTATCCGGTTCAGTCGGATGGGGGAACACAGGGGGGGCATGGCAGAAAACGGCTGGCTGCAATGCGACTCCTTGCAGCCACGCCGCGGTCGGATAGTTACTCTTTCGGATTGGGCCGAAAAAACTTTAGTTAATTTGTGGGGAACAGACAAAAAAAGGATACGGCAGGGTTACTAGATCAACAGCGAAAAGGAATGGCGTTTTCTCCTGGGGTCAGAGCAGCACCACCAGCACCACCCCGCCGGCGATGACCGAGAGGTTGCAGACGGCGGAGATGCCGTGGAGACGGGAGAATTCCCGGCGCAGGGGGTGATCCTTGGGGGTGGTTTCGAAGGAGGGGATCTGCTGCTTGAGGACGGCGGCCTTCGGCTCGACGTAAAAAGCCTGGAACGCCGTGACGGCGAGCATGAGGAGAAGGAGGGCGGCGCCGGGAATCCAGTGCCGGCCGCGCACGACAAGGAGCGCAGCCAGGGCGGCACAGCCGCAGGCGAGCCCCCAGCGAAAGTAGCCGGGGAAGAGGTAACCGACGATCCGGCCGGCAGCGTCGCGGTTTTCGACCTTGAAGATGATCGGCGTCAGCAGGAACGTGAAGAGGGCGGCGCCCCCCACCCAGAAGGAGACGGCGAGGCGGCAGAGGGAGACGAGAATGGTCGAACTCATGGGGCTTCCCCTTCCAGGGCGTAGGTGTCGATGATCCACCGGGCGATGCTGCGTCGGCCGGGGAGAGAGGCGGGCATGTCGGCGGCGCAGAACCAGCGGGCGTCCTCGATTTCCGTCGGATCGCAGCGCAGCTCGCCGCCGGCGTAGTCGGCCACGAACCCGGCCATGAGCTGGCTCGGGAAGGGCCAGCACTGGCTTCCGACGTACCGGATGTTCGTCACCTCCACCCCCGTCTCCTCCCGCACCTCGCGGCGGGCGCACTCCTCCAGCGACTCGCCGAAGTCGAGGAAGCCGGCGACGAGGCCGTAGCGTCCTTCGGGCCACTCGGGCTTGCGGGCCAGGAGGAATTCGTCGCCGCGGCGCACCAGGATGATGGCACAGGGGTGGATGTGGGGAAAGTGTTCGGCGCGGCAGGGGGTGCACCGCTTCCCCCAGGTGCCGGGAATCGGCTCCAGGGGGCCGCCGCAGCGGGGGCAGCAGCGGCTGTTGCCGCTCCAGTGGAGAAGCTGGCTGGCCATCCCCCCCAGGGTGAGGGAGACGTCGTCGAGGTGGTCCGCCGCGGAGTTGAACGGCTCCAGCACCAGCGGCGCCGGAAGCACCTCCTTGGCGGACATCCGGACGGCACGCAGCGGCTTCCCCCCCCACATCCCGAAACGGATCGGTTCATGCTCGGTGGTGAGCCACTGGGGACGTTCTCCCTCGGGGAGGAGAAAACGGCCCCCCCGCTCTTCCACCACCAGGGCGCTCCCCCGGATGACGAGCCAGAGGCCCGGTTCGCCGTCGTCGGGGAGGCCGGGGGGGGTGGGGACAAAGCCGTCGGCGAGAAGCGTGGCATTGAAGGGAAGATTGACCGTTTCGGGGTAGCGCATGGGATGCCCTCCTGGGAAAAATCAAGGATACCCTCCGCGCGACGGCCTTGCAACATGAACTTGGCGCACTACAACTCGATCTCGGCGCCGGCGCCGGCGAGCGCCTCGATGCGCTCCGCCCCTCCCCCTCTCAAGAATTCGCCGAAATGCCGGTCCCTGCCGCAGACATGGTCGACGAGCCAGTTGAAAAGGGTCCGGCCGGTCTGGATCACCATGAGGTTCGATATGCCGCTGGTCTCGATCTCCCCCCGGAGGGTGGCCAGCTTCCGCTGTAAGACGGCGTGGGCCTCGCGATGGAACCCCGCGTCGGGATAGTGGTGGGTCCGGTGCAGCTCCTCTTCGTCGCGGAAGTGGGCAATGACATAGTCATCGAGAAACCCGAGCAGGGACAACAGCTCCTCTTTCCCCTTCCCCGCCCCGATGGCATTCATCAACGTCTCGAACCGGGCGAAGAGCTCCCGGTGCTGGCGGTCCACCTCGTCGATCCCCACCGCGTAAGACTCTTTCCATTCCACAAACATATGTTCTCCCCCTCCCGGCACGGGACCAGTTATTTACGGATAAAGTTCTTACTGTTTCATATCGGAGGAAACGGCACAATCTTGACCCGGCACGATGAAGAATCCGCCGGCTGAGGTAAGGGAGGAAGACCGGAAATCAGAGCGTGAAGAAAAAGGTTGCCCCGGCGTCGGGCGCGGACTCGGCCCAGATGCGGCCGCCGTGGCGGTGGACGATCCGCTGGACCGTGGCGAGGCCGATGCCGGTCCCGTCGAAGTCGGCCTGGTTGTGGAGACGCTGGAAGGGGTTGAAAAGCCGGTCGGCATGAGCCATGTCGAAGCCGACGCCGTTGTCGCGAACGAAGAAGACGCGCTCCTCCCCATCCCGCACGCCGAATTCCACCACGGCGCCATCCCTCTTGCCGGTATATTTCCAGGCGTTCCCCACGAGGTTCTCCAGTGCGATCCGGAGCAGATGCTCGTCCCCGAAGACCTGCGCCTCCCGGGAGACGACAAATTCCACGTGCCTCCCCTGCCGGTTCTGCCGGAGTTCCTCGGCGACTTCCCGGGCAAGGTCGCTCAGGTTGACGCTGCGGCAGTGGATTCCCGCCCGGGTGACCCGGGCCAGCTTCAGCAGATCGTCGATGAGAGATTCCATCCGTGCGCAGGAGGCAACCACCCGTTCCAGTTGCACCACCCCCTCGGGAGGAACCGTTTCGCCAAAATCCTCCAGGAATGCCTGGGAGAACCCCTTGGCGTGGCGCAGCGGCGCCCGCAGGTCGTGGGAGACGGAGGAACTGAACGACTCCAGTTCATGGTTGGCTGCCTCCAGGGCCTCCTTCTGCAGCTCCAGGTCGGCGGCGAGCCAGGAAATCTCCTCCTGGGCCTGCTTGCGCTGCTGGATCTCCAGCGTGAGCGACTGGTTGACAAGAGCGAGCTCGGCGGTCCGCTCCGCGACGCGGGACTCCAGCTCGGCATTGAGGCGCCTGATCTCCTCTTCGCTCCGCCGGCGTTCGCGTTCCGCCGCCGCTCCCGAACGGCGCCGGCGGCACAGGACCCCGGCCGCGCCGGCCGCCACCGCACAGCCCAGGGTAAAAGAAACGAGTTGATTAACCGGAAACGTCATGCTGCTCCCTTGCAGGAACGGGGGGCCGGCACCCCTTCGGCGCCGGCCCCGCCGGTCGTCAGAGTCGGAAGGCGGAAACCGCGGCCTTCAGGTCGTCGGCCACGGCGCGCAGCTCCGCCGCCGAGTCGTTGATAAGCTCCAGTTGCCGGGCGTTGGCGTCGGTGATGCCGCTGATGTAGTCGACGCTGGTGGAGATCTCGTTGGTGGTGGCCGACTGCTGCTCCGCCGCCGTGGCGATCTGGATCACCATGCCGCTGGTGGCGTTGGTGTGGTCGATGATGGTCATGAGCTTGCGGCTCGCCTCGCCGGCCATCGTGCTGCCGGTGGTCACATCGCTCACCACGCCGTCGATAGAGGTGACGGCGGTATCGGTCTCCCGCTGGAGGTCGCGGATCATGTCGTTGATCTCCTTCGTCGCCTTCTGGGTCCGTTCCGCCAGGGCCCGCACCTCGTCGGCAACCACCGCAAAACCGCGCCCCTGCTCCCCGGCCCGGGCCGCCTCGATGGCGGCGTTCAGCGCCAGGAGGTTCGTCTGGTCGGCGATGTCGTTGATGACGTTGGTGATCTGGCCGATCTCCGTGGCCGACGAGCCGAGCTTGCGGATCACCCCGGAAAACCGTCCCACGTTGTCGGATATCTCTCCCATCTTGTCGATGGTGGCGGTGAAGGCTGCATGGCTGTCGTTGGCGATGTCCGCCGTCTCGTTCGCCTTGGCGGCCGCCATCTGGCAGTTCTCGGCGATCTGGGCGATGGTGGCGTTCATCTCGGTGATGGCGGTGGCCAGTTCCGTGGTCTGGTGGGTCTGCTCGCCGATCCCCTGGGCGATGCTGGAGACGCTGCCGGCGAGGTCGCTGCTGGAGGCGGCCACCTGCTCGGTCCGCTGGAAGACCCCGAGGAGGATCGTCCGGATCTTGTCGGTAAAGGAGTTGAAGTGCCGGGCCACGGCGCCGAGTTCGTCGTTGGTGTCCACGGCCAGGGTCCGGCTCAGGTCGCCACTGCCGTCGGTCACCTCCTCCAGGCGGCCGATCAGGGTGCCGATGGGACGCAGCAGCACCCGGAGCAGCACCACGAGCACGCCAACGCCCACCGCCAGGAAGAGGGCGGCCGTGACGACCATGGTGGCGAGCTGCCGGTTGAGGGGGGCGTAGACCTCATCCTTCTTCACGGTGACGCAGAGGTACCAGCCCGCCGCCGGAATCGGGGCGTAGGAGAGGAGCCAGGTCCCCTCTTTGCCATCATACTCGGTATGGCCGGCCCCCTCGCCGAAGCCGGCGAAACCGGGGACCAGATCCTGGATCTTCTTCTTGAGCACCAGCTCCTTGTCGGGATGGATCAGGATCTTGCCGTTCCTGTCGGCGACGAAGGCGTGGCCGCTCGTGCCGATCTTCATCGCCAGCACCTTCTGGACGATGGAATCGAGCGTGATGTCGGAGCTGAGGACGCCGGTGAACCTCCCGCCGGGGGTGATGGGCGCCATGAACGAAATGATCATCTTGCCGGTCTGGGCATCCACGTAGGGCTCGGTCTGGCCGCTCTTCATCTCCCGCTTCGCCTGCTCGTACCACGGACGTTTGCGGTGGTCGTAGTCGGCGGCGGGGACCCATCCGTCGGAGGAGACGAAGTAGCCGTCCTCGTACCCGGGGTAGACCGTGGCGAACCCCCCGGTCTCCTGGAGCAGCTTGATGACCCCCGTTGCATGCTCCTTCGGCACCGACGCGAACTGGGACAGCTCCTTGGCGCCGGTGCCGATGAGCTGCTGCTTCGCGTGCACCCAGCCGTCAACGCCGGCGGCGTTGTCGCGGGCCATGCGAAGCTGGTCGCCGGTGACGAGGTCGGTCATGAGGCGCCTGGTGCTCGTGAACGTAACGCAGATCAGCGCCGCCACCGCCACAGTGAAGAGCGCGATGACCGTTGCATAGACTTTGGACCTGATGCTCATCGGGTTCTGCCTCCTTTTTTATCCCTCGCCCTCAGGGAGAGGGGACGGGGTGAGGGGAAATTTGTCAACGTGAAAGCACGGTGGAATCAGTAGCTGAAATTCACCGCCGCGGCGGCAAACGCCTCCTCCCCACGGGTGAGACGACGGGCGATGAGCCGCGGGATCTCGTCCACCGTGGCAACGGCGGCCACCCCGCCGGCCGCCGCTTCGCGCGGCATCTCGGGGGCGAGACATTCGTCCTGCGGCTGGGCAATGGTGAATGCGCCGCACCGGCGCAGCTCCGCCACCCCCTCCCGGCCGTCGCTCCCCTGGCCGGCCAGGACCACCCCGGTGGCATCCTCACCCGCCGACCGGGCAGCCGACCGGAAGAGGAGGTTCACCGGAGAGCGGCTGCCGCCGCCGGGCGCGACTCCGACCGTTCTCGCCACGAAGCAGGAGCCGCACCGCTCGATGGCGAGGGGACGGTCTCCCGACGAGAGATAGACATGGCGGGAAAGGAGGGGAACCCCCTCGAGGGCCTCGCGGACGGAGGCGGTGCCGAGATGATCGAGGCGCCGGGCGAGCACTGTGCTGAACGGCGCCGGCATCGGCTGGGCGACGACGACGGGCGGAAAGTTGGAGGGAAGGCCGGAGACGAACTCCACCAGGGACTCGGTGCCGCCGGCGGCGCTGCCGACCACGATGATCTTTCCGGCCACCGCTGCCGCCGGCAGGGAGGGAAGCACCGGCAGGGTGCCGTGCATCCCCGCAGAGCGGGTGCCCCGCCGCCGTGCCGCCACGCTGAGCCTGACCCGGACTGCTCCGCGGATCGCCGCGGCGACCGTCTCGCCGTAGGAGGAGAGGTCCCCCTCCTCCCCGGGAAACGGCACCGGGATGAAGTCCGCCGCCCCGATCTCCAGCGCCCGGAGCGTGAGGTAAGCGCTCTTCTCCGTCAAAGGGGCCGCCACCACCACCGACATCGGCCGCTGCCGCATCAACTGCTCGATGAAGACGACGCTGTCGCGGTGGGGCATCTCCATGTCCAGCAGCAGCACGTCCGGCCGCTGGTGGCGAAGGGCCGACCTGACCTGGCGCAGGTCCGGAAAGGCGGCCGTAACCGCCAGGCCGGGCTGGGATGCGACTGTTTCGGTGAGAAGGCTGCGGAGCCAGGGAGAATATGCCGCGATGAGAACGCCGAGCGGCGCCGATGCACGATCCGTTGTCATGTCTCTCGGGGTAGCAGAGACAGTGCCAAAGTGGCCTTACCACTTTTTGTCAGCATTTTCGAGCCGATAGAACTTCGACGCTGCCCGCATGGGTGCGACAGCCGTTGCGACCGGGGAGCGCCCGACACCTAACAGGCTGAAATCGCGTGACATGGCCGGTGCAAATCATGGGACCGCTGCAACAAGTGTCGCAGGGGTGGGGAACGGCACGGTAGAGACCGGCGCTATCCGGACTCGCCGCGCCGGATGAGGCGTTTGTTGAGCGCCTGCCGGGTGATGCCGAGGTAGGAGGCGGCGAGCCCCTGGTTGCCGCCGGCAAGGCGAAGGGCCTCGGCAATGAGGGCATCTTCGGCCTCCTTGAGGGTCGGAATGCGGTCGGAGGCGCCGACGATCCCCGCGATCTGCCGGGGAACCTCGCCGAGATCGGCGCAGTGGGAAACGCCGGTCACCTCCCTGAAGCTCTCCAGCGAGAGGACCCCCTGCCGGTGGCGGGCCACGGCGTCGGCCACCAGGGCCTGGAGCTCGCGGATGTTGCCGGGGAAGGAGTAGGCGGAGAGATACTGGAAGAGTTCCGGCGGCGGGGTCGGCTTCTTCTTCCGCATCGCCGCGGCGCTCTGTTCCAGAAAGTGGTCGACCAGCAGCGGGACGTCCTCCCGCCGCTCACGCAGCGGAGGGAGCGTCACCCGGTGGGCAGAGAGGCGGAAGAAGAGGTCACGGCGGAAGGTGCCGGCCGCCATCATCTGCTGCAGGTCGCGATTGGTGGCGACCACGATCCGGGCGTCACTCTTGCGGGGGATGTCGGAACCGAGGGGGTAGTACTCGTGCTCCTGCAGCAGCCGCAGCAGCTTCACCTGCGACGCCTCGGCCAGATCGCCGATCTCGTCGAGGAAGAGGGTCCCCCCCGCCGCCTGGGCGATGAGCCCCTCGCGCTTCTGGTCGGCGCCGGTGTAGGCGCCGCGGCGGTGGCCGAAGAGGGTGTCGGAGAACATGATGTCGTCCAGGCCGGCGGCATTCACCGCCACGAACGCCCCCTTGCGACCGCTGGCGTCGTGGACGGCCCGGGCTGCCAGCTCCTTGCCGGTGCCGGTTTCGCCGGTGACCAGCACCGGCTGGTCGGTGGCCGCCACCGCCTCCAGATAGTGGAAGATCCCCTGCATGCCGTCGCTGCAGGTGATGATCGGGGCGAAGGCCTCCGCGTGGGTGAGGCGGCCGGCCATAAGCTGCCGCGACAGGGTCGACACTTCCTGCCGGAGGCCGTTCAGCTCCCGCGCCCGCTGGACGCTGGCCAGCAGGCGGCTCCGCTCCACCGGCTTCACGAAATAGTCGAACGCCCCGCTCCTCATGCATTCCACCGCCATCTCCAGCTCGTTGGCCGCGGTGACGATGATGATCGGCACCTGGGGGAAGCGGGGGGCGATCTGCCGGAGCAGGTCGAAGCCGGAGACGAACGGCATGGAGAGGTCGAGCAGGATGAGCGACGCCGGCTGGCGCTCGAGGAGCGGCATCACCCGGCGGCTGTCGCTCTCGGTGAGGACCTCCGGGTAGCCGGCGCTGCGGAACAGGGTCCGCATGCTGAAGAGGATCTCCTCCTCGTCGTCCACGAGGAGGATCGTGAAGGTGGTGGGGTGTGAGTCCATTGCTGCTCCTGAATCGAAGGCCGGGTGAGGGGTGGATGAAGCACGGGCAATTGCAGCGTGAAATCAGTCCGCTTTGTGTACCGGCAGCCGCACGATGGCGGTGGTCCCCTGGCGGGGGAGGCTTTCGAACTCCAGGGTCCCGCGATGCTCCTTGACGATGGAGGCGGAGATGGAGAGCCCGAGTCCCGTCCCCCCCTGGTCGAGGCGGGTGGAGAAAAACGGTTCGGTGATCCGCTCCATCACTCGGCGGCTCATCCCCTTCCCTTCGTCGCGCACCGTGATTACCACCTGCTGGCGCTCCGCATCGTGGCGGGTGGCGACCTCGATGCCGCGGCTCCGCTCCGGCAGGGACTGCAGGGCGTTCATCAACAGGTTGATGATCACCTGCTCGATCTGCTGCTGGTTCCCCCGCACCGGCGGCAGGGAGTCGGCGTAGGAGGCGGCGAAGCGGTCGGAGAGCTTGTGGATATGGTGATCGAGGATCGTGACCGCGTCGTGGAGCACCCGGTTCACGTCCACCGTCCGGGAGAGCCCGCCGGTGTCCTCCCGGGCGAACTCCTTGAGGTTGCTGACGATGGCGCTGATGCGCCGCGACCCCTCCACGAGGCCGGTGAAGAGTTTCGGCACCGTCTCTCGCATCTCGGAGAACGGGAGGCCGCCGAGGGAAAAGTCCCCCTGTTCCTCAGCATACTCGTCGAGCACCGGCGTGGCGTCGCGCCAGACGTCGCGCAGCAGCGTGGCGTTCACCGAGACGTAGCTGTTGGGGTTGTTGATCTCGTGGGCGATGCCGGAGACCAGCACCCCCAGCGACGCCATCTTGTTGGCGTGAATGAGCCGCGACTGGTTGCTCTTCATCTCCTCCTCCATCCTGACCCGCTCGGTTATGTCCCGGATGGAGCAGTAGATGACCTCCTTCTCCCGCAGCCGGACCGTTTTCCCCCAGATCGACACGAAAATGCGGGTCCCGTCCATCCTGAGGGCGTTCAGGCGGTCGAGGTGGAACGGCCGGTCGCTCAGGCGGGGGACCGCCTGGATGAACGACCGGTAGTCGTCCGGCGCGATAAACGACCAGGGGCCGAGCCGCACCAGCTCCTCCCGCTGGAAGCCGAGGAGCTCCTCCGCCGCCGGGTTGGCGTCGATGACGTCGAAGCTCTCCGGAGTCAGGAGGACGATGGCGTCCTCGTTCTGGGTAAAGAGCTGGCGAAAGAGCTCCTCGCTCTCCCGCAGCGCCTGCTCGGCGGCCCGGCGGCCGGAGATGTCGGTGGCGAAGGAGCAGAAATACTCCTCCCCCTCGTAGGAGAAATAGGTGGCGGTGACCTCAACGGGGACCATGCTCCCGTCCCGGCGGCGCCGCTCCACCTCGAAAACCAGCGAGCCGTCGCGGCGGACCTGGTTGAAGCGCCGCTGCCACAGTTCCGGGGTGAGCGCGGGGTCGATATCGAGGACGGTCATGGCCCGGAGCTCGTCCCGTCCGTAGTCGAGGACCCGGCACATCGTATCGTTGACCTGGACGAGCCGCCCGTCCCGCGCGATGATGCCGATGCCGGCGGCGGCATGGTCCACCGAGAACTGGGTCAGCTCCAGGTTCCGCTCCAACTCCTGGTGCTCCGACCAGTCGGCCAGGGCGACGACGGCGCCGCAGACGGTATCGGCCTCGTCGAAGAGCGGTGCCGAGGCGAGCTCCACCTCGATGAGTGCGCCGCTCTTGGTCATCCGCCGCTGGCGGGAGAGCTCCAGGGAATCCCCCTGGAGGGTCCGTTCGAGCCGGTGCCGGAAGGTCGCCAGTTCGGAGGGGGGAAGGAGGGGGTACTGCTGGCCGATCACCTCATCCTCCCGCCAGCCGAACAGCCGCTGGGCGGTATTGTTCCAGAGGGTGACGAAACCGTCGGTATCGACGGCGACGATGGCGACGGGCGAGGCCTGGAAAAGCGCCTGGAGGGTCTGGGTGGAGTCGTGGAGCTCCCGCTGGCTGCGGCGGAGCTCCTCCATCTGCCGGATGAGCTCCTCTTCGGTCTCCGTCAACTCCTCGTTGCGCCTGCACAACTCCTGCTTGGCACAGAGGATTGTCTTCACGTGACGGGAAACGAGGCCAAAGAGGAGCGCCGCCGTGACGGCGATATAGATCCACCCCTTGACCATGCTGATGGCGGCTGCCGACCTCACGTCGGTGGCGACGAGCGCCAGCAGCTGATCCGAGAAGAGGATCCAGAGGGCCCCGACCACGGCGTAGGTGGCGGCGATTCTGAGAGCGATTCTGCGGTCCGGAGTCATGAAAGAACCTTGCCGGAACCGGCGGCTATGCCACCGGCCATCGTGATTTTCTGGAGGAGAACATGCGGTGCTCTTTCTGTATGTATCGGTTTTCAGCCGTCAGACTTGAGCGGAAGTATAACGTGGCATACAATGAGGTAAAGGTAAAGAAACAAAAACGGGCCGGCTTCATGCCGACCCGTTTCACCTGCAAACTGTGGAGCGCTGCCCGCCGGGAGCCCGGACTCGCCAGGGGGCTATCCAGCCAGCCGGAACTGCCCGACGAGGCGCTGGAGATCCTCGGCCAGGCGGTTGAGCTGGTTGGCTGCCTCCGCCGTCTCCTGGGCGCCCCGGGCGGTATGGTGGACCACGTCGGTGATCTCCTGCATGTTGCGGCTGATCTCGCTGGTGGTGGCGGTCTGTTCTTCGGCGGCGGTGGCAATCTGGTTCACCTGCATCGCCACGGAGTTTATCTGCGCCAGGATCTCCCGAAGCGCCTCCCCCGACTTGCCGGCTTCCGCGGTGCCGCGCCCCACCTCCTGCACCCCCTCCTCCATGGAGGCGACCGCCCCCCGCGTTTCGGCCTGGATCGACTTGATCATCTCGCCGATCTCCCGCGTCGCCCGGGTGGTCCGCTCCGCCAGGGCCCGCACCTCGTCGGCCACCACGGCGAACCCGCGCCCCTGTTCCCCGGCCCGGGCCGCCTCGATGGCGGCGTTCAGCGCCAGGAGATTGGTCTGGTCGGCGATATCCTCTATGGTGCCGATGATGGCGCCGATCTGGTCGCTCCGGCTCCCGAGGCTCTCGACGGTGCGGGCCGACTCCGTCACCCGCTCGGCAATGCGGGTCATGACCACCACCGTCCCCTCCACCACCGCCACCCCGCCAGTGGCAGAAGATGTGGCGTGCCGGGCCCCGTCCGCCGCCATGGCGCAGTTCTGGGCGATCTCCGCAGAGGTCGCCGCCATCTCCTCTCCGGCGATGGCGACGGTTCCCGCCTGGGAGGCGACCTCCTCGGCCCCGGTGGCCATCTGCTCCGAGGTGCCGTAGACCTGGGATGCGGCGGTCGCCAGTTGGGCCGTGTTCTGGGCGACCCGCAGGATGATTCCGTGGAGCTTCTCGATGAAGATATTGAAGAGCGAGCAGATCTCGCCCAGTTCGTCACGGCTGCCGGCATCGAGGCGCTTGGTCAGGTCTCCCTCCCCCTCGGCCACGTCCTTCAGCATGACGAGGATGCCGTTGAGGGGGCGCATGATGCTCGCCACCAGGAAGAGCCCCCCGATCCCCGCCAGCAGGAGCAGGACCGTCGAAATGGCAATGCTGGCCACCAGTTTGTTCCGGGCCTCGCCGGCGAGCCTGGTCGCCGTCTCCTTCAGGCTGGCGGAGAGGAGATCATCCACCTCCTTCATGGAGTCGATCTTCCGGGTGATGGCGGCGAACCACGCCTGGGGCTCGACGCCGAAGTTCCCCGTGGCATGCCTGTCGATGGCGATGCGGCGCATCTCCTCCACCGGCCGGCTGACCTCCCCCCCCACCTTCTCCCGGAATGCGGTCCGGAAGCGTTCCGAGGCGTAGAAATTGAACTGGTTCAGGTAGGTTTCCTGGGCGGCGAGGACCGAGACGAAACGCCGGTAGCTTTCATCATCGAAGCCGTTGGCGGTGAACACGCCGTTGAGGGTCGCCCGCTCCCGCCCAGCCTGTTCCTTGGCCGAAAGGAGGGCCACGTAGGCGGCCGCCTGGCTCGTCAGTTCATGGTGGTCGCTCGCCTCGACGACGGTATTCGCCACATCGATGAGGGTGCCGATGGTTCCCGAATAGTAGGCAACGGCGTCCTTCACCGGAAGGGCGAGGGAGGAAACCGCCGTCCGGGTCTCCTCCAGCTTACCGAGCCGGCCGGCAGCCGCCTGGAGCGGCTCCCTCAGCATCGCCAGACGCTCCACGCCGGCGGCGGCCTCCCCCTTGAACGCGGCAATCCGGGCATCGGTCACCCGGCGCTGGAGCGGGAGCTCTTCGCGGAACGTCGCTCCCCCCGAGGCGAGATAACCGGCCGTCATCCCCCGCTCCTTCTGGAGCTCGTGAATAGCGGCGCTCGCCTTCACCGTCAGTTCCGCCACGGCAGCTACCGTCTTAATCCTGGTCATGAGCCGGTACGCCGAAACGATCTCCTTCGCCGCGAAATAAAGCAGTCCGACCGCCGGCAGCAGAAGTATCAGCAGCAGCTTTACCCTGATTTTCATGGATCCCTCCTTAGGGGCAACGGCATCGCATCGGATAAGTACTCTTTCATCTCATCGGAATTTTCCCGGCAAACTTTAGAGAGAGAGGCGCCGCCGGCTCCTCCGCGTAAAAAAAGAGGCCCGCGGAAAACCGACGGGCCCCGTACCCCGGCGAAGCCGGAGGAGCGAAGGATGCCGTTACGCCAGCCGGAACTGCCCCACGAGCTGCCTGAGTTCCTCGGCCAGGCTGCTGAGCTGGCTCGCTGCGGCGGCCGACTCCAGGGCGCCCTGGGCCGTATGCTTCACGACGCCGTTGATCTCCTGCATGGTTGCGCTGATCTCGCAGGTGGTGGCGGTCTGCTCCTCGGCGGCGACGGAGATCTGGTTCACCTGGAGGGCGACGGCGCTGATCTGGTCGAGAATGCTCCGGAGCGCCTCCCCCGAGCGGGCAGCCTCGGTGGTGCCGGTCTCCACGTCGTGCACCCCCTCCTCCATGGCGGAAACCGCCAACCGGGTCTCCGCCTGGATCCCCTTGATCATCTGGGCGATCTCCTTGGTGGCCGTGGTGGTCCGCTCGGCCAGGGCCCGCACCTCGTCGGCAACCACGGCGAAGCCCCGTCCCTGCTCTCCGGCCCGGGCCGCCTCGATGGCGGCGTTCAGCGCCAGGAGGTTCGTCTGGTCGGCAATCTCCTCGATGGTGCCGACAATCTCGCCGATCTGGTCGCTCCGGCTCCCAAGGCTCTCCACCTTTCGGGCCGACCCCTTCACCCGGTCGGCGATCCGGTTCATGACCGTGACGGTATGCTCCACCACGGTGGTGCCGTCCGTGGCCGCATCGGCGGCCTGCTGGGCACCCTCGGCGGCCACGGCGCAGTTGCGGGCGATGTCGGCGGAGGTCGCCGCCATCTCCTCCCCGGCCGTGGCGGCGGTCCCCGCCTGGTCGGCAACCTGCTCGGCGCCGCCGGCCATGATCTCGGATGAGCCGCGGACCTGGGTCGAGGCCGCCGCCAGCTGCGCCACCGTCTGGGAAACCACGGAAATTATCCCGTGGAGCTTGTCCATGAAGGTGTTGAACGACCGGCTCATCTCCCCCACCTCGTTCGCTTCCAGATAGTCGAGCCGCTTGGTCAGGTCCCCCTCCCCTTCGGCCACGTCGCGGAGCATGTCGTGCATCCGGTCGAGGGGCCTGAACAGGTGATGGACCACAAACCGGGCGATAATCCCCGCCACCAGGATGATCAGGAGGGCGATGCCGGCGACGACCCACTTGAGATTGTCATAGGAGGCGAAGAACTCGCTCTTCCTGACCCCGACGTAGAGGGCGCCGATCACCTCCCCCTGGGGGTTCCTGATGGGGTCGTAGGCGGCGAAGTAGGGGACGTCGAGGACCTCCACCTCTCCCCGGAACGGTTTCCCCTCGCGAAGGACCGTTTCGTAGGCGGGACCCTGGAGTCTGGTCCCCACCGCCCGGGAGCCGTCGGGCTTCAGCACGTTGGTGGAGACCCGGGTATCCCCCAGAAAGATGGTGGCGGTCCCCCCCGCCAGCTCCTTCAGCTTGTCGGGAAGCTCGTAGTTGCCGTTGACGACGTACTCTCCCGCCTTCAGCTTCCCGTCGGCCGCCGAAAAGGTCCCTCCCTTTTGTCGCAGCAACTCCCAGAGCGTCTTGAGGCGCGTCTCCTGGGAGATCATCGCCTGATGCCGCAGTTCGCGGTTGAACTCGAAGAGGCAGGCCGCCGTCACGCTCGCCAGGGCGAGACCCACCACCATCACGTTCACCGCTATGAATTTCGTTCTGATCTTCATCCATGCTCTCCTTCGACACCGCAGAATCTGCGACCGCGCCGACCGGCCTGGTTCGGACAACGACCGCATTTACCGTTATCGGAGCAGACGGCGTTACACTTTAATGTATACGCCGTAACATAACGTATACATTATTACGTCACCATGGAGGGCAGCTGCGACGGCTTTCAAGAAGATCCAACCGCGCGAAGAGTGCCGTCCAAACGCGAGAAGGCCCCGGACTGCTCCGGGGCCTTCTCGACCACTGCCAAATGTTTGCGGCGGACGTCACTCCTCCCCCTTCTCCAGGGTGAGGACGTAGTAGCCGTCGGTCTCCTTGAGGCCGAGGAGCTTGTGCCCCTCCGCCTTGAGGCTCCGGGGGACGTTTTTCACCGGCTCGCCGTCGTCGAGGAGGAACTCGATCACCGCGCCGGTGTCGACCATCTCCAGCGCCAGCTTGGCCTTGACGAAGTTGGTGGGGCAGGTCACCCCGCGCAGATCGACCGTCGTCATGGTGCTCACCTCTCCTTTCCGATCTGGGTTGCAATGGCCTGAGGGGGGATGGTGGCGTCCACCACGAAGCCGGGAAACCGCTCCCGCAGATGGCCCAGAAGCGCAGCGGCCCCTTCGGCGCGGATCACGTCGCCGAGCCTGATCCTCCCCTCCCCTTCGGCCTTCTCCTTGTACCAGTCGAGCACCGCGGTGATGAAGTCGACCACCCGATCCTCCGGCAGGAACTCGGCGAAGAGGGTGCCCACCAGGGGGCGCCGCCCCCACTTGCCGCCGATCCGCACCGTGTACCCCTTCTTCTCCGTCTTCCACGCCTCGGTGGGGCAGACCTTGACGCAGTCGCCGCAGTAGAGGCAGTTGTCGCCGGTGAAGACGGGGCGCTTCGCGTCGTCCATGGCGATGGCCCCCTCGGTGCACGACTTGGCGCAGAGGCCGCAGCCGATGCAGTCGTCCTGCTCCAGCACCGGCCAGATGGCTCCCTGGAACCCGACGTCGTTGGTGGCCGACTTGGGACAGTCGAAGGGGCAGCCGGCAAAGCCGACCTTGAACTTGTGGTGGCCGGTGGGGGTCCCGAAGAGCTTCTCGTCCACCTCCAGGGCCGACTTCTGGGTGTCGACAAGGCCGTTGGGGTTGTACTCGCAGCCGCCACAGGCGGTGGGGACCCGGACCCGGGCGCCGCAGGAGGCGACCTTCTGGGTCCCTTCCCCCAGCTCCGCCACCACGGCGTCGAAATCCTTGAAGTTGATGTTGATCAGCTCCACCGACTGGCGGACCGAGAGATGCACCATCCCCTGGCCGTACTTCTCCGCCACCTCGGCGATCTTCTTCAGCCGCCCCACCGGCAGCCGCCCGCCGGGTACCCGCAGCCGCACGGTGAAGAGGTCTTTCCCCCGCTCCTTGATGAAGCCGCCGGCCTTGAGGTTCTTCAGGTCGATGGCGGTGCTCTTTTTCTCGTCAGACATGGGTAAATCTCCTTTCAGCCCGAAAGGAACAATCTGCCACAGAGACACGGAGACACAGAGATCTTATTCTTGTGAGTAAAAATCTCTCTGTGATTTCCTCCGTGTCTCTGTGCCTCTGTGGCGGAAGTTCCGTCTTCGTATTTATTCCACGATCTCGATCGGCTCCGGCTCCACCACCCCGTCGACGATGCGGAACGACTTCACGTCGGGCTCCGCCCCGGCCAGGGAGACGATGACGTAAGAAACGCCGGGGGTGAGGGCCAGGCGGATATCCTCCTCCGACGGCCGGGCCGGGCTCTCCGGGTGGGAGTGGTAGACGGCGAGCATCGCAAGCCCCCGGCTGCGGAGCTCCTTCACCACGGCGAACTGCTCCTTCGGATCCATCATGAAGTGCTCGTTGCTCCGGTCGGTGTTGGCCATCCGGAAGATGGCCGAAACGGCGCCGTCGATGCCGCCGAGGATGCCGCACGCCTCGATGGGGAAGTCGGCCCGGGCGTGGGCGATGAGGTCGTCGTAAATGTTGTGCGGAATTTTCAGCATCGCAAAACCTCCAAATCTGTCACGGAGACACAGAGATCAGCCTAACCCATGTTCAATCTTCTCTGTGTCTCTGTGTCTCCGTGGCAAAAATTCATGCTTTCTCCAGGTCGCAGACGTTCAGCGCATCGAGCTCGTCCACCAGCTCCGTCACGGTGGGGTTCTCGCCGCAGACCGGGCAGGTGGCGCTCTTCTTCACCGGCACCTCGCGGAAGCGCATCCGCAGGGCGTTGTAGGTGAGGAGCCGGCCGGTGAGGAGCTCCCCCTGGCCGAGCAGGTGCTTGATCGCCTCGGTGGCCTGGATGGTGCCGAGCACCCCGGGGAGGACGCCGATGACCCCAGCCTGGGAGCAGGTGGGGATGGCATCCTTGGGGGGCGGAGCCGGGAAGATGCAGCGGTAGCAGGGGGATTCCCCCGGCTTCACCGTCATGGTCTGGCCGTCGAACTGGAGGATGCCGCCGTGGGAGTACGGTTTCCCCGCCATGACGCAGGCGTCGTTGATGAGGAACTTGGCGGCGAAGTTGTCGGTGCCGTCGATGACGAAGTCGTAGTCGGCGATGATCCGGGCGATGTTGGCGGCGGAGATCCACTCCTGGTAGGTCCGCACCGTCACGTCGGGGTTCATGGCCTCCATCTTCTCCCGGGCCGACTCCACCTTCGGCTTCCCTACGTCGGCGGTGAAGTGGATCACCTGCCGCTGGAGGTTGGAGAGGTCCACCACGTCGGCGTCGGCGATGCCGATGGTGCCGACCCCGGCCGCGGCCAGGTAGAGGGCGATGGGGGCCCCGAGGCCGCCGGCGCCGATCACCATCACCTTCCCGTCCAGGAGCTTCTTCTGCCCCTTTCCGCCTACCTCCTTCAGGATGATGTGGCGGGAGTAGCGCTCGATCTGCTGGTCAGTGAACATCTAGTGTCCCCCGCCCATAAAGTAAAGAAACTCCACGCTGTCACCATCTTTCACTGTGGTGGCGTCAAACGCCTCCCGCTCCAGCACCTCGCCGTTCAGCTCCACCGTCACGTACTCGGCCTGGGCCACCGTGAGCGCCGAGAGGAGCTCGGTCACGTTCAGGCTTTCCGCGCCATCCACCGTGGAAGGTTTTCCGTTTACCGTCAGGTTCATATCGATCTCCTTTACGTTAGTGTTCAAAAAACAATACTTCTGCCACAGAGACACAGAGCCACGGAGAAAATCGCAGAGAGGCTCTTATTCATAAAATCTCTGTGTCTCCGTGACTCTGTGGCAGATTGCTTTTTTCCGTTTCAACAGCCTGCCAACGCTTCCCCGAAGTCCTCGATGATGTCGTCAATGGCCTCGATGCCGACGGAGACGCGGATCATCTCCTCGCTCACCCCCATGAGGGCTTTCTCCTCGGGACCGAAGTCGGCGCAGATGGTGCTGGCGGGGTGGATCACCAGGGTCTTGGCATCGCCGATGTTGGCCAGGTTCTTGGCCAGGCGCAGGCCGTCGATGCAGCGGAAGGCGGCCCCCTTGTCGGCCAGGCCGAAGGTGAGGAGCGCCCCGTAGCGGCCGCCGAACTGCGCTTTGGCGGTCTCGTGCCACGGCGAGCTGGCAAGGCCGGGATAGTTGACCCACGCCACCGTGGGGTGGGCGGCCAGGAACTCCGCCAGGCGCTGGGCGTTTGCGCAGTGGCGCTCCATCCGCAGCGCCATGGTCTCGATCCCCTCGGAGAAGAGGTAGGAGTTCATGGGGGCGGGACAGGCGCCGAGATCTTTGTGGATGAGCTTCCGGGCCCGGGCGGTGAAGGCGAACTGGCGGAACTTCTTCACGAACGGCTCGAAGTGGGGATAGCTCGCCCGCTTCCAGTCGAAGGTGCCGCAGTCGATGATCGCCCCGCCGATGGCGCTGCCGGTGCCGTTGATGTACTTGCTGGTGGAGTGGACGACGATGTCGGCCCCCAGTTCCTTCACCCGGCCGAGGACCGGGGTGGTAACGGTGGCGTCCACCACAAGGGGAACGCCGGCCTCCCGGGCGATCTCCGCCAGGGCCGCCAGGTCGGGGACGTCGAGCCGCGGGTTCCCCATGGTTTCCACGAAGATGAGGCGGGTTCGCTCGGTGACGGCGGCGCGCATGGCGCCGAGGTCGCTCGGGTCGACGAAGCGGGTGGCGATGCCGTAGTTGGAGAGGGTGTCGCGGAAGAGGGAAAAGGTGCCGCCGAAGAGCGAGGCGGAGGAGAGGATCTCGTCGCCGCTGCGGACGATGGTCAGCACCGCCAGGGTGATGGCCGCCATCCCCGACGAGGTGGCGATGGCCGAGATCCCCCCTTCCAGCAGCGTCAGACGGCGCTCCAGGCTCTCGGTGGTCGGGTTGTTGATCCGGGTGTAGACGTGCCCCACCTGCCGGCCGCGGAAGATGTCTTCCAGGTCTTCGGCGGTGTCATGGGCGAAGGAGGAGGACTGGACGATGGGAACCGTGGTGGCCCCCGCCGGGCCGGGCTCCAGGCCGCCGTGGATCAGCAGCGTGTCGAGGCGAAATTCCCGTTTCATGACCTTATTCTCCCCCCTGCACTGACGGTCTCCCGGCGGTCGGCTGGCCGCCGTAATGTCCACTGAATCAATTTGCATCAAAAAATATATTATTTGACCATACGAGTCAAGATAAAACCCACAAATACCCCGCACATATTACCGCACAAAACAGAGGACAATTCCGACAAGCATGACTTTAATTATCAAAAACCACATTTCCGCCACAGAGCCACGAAGACACAGAGGAAATCACCGGGAATCGGTTCGTTTCGCCGTGTCCCCCAGGGGTGCCGGGGAATCTCCCGGGAAAGAAGTCCCGCAAAAAAGCAGGGTGTCGGTGCGACAGGAGATCGGCTCCAGAGGCTGCCCGGGTGAATCGGGGAACGCGGGCGATAAAAAAAGGGGAACCGTTCGGTCCCCCCTCGTGCAGGCTGGTGCGCCAATTTTTTACCGTCAGACGCGTCCGGCTCCCCTGAGCGGCAGCCGCCGGACCCGCGTCCCGGTGGCCGCGAAAAACGCGTTGCAGATGGCGGGAACCACCGGCGGCACCCCCGGCTCCCCCACCCCGGTCGGCAGATCGTCGCTCGCCACCAGGTGGACGTGGGTTTCGACGGGAGCATCACCCATGCGCGCCACGGGGTAGTCGTGGTAGTTGCTCTGCCGGACCGCGCCGTTGGCGGCGGTGATCTCCCCCATGAGGGCGATGCTCGCGGCAAAGACCGCGGCCCCCTCGAACTGGGCCCGCACCCGCTCGGGATGCACCACCCGCCCCGCATCCAGGGCCACATCGACCCGGGGGATCCGGATTCCTCCCTTGTCGTCCACCTCCAGCTCCACCACCACCGCGACGGAGGTAAGGAAGCTGCGGTGGGCGGCAAAGCCGAAGCCATGCCCCGGAGCCGGCTTCTTCTTTCCCCACCCCGAGCGCTCCGCCACCAGCTCCACCACCCGCCGCAGGCGTCCCGTGTCCCACGGGTAGCGGTCCAGGGGCTTGCCGTAGTTGACGTTTTTCGTCCCCTCAGACCCGAAGTCGATCCGCCGCTGCGGGCCGAGCAGCTGCAGGAAGTAGTCGACCCGGTCCCGCCCTGCGGCGGCGGCCAGCTCGTCGAAGAACGACTGGACCCCGAAGCAGTGGTAGATGTTGGCCACGGAGCGGAGCCAGCCGATCCGGACGTGGCTCTGTGCCGGCCCGTTCTCGGCCCGGAGGTTCGGGATGGCGAAGGGGACGTCGATCCATCCCTGGGCCAGCTCGCCGTCGCCGCCGTAACGCTGGGCGGCATCGAAGGTGGAGCCGATGGGGGGGAAGACGCAGCGCTGGAGCCAGGCGGTCGGGATCCCCGCGGCGTCGGTGGCCGCCTTGAAATACATGGCCGCCACCGAGTGGTAGTAATCGAAGCGGATGTCGTCCTCGCGGCTCCAGGCCACCTTCACCGGCTTCCCGAGCTTCTTCGAGAGGATCGCCGCCTCGGCCACGTAATCGGGCTTCGATTTGCGGCCGAAGGCCCCGCCAAGGAGCGTCACGTGGCAGATCACGTCCTTCTTGCCGATGCCGAGCGCCTTTGCCACCGTATCCTGGACCGCCTGGGGATTCTGGGTGGCGGTCCAGACCGTGACCGCGCCGCTGCGGTAGTCGGCCACCGCCGCCGGCGGCTCCATGGAGGCGTGGGCCAGGTGCGGAAGATAGTACTCCGCCTCGTGCAGCCGGGCAGCCCGGGCGAAAGCGGCATCCACGTCGCCGATGTTCCGCACGACCTTCTGCGGCTTGCGCGCCGCCTCCTGCAGCGATTTCCGGAAGGCTTCCGAGTCATAGCCGGCGTTGGGACCCGGCTCCCACGTCGCCTTCAGCTTCCGGCGCCCCTGAAGGGCAGCCCACGAGCTGTCGGCAATCACCGCCACTCCCCCCAGCGCCTGAAAGCCGTAGGGGGGGCGGGCCGCGTCGATCACCGCCGTCCCCCGCACCCCGGCCACCCGCCGGGCCTGCCTGTCGTCGAACGACGCGAGCCTCCCCCCCAGGACCGGCGACCGCTCGATGGCCGCATGAACCATCCCCGGAATCCGGGCGTCGTAGCCGAAGATGGCCTTGCCGGTGCAGATATCCACCATATCCACGATCGGCACCCCCTTCCCGATATAGCGGAACTCGGCCGGCGTCTTGAACCGCAGTTCTCCCGCGGCCGGCACCGCCTGCCGGGAAGCGTCGGCCACCAGCTCGCCGTAGCCGAGGCGCCGGCCACTGGCGGCGTGGACGACCTCGTGCCGCTCGCCCCGGCATTGCGCGGCGGGCACCCCCCACCGGGCCGCGGCGGCCCGCTCCAGCATCAGCCGCCCCGTGGCCCCCACGGTGCGGAAGGCGTCATAGAAGTCGCGGATCGACTTGGAGCCGTCCGTATTCTGGTCCCCGTAGCGCGGATCGCCGAGCGCCTGCTCGACCCTCACCCGCTGCCAGTCGGCATCCAACTCGTCGGCCGCCACCATCGGCAGCGCGGTCCGGATTCCGGTCCCCATCTCCGACCGGTGGGTGATGATGATGACGGTGCCGCCGGGCTCGATCCCGAGATAGACGCCAGGGTGCCAGAGGGCGCCCCCCGCGGCGGCAGCGTCGGCTGGCCCGCCGGGGAAAAGCCGGGCAGAGAGGACGAAGGCGCCGGCCGAGACCAGGGTCCCCAGGAATTCACGCCGGGTGACGACTACCACGCCGCTCATGGCTTCCCTCCCTTCGCCGCCAGGACGATGGCCTGGCGGATCCGCTGGTAGGTCCCGCAGCGGCAGATGTTCCCCTGCATCGCCTCCTCGATGTCGCGCTCCGTCGGATGCGGCTTCTGTCGCAGCAGCGACGCCGCCTGCATGATCTGCCCCCCCTGGCAGTAGCCGCACTGGGGAACGTCGCACGCCTGCCACGCCTTCTGCACCGGATGATCGCCGTGGGGGCTCAACCCTTCGATGGTGACCACCCGTTTGCCGGCCATGCTCCCCATCTTCGTGATGCAGCTGCGCGTCGCCACACCGTCCAGGTGCACCGTGCAGGCGCCGCAGACCCCGGCGCCGCAGCCGTACTTCGTCCCGGTCAGCTGCAGCAGGTCGCGCAGATACCAGAGCAGCGGCATTTCCGGATCGCCGCCGTACCGGTGCTGAACTCCGTTCACGGTGAATGAAATCCGTTTCATGGCGTCTCCTTTCCGTTTTCGGGGATGGCGGAAGGGCCGGCACGCTTCACGGGGAGGGGGGGGAAATCGCAGAGATCAGGGAGGATTGGAGGAGGAAATAATGCAGTGGAGAGCCGGCCGTTTTTCCGGCAATTGTATCGCAGATTTCTTCCGGTGCACGGCGGCCATGAACCGGAAGACGATTTCGGGGGGGGCTGTTCCGTCAGCAGCCGTCGGCGCCGGACCAGCGGATGTTCCGCTCCCGGAGCCATTCGGTGATCATCCCGGAGGCGCAGCCGACGCCGGCATCCACCCTGATGGCCGCCACGGGGCAGTTCCGGGCGCAGGCGCCGCACTCCATGCAGAGGTCCCGGTCCGCCAGCGCGGCCTTCCCTCCGTCCAGCCAGAACACCCCGTGGGGGCAGACCTCCGGGCAGCGGCCGCAGCCGATGCAGGCAGCACGGTCCAGTTCCAGCGTCGCCACGTTTTTCAGATGCGAAAAGCCTCTCATCCCTTCTCTCCTCTCAGACGAACCGCCCCGCCAGCCAGACGATGATGCCGGCCAGGACGGCGAGCCCCATGGCCGGCAGGGAACGCCGCATCTCCTTCTTCACCCCGGAACGGGAGGTGAAGGGGGTGCTCCCGGTGAAGTTCAGGGCGTAGAACGAACTCACCGCCGGGAGGCAGAGAAAGGCCGCCACCGCCGTCGTCCGGTCCCAGCCGCTGCCGCCGGCGAGGAGGTACCAGAGGAGGCTCCACGCCATCCCCGCCGCCACCCCCTTCACCGCAAAGCTCCGGGTCGGGAGCCAGGGGAGGAGCAACGGCGTCACGGCAGCCCCCGCCGCGACCCCCCCGAGGTAGGCCGCTGCCGGCGCCAGCGGGGAGCCGGCGAGCAACCCGGCCGCCACGAGGACCGCCACGATCGCCAGCGTCGCCGGCAGGGAGCTCACCAGCTCCACCGGCACCAGCACGAGCCGCTCCCGGAGGGTGAAGGTCAGCTCCCGCATGGCCGGCGTGGTGACCATGCCGTTATCGAGAAACTCCGGGAGGTCCGTGGCACGGATCGTCGCGTACCGGACCCCGAACCCCGTCCCCTGCTTTATGACGTGGGCCGCCACCCCCGGCGCCCCGAGGATCGGCAGGAGGAGGAGCCGATGCTGCACCACCTGGTGGAGTCCGGTCTGCCAGATCCGCTGCACCAGCTCCACGGTGCCGAAGGTCCCCTTCCCCGCCGCGCACCAGACGTTGATCCCGTGGGTCTCCAGGACGAGGAGCCAGACGCGGCGGCCGGCAAGGGCCCGCCGGACGAGGTCGTAGCTCATCTTGTAGTTGGCGGTCACCACCACCGGATCGTCCGCGCCGGGATCTCCTATGGCGTACAGCCCGGGCGGCACCAGGTACGACATCCGGCCGATCCCCCAGCGGGCCTTCCAGGCGCCGAGGCGGTCCGCGAACCCCAGCTCCGACGAAACCTGGGGCACCCGGCCGGCAGGGGTCGCGAGCCACTGCACGAAGCCGGGGACGTTCTCATTGATCTCCCCGCCGACCGCGAGGGTTTTCGGGCCTCAGCAGGGTGGCGCGTCGCCGGCGGCTCCGCCGCCGCAGCCGGAAGCACCGGTCCCTTCGGCCTTTTCCCGGCTCTCATCTCCACACGTCTGGCGTTCCATGATTTTCTCCTTGACCGTTACCATTAGCTTATCGAATTTTCCGCACCACTGATGACGGGCACCACCGTTACTCCGCCTCCGCGGCCCCCGCCACGGGAAGCGACCGCTCGTCCGCCGGGAGGCGGATGCACTGGGCAAAGAGGAGCGATACCCCGCCGAGGACGGCGCCGGCCAGGAACGGAATCCGGTAGTCGATCATCCAGAGGTAGCCGCCGAGGGCGGGGAGGAAGACCGCGGCGATGTGGTTGATGGTGAAGCCGACGGCGCTGCTCGGGGCGATGTCCTGGGGGTCGGCGATCTTCTGGAAGTAGGTCCGGATCGCCACGGCGAAGTTGAAGAGGATGGAATCGAGGATGTACATCCCCGCCACCATCCCCTTGGAGGTGGCGTAGGCGTAGGTGATGAAGACGAGGATCACCCCCAGGTATTCGAGGCTGCAGAGGGCGCGCTCGCCGAAGAAGTTGATGGCCCGGCCGATGAGGGGGTTCAGGAACCAGTTGATGCCGTTGTTGATGAGGAAGAGGATCGTCATCTCCTGCATGGAGAAGTGGAAGATCTTCACCAGGAGGAACATGGAGAAGACCATGAAGATCTGCCGCCGCGCCCCGGAGAGGAAGGTGAGGAGGTAATAGAGCCAGTACTGCCGCCGGACGACCATCCGCAGCCGCTGCGGCGGGACGCTCTCGTGGGTCGGGTCCTGGAAGAGTCCCCAGAGCCCGAAGAGCAGGACGATGGCGCCGATGACAATAAAGATCCCCCGGTAGTCGAGGAACCAGGCGAGGAGCCAGATGAGGCCCGCCGCGGCGATGCTGGAGATGGCGGCGAGGCTGCGGAGCTTCCCCATGACAAGGGGGGAGAGGTGGGTCGAGAAGTACTGCAGGGTCAGGGACTGGTTGGTGGTCTCGTAGTAGTGGAACCCGAAGCTCATGACGAGGGTGGTGAGGGCGACCCCGGCAAAGCTGGGGAAGATGCCGGTGAGGGCGACCCCGAACCCCAGCAGCGCGATGGAGAAGGCCGAGAGCCGGTGCTCCTTCACCACCATCATGACGTAGACCGCCAGGAGCGCGAGGAACCCCGGCACCTCCCGGACCGACTGGATGATCCCCACGTGGCGCCCTTCGAGATGGACCGTCTCCACGGCGAAGTTGTTGAAGAGGATGGTGTACCCCTGGAGCCCCACCATGGAGGCGGCGGTCATGACCGCCAGAAAGCGGAACATCGGGCGTTGCTCGGCGTTGATCATCGGATTCCTTCCGCAGAAAATCGACCTCCCCCGGTATGGCGGGGGGATCGACGAAATGATACCATTTTGTCCGAAGGGAGCGCCTCATTTTTTTCCGTGTCCCCTCCCCTGCGGCCAACGGCCCGTGACAACCGCGCGGCATGCTGGTAGCATGAATGGACTCACCCCGATCAAAGGCGCCAAGGAGAACCACCCCGGATGCTCGCACGCGGAAGCCACGAAAATACCGGAGAGCGCCTGCGCCTCACCCTGCGCGCGCTTCAGTCGCGCAACTACCGCCTCTTTTTCGCCGGCCAGAGCGTCTCGCTGGTCGGAACATGGATGCAGCAGGTCGCCATGAGCTGGCTCGTCTACCGGTTGACCGGATCGGCGCTCCTTCTGGGGGTAGTCGGCTTCGCCAGCCAGATCCCGACCTTCCTCCTCGCCCCCGTGGCCGGGGTGCTGGCCGACCGCTGGAACCGGCGCCGGCTCCTCATCGCCACCCAGTCCCTCGCCATGCTCCAGGCGGCGCTGCTGGCCGCCGCCGTCCTGACGGGGGTGGTGCAGGTATGGCAGATCATCGCCCTCAGTGTGGTGCTCGGCTGCGTCAACGCCTTCGACATCCCGATCCGCCAGTCCTTCGTGGTGGAGCTGGTGGGGCGGAAGGAAGACCTCAGCAACGCCATCGCCCTCAACTCCTCCATGGTCAACGGCGCCCGTCTGGTGGGGCCATCCATTGCAGGGGTGCTGGTCGCCACCGTGGGGGAAGGGGTCTGCTTCATCCTGAACGCCGCGAGCTACCTGGCGGTGATCGCCGCCATAACGGCGATGAGGATCACCCCGGCACGGCGCCATGGCGCCCGCAAGCATATCCTGCACGAACTCCGCGAGGGATTCACCTACGCCTTCGGTTTCCCCCCGATCCGCTCCATCCTCTCCCTGCTCGCGGTCGTCAGCCTGATGGGGATGCCGTACACGGTCCTGCTCCCGGTCTTCGCCAAGGAGATCCTCAAAGGAGGCGCCCACACCTTCGGCTTCCTGATGGCGGCGGCCGGGGTCGGTTCCCTCGGCAGCACCCTCTACCTCGCCTCCCGTCGGAGCGTCGTCGGCCTCGGCCGGGTCATTGCCGCAGCCGCCAGCATCTTTGGCGTCGGCGTGGCCGGATTCGCCCTCTCCCGCGAGCTCCCCCTCTCCCTCGCCTGCCTCTGCCTGTCGGGCTTCGGCGCCATGGCCCTGGTGGCCTCCAGCAACACGATCCTCCAGACCATCGTGGAGGATGACAAGCGAGGTCGCGTAATGAGCCTCTTCACCATGTCGTTCATGGGGATGACGCCGTTCGGCAGCCTCATGGCCGGCTCGGTGGCCAGCTGGCTCGGCGCCCGCGACACCCTCCTCGTGGGGGCGGTGGCGTGCCTCGCCGCGGGACTCCACTTTTCCCGGCAGCTTCCGAGGCTCCGGGAGATGGTCCGCCCCCTCTACCGGCAGATGGGAATCATTCCCGAAGTGGCCACCGGCATCCAGAGCGCATCGGAGCCGACCCCTCCCCCGGAGAAGTAACCCCCTGCTGGCGCGCCGCCCGACGAAACGGAACCGTTGCCGTATACTGGCATGATACTTGTTCCGCTCTGGGAGGCGAAACGAAGGGGTCGACGGACGGCAAATCCCGGAAATAGTGCTCTATCGAGGCGTTGCGGCGGTGGAGCCCCCTCCGAAGGGGAAGGGAAACCTCCGCCCCTGTGACTTTTTGTCCCGCCAGCGGTCCGCAATGACACACGGTGCAGGGAGAACACTCCATGAACGCGAAGATCGTCCTGATCTGTGACGACGAGGAAGGGATGCGGCGGTATCTGAAGAAGATGCTGGAAGCGGCGGGGCTTGCGGTGGAGACCTTCGCCTGCGGCGCGAGCCTGCTGCGGCGGATCGAGGGGGGCTCTCCGGGGGATGCGGGGCTCCTGCTGCAGGACATGATGCTTCCCGACACCGACGGCATCAGCATCCTGAAGCGGGTCCGGGAGCTGCGGCCGGCGCTGCCGGTGGTGCTGATGACCGCCTACGCCAACGGCGAGGCCGCCGCTGCCGCCCGGACCGGCGGCGCCTGCGACTTCCTCTCCAAGCCGTTCACCCGCGAGGCGATCTTGGAGGTGATCCGGAGCACCGTCGGCCCTGCCGGCTGACGAATCTAGGCTATTCGCCCCCTCATCCGGCCTTCGGCCACCTTCTCCCTCAGGGAGAAGGGTCCAGCGGAAGATTAGCGCTAATCAGGATGCGGAATGAATCCTCTCTGCAGAAACGAAAAAAGGAGCCGACTGGCTCCTTTTTTCGTTTTCACGGTTTCACCCGGACGCCCCCCCTGCGGGGTGACAGCGCCCGGCGCCGGCGATCAGGCCTCGTTGACCTTGTTGATCACCTTGACGTCCTCTTCGTGCATCCCCTTTTTGAAGCCCCTGATGGCGCTGCCGAGGGACTGGCCGAGCTGGGGGATCTTCGCCGGGCCGACCACGACCAGGGCGAGGACCAGGACGATGATGAGTTCAGGCATGCCGAATCCGAACATAGTGTTTCACTCCTCGTGCCGGGGTGCCCCGGCGGTTTCGCGCTCCGTCAGTTGAGGGCGCTCGATTGCTTCTCGCCGATCTCGTACCCCATCCCCCGCAGTTCCTCCACCAGGAGGCGCGCCACCTGCGGCAGCTTTTCGTTCAGGGATGGGGAGAGCTCGTTCCCCGGATCGAAGGATTTGGGAATGACCCCCAGGAGGCTGATGGCATCGGGACACCCGCCCCGCATCTCGCTGATGTAGAGCATCTCCTGGATGCCGATCTGGTGAGGCGAGAGCTTCACCGGCAGGCGGTTCAGCATGATGTCTTCCTTCTCGTAGCGGAAGACATCCCCCGGCTCGCCGGCGGTGTCGAGGGTGTCGACGATGTAGACCCGCTCGGCCTCCTCGATCTTGTGGGTGACCATGATGCCGAGGGTGCCGCCGTCGAAAAGCTCCACCTCCTCGGGGAAGGTGTAGTTGTCTTCAAGATACTTGACCACGTGGACGCCGAACCCCTCGTCCGAGAGGATCAGGTTGCCGGCGCCGAAAATAAGGGTTCTCATATAAATCCTCAGGTGTAGGGGCAATTCATGAATTGCCCCTACGTTTGAATTGCCCCTACGTACCAATTGCCTACAGCACCTTGACCTTGGTGATCTCTTTCCCCTCCGGGTCGACCGTGTGGACCGCGCAGGCGATGCAGGGGTCGAAGGAGTGGATGGTCCGCAACACTTCCAGCGGCTTCTCGGGCTGGGCCACCGGGTTCCCCACGAGGCATGCCTCGTAAGGGCCGGGCTGGCCGTGCTCGTCGCGGGGAGAGGCGTTCCAGGTGGAGGGGACCACCGCCTGGTAGTTCTTGATCTTCTTCCCTTCGATGACGATCCAGTGGGAGAGGGTCCCGCGGGGCGCCTCGTGGAAGCCGACCCCCTTGTACTCGCCGCTCGGGATCTCGGTGGGGTTGGCGTAGGTGGTGTCACCCTTGCCGATGTTGGCCACCAGCTTGTCGAGGTAGTCGAGGGAGAGGTCGGCCATGACGTGGGCCCGGACGCCGCGGGCGAAGAGCCGCCCCATGGTGGAGTGGATATCCTTCAGGCCGATGCCGAGCTTGGCGGCAGCGTCGTCCACCAGTTTCTTGACCTTCGGGTTGCCGGTGGCGTAGGCGGCCATGACCTGGGCCGGCGGCCCGACCTGCATCGCCTTGCCGTTGAAGCGCGGCGACTTGCACCACGAGTACTTGCCGTTCTCCTGGAAGTCGGTGTACTCGGGCTTGGTCTCCCCTTCCCACGGATGGAGGGACTGGGCCCCTTCGTACCAGGCGTGGGCCACCCCTTCGGTGATCCCCTGGATGAGCGCCTGGTCCTGGTGGGTGGTGATCGGCTTGAAGGTGGCGAGGTCGCCGTTGTAGATCATCCCCCCCGCCAGGGCGAACTTGGTGTTCTTGGTGTCTTCGGCGAACTCGGGGACCGCCAGGTAGTTGGTGACGCCGGCGCCGTACTTGAACCAGTCCTTGTAGAAGGAGGCGATGGCGATGAGGTCCGGGTAGTAGACCTTCTGGACGAAGTCGCGGGTCTCGGTCATGAGCTGGCGCAGGTAGGCGATCCGCTCCATGTTGAGGGTGGCGAGGTTCTCCATGTTGATGGCGGTGGCGACGCCACCCACCACCAGGTTCTGGATGTGGGGGTTCTTGCCGCCGAGGACCGCCACGGCCTGGGCCGCCTTGCGCTGGTAGTCGAGGGCCTTCAGGTAGTGGGCCACGGCGATGAGGTTCACCTCGGGGGGCAGCTTCATGGCCGGGTGACCCCAGTAGCCGGAGGCGAAGATGCCGAGCTGTCCACCCTCGACGAAGGCCTTCAGCTTGTCCTGGACCGCCTTGAACTCCTTCTCGCTGTTCCCCGGCCAGTCGGAGAGGCTCTGGGCGATTGCCGCGGCCTTCTTCGGATCGGCCTTCAGCGCCGAGACGATGTCGACCCAGTCCAGGGCCGAGAGGTGGTAGAAGTGGACGATGTGATCCTGCACCGAGTGCTGGGCGATCATGATGTTGCGGATGTACTGGGCGTTGAGCGGCACCTCCACGTTCAGGGCGTGCTCAACGGCGCGGATGGAGGAGATGGCGTGGACCGTGGTGCAGACGCCGCAGAAGCGCTGGACGTAGGACCAGGCGTCCTGGGGGTCGCGCCCCTTCAGGATGGTCTCGATGCCGCGCCACATCTGGGCCGACGACCAGGCTTTCGAAACCTGTCCGCCGTTCACTTCCACGTCGATTCTCAGGTGACCCTCGATCCGGGTGATGGGGTCGATGGTGATGCGTTTAGACATGTATTTCCTCCGAAAATATTTTTGATTCTATGCAGGGGCGCTGCGTGCGGCACACTTGCCGCTTGCGGCGCCCCTGCAGGATAGGTCATGGACGGGCGCAGCAAGCGGCGCCCCTACTTTCCCGCGTACACCTTGACCGGCACGGTATCGCCGACCAGACTTTCTTCCTCTTCCTCAGCCTCCGCAAAGTGCTTCTTCGGATTCGGCATGACCGGGAAGATCTTGACCAGCACCAGGTAGCCGAGGATTTCCAGAGCGATGATCCCGACGGTGATCATGAACTCGGCGAAGGAGGGGAAGTAGCTCCACCCCGCCCCCGGGTTGAACCCGATGAGGTAGACGTTGAAGCGGAAGAGCCCGCCGCCGAGCATCAGGATCGCGCCGCTGATGAAGAGCATCCGCGGGGAGAGGCGGTTCTTCTTCGACAGCAGCATGAAGGCGCCGCCGCCGATGAGGAGGACCTCCAGGAGGAAGAAGCAGGAGTTCTTGTCGAAGGCGAAGATGGCCGGAATCTGGTGGCGCCAGATGAGGTCGCCGAAGCGGACCGCCATCCAGAGTCCGGCAACCATCGGGACGATCTTGGCGATGCCGGCGATCTCGTGTACCTCATAGGCCCGCTTGAAGCCGTAGGAGGAGACGATGGACTCGAACATCACCGTGGCGTAGCCGATGAAGATGCAGTTGATGAGGAAGAGCAGCGGCAGGAAACCGGTCTGCCAGAGGGGGTTCAGCTTCTCTCCCGCCACGATCATCATGGAGCCGAGGGACGACTGGTGCATGGACGGCAGCGTAATGCCGAGGACGATGAAGAAGATCAGCACCTTGTCGAGCCGCACCTGCATGTGCCCCGCCACCTTGCTCACCACCGTGAGCCCGGAGTGGAGCGCCTCGCGGTCGGGGAGAAGCCGCGGGTAGAGCCAGTGGGCCGACTCCCGCACCCATCTCCACTTGCTGTGCTCCAGGGTGTAGAGGACCGCCGGGAGGAACTCGATGATGAGAACCATGGAGTAGGTCATGACGCAGAGCGCCACCTCGAACATGATGGAGTTCGGCTGCCACCGGGTCGGAAGGAAGAAGCTGTAGGCGTTCCAGTAGCGGCCGAGGTCCACCATGACCGAGAAGCCGGCGAGGCAGTAACCGAAGACGCTGGTGAGGAGCGCCGAGCGGATCAGCGGGTGGTACTTCCACCGGTTCATGATGTAGATGAGGAGCGCCAGGGCGTAGCCGCCGCAGGCAAACGCCGTGCCGGTAGCGACGTCGTAGGCGATCCAGATCCCCCACGGATAGCCGTCGGAGAGCCCCGTCACGGCGCCGACGCCGGCGAAGAACCGGTAGGCGATGAGGCCGAAGCCGAACACCACCAGGGCGAGCAGGATGAAGAACGGTTTGGTGAAGATCTTACCAGGCTGGACCTGATATTCGTCGTGATGAGATCCCATCTTAGTCGTCCTCCCCGTGTCCGAGTTTTTCCTGGGCCTTCTTGTTCTTCATGGCGACCACGCAGAGGGCGCCGTAGAGGGCCACCGGCGCGGCAAACCCCTTGTAGATGGTGTGCTGGATATGCTCCGAGAGGGCCGCGGGGGACTCCTCCTTCAGCTCCGGCAATCCCAGCTTCTTGAAGGGGAAGGCGGCCAGGTAGAGGTGGTTGGCCCCACCCACTTCCTTCTCGCCGTAGACCTTGGGGAGATACCGGTCGGGGCTCGCCTTGATCCGGTCGTGGGCTTCGGCCAGCAGCTCCTTCCGCTTGCCGAAGGTGATGGCGCCGGCGGGACAGGTCTCGCCGCAGGCGGGGACCCCTTTGCTCTTCAGGTTCGTCTCCTTGCAGAAGTCGCACTTGACGATCTGGGGGATCGCCTTGTCCCACTGGAAGCGGGGGATGTTGTAGGGGCAGGCCACCTGGCAGTAGCGGCAGCCGATGCAGCGGTTCTTGTCGTAGGCCACCACGCCGGTCACCGGGTCCTTGGTCATCGCCTTCACCGGGCAGGCGGAGACGCACCCCGGCTTCGTGCAGTGCATGCAGGAGTGCTTCACGTAGGAGAAGCGGGTGTCGCTCTCCTTGTAGAGCTTGATGACCGTCCGGGTGCTCCCCGACAGGTCCTTGGGGGCATCCCAGAGCTGGTCCTTGTCGGAGGGGAGCCGCTCGTAGGAGAGGTTGTTCTGGTCCATGTTCACCCGCTTGCAGGCCGCCATGCACGCCTTGCAGCCGACGCACTTGGTGGCGTCGTAGAGCATGGCGATGGCGGTTTCGCTGTCGGCAGCGGGTCCGGTGGAGGCGCAGAGGGGAGCGGCGCTCGCCAGGCAGGCGGCGCCGGTGAGCCCCATCATCTTGAGAAAGTCGCGTCTAGTCGTGCTTTTCATGACCTTCCTCCCCGCTGGGCAGCTTTTTCGCCAGCATGGCGCCAGCGCCCAGGGCCACGCCGCCGGCGATGCCGACGACACCCGTTGCGAGCGGGCTCACGCCGGGGCCCTTCTGTCCCAGGTCGGCCGGCGCGTAGGTATCGGGGGGCGTCGGCAGGTGGATCTGGAGCTTCTCGGCGATGGGCTTGCGGAAGAGGATCTCCGGCTCGGTGCAGCCGATGCAGGGGTGCCCCACGGAGACCGGCCAGACGCCGGCGTCGTTGAAGCGCTGCACGGAACAGTTGGCGAAGGTCGCCGGCCCCTTGCAGCCGAGCTTGTAGAGGCAGTACCCCTCGGCGTGGGTCTTGTCGCCGTAGGCGGTGGCGAAGCGCCCCGCGTCGAAGTGGGGGCGGCGCTCGCAGTGCTCGTGGATCTTGCGGCCGTAGGCGAACTTCGGACGGCCGAGGGAATCGAGCTCGGGGAGCTTGTTGAAGGTCAGGAAGTAGAGGACCGTGGAGAGGAAGTTGTACGGGTTCGGCGGACAGCCCGGGATGTTGACGATCGGCTTGTTCTTGATGATGTCGCGGACCCCCACGGCGCCGGTCGGGTTCGGCGGCGACGACTGGATTCCGCCGTAGGCGGCGCAGGTGCCGATGGTGATGATGGCGGCGGCACCCTCGGCGGCCCGGGTGAGGGAGTCGATGGCGGTGGTTCCGCCCACCTTGCAGTAGATCCCCTTGTCCTTGGTCGGGATTGCCCCTTCCACCACCAGGATGTACTTGCCGTGGTTGGCCTTCATGGAATCGTGGAGCGACTGCTCCGCCTGGTGCCCCGAACCGATCATGAGGGTCTCATGGTAGTCCAGGGAGATCATGTCGAGGATCAGCGAGGCGACATCGGGGTGGCCGGCGCGGAGCAGCGACTCGGAACAGCCGGTGCACTCCTGGAAGTGGAGCCAGATCACCGGCGGCTTGTTTGCCCTCTGGGCCGCCTCGGCGACCTTGGTGTGCATGCTGTACGGCAACCCCATAACGGCCGTGGCAGCGACGCACGTCTTGATGAAATCCCTTCGTGAAACGCCGTCACGAAGAAAAGCCTCTTTTCCCATACAACCCCCTAACATGTGATTTTGCGCGTTCTGACCGGCATCTGCCCTGGCAGTAACTACCGGCGCACGCTTTGATTAATAATTACAAATCATTCGCAAAACATCTCCACGTATACATCAACATATGTGCCAACCCGGTTTTTTTCGCCAGGGCCGGCCAACAGCACCGTAACAGAGCGATATCACGAACAGTGAGCGGGCCGAAGACACACATTCCGACCACTCTTTCGACCCGCACCATGTATCATTTTGTCCCACACTGTATCATTATGTCCCGGGCGGCGGGTCATTTTGTCCCTTGATTACCCCAAAAAGATTTTTCCTGCAAGATTAAAAACGTGGCTATCACGAAGGAGGGCGTGGGCATGGTCGCCAAAAATTGCTTATAAAACCAGCTATCATCGCAAAATCAGGTCGAGACTGGCGAGGAAACGACCGAGCGACTCATCCCATTAATAAAGATTAAAAAGCGGTCGTCCGCTTCTTCCGTCTTCACCGCCCTCGTCTTTCAGATTCCTCTTCCCCTGAATCCGTGTCGAATGGTACCCTCACCCTACCAACAACCAGTGAGCGTGATGAACCATGGGTACCCGATCAAAACGAACCGAACGCTGCCGGCGATGCCGCCTGCACCTCCCCCTCTGCCTCTGTTCCTCCATCCCCCGCCACGACCTCGGGACCCGTCTCGTCCTCGTGATGCACCACCGCGAATGGATCAAGACCACCGCCACCGGCCCCCTGGCCCTGACGGCGCTTCCCAACAGCGAACTGCGCATCCACGGCCATCGGGAACGCCCCCTCGACTTTCGCGACCTCGACACCCCCCACCGCCGGACCCTTCTCCTCTACCCCGGCGACGACGTCCCCGTGCTGGACGGCGCGCTCCTGGCGGCGGACCGCCGACCGGTGACCCTGGTGGTGCCCGACGGCACCTGGCGCCAGGCGTCCCGCATGGGAAGAAGGCTCCCCGGGCTCGAGCACGCCGAAATGGTCCGGCTCCCCGCCGGCCCTCCGACCCGCTGGGGGATCCGCCGCGAATGCCATCCCGAAGGGGTGGCCACCTTCGAGGCCATCGCCCGGGCCCTCGGCATCATCGAATCGGCCGCCGTCCAGTCGGACCTGGAGGAGCTCTTCGACCTCATGGTCCATCGGACCCTTCTGGCGCGGGGGCAATAGCAAGGCCCCCATCCTCAGGAAAATCCCCCGACGCCTGACCCGCACCGACCGGACAGAAGCAGGATTACGCCGCCAGGGCACTGCTTGAACTTGGCCCGGAACGTGATAAGGTTAGTTGCACACCATTAGCAGCCATCAACGCACCCGCAGACATCTCCATCAGGAGAACAAAAGATGCTCTTTCTGAAGGCCGGGTACCTCTGAAACGACCGGTCACGCCTGCATCTCCCCCGACCAGCCTTCATGATCGTCCCCAGGAGCGAATGTTTCAGCAACGGGGTGGTAGGGAGGATTAATGGGGAATCCCCCAAAGGGACTCAAAAGGCTCTACGGCTTTCCCTTTCGGCTGGTCGTCGTCATTGCTCTTGGGATATCCTCCGCCGAAGCCCTGGTAATGGTCATTCTGGCGCACCTGCCGCCTCTCCCTCTCTGGCTCACGACCATCATCGATTCGCTCTTCCTGCTCCTCCTGCTGATCCCTGTGTTCATCCATCTGATTTTTCGCCCGCTGGTCATGCAGACCACCGAGCGCAACCGGACCGCGGAGGCCCTGAAACTCGAACGGAACAAGCTCAGAGGAATCCTCGACGCCATGGAGGACGGCGTCTATATTGTTAACCAGCGCTACGAGATCGAATACATCAACAGCGCCCTTGAACGGGAGTTCGGACCGGTTGCCGGACGCAAGTGCTACGAGTATTTCTCCGGCAGTACGGAGCTCTGCCCCTGGTGCCGCCATCACGTCTTCATTTCCGGCAAACCGCAGAAGGTGGAGTGGCAGTCGCTCAGGAGCGGTCGTTACTTCGAAATCTCCGCCTCGCCGGTCGCAGGGGAGAACGGCACCCTCGCCATGCTTGAGGTTCTCCACGATGTCACTGAGCGGCGGCGGACGGAGGAGAAGGTCCGCACGCTATCCCGTGCCGTGGAGCAGAGCCCGAGCTGCATAGTCATCGCCGACAAGGCCGGCACCATTGAGTACGTGAACCCCAAGTTCTCGGAGTTGACCGGCTATTCCCTGGAAGAGGCTGTCGGCAAAAATCCGAACATCCTGAAAACCGGCTACACAACCGCCGAGGAATATCGGCAGCTCTGGGGGACGATTCTGTCGGGTCGGGAATGGCGCGGCGAGTTTGTCAACCGGAAGAAGAATGGTGAGATCTATTGGGAGTCTGCATCCATTGCGCCGGTGGTGAATGCGAAAGGGGTCATTACCAATTTCGTTGCGGTCAAGGAGGATATTACCGAGAGAAAACGCTTCGAAGTGGAGCTGTTCACGTCGCGGGAACAACTTCGTAATCTCTCCAATCACCTCCAGAGGGTCAGGGAAGAGGAACGGGCCGCCATTACCCGGGAAATACATGATGAACTCGGGCAGACCCTGGCGACACTGCAGCTTTCGGTGGCGCTCATCGAGCGGGAACTGCGGCCGAACCAGACATATCTCCACCGTCAGACCCAGGAGATGTCCCTGCTGATCAGCGACACCGTCAAGACCGTCCAGCGGCTCTGTGCCGCGTTGCGCCCCCTCATGCTCGACGAGCTGGGGCTTGCGGATGCACTGGAGTGGCAGGCGCGAGAGGTCGAAAAGAAGAGCGGAATCCGCTGCGAGATGACCGTGGCCCCGGACATCTCCGATCCGGGCCAGGAGATGTCCATCGCGCTTTTCCGGATATTCCAGGAGTCCCTGACCAACGTCCTGCGCCACGCCGGGGCTACCATGGTGAAGGCACGTCTCACCCGGAGACGAAACAGGATGGTGCTTGCGGTACGGGACAACGGCAAGGGGATCGCCCGAAACCAGCTGAACTCGACCATCTCATTCGGCCTGATCGGCATGCGGGAGCGGGCCGCCGCTCTTGGTGGAAAGGTGAGAATCTGCGGCGGTCCCGGCCGGGGTACCGTCGTGCTGGCACGGATCCCGCTGAAGATGGGGGAGGTACACAATGGGACTGCTCAGAAGAATCCTCATAGCTGACGATCATGCTATCTTTCGGGAAGGGCTGAAACAGGTCCTGGCCAAGACCCTCAATCCCGCAACGGTTGATGAGGCCGATACCGCCCAGGACGTGCTGGAGAGGATCAAGGCTCAAGATTACGACCTGCTGCTGCTCGACATCTCGATGCCTGGCCGCAGCGGCCTGGAGGTGCTGGCAGAGGTAAAGGCCCTGAAGCCGACCCTCCCGGTCCTGGTGCTCAGCATGCACCCCGAGGAGCAGTATGCACTTCGTGCCTTCCGTCTCGGTGCCGCAGGCTACGTGACCAAGGGGAGTCCGTCCCGCGAGCTCATGAAAGCCCTGGATCGCCTGAGCCTCGGCAAGAAATACATCAGCCCCACCGTGGCGGAATGTCTCGTCACCTCCCTGGAATCCCCATCGAACAAGCCCCTTCACACCCTCCTCTCCAACCGGGAGTTCCAGGTGCTCTGCTTCATCGCGGCGGGCAAGACGGTCGGCAAGATCGCGGATGAACTCTGCCTGAGCGTGAAGACCATCAGTACCCACCGCTCCCATATTCTCAGGAAGATGAACATGCGGAACAACGCCGAACTTACCCGTTATGCACTGGAGCATCGTCTTGCCTGACGCCCCCCCCGCCATCGACTGATGGGGGCATTGCCCCGTTAGTCGCCGGTTCAATCCCCCCCGTAGGACAAACCCCGATAGTCCCTCCGCCATTTTCTTAAATCATTTTCAGACAGAGCCCATCATGCCCGAGGCCGTTCATCTGGTAAAAGTTTTCTAACAAAATACAACTGCCGTTCGGAGGAGTCGTCCCCGCCGTGAACCGCGAGGCGAAGAGTTCTCCATTGCGCAGAGGCGCGATGATGAACGAAGCGGGTCGGTCATCGGCATGACCCGATACCGCTCTCTGGTTTTGCTGAGCCCCGGAGGAGATGAGGCGAGAAAGGAGAACAAGGATGATCCCCTACCGCCAGACGGTGCGCGTGACCGGATTTTTCCTTCCCCTGCTGGCTTGTATCGCCGCAGTTGTCGGCGCCACTGAACCACCGGCGCCCCCGATGCGGCAGGCTGCTCCTCAGGAGGTGAGCTGGCAGCTGACCAACGCCAAAGTGGTGCGGAGCGGCCAGAGCAGCGAGACCGGCGAGGGGACCCTGAACAGCGGCTATACGGTGGAGGCTGACGCCGTCGCCGTGGGGGAGGATGTCCCCGTTCCGCAGGGGAAGTTCCGGCTCATACTGACTGCCATCTCTCCACACCGGGACACCCCGGACCAGAAGGGGGGGCGCTGGTATCTCCAGGGGAGCTGGACCCTTGCCGGCTCGCCGTCGGTGAAGACCCGCCACGTCCCGGCGGTCATCAGGGGAGACCTCACTGCCGATCTCTCCTTCAACCCGGCGACCGCCCAGGGTGAGCTCGATGCCAGGATGACGGCGCCGCGATTGACTCCCCCCAGCCGGTGGGTGTCGGGAGAGGGGGTTTTTACCGGCAACGAGCGATTCGAGGGAAAACTCACCCTCACCCTCCACCCCCGGCAGGCGACCGTGCAGAAAAAAGGGACGGAGCCGTGAGAACCGCACGATATGTGCCTCAGGGAGGGATACGTAACCACTGGCGACCCGTGGCACAGATCTGCTTTTGTCCAACAGGTCGACGAGGATCGATGTCCAGAGCAGGTGAAGAACGCAAAGGGGGAACGACCATGAATAACCAGAGCAATTCCGTGGGAGGTACGACGGCCTGGGGGCGGGTGTCCGCGACGTTCCTGGTTTTCCTGACCGTCCTGGTCCTGACCGGGATCGCCTCTGCCGACGTCCCCGGCAGGCGCTCGCCAGCCGGCACGTCGGTGCCGAATCCGGGAGCGCAGCAGCAGGAACTCCCCAACATCACCTTCCCCGCCCCGTACAACGTCTTCGAGTTCCCGGTCACCTGCATGGCCTGCCACGGAGGGACCATCGACCAGCAGGCAGGACACGGAGGCAACTGGGCCGGGACGACCATGGCCAGCGCCATGCGGGACCCGGTGTTCCGGGCGAACCAGATCATAGCCAACAGCACCGTCAAGAATAGCGGCGCCGGCGACGGTGCCGGCAATCTCTGCTACCGCTGCCACTCCCCCAACGGCTGGCTGTCGGGCCGCTTCGACCCGAAGCTCGGCGGGGCGGCCGACGGAACCGACACCATCCATAGCATCATTCTCTCGACCGACGACGAAGGGGTCATGTGCGAGACCTGCCATCGCGCCATCGGCGCGGTGACCATGAAGCGGCCCGACCTGAACCAGACCGACCCGGTGTGGAACATGCTCTCCGGCATCTCCGACTGGCCCCACGCCGGTTCTCCCTTCCCGCAGGGGCCGGGGGCGGGGAACCCCTATGGCGAGGCGACCCTCCAGTTCCATGACGGCATGTCCTATGGGGCCAAATACGGCGGAAACATGGAACTCAGCTTCAGCGATCTGCTTCTCACCGGCACCGCCTACACCGGCCAGACCTACGGGGTCTATCCATGGTGGTACACCGGGCTGATCCACCCTCCCCCGCCGGGCATGCCGGCGACCAACACGAATGGGGACGTGATCCAGTACAACCCCGACGGCTCCCTCTCCTTCCAGACCGAGGCGGGGGTGACTCCCGACGCCATCTGGGGGGCCATCTCGCCGGAGCATTCGACGCGGATCAGCGATTTCGTCAAATCCTCCGAATTCTGCGGCGCCTGCCACGAAGTGACGATCCCGGTTCTGAACCACGGCATGCCTGAGCAGCGGACCTTCACCGAATGGAAGTACAGCGCCTTCGGCCGGGGAGCGGTCCCCGGCATGACCGACACCCGCTGCCAGGGGTGCCACATGCCGGTGGCAAAGCACGAGTATGCGGACAACGCCCAGGTGTCGCTCAACCCCGACCCCCTCCTCTCCGGCTGGTCCCCCTACGCCAAGGACCGGAACATCGGCGGCGGGACCTCGTTCCACAAATTTGCCGGCGCCAACCGCGACCTCCCCCAGATGATGAAGGTCCTCTATCCCGAGGTCGACCTGGAGGTGGTCGGCGCCCCCACCGGCCACGACCCGCGCGTCTTCCCCGGCATGCTCTCCGACCGGAGCACCATGTGGGACCGGGCCCAGCGCAATACCGAGATCTCGCTCCGGGACGCGGTGAGCGTCCAGGTCACGACCCCTCCCACCTTGACGGGCACCAATATTACCGGCAACGGCATCTGGAGGGTCAGGGTCAGGGTGACCAACAACACCGGCCACAAGTTCCCTTCAGGCTATCCTGACGGCCGCCGGATGTGGGTGAGCCTTGCGGTAAAGGACGCCGGCGGAAGCGTGGTCTACCAGTCCGGCTACTATGACGGAAATTCGGCACGACTCTACAACGACGCCACGAAGAGGGGGCTTGCCCGCGCCCGGACCCGCTCCATCAACAGCGCCAGCAACGCCGTCATGATCTACGAAAAGGCCACCTGCAACGACGCTAACGGCGATGGGGCCTGCGACGCGCCGGTCCAGCCGAGCGTCCTCAACAACCGGATCATGTTCGACAACCGAATCCCCCCCCTGGGGTTCACCTCTGCCGACTACCGGGCAAACGGCGCCAAGTTCTGGAGCTACACCCCCGGCACCCTGAAACCATTCGAGGACCTCACCCGCTACCCCAACGGTCAGAACTGGGACGAGATCACCTACACGTTCACCGCCCCCCCGAACGCAACGCTTACCGCCCGGGCCGAAGCCAGATATGAGTCCCATTCCCGGGAATTCATGGATTACCTGAAGAACGCCATGGCCGCCCTTCCCGCCGCCGATCGGGGTCCGCGCCCCGAAGGGCCGCCGAACCCCCTCGACCCCAACTATCCGCTCACTCCCACCTTCCTGAGCGACCAGATCGCGGTCACGACCGGCACCAACTTCGCCACCATGACCGACCTCGGCGGGGCTCCCCTGCAGGACAACTGGAGTGGGGTCGCCTATGCGGCCTGGCTCCTGACCGGCAAGGGTGCTCCGTTCGTCATGGCGGCGGCGGACACGGCGGTGACGGCGGCGCCTGCCGCGCCGGCCACTGTTACGGTCACCTCTCCCCTCAATCCCGCCACCGGCCTCACCGACCCGAACGCCCAGCTGGTGCAGTGGAGTCCCGTGGCCGGTGCTGACGGCTACGTGGTCTGGATCCGCTACGGGGCGAACCCCCTCACCTCGGACTGGAGCCGGCTCGCCGTGGTCTCCGCGCCGCAGACCCAGCTCCTGAACGAGGCGCTCAACGTGGCCAAGACGTACGTCTACCAGGTACAGGCGTTCAACGCGTTCGGGACCAGCGCGAGCCCGCTGGTCGACCCGACCGGTGCGGTGACGGCCAAGACCCCCGTCGACCTGCCGCTGCCGCCGCTGAACACGAAGGTTCTCGGCGTGACCGATCACACCGTGGCCCTCACCTGGTACGATGAGGCGGACAACGAGATCGGCTTCATCGTCGAGCGGCAGGATGTCCCCCTCGACCGGACCATCCCCCTGCCGAACTTCCGGGAAGTGGCCCGCTTCACCTCGCCGAACGCCGGACCACCGCCGGGCTATCTCAATCTGAGCGGCTTCGGCGGCATCACCTTCACCGACGGCACCACCCTGCCGGTCTGCACCCCGCTGCCGCTGGATCCGGCCCTTTCCGGGCATCCGAACGGCTGCTACTCCGCCGCCTGGACGGCGCTGCTGCCGGGACGCACCTACAACTACCGGATCTCGGCCTACAACGCCTCCGGCGCCTCCGTGCCCGACCTGCCGGTGGCGGCCACCCTCCTCGGGCTGCCACCCGCTCCGACCGCCCTGACGGCCGTTGTGTTCAATTCGAGGCGCGTCGATCTCTCATGGACCGACAATTCCGGCAGTGAAACGGGCTTCCGCATCGAGCGGGCGACCGACGCCGCCTTTACCGCCAACCGGACCGCCTTCACGGTGGGGCCGAACATCACCACGTACAGCGACGTGACGGTCCTTCCGAGCTCGACCTACTACTATCGCGTGGTGGCCTTTAACGCCAACGGCAGTTCCGCCCCCTCCAACACGGCAACCGTCACGACCCCCAAGGACCCGCCGCCGCTGGCACCGGGCAACCTGAAAGCCGCCGTGACTCCACCGGCGCCGACTCCGCCACGCGTGAGCCTGACCTGGACCGACAACGCCACCAACGAGACCGGCTTCACCCTTCAACGGGCGACCGATCCCACGTTCCCCGCGGGGGGCATAACCTCCTTCACCGTGGGGCCGAACGTCACCGCCTTCACCGACACGACCGTGACACCCAAGGCCACTTACTACTACCGGCTGTTCGCGTTCAACGGCGGCGGGCCTTCGGCATTCTCGAACATGGTGATGGCGGTCACCCCCGGCCAGATCCCGGAGGCGCCAACCCTGCTGAAGGCGCTCCTGATCACCTCCACTTCCGTGACCCTCGGCTGGGTGGACAATTCAACCAATGAACAGGGGTTCTACGTGGAGCGGAGCCTTGACGGGGTAACCTTCACGAGGATCGGCACGACGGCGGCAAACTTCCCCCGGTTCACCAACACCGCCCTCAAGACCATGACTAACTACTGGTACCGCGTCCAGGCGTTCAATGCCGACGGCGTGTCGGCCTTCACCGACACCATCCAGGTGGTGACCAGATAGGAAATCTCTATCCAATGAGCGGGGAAGGGGCGACCCTTCCCCGCCGGGAATGAGAGGGATACCATGAAATGGTTAAACAGAATCGCGGCGTTTCTTCTCCTCGCCTCCCTGCTGGCGCTTCCGCAGAAGGCTCCCGCCACCATCATCACCTTCGACGGGATCCCTCCGACAATGGTCGACGGCTCCGGTGTCACCATCGGCGGCGTAACCATCCGTTACGAGGGGTTCGGCCTCGGCGCGGCAGCCATCGCCGACTTCGGGCCGATCCTCAACAGCCCCTTTCTCCTGGGGGACACGGTGGGGACCCTCATGCTGGACTTTGCCATCCCCGTCTCCAGGCTCGGGTTTACGTTTGCCCTGGACGCCGTCGATCCTTCCGGCGCGCCGGTGAATGTGAATCCCGGCGTATTTGCGGAGCTGATCCCCCCCGGCCAGCAGTTCGGGGACTTTTTCACCGCGGCGGCATCTCTGACCGCGAACACGGCCATGACGGGCCTGGTGGAAGGAACGTTCTCCCACGCGGGGCAACCGATCTCCCAGGCGTTTCTCACCTTCGACAGCGGCAACTCGACGGTCTTCGTCTTCGACAACCTCAATTTTCAGCCGGTCCCCGAACCCTCGACCCTCCTTCTCGTCGCGGCAGGGGTTGTGGGTGCGGCCCTCATACGGAAAAAGGTAACGGGATGACCTTCTCCGGGACGGTTGCCGCCACCACGGATTGAGAACATCGGCGCCGGAGAAAGGCTTCCCATCACTTTCCCATCGCCTTGGGGCCAGGGGAGGAATGACATGAAAGACCTAACGCGACGGCAGTTTCTGAAGATAACCGGAGTGGCGGCGGGGACCCTGGCAGCCACGGATGCCCTCGCCCTCGACCTGCTGAAACCGGTTCTCGATCCGACGGGGGCCTACCCCTACCGGGGGTGGGAGACGCTCTACCGTAACGAGTGGAGCTTCGACTACCGGGGACGCAGTACGCACTCGGTGAACTGCACCGGTTCCTGCACCTGGCAGGGGTTCGTCAAGAACGGCATCCTCTTCAAGGAGGAACAGGCCGCCGACTATCCCGACATCAATCCGGGGGTCCTTCCCACCTACAATCCCCGGGGGTGCCAGAAGGGGGCCAACCACAAGGAGTACGTCTACGGTCCCCAGCGGGTGAAATATCCCCTGATCCGGGTGGGAGCCCGGGGAGAGGGGAAATGGCAGCGGGTCTCGTGGAATACGGCGCTCCAGTACATCGCCGGCAAGGTCGTCAACGCAATAACGACTGCCGGCCCGGACACGGTGACCTTCTACTCCGCCATCCCGGCCAAGCACCATATCACCCTCGCCGGCGGATTCCGGCTGGCAAACCTGATCGGCGGGGTGGTCTGCAGCTTCTACGACTGGTACTGCGACCTCCCGCCGGGTGAGCCGCTCACCTGGGGGGTGCAGACCGACTCGTGCGAGTCTGCCGACTGGTTCAACTCCAAGTACATCATGCTGATGGGGGCGAACCTCCTGGAGACCCGGATCCCCGATTCCCATTTCTACACCGAGGCACGGCAGAACGGCGCCAGGATAGTGGCGGTCTTCCCGGAGTACAACCCCGCCTCCATCCATGCCGACGAATATGTCCCGGTGAAGCCCGGGACCGACGGGGCGCTCTGCCTCGGCATGGTCAACGTGATCGTCAACGAGGGGCGCTATGATGCGGCCTACATAAAACAGTTCACCGACATGCCGTTCCTGGTCCGGACCGATACCGGCAAGTTCCTGCGCGAGAGCGACATGGTGGCAGGCGGAAGCCCGGACCGGTTCTACGTCTGGGACCTGGCCGCAAAGCCGAACGGACCGGTGCTCGCCCCCGGCACCATGGGGGCGGGGGCGCCGGTAAACGGGGCTCTGGCTCTGGGGGCCATCAACCCTGCCCTGGAAGGGACCTTCACGGCCACGACCCTCGCCGGCAGAGTCCCGGTCACCACGGTATTCTCGCTTTTGCGGCTGAAACTGGCCGACTACTCGCCGACCGCCGTGGCCGGCATCACCGGCATCGACGCCCCCCGCATCGCCCGCCTCGCCCGGGAGTTCGCCACCACGAAGCCGGCCCGGATCATCGAGGGGGCCGGGACGAATCACTACTACCACAACGATCTCATCAACCGGGCACAGATCCTCCTCGTGGCCCTCACCGGCAACGTGGGGAAACCGGGAGGGGGGTTCGACCACTACGTGGGGCAGGAAAAGCTCTGGGCCGAACAGGGGTTCTTCCGGTTGTCGTACCCCCTGGGGCGGCCGAAGCAGCGGTTCCAGAACACCACCATCTGGACCTACGTCCATGCCGGCGTCACCTCCGATGTGGACTCCCTCTGGCCACGGACGATCGGCTCCTATCTCAACGATAGCGTCACCAACGGCTGGATGCCCCTCTACCCCAAGGGGACCCTTACCACCGGCAGGACGCCGAAGGTCCTCTTCATCTGGGGGGCCAACTACCTGAACCAGGCCAAGGGGTACGGCGACGTTATCCGAAACCTCTGGCCGAAGCTCGACCTGATCGTCTCCGTCAACTTCCGCATGGACACCTCCGCCCTCCATGCGGACGTGGTGCTGCCGGCGGCGAGCATGTTCGAGAAGTGGGACCTGAGCACCACCGACCTCCACTCCTATATCCACCCCTTCACCCCGGTCCTCACCCCCCAGTTCGAGAGCAGGCCCGACTGGGAGATCTGGCGCAGCCTGGCCGGTGCCCTGCAGGCCACCGGTCTGAACTTCAGCGACGCTCTCCCCGACGGCACCACGATCAACCGGAATTTCGGCACGCTGCTCCAGAATTTCGACCGACTGAACATCGGCGGGACCTCGGTGTTGTCGGTGGCGGACCAGAAGGCGGCCTGCCAGTTCCTCCTGGACGCCTCGCCCGAGACCAGCGGACTGACCGTGGATCAGTTGAAGGCCCAGCCGCGCCGCTTCCTCCAGACCAGCGAGGAGTGGACGAGCGACCTTCTGCCGGGTGTGGCCTACTACGGCTTCCAGCGGATGACGGCGCGCCTGCGCCCGCTCCCCACGCTCACCGGCCGCCAGCAGTTCTACATCGACCACGACTGGTTCCTGAAGGAGTTCCACGAGGAGCTGCCGGTCTACAAACCGCCGGTGAACGCGGATCTCTATCCGCTGCGCTGGATCACCCCCCATGGCCGCTGGAGCATCCACTCCACCTGGCGGGACGCCAAGTACCAACTCCGGCTCCAGAGGGGACGCCCCATCGTCTACCTCTCCCCCGGGGAGGCAACGGCCCGCGGCCTTGCGGACAACGACAAGGTGGAGATCTACAACGGCCACGGCAGCCTCGTGGCGCATCTCTGCATATCTCCGCGACTCCCCGCCGGCATGGCGATGATGTACCACGGCTGGGAACGGTATACCCTTGCCGGCGGCTGGCAGAGCCCGTCCACCATCCGGATCAAGCCGACCCAGCTGGTCGGCGGGTACGGGCACGTGCGGTTCCGGCTCAACTACTGGGGCCCCACCGGCAACCAGAAGGATACGCGGGTGCAGATCCGCAAGTCGCCTGTGTGATGAGGACAGCAGGTCGCCCCGTCCCGCGTTCGTGCAACGGGCTGTTTCTGCAACACGCCGCACGGTGCACGACAATGAATGGAGGTAACTGACATGGCGACAATCATGAAACAGGTCAGGATGGTGTTCGACCTCAACAAGTGCCTCGGCTGCCATACCTGCAGCATGGCCTGCAAGACCGTCTGGACCGACCGGAACCAGGGACAGCAGTACATGTACTGGAACAACGTGGAGACCCGCCCCGGCAGCGGCTACCCCAAGGGGTGGGAAACCATGGGGGGGGGCTTTCCGGGGTGCGGCAACCAGGTGTCGCTGACCAGCCCGATCCCCTCCATCGCCACGGAGTACGGCGCCCCCTGGGAGTACAACTATGGGGAGGTCCTTACCACCACCCTTGCCAACGTGGGCGACGTGAGCGCCCCCATCTCCTCGCAGATAGTGCCCTCCCCCGACCCCGCCGGCCCGACCGCATACTCCTCCAACTGGGACGAGGATGTGGGAGGGGGGACCTTTCCCGACTCCTACTACTTCTATCTCCCCCGGATCTGCAACCACTGCACGAAGCCGGCATGCCTGGCGGCCTGTACGCGCAAGGCGATCTACAAGCGGGAAGAGGACGGTATCGTCCTCGTGGACCAGAACCGCTGCCGGGGGTACCGCCACTGCATCAAGGGGTGTCCCTACAAGAAGGTCTACTGGAATCAGGTGGAAGAGGTTTCACAGAAATGCATCTTCTGCTACCCGCGAAGGACGGACAAGCTGCAGACGAGCGACCCGCAACCGGGGATGGATCCCCCCTTCAGGGCGAACTTCTGTTTCACCCAGTGCCCCGGCCGCATCCGCTACGTCGGGTACAGCGACAACCCCAACGCCAACGTCAACAAACTCATCGATGTCTACCAGGTCGCCCTGCGACTCCACCCGGAATTCGGCACCGACCCGAACCTCTGGTACATACCGCCGCTCTCCCCGCCGGTGGACGGTGGGACCGACCGGCGCATTCCCGTTGATTTCCTGGCGAACCTGTTTGGTGACAACTGCGCCCAGACCCACATCGACCGGGTCGCCCGGATCAACCAGATCTTCACGACCATCGAGAGCGCCCGGACCGGGGGGAACCCCGGACTGGCCGGCATTCTGACGGCGTATGCGGAGGCCGACCGGCTCCAGCTGTAACAGGTTTCCTTCCGCGATCCATTGAAGGAGTTGACCCATGATGAGACGATTTCTGAATCTCGTGACGGTTCTTGCCCTGCTGCTGGCGGCACTGGCAGCCCCTTCCCCCGGCCACTGCGCGGTCACCATAACGGCGGCATACGTCGCTACCGCGGGCGGCGGTCTCAACCCCAACGATCCCGACTGGAATTCGGCCACGCAGTATACCGTCCCCCTCGACACGGTCATCAGCGCGAGCGGGATGCCGCAAATGCTTCCCTCGGCAAGGTGGCGATACCTGAAGGTCACGGTAATGCACGACGGCACCAGCATCTTCTTCCGCTACCAATGGCCGGACGCCACCCAGGACATCTCGGTGGCCGACGGCCCCCTGTTCGCCGATGCCTTCGCCATGCAGATCCCCTATACGGGCATGTCCAGCATCGCCATGGGAAACCAGTTCGAACCGGTGAACATGATCTACTGGCGGGCGAATCTCGCGGCGCCGCAGAATATCGTTTCCGGAGGCGCGGGAACGGTGCAGAAGAGTCCCGACTCGGCCACCCTTCCCATCAGCCAGTCCCAGATCTGGGCAAACGGGACCTGGACGCTGGTGATCAAGCGCCCCCTGAGCGGCGCCGCCTCCCTGGCCGGAAACATGGTCCCACTGGCGCGGGGAAAATACTACCGGATCACCTTCGCCCAGTGGGACGGCGGGAACCAGGAACGGAACGGGGTCAAGCTGGTGGCGGGGAGCTGGCAGACGCTCTTCGTCCAGTAGCGCCGGACGGGTTGGCCCTGGCAACGACACTTTCACGTCAAGGAGAGGATAATATGACCCACGCTACCGCACCCCCCACGTCTCACCCCGAGCCCCTCGTCCGCAGCCGACTCTACAAACTCCTTTCTCTCGGGTTCCGCTATCCCGACGCCGAGGGGTTCGAAACCCTGCAGTCGGGGGAGTACCTGAACGCCGTGTGGGAATGCGTAACCGCCGTCCCCCACCTTGAACGCCTGGCGACGGAGAAGCCCCAAATAGAGCAGACGATCCGTAACTCCCTGAACGGGGTCAGCCTCCTCGACCTGGAGGTGGGCTTCAACCAGACTTTCGAGGTGGGTGCCCCCGAACCTCCCTGCCCCCCGTACGAGGGGGTATACCGGCAGGAGGAGACGAGAACCTCGCTCATGGTGGAGATAGCCGAATTCTACAAGCACTTCGGCCTGCACGTGAGCCAGGAAGAGGGGAAGCGCGACCTCCCCGACCATCTCTGCGCCGAGCTGGAGTTCCTCCACTTCCTCACCTTCAAGGAGGCCCAGGCGCGACATGAGGAGAACACCGAACTTCTCGACGGATACCTCCTGGCGCAGAAAGACTTCCTGGAGCGGCATCTGGCGAAGTGGCTGCCGACTTACAGCGAAAAGATGCGGAGTTCGTCGACGGTCCCCTTCTACACCCAGCTGGCCCGAATCGCCGCCGGGTACGTGGCGAACGAACTGGAGTGGGTCCAGACTACCTGTCCACCTCCTTCCTGAGGCGAAGGGGGAGCTGTCATCGGGCGACCTCAGATACGCGCGGAGCGTCGGATGAAGCACACAAGCAAAAGGAGGAAAGGGATATGAAAAAGTTTTTTCTGCTGTTTGCGGTGCTCGTTCTGATGACGGGTGGGCTGGTCGAGGTATCGGAGGCGCTTCTCTTCAGCAACCCCGGTTTTGAGAGCGGGGATCTCACGGGGTGGACCGTTGACACCGGTTTCAACGGCGTCGGATCAGCCGATGTGGTCCAGCTCCATATCGGCAGTGATCGGGGAACCGTCTATCGCCCCAGGGAAGGACGCTACTTCGCCGTGCTCACGTCAGGCGACATCGTAACGGACAACCTCGGTCAGGCAGTGCCGGGCAGCCGCCCCACGACGATCTCCCAATCCTTCAGCGTCGGGGCGGGGACCAGGATTAGGGGGTGGGCCGCCTTCGATGCGGGAGACTTTGCGGGGTTCGGGGATTACGGCTTCGTGCGGATCTTCGACAGCATGATGAATCAGGTGGCTGAGCCGTTCTTCGCCCAGATCCCCCCGGACACCTCGAAGTCGTTTTTCGACGGCCCCTGGACGCGATGGTTCTGGACAGCCCCCCTCGGCGGGATCTACACGCTGGCTTACGGCGTTGCGGACGTGGGCGATGATCCCCTTGCCCTGGGAAACACCATTGGCTATCTCCACAGCCAGCTCCTGACCGATCAGGTAGAGGTCGCTCCCGTTCCCGAACCCTCGACCTTCCTGCTGCTGGGGGCCGGGCTTGGCGGAATTGTCTTCATGAGAAAGAAGCTCAGCCGGCGCCGGGGCATCTGAGGAGGTGACGCTCCGGTCAAGCGTGAGCATCCCCACGACCAATCGAACTGCACACTACCAACCGATTACGGAGGACCTCCATGAAAGAGTGGACAAGAAGGGAATTCCTGAAAGCCGGTATCGTAGCGACAGGGACTCTGGCGGCTTCGGAGCTCCTGGCCTTCGATGTCCTGAATCCGGTGGCCGACCCCTACGGGGCCTATCCCTATCGAGGATGGGAGCCGACGTATCGTAACCAGTGGAAGTTCGACTACTTCGGTCGCTCGGCCCACTCGGTGAACTGCACCGGTTCCTGCACGTGGCGGGCATTCGTCAAGAACGGCATCATCTTCAAGGAAGAGCAGTTTGCCGACTACCCGGAAATCAATCCGAAAATCCCCGTGCACAACCCGCGCGGCTGCCAGAAGGGGGCCAACCACAAGGAGTACGTCTACGGGGCGATGCGGACGAAATACCCCTTGATCCGGGCCGACTACCCGGGGAACAACCAGAACAGGGGGAAGGGGAACTGGCGCCGGGCCACCTGGGATGAGGCCCTGGGCCTCATCGCCAACAAGATCCGGGATACCATCCAGAGCTCCGGCCCGGACACGGTGAACTTCTACGCCGCCATCCCGGCCAAGCACTTCATCACCGTGGCAGGCGGTTTCCGCCTGGCGAACCTGATCGGCGCCACCGCCATGAGCTTCTACGACTGGTACTGCGACCTGCCGCCCGGCTCCCCCCAGACCTGGGGGGTACAGACCGACTCCTGCGAGTCCGCGGACTGGTTCAACTCCAAGTACCTCATCCTCTGGGGGGCGAACCTGCTGGAGACCCGCATCCCCGACGCCCATTTCTTCACCGAGGCCCGCATGAACGGGACCAAGGTCGTCGCCATCTTCCCCGACTACAACCCGGTCTCCATCCATGCCGACATCCATGTGCCGGTGAAACCGGGCACCGACGCACTGCTGGCGATGGGGATGGTGAAGATAATCATCGACAACGGCCTGCACGACGTACCGTACATCAAGCAGTACACCGACATGCCCTTCCTGGTCCGCAACGACACCAACAGGTTTCTCCGCGAGAGCGACATGGTGGACGGCGGCAGTGACGCGAAATTCTACCTCTGGGACACGGTGACCGGTAAAGCGGTTCTGGCTCCCGGCACCATGGGAATGGGTCCCCCGGTGGACGGCGCTCTGACCCTGGGCGCCATCAACCCCGCCCTGGAGGGGACGTACCCGGTCGGAACCCTGACGGGCAACATCACGGTCAGCACCGTCTTCAGCAGGCTCAAGCTGAAGCTCATGGCCCCGCAGTACGGTCTCGCCAGCGTGGCGGCGGAAACGGGCCTCGACGCCAACCTCATCAGGCAGATCGCCATCGATTTCGCCACCACCAAGCCGGCCCGCATCATCGAGGGGGCCGGCGTCAACCACTGGTTCCACAACGACCTCAACAACCGCACCGAGATCCTGATGCTGGCCCTGACCGGCAACGTGGGGAAACCGGGGAGCGGCTGGGACCATTACGTGGGGCAGGAGAAGATCTGGCCGGAGGCCTCCTTCTTCAAGCTCGCCTTCCCGCTGGGGCGGCCCAGGCAGCGGTTCCAGAACACGACGCTCTGGACCTACGTCCATGCCGACGTCGTCTCCGACGTGGACCATCTCTATCCGCGCACCATCAACCAGTACATCAAGGAGAGCGTCGACAACGGCTGGATGCCGCTCTGGCCCAAGGGGACCCTCGACAACGGCCGACAGCCGAAGGTGCTCTTCATCTGGGGGGCAAACTACATAAACCAGTCCAAGGGGTGGAACGATCTGACCAAGAACCTCCTGCCGAAGCTCGACCTGATCGTCGACCTCAACTTCCGGATGGACACCTCGGCCCTCCATGCCGACGTGGTGCTCCCGGCGGCGAGCATGTTCGAGAAGTGGGACCTGAACTCCACCGACCTCCACTCGTACATCATCCCCTTCACCCCGGTCATCAACCCCCTGCACCAGAGCAGGACCGACTGGCAGATCTGGCGCAGCCTGGCCGCCGCCCTCCAGGCCACCGGCTTCTCATTCAACGACACCACGGCGCCGTTCAGCCCCGCAAACCCCCAGCTCCGCAACTTCTCCACGCTCCTGAACGACTTCGACACCATGAACACCCACAACACGAACCCGAACATTCCGGGCGATCCGGGCCCCTTCAGCCTGGCCAACGACAAGGACGCCGCGCAGTTCATGCTGAACCAGGCGGAGGAGACCAGCGGCATGACCATGGACCAGCTCGTGGCCCAGCCCCGGCGATTCCCGAAGACCAGCGAAGCCTGGACCAGCGATCTCAAGGCGGGGGAGGCGTACCACAACTTCCAGCGGCTGGTGGAGCGGAAACGGCCGCTCGGGACGCTGGTGGGCCGCCAGCAGTTCTACATCGACCACCCCACCTACCTGGGGGTCCGGGAGGAACTGCCGGTCTACAAGCCGCCGGTGGATGCGCCGACCCAGGGGCAGTATCCGCTGCGCTGGATCACCCCCCACGGCCGCTGGAGCATCCATTCCACCTGGCGCGATGCCAAGTTCCAGCTCCGGATGCAGAGAGGGAGGACCGTCGTTTACCTGAATCCGAAGGAGGCGGCAAACCGCGGCCTGCAAGACAACGACGAGGTGGTGATCTTCAACAATCACGGGTCGGAAATCGCACGCCTCGACATCTCGTCGCGGATCCCGGTGGGGATGGCCCTGATGTACCACGGCTGGGAAAAATTCATGAACACCACCGGCTGGCAGGAGGTAACCAACGTCCGGATCAACCCGACCCAACTGGCAGGCGGATACGGGCAGCTCACCTTCCGGCTCAATTACTGGGGGCCGACCGGGAGCCAGAAGGATACCCGGGTCGAAATCAAGAAGAAGGTCTAGAGGGTTCAGCCCGGCGTGTCCGGCCAACGGTAAATTAAGGAGGTCATATGGCTCTCACCAATATTCAGAAACAGGTCCGAATGGTCTTTGACCTCAACAAGTGCCTGGGGTGCCAGACCTGCACCAGCGCTTGCAAGACCCAGTGGACCGACAGGAACCAGGGGCAGCAGTACATGTACTGGAACAACGTGGAGACCCAACCGGGCAGAGGCTACCCCAAGTACTACGACATGATGGGAGGGGGATGGGACGTGAAGAATCCGACCTACGCCTCCGGCTTGACGGAGCCCCTCAGCGCCCTGCGGTTCAATTCGCCGCTGCCGAAGGTGAACGAGAGTTACGGCGCACCCTGGGAATACAACTATGACCAGGTGCTCAAGACGTCGGGCGGCACCCCGACGAAGACGCAGGTGGTCCCCTCACCCGACCCCTCCGGGGCGAACGCCTACGGCATGAACTGGGACGAAGACGTGGCCACGGGCAATTACCCCAACGCCTACTACTTCTATCTGCCGCGGATCTGCAACCACTGCACGACCCCCGCATGTCTGGCCGCATGTCCGCGCAAGGCGATCTACAAGCGCCAGGAAGACGGCATCGTGCTGGTTGACCAGAACCGCTGCCGCGGCTTCCGCTACTGCGTGAAGGGGTGCCCGTACAAGAAGACCTATTTCAACCACCTGGAAAACAAGTCGCAGAAATGCATCTTCTGTTACCCCCGAAGGACCGACTCGTTAGAGGCGACGGATCCGCAGCCGCAACTGGCGCCGACCTTCCAGTCCAATTTCTGCTTCACCCAATGCGTCGGCCGGATCCGCTTCGTGGGGTTCAGCGGCAATCCGGCGGCCAACGTCAACAAGCTGATCGACACCTGGAGAGTGGCGCTTCGGCTCCACCCCGAGTGGGGAACCGAGCCGAACCTGTACTACATCCCCCCCCTGAGCCCGCCGGGCGGAGGTACGTCAACCGAGGCTCTCGGGACTCAGAATCGCATACCGGTCGATGTTCTGGCCTCGATGTTCGGCGACGACCACCTCCAGACCCACGCCCAGCGCGTCGCCAGGATCGAGGAAATCTTCGCCACGCTGGCGAGCGAGCGGGCCAAGGTGGCGGCAGGGGGGGGATCGGAACTGATCGCCATCCTCACCGCACACTCTGAAGCCGACAGACTTCAGCTCCACCTGGGATAGGAGGGAAGCCATGGACAGAAGCGTATTTCTGAACGGTCATAAATTTATGTGCCTCACCCTGGCACTGATGGCGTTCATCCTCCTCCCTTCCACCGGCAGGAGCGCCGATCTCACGGTGGTCAAGGTCGCGGGCATCACCAACGGCCTCGACCCCGCAGACCCCGCATGGGGGGGGGTGGCGAGCGTCCCCCTTGCGCTTCAGAACCGGATGGACTGGCCGGACCGCCACGTCTTTCCTACAACCGCGCCCCGGATCTTCACCATGAAGGCGATCCACGACGGGACCACCATCTATTTCCGTTTCGAGTGGAGCGACAGCAGCCAGAACACCACCATCACCGACGTTCCCACCTACCCGGACGGCTGCGCCATCATGTTCCCCATGTGGGACTGGACCAATCCCTGCACACCGGCATTTGCGGACAACATGTTCATGGGGTTCTTCCAGTGGAACCCCCTCGACTTCGTCGCAGTCCTTCCCCCTTACAACTACACCACCTGCACCCCCCCCTACAACCTGGTGACCAACATCATCATGTGGAAGGCGAACCTCAAAAACAAACCGCAGAACCTCATGGCCATGGGGGAACTGGGCACCGTCCACAAGACCGGCACCGGCAACGGAACGACGTTCACCAATCAGGCCGAGGGGGTCCAGGCCCCGTCGACACCGGCGCTCCCCCTGCCCCGAACACCGCCCGCCACGGCATCGGCATTTCCCGCCCCGACCCTGGCGCCTGTCCCGAGCCAGAATATCACCAGCTCCCAGCGGTGGGCTGCAGGGGTCTGGACGGTGATCATCAAGCGGCCGATGTCTTCGGCAGACCCGAACGCCCAGTTCGACTTTGCCAACGCCGTCAGTCGCACCGGCATCCCCTTCGCCCTGGCCAACTGGGACGGCCAGCTCCAGGAGAGGGCCAACCGGAAGTTCGCCACGGCAGACTGGCTGAGAATGGACATCCAGCCGTGACCGCTCTTTCGGTCCCGCTTCCGGACGGCAGATTCCATTTGAAACGGCGCAGGAGCACGGGGCGCGGCTGATCCGTGAAGCATGAGCTCGTTTCCCACTGACGCACAAAGACCCGCCTCCCAGGGGGAGAGCGGGTCTTTGTGCGTCGGAGCGTATGGATCGGGTGGCGGCTAGGCGGCCCCCTCCTCCTTTTCCTTCACGGGGATTTTCTCGGCCTCGTCCAGCGACGCCTTCTTGAAGTTTCTGATGCCGGCGCCGAGGGATTGGCCGAGCTGGGGAAGCTTGGCGGGGCCGAAGACGACGAGGGCGATGACGAGGACGATGATCATTTCGGGCATGCCGAATCCGAACATGGTGAACTCCTTTCACTGCTGCGATAACGATTGGGTACGGTGCCGGCCTGGAACTATCCCGCCGCGCCGGCCAGCTCGGCTGCGGGGTGATGGTCGTCCCCCCGCTCGCCGTCCCGCAGCCGGTAGTAGTCGGCCGGGGTGTTGATGTTGCTGAAGGTATCGAAACCCGGGTCGAAGAGGGCCACCTCTTCGGCGTTGACCCGGTTGACGTTGGTCCGGGCGAAGAAGGAGACGATGCGCCGCTGCCCCGAGAGGAGCGTCGCCTCGATGGCGGCAAGGCACCCCTTGCCGTAGACCGCGTGGAGCGGCTCCAGCCCCTGGGGGCTCTCGGGGATCAGCACCCCTCCCGGATCGGCCCTGGTGGCCAGGTGCCGGACCAGGTCGCTGTTGAGGTACGGCATGTCGCACGCCGCCACGAAGACCGCCTGGTTCGCCGCATGGTGAAGCCCCGCGTGGATGCCGGCGAGGGCCCCCATTCCCGGGTAGACGTCCCCCACCTTCCGGCAGGGGAGGAAGTCGTACTGCTCCGGGTTGTTGGTGACGAGGATGACCTCGTCGAAGAGCTCGGAGAACTGGCGGTGGATCGCCTCGATGAAGCGCCCCCCCTTGTACGGCAGGAGCGCCTTGTTGCTCCCCATCCGGCTCGACTGCCCGCCGGCGAGGATGACCCCGGTGACGCCGGGGATGCGCCCCTTGGCCTGTCGTAGGGGCAATTCATGAATTGCCCTTCCATGCGTCGCAACTGTCATCCGCTCGCGGTGGGCATAGACGGTGAACTTCCCGCCGCGGACGTAGCCGACGAGGCAGATGCCTGCCTTCTCGCAGACGGTGACCGCCATGTCGGTGGCGGAGGTCCGCGACGCCACAAGGGCAATGCCGAGCCGCGCGCACTTGGCCGCCATCTCGGTGGAGACCCGACCGGAGGTAACGAGGATCTTCCCGGCGAGGTCGATTCCCTTGAAGAGCGCCTCCCCGGCGATGCGGTCCAGCGTGTTGTGCCGGCCGATATCCTCGGCGAAGAGGATCAGGTTCCCCTCCCCGTCCCCCACCGCGGCGGAGTGGATCCCGCCGTGGCTCCGGTAGCTGTCGGCCCGGTGGGCGAGCTCCTCCATGAGGCGGAAGACGGCGTCGGGGGCCACCGGCGGCGCCGCGGCCACCGCCCCCCCTTCGCTCCCATCCTCCAGGGTGAAGGTAATTCCGGTGCCGCAGCCGCTGGTGAGGACCGGCTTCAGCCGCTCGGGGAGCTCGTTTTTGATCCTGACGTTGGCGATGCCGAAGTCGTCGCAGACCGCGAACATGTGAAAGTCGGCCAGCGACTCCACGAACCCCTGGAGCCGGAGGAACCCCGCCACCAGGAAGCGGAGGTCGTGGGGGGAGGTGATGAGGGTGGCGATCTCCCGGCCGTTCACGTGCAGGACGAGCGGAAATTCGCGGACGATGGGGGTCTGCTTCTCTTCGAAACGGCCGTTTGTGTAGATGTGAATGGTGTTCATATGGTCTCTTGCTGTAGGGGCAATTCATGAATTGCCCCTACGCTGTTGAATTACATGAACTACGCCTCGCTCACCGCGCCGGGGCCGTGGCCGTCCTTCTCGATCCGGCGGAAACGGTCGGGGATCGAGTAGTCGGTCACTTCCGGGTGGTGCTCGAAGACCGGGAAGTACTTGGCGACCAGCACGAAGAAGAGGATGTGGGCGGCGATGATGCCGATGGTCACCACCGACTCGATGAATGACGGGACGTAGATCTGCTGGTTGGCCTGCTCCATCCCGAACATGGAGACGTTGAAGCGGTTGAGCACGAGGCCGAAGATGACCAGGCTCGCGGCCCGCAGCTGCATCTTCTTGTCGGTCTTGATCCGCTTCGTGAGGTACATGAAGAACGGGATGAAGACCCCCACGATCATCTCGGTGGCGAAGAGCGCCGTCAGCACCGGCCGGTCAAAGAGCGGGCCGTGGCTGAGGAAGGCCAGGGCGAGGAACTTCACCGCGATGTAGACCCCCATGACCCAGGGGATGATCTTGGTGAGGGTTGCCAGGAGGTCCGACTCGTCGGGCTGCCCCATGTACTTGTGGACGAGGCTCGCCTCGAAGATGACGATGGAGAGGCCGGTAAAGATCGCCGAAAGCCAGAACTGGAGCGGCAGCAGCGGATTGTACCAGAGGTTGTGCAGCTTGTCGACGGCGATGAGGAAGAAGGTCCCGAGGGTCGACTGGTGCAGGGTGGAGATCATGGCCGCCAGGATGGCGAAGGGGATCTCCAGGGTCCGCAGGAGCCGCAGCGGGATGTGCCAGCCGAACTTCTCCGATACCGGGTGGAGGAACTCCAGCGTCAGGACCGTGGTGTAGGCCATGACGCACATGGAGACCTCGAACATCGGCGAGTGGACGTTCCAGTAGCGCAGAACGTTGATCCCCCGCTGGGGCTGCCCCAGGTCGAGGAGCAGCCCGACGCAGACCAGGGAGTAGCCGAGGAAGCCGGTGACGATGGCCGGCCGGACCAGGGGCTCCAGCTTCTTGATGTGGAAGACGTGGGCCACGATGCCGATGGTGAAGGCGCCGGCCGCCAGCGGCACGGCGGTGACGACGTCGAAGGAGATCCAGAGTCCCCACGGGTAGGTGTCGTTCAGGTTGGTGGTGACCCCGAGGCCGAAGATGAAGCGGATGAGGGAGGCGAGTGCCGCCGCCCCCACGAGGACCATCAGAAACTTGATGAAGCGATGGTACCCACTGATTTCGTTCATGATGATTTTAGCGGCGGTCATTGATTCCCCTCCTTGCGGTTCTTCTCGGCGTTCTCCTCGGCCTTGATCCGGTCCTTGCGGTGCTGGAACCAGGAGATGGCGGAGAGGGTTCCGCCGACGGTGAGGAAGATCCCCGGCACGAGCCGCAGGGCCTGCCAGGTGTAGGACGGGAGCGGCCGCTTGGTGATCTTTTTGAAGCCGAGCTCGTCCAGGGGCTGCTGGGTCAGGTAGAGGACGCTGGTGCCGCCCGCCTCTTCCTTGCCGTAGATCACCTTGAAGTAGCGGTCGGGTTTGGCGGCCATCCGCTTCTCGGCCTCTTTCAGCATCTCGTCACGGCTGCCGTAGGTGATGGCGGTGGGGCAGGCGGTGGCGCAGGCGGGCTCCAGACCGTTTTTCACCCGGCCGTAGCAGCCGGTGCACTTCTTCACCAGCGGGAACGCCTTGCTCCACTCGTACTTGGGAACGCCGAAGGGGCAGGCCACCATGCAGAAGCGGCAGCCGATGCACTTCTTGGAGTCGTAGACCACCGGCCCTTCCGGGGTCTTGTGGAAGGCGCCGACGGGGCAGACGGAGGCGCATGCGGGGTCGTTGCAGTGCATGCACATCTCCTTGTAGAAGGCGAACTCGTTCTGCCCGTTTTTCTCGTAGTCCTTGAACTTCACCCGGGTAAAGGTGAACTCGGACATCTGCGGCGGGTTCTGGTACCCTTCGCCGGTGAAGAACTGCGTCTTCTCCGCCTTCAGCTGGTTCCACTGCTTGCAGGCCACCTGGCAGCCGCGGCAGCCGGTGCACTTGGTGGTGTCGATCAAAAACGCCCTGGTCTTGCCGTAGTCGATGGTCGAGGAGCTCATGCGCCTTTACCCCCTTTCTCGATGTTGCAGAGGAACGCCTTGAACTCCGGAATGCCGGTGTTGGCGCAGCCGACCGTGGGGGTGAGGACGTTGCCGCTGTCCCCCTTGGCGAGCCCCGCGTAGCCGAAGTGCCACGGCATCCCCACCTGCTCGACCATCTTCCCCTGGACGTTGAAGGGCTTGAGGCGGCTGGTTACCAGGGCCACCGCTTCGATGGAGCCCCGCTCGGTGGTCACCTTCACCTTGTCCCCCTGCACGATCCCCTTCTGCTTGGCCAGGGTCTCGGAGAGTTCCACGAACATGTCGGGGACCAGCTCCACGAGCCACGGAAGGCTCCGGGTCATGGCGCCGGCCTGCCAGTGTTCGGTCACCCGGTAGGTGGTGCCGACGTAGGGGAACTTGGTGGTGTCGCTGGAGACGTTCTTCGGCACCTTGACCACCGGGTTGCTCTGCACCTTGGAGAGGAGGTTCTTGGCCGGGCTCTCCACCGGCTCGTAGTGCTCGGGGAACGGGCCGTCCTTCATGTCGAGGGCGTAGAGGCGGCCGTGCCCCTCGGGGAGCATGATGAAGGGGTACTTCCCTTCCTTGTCGTCCTTCATCGGCGGCCACGGTCCGTCGGGGACATCCCCCTTCCACTTCTTCTCCAGGGCGTCCCAGGCGATGACCGGACGCTTCGGGTTGAACGGCTCCCCCGCCGGGTTGACGGAGGCGCGGTTGTAGATGATCCGGCGGTTCACCGGCCAGCACCAGGACCACTTGGGGAAGAGGCCGAGGCCGGTGGGGTCGCTGGCGTCCCTGCGGGCCATCTGGTTGCCGTCCTTGGTGTAGGAGCCGCAGTAGATCCAGCAGCCGGAGACGGTGGAGCCGTCGTCCTGCAGGTACTTGAACATCGGGACCTGGTCGCCCGCCTTGAATTCCAGGGTCTTGTCCTTGTCGACGATGGTCATGTCCTTGGTGAAGTAGCCGTTGATCTCCTTGGCCACCATGTGGACGTCGGGCTCGTGACCGGTGCCGTAGTTCCAGGAGAGCTTCGTGATCGGCTCGGGGAACGCCCCCCCTTCCTTGGCATAGAGCGCCTTCACCCGCTTGCAGAACTCGTCGATGATGTGGAGGTCGCTGCGGGAATCACCCAGCGGGTGGACGGCGGCGTAACGCCACTGGGTCCAGCGTCCCGAGTTGGAGATGGAGCCTTCCTTCTCGATGGACGAGGCAGCCGGGAGCATGAAGACCTCGGTCTGGATCTTCTTCGGGTCGACGCCGGGGCGCTTCCAGAAGATGGAGGACTCGGTCTCCCAGAGGTCGGCGGTGACGAGCCACTTGAGCTTGCCGAGGGCCTCCCGGGCCTTGCCGGAATCGGGCCCCCCCACGGCCGGGTTCATCCCCATGCAGACGAGCCCTTCCAGTTCCCCCTTCCCCATCTTCTCCATGATCTTCACGTAGGAGTAGTTCCCCGACCGCTTGGGGAGGTAGTCGTAGCAGAAGTCGTTTTCCTTGGTGGCGTTCTCGCCGTACCAGGCCTTAAGGAGACTGGTGATGTACTTGGGGGTGTTCCCCCACCAGTTGGCGCTCTTGGGGTCCTTGGTCTTGGGAGTCCACTTCTCGTTGTAGGCCTTCAGGTCCACGTTGTCGAACTCCGGCGACTTCAGGTAGCCGGGGAGGATGTGGAAGAGGAGCCCGTAGTCGGTGGAGCCCTGGACGTTGGACTCGCCCCGCAGGGCGTTCACGCCGCCGCCGGCGATGCCGATGTTGCCGAGGAGCATCTGGAGGAGCGCCACGGCCCGGACGTTCTGGCTGCCGTGGGTCGACTGGGTGATCCCCATGGCATAGAGGATGGTCCCCGCCTTGTCGGCGCGGCCGGTGCCGCAGTACGCCTTGGCCACCTTGAGGTAGTCTTCCTTCTTGGTGCCGGTGATGGCGCAGACGGTGTCCACGTCATAACGCTTGTAGTGGTTCTTCATGAGCTGGTAGACGCACTTGGGGTCCTTCATGCCCATGTCGCGCTTCGGCTTGCCGTCGCCGGTGGTGGCGTAGGCCCAGGATTTCAGGTCGTAGGTCTTCTCCTGGTCGTCGAAGGCGCAGAACATCCCGTCCTGGAAGTCGAACTGCTCGGAGACGATGAACGTGGCGTTGGTGTACTCGCGGACGTACTCCTCGTGGATCAGGTTGTTCTGGAGGGCGTAGTTCATCAGGCCGCCAAGGAAGGCGATGTCGGTTCCCGGGCGGATCTGGGCGTAGATGTCGGACTTGGAGGCGGTGCGGGTATAGCGCGGATCGACGGCGATGAGCTTCGCGCCGCTGTCCAGAGCCTTCTCGATCCATTTGAACGAAACGGGGTGGTTCTCGGCCGGGTTGCAGCCGATGGCCAGGATTACATCGGAGTTCTTCAGGTCAATCCAGTGGTTGGTCATGGCACCACGACCGAATGAAGCCGCCAGACCGGCGACTGTTGACGAGTGTCAAAGTCGGGCCTGGTGTTCGAGCTGGCTCACCCCCATGGCGCGGGCGAACTTGGTCCAAAGGTAGCACTCCTCGTTGTCGAGGCCGGCGCCGCCGAAGAAGGCCATGCCGTCGGTGCGGTTCACCACGTACTCTTTGTTGTCCTTCTTGTTGAGCTCGCTCTTCTTGAAGCTCTTGTCGCGGGTCTCCTTCATCCGCCGCGCGATGCGGTCCATCGCCCACTCCCACGACTTCTCTTCCCACGTATCGGAGCCGGGCGCCCGGTACTTCACCCTCTGGAGCCGGTTCTCGTTGTTGGCGATCTGGAAGAGCGCGCCCCCCTTCGGGCAGAGCGCCCCCTGGTTGATCGGGTGCTGCGGGTCCCCTTCGGTGTTGACCACCTTGCCATCCTTGGTGTGGACGATCAGACCGCACCCCACCGAACAGAACGGACAGATGGTGGTCGTGCTCTTGAGCCCTTTGGTCCGGAGCTCGGGAGCATCGACGCTCGCCTCCCCCGGCTTGCCGGAGAGAGCCAGGGCCGCACCGGCCAATGCTCCCCCCTGCAAAAACTGCCTGCGTGAAATACCCATTTCACCAACCCCCTTTAGAGTCGGGCCGTAACTAACCCGTTGTGTGAATGTACCGGGACTGTTTACGGCAACCTCCGTGCCAAACCGTTTACGGCTTTCCATAACGACCCACTCATCAGTAACACTTCAATATGGCTAGGCTTTTTTGGAATGGCCATTTTACCAAAGCCGTAGTTGGGGAAACTTGTCTTGCAGAATTCTGGCCGCCTGTGTATCATTTTGTCCATCGGGACAGACCGATAATCGATGAATTTTGCGACTGTTTACGGACGGAAAAAGACTATGCTCAAAGCACGAATTCTGATCTGCGACGACGAGGAGGGGATCAGGCGCTACCTCCAGAAACTCCTCCAGGCGAAGGAGTACGAGGTGGAGACCTTCGCCGACGGAGCGAGCCTCCTGGCGCGGCTCGAAGGGGGGACGGACGGGGACGCCGACATGCTCCTGCAGGATGTGCGGATGCCGGACATGGACGGGATCGAGGTCCTGAAGCGGGCGAAGAAGCTCCGCCCCAACCTCCCGGTGATGGTGATGACCGCCTTCGGCACCATCGATTCGGCGGTGGATGCCATCAAGCACGGGGCCTACGACTACGTGACCAAGCCGTTCCCCAAGGAGAAGATCCTCGGCGTCATCGAGAACGCCCTGGAGCTGGACCTCCTGATGAAGGAGAACCGGGTCCTGAAGGAAGAGCTGAACCGAACCGACACCCCCGACAACATCATCTTCACCAGCGAGAAGTTCCGGGCGGTGTACGAGCTGACCCTGCAGGTGGCGGCCAGCGACGCCAACATCCTCGTCCTCGGCGAATCGGGGACCGGCAAGGAGCTCATCGCCGGCGCCGTCCACTACAACAGCTCCCGGCGGGGGAAGCGCTTCCTCTCCATCAACTGCGCCGTCCTCTCCGACACCCTGCTGGAGAGCCAGCTCTTCGGCCACGTGCGCGGCGCCTTCACCGGCGCCATCACCACCCAGAAGGGGCTCCTGGAGGAGGCCGACGGCGGCACCCTCTTCCTGGACGAGATCGGCGACGTCTCCGCCGCGGTCCAGGCGAAGCTGCTGCGGGTGATCCAGGAGCGGAGCTTCATCCCCGTGGGGGCCACCAAGTCGAAGAGCGTCGACATCCGCTTCGTGGCCGCCACCAACAAGGAGCTGGAGAAGGAAGTCCAGGAGGGGCGGTTCCGGGAAGACCTCTACTACCGCCTCAACGTCATCACCATCGACCTCCCGCCGCTGCGCGAGCGCCCCGAGGACATCGAGCCCCTGGCCGACCACTTCATGAAAAAGTACTCGCGGCGAATCCGGAAGGAGATTAAGGGGTTCGCCCCGGAGGCCCTGCAGCTGATGCACGGCTACCGCTGGCCCGGCAACGTCCGGGAGCTGGAGAACGTCATGGAGCGGGCGGTGATCCTCACCCGCGGCGACGTCATCACCGCGGAGGTCCTTCCGATCCGGCAGCGGGAGCCCGCCGCCCCCGCCGCGGACAACCGGCTCATCTCCCTGGAGCATATCGAGCGGGAGCACATCGAGCGGGTGCTGCGCCAGACAGGGTTCCACAAGAGCCGCTCCGCCGAGATCCTCGGCATCTCCCGCAAGACCCTCGACCGCAAGATCGCTGAATACGGCTTCGCCATCCCGGGCCAGAGCGGGTCGTCCGCAGGAGACCCGGACGCTTGAGCCCGGAACGAATTCTGCACCGCGGATTCACGAGAGTGCCATGATCCAGCGCCGTTTCCCCATTCGCCTCAAGCTCATCGTGGCCACCCTCCTCCCCCTCTTCGTCGCGTCGGTCATCTGCTGGGTGATCGGGGTCTACATCATCAACTCCCGCATCGTCAACCAGGCCCAGGAAAAGGTCCGGACCGACCTGAACGCGGCCCGGGCCGTCTATCAGAGCGAGCTTGACCACATCCGCGACGTGGTCAAGTTCACCGCCACCAACCCCTTCACCTCCATGATCATCGAGCGGAGCGACCGGACGACCCTCAGGAACCTCCTCGTGCCGCGCATGGCGAGCGAAGGGCTCGACATCCTCACCGCCGTGGACCGGTCGGGCCAGGTTGTCTTCCGGGCCAGCAACCCCGCGGCCTTCGGCGACAGCAAGATCAGCGACCAGATCGTCTCCCGGGCCCTGCGGGGCGAGCAAATCTCCGGCACCGAGGTCATCCCCCCCGAGGAACTGATCAAGGAGGGAAAGGGACTGGCAGCCAAGGCCGCCATCCAGATCCTCCCCACCCTCCACGCCCGGGAACGGGACGAGACCGTCGAGCGCTCCGGCATGGCCATGGTGGTGTCGGTGCCGGTGCGGGACCAGGCCGGCAGGATCGTCGGCGCCCTCTACGGCGGAGTGCTCCTCAACGGCAACAACGAACTGGTGGACCGGATCAAGAAGATCGTCTTCGAGGCGGTGAACTATCAGGGACTGGACGTGGGAACAGCCACCATCTTCCTGGGCGACCTGCGGATCGCCACCAACGTGCTCCGCGCCCCCGGGCAACGCGCCATCGGCACCCGGCTCTCGGAAGAGGTCTACAACCGGGTCATCCTGGCCCGCGAGAAATGGGTGGGCCGGGCCTTCGTGGTCAACGACTGGTACTACTCCTCCTACGAGCCGATCCTGAACCTGCGGGGAGTCCCCATCGGCTCCCTCTACGTGGGAATCATGGAGCGCCCCTTCCTGGAGATGAAGCGGGAAATCTCTCTCATCTTCGGGGTGATCCTCTTCTGCGGCTCCTTCATCGGGCTCGCCATCTCCAGCTTCGTCAGCTCCCGTCTCGCCCGCCCCATCAAGGAACTGGAGACCGTGGCCCGCCGGGTCACCGCCGGCGAGCGCGACCTCCGGATCGCCGTGGAGAGCCGCGACGAGATCGGCGACCTGGCCCACGAAATCGCCACCATGACCTCCACCCTCACCCAGCGGGAGGACGACATCCGCACCCTGAACCGGGAGCTGGAGCAGAAGGTCTTCGACCGGACCGCCCAGCTTGAGGAGAAGAACCTCCTCCTCGTCAAGACCCAGGAGGAGCTGGTGCGGGCGGCGAAACTGGCCGACATCGGGATGCTGGCCGCCGGCGTGGCCCACGAGATCAACAACCCGATGGCGATCATCCGGGGGAACACCGAGCTCCTCCAGATGGCGATCCCCGAGGACGACCCCAACCGCGAGGAGGTGGACACCATCGCCCAGCAGGTGGGGCGGGTGGAGCGGATCGTCGGCAGCCTCCTCAAGTTCGCCCGCCAGCAGCAGCAGCGCCTCGGCACGGTGGCGCTCCACCCGCTGCTGGACGAGATCCTCAAGCAGGTGGGGCACCAGATCCCCCTCGCCGGCATCGAGATCCAGACGCAGTACGCGCCGCTCCTCCCCGAGATCGGCGGCGACGGCGACCAGCTCCGCCAGGTCTTCACCAACCTGATCCTCAACGCCATCCAGGCGATGAAGGAGGGAGGGGCCCTGACGGTGACGACCTCCTTCGACGAGGCGGCAGGGACCTGCACCGCCTCGGTGAGCGATACGGGGTGCGGCATCCCGCCGGAGAACCTGAAGCGGATCTTCAGCCCCTTCTTCACCACCAAGGGTGAAGGGACCGGCCTCGGCCTCTCGGTCTCCTACGGCATCATCAAGGACCACGGCGGCAACATCGCCGTGGCGAGCGAGGTGGGGCACGGCACCACCTTCCGGGTGGTGCTGCCGCTGCGGCAGGGGGAACCGGAGGAGGCTCCCCCTCCCCCCCTCCCGTGATCCCATCGCCGGAACGCAAAAAGGCCATCTCCTGTCGGGATGGCCTTTTCGCATTCCGGGGGGCTCTCTCCCCCCCACCCTCTTGCCCCTTCAGGGATTGAGCAGGTTGAACTGCCTGATCTTGCGGTAGAGGGTATTCCTGCCGATTCCCAGGACCTTCGCCGTCTCGGTGATGTTCCACCGGCACTGCTCCAGCGCCCTCCTGATGGTCTCCTCCTCCGTCTCCTTGAGGCCGCGCCGCGGGGACACGCCCCCCTTCCCCCCCATGGCCGCCACGAGCCTCGTCTCCAGGACGCGCACGGCGTCGAGCATCCGCTTCAGTTCATCGGCCTCCAGCCTCTCCAGGGCATCGGAGCGGCCGTACTGCTCCAGCAGCCGCTCGGGAGGGATGACCGCGCCCCCCTCCCCGCCGTTGGGGAGTGACGGGCAGGCAGCGGCGGCCCCGTTCAGGAGCGTATTCCCCAGGTGCTCGGGAAGGATGGTGCCGTCGCTGCACAGCACCACCGCCCGCCGCATGACGTTGGCCAGCTGGCGGATGTTTCCCGGCCAGCCGTACCCCTGCAGGAGGCGCAGCGCCGGGGGGGAGATCCGGAGATCGGGATTGAAGAGACGGACGAAGTGCTCCGCCAGTTGGGGGATGTCTTCGGTGCGGGAGCGGAGCGGCGGGATCTCCAGCCGCACCACGTTGAGCCGGTAGAAGAGGTCCTCGCGGAAGGTCTTCTCGCGGATCGCCTGCTCCAGGTCGACGTTGGTGGCGGCGATGACCCGCACATCGGTCTTGATCGGCTTTTCGCCGCCGACCCGCATGAATTCGCCGGTCTCCAGCACCCGCAGCAGCTTCACCTGGATCTGGGGGCTGGCGTCGCCGATCTCGTCCAGGAGGAGGGTGCCGTGGTTGGCCAGTTCGAAGATCCCCCGGCGGGGCTGGTTGGCGCCGGTGAAGGCCCCCTTCTCGTGGCCGAAGAGCTCGCTCTCCAGGAGGTTCTCCGGCAGGGCGCCACAGTTCACCGGGATGAACGGCTGGCCGGCCCGCCCCGAGGCGGCGTGGATGAACCGGGCCAGGACCTCCTTGCCGGTGCCGGTGTTCCCCTGGATCAGGACGGTGACATTCTTGGTGGCGATCTTGTGGGCCAGGGAGACGAGGCGCCGCATGGCCGGGGAGGTGCCGACCAGGAACCCCACCCCCTGGGCCACCTCGACCCACTCCTCCCGCGCGTCATTCCCCTGCAGCGCGGTCAGGCCGTGGGTGGCCGCCTTCTCGATGAGCGATTCGATCTCACCGATGTCGTCGAAGGGTTTCTCCAGATACTCGTAGGCGCCGAGCTGCATCGCCGTCACCGCCGTCTTGATGGTGCTGTAGCCGGTCATGATGATCACTTCGCAGCCGGGCTGGCGGGCCTTGATCGCCTGGAGGAGGGTCAGGCCGTCGGTATCCGGCAGCTTCAGGTCCACCATCGCCACGTTGAAGCTGTTTTCGCCGAGGGCCCGCAGCGCCTCCGGTTCGTTCGATGCGGTGACGACGCCGTACCCTTTCCTCGTCAGCAGGCGCCGGAAAAAGGTGCAGACGTCCGTCTCGTCGTCGATGATAAGTATCTGAATCTGGGCCATTATGTACTCCGTCAATGCTCGGTTATTCTAAAAAAACGGAACGTCCGCCACAGAGTCACAGAGACACGGAGAAAATCACCAGGTGAAGTCCAGGAAACAAGTGAAGCCTGAAACTCGTCGGATTTGTTGAATATTGACCTCTGTGTCTCGGTGTCTCTGTGGCAAAACGTTTTCGGGGGTTATTCTCCCTTCCCGTTACTGCTCGATGGGGAGCAGCAGCGAGAAGGTGCTCCCCTCCCCCTCCCGGCTCTCCACCTCGATGGTGCCGTTGTGGGACTCGGCAATCCCGAGGCTGACCGAGAGGCCGAGGCCGGTCCCCTTGGTCGCCTCCTTGCTGGTGTAGAAGGGGGTGAAGATCTTCGAGAGGTTCTCCGGCGGGATGCCGACGCCGTTGTCCCCCACGCTGAGCACGGCCCACTTCCGTCCCCCCTTCACCAGCAGGGCGGTGGCCACCGTGATCACCTTCTCCTTCCGCTCCACCTCGGCCAGGGCATCCCGGGCATTGATCAGGAAATTGGTCAGCACCTGCTGGATCTGGGGGCCGTTGGCGGTGAGCCGTGGCAGGAAGGGGGCGAGCTGCTCCACGATCCGGATCTGGCTCCGGTTGATCTGGTACTGGATCATGCTCAGCACCCGCTCCACCTCGCCGTTGAGGTCGATGTCGGTCACCGGCGGCTGGTTCTGCCGCGAGAAGGTCAGCAGGTTCTGGATGATCCGCTTGCAGCGCAGTCCCGAGTTGATGATGTCTTCCAGCACCTCGGCCTTTTCGTACTGGGCCTCCAGCTGGAGGTCCCGGGCCAGCAGCTGGGCGGTGCCGATGATGACCGTCATGGGGCTGTTCAGCTCGTGGGCCACCCCGGCCGCCATCTCCCCCAGGGCCGCCAGCTTGGCCGTCTGGACGAGCTGCGCCTCCATCTTGGTCTTCTCGGTGACGTCCTTGATGATGATCGTCACCGCGGAGAGCCGCTTGTCCTCGTTGAGGACCGGGTAGTAGGAGAGGTCCAGGAGGAGCCCCGCGTCGGTCTGCCAGCGCTGGAATACCGGCTTGCCGGTCCGCTGGACCTCCCTGATGGGGCAGTTCTCGCAGGGGTGGGTGCGGCCGTGGAGCCGGGCAAAGCACTTGTTGCTCACCGCCTGGTTCCAGAAGCCGCTCATCTCCGGCGAAAGCCGGTTGTTGTGGAGCAGAACGTTGTAGTCGGTATCGACCAGGAAGATCGGGTCGGTGACCGCCAGGAAGGTCTCCTCCCACTCCTTCTTGGCCCGGGAAACCTGCTTGTAGAGCCGGGCGTTCTGGATGCTGATGGAGAGCTGGTCGGCCAGATGCTGGACAAAGCTGAGATCCGCCTCGCTGTAGGCGGCGTCGGCGACGCTGGCGACGATGAGGGCGCCGATCACCTCGTCCCGCTTGAACATCGGCGCCACCGCCAGCGCCCGCAGCGGCCCCGGATAGCGGGGGTTGATCTGGACGTGGCTCAACTCCTCCGCCGTCAGGTTGAAGATGCCGGCCTTCTTCTCCCGGATGACGTTCAGCGCGGGAGAGTGCGCCGGGAAATTGTCGATCCGGCAGAAATCCCGCGGCATCAGCGCCTTGAGCCGCAGGGAGCCGCTGCGCATCGTCACCAGGCCGAGGAAGTCGCAGGAGAGGGTCTGAGGGAATTTGATGAAGGCCCGCTCGAGGATATCCTCGATGGACATGTCGATGTTGATGTCCCGGGTGAGTTGCTGCAGGATCTCCAGGCGGCTGTTCTGCTTGAGGATCTCCTGGTTGCGCTTCTTCAGCTCGATATAGTAGTTGAGCTTGGAGGAGTCGACCCCGGTCAGCTGTTCGAGGAGCTTTTCCCTGTTGTTCATCGTATTCCCCGGTTACATGGCCTTACGGAAAATAGCCTCAATGTCCTCCACCGTGGCATTGCGCGGATTGGTCACCAGACAGGCATCGTTGAGGGCGTTGCGGCTCAGCAGCGGGATGAACTCCTCCCGCAGCCCCATGGCGCCGAGCCCCTTGGCAAGGCCGATGTCGGCGATCAGCTCCCGGATCCCCTCGATGGCCAGCCAGGCCCCCTCCTCCGCGCTGGTGTTGCGCACGTCCTTCCCCAGGGACCAGGCGATGTGCTTGAAGCGCTCCGGGGAAGCCGGGAGATTGAACTCCATGACGTGGGGGAGGATCGAGGCGTTGGCCTCACCGTGGTGCTGGTCCAGGAGACCGTCCACCTGGTGGGTCATGGCGTGGGTGGCGCCGAGGATGGCGTTGGAGAAGGCGATGCCGGCGGTGAGGCTCGCCATCGCCATGTTGGTGTTGGCCTCCGCGTCCCGGCGGTCCGCCACCGCCCGGCGGAGGTTGGCCGCGATGAGCTGGATCGCCTTGCAGGCGTGGATGTCGGTGAGGGGGGTCGCCGCCAGGGAGACGTAGGATTCGATGCCGTGGGTGAGGGCGTCCATGCCGGTGGCGGCCGCCAGCTTGGCGTTCTTGGTGCTGAGAAGCTCCGGGTCGACGATGGCGATGTCCGGCACCAGGGACTTGGAGATGATCGACATCTTCAGCTTGCGCTCGGTGTCGACGATAATGGCGAACTGGCTCACCTCGGAGCCGGCGCCGGCGGTGGAGGGGGCGATCACCATGGGGGGGAGCGGCCGGGCAATCTTGTTGATCCCCTCGTAATCGCGCAACTGGCCGCCGTTGCTGGCGAGGATGGCCACCGCCTTGGCCACGTCGGTGGGACTGCCCCCCCCACGGCGACGATGGCGTCGCACCCCGAGGCCTGGTACTGGCGCGCCCCCTCCATCACCTCGAAATCCTTCGGGTTGGAGGTAAGCGAGGAGTAGATCTCCGTTTCGAGGCCGACGGCGTGGAGGTAGTGCAGCGCCTGATCCACCCAGCCGGCATTGATCACGTCCTCGTCGCTGACCAGGAACACCTTGGAAGCGCCGATGCGCGCGGCGCTCTCGCCGATCTGGCTCAGGGAGCCGCGGCCGAAGATTATTTCCGGGGCCACGAATTTGCTGATATTCATGGTGCCTCCTTGATGGGAACATTACCGTATACAACCGTATACGTGTGCAATTCCCGTGCAAAAGCTGCAAACCAACCGTTTACGGCATTCTGCGCCACAATGGGCCACCGGCACTGCTCCATTTCAGGACAAAAGCCTTTGTTCCATTTTAGCGCATTATGTTCCACTGTGGCACGAAGAATATCTTCCGGGTGGACTGGCGCCTCGGGTCATTGATGTGGCCTCCCCAGAGATGCCCTCCCCCACTTTACGTGAAATTATTAATTTACAGCCTTTCAAAGTCTGCGTATATTTTGAAAAAAATTCCAGAAATCAGTAGTGCAATGAACTTGTCCAGCGCTTACCGGGGACAGGTGAGCAGCCTGAGGCGATGGGCCCAGATGATCATCCAAACCCTTAGACGCCGACCGGGACAAAAAGACGACCCAGTGCGGGTCAAGGCCCGGCCCGTTGTTCGCTTAACAGTAAAGAGTCCCATTGAATCTCTTGATTTGAGGTCATTATGTCAGAAAACGATCCCTTTTCAGAAGAGGCAAAACAGCGGCATTGGGAAAAAACCCAGGATGCAGCAAACTGGTCTGCATATCAAAAGTATCAGCTTGAAATGAGGAATCGCAGGTTTGACTCAGAACAAAGAAGTCGAATTGAAAAAGATTATAGCCAGACTTCATCTGTACGTTGCTATATATGCGGCGAAAAGGGAGCTATTTACCGAAGAAGGGTATATGTTGGTGACAATGTCCGGGTTTATTTCGGCAGGAGAATAGGAGTATCGTCAGGAGTGAGCTACGGCATACGCTCCTTGTGTCCTGCCTGTGCCTCCCGTCACTCTAGCTCTAATAGCACAGGCGGAATGGTCGCGCTAATCGTAGTTGCATTCATTGTATTCTTGGCTGCAATTGGTGCCTTTTCAAATTCTTCAGAAAACTCTTCCCATGTTGCCGTCGAAGATATCGTAACAACCACTGACGCTGTAAATGTTAGGTCTGCTGCGTCAGCTTCCCAACCAATTGTCGGAACAGTGCAAGACGGAACAAAATTGAAAGTGCAAAGCCGTCAGGGTAATTGGATAAAAATCAGTTACAGTGATAACGGAAAAAACATTACTGGTTGGATTTCCTCCCGATTCGTAGCAAAAACCAATTGATATTTGTCCGCCAGTGGGGGGGACGCCCATGATTTCATGCGTTTCTCTACATTGGGGCGCCTCGGGGTGTCGTAGCGTGCCTCCATGGTGTCGCGTCTACACATTGCCAGAAGCCTTGCCTCGAAGAGACGGGCCAACCTTTCCTGTCCACTCATCCCACCCTCACAACCTAGGAGGGCAACGCGGGACGCCCATGAAATTATGCTTTTCCCTGGGAAGGTCCTCAGGGGTGGCTGCTTGCTATTTTTCTTGATAAGCAGAAAGCCCGCTTAAAGGCCCACCCTCCACCCCCTCGAAGGCAAACGGATTCAGCACCTGATTCCGCCACAAAAGGTTGCGATCCACCTCGTTCAAAGCGGCCTCATCGCAAACCCTTGACCAATTCTCTTCGATGCAGTTGAGCTGCCCTTCAACAATCCGGGCAGCCTCCGCATCGCGAAGAAGGAAATGCGGAGCGGCCTCTAGACAGGTGACGATCCTGCTTGAGTTGTCAGCACCGGTTATCCGCATGGCCTGCGAGGCAGTCCGCCCATGGCGGGGTTGGGGGCAAATGTCGTAGGCTGGGGTCAGCTGCAGCATGCGGCCATCCCAGAAAGCAGCATGGTTACGGGCGTGATCGTCGGTGTTACCGATCAGAATATTGAAAACGATGCGGGAAAAGAGCTCCCGAAGCGTTCCCGGGGCGTTCGTGAACTTTTCCCGCACCAGATTCGCCAGATCATGGTAGCTGGCGTATCGCGCCATCATTTCGTCCAACTGCAGCATGGTCAGTGCCGAGACAATCCCCTTTCGCTGCCAGCCGGCAGATGCGGGGACGCGATCGAAGCGGGTCACCATCAGCACATCTTTCCCGGCGACGTTCAACAGCGATACCGGGGCCACATCCAGTCCCGCCAGAGCCGCAAGCCTCATGGCAACGAACTCGGACTTGACGATGGAGTACAGGTCAGTCGAAGCCGAAAATTTGGCGATGTATTTGCGGGAATTGCTTTCCACCAGGGCCTTCGGCCGCGCTCCGCCGATGGAGGTGCCATGCTGTAGCGCCTGGGCGAGCTCGGGAGTCAGAGGCACCCCCCTCTCGATCAACTCCGCGGCTTCCATCAACTCCTCGAGGGGGGCGCCGGCGGCATGCCTGGGGACGTACTCCGTCGGTGAAAGCTGAAAATCGAGCGCGCCGATCCGGTCCGAGCCGGACTCGATCAGATAGGTCAGTTCATCGACAGCGCCAGGATCGACCTCTGAGGCTGCCCTGCCGAACCTCTTGTTCAAGATCACTTTGCGCCCCCAGGCATCAGGGGCTGCGTCTCTCAGGCAGCCCGGCATGCCGAGACCGGGGAGCAGAGGGATCAGCCCCTGGCGGAGCGACAGTTCTGCATCGTAAATGGAGATGGCATTGTCACGGTCGAGGTAACTGCGACCATAGTTGAAGAGGTACGTCGTTCCTTGGGTGGTCAGCTTTCCCGCCACAACCGGCTCTGTCTCGCCGGGAAGCCATATCCAGACATACAGCTCTTTGAGGGGGTGGTTAGAATTCATCGTCAACTCTCGTTGAAGTGCGGATGCGGTGGGGCAAAACGGCGAGCCTGTCGTTCACCCGACCAAGGTGCAGGGCGAGAGTAGCGCGGTCGTCGGCATCGAACAGCTTCACCCCGACCAGGACAGCCAGTTCGAAGAACAGCCCGATTGCGCACCGGGGATCTCCGCGCTCGATCCTCTGCAGCGTCCGCCTGCTTATGCCGGCGCGTCCAGCCAGCTCATCTTCGGACATTCTGCGCTCCCGCCGCTCCAGCCTGATAAGTTTGCCCAGGAGCTCCGTTGCCTCGCGGGTCGCCGGGAGAAATGTTCTGTCTTGTGGAGATGGCATAAACCCTACCAATGGATACTATAGTAACTTTTAGATACCTAATGGATATTATAGTATCCATTTGACAAAAAACTGTCAACGTCGTTTAAAGGATAAAACAGAGTGCCCCCAGCTATTACTTTGCCGCCAGGGAGCGACTGTCTTTTGCGCCAACAACCGGCGATGCGGGAAAACTAGGGGAGGTGAATGAGGTCGCACCCGCGGCACTTTCCGTACCGCTGGGCCGGGAGGAAAAAGTTGATGGTGAGACAGTGGGGGCACTGCCAGAAATCGAAGCTGGAGACTTCACGCCCCGCAAGGGTGCTGAACAGCCAGCGATAGTAGGCCTCCCAGTCGTACTTCGGAGGCTGCGCGGCCTGTTCAACCAGTTGCTCCAACAGCATGGAGAACCTCCCTTTGTCGTCTGGCATTAAAGTGTACACCACAACGGCTGAGAGAAAACATTCCGTCTTTGCTTTCAGACTGAACTTTAGAGTTTAGACCACCCCAGCCCCTTGTCGTAAAAGGGTCCTTATGAGCTACGCCTGAAGACATTGGCAAGTATACCTGATTTTCAGACAGTTTCACCAAAGCGCTTCTGCCTGAAGCTCAACCGGTTGAGGGCGTTAACGTAGGCCTTGGCCGACGCCTCGACGATGTCCGTTGAAGCACCCTTGCCCACCACGGCGTTACCCCCCTCGGCAACCCGCACGGTGACCTCCCCCTGGGCGTCGGAGCCGCCGGTTATGGAACCGACGTTGTACTGCAACAGCTTCGCTTTCCCCTTGACCAGCCTGTTGATGGCCTTGATGGCGGCATCCACCGGACCGTCTCCCAGCTCGGCCGAGCGCGCCGGTCTGCCGTCAATGGCAAGCTGCACCGTTGCAGTAGCCACGGCAGGGGAGCCGCAGGTCACGGTAATCTGCTCCAGCCGGTATTTCGCTTCCTGACGGGATTCGTCGAGGACGAGGGCGTCCAGGTCTTCGTCAAATACCTCCTTTTTCAGGTCAGCCAGGGCCTTGAAGCGCTCGAAGGCACGGTTGAGCCGCTCCTCGTCCAGGTGGTGCCCCAGGGACTCCAGGCGCTTCTTGAAGGCGTGACGGCCTGAGTGCTTTCCGAGCACGAGGGCGCTTGATGAGAGCCCGACCGATTCCGGCGTCATGATCTCGTAGGTGGACTTGTCCATGAGCATGCCGTGCTGGTGGATACCGGCCTCGTGGGCGAAGGCGTTGGCCCCCACAATCGCCTTGTTGGGCTGAACCCCTATGCCGGTGATGGCGGTGAGGAGCCTACTGGCGGTGGTAAGCTGTTCGGTGACCACGTTCGTGGCAAAGGGAAGGATGTCGTGACGGGTGCGGAGCGCCATGACGAACTCTTCCAGCGAGCAGTTGCCGGCTCGCTCGCCGATGCCGTTGATGGCGCACTCCACCTGGCGGGCACCGGCCTGCACGGCGGCGATGGAGTTGGCGACTGCAAGCCCCAGATCGTTGTGGCAGTGGACCGAGATTACGGCCCGGTCGATGTTCCTCACGTTCTCCTTCAGATGGCGGATGATGCTGAAGTACTCGAAGGGGATGGTGTAGCCGACCGTATCGGGAATATTGACCGTCGTGGCGCCGGCATCGATGACCGCCTCGACCACCTCGGCCAGAAACGGCAGGCGGGTCCGCACCGCATCCTCGCAGGCGAACTCCACGTTGGGGGTATAGGAAGCGGCCCGCCTGACCGCCTTGACCGCGGCATCCAGCACCCTGGCCGGCTCCATCTTGAGCTTGTACTTCATGTGGATATCGGAGGTGGCAATGAAGGTATGGATCCGGGCGTTCTCGCCGGCATACTGCAGCGCCTCCCATGCCCGGTCGATGTCCGCGTCGAGTGCCCGACAAAAACCCGCGATCTGCGGCCCCCTGATCTGCCGGGCAATGAGCCTGACCGCCTCGAAATCACCATCCGAGGCAATGGGGAAGCCGGCCTCAATCACATCGACCCGCAGCTTCTCCAGCTGCCGTGCCACCCTCAGCTTTTCCTCGATATTCATGCTGTTGCCGGGCGACTGCTCACCATCGCGCAACGTGGTGTCAAAAATCCTGACAATCTGCCGCTCATCCCCGTTTGGTGCCGTTGCCATGTCCGTGGTCCTCTCTCTCCCCTTCCTTTGAAGAGGCCGCCACAGAAGCCCCGGGCTCCCCCGGAGCTTCTGTGGCGCGTTTCGACTCCTCGACCCGCGTTTACTCGCAGAGGTCGATCTTCACGTCCCAGTTCTTGATCTTCATGGTGCCGTTCTGGGCCAGGTTCAGGTGCATCTTGAAGGCGCGATCCCACAGCTGGGGCTCATGGCCCACCTTTCTGGCAAGGCACTCCCGGGAGGCGATCTCCAGGTATTCGCTCAGGATCGGCTTGTAGTCGGGGTGGGCGCACTTCTCGATGATGCGCCGCGCCCGCTCCTTCGGCGCCACTCCCCGCAGATCGGCCAGCCCCTGCTCGGTAACTACGCAGTCCAGGTCGTGCTCGGTGTGGTCGATGTGGGAGCAGTGGGGCACAACGCAGGAGATACCCGTCGGATCGTTCTTGGTGGGACGGGATGAGGGGGTGTGCATGATCTTCAGGTAGCCGTTGCGGAGAAAGTCGCCGGAACCGCCGAGGCCGTTGATCATCCGGGTGCCGCCGACGAGGGTGGAGTTGGCGTGGGCGTAGATGTCGATCTCAACCGGAGTGTTCATGGCGATGACGCCAAGCCGGCGGATCGGTTCCGGGGCGTTGGAGATGGAGAGGGGACGCAGAACAATCTTGTCGGCGTACTTGTCCATGTTGGCGAAGAAACGGGGGAAGCCCGGCTCCTCAGAGAGGGAGAGGGAGCAGGACGACGCAGCATCGAGCTTGCCGGAATCGAAGAGGTCGAGCATCGTGTCCTGAAGGACCTCGGTGAATACGGTCAGGTTCTCGAAGGGAGCCTTCGCCAGGCCGCCGATGACCGCGTTGGCGATGGAACCGACACCGGACTGGAGCGGCAGGAGGTTTTTCGGCAGGCGGCCGGCCTTCACTTCATGGGTAAAGAAGTCGATGATGTTGTTGGCGATGGCCTCGGAGGTGTCGTCCTGCTCGGCAAAGGCGCGCCCCTTGTCACGATAGCGGGACTCGACCACGGCAACGATCTTGCTCGGATCGCAGGGGACGTAGGTGGTGCCGATCCGCTCGCCGGCATGGGTGATGCCGAGGATCTGCCGCTTCGGCGGGTGGTTGCAGACCACCATGTCGTGCATCCCCTCGAAGGAGGGCTGGCCGACGTTCACCTCCAGGATGACCTTGTCGCAGATCATGAGGATTTCGGGAACCACCCCGCCGGAGGAGGTCAGCACGAGCCCGCCGTCTTCGGTGACGGCCGAGACCTCGATGATGGCCAGGTCGAGCTTGCCGCTCTCGGTATCCTTGGTATAGAAGCCGTAGCCCAGATCCTGGGCGAAGAGGGAGAGGTGCTTGTCTCCCATGCGGATCCGCCCCTCGTTGATGCCGGCGGCGATGTTCTTGCCGGTCTGGTAGGGCCAGCGGCGGTCGATCATATCGAGGGAGGCCCAGCGGTCCTCGGTCTCGGCACCGACGGAGGCGCCGATGAAGAGGTTGAACTTCCATTTCCCCTGGAGGCTGTTCTTCTCCACATGGTCGGCCAGGGCGATGGGGACGGCTTTCGGGTAACCGGCGGGGGTAAAGCCGGACCAGCCCAGGTTCATGCCGGGCTTGAAGAACTGAATGGTCTGCTCGGCGGTCATCACCTTGCCGAGCAGGGACTTGCACCGTACGCGGTCCTGCAGTGTTCCGTATTCAGACATCACATTTCTCCTTATTGGTTCTCTGTGGTGGAAAGGGTTAGATCTTCCGGCCGCCTTCAGCCGCCCACTTCTCGAGCATCGGGGTCGTGACCGACTTGGGCCGCTCGATGGCATAGCCGAGCCCGCGATCCCAGGTGATGTTGGCCATGCAGCCGAGGGCCCGGCCGACGCCGAACAGAACGGTGTAGAAGTCCCACTCCTTGACACCGTAGTGCCACTGGATCACCCCCGACTGGGCATCCACGTTGGGCCAGGGGTTCTTGGTCTTGCCGTGCTCGGTAAGGACGCCGGGAGCCACTTCGAAGATCATCGCCACCAGCTTGAAAAGGGGATCGTTCGGGAGGTGCTTCTGGCAGAACTCCCGCTGCGAGGTGTAGCGGGGGTCGGTCTTGCGGAGGACGGCATGGCCGTACCCCGGAATGACCTGACCGGAGTTGAGGGTGTCCCAGAGGGCTTTGGTGATGAGTTCCCGGGTCGGCTCCTGGTCCTTGCAGTACTTCTCCTGGAACTTGATGGTCCAGTCGAGCACTTCCTGGTTGGCGCGGCCGTGGAGGGGGCCCGCCAGGCCGTTGAGCCCCGCGGCGTAGGAGTAGTAGGGATCGGAGAGGGCTGAATGCACCAGGTGGGTGGTGTGGGCCGAGACGTTGCCGGACTCGTGGTCGGAGTGGAGGATGAAGTACATGCGGGCCACATCCTTGTACTCTTCACCCTGGCCGATCATGTGGGCAAAGTTGGCCCCCATGTCGAGCGCCGGATCGATGGCGATCTGCTTGTCTCCCCGGTACTTGAGGTTGTAGATGAAGGCCGCCAGGACCGGGATGCGGGCAACGATGTCGCAGGCGTCTTCGTAGACATATTCCCAGGCGACCGTCTTGTTGAACTTGCCCGACTCATAGAAGGCGGCGAACTTGGACTCCCGCTGCATGGCAGTGATGCCGGTGGAGAGCATCGCCATGGGATGGCTGTCCCGCGGCATGGCGCGGATGATGTCGAACACGTACTGGGGAACCGCCTGGCGGGTTTTCCAGTCAGCCAGGACCGCGTCCACCTGTTCCTGGGTCGGGACGTCGCCGGTGAGAAGGAAATACCAGAACGCTTCAACGGTCGGATAGTCTGAACCGGCGGCCTTCGGCAGGCAGGCAAAGGTTTCGGGAATGGTCTTACCCCGGAAGCGGATCCCTTCCTGCGGATCGAGGTAGGAGATGTCGGTGACCAGACAGCGGACGTCACGGGCACCGCCAATGCACTGATCGATGGTGACCTCGTCGATTTTCACCTTGCCGAACTCCTTGACGAGCCTGGTTGTACGGGGACGGAACTCCTCCAGCTTCTGCTTGAGTGTTTCTTTCAATGCCATGCTTCTCTCCTTTGTGTGGGGTGTGATAACGCTGCTCAGATGAGTAACAGCGACATGAGGTTTCTCCAGAACTTTTTCTCCAAAAGCGGGATGGTCTCTACGCGCCGGCGGCGGTGCCCGATTGGGTTCTCCACCTCGACCCGCGACTGCATCCCGCCCAGTGCCGACTCCTGGCTCCCTCGCAGGAAATCATCTCGTACACCGTCAAGACAGCCCGGCTCATGGCTCAAAGGCACTCAGGGGATAGAGCGCCATGGCGACCCCCACGTCGGCCAGCTGTTGTTTCGTGAACAGTGGGGTCTTGCCGAACTCGGCCATATTGGCCAGGAGCGGCACCCCCACCACATCGGCGAACATCCGGTACATCACCAGCTCGGTCATGGCCTCGCCAAAGACGCAGTCCGCGCCGGCCTGCACGCAGAGATAGGCCCGCTCGAGGGCGGCGCTCAACCCCTCGGACGCCAGGGCGCCGGTCCGGGCCATAATGACGAAATCGGAATCTGTCCGGGCGTCGACTGCCGCCTTGATCCGGTCCACCATCTTCTCTTTGGAAACGAGCGCCTTGTTGGGGCGATGGCCGCAGCGCTTGGGGGATACCTGGTCATCGATGTGGACGGCGGCAACGCCGGCGCGGATCATCTCCTTAACGGTGCGCTCGATGGAGAACGCCTCACCCCACCCCGTATCGATGTCCACCAGGAGCGGCAGGTCGCAGGCGCCGGTAATGCAGCGGGCATCCTCAAGGACATCGTTTCGGCACGTGATCCCAAAATCGGGAAGCCCGAAGGAGGCATTGGCCACACCGGCCCCGGAGAGGTAGATCGCCCTGTGCCCAGCCTGCCGGGCCAGGAGGGCACAGTAGGCATTGATGGTGCCGACAATCTGCAGTGGCCGTTCAGAGGCAACCGCCTCGCGGAACATCCTTCCCGGTGACACCCTGTCGCACATGGGGGCTACTCCTCCTGCTCCCGGGATTTCCTGTGCCGCTCCTCGATGCTCTTGCGGGCAGAGCGGATGTGGCGGCGCATCAGCAAGTCTGCAAGTTCTGCGTCCCGCTCCGCGAGGGCCTCAACGATCCGGCGATGCTCCTTGAGGGCCTGGAGCGGACGCTGGCTTGAAATGCTGAACTGGTAGCGGTACATGCGCATCAGCTGATAGAGCCCCCCTTCCAGCACACTCAGGATTTTCCTGTTTCGGCTCCCTTGGAGGATCCGGTAGTGGAAATCCAGCTCCCCCTCCTGCTGGTAGTAGGAGAGCCCCTGATCTTCGCTTATGCTCTGTTCATGATCGTCGAGCAGCCGCTTCAGATCGGCGATCTCGGCATCGCTCATCCGCTCCGCCGCAAGGCCGCACGCCATACCGCCCAGCGCCTCCCGCACCTGGTAGATATCGATCAGCTCCTCATAGGAAAGTGTGATGACCCGAGCACCGTGGTTCGGCGAGCGGACCACGAGATGCCGCTCCTCGAGGCGGCTCAGGGCCTCCCTCAAGGTCCCGCGGCTAACGCCGTAGGCCTTGGCCAGTTCCGGTTCCGAAATCTTGCTACCGGCCGGAATCTCACCTTTCACGATAGCAGTCTGGAGTTGTTCAAATATGCGGTCGGACAGGGTCAATGACGTGGTTTCAGATAATTGCACGAAATGTTTCTCCCGCTGATTATGTCGACACATTTTGTGTATACAAGGTTTATATTTCGTATCTATGCCCACAAAGTGTATTTGTCAAATTAAAAGTGTCGACAGATTTAATATTGATAAAATTTTGTCCAAACTTTATTAGCCATGCTAACGCATACATCCTGCCGCTGCGGGTGTGAAAGGCACACGCAAGTCCCGACCCTGCACTCCACCCCGGCTCTTTCTCTGTCACCTACAATAAGCCAGACCAGAAAAACTAACGTCTTGCTTTCAGGCAAAATTACCACAAAAAAAAGCCGCCCCGTCGCACGATGCGGACGGGGGCGGCTTTATTGCGCCAAGTCAGGCGGAATCTCAGGCCAAGTGGTTGTTGATGGCAGCGGCGGCACCTTTGCCGTCACCCATGGCGAGGATGACGGTGGCCCCGCCGCGCACCATGTCACCCCCCGCGTAGACGCCGGGGATGCTGGTGGCGCCGGCTTCGTCCGCCACGATGTTCCCCCAGCGGTTCAGCTCCAGTGCAGGGGCGGTGGCGGTGAGAAGCGGGTTGGCGCTGGTGCCGACGGCGTTCACCACCACCTCCGCCGGCAGGTCGAACTCCGACCCGGCCACGGCCTCCGGCTTGCGGCGCCCCGACTCGTCCGGCGGCCCCAGTTCCATCCGCTGGCAGCGGAGCGCCGCGACCCATCCCGCGTCGTTGCCGATGATCTCCAGCGGCGCGGTGAGCATGACGAACTCCACCCCCTCCTCCTTGGCGTGCTTGATCTCCTCCACCCGGGCCGGCATCTCGGCCTCGCCGCGGCGGTAGACGATCATGGCCCGCTCCGCGCCGAGCCTGCGGGCGGTCCGGACGCAGTCCATGGCGGTGTTGCCGCCGCCGATGACCGCCACCTGGCGCCCGGCGATGATCGGCGTCGAGGCATTGGGGTTTCTCCCCGCCTCCATCAGGTTCACCCGGGTCAGGAATTCGTTGGCCGAGTAGACCCCCTTCAGGTTCTCCCCCGGAATGTTGAGCATGGTGGGGAGCCCGGCGCCGTTGGCGATGAAGAGCGCGTCGAACTCCTCCCGGAGCTGCCCCAGGGTGAGGGTCTTACCGACGATGACGTTGCACTCGATCTCCACCCCCATGGCAACAAGGCGGGAGACCTCCACGTCGATGATCTCCTTGGGGAGGCGGAACTCGGGGATGCCGTAGCGGAGCACCCCGCCGGTGTCGTGGAGCGCCTCGAAGATGGTGACGCCGTGTCCGGCCCGGGCCAGTTCGCCGGCGGCGGTGAGCCCGGCCGGGCCGCAGCCGACCACCGCCACCCGCTTGCCGGTGGAGGGGGGAAGCCCGGTCTTCGCGAGCTTCTCCGCGTTGCACATGGCCCAGTCGGCCACGAAGCGCTCCAGGTAGCCGATGGCCACCGGCTCCCCCTTCACCCCGCGGACGCACTTCGCCTCGCACTGGGTCTCCTGGGGGCAGACCCGGCCGCAGACCGCCGGCAGGGCGTTGTCACCCTGGAGGATGCGGGCCGACTCGGGGAGGTTTTCCGCCGCCAGGGCGTCGAGGAACTCGGGGATGGAGACCCCCACCGGGCAGCCCTCCACGCAGGGGCGGTGCTTGCACTGGATGCAGCGCTTCGCCTCCTGCACCGCCTCATCCAGGCCCAAGCCCCGGTTCACCTCCTCGAAGTTCCGGCTCCGGACGGCTGCGTCCAGTTCCGGCATGTGGACCCGGCCGAGGGCGAGGCGCTCTTTCATGCTGAGATCGTTAGCCATTGGCCACCTCCTTCGCAAGCCGGCACTCGGTGGCGGCATGGCGGGCCTGCTCCTCGAAGCTGCGGTACGTGGTGAGCCGGTCGCTCAGGCCGGCGAAATCCACCAGGTGGCCGTCGAACTCCGGCCCGTCGACGCAGGCGAACTTCGACTCTCCCCCCACCACCACGCGGCAGCCGCCGCACATGCCGGTGCCGTCGATCATGATCGGGTTCAGGCTCACCACGGTCTCGATGCCGTGGGGGCGGGTCAGTTCCGCCACCGCCCGCATCATCGGCACCGGTCCGATGGCGACGACCATCGCGGGCTTGCGGGCCGGATCGGCGATCAGATCGTTCAGCGCGTGGGTTACGAACCCCGTGCGGCCGCGGCTCCCGTCCTCGGTGGTAATGAGGACCTCGGAGGAGAAAGCCGCCAGCTCGTCGGCCAGGATCACATACTTGTCGGAACGGCCGCCGATGATGGTGGTCACCTCGTTCCCCGCCTCGGCCAGGGCCCGGGCCAGGGGGAAGAGGACCGCCGTCCCGACCCCGCCGCCGATGCAGGCTACCCGGCCCCACTTCTCGATGTGGGTCGGCTGCCCCAGGGGGCCGGCCACGTCGCGGAGCGCCCCCCCCACGGGGATGTCGACGATCTTGCGGGTGGAGGCCCCGATGGCCTGGATGAAGAGAGTGACGGTCCCGGCGGCCGGATCGGCGTCGCCGATGGTCAGCGGGATCCGCTCGTCACCCCGGTCGGCCCGGACGATGACGAACTGCCCCGGCTTGCGGGCGCTCGCCACGCGCGGCGCCTTCACCACCAGCCGGTGGAGATTCGGCGCCAGGATTTCGTTTTCGAGGATTTCGAACATTGGATGAAACCTTTCAGCAGTGGGATGGCGGCGGAAGGACCGCCGCAAAAACGCGTAGCATTACAAAAGCACAGGCTATAACGTAAACGAATTGCTTTCTTCGGAAAAAATGTGGCCGCTCACGACTTTCGCCGGGACATCTCTCCGTCCCCTCACCCCCAGCCCCTCTCCCTCAGGGCGAGGGGAGCACTCTAACCCTCTCCCGCGGGGAGAGGGTGGCCGATGGCCGGGTGAGGGGAAGATCTACGGACGCCCAGGATGATGCGAATCCGATTGCTCCGGGTTCAGGTCAAGCCCCGCTCACGACAGGCATTGGAACATCCCCGCGCTCCAGAGGCAGCTCCCGCACGGCTCGGTGTTCACGTAGCAGTCCTGCTCGAAGTTCTCGGCCTGGACGTAGTCGCAGGGGGCGAAGGAGCAGCCGGGGCAGTAGGGGTAGTCGTAGCGCAGGACGTTCTCCCGGTAGGCGCGGAACTCCGCGCCGTTCCAGATATCGAGGATCCCCCGCTCGACCAGGTTCCCGAAGAGCCGCGGCCGGACCGGGTGGAGCCAGCCCGTGGCCCAGGAGCGGCAGGGGTGCCAGAGGTAGTAGCAGGGGTGCACCCCGCCGTCCCAGGAGACGAAGGCCCCACCCTGCTCCACGAAGTGGCACTGTTTGCGCTCCCGCGGCGCCGCCTGGGGGAGCCGGAGATCCAGCCCGGTCTCCCGCGCCACCTCCCGCGCCTCCTCGAAGACCTCGGCCAGGTCGGCGAGCCGTCCGTAGTCCAGGGCGAAGAGCCGTTTCAGGTCGAGCGTGATGCCACGGTTCTGGGCATCGGTTCGGATCGCCTCCACGAAGCTGACGATCCGCTGCTCCTCGGGGGTGCGGTCGAAGCGGAAGAGGAGTTCGTAGTAGCGGTGGATCGCCACCCCGGCGAGTTCGGCCTTGTCCTTCCAGACGTGGAACAGGGAGAGGGCCTCGTCGGTGCAGAGGTCGTAGGCACACTCCCCCGCATGGGCCTCGTCGTAGGGAAGGACATGGGAGACCAGGGCGAAGGTGACCCCGCGGGCGGCGGCCCACCGGAGCGCTGCCGGCAGCTCCCGCAGGTTCTCGCGCATGAGGACGAACTCCACCCCGATCTCCAGGTCGGGCCGGCCGCACCCCACCTTGGCGGAGGTCAGGGCGGAGAGGGCCCATTCGAGATCGTTCAGCTTCCCCCCCTCGCGGATCGCCCGGAACGTGTCGGGGGAGGCGCCGTCCATGGAGAGGCAGACCCGGTCGACTCCGGCATTGACCAGGGAGACTGCCCTGATATTCGTCATCAGGAGCCCGTTGCTCTGGAACCCGATCCAGCCATAGGCCGGCATGAGCGTGCGGGCGCGGGAGATGAACTGCTCCAGCCCGGGGGTGAGGAGCGGCTCGCCGACACCGTTCAGCACCAGCGCCTCCAGGTTGGGGAACGCGGGCTCCAGGGCCGCGAAGGTGGCCGGCTGGAGATCGCCGTCGGTGATGCCGCACCCGGGCGCCTGTTTCATGCACATCACGCACCCCAGGTTGCAGCGGCTGGTGGACTCGACGAAGAGCCTTGTGGGGTGCTCGCGAAACGCGGGGGCGACGGTCGGCGCATCCATTGGAGATGCCGCCAGGTTGTTCACGGTCATGTCGCCTCCTTCCGCAGCCCCTCGGCCACCACCTCGGCGATGTCCCTCACCCGGGTCTGCCCCGCCTGCCGGTCCTTGAGGCCGTCTTCGAGCATGGTCATACAGTAGGGGCAGGAAACGCAGATGGTATCGGGCGAAACGCGGAGCGCCTCGTCGATCCGGTTGTGGTTGATGCGGCTCCCGGACCGCTCTTCCATCCACATCCGGCCGCCGCCGGCGCCGCAGCAGAACGATTTCTCCCGGTTGCGCTCCAGTTCAGCGGGGGGGGCACCCGTCACCCGGCGGATCACCTCCCGCGGCGCCCCGTAGACGCCGTTGTGCCGCCCCAGGTAGCAGGAGTCGTGGAACACCACGGTGCCGAGGCCGGCGAATCCGCCCTCCAGGGGAAGCCGTCCCTCGGCGATGAGCCCCTGGAGGAACTCGGCGTGGGGGATCACCTCCAGTTCCGCCCCGTACTGACGGTAGTCGTTCCTGAGCGTCGTGAAGCAGTGGGGACATTGGGTGATGACCCTGGTCACCCCCCGCTCCCTGAACAGGGCCACGTTCTCCCGGGCCATCCGGTCGAAGACGTACTCGTTGCCGAGCCGCCGCAGGCTGTCGCCGCAGCACTTCTCGTCCTTGCCGAGGATCCCCCACGACACCCCGGCCCGGTCAAGGATCTGCGCCAGGGCCACCGTCACCTGCCTGCTCCGGGAGTCGAAGGAGCCGGCACACCCCACGTAGAGAAGATATTCCGTCTTCCCCGCCTCGAACGGCTTCACGTCCAGGTGGGAAGTCCACTTGGTCCGCTCCGTGGGGGCGATCCCCCACGGGTTCGAACGCCCCTCCACGTTCTCGAAGAGGTTCAGGAGCTCTTCGGGGAACTTCGCCTCCATCTCCACCAGGTGGCGCCGCATCCCCACCAGCTTCGGCAGGTGCTCGACGAAGACCGGGCATGCCTCCCGGCAGGCGCCGCAGGAGGTGCAGGACCAGACGGCATCATCGGCGACGCTCCCCTCCCCATCCCCCCCCACGAGGGGAACCGTCGCCACGCCTCCCCGCTTCAGGAGCGCCCCGTTGGCCAGGAGATTCAGACGGATATCCTCCACGACCCGCCGCGGATTGAGGGGTTTGCCGGTGGCGGCGGCGGGGCAGACTTCCTGACAGCGGCCGCATTTGGCGCAGGCGAAGGTGTCGAGGAGGTCCCGGCGGGAGAGCCGGGTCACCTCCCCCGCCCCGAAGGTGTTTCCCTCCGCGAACGCTTCCGCCGCCGGCACGGAGGGGCCGGGGTGACGAAGGAAGCAGTTGACCATGGCGGTGACGATGTGGAGGTGCTTGCTGTAGGGGATCAGGACGGTGATGAAGAGCAGGAGCGCGGCGGCGTGGGTCCACCACGCGGCGAGGCCGAGAATCTCGATCTCCTCCGGTGCCAGGGTGTCGAGCCCCACTGCCAGCAGCGACGACACGGGCATGAACGGCGCCGCCGGCTGCCGCTCCAGGGCGATGGCCGCGCCGTTCACCCCGAAGAAGCCGAGCATGTGGAGGGCGATCAGAATGAGGATGGCGTAGGCCTCCAGGCTCTTTCCCCCGGGATAGGGGGGGGCCGTGGTCCGGCGCACCAGGGCCACGATGACCGCCCCGAGGGTCGCCAGGGATGCCAGGTCGCAGAGCCCCAGAAAGGGGCGGGCAAGGAAGGGCGGCAGCCGCTCCAGCCCCAGGGAGGGGAAGGCGCCCGCCAGCATGAAGTCGATATTGGCGGCGAAGAGGATGACGAACGACCAGAAGATGACGAGGTGGTTCACGCCGAAGGGACGGCTCACGACCCGCTTCTGGGCAAAGGCGTAGAGGAGGAGCTCCCGGACTCCCCGGAGGATCTCCACCCCACCTCCGCCAGGACGCCCCAGGGCGACGAGGCCGAGCCGGCGGTAGAGGCTCCAGCAGAAGAAGAGGATGGATACGATGAGAATCGGTGTGAAGACGACGGAATTCGGCTGCATGATGAAAACCTCGGTCTAGTGGTTGGCTGGTTGTCTCAGCTGCTTGAGCTGTGAGGTGATGGCCGGGACGATCTGGAAGAGATCCCCCACGATGCCGTAGGTGGCCACGTCGAAGATCGGGGCCTCACGGTCACGGTTGATGGCGATGACCAGGTCCGAGTCCTGCATTCCCACCAGGTGCTGGATCGCTCCCGAGATCCCGCAGGCGATGTAGATCTTCGGACGCACCGTCTTCCCCGTCTGCCCAACCTGCCGCTCGTGGGGCATCCACCCCGCGTCAACGGCGCTGCGCGACGCACCCACCACGCCACCCAGTTCGTCGGCCAGCTCCTGCAGCATCCCGAAGTTCTCCTTCGCCATCATCCCCCGCCCTCCGGAGACGATGAACTCCGCCCCGGCGATGTCCACCTCCCCCGCTTTTTTGTCCCGGATGATCTCCAGCACCTTGGTCAGGATGTCGGCCTCGGCGAGGGGGATCTCCTCCCGCACGATCTCCCCCGTGGCCCCTGCCTGCCGCTCGGGGAGCGGCATCACGTGGGGACGAACGGTGGCCATCTGGGGACGGAACCGGTCGCACATGATGGTGGCCATGATGTTCCCCCCAAAGGCGGGGCGGGTCTGGCGCAGGTTGCGCCTGTCGTCCACGTCGAGCCCGGTGCAGTCGGCGGTGAGGCCGGTCTTGACCCGCGTGGCCACGGCGCCGGCCAGGTCGCGCCCCATGCCGGTGGCACCCATGAGGACGATCTCCGGCTGGTACGTGCCGATCAGGGTGCAGCACGCCTCCAGGTACGCCTCGGTCCGGTAGTGCCGGAAGACCGGCTGGTCCAGCAGGTAGGCCTTCGAGGCGCCGTGGGCGAAGGCCTCGTGGCAGAGGTGTTCGACGTTTTCGCCGATGACCACGGCGCAGAGTTCCGTCTGGAGGCTCTGCGCCAGCTGGGCTCCGACCCCCATCAGCTCCCAGGAGACCCGCGCCGGCTCCCCCTCGGTCTGCTCCACGAAGACCCAGACCCCGTGGTAGGCGGCAATCGCCTCACGCCGGAGCCGCTCGTCCTCGTCCGCCTCTTCGACCTCTCCCGCCCCCTTCTCGAAGGTGGCGAGGATTGCCAGCTCTTCGGGGGTGTAGAACATCTCCAGGGCGTTCCCCGGGCAGCCCTTCACGCACTTGACGCAGCCGATGCATTTGTCCGGGTGGATCCGTGGTTCTCCGGAATCGTCCATCTCGATGCCGTCCACCGGGCAGACGCTCTGGCAGCGGGCGCCGCAGGCGATGCACTTCCCGGCGACGAGGCAGGCCCTGCCGCGTGGTCTCTTCGGTTTCTTCGGTTCGCTCATGTCCCTTCCCCCTACACCGCCAGCAGGTCCTTCGCCAGCAGCTGTTCGATCAGAAGCCGCGCCGTCCCTTCCGGGTCGCCGATCCCGTCGCCGACGATCTCCCCCTTGTCGCGCTGGGGGGAGAAGATCCGGCTCACCCAGGTGGGGGAACCCTTGAGGCCGACGCTGCTCACATCCAGTTGCAGCATCCCGTTGTCCCAGACCTTCACCGCCCCCTTCTGCGCCGCGAGCCGCATGGGGACGCTCGGGTAGCGGGGGCGGTTCAGCTCCCGCACCACGGTGATCAGCACCGGCAGCGGCGCCTCCACGATCTCGTACCGCCCTTCCAGTTTGCGCCGCACCCGGATCCGCCGCGCCGCCACGTCCAGCGCCTCGATCCGGTCCACCAGCGTCAGCTGGGTGAAGCCGAGCCGCACCGCGATCCCCGGCCCCACCTGGGCGGTGTCGCCGTCGATGGTCTGCTTGCCGCAGAAGACGATCCCCACCTCCTCGCCGCTCTCCTCGCCGATCTTCCGGATGGCCGCCGCCAGCACGTTGCTCGTGGAGAGGGTGTCGGCACCCCCGAAACAGCGGTCGGAGCAGAGAATCGCCTCGTCGACGCCGAGGCCGAGGGCCTTGCGCAGCGCCGCCTCGGCGTTGGGGGGGCCCATGGAGAGCGCCACGGAGCGAAAGCCGTAGCGGTCCTTCACCCGCAGGCTCTCCTCCAGGGCGTGGGTGTCGTAGGGGTTGACGATGAACGGGATCCCCTCCCGCACCAGGGTGTTGGTAACCGGGTCGATCTGAACCTGGGTCGTGTCGGGTACCTGCTTGATGCAGGCGATGGCGAGCATGAATGAACCTCCCTTGCGATGCGAATCCGCGGGCGAGTGGCGATGCTACGGAATCAGGATTCCCGGCGGGCCTCGGCGTACTTCGCGGCCGCGGTCCGGATGGCATCGAGCCGCTCCGACCGCTCCAGCTTCTCCGCAAGCATGCCGAAGGCCTCGCGCATGATGTCGGAGGCACTCTTCTTCGTTGTCTCCATGAGCCGCCTGATCCCCTCCATCTGCTCGTCGGTGACCCGCACCGAGACGATCGTCGGCTTGGTGTTCACGTAAACCGATTTCCCCATTGTTTCCTCCCCGATTTGTATCTAGTGGAGCCCGACGCCCCGGCGGCCGGCCTTCCTGCGCCAGCCGGTGACAGGGCCTTGGCAAGTTCAGTACCAATGCCGCTGTCGACGCGGCGCAACGCTCCCCCTGTAGCGGGGCAACCCCGCAGACGGCAAGGCTTTTCGGATTCTGTGGAAGTGGGGCGAAGACGCGGGGGACCGGGGTGGGGAGAGCGGCGGATGCCGTTCCAAAACGTCACAGCCGTTCCAGGACGGAACATTCGTATGCGTCAATGCAGAACGGCGTTAAAAAAATGCGTATTCGTTATTCGGAGCTATCTCGTCGATTTTAACCTGCAATTTCGAACAAATTCAAAGCATTAGCTCGAATCGCCAGAGCGACTCGAATCAGTTGGTATGCGACTTGCCAAAGCAATAAAACAATCGTTCTACAAAGCCGTATGCACAACCGTCATCCGCAGCATCGGTCGAACCAACCACCGCGGCGGCACCGCCGCCCACAACACAAAGGAGGAAGTACACATGGCACTGGCAGATCAAACGTTCGGTTTCTTCATCCCCACGGTAACCCTCATGGGGGTCGGCTCCTCCAAGGAGACCGGCGCCCAGGTGAAGGCGCTCGGCGCGAAGAAAGCACTCCTGGTGACCGACAAGGGGATCTCGGCCATGGGGATGGCCGACCAGATCAAGCAGCAGGTGGAAGCCGCCGGCGTTGCGGTCGTCATCTTCGACGGCGCCGAGCCGAACCCGACCGACACCAACGTCCACGACGGCGTCAAGGTCTACCAGGAGAACGGCTGCGACTCCATCATCTCCCTCGGCGGCGGCAGCTCCCACGACTGCGCCAAGGGGGTCGGCCTCGTGATGGGCAACGGCGGCAACATCCGTGACTTCGAAGGGGTTAACAAGTCCACCAAGCCGATGCCTCCCTTCGTCGCCATCAACACCACCGCCGGCACCGCATCCGAGATGACCCGCTTCTGCATCATCACCAACACCGACACCCACGTGAAGATGGCCATCGTCGACTGGCGCTGCACCCCGAACATCGCCATCAACGACCCGGTCCTGATGGTCGGCAAGCCGGCACCGCTGACCGCCGCCACCGGCATGGACGCCCTCACCCACGCGGTCGAGGCCTACGTCTCCACCATCGCCACCCCCATCACCGACGCCTGCGCCCTTCAGGCAATCCGCCTCATCGCCGACTACCTCCGCCCGGCGGTGGCCAACGGCAAGAACCTCGAAGCCCGCGACAAGATGGCCTATGCCGAGTACCTGGCCGGCATGGCCTTCAACAACGCCAGCCTCGGCTACGTCCACGCCATGGCTCACCAGCTCGGCGGCTTCTACAACCTCCCCCACGGCGTCTGCAACGCCATCCTGCTTCCGTCGGTCTGCGAGTTCAACATGATCTCCAACCCGAAGCGCTTTGCCGACATCGCCGTTGCCATGGGCGAGAACATCGACGGGCTCTCCGACGTTGATGCCGCAGCCAAGGGTATCGCCGCCATCCGCAAGCTCTCCAGCGACATCGGCATCCCCGCGGGACTCACGGCGCTCAACGTGAAGGAAACCGACCTCCGCATCATGGCCGAAAACGCCATGAAGGACGCCTGCATGCTGACCAACCCCCGCATCGCCACCCTGGACTGCGTGGTCGGCATCTACAAGGCGGCAATGTAAGAACGGCTGCCGCTTTCGCGCACCGGAGCAGCGGCAGATACAAGCACACTCTCCGAGCCTGCCGAGCCTAACAGGAGATCCTCACGGCTCAAGGCCACTGGGTGCCGCCGGAAACGGCGGCGCCTCCCTTTCGGAAAGGAGAACAATTATGACTAACCGCATCGAGAGAAAGGGAGATATCGTTCATGGATAAGATCATTCGCGTCAACATGGCCGACCTGAGCACCAGGACCGAGGCGGTGCCCGCCGCCTGGGCGGGGCTCGGCGGCCGCGGCCTCACCTCCACCATCGTCGCCGCAGAAGTCCCACCCACCTGTCATCCGCTGGGGCCGAGCAACAAGCTGGTCTTCGCCCCGGGGCTCCTGACCGGCACACCGGCCGCCAACTCCGGCCGCCTCTCCGCCGGGGCCAAGAGCCCCCTGACCGGCACCATCAAGGAGAGCAACGCCGGCGGCACCGCGGCCCAGATGCTCGCCCGCCTCGGCATCAAGGCGCTCATCATCGAGGGAATTCCCAAGGCCGACGCCTGGTACAGCCTCCACGTCTCCCTGGACGGCGTCGCCATCCAGGAAGAGACGGAGCTGCTCGGCAAGGGAAATTTCGCCGTCATCGAGGCCCTGGAGGCCCGTCTCGGGAAGAAGACCGGCATCCTCACCATCGGCCCGGCCGGCGAGCTGAAAATGACCGCCGCCAACATCTCCGTCAAGGACCCGGACAGCAAGATCCGCAGCCACGGCCGCGGCGGCCTCGGCGCCGTCATGGGTTCCAAGAAGATCAAGTTCATCACCATCGACGACCAGGGTGCTCCCAAGGTTCCCATCGCCGATCCGGAGAAGTTCAAGACCGCCGCCCGGGCCTTCGCCAAGGCGCTCCTGGATCACCCGGTGAGCGGCGAGGGACTCCCCACCTACGGCACCAACGTCCTGGTGAACATCCTCCACGAGGCGGGGGGGCTGCCGACCCGCAACTTCACCGCGGGCCAGTTCGACGGCCACGACAAGATCTCCGGCGAGACCATGCACGACACCATCGTCGCCCGCGGCGGCAAGCCGAAGCACGGCTGCCACGCCGGCTGCATCATCCAGTGCTCCCAGGTCTACCACGACAAGGAGGGGAAATACGTCACCTCCGGCTTCGAGTACGAGACCATCTGGGGGCTCGGCGCCGACTGCTGCATCGACGACCTGGACGACATCGCCGTGGCCGACAACCTCATGGACGACATCGGCATCGACTCCATCGAGACCGCCGTCATGTTCGGCGTGGCCATGGAGGCCGGCATCCTCCCCTTCGGCGACAGCAAGGGGATCATTCGCATCCTCACGGAGGAAATCGGCAGGGGGACCCCCCTCGGCCGGATCCTCGGCGGCGGGGCGGGCGCCGTCGGCAGGGCCTACGGCGTCACCCGGGTGCCGGTGGTGAAGAACCAGGGGATTCCGGCCTACGACCCCCGTTCGGTGAAGGGGATCGGCATCACCTACGCCACCAGCACCATGGGGGCCGACCACACCGCCGGCTACACCATCGCCACCAACATCCTCAACGTCGGCGGCTTCGTGGACCCGCTGAAGAAGGAGGGGCAGGTGGAGCTCTCCCGCAACCTCCAGATCGCCACGGCGGCGGTGGACTCCACCGGCATGTGCATCTTCGTCGCCTTCCCGGCCCTGGACATCCCGGAGTGCCTCCCGGCCCTGATCGACATGATCAACGCCCGCTTCGGCATCAACCTCACCGGCGACGATGTGACCAACCTCGGCAAGCATATCCTGAAGGTGGAGCACCAGTTCAACATCGAGGCCGGGTTCACCAAGGAGCACGACCGCCTGCCGGAGTTTTTCAGGCTCGAGCCGGTGGCCCCCCACAACGCGGTGTGGGACTTCACCGACGCAGAGATCGACGAGTTCTGGAACTTCTAACCCCCTCCCCCCTCTCCCGCAGGGCGAGGGGGTAACAGTAAAAAATCAGCCCCCCGGCTATCGAGGTAAAAGCCATGGAGATCACCGTAAAACTTTTCGCCATGTTCCGTGTCGGGCGTTTTGCCGCGACAACCAATAAGTACCGGGACGGAATCACCCCGGCAGACATCGCCGGCGAGCTGAAGATCCCGGAACGGGAGGTCGGCATCGTGCTGGTCAACAGCCGGCATGCCAAGCTCGATCATCGGCTGTTCGACGGCGACATCCTGTCGCTCTTCCCCCTGGTGGGAGGGGGGTAGCGCCATGGATCTCCACGACTTCATCACGGCAGCGGCCACGGCGGACCTTCTCCCCTGGGCGGCCCAGGCGACGGCAGCCGCGCGGTTCGGCCTCACCGTCGGCCAGGTGGAGGAGGCGGCCCTCGCCCGTGGCCTCATGCCGGCCCGCTACCAGCGCAACCGCCAGACCATCACCGTGGAAAAGCAGCTGCGCCTGTTCCGCAGCCGGGCGGTCATCATCGGCAGCGGCGGCCTGGGGGGGTACCTGGTGGAGGAACTGGCCCGTCTCGGAGTCGGAAACCTGGTGGTTATTGATCCCGACATCTTCGAGGAGCATAACCTGAACCGCCAGATCCTCTCCTCCCCCGCCCTCCTCGGCCGGCCCAAGGCGGCGGTCGCCGCGGCCCGGGTGGCCGAGATCAACCCCGCCGTCACCGTCACCGCGCGCCAGGAGGCGTTCTCCCGCGACAACGGCCACGAACTGCTTGCCGGCGCCCAGATCGTGATGGACGGCCTCGACAGCATCGCCACCCGCCTGGAGCTGGCGGAGAGCTGCCGCACGCTCTCCATCCCCCTGGTACACGGCGCCATCGGCGGCTGGTACGGACAGGTCGCCTCCCAACTTCCGGGGGACGACCTCTCGCCCTACCTCTTCGGCGGCTGGTCGGAGCCGAAAGGGGTGGAAACGCGGCTCGGCAACCCCTCGTTCACCCCGGCCACGGTGGCGAGCCTCCAGGTGGCCGAGGCGTGCAAGATCCTCCTGGGGGAAGGCGAATCGCTCCGCAACCGGATGATCTTCATGAACCTTCTCGACATGGAATTCAGCGAGGTGCCGCTCGAACCGGCGCCGGCGGCGGTGGGGGCGTGAGGCCACCCTGCGATGCAACCCACCGTCGATAGTGGCATTTCCCAGTTTTGAATTGACAGGGCGCGCCGAAGACGGCATAAGCAGGATTCATAGAAAATCAATTAATTTCATTCTCCGAGCCGTCACACCTACCGGGCACCAGCCCCACGGTCTGCGGCCAACGGGTGCCGCTGGAAACGGCGGGGCCTCCCTTCTGGAAAGGAGAACGCTTGATACGCCTTCGTGGGGTATGGGGCCTCTTTCCATCTGGGAGAGAGGCCCTTTTTTCGGCCGTCGGCAGACGATCCTTCGCCGGTCACGGCTTCCGCTGCTTCAAGAAACTGAAAACAATGGTATAGTTCCAACCGCGGGAGACACCATCATGATCTGCGTGACCTCGACCCCCATCAATCCTTCGGAGCTCTATGACGCCATCGGGAAGGACCGTTCCGGATCGGTGGTGTTTCACTACGCGGTGGTCAAGGAAGCCAACGGCGACCGGCCGACCACCTGCATCGACTACCGGGCTGAGGGGGACACCGAGGGAGAACTGGCAGTAATTGCCGCCGAGCTCCAGGGGAAGTGGACGCTGGAAGACGTGCTCCTGGTCCGGCGGACCGGCCGCCTCCGGGTGGGGGAGATCATCTCCCTGGTGGCAGCCAGCTCCCCCAACAGCTCCGATGCCTTTGGCGCATGCCAGGACGGCATCGCCCGGCTCAAAAAAATGACAACCATCAAGAAGGAAGAACAACGCGACTGAGAAGATACGGAGGTTTCATGAAATCGCTACGCACCCTATTCCTCTCCATCGTCACGCTGGTGGTCCTCTGCGGCGCGGCCTCTGCGGAAGAGCGCCTCAAGATGTCCACCACCACCTCCACCCAGGACTCGGGACTCCTGTCGGTGCTCCTTCCACCCTTCGAGCAGAAGAACCACTGCAAGGTGGACGTGGTGGCCGTCGGCACCGGACAGGCGCTGAAGCTCGGCGAGGCGGGGGACGTGGACGTGGTCTTCGTCCATGCCCGCAAGCTGGAGGACAAGTTCGTGGCCGACGGCTTCGGCGTGAACCGCCGGGATGTCATGTACAACGACTTCGTCATCATCGGTCCGAAGAGCGACCCGGCCGGCATCGCCACGGCGAAGACCGCGGCCGAGGCGCTGAAGCTCATCGCCGCAAAGGGGGCCACCTTCATCTCCCGGGGGGACAAGTCGGGGACCCACATCAAGGAGAAGGAGCTGTGGCAGGCCGCCGGCGTCCAGCCGAAGGGGGGATGGTACATCGAGGCGGGCCAAGGAATGGGGCCGGTCATTACCATGGCGACCGAGCGGCAGGGGTACACCTTGGCCGACCGCGGGACCTACAACGCCTACAAGGGAAAGAAGACCGATCTCGTCATTGCCTTCCAGGGGGAGAAGGGACTCTTCAATCCCTACGGGGTCATTGCCGTGAACCCGAAGAAGTTCCCCCACGTGAAGCATGACCTGGCCATGAAATTCATCGACTACGTCACCGGCCCCGAGGGGCAGAAGATCATCACCGGCTACAAGGCCCACGGCGAGCCAGTCTTCTTCGTCTACAAGAAGTAGGGAGCAGGGGTGGCGTTTCTTTCCGACACCTTCCGCACCGCCCTCGACCTGATCGCCTCCCTCGACCCGGAGGTGCTCAACGCCGTTTCGACGTCACTGAGCGTGGCCCTCTGGTCGATCCTCTTCGCCACCCTGGCCGGCGTGCCGGTCGGGGTGGCCGTCGGGATCACCGAGTTCACCGGCAGGCGCGCGGTCATCACGCTGCTCAACACCCTCATGGCGCTGCCGACGGTGGTGGTGGGGCTGGCGGTCTACGGCATCATCAGCCGGCAGGGCCCCCTGGGGGAACTGGGAATCCTCTTCACCCCCAAGGCGATGGTTATCGGCCAGACCATCCTCGCCATCCCGATCGTAGCCAACTACACCCTGGGGACCGTCAAGGGGGCCGATCCCCGCATCGTCCCCACCGCCCTCACCCTGGGGGCGGGTCCCTTCCAGAGCGTCCGCCTGCTGGTGCGGGAGCTCCGCTTCGGGATCATGGCGGCGGTCATCGCCGGCTTCGGACGGGTGGTGGCGGAGGTGGGGGTGGCGATGATGCTCGGCGGGAACATCCGCGGCTACACCCGGACCATGACCACCGCCATCGCCATGGAGACCGGCAAGGGGGAATTCGCCCTGGGGCTCGCCCTCGGGCTCATCCTGATGGGGGTGGCGCTCCTCGTGAACCTCTTCCTCAACCTCCTCCAGCAGAGGTGACCGCCATGCCCCCCCTCTACCGCCTGAACGCCATCCGCAAAAAGCACGGGGAACGCACCGTCCTCGCCATCGACGACCTTGCGCTCGCCGCGGGAAAACTCTACACTCTTACCGGGGCCAACGGCTCGGGGAAGACCACCCTCCTCACCCTTCTCGCCTTCCTCGATCCCCCCACGTCCGGGGAGCTCCATTTCGGCGGCGAACCGGTCCGCTGGACCAACGGAACGCTTCTCCCCCTGCGCCGGCAGGTGACGCTGCTGCACCAGTCGCCGTACCTCTTCAACGGCAGCGTCTTCGCCAACGTCGCCTTCGGGCTGAAGGTGCGGGGGATCCGGGGAGACGAGCGGCGCCGGCGGGTGGAGGAGGCCCTGGCCCTCGTGGGGCTGACTGGGTTCGACCACCGCCGCGCGCGGGAACTCTCCGGCGGCGAGTGCCAGCGGGTCGCCATGGCCCGCGCCCTGGTGCTGAAGCCGACGGTGCTCCTGCTGGACGAGCCCCTGGCCAACGTGGACCGGGAAACCTGCGAGCTCCTCGAACGGGTCATCGTCTCGCTTCCCGGCAGTGGAACCACGGTCATCATGACCACCCACGACCCGGAGCATCCCGGCCGCCTCGGGGGGGAGCGGCTCCACCTGGTGGGGGGAGAGTTCGCCTGACCGGCCGGATAATCGGCAGTCGAACACTGCCTTCACTCGTACTAATGGCCTATTTCTGTAATTCTAGGCTCATTTCGCTGCAGCCGATCAACTCACCCTGCGGGTTCGGACAGGATCGACTGCGGACGCTACATTTCGCCAAGAATTACGACGAAATATGCCTCATGTACTCCCTGCGACAGTGTTCGACTGCCGCATCACGTTCATCGACAAAGGAGTCCGCAAGCCGTGCCAACCTTTGAGGAAGCCCGCCGCATCATCCTCGGCCGCGTCGCCCCCCTGGGGGTCGAGCGGGTCGGGGTGCTGGAATCCCTCGGCCGCGTCATCGCTGAGGATATCGTCGCGCCTTGGGAGATGCCTCTCTGCGACAACTCGGCCATGGACGGCTTTGCCGTGCGCGCCGCCGACTGCACCGTCACCCCCCTCTCCCTGAAGGTGACGGGATACATCCCGGCCGGCGGCGAGGTCTGCGGCGCCGTGGAGCCGGGGTGCGCCATCCGGATCATGACCGGGGCCCCCCTCCCCCCCGGCTGCGACGCCGTGGTCCCCGTGGAGGAGACCGAAGGGAGCGGCGAGACCGTGACGGTGACCGCCCCGGTCTCCCCCCGTCAGCATATCCGCTTCAAGGGGGAGGACGTGGCGACCGGCGAGGTGATCATCCCGGCCGGCACCCTCATCCGCCCCCCCGAGATCAGCATGCTCGCCTCCTTCGGCAAGGCGATCGTCCCGGTCTACCGCAGGGCGCGGGTCGCCATCCTCTCCACCGGTGACGAACTGATCGAGCTGGGAGAGCCGCCGGTGCCGGGAAAAATCGTCAACTCCAACACCCTGTCGCTGGCGGCCGCCGTCCGCGAATGCGGCGCCGAACCGGTCATCCTCGGCATCGCCCGCGACAACCGGGAGAGCCACCGGGAAAAGATGACCGAGGGGCTCCGGGCCGATGCCCTCATCACCTCCGCCGGGGTCTCCGCCGGCGACCGGGACCTGGTCCGCGACGTCCTGGCCGAACTGGGGGTGGAGCAGGTCTTCTGGAAGATCGACATCAAGCCGGGAGGCCCCACCGCCTTTGCCATCTTCGGGGCGAAGCCGGTCTTCTCCCTCCCTGGCAACCCGGTCTCCACCATGGTCACCTTCGAGGAGTTCGTCCGGCCGGCCCTGCTGAAGATGATGGGACACCGCCGGGTGCTGAAGCCGTTCGTGAAGGCGGTCCTCAAGGAAGAGGCGCGCAAAAAACCGGGGAAGATCAACTTCCTCCGGGTGCGGGTGACGGTGGAAAACGGCACCTACGTCGCCTCCACCTCCGGCGATCAGCATACCGGCATCCTCAAGACCATGGTCCGCGCCAACGGCCTCGTCGTCCTCCCCGGGGAGGCGTCCCGCGTGCCGGCCGGCACCGAGGTCGAGATGCACCTCCTCGGCAACGAAGTAGAGATGCTGGAAGGATAAGAAAGGAGCCCCCATGTCGTTCAACCATTTCGATGACAAGGGGCGGGCCGTTATGGTGGACGTGAGCGGCAAGTTGCCGACCCTGCGCACCGCCACCGCCGCCGCCACCGTCGCCATGAAGCCGGAGACGCTGGCAGACCTCCTGGCCGGCCGGACCACCAAGGGGGACGTCCTGGGGGTGGCGCGCCTCGCCGGCATCGCCGCCGCCAAGCGGACCCCGGAGCTGATCCCCCTCTCCCATCCGCTGGCGATCCACCATGCCGCGGTGGAGTTCGATACCGACCCCGCCACCGGTACCGTTACGGTGAAGGCGACGGTGCGGGCCTTCGAACGGACCGGGGTGGAGATGGAGGCGATGACCTCGGCTGCGGTGGCGGCCCTCACCATCTACGACATGTGCAAGGGTGCCGACAAGGGGATCACCATCGGCGAGATCCGCCTCCTCTTCAAGGAAGGGGGGAAGAGCGGCACCTGGCAACGGGAGGAACCGGCATGAAGACAGCAATCCTCACCCTGAGCGACAAGGGCTCCCGCGGCGAACGGACCGACGCCAGCGGCCCGGCGCTCGTCTCCTGGCTGGCGGAACGGGGTGCCGAAACCGTCCGGACCGCCATCATCCCCGACGAAGCGGCGCTGATCGAGGAGACGCTCCGGAACTGGGCCGACTCGGGAGAATTCGACCTGATTCTCACCACCGGCGGCACCGGCGTCTCCCCCCGGGACGTCACCCCCGACGCCACGGTGAAGATCCTGGACCGCCTCATCCCCGGCTTCGGCGAGGTGATGCGGATGCGCAGCCTCCAGAAGACCCCCCATGCCATGATCTCCCGGGCGGTGGCCGGCATCCGCAAGGCGACCCTCATCATCAACCTGCCGGGGAGCCCCCGGGGGGCCGTGGAGAACCTGGAGGCGGTCTGGCCGGCGGTTCCTCACGCCGTGGAGAAGATCCAGGGGGACACCCGCGACTGCGCTCCGCCGGCGACGGATTCGGCCAAATAACCGGGGAGCGCGGCCAATCCCCTCTTTTCCGCCCTCCCCCTTCACCCTCTCCCTCTCACCCCAACGCGCACCGGACGCCCTGTCCCCCGAAATCCTCGGGGGATTTTTTTTTATTTCATCACGATCGACTCTCCCCGCCCATCACACTTTTCAGTCATCCGTAACCCTTTAGGCTAGAATTTATCAAACCAAGTTTTATTTTTGATGACTTTTTTTGACATTATTGGTAAACAACTTGCTAGCAACTGGCCAGACCTCTTCCCATTCAAGGAATAGGGGTACACGGTCATTCACAAACCGAATATTATTACGTGCTCGACAACGGCAGATCATAAACCATGGGATGACGGAGGAGGCAGCGTACGCACATGAAATTGAGAAACCTGAAGGTCCGGAAAAAGCTCTGGATGATCATCCTGAGCGCCCTTGCGGGGATCGCCGTCCTCGTCGCCATGTCGCTCATCTTTCTCAAGCAGGACATGACGCGGGAAAAGGAGCTCAAGACCCGTCACCTCGTGGAGACAGCCCACTCGCTCCTCGGCCACTTCCAGAAGCTGGCGGCGGAGGGGAAGCTTTCGGAACAGGATGCCAAGAACGCCGCCATTGCCGCCATCAGGGGCATGCGCTACCAGGAAAAGGAGTACTTCTGGATCAACGACATGCAGCCGACCATGGTGATGCACCCGTACAAACCGGAGCTGGACGGCAAGAATCTCTCCGACTTCAAGGACCCGAAGGGGAAAAAGCTCTTCGTCGAGTTTGTCGATACCGTCAGGAGCAAGAAAGAGGGGTTCGTCTACTACCTCTGGCCCAAGCCGGGCTTTTCCGAGCCGGTGCTGAAGGTCTCCTATGTGAAGGGGTTCGCGCCGTGGGGATGGATCATCGGCAGCGGCATCTACCTCGATGACGTCAACGCCTTCTTCTGGAAGAACGCGATCCGCTTCGCCGTGGCCGCCACGGCGATCTTCCTGCTGATACTCCTCACCTCATGGATCGTCGCGAAGAACATCACCCGCAACCTGGCCGACCTGGCCGGGAAGGTGAACCTGGTGGCCAACGGCAATCTCCGCGTCCACATCGACGACGAGAGCAGCGACGAGTTCGGCCAGCTCGCCCGGGACGTCAACACGATGGCCCGCTCCCTCAACGAGATGATCAACAAGATCTTCGCCTCCATCAACCACGTCGTCTCCATCGTCGACACGGTCAAGGAGAAGGCCGAGCAGACGGCCCTCGCCACTCGGGAGCAGTCGCTCCAGGCATCCCAGATCGCCACCGCCGCCGAGGAGATGAGCCAGACCATCAACGACGTGGCCGGCAACGCCGTCGTCGCCTCCGAAACCTCCGCGGAGGCCATGAAAACCGCCCTGGAGGGGAAGGAGCGGGCCGATGGCGCCGTGGAAACGATCGAACGGGTCCACAACGCCACCGCCGGACTGTCGGCGATGATCGACCGGCTCAACGGCAGCGCCGCCGAGATCGGCGACATCGTCACGGTCATCAACGACATCGCCGACCAGACCAACCTCCTCGCCCTCAACGCCTCCATCGAGGCGGCCCGCGCCGGCGAGCGCGGCCGGGGGTTCTCGGTGGTGGCCGACGAGGTCCGCAAGCTGGCCGAGCGGACCATCAAGGCCACCGCGGAGATCTCCGCCAAGATCGGCACCGTGCAGAAGGAATCGGAGCTGACCCGGCGCTCCATGTCCGAGGCGTCGGGCGAGGTGGGGCGCGCCACTGAGTACATCCGGGAGGTGGGGGCATCGCTGCGCCACATTCTCGACGAGGCGAGCACCGCCCGCGACCAGATCACCCGCATCGCCACGGCGGTGGAACAACAGTCGGCCACCGCCCAGGAGATGGCGCAGAACATCGAGAAGACCTCCGCCTCGGCGGCCGCCATGGAGCGGATGTCCACCGAGGTCAAGGACGCCGTCTACCGCCTCTCGGGGATCGACGAGGAGATCCGCAACAGCACCGTCGGGTTCAAGACCGAGGTGAGCGGGCTGCTCATGCTCGAACTGGCTAAGACCGACCACCGGATCTTCGTCAACAAGCTCGGCTCCTGCCTCAATGGCGGCAAGAAGATCGACGTGGGACAGATTCCGGACCACCACACCTGCCGCTTCGGCACGTGGTACGACGGCGAAGGAAAGACCCTGTGCGGCGCAGCGCCGAGCTTCCGGGCCATCGACGCGCCCCACGAGCGGATCCACGCCCTCGCCCGCGAGGCGGCAACCGCCTGCAACTCCGGGGACAAGGCGCGCGCGGGGAAGATCTACGAAGAGATGGAGGAGATCTCCGGAACCATCGTCACCCTGCTCGACCATATCAGAAACGAATGCACCCACCCCCATTGAGCTGACAGGCTCGAAAACGCCCCTTCGCACGGCACGGGAACGCCGGCAAAGGGGCGTTTTTTGTTGACCCCTTTCTCCCACTTGCGCTATACAGTATAATCTTGTTTTAACCCAATATCAGGAGGATAGCCATGAACTTGATGGAGCAAATAAGGGCCAAGGCCCGAAAAAATCTGCAGACCATCGTTCTGCCCGAGAGCTATGACGATCGGATGTACGCCGCCGCCCAGCAGATTGTGGAACAAGGTTTGGCCAAAGTCGTCATGCTCGGAGACCCCGCCGTGATCGCCGGCAAGTCTGCTCAACTGGGCGCCGACATCTCCCGGGTGGAGGTGATCGATCCGGCTACCTCGCCAAAGCTGCAGGAATACGCCGATGCGCTGGTGGAACTGCGCAAGAGCAAGGGGCTCTCGAAAGAGGAGGCGCTCACGCTCCTCACCGCCCCCGACTATCTCTACTTTGCCGGGATGATGGTCCGCCAGGGCGACGCGGGAGGTGAGGTGGCCGGCGCCACCGGCACCACCGGCAACGTCCTGAAGGCGGCCTTCCAGACCGTCGGCCCCGCCGCCGGCATCAAGACCGTCTCCTCGTTCTTCTTCATGGCGACCAAGACGCCGGCCTTTGGCGAAAACGGCATCATCCTCTTCGCCGACTGCGCCGTGAACCCCAACCCGGACTCCCAGGCCCTGGCGGAGATCGCCGTGGCCACCGCCACCAACTGCCGCTCATTCCTCGACGTGGACGCCCGGGTGGCCATGCTCTCGTTCTCCACCAAGGGGAGCGCCACGCACCCGGACGTGGACAAGGTCCTTGCGGCGATCAAGATCGCCCGGGGGATCGCCCCAAACCTTCAGATCGACGGCGAACTCCAGGCCGATGCGGCGCTCCTCCCCACGGTCGGCGAGCGCAAGGCCCCCGGCAGCGCCGTGGCGGGCAAGGCCAACGTTCTCGTCTTCCCGGACCTGGACGCCGGCAACATTGCCTACAAGCTCGTGGAGCGCGTCGCCGGCGCCGAGGCGATCGGCCCCATCATCCAGGGGCTCGCAAAGCCGGTCAACGACCTCTCCCGCGGCTGCTCCGTGGAAGACATCGTCAACGTGGCCGCCATCACGGCGGTTCAGGCCCAGGGATAGAGAAAATACGGGCGAGACGCAAAAAGGCCGCCGGGTCATGCCTCGGCGGCCTTTTTGCGTCTCCTGCAACCCCGGCGGGCTATTTCCTGACGAAATCGGCCCGGCCGAAGGAGTAGTCGAACTGCATGTGGTCGGTATAGGTGCCATCGAGGATGGCGACCACGTCTTCGGTGAAGACCAGCTCCTCGTCGGTGGGGATGACGTAGACCTTGATGGGGGAATCGTCGGTGGTGATGAGGGTCTCGCGCTTGCGGGTCATGGCCGATTTGTTCCGTTCCTTGTCGAGCCTGATGCCGATCCCCTCCAGCCCCTCGAGGGTCCGCTCCCGGATCGGCCACCCCATCTCGCCGACGCCGGCGGTGAAGACGACCGCGTCGAGACGCCCCAGGGCGGCCATATAGGTGCCGATATACTTCTTGAGCCGGTACGCCTCGATGTCGAGGGCCACCCGGCACCGCTTGTCGCCGTTGGCGGCGTTTTCGATCACGTCGCGGCGGTCGGTGTAGCGTCCGGTGATACCGAGCACCCCGCTCTTCTTGTTGAGGATGCTGTCGATCTCCTTGGCCGAGAGGTTTTCCTTCTGCATCATGAAGGCGGGAATGGCGGGGTCGATATCACCGCACCGCGTCCCCATCATCGCCCCTTCGAGGGGGGTGAGCCCCATACTCGTATCGACGGAGACTCCCCCTTTGATGGCGCAATGGGAGACGCCGTTGCCGATATGCATGGTGATGATGTTGCACTCCGCCGGCTTCTTGTCGAGGAGCACCGCAGCCCGCTTCGAAACGTAGAGGTGGGAGGTGCCGTGGAACCCGTAGCGCCGCACCCCGTAATTCTCGTACCACTCGTAGGGGAGCGGATAGAGATAGGCATGCTCGGGCATGGTCTGATGGAAGGCCGTGTCGAAGATCGCCACGTGGGGGACATCGGGAAGCACCGCCTGGGCGGCCTCGATCCCGGCGATGTTGGGGGGATTGTGGAGCGGTGCCAGGTGCTGGACTTCCTTGACCGCATCGAGCACCTTCTCGTCGATGAGGACCGAGCGGGTGAACATTTCTCCCCCGTGCACCACCCGGTGACCGACGGCCGAGATGCCGTTGATCTCCTTCAGGACCCCCTGCTCGGGGTCGACGAGGGTCTTGATGATCAGGTCAATGGCGATCTTGTGGTCGGGGCACTCGGAGTCCTTGCGGTAGGTCTCGCGCCCCGGCACCTCGTGCATGATGAACGAGTCGCCGATGATCACCCGCTCCACCATCCCCTTGGCCACGACCTCCTTCCGTTCCCAGTCGAACAGCTGGTATTTCACCGAAGAGCTGCCGCAGTTGAGGGCAAGTATGACCATCACATCCTCCTGACCGTTGAGCGAAAATAAAAATCGTTAAACAGGATTAAAACCAAAGATTTCAAGATGATTTCGAATGCATTCGGGCAACTGAAGAGCAAAAATAAAACTGTTTTTTACATATACAATAGCAATGGGTTAAATTCAAGATTATTTTATCCGACGGCAATCCGGTTCACAACCTTTCGGCTAGACTTTTAAAAATGCGCATGTTATGTTTACGGGAAACTGTCTTCGGACAGAATCTTACAAGGAGGTTGAACCGTGGCCCATTCCATTACCGACGATTGCACCAATTGCGGCGCCTGCGACGATTCCTGCCCCGTAAACGCCATCAGCGAGCAGGGCGGCAAGCATGCCATTGACGCCGACACCTGCATCGACTGCGGCGCCTGCGTGGACACCTGCCCCGTCAGCGCTATCCACGCCTAAGCATCATTTATGCAGAGGGTAAAGCCGGTCGGAAAAATTCCGACCGGCTTTATTTTTTCATCCTTATCACGCAAAAAAGGCCGGCATACCCGGCCTTTTTTGCGTATCTTCACAGTCACACCGATGCCGGCTACTGGCTGGCGACCGTGGAACCGACCATCTCCACACTGTAATCAACCGCGTCCTTCGGCACATTCCGCAGAACTACGACGAACGGTATCCGCTTGCCGGGCGGGACGCCGAGATTGGCCAGGGAGTCGCCGAACTGGTTATTCATCGCCGCGTCGATCTTGGCCACCGGCAAGGTCTGAACCTGCTCGTCGGTGAGATTGTTGCCGCAGAAAGCGATCTTCTGCAGCAGGACCTGCCCGCCGCTGCCGAGCAGAGCTCCCTTCACCTGGATTGACGCCCGCGGTTTGCGGTAGTTGTTGACGGCCTCCCCCCTGATGACGAAGACCTCTCCCACCTCCACATTCTTGAGGTAGGCGCCCCGAACCTTGTCGATGCCGATTCCGCCCTCCTCGCGGGTTTCCATACCGAGCCACTGCGCCACAAAACCGATGCCGAGGCGATCAAGGGCCGCGGGTCCCTCCTTGAAGAAGTAGAATCCACCTCCCGCCAAGGCGATTATCACAAGAACGGAGACGGCTATCACTACTGCGGGCAAGAACGACGACCCCTTTTTCCGCGAACTGATGGTAAGGGGGGGAAGATCGTCCTCTCCGAAGGGAACGGCGACCGGTGGCACCTCCTCGGGAACCGGCGCAACAGGAGGCGGCACCTCCTCCGCCGGGGCGACGGAGTCGCGTTTCTCCGGAGAGGGGAATTCCAGAGAAGGGGTCGAGACATCGGTCGACTCTCCCTCGCCGGAATCCTCGATACCGAAATCGATCTCTCCGAAATCGAAGGATTCCTCAACCTTCTCGTCGGGTGCGAGCCCCAGGGAATCGGCATCCGTTTCATCTTCGAATTCGAAGGTGATCTCGGCAGACTCTCCCCCCTCCTCATGACGGGAAGTATCGACTGCCGTGGCGGCGGCGAAGACCTCAGGGCTCACGTCACCGAAAACGTTCTCTTCTTCATAGGAAAAAGCGGGCTCTTCCGGCACTGCCCCCCCGGGGACAGCCTCTTCGGCAACCCCGGAAGCGACACCGGGAGTTTCGCCGAAAAACCCATCTTCCTGCCGCGGCGCGGCAAACGATACGAACTCGTCTTCCGCAGCAGGCGAGGGAAGGACCGGCGCCGGTTCCCGCTCCTGCGGCGCGGCGGGGGGAATTCCGAAAGAAACACCCTCTTCCTCGGCTGCGAATGAAAAAGGGCCGGCATCATCAGCGGGAAGCGGAGTCGGTGCCGGAGCTTCAGCCGTCGGGGTGGCCGCCTCGGGAGCCGCGGCGGAACGCTCCTCGCTGCCCGCCGTCTGAAGTCCCTGGAGTATCCGGTCGAGATCAGGCTCTTCTGCGGGAACGTCCTTCTTTACGACAAAGATATGCTTGCACTTGGAGCACCGGACCTTGATCCCGGACTCGGTGACCTTCGAATCGTCGAGCCTGAACTTGCTGCTGCACTGGGCACATTGAATGATCATGCGTCACTCCGCGGGGAGAGGGTTCCACCGGGACGGCTGCGGTAAAAACCCGCGTCCCGGCTACCTTTTCGGCTATTTTCTATAGCAGAAGAAGCAAGTGAGTGTCAATTCAATATGGCCTCACCGTCACCTTTTATGCTATAGGAAACAGAGATGATTCCAACCTTAACGCTTCGAGGACCAGGCCATGTATCGTCGCTCATTTCTGCCCACGCTCGTCATTGCACTTTTCACCGCCGTCGCTCCTGCCCTGGCGGCTCCGGTAATCTCGGCCGACCGGCCCGTTTTCGACTTCGGCACAATCACTGCCGGGAAGAAGGTTGACCACGTCTTTACCCTGAAGAACAGGGGGGACGCCCCCCTCGCGATCCTGAAGACCAAGACCTCCTGCGGCTGCACCGTCGCCAATGTTTCGACCAAATCCATCGAACCGGGCAGAACCGCCGAGTTGAAAACGACCTTCGATTCGGCAAACTTCAGCGGCAAGATCACCAAGACCATCACCGTCGAGACCAACGATCCGGCCACGCCGTCCTTCACCCTCACCGTGAAGGGGACCATTCGGGAAGAGCTTGTGGTATCGCCCCGCCAGTTGAATCTGGGGGTGATAAAGGTTGGGGGGAGCAAAGAAGTCCAGCTAACGGTGGAAAACCACGGGGAACGGCCGGTGAAGATCGTCTCCGTTACGACTCCCATGCCCCAGGTAAAGGCCGCCGCCAGAAGGACCGCCCTGAAACCGGGGGAGAACGCCACCATCACCGTAACCGTTACCCCGCGTAACGAAGACCGCTTCCTCAGCGGATACCTCGCCATCGGCACCGACATCCCGGGAAGACCGGAGATCAGCGTACCGCTCTACGGCTCGGTCGGGAAGTAGCCCCTCAGGGGGCGATCCCTTCCTTCAGATCGAGGTAGGCCCGCTCGACATTGACGTCGAAAAACGTCTTGTATCCCGGCAGATTCTCGTGACGGGGGAGATGGAACTGCTTCTTCGTTTCCGCCAGAGCATGACCGGCCTCGATGTGGCGGAGCACCTCGGTCAGAAAATCCTTGAAAAAGAGGGTGAAACGCCGCAGACCCGAGCGGTCGGTCGGCTGGCCGAGCCCCGGAACCACGTGCTTCGCCCCCACCCCTTCCAGCGTCTCCAGGGTGATGATCCAGTCCCGCATGTGCCCATCCCCCATATACCCGACCACGTCGTTGAAAAACAGGTCCGAGGTAAAAAGAACCCCCTCGTTCGGCAGATAGACGAAGACATCCCCCTCGCTGTGGCCGTTTTCCGTATTGTTGAGCACGATCACCACGTCGCCGCGCAACAGGGTCATCCCCTTGTCGAAAAAGGTTACGTGGTTGCGCAGCGGGCGCGACTCCCCCTTGAGCGCCTGCCAGGTCTGCCACGAGGTGAGGATCTCGACGTTGGCGGGGAAGTCGAAGTCGACATAGTTGAAGCCCCGGTGATGATGGGTCAGAATGACATACCGCAGCGGTATCGGGGTAATCTCCGCAATGTCGGCGACCAGCTCCTTGATCCCCTCCGGGACGAAGTGGGCCCCCGCCAGAATCACCTGATAGGGAGTAACGATGATCAGGGCATTACTGACCGCCTTCCCCTCCGGGAGGGCGACGGCCGCATAGACCCCCTCCTCCAGCTTCTTCACCTCGTAGTTTGCCGCCCCTGCCGGCCGACAGAGAAGTCCCGCAAGCATCAACAACGTCAGAAATATCGGAATCGGCCTCATTGATCGCACACCTTGAATAAATTTGTGTCCAGTGTACCAAAACCGCGCCCCAAATAACAACCTCTGCAGACCCCACCTCCGGACCATAAAGTTTCAGCTTGAGATAATCGAACAAATAGTGTATTGATAGAAGTTCGCGGGCGGTTAGCTCAGTTGGATAGAGCGCAGGCCTCCGAAGCCTGAGGTCGGGAGTTCGAGCCTCCTGCCGCCCGCCATTTAAAAGTCAAAGGCCTACGCCACCACGCGTAGGCCTTTTCTCATTTCTCACATTACATCCAACAACCGACCACGTTGCAGACCTCGGCCTGCCCCCACCTCCCTCACTCCTCCCGAGCCCCGTTTCTGTCATGCGTTCTTTTCGCACGCCCCCCTTTGTCCCCGTCCGCGGGAGGAGGGGAGGATCCGGGGCTGGCCACCGGGCCAGCGGGGGGCACGGATTGGGGAGCGGTCCCCGTCACACCCTCCCCCCGAGGCGGTTGCGTCCCCCCCTGCGACGGTGGCGGCGCTGCCTTCGTGCCTATCCCCAAGTCGAGAACTTTTGCCTTTTTCCGGTATCGCTCGGGAATCTCGTACTCGCTGTTGGTATAGTGCCTTACCCCCTTCGAATCGCGCCAGGTGTAAATTTCCCCATACGCTGAAGACGCCAGCAGAAGCAGCAGCAAAAGCACTCTTTTCATCGTCTCCTCCCGGTAACGCCCGCGGCCACTCTATTGGTTATGGAGCCTCGGACGCCACCGAGTCAAGCCATTTTCAACATCCGTTGTACCCGGAATGCAATCCGACCTTTTCCATAACCCCCCAATTTCATTGACTTCATATGGCAAACATACGTCTCGGTTTCCAAAACCGCGTTCTTCGTCGCATATTCAAATAAATTCAAATAGTTACAGTTTGGATAAAATTTTATTTTTATAAAAAACAAAAAAACGGATTAACCAATAGCACATCGAATACACAACATGCTGTTTTATTGCATCTTTTTTTAAATTACCGCTTGCAATCCACAGAAACGGCACTTATAGTTTTACTAAATCAACGATCAATGGAGGAGCAGAAAGAAGCATTCACAACGCTCCGCAAACGTGAACGAAAGGAAGAAACATCATGAAATGTCCGGTATGCAAGACCCACGAAGAACAAGAGAGCATCAACCTCAGCTCCGAAGGCTTCTCCGAGGCGATCAGCACGTGCAGCATCTGCGGCACCGTCTGGTCGGTCAACCACGGCGTAACCGAAATCGTTGCAGACCCCCAGGAAAAGTCGTTCCTGGAAGCGCTCTCCGAATGCGTCGAGGGTGACGATTACAGCTTCGCCGCCTGATTCCCGGCCAAGCCCATCCTGGTAACAAGAGATGCGAGGGATCCCGCCGGCTCCCTCGCGGTGATCTCTTTTTATCCTTCAGTGGTCGCGGGGTCAGAGGCGGGTCAACTCCTGAACTTTAAGCTCGATGTCGTCACCGTTGACCCGAACGACCTTCCCGTTGGCATCCTCCGTCCGAACGATCCCTTCCTCAACCCAGTGCAGAATCGCTCCCTTCTCCACACCGAATTTCGCCACTGCCTCTTCCAGGGTGTACCAGGTTTTCACGAATGACATGGCCGCCTCTCCTTTCCCCGTAAACGCTCTCCATCTTCATCCACAGGAAAAAGTCTACCACAGAAAGTCATGAGAGCCGTACGTCACTCCGCAGTACACGCCATACAAAAAAGGGATGCCACGTGGCATCCCTTTTCCCGACCCTGAATTCCTCAATTGCCCGTCCGTCGCGATTGTCTGCCGCGAGGCCCCGCGGGCCCTCCCGCGGAACGTGCCCCGTGGCCGGGCTGATGCCGGTGTCGCGCGGCATCCTTTGCGCCTTTCGGGCCTGCCGGGGAATCACCCTTCCCTGCTCCGGCCGGTTTGCGGCCCGGCATCGGCTGGCGGGGCGGGCGGGCAAACTCGGTGTCCTTCTTCGGTGCGGGAACGCTGTAATCGAAACCGTCCATGGTGCGGCGCTCCAGCGTTGCGTTGAGGGTCCGCTCGATGGTGCGGACCATGGCGGCATCATCCCGCGTCACCATGGTGAAGGCGTCACCGCTGCGGGCCGCCCGACCGGTGCGGCCGATACGGTGGATATAGGCCTCGGCCGTGTCGGGGATGTCGTAGTTGATGACGTGGGACACCTGGGAGACATCGATGCCGCGGGCGGCGATGTCGGTAGCGACCAGGATCTGGAAGGTGCCGTCGCGGAAACCGTCCAGTGCCGCCTGGCGCCGGTTCTGCGAAAGGTTCCCCTGGAGTGACGCCGCCCGGTATCCCGCCTTCTCCAGCTGTTCGCCGAGGCGCTTGGCCCGGTGCTTGGTGCGGGTGAAGACGAGCACCGACTCGGTGTCGGTATGGTGAAGCAGCTCCAGGAGCAGCGGCGTCTTCAGGTGCTGCTCCACGGGGTAGAGGGCGTGGGTGACGGTGACCGCCGGCGCCACGTTTCCAACCTGGACCGTCACCGGATCCCGCAGGATGTCGTGGGCGAGGGTCCGGATGTCCGGCGGCATGGTGGCCGAGAAGAGGAGCGTCTGCCGCTTTGCCGGCAGGTGCTTCAGGATTCGCCGGATGTCGGGGAGAAACCCCATGTCGAACATCTGGTCGGCCTCGTCCAGGACGAGCACCTCCAGGTGCGAGAGGTCGATGGTCCCCTGGTTGATGTGGTCGAGAAGCCGGCCGGGGCAGGCGACGACGATCTCGGCGCCGGCCTTCAGCTTCTGCACCTGGGGATTGACCCCGACGCCGCCATAGACCGTGACGCTCCGCAGGCGGCTCTTATGGCCGAGGGTCTGGATGCTCTGGTGGATCTGCTCCGCCAGCTCGCGGGTCGGGGCGACGACGAGGGCACGGACGCGCCCCCGTTCTCCCGTCATGAGCCGGTGCAGGATCGGCAGGGCAAAGGCCGCGGTCTTGCCGGTGCCGGTCTGGGCCAGGCCCATGACATCGCGTCCCGCCATGACCGGCGGAATGGCCTGGGCCTGGATCGGCGTGGGGGAGGTGTAGCCTGCTTCCTGGACGCCGGCAGCGATCTGGGGATGGAGATTGAATGCAGTGAATTCCATGAAAATCCTTTACTGTTCGTGGTGAAGAAAAAAAGCCCCGGCAGGAACCGGGGCTCGAGAACGTCTGGAGATGCCCCACCGTAACACAACGGACTCTGCAGCGTCCAGAAAATAAAATCACCGGCGGGGAAGCCCTTGACCTCCGCCCGAAACCGCCTTGCCGGAGATTCCGGTGACGGCAGAAGGCGGAACCCCGCGGCAGAGCGGCGTCGGAAGCCATTCCGCAACCGGCTGCAATCCCTTGTGCCGCAACGCTTTCCCGGGGGTCCTCCTTTGCTTTTTTCTCCCCTCGGGCATATTCTATACTCAAAAGGAAGGTGAAAAAGGGAACGTGTCTCCGCTCCCCCGATGATCACCGAATAAACCGCGAGATCGCGCGAAGAACCTGGCAACGGGTTCATCGGAGACATACTGAAATGAAAAACAAAACCGAGGTGAATACCTGAAGAGCCGACATTCGCGATGCCGGCTCTTATCGTATCCACCCTCGGGAGTCCCTTGCATGGCCCGTCAACCCTGCTACCTTTAAGGGAGAAGGAGGGGGCGCCCCATGAAATTCAGCCCATCGTTCGGCTACCCGACGGAAGCCCGCATCCTCGCGTTCCGGATCACCGCCATCTACGCCATTGCCGGTGGGGTGTGGATTCTTTTTTCGGACGAACTCCTCGCACTCTTCGTCACCGACCCGGCCGCCTCGGTCCGGCTCCAGACCCTGAAGGGGTGGCTCTTCATCGCCCTGACGGCCATCCTCCTCTTTCGGCTCCTGACGCGGAGTCTCCACGAGGTCGTGCGGGCCTCCCGGGCGGCGGGCGTCAGTGAAGACCGGTTCCAGCTCCTTTTCCACGGGGTGCCGGTATCGCTGTGGGAGCTGGACCTCTCCGCCGTCAAGGACGAGATCGACTCCCTGAAGATGATCGAGAAGCGGAACCTCGCGACCTATCTGGCGGAGCAGCCGGCGTACGTCGCGCAACTCCTTGCCATGGTCCGGGTTCTGGCGGTGAACGAGACCACACTGGCGCTCTTCGGGGCCCGGCAGACGGACGAGCTCCTGGGGGCCCTGGACCGGCTCGTGGCCCCCGATGCAATGCCGGTTTTCCGTTCCGCCCTGGTGGCCCTGGCGGGGGAGCCGGGGGAGTTCCGCGAGGAGTTTTTCGCCCTTACCCTCGGCGGCGAGTGCAAGACCCTGCTGGCGACGGTCTCCATCCCCGCGGAGCGGGAAAAGTTCGATGCCGTGCCGGTCTGCCTCATGGACATCACCGAGCGGAAACAGACCGACGAGCGGCTCCGGCTCCTGGAATCGGCCATCGAGCAGACGAGCGAGGCGGTCACCATCACCACCGCCGACCTTGCGCTCCCCGGACCGCGCATCGTCTTCGTCAACCAGGCCTTCACCCGGATGACCGGCTACGAGGCCGAAGAGGTCCTGGGAGAGACACCGCGCATCCTGCAGGGACCAAAGACCGAACGGGAAGTCCTCGACCGGATGAAACGGGAGCTCTTCCAGCGGCAGAGTTTCCGCGGCGAAACCGTCAACTACCGCAAGGACGGGCGCGAGTTCGTGATGGAGTGGTTCGTCACCCCCATCGTCAATCGCGATTTCCAGGTGACCCATTTCGTCGCCATCCAGCGCGACGTCACCGAGCGGTGGCGGGAGGAGGAACGGCTGCGGCAGCGGCTGGCCGAGCTCGAAACGGAGGGGTGAGGGAGGAGGGAGCCCCCGCAGACCTTGACGGCGGCGCCCACCCTGCGTATCGTACCGCAAGCAACACCTGAAAGGAGCCTCCATGCCCGTCTACGAGTTTTACTGCCGCGACTGCCACACGATCTTCAACTTCCTCTCCCGCCGGGTGAATACCGACCGGCACCCCTCCTGCCCCCGCTGCGGCCGCCCCGACCTGGAGCGGCAGGTGTCGCACTTCGCCATCTCCAGGGGACAAAGCGAAGAGCCGGCAGAGGGGGTGCCCGACCTGGACGGGGAGAAGCTGGAGAAGGCGATGATGGGGCTTGCGGGCGAGATGGAAGGAATGGACGAAAACGACCCTCGGGCCATGGCGAGACTGATGCGCCGGCTCCAGGAGACGACGGGGATGAACCTCGGCACCGGCTTCGAAGAGGCGCTGCGCCGTCTCGAAGCCGGCGAGGATCCCGAGAAGATCGAGGAACAGATGGGAGAGCTCTTCGACGAGGAAACCCTTTTCACGAAGGAGGGGATCCACGGGCTGAAGCGAAAGTACACCCCTCCCGCCCACGACGACACCCTTTACACGCTCTGAGCCGGCCTAACGCCCCGCCAGCCAGCGGGCCAGGTTCCGCGCCAAGCGGCCGTTGTCCGGATCGAGAAACTTGTTCTGGAAGATGGCGTCGTCGCCGAAGATGAGGATCCGCCCCGCGCCGACGCTCCCCTCCGCCACCACGGTGAAACTCCCCGTCGCATCGCCGGCAGACAGCTTCCCGTCGCCGTTGAGGTCTACCCACGCCGTGGGGCTCGTGCGGGCAAGGGGCTTCAACCCGTCGAGGGCCCACACGCCATAGAGACCGAACTGCTCGACGCCGTTGAAGAGGGGATGGGACGCCAGGTCCCGCACCCTGAACGTCAGGTCGTCTCCCCCGATGACGTTCTCCCGTTCGTGGAGCACCGCATTGGAGAAGTCTCCACCCACCCGATGGATGAGGCCGGCCAGCGGCTGGCCGACATGAAGCATGAGCGCCACCCGCCCGCCCCGCTCCAGGAAGCGGACCACCGCCTCCACCTCCGCCGCCTCCACCTCTGCAAAGGGACCGGAGATGACGAGCCCGTCGACCTTTGCCAGGGATGCGTCGGTCAGGCGCTCCCGCGTCGACCCGACCCGCGTCCCCTCCTCCCTCAGAATGGCGGCAAATCGCGAGAGTTGTAGTTCACCCTCCTCCTCGATGACGAAGCGTTGGCCATGACCCTGATCCACGAGAAGCTGCGGCTCCGCCCCCCAGGAGACGGCCACGGCCGACAGCAGGGCGGCAACTGCCGCCATGAGGCCGGAGAACAGACGAGTGCGAAACTTTTTCATGATTACCCCCTCCCGAACAGGACTATTAAGGTCCTTTATACCCCCTTACCCTGCAAATGGCAACACGAATTCATCCGGGGCGGCAATTTTTGTCGGACGGCTCAACCGCCGAACGCTGACTCAAGCCGGACGGCAACCTCCTCAGGCCGGCAGGCAACGACCCCCTCTCCCCACGGCGCCACATCCGCCCCCTCGGCCACCAGGACGACCGGCAGCGCCACCCCGGCGCCGGCAAGCTCCGCCGCCAGCCAGGTGGCATCGCCGGGAGAGGTCAGTGACCCGACCACCAGGGCGGTGAACCGTTCCGGCGTTCCCTGCCGCTTCACCGCCCAGTCGAGGGCCTCGAACGGCGTCCGCACCGGGGTCACCCGGAAGCCGGCAAGCCTCAGCACGAAACCGAGGCTTTTCCGCCTCTCCCGGTCGCACTCCACCAGCAGAATATGTCCCGCGGCACTCTCCCCGTTCCCGGCAACGCTCATCATCCCTTCCGCCTCTCCCTGAAACGCCGGAGGGGGGCTCTCGTCCCCCCTCCGCGCTGCAGCGTTCACTCTTACTGCTCCCTGCCGTTACCTCGCTAGAGGATCACCCGCGAAATGCCATAGGCAACCACGGTGGAGACGCTGACCCCGATGAGGCCGGGGATCATGAAGCTGTGGTTCAGGAGGTACTTGCCGATGCGGGTGGTGCCGGTGCGGTCGAAGTTGATGGCGGCCAGGTCGCTGGGGTAGAAGGCAAAGAAGAAGTAGGCGTAGCTGGCCGGCACGAGCCCCAGGAGGAGCGGGACCGGAAGCCCCAGGGCGAGGCCGAGGGGGAGCGTGATGGCGAGGGTGGCGGCCTGGCTCTTCACGAAGGCGGAGATGCAGAAGGTGGCGATGGCGAAGGTCCAGGGAGCCATCTTGACCATGACGCCGATGTTATCCACGAGGAACTTCTTGTTGGCGGAGATGAAGGTATCGCTCATCCAGGCGATGCCGAAGATGGAGACCACGGCGATCATCCCGGCGGTGAAGACGCTGGAGTGGGCTATCTCCTTGGCCTTCACGTCGGCGGCGAACATGATGAACGCACCGAAGGCAAGCATGACGAACTGGACGACGGTGGTCATGGGAACCGGTTTCTTGTCGGCGCCCAGCGGCAGGAGATCGGGGAAGACGGCAAAGAGGATGATGGTGGCCACGCCGGCGAAGAAGAGGGCCACGGAAAGCTTGGCGGTGCCGCTGATCTTCTTGTCCAGGGTGGTGACGTCGGCGTCCAGGGCCTTGCGGAATTCGGGGTCCTGGAGACGGGCCTGGTATTCGGGGTCCTTGTCCAGGTCCTTCCCCCGGTTGAAGCTCCAGGCGGCGGCCGCCAGCACGCCGACAACACCAGCCGGCATGGTGATGGAGATGATGTCGATGAGGGTCACCGGATGGCCCGCCTTGGCGGCGAAGCCGAGGAAGAAGGTGACGGCGGCGGCCACGGGGCTGGCGGTGATCCCCATCTGGGAGGCGACGCTGGAGATGGCCATGGGGCGCTCGGGGCGGATGCCGGTCTTGATGGCCACGTCGGCGATGACCGGCAGCAGCGCGTAGACCGCGTGGCCGGTGCCGACACAGACCGTCAGGAAGAAGGTGGAGAGCGGCGCCAGGATGGTCACGTACTTGGGGTGGGCCCGCAGCATCCGCTCCGTGAGCTGCACCAGGTAGTCGAGCCCCCCGGCCACCTGAAGGGTCGCGGAGGCGGTGACCACCGCCAGGATGATGAGCATGACCGCGATCGGCGGCTCCGAGGGGGAACTGCGGAACCCGAGCACCAGAAGCGATACCCCCATGCCGCCGATGAGCCCCAGCGCCACCCCTCCCCTGCGGATACCGACCAGCACCGCACCGAGCACCAGAACGAACTGAACCCAGAACATCAACATAACTGCCTCCCATTCGGACGGACCCTCCCGGGCCATCCCCGTTGTCTGTCAGATACGCCCTTCCTTGAGCAAGGGGGATACCAAGAACATCGACATCGTTCAACAGGCTGTTTTTATTGATTAAATAGTCGTGACGGGGAATATTTCAAGAAAGAAACCGGCATAACCTGAGGTTATGCCGGCAGAGGAGAACAGCGGATATTCATAGTAATTTCTGCGTGATACAGGAGGAATAACCAAAGTTATCGCTATAACCTCCGGTTATGGGGGTTCATTTCCGCATCATCTTGAGCCGCTTGGAAAGGGCGGGTTGAGAGATGCCGAGGAGCCGCGCGGCGAGGGTCTGGTTGCCGCCGGCGCGGTTGAGGGCCTCTTCCACGAGGAATTCCGCGGCGTCGGTGAAGGTGGGGAGCTTCTCGAAGCCGCCAAAGGGATTCAGTGCCGGCGGGGGGGCGCTGGCGGGCCCTTCCGCACTGCCGATGGCCCTGACGAAGATCTCCATGGAGAGCATCCGGTCCCGGTGGACGCTGACCGCGTCGAAGATCATCGCCTTCAGCTCCCGCACGTTTCCCGGGAAGCCATAGGTGGCCAGAAGCTGCGCGAGCCCCGGCGGCGGGGTCGGCTTCTTCTTCCCCAGGGTGCGGGCCGCCTCGGCCAGGAAATGGTCCAGGAGGAGCGAGATATCCCCCTTCCGCTCCCTGAGCGGCGGGACATGGACCTGGTGGGTCCGGAGCCGGAAGTAGAGGTCGCGCCGGAACTCCCCCGCCGCCTCCCGCACCGCGAGGTTGCGGTGGGTGGCGACGATGATCCGCGCCCGGAGGCGCCGGGGCTGGTCGCTCCCCAGGGGAAAGTACTCCCCCTCCTGGAGGAGCCGCAGGAGCTTCACCTGGGAGGGGATGCCGAGGTCGCCGATCTCGTCCAGAAAGAGGGTGCCGTTGGCCGCTTCCTCCACCATGCCGCGCCGCACCGTCTCGGCGCCGGTGAAGGCGCCGCGCACGTGGCCGAAGAGGGTGTCGGCAAAGACCGTGTCGTCCAGCCCGGCCACGTTCACCGCCACCAGCTCCCCCTTGCAGCCGCTCAGGGTGTGGGCGGCCCGGGCCAGCAACTCCTTCCCCACCCCGCTCTCGCCGGTGATGAGGAGGGGCTGGGGACTCGTGGCCACCGCCTCGATATAGGCGAAGAGCGCCAGCATGGCCCGATCGCCGGTGACGATGCCGGCAAAGGCCTCCGGGTGCCTCAGCCCACCGGTGACGAGACGGGTCGACATCTCCCGGTTCTCCCGCTGCAGCTCCAGCATCCTGACCGCCCGGAGCACGCCACCGATGAGCCGGTCCTCCTCATCGGTCTTGACGAAATAGTCGAAGGCCCCGAGCTTCATGCAGCGGACCGCGGTCTCCACCTGATTCAGCCCGCTGATGACGATGACCGCCACCTCCGGATGGTGCTCGGCAATCTGCCGCAGAAGCTCCTCCCCCGACAGGTGCGGCATGGTCAGGTCCAGGAGCACCAGCCCGATGCCGCCGCCGTCCAGGATTCCCATCACCTCGCGGCTCTCCTGGCAGAGGATGGTGTTGGTGATGCCGGCCGACGCCTCCAGCGTCAGGGAGAGAGAACGGAGCCAGGCCGGCTCGTCGTCCACCAGGAGGATGCCGAAGGCAGGGTAGCGGGTTTCGGTCATATACAAAAACTCCATACTGATGTGGTATTGTTCTTCAGTCCCTCTCGCTCCAAGGCTTCCAGGAGGGGGGCGGAGGGCTCGCGGAGAAAAGAGTCCCCGCAAAAAAGCACCGGAAGCTCTGCGAAGGGAAAGCGCCCGGACCGCCAGAACAGCCCACCTGAAAACCGAAGGGCGACGCTTGGACTCTTTTCGGAGCGAGCCCTCCGCCCCCCGACCGCCACCGCAGACACAATAACATCAGACAGCAACCGGCAAAGAAAGCGTAACCGTGGTCCCCTCACCCGGCGTCGACTCGAAGGAGAGGCTCCCCCCGTGCTCCTTGACGATACCGGCGGAGACCGAAAGCCCGAGGCCGGTGCCGCCGCTCTCCCGCTTGGTGGTGAAGAAGGGGTCGGTGAGGCGGGTGAGGTTCTCCGGCGTGATGCCGCTCCCCTCGTCCCGCACCCGCAGGATCACCCGCCCCTCTTCCGGGTCGAGGGAGGTCTCCAGCTCAACCCCCCGCTCCGGGTCCGGCAGTGCCTGGCAGGCGTTGAGGATCAGGTTCACCACCACCTGCTCGATCCGCTGGGCGTTCCCCCACACCGGTGGCAACTCCGGCGCGTAGCGGGCCGTGAAGCGGGTCGTCGCCTTGCGCAGGGAGGCGTCCACCAGCCGCACCGCCGCCTGGGCCACGCCGTTCAGCGCCACCTGCTCCTTCCCCCCCACGTCGTCGCGCCGGGCGAAATCCTTCAGATCCTCCACGATCCGCTTGATCCGCCTGGCGCCGTCCTGCATCTCCTCCAGGAGCCGCGGCACCTCCTCCCGCACCCGGGAGTACCGCAGCCCGCCGAGGGTGAAATCCCCCTCCTCCCGGTAGCGCTCTTCCAGGATGGGGGCCGTGTCGCCGTAGATCTTGCGCAGGATCGGGACATCGAGGAGGATGAGCCCCGTGGGGTTGTTGATCTCGTGGGCGACGCCGGAGACCAGGATGCCGAGGGCCGCCATCTTGTCGGCCTGGAGGAGTTGCTGCTGATTGAGCTGCACCTCCTCCAGGGCCCGGGAGAGGGATTCGGTCCGCTGGGCCACCTGCCGGCGCAGCACACGGGTCCAGAGCACCGTGCCGCCGAGGATGAGCAGGAGCGGGACCACCACCACCGCCGCGTACTTGGCCACCTCCTGCCACCGGATCGGCTGGGGCTCCAGCACCCCGAGCCACTTGGCGCGGATCGCCTCGTACTGGCCGGTCTTCTTGAGGATGGCGAGCCCCTCGCTGAAGCGGGCCAGGAGCTCCGCATCCCCCTGCCGCACCGCATAGCCGTATCGCTGGGCCGCGATGCTCCGGGCCACCGGAACGAGGTTCGTAAGGCGGTTCTCCCGGATGATGTACATCCCCGGCACCATGGCCACCACCGCGTAGTCGCACCCCCCCGCGGCCAGGAGGCGGAGGGCGGCGGCCGGGGTGGGGGTCAGTACCAGGTCCTTCCCGTACCCCCGCTCCGCCAGGTATTCGTGCATGATCCCGTCGCGGTGGAGCGCCACCTTCTTCCCCCGCAGCTCCTCCAGGGAGCTGGCCGGCGGCGAGTCGCGCCGGGCGAAGATGGCGTGGTAGACAATGGTGTGAGGTGGGGAGAAGTCGATCTGTTTCGCCCGCTTCTCGGACCAGGAGATCCCCTGGAGCACATCGACCCGGCCGTCCCTGAGGGAGGAGAACATCTCCGCCCAGGCCCCGAGGCGAAACTCCACCTTCATCCCCATGACCTCGGCGATGGCCCGGGTCAGATCCACGTTGTAGCCGGCGGGCTGGCCGTTTTTGTCGATGAACTCGTAGGGAGGATAGTCGCGGTCGCCGCCGACGATGATCGTCCGGTGCCGGTCGGGGGGCTCCGGCGCCGCCGGGGCGGAAACGGCCCCGAAGATCGCGCCGGCGAGCACGGCAACGATGATGAGGAGCCGGAGGCACCGGTTGCCACTGGTTTTCCGCGGAGGGGATTGAATGTCTCTCACGACTCTGATGCTCACATTTCCGGAAATGGGACTGACGGGAGGATTGTAGCACCGCTTCCGCGAGAGAGCCACGGGATCGTGTCATATTTTCCCGTCGACAGGGATGCCATGCAAAAAACGGGGAGCGTCGATGGGATTTCCCCTCCAACGCTCCCCGTTTTTCCGTTCAGTGTTCCCTTGCCGACTGGAGCCTTGCTAAATCAGCCCCTGGGACACCATTGCCTTGGCCACCTTGATGAAGCCGGCGATGTTGGCGCCGTTCACGTAATTCCCCGGCGTGCCGTACTCTTCGGCCGTGACGTAGCAGAGGTCGTGGATCCCCTTCATGATCTCGGCAAGGCGTTTCTCGGTGAACTCGAAACTCCAGGCGTCGCGGCAGGCGTTCTGCTGCATCTCCAGGGCCGAGGTGGCGACCCCGCCGGCATTGGCCGCCTTGCCGGGGCCGTAGGCGATCCCCGCTTCCAGAAAGACCCGCACCCCCTCCGGCGTGGTCGGCATGTTGGCCCCCTCGCCGACGGCGATGCAGCCGTGTTTCACCAGGGCGGCGGCATCCTTGCCGTTGATCTCGTTCTGGGTGGCCGACGGCATGGCGACGTGGCACGGGATGGCCCAGATGTTCCCGCCGGCGCGGTAGTGGGCGTGCGTGCGGTACTCGACGTAGTCGCCGATGCGGCGCCGCTCCACCTCCTTGAGCTGCTTGACGAGCTCCAGATCGATCCCCTTTTCGTCGTGGATGACGCCGTTGGAGTCGGAGCAGGCGACCACCGTGCCGCCGAGCTCGTGGATCTTCTCGATGGTATAGATCGCCACGTTGCCCGAACCGGAGACGAGGCAGGTCTTCCCCTCGAACGACTGGCCCCGGACCTTCAGCATCTCGTCCACGAAGAAGGTGGCGCCGTAGCCGGTGGCCTCGGTGCGAACCAGAGAGCCGCCGTAGTCGAGCCCCTTGCCGGTCAGGACCCCGGCTTCCCAGCGGTTGGTGATCCGCTTGTACTGGCCGAACATGTAGCCGATCTCCCGCCCGCCGACGCCGATATCGCCTGCCGGCACGTCGGTATGCTCGCCGATGTGGCGGTAGAGCTCGGTCATGAAGCTCTGGCAGAAGCGCATGATCTCGTCGTCCGACTTCCCCTTGGGATCGAAGTCCGAGCCCCCCTTGCCGCCGCCGATCGGCATCCCCGTGAGGGAGTTCTTGAAGATCTGCTCGAAGCCGAGAAACTTGATGATCCCCAGGTAGACCGAGGGGTGGAACCGGAGTCCCCCTTTGTACGGGCCGAGAGCGCTGTTGAACTCGACGCGGAAGCCGCGGTTGATGTGCACCTGCCCCCGGTCGTCCTGCCAGGGGACCCGGAAGATGATCTGGCGCTCCGGCTCGCAGATCCGCTCGATGATCTTGCGCTCCCGAAACTCCGGGTGCTTCACGAGCACCGGCCCGAGGGATTCGAGGACCTCCCGCACCGCCTGGTGAAACTCCGTCTCCCCGGAGTTTCGCTGCAGGACTTCCTGGTAGATTCCTTCCACCTTCTCGTCAAGTTGCGCCGTCATACCCCCTCCTTTCGCCCTGCGTCTTTGCATTAATTTTAATCACAAACCGGCAGCCATTGTCGTGGTTGCGGATCATGCACCCCTCTTTATTGCTCAAAATAAATTCACTTTCAACAATTTTTGTTCATATTTTACACAGCGCAGCATATTTTTTAGGCACACACGCCCCTTTTGTTCCCACGGCTCATTCATCATTGAAAAATGCTCCCCATCCCCTGTTCTCGAACCTTGACGCGGCGGGAGTCATCGACTACCGTGTAACGGTAGCACGCTCCGGCGCCGCCGTTCAGCGCCAGAATCCAGCCGAGGCGAATCGATCATGCGCAAATTCCTTGCAGCATCCCTCCTCCTGCTCGCCACCGCCGGCACCCCGGCCGGCGCCGACTACACGACCACCGGCCTGGTGGCGCGGGTGGTGGACGGCGACACCCTCGTCCTGAACACCGGCCGAACCTCCCCCAAAATCCGCCTCTACGGCATCGACGCCCCCGAGATCCGGCATATGGCCAAGCCGGGGCAGCCCTTCGGCCCCGAAGCGAAACGGGCGTTGGAGGAAAAGGTGCTCGGCAAGCGGGTGACCATCGAGATCATGGATGTGGACAAGAACCGCCGGATCGTCGGCATCATCCGGGTCGGCCGTCGGGACATCAACCGCGAGATGGTCGAGGAGGGGTGGGCCTGGGCCTACCGGCGTTATCTCACCCCGCCGCTGGCCGCAAGCTATATCGGCGCGGAGAAGGGGGCACGCCAGGCGCGCCGCGGCCTCTGGCAGCAGGAGGCGCCCCAGGCGCCGTGGATCTTCCGGCTGCGGCAGAAGCTGCACTGAGAACAGCCCATGGAACGGATCCTCGTCATCGAAGACAGCACGGTGGTGCAGGCGCAGCTTGAGGACATCCTGAGCCCGGAGTACCGGCTCGTCCTGTGCGACGACGGCCCGTCGGGGATGGCCGCGGCGCAGGAAGAGCCGCCGGGGCTGATCCTCCTCGACGTCTACCTGCCGGGGATCGACGGCTACGAGATCTGCCGCCGGTTGAAGGAAGACGAGCGGACCCGGCAGGTACCGGTCATCTTCATCACCTCCCTGGGGGCGGAGCGGGAAAAGGTGCGGGGATTCGAGGCGGGGGCCGACGACTACATCGTCAAGCCGTTCTACGCGGGAGAACTGCGGGCGCGCGTCGCTCTCCACCTCGCCTCGCGCCGCGAAAAGCGCCTGGCCGTGGAGATCGAGAGACTGAAACTGCTCCGGGAGATGGCGGTGGCCCTCAGCCACGAACTCAACAACCCCCTCACCTCCCTCTTCGGCCTCCTGCACCTGGCGGGCCGGGAGGCTCCCGACGACCGTCCCCGGCTCCGGCAGCACCTGGCGGAGATCCGCGGAGAGCTCGAAAAGGTGCGGTTCATCGTCGAAAAGCTCGCCACCGCCTCCCGGGTGGCGAAAACCGACTACCTGCTGGGGGAAGAGATGCTCGACCTGCGCGAGATCTAGTCCCTCCCCTTCTTGCGCCGTCGGCGCAGCGCCACCCCGTACACTACCCCGTTCCAGACCAGCGCCAGGATGCCGAGCAGGAGCTGGCCGCCCCGGGTCAGGCCGGCGGGATAGATCACCGGCACCAGGTAGTGCTCGATGAAGCTGCCGGCGTACCCGGCCTCCCCCGCCAGGCGGCGGAAGCGGACCTCCAGGAAGGTGAGGGGGCAGACGCCGCCCCCCAGCTCGATCACCCCTCCCCATACGACCGCCGGCAGGTGGAGCCACGCCAGCCGCGGCCATCGAATGACAGCCACGCCCCCCGCCACCACGAAGAGCACGAAGAGCCCATGAACGAGCACCACCAGATCGGCCGCCAGAGAGAACACCATCGCGCCTCCCGCCCGGCTCCCCATCGGGAGCGGGAGCTCAGCGGCGCCGGAACGGCCCGGGCCGGTGCTGGCCGTCGAACCTCCTGACCCCGTCGCGGAATCCCGGAGCGGGGGAGAAAGAGCGCCGGCGCCCCGAATCGAACCGGAAGTAGAAGGAGGAACCGTACCGCGGATAGTAGTACGGTGAGTAGTAATAGGGATAATAGTAGGGGTAGTAGTACGGGTAGTAGGGATCGTAGGGGTAATAGTAGTAGGAACGGTAGAGGGGGCGGTAGTCGTAGACCTCCGCCGCATCGCTGTCGCCGTAGCCCCGGTCGGCGCCGTATTCCACCCAGGTCCGCATCTCCCTGATGGCAACGACGGGGGCGGAGTACTCCTCCTCGTCCACCGCCACCGGCGCCGTCCCCGTCACCCTGCCGATCACGGTGACCAGCGTGCCGGGGCGATAGCGCGCCGAAGGGAGGATATCCCGGCTGGCGGCGACGAAATGGCCGCCGGCGCTGAACGAATCATCGGGCTTGCGCCGGGAGTCCAGGGGGAGTTCCGCCACCTCCAGCCGCGACCCGCCGGCAACCGTTTCATGGCGCACGATGGCCCCCCCGAGCAGCACATACCGGTCGCGGTAGTTCTCCGGATGGGCAGAGAGCTCCACAAACGTAATCGTCTCGTCCACCAGCTTCAGCGCCTCGGTGCTGAAGCAGCGCGCCTCCCCGCCGCTTCCGAGGACCAGCGCCGCAATCGCCGCCACAACCATCCGTCGCATAAAGGCCTCCCGCCGTATCCGGCACACCGTTTTCCCCTGAAAAAATGATATCCCCCGACAGACTCAAGTCAATCGGGGCGACGACACCAGGCAATCCGCACCCCGTGGCACGCCCCCCTCAGGAGGCGCACCCTCCCAACCACCGTCAACCGGCTGACGAAATCACCCCTTTCCCCGAAAAAGTGAACAACTTTCCGCCGGTTATGGTGGAATCGGCCGCAATGCGCCGCCGTTCAACCGTTCGCCGTCAACACCAATTGTGGATACCTGTGTGGATAACGTTGGGGACATCGTCAGAATGGGGTGAAACCGAAGGGGAAAATAACGATCTGCATAAATTTTAGGCTCAAGCACACGGGGCGTCACGACGAAACGGCAGATCGTTGACGCCCGCCCACCACCACCGTCACGGTGAACGATGCCGCTCCCGCAGGAATTCGCCGAGAATCCGGCCGGTATGGGAGCCCTCCCCCGCCCCGGTCACCTCCTCCGGCGTCCCCTGGGCCACGATCAGGCCGCCGCCGTCCCCCCCTTCGGGCCCCAGGTCCAGAAGCCAGTCGGCCTCGGCGATGACGTCCAGGTTGTGCTCGATGACGATGACCGAGTTCCCCGCCTCCACAAGCCGGTGGAGAACCCTGACCAACTTCTCCACATCGGCCATGTGGAGGCCGATGGTGGGCTCGTCCAGGATGTAGAGGGAATGGGGGGCGGTGCGGGGGACCCGGAGCGCGTCCTTCACCGGCTTCGCCTTGGCCAGTTCGGTGACGAGCTTGATCCGCTGGGCCTCGCCGCCGGAGAGGGTGGGGCTCTGCTGCCCGAGCGTCAGATACCCGAGCCCCACGTCCTGCAACAGTTGCAGTGGGTGGAGGATGGAGCGGTGGGCGGCGAAGAAATCCACCGCCTCGTCCACGCTCATGGCCAGGAGGTCGCCGATGGATTTCCCCCGGTGGTGGACCATGAGGGTCTCGGCGTTGAAGCGCAAGCCGCCGCAGACCTCGCACGCCACCTTCACATCGGGGAGGAAGCTCATCTCGATGGTCTTCACCCCCTGCCCCTCGCACTCGTCGCAGCGCCCCCCCTTCACGTTGAAGGAGAAGCGGGAGGGGCCGTACCCCCGGAGCCGCGCCTCGGTGGTGCCGGCGTAGAGCTTGCGGATGGCGTCCCAGAACCCCACGTAGGTGGCGGGACACGACCGCGGCGTCTTGCCGATGGGGGTCTGGTCCACCTCCAAGACGCGGGTGAGCTGCTCCCACCCCCGGATCTCCCGGCACCCCGTCACGGGATGGGCCCCCGTGCCGTGGGCCAGGAGCCCCTGGAGGGAGGCGTGGAGGACGTTCCTGACCAGGGTGCTCTTGCCGCTCCCCGAGACCCCGGTGACGCAGACGAGCCGCCGGAGCGGGATGGCGACGTCGATCTCCCGCAGGTTGTGGAGGGTGGCGCCATTCACCTGGATGGCCGGGTCATCGGGCGCCGGCGCGGGTCGCCGCTCCACCAGCGGATGGCGCAGGGGCTCCGCCAGGTACCGCCCCGTGAGGGAGGCGGGGGCCGCCATCACCTGCTCCAGGGTCCCCTCGGCCACCACCAGGCCGCCGTTGACCCCGGCGCCGGGGCCCAGGTCGATGACGTGCTCGGCCCGGCGGATCGTCTCCTCGTCGTGCTCCACCACCACGATGGTGTTCCCCTTCCCCTCCAGCTTCCGCAGGGTGTCCAGGAGCATCCGGTTGTCCCGGGGGTGGAGGCCGATGGTGGGCTCGTCCAGGATGTAGCAGACCCCCCGCAGGTTTGAGCCCAGCTGGGCCGCCAGCCTGATCCGCTGGGCCTCGCCGCCGGAGAGGGTGGGTGCCGCCCGGTCCAGCGACAGGTAGCCGAGCCCCACCTCGCCGAGGAAGGCGAGCCGGGTCCCGATTTCGGCCACGATGTCCCGGGCGATGGCTGCCTCCCGTCCTTGCAGGCCCAACTCCTGAACAAAGGAAGCCGCCTGGGTCACGGTGAGGGCCGCGAGCTCCGCGATGTTCCGGTCCCGGAAGCGGACCGCCAGGGCCTCGGGGTTGAGGCGGGCGCCGTGGCAGGCGGAGCAGGTCCGCTCCTCCCCCTCGAACCACTCGTTCCACCAGATCTCCTCACCGGTCTGCTCCGCGTCGAAGCCGGGGATCTCCAGCCCCGTGCCGAAGCAGCGGGGGCACCAGCCGTGGCGGGAGTTGTAGGAGAAAAGGCGCGGGTCGGGCTCGGGGAAGCTCTGGCCGCAGGAGGTGCAGGCGCGAAGGGTCGAGAAGAGGAGTTCCCTGGCTTCACCCTCCCCCCTGCCCCCTCCCGTCAAGGGAGGGGGGGTAACAGCCACCCTGACCACCCCCTTGCCGAAGGCCAGTGCCCGGTCGAGGAGCTCCCGCAGTTCCCCCTCCCCCTTCGCCGCCACCGTGATCTCCCCCACCGGGAGGTCGATGTCGTGCTCCTTGAAGCGATCCAGCCGCGGCCACGGCTCCACGGGGGTCATGGCGCCGTCCACCCGCAGGTGGGTGAAGCCCTTGCCGGCGGCCCACTTGGCCAGATCGGTGTAATACCCCTTCCGGGCCGTGACCAGCGGCGCCAGGAACGCCACCCGCTTCCCCCGGAACTCCCGCAGGAGCCGCGCCGCGATGGCCTCCGGGGTCTGGGGGGTGATGGGGATGCCGCAGTCGGGGCAATGCTGCGTCCCGAGCTTCACGAAGAGGAGCCGGAGGAAGTGGTAGATCTCCGTCATGGTCGCCACGGTGCTCTTGCGCCCTCCCCGGCTCGTCCGCTGCTCGATGGCCACCGTGGGGGGGATGCCGAGGACCGCGTCCACGTCGGGGCGGGCCGCGGGCTGGACGAACTGGCGGGCGTAGGCGTTGAGGGATTCCAGATAGCGCCGCTGCCCCTCGGCGAAGAGGATATCGAAGGCGACGGTGGACTTGCCGCTCCCCGAAATGCCGGTGATGACCGTGAAGCGGTCCCGGGGGACGGCGATGGTGACGTTCCTCAGGTTGTGCTCCCGGGCATGGACAATGCGGATGGAGCGGTCCGGCACCACGGCGGGGAGCGCCTCCGCCACCGACCCGGCCGACGCTTTCACCAGCGCGGCCAGCTCCTCGCCGTACTCCCCCAGGGCCCGGCCGGTGTGGCTCTCCGCGCATGCCATCACCTCGTCCGGGGTGCCGACGCAGATCACCCGCCCGCCGCCGTCGCCCCCCTCGGGTCCCAGGTCCAGGAGCCAGTCGGCGGCGGCGATGACGTCCAGGTTATGCTCGATCACCACCAGGGAGTCGCCGGCCTCGATAAGCCGCTGAAACGCCGCCAGGAGCCGGGCGATGTCCTCGAAGTGGAGGCCGGTGGTGGGCTCGTCGAAGAGGAAGAGGTTCCCCGCCCCCGACCGTTTCCGTCCCCCCACCTGGGCCAGGTGGCCGGCCAGCTTCAGCCGCTGGGCCTCGCCGCCGGAGAGGGTCGGCACCGGCTGGCCGAGGCGGAGATAGCCGAGCCCCACGGCCTCCAGCGGCTCCAGCCCCCGGAGCACCTCCCGGTGGCCGGCGAAGAAGGCCACCGCCTCGGTAACGGTCATCTCCAGCACGTCGGCGATGGAGACGGGGCGCCCTCCCCCGGCCGGGACGAGCCGCACCTCCAGCACCTCGGGGCGGTAGCGGCTGCCGTCGCAGTCGGGGCAGCGGAGATAGACGTCGGAGAGGAACTGCATCTCCACGTGCTCGAAGCCGTTGCCGCCGCAGGCGGGGCAGCGCCCGGTGCCGGCGTTGAAGCTGAAGGTGCCGGTGGTGTACCCACGCTCCTTTGCCAACGGTTCCGCGGCAAAGAGCTTGCGGATGGCGTCGAAGGCCCCCACGTAGCTGGCCGGGTTGGAGCGGGTCGTCTTGCCGATGGGGGACTGATCGACCAAAACAACCTCGCCGATCAACTCCGCCCCATTGATGGCGGTGTGGGTCCCCGGCGGCTCCGTCGGCTTCCCCTTCAGCTTCAGGAGCCCCCGGTGGAGCACATCCTGGACCAGGGTCGACTTGCCCGAGCCGGAGACGCCGGTGATGCAGACGAGGCGATTGAGCGGGATGCTGACGTCGATCCCCGTAAGGTTGTGGGCGGCGGCGCCGAGGATTTCCACATCTCCGGCATCCCCCCTCACCCCAGCCCTCTCCCGTGGGGAGAGGGGGCTTGAATAACCCTCGCCCTCCGGGAGAGGGTGGCCGAAGGCCGGGTGAGGGGCAACCCGCCGTTTCCCCGCCAGATACTCCCCCGTCAGGGACCGCTTTTCCTGCAAAATCCCTCCCGGCGTGCCGAAGAAAACCACCTCACCTCCCCGTTCCCCCGGTCCGGGGCCGAGATCGAGGAGCCGGTCGGCGGCGAGCATCACCTGGGGATCGTGCTCCACCACCAGCAGTGTGTTCCCGGCGTCCCGCAGCTGCCGCAGCACGCCGACCACTCGCCCCATGTCCCGGGGATGGAGGCCGATGGAGGGCTCGTCCAGCACGAAGAGGGTGTTGACCAGGGAGGTGCCCAGGGCCGTGGTCAGGTTGATCCGCTGGACCTCGCCCCCGGAGAGGGTGCGGGACTGGCGGTCGAGGGTGAGATACCCGAGCCCCACCGCCCCCAGGTAGCCGAGGCGGGCGCGGATCTCCCGCAGCAGCAGTTCCGCTGCCTCGTCCAGGGGGGCCGGCAGCGCCAGGGTGCCAAAGAATTCGGCGCAGCGCTCCAGGGGGAGGAGCATCACGTCGTGGATGGTGAGGCCGGGGAGGTTGCGGAGCAGGTCGTCATCCAGCGCCATCCCCTCGGGGCGGAACCGAAGTTCCGGGGCAAGCACCCGGTCGGCCTCCTCCTTCGTCCCGAGCCGCCACAGGAGCGCATCGGGGCTGAGCCGCGCCCCCCGGCAGGCGGGGCAGAGGGTATAGGCCCGGTACTTGGAGAGGAGGACCCGGATATGCATCTTGTAGCTCTTGGTTTCGAGCCAGTCGAAGAAGCGCCGCACCCCGTACCAGAGCCCGTCCTCCCAGGAACCCTCCCCCTCCAGCACCCAGTGGCGCTGCTCCTCCGTCAGCTCCCGCCACGGCACGTCGACGGGAATCCCCCGCTTGGCCGCGAAGGTCATCATGTCGTCCTGGCACTCCCGGTAGCTCTCGGTCTGCCACGGCTTCACCGCGCCGCCGGCCAGGGTCCGGGACTCGTCCGGGATCACCAGGCCGTGGTCGATGCCGATCACCCGCCCGAATCCCCGGCAGGTGGCGCAGGCCCCCACCGGCGAGTTGAAGGAGAAGAGATGGGGGGCCGGGTCGTGGTAGGAGAGGTCGCAGTCGGGGCAGTGGAGGTCGCTGGAGAAGCGCCACGGCTCCCCCGGCACGCCGTCGCCGCCGAGGGGGTAGACGAACACCCGCCCGTGGCCGACCCGCAACGCCGCCTCCATCCCCTCCACGAGGCGGGAGCGGTTCTCCGGCGCCAGGCGGGTGCGGTCCTGGATCACCTCCAGGATGCCGTCCCCCTCCCGGTGGATGCGGGTGTACCCCTGGCCGGCCAGGAACCCCTTCACCTCGTCGGCGGAGAAATTGGCCGGGACCGGCACCGGGAAGGTGACGAGGACAGAGGAGGAGAGGGAGACATTTTTACCCTCTCCCTCCGGGAGAGGGGGGCCGAAGGCCGGGTGAGGGGTTCGCGGCAGCAGCTCATCGACAATGCTCTCCGGCGTGTCGCGCCGCACCGGCCGGCCGCACCCCCGGCAGAAGAGCCGCGCGGCCCGGGCGAAGAGGAGCTTCAGGTGGTCGTTCAGCTCCGTCATGGTCCCCACGGTGGAGCGGGAGGTCCGGACCGGGTTGGTCTGGTCGATGGCGATGGCCGGAGGGATCCCGTCGATCCGGTCCACGGCCGGCCGGTCCATCCGCTCCAGGAACTGGCGGGCATAGGGGGAGAAGGTCTCCACGTAGCGGCGCTGCCCTTCGGCGTAGACCGTATCAAAGGCAAGGGATGACTTCCCCGAGCCGGAGACGCCGGTGACGACGATCAGCTCACCCAGGGGAAGGTCGAGATCGAGATTCTTGAGGTTGTTCTGGCGGGCGTTTCTGATGGAAATGGTATCGTGGGCCATGGGGGGAAGTATAGCAGGCAACGGGAAATTGCGCGATGGCGAAGCATCGCCCCCCTTCTCTTCAGATATCCAGCGGGCTCCTCGCTTCCTTCACCGTCCTGACCGGGACGCAGTGGGTGTAGATCATCGTCGTCTTGAGGCTCGAATGCCCCAGCTTGGTCTGGATGGTGCGGATGTCGTAATTGGCCTGGTAGCCGGCTACGTTATAGAGAGAATGCCGCGGAGAAACAGAAAAAGTGTCGGGCTGCACTCCACCCGTACCTTCTTGCTGCCGCGCCATCGGTTGCGCGGATGGGGCCGAGGACGCCGGCAACGTAGCACTCGCACTAACTTTCAGCATTGCAAAATACAAGGATACCGCCTCCCTGGCTTGTTGCCGCTTCTGCTCAACCTGCCCTTTTTGCTGCAACTTATTCAGAAAAAGATCGATTCTATCCGGCTCGCTTCCCGCAACATGATATTTTTCGCAGAAGTCTAGAAAATAACGTAGCCATTTCAGATAATCGGCAAAATCACTGTCTCTGATTCCGCGGATGTCGCAGAATGAACGGTATTGTCTGAACAGATGGTGCGGCAGCAAAATCATCCCATTCCTCACAAGTTTTTAATTTGTGTTTTATCAAATGCTGCGTATAGTTGGCGACAAATTTTCGATGCGAGTGACCAATGAAAACACGTTTGACCCTGAAACCCGGCCAGCACGGCACAAAGTCACTGGTGAAGAAATACGGCGACGCCTTGGTATGCGTGAGGTTTCGTTATGATCCGGAAACGAAACAGCGCCTGAAGACCGTGGAACTCATTGTTGAACGGAGTGACTGGACCCCACCGGCACCCCGTTTCACAAACGACACACTGGTGCCGTTACGGATCAAAGCCACGGAAGTGGCGATCCGCAACAAGGTAAAAGCAGTAGGTGGACGTTGGAACCCAGAAAGAAAGCTATGGTTTGTCACCTACGGCAACATAGTCGGTACTCAGCTGGAAAAGTATATAGATGTAGATGGTTTTGGATAACTGGGCAAACGAGCTTCCCATATAAATCTATATAGCCGAGCCCCATATAGATATAGATGCTTCCATGCACGTGTATATGGTTCTATATATTTGTAGACAGCACACCCTAACGGGTGATTTACGAGTTGGACAAGCTCAAATAAAACACTGAAATAACAAGGAGTCAATGTGGATATCGTAGGAGTTACCAGCCTTCTTCCAGATGACTTAGAGAGTAAGGATATTTACCGTATTCTTAGCTTTGATCATCTCGCTGAATGGTTTGAAACCCAAAAATTTGCTTTGTTGAGCCCTAGTAAATGGGAAGATCCATTTGAGAAGTATCTTATGGAGAAAATATTTCCTGATGAGGGAAATCTTCGATACCAAAAAGGACGAATGTACGGACTTTGTTTTTCAAAAGTTGGTATCTCTGATGCTCTTTGGAAAATCTATTCTCCTAATCAGCTTGGTATTCGTATCAAAACCAGCCCATTACTCCTTGCAAATGCTATATCTACTGCGCCGGCTTTAGCAGTAGGCAGGACATATATAGGATCAGTAAATTATTTTTCAACAAACAAAATAACAAATGAAGCTAAAGCGTTAAAGTCGCGCATAGAAACAAAACTTGAGACTCAAGATGTAGCAAAAATAATGTTGTTAAAGAGAAATGCATTCAGCCACGAAAAAGAGATTAGAATTATCCATCTAACATATAACATCGGCCCTAGGGTCGAAGTGCTGCCGTTCGATATCGATCCTCACACAGCAATTAAATCAATTGTAATTGACCCAAGAGCAACAGAGCAAAGAGTAAAGGCATTAACCAAGTATTTTAGAGAGTTATGTGGGTACAAAGGAAGCATTGCACAGTCAACGCTATATCAGATACCTAATTTTTAATTTTTTTGAGGTGAGATGTTAAAGTAAATTACCGTCCAACTTGCGGCACGACCAGTCCGCCCGAAAAAACGGGCTGGCTGGTCAGCCTTATGACGTTATGCTTGAAAAGGAGAGAAAAAATGAAATATTACCCGCCAGTATACAAGGAAGGGCAGTTCCATTGCCCACTATGCGGAGTATATGCAAGACAAGACTGGGCAGATTGCTACTTCTCTCTCTGGAACCAAGGCTATGCGACACGAATAGATGTTTCGAAGTGCAGCCACTGCAAAGAACTAGCATATTGGTATGATGACAAGATGATTGTTCCGTCATCGGGTACGGTTGAGTTTCCAAATCCAGATATGCCAGAAGACTGCAAAACTGATTATCTTGAAGCAAGAGAAATTGTAAATTTATCACCTCGCGGTGCTGCTGCTCTTCTGCGGCTTTGTATTCAAAAATTAATGATCCATTTGGGACAACCAGGGAAAAATATTAACAATGACATAGGTGAATTGGTAAAAGCAGGACTACCATCTCTAATTCAAAGATCACTCGATATCTGTCGAGTTGTTGGAAATAATGCAGTGCATCCAGGCGAAATAGATTTGCAAGACACACCAGAAATAGCAACTACTTTGTTTCGGCTCATAAATATTGTAGTGCAGGACAGAATAACTAGGCCAAAGGAAATTGAAAGCTTATATGCCACTCTCCCTGAAGGCGCAATTGAAGCCATTGAGAAAAGGGATAAAGCATAACAAGCGCCAAGACCGGCCCAAAACCATGCCGGTCAGGCTTATGGCGTTATATCACTCGATCACTTGCACCTGTGATTTCAGCAGTTCAACCGTATTCTGGAATGCATGCATAAGCACTTCCGGCGAAACATCCAGGGGGTAGACGCTACCACTTCGCCCCATGCCAGCCATGACGCAATCAACGATCATATCCAGCACGTCAATGAGGTTCACGTCCGCCGGGACGCCATCGGCTTGCAGCAGATGGTGGCGGTTGATTGTCCGATGCTTGTCCCACCATTCCGTCTGCTTGAATCCGGTCTGAAAATCCCTGTGGAAGCCGTCAATGTCGCTGATCTTGTCGTGGTCGTGGAGGGCAGCAGATTCGCACATCTTTCCGACCAGAAAGCCGATGCCTTTTTCAACGTCGCCAATATGTTGCCTGCTGCTTTCCAGAAGTTGCTCTTTTGTCACCTTCGACCAGTCACAAGTTCGAGTGTCTGCCGTCGCGCTCTTTTTAATCTCTATCATCTACATTTCCCCTTTCGTGATATAACCATCGGGCGCACCACACGAGGTGGTGAAATTACGGGGACACCATACTTAATTGCCACTTGACTTGTACGCACGCTTCAATTAGCTTCCACACATGGCCAGAATTGCTCGCGTTATTGCCGCAGGTATTCCTCACCACGTAACCCAACGAGGCAACCGAAGGATGCAAACCTTCTTCGGTGATGATGATTACCGTGCCTATATCTCCCTGCTATCAGAGTGGTGCAGAAAATGCTCGGTGGCGATCTGGGCCTATTGCCTTATGCCAAACCATGTACACCTGATTGCCGTACCGGAGAGTGAAGACGCGCTACGGCGAGGTATCGGCGAAGCGCATCGGCGCTACAGTCGAATGGTTAATTTTCGGGAAAACTGGCGGGGACACCTGTGGCAAGGCCGCTTTGCTTCATTCCCCATGGATGAAACCTATCTGCTGGCTGCTGCCCGTTACGTGGAAATGAACCCTGTAGTCGCCGGCTTGGCCGAAGGAGCCGCCGCCTGGCCGTGGAGCAGTGCGCGAGCACACCTTGCCGCGACTGACGATGAACTGGTCACCGTGGCACCGCTCTTGGAGATAGCTGGCGACTGGCGGCTGTTTCTGTCTGAAAAGGGAGACGACGGGCAGGCAGACGACATCCGGAAGCATGAGCGAACCGGCAGGCCGCTCGGCTCTGAAGTCTTTGTCGAACAATTGGAAATGGTTCTTGATCGCCCATTAAAGCGTGGGAAGCCAGGGCCAAAAGGAGAAAAAAGTTAAGTATGGTGTCCCCATAATTCCAGCTTTACTATCTCAAAATAGAGTTTTCTTCTCTTTTGTCAATAATCAAGCTGGTTTCAGGAGGAAAATGTGCCGGAACTTCCCGAGGTTGAACTGACCCGGCGGCGGCTGGAGCGGGAGCTGGTGGGGAAAAGGATCGAACGGGTGGTGGTCCGGACGCCGAAGCTCCGTTTTCCGATCCCCCGGGAGCTGCACGACTCCCTGCCAGGGCGGACGGTCCGGTCGGTGGAGCGGCGGGGAAAGTATCTGCTGCTGGAGTGTGAGGCGGGATGGCTCATCATCCATCTGGGGATGACCGGCTTTCTCCGGCTCCTTCCCGGGACGCCGCCCCCCGGCAAACACGATCACCTCGACATCGCCTTTGCCGATGGCGCGGTGCTCCGCTTCCACGACCCGCGGAAGTTCGGCACCGTGGCCTGGACCACGGATACGCCGGCAACGCATCCGCTTCTGGCCGGGATCGGCCCGGAACCGCTGACGACGGCCTTTGACGGCGCCTATCTCTACGATGCGAGCCGGGGACGCCGGGTCGCGGTGAAGCAGCTGCTCATGAACGCGGCGATTGTGGCCGGGGTCGGCAATATCTACGCCAACGAGGCCCTTTTCCGCGCCGGCATCCGTCCCGACCGCCCCTCTTCCTCCCTCAGCCACTCCGAATGCGGGCGGCTGGTCCTTGCGGTCCGGGAGGTGCTTCAGGGGTCGATCGACCAGGGGAGCACCTACCGGGTGGCGGAACATACGGTCGCCTACCATCCGCTGGATTTTGCGGTCTACGGACGGGGGACGGGTGACTGCACCCGCTGCGGCGGTGCCCTGGAGGAGATCCGGCTCGGCAACCGGAGCACGGTCTACTGCCCCCGCTGCCAACGGTGACCGTTCCCGGCGCCGCTCACTTCCGATCGAGAAAATCTTTCTTTTCCTGAGGGGTCATGGTCTGCCAGCGCTCGCGCAGGTCGCGGCGCTGCTCCCGGCTCATGCCGCGCCACTTTTCCCGCAGGGCCTGGCGCTCGCCGGGGGGAAGCTCGTGGAACCACCGGTAGCTCCGCTTGATCCGCTCCTGCTCCTCGGGGGGGAGACCACGGAACTCCTTGAAGCGGCGGCGGACCTGCTCCCGTTGCTCGGGGGGGAGCTCCCGCCACCGCCGGAACCGCTCCCGGGCTTCCTTCTGTTCGTCGGGGGTCATGGTACGCCAGCGCTCCGCTCCGCGGCGGAACCGTTCCTGGCGCTCGGGGGGGAGGGTGTTCCACCGCTCGCGCATCGGCTGCAGGACCGTCTGCTCCTCGGGAGCGAGGCGCTCCCACGGTGTCGCGACCGCCTCGCCCCACGCCGGAGGAGCGACCGCAGCCAGCCACAGGATCGCCATCAGCAGTCGTCTTCTCGTCATTCGCCTTCCCCCTTCCGTCCTCTCCTGCTCCGTCGCGGCGCCCATTCTTCCCCTGTCACCCGACCGCCCCTACCCCTTCCGGTCCTGCTCCGCCAGCCAGCGGTAGAAGTCGAGATCTTCATAGAGCTGGATATGCTCCTGGGTCGTGATGATCTCCATGTCGTCGATGCCGGCGACGGCCTTCTCCCGGCGGACATCGGCAAGCCAGAGGCTGGTGGCGACGACCGCCACCGCAATGGTGGCGAGCCCCCCCGCCGTGGCCCAGCGGGGGATTCCCGCAAACCACCGGCGCCGGCCGGCCTCCTCCACCGCCGCAAAGCGCATCTCCCGCAGCCGCGCCGCCGTCCGCGCGTCAAGGGATGCCTCGCGCTCCTCCAGATGCGCCCTCACCGCCTCGATCAGCCTGTCGTTCCGCTCGTCCCGGTTCATTATCGGTACTCCTTCAGAAGGTGCCGCAGGGTGTGGACGGCCCGCGAGTAATGGGTCTTGACGCTCCCGTCGGTGCACCCCATGGCCACCGCCGTCTGGGCCACGTCGAGCCCCTCCCACGAGCGGAGCAGGAATGCCTGGCGCTGCCGCAGCGGGAGCTTCCGGAGCGCCTGCTCGATCGCCCCCCCCAGCTCCTTGTTCGCCAGCTGCCGCGCCGGATCGGGGGCATGGGGGTCCGCCACCCTCTCCAGCGGGTCGGGACCGTCGTCCGGGTCGTCGCCACCACTGCCGAACCAGCCGCGCAGCCGGTTACGGACCGTCATCCGCCGGTGCCAGTCGATGATCCGGCTCTGGAGGGTGCGGTAGAACAGGGGGGACCACTCCTCCTCCCCCTTGTGGGCATAACTCCGGACGAAGCCGAGCATCGCCTCCTGCACGAGGTCGAGGGCTTCGTCATCGTCGGCGGTGGCAAAGCGGGCCATCCGGAACGCCCGCCGTTCGATTCCCGCCAGGAATCGGTTCAGTGCCTCGGTGTTCTCCAGGGACTCTCTCCTCGTACTTGTCCGCCGGCGCGGGCCGCGGACGTTCTTCTATTAAGAAAACGCGCACGCACCGATGCGGTTGACACGACGTGCTCTCATGTTCGCCCTCTGCCGTGGCGCGCGGGAACGGGGCTGCGCGTTGACTTTGGAACGGGTGGATTTACACTTGAAGGGCGTCCGGAGGGGGCCCCTCCGGAGAATTCCATGATACCACGGGAGGAGCAATGGACAGAAGAAGCTTTCTGAAACACGCCGCCCTCGGCGCCGCCGCCGTCGGGATCGCCCGCACCGCAACTGCGGCCGAGATGTACTTTCCGGTCAAGGCCGATCAGTCGCTCTTTGCCACCATCAACCGGGCGAAGGATCCGGCGAAAAGGAATCCGCTGGAGCAGAAACATGCACCGGTCATCAAGGCGCCGGCCTCGGTAAAGGCAGGAGAACCGTTCATCGTGGAGGTGACGGTGGGCGAAGTGGTCCACCCCATGGGGCCGACCCACTGGATCCAGTTCGTGGAGCTCAACGTCGGCAACGAGCCGGCGGGGAAGGCCGATTTCCAGCCCCGCGGCTTCCTGAACCCGAAGGTGACCTTCACCGTAGTGATCCCGAAAGAGGCGGCGCCGGCCGGCAAGGTGACCCTCGTCGCCCACCAGCGGTGCAACCTCCACGGCTACTGGGAGGGGAGCGCCGACGTGACGGTGATCTGAAGTTGGAGGAGGGACGGGCTCCCGGCCGGCATGGCGGGAGCCCGGGGAGCAGGATGCTTCAGGCCGATGGCGGAGGGGTGCCGCAGTACTTGCAGGAGGGGTCGCGCCACCGGTAGTACTCGCCGCAGGAGCCGCAGCGGCGGAATTTCCCCTCCACCTCCCGGATCGGCTTCTCGAAGTAGATCACCAGGAGAAAGATCGGGAAGACGGCGCAGGCGAGGCTCCAGCCGATGAAGTTCCTCCCCCGGTTGGCCGCCAGCATCCCGCCGACGATCCCGGGGATGACGATTATCAGAAGAAACACCAGGTAGACCGGTTTGACGGATCCGAGCATTGCCTCTCCCTCCTTGTGCCGATCGGTTTTTCAAGTATAGCAGATAAATTTCTCCCCTCGCGGTGACAGCCCCCGCAACGAGCGCATCTCCCGCACCGCGGGCCTAACCGCAAGAAATTATTCGCCTCACCGCTTGCATTAATAAAATTTCACTATATACTAGCACCTACCTACACCAATAAAACGATGTTTCCGAAACATCGACCAGGGACGGACTACTCCGCTGCAGCCCGCGGTGGAGAGCGCCAAGGAGGGCGCAGTTTTTCAACCGGAAACCGACGTCTGCTCCTGCCGGCGCGCGGTCTCTCCTCCCCCGTTGTCCGGTCCGGACATTCCATGCATCACCACGCAACCGATCAACGCTGACCCGCGGGGAGAGGGACAAATTCTACCGGTGGTTGCAGCAAAACCGCGTCAGCCCCTTGGTGACGCTCGTGCAAAACCACCACACGTTCCTACCGGCTACCGGAGCGCATTCCAGACAACGAAAAGGAGTTTGCCATGACCAGAGCGAAAAACGCCATCCAGACCAGAAAATCCTGCTACGGGTGGGTACCGGACCTCCCCGACCACCGCGACAAGATGTTCGGCGCCGTGCGGAAGATCCCCGCCGCCCTCCCGAGCCTCGTCGACCTGCGCCCCACCTGTTCGCCGGTGGAGGATCAGGGACAACTGGGGAGCTGCACCGCCAACGCCCTGGCCGGCGCCCTGGAGTACCTGGAGGTGAAGGACAAGGTTCCCTTCGTGGACCTGAGCCGGCTCTTCATCTACTACAACGAGCGGGTGATCGAGGGGACGGTGAAGTCCGATTCCGGGGCGATGATCCGCGACGGCATCAAGACCCTGGCGAAACAGGGGGTCTGCACGGAGAAAAGCTGGCCCTACGACGTCGCCAAGTTCGCCGCCAAGCCTCCGAAGGCCTGCTACAAGGAGGCGCTCAACCACCAGATCCTCGCCTACGCCCGGCTCAACACCGTTGACGAGATGCGGGCCTGCCTCGCCGAAGGGTTTCCCTTCGTCTTCGGCTTCACGGTGTACGAGGGCTTCGAGTCCCAGCAGGTCGCCCAGACGGGGGTGGTGCAGATGCCCCAGCCGGGCGAGCGGGCGATAGGGGGGCATGCGGTGCTGGGGGTCGGCTACGACGATGCCGCCAGGCGGTTTATCGTCCGCAACTCCTGGGGGACCGACTGGGGGATGAAAGGGTACTTCACCATGCCGTACGACTACGTGGGGGACCGCAATCTCGCCGACGACTTCTGGACCATCCGCCGCGGCGAACTGATGTAACCGGAAACCAGCGGGGGCCGAGGGATGGGACAGCGCACAATCATCGTCGGAGTACACGGCATCGGGGACCAGAGCTCCTACGAGACGATCCAGGCGGTCGCCCGCCAGGTCTGCAAGTACTACCGCGCGCCGGGGGCGATCCCGTTGGGGAGGTTCCATTCGGCGCTCTGTGCCAGCCACTCGGCCCCCTTCATCCCCCAATCCCCGCCGGACCCGCCGCTCCCTCCCCACATCGGCTTCGCCGAGGTTTACTGGGCCGATATCCCGCGCAGGACCGTCACCCGCGGCTACACCCTGGAGGAGGCGAAACGGTGGGCAAAGACCATCGTCGACCGCCTCCGCTCCACCTACCCCGGCAGCTTCCCCCCCGGGATTACCGGACCATCAAGCGGGTCCTGGAGGAGATGATTGACACCATCGCCGTGCTGGAGCGCCTCCTCTTCCTGGCGGACAAGGCGGGGCTCTTCCGCTTCGACCTGAAGAAACTCCTGGACGATTACCTGGGAGACGTGCAGCTCGTGACCGAATTCGCGACCCACCGGCAGAAGATCCTCGGCCGCTTCTTCGACGTCATGGAGGGGATCCACAGCGCCGACCCCGGCGCGGAGATCCAGATCGTCGCCCACAGCGAGGGGACGGTCGTCACCTTCCTCTCCCTCCTTGAGGCGATGTGCGCCGACGCGGCGAACCGCCCCGCCTGGCTCCCCCAGGTGCGGGGGCTCATGACCATCGGCTCCCCCATCGACAAGCACCTCCTCCTCTGGCCCGAGCTCTGGCGCCCCCTCGAAGGGATACGGTGGAATCCCCCACCCGGGGAGCGGATCCGGTGGCTCAACTACTACGACTACGGCGATCCGGTGGGGTTCATGCTCGACACCGCCCGGCTCTGGCTGAAGCTCCACGGGGGCGACGGCTTCGCCTTCGGCGCGGAGGACGATTTCGGCTACAGCAGGTATTACCTCCCCGGCAAGGCCCATGTGGATTACTGGGACGACGATTACGTCTTCGGCCATTTCCTGAGCAGGGTGGTCGATCCGCCGCCGGCGGAAAACCATTATGACGAGCGCCCCAAGAACGCCGTCGGCGCCCGGATGGCAACCTATCTGCTCTCCTATGCCGCCATCGCCCTTGTCCTCTGGGGAGCGGTCTACCTCCTGTACAAGAGCGTCGCGGCCTGCATCGGCGCCGGGGCCCCGCCGCTGGCCATCGTCCGGAACGTCACCGGCATCACCCTTCTGGTGGCGGGGATCACGGTATCGGCCCGCATCCCGCGGCTCACCCGCAAGCGGAGCCTCTACCTGATCGGCCCGGCCCTCTTTCTCGGCGCTGTCATCCTTTACCCGCTCCTCGTCGAGCCAGGAGTGCGGGCGAGCATGGGAGGGTTATTCACCCCCCTCGGCACCGACCCGACCGCCGCAGTGCTCATGCTGGCCGCCGCCGTCCTCGCCCTCACCACCTTTTTGAGCGGTGCATTCCCCAGGGGGGGGATGAAGCCGCTGCTCATCGTCGGTTTGTGCGCCGCCGGGGGGATCGTCGCCTCGGTCGTCCTGGGGGACGCGGAGCACGGGGCGGTCTGGCCGATCATCCCGGCCGCGGCGGCGTTTCTCTATCTCTGGTGGCTGGCGGCGCTTTTCTTCGACCTGATCTTCGTCTGGCAGCGTTACATCCGCCAGGCGAAGGGGCTCATCCACCTCCACAAACTCTACCGGGCCCGGAGTGCTGCGGCAGCGGCGCAGCGATGATCGATCCATCAGGGGATGCCGGCCACCGGAGCAGGGAGGTCCGGCATCCCCATCACTCACCGGAGGCACCCATGAAAACACGTTTCATCGCACCGCTGCTCCTCGGCATCGCCCTGGGGGGCTGCGCCTGGCAGAAACCGGCCGGGCTCCCCCTCGACACCCTGGCGCAGAAGGCGTCCGCCGGTCCCCTCGCCATCGGCGAGGCCCGCGTCATCACCGACAATGACGCGGCGTTTCTCTCCAAGCTGCGGATGATCGAGGGGGCGCGCACCTCCATCGATCTGATGTACTACATCTATGCCGACGACCAGAGCTCGTCGGTGCTGACCAAGGCGCTCATCGACGCGGCCCGGCGCGGGGTGACGGTGCGGCTTATCGTCGACTACCACACCAACTACAAGCACCTCGACCTCTTCTCCCTCATGGAGAGCGAAGGGAACGGCAACCTCAGGGTGCGGCTCTACAACCGCCCGACGCGGAACATCATCAAGGACGCCGTCTACCTGACCATGGGGTGCTCCCGCGAGACGGCGGCCGTAAAGCCCGGGGCGTGCAGCGCCGAGAAGTTCGCCGCCATCGACCGGCTCTTCGCCGACGAGGCGATCGGCGGCAGACCGGCAGCGGAGCGGAACATCTCCAACCTGAGCATCGGCAACTCGGGGCTCTTCCTCTCCGGACTCTACTCCAAGCGGGGGGACGTCATGGCCCTCGCCGTGCAGGGGGGGCAGCAGATCGACCTCAAGGGGATGAAGGGGGAAACCCCGCCGACTCCCGACCAGAAGGAGCAGATGAAAGAGCTCGGCAAGGTCTACTGGGAGTCGCGGACCGGCGCGCCGTTCCAGCGGCTGACGGCCAATGCCGAGCTCTTCTTCGCCTTCGCCATGTACGGCGGCCAGCTCAACCCCATCAAGGAGACCGTCACCTCCCTCCTGCCGGTGGAACGGGCGTTCTCCGACGACGAAGTGCGGGACTGGGACCACCTGACCGACTACCTCCATCACAAGTTGCTGCTGGTGGACGGCACCACGGTGCAGATGGGGGGGAGGAACGTGGAGAACTCCTACCACATGCGCCCCAACCCCCTGACCAGCAAATACGTCTTCATGGACACCGACATCCGCGCCCTCCTCGCCGAAGGGGGTGACGCCGTCCGGCGGGCGTTCGACGACCTCTGGAACTTCGACATCATGGTCGCCTCCCTGGATGAGGTGCGCCGCCACGCCCCCAACGACTTCGTCGTCAACCTGAAATACGCCGAGAACCGCTGCCAGGGCGCCGCCGGGAAGGAGGAGCGCGACGCCTGCATCAAAAAAGAGCTTCAGGAGAGCGTCCTCACCCTGGACGAGCGGATGGCCGACCGCCGCCGGACCATGGAGGAAAACGCCCGGGCCTACACCACCGAGTACGCCCCCACCATCCCGCAGCAGGCGGCTTCGGGCTTCACCCTGGAGAGCGGCAGCGTTCTCGCCTATCTGGAAAACCTCCCCTTCGACCGGACGCTCCCTCCCGAAAAACGGGTGCGGACCTACGGCGCCCCCGCCGGGAAAGAGGCCGAAAACGGCAAGAACATCCACGACGTCTGGCTCCGGGAGATCCCGGCGGTCTGTGGGGCGGCCACGCCGGAGGAACCGAAGCGGCTCGTCCTCCACAACGCCTACTTCTTCCCCGCCGCCAATCTCACCCATGAACTGAGCCGGATGGTGAACGGCGACTACGACTGCTCCAACGTCACCGTAACGGTCCTCACCAACTCCATCCAGACCACCGACCTCAACGTGGTGAACCTGGCTGCCCGGCACGCCCTCAAGGCATTCTCCGAGTTCTACCAGCAGAAGGGGGACCCGGCGAAACGGGCGAAGTTCGACTACTTCGAATACCAACCCCGGCCGGATTCACCCCTCTCCCTCCACACCAAGGTCTCGGTCTTCGGGGACGACGTCACCATCGGCTCGGCCAACGCCGACGTCCGCAGCTTCATGATGGACAGCAATAACGTCATGCTCGTCCGCAACGCCCCCGGCTTCGTGAAGGAGTACCTCGGCTTCGTCCAGGGGATTATCACCGACCCGGCACGGGCAAAGAAGCTCAACGACTACTTCGTCACCACCCCCCGCGAGGTGATCCTCCAGGAGGACCTGGCGACCTTCCGGCAGATCCTGACCAAGTACGGGGTCGACCGGAAGCTGGGCGAGGGGGAGATGAAGGAGATGGAGGGGCGCTTCGTGCAGATGCTGAACGACGCCTACGAGCTGACCAAGGCATCCATCGACACCGGGAGCACGGCGGCCAAGCGGCGGGAGAACCAGGACCGGTTCAACGGGGAGTTCAAGCCGATTTAGCGGGAATAGCACCGGAAAGGAGAAATGTTCCATGAACGCACCACGACAGAGGAGGATTTCGTGACCGGAAAAAGCAGGCTCATCCGCGGCATCGTCGCCCTGGTGCTGGCCGTCACGCTGGCGGGGTGCGCCGGCAACGCCCAGTACCGGACCTCCTACCAGCCGTGTACCGCAACCGCGGAGAAGACGGCGTGCGAGACGGCGTCGCTGGAAGAAAACGGCGACTACCTCCTCGGCTTCGTGGAATTCGACGACCAGGGGTGGCTCTGGGACCGGAAGCAGGCCGACGCGCTGGTGGACCGGCTCCTCGCCCGGGACGCCCTGGAGTCGGGGCTCCTCATGGTCGTCTACGTCCACGGCTGGCGCCACAACGCCTCATCCGGCGACGACAACGTGGCCTCCTTCCGGGAGACGCTGCAGCGCATCCACTCCTACGAGCGCCTCGCCAGCCAGAGCGAGGGGCGCCCGGAGCGGAAAGTGGCCGGGATCTACGTCGGCTGGCGGGGTCTTTCCGCCGATCTGGAGCCGTTCACCACCCTCTCCTTCTGGGACCGGAAGAACACCGCCGACAAGATCGGCCACGGCGCCCTGACCGATCTCCTCGTGCGGCTGGAGGAGGTCCAGCTCTCCCATCTCGCGGTCTACGACGAAGGGAAGAGCCGGCTCGCCCGGACCAAGCTGATCGTCGTCGGCCACAGCTTCGGCGGACAGATGGTCTACTCCGCCCTCTCCCAGATCCTCATCGACCGCTTCTCGGGGGTGAACGCGGAGGAGCCTCAGACCTTCGGCGACCTCGTGATCCTCGTGAACCCCGCCTTCGAGGCCGCCCGCTTCACCCCGCTGCGCGACTTGGCCGGGGTGAGGAAATGGTACCCCGACGGCCAGCTCCCCCTCGTGGCGATCTTCACCTCGGAGTCGGACCAGGCGACGGGGGTGGCTTTCCCCGCGGGACGGTGGTTCTCGACCCTCTTCGAGAACTATCGCGACAGAGAGCAGAAGCTGGCGGACCGGCAAACCGTCGGGCATTTCGAACCGTACCGGACCCACGAGCTGCGCCCCCGCCCGCAGGCGGCAACGCTCCCCCCGCCGCTGCCGGAGGCCGAGCAGAAAGCCGCCGCCTACCGTGCCGCCCAGTCGGCGCGGCAGCAGTGGATCGACCTTTCCTCCCGCGGCGGCTGGGCGCTGGAACTGGGAGGAGCACAGCTCTCGCACCTCAACCGGACGGTCCCCCGCAACCCCTTTTATGTGGTGTCGGTGGACAAACGGATCATCGACGGGCATGGCGACATCTGGAACCCGACGTTCCTGGAGTTCATGCGGCAGTTCATCCTCTTCACGACCGTCGTCAAGGAATAAGGGTGCCACGGAGGAGTCAGCATTGGAAGCGACGGACATCCGCCTCGCGGTGGGAGAGACGCACCGCCTCAGGCTGACGGGGCGGGGAAGCGCCGGCTACGGGTGGGAGATGAGCGTGACGGGCGACGGGGAGGCGGTGAGGGTCACGAAAGAGTTCCTCCCCCTTCCACCGACCCTCCCGACGGGGGGACCACTCCCTCCGGGGTACAGCAGGGACGAGGAGGTCGTCATCACCGCCCTCGCCCCCGGCACGGCAACCGTCCGCCTCGTCCAGCGGCGGGCGTGGGAGCGGGAAAAGCCTCCCCTGAAGGAGCTTCTGCTGGGGGTTCGCGTTACGGGGCGGGCGGGCGGCGCGGATTGACGGCGAGGATCGCCAGGCCGCTGAAGAGGAGGAGGACGCCGCAGAGAGCCGTGGGGGTGAGATGCTCCCTCACCACCGCGACGCCGAGGATGGTGGCGGTGAGGGGCTCGGCCAGGGAGAGGGTGACCGCGTTCGCCACCGATACGGTCTTCAGCCCGCGGGCGAAGAGGATGTAGGAGACGGCGGTGGCGACGACCCCGAGATGGAGGATGACCAGCGCGCCGCGCGGATTGGCGAGCCAGCCGAGATCTGCCCCCACCAGGAGCGGGGCCAGCATGAGCGCCCCGACGCAGAAGGCCACCGCCATCACCGCCTCGGGGGAGCGGCCGGCCAAGAGGGATTTGATCGCCAGGGCGTAGGCGGCGTAGGAGCCGCCGGCGGCAAGGGCGAGGGCGATGCCGAGGGGGTTCACGTTGAGCCCCCCTCCCCCTCCCCCCGAGAGGAGCACGCAGCCGGCCACGGCCACCACCGTGGCGGCAAACCACCGGCGCCCCGGCCGCTCGCCCCGCACCAGAAAGGCGAGGATGCCGGCCAGGACCGGCGAGCTGCCGATGGCCACCATGGTCCCCACCGCCACGCCGGTGGCCTTCACCGCCGCGAAGAAGGCGAGCTGGTAGGTGGCGATGAAGCCGCCGGCGGACGCCGTTGCCAGCAGGGGCCACCGCCCCCCTCCCGTCAGACCTCCCCGGGCCAGGGCCACCACCAGGAGCGCCGCCCCTCCCACGGCCAGCCGCATCGCCCCCACCGTCGCGGAGCTCGCCCCCGTGGGAGCCAGGGCCTGGGCAGTCCCCGTGGTCCCCCAGAGCATCGCCGCCATCAGTATCAGCCAAATCCCGCCCTTTGCCTGCACCGCCGTATCGTTGGAACTCTGCATGAAAAAACTGCTCCTGTCTTTCGCCCGTCACCGGAGGGATGTTTGACGCCAACGGCTTCAAATTACACTGCCGGAGCGGATCGCGCAAGCACCAAGAGAGTTGCCGGATTTCACCCTACCCAACCCCTCGCCCGCAGCAGCAAAACACCATATATTACGGAACGTTTTACATGTATCGCACTTGACATTCGTTTTCAATTAACTATACTGATAGCAGGTAACCTATTTCACGGAAAGGGGTGTTGAATCATGAGACGGAACACGGTACTCAGAACGGAAACCCCGAGAGGTACCGGGGAATCGGTGAGCGCGAAACGCCACACCACATCTGCCTCCACGGGGAAGGGACTCCGGGAGATGCCCACGGGAAGAACCGAAACGGGGAGAGGCGAAGTCAGCATCCTCTCGCCGCTTCGGGAGATGGAGCGGTGGTTTGAGGAGTCGATCAACCGGCCGTTCTTCGGGATGAACTGGATGCCGCTGCGGCATATGCTCCACGATCTGGGTGGAGGGATGGAGATGATGCCGGCGGTCGACATGTTCGAGGAAGGGGGAAACCTGGTCGTGAAGGCCGAGCTTCCGGGAATGACGAAAGAGAGCCTCAACCTCCGGATCGTCGACAACAACCTGATCATCTCCGGTGAAAAGAACACCGAAGAAAAGATCGAACGGAGCAACTTCCTGCGGCTCGAACGGTCCCACGGCTCCTTCAGCCGGACCCTCGGACTCCCCGACGGGCTCGACACGGAACAGATCAGGGCGAGCTTCAGGGACGGGGTGCTCGAAGTGAGGATCCCAAGAACCGAGACCAGCACGGTCCGGCAGATCACCGTCGAGTAAGGGGCGGTGGCATGAGGCAGGATGCCTGGGGGAAGCGGATGCTTCCCCTTCTTTTTTGCGTCAGGGGGATTGCGCCGGACGGCGCGGGGACGTACAATCACCGCAGTCGTCCCCTCACCCCCCACGCCAAGGAGTCTCCATGTCGAACCTCGCCCTCTTTCTCCTCATGATGTGCGGGGGCGCCGTCCTGGCGCTCCAGCCATCCATCAACGCCCGACTCGCCCAGAAGGTGGGGGTCGTCGAGAGCTCCTTCGTCTCCTTTGCCGTGGGAACTCTTGCCCTTGCCGTGGCGGTCTCCCTTTTCGGACGGGGCAGCCTGCGGGCCCTGCCGGGCGCGACGTGGTGGGAGCTGACCGGCGGCCTCCTCGGCGCAGCCTTCGTCACCCTCACCATCGTGGTGGTGCCGCGGCTCGGCACCACCGCCACCATGGCCGCCATCATCGCCGCCCAGCTCACCACGGGGCTCGTGATGGACCAGTTGGGACTGTTCGGCTTCCGGGGCGCCCCCCTCGACGGCAAGCGGATCGCCGGAACGCTCCTTCTCATGGCGGGGGCGGCGCTGGTCTTCCGGCGGTGACGGGAACCCCCATGCCGGTCCCCCCGCAGCCTCCGCCCCACGTCGGCGCCGACCTGCGCACCATCGCCTGCTTCGAGGCAGCCAAGGGGCTCCTCGTCATCCTCGCGGGGCTCGGGCTCCTGGCCCTCATCCACCGCGACGTCCAGGCCATCGCCGAAGAGATCGTCAGGCACTTCCACCTGAATCCGGCGAGCCGCGTCCCCCGCATCTTCCTGGAGGCGGCCGGCACCGCCGACGGCCCGCGGCTCAAGCTGCTGGCCCTTGGCGCCTTCGGTTACGCCACCCTGCGCCTTGCCGAGGCATGGGGGCTCTGGCGCGGCCGGGCATGGGCCGAATGGCTCGGCATCGTCTCCGGCGGCATATACCTCCCCCTCGAAGTCTATGAGCTGTTCCTCTCCGTGACGCCGGTGAAGATCGGCACCTTCCTCGTCAACCTCGCCGTGGTGGGGGTGCTCGTCCACGCCCGCGTCGCGGCCCGCCGCGCCTGACCCTCCCCGTGAAGCAAAAAAAACTTTCCACGTCCCGGGCTGTTGCGAACGGAAAGCTGTGCTACGATTTACCCATAGCAGCGATCGCCATCCAAGGATGTGACCCATGTCGAAGCAGGCAGAGCAGGCCGGAGGCCCGACATCCTGCTGCTGGAGACGAATTTCCGCCGGGACGTGGCGACGACGGTCTTCCGCATCTTCCAGGGAGCCCTCACCAACGTCATCCGTCACGCGGGGGCCACCTGCGTCGACGTCTCTCTCGAAGAGAGGAACCGCCGCATCGTTCTCGTGGTAACCGACAACGGCCGCGGGATCACTCCCGAGCAGATGCGCGACGGCCGCTCCCTCGGGATCACCGGCATGCGGGAACGGGCCTATGCGTTGAGGGGACGGGTAAGGATCTGCCGCGCTCCGGGAGGGGGGACCACCGTAATCGCCCACATCCCGACCGGTTCCCAAGGAGGGGACCCATGACCGCCATGATCAGGATTCTCATCGCCGACGATCACGGGATTTTCCGCGAAGGGCTGAAGCAGGTCATCGCCGGCACCGCCAACATGACCGTTGCCGGTGAGGCGGCCGATGGCCTGGAAGTGCTCGGCAAGATACGGGAGCACGACTACGACCTGGTGATTCTGGACATCTCCCTGCCGGGCCGCAGCGGGCTGGAGATCCTGGCGGAGGTCAAGGCCCTCAGGCCGAAGCTGCCGATCCTGGTCTTGAGCATGTACCCTGAAGAGCAATACGCCATGCGCGCCCTGAAATCGGGGGCCTCGGGCTACCTGACAAAGGGGAGCTCCTTCCAGGAGCTGGTGGAGGCTTTGCAGAAGATCGCCATGGGAAAGAAGTACGTCAGTGCCGCCATGGCGGAGGTGCTGGCCAGCCGGCTCGCCTCCGACACCGGAAGGCCGCCCCACGAGCGGCTCTCGGACCGCGAATTCCAGGTAATGCGCATGATCGCCACGGGCGCGACCCCGAAAAGGATCGCCGACGAGCTGATGGTCGGCATCAAGACGATCAACACCTATCGCGTCCGGATCCTGCAGAAGATGGAGATGAAGTGCAACGCCGACCTGACCCGCTATGCCATCGAACACCGCCTCATGTAACCCCTGACGGGCGACCGGCAGCCGTTTCCGCCACGCCGTGGCGGCCGATCCCCGCATTTTTCCAGTCTATTCCCTCTCTCCCACCTTGTACTCAAATCGCCTACACTCATCAAAACATATTACTTACAAAACAAACGGTATTGTCCGTACAAGCAGTAACGGCTCAGTCTTATATAAATTACCTGTAGTAATCATTCACCAGCCTGTCAGGGGGGTGAAGGATGGACTCATCCGAGACAAAGCCAAAACCTGCGTGAGCAGGTGACGGAAAGCCGCGGGTCTTCACCGAGAGACAGCCGGGCCGCCAAAGATCGTTCCTTGGAGTCCGGCTTTTTTTCGTCCAGCCCCGGCTTCAGGGAAATTCCCTTCCGCTTCAGGATGTGAACCACCCCAGGAAAGGAGGCGACGACGCGACGTCCCTGTCGATGCAGCACCCGGAACCACCGCAGTTTTGCACAAAGTATTGCCGGAAAGGAGAAAGGATATGGGTAGATACAAGATGCTGATGGTCATGGGCCTGGTGGTGGCCGTGCTTGCCCCGCCGTGGGGGGGGAACCGGTTGTACGCCCAATCGGGCGACACCGCCGACACGATCGACAATCCCCCCCCCGACAGCACCATGGGTGAACGCGCGAAAAAGCTGCTGGAGCGGCGAAAGGCGCGTGTCACTGAGGAACAGAGGAAAGCCGCGGCGGAACGCGCCAAGGCGGAAGAGGCCAGGGCGGCGGCCGGCAAAGCGGCTCCCGACAAGGATGGAAAGGGGGGCACTAAATGAGCATGCGGACTTTCTTCCTTCGGATGCTTCAGGGCGCGGCCGTGACGGCGGTCGGCGCCACCGTGGCCCTGGCCGCTCCCACCCAGGGGGGTACGCCGAATTACTTCGGGCCTGAATCGAACTGGGCCAACAGTCCGGCCCCGACGGTCAATCCGACCACCGGAGCCGTCTCGGGCGGCATGCGCAAGTTCGTCGACACGCTGCCGGGGCTGGGGGCGACGGCAGCCAACAACCTCGGCCAGTACATCCCGGTGGCCATCCCCGACACCACCACCTATCCCGGCTCCGATTACTACGAAATCGAGCTGGGTCAGTACACCGAAAAGATGCACTCGGACCTCAAGCCCACCACCCTGCGCGGGTATCGGCAGACCAACACGACGGATGCCACCGTCAGCAAATTCCACTATCTGGGCCCTCTCATTGTCGCCACGAAGGACAAGCCGGTGCGCATCAAGTTCACCAACAAGCTTCCCACCGGCGCGGGCGGCAACCTCTTCCTGCCGGTGGACACCACCGAGATGGGCGCCGGCATGGGCCCCCTGGGGATGAACGTCTCCCAGGGCAACCCGATGAACTACACGCAGAACCGCGGCACCCTCCATCTCCATGGCGGGCGGACGCCGTGGATCAGCGACGGGACCCCCCACCAGTGGACGACGCCGGCGGGCGAAAACACCGACTATCCCCAGGGGGTCAGTGTGCGCAACGTCCCCGACATGCCCGATCCGGGCCCGGGCGCCATCACGTTCTTCTATTCCAACCAGCAGAGCGCCCGGCTGATGTTCTACCATGACCACGCCTACGGGATCACGCGCCTGAACGTCTATGGCGGCGAGGCGGCGGGGTACCTGGTGACCGACGCCGTGGAACAGGACCTGATCAAGCGCGGCATCATCCCCGCCGACCAGATTCCCCTCATCATCCAGGACAAGAGCTTCGTGGATCCGGCCACCGTCCTCGCCACCGATCCGACCTGGCCGTTCCCGGTCAGCACCACCCTTTCCAACCTCTGGTATCCCCATGTCTACATGCCGAACCAGAACCCCAACGACCTGGCCGGGGTAAACCCCGTGGGCCGGTGGGACTACGGTCCCTGGTTCTGGCCGGTCTGGCCGGTGACGAATCCACCGATCACGAACCCCGTCACCGGGATGGTCTATCCCAATGTTCCCAACCTCTCCATGACGATGGAAGCCTTCCACGACACCCCAGTCGTCAACGGCACCGCCTACCCCTCCCTCACCGTCCAGCCGAAGTCATACCGGTTCAGGATTCTGAACGCAGCCAACGACCGCTTCTGGAACCTGCAGCTTTACCAGGCCAGTTCCATCGTCAGGGGGATCGATCTGAAGAGCGGCGGCAGCGGCTACACCGCCGCGCCCGTCGTCACCATCACCCCCGCCGCAGGAGATACGACCGGCAAGGGGGCCACGGCCCAGGCGATCGTAGACCTGACCGTCGGGAGTCCGACGTACGGCAAGGTTATTGACGTCACCCTGGTGACCGTCGGCAGCGGCTACACCCTGCCGCCCGTCGTCACCATCGCCCCCCCCACCGCGGGGACGGGGGCAACCGCCACGGCATCGCTCTACACCGGCACCACCGAGGTCGGGATGATCCCCGCCATTCCCGGCACGGCAAACTTCCCGCCGGAGTGGACCGCCCAGACGGCAGGCCAGCCGGGCGATATCCTGGACAACAGAATGGGCGGGGTGCCCGATCCCGCCATGATCGGTCCGACCATGATCCAGATCGGCACCGAAGGGGGCTTCCTCCCGGCGCCGGTGACATGGCCGAACATCCCGCTCGGCTACGACCGGGACCCCAAGAGCGTTACCGTCGGCAACGTGAAGGAGCACAACCTCTTCCTGGGACCGGCAGAGCGGGCGGACGTCATCGTCGACTTCTCCGCCTATGCCGGCAAGACCCTGATCCTCTACAACGACTCGTGCGCGGCGTGTCCGGCCACTGACACCCGCCTCGACTATTACACCGCCGACCCGGATTCCACCGCCACCGGCGGCACCGTCTCCACGCTCGCCGGCTACGGCCCCAACACCCGCACCATCATGCAGATCAAGGTGGCCACCGCGACCCCGGCGCCCGCGTTCAACCAGACGGCGCTCAACGCAGAGTTCGCCTCCACCGCCACGAAGTTGGGGGTCTTTGCCCGGAGCCAGGAGCCGATCATCGTTCCCCAGGCGCCGTACAACAGCGCCTACGACGGCAACTTCCCCGCCGGCACGACAGCCTATGCGCGGATCCAGAACACATCCCTCACCTTCCAGCCCCTGAACCTGAGTACCGCGACCCCGGGCGACCTGGTGGCCTCGCCGCTGACCATCAACTTCGCCCCCAAGGCGATTGCGGAGGAATTCGAGAACACCTACGGCAGGATGAGCGCCTTCCTCGGCGTTGAAGTGCCGTTCACCAACGGCATGAACCAGACAACCATCTTTTACGGGTATATCGACCCGGCCACCGAGATCGTCAACGACACCCCCAATCTCACCGCCACCCCCATCGGAAGCGCCGGCGACGGGACCCAGATCTGGAAGATCACCCACAACGGCGTCGACACCCACCCCGTCCATTTCCACCTGTTCGACGTGCAGGTGATCAACCGGGTAGACTGGGCCGGCGTGGTGAAACCACCGGAGCCCAACGAGCTGGGATGGAAGGAAACCGTCCGGATGAACCCGCTGGAGGATATCATCGTGGCGCTGCGGCCGACGGCTCCCAAGCTCCCCTTCGGCCTCCCCGACAGCGTCCGCCCCCTCGACCCGACGATGCCGATCGGCGACCCGTCGGGCTTCAAGAACGTCGACCCGCGGGGGAACCCGATCACTCCTCCCCTCACCAACCAGTTGACCAACTTCGGCTGGGAGTATGTCTGGCACTGCCACATCCTGAGCCATGAAGAGATGGACATGATGCGCCCGCTCCAATTCAACGTGGCGCGCACCCTCGCCACCCCCCCCGTGCTGACGGTGACGGGAGGGGGACCGTTCACCCTCACCTGGACGGATGCCACTCCGCCGAACCTTGCGTCGACCCTGGGTAACCCCGCCAACGAGATCGGCTTCCGGATCGAGCGGGCAAACGGGACCACCGGCGCGTTTGCGACCGTGAGAAATACCCTGGCCAACACCACCAGCTATGTCGACACAACGGCTGCGCCGGGCACCTTGTACCGCTATCGCGTGGCCGCGTACAACGCCGCCGGCGATTCGGTATCGAACATCGTGTCGGCGGGGGGGCTGACGCTCCCTGCGGTTCCCACCGGGCTGACCGGCGCCATCAGCGCCAGAACGCAGATCACCCTGAAATGGAGAGACGCCTCCACCAACGAGACGAGCTTTGCGGTCTGGCGGCGTACGGGCAACGGCATAGCGACCCAGATCGGAACGGTGACCCGTACGGCCACCGACTCCACGGCAACGGGAGGGACCGTAACCTACGTCGACGGCACGCCTGTCGCCGGCAACACCTACTTGTACTACGTAACGGCAGTGAACTCCCTGGGGGCATCGGCCGCATCCAACACGGTGACCGTCAACTTCTCGGCGCCGGCGGCTCCCACCGGCCTGGCCGGCTCTGCCTCCACCATTGCCGGCAGCACGACACTGGACCGGGTCAACCTCGCCTGGATCGACAACTCCAACAACGAGACCATGATGCAGGTCCAGCGCTCCACCACGTCGACATTCACCACTACCGTCACCTATAGCCTCGGGGCCAACGTGACCACCTATACCCAGACGGTCGCTCGTCCCGGCACCTACTTCTACCGCGTGCGGGCAAGCAACCCCGTGGCCGCTTCGGCATGGACCGGCGCCATACAGATAACGGCACCGTAAGGGACCGGGGCTGATTCCACGCATGCACCTGGCGGGGAGGGAGCAATCCCTCCCCGCATTTCATTCGCCCCCGCCACGACGCCCCCTGCACTTTCGCAAGATCCGGGTGGATAATCGCCGCCGGTTCGGCTATCGTTTCCGTATGACCACTGCCGCGGGAGGGATTATGGAAACGACACTCGAACGGCTCGCCCGGGATTATGGCCGCATCGAAGAGGCAATCCGCTTCCTGGAAGCAAACTTCCGGCACCAGCCGGGGCTGGAGGAGATCGCCGACCACGTGCACCTGAGCCCCTTTCATTTCCAGCGCTGCTTCCGCCGCTGGGCCGGGGTGACGCCGAAGCAGTTCCTCCAGTATCTCACCATCGGCTACGCCAAGGAGCTGCTGCGGCAGTCGCGGAGCCTCCTCGACGCCTCCCTCGGCTGCGGCCTCTCGGGCCCCGGCCGGCTCCACGACCTCTTCGTCACCCTCGACGCCCTCACCCCCGGCGAGTACAAGACGCTGGGAGCGGGACTCACCATCCGCTACGGCTTCCACCCCACCCCCTTCGGCACCTGCCTCATCGCCCTGACGGAGCGCGGCATCTGCACCCTCCGCTTCGTAGCGGACGACGAGCGGGAGCAGGCGCTGGAAGAGGTGCGGCACGAGTGGGCGTGCTCGCGGTTCGAGGAGGACCGGGAGGCGACGGAGAGAGTCGTGGCACAGATATTCGGAACGGACGCCACGGAAGGGGGAGAGCCGCTTCGCCTCCTCGTGAAGGGGACCAATTTCCAGGTGAAGGTGTGGGAAGCGCTGCTGCGGATTCCGGCGGGGCGCGTGGTGAGTTACGGAGAGCTGGCCCGCAGGATCGGGGCGCCGTCGGCGTCGCGGGCCGTGGGGAGCGCCGTGGGGGACAACCCGGTAGGATTTCTCATCCCCTGCCATCGGGTCATCCGGGAGACCGGAGTCATCGGCGGCTATCGGTGGGGAACGGCGCGCAAGCGGGCGATTCTTGCCTGGGAGACGGCCCGGCGGCAGGAGGCGGAGTAATTCTCAATTACACGAGGCAAAAAACAACGTCTTCCCTCTCTCGAACGCACAAAAGCCCGCCAGAATCCTCTGACGGGCTTTTGCTTTGAAACGGGATTGTACAAGAAGGTTACTGACTCCCCCCGCCGAGCACCTTGTACAGCGTCACCAGGTTGGCGAGCCGGGAGAGGCGCACGGAGATCAGGTTCTGCTGGGAGCCGTAGAGGGAGCGCTGGGAATCCAGTACCTGCAGGTAGTTGTCGACCCCTTTTTCGTAGCGGGCCTGGGAGAGGCGGTAGCTCTCCCCGGTGGCGTCGGTGAGGGACTGCTGGGCCGCCACCTGGTCGTCGATGGTCCCCCGCTGGGCGAGGGCATCGGCCACCTCCCGGAAGGCGGTCTGGATCGCCTTCTCGTACTGGGCCACGGCGATGTCGCGGTCCACTTCAGCCACCGTCAGGTTGGCTTGGTTGGCTCCGGCGGTGAAGATCGGCAGGGAGATGTGCGGCGCGAAGCTCCAGGCGAAGGCTCCCCCCTTGAAGAGTCCGGCCAGGTCGTCGCTGCCGAAGCCGACACTGGAAACCAGGGTGATCCGTGGGAAGAACGCCGCCCGGGCCGCGCCGATGTTGGCGTTGGCCCCCTTCAGGAAATTCTCGGCCTGGAGGATGTCGGGACGGCGCAGCAGGACGTCGGACGGGAGGCCCGGCGCCACATCCTTCAGGGCGGTGAGGGTCTCGGAGAGGGCCGCGGGAAGGAGCTCCGCCGGCACCGGCGAGCCGACCACCAGGCTCAGGGCGTTTTCGTCCTGGGCCACGATGGTGGTGAACCGGGCGATGTCGACCCGCGCCGCATCGACGCTGGTCTGGGCCTGGCTGAGGGCGAGGGCGGACGAAACGCCGGCCTCGAAACGGCTCCTGGTGAGCCGGTAGGACTCCTGCTGGCTCGTCAGGGTTTCCTTGGCGAGCTTCAGCCGCTCGCGGTCGGCGGCCAGGGTGAGGTAGTTGACGGCAACCTCCGAAACGAGGCTGATCTGGACGCCGCGCCGGGCCTGCTCGGTGGCCAGGAACTGCTCCAGGGCCTGGTCCTTGAGGCTCCGCACCCGGCCGAAGAGATCCAGCTCGTAGGAGCTGACCCCGAGACCGACGCTGTACTGCTCGGTGGTCTGGGCGTGGCCCGTTGCCGAAAGCCCCTCGGGGGTCCGCTTGAACGCGGCGTCGGCGGTGGCGTCCAGGTGGGGGAGAAGATCGGCGCGCCGGATCTGGTACTGGGCCTGGGAGCGCTCGATGTTGAGGGCCGCCACGCGCAGGTCGCGGTTGTTCTCCAACGCCAGGGCGATCAGCTTGCGCAGCTGCGGGTCGACGAAGAACTCCTGCCAGGGGATGTCGGCCACCGCCTTGTCGGTCTTGGCCGCCCCCTCCTTGTAGGCCGGGCCGGCGGGCCAGGCGGCCGGAACGGGAGAGGCGGGCCGGCTGTATTGTGGCGCCATGGTGCTGCAGCCGGCAAGGAAGAGCGTCAGCGCCAGCAGTGGAACGGTAATGCGTCTCATATCAGTTCACCTCCGGGGTGCCGGCGGCAGCGGCAACCGGTGCGGGAGACTTCTTCTTCGCAAAGATGCGGGATACCAGGACGAAGAAGAACGGGATGAAGATCAGGTCGATGAACGTTGCCGAGAGCAATCCGCCGGTGACGGCGGTGCCGATGGCGTTCTGGGCCGCGGCGCCGGCCCCCTTGGTGAGGGCCAGCGGCAGGGTGCCGAAGAAGAAGGCGAGGGAGGTCATGATGACCGGACGGAGCCGGATCTTCACCGCCGCCAGGGTCGCCTCCACCAGCTCATGCCCCTGGTGCATCTGCTCCTTGATGAACTGGATGATCAGGATGGCGTTCTTTGTCGACAGGCCCACGGTGGTGAGGAGCCCTATCTGGAGATAGACGTCGTTGGGGAGCATCCGCAGCTTGACCGCCGTCACCGCCCCCACGAGCCCCAGCGGGAGCATCAGGAGGTTGACGAAGGGGATGGTCCAGCTCTCGTAGAGGGCCGCCACGCTGAGGAACACTACCAGGAGCGAGATGGCGTAGAGGGCCGGCGCCTGCTTGCCCGCCTGCTTTTCCTCATAGGAGAGTCCGGTCCACTCGTAACCGACCCCCGGCGGCAGTTGGGCCGCCATTTTCTCCATCTCCGCCATCGCCTCGCCGGTGCTGATGCCAGGGGCCGCCTGACCCATGACCTCCACCGACGGAATACCGTTGTAACGTTCGAGACGGGGAGAGCCGTACTGCCAGCGGGCGGTGGCAAACGCCGAGAAGGGAACCATCTCGCCGCTCTTGTTGCTCACGTACCAGCTGTTGATGTCCTCCGGCAGCATCCGGGACTTGGGGTCAGCCTGGAGATAGACCTTCTTGACCCGGCCGTTCTCGATGAAGTCGTTGACGTAGGAACTTCCCCAGGCAGTGGCCAGCACGTTGTTGACATCGGCCAGGGAGACCCCCAGAGCGCCGGCCCGCACGTCGTCGATGTCGAGCTTGAACTGGGGCGAATCGTCCTGCCCGTTGGGACGCACCGCGATCAGCTTCGGGTTCTTCATGGCCATGCCGAGGAGCTGGTTGCGGGCCTCCATCAGTTTCTCGTGGCCAAGGCCGGCACGGTCCTGCAGCTGGAAGTCGAAGCCGTTGGCCTGCCCCAGCTCCACCACCGCCGGTGGTGAAAAGGCAAAGGCGAGACCGTCACGAATCTGCGAGAAGGCCTTCATGGCCCGACCGGCAACGGCCGGCGCCTTCAGGTCAGGGGTGGGGCGCAGCTTCCAGTCCTTGAGCCTGACAAAGGCGAGCCCCATGTTCTGGCCCCGGCCGGCGAAGCTGAAGCCGGCGACGGTGATGATCGTCTCCACCGACTTCTTCTCCTTTTCCAGGAAATGATGCTCAAGCTGCTCGATCACCTTGAGGGTCCGCTCCTGGGTAGCCCCGGCAGGGAGCTGGACCTGGCAGATGATGAACCCCTGGTCCTCGTCGGGGAGGAATGCGGTCGGGAGGTGCATGAAGAAGAACGCCATGGCCGCCACAATGGCTCCGTACACCACCAGGTAGCGCACCGGCTTGCCGAACGAACGGCCGACGATCCCTTCGTATTTCCCCCGACAGAAGTCGAAGCATTTGTTGAACCAGCGGAAGAAGCCGCAGAACCAGCCGCGCTCGCACGCCTCATGCCCCTTTTCGACCGGCTTGAGCAGGGTCGAACAGAGGGCCGGCGTCAGGATCTGAGCCGTCAGCACCGACAGGATCATGGCCGAGATGATGGTGATGGAGAACTGCCGGTAGATGACGCCGGTGGAGCCGCCGAAGAACGCCATGGGGAGGAAGACCGCCGAGAGGACGGTGGCGATACCCCAGAGGGCGCTGGTGATCTGCCCCATGGACTTGACGGTGGCGTCGTGGGGGGAGAGCCCCTCCTCGGACATGATCCGTTCCACGTTCTCGACCACCACGATGGCATCGTCCACCAGGAGGCCGATGACGATGACCAGGGCGAACATGGTCAGGGTGTTGATGGAAAAGCCGGCGGCCGACAGCACCCCCATGGTGCCGAGCAGAACGACCGGGACGGCGATGGTCGGGATCAGGGTCGCCCGGATGTTCTGCAGGAAGAGGAACATGATGATGAAGACGAGGAAGACCGCCTCGATCAGGGTCTGGACCACCTCTTCTATGGAAATCTTGACGAAGGGGGTGGTGTCATAGGGATAGACCACCTCCATGCCGGCGGGGAAGTATTTCGACAGCTCCGCCATCTTCGTCTTGACCCGGTTGGCGGTGTCCAGGGCGTTGGCGCCGGCGGCCAGCCGCAGCGCCATCCCCCCCATCGGCTTTCCCTTGTACCGTGCTTCGACATCGTAATTCTCGGTGCCGATCTTACACTCGGCCACATCCTTCAGCCTGACCGTGGAACCGTCAGGGTTGGTCTTCAGGATGATGGCGTTGAACTGTTCCGGGGTCTGGAGGAGGGTGCGGGCCGTGATGGTGGCGTTCAACTGCTGTCCCGGAGGCGCCGGGTTTCCGCCGAACTGACCGGCCGAGACCTGGGCGTTCTGGGCCTGCACCGCCGCGATGACGTCATTGGTGGTGAGGTGGTAGTTGTTCAGCCTGGCCGGGTTCAGCCAGATCCGCATGGCGTTCTGGGAGCCGAAGACCGTCACCTCGCCGACCCCTTCGGTTCTGCTGATGACGTCCTGGACGTTGGCAACCATATAGTCGGTCAGGGCCGGGCGGTCCATGGAGCCGTCTTCCGACACGAGCCCGATGATCAGGAGGAAGTTCTTGGTGGACTTGACCACCTGAATCCCCTGCTTCTGCACGATCTGGGGAAGGAGCGGCGTGGCGAGCTGCAGCTTGTTCTGCACCTGCACCTGGGCGATGTTCGGGTCGGTGCCGGCCTTGAACGTCAGGTTGATGGCCACAGCCCCGGCCGAGTCGCTGGTGGAGGACATGTAGATCAGGTTGTCTATCCCGTTCAGCTTCTGCTCGACCACCTGGGTGACCGTATCCTGCACGGTCTGGGCAGAGGCGCCGGGATACATGGCGTTGATGGTGATCTGGGGCGGCGCGATGGGAGGATACTGGGAGACCGGCAAGGTCTTGATCGCCAGGAGGCCGGCCAGCATGACCATGATGGCGATTACCCAGGCAAAGATGGGTCGGTTTATGAAAAAGCGGGACATGGAGGAGCTCCTTGTTGTCGATTAACGGCTCCCCTCTCCCTGAAGGAGAGGGTACGGGTGAGGGGGGAACGCTGGTACTGCCGATGCACTGTTCCCCTCATCCGGCCTGCGGCCACCTTCTCCCCCGGGGAGAAGGCACTCACCTTACTTTTGCTTGGCAGCTGCCGCAGCCGGCTGCGCCACAACGGCGGGAGCCGCCTCCGCCTTGACACCGAACGGCACGGCCTTCACGGTCGTACCCGGCTTTGCCCTCTGAATTCCTTCGAGGATGACCCGGTCGCCCGCCTTGAGCCCGTCGCTTACCAGCCAGCTGTCCCCAACGGTCCGGACGACCTTGATCACCCGGGACTCCACCTTGTTCCCCCCCCCCACCACCAGGGCCGTGGCTTCGCCCTTCGGATTGCGGGTGACGCCCCGCTGAGGGACCAGAATTGCCTGCTCGCTGACGCCATCCTCAACGATGGCACGGACGAACATGCCCGGGAGGAGGGTCTGCTTCGGGTTCGGGAAGACCGCCCGCAGGGTGATGGAGCCGGTGCTTTGGTCCACGGTGACTTCGGAGAACTTCAGGGTGCCCGGCAGCGGATAGGAACTGCCGTCCTCCAGCAGGAGCTTGACCCGGGCCTGGCCGGCCCCGTCGTGTTTCATCAGGCCACTGGCCAGATTCTGCTTCAGCTTCAGCAGTTCGGCGCTGGACTGGGTGACATCTACGTACATGGAGCTGAGCTGCTGGATGGTGGCGAGGGGAGCCGCCTGGCTGGCCGTCACCAGAGCCCCGTCGGTCACGGTCGAACGGCCGATCCGCCCGGAGATGGGGGCGGTTACCTTCGTGTATGCCAGATTGATGCGGGCGGTCTCCACCGCCGCCTTGGTGGACGCCACGTCAGCCTCGGCCTGCTTGAGGGCGGCGCTGGCGTCGTCAAAGTCCTGCTGGCTCACCGCCTTGATCTTCACCAGTTCGCGGAAACGCTCCGCCTTCAGCCGGGCGGGGATGAGATTGGCTTCGGCCCGCGCCTCGGCCGCCTTGGCGCTGGCATAGGCCGCCTGGTAGGTTGCGGGGTCGATCTGGTACAGCACCTGCCCCGCCTTCACATCAGCCCCTTCGGTGAAGAGGCGCTTCTGGACAATGCCACCGACCTGCGGCCGCACCTCGGCAATGAGATGGGGTGACGTCCGCCCCGGCAGTTCCGTGGTCAGCGCCACGCGCTGGGGGGCGATCTCCACCACCCCCACCTCGGGGGGACCCGCCTGCGGCGGCCCTGCGGCGGTCTTGTTCCCGCATCCGGTCATCATCATGGCTGTCGCCAGAACGCCCGCAACGGCGACCAGCCTGGCTTTATACGTGGTTTCCATAGACACCTCTATCATCTGCAGAAATTGCCGGTCGAAGCGACCGGTTACTTGTCTTTCCTCACAAAGGCGACCAGGGCCGTCAGGGCCCAGACCGCCATGGTGAATCCGATAAAAATAGTCATCAGCGTCACCCCGGAGGGTCTCCCCTCCCTGTGCCGCCCCAACTATCAGAATGAACGTTCATTCGCGACAGACGGGCGATACACTCCACGGCGGACAGCCACCCTACCTTCGGACCCCGTCCCAGCACGCCTCGATGGTCCGGGCAAGGAGGGGGTCATCCAGCACGACGAAGCCGAGGACATGGTCCCGCGCCACGGAGAGGAGCGGCCCGAAGGCAAGGGCGAAGAGGATGACCAGGGGCAACTCCTTCATCACCTGCTGGGCGACCCCCTCCTCGAAAAGCTCGCGGAACACGTCACGCCCCCCATTTTCCCCCAGGAGCTTGTCCCGGCGGTGCGCCACGCCGTACGGGGAGTTGTGGAACTGTTCGAGATAGCGAAAATCGAGGGGATTCTCGATGAAGTAGCGCAGCAGCCCGGTCCCGAGATGAAGGAACCGCTCCCGGATCGGCTTTTCCGGCGCGTAGCCAACCATGAGGAGGGGGAAGATCCGCTCTTCCAGCTCCCGGTAGAGCTCGCTGATGAGGACGTCTTTGTTCTCGAAGTAGCGATAAATCGTTCCGGCCCCCACTCCGGCCCGCTCGGCGATCAACGCCATGGGGGCCCCGTGGAAGCCGTGCTCGGCAATGAGCTCGAGGGCGGCGCGGACGATCTCGTCACGCTTGTCTTGCTTCGCCATGGGTCACCTCTGACCAACATCGGAATGAATGTTCATTCCGATGTTATCGATTTCCCCACGACCCGTCCAGTTAATTTTCGTTAAGGGGTTGCGCGCCCTCTTCCCGCCGGCACCTGCGTCTCGCACGGAACCCGGGTCTGGCAGAGGCCGCAGCCGGTCTGGGCGACGCCGTAGCGCTCCCCCACCGCGGCAGGGACCGCGCCGTAGACGTAGTCGCGGCACCTCGCCTTGTCGTGTCCCTGCCGCGAGAGGGCGCCGGCGGGGCAGCGGCCGATACAGGCCCCGCAGCTCCCCTCGCGGTACCAGAGGCAGTTGTGCCGATGGTCGGGGGAGGTGCGCGGCGTCGGTGGCAAGGGGAGATCGGTAATGACGCTCCCGAGGCGATGGGCGATTCCCCGCGGGGTGATGAGGGCGTCGTTCAGGCTGAAGGTCCCGAGCCCGGCGGCATAGGCGGCGTGACGCTCGGACCAGGTGGAGGCGACCCCGACGGCGGGGGCGTCCAGCTGCCGCCACCCCTCGGCCAGTTGCGGCGCCACGGCCCGGTGGCCGCGCTCCTGGAGCCAGGCGGCCAGGTGGCGGCGGAGGGCGCTGTTGAAACCCTCGCCGTTGTTGCGGGTAAGGGCCCACTGCCGTGAGGGCCACAGGCTCTCCTTCCGGTTGCTCTCGCGGGTGGCGCGGGTCACGGGGAGGACCCAGCAGATCACCGTGGCCGCGCCGTCCAGGATCTCCCCCGGAGCCCGATGGAAATCGCCGATGATCCGCTTATACTCCGCGAAGAGTGGGTCGTCCGCCGCGGCAAACCCCACGAGGGGCTCGTCGAAGTACGGTTCGCCGCTGTCGGGAAACCGGTTGTCGAGGGACTCCCCCACGAAGCGCCTGATCTCTGCCGAAATCATCCCGACCATGGTGACCTCCTTACCCCGCTGCCGACGTCGGACGCCGGTAGAGGGCGACGAAGAGAAGAAGCGTTGCCGCGCCCACCGCACCGCTCAGGAAAAAGCCGGTCTGGTAGCCGGCCTGCCGGATGACCGCTCCCATGCCGGCGGCGCAGAGCATCATCCCGATATAGACGCAGGTATTGTAACACCCCATGGCGAGCCCCCGCAGATTCCGCGGCACCACGTCGGCGATCAGCGCACAGACGGCGGTGAAGGCGATCCCCATGCTCATCCCCATCGCCGCCGCTCCCCCCATGAGCGGCACCACGGAGCGGCAGAGGCCGAAGGAGGCGAGCGCCAGGGCGAAGACGGCAAGCCCGGCCGTCACAAGGCGGCTGCGGTCGGCAACCCGGTCGCTCAGCTTCCCCGAGGGGAGGCGCGAAAGGGCGTTGGCCAGGGACTGGGCCGCGAAGACGAACCCGACGTGCCCCGAGTGCATCCCCTGGCTCCGGATGTAGAGCGGCATGAAGGTGACGAACATCCCGAAGCCGAAGCAGGTGCCGAGCGTGGCGACGAGACAGGCGAGGAGCGGGCGGTTCCCCATGAGCCCCTTCAGCGTCGGCAGGATGGCGGGGCGGTGGGGGGCGCCGGCGGCGTGGGGAGGCGGCATGGGGAGAAAGACGAAGGCCACGAGGAACATGGCCAGGATCAGCCCTCCCGACACGAGGAAGACCGGCCGGAGCCCCAGCGCCGTCCCGAGGAAGCCGCCGGCGGCCGGGCCGACGGTCATGCCGCCATACACCGCCATGGTGTACCAGCCGTAGGCCTGTCCCAACACCTCCGGCGGGGTGACGTCGGCCACGTACGACATGAGGGTCGGCGAGAAGGCCGACAGCCCGATGCCGAAGAGGAGATAGATCCCCGCCATCTGTAGCGGGGTGCGGCTCCAGTAGAGGAGAAAGGATGACCCCGCCAGGAGGAGCAGCCCCCCCAGCAGCGGCAGCCGCCGCCCCAGGCGGTCGGAGATGAGCCCCGACGGGATGGAGAGCGCGCCGGCCATCAGCATGAAGGCGCTGTTGATGAGCCCCACCTGCACCGAATCGGCCCCCAGCGCCGTGGCGAAGAGGGGGACGATCGGGATCCGCATGTAGGAGCCGAAGAAGCAGACAAAGCTGATGACGCAGGCGAGCAGCAGGAGTTTGCCGGCATCGCGCCTGCCGGCGCCGGGGGAATCGGTCATGGTCAGCGCCACTCCACCCGCGCTTCCCGGCGCTGCGGGATGCGGTGGTAGCAGTACTTCGGATAGCCGAACATGAGGGCGCCGAAGGCCCGGTGCCCCTCGGGGAGCGCCAGGACCTCCTGGAGCGGGGCGTAGTCGGCCGCCGCCCGCGTCAGGAACCCCGCCCAGCAGGTGCCGACCCCGTGGGCCACCGCAGCCAGCTCGAAGTAGTTCAGGGCGATGGTGCAGTCAACGGTGCTCCCGTGCCCGTCGGCAGGGCCGTGGGCCACCACCAGGTGCGGGGCGCCGCGCAGCACCCGGTCCTCCCCCTCCTCCCAGGCGCTGACGAAACCGGCGTACTGGCTGCCGAGTCCCGTATCCTGCCGGAGCCACTCCACGGTGAGGCCGGCCAGCTGCCGCACCGCGGCCGGATCCCGGAGCACCAGCCAGTGGACCTCCTGCCGGTTGCGGGCCGTCGGCGCCCAGCGGGCGGTGTCGACGAACTTCGCCATCAGCTCGTGGGGAACCGGCTCGCTCCGGAACTGCCGGACGGAGCGCCGGCTCCTGAGGAGCTGGACCGCCGCCGCGGCAGGGAGCGCCAGGCCGGCGTCGACCACCGGGGAATCGGCCCGGGGGATGGTGAGATGGTCAATGGCGTCATGGGGACAGGCGGCGACGCAGTGCCCGCACTCCATGCAGCGCTTGTTCCCCGCCGCGCGGAAGACGGGGATTCCGTCGGGGCCTGTCACGAACAGGTCGACGGGACAGACCGTACTGCAGATACCGTCGCGGCGGCAGGCGTCGCGGTCGATGCTGACGAGATTCATGGCTTTTTCCCCACCGAGAAGGCCTGGCCCAGGAGCGGCCCGACGCCGTGGTAGCCGCGGTGGGCGGTATCGAAGACCAGCGGCCTGATTTTCAGGATGTCGGGAAGACCGTCGGCGGCGAGGACGCCGGCATCGGCCTTCGTGTCGACGATCTCGCCGACGAACTGGGTGTGGAGCCCGATCTCCAGGGTATGGAGCAGGCGGCACTCCAGAACGAAGGGGAACTCCGCCGCGTAGGGGGCGTCCACCAGCTCGCTCCTCACCGGGGTGAGTCCGGTGACCTCAAACTTGTTGCCGTCGCGCCCCGAGGCGATGCCGACGTAATCGGCCTCCGCCATCAGGGCTTCCGACGGGATCCCGACCGTGAAGGCCCCCCGCTCCACGATGGCAGCGTAGGAGTAGGTCGCCTTGCGCAGGGAGACGGCGATGCAGGGCGGCTGGGAGCAGCAGATGCCCCCCCAGGCGGCGTTCATCAGGTTCGGTTTCCCCTCGCGGTCATAGGTTCCCACCAGCAGGACCGGGGTCGGGAAGAGCAGGGTCTTGGCCCCCATGGATTGCTTCATGGCATTTCTCCTCAATCTGAATTGGCCGCGCCAAACCCGGTGCGAATCCGGCCAGCGGCGCGGCAGTCATCTCGTTCCCCCCACGGGGGAATTCACCCCACGATGGCCCGGGCCGCGTCCTCGGCCTGTTTCAGGACCTGTTCGGGGACCGCATCGACGGTCACCGGTCCGACGCCGCAGGCGCGGATCAGGCGGGAATCGGTGAACCCCATCCATTTCAGGAAGCCGTCGTAGCGGGGGAAGATGTCGGCAAAGAGCGACTCGTCCGGGTTGCCCTGGGTCTGCACGAAGACGAGCTTCTTGGGTGAAAGCCGGCTCGGCTGCGGGTTGGTGAGGTAATCGGGCTTCAGGTACGAGTAGCAGCGGTCGATGAATCCCTTGAGCTGGGCGGTGACGTCGCCGTAGTAGACCGGCGAGGCGAGCACCACCGCGTCCGCCTCCTGCACCGCGGCCAGGACTTCCGTCAGGTCATCCGTCAGCACGCACTGCTCATCTCCCTTCTTGCAGGCATAGCATCCCTGGCAGCCGCGGTAAGTGAGCCGGTTCAGCTCGAAGGTGCGGGTCTCGGCGCCGAGCGCTGCGGCGGTCTCGGTGAAACGGTTCGCTATGGTGGCGCTGTTCTTCAGGCGCGGACTCCCCAACAGGGTGACAATCTTCATCATCTTCCTCCTTCGGTATCTTTGATGGTGCAGGGAGGTGAACGTCTCAGCTCTCCCGCAGGTTGACCACGACCCGTCCCGTGATCCCCCCGTGGAGGATGGTCTGGATCATGACTTCGAGCCCCGGCAGGGTGCACTCGGTCACCATCTCGTCGAGGCGGTCCGGCTTCCACCCCGCAGCCAGCCGCTGCCAGACCGCTTCCCGGATGTCGCGCGGGCACTGTACCGAATCGATCCCCAGCAGGCTTACCCCCCGCAGGATGAACGGATAGACGTTCACCGGCAGCTCCGGCGAGCCCACGAGCCCGCAGCAGGTGACCGTGCCGCCGTACTTCGTGCTTTTCAGAACCGCCGCCAGGGTCTGGCCGCCGACCACATCCACCGCGCCGGCCCACCGCTCGGCCAGGAGCGCCTTCTCGGCCCCGGCGGTCACCTCGTCGCGGCTGACGACCCGGGCGGCGCCGAGATCCCGGAGATACTCCTCGTCGGCCTCCTTCCCAGTGGAGGCTACAACCGTGTACCCGGCGGCGGCGAGGATGGCGACGGCGATGCTCCCCACCCCGCCGGTGGCGCCGGTGACGAGGATCTCGCCGGCATCGGGGGCCACTCCGGCCCGCTCCAGCTTCAGCACCGACAGGGCCGCCGTGAAGCCGGCGGTGCCGAGCGCCATCCCCTCCCGCAGGGAGAGCCCCTCCGGAAGCCGCACCGCCCACTCCGCCGGGATGCGGATATACTGCCCCCAGCCGCCGTCGGTCTCCATCCCCAGGTCGTAGCCGGTGACGATAACCTTGTCGCCCGGGGCGAAGGCGCCACTCTCGCAGGAGACCACCTCCCCCGCCGCGTCGATGCCGGGGGTGTGGGGGAACTGCCGCGTCACCCCGGGGTGTCCCGTGGCCGAGAGGGCATCCTTGTAGTTGAGGGAGGAGTAGTGGACCCGCACCACCAGGTCGCCGGCGGGCAGGTCGTCGATGCTCCGCTCCCGGATCTCCCGCACGAACTCCTTCTCGGGGGTCTTCTCCACCACCAGCGCCTTGAATGTCGATGCCGTTTCCATACAATCCCCTCCCCTGTTCACGAATTAGACCGGTCGTCTAGTCACCGGCCAAAAAAATTTTTACCGCTTCTGGAGCACCGTCGCAAAGAGGGTTTCGATGAAATCCCGCAGTGGCTGGGGCGACTTCATCACCTTGGCCCGCAGGATCGCCCCCTCCAGTCCCGAGAGGATGAAGCCCGCCACCACCCCGGCATCGAGCTCTGGCGCCAGTTCCCCCGCCTTCTGGGCCTCCCGCAGGCAGACGGCGTAGCGCTCCTTCCACGAGCCGAAGATCTCCTCCAGCCGCGCCCGGAAGCGCTCGTTCTGGTCGGCCAGCTCCTGCCCCAGGTTGCCGATGAGACACCCCTTGCTGCACTGGTTCTGCTCCATCCGCGTCAGCCCGCCGTCCAGCAGGTTGCGGATGCGGTTCAGCGGTTTCACCTCGTCGTCGTTCAGGAAGGTGTCGAGCCGCTGGTCATAGCGCTCGGCAAAGTGGTCGATCACCGCCAGGCCGAACTCCTCCTTGCTCCTGAAATAGTAGTAGAAGGAGCCCTTCGGGACCCCCGCCTCCTTCAGCACCGCGTCGATGCCGGTGGCGTTGAATCCCTGGCGCGAGATGAGGTCGGTGCCGATGCGGATGATGGTGGCGCGTGTTTCGTTCTTGTCCATGAGAGGAATTATTAGACTGGTCGTCTATAAAGTCAAGGGGGAATTTTACGGCGGCGGTATACGGCTTCTGTTCAGGGGCGGCACATCTCCGCCGCGAACCCGCCCAGGGTCTCCACCGCCTGCTCCACCCGGGGCGACCAGAAGGCGGCGTTCAGCCGGATGCAGTTACCGTACTTTTTCCGGGCGGAGAAGATCGGTCCCGGACAGATGGTGATCCCCGCGTCGATGGCCAGCTCGTAGAGCTTCATCACGTCCACGCTCTCGGGGCATTCGAGCCAGAGGACGTACCCCCCCGCCGGGCTGGAGACCCGGGTTCCGGCGGGGAAGAAGCGCCCCACGGCATCGGCCATGAGGGATATCTGCCGGGCATAGACCCGCCGGACGGTGCGCAGGTGGTGGTCGTAGCCACCGTTGGCCAGGAACTCGGCAATGGCGAGCTGGGTCGGCATGGGGGTGGAGATATTCGCCAGCACCTTCTGCCGCTCCACCTCCTCCTGGAACCGCCCCGGCGCGATCCACCCCACCCGGTACCCCGGCGCCAGCGTCTTGGAGAAGGAGGAACAGAGGAGCACCAGCCCTTTGCGGTCGTAGTTCTTCGCCACGGAGGGGCGGTGCTGGGAAAAGCTCAGGTCGCCGGCGATGTCGTCCTCGATGAGGGGGATGGTGCGGGCGGCGAGGATCTCCACCAGTTCCCGCTTGTGGTCGTCGGGCATGAGACATCCCAGTGGGTTGCTGAAATTGGTGACCGCGAGGCAGGCCCGGACCGGATGGTGCTCGATGGCATAGCGCAGGGCGTCGAGGCTCATGCCGTGGACCGGATGGCTCGGGATCTCCAGGGCACGCAGCCCCATCGCCTCGATGGCCTGGAGGAAGTTGTAGTAACAGGGAGTTTCCACCGCCACGATGTCGCCGGGACGGCAGATGGCCCGCAGCGCCAGGTTCACCGCCTCCACGCAGCCGGCGGTGGTGACGATCTCTCCCGGATTGAGGGTGCAGCCGGCGGAGAGCATCCGCCGGGCGATCTGGGTCCGCAGCGGGGCGCAGCCGGGGGGAAAATCGTAGTTGAGGCTCTCGGCCCGGTGTCGGCGCGCCTCCGCAGAAAGCATCCGGCTCAGCTTCTCGCCGGGGAGGAGATCGGGGTTGGGGATCGCCGCCCCGAGGGGAATCCGGTTCAGGATGATCGAATCCCGCATCACCATCAGGGAAATGTCGCGGCTCGACACCGTGGTGGGGCTCAGCATCTGGCGCGAGATCCGGGGGGCGTCGGGGGGGGACGGGATCCGCGCCTTCACGTAGTACCCCGACTGGGGGCGGGCCTCGATGACCCCCTGGTCCTCCAGGTAGCCGTAGGCCTCCAGGACCGTGGAGACGCTCACCTCCATCTGCCGGGCCAGGGCCCGCACCGACGGGATGCGGCTTCCCGGGGTGAAGGCCCCCTGCTCGATGAGGCCGGCAATGCGTCCCGCCACCTGCTCGTAGAGGGTCGACCGCCCCCCCTTCGTCACGGCCTCCGCGTTTCGCGCCATAACAGTTACCCCTTTCGTCGACCACAACAGTTCCCAGCCAACCCAAACTGTTACGGTAACAAAAAATATGTAATGTAACTGTTATTCTTCCAGATCGTCCGGCATACTGCAACCATGAAATTTTCGCATGCCGGTTCTCAGGGGTGCGGGAAGGAGAAGGCCATGGAAATCCGTCTGCCGAAGAACGAAACCGTCAGAATCGAAGGGGATCCGCGGGGGCTGGTGCTCTGCTGCCGCGAGGGGATCGTCTGGCTCACCCAGGAGGGGGACGACCGGGACCGGTTTCTGAAACCGGGGGAGATGTTCGGCTTCACCCAGGGCGGAGCCGCCGTCATCGAGGGGTACCGCGACGCCCTGGTCACCATCGTCCGGGGAGCCCACCCCGCCCGCCGGAGAGAGCCGGCCCACGACCCCGCCGGCATTGAAGCCGGCATCCGGCTCGTGTATCATGGAGCGGACCGGTGAGCGAGATCGCCCTGCCGACTGCCGCCCCATCGCCCAAGGAAGCGACCATGCCCCATGCCGCAGATACCGCCGCCCGCGAGGCACGCCTCGGGGTGACCTACGCCCTCGCCGCCTACCTGGTGTGGGGTTTTTTCCCGATCTACTTCAAGGCGCTGGCAGGGGTGGCGCCGCTGGAGGTGCTCGCCCACCGCATCGTCTGGTCGGTGATGACCCTTGCCCTGATGCTGACCGCCGCCCGCCGGTGGGAAGGGGTCCGGGCGGTCTTCGCCCAGCCGAAGACGCTGCTCACCCTCTGCGCCACCACGCTCCTCATCGCCGTCAACTGGCTCGTCTTCATCTACGCCGTCGGGGCCGGCAAGGTGCTCCAGTCGAGCCTCGGCTACTTCATCAACCCGCTGGTGTCGGCGCTTCTCGGGGTGGTCTTCCTGCGGGAGCGGCTCAGGGCGAAGCAGAAACTGAGCTTTCTCCTGGCCGCCGCCGGGGTCGCCTTCCTCACCGTCCAGCATGGCGAGCTCCCCTGGATATCCCTCGCGCTTGCCCTCTCCTTCGGCCTCTACGGCCTGCTGCGCAAACAGGCGCCGGTGGACTCCCTCTCCGGCCTCACGGTGGAGACCCTGCTCCTCTTCCCCGTCGCCCTCGCCTACCTGCTCTGGCTCGCCCACCAGGGGACGAGCGCCTTCGTCGCCGGCCCGACGCGCCTCACGGTGCTCCTCGCCTGCGCCGGGGTCCTCACCTCCACGCCGCTCATCTGGTTCGCCGCGGCCACCAAGCGGCTGCGCCTCGCCACCGTCGGGCTGATGCAGTACCTGGTGCCGACGCTCCACTTCCTGCTGGCGGTCTTCGCCTACGGCGAGCCATTCACCCGCGCCCACCTGGTGAGTTTCGCCTGCATCTGGGCCGGTCTCGTCCTCTACACCATCGACGCGGCAAAACTCCTCTTCTCCGCCTCCCGGCCGGAATAGCCATCATGCAAAAAGCCCGCAATGGCGGGCTTTTTCACTTCTTTGCCGTGTCGTTGCCACGGCGCCACTCTTTCCAGTCCGCCGTCACCGCCCCGGCCATCGCCTCCGCTGCTTCGTGGAGCCATCCTTCGGGGCGTTTCTCCAGATCTTCCCTCACCTTTTTCACCGCCGCCGGGCTCCCGAGGTGGATGTTGGCGGTCTCGAACCCCATGGCCCGCAGCAGCCGCTTTTCGTCGCGCTTGTGCGACAGCGAGGCGAGCTCGATGCGGGAGCAGTCCGGCGCCAGCCGCCGCACCAGCCAGCGGCTGTGCAGGGCGACGAACGGATCGGGAACGCGGAGCGCCGCCGCCAGGATCTCGTCATAGCGCACGGTCGCCGCGCCATCCCCCCCCGCCGCCCAGACGCAGGCCGACGGGACGAGGACCTTCACCTCCCGGGCCACCCTCCCCCCCGACCAGGTGCCGACCGCAACGAAGCGGTGCCGTCCCAGGCTTCCGAGCCCCGCCACCCGGTGGCTGATCCGGACATCGGCGGTGGCTGTGGGGAGCGCCTTCTCCAGGAGCCGGCGCGCCTCCGGCGGCACCGTCCCCTGCCATGCCGGGAGATTGTCCATCTTCTCCCAGAACCGGACCGGGTCCCGCAGCTCGCCGAAGGCCGTCTCCCGGAGCCACTGGTGGCGCTCGGCAAGGACGTAGGGCTCTCCCCCCGCCATCCCCGCGGCATAGCCGTCGAGGATCGCCCGGCAGGCATCCTTGGGGGAGATGTCGATCCCCTTCCCCTCCCCCGCCAGGAGGGCGCTCGCCGCAAGCCGCACCAGATCCGCCGCGTAAGAGAGCGGGCAGACCTCGTCGAAGTCATTGACCCCCCAGACAAGGCGCCCCTCCGCGTCGCGCCAAGTGCCGAAGTTCTCCACGTGGAGATCAGCCACCGCCAGAACCGCCAGCGCCCGGGCCAGGTCGGGGCAGACTTCGGGCCAGCGCTGCACCCACCGATAAAAGGTGGCCCGCAGAAACTGGAACGGATCCTCCGCCATGCGCCGATGCTTCAGCGCCACGTCGTCAGCCACCAGCGGCGTGAAACCGGCCACCCACGCTTCGTAATCCCTCGTCGCTTCGTCAATGGTCATCCGCTCCTCCTAGTTCTATTTTGTCAGATGTTCCACCACTGGCTCCCGGAGGGGGCGGAGCTCTCGCGGAGAAGCGATCCCCGCAAAAAACCACCACCGGCATGAGCGGAGGGAACGCTCCGGGAATCGCTGTTCACGTGCCACGAAGATCTGCTGGTGACGCTGGATCGGTTCGGAGTGAGAGCTCCGCCCCCTCCCGACGCCACGCGTCGACGCAAGGTGACAACATAGAGCTAGAACTTCACCCGGAACCCCACCATCCCGTTGTGGCTCTCGTACTTCAGCTTGGTCGTCGTCAGCGGGTCCGAATCGAAGGTCGCCTTGGCGGTGCCGAAGTAGCGGTAGCCGAGATCCAGCGAAAACTGCCGGTTGATGGCGATCTCCAGGCCGCCGCCGGCCTGGTAGGCAAAGACGGTGGCGTCATCCGAGGGATAGAGGAGGAGCCGTCCCACCGCGTCGTTGCCGTAGGTATCGCTCAGGTGCAGCACGGCAAAGCCGATCCCTCCCCCCCAGTACGGGGTGACCGGCGTCGCGTTGTGGAGATCGAAGAAGGCGTTCCCCATCACCGCCAGGGCCCCGAGGTTCCCGTCCACCCCCCGAAACCGGAAGCCGGTGTCGTCGGTGATCGACTTGATCTCCGCATGCTTGTAGGAAATCTCCCCCTCCAGGCGGATGAGGCCGAAGTCGTACCCGCCGGTCCCCCCCACGTTGATGCTCGGATCGAACTCCACCCGGTCGTTGAAGACCGACCCGCTCGTGTTGTTGATGCTCGTCACGTCGGTGTCCAGGGGGGCGCTCACCCCGAGGAAGCCGGAGACATAGGCCCCGGGCCGGGGCGGCGCCGCCCCGGAAACGGCGGGGATGGCACAGAGGGCTATAGCGGCGATGGCAATGATGAACTTGTTCATGGTGATCCCCCTTGAATGAATGAACGCGGCTCCTTCCCGTTACTACTCAGTGTACCTCGGATCGGCGGCAAGGAAACCGCGTCGCGGCATTTGAACGGATAAACGCGCCGGCATCCTTCCGGTTGACCGCCCCCGGCACAACGCAAAAAGGGGAAAGCCGTCGCCAGCCCTCCCCTCTCCGATCTTCCCCCCCGCGGCACCGCCCCCTACCGGGCTGCCATCCTCCAGCGGCTCACCAGCCGGGCAAGCTCCACCCCGTCGTCGGTCCGCACGATCTGGTGGATGCAGACGGGGCTCTCCCCGCCGGCCTCCTGCCGGCAGCGGGCAACCACCGTCTCGCCGTAGAGCGCCTCGGCCCGGTAGGCGATCTCCAGGTCGGCGAGGCGGACCCCCTCTGCCACCTCCGCCGGCACCGTCTCCAGGGCCCAGGCGGCGTAGACCACGTTATTCAGGTGGCGGTTCATGTCCAGATCCCCCCTCCCCACCCGGAAGGAAAGCTCCGCCGCCGGCCCGGACAGGCGCGGGAGCGTCGCGAAGCGGTCATCGATCGCCCGGCGCGGCAGGAGGGGATAGACCGGCAGGCGCTCGTCGATGGCCACCGGCCGGCGGGTGGCGAGATCGAGCACCGCGAAGGAACAGGTGGCGAGGGCGACGGGACGGCCATCCACGGCGGTCATCTCGAACTCCCGGCAGGTGAAGCGCCCTTCCCGGCTCGACGGCCAGCTCCGCACCCGCAGCTCGTCGCGAGAGGATGCGGCACCGAGGATCGTCAGATGCGTGCGGGAGAGGACCCACGTGAGCCCGCACCGCATCAGATCGTGCACCGAAACCCCGAGGAGCCGCGCATGGTCACCCGCAACCTCCTGGAGATAGTTGAGAAGCGCCGTCGGCCGCACCCGCCCCTCCATGTCCACTTCATAGGAGCGGATGGGAAAGATTTTTTCGTAGATTGGTTCCATTTGACATCCCGACTGCGGGGGGAGGTTTTGAAGCAAGTGACGGAGCGCGTGCCCCGCACGTGGCGCTTCTCAGCCCGGATCGGTGTCCAAGGGCCTGCCCGGTCCGTGCTCTCTCATTTCTTCATGTAGCGGCGTTCTCCAGTAACCGGGTCGTAGTGAACTTCCACAGTTTGCCCGGTTTCAGGGTCTTCAAATTTCTCACCCGTTGATTGCCATGGCCGGTCATGGTTGTGCTCGTTACGCCGGTAACGCCACCGTTCGAAAAGAACCGCGACCACCAGAATGCCCCCCCAGATCAGAAACGGCTGAAAGGCACATTTATCCCGAATCCAGAGATACATGCCGATCGCTGTCAGTCCAAGTCCACAAATCAGCAACGATATTCTCAGCATGGATTCAACCCTGTTTTTCCAGTACCACCGCAGTGCCATAGGCAACAATCTCACTCATTGTCTGTCCAATTTCCGCCGAATCAAAACGCATCATTACGATGGCGTTTGCATTCATCAAGGCGGCATTCTTTACCATGCGGTCAATGGCATGTCGCCTGGCCTCTTCAAGGAGCTGTGTGTATTCCGTAATTTCACCGCCAAATATTGATCGCAACCCTGCCAAAATATTGCCTGCCAAGCCTCTGCTTCGAACAACTACACCGAATACTTGCCCTTTCACCTCAGTAACCCGGTAACCCGTAACATTCTCCGTTGTAGTAATGATCATTTCATCCTCGCAGGTACTTTCAGTTGTCAGATCATTTGTCCAAGGGGGAGAGCTAACCGGCGCGCAGTTTTTTTGCGCGACCGGCTGACTGCTTGGTTGGACGTAAAGCGGTCTCGACGAGCCGGCCGCTGGCATATTTGTGGACGATACTGGCAATAAGTGTCTGGTAGGGCATACCTTCCTCTGCAGCCCTCATTTGGATATCTTCGAGGTCACGAGAAGAGAGCCGGATGTTTATTCGTTTATCCTTGGTGAGGGTGGCTGCAGCACTTGAAGCATAGCGGGCAATCTCGTCGTCAAGATTAGCCACCGACTTCCACTCTCCGCCCTCATATGATTCCAGGATGTCATCTTCGTAATTTTTTTCTTCAGCTTTTAATTTCTTACTCATCGTTCTTCCCCTTTGAAATGTACCTCTTGGTGGCGCTTCGACTCGGAATGGCCGTCTTCAGAAAGATTTCTCCATCCGTTTCAACAAAAGGAACCAAGAAGGCGTAGCCGCGAATGCGGACGATAAAAATACGCTGATTCGGGTACTTTTCTTTATTGGGATGTTCGACCACATCAAGGAGCGCGCCTTGGGAAACAGCTACCAGCACTTCCTCGAAGGAAATGCCCCGCTCAGCCTTGAGCGCCAGGTTTTTTTCGGAGCTCCAATTGATAGGCTTCATATTGACATCATACCTTCACGTGTGCCTTTTGTCATCACATTCATTTCCGTACAACGTGTGAGAGCGCAGCGGCTTGGCCGCTGTCGCGCTTTGTTGGCCCAGCTATGCTAATTATTCTACCACTGGTTCGTATTTGATTTTTGCATGTAACTTTAGTATGTTACATGCTATTTCCCCAGCAATAAAAGCAACGATAATAATCAAGAAAAAATACCAATTTCCTAAATTATATTTCTTCTGGAAAAGGCCTATGGTAATAGACATGCCAATTAGGCAAGGCGCGACAATGAAGAATAGGGATCTAGTCCGAATAAAGCAAATATTAAAAGATTTATCTCTTTCGCTGTGAGCATCCATCAATATGGCCATAATAATTCCAAATAAGAATACTCCAGCTGTTAATATGCTAAACGCTAATATTTCTTTTGTCTGATCTTTCATGCCATACTTGCTTAAGTTTTTAATACCAGATATCCTACCTGTTATTTTGTATGCTGGCTTAGCATTACCTGTAATAATTTTAATTGTTATTGCATCTTCAGGATTCAATAGTGTAGGCATAAATGATATGGTTTTCCCTTTAATTTCTATTCTTGCCTTGATAGAATCAGGTTGCTTGCCTATAACAGATGCAGCTAACAAATTTGTAATTTCACCAGATTCAATATCTATCGGACCATCAAAATCTCTTGACTCTATTGGTACTCCTCCATCATTTATAATTTTAATTACTGAAACGTAAGGTTTTGCTACCTGGTTCCCTTGAAAAAACACTTGCAAGCCATGAGTATCTGATTGTTCTTCTGATACCAGTGGAGATACAGATTGTATATCGTATGATACTGATTTCTTATTGTTAGACGAGATAACTAGCCAAGCTGGAGCTAATGCCAACACAGAAATCATCGTTGTTACTACGAATTTCCAGTTCTTTCGTATGAAACTCATCTATTATTCCTTTCTTAGCGGCCAACTCGCTATTGAGCGGTTCACGCGCACGCGCGCGTGAACCGGTGATCTCCCTTATGGGAACATTTCTCCCGGAAACATCTACTGACAAATCGGAAACCCAGTCCATTACTCCAATTACTCAGTAGGCAAATTCGGCATCGAATCCAGACTTCCACGCACCCCCGGCCTACTCCTCCGATGTATAACACTTCTGGCCCATCGCAGTAAGTTCTTATTAACCATTTTCAACCCTACTACCATTGAACGATTACCGCCCGTGCGCTGACTGCGCTGATCGGGCAACGACACCATCCTCCAAGAGCACCTTGCACGGAGAAGCCCGCTCCGCTATAAATGACGAGCAGTACACGGGGGCTTCCAATCATGCCAAATCAGCCTGTTTTCGCGCCGCTTCTGAGCGGCTTCGGCCTCGGCGCCAGCCTGATCGTCGCCATCGGCAGCCAGAACGCCTTTGTGCTCCGGCAGGGGCTGAAGCGCGAGTACGTCTTCGCGGTCTGCACCGTCTGTTTTCTCTGCGACGCGGTGCTCATCGGCCTCGGCGCCGGAGGGTTCGGCACGCTGGTGGCGGCGTCGCCGAACCTCATGGGGCTTACCCTCTGGGGCGGGGCGGCGTTTCTCTTCGCCTACGGGCTCCGCTCGTTCCATGCCGCGCTCCGGCCGGGAGGAATGGAGGCCGCTGACGACGGCCGCCCCTTCGACGGCCGCTCCCGCATCATCCTCACCACCCTGGCGTTGAGCCTCCTCAATCCCCACGTCTACCTCGACACGGTGCTCCTCCTCGGCAGCCTGGCGGGGCAGTTTTCGGGGCACTCCCGCGCGCTCTTCACCGTGGGGGCCATGGCGGCGTCGCTGGTCTGGTTCTACGGCATCGGCTACGGGGCCCGCGTGCTGGCGCCGCTCTTCCGCAGACCAGCCGCCTGGCGCGCGCTCGATCTGCTGGTGGGGTGCACCATGTGGGGAATCGCCGCCAATCTGGTCTGGATGCGATGATGAATCGGGGGTTCAGAGGCTCTCCCGGTCGAGCCACTTCTTGGCCGCCGGCGACCGGTAGGAGCGGAAGCGCTCCAGAAGCCGCGCCGGGTCCGCTTCGACGATGATCATCTCCCGGTGCTCCCCCTTCACGAACCGCTCGGCCACGGTGTGGTCCAGGAAGGCGGCCAGCCGGTCGTAGTAGCCGGCGACGTTGAGGAGGCCGCACGGCTTGTGGTGCATCCCGAGCTGGCCCCAGGTGAGCACCTCGAAGAATTCCTCGAAGGTCCCCATCCCGCCGGGGAGGGCGATGAAGCCGTGGGAGAGCTCGGCCATGAGGGCCTTGCGCTCGTGCATGGAGCCGACCACATGGAGCGCCGTGAGCCCCGGATGGGCGATCTCCTTTTCCTCCAGAGCCCGGGGGATGACGCCGGTCACCTCGCCCCCCGCCGCCAGGGCCGCGTCGGCCACGGCCCCCATGAGCCCGACGCTGGCCCCGCCGTAGACGAGGCCGATCCCCTCCCGGGCCAGGAGCCGGCCAAGCCCCTCCGCCGCCTCCCGGTAGGCGCCGTTGGCCCCGGGGCTCGATCCGCAGAAGACACAGAGTCGTTTCACCGAATTCCTCCTCTTTCCATAACCGACAGCGGCCACCCATCCCTTCTCTCCGGGAAGAGGAGCCGCATTGCTCATCCCCCGGCCCGCTTCACCGTGTAGCCGCGCTTCTCCAGCTCGGCAACGATCAGGTCCCGGTGATCGCCCTGGATCTCGATTTCGCCATCCTTCACCGTCCCGCCGGTGCCGCAGCGGCGCTTCAGTTCGCCGGCCAGCTCCCTGATGCCGCCGTCGTCGCGGGGGACGCCGGCGACCACCGTCACCGTCTTGCCGCCGCGCCCCTTGGTCTCGCGCCGGACCCGGACGATGCCATCCACCGCCGGCCGCGCCGGCTTCCTGGCGCAGGCGCAGGCCGCCGCAGGTTTCCCGCAGCCGGGGCAGATCCGGCCGTGCTCCGACGACCAGACGAGGGGGGCGTCGGAGGAAACACCCTTTTTCATCTCCCCTCCCTTCTCTTGAGCAGGAGGGAGCCGAGTTCCCGCCCCGCGCGGTAGCCGAAATAGCTCAGGGCGGAGGCGTGAAGGACGAGGTCGAAGATGTCCAGTGGGCGGCGGAGGGTGCCGGCCATGAGCATCCGGCACTTCTCGACGATGTGGGGTTCGGGGAAAAATGGCGCCACCCCCAGGGCGAGGGAGAGGGGGAGCATCGCCGGCGATGCGAGCAGCTTACGGAACATGGTCATCCTTTCGGGAATGGTATTTCTCGGGGAGGGGCGGCGGACCGCCGTCACCGGGCCCCCGGCTCATCCAGCACCAGGAGCGAGACCGACCCGTGGGCCACGAGCCGCCCCCCCCGTCGGTCACGCGGGCGGTGAGGCTTGCGGTCCGCCGCCCCAGGTGGAGAAGCTCCGAGCGGGCGATGAGGCGGTCTCCCACCCCCGCCGGCCGGATGTAGGCGACGTTCAGGTTGGTGGTGGTGACCAGGCGACCCGACGGCAGGAGCGGCCGGGGAAAGAAGCAGACGGTGTCGATGAGGGTGGCGATGAGCCCGCCGTGGGCGCCCCCCAGGTAGTTTCCGTGGCTCTCGTCCACTTCGAGCTCCATCGTCGCGTGGCGGTCGCCGATCTCCGCCAGCCGGATCCCGAGCTTCTTCAGGAGCGGGATCTCGTTGGCCGATTCCATGGTTGCCGGTTGCATGGTTCTCCTCCGCAGGTTATGCCGGGGGTGGGGCGCCGGTGCCGAGGGTGAAGGAGAACGTCGCCCCCTCTCCCGGTTTCCCTTCCCCCCGGATTGTGCCGCCGTGGCGCTCGATGATGCGCTGAACCGCGGCCAGCCCGATGCCGGTCCCCTCGAACCCCTCGGCCGCGTGGAGGCGATGGAAGGGGAGGAAGAGCTTGTCCGCGTACCGCATGTCGAAGCCGACGCCGTTGTCGCGCACGAAGAAGAGTCGCTCCCCCCCGTCGACGCGGGAGCCGACCTCGATCCGGGCATGGGGGGTGCGGGAGCTGAACTTCCAGGCGTTGTAGATGAGGTTTGCCATGACCCCCCTCAGCAGGGACGGATCGCCGACGGCCGCCAGACCCGGTTCGATGGTGAACGCCACCGTGCGTTCCGGCTGGCTCAGCCGGAGCTCGTCGGCAATCTCCGTCGCCATGGTGGAGAGATCCACCGGCTCCCGGCGCAGTTCGTCCCGGGTGACGCGGGAGAGCTCCAGCAGGTCGTCGATGAGCTCTCCCATCCGTCCCGCGGCGCCGGCGATCCGCTGGAGGTATTCCCTCCCCCCCTCGTCGAGCCGGTCGCCGTACTCCTGCTGGAGGAGGGAGCTGAAACCGTGGATCCCCCGCAGGGGGGTGCGCAGGTCGTGGGAAACCGCATAGCAGAAGGTCTCCATCTCCCGGAGGGAGTGCTGCAGCTCCTCGGTCCGCTCCCGGACCCGCTGCTCCAGCTCGGCATTGAGCCTCTGCACCTGCTCCTCCGCCCGTTTCCGCGCGGTGACATCCCTCACCAGTTCGATGACGGCGAAGGTCTCGCCGGCGGCGTCCCGCAGGGGCGAAACGGTGATCTCCAGATACTCCGCCACCGCTCCCGGCGGGTTCCGGTACTCCATCCGGTGAACCTGGCCGTCGGCGAAACAGCGGGCCACGGGGCACTCCCTGCAGACGTGGTCGCGCTGGCGGTACACTTCGTAGCAATAGCGTCCGAGGTAGCTCCCGCCGAAGAGCCGCCGGTGCTCCTGGTTCTGGTAGAGGATCCGGAAATCCCGCCCCTGGATGCTGAGCCCGTCCCCCAGGGCGGCGATGATCGCATCGGTCTTGGCCCGTTCCTCCTCCGCCTGCCGCAGCGCCTCCTGCAGCGACTCCCGCTTCTCGTGAATGGTGGCCATCATGGCGTTGAAGGCGGTGGCGAGGGTGCCGATCTTGTCGCCCGTCTCCACCGGCAGCGGCTCCCGGGCCTCCCCGCCGGGGGAGAGGGTCTCGATGTGCCGGGTGAGGCGGGAGAGGGGGGACATCAGTCGCTGCATGGCGTACCAGCTGAGGAGCAGCATCAGCAGGATCCCCAAGGTCAGGGCGCTCACGACATAGGCCCGCGCCCGGGAGAGGGGGGCGTAGGCCTCATGGAGGGGATAGCTGATGGCCAGCAGCCAGCCGACGGTGCGCAGGTGCTTGACCGAGGAGAGGACCGCCCTCCCCTTGGTGGTCACCGTTTCCCCGCTTCCTTCGAAGCCGCCGAACGCCCTGTCCAGCAGCAGGTTCTGGCCGACCGGGACATGTTCCATGATGCGCGACCGGTCGGGGTGCATGATCAGGGTCCGGTTCTCTGCACACAAATATGCGTATCCGCTCTTTCCGATGGACAGGCGCCCCACGTCCGTCAGAAAGTTGTTTCCCGCCAGATCGATGTTTCCGGCAAGGATCGCCATCAGTTTCCCGCGGGCATCGTAGAGCGGATGGGTCAGCATGACGGCGGGGCGCCCCGTAACATGGGTGGAACGGTAGGGATCACTGATTTGGGGCATCCCGGTCGCAACGGTCTTCCTGAAATACTCCCGGTAGGAATAGTCCCCCCCGCGCCTCCCGCTCAGGTAAGGGCTCTCGACGATAAGCCTGCCGTCGGGCGCGAAGATGAAGAGGATATCAAAGATCAGATGGAGGGTGGTCTTCTCGTCCAGAACCTTCTGGGCAACATCCGGATCCCGGAGCGCTTCCGGCGTCAGCATCGGGGCAAAGGCGGCAAGGGAACTCTGGGCAAAGGAGAGGTTCTTGTCGAGGTCACTGGCGAGGGAGGCGACCAGCGAAGCCTGCTGGGTGAAGATGGTCTCCTTGAATTTCTGCTCAAAATAGGCAAGGGCAAGAAAACCAGCCACACACCCAAAGCAGAGGAAAAAGAGGGTCACCACCAGCGCCATGCGTGTTTTGAGGCTGAGTTGCTTCATCAATCGGCTCCCGCTTTGAAGGCACGGTTGTCCGCCATCAGGGACCTTCTCCTCCCTCGGGTCAGTGGACCGGGTCATCACTCCGAACGCACGAGTGAGGCGAATCCAGTATACCGCAACCCGTTCCCCTTGGCATCAGGCCGCCGGGGCACTCCCCGCTCCGACAGAGAAGGTGGCGACCTCCGGCAGGCGCAAAATCCCCCGCGGGGCGCCAGGGCACCATCGCCGCCATCTCCTTTCGCCACCTCTGTTTCTACCACACGCCGGGGGGCTCTGTATTCACTTTTTGCGTTTGCATCGGGTGCCTCCTCCTTTTATAGTATCCGCAGAAAAACCGCTGCGGGCGGCCGGCAGACCGCCCCGCCCCGTGCAAAGGAGTGCACCATGAAACGGCTTGTCATCATCGCTGCCGCCGCGCTCGTCGCGGCATCTCCCCTCACGGCGGCCCGGAGTTCCGCCGCGGAGGAGCCACCGGCACAGCAGGAGCCGGCACCGGGGGAGCTGGAACGCAGGAGCTCGGAGATCGGCAGGAAGCTCGACGAACTGGAAAAGAAGCTGAAGGAATCGAAGGCGGAGGCCGGCGAAGCGGTCACGCGGGAGATGCAGGAGCTGCGGGAGAAGCAGAAGGTACTCCGGGAGCGGCTTCGGGGGCTGAAGTCTTCCGGCGGGCAGGCGTGGCAGGAGATGAAACGGGGGGCGGAGGCCTCCCTCGACGAACTCCAGAAGGCCTACGAAAAAGCGAAGGAACGATTCAGATAACGGAGAGGAATGAAAACCATGGAATGCGTATCGACCCGCTCCACCGACCACTGCAGCTGCACCTACGTCACCTGCGACAAGCGGGGAAACTGCTGCAAATGCATCACCTTCCACCGCCAGCGGGACGAGATCCCCGGCTGCTTTTTCTCCCCGGAAGGGGAGCGGACCTACGACCGCTCCCTCAGGAGATTCGCCAAGGACCGGGGATTCTAGGGGTGGCCGGACCGGCGCCGGGAAGCCGGTCCGCCAGTTCGTCGAGGCTGGAGACGGCGATGTCGGCCAGCTCGGGCCAGCGGAAGGCTCCCGTCCGGTCGACGTGAACGGTGGCGGTGCCGGCGGCGCGGCCGCTCTGGAGATCGAAGAGGTAGTCCCCCACCATCACCATCGCCCGGCCGGAGATGCCCCAGCCGGCGCCGAGCCGGGCGAGCCCCGCCGGGTCGGGCTTGGGGAGGACGTCGTGGCGGCCGAGGACATGCTCCGGCGCGAAGTGCTCTCCCACGCCGATGGCCTCCAGCACCCGGAGGGCGATCCGCTTCGTGTTGCGGGTGACGATTCCGAGCCGATTGCCGCGGCCGCGGAGCGCCTTCACAAGCCGCACAGCGCCGGCGGCAGCCTCGGCGCGGCCGGCGAGTTCCTCCTCTATGGCGTCCAGCTCCCCGTGGAGGCGTTTCGCCTCCTCCGGCGGCAGCCCATCGATATGCCCGAGGATGTCCACGCCGTCGGGAATCCCGAGGGCGGCCCTGATGGCGGCGAAGTCGTGCACCGGCACCGTCAGGGTTCCGTCCAGGTCGAACACCCAGTAATCCCGGGCCAGAATCTGCGCAACCTCCCCCTCTTCCATCACCGCTCCCCCTGACGCCGGGCCTCTTCCTCCTGCGCCGGCGCCCCTCCTGTGTGACATCCATCGTAACAGAGAGCCCGGGCTGAACAGAAGCCGAAAAATAGCCGAAAGGGAACCGCCGCCGGCCGGCGGCGCTATTCACCTTGCGTCCGTGCCTGGTTACTGGAGGGAGCGAAGTCCCCGCTCCGAACCGATCCAGCGTCACCAGCCGCTCTTCGTGGCAGGTAATCAGCAATTTCCAAGGCCTTCCCTTCGCTCATGCCGAAGGTGGTTTCTTGCGGGGATCGCTTCTGCGCGAGAACTCCACCCCCTCCGGGCACCAGTGGTGGGAAATGCGACACGGCTGAATCAGAGTTCCACGATTTTCCCGCCGGGGAGAAGCCGGAAGAGGTGCCCCCGCCAGCGGACGCGGTCCCCCGCGAAGGAGAGGGCCCAGGTGGCGAAGGCGAAGGCGTCGCGCAGCGGCAGGAGCCAGAGCCAGCGGGGGAAGATGCCGTCCCCGATGAAGCGGCGGCTGAAGAGAAGGACCACAAGCGCCCGGACGAGGTAGAGGAGGAGCGCCGCCCCCCACCCGGCGGCGGAGAAGCCGGAGAGGATGAGCGCGAGGCAGGCCATCGGGAACGGCTGGGTGATGCCGGAGCCGAGGTAGCCGCCGGGGCGGGAGACCCGCATGGTCCGGCACCAGCGGAGCTGGCGGGAGAGAACGGCGGCGAGATCCTCCCGGTGCATGACGCTCTCCACGAAGCAGTCGGAGAGCTCCAGCCGCCATCCGGCCCGGTGGATCTTGTTGCCGAGCTGGTAGTCGTCGGCCAGGTAGTCGACCAGGGCGGGGAAGCCGCCGATGGCGGCCAGGGCCCCCCGCCGCACGGTCATGGCGGCCCCCAGGGCGAAGGAGAGCCCTTCGAGCTTCAGCGCCACCATCACGTTGGGGACCATCTCCACCGTGAACCCCATGGCCTCCAGGGCCGTGGCCGCGCCCCGCACGCCGGGGCTCCGGTAGAGGGAGGTGACGAGCCCCACCTGCGGGTCGGCGAAGGGGGCGGCCACCTCCCGCAGGAAATCGGGGGAGACGCGGATGTCGCTGTCGCAGACGATGATCAGGTCGTGCTTCGCCCGGGGAAAGGCGTTGATGAGGTTGGAGACCTTGTAGTTGGGGCCGTGGATGGCGCCGTCCACCACCAGCTCGATGTCGGCGGCGGGGAAGTCGGCCATGAGGCGGCGGATCACCGGGATCACCGGGTCGTCGGCCCCGGCGCAGGCAAAGACGACCTGCACCGGGGCGGGGTACTCCTGGCGGCAGAAGGAGGCGAAATTTTCGAGGCTCCCGGCGTCCACTCCCTTCACCGGCTTGAGGATGGTGACGGCGGGGGTGCAGCCCGGGGCGGGGCGGCGCCGGCCGAACCAGGAACGGGCGCAGGCCAGGGAGATGACCCCGTAGGCAAGGGGGGGAGTGACGGCGAGAAACGGCAGAAACTGGTTGAGCATGCGGCGGGCTACCTTCCGGGTGCGGTTCGTGGCCACCGCAGCGGAGCGGAAGGCACGGCTATTTACCCCCGTTCGGGGGGAGTTTGCAACGGCTTTCTCCCTTAGACCGGCTTGAGGAGCACCATGCAGACGTCGTCGCCGAGGGAGCTCAGGCGGGTGAAGCCGGCGAGCCGGGCGAGCACCGCCCCCATGAGCCCCTCAAGGCCGTCGTCCCGATGGTCGTGGAGGGCGCTGCAGAGCCGGGAGACGCCGAAGAATTCCCCCGTTTCGTCCTGGGCCTCGGTGATCCCGTCGGTGTAGAGGAGCACCACGTCCCCCGGGGCAAGCTCCACCTGGCGCTCTTCGAAGACGACCCCCTGGCTCACCCCGAGGATCAGCCCCTCGGCGTCCAGCTCCCGGAATTCCCCCGTGTCGCGCTGGTAGAGGAGCGGCGGGTTGTGGCCGGCGCTGGCGAAGGTGAGGGTGCGGGTGGTCGGGGCGTAGGAGGCGTAGAACATGGTGATGAAGAGCTCGGCCCGGCTCAGGTCGTCGTAGAGCAGCTCGTTGAGGGAGTCGACGATGGCGGCGGGCGAGCCGCCGGAGCGGGCCTGGGCGCGGATGACGCTGCGGGCCTCGGTCATGATGAGGGCGGCGCCGACGCTGTGGCCCGAGACGTCGGCGATGACCACGTCAAGGGAGCCGTCCTCCCGCGGGAAGAAGTCGTAGTAGTCCCCCCCCACGTGGGCCGCCGGCAGCCATTTCCCGGCGCAGCGGACCCCCGGCACCTGGGGCGGCTCCGCCGGCAGGAGCGCCCGCTGGATCTGGCAGGCGACATCCATGTCGCCGCTCATCCGGGCGTTCTCCAGAAGCGCCTCCTGGGCCCGCTTGCGCTCGGTCACGTCCTCCTTGATGGCCACGAAGCGGCGGACCGCCCCGTCCCCGTCGGCCACGGGGGTGATGGTCTGCTCTTCGGTGTAGAGGGAGCCGTCCTTGCGGCGGTTGATCATCTCCCCCCGCCAGACCCTCCCCCCCTTGATGGTCTCCCAGAGTTCGCGGTAGAAGCCGTTCTCGTGCACCCCCGAGTTGAGGATGCTCAGACCTTTCCCCCGCACCTCGTCGAGGGTGTAGCCGGTGAGGGTGGTGAAGGCGGGGTTCGCCCAGATCACCCTCCCCTCCTGGTCGCTGATGACGATGGCGTTGGCCGCGGCGGCAAGTGCAGCTCCCCGCAGACGCATCTCCTCTTCGGCCACCTTCCGGCCGGTGATGTCGGAGACGAGGCCGTCGTAGGCCACGAGCCGCCCCTCCTCGTCGTGCCGGGGGACGATGGTGTTGCGCACCCACCGGACCGACCCGTCCCGGTGGATGATCCGGTGTTCCAGCGAGGGGATGTCCTCTCCCGCCTGGAGCCGCCGGGCCTGGTCGATCACCGTCTCCCGGTCCTCGTCGTAGATCATCCGGTACCAGAGGAAGGGGTCGGCCTCGTACTCCTCGGGGGTGAAGCCGGTCACCGCCGTGCAGCCGTGGCCGTGGTAGGTTCCCGCCACGCTCCCGTCCCGGACCTCCACCGTGTAGAGGTAGTCGGTGACCGCCTCCACGAGGCGCCGGTAGCGAAGCTCGCTCCGGAGCAGCGCCTCCTCCGCCTCCCGCTTCTGCCGCCGGTTTTCTGCCTCCTTCAGTTCGCGCCGGATGGCGGGGACGAGCCGGGAGATGTTCCCCTTCACGAAGTAGTCGTCGGCCCCGGCCTTCATGGCCTCCACGGCGGTCTCCTCCCCGATGTTCCCCGATATGACGATGAAGGGGAGGTCGAGCCCGCTGTCGCGCCAGAGCTTCAGTGCCTCGAGGCCGCTGAACCGGGGAAGGACGTAGTCGGAGAGGGCAATGTCCCACGGACGGTGAGCCATCGCCCGCCGCATCTCGTCGCTATTCTCCACGCGGAGCGAATCGACGTCGTATCCCCCCTTGGCAAGCTCCCGCAGGAGGAGGAAGGCATCGTCTTCGGAGTCTTCTATGATCAGGGTGCGGAGTGGAATTCCCATGGTGTTTCCTTGGCGGTGGCGCCGGCGGGGTGGCTCGTTCTCTCAGGAGTCGGCAGGTGCCGGATTCAGGTCTATTGTACTACGGCGGCAGGCGGCCACAACCGGCGGTCCGGGGGACGCTCGCTGCCGGTCAGGCGGGGACGCGCTCCACGGCGACGAGGTAGGGGGCCGTCTCCGGCCGGTTAAGCTGCCGACAGCGCCAGACGTTGAACCGCGCGGGGGGGAGCGCGGCGGCCCACTCCTCCACCACCCTCCCCTCTTCCGCCCCGCCGGGGTGGCCGGTGTAGACCGCCACGGTGACGATGCCGCCGGGGAGGAGGAGGGCGGCCGCCTGCTCCAGGGCGGCACGGGTCGTTGCGGCCGCGGTGACGGTCTCTTTCTCTCCCCCGGGAAGGTAGCCGAGGTTGAAGACCACCGCCCGCACCGGCCCGGAGACGACGGCGGCCAGCTGCTCGTGCCCCCGGGGGATGAACTCCGCCCGCCCCCGGTATCCGGCGGCGGCGAGGCGCGCCTCGGTGGCGGCCAGGGCCCCCTCCTGGATGTCGAAGGCCCAGACCGTCCCGGCGTCCCCCACGAGCTCCGCCAGGAACGCCGTGTCATGGCCGTTGCCGCAGGTGGCGTCCACCACCCGGTCCCCCTCCCGCACCCGCTCCCGCAGGAACGCATGGGCCAGCGGCACCGCGCCGAAGAGCCCCTTCCCTTTCACCTCTTCCCCACCAGGGAGAGGACCGCCGGCAGCACCAGCACGAAGGCCGCCTGGCAGGCCACCATTCCAAGGCTCATCACCGCGCCGATGGAGAAGACCCCCTGGTGGTGGGCCACCATGAGGGCGCCGAAGCTCGCCATGATGGTGAGCGTATTGTAGATGACCCCGAGGCCGGTGCTGCTCATGATCACCGCGGCGGGGTCGCCGTCCTCCCGCCGGAAACGGTTGATGATGTAGATCCCCGAATCGACGGCGATCCCGAGGATGAGCGGCATGACGATGATGTTGGCCGAGTTGAAGCTGATGCCGCAGAGCCACATCCCCCCCACCATGAGGAGGAGCCCCACCACCAGCGGCACGAGCCCCACCAGGGTGTAGGTGACGCTGCGGAAGGTGATGAAGAGGATCGCCACAATGGCGGCGAAGGCGTAGATGAAAGCCCGCAGATAGGCGTCGCGCATGATGGTCATCGACTCGTAGACCATGACCGGCTCGCCGTTGGCGCCGGGGGAGACGCTCCGCACCTGGTCGAGGAAGCGCTTGAGCGGATCCCGGGCGAAGATCTCCTCCCTGGGCGCTACCTGGAGGAGGTACTTCCCGCTCTTCCCCACGAAGCGTTCCCGGAGTTGCGGGGGGATGTCAGCCTCGGTCACCGGGGCGGCGGCAAGGCTCTCCCGGAGCTGGCCGATCTTCTCGGGGAACGAGGCGAGCATCCCCCCCTGGAAGTCGCGGAGCATCCCGAGGGCGTTCTTGTCCTTCTCCTTTTCCAGGGTGGCGAAGAAGCGGTCCAGGGTGGCGAGGAAGGCCCCCACCGGCTTCGCCTCGGGCTTCTTCTCCTTCTCCAGGAACCCCTTGAGCCGCTCCACCGAGGTGCGGAAGTTCTCGAAGACCGTCGGGAGCTCCATCACCCGCAGGTCCTCCTCATAGGGGGCCGGTTTCACGTCGGCAAGCTCGGCCCGCAGGGCCGCAAGCTCCTTCAGCTTCGCCTCCTGGTCGTCGGGGACGAAGGTGAGGAGGCTCACCACGTGGTCCACCGCCGGAAGCTTTTCGAGCCGCGCGGTGAGCGCCTTCGCCTCGGCGGGGGTAGCGGCGGTGACCTCGGCGAAGTAACCCGAGTTCTCCTTGCTCCGCATCAGCTTGTAGGCGTACTCCACCGGCTCCAGCCCCTTGGCCTGGAGGTTCATCAGATTGTAGTCGAAACGGGTCTGGATCAGGGGATAGACCGAGGCGGCGCAGAGCACGATGGCCACCCCCACCACCGTCCGCGGGTGGCCGAAGAGAAACGCCTCGAGCTGGCCGGCCGGCCGGGAGCGCCGCAGCACGGTCGCCGCCCGGGCCTCCCGCTCCTCTTCCTTCTTCCGCCGCAGGGGGACCAGCAGCACGAGCGCCGCGGGCAGGGTGGTGAAGGTGACGAGAACGCAGACCCCGATGCCGATGGCGGCGATGACGCCGAGCTCGGCGATCCCCCGGAAATCGGTGAAGACGAAGGTGAAGAAGGCGGCGGCGGTGGTGGCGGCGGCCATGACGATGGCCCAGAGGTTGCGGTCGAGCCCGGTCCCGATCGCCTCCAGTTCGCCGGAGCCGACTCCGAGCTCCTCCTGGTAGCGGAGCACCACCTGGATCCCGTACTCGATCCCGATCCCGATCAGCATGATGGCAAAGACCATGGAGAGGATGTTCAGGTGCCCCACCACCAGGGTCGCCATGCCGAAGGAGACGCAGATGGCGACCACCAGCGACACCATGGCGGCGCCGACGTTCAGGACCCCGCGGAAGGCGACCAGCAGGAGCACCACGGTGAGCGCCAGGGAGAGAACCGTGGCAAGGGTGATGTCCCGCTCGCTGGTGGCCATCTCCTCGTGCTCCAGGACCGGCGTCCCGGTGAGCCCCACCTTCACCCCCTTGAATTCGGGGAGCGCCCTGAGCTTTGCCACCGCGGCGCGCACCACCCGGATCGCCTCCTCGGCCGGGACGAAGCTCTTCGCGTCCCGCACCGGCAGGACCGTCACGATCTGCATCCGCTGCGCCCGGGCCATGGCCGAATCGCCGCCGAGGAAGACCTCCTCCAGGGAGAAGGAACCTTTCCCGCCACCGAAGGAGCCGATGCCGGCGCCGAGCTTGTCGAGCATGAAGACGAGCCCCGCCAGTTCCTCCGCGCCGCCGGGGGCCGCGGCCCCGCCGGCCACGTAGGCATCCATCCGGCCGGTGAGGTGGGTGAAGAGGGTCTGCACCGACGGTGCCGTCGCCAGCTCCTTCAGGACCGGTTTCGCCAGGGTGAGGTTCCTGCGGAGTATCCGGATCTCGTCGAGGGGGAGGAGCAGGAGTCCGTGCTGGCGGAAGAAGGGGAGGCCGTTGGGGTAGAAGACGTCGCGAAAGCGCCCCGTGTCGGCCGCCAGGGCGGTCGAGAGCTTTTCGCCGAAGGCGGACGCCTTGTCGCCGTCGTCGCTTTCGATGACGATGACGATATCCTCCCGGTCGCCGAACTCGGCCCGGTTGGCCCGGTAATCCCGCTGGAACGGCGCATTCTTCGGCATCAGGTCGTCCCGGCCGGTCAGGAACCGCATCTGCTGCTTCGTGTAGAGCACCGAGAGCGCCGCCAGCAGGAGCGACACCCCCAGGATGAGCCGGGGATGGCGGGAAACGAGGCGAAAGAGCCCCGAGAAACGGCTTGTGTCGTGAACGGTCTTCATGGTCTGCCTCTTCTGGGTGGTTGCCTGGTCAAAACGTTCGAAACCTAGCACACCCCACCCCCAAAAGGCAATTACTTCGCCCGTCGGCACGCGGCCTCACCTTCGCCGCAACTCGGCGTTTTCATTAAAACATCGCGCCCCGAAGGGGGAAAATTGTGTATTTTTTGAAAAGTTTGTGATAGAAGAGTCAGATTATTGTGGCCGAATTATCGGCTGGGGCCGCGAAACGACACGATTTCGGTGCCATGCAACAAAGGAGTTGGACACAGATGAAAATCTCCAAGCATCCCATTTCGCACGCGCTCACCTCGTTCAACGATGCCGCGCGGGAGACCCGGGAGGAGACGCAGAAAAAACCGGGGGCCAAGGTTCACCACCTGCCGGCCTCCATCTGGAAGAAAAAAGAAGGGGGCGCCACCAGCCCTCTGGACCTCGCCATCGAGCGGAGCCGCGACTTTTTCTTCCGGGAGCAGCTGCCGGAGGGGTACTGGTGGGCGGAACTGGAGTCCAACGCCACCATCACCGCCGAGTACCTCATGCTCTTCCGTTTCATGGGGCTGATGGACAAGGAAAAAGAGCGGAAGATGGCCAACTACCTCCTCCGCGAGCAGACCGAGGAGGGGTGCTGGTGCATCTACTTCGGCGGTCCCGGCGACCTCTCCACCACCATCGAGGCGTACTTCGCCCTGAAGCTCGCCGGCTATCCGGCCGACCACCCCGCCATGCAGAAGGCCCGGGCCTTCATCCTGGAACGGGGGGGGATCCTCAAGGCACGGGTCTTCACGAAGATCTTCCTCGCCCTCTTTGGCGAGTTCTCCTGGCTCGGCGTCCCCTCGATGCCGATCGAGATGATGCTCCTCCCCAACGGCTTCACCTTCAACCTGTACGAGTTTTCGAGCTGGTCCCGGGCCACCATCATCCCGCTCTCCATCGTCATGGCCGAGCGGCCGGTCCGCAAGCTCCCCCCCTGGGCGCGGGTCCAGGAGCTCTACGTCCGCCCGCCGCGCCCCACCGACTACACCTTCACCAAGGAAGACGGCATCCTGACCTGGAAGAACATCTTCATCGGGATCGACCATGTCCTGAAGGTCTACGAGGCGAGCCCGATCCGTCCCGGCATGAAGCGGGCCCTGGCCAAGGCGGAGAACTGGGTGCTGGAGCACCAGGAGCCCACCGGCGACTGGGGCGGAATCCAGCCCGCCATGCTCAACTCGGTGCTGGCGCTCCACTGCCTTGGCTACGCGAAGGATCATCCTGCCGTTGCCCGGGGGCTCCAGGCCCTGGCCAACTTCGCCATCGAGGGAGAGGACGAGCTCGTCCTCCAGTCGTGCGTCTCCCCCGTCTGGGACACGGCCCTGGGGCTCATGGCGATGGTCGATGCCGAAGTCCCCACCGACCACCCGGCCCTGGTCAAGGCGGCCCAGTGGCTTCTGGACCGCGAGGTGCGCAAGCCCGGCGACTGGAAGGTCAAGGCTCCCGACCTGGAACCGGGAGGGTGGGCCTTCGAGTTCCTCAACGACTGGTATCCCGACGTGGATGATTCCGGCATCGTCATGATGGCGCTCAAGGACGTGAAGGTGAAGGACCAGAAGGCCAAGGAAGCCGCCATCAAGCGGGGGATCGCCTGGTGCCTCGGGATGCAGAGCAAGAACGGAGGCTGGGGCGCCTTCGACAAGGACAACACCAAGCACATCCTCAACAAGATCCCCTTCGCCGATCTCGAAGCCCTCATCGACCCGCCGACGGCGGACCTCACCGGCCGGATGCTGGAGGTGATGGGAACCTTCGGGTACCCCAAGGACGACCAGGTGGCGGTGCGGGCGCTCCAGTTCGTGAAGGATGCCCAGGAGCCGGAAGGGCCGTGGTGGGGCCGCTGGGGGGTCAACTATATCTACGGCACCTGGTCGGTGCTCTGCGGCCTCGACGCCTTCGGCGAGGACATGAACCAGCCCTACATCCGCCGGGCGGTGAACTGGCTCAAGTCGCGCCAGAACATGGACGGCGGCTGGGGCGAGAGCTGCGCCTCCTACGACGATCCGTCCCTGGCCGGCATCGGCGAGAGCACGGCGTCCCAGACCGGCTGGGCGCTCCTGGCCCTGCTGGCCGCCGGCGAGGTCGAATCGCCCGCCGTGGCCCGGGGAGTCCAGTACCTCATCGACACCCAGAAGCCCGACGGGACCTGGGACGAGCAGCAGTTCACCGGAACCGGCTTCCCCAAATACTTCATGATCAAGTATCATATCTACCGGAACTGCTTCCCGCTCATGGCGCTGGGGCGCTACCGGAGCCAGAAGCGACAGAAGGCGTAACGGAGACACTCGCCGGCCAGTGGAGGCGATTCCGTAGGGGCGGGTCAGACATCCGCCCCTACAGCCATTTTTGGGAGAGGACGACAGCAGGCCCACCATGAAGGTTTTTGTCACCGGCGCGACCGGTTTCATAGGCGCAAGCCTCGTGCGGGAACTCCTGAAGGAGGGGTGCCACGTGCGGGTCCTGGCCCGCCCCGGTTCCGACCGGCGCAACCTCCACGGCCTCGACGTGGAGGTGTGCGAAGGTGACCTCTGCCGCCCGGAGAGCCTGGACAAGGGGGTCAAGGGGTGCGAGGTGGTCTACCACGCCGCCGCCGACTACCGCCTCTGGACCCGGACCCCGGCCACCATGTACGCCGCCAACGTAGAGGGGACCTGCGCCATCATGGAGGCCGCCCTGCGCCACGGTGCCGCCCGGGTGGTCTATACGAGCAGCGTCGGCACCCTCGGCAACCCCGGCGACGGCACCCTCGGCAACCCCGGCGACGGCACCCCCGGCACCGAGGCGACCCCCGTCGCCTTCGGCGACATGGTGGGGCACTACAAGAAGAGCAAGTTTCTGGCCGAGCGCGAGGCGGAGAAGTTCCTCGCCCGGGGGCTTCCCCTGGTCATCGTGAACCCGTCGACGCCGGTGGGCCCCCTCGACGTGAAGCCGACCCCCACGGGGAAGATCATTGTCGACTTCCTCAACCGGAAGATGCCGGCCTATCTCGACACCGGCCTCAACATCATCGACGTGGAGGACTGCGCCCGGGGGCATCTCCTGGCGGCGCGCCACGGAAAAATCGGCGAGAAGTACATCCTCGGCCACGAGAACCTGACCCTGCGGCAGATCTTCGCCATGCTCGGGGAGATCACCGGCCTGCCGGCGCCGAAGGTCCGCCTCCCCTACACCCCGATCCTGATGGCCGCCTACGTGAACGAGGCGCTGGCGCGAGTCACCGGACGGGAGCCCCTCATCCCCCTGGCGGGGGTGCAGATGGCCAGAAAATTCATGTTTTTTGACTCTTCCAAGGCGGTGAAGGAGCTGGGACTCTCCCGGCGCCCGGCCGCCGAAGCCCTGCGGCGCGCGGTGGAATGGTTCCGCGCCCACGGCTATGCACGCTGAGCGCCCGTCCGGTTTTCCGCGCCTGAAAGGAAGTTGCGCATGTCCCGACTGCTCGACACCATCACCAATCCGACCGACCTGAAGAACATCCCGCGGGAGGAGCTCCCCGCGCTGGCCGCAGAAGTGCGCCAGTTCCTCCTCGACACGGTCTCGAAGACCGGCGGGCACCTCGCGTCGAACCTGGGGGCGGTGGAGCTCTCCATCGCCCTTCACTACTGCTTCGACTCCCCCGCCGACCGGATCGTCTGGGACGTGGGGCACCAGGCCTACACCCACAAGATCCTCACCGGCCGGCGCGACCGCTTCCACACCCAGCGCCAGTACGGCGGCCTCAGCGGCTTCCCGAAGCGGAGCGAGTCCCCCCACGACGCCTTCGACACCGGCCACTCCTCCACCTCCATCTCGGCGGGGCTCGGCATGGCGGTGGCCCGGGAGCTGAAGGGGGGGAACAACAAGGTGATCGCCGTCATCGGCGACGGGTCGCTGACCGGCGGCATTGCCTTCGAGGCCCTCAACCAGGCGGGACACCTGAAGAAGAACCTGATCGTCATCCTGAACGACAACGAGATGTCGATCTCCCGGAACGTCGGCGCCTTCTCCTCCTTCGTCTCCCGCAAGATGACCGGGAGCGACTTCCGCAAGCTGAAGAAGGAGATGCAGGGGCTGCTGGAGAACATCCCCGCCATCGGCAAGGATATCCTCCACTTCGCCCGCCGCGCCGAGAACTCCCTGAAGGGGTTCCTCACCCCCGGCATGCTCTTCGAGGCCCTCGGCTTCGACTACGTCGGACCGATCCCGGGGCACGACCTCCCGCAACTCATCGAGGTGATGGAGAACCTGAAGGGGGTCGAGGGGCCGGTGCTCCTCCACGTGATGACCACCAAGGGGAAGGGGTACACCCCCGCGGAGCAGAACCCCGACATCTTCCACGGCGTCGGCCCCTTCGACGTGGCCACCGGCAAGACCTCCGGCGGCAAGCCCGGCGCCGCCAGCTACACGGCCGTCTTCGGCGAGGCCCTGGTGAAGCTGGCCGAGGAAGACGAGAAGATCGTCGCCATCACCGCCGCCATGCCCGACGGCACCGGCCTCACCCCCTTTGCCAAACGGTTTCCGGAGCGGTTCTTCGACGTCGGCATCGCCGAACAGCACGGCCTCACCTTCGCTGCGGGGCTCGCGGCCGACGGCTTCCGGCCGGTGGCGGCCATCTACTCCTCCTTCCTCCAGCGGGCCTTCGACCAGGTCTTCCACGACATCTGCCTCCAGAAGCTTCCCGTCACCATGGCCCTTGACCGGGCCGGACTCGTGGGGGACGACGGACCGACCCACCATGGGGTCTTCGACCTCTCCTACCTGCGGCACCTGCCGGAGATGACCCTCATGGCGCCGAAGGACGAGAACGAACTCCAGCACATGCTGAAGACCGCCATCCATGCCGGACGCCCCGTGGCGCTCCGCTACCCCCGCGGCGCCGGATGGGGAATCCCCCTCGATCGGGAGCTCCAGAGCCTGGAGATCGGCCGGGGGGAACTCCTGGCCATGGGGAGCGATCTGGCCCTCGTCGCCATCGGCGCCACCGTCTACCCGGCGATGGAAGCGGCGAAGATGCTGGAGGCCAAGGGAATCCGGGCCACCGTCATCAATGCCCGCTTCGTGAAGCCCCTGGACCGCGACCTGATCCTCGGCGCGGCGCGGCAGACCGGCTGCATCGTCACCGTGGAGGAGAACGCCCTCCAGGGAGGCTTCGGCAGCGCCGTCCTGGAGCTTCTGGCCGACGAAGGGATGACGGCAGTGCGGGTGAAGCGGATCGGCATCCCCGACCGCTACATCGAGCAGGGCCCCCAGGCCCGGCTCCGGGCCGACCTCGGGCTCGACGCCGCCGGCATCGCCGCCACCGCGGAAGGGTTCCTCGCGGCGCAGGGCAAGCCGGCGCTTTCCCTGGTGAAATAGGACTCTCGAGGGCGGACCTTGTCTGCGCCCCGGAACTACGAAATACCCGGACGGACACCAGATCCGCCCCTACCAAGTATCAATGAAAGGACGTACCGTTTCATGCGTTTTCCCCTGCGACTCAATTACGACCTGACCCGCTACATCATCTCCAACAAGATGCAGAAGAATGAAAAATACCCGCTGGTTCTCATGCTGGAGCCGACCCACCTCTGCAACCTCGCCTGCTCCGGCTGCGGCCGCATCCGCGAGTATGCCGACACCATCCAGCAGATGCTCTCCCTCGAAGAGTGCCTCCGCTCGGTGGACGAGTGCCCGGCCCCCGTCGTCACCATCACCGGCGGCGAGCCGTTCCTCTACGCCCACATCTATGAACTGATCCCCGCGGTGCTGGAGCGGGGGAAGCACATCCAGCTCTGCACCAACGGCCTGCTGCTGGAGAAGGCGCTGGAAAACATCACCCCCCACCCCAACTTCACCCTCAACGTCCACATGGACGGGCTGGAGGAGACCCACGACCGGCTTCTGGAACGCAAGGGGACCTTCAAGATCGCCATCGAGGGGATCCGCAAGGCCAAGGCGAAGGGGTTCCGGGTCTGCACCAACACCACCATCTTCAAGGACACCGACCTCGTGGAGATCGAGATGCTCTTCTCGCTCCTGACCGAGATCGGCGTGGACGGCATCCTCGTGGCACCCGGCTTCGACTACGAGGCGGTGGGCGAGGACCTTTTCCTCCAGCGCCGGGAGATCGAGAAGAAGTTTGCCGAGGTCTACCGGATGAGCAAGCGGTTCCGCTTCTGGTCGACCCCCATGTACCTCCGCTTCCTGAAAGGGGAGAAGCAGCTCCAGTGCACCCCGTGGGGGAACCCGACCCGCAACCCCCTCGGCTGGAAGGCCCCGTGCTACCTCATCACCGACGCCCACTACCCGACCTACAAGGAGATGATGGAGAAGACCGACTGGAACAAGTACGGCGTGGGACGCGACGAGCGCTGCGCCCAGTGCATGATGCACTGCGGCTTTGAGCCGACGGTGGTCAACGAGATCGGCAAGAGCTGGAAAGACATTCTCGAAATGGCGATCTGGAACTTCAGCTAAGAACCATTTTTCCGGTTTTGAGCAACAGAAAAGGGGCGACCGCTGCGGCAGTCGCCCCTTTTGCATTTCCCGCCCGGCGTCAGGGGGGGTCAGTCCACCGCCGCGCCGAACTCCACCCGGCTCGCCGGCGTCCCTTCGCGGGCTGGGACCTTGAAGATGTCTTCCGCCTTCAGGAAGAGGCGGGCCGGCTCCACCTTCCCCTGTTCCACGAGAAAACCCTTCACCGTGGCCGCCCGTTCGTCCGCCAGCCCCCGGAGCTCCTTTTCCCCCGCCACCGTGTTGGCGAGGATCAGCTTCCTCATCTCGTCGTCGGGGAGGTCCTTCACCAGGCCGAGGATGTTCCGCGGCTTCGGGAACTTCTCCTTCTTGTAGACCGCCTTCAGCAGGCGGGACTGCTCCGCCGGCTCGATGGTCACCCCCTCGGCGGTCTCACCCGGTTTGGTCCGCTTTTCCTTCACCAGCTCCAGGAACCTCTCGGCCTTCATCTTCCGGGTCAGGAGCTCGGCACGGTACCCCTCGGGATCGCGCTCCCGGTCGGCGTACCCCTTGATGTCGACCTTGAGCGACGGCCGCTCGCCGATGGCCTGGGCGAGCTTGGCAAGTTTCTCCCGCTCCGCCGGTGCCAGGGAGGCCGAACCGGGGGTGAAGCGGATGGCGCTGAAATCCTCCTTGCCGCCGAAGGCCGCCTCCATCAGCGCGAAGGGGGAGGTGGCCGCCTTGACGAGGAGGTTCTTCAGGATCTGCCAGACCACGCGCCAGACGCTGAACTCGGGGTCGTCGGTCCGCCCCGTCACCGGCAGGTCCAGGTGGATCTCCCCCTTGCGGTCCTTGAGGAGCGCCACGGCGAGCCGCACCGGGAGGTTCGTCGCCTTGTCGCTCTCCACCTTGTCCCCGAAGGTGAGCTGGTCGACGAAGACCTTGTTCTCGGAGGAGAGCTGCCGGTTCTCGATCTTGTAGGCAAGGTCGAACGAGACCTTTCCCCGCGCGATGGTATACCCCACATAGGTCCCCGAGTAGGGGGTGAAGGGGGAGAGCTCGATATCGGTGAACCCCACCTTGAGGTCGGCGTAGAGGCTGTCGCGCAGCGGGTTGATCTTCCCCGTGATCTGGAGCGGCGAGAGGTTCTCCAGGTTCCCCCGCAGGTCAACATCGGCGAAGCGGCTCTCCTCAGACGAGAGACCGCTCACCCGGCCGCCGACGTTGTAGAGGGTGGTGGTGTACTCCTTCTTCAGGTGCCGGTCGGTGAAATTGAGGGTCCCGTCCTGGAAGGTGACGGTATCCACCACGACCTGGCGGCGCGGGCCGGCAGGCGGCGGAGTCGCGGGTGGCGCGGCTCCGGAAGGTGCCACCGCCGGCTGCGGGGATGACGGCGCTTCACCGGCGGGAGCGTCGCTGGTGGTCAGCTTCTGGAGGTTGAGCCGTCCGTCCGGGTCGATGACGATCTTCGAATAGAACTTGGCCAGGGAGACCTCGCCAATGCGGAGCGCGAAGGGCTCCACCACCCCCGAGATCTTGTCGATCTGGAGGCTCTCCCACTTGAGGAGATCGTCCCCTTCGGCATCGAGGCAGTGGAACGAGCGGATGCCGAGAGAGCCGGCGAAGCTGCCGCCGAGCCGCTCCCCGCGCTTGGCCAGGGCGTAGGTCAGGCGGGTGTCGAGGGAGCCGTCCACCGGGATGACGGTGACCGTTTCCGGGATGTAGGCCTCGAAGTCGGTGAGGGGGATCCGCCGCAGGGTCAGCTCCCCCTTGACGGCAAGGGGGTCGGGGACGAGGGAGCCCGACCCCCCGATGCTCCCCCCCGCGCCGTAGCCGGCGGCCAGGCGAAACGGCATCGCCGCCATCTTCGGACCGGTGATGTTCTTGAGGCCGAACTCGATCCGGCGCAGGCTGAAGGCGGGATTGCCGACCATCTTCCGGTCGGTGAAGGTCACGGCGAGGCCGCTGCCGGTGACGGCGCCGATCCGGTACCGGAGCGGCGCGCCGGCGGATTTCGCGGCGGCTCCCCCTCCCCGCTTCGCCCCGCCGCCGGCCGGCTTCAGCAGGGCCAGCGGCGAAAGGGCTCCCCCTTCGTCCCGGGAGAAGCGGATGTCGCCGCCGGCGCAGGCGATGGTCGCCACCTCCGCCACGTTCTCCTTCTGGCTGTAGCGCCCCCCCTCCAGGTCGAGGCGGGCGATGCGCGCCCCCTCCCGCGGGCCGAAGGGGACCGCGAGCTCCCGCAGCCGCACGCGTCCCTTCTCGGCGGAGAGGGCACCGTCGGCCAGGGCGAGGTCGGCGGAGAGGGCGAGGGTCCCCTTCACCGGCGCGGTGAGGATCCCGGCAAGGTAGGGATAGTAAGCGTCGAGGGGGATGCCGTCGAACTCCAGCCGGGAGGTGGCCGCCAGCGGCGCCAGGGAGAGGTCGCCGGCGGCGCTCCCCTTCTCCCCCCGGGCCGAGGCCAGGGCCAGGGTGTAGGCGCTCCGTTTCCCGGGACGGGTGGAGAAGCCGGTGAGGGCAAAGGCGATGTCCCGCACCTCGGTACGGAAGCCGCCGGGCGGCACCGCGTCGGCCACGGCGAGACGCCCATTGGTCAGCTTCACCGCCGCCACCTCGAACCACCCCTTCGCCTCCCCCTTCGGGGCGGGGGGCTCCTCCTTCTTCGGGCCGGCCCGCCGCCGGCGAGGCGTTGCACGTTCCAGCGGCCGGAGGCGTCCCGGGAGAGGGTGAACGCCGGCGCATCGACGGTGACGGCGGAGAGGGAGAATTCCCGGGAGAGGAGCTCGGCCCGGACGATGGCCGCATCGAGCCGCCCCATCGCCGCCAGGGGAGCCCCCGCCGGATCGTCGACCCGCAGGCCGGAGAGGGAAACGGAGCCACGGGCGGAGAGCTCCGGCCGGTGTTCGGCGGAGGTCCGGAAGGTGACCGCCAGCTCCGTACTCCCCTTCCCTGCGGTGACCCGCACCGGAAGCTTCGCCGGCAGATAGGCGAGGTAGAACGGGATGTCCAGCTCCTTCAGGGAGACGGTGACCGAGTATTCCGCCGCCCGGGCGAACGGCTTCAGCTTGCCGTCGAAGGCGAGGGGGGAGCCGTTCACCACTGCCCGGAAGCGGGGGTCGATGTAGCGGTCGGCATAGTGGGGGATGGTGCTCACGAAGGGGAGGGCGATCTCGATTCCCCGCACCTGGTGGCGCTTCTCCGCGGGGAGCCCCTGGTCGATGAAGTCGACGGAGCCGCCGCTGACGGTGATGTTGTTGAGGGAGAAGCGGGCCGGCTTTTCGTCCCCCTTCTTCGGCGGCCCCTTCTGTTCCAGGAGGTCGGAGAAATTGTAGCGGTTCGCCCCGGTCCGCACCAGGTGAAGGTACGGGGAACGGATCCGGGCCTCGGAGACGATGGGGGCGCCGCGGAAGATGGAGGCGGGGCTCACGGCGACCCGCGCGCTGGAAAAGGAGACGAAGGGGGTCGCCTTGTCACGCTCGGTGAGCCGGACGTCCCGCACCTCCGCCGTCCAGGTGAAGGGGTTGAGCGAAATGTCGCCGATGGCGAGCGTGCGGCCGGTGGCGGCTTCCACCCTCCGCATTGCCTGGCTCCTGACGATGCCGGGGAGCGCGAATGCGACGAACCCCGCCGCAAGGACCAGAACGGCGGCACATCCTGCGACGACTTTCTGCCAACGTTTCATGGGCATGACTCATGTTCCTCCACGCAAAGTATCACATGAATCTAATTCTCCCCCAAAAGAGGCGGCAAGTCAAAGCACGCGGCACGCGGCGTGAGATGAAAACGGGAAAAGGAACAAAAAAGGGCGCCGTTCGGAGCCCTTTTTTGCACAGTCACCCGAAATCGAATCAGGTAACGATCAACGGCCGCATCATGTCATGTTCCTCGTGCTCCAGGATATGGCAGTGCCACACATACTCGTGGCCACCGGTCCGCGGACTCGCTGGCACTGTGAAGGGAACGGCCGGGAGGTCGAACTTCATGATCACCGTCGTCACCTCCCCCGGATTCATCCGGACGGTATCCTTCCAGCCAACCTCGGTTGCATCGGGGCCGCGGGGCGGGGCGGTGTAGCTGGGAGTGCCGTTGTAGCTCGGGACCTGGAACGGCTGCCGCGAAAGGATCTGGACGTTGACGAGATGGAAATGGATCGGATGGGTGTCGCCGGTGAGGTTGGCGATCTGCCACACCTCCACGGTGCCGGCCCGCGGGCTCTCCGTCGCAGGGTCCATATATCCCCTGCCGAACGTTCCCTTGACGAGCGGCACATTCGTGCCGAGCATCTGGATCAGCCGGCCGGAGGCGTCGAAGGTCTCATTGAGGGTCAGCTGCCGGACGGTAACACCCGGCGGAGGGGGGAGGGGGAGACCCGGCACCTGCGGAACCAGGAACGGGTCGATCCCGGGGGTCAGGTCGGTTGCCACTGTGATGGCCAGCGGCGGATCGGCCGGCACGGTTGCCGTCGTCGCCACCGCAAACCGCATGATCTGCCGGGTGTTCGGACCGAAGCCGGGATTGGTTATCGTCGGGTTTTTCGGGGCGCCGGGGAAGTAGTCGTTGCGCGGGTCCCCCATCGGGAACGGCGCGGGGGCGTCGTTGTACAGGATCATCTTTTTCCCCTCGAACCCCGTGAAGTCGACGATGATATCGAAGCGTTCCGCCGGGGCCGTGACGAGGCTTCCTCCAAGCGTGGCGGGGTTGAACGGCACATTGGACGGTACCAGCACCGGCTTGGGGAGGAAGCCCCCTTCCGTCCCGATGACGAGGAAGTCGGGACCCTTGGCGTTCGCCGGCGTGCCGGCGGCATTCAGCGTAATGCCGTCCAGGCTTCCATCGTCGACATAGAGCTGCAGGTTCAGGAACCGGGCATTGCAGGCGTTCAGGATGCGAAGCCGATATCGCCTCGGCTCGACCGGGGCTTCGGGATAGACCGTCCCGTTTGCCAGCATGGTGTCACCGAACATCTCGGGGATCACCGAGGGGTCGGGAGGGATCAGGTTCCCCCCCTTCGCGTTCCCCTGGAGTTTCCACCGGTTCCGCTCGTACACGTGGGGATACCAGAGGGTGCCGGTCGTCCTGAGCCCGGGCCAGGTGGGGTCCATGGCACCGATGGTGGCACCGTCGACGAAGATCTTGTCCTGGATGACGATGGGGATTTCACGCCCCCCGTTCTCGATGAAATCGGGAAGTCCCCGGTTCCTCAGGCTCCCCTCGAAATCGTCCCTGATGAGATAGGCCGAGGCGATCCCGGCGTACGCATTGATCCGCGTGATGCCGAAGGCGTGGTCGTGGTACCAGAGCATGCGGGCGCTCTGGTTGTTGGGGTAGTAGTATTCTGCCTCGTTGAGGGCGGCACTCGGGTTCAGAACCTGATTATTGAGGAAGCTGAGGCCACGGTTGCCGCTCGGGTCCCACCAGGTGAAGGGACCGCCGTCACTGATCCAGGGAACCAGTCCGCCGTGGAGATGGACCGTGGTGCGGTTCTGCCTGGCGGGATCGGCCCCCATGATGGAGGAGTCCAGAGGGATGATATGCCTGTTCGGAAGGTTGTTGCGGAACGTGATCTGAAGCGGCTGTCCTTTTTGCGCCACGATGATGCCGCCGAGATGGGTCGGTGTAACGTTGCCGCCGAGTCCCCTCGCGGGATTATATCCCCACAGGGTAGTCGGAGCGAGGGCTGGATGGAGCTGGTCGGTAAACTGTCCGATATCGATGGTGTAATGGAGCGCCCCCGTCACGGGAGCCGAGAAGAGGTCGGGCGCCGCCACCGGGATCCCCCCCGGTCCGACACCGCGCAACGGCTGAACGAACTTCTTCAGGGCAACGCTCTGATAGAAGGCGTGCGCATTGCGGGGGCCGAGCCACCTGACCGGCAGCGGCAGCAGCGTCGCCCCCCCGGCCAGAGCACTGAGTTGCAGGAATTTCCGTCTGCTGATCATACATTCCTCCTTTTCATTAAAAGGGCTGGGTCCTTCATTCGGTACCATTTCCATGCAGACAGTCCCCTTGAATCCCCCCTTACCCGCTCCAAGGAGAACGAATGCGGCAAGGTCTGAGCCAAGGAGGAAAAGCCACGAAACCGTCATTATTAATGAACCAGACAAAGGCTCTTCCGTCTTAATGAATTTTGCCGACATTATGAGTTATTTTGCTTTTCATTGCTCGTATCTAAGCAAAATACAAAGCAAAATGTCATACCGCAAAAAAGTTCAATAATTTCAAAAGAGTTACGTCGACGTCGGCAGATTCCGTGGGGTGAACGGGAAGAGCTATTTCGTGACGGCAGGAGTGCTGCGGCACGATTTGCGGTATGCGACGGGGGAGAGACCGGTGGAGAGCTTGAACTGGCGGGAAAATTCGCTGAGATCGTTGAACCCCGTTTTGTGGGCCACAACGGTGACGGTCATGTCGGATCGCTTCAGGAGCCCCTTGGCGCGCTCCACCCTCAAATGGAGAATGAACTTCATGGGGGTCAGGCCGAGATGTTTTCTGAACATCCGGCAGAAGTGATACCTGCTGAGACACGCTTCGCGGGCGATATCATCAAGGTAGAGCGGCTTCGCGAGATTTTTCTGGATGTGGCGGACGGCCCGCTGGAGCCCGGCCGGGAGATCAGAGGTGAGCCCGTGGAGCGGCATGCTGCGCTCGTCCCCCTTTACGCGCTGCATGGAAACCCTCCGTTCGAAGGCGGTGCGCCGGAACCGCACCAGTTCGTCCACCATCTCCTGAAGCTCCAGAATTCCGATCGGCTTCCTGAAGTACTCGCGGGCCCCTCCCCTGAAGGCAGCGAGGACCAGGTTTTCGGAGCTCACGTCGGTGAGAAAGATGACCGGAACCTCGGGGCGCAGACGCTTTATGTCGGAGAGGAGCAGGAGTCCCGCCCCCGGATCGTATCCGGCATCGAGGAGCACGACTGCCGGTTCGCCGTGGGCGATGAGCGCCATGACCTCGTTCGGCGCCCAGAGCTCCAGGGGGGCCCGTTCCAGTTCCAGGGCACGATACCCCCCGGCGTGCTCCGCGTCGGCCACGACGATGACCGGCGGGGAGCTCATGGGGATTGCTCTCCGGCGTTCTTCTGGAAGATCAGCTTGGCGGTGGGGGTTGCATCGTCGGGGAATTCGGCGCAGTGGAGGATGGCGCCGGGAAAGGGGGCGAAGAGCCGCTCCAGCTCCCCCCGCTGGAGCAGGAACTCCTTCCGGTGGGGAACGGGAGCGGTCGGCGCCTCAAGGATGGTATCGAAAACCAGCACCCCGCCGGGGGCGAGGGCCGCCACCTCCCGCGGGATGAGCTCCCGCAGGAGGAAGTTGAAGTTGATGATCAGGTCGAACTGCCCGTCGAATGCGTACGTCTCCAGATCGGCGAGGCGGAAGTCGCAGGCGAACCCCTCCCGCCCGGCCCAGTTCCGGGCCTTCTCTACGGCCACGGGGGAGATGTCGAGGCCGGTGGCGGCAAAGCCGTGGCGGGCCAGGAAGATGCTGTTGCGCCCCTCGCCGCAGGCGATGTCCAGGGCGCGGCGGCCGGGGCAGAGGCGCTTCAGCTCCTCGATCCGCTCCGCGAGAAACCGCGACGGCTTCTCCCCCAGCAGGCACTCCTCGCTCAGGTACCGCTGGTCCCACCGCGTCCTGTCGTCGTTCATGGCGCTCACCGCTCCTCCGTCCGGTCCGGGAACCTCATCCTCCCGCCACTGTAGCAGGAGAATCCCGAGCCGTCACGGGCAAACTATCAGCACTTTCCCTCCTCCGACCGCCCCTGCTGCGGGTTCCCGCAGCAGCCGGTGTCGCACCCGTGGCAGTGCCCCTTTTTCTTCCAGAGAGAGCGGTAGAGGAGCCATGCCGCAAAGCCGAGGATGGCACCAGCGATGATGATATCGACAATTCCCATGAATTTATCCTCCCAACCCGAGGAGTTTCCCCCCCTGGTAGACGATGAGCGCCATGCTCCAGGCCAGGGCAGACTGGTAGAGGAAGGCCACCCCGAACCATTTCCAGCCGCCGAACTCCTGCCGCATGGCGATGGCCACCACCACGCACGGCATGTAGAGGAGGACGAAGACCATGAAGGCGTAGGCGGTGAGAGGGGTAAAGGTCTGCCGGACCGTCTCCTTCAGGGGGGCGCGCTCCGCCTTCTCCTCGGCGGAGAGGCTGGAGATGCCGAAGGTGGAGACGACGTTCCCGACCGACTCCCGAACCGCCTTGGCGAATGAGGTACCGATCTCCTTCAGGTCCTCGGCAACGGGAGGAGCCGCCTTTTTCTCGTCCTCCTTCTTCGCGGCGTAGATCTCCCCCATGGTCCCCACCACGATCTCCTTGGCGATCACCCCGGTGATGAGGGATGACGCCGCCTGCCAGGTGCCGAAGCCGAGGGGGGCCAGGGCCGGCGCCATCACCTGTCCCGCCTGCCCCAGGTAGGAGTCCTTCTTGTTCTCCACCCCCCAGGGGAGGTTCAGGAGGAACCAGACGAAGATGGAGACCGCGAAGATGTAGGTGCCGGCCTTGACCAGGAAGTGCTTCCCCTTCTCCCAGGTATGGATGCAGAGGCTGCGCAGGGAGGGCATCCGGTAGGGGGGGAGCTCCATGATGAACATGGGGGCCTCGCCCCGGAAGAGGGTCCGTTTGAAGACCAGCCCCATGAAGATGGCGAGGGCGATCCCCATGACGTAGAGGGACCAGATGACCGTTCCGGCGCTCTTGGCGAAGAACGCGCTGGCGAAGAGGACGTAGACCGGGAGCCGCGCCCCGCACGACATGAGCGGGATGAGGAGGGCGGTGAGCGCCTTGTCCCGCGGGTTCTCCAGGGTCCTCGTGGCGTAGATGCCGGGGACGTTGCAGCCGAAGCCGAGCAGCATCGGGATGAACGACTTGCCGTGGAGGCCGATGGAGTGCATGGCCCGGTCCATGACGAAGGCGGCCCGCGCCATGTAGCCGCTCCCCTCGAGGAAAGTGATGCAGAACATCATGAGGAAGATGACCGGCACGAAGACCAGGACGAAGCCGACCCCGGAGATGACCCCCTCGGTCGCCAGGGAGACCGTCCACTCCGGGGCGCCGACGAGCCCCAGGAGGGCCGTCGCCCAGTGTTTGAACGGCCCCCCCGCCATGTCGCTGATCCAGTCGCCGAACGGCTTGGAGAGGTCGAAGGTGAGCTTGAACATGAGCCACATGGCGGCCAGGAAGATGGGGATGCCGAGGAAGCGGTTCAGGACGATCCGGTCGATCTTCTCAGTCAGCTCCATCTTCCGCAACTCGGGCTTGCGGAGCACCTCGCGGGTGAGGCCGGAGGCGAGGCCGTAGCGGGTATCGGCCATGAGCGACTCGATATCCTCGCCGTGGGCCCGCCGCAGGTGATGGAGCGCCTCGTCCAGCATAGCGTCGGGGCCGATGTTCACCTCCTTCGCCACGTGGCCGTCACCCTCCATGAGCTTCAGCGCCAGCCAGCGCAGGGGGTACTTCTCGCCCAGTTGGGGGTGGCTCCGTTTGAGGGCGCCGGCCACGAATTCGGCCGCCGCCTCCACGTCCTCGCCGTAGCCGAGGAGCGCCGGCGCGTGGCCGGGAAGGTTGTCCGCCGTGGCGATGACGCTCTGGAGCAGCTCGTCCAGGCCGCTCTTCTTCGTGGCCGAGGTGGGGACCACGGTGATGCCGAGCAACGTCTCGATCCCCGCGACGTCGATGGCATACCCCTTGGCCTGCGCCTCGTCGAAGATGTTGAGGGCCATCACCACCGGAATCCCCAGCTCCAGGAGCTGCACGGTGAGGTAGAGGTTGCGCTCCAGGTTGGTGGCGTCCACCACGTTGACGATCAGGTCGGGGCGCTCGTGGACCAGGTAGTCCCGGGCGATGATCTCCTCCTGGGTATAGGGGGAGAGGGAGTAGGTGCCGGGAAGATCCACCAGCCGGATCGTCCGTCCCTGGTAGTCGAAGGAGGCCTCCTTCTTCTCCACCGTGACTCCGGCCCAGTTCCCCACCTGGAGCCTGGTGCCGGCGATGGCGTTGATGAGGGTCGATTTACCCGCGTTGGGGTTGCCGGCCACCGCCACCGTGATGACCCGCTTCTCCACCGGCCGGAGGGAGCCCTTCCGCGCGTCGCCGCTCTCCACCTGCCCTGCGGCGTCATTGATCTTCGCCTGCCCGCTCATCCCGCCACCTCCACGGCAATCCCTTCCGCTTCCTTCTTGCGCAGCGAGAGGTGGTAGCTCTTGACCGACACCTCGATCGGGTCCCCCAGGGGAGCCACCTTGACCACCTTCACCTCTTCGCCCACCAGCACCCCCATATCCATGAGCCGCCGCTTCAGGGGACCGATGGCCCCGATGGCCGTGATCGTTCCCTTCTCGCCGGGCTTCAGTTTTGCCAGATTCATCGTCCTACCTCCTCACCATGATTTTCATTGCCATGCCGCGGTCCACCGCGATCCGCGCGTCATCCACCTTCACGAGGACCGGGCCGCCGCCGTTGTTCAGCATCTCCACACGCTTCCCGGCCCGGAGCCCCATATCCTCCACCCGGACATCCCCTTTTCCCCGCCCCTCGCTGCACGGGGCGGAGCAGCACCCCGGGCGGAGCCTCACCTCCACGATCTCTCCCCGTTCGCCGGGGCTCAACAGTCCGAGTGGTATCATCTCGGGACTCCTTTCATTTGCTTTTTCTCCGCATTCGCACCGCTCGAACCGCTGCCGTACGGCTCATTTCGCCACCGGCCTGACACTCACCACTTTCTCGCCCCGCCGTCAGCCGGGAGGGCGAGACAGTTCAGACAGTCCCGAAGGGTGCAGACCCCGCAGGAGTGGTACTGGAAGACCGGAATGCCGTTCAGCTTCGCCGCGCTCATCGCCTCGTTCCGCACCCGGTGGGAGACCTTGTTGGTGAAGATGACCAGGGCGTCGAAGCGCTTCAGCTTCGTGGCGATGTTGTTTTCGGACTGGGAGAAGACCCGCAGTTCAACCCCCGTCCGGGCCGCTTCCTGCCGATAGTGCCGCTCCAGCCGGTCCATCCCGCCGATTACCGCGATGCACATAACCTCACCCTTTCAATCGTGATATTCATTTTCACTGTATGGCGGCGGCAACGGGCCGCTCACCCCCCACCAGGCACTCCAGGGCCGATGCGCAACTACCGAGGCGCTCCGCCATCCGCGCCCGGCAGGTGCGGAAGATCTCGGCAAGGCGGAGGCTTTCCCGCGGGTCACCGAAGATCTTCCACGGCCCCTGGCAGGCGAAGGGGATGGTGACCAGCCCCATGAAGGCCGCCACGTCCTTGAGGGGGTAGCCGAGGAAGACGCCGATCTCGTGGGGGAAGCCCTCGCCGGTGATGCGCGCGGCCAGCTCTCCCAGCACGGCGTCGAGGTCCGACAGGTCCGCATATCCCGCCCGCCCCAGGACGGCGGAGGCGCTGGGGCGCCGCAGCAGACCTCCCAGCGCCTCGGAACGGTAGATGAGCAGCAGGAGCGAATCCCCCCGGTCGGCCAACTCGCAGACGGCAAGGCCGCTCTCCGGCAGCACCGACGCCCCCCACTGCTTCCAGAGCGTGTAGAGATTGCGGCCACAGGGGCGGGGACGGTTGGCGATGCCGATCAGGTTCGCCGGCTTCTCGCCGGCGAGGACCTCGGCCGCCTCCAGCGCCAGGAACGAAGCCAGACACTCCCGCGGGTCATCGAACCGCACCGCCAGATCGTGCCACGCCGAACGCCTGCCCCCCTCCTGCCTCACCGACTTCACCTCATCCATGGCTCTCCCCTGATAACGATTTTGAAATTCCATTTCATTTAACAGAGAACGAAACGAGCCGTCAAGCGTTTTTTAACATATCACTGCTTCTCTGCGGAGAGTCGACCGCGTGATCCCGCTCGCTCCCCGGTTCAGCCGGGATTTCGATTATCCCCCCGCCGAACTGGCAAATCTTGACCCACGTCAAAGATAATCCCCCTTCCCTGGGGTATTCACTACTACAGAAACGATTGCAACCCAGCGGAAAGAAGCTATAGTTGTAGGACCTTCTACTCCAGGGGAAACCACTCACAACAGCAAAAGGAGGAAACAACGATGGGAATGTTCTGTAACCAGTGCGAGCAGGCCGCCAAGGGCGTCGGTTGCGAAATCATGGGGGTGTGCGGCAAGAACCCCGAGGTCGCCGCGCTGCAGGATCTGATGCTCTTCGGCCTCAAGGGGCTTGCCATCTACGCCGACAAGGCCCGTGAACTGGGTGTGAAGGACGAGTCCATCGATCTCTTCATGATCGAGGGGCTCTTCACCACCGTCACCAACGTCGACTTCGACCCGGTGAGCCTCGCCGGCAAGCTCCGCACCTGCTTCGACATGAAGGAGAAGGCCAAATCCCTCTACGAGACCGCCTACCGTGAGAAGAACGGCGGCCACGCACCGGCCATTACCGCCGGCCCCGCTGGCTGGGTCATCGCCGGCGACCTCGAAGGGCTCGTGAAGCAGGGACAGGAGCACGGCATCAACACCCACCACACCGACGCCGACATCCGCTCCGCCATCGAGATCCTCATCTACGGCCTCAAGGGGATGGCCGCCTACGCCGACCATGCCTACATCCTCGGCAAGAAGAACGACGAGGTCTTCGCCTTCTTCCACAAGGCGATGGCCGCCACCGCCGATCCCGCCAAGGGGCTCATGGACTTCGTCGGCCTCTCCATGGAGTGCGGCAAGCTGAACATCACTGTCATGGGGATGCTGAACGAGGGGCACGTGGACCACTACGGCCACCCGGTACCGACCAAGGTCCCCACCGGCACCCGCAGGAACAAGGGGATCCTCGTCTCGGGCCACGATCTGCGGATGCTGGAAGAGCTCCTCAAGCAGACCGCCGGCAAAGGGATCGACGTCTACACCCACGGCGAGATGCTCCCGGCCCACGGCTATCCCGGCCTCAAGAAGTACGCACACCTCTACGGCAACTTCGGCGGCGCGTGGCAGGACCAGGCGAAGGAGTTCCCTCTCTTCCCCGGCGCCATCATCTTCAACACCAACTGCATCCAGCGCCCGGCCGAGACCTACAAGGACCGCCTCTTTTCCTGGGGGCAGGTGGGGTGGCCCGGCATCAAGCACGTTGCCGGCTGGGACTTCTCCGAGGTCATCAACAAGGCCCTCGAGTGCCCTGACCTCCCCGACGCCCCGGAGAAGGAGATCCTCACCGGCTTCGGCCACAACGCCGTCCTCGGCGTGGCCGACAAGGTGATCGAAGGGGTGAAGGCAGGCGCCATCAAGCACTTCTTCCTCATCGGCGGCTGCGACGGCGCCAAGCCGGGACGCAACTACTACACCGAGCTGGCCGAGAAGGTCCCGAACGATTGCGTCATCCTCACCCTGGCCTGCGGCAAGTACCGCTTCAACAAGCTGGAGTTCGGCGACATCGGCGGCATCCCGCGGCTCCTGGACATCGGCCAGTGCAACGACGCCTACTCGGCCCTCCAGATCGCCCTGGCCCTGGCCAACGCCTTCAACTGCGGCGTGAACGACCTGCCGCTCTCCATGATCCTCTCCTGGTACGAGCAGAAGGCGGTGGTCATCCTCCTGTCGCTGCTGCACCTCGGGATCAAGAACATCAAGATCGGCCCGGGCCTGCCGGCCTTCGTCACCCCCAACGTTCTCAACTTCCTGGTGGAGAACTTCAACCTCGGCCCCATCACCACGGTGGAAGCCGACCTCAAGGCGGCCCTGGGGCAGTAACCCCCCTTCCCACGGGGCACAAAAAAGGCGCGGAGAGCGATCTCCGCGCCTTTTTCCTTTCTCGTTGCCAGCCGCCGTCGTCCGGCGTCGGGGCTATACCTGATACGTCCCGTAGTGGACGATCTCCTCCAGCGGCTTGCGCGGCGGCCCCCCCTTCCCCGCCTCCAGCGGATAGCCGAGGGGGAAGAGCCCCACGATCCGAAGCTCCGCCGGGATGCCGAGCAGCTCCCCCAGCTGCTCCTCGTCGAAGACGCCGACGAAGACGCTCCCGAGCCCCTGGTCGTGGGCGGCGAGCATCAGGTTCTGGGCCGCGATCCCCACATCGGTCAGATAGTACTCCTGTCCCCGCACCTCCCCCGACATGGTCGGCTCGCCGCAGGCGACGATCACCACCGGCGCTTCGGCCAGGGCCTTCTGGGCCGGGTTGAACTTGTACCCCCGGGTCGCGAAGTACGCCTCCACGTAGGAGAGCTCACTGATCCGCACCCTGGTTGCCGGATCCTCCACCACCACGAACCGCCAGCACTGCATGTTGGCCCACGAAGGGGCCAGGCGCGCCGCCTCCAGCACCACCCGGAGCTTCTCCGGCTCCACCGGCCGGTCCGAGAACTTGCGAACGCTTCTCCTCGTCTTGATTGCTTCCAGTGTCTCCATGAAGTGGCTTCCTTTCTCTGCGGGATGTGGACGTCCCGAGCGGACGTCAGTTGTGCCATCGCCCGGGTGCGCCGGCGGCGCCGGCCCGGTCGTCGGAGTGGTTGAGGATCGTTTTCCGCCGCCGCTGCGGGGAGGAAGGAGCCATCGCCGCGGAAGGGAGGCGGTCGAGCCGCGCCGCCAGCCGGTCCAGGAGCGGACGGATCTCCGCGCCGACGAAGATCTGGGGATGGGAGGGAGTCTCCTTCTCCTCCCGCTCCCGCCGTTCGATGGTGGCGCGGGCCTTCTCGAAGGCGGCGATGAAAGAGTGGGTACGCCGCAGCTCCTCGGCGAAGAACGCCCTGCCGAACCAGGTGAAGTCGGCGTCGTTGCTGCAGCCGAACGATTCGCTCGCGGCATCGGAGGCGGTCAGGATGAGGGTCCGGTCATCCCGGAGGGGGGCGATGAAACCGCCGGAGTAGCAGGCGGAGACGACGATCACCCGCCACCGGATCCCCGCCTCGTCCAGCATCCGGCGGAGCCTCAAGGGATCGAGGTCATCGAGGGAGAGGGGGTCGAGGCCCACCGCGAGCCGGTGATCGGAGGAGCCGTGGGAGGTCAGATAGAGGAAGAGGACGTCTTCGTCCCGGTTCATGACGGCGCCGATCCGCTTCAGGGTCCGGTCGAGGCTGGTGACGGTGGCGAGGGGAGCGGTGCGGACGGTCCGGGGGTTGTTGACGAGGGCGACGGAGCGGCCGGCGGTGTCGAAGCGGCGCGCGAAGAGCGGCACGATGGTCTCCAACTCTTTCATGAAGACATCCTGGCTGCCGTCGCCGGCGAAACCGACGAAATAAAGGTCCGGGATGCCGGGACGCCCCGGCAGAAGCGCCGCCAGTTTCCGGTCGAGGAGGGCCGGCTCGCCGTAAATGAGCTCCTCGGTGGCGACGTTCTCCTCCCCCGCCGTGTCGTCGGTGGCCCGGGGCTCCCACATCCCCCGGGAAGAGAGGCAGAAGAGAGAGAGGAGCGCCACCGCCAGCGTCAGGGTCGACGCCCCCCATCTCCTGGCGCGGCTTCCCCCGGTGAGCCGCACCGCGGCCACCATCTCGGCCAGGACCCACCAGCCAAGGAGAAGCGGGGAATGGATCGAAAGGACGGTGTCGGGGTCGGAACCGAGCCAGCCGTTGTACGCCGCACCGGTGACGAGTCCGTTGAGAAGCCCCAGCGGCAGGCCGAGGCTCACCAGGGCCGCCGGGACGGTGGCGAGCAGTTCACCCTGGCGGGCAAGCCGGGCCAGGAAGAAGCCGAGCAGGAGGAAAACCGGCAGGAAGAAGAGTGCCTGGGGAACCGCGGTGGGGTTGAAGGTTCCGTCGAGCCCCGCCTCGGCCACATCCGACAGGAAGGTGACCGCCAGATCGGCGGCGGCGAGGGCCGCCAGCTGCCCGGGGGACGAGCGGAGCTCCGCTGCCGCCACCGGACGGAACAGGGCGAGTCGCACCCCGCAGTGGATGTTGCGGCGGAAGTCCGCCCAGGGCGAGCCGCTCAGAACGTCCCCCCCACGAGCGTCGCCGTGACGCTCCCCACCGTCACCTTGGTCCGGGCCCGGACCGGGATCCGGCGCGCGTCATCGGTGAGCCAGATATGGACGGTCCCCTTCCCCTCGAACACCCCCTCGGAGGCGACGAGGGGCTGGACGACGATGGTATCCACCTCACCGAGGACCGTCTTGATCCGCTCCCGGCGCAGGACCCGCACCTCGATTCGCCGCAGCCGCTTGCTGTCGAGGATGTTCACGTAGTGCGACTTTCCCACCTCCAGCGGCAGGAACCGGATGGCGTAGAAGCTTCCGTAAATGTCGATAGTGTCGGGAGGGATCGGGATATCGACCCGCTCGGTCCCGAGGTTGTCCCGGTAGCGGGCCACCCCGTTTCCGTGCTCGAAGAGGATCTCCCGGTCGTGTCGCCTGCTCCCCTCGCGGGTCCGGAGACGGTAATGCCGCACGAGGCCGGGGAACGCCCCCTGCTCAGGGTCGTAGCTGCTCTCGATCCGGTCCTCGACCGGGAAGAAGGCGGAAAGCCAGTTATTGGAACGGGCGGTAGAAACGATCCGCCGCGCGCTCCCCTCGTCGCTGATCTCCTGGGTCGCCGTGCCGACGTTGATCCCGGTCCAGGAAAGCTCGTAGATGAGCTTCTCCGGCACGCGCGGGGCGGCGAAGGCAGGGATGGCGAGGGATGCAACGAGTACAACGACGGCCAGCAGCCGCAGATACCCCCAAGCACGGCCTCCCCGTGCAGATGTCCGGCAATTGCGAAAGCGTGCGGCAGCCAAAGCGTTCCCTCCCCTTGCACTCCACGGCCGGGGCGTTTATACTCCCCCCATGCTGACCTTTACCATCACCGAAACCGATCACTGCCGCCCGGTAGCGAGCTTCCTCCGCAACCTTCTCCCGGCGGCCCCCCTCCCCTACCTCAGGAAGCTCCTCAAGTCGGGGCATCTTGCGGTGAACGGCGTTCCGGCCACCCCTGACCTGCTCCTCGCCATCGACGACACCGTCGCCCTCAAGGAGAGCGGACGGACCGGACAGTTTCTCGCCACAGAGCCGCCGCTCCTCGACATCCTCCATGAAGACGACCGGATCGTCATCGTCAACAAGCCGGCGGGGCTTCCGGTGCACCGTACCGCCGAGACGGGGGACGACAACCTGGTGGATCTGGCGGAGCGGTTCATGGCGGAGCGGGAAACGCCGGTGAAGCTTCGGCCGGTGAACCGCCTGGACCGCGGCACCTCCGGCGCCACGATTCTTGCCAAGAGCGCCACGAGCGCCGGGATGTTCGGCCGGTTCGTGAAGGAGGAAGGGCTCGGCAAGCTCTACCTCGCCGTTGCGGAAGGAACGATGCCACCGGACGGAGAGATCGACGCCCCGCTGGACGGCAAGGAATCGGTGACGCGCCACCGGCTCCTCTTCCAGGCCGACGCAGAGGCGGTCGTCGCCCTCTACCCGGTCACCGGGCGGACGCACCAGATCCGCAAGCATCTCTCCCTCATCGGCCACCCGGTACGGGGGGACCGGCGCTATGGCGGCTCTCCCCTGACGGGCTACCCGGGCCATCTCCTCCACGCCTTCCGGGTCGCCCTGCGCAACCCGGAGACCGGCCGGGAACTCGTCATCCACGCCCCGCTCCCGCCAGGGTTCGTCGCGGCCGTGCGCGGGATTGCCGGCGACGCGTTCGCGCCACTCCTCCGCCACCTCCCGGAGCTGCCGCCGGCATAGCCCGCGGCCACGGCTGTCGGGCCAACGGTGGCCGACGGCGGGGCTCCTCCCCTCAGAGGGTGAAGTAAAACGTCGCCCCTTCCCCCGGCACCCCCTCGGCCCAGACGCGGCCGCCGTGCTTCTCCGCGATGCGCTTCACGAGCGCCAGACCGACGCCGTTTCCCTCGAACTCATCCTTGTGGTGGAGCCGGTGGAAGAGGCCGAAGAGCTGGCCGGTGTGGGCCATGTCGAAGCCGACGCCGTTGTCCCGCACGAAGTAGGTACCGTCACCATGTACCCCCACCTGAATGACCGCCTCGTCCCGGGGCCTGGTGAACTTGACCGCATTGGAGATGAGCTGTGCGAGGAGCTGGCGGACGAGTTCCGGGTCCCCCGCGGCGGGAGGGAGGGGATCGACCGCGAACGAAACTCGACGCCCTTCCGTCGGGGAGGTGATCCCCGCGATGACCGCTTCGGCCATCTCGTTCATGTCGATGCGGAGCTTCTGGAGCCGCTGGCGGCTGACGCGGGAAAAGGCGACGATGTCATCGATCAGCCCCCCCATCCGTCCCGCGTTGTTCTCCACGATCGAGAGAAGCGTCCGGGCTTCGTCGTCGAACCCTGCCGCATGCTCACTCGCCAGGATCTGCACCGCCACGGAGATGGTTCGCAGCGGACCGCGCAGATCGTGGGAGATCGCGCTGCTGAAGGCGGCGAGGTCTGCAACGGCGGCATCGCGCTCGGCGGTGAGACGGGCTTCTTCGGGATCGGTGGTGGTCATACGCTGTCCGGTGTCGCGGGGCACGCTTCGAAATGCCCGGGCCGCCCGAGGGAGGCGGCGGATCTCAGGCGTAACGGCGAAAGAGGTTTATTGTCCGCAAATGGTACCCGAAAGCATGGCCAAAAGTAAATGAGTTTGCCGTAACCGTTGGGAGGGCGGAGACGCCCGCCGGTCAAAACCACGTCTTGGCGAGCCAGAAGGAGAGCATCCCCGTCACGACCGTCCCGGCGAGGGAACGGCTCTTGATCGCTACGAAAAAGGCGGGGAAGGCGGCGATGAATTCGGGACGAAGGAGGTCGATCCGCCGCGGTTCGCCCGTGGCCAGGATGGCGGGAGCCAGCAGGGCGCCGAGGATTGCTGCGGGGACGAGCTCGAGCCATTCGGTCAGCCACGGCGGCAGTCGCCGCCCGGCCAGGAGGGCGAGGGGGAGCCAGCGCGGCAGATAGGTCACCGCAGCCATACCGGCAAGGAGCAGGAGGTAATCACGAGTCGGCATCGGGTCTCCTTCCGCCGCTCCGGCCGCGCCGGCGCAGCCAGAAGCCGGCCGTGGCGGCGGCGATGGCGGCGGCCACCACGTTCACCGTCCCGGGGAGGGTCACGTAAAGGGCGGTGGAAAGAAGCCCCGCCAGGACGGCCGTGAGCGTGAAGAGCCGGCTCCGGAGCTGGAAGACGAGGAGGCAGATGAACATGGCCGTGAGGGCGTAGTCGATCCCGAACGCCCCGGCCGGGATGAACCGGCCGGCCCAGGTCCCCGCGACGCAGCAGACGATCCAGACGAGGTTCGCCGCATGGTTGACCACCAGGGCCCGCCAGCGGTCCCACCCGCCGTCGCGGAACCGCCCCATGTTCACCGCAAAGCTCTCGTCGGTGACGCCGTAGGCGAAGAGCGCAAGAAATCGCCCGCTGCTCCCCCGCAGATGCACCGAAAGCGACGAGCTCATCAGAAAGTGCCGGAGATTCACCATGAAGGTCGTGGCGATGATGGGAACTGCCGGAGCACCCGCCTGCAGCATCGCCACGGCTATGAACTGGGAACCGCCGGCGAAGACCATCGACGCCATCAGGCCGATTTCCCAGGCACTGAGCCCCGCCTTCTGGGCAAGGACCCCGAAGGCGAGGCCGATGGGAAAATAGCCGAGGCAGATGGGCCAGGCGGTACGGAGCCCATCCATGAGAACGGGGCGGGGATTCGGCGCTGCAGGTGTCGTCACGGGGCATCCTTTCGAAGGTTGCAGCATTATGGGTCATCCGCCATGCTTCGTCAATCCCCCCGACCACCGTGCCGTGCGCCACGGAGCCGCGGCGGGCGATCTTAACGCGCCTTCATTTCTACAATCGGCAAAACCGCTCTGACCCCCCGATTTTATTATCTTTTTTCTGTAGACGTATTACCTTTTTCTAATTGACTGGTGCCGGCAGAAATGGCATAATCACCCCGTTTTTTGCCCGGAGTGCGGGCTGAATTGCACTCTCGCGCCACGACCAGAGCGAGACACGCTCCCCACCGATCCCGGGACGGAGCAATTACATCACATGTGCCCCATGCACAGAGGAGGAACGATGAACGCTGTAAAACGTATCAGGCTCCTCGCCATGGCGGGCCTGACCCTGGCGGCTGCACTCTGCCTCGGTACAGGAACGCCGGCGAATGCCGCCGACCAGGCCACGCCGACACTCGCCGTAAGCGACTGTGTCAAATGTCACAAGCAGGAACCCGCTGATATCGCCAGCGCCGGTTCAGGCCACAAGAAGATCACCTGCTTCGATTGCCACGCCAGCCACCGTCCGTCATCAAAGAACAACATCCCCCAGTGTAGCCAGTGCCACACCGGCAAGAAGCACTATGAGCTGACCGGCTGCCTCGGCTGCCACAAGAATCCGCACACCCCGCTGAACATCACCCTTTCCGGGAACATCTCCGATCCGTGCCTGACCTGCCACACCCAGCAGATGGCACAGCTCAAGCAGTTCCCGAGCAAGCACTCCAAGCTCTTCTGCTCCACCTGCCACAACGTTCACGGCAAGATTCCGCAGTGCACCCAGTGCCACAAGCCGCACTCCTCCGAGCAGACCGCGGCCGACTGCAAGAAGTGCCACAAGGCCCACCAGCCGAAGAACGTCGTCTACGGCAAGGAAGTCCCCAACAAGGATTGCGGAGCCTGCCACAAGAAGGCCTTCGATCTCCTGGCCGCCAGCCAGGCCAAGCACAAGGCGCTTGCCTGCGTTTACTGCCACCAGGAGAAGCACAAGATGGTCCCGGCCTGCCAGAGCTGCCACGGCGTGCCGCACCCGGCCTCCATGATGGCCAAGTTCCCGAAATGCGGCGAGTGCCATAACATCGCCCACGACCTGAACCGCTGGAACGCCCCCTCCAAGGCCGAGCCGAAGAAGGAAGGCAAGAAGAAGAAGTAAGCCGTCCTGATGCACCATCAGACAAAGGGGTCCGCACAATCGTGCGGGCCCCTTTGTTTTTTCCCGAAAAGACGTAAAGTTGCCGGCGCCATCCGCCGCGCCCGGCACTCATCTGCGGCACCCCCCTCCCATCGCGGCACGCCGTCCTGCCCACTATAACATATCGAAATTATTTAACTTAGCCACTTGCGTCCAAAAGTTCCGACGCTATACTTCTTGGCACAAATAATCCAAAAGATCCTTCGACTGCCAGCAGGCTCGCGGATGGGCCGGCCGTGCCCCGCAAGGGTGGGGGACAGAAACCTCCAGGGAACGGTCTTCGAACGGGAGTTCACCCCCCTCCTGAAGGAGCTGGCAGGCAAGGGGGTCGGCAAGACGGCAGCGGGGAGCTACTCTCTTTTCCTCATCTGGCACGAGGCCCTGAAGCTCAAGCTGAAGGCCGACTGGATCGAGCCGGCCCATTTCCGTGACATCCTCGAAGAAGTCATCGTTGCCCGGAGCGGAAAGCAACTGGTACCGGGAATCCGGGAGCCGGCCCACTTCCGCAGGCTCGCCGAGCTCCTCGACCGCGAGGATGCCCTGAGGCTCGTGGCCGAGCTGACGGAGGTCCTTAAGAAGTACGGCCTGTGACAGGATCCGGAGCAACACCGTCTCCTGCCACGAGGCGTGGACCCCGCCGGGAGCGGTCTGCATCCACCACGGCTGATAACGGGCGACACGCCACCCGCCGCGCTTACAGGAGGTTGTCATGAATCTCACCAAATATGTTCTTACCGTCGCAACGATTGCACTCTCCGCATTCTGTGGTGTGGCTGTGAGCCTGGCGCAACAGGCCGAAAAGGCAAACGTGCTCACCGTCGCGCACGGGGCCGAGATTCGCTTCGCGTCCCCGTGGAAGCTGTCGGCGGTGCAGTACTCCAATGCACAGGAGCTCGTGGTCATGGGAACGGCTCCACTCAAGGCTGTTGAAAAGAAGATTGAAGGGATTACCGAATATCCGGTGGCGCGGCTTCTCATCACCGAGGCCCGCAGCGACCATGGGGACGCGCTGAAGCGGCTCGAATCCATTGCCGAGTCCCGGGACGTACCGGCGGAGTTCGTCGAAGTCGGCGGCTGGCCCGCCGTTGAGGTGACGTTCACCGAGAAATTGCCCCGGCGTGGCGCACCGGGAGAGGACGAGGAAGAGGCATCGGCCCCCGAGGTGACGGTCCAGCGTACGGTCACGGCAATCGCCCAGGGCGACAAGGTGGTGATCTTCGACAGCTCCGTCCTCCAAGAAGCGCCGCAGGACCTGATGAAGGGCGCGAAGGAGATCACCCGAAGCGTCCGCTTCGCCCGGAGAGGGGAGCCCGCCGAAATCCGGAAGGCCCTTGAGTCGCTGCAGAGCACGGAAAAGAAACGTCAGTTGCTGTTCAAAAAGCCGGAGAGCTCGGCACCGGAACCGGGCGCTGCCGCGGCCTCGGCGGTCGCGGCGGCGGTCGGCGCGCCCGTGCAGGTCCAGACCGGCGTGGGGGAACTGGAAATCGCCGCCAGCGCCGATGCCTCCACGGTAGTCATCGCGAGCAACAGCGGCCTCTCGTTTTCGACCAACCGCGGCACGAGCTTTGCCGCGGGTACGACCGGCGTCTTCGGCCTGAATGACCCGTCTCTGGCCCGAGGCGCCAGCAGCAACTACTATCTGGGGGTCATCGCCATTCCCACCGGCACACCGGCGCAGCTCAACGTCTCCGGCTGCACCAATGCGGTGAGCCGTTCCACCAACAACGGCGCCGCTTTCACGCTGCAGGGGTACAGCGCCACCTGTCCCACTACCGGCGCCGGGGTCTGCTTCCCGGACCAGGAGCATATCGCCGGCGATGGCCGAAACGCGGCGGCCGGGGGCGATATGCTCTACGCGGTGTAGCGCAACTTCACCCCCAGCGGTGCCGTGGCGAGTTGCAGCGGCATCGGCAGCGGTTTCGTCACGGCTTCGATCACCTGTTCGCAGAACAACGGCACCACCTGGACCGCCCGGGCGGCGATCCCCGGCGCCGGGGACTTCCCCCGCGTCTCCGTGGGACGGGATGGCTCCGTGTATGTGGTCACCCTGAGCGGCAACTCGGTCCTGTTGAACCGCTTCTCCTCCTGCGCCACCGGCCTGACCCCGGCCACCGGTTTTCCGGTGACCGTGGCAACCTTGAGCGGCGGGGTCGCCTGCCCTGTGGCCGGACTCGACCGCTGCAATGACGGCAATACCCTGAGCAGCCCCATGGTGGCGCCCGACCCCGGCAATGCCAACCACCTGATCGTCACCTTCGCGGAGAACAACGGGGGTACCAGCGAGCGGATCGTGGCCATGGAATCGACCAACAGCGGCGCATCGTTTCCCACCCGGAGGAACGTGAGTGCCGGCGCGTCCGTGCGCCGCTTCATGCCGTGGTCCTGCACCACGCGGGGCAGTGCCTGGGTCGGCTGGTATGACCGCGGCGCCGCCACCGGAGCGAACAACGATCTTACGGACTATTTCCTCGGCTCCACCTCGGGGACGCTCTGGAACCTCACTGCTAATCCCGATCCCCAGTGTGCCTCCGGCTGGCCCTGCGCGCCCCGCAGCACCAACGACTCCGAGGCCTGCAGCGCCCAGCCCCAACTGGCCGGGGTGTGCCGCAACGCTGCCGGAGGGGGGAGTGGAACCCGGTGCGACTTCAGCAATGGCGGCTGCCCGCCGGGCGAGACCTGCCGCACCGGCGGCGGCTGCCCCAAATACGGCGATTACAACGGCATCGCCTGTGCCGGCGACTTCGTGGTCGCTGCCTGGGCGTCAGCCACGGCCCCCGCCGGACTCCCCGCGGCAGCGGGAATCGGGGTCTATTCCTCGACAGCGTTTGTCGCCCGGGACGGAGCAGCCATTTGGCGCTATACCGGAACCCCCTGCAGCGGCGATTCCTGCCCCGGCTGGCAGATGCTCGACAACAACCCCAGGACCGCCGCCATCGCCGCCGGCGGGAGCCAGCTCGTCCAACTCCACAATGACGGGCGCATCTGGCGCTACACCGGCACCCCGTGCAGCGGCACCAGCTGCCCCGGCTGGCAGTTGCTCGACAACAACATCAGGACACAGGAGATCGCCGTATCGGGCAGCCACATCTACCAACGGCACAATAACGGCCAGCTGTGGCGGTATACCGGCCCGGCCTGTACCGGCACCAGCTGCCCGGGCTGGCGCCTGCTCGATGACAACCCGAAAACCAGGCACATTGCCGTTGGCGGCTTCAACTAAAGGGAATAACAACGATTCAAATGAAGAAAATCGACATAGCCCCCCTCAGGCGGGCAAGGGAGGGAGAGAGTTACGAGTGACCTCGACTACAATGGGCACACCAGGGAGCCAAGCGGCTGCTCTACTCCTCAAGGATCTGGCGGCGGAGCGGGAGGATTTCCGGATCGTGTTCCAGTAGGCTCTGCCGTCCGAATCCATCCACCACTGCGACGGAATAGACCCTGCACAGACGAGAAAAGGCGGCCCCGTGCGGAGCCGCCTTTTCTCGTCTGCGTATTTAATTGCCTGTGCAGTCTCTTATTCGGCTTTGGTGACGATCACCTTGAGCGTCGCGGCCACTTCGGGGTGGATCTTGACGCTGGCGGCAAACTCGCCAACATGCTTGATCGGTTCGGCGAGCACGATCTTTTTCCGCTCGACCTCAACGCCTTGGGCCTTCAGGAGTTCCGCAAGCTCCATATTGGTAACGGCACCAAACAGCTTGCCTTCCTCGCCGGCCTGATGGGCAATGGTAAGCGTGATCGCTTCAATCTTGGCTACCAGAGCCCTTGCCTGCTCCAGAACCTTGTTGCGCTTGTACTCCAGCTGCCGCTTGGCATGCTCGAGGGCCTTGGCATTCTTCTCGGTCGCCTCGATGGCAAATCCGCGCGGGACCAGGTAGTTGCGGGCATATCCCGGTGCCACTTTCACGATGTCGCCGATGTGACCGAGGTTGTCGAGGTTTTCCTTGAGAATCACTTTCATTGTTTTCTCCTCCCAGCCTGATGAGTTACAGGTTTTTTGGTTTCCGTGGCCGGCGGAAATCCGCCCAGAGATCGAACAATCCGAGCAGAGCGACCGCAATGACCAGGTACGCCTGCATGACGAGCATGGCGTAGAAAAGATACCGGAACAGCGCCGGTACGGAATACGTTGCGAAATAATGTTTGGCGATGGCCAACCCCTGCATGAAGTAGAGGAATCCGGCAACCGTCAGTATGTTCAGGGCCGCGGTGGTCACGACACTGTTGTCGACCAACAGTGAAAAACCGGCGACAATGGCAGCCCAGACCAGATAATCGGGGTTGCGAAAACTGCTGAAAGGGGCGAACCGGACCGACTCCGGCAGACGCCCCGCGAAACGCCGGAGCAGCAGAACATTGATCCCGGCCACAATTGACTGGCAGATCAGGAGGAGCGCCGGATAGAGCTGGGAGAGCATCTCCCCTCCCTGCTCCAGCGTTTCCCGAAACGGCTTCAGCTCATCTCCCTTGATCCCCTTCTTTTCATAGAGGGCAAGGGATTGGGCGATGCTGCCGCGAATCGCCGCAACAACCTTTCCGTGCAGGTCGATCCCGCTTGCCACGGCATACAGCGCCGCAAGGGCGGCAGTAACACCAAGAACAACCAGTACCGCCGTCGCTATTGACCGGCTGGCGCTGTAGCCCCGCGTGATGCCCCAGGCCAGAACCAGCGCCAGGAGGGCTGCCTGAACGACATAGAGCACGGACGCCAGCGGGCCTCCCACCAGCGTCACGAGCGCCGCTGCCAGCAACGCCACGCCGGCTCCAGTCCCCATGCCCCGTTTGAGGCCAATGTAGAGCACGGGAAACGGGGTTACAACAGCAGCAGCAAGACCGAAGACCGGAAGGCTCAGGAAGGCGGCGTAGAGGATGGCTGAAACGACACCCCCCTTGAGGATGTCAAGGAGGGTGCCCTTCGTGTCGCTGCTCATCGACCGACGGTCACCTACGCCATGACGTGGGCGGAAGCGATCGGAATCAGGGCAATGTTGCGCGCCCGCTTGATCGCCTCGGTGATCTCCCGCTGATGCTTCGAGCAGTTGCCCGAGATCCGGCGGGGGATGATTTTGCCCCGCTCGGTAATGAACGAGCGGAGGACCCGGGGGTCCTTGTAGTCGATGGTGATGTTCTTGTCCGCACAGAAGCGGCATACCTTCCGGCGCTGAAACGGCCGCCGCTTGCGCGGACCGTTGCTTCTCTGCTGAGGACGTTCACTTCTTTCGGGTCTTTCAGTTCTCTCTTCGCTCATCTATCGTAGTCCTCCGATCATCTTATTCGCTGGCGGGAACGGCTTCAGCAGCCGGAGCCTCTTCTGCGACAACGGCCTTCGGGGCGGGAGCGGCGGGCTCTTTCTCGAGCTTGACGCTCTGGTACCGCAGAACCTTGTCGTCGAGGCGCAGCCGGCGCTCAAGCTCGGCGATGAGGGCTGCATCCGCGTCGAAGCGGACATAGTAGTAGCGGCCCCGCTGGCTCTTCTTCAGCGGGTAGGCAAGCTTGCGCACCCCCCAGTCCTCCAGCCGGTGGAGATCGCCTTTCATTGTGGCGATGATGTCCGTTACCTTGGCGGAGAACCCTTTGAGCTCTTCGTCGCCGAGGTCTGGCTGGACGATGATGATCGTCTCGTACTTCCTTACCATTGTGTGATCCTCCTCACGGTTTAGTAGCTCCGGTCCGACCCGGAGCAAGGAGCTGCGGCTGAGTGCCGCCCGGAAAAGCTGAAATTTTACAATAAAATTTCAGCAGACTCAACAGATTTTACTATCAGAACGTAGGGTGGCGCTAGACATTGAAGCGGAAGTGCATGACGTCGCCGTCCTGCACGACATACTCCTTGCCTTCGAGACGCATGAGCCCCTTCTCTTTGGCTCCGGCCTCGCCACCCGCGGCGATGAAATCGCGGTAGGCGATGACCTCGGCACGAATGAACCCTTTCTCGAAGTCGGAATGGATCACGCCGGCAGCCTGAGGAGCCTTGGTCCCAAGAGGGATGGTCCAGGCGCGGACCTCTTTCTTACCGGCAGTAAAGTAGGTGATAAGCCCGAGGAGCTCATACCCCATCCGGATCAGACGGTCGAGCCCCGACTCCGCCAACCCCATATCGGCCAGAAATGCCTTCTTCTCGTCGCCGTCAAGCTCGGCAATCTCCGCCTCGATCCTGCCACAGATGACGACCACCCGCGCCCCTTCCGAGGCGGCAAGCTCCTTCACCTTGGCCACAAAGGGGTGCGCCCCCTCAAGATCGTCCTCGGCGACGTTCGCCACGTACAGCACCGGCTTATCGGTCAGCAGGTGCAGATCGCGGAGGAGGGGGCGCTCTTCGTCGCTCACCTCGAGGTGACGCACCGGCTTCCCCTGCTCCAGGGCCGTTTTGACGCGGCCGTAGAATTCGCATTCCTGCTTGATTTTCTTGTCGCCGCTCTTGGCCTGCTTTTCGACCCGCTGGTACTTCTTGTCGACGCTGTCGAGGTCCGCGAGCGCCAACTCGGTCTGGATGATATCGATATCGCGGAGGGGATCCACGCTGCCGCTCACGTGAACCACGTTCTCATCGTCAAAGCAGCGAACCACATGAACGATGGCATCCACCGACCGGATATGGCCGAGGAACTGGTTGCCGAGACCTTCCCCCTGACTCGCCCCCTTGACGAGGCCGGCAATATCGACAAACTCGATGGTTGTCGGAAGAATCCGCTCGGGGTGCACAATCTCCGCCAACCGGTCGAGCCGCTCATCGGGCACCTGCACGATTCCCACGTTCGGATCGATGGTGCAGAAGGGATAATTGGCCGATTCCGCACCGGCCGAGGTCAGCGCGTTGAAGATGGTTGATTTCCCCACATTGGGAAGTCCGACAATACCGCAATTGAATCCCATGGTTACTCTTCTTTCGTCGTGATAGTCGGACGGTTCAGCCCTGTTGCGCGGAAAGGAACTCGCGATTGTTGTAAAGGCTCATGGTCTTGGGAAGTCCGCATTCAAGGAGAGACTTCATCAGCCCCGTTACACCGTCGAGAAGCAGGGAAAGATCCGCCATTTCCTCGCGGGAAAAATTCTGGAGCACGTAGTCGGCCACCGCCCCGTGGGCCGGCCGGCCAATCCCCACCCGCACCCTCATGAAGCCGGCACCGCCAAGCTCCTGAACCAGGGAGCGCAGGCCATTGTGCCCGGCGTGGCCGCCACCTTCCTTGAGCTTGACCCGGCCAAAGGGAATGTCGAGGTCATCATGAACGACGATAAGATCCGCGAGGGAAAGCTTGTGGAAACGGAGGGCCTCGGCAACGGAGCGACCGGAAAGATTCATGAAGGTCTGCGGCTTGAGGAAGAGGAGCCGCTCACCCTGCCAGCTCCCCTCCCCATAGAGACCTGAAAAACTCTTCTTGGTGACCGAAACGCCCACGGAGTGCGAAAGTCGGTCCAAAACCATGAAACCCGCGTTATGGCGGGTCCATTGGTATTTCGGGCCAGGATTCCCCAGCCCGACAATAAGTCTTGCAGCCATTGTCTGAACTCGGACGAAGGTCTACCCTTCGGCGGAGGCCGGCGCTTCTTCCTTCGCCCTGCCGAGAATGCTGACAACGGAGGCCTTGGGATCGTCCAGGACCTTGACGCCGGCCGGAAGGGCAATCTCTCCGACGTGAATGGCGTGCCCGAGAGCAAGATCCGTCACGTCGACATCGATGCGCTCGGGGATGGCGGTCGGCAGACACTCCACATCGAGGGCATGCATGACCACGTCGAGCAGGCCACCTTCACGGACACCGGCTGCCGTCCCGACGATAGCGACCGGCACATGCACCCGAACCTTGTCGGTAAGGGAAACCTTGTGCAGGTCGACATGGGTCAGCCCCAGGCGCAGCGACGGTCTTTGAACGTCAGCGACCATGGCCGTAACCCCGTTGAGGCTTTCGCCACCCTGAAGCGTGAAGAGCACGTTGCAGCCACCTTCACCGGCAATGGCCTCCAGCATCTCCTTCTCGTCAAGGGAGATGGCTACCGGCTCAATCCCCTTGCCATACACGACCCCGGGAACGCGCCCCTGGGCACGAAGCTTCCGGGCAACACCTTTGCCCGCCTTCTCACGTACCTCTATGCTAATCGTTTTCTGTTCCATGGTTCATCCTCCAGTAAAAAATCTTTGCAACTACGGGCAAATCCGTCCAGCTAGACAAAAAGCGAACTGACCGACTCGTCCACATGAATGCGGCGGATCGCCTCGGCCAGCAGTTCCGCCACCGTAAGGACCTTGACCTTCGAGGTCCGCTCGGCCTTCTCCCCCAGGGGAACCGTATCGGTAATCACCACCGCCTCGATATCGGAGTCGTTGATCCGGTCGATCGCCGGCCCCGAAAGGACGCCGTGAGTGGCACAGGCATAAATCGTCCGGGCGCCGTGTTCCTTCAGCGCGCGGGCAGCCTGTGTGAGCGTCCCCGCCGTATCGATCATGTCATCGAGGATGATTGCGGTCTTATCCTTGACGTCGCCGATCAGGTGCATGACCTCTGCCACATTGGGACCGGTGCGGCGCTTGTCGATAACCGCAAGCGTGCAGCCGAGACGCTTGGCAAAAGCGCGGGCACGCTCGGTGCCGCCGGCATCGGGGGACACCATGACGATCCCGTTGTCAGGGAAACGCTGCTTGAGGTTTTCCAGGATCACCGGTGCGGCATACAGGTTATCGACGGGGATATTGAAAAAGCCCTGGATCTGCCCCGCGTGAAGGTCAACCGTCACAACCCGGTCGGCGCCGGCGGTGGTGACCAGATCGGCAACCAACTTCGAGGTAATCGGCGTACGGGGCGCAACCTTGCGATCCTGGCGAGCGTAGCCGTAGTAGGGAATAACGGCCGTAATGGTGGCTGCCGACGCACGCTTGAGGGCGTCCATCATGATGAGCAGCTCCATGAGGTTGTTATTGGTCGGGGCACAGGTGGATTGAACCACATAGGTGTCGCGCCCGCGGACGTTCTCGCCGATCTCGACCATGACTTCGCCGTCGGAGAAGGTCTTGACATTGGCTTTCCCGAGAGGGAGGCCAAGGTTGGCACAGATCTTTTCCGCCAATGACGGGTTGGAATTGCCGCTGAAGATTTTTATTTTGTCGTCCATGGCTGCCTTACCGCAATAAGTATATTTGCCTCCGGGAGACCGGAGCCTGATGGATAGTCAACTTGATTGGCTGGGGCGCAAGGATTCGAACCGTGGGATGCCGGAATCAAAATCCGGTGCCTTGCCGCTTGGCTACACCCAGTGTGACACGTGCCGCAGCCGCCTCGCTAGAGAGTTCTTACCGCCGCCGCGAACCAACCCCGCTTGCGCATCGCATCAACGGCGCTCCGGGCACCCCGCTCGTCATCAAAAAGCCCGAACACCGTCGGGCCACTTCCCGACATCAGAGCCCCCTGGGCCCCGCGCTTCAGAAGCTCGCCCTTGATCTCCCCGATCACGGGATGACGGGGGATGGTAACCGTCTCAAGATCATTGGCCAGCACCGAACACAAATCGGAAACATTTTCAAAGAAGCGTGGAATTTTAGCCTCACCCTTCCCGCTTGTCAATTGCAAATTTTGGTACACCCAGGCCGTGGAGACATGGACATTGGGATTGACCACGGCAAGCCAGACCGCCGGAACACCGTCAAGAGGGGTCAGCACCTCGCCGATGCCTTCAGCAAGTGCGGTTTTTTTGAAGATGAAAAACGGGACATCGGCACCAAGCTTAACCCCGATTTCCATCAAGCGCTCATCCGAGAAGCCCAAACCCAGAAGCTCGTTCACCCCCATGAGCACCGTCGCCCCGTCGCTGCTTCCGCCGCCGAGTCCCGCCGCCACCGGGATGTTCTTGGTTATGGCAATATCGAGTCCAGCCGTTTTCCCGGCAGCCTCAAGGAGGGCATCGGCCGCGCGCCATGCGATGTTGCCCGGCCCGTCGGGAATCCCTTCGCGACCACAGGAGACCCTGATTCCCGGCGCGTCGGCCACGGTTATCGTGATCTCGTCACACAGGTCGATCCGCTGCATGATCATGCGCAGATCGTGGTAGCCGTCAGGACGGCGGCGCAGGACGTCGAGCCGGTAGTTGACCTTGGCCGGAGCCTTGAGCGTAAGGCTGTTCATGGCACGAAACCTCTCGGGGACTGATTTATGCGAAAGGGGTGACATCTTAATCCAATCGCTCGATAAATCAAGGAAGAAATTCCGCCCCCCCAGGGAGAACGGTCGGCGGCATCTCCCCGCTGGACCGGGACAGGACACAAAAAAAGCCGCATCCGGAGATGCGGCTTCTGATGCCTGAATCAGGCTGATTACTTCGCGGCCGGAGCAGCAGGAGCCTCGGCAGGCTTGGCTTCTTCCTTCTTCTCGGCCTTCTTGGCCTTCTTGTGCTTCTTGTGCTTCTTCACCGGCTTCTTCTCTTCTTTCTTCACTTCGCCAGCGGCCGGAGCAGCGGCGGGAGCAGCTTCCTTGGCAGGCTCAGCAGCGCAAACGATGCCGGCGAAAGAGATGGCGACGAGGGCAGCAACAACGGACGAAAGGACTTTTTTCATTTCGGGATCCTCCCCATTTGGTGTGTGATGCAACGCATCTGTCATCAACCTTAGCAGAGAGCGTGCCAGAATCATCGGAAGCCGCACGCCGCGGCGCGGCGGCATATTTATCGAAAATCCGACGACATCCTCCCCCTTTCGCTACCTCAATGGGGCAACCGGTCACCCTATTTGCGGCATACGCTTCACTCGCATCACTCCAGCGGCAAATCCGAGAGCCTCACAAACCGGAATCCCCGGGCGCAGAGAGTAGGGATAGCCGCCATCACCCCTGCAGCAGTCCCCGACTCGGGGTGGTTCATATGCAAAATGGCGACGTCCCCGGGACGGACTTTCAGAAGCGCAGCCCGCACCTGGTCGGCACCGTAGGTGGCACCGGCATCCCCCAGGACTGAAAAGCCCGCCACCTGTTGACCGAGGGCGGCAGCAACCTCCACCGCCACCTCGTCGTAATAGGCAGTCCCGGAGCGATAAAACACCGGCCGTCGTCCCGTAATCTCCCCGATGCGCCGCGCGTTCTTCTCGATCTCGTCCACCAGTTCGCCCACATCCCGGGTGCCGGCGATGCCGTAGGCCTTTCTCCCCCCGACGGATGCGGGGCGGTGCCGGTCGCCATGATTGGCGATCTCGAAGAGCGGGTTGGTCGCCAGGCGCATGAAGAGGCCGGGATTGGCCTCGATCCAAAGGCCGCTCACGAAAAGGGTGGCCGGAATCCGCTCCCGCTCCAGAAAGCCGATCAGAGCGGCATCGAACCCCTTCCCCCGCGGGCTTCCGCAGGCATCGAACGTGAGCGCCACAACCTTCTCGCCGGTTTTCACCCTGGTCCGGACACCCCGAACCGCCTCCCCCCACTCCTGTGGCCTCCGCGCACCGAACTGCGTCACGATTCGCCCGCGCAGGCGGCTGTATTCCTCCCCCTGAACCTGGCGGAGGGGCTCAACTCCGGTGCTTTCGGCTGCAGCAACGCCCCATCCGGCATTAAGCGCCAGCAGCAAGGCGACTGCGGCAACAAAAACACATTTTCGCTTCATGGCTTTAACCTCCTCTGAGGGCTCCAATCCTAACGCCATCGCGTTCAAGACAAAAGAAAAAAGCGGGCCCCGTCCGGACGGCCCGCTCCAATCTCCCCATCGGCGGGAGAGGCTATTTTTTCTTGACGACGAGACCGTCGCCCGACACGGAGAGATCGACCCGTACCGTATCCCCCTCCTGGAAGTGTCCGTCGAGGAGCATGATGGCCAGCGGGTCCTGGACCTTGCGCTGGATGGTCCGCTTGAGGGGGCGGGCGCCGTAGGCGGGATCATATCCCTCCTGCGCCAGATAGGCCCGGGCCCTGTCGGTGATCTCCAGGGTAAGATGACGTTCCGCGAGACGTTTCGCAAGCCCCTGGATCTGGATATCGACGATCTCCTTGATCCGCTCCAGCGGCAAGGCGTGGTAGATGGCGATCTCGTCGATCCGGTTGAGGAATTCGGGCTTGAATCCCTCCCGCAGGGTCTCGGTGACCATCTGCTTCATCCGGGCGTAGTCGCTGCTGCCATACTGCTGGATCCACTGGGAGCCGAGGTTGCTCGTCATGATGATGACCGTGTTGCGGAAATCCACGGTCCGTCCCTGGCCGTCGGTAAGCCGGCCGTCATCGAGCACCTGCAGCAGGACGTTGAAGACCTCCGGGTGGGCCTTCTCGATCTCGTCGAAGAGGACGATGCTGTAAGGGCGACGCCGGACCGCCTCGGTGAGCTGCCCCCCCTCCTCGTACCCGACGTAGCCGGGAGGGGCGCCGATGAGCCGGGCCACCGTGTGTTTCTCCTGGTATTCGCTCATGTCGATCCGGACAATGGCCTGATCGTCATTAAAGAGAAACTCCGCCAGCGCCTTGGCGGTCTCGGTCTTCCCCACCCCGGTGGGGCCGAGGAACAGAAAGGAACCGATGGGGCGGTTCGGGTCCGAGAGCCCCGAGCGGGCCCGCCGGATGGCGTTGGCCACCAGCACCAGCGCCTCGTCCTGGCCGATCACCCGGCTCTTGAGCCGATCCTCCATGTGGACGAGCTTCTCCGCCTCCCCTTCCATCATCCGGGAGACCGGGATGCCGGTCCACCGGGAGACGATCTCAGCCACGAGCTCGCCATCCACCTCTTCGGGGAGCATCTTCCCCTCCTTGCGGGTCTCCTCCAGCTCGGCGCTCTTCGACGCGATCTCCCTCTCGATGGCCGGGATCTCACCGTAGCGGATCTCCGCCGTCCGGCCCAGATTTCCCTCCCGCTCGGCCTTCTTCGCCTCCTCCCTCTTCTCCTCGAGCCGCTGCCGGAGCCCCCCCACCTGGCCGATGATCTCCTTCTCCCGCTGCCAGTGGGCCTTGAGCGCGGCGGATTTCGCCCGCAGCTCCTCCAGTTCGTCGGCGAGCTTCTTCAGCCGCTCCTGGGCGTGGGGGTCCTGACTCTCGCGGAGCAAGGCCTGCTTCTCGATCTCCAGCTGGATGACCCGTCGCTCCACCTCGTCGATCTCCGTCGGCATGGAGTCGATCTCGATCCGCAGCCGCGAGGCGGCCTCGTCGATCAGGTCGATCGCCTTGTCGGGAAGGAAGCGGTCAGTGATGTAGCGGTCCGAGAGGGTGGCGGCGGCGATGATGGCGCTGTCCTTGATCCGGATGCCGTGGTAGTTCTCGTACTTCTCCTTGAGCCCCCGCAGAATGGCGATGGTGTCCTCAACGCTCGGCTCGCCGGTGTAGACCTGCTGGAACCGACGCTCCAGCGCCGCGTCCTTTTCGATGTACTTGCGGTACTCGTTGAGGGTGGTGGCACCGATGCAGTGGAGCTCCCCCCGGGCCAGGGCCGGCTTGAGCATATTGGAGGCGTCCATGGCCCCTTCGGCAGCGCCGGCCCCCACCAGGGTATGGAGCTCGTCGATGAAGAGGATCACCTTCCCTTCCGACTTTGCCACCTCCTTGATGACCGCCTTGAGACGCTCCTCGAACTCCCCCCGGTACTTGGCGCCGGCGATGAGCGCCCCCATGTCGAGGGCAGCCAGCCGTTTGTCCTTGAGCGTTTCAGGCACGTCGCCCGAGACGATCCGCTGGGCAAGCCCCTCCACGATGGCGGTCTTCCCCACCCCCGGTTCTCCGATGAGGACCGGGTTGTTCTTCGTCCGCCGCGACAGGACCTGCAGCACCCGCCGGATCTCGTCGTCGCGGCCGATGACCGGATCGAGCTTCCCCTGCCGGGCGAGGTCGGTCAGGTCCCGGGCATACTTGGCAAGGGCCTGGTATTTATCCTCCGGGCTCTGGTCGGTCACCCGCTCACCGCCGCGGATCTCCTGCAGCGCCGCCAGCACCGCATCCCGCGTGACACCGGCATCGAGGAGAAGCCGGCTCGCCCCCCCCTGTTTTTCCGCGAAGAACCCGAGGAGCAGATGTTCGGTGGAGACGAACTCATCCTTCATGGCGTCGGCTTCCCGCTGGGCCCCGTCGAGAATCCGGTTCAGGGCGGGCGAAAGGTATGCCTGGGCGGTGGCCCCGCTCACCTGGGGAAGCTTTCTGAGAAGGGCGGCAACACCTTCCCGCACCGCCTCCGGGGCAACCCCCACTTTCCGGAGTATCGGGCCAACCAGGCCTCCCTCCTGTTCCAGCAGGGCCGCCAGCAGGTGTTCCGGCTCGATGGCACCGTTTCCCTGGCGCGCGGCAAGCTGCTGGGCCGAGGCGAGGGCCTCCTGGGTTTTTATGGTCATCTTCTCGGGTCTGATCATGGGGCGTTCTCCTTTCCTGGTCCAAGGAAAACATAGGCACGCCCCGGGGCGATGTCAAGGAAGGGGAACGACGAGAAAAGGGAGAGCGGGGACGGGGGGAGTCAGGGGGTGGACAGAAGATCGAATTCGAGCTGGGTCCAGTTCTGCCGTTTGATCTTCGGGCCGGGGTAGTAGCGGGGGCAGGAGGAGATGACGACCGTTGCCACCTGCTTGCAGTGGCGGCGGCAGGAGCTGCAGAGCTTGTTGGGCTCGGTGTTACGTTTCATGGCACCTCCGGCCGGGGTGGATGGGGAGCCGGACCGGCTCCGCTGACATCGCCATGGTAGCAAAAAACGGGACAAAAAGAAAAGGCGGCATCGTGCCGCCCTCTCTTTTCGTGTCACACGTCGTCGACCGGGTCAGGCAATCTTCCGCACCCAGCCGAAGCTGTCCGCGACCCGGCCGGTCTGGATGCCGGTCAGCGTATCGTAAAGCTGACGGGTAATCGGTCCCACGCCACCGTCGCCCACCGTATAGGTCTCGCCCTTGTAGGCGAAGGTGCCGACCGGGCTGACGACGGCGGCGGTTCCGCTGCCGAAGGCCTCGGTCACCTTGCCGGCGCGGATGTCGGCCAGCAGTTCGTTCACATCGATGAGCCGCTCTTCGATGGCATAGCCGAGGCTTGCCGCCAGCTTCAGGACCGAATCGCGGGTAACGCCGTTCAGGATGGTGCCGGTGAGGGGGGACGTAACGATGGTCTTGCCGTAGGCGAAGAGCATGTTCATGGCGCCCACTTCCTCGATGTACCGGCGCTGGATCCCATCGAGCCAGAGGACCTGGTCGTACCCCTTCTTCTTCGCTTCGAGGCCGGCCTTGAGGGAGGAGGCGTAGTTCCCCCCCGTTTTGGCCTCGCCGGTGCCGCCGGGGACGGAACGGACGTAGTGGTCCTCCACCATGATCTTTATCGGGTTGAACCCGGCGGCGTAGTAGGCACCGACCGGCGAGAGGATGACATAGAAGTAATAGTGGTCGGCCGGCTTGACGCCAAGAACCGGCTCCACGGCGATCATCGTGGGGCGGATGTAGAGCGAGGTCCCCTCCGAGGCGGGAATCCAGTCGCGCTCCAGGGATACGAGCTTCTCGATGCCGCCGAGAAAGAGCTCCTCCGGCACCTCGGGCATGCAGATCCGTTCGGCGGAGTGGTTGAAACGGCGGGCGTTCATCTCGGGACGGAAAAGAGCGATCGTTCCGTCGGCCCACTTGTAGGCCTTGAGCCCTTCGAAAATCTCCTGGGCATAGTGGAATACGGCACAGGCAGGATCGAAGACAAACGGCGCGTAGGGCTCGATGCGGGCATCGACCCAGCCCTGGCCGGCCTTCCATTCGGCCACGAGCATCCGGTCGGTGAAGAGCTTGCCGAAACTGAGCTGCGACTCATCGGTAAACTTGGGCTTTTTCCGTTCCTCCGGGAGCGGCGCGATTCTGATCTCCATCTGCGGGAACCTCCATTGTACGGCGCGGTGCGTCGGAATAGGAAACTCTTTCTTGTCTATCACACGCCCTCGTGGGGGGCAAGGTGTTTTTCCCTCGGCCCCCGTCGTTCGCCGTCACTCCCCCTCGATCCTGCCGATGAGCCGCAGGAGCCCATCCAGGATCGCGGCCGGATGGGGGGGGCAGCCGGGGATATAGAGATCCACCGGAAGGATGCCGTCCACGCCGTCGTGGGCCTCGGGGGAGCCGGCAAAGGGGCCGCCGCCGATGGCGCAGGCGCCGCAGGCGACGACGATCTTCGGCCCCGGGATCGCCTCCCAGGTCATCAGCAGCGCCTCCCGCATGTTCTCCGTCACCGGGCCGGTGACCCAGAGGCCGTCGGCGTGACGGGGGGAGGCGACGAACTGGATGCCGAAGCGCCCCAGGTCCCAGCCGATGGTGGAGAGGACGTTGGTGTCGGCCTCGCAGGCGTTGCAGCCGCCGGCGCTCACCTCGCGAAACTTGAGGGAGCGCCCGATGAGGGAGCGAAGCCCCGGCTCCAGGGGGTGGGCCAGGTGGCGTTCACCGCCGGGGCGGACCACGAGCTGCTCCCGTCTCGTGGCCGCCAGCCGGTGGTCGGTGGTGAAGCGGACGAACTCGCCGGCGGTGCATTCGGGGCAGAAGAGGCAGCGTCCCATATCGAGGACGATGCCGCCGTCGCAACTGATGGCGCCGTGGGGGCAGGCCGCGGCGCAGGCGTCGCCGCCGGCGCGCTCCGCCCCGGGAGTAAACTCCGGATATCCCCGGAACCGTTCGGGAAGGTGCACCGGCTCCTTCGGATAGGCCATGGTCCGGTGCCCCTGCTTCAGCCGTGCGATGATCGCTCTCAGCACTTACCTTTTTCCTTTCTGACGCCTACAGATCGAATCCGCAGTACGACAGGTTGAAGCTCTTGTTGCAGAGGGGGAAGTCGGAGATCTGCTCTCCCCGCAGCGCCATGGCAAGCCCCTGCCAGTTATGGAACGAGGGGTCGGTCACCTTGTAGCGGAGGAACCGCCCCGCATGGTCGGTGATCGCCACGTGGCAGATCTCGCCCCGCCACCCCTCGGTGAGGGCCACGGCGACCCGGTTTCCCTGCAGGTTCCCCGCTTCGCCCCGGCACCCTCCCTCCGGCAGGTACCGGAGCTGGTCATGGATGAAGTCGAGAGATTTTACCGCCTCCTGCCACCGGACCGTGGTGCGGGCGCAGACGTCGCCATGGTGGGCGGTGACGAGAGGGACCGGAGCCGTCCGGTAGATGCCGAAGGGGTGGTCGCGCCGCACGTCCCGGTCGAGACCGCAGGCCCGGGCCGCGGGCCCCACGAGCCCCAGATCCCGGGCGGTGTCGGCGGAGACGGTGCCGGTGTTCTCCAGCCGGCTCATGACCGACGGCGTGCTCCAGAGGAGCTCCACGGCGTTCTCCAGGTCGGTCCGGGCGGCGGCGAGGCGGGCCAGGAGGTCGTCGCGCTCCGCCTCCCCCAGGTCGAAGAGGACCCCGCCGGGACGGAGGAGCCCCCGGCCGAACCGGCTCCCGCAGAGGACCGCAGTCATGGTGAGGAAATCCCCCCGGATCCTCCCGCAGAAGGAGGAGGTGGGGAGATACCCCACGTCGCCGGCGATGGCCCCCAGATCCCCCGTGTGGTTCGCCAGCCGCTCCAGCTCCAGAGCGATCCCTCGCAGCGCCTCGGCCCGGGTCGGGACCTGGACGCCGGCAAGGGCCTCCATGACCATGCAGTATGCCTGCATATGGCCGATGGTGGTGTCGCCTGCGATGGTCTCCATCCGGAAGGGGGTGCGTGGATCGGGCCCCCCCGCGAGCCCCCGCTCGACCCCCCGGTGCTGATAGCCGAGCGATATCTCCAGGTGGAAGACCTCCTCGCCGTGGCACTGGAACCGGAAGTGCCCCGGCTCGATGATCCCCGCATGCACCGGCCCCACCGCCACCTCGTGGACCTCCTCCCCTTCCACCCGGTAGAACTCCATGACCCCGGGGAGGATCGGGTCGTCGGGGGCCCGTCCCCAGGCGTCGCGGCCCGGGACGAAGGAGCGGTGGAATCGCACCGGTTTGAACCACGGATGCCCCTCGGCGGGGATGCCGCACTGCTCGGCGATCTCCCGTTCGAAGAGCTGCACCTGGGGTACGAGGCGGGCGATGGAGGGGAACGCGCCCACCGCATCGGCCGTTGCGACGCCGATGACCCCGTCGGCAGCGGACGACAGGACGCAGCAGAGGGTGGCCCCGCTCTCCGTCGGGATGCCGAAATAGGAGGAGACGCGCCAGCCGCGGTCGGTGGCGTCGATGATCGCCTGGAGGAATGCGGTCGCCTCCAGGCGCGGCACCTCGCCGAAGGGGACGGCGGCGCCGTTGGGGAACGTGCGGAAGGGAACGGTCATGGCCGGGCCTCCAGGAGGGCGGCCCCGTCCCGCAGGAGCTGCCGGAAGGGCTCCGGCAGCCAGACCCCGAGCATGAGGATGAGCCCCAGGAGCGCCAGGGGGGGGCCGACGGTCAGGAGCCGGTCGCGGTACCCCGTCCGCTCCGCATCGGCCGGGGGCTCGCCCATGACGAGGGGGAGGACGGTGAGGGCCATGCCGATGAAGACGATGGCGAGAAAGAGGAGGAAGAGCCCCCCCACCAGGTAGCGCCCCTCCACGAAGGCGCTGCTCACGATAGAGAACTCACTCACAAAGGGGGAGAACGGCGGCGAACCGGTGATGGCGATGAAGCCGGCCAGGAAGAGCCCGGCGGACCAGGGGAGCCGCTCCAGGGCGCCGCGGACCACCTCGGTGCTCTTGCTGTTGTAGCTGCGGTGGATGTTGCCGGAGGAGAGGAAGAGGACCCCCTTGGTGAGGCCATTGTTCAGCAGGTGGAAGAGCGCCCCGAACAGAGCCCCCTTGCCGAGCCCCAGGGCGACCGCCAGGATGCCGACATGCTCCACGCTGGAGTAGGCGAGCATCCGTTTGAAATCGGCCTGGCGCGCCATGAAGACCGCCGCGAGCCCCATGGAGAGGAGCCCCATCACCAGAAGCGCCTTCTGGAAGAAGAGGTACTCGCCGCCGGCGGCGAGGCTGATCTGGTAGACCCGCAGGATCGCCAGGAAGGCGCAGTTCACGAGCCCCCCCGCCAGGAGCGCCCCCACGAGCCCCGGCGCCTCGCCGTAGGCATCGGGCTTCCAGGAGTGGAGCGGCGCGATCCCCATCTTGGAGCCGAACCCCACCAGCATGAAAATGAACGAGGCGTGGAGCCACCCCGGGTTCAGCTCCCGTGCCGAGGCAAGGATCGGCCCCAGCAGCAGCGTGGCGTCCCGCTGGGCCACCAGGGTGGCGTAGGCGAGGAAGAAGAGCCCGAGGAGCGCCAGGGCGATCCCCACGGAGCAGATGAGGAGGTACTTCCAGGTGGCCTCGATGGAACGGGCGTTACGGTTGAAGTAGATGAGCGGCGCCATGGTCACGGTGGTGGTCTCCACCGCCACCCAGAGGAGCCCCAGGTGCTGGGAGACGGTGACCAGGGTCATGGCCGAGAGGCAGGCGAGCATCCCCATGCAGAGGACGCGGCTGGAGCGGTCCCGCCGGTAGGCCAGGTACCCCACGGCGTAGACGGCACAGACCAGGAAGAGGATGCTGATGGTCAGGAGCACGATCTTCCCGAGGGGGTCCAGAGCGATCCACCCCTGGGGGGACGGCGGCGGGGTCCATGCCAGGAGCGCCACGGTCAGGGCCAGATGCGGGACGGCCACGGCCGGCAGCACCAGGGGGCGAAACCGGTTGTCCGGGACGATCCAGGCGGCCAGGGCGCCCACGAGCGGCAGGAGGATGGCGGCGGTCAGCATCGCGGTCACTCCTCCCTCAGGGCGCTCAGGCGCGAGGTGTCGATGGAGGAGAACTCGCGGCTGATGTGGTTGATGACGATCCCCATGACGAAGATCCCGACGAGGAGGTCCAGCAGCACCCCGGCTTCCACCATCACCGGCATGGCGGTGGTGAGCAGGAGGCTGAAGATGAAGATGCCGTTTTCCAGCACCAGGTAGCCGATCACCTGGGAGATGGCCTTGCGCCGGGTGGTCAGCACGAGAAAGCCGGTCATGAGGGTGGCGATGGCGGCAGGGACGAAGAGGAGATCCCGGTGCTCCGGCATCAGGGGGAGCCGCTCCGCGAAGACGAAGGCCAGGGCCGTGCCGATGGCGCCGAGGATCAGGGTCGGGACGTAGCCGATGAACGGCTCCACCTCACGCTTGATACCGGCCTTGCGGACGGCGTCGCTGATCAGCCGGGGGATGACGATCCCCTTGGCCGCGATGATGCCGGCGGTGATGGCCACCAGGTGCCAGGAAAAGGAGTGGATGATACCGGGAAGCACCCCGAGGATCACCCCCTGCAGCGCCGCCGCCCGGATACAGAAGGCCATCCGGCTCGACCCGAGGACGACGAAGTTGATGAGCATGACCAGCACGAGGAGTTGATCGGCAAGGGAGTCCATGGATTACCTCAGTATCAGGAGCATGGAGAAGGCGGAGAGGATCGTCGCCGCCACCAAAAGCTGCGGAACCCGCACCAGCCGCAGCCGGGCCATGACCGACTCCACCACGCCTATGGCCACCGCCAGGACGACCATGGACGCCACGAAGACTCCCCAGTCCGTCAGGGGATCGCCGGTCCGCAGCGGCAGCGCCACGTTCATGAAGAAGGCCCCGAGCACGAAGAGCTTGAGGGCCGCGCCGTAGAGGATGAGCCCGAAGGCCGGCCCGCTGTGGTCGAGCACCATAACCTCGTGGATCATGGTGAGCTCCAGGTGGGTGGTGGGGTCGTCGAAGGGAATGCGGCAGTTCTCCGCCAGGAGCACGATGAAGAGCGCCCCCACCAGGAGCAGCAGGGAGGCCCCGGTCTTGAGCCAGTCCGCCACGGAGGGGTGGGTGAGCATCGGCGTCAGGGAGAGACTCCCGCTCATCCGGGCCAGGGTGACGAGGGCGAAGAAGAGGGTCGGCTCGGCCAGGCAGGAGAAGGTCACCTCCCGGGCCGCCCCCATCCCCTCGAAGCTGGAGCCTGTGTCGAGGGCGGCGACGGTGGTGAAGAACCGGGCCAGGCCGAAGAGGTAGGCGAAGAGGACCATGTCGCCGGCGAAGGAGATGGGTGCCCCGTGGTTGCCGAGGGGGACCAGCAGCGCCGCCACGGCGGTGGCGGCCAGGGTCACCACCGGTCCGGCGCGGAAGAGCCAGGTGGTGGTGTCGCTGAAAACGCTCCCCTTGCGCAGCAGCCGGGCGATGTCATAGTATGGCTGCAGCAGCGGGGCGCCGACCCGACCCGCGAAGGCAGCCTTGGTCTTGCCGATCACCCCCAGGAGGAGGGGGGGCATCAGGATCGCCAGCAGCAGGTGGATGATCGTATCGAGCATGGTGCACCGTCCCCCGTCAGTGGGCCCAGACCATCAGCAGGAAGAGGGTGGTCAGGAAGTAGAGCATGTAGAGGTGCAGCCGGCCGTGCTGCAGCCGCCGCAGGAAGGCGAAGGAGAGTCCGGCGGCCCGGAAGAGCGGCATGATGATCCGCTCCAGAATCGTCTCCGTCGGCACGAACCGGAACGATGCCGGTGTCGGAAAGATCCCCGCGACGGCCGGTCCTTCCCGGCGGGGAGCGACGATTCCGTCGAACTGGCGCACCAGCGAATCGGCAAAGGAGACGCCGGTATACTGGATTCGCGGTGACGGCGCCAGGTAGCCGCACCCCCAGGTCCCCCCCCGGACGACGGCGGTGCGCTGTAGCCGGAGCGCCAGAAGCACTCCGACAAGGAGCACCGCTCCGCCGAGGAGCCCCATCCCCGCGGCGAGCCATCCCAGCGGCACCAGCGCTTCCAGGGCCGCCGGCGGGATGGTGCCTAAGGCCGCCACCGCCGGCGCCACCAGGCGGAGAAGCGGCGCGGGGGCGATCCCCGCCGCCAGGCAGCCAAGCGCCAGAAGCCCCATGGGCACCCCCATCTGCCAGCCGGGAACGTGGGGATGGGGAACGGCGCGCCGGGGGGTCCCCAGGAAAACCACCCCGTAGAGTTTCACGAAGGTGACGACGGCGACCCCTCCCACCAGGGCCAGAAGCGGCGCCGCCAGTGCCAGGAGCGGGACCGGCGCCGACACCGCCTCCCCGAAGAAGCCGGCATAAAGGAGGAATTCCCCCACGAAGCCGTTGAAGGGTGGCAGGCCGCAGATGGCCACCGCCCCCGCCAGGAAGAGGAGGGCGGTACGCGGCATGGAGCGGGCGAGCCCCCCCATCCGGTCGATCTCCCGGGTGCCGGTCGCGTGGATCACCGCGCCGGCCCCGAAGAAGAGGAGCGGCTTGAAGAGGCTGTGGTTGAGGAGGTGCAGGAGCGCCCCCGTCATCCCGAGGGTGAAGAGGGGAGCGTCGCCGGTCGCCTCCCCCACGAGGGCCGTGCCGATGCCGAGGGCGATGATCCCGATGTTCTCGATGCTGCTGCAGGCCAGGAGCCGCTTCATGTCCCGCTGGGACGCCGCCAGGACGATGCCGGTGAGGGCCGAGACCGCGCCGGTCACCAGGATGGTTCCTCCCCACCAGAGGGGGACCGCCGCGAAGAAGGAGACGGCTCGCAGGATGCCGTAAATCCCGATCTTCAGCATGACGCCGGACATGAGGGCGGAAACGTGGCTCGGGGCACTGGCGTGGGCCGCCGGCAGCCAGAGGTGGAGCGGCATGAGCCCCGCCTTGGCGCCGAAGCCGACGAGGGCGGAGACGACAAGGACCGTCGCCGGCACCAGAGCCGGATTCAGGGAGTGGGGAGCGGGAAAGAGGAACGAGCCGGTGATCCCCCGCAGCAGGGAAAAGAGTACGAAAAGTCCGGCGGTGCCGGCATGGGTCGCCACCAGGTAGACGATCCCCGCCTGCCGCACGGCGGGATCGCGGTGCTCGACGGTGACGAGGAAGTAGGCGGAAAGCGCCATGACCTCCCACGCCATGAGGAGGAGGACGCCGTTACGGGCGACAACCACGGCCGCCATGGCCGCGGCGAGGAGGCCGTAGAAGAAGGTGAGCTTCGGTTCGGTGGCGCGGTTGGCGGCGGCCGGCCAGTAGCCGAGGGCGTAGAGCGAGCCGCAGCCGAAGACGAGGAAAACGGGGATCAGGAAGAGGGCCGAGAGGGGGTCGACGGCGATGTCGCCGGGACCGAAGGGGAGGGTCCAGGCGATGATGAAGGTTGCCGTCCGGCGCTCCACGAGCATGCGGAGCGCGCCGCTCACCCCCAGGAGAGCGGCGCACACCGCCGTTACGGCGGCCAGGAGCTGGCCCGGGAGAAAACGGCGCGCCGTCAGCCCCGGCAACCCGGAAAGAGCCGCCAGAACCACGGCGGCAAGGATCTGTGAGGCGGGGTCTCCCCCGTCGAGCGCGGATTCCATGTTACGTATCACCCACAAAGACGTACGGCGCAACAACACACATAAAAATGTCTAACACCTTGCAAAACTATATGGTACTATTTTTTATACGTCAATAACATTTTATGACGCACAGGAGACAAAGATGCCGAACACCCGTCTGAACATCACGCTGCCGACCCACATCGTCGACGACATCAAGGCGCTCTACGGCCCCCGGGGGCTGAGCCAGTTTCTGGAGGAGGCGGCCCAGGAAAAGCTGGCAGACCTGAAGAAAAAGGCCTATAAAGGGCTCATCGAGGGATACCGGTCCACGGCGGACGAGACGGTGGAGGTCCTGAAGAAGTTCGAGGCGGCGGTGACGGAGGAGCGCGATGTTTAAGCGGGGGGGGATCTATTCGGTCAACCTGGCCCACGAAGGGGACGGCACGCCGGAGATCTGCCCCTGCGTGGTGGTGAGCAACAACATCAGCAACGAATTTTCACCGGTGGTCACCATCACCCCCCTCTCCTTCCGGAACCTGGAGAAGATCTACGAATTCGAGACCTTCCTCCCGGCGGAGAAAACCGGCCTGGCCGCCGACACCAAGCTCAGCTCCCACATCATCATCACCATCGACAAGTCCAAGGTGGTGGGGGAACGGCGGGGGTTCCTGAGCAGGCCGCTCATGGATCAGGTGGAGAAGGCGCTCCGCCTGCAGCTGGGGCTGTGAGTCCATGACGACTTCGGCGGAGATGGCGCCTGCCCGCGCTGCGGGGGGCGGGATCCGGCGATCCCGGGGAGGATGAGCCGATGGCCGGTGGAGGGGAAATGATATCACCCGGAGCGCTCCTGCTCTGCGCCTCCGTTCTGGCCGCCCTGTCGGGCGTGCCGTCCCTCGTCCGGCGGATCTCCCCCACCGTCGGCCAGAAAACAGCCACGGTGCTCATGGTGCTGGCCGCCGTGACGGGGGTCGGCGGAGCCGCCGCCACCCTCATCACCGGCCGGACCGAAACCTTTCTCCTCTCCTGGGGGCTCCCCTTCGGCCCCGCCGAACTGGCCGTCGATCCCCTCTCCGCCTTCTTCGCCCTCCCGATCCTCCTCGTTGCCGCCTGCTGCGCCCTCTACGCCCCCGGCTACCGCCCCGCCCGGGACAATCCCCGTTCCGTGCGCCGGATGACCTTCTTCTTCGGCATCCTCGTGGCAGCCATGATCGGGGTCATCGCGGCACGCAACGGCGTCCTCTTCCTCGCCTTTTGGGAAATCATGGCCCTTTCCGCCTATTTCGTCCTCACCACCGACCACGGCACCCCCGCGGTCCGGGAGGCAGGGACCCTCTACCTGATCACCACCCATATCGGGACCCTGGCCCTCTTCGCCCTCTTTTCACTCCTCAAGGGGACCGGAGGATCGTTCCTCTTTCCCGCCGCGGCATCGCTCTCCGCCGGCGGAGGGATCGGGGCGGGAATCTTTCTGACGGCACTCCTCGGGTTCGGCGTGAAGGCGGGGCTCATGCCGCTCCACGTCTGGCTCCCGTCGGCCCACGCCAACGCCCCCAGCCACATCTCCGCCATCATGTCCGGAGTCATCCTGAAAATCGGCATCTACGGCATTGTCCGGACGGTTTCGTTCTTCTCGGGGATTCCGCTCTGGTGGGGGATCGTCCTGCTGGCGGCGGGGATGACATCGGGAATCGCCGGCGTCGCCTTCGCCCTGGGGCAGCACGACCTCAAGCGCCTCCTGGCCTACCACAGCATCGAGAACATCGGGATCATCGTCATGGGGCTCGGCGTGGCGCTCATCGGGGCGGCCACGGGGGTTCCCTCCCTGACCCTCCTCGGCATGGCGGGGGCGCTCCTCCACGTCCTCAACCACGCCACCTTCAAGGCACTCCTCTTCCTCGGCGCCGGCGCGGTGATCCATGCCACGGGAACCCGGGAGATCGACCGGATGGGGGGGCTCGCCCGCACCATGCCGCGCACCGCCCTTCTTTTCCTCACGGGGGCCGTGGCCATCTGCGGCCTGCCGCCGCTGAACGGCTTCGTGAGCGAATTCCTCATCTACCTCGGGATATTCCGGGAGACGGTCCACGGCGGCGGGACTGCCGCGGCCGTCACCTCGCTGGCCGCCCCGGCCCTCGCCCTCGTCGGCGGGCTGGCGGTGGCCTGTTTCGTCAAGGTGTTCGGCGTGGTCTTTCTCGGTCTCCCCCGGAGCGGGAATGCCGTCGGCGGACATGAGGCGGGGCGGTCCATGCTGGCCCCCATGGCGCTTCTGGGAGGTGTCTGCGCCATCATCGGCCTCGTCCCCGTGGCGGTTGCGCCGCTTCTGGACGCCGCGGTCCGCGCCTGGCGGCCGGAACTGGCCCTCACGGCCCCTTCCCTCGCCGGAATCGCCCCCCTGGGGTGGCTGATGGCCATCGCCGCCGGCGTGCTCGCAGCCGTTGCGTTCCTGGCAGCCTTCTACGGCCGGAAGCTGGCCGCCGCGCCCACCACCACCGTCTCCTCCACCTGGGGATGCGGCTGCCGGGCCCCGACCCCCCGGATGCAGTACACCGCCTCGTCCTTCGCCGCGATGCTGGTCGGCCTCTTCGGCGGCATCCTCCGTCCCCACGGAGAGCGGCCCGAAATTCGGCACCCCTTCCCCCTTCCCTCCCGCTTCCGGAGCCATGTGCCGGAGGCGGTACTGGAATGCCTCTACCTCCCCTTCCTGAGCCGGGCGAACGGGAAACTTGCCACACTCCGAAGGCTCCAGCACGGTCAGTTGCACCTCTATATCCTCTACACCCTCGTCACCCTCGTGACGCTCCTCGTGCTCGGGATGTGAGCCGCGCGTGCTCTTTCGGGGCCCGGAAAACAAAAAGAGCCGCACCCCTTCTCGGGAGTGCGGCTCTTTTTGCGTCGGTCAAAGACGAGCTTACTTGGCAGCGGGAGCGACCGGGGCTTCGGCCGGCTTGGCCTCTTCCTTCTTCACGGTCTTCTTCGCCTTCTTGGCCTTCTTCACCTTCTTGGCGGCCGGCTTCTTCTCGGCCTTCACCGGCGGGTGGCCGGCAGGCATGGCCGGAGCAGCTTCAGTGGCCGGCTCAGCGGCGAAGGCAACGGCGGCGAAGGCAACGGCGACAAGGGATGCGGTGATGGCGGACAGAATGCTTTTCATGGTGAGCTCCTTTACGGGTTGGTGATGACTGCGTTCTGTCTAAACATGAGCAGCAATCGTGCCAGCGTCTCCCCGAACCATAACACGCCGTAATAATTGAAAAAACATTTCACTTCTTCCATTTTTCCCGTTCAGGGCACCCGAATCCCGCTGGATGTTGCCGCAAATGCGGTGACCGATCCCTCTTCCCTCAGTAGATCGCAAAGTTATCCGGATCGGAGAAGATCTCCCGCAAGAGCAGATTGTTGAGATGGTGGCCGGTCTTGAACGCCTCTACCTTGCCGAGCATCCGGTAGCCGCAGGTGTAAAGGTCGCCGATGAGGTCGAGGATCTTGTGGTTGACGAGCTCTTTCTTGTACCGCAGGCCGTGGGGGTTGACGATACTGTCGCCGCCGATGACGACGGCGTTGTCGAGGGAGCCCCCCTTGGCGAGCCCCGCCTTGCGGATCGCCTCGATCTCCTCATGGAGGACAAAGGTGCGGGAGTTGATGATGGAGACGGCGTTCTCCACGTCCATGACCCGCTTGCGCTGTTTGCCAACCGGGGGACGGAACTCGATGGTCATGGTGATGTCGAGGGTGTTCAGCGGCTTTACCCGCACCCAGGCGTCATTGTAGTGCGCCTCCACCGGCCGGAGCACCTTCAGGTAGACCCCGGGCTCGGGGAATTCGTAGAGTCCGGCCCGCCAGATCTCATGGTAGAACTCCCAGGCCGAACCGTCCATGATCGGCACCTCGGGGCCATCGATGTAGACGAGGCAGTTGGTGACGCCGGCATAGTAGAAGGCGGCCATCAGGTGCTCGATGGTGGCTACCGCGACCCCCTCGGCGGCCACCTGGGTGGAGAGGCGGGTGTCGGCCACCATATCATAGCGGGCCGGGATAGTGCGACCGTTATGGACGAAGGCGATGCCGAACTCGCGCCGGGGGAGGAATTCGAGGGTCACCTCCCGGCCGGTGTGGAGTCCGATGCCGCTCAGCTTGAATATCCTGTTGATGGTTGTCTGGCGTTTTATCATGATGGTCCGTCGCCTCGCGATCGAAGAGTGGTGCCCCATCATCGCATATTTCTGACGCATTGCCTACCGGCACGTGGGAGAGAGGAGGGATAACGACCCGACATCGGGCGACATGCACCGTGATGTCGATGGTTTGCCGCCGCTCCCCCTGCTAGCATGGAAGGCAGAAAAGGCGGCAATCAATGAAGGAGGGGAGGAACATCATGAAACGGATCATGGGTGCAATACTGGTAGGGTTCGCCATCATGCTGGCAGGATGCGGCAGCGAGGTCCAGGTATCGGCAACGGTGCCGGTGGTGGTTCCGGTCGTTTCCGGGCCGGGCATCGACTCCATGAGTTTTTCGCTCGACACGGCCCGGCATTTCGTGGTCGGCGCGGTCAACTTCTCGGCCCCCCACGCCGATCTGGACAGCATGACCATCGTGGTGGCCGACAACCGCGGACAGGAGGTGGCACGGACGCTGACCGATCTTCGCTCCTTCGCCGGCTATGCGGCAGGGACCATTTCGTTCTCCATCGACTACATCGCGTACCTGCCGGGGACCTACACCTTTACGCTCTACCTCACCGACCGTACCGGCCTGTTATCGAACCCGGTCTACGGCACCTTCGTGGTGATCTGACGCGGCGCCCCCTGTTCCGGCAGCCAGAGATCCACGGAGGGGGTCTCCCGCTCGTGGGCCTGGAGATCCTGGTGCCAGAGCCCCTGGTCGCGCCGGGCGACGATGAGGCTTCGCCGGTGGCGAACCTTGCGAACGAAAACGGCGCGGTCCCGGGTGTCGAAGTAGATGACCCGCCCCTGGTCACCCCCCAGATCGGCGGAGACGAGGGGAATCCCCTCCGTGCGGAGGAACTCGCGGATGAAGTCGCTGTTGACGCTCCCGACGCAGGAGAAGTTTCCCACTTCACGGGAGTTGGTCAGGATGGAGGCGCCGCCGAAGGCCTTGGCGCGGAGGCGTTCCCGCCGGGCACCGTGGCGGATGAGGGAGTTGACGAGGAGCTCCATGGAGTGGATGCCGTAGCGCCCCGCCTCGGTGATGCTGAAATGCATATCCCGGGCATACCGGCGGTTGCTCAGCATGAAGTGATTCATGCCGGCCACGCCGGCCTCCGGGTCGTAGAGGCAGGCGGCTACGCACGACCCCAGAAGGGTCGAAATGACCACATCTCCCGCCGTGACGAAATACTCGCCGGGGGCGATGCGGGCGACCTTGCGTCCTTTGAACCGAGGGGGATGGAGGGGCATGGGGTGCAGTATAGCAGATCGGCGGCGGGATGCACGCCGGCACATCAGCTACAGCTGCACGCAGATTTGCCGCACGACGCCTTGCACGCCAGGTCGGCCCGCCGGTCTCCCCCCGCCGCCGTAAACCGCTCGATGGCGGGGCGGAGGACGAACCATTCCCCCTCGACCATCTCCCCTGCAAGGATTCCCTGTTTCACGAGCATGAGGAGCCGGAGCGGGGTGGTTCCCAGCTCCCGGGCCGCGGCCTCCAACGATACGAGATCTGTCGCCATGGTGTGAGCCTCGCTTTCCGCCGGCGCCTGAAGCGTCCGGGCCGGCATACCCTCCATCTTCATAAGGCGTGCCAAGGGAAGATCTCTCCGCCCATCGTCCGTCCATCTCCTGCCGGCGGGCGTTTGGGCGCCCGCTGCCTCCGGGCATCCCCCTCCAGTCACGACAACCGTGCCGAATCGTTAGGCACCAGCATGGTCGGGATGGTCAGCAGCGCGCCATCAGGTTGATTTTTCGCACGATGCGGGTAGAGTCTTGAGGAACGATTCTTCAGCGGGAGGGAGCGATGCCCCATGATTCCTTCGATTTCACGGCGTTCGAGAGCGAGGTGACCGGACGGATCGTCCGCGGGATGGGGACGGGAGGAGATGCCCAGAAAATTGCGGCCGTCATGGCGGGGGTTGTCGCTTTCGTCGAGGCGGCCCTGGAGGGAGAGCTGGATGGGGCGGAGCGGACCCTGATGGCCTGCGGGCCGGGATGCGCCACGTGCTGCGTGGTGAACGTGACGGTCCTCTTCCCCGAGGCGGTCGCCATCGCCGCATACCTGCGGACGGCCATGGACGCCGAGGAGCGGGAGGAGCTGGCGGCGGCAATCGAAGGGACCGCCGGGATGGTGCGCTGGATGGACGACGCCGAACGGATCCGGCGCCATATCCCCTGCCCGTTCCTCGACCGGAGCGGACGGTGCCGGATCCACCCGGTCCGTCCCCTCACCTGCCGCGCGGTGACCTCCACCAACCCCGGAGCGTGCCGCCGGGCCCTCGATGCCGTCGCCGGCGGGGACGACGAAGGCGAACCGCTCCTGATGAACCTCTTCCAGAAATTCCTGCTGGAGACCGCCTTCCGGGGGGTGGCGAAGGGGCTGGCCCGCCGGGGGCTGGACGACCGGGGGGGCGAGCTCACGCAATCGATGGCTGAGCTGCTGCGGGGCTAACCGGGGATGATGATGCCTTGGCACCCTTCGGCGGACGCGTCGGTTATCCGCACGGTAATCTCGGTGTTGCCGCACGCCTCGTCCCCAGCAAAGGTCACGGGGATGTAGTTGCGCGACAGCCCCACCAGGAGCCCGTTGCGCCCCCGGTACTGGACAAGGACCGGCAGCTCCCGCCCCACGAACCGCCCGAAGAATTCGCGTTTTTTCCGTTCCGAAAGTGCTCGGAGAATCTCCCCCCGGGCACGGATCGTCCTGGGGTCCACCTGGTCCGCCATGCGGGCCGCCGGGGTACCGTCGCGGCGGGAATAGGGGAAGACGTGGAGCGCCGTCACCGGCAGCTCCTCCAGAAGCCGGACGGTGGTGCGGAACTCGTCGTCGCTCTCGCCGGGAAATCCGACGATGACGTCACAGCCGATGAAGATGTCGGGGAGCGCTGCCACGAGCTTCTCCACCGTCTGCCGGAAGTATTCCGCGGTGTAGCGGCGCGCCATCCGCTCCAGGACCCGGTCGTCGCCGCTCTGGAGCGGGATGTGGAGATGGGGGCAGACGCTCTCCGCCCGGGCCAGGAAGGCGATGAGCTCGTCGGTCACCTCCTGGGGCTCCACCGAGCCGACCCGCAGGCGCTGCACGCACCGCTCCGCCTCCGCCGCCTCCAGAAGCGTCAGAAGGGTTGCGGGGGGATCCAGATCCAGGCCGTATCCACCCAGATGGATCCCGGTGAGGACCACCTCCCGGAATCCCTTGGCGGCAAAGGTCCTGATCCCCTCCAGCGCCTGCGGAAAGGGGACGCTGCGGCTCCGTCCGCGGGCATAGGGGACGATGCAGTAGGAGCAGAAGGCGTCGCAGCCGTTCTGCACCTGGAGAAACGCCCGGGTATGCTCGGCAAAGCTCTCAAGCTGCAGCGCCTCGGTGCTCCGCTCGCGGGAGATGTCCGAGACGAGCACCTTCTCCGCCGGCACCCCCCCCTTGAGGATCTCGGCAAGCCCCTTCTTCTCGCTGTTTCCCACCACCAGCGACACCCCCGGCAACTCCTTCAGCTCGCCGGGAGCGACCTGGGCGTAGCAGCCGGTCACCACCACCCGCGCCCCGGGATTGGCGCGCAGGGCCCGGCGGATGAGGCGGCGCGACTCGGCATCGGTCTTCGCCGTGACGGTGCAGGTGTTGATGACGTAGACGTCGGCCTCCTCGCCGAAGGGGACAATCCGGAACCCCTCCTTGTCGAGACTCTCGGAGATGGCCGCCGACTCGAACTGGTTTATCTTGCACCCGAGGGTGGTTATGGCAACACGCTGCATCGCTACCGCCTCTCCTCGATCCAGCCGCCGCCGAGCACCTCGTCGCCGGCGTAGAAGACCACCGCCTGCCCCGGGGTCACCGACTTCTCCGGCTCCCGGAACCGGACCTCCGCCCGTCCCCCCTCACGCACCGTCACCAAGCAGGGGACGGGGTGGTGGCGATAGCGGATCTTGCACGTCGCCTCCACCGTCTCTGCGGCGGGGGGAGCGATCCAGGTCACGTTTGCGGCCGTGAGTCCCGCAGCCAGCAGTTCTTCCTTGGGACCGACGATCACCTGCCGCCGCGCCGCATCGACCCCGACGACGTAGAGGGGGTGGGGATGGGCGATGCCGAGCCCCCGGCGCTGCCCCACCGTGTAGCGGTAGGTCCCCTCGTGGCGACCGAGGACGTTCCCCGCACGGTCGACGATCTCTCCGGCCATCTCGCCGGCACCCCGCTCCTCCTCCAGAAACCGGACGTAGTCGTTGTCGGGGACGAAGCAGATCTCCTGGCTCTCCCCCTTCTCCGCCACCCGCAGGGCGTAGCGGGCCGCCAGCTGCCGCACCTCCGGCTTGGTCATCCCCCCCAGCGGGAAGAGGATCCGGCCGAGCTGCTCCTGGGTGAGGGTGAAGAGGAAATAGCTCTGGTCCTTCCCCGGATCGAGCCCCCGGAGGAGGTGGAGCCGGCCATCCTCCCCCCCCTCGATTCGGGCGTAGTGCCCGGTGGCGAGGTAGTCGGCGCCGAGCTCCCGCGCCTTGTGCAGCAGGAGCGCGAACTTGATCCGCTCGTTGCACCGGACGCACGGGTTGGGGGTGCGGCCGCGGAAATACTCGTCCACGAAGTCGTCGATCACGAGGCGCTGGAACTCCTCCTCGAAATTCACCACATAGAAGGGGATCCCGACCTGCTCCGCCACCCGGCGGGCATCGTAGATGTCGTCCAGGGAGCAGCAGGTTCCGAACTTCTCCCCGTCGGGTGCGGTGAACTTCGAGTAGTCCCAGACCTGCATGGAGATGCCGATCACCTCGTGACCTTCCTCCTTCAGGAGGGCCGCGGCGACCGACGAGTCGACGCCGCCGCTCATGGCGACGACGATGCGCTGTTTATCCTTAAGAGCCATCTCCTCCCCTTCTCATCCGCGCCACGATCCCCGGCAGCACCTCCAGCACCCGGTCGATCTCCCCCTCCGTGTTTCCCCTCCCCAGCGAAAAGCGGACCGACCCCCGGGCGACCTCGGGCGCAATCCCCATGGCGGCCAAAACCGGCGAAAGCTTGAGGGTGCCGGAGCTGCAAGCGGAGCCGGAGGAGGCGGCAATCCCCGCCAGGTCCAGGGCCATGAGGAGCGAATCGGCCTCCACCCCGGCAAAGGAGATGTTGGTGGTGGTCGGCAGCCGCCGCTCCCGGGAGCCGTTGACCCGCGCGCCGGGCACCAGCGCCAGGATCCCCTCTTCGAGCCGGTCCCGCAGCCTCTTCAGCCGCGCCATCTCCCCTGCCATGGTGGCGGCGGCAATCTCGCACGCCGCGCCGAAGGCGACGATCCCCGCCACGTTCTCGGTCCCGCCGCGGCGGTTCCGCTCCTGGGCCCCCCCATGGATCAGGGGATGGCACTTCACCCCCCGGCGGATCACCAGGGCGCCGACCCCCTTGGGGGCATTGAGCTTGTGGCCGGAGAGGGCGAGGAGCGCGATCCCCGACTCCCGGAACCCGAGGGAGATCTTCCCCGCCGCCTGCACGGCGTCGCAGTGGAGGTAGACCTTACGGCGTGCCGCGATCGCGCCGATCTCCCGCAGGGGAAAGAGGACGCCGGTCTCGTTGTTGGCCGCCATGGCGCAGACCAGGATCGTCCGGTCGGTGATGGCCCCCTCCAGCCGGTCCGGGTCCAGCACCCCGTCGCCATCCACGTCAAGCCAGGTCACGGTGCACCCCAGCCGTTCGAGGTGGAGAAGGGCGTTCACTACGGCGGGATGCTCGACCCGCGTGGCGACGATGTGGTTTCCCCGGTCGGCGAGGGCGGCCGCAACCCCCTTGATCGCCATGTTGTCGGCTTCGGTCCCCGAGGCGGTGAAGACCACCTCCCCCGGCTCGCACCCCACCAGATGGGCCACCCGCTCCCGGGCCTCCTCCACCGCCCCCTTCACGGCGCGGCCGGCCCAGTGGATGCTGGAGGGATTGCCGAATTTTTCCGTCAGAAACGGCAACAACGCCTCCACCACGTCAGGGTGGACCGGCGTCGTCGCGTTGTGGTCCAGATAGATCATCGCGTTGCCTGTGTGTTAAAGCGGGATCGTCGTCCCGCCGGATTTATTCCGCTTCGCCGCGTTCCCGGGCCTCCCGCGTCAGGTCCTCCAGGGTGATGGAGTCGAGAAATCCCCGGATCCGCTCACCGAGCATCTGCCAGACGTTATGGGTGGTACACGCGGCCGGCCGGGTACAGCGCCCCTTCTTCTCATCCATGCACGAAACGGGGGTCAGCGGCTCCTCCACGGTCGCCACGATCTCCCCCACCCGGATCGCCGCGCTCTCGCGGGCCAGGAGGTACCCCCCGCCGGGGCCGCGGACGCTCTCCACGATCCTGCCGCGCCGCAGGCGGTTGAAAAGCTGCTCCAGGTAGTTGAGGGGAATATCCTCGCGCTCAGCGATATCCCGAAGCGCCACGGGCCGCCCCCCCGAATGGAGCGCGAGATCAACCATGGCCCTCACCGCATATTGTGCCCTTGTCGAAAGCCTCATTGCGTCCTTTCGTTACCGCTCTCCCTCGACCTCGCGCCTGAGGGCGGCATGATCGGCCGAGAGTTCGGCATATTTGCGCTCCAGTTCCCGAAGCTGTTCGAACAGACAGGAGATCGCCTTCGCCTCGGGGTCCGGAAGCTTGCCGTGCTCGAAGTCCGCCTTTTCCTTCGGCTTCTCGGTGGCCATGACCACCCGCCCCGGAATCCCCACGACGGACGCGTTGGGAGGGACCTCCTTCACCACCACGGAGTTGGAGCCGATCTTGGCTCCGTCTCCCACCGTGAAGGGGCCGAGCACCTTGGCTCCCGAGCCGATGATGGCGTTGCTCCCGATGGTGGGATGGCGCTTCTTTTTCTCCAGGCTGACGCCGCCAAGGGTGACGCCGTGGTAGATCGTGACGTCATCGCCGATCTCGGCGGTCTCGCCGATCACCACCCCCATGCCGTGGTCGATGAAGAGCCGGCGGCCGATGGTCGCCCCCGGATGGATCTCGATGCCGGTGAAAAATCGTCCCAGGTGCGAGAGGAAACGCCCCAGGAAGAAGAATTCGTGCCGCCAGCACCAGTGGGAAAACCGGTGGAACCAGATGGCGTGGAGCCCGGGATAGCAGAAGAAGACCTCCAGCGCGCTCCGCGCCGCGGGGTCGCGCTCCTGGACCGATTGGATATCCTCGCGCAGTCGTGCAAACATCGATCTTCCTTCCCGGGGGAGAGCCCCCTGCTCGGGGTTGGCGCCGGAAACGCTGCCCCGTCGGCCGGCGTCCGACATCAAGGGCATTATCAGTCAGGTATCATACCATACAATTTTTGTCAACTATGGTTTCGGTTACTCCAGCTCCCACTCTCCCCGCTCCCAGCGATCGAGCGCGACACTGGCCCGAAAGCCGAGAAGACCCGGCTCTCCGGCAAGCCGGCGAAGAACGGGCACGCACCGCTCCGGAGCATGGCGAAGCGAATACACCGCCGCCATTCCGGCAACCGGCCCCCCGCCCCGCTCGGCCAGGAGCACAAGTTCCTCTCGTCCCTCCGCCCCACAGCGGACGATCTCCCCGTACAGCCGCTGGACGATGGCGGCATGGTGCCGGGCCCCCTCTTCGTCCATCGCCTCCACCGCCGCGGCATGGAGCGACGCCGCAGCCGCAAAGCGGTGCAGAAGCCGCTCCAATCGCTCATCAACCATCTCATTCCCCCCAAAGAAGAAAAGGGGCCCGGCCTCATTGGCCAAGCCCCCTGTGTTCCTACTGGCGCCCGGAGCCGGGATCGAACCGGCACAGCACTAAATGCCGAGGGATTTTACGTTTTCCAGACAACACATCTCGGCAGCACTGGGCAGATAAAGAGTACGACAATTCCAACACGTAACACAAGAATATTTATCGGCAGAGCATTGCCGTTACCAGACGAAGGTCGCGCCAGTTGCTCTGATTCTACACTCAAACCGGTGGCCAAAAATTGCCGGAGGCTAATCATCATCAGGCTGATTCACCGAGAAGAGGACCTTGCCGTCGGCATTTTTCCGGTGTGCCCGGTCCAGCCAGTCTGCCGCCTCTTGCGCCCCTTTCAGCTTGCCATCCAGCACCCTCAGGATCAGCTCCTGGGTGAGCACCGTATTGAAACGCCCCCGGTAGGTAAGCCCCTCCCTCTGATGCGGGAATTTAACCATGAACGGAACATGCTCGTAGTCGGTCTCCCCGTCATAGGTATTGGTCCTCCAGTGGTGATCCGAGGAGATCACCACCAGTGCTCCATCCCAGGTCCCCTCCCGCTCCATCTCGGCACGCAACTCCTCGAGACAGCGGTCGGCCAGCGTCATGTTGTCCAGGTACCCCTGGCGTTCGTCGCGGTTGAAGGCGAGCCGGCCGCTTCCCCTTTGGTAGATGTTTGGAGAATGCGGCAGCGGGTAGTGGAGGAAGATGAAGGAGGGGCGCTCTTTCCTCACCGCCGCGGCCACGTCCGAGCGCATCCGCTCGACGATCCGGATATGATTGTTGCCAAGGATGGTGTTGCTGAAGGGGAGAAAACGAAAGTCCCAGACCTCGTACAGCTGGAAGAGGAGCACGTCGCGCAAGCGGTCCGAGGTGAAGAAGTTGTAGCGCGGGTAGTCGCGGCAGAGATCGACGCCGTGCAGGAGCCGGCTGTAGGGGTGATACCAGCCGAAGAGGGCGGTGCTTCCCTGCCGTTTCTTGACCCGGTCGAAGATGGTCTCCTGGGCGGCGAAGTCGAGCCGCGTCCCGTCATTGGCGCGGACCAGTTCGAGGCGCCTCGCCCCGAGCGGGGTGGTGGTTTTGAGCGGGATCCCGGTCAACAGGGCCGGCAGCGATACCAGGGTGGCGTCGCTGGGCGAATAGGCCTGGGTCGCCCACAGGGCGTTCTCCCTGAACTTGTCGAAGGCGGGAAACGCGAGACCCGGCGGGCGTTTCTCGAAGAGTATCCGGTAGTCCGTCTCATCAAAGATCGCCCACACCACGGGGATCCCGATCCGGTCGACCAGAGGGGCGGGGGGATCGATCCGGTGCGGATGAAAGCGGGCTGGGGGCTCAATGGCGGCAAGCGCCGCGGCGGCCTGTCCGAAGGTGACCGGGAGGAACGGGACGAAAAGGAGCGGAAGCACGGAAAGAAACCGCGCTAAAACTTCCCGGTACCTCGCCACCACGTACACCGCGGTCAGCGTCGAAAGCCAGCAGGCGATCTCAAGGAACAAGACACTGTGGGGACCATAGAAAAAGGCGAACCGGGCCAGCGAAATTCGGGAGATCCCGACCCCGTAGAGGGCAGCCACCGCCACCAGGGGGACGAGAATGACGTGCAGCCAGGAGTTGAGGGTTCGGCTCCCCTTGGTCACGCGGAACAAGCAAAAGAATATCACCCCCCACATGGTGACGTTGAGCATCAGGGCGAGGTAGCTGTTGTAGGGAGAGGACGGCAGGAGGTAATCGCTGCCGCCGCGGTAGGGAAGGAGCTTCAGCCAGAGCCTCAGGAACATGAGGTTTGCCAGCGACAGTGAGGCGGCCAGATCCCGCAGCCTAGCGACCATTGTGTTTCTCCATCAGGTAGAGTATGCGTCCGTGATTGCCAATCCCGGTCTGTTTGAGGATCCGGAAGTGCGCCGCGGCGGCCTCCTCGAACACCTCGGGGGTCAGATGCCGATGCAGCGCCTCGTGCCCGCGGGCGATACGCAGAAACTGCGGGTCGTCGGGGGGGACGTACTCGGCGACCAGGTAACGTCGGGTCACCTGAGCCGCCAGAGAGAAGAGTTTCGGAAGCGGGATCCGGTCGGTTACCAGCAGGTGGTGGATCAGGGCGAGCATCAGGAGCGCATCGAAGCCCCCCCGGCTCCGCTCCAGGAAGGAGGGGGTCTCGGCATAGTCCCACCCAAGCGCCGGGGTGGGGCGTGCGAAGTCCACCACCAGGGGGAGAATGTCCCGTCCGTTCTGGCGTGCCTCCCTCCAGAGTGCGCCAACCACCGTTGGGTCCCGGTCGATCGCCACCACCTCCGCTCCCGCTTCTGCGGCGAGCCGGGAGAAATGCCCGGTGTTGCACCCGACGTCGAGCACCCGCGCAGGGCGGGCCTCCCGGAGGAACTCCTCGACGAAGGCGCTCTTGGCCGCAAATGAACTCTCGTCATAGCAACAGCTGCGGCAGTAGTCGTTCCAGGCGCTCCCTTTCACAGAAGCCGTCGGGATCCGATCGATATCGCGGCGCAGACGCCGGAACAGGGAGCCGAGCACGAAGCGCGCCTGCTCAGCGCTCCCCATCCGGCGCGGCCGGTAGATAGCGCTCCCCTTCGCCTCCGCCCTCCCCGAGAGCCAGACCGGCAGAGTCACCGTACCAAGAAAGGGAGGCAAGATCCTCCGCAGCGGACCCAACATCCGATAGAGTTCCATCGGTTCCAGGCCGTCGCGGCGGCAGAGGAAGATGGAATCGAGTGGAAGGCCGAGGCGGGCATGTGCCAAAAGAGGGAGGGTGAAGGTGCGGAGGAACTGGGCCTGGGGAAGCCAGATCGGATCGCACGGATGGCGTGGCTCAAAGGAGAGGAGATCGACAAAGACCGGGCGGGGCCCGCGGAACAGGACGTTGTAGGGGGAGGCGTCCTTAAGGCCGACCCCCTGAGCAAGCCCCCGCTCTGCCAGGTCCAGGGTGAGCGAGGCTGCGGCCTTGAGCATCTCCGCAGGCCATTCGGAGGGAAAGGAGGGAAAGGGAATGACCTCATGGGTAAGGAAGAGGTCTTCCTTGGCCGCCAGGGGTGGCTCGCACTCCTGGCGCCGGCAATGGTGCGCCAGCACGGTGTGGCCCCCATCGAGGATTTCGGTACCGATCAGGTCGCCCGAAGCGATCAGCCCGCGCAGGACTTCCCCTTGCAGCAGCGAGCGGTAGACCGGGGCGGCCTCGGCCCGGATCTGCCGGATCAGGTGCGGCCCGATGAAATGGAGACGCCCCGCGGGATCACGGAATGAGCGCACCTAATCGCCCTTCTTGATCAGCTTAACGAGTACCGACATGAACCTCTTGAGATAGAAGAGGAGCCCGAGGCAAAACGACACGCCGAGCTGCCAGAGCATCGTCCCGGAGCCAGGGTCCGTATAGGCGTGGACGGTGGCAGGGAAGAGGAGACCGAGGTACAGGATGAACAACATTTGCCTCATGGCGCACTCCAAGTGTCCAATTTTCATAATGGCCGGCGCGATTCGCCGGTTTCAAGCTACTCCGCGGCCGGCTCCTTTTCGTGGCGGTGCCGCTTACGGAAGATGGGGCAGGAGCCGAAATCACCGACGCAGTAATCAAGCAGGCGTGGGATGGTGGCCCCCGTGATGTTCATGCAATAGCAGTCGTCAAAGGGGTGCTGCAGGTATATGCAGACGTGCAGCCGGGGAGCCGCCACACCCGATTCGCATTCCTTGCGTGGTCTCAACAGAGGTTTCAACAAAGGATTTCTCCATGCACCAGGAGGACGGTGGCCCGGGGAGCGCAATTTAGGACTTCAGCCGGAAAGCCGTGGCCAGGAAGATGGGACCGGCACGGTCGTCAGGCCGTCAGGTTCCGCCCTTTCCTCTTAAGCAACAGCGGTGCCACTGCCTCAACATGCCGGAATTACCGGGCTCTAGGAGGTAAAAGGGGAGATAGGGGTGGGTAAAACGATGAATTGGACGGACGCGGGGGTGGGCAAAATGCAGAGTCGTCGGATTCAGAGGCGGTAGCGCTCCAGAAGGCGCTTGAAGCGGCCGTACTCCACGTCGAGCAGGCGTGCCGCCTCCATCTTCTTCCCTCCGGTGGCGACCAACGCCTGCTGGACCGCTTGGCGCGTCAGCTCGTCGAGGGTGAGCGGTACCCCGAAACCGTCCGCTCCTCCTTTGAGCGAGCTCAGGATGCCGGCAAGCTCCTCAGCGTCGAGGGTCTCTCCGGCAAAGAGGGCCGCCCGTTTCATGACGCTCTTCAACTCGCGGACGTTGCCGGACCAGGGCTGCCGGCTCAAAAGAAGGATGGCGTCGGGGGTGAGGCGCGGGGGGACTCGACTCAGCTCCAGCGAGATCTCGTTGAGAAAGGCCCGGGCCAGCAGCGCAATGTCCCTTCCCCGTTCGCGCAGGGGGGGAAGGGTGATCACCAGGTCGCTGAGGCGATAGTAGAGGTCCTCCCGGAAGGTACCGTCCTTGGCGTCGACGAGGAGGTCGCGGTTACTCGCCGCGATGATGCGGGTGTCGATCTGGACCTTGACGGTCCCCCCCACCGGAAAGAACCACTTCTGCTCCACCGCGTGCAGAATCTTGGCCTGAATCGCGGGGGAGGCGCAATCCACGTCGTCGAGAAAGAGGGTGCCGCCGCCGGCCTCCTCGAAGAGCCCCCGTTTGGCGCCTTGGGCGCCGGTGAAGGCCCCCTTGACGTGACCGAAGAGCTGACTCTCCACAAGAGATTCCGCCAGCGAGCTCACCGTCACCGTGACGAAGGGACGGTCCCGGCGCGGACTCAGCCCGTGGATGAGCGCGGCGAGGTAGGACTTCCCGACCCCAGTCTCCCCCTGAATGAGGATCGAGAAGTCGGTCTCCGCCACCCGCCGGGACTGTTGTATCACCCGCTGTATGGCCGGACTCTCCCCCAGGAGCAGTTCCAGCGATACCTGCTCGCGCCTTCTCGCCTCCTCCAGCTCACGGCGCTGGAGGACCGGCGCAGCCACCCGACTCACTGCAGCCACCAGCTCGCGACAGTCGAGCGGCTTGCGTATATATGCGGAGACGCCGAACTCGATCGCCTGGAGCAGATAGGCGGTATCAGTGAAGGCTGTGGAAAGCACCACCGGGGTCTCCGGGGCACGCTCCCGGATGCACCGGGCAAGCTCCAGCCCGTCCATGATCGGCATCTTGATGTCGCTCACCACCACATCGGGGTGCTCCCGATCGAAGAGTGCCAGCGCCTCCTTTCCGTCCGATGAGGCAATCACCGTCTCGAAGTACATCTCCAGAACGATGCGAATTCGCTCCCGCAGGTCGGGTTCGTCCTCCACGTAGAGGACCTTCAGGCGCCCCCGTTCATCCATTTCCCACCTCCCCGGCAGCGCTTGCTGCAAGCTCGATCCGGAAGACGGTCCCCTCAGCGGAACTGACGAAACTGATGCGTCCCCCCATGCTCTCCTCCACAATCAGTTTCGACATGTAGAGTCCGATGCCGGTCCCCTTCCCCTCCGGCTTGCTGGTGAAATACGGCTCGTACACTTTGTCCACAAATTCCGGGGGGATGCCGCAGCCATTGTCACGCACCTCAATCAGCACCCGATCCTCGGTGCGCCTCAGGGTTACCACCACCAGCCCCGGCAATCCGGTCGGCCGGGGGGCGGCGCCGTTTCTCGCAACCACGGCGTCGAAGGCGTTGCTCACCAGATTGAGCACGGACTGTTTAAACTCATTCTGGTAGCCGTGGATGAACAACCCTTCACCGTCGGCGGCATCGACCACCTCAAGATGCACCCCCGCGTTGGCGAACTGGGCATCGACCAGCAATACCACCTCTGCGATCTTCTCCCGGACCTCGAACTGCTCCGCCACCTTCTCGGGGCGGAAGAAGTTGCAGAAGTCCTCGATGGTTTCCGACATGTAGTAGAGCTGTTTCTGCGCGTCCGCCTCGGCGCTCTCCAGAAAGGCAGCATCCAGGCTCCCCCGCTCCCAGGCCATGCGCAGGCTCTGAATAGCCGCTCCAAGGGTGGCCAGCGGCTGGCGCCACTGGTGGGCTATGGCGCCGATCATCTCGCCCATGGCCGCCAGACGCGCGTGACGCGCCAACAGACGTTCCTGGTGCAAGCGCCGCTCGGTCTCGGCCTCCACCCGAAGCGTCAGGCTCTCGTTTAGGGCGTTCAGCTCGTTTTCCCGGCACGCGAGTTGTTGCGCCATCTCGTCGAAGGAACGGCCTAACTCCGCCATTTCGCCGCCGGCCAACAGCGGCGACACCCTGACCCCAAGATCGCCGCTGGCGAGCCGCTCCGAGGCCTCGCGCAGTTTATTGATCTGGTTGACGAAAAAGAACTTGCCAAGGAGGCTTGCCAGGACCACGGCCACCAACAGAAAGGGGGAGAGGATGGCGACCTGGAGCAGTTGGGCGCGCTGGGCCCGGGCCAGGGTATCCTTGAGCGGAAGGCCAGCCAGCACGTAGAGGTAGGGAACCTTTTCCTTCTTAAGTCCGATTCTGCCGTAGGAGGAAATCTTTCGCTCCTCGCTCCTTCCGAAATCGAGAAAACTTACCCGATCCGGTCCGGCCGCCATGCGCCGGAATACCTTCGGACAGAGCGGCTTCCCGATCTTCTCCTTGCGGCCCCAGTTCCGGTAGACGACTATCCCGTTGCGGTCGGCGAGGGTGAACAGAGCCCCCTTGGGAAGTCCTTCCTCCGTGAGCAGGCCGTTCAGGTATTCGAAGTTGACGGTGATGGCGAGGACTCCGTCGATTTCCCCCCGAGAGTTCAAAACCGGGTATCCGAAACCGATAGTCGGTTTTCCTGAGATCTTCTCGACGGTATACTCACCGGAGGAGAAACGCCTGGTGCGTACCACATTTTGGAAAGCAACGGTGTCGGCGATGGAAACCCTCCCGAGGGAAGGAAGGGCGGAGGCCCAGACGGTGCCGTGGCGGTCGGCAATCAGGATGTTGGCAAACTCTCCCTTCATTTGCAGGATGTTGGCGAGCACGGCATTGACCTCGCCCACCTTGCGTTCCTTCACGATGGGGAGGATGGAGAGCACGGTCCCCAACTGTTCCGCATCCCCGGTCAGGCTGTACTGCTCCGTGAGGATGCTGTGCACCAGCATCTTGGTCTCGGAGACGCCGGCGTTGAGCGCGTCGGTGCGTTCCTCGTATCCGGAATAGACGATGAAGATCACCGCCGGCAGGCTAAGCAGCAAGGCTATTAGCAGCAGGTGGGTTCTCAGTCGCCAGGAAAATAGAAATCGGGTAACCGCATTCATGCCATAACTCTTCGGTAACGCGCTCCAGGGTAACGATCCATTCTAACGCAGACGGTGGCGGGCGGACAAGGGAGATTCGACGGATCCAGCCGGGAGTCGGCAAGAGATGGAAAAAAGGAAAGCACGCAGCGGGAGGATCCGGCGGGGCGCCCGAAAAGGATGACCTTGACATGGAGGATCTCTGAGTGGTCATGCAACGGGGAATCGACGGAAACTGCACCCCATTTGCATAAAGTTCAAGCAGCGAAACGAATAAAGGCTTCACGGGTTATCCGTGAAGCCTTTATTCATGCTGGTGCCCGGAGCCGGGATCGAACCGGCACAGCACTAAGTGCCGAGGGATTTTAAATCCCTTGCGTCTACCAGTTCCGCCATCCGGGCGGCTTCAGACTACCCTTCCAGGTCGTTTACCCGCTCCCGAAGCTCCTTGCCGGTCTTGAAAAAGGGGGTCTTCTTGGCTGGGATCTTTACAATGGCGCCGCTCTTGGGGTTGCGCGCCTCGCGGGCGCCCCTCTCGCGGACGGTAAAGCTGCCGAAACCGCGGATTTCAACCTTCTCGCCCTTCCTGAGCGCCTCACTGATGCTGTCGAACACGAGATTAACGATCGTCTCCGAGTCCTTGCGGGTCAGCCAGGTATTAATTTCCGCCAATTGCTCGACCAATTCACTTTTCGTCATTACTGCACTCCTTGCTGCGATGGTAAGTGCGGCCCGGGCGCCGACTCGGCCCGGGCCAGTCTGCGGGGTGCCGCGAGGATCGTAAATCAGTCGTTGCTGTCGCCGTTCTTCTTGAGCCCTTCCCGGAGGAGCTCGCCGAGGTTCGAGGTGGCCTCGCCCTGGGCCTGCATGTAGGACTCGATCTCCGCCTTCTCGGCGGCGGCCTGGAGCGACTTGACGGAGAGCGCGATCTTTTTCTCGCCCTCGTCGACACTGAGAACCACCGCATCCATCTCGTCGCCGACGTTGGCGACATCCTTGGGCGAGGCGACCTTGTCGCGGGAAAGTTCGGAGACGTGGATCAGCCCTTCGATCCCTTCCTCGATCTCAAGGAAGACGCCGAAGTCGGTCACGGAGGTCACTTTTCCCTTGACGCGGGTGCCAGGACGGTACTTGACCGGAATCTCCCCCCAGGGATCGGGAGTGAGCTGCTTGATCCCGAGGGAGAGCCGCTCGTTCTCGACGTCGATATTCAGCACCACGGCCTGGACGGTTTGTCCCTTGGTGTAAATCTCGCCCGGGTGTTTCACCCGCTTGGTCCAGGAGATGTCGGAGACGTGAACGAGGCCGTCGATCCCCTCTTCGATGCCGATGAACACCCCGAAGTCGGTGATGCTCTTGATCTGCCCCTCGAGCTTGGTTCCGACCGGATATTTGTCCTCCAGCTGGGTCCAGGGATTGACCTGGATCTGCTTGAGGCCGAGGGAAATCCGGCGGTTCCCCATATCGACACCGAGGACGACGGTTGCCACCTCGTCCCCCACCGAGATGATCTCGGAGGGATGGCGGAGCCGGCGGGTCCAGGACATCTCGGAGACGTGAACGAGTCCTTCAACCCCTTCCTCAAGGGCGACGAACGCCCCATAGTCGGCGAGGCTCACCACCTTGCCGCAGACCCGGTCGCCGGCGCGGTACTTGTCCCCAACCGAAAGCCAGGGATCCGGGGCGATCTGCTTGAGACCGAGGGAAATCTTCCCTTTCTCCTGGTCGTACTTGAGGACCTTGACGCTGATCTTGTCGCCCGGCTTGAGCATCTCCGAGGGGTGGCCGAGGCGCCCCCACGACATGTCGGTCACGTGCAGGAGGCCGTCGACGCCGCCGATATCGACGAAAGCGCCATAATCGGTGATGTTCTTCACCACGCCGTCGCGCACCTGCCCTTCGGTCAGCGTTGCCAGCGTCTCCTTGCGGGAGCCTTCCCGCTCCTCTTCCATCAGGACCCGGCGGGAAAGGACGATGTTGCCCCGCTTCTTGTTGAGTTTGAGGACCTTGAACCGGTCGGTGACGCCGATGTAGCGGTCGAGATTCCCTCCCGGACGGACGTCGACCTGGGATGCCGGCAGGAACGCCTGGACGCCGATATCGACCGTGAGCCCCCCCTTCACCTTGCCGGTGATCGTCCCTTCGACGATTCCCCCTTCGCCGCCGGCAGCCTCGATGGAATCCCAGGCGGCGAGGCGCTCGGCCTTCTTCTTGGAGAGGACGGCATATCCCTTCTGGTTCTCCTTGCGATCAAAGACAACGCGCACTTCATCGCCGACCTTGATGGTCAGTTCACCGTTTTCGTCGTAAAACTCGTCGATGGGGATGCACCCCTCCGACTTGTAGCCGATATCCACCAGGACCAGTTCCTGGGTAATGTGTACCACGGTTCCCTTGACGAGCTCACCCACCTGGTGGTGGCGGAGACTGTCCTGGAAGAGCTCTTCGAATTCGCCCCCCCCTTGTTCCATCTCGTCGTCCGCATCGGCGAATCTCTTGATCGTCATGGCGGTACGGTTGTTCATCCCCTTGTCGTCACTCATTACAGCTGGCCTCCCTGAAGCTCGTGAATTAGGATATGCAAACGTAGCACATATCTATCGGAAAACTCAATCTTTTTTCTCAACATCAAGCGCCGCGATCCGGTCGATCACCTCGTCGATAAGCCATTTCGGCGTAGAGGCACCGGCGGTCACTCCCACCCGATTGACCCCTACGAACCACGCCGGGTCGAGCTCCTGGGCGGTCTCGATCTGGTGGGTGCGGGGCTGCAACTCGGTGCAGACCTCGGCGAGCCGCTTGGTGTTGGCGCTGTTGTACCCGCCGATGACCACCATGCAGTCGACCTCCCGGGCAAGGGACTTGGCCTCTTCCTGGCGGACGGCGGTGGCGTCGCAGATGGTGTTGAAGACCCGAATCTCGCCCCCCTTCATGAGGCATTCGAGGACCACATGCTTGAGGTTCTCGAACGACTGGGTCGTCTGGGCCACGATCCCCACCTTCTTCATCTTCGGCAGCCGGGCGGCCTCTTCCCACGACCCGACCACGAAGACCTTTCCCTCGGCGTAGGAGACGATCCCCTGGACCTCCGGATGATCGGCATCCCCCACCACCACCACGTCGTAGCCGGTCTGGGAGAGGCGCTTGACATGCTCCTGTGCCTTCTTGACGAAGGGGCAGGTGGCGTCGACGATCTCCAGCTCCTTGCGGGCCGCCTCCTCCAGTTCCTCGGACGTTACGCCGTGGGAGCGGATGATGATGGTTCCGTCGTTGAGGTTTTCAAGGGTCTTGAGAACCTTCACCCCCATCCCCTCCAGCTTCTGAACCACCTGCGGCGAATGGATGATGGGACCGAGGGTGAAGGTTGCCCCCCCCTTGTCGGCGGCTTCGAACGCCATCTGGGTGGCCCGCTTCACGCCGAAACAGAAGCCGGCACGCTTGGCAAGTACTATTTCCATCTGCTGCGACACTCCTGAACGATTGATACGACCGACACAGCTGTCAGCGTCCCGTCCCGACAAGGAGACGTTCCTTCTCCCGCACGATCGACTCCATCCGGGCAAGCACCTCTTCGAAGGAGAGGCCGGTGGAGTCCACATCCACCGCATCGCCCGCCCGCCGGAGGGGGGCATGCTCGCGGCCCGAGTCCTGTTCGTCCCGCCGGGCCACGGCGGCAATGGTCTCCTCCAGCGTGATCCGCTCTCCCCGGGCGGCAAGCTCCAGCCAGCGACGCCGGCCCCGTTCCTCCACTGAGGCGGAGAGGAAGAACTTCACATCGGCATCGGGAAAGACCACGGTGCCGATGTCCCGCCCCTCCAGGATAACGCCCCCCTGCCGCCCCATCCGCCGCTGGACCTCCAGCAGGAAGTCCCGCACGACCTTGCGGGCCGAGATGGCGGAGGTGAGGAGACTGATCTCCGGCGTCCGGATGGCGTCGGTCACGTCTTCGCCGTTGGCCAGCACGCGGCAGCAGCCGTTCGTCCGCGCGAAGGCGATCTCAAGGGACGTGCAGAGCCGGGCAAGCCCCGCGTCGTCGCCGCCATCGATCCCCGCCCGCTGTGCCGACAGGGCCACGGCGCGAAACATGGCGCCGGTGTCGATGTGGAGGTACCCGAGGCGGTCGGCAAGGGCCTTCGTGATGGTGCTCTTTCCCGCGCCGGAAGGTCCGTCTATGGCGATGATGAGTCCGGTTTTCTCTCCCCCCGCCGTCATCCCGCGCAGATCCTTTCGACAAGCCGGGTGAACGAGGGAAAGGACGTCCCGATGCACGCCACGTCGCTGACAGTGACGCCCCCCGTGGCCACCAGGCCGGCGACGAGCATCGACATGGCGATCCGGTGGTCGCCGAAACTCTCGACGGTGCAGCCGTCGAGCCGTTCCCGCCCGTCGATCTCCATCCCGTCGGCAGTCTCGGTGACCGTCACCCCCGCCGCCCGGAGATTCGTCGCCATGGCGGCGATCCGGTCCGTCTCCTTGACCCGCAGTTCCCGGGCCTCGCGGATCACGGTCCGCCCCTCGGCCAGAGCCGCGGCAACGCAGATGACCGGAAACTCGTCGATGGCGCGGGGGACCACGTCACCGGCGATCTCGATCCCCTTCAGCCGCGACGAACGGACCAGGATGTCGGCAACCGGCTCCCCCGACACCTCCCGCTGGTCGAGCAGCTCGATGGAGCCCCCCATGGCTGACAGGATGTCGAGAATGCCGGTCCGTGTCGGATTGATCCCCACCCCCCGGATGAGAAGCTCGGCGTTCGGCACGATGAGCCCTGCCACCAGAAAGAAGGCGGCGGACGAGATGTCGCCCGGCACAACGATGTCGCGCCCCTCCAGCTCCCGCCCCCCACGCACCACGGCACCGGACGGTGACACCTCGACGTCGGCGCCGAAGTGGCGGAACATCCGCTCGGAGTGATCCCGGGAGAGGTAGGGTTCCGTAACGCGGGTCTCCCCCGCGGCATAGAGGCCGGCCAGCATCAGGGCCGACTTGACCTGGGCGCTCGACACCGGCGAGTCGTAGGAGATGCCGGAGAGTTCACGGCCGACAATGGTCAGGGGTGCCTTTTCCCCACCTTCGCGGCCGAAGATCGTCGCCCCCATCCGCGCCAGGGGCTCCACCACCCGCCGCATGGGACGACGGCGCAGATACCGGTCGCCCGTCAGGACGGTGTAAAAGCGCTGGGGGGCCAGCAGGCCGGTCAGAAGGCGGATGGAGGTGCCGGAGTTGCCGCAGTCGATGACGTCGAAGGGCTCGACGAGGCCATGGAGCCCCTTCCCCGCGATCTTCAACGTCTCGCCGTCGTCGTCGATCGTCACCCCCATGGCACGGAAGGCGTTGAGGGTGGCAATGTTGTCCTCCCCCCGGAGAAACCCGCGCACCGTCGTCATGCCGCGGGCAATGGAACCGAGCATGATGGAGCGGTGGGAAATCGACTTGTCGCCCGGCACGGTGATCTCCCCGCGGATGCCGGTTACCGGCCGTGTAGCATAGGTCTGGACGCAGGTTTCGGTCATGGTGCACTCGGTCATGGGGTAGTTACAGGATTGCGTCCCTGCTCTCCTTCGATTCGCGGAAAAAACGCTCGAGGCCATCGGCATCACCGGCGGCGACCAGGGAGCGGAGCGTGGCGAAGTACGCCGCGAAGTGGTCCATCATCTCGATGACCCCCTCCCGGTTCATGAGGGCGATGTCGCGCCACATGGCGGGATCGGAGGAGGCGATGCGGGTAAAATCCCGGAAGCCACCGGCGGAATACCGGAGAATCCCCTCCTCGAACCGGTCGTATCCCTCCACTGCGTTTACCAGGGCGTAGGCGACCATGTGCGGGAGGTGGGAGATGGCGGCGACGAGGCGGTCGTGCTTCTCCGCATCCATGAGAACCACCTCGGAACCGGCCGCTTCCCAGAGCCGGACCACCGTCCCGAGAGCCGTGACGTCGGTCCGGGGCGTCGGGGTGACGATGCAGCGCTTCCCCTCGTAGAGAGTCGCAAAGGAGGCCTCCACACCGGAATGCTCCGTACCGGCGATGGGGTGTCCTCCCACGAAATGGGTGCCCGGGGGCATCAGCGGTTCGCAGGCGGCGACAACCTCCCCCTTGACGCTTCCGCCATCGGTCACGATGGCCCCCGGAGCGAGATGGGGGATGAGGTCCCGGACTACCGCGGGAATGGCACACACCGGCACGGAGAGAAACACCAGATCGGCTCCCGCAACGCCGGCGGCAAGCGTTTCTGCACCGCAGTCAACAACCCCGAACTCGTGGGCCCGCACCAGGTTGTCCCGGTCGAGGTCGACCCCGACGATCTCCCCCACCACCCCCGCCCGGCGGAGCGCCCGCGCCAGGGAGCCGCCGATGAGGCCGACGCCGATGACGGCCAGCCGTCTGACGATCACTCCCGACATGCTCATTTCGCCCGCGGGTACGACCCGAGAATCTTGACGAACTGGCAGTACCCTTTCAGTTCCTGGACTGCATCGGCGACCATCGGGTCGGTGACGTGCCCCGTGAGGTCGAGGAAGAAAATGTACTCCCACGCCTTTTTCTTGAGGGGACGCGACTCGATCTTGGAGAGACTCACGCCGCGCTTTGCGAACGGTTCGAGCATCCGGTAGAGGATCCCCGGCTCATCCTTCACCGAGAACATGAGGGAGGTCTTGTCGTCTCCCCCCTGCTCCGCCATCTTCTTGCCGATCACAAGGAAGCGGGTGAAGTTGTTGACCTGATCCTCGATCCGCTTCCGGACCACCTTGAGGTCGTAGAGGGAAGCGGCGAATTCGCTGGCGATGGCGGCGGCGGTGTAGTCGTCGCCCACAATCTGGGCCGCGAGGGCGGTGGAGGCGACGTCCACCACCGGCACACCGGGAAGGTTCTCGTCAAGCCAGGTACGGCACTGGGCTATGGCCTGGGGATGGGAATAGACCTTCTTCACGTCCTCCAGCCGGCCGGTGCGGGAGAGGAGATCGTGGGAGACCTCCAGCAGGACCTCGGCGTTTATCTTGAGGTCACTCTCCATAAACATGTCGAGGGTATGGGAAACCATCCCCTCCGTGGAATTCTCCACCGGCACCACCCCGTACAGCGCCCGCCCCTTCTCCACCTCTTCGAATACCGCGGGGATGGACTTCTGGGGAACGAACTCCGCCGAGAGACCGAAGTGCTGCATGGTGGCAAGGTGGGTAAACGTCGCCTTGGGGCCGAGGAACGCCACCTTCATGGGTGCTTCGAGAGAAAGGGATGCGGAGATGATCTCCCGGTAGACCCCCCGGATCGCTTCACTGGGGAAGGGGCCCGGATTGGCACGGGTGAGGCGTTCGTAAATCTCGCGCTCCCGCGAGGGAGAATGGAAGTCGCGCTTTTGTCCCGCCTTGACCCGGCCGACATCGATGGCGAGTCCGGCACGGCGGTTCAAAAGCTCCAGGATACGGTCGTCAATGGCGTCGATATCGCGACGCAACTCGTCGAGGCTTTTCGTTGTGCGCACAGGGACCATCCGGGGGAGGGAGAATGCGGGCGAGCCGTGGAGGGGGTACTCTAGCGGAAAGGGGGCTAAAATGCAAATATTTTTTGGTATACGGCATCATCGGCCGGAGCCGCTCCCGGCCGCGAGGGACGGCATCACTTGAGACAGACCTTCCGGATCTCCTGGATATCGGTAACCCCCTGAAACACTTTGAGAATACCGTCCTGTTTGAGGGTCGTCATCCCGTCGGCCTTGGCCTGGCGGCGGATCAACTCGGTATCGGCGCGTTTTTTCACGAGGGACTTGAGGGGATCGGTCCCTTCCAGCACCTCATGAATCCCCAGCCGTCCCCGGTAGCCGCTCTGCCCGCAGGCGGGACAGCCGACGGGACGCGCCAGCACCAGTTCATTCCCCATGAGGCCGGTGGCGGCAAAATCATCCTCGCCGTACTCGGCGATGATTTCGGCAAGCTCTTCCCTGCCGGGGCGGTAGATCTCCCGGCACTCCTCGCAGAGGCGCCGGGCGAGACGCTGGGCAATCACGCAGAGCAACGAGTCGGAAAAACTGAAGGGGTCGAGCCCGATCTCCAGAAGCCGGGTGACGGTCTCGGGGGCCGAATTGGTATGGAGAGTCGAAAGGACGAGGTGGCCGGTCAGGGATGCCTCCACGGCAATGGAAGCGGTCTCCTCGTCGCGCATCTCGCCCACCATGATGACGTCGGGATCGAGGCGGAGGAAGGAACGGAGAGCCGCCGCGAAGGTGAGGCCGATCCGCGGGTTCACCTGCACCTGCCGCAGCCCCTTCTGGGTGATCTCCACCGGATCCTCGGCGGTCCAGATCTTCACCTCCGGCCGGTTGATCCGCGCAATGGCCGCGTGAAGGGTAGTGGTCTTGCCGCTCCCCGTGGGGCCCACCACCAGGACGAGTCCGTAAGGCTTGCGGATCGACTCCTCGAAGACGCGCATGTTGCGCGCCGTCAGCCCGAGCTTGTCGAAGGAGAAGGTCTCGCCGGTGTTGACGAGCCGGATCACCACGTCTTCGAGGCCCCCGCGGTCGGCATGGTGGCGATGCGGAGCTCGCAGTCCAGCGGCCCGAACTTCTTGAAGTTGATCTTGCCGTCCTGGGGCTTGCGGCGCTCGGCGATGTCCAGCTCGGCCATGATCTTGAGCCGGGAAGGAATGGCGTACTTGTACTTGTAGGGGATGCGCTGGTACACCTTGCAGCCGCCGTCGACCCGCATCCGGACGATCACGTCGTTCTTGCCGGGGTACGGCTCGATATGGATGTCCGACGCCCGTGACTGGTGGGCGTCGAAAATGACCTTGTTGACCAGCTTCACGATGATGCTGTCCCGCTCGGAAACCCTGCGAACCTCGTCCTCGATGTCCGGCTCGTCCTCCACGACTCCGCTGAGAATCTCGGTGATGCTCCCGGGGGATATTTCCAGGTCGGCTTCGTCGAAGCTGTGCGCCGGAGAGGAACCGGCAGCGGTCTTGTAAAGCCGCTGCTGCGCCTGCGCGATCTCCCCCTCCGTCGCGATGACCGGGATGATGCGGCAACGGATGCTCTGCTCAAGCTCCTTCAACTCGTGGAGTTTGAGGGGGTAGGCCATGGCCAGGGTTATGGTGTTGCCAATCTTCGAGATGGGGACGATGCGCTGCTTCTGGGCGTAGCTGGCGTTAATGGCCCGGGCCAGCTCGGGCTCGATCTCGAGGGTGTTGATATGGACGAAGGAGAGGTCGTACTGGGAGGCCACCGCCTTGGCAAGGGGTTCTTCCTCCACGAAGCGGAGCTTGCGGAGCACCCGCTCCAGGGTTGAACCGTCGCGCTTGGCCGCTGCCCGAGCCTGCGCCAGACGCTCCTCATCGATGAGGCGCTCCTTCAGCAGGATGTCGCCGAGCCTCTGGCGCTTGCCGGTCTGTTCGAGAATGTAGGAAAGCTCGCTTTCGGAGAGAAATCCGAGCTTGCAGAGCAACTGCCCCACCGGACGGCCGGGAAAGACCTTCTGCAGCTCCAGCGCCTGACGGAGCTGGTCTTCGGTGATCAGCCGGTTTTCGAGAAGGATCTCTCCGACCTTTTTCTGGGACATGGTGCCGCAGTCCTCCTCACGTCGCCGTTGCGCGCCCCGCTACTCCCGGGAAACGACGGGCCGAATCAGTGGGCGACGATGGTGTAGCCGTTGGCGTCGAGCAGATCCCGGAAGAGCGGATCGAGCTCGGCGTTGGTGAGAAACGCCGGTTCCCCCGCGGCGCCCCGCAGCCGGAAACCGGACATCTGGACGCCGTAGGAGCTCTCCCGCACCGGCAGCAGATCGTGCCGCGCAAACACTCCCGGAATCCGCATCCGTGCGAAGAGCTTTTCGGAAACCTTGCGGAAATCGTCCTTGGGGTCGAGAACGACAACCCGGTAGCCACGGGTCTCGAGAAGCCGCGTCAGCGTGTAGGTGACCGGATCGCCGTCGAAATAGCTCACCACGAAGCGACTACCTCCCTCCTCGAAATAACGGTCGGCCCGCACATAGAGTCTCAGCCCACCGTCCCCCACACCATACAACTCCACGTTGCGGTCATTCTCGCAGTGGACGTTGAGGACGCGCAGGAGGCCGTCGACAACCCCCCGGGGATCGCGGGCAGTGATCTGGTAGAGGGTTTGCGGAGCACGCCCGGCACGGTCGTCGCGGGCCGAGAGCGGCTCAAGGACCTGGAACCCCTCGCGATTGAGGAACTGCACGAGCGAAGGGGGCATATTGCGCTGATTCTCGCCCACGTTCATCAGCACCACGTCATGGTGCAACAGGCTGTCGGGGCTCTTTTCGACCTTGAAGTCGGCGTTGACCGTCAACCGGGGATCGGAGCCGAACTCGAGCGAGATGTTTTCCTCCACCGAGTAGAAGCGGGCTCCCGCCAGCAGTGATGCCATGAAACGCTTGCGATTGCGGGGAGACTCGGAAACGATCCGGATCGACGGATCCTTCGCCTCGATGAGCGCCCGGACCAGAGGGGGGATCTTGCCGCCGGCGTCGACCAGGACCCTTCCCCCGTCAGGGGCGGCAAAGGTCGGAAAGTTTTCGGGATCGAGAGACAGGGAGAAGTTCTTGTCCTCAATGGCGATCGGCTGCGCCGCCTGCCCCTGGGAAGGGACCAGTCCGTCCCACAATTGGCGAACCGGCTCGACCCCTTCGGGCGCGCGCGCGGCGGCAACGCCGGTGAAGATGAGGCTGGCGGTGGGGAAGTACCCCTTCGGGCGCGCGCGCGGCGGCAACGCTCATCATTCGGAGAGAGTGCCCGGCAACCGGCGTGTCGCCATCCCCGGCAGCAACCGGCGCCGCGGCGGCGGGACGTTCGACCCGCTCGGGGCGCCGGGCCTCTTCGCCTCGCGCCGGCCGTTCCCCCGTCCCCGTACCCACTCCCGGAGCCAGAGGAATCCGAATGGACTGCCCCACCCGGAGCCGCCGGATGTCGGAGATGCCGTTGAGTCGTTTCACCTCGGGGACGAGGGCCTCCGCCTCGTCGTTGGAGAGGCCGTAGTCACGCATGAGGATCTTGAAGATATGGTCACCGGGACGGATGGTGTACTCGGAAATACCGGCCTCTGCCTTGGCGCCCTTGCGGGCTTTTTTCACGGCCTTGCCACGGTGCGACGCCTCCCCCGTGCTGTCGAGGAGCCGGGGATCGAGCTCAAAACGGGGATCGATGGCGCGGGCGTGCTCGGGACTCGCGGCAAGAGCGAGGGTTGTGAACGCCAGAGCAGCAGCGAGCCGGGCAGACAATAATCTCATTGAGACTCCCGTTGAATTGTTACTTGGAATAAATGAAGACGCATAATAACAACTTTTCATCCCCTGTCAACGCGCCCGGCCGCTCTGACGGACGGCCCCCCTCTGCAGGTCAGGGAAGAGAGATGACGACCCCGCGCAGCCCCCCCCGTTTCTGCCGATAGGCGACGAACTCTCCATTGCCGGCAGTCCGCCCGCGTTCCACGAGATACTTCCCCGTGACGGAGCGGGTAAGCACCGTCCGGCTGGGGGCTCCCGTGAGGTCCTTCAGTGCACCGTCGACGACCCCCTCGGGGAGCACGGCGCTGCCCCGGGGAATAATCTGAACCGCCCGCAGGGCGCCGTTCTCCCGAAACAGCCGGAACTCTCTCGTTTTTGCCACGTACCGCTCCCAGCCGGGATTGGTCTTGGTGTAGGCAGCATCCCGGTGCGCGGCTGGGATGAACGCGGGAAGGCCCGGTGACGATGCCGCCGGCACCGGCGCTGGCGACGGGGGATGTGGGGCGGGAGCGGGCGGGGGTGCCGGCACTGTTCCGGCCGGCTTTCGCTCGGGGAGCTCCGTCCGGGGAGTTGCGCTGTAAAAGTAGACTCCGGCGCAGACCGCCGCGACGAGCGCGACTCCGGCCACTGACGAGAACAGCACGCGGTTGCCGCCGCACGCCGTTTCGGCGGCAGTGGCACCTGGTGGATCGAGCGGCTCCGGCGGCGGGACGATGATGGTTTCGGCATTGAAGTCGGCAACCGTCGGCAGGCGGCGCTGGTCCGGCACGGGAGGAGGTGCAGCGGGCTCGACCGGTGGCGTTTCAGGCGCGGGAACCGCTACCGGCACTGCAACATCAGCCGGAGTAACGGCTGCAGGAGGAACGAACTCCGCCGGGGTGAGATCGACAGGGAGAGATGCCACGGCTTCCGGCGGGACGGACGGTTCAGGCTCCCCCATCCTGCCATCAGAGGCAAGAATGGGGTGAAACTCTTCCACTTCCGGTACCACCGGAGGAGCCGGAGGGGGCTCGGCGGAGGTGGCCGGTGCGGATGCAGAAGCGGGGGTTTCCCAATCGAAAAACTCGAACTCTCGCCCCTGTTCCGGAGAAGACGCCACCTCCGACACCGAGGGGGCCGCTGCCTCCTCTTCCTGCAAGGAGAATCCTGCCACGGGTGTCGGATTCACGGCGTCAACAGCCGGACTTTCCTGCCAGAGGCCGGCGCTGGCGGCAGTCACCTCGGCACGGAACGATTCGCGCAGCTCCGCCTCCGGCAGAGCGAGATCAACCGTGCCGTCGAACCACTTCTTCCCCCCCTGCGGCTTGAGGGGAGCGGAATGAACCAGTACGATCCGGGGAGCGTCTCCCCGCAGCAACGTCTTGATATGGCGGGCAACCGTCTCGCCCGAGATGCCGGAAATCTCGCTCTGGATGAAGACGGCAACCGGCCGGTTGTCGAAGACCTCCTTGAGCCCCTGGTCGAAATCGGGGGAAAGCCTGATCCTCGCCGTGCTGTGAGACTGCAGATCGGCAATGAGCTCGGCCGCTCGCATGTCGTCTGAGATAAAAAGCAATGAGTTCATATTCCGTCCCTGGATGCCCGGCTCCCACAAGGGCATGCTTTCATTTTAAACACCCATCTTGCCAATGCGACCAAACATGGCGTAACCACTTGCAAATACAAGGCCAGACGTGCCTCATCCGGCATGTCTCAGCCTCCTCCGTGCAGCCGCTCTCACGGGCAAACGTTCACCGTACGGGAAAAAAGCTCGCGCCGCTCGGTCGAAAGGGCCCGAACCTCCACCAAACAGCGGAGATCCGTTTTCCTGCCGACGAGCGCCCCCCCCTTGACGGCAACGATCGCCTGTCCCGACGGCGCTCCGGCGGCTTCTCGAGCCACGTGGAGCACCCCCTGTTCCAGATCGTCAGAAGGAGCGAGATAGCGCGGCTCGCCGACCTGTTCGACCCAGCCGTCGCGCAGGGCGAGATCGTAGACCTCGAGGGGGGCATTCTCCGCCTCCCCCGTGGGCCGGGTCAGCGTGACGTGGAGACGGGCCCCTTCTGAACCGGCGACGTGGGCGGTCCACCCGCCGCGGGTGATGTCCCGCCGGCTCTCGGCCGCCTCCAGGGCAAGCCGCTCGGCGCTGTTTCGCGGCCGGTGCCGCTCCCCCTCCAGGCCGGCGGTGGGGGTTCCCACGGGAGAGCCGGCGCAGGAGACAAGCACCGGCATCACCATCGCAACAATCGAAAACCTCAGCCTCATGACACCCTCCTCCAACTGCAGAGATGACGATCAGCGCTCCGGCATGACCTGCCGTTTCGTCCTTATCGTATCGGCATTCCGGGGCTCTTCCTTGAGTTTTCCGTCTCCCTTTCTTTGGATGGGGGCCGTCCTCCGCCCCCTATCACAGCCGTTCAGCGAGCATGAATCGCGAAATCGCGGAGCACCCGCCGTGCCCCTATCCCACCGTGAAGAAGGTGTTGCCTGCGGCGCCGCAGGCAAACATGTCCTTCAGGTCCAGGATCGATTGGGGGGTCTCTGCCATGGATACCCCATTGGGGATTGGTGTCGCCCGAGCAGTGGCGCGCTCAGAGCCGGATGAGGTCCTCGTGCGCTTCGTCGTGGGGATTGATATGGATCATCACGTCCCCCACGTTGGGAAACCGCTCGAAAATGAGCCGTTTCACGGCGGTGGCAACGTCGTGGGAGCACTTGACGGTCATCTCCGGATCCATGTCGAGCTTGAGGTCGATGATGACGTACTGGCCCGATCGGCGCCCCCTGATCTCGTGGACATGCTCCACCCCCGCGACGCTCTCGGCCAGCGCCGTCACCTCCCGGAGGAGCTCCGCGGCGGGCTGGGCGTCCATCAGGTCGTGGACGGCAGAGGTGAACGTCTCATAGCCGATGTGAAAGATGAAAAATGCCGTGAGCCCCGCTGCCAGGGGGTCCATGAAGCCGACGCCGAAATAGGCCGCGGACACCCCGATGAGGGTGGCGACCGACGTCACGGCATCCTTGCGATGATCCTTGGCCACGGCGAGGAGGGCCGGGCTTTCAAGTCGGCGCCCCGTGGCGACGGAGAAGCGGTAAAGCCACTCCTTGACCCCGATCGTCACCAGGGCGGCGGCAACGGCGAAAAGGTCGGGGGGCTGAAAGGTGCGGTCAACAATGGCATGAACGGCGCTGACGAGGATTCCCGCGCCGGTGCCGAAGATCACGAGGGAGACGATGACCGCGGCGATGCTCTCCGCCTTGCCGTGACCGTAGGGGTGCTTGTCGTCGAACGGCTTGCGGCCGACCCGCAGCGCCACCAGAGTGGAGAAGATGGCGATGAAATCGCAGGCGCTCTCCACCCCGTCGGCGAAGACGGCGTCCGACTTCCCGTAGTGGCCGGCCGCCAGCTTCATGACCATCAGCAACGCATTCACCCAGAACCCGATGGTCATGATCCGTTCGGCACGCGCGAACCGTTCTTCCCGTGGCAGCGACATCGTCATCGGGCCTCTCTGATATCCTTGAGGGCAAGCTGCATTCCACGCCCGCCGTTCCACTCGTTCCAGCGGAGAGAGAAGGCGACGTCCACCGTATCCCCCGCCGAGCGCCCCTGCTCCGCCAGGTTGAAGCCGATGGCGTCGAAGGTGCGGCCGGCGGCCGCGAGGCGCAGCTTCAGATGGTGCTCCTTCAGGATCCGGCGCTCCGTCACCGCGGCGCCGCGCAGGATGAAGAGTGGCTCGGGGTTCCCCATCCCGAAGGGTTCCAGGGCCGCCACCGCCTCCAGCAACTCCGGCGTCACCTCCGCGGGCGAGAGTTCCGCATCGGCGACGAGGACGGGGGTCAAATCCTCGGGGGTGAGAAGGCCGGCGGCCACCTCCTCGAAACGGGCGACGAACGCATCGAGCGTCGCTTCATCGATGGAGAGCCCCGCCGCCTGCCGATGGCCTCCAAATTTCTCCAGATGCTCGCCGCAGGCCGCCAGCGCATCGTGGAGGTGAAACCCGGCGATGCTCCGCCCCGATCCTCGGCCGCTGCCGTCGCGGAGGGCAATAAGGATGGTGGGGCGGTGAAAGATGTCAACCAGCCGCGACGCCACGATCCCGATCACCCCCGGATGCCACGTTTCGGAAGCGAGGACGATGCTCCGTTTCTCCCGCAGGGAGGGATCCCCCTTCACCTGTGCCAGGGCGTCGGCGAGGATCTCCCGCTCCACCTCCTGGCGCTCGGCGTTGCTCTCGTCGAGGAGGGTGGCGATCGTTGCGGCCCGCCCATGATCGCCCTCAAGGAGGAGCTCCACCCCCAGGGCCGCATCCTCCAGCCTTCCCGCCGCATTGAGCCGTGGCGCCAGCCGGAACCCCACGGCGCCGCATCCCACCTCGCCCGTAACGCCGGCCACCTGCTTGAGCGCCCGGATTCCGGCCCGCGGCGCGGTGGTCAGCTCCTTCAGCCCATGTTTCACGAAGATGCGGTTTTCCTCCGCCAGCGGCACCACGTCGGCAACGGTGCCGAGGGCCACCAGGTCGAGGTACTCCCGCAGGTTCGGCTCGCAACGGCCGGCAAAGAGGCCGGTCGCCCGCAGCCGCCTCCGCAGGGCGATCGCCAGATTGAAGGCGACGCCGACCCCCGCCAGGGCCTTGAAAGGGTACGGACAGCCGTCCTGGTTGGGGTTGATGACGGCACAGGCCCGGGGAAGCGCCGCTCCCTGGGTATGGTGGTCGGTGACGATCAGATCGACCCCGAGGGAGGTGCAGAGGTCGGCCTCGGCGCAGGCGGTGATGCCGCAGTCGACCGTGACGATCACCCGCGCCCCCGCCGCGGCCGCGGTCCGGATGCCGTCAGCGGAGAGGCCGTACCCGTCCGTCAGGCGCCGGGGGATATGGGAAAAACAGCGCAGGCCGACGCTCCTGAAAAACCCCATCAGCAGGGCCGTGGAGCTCACCCCGTCCACGTCGTAATCGCCATAGACGCAGACCGGCTCGTCGTCACGGAGTGCCGCGGCAAGCCGTGTCACGGCCTCGTCCATCCCCTTGAGCAGGAACGGATCGCGGATGTCGGCGAGGGTCGACGCGAGAAAACGCCGGGCGCCCTCTCCACCGGACACCCCCCGGCCGGCGAGGAGGCGCGCCACCAGCGGCGCAACTCCGCCATCGCGGGCAATCGCCTCCGCCACGGCGGGGTTGCTTTCCCGCACGATCCAGCGCCTCTCGCTAACAGGTTCCATCGGCACGACCTTGCTTCACGGAATAATCCTCCGGCACGTCATCCGGCAGCACCGCCATCGACGTACCCGGAACAAAAATCCCCGCCGGAGCGGGGAGTTTCTGTCTGTCACTTCTTGAAGAGCGGCGCCGGCGTGGCGCCTTTCGACTGTTGCGCCCCCCGGGCCTGCTCGATGAGCCCTCGAATCTGCTGGGCGCTGGGGCTTGTCGGATCCAACTCAAGGTAGCGGGTCCACACCGCGATCGCCTTGTCGGGCTGCTTCAGATCGTCCATGTAGACGACCCCGAGGTTATAGAGGCTCTGGACATGCTTGGGGTCGATCTTCTGCGCCTTTTCGAAGTTAGCCACGGCCCGGTCGAACCACCCGACCCGCTTGAACATGATCCCCTGGTCGGTGAGGATGTTCGGATTGTTGGGATCCAGTTCCAGGGCCTTGCCATAGGCATTGACCGCCTTCTGGGGCTGATCGGTGTCGAAATAGTCGTTGCCGAGCTGGACCCAGGCCTGAAGATTCCCCGGTTCGCGGGCCACGACCTTTTCGGCCTCGGCGATCCGCTGCTGGTAGTCGACGGGAGCCCCCCCGCCGGCGGGGATTCCGGCATTGACCGGCGATTGACTCTTACCGCTGATGCTGAAAACGAGGTATCCGCCGAGGAGACCTACCAGGAGCGCGACGACTGCGTACAGGACGTTTTCCTTTTTCATCTGACTCTCCGCTTACGCCTTGCTCACCTTCACCCGGTCGCCCCAGACCTCGACGATGGGGCTCGCCACGAAGATCGAGGAATAGGTTCCGACCGCCACGCCCACGAGGAGCGCCAGAGCGAAGTCGTGGATCACCTCGCCGCCGAAGAAGAAGAGGGCGGCCGACGCGAGGAACGTGGTAAGCGACGTGATGATGGTACGGGAAAGGACCTCGTTGATGCTCCCATTGAAAATAGTAACCAGGGAATCCTTCGTATTCTTGTGCATGTTCTCCCGGATCCGGTCGAACACGACCACCGTATCGGTGAGGGAATAACCCGCGATGGTGAGAACGGCGGTGATGAAGAGGAGGTTCACCTCCTTGTTCATGATGAAGAAAACGGCGAACATCGCCAGAACATCGTGGAGGGTCGCCACCAGGGCGCCGATACCGAACTTGAAATCGAAGCGCCAGGCGATGTAGATGACGATGCCGAGCATGGAGATTGCCACGGCGACCAGGGTGTCCTTGCGGAGCTTGTCACCGATGGCGGGGCCGATCTCGGTGGAACTCTCCACCACGAACTGGTTGCCGGCCAGCTCCTTGCGGAACGCATCCTGGATCAGATCGGCCGCATTGGCCTGGGCGACGGAAGTCTTCCCGACCTTCACGAGGAGCTTGTTTCCTCCCGTGATCTCCTGGAGATTGGCCTCCTTCATCCCGTGCCGCGCCAGGGCCTCCCGGGCCTTGTCGATATGGACCGGCTGGGCGAATTTGAGCTGGACCGCAGTGCCGCCCGAGAAGTCGATCCCCATGTTGGCGGTCCCCAGGGCGATCCGGACGATGCCGATGATGCCGATGATGGCGATGATGGCCGAGATGGCAAAGGAAATGTTCTTCTTGCCGATGAAATCGATGTGGGTCTTTCCGATGAATTCCATGCGCTCCCCCCTATACGCTCAGACGCTTCACCCGCACGCGGCCGAGGACAAGGTCGAAGATCGCCTTGGTCCCGAGGAGCGAGGTGAAGAGGTTGATGATGACCCCGAGGCTCAGCGAGACCGCAAAGCCCTTCACCGGTCCGGTTCCGAACTGGAAGAGGACCGCAGCGGTGATGAGGGTGGTCACGTGGGAGTCCATGATGGTCAGGAACGCCTTGTCATAGCCGGCGTCAAGCGCCGCCTTGGGGGGCTTGCCGAGCCGCAGTTCCTCCCGGATCCGTTCGAAGATCAGGACGTTGGAGTCGACCGACATCCCGATAAGAAGAACGATGGCCGCGATCCCCGGCAGGGTGAGGGTTGCCCCCAGTGCCGCCAGCGAGCCCATGAGGTAGACCACGTTCAGCACCATCCCGATGTTGGCGACGATGCCGCAGAGCTTGTAGTAGATCGCCATGAAGACCACCACGAGGGCGACCCCCACGAGACCCGCCATGAGCCCCTTGGTGATGGAGTCCTGGCCGAGGGAGGGGCCCACCGTCACGTTCTGGGCGATCTTGACCGGGGCGGGGAGAGAGCCGGCGCGGAGCACAATGGCGAGGTCCGCCGCCTCCTTTTCGGAGAACGAGCCGGAGATCTGGGCGCTTCCCCCGGAGATCCGCTCCCGGATCACCGGAGCCGAGTAGATGGTGTTGTCGAGGACGATGGCAAAACGTTTCCCCACGTTGGCGGCGGTCACCTGATCGAAGAGCCGGGCACCGGTGGAGTTAAACTCGATGGCGACGTAGGGACGGTTGAACTGGGAATCGATCCGGACCTGGGCGTCGGTCAGGAGGTCGCCGGTGATGATCGCCTTCTTCTTCACCACCAGGGGGGTCTCGGTCACGGCGCCGGTGGTGACGTCGGTCCGCTTCTCCACCAGCATCTCGTCATCCTCGGGCACGGTCCCCGGGGTGGCGGTGGCGGCATTGACTGCCTCATCCACCAGTTTGAACTCGAGGCGGGCGGTGCGGCCGATGAGCTCAATGGCCCGTTTCGGATCCTTGATGCCAGGGAGCTGCACGACGATGTTGGCGAGCCCTTCACGGGCGATGACCGGTTCGGAGACGCCGAACTGGTCAATCCGGTTGCGGATCGTCTCCAGGGCCTGGGCCACGGCGCGGTCCTTGCGCTCCTGGGCCTCCTTCTCGCCCATCCTGAGCTGCATGCTCACGAATCCCCCATCGTCGTAGGGAGGGACCAGCTCCAGCGTCGGATATTTCTCCTTGAGCATCTTCTGGACCGCATCGGCGGTCCCCCGCTCGTAGAAGGTGAGCTGAATCCGGTCGGCAGCGACCCGACCGATCTTCTTGAACCGGAGGGTCTTGGTGGCGAGGGAATCCTCGAGGTCGGTGACGATGAGGTCGAGCGTCCCTTCAACCGCCTTGGGGGTGTCGACCTCCATTACCAGGTGGGTTCCCCCCTGGAGGTCGAGGCCAAGATGGATCCGGTCCTTGGGAAGAATCCCCTTCCACCACGACGGCAGCGGAGAGACCAGGGTCGGGGTCAGGTAGAGGAATGACAGCAGGATAAAGAGCACGATGAGGCTGAAGCGCCAGGTAAGCCCCTTGGACATGCGCGCAGCTCCTTTCGAAAAAGTCAGTGGGTAACGTGGGGTCATTCCCGATCACCACCGGCACGGCGGGCAGACACCGGCGCCGGGGTGATCGGGAAGCGCGTGCTACTTGTCGGCCTTGGTCAGGCTGGCGATGTACCCCTTACCGACCTTGATATTGATGCCGGGGGCGATCTCCAGCGTCACCACGTCGCCGTCGATGCCGCTCACCTTGCCGTGGATCCCGGCGGCGGTCACCACCAGGTCCCCCTTCTTGAGGGAGTCGAGCAGTGCCCGGTGCTCCTTGGCCTTCTTCTGCTGGGGACGGATCAGGAGAAAGTAGAAGATCGCAAACATGAAGATGAGCGGCACGATGTTCATGAATGCCGCTTGGGCGCCCCCTTGGGGAGCTCCTCCCGGTTGTCCCGCCATGGCAAACGCAAGTCCTAGCATCTGTGTAACCTCCGAATAACAAGTAAAGTGAAGAGCTAAACGCTCAGGGTCCGCTTGGCGTAGAATTCACGCCGGAACGCGGCAAACCTCCCCTCGGCGATGGCGGCCCGCGCCTGCGCCATGAGGGAAAGATAGTAGTGCAGATTGTGGTACGTGTTCAGCCGGGCGGAGAGGATCTCCCCCGAACGGTAGAGGTGGCGCAGATAGGCCCGGCTGTAATTGCGGCAGACGTAGCAGTCGCATTCGGGGTCCAGAGGGCCGTTGTCCTCGGCATAGGCGGCCCCCTTGATGTTCACCCGCCCGAAGGAGGTGAAGAGCATCCCGTTGCGGGCGTTACGGGTCGGCATGACGCAGTCGAACATGTCGAAACCGTGGTGGACCGCCTCGATCAGATCCTCCGGCGCCCCGATCCCCATCACGTAGCGGGGACGGTCCGCAGGGAGCATCGGCGCGGCATATTCCATCACCTCGTACATCAGCTCCTTCTCTTCGCCGACCGAGAGCCCTCCCACCGCGTAACCGTCGAATCCGATCTCCCGCAGCTCCATGGCACTGCGCTCCCGCAGGTCGCGGTACATCCCCCCCTGGACAATGCCGAAAAGCGCCTGATCCTCGCGGCGCCGCGCCTCCTTGCAGCGCCGGGCCCAGCGGGAGGTCATCTCCATGGAGCGGCGGGCGTAGTCGTGGGTCGCCGGGTAGGGGGTGCATTCGTCGAAGCACATGGCGATGTCGCTGCCGAGGGCCTCCTGGATGGCGATGGCATCCTCGGGAGAAATGAAGTGATAGGAGCCGTCCAGATGGGAGCGGAACCGGACCCCCTCTTCGGTGATCTTGCGCAGATCGTTAAGGCTGAAAACCTGGAATCCGCCGCTGTCGGTCAGGATCGGGCGGTCCCAGTGCATGAAGCGGTGGAGGCCGCCGAGCCGCCGCACCACCTCGTGCCCGGGGCGGATATAGAGGTGATAGGTATTGGCCAGGATGATCTGCGCCCCGATGCCGGTCAGCTCCTCCGGGGTCATCGCCTTCACCGTCGCCTGGGTCCCCACCGGCATGAAAATCGGTGTCTCGATGGTGCCACGGGGGGTTGTCAAAGAGCCGAGACGGGCGTTGCCGTCCTGCGTAATCAGTGTGAAATCGAGTGCGGGCAAGGAAACCTTTCAAACCTCTCAAACGTTCCGGCGCCGGGCGACGGAGGCCACGATGCCGGTTTTCATGATACGAACATGGCGTCTCCATAGCTGAAAAAGCGGAAACGCCGTGCCACCGCCTCGCCGTAGGCCCTGAAGAGCAACTCCTTTCCCGCAAAGGCGGAGACGAGCATCAGCAGGGTCGACTTCGGCAGGTGAAAATTGGTAATGAGGGCATCCACGGTCTTGAACCGGTAGCCGGGATAAATGAAAATACCGGCCTCCCCCTCCCCCGCCGGCACGGTGCCGTCGGCGGCAGCCGCCTGTTCGAGGGTCCGGCAGACCGTAGTTCCGAGGGCGACCACCCGTCCGCCGTTTCGTTTCCGCTCAGCCACCGCTCGGGCTGTGGATTCGGGGATGGCGTAGCGCTCGCGGTGCATCCGGTGCTCCTCGATGGACTTCACCCGGATCGGCATGAAGGTGCCGAGGCCCACATGGAGCGTGAGGGGTGCGACCTCCACGCCACCCCCTCGCAGTTCGGCGAGGAGGTCGTCGGTCATGTGCAGCCCCGCCGTGGGAGCCGCCACGGCACCACGGTTGCAGGCAAAGACCGTCTGATACCGTTCCCGGTCGTAATCGCCGGACTCCCGCCGGATGTAGGGGGGAAGCGGCATGGCCCCCACCCGGTCGAGCCAGGCGTCGAACCCTTCGTCCGGCGAAAACGCCACCTCCCACGTATCGCCGTCCACGCGGGAGACGACCGTCGCGGTCACCCCCTCGGCAAGGGAGACGACCGTTCCGGGACGGGACGGCTTCGACGAACGGAGCAGGCAGAGCCACCGCTCACCCTCCGCGGGAAGCCGCCTGACCAGAAAGATCTCCACCTTGCCGCCGCTCTCCTTGCGACCGTGGAGCCGTGCCGGGATCACCCGCGTATCGTTCACGACGAGGAGATCTCCGGGAGCGAAGAGTGCTGCGATCTCGCGGAAGGGGCGCTCGCCGATCTCTCCCCGCGCCCGATCCACCGTCATGAGGCGGGTGGCGTCGCGCCGGGGGAGCGGCTCCTGTGCCACCAGTTCGGGAGGAAGGGGGTAAGCGAAGTCGTCAACGAGCATCGTCACGCCCCGCGGCGCTTCGCTCGAGAACTGCGCCGGGATAGTAGTAGTTCAGGATCTCCCGGTAGGAAAAGCCGTCCGCGGCCCGCTGCTTGGCTCCCCACTGGCAGAGCCCCACCCCGTGGCCGTACCCCACTCCGGTGAGCGTCACCCCGTCGTCGGCGACCTTTACCTGAAAGTTCGTGCTCTTGACGACCGTGTAGCCGACTATCTTGCGGAAGGTGACCGCCGAAACGGTGGTCGTTCCCCGCGATGAGACGAGAATCAGGTCGGCAAGCCGCCCGCTCTCGTTCCGCTTCCCCTCACGGATATCCCGAAGCCCCGGCACCGACACCCCCCCCCCTTTGAGGAGCGATTCGAGCTTCTTCAGGGAAAGGGTCTGTTCCCACCGGGCGGAGGGGTTGGCGGCGCAGTAGGCGCACTCGACGCTACGCAGGTACGGGAGCCGGAACCCCCAGACGTTTTCCGCCACCTCGGTCCGGCCGCCGCAGTTCGAGTGATAAAAGGCCTGAATCGGCTGCCCTCCATAGGTCAGCACCTCGCCGGCAGTCTCTTTGACCCCGCGGGCGGCGCGGCTGTCCTCGATGTCGCACCCGTCGTAAACCTGGTCGAGGACTGATGACTCCAGATGGTAGAGAGCGCCGGCCCTGACCCGCTTCTGGTAAACCGCATAGGTCCGGGCCACCACGGCCTGGGCCTTGATCGCCTCCATCGGCCAAAGGGACGAGATCTCGCAGTTGATGAGACCGACCAGGTATTCCTCGATGGGGAGCTCGTCCACCACGAGAAGCCCCTTATCCTGGGGGAGCACCTCGATGGTGCCGCGGTACCGCTTGCCGTTCACCTGAACGGCTCCGGGGGAGGCGAGGACGAGCCTGCGGACGGTTTTCCCGCCGATCGAAACCCCCTCCCGGACACGTTTCGCCGGGAGCGGAAGCGCCAGCCGGAGGGGCGTCCCCCCTTCGTCGGTAGCCAGAACACCATCCCCGTCGATGCGGATGCTTTCTACCCCCTTCACCAGGGCAACCCTGACATTTTCCTGCCGGACCGACGCGCCGCAAGCCGGTGCCACAAGCAGGACCAGCAACGCGGCTATGGCAACTATGTTCTTCACGGTACTCCAGCTACCTTCCGCTCAACTTTTCCCGAAATCTTCCGATAAATACAAATGGGGGAAGAGACGCTCCCCCCTGCTCGCCCTGCTTCGGACACCCGACAGAGCCATCGGTTTTGGCAAACGAATTGCTATATCGAATTGATAACTGCCATTTCGTTCCATTCCGGTTCGTAATCATAGGTGCAGACCGGCGCATTGTCAAGCATTTCGGGCCAGCGCCGGAGCCCCTCCGCCGCAGGCGCGGCGCACCCTGACCGGCGTCGGCGGCACCCTCTTTCAGGAAGCGTCCGAGCAGCCCGAAGAGACCTATAATGAAATGAAAATAATCGCCATTTCGCCGAAAAATATTGCAATAATAAGTCATATGATGACTTCGCGCCGTCGATTCGCCCCGAGGCTCACATAGTGAATTCCCTCAAGATAAAAATTCTCGGGCTGATCACCCTGATCGTGGTGGTGATCGTCGTGGCGGTGAGCTATCTGGAATACCGCAACCAGCGGCAGATCGTCACCCAGATCTCGGCCCGGAACGCGGCCCTCCTCGCCGCCACCGTCCAGAACAACATCGAGGGGGTCATGCTGGGGGGGCGTTCCGACGAGGTGCAGCGCATCCTTGCCCGCCTCAAGTCCCGCGACACCATCGAGGAGATCCGCATCTTCGACGAGAAGGGGAAGATCCTCAACTCCGCGGACAAGGCGGACATCGGCAAGACGGTCAGACCCGATGAACTCGCGTTGTTCAAGAGCGGCAGCCGCGTCAGCCTCATCACCCATGAGGAAAACGGGGACGAGCCGGTATTCGAGAGCATCTCCCCCATCTACAACCGTCCCGCCTGCCACGGTTGCCACGACGCGCGACAGGTCCTCCTCGGCGCCCTCGAGATGGAGCTGTCGGTCAAATACCTTGAGGCGTATCTGACGAAGGGGAAGCAGTACTCCTCGGTGTCGACGCTCGTCATGGTAACCCTCATCCTCATCACCATCGCCCTCTTCCTGAACGCCTACGTGAACCGCCCCCTCAAGACGATCATCTCGTCGATGCAGCGGATTGAAAAGGGGGACTTCACCGTTTCGGCCAGCCTCACCAGCAGCATGGAAATGGCGGCCCTCTCCGACAACTTCAACATGATGGTGAACAAGCTCCGGTTCTACATGGACACCACCATCGGCCACGAACGGGAACTCGCCCGCGCCCAGTCGAAGCTTGCCCACCACCACGAGATGCACCTCATGAACCAGAAGCTGGAGGAGCAACTCCGGGAGATAGAGAACCTCAACGTCAACATGGAGGAGCGGATCGAGGAGATCGAAGAAGCGAACTACAAGATCGCCGACCTCGCCAGCGAACTGGAAGACAAGAATGCCACCCTGGAGCGGGCCGTGGCGCGACTCTCAACGCTCTACAAGGTGGGACTCGCCGTCAACTCCACCATCGACCTCGACCGGCTCTTCACCCTCGTCGTCCAGACCGCGGTATCGACGCTGCAGGCCCAGATCGGCTACATCATCCTCTACTCCCCCGGCGACAGCCTGCTGCGGGTGACCACTCTCCTGGGGCACGATCACCGGCCGGCAGGGGCGACGATCCCGATGAAGCCATCCAGCGTCTCCACGTGGGTCATCGAGAACCGCAAGCCACTGCTCATCACCGACATCAACGAGCATCCCGAATTCGACCGTTACAGCGCCCTCGGCTACGAGCGCAAGACCCTCGTCTGCGCGCCGCTCATGGTGAAGGACGAGATCATCGGCACCATCACCGTCGTCAACAAGGTCGACAACACCACCTACAACGCCGAAGAGCTGGAACTGCTCGCCACCATCGCCGCCCAGGCGAGCATCGCCATCAAGAACGCCCAGCTCTACGACGAGCAGCAGGCGACCTACCTTCACACGATCCAGGCCCTGGTCTCCGCCATCGAGGCGAGCGACAGCTATACCCGCGGCCACTCGGAGCGGGTCACCCGCTACTCCATGGAACTGGCGAAAAAACTCGGCCTCCCCGCCGACCGGCTCAAGGTGATCGAACGGGCCGCCATCCTCCATGACATCGGCAAGATCGGCATCGACCTGAGCCTCCTCCACAAGGAGGGGAAGCTGACCCCCGACGACATCCACCAGCTTCACCAGCACCCGGTCATCGGCATGAAGATCCTGGAGCCCATCGGCTTCCTGCAGGACGTGCGCACCTGCATCGGCCAGCACCACGAGCGGGTCGACGGCCGCGGCTACCCCAACCGACTCACGGCGGACGAGATGCTCTATGAATCGCGGATCCTCGCCATCGCCGACGCCTTCGACGCCATGACCTCCGACCGCCCCTACCGCAAGGCCCTCCCCGTGGAGGCGGCGGTGAAGGAGCTGCTGGACCACTCCGGCAGCCAGTTCGACCCCGAGCTCGTCCGCCACTTCGTCGAACTCCTCGCCAGCGGCGCCCTCGGCTTCACCTTCGCCCGCACCGCCCCGGACGACGCGGCAGCACCCTCCGAAGAACGGTACCTTGAGCGGAAAGTGGTCGCCATGAGCGACTACAGCAGCCGCCCCCTCTGACCGCGCCCCCGTCCCGATTTACGGTTTGCCGCCCCCCGGGGATCGTGGTATAAGGTTTCCGACCTTCGCGAGTCGTCGCCCTTCTCGCCACCCCCATTTTCCGACAGGATCTCCGCGTGCCAGTTCTCCTCTCCATCAAGGGGCTCACCACCCGCTTCCGGGTGCCAGGCGGAACCGTTCACGCCGTGAACGGCATCGACCTTGAGCTCCAGGCCGGCGAAACTCTGGCGCTCGTGGGGGAATCGGGGTGCGGCAAGAGCGTCACCGCCGCGTCCATCCTCCGCCTCGTCCCCCCTCCGGGAGAGATCGCGGGGGGGGAGATCCTCTTCGAGGGGACGGATCTCCTGCGGGCAAGCGATGAAGAGATGCGGCGCATCCGGGGCGACCGGATCTCCATGGTCTTCCAGGAGCCGATGACCTCCCTCAACCCGGTCTTCCGGATCGGAAGCCAGATCGCCGAAGGGCTCATGCTCCACCGGAAACTCTCCCGGGCGGAGGCCCGGGAAGAGGCGGTCCGGCTCCTGGTCCAGGTCGGGATTCCCTCTCCCGCCGCGCGCCTCGGCGACTATCCCCACCAGCTTTCGGGAGGGATGCGGCAGCGGGTCATGATCGCCATGGCCCTGGCCTGCCGGCCCAGGCTTCTCATCGCCGACGAACCGACCACCGCCCTCGACGTCACCATCCAGGCCCAGATCCTGGAGCTCCTCGACCGCCTCAGGCACGAGATCGGCATGGCGCTGCTCCTCATCACCCACGACCTCGGGGTGGTGGCCGAGCGGGCGGACCGCACCATGGTGATGTACGCCGGGCGGATCGTGGAGGAGGGTCCGACGGAGCGGCTCCTGGCTGCCCCCCTTCACCCCTACACCGAAGGGCTCATCGGCTCGCTCCCCCAGCGAAGCGAGCCGGGCCGCCCCCTGCGGACGATCCCGGGACAGGTGCCGGGACTGCGGGAAGAGCTGACGGGATGCGGTTTCTGCGACCGCTGCCCCGACAAGCGATGGGAATGCGCCCGGGAAACGCCCCCTCTCAAGGAAATCGAGCCGGGCCGCCGCGTCCGGTGCTGGAAATACCGATGAACACACCTCTTCTCGAAGCGGACAACCTGATCAAGAGCTTTGCCGTCTCGGCGGGGCCCTTCGCCCCGAAGCGCGAACTCAGGGCAGTGGACGGGGTCAGCCTCCGGATCGCACCGGGCGAGACCCTCGGGCTTGCCGGCGAATCGGGGTGCGGAAAATCCACCGTCGGCCGGATCCTCACCGGCCTCCTCCCGGCGGACGGCGGCGTTATCCGTTACCGCGGCAGGGAGCTTGCCGGGATGCGCCGGGAAGAGCTCACCGCCTTCCGCAAGGATGTGCAGATGGTCTTCCAGGACCCCTTCTCCTCCCTCAACCCACGGATGCGGGTGGGGGAGATCATCGGCGAGCCGCTGGCGATCCACCGCATCGGCCCGAAGGAGGAGCGGCGGGAGCGGGTTGTGGAGCTGATGGCAAAGGTGGGGCTCGCCGCGGACCAGATCAACCGCTACCCCCACGAGTTTTCCGGCGGCCAGCGACAGCGGATCGGCATCGCCCGCGCCCTGGCGGCCGCGCCGAAACTGATCGTCGCCGACGAACCGGTCTCGGCCCTCGACCTCTCCATCCAGGCCCAGATCATCAACCTTCTCCAGGCACTCAAGGAGGAGTTCGGGCTCTCGTTCCTCTTCATCGCCCACGACCTCTCGGTGGTGCGCCACATGAGCGACCGGGTCGCGGTGATGTACCTCGGCCGGATCGTGGAGCTCGGCACCCGCGATGCCGTCTTTTCCCGCTTTCAGCACCCCTACACCGAGGCACTCCTCTCAGCCGTTCCCCACGTGGGGGGAGCGCGGGAGAGAAAGCGGATCATCCTCACCGGTGATCCCCCCACCCCCCTCGACCCGCCCACTGGTTGCCCCTTCCACCCCCGCTGTCCCTATGCGGAGCCGCTCTGCGCCACGGTTTCGCCCCCCCTCGAAGAAAAAGAAACCGGCCACCAGGCCGCCTGCCACTTCAGTAAAAAACTGTTCTGCAGAGCCTGACCTTTTTCTTGACAGTTCTGGTTGGGAACTATATAAATATATTTGGATATTGTCTGTAGCCTGCCGGGAGCGCGCCGTTTCCGGCGCCGCCTTCCCGGTCCGTTTGCGAGGAGACCCATGGAATTCGACAAGAGCAGAAACTTCACCGAAGAAGCGGAGATTTTCAAGGTCCTCGGCCATCCGATCCGGCTCAAGATCGTGGCCGGCCTCTGTACGCGGGAGTGCAACGTGAAGCACATCTGGGAATGCCTGGGGCTCCCCCAGGCCACCGTTTCCCAGCACCTCGCCCTCCTCAAGAACAAGGGGATCATCGAGGGGAAACGCGAAGGGGTCGAGGTCCACTACTCGGTGGTCCACCCCCTGGCCAAGAAGCTGATCGAGGTCCTCGGCTGACCCGTTCCCGCCACACCACAACACAACCGAATCCCCTCCCGTGAGGGGATTTTTTTTGGAGATGACCAATGGAAGAGCAGACCATCCGCATCACCCTCGCCCGCGGCGAAGAACGGAGGATCAAGGGGGGGCACCCCTGGGTCTTCAGCAACGAGATCCGGGAGATCCGGGGGGAAAAGAGCCCCGGCGCGGCGGCCGAGATCTACGACGCCGGCGGGGGATTCCTCGGCACCGGCTACTACAATCCCCACTCCCTCATCGCCGCGCGGCTCCTCTCCCGGGAGCGGACCGACATCGACACGGCGGCATTCTTCCGGGAGCGGATCGGCTGGGCGGCGGAGCTGCGGCGCCGGCTCTACCCCGATCTGACCACCTGCCGGGTGGTTCACGGCGAGGGGGATTTCCTCCCCGGCCTGGTGGTGGACCGGTACGGCGACTGGCTTTCAATCCAGATCCTGACGGCGGGGATGGAGCGGCGGCGGGAGGCGATCGTGGCGGCGCTGGTGGAGCTCTTCGCCCCCCGGGGGATCATTGCCCGCAACGACGTGGCGGTCCGGGGGCTGGAAGGACTCGACGAGCGAATCGAGGTGCTCTGCGGCGAGATTCCGGAGACGGTGGAAGCGGTGGAGCACGGGCTCCGCTTCCGGGTTGATCTCGCCGGCGGGCAGAAGACGGGACATTTCCTCGACCAGAAGGAAAACCATCTGGTGCTGAAGGGGATGGCGGCCGGGAGGCGGGTGCTCGACTGTTTCTGCTACTCGGGGAGCTGGGGGGTCCATGCCGCCCGCTTCGGCGCGGCGGAGGTGACCTGCGTCGACATCTCGGAACGGGCGGCGGCCCTTGCCCGGGAAAACGCGACGCTGAACGGGGTGGAAAAGGTGGTGCGGACAGAGGTCTGCGACGCCTTCGAGCGGTTGCGGAGCCTCAGGCACGAGGGGCGGCGCTTCGACGTGGTGGTCCTCGACCCCCCCGCCTTCGTGAAGAGCCGCAAGCAGCTGAAGGAGGCGGAAAAGGGATACCTGACCATCAACCGGCGGGGGATGGAGCTTCTGGAGGAGGGGGGGTACCTCATCACCTGCACCTGCTCCTACCACATGGGGAGGGAACCGTTCCGTGAGCTCCTCGCCCAGGCGGCCCGGCAGGCGGGGCGGCCGATGCGGCTCGTGGAATCCCGCTCCCAGGCCCCGGACCACCCGGTACTCCTCTCCGTTCCGGAGACCGAGTACCTGAAATGTTTCATCCTGCAGGCGGTGTAACGCCCCCTACCCCTTCGCCCCCACGCCGTAGATCACGCTATAGGTGGCCGGAATCCCCTCCGGCCCACCGAAGCGCTCCCCGTAGAGCCGCATCATCTCCACCATGACCCGGCGATCCGCCAGCCCCGCAGAGTGGCGGGGCGAGGCGTTCCCCGCCCCGATCCGCCGTACCGACCGGAGAAAGGCCGGCACGTCGGAGTGCCATTCCACCTCCTCCTCGCAGGAGAGGGCCCTCACGCCGAAGCCGACCCGCTCCAGCGAGTGCCGGACCTCGTCCGCCGAAAAGAAGTGCTGGGTCCGGTCCTCACTGTCCCGCCCCGCGGCCGCCAGGGCGACACGGTAGGATTCCTGCAGTTCGCGGAAGGTTCCCGCACCGAAGAGGGCGAAGGCGAAGAGGCCGCCGGGGACAAGGACCCGCCACGCCTCGGCGAAGGCCGTATCGAGGCGTTCAAGCCACTGGAAGGTGGAGGAGGAGGCCACCAGATCGAAACGCTCCGCCGCAAAAGGGAGGCGCTCCGCATCGGCCACGGCGACCACCGCATCTCCCCGGCCGGCGAGGGTCCGCCGGGCGGCGGCCGCCATCCCCGGAGCCAGATCGACGCAGGCAAGAACGGCGTCGGGATGGCGCTCGCCGAGGGTGCGGCCGAGGAGCCCCGTCCCGGTCCCCACATCGAGGAGCCGCTTCGGGCTCCCTCCCGCGGCGGCGATGATCTCCAGCAGCCTCGCCACCACCCGCTTCTGGACCACGGCGTGGGCATCGTACTCCTCCGCCTGGCGGTGGAACGCGTTCTGAACCCGGGTGCGATCAATCACCGGCAATGACCTCTTCGAGAAATTCCCCCACGAGCCGGTTGAACCGGGCGGGATCCGACAGAAACGGGGCATGCCCCGCACCGTCGAGGAGCGCCAGCCGCGCCCCCCCGATCCGCTCCGCCAGGAAGCGCCCGGCATCGGGGGGGCAGATGGCGTCCTCCCCGCCGTGAATAACGAGGGTCGGCGTCTTCACCCGGCCAAGCATAGCCCGGTGGTCGCCGCCGGCGAGGGTATCGAGGGTGGCTGCCACCCCCCGGGGGTCAGGGAGGAGCCGGGGGATGACGATCTCGCGGGCGATGCGCTGGTTCGCCTCCCGGTCGAGCTCCCCGGCGGCGAACATCCCCCGGAAGAACTCTCCCATGGTCCGATCGTAGCCGCGGCGGAGCCGCAGCGCCAGCCCCCGCGCCTCGGTGGCGGGAAGGCCGAAGGGCCACTCCGCGGATGCGGTGAATTTCGGCGTCCCCCCCACCAGCACCAGGGCGGCGAGGCGGGCGGCAAGGGGGGGATATGCTTCCAGGGCCACCTGGGCCCCCAACGACCAGCCAACCAGCCCCCCCCGGCGGATCTCCAGTCGGTCGAAAAGCGCCACCAGATCGGCGGCGAAATCGGCAAAGGCGTACCCCTCCTCCGGGGCGGCCGACTTTCCGTGGCCGCGGAGATCGGGCGTGATGAGCCGGAAGCGCCCGGCGAGCTCACGCTGGAAGGCCCAGACCCTCCCGGACATGGCCCAGCCGTGGACGAGGACCACGGGGAACCCGTCCCCCTCCTCCTCGTAGTGGATCGAAACGTTCGGTGCGGTGTCGATGAACGCCATGGTCAGACCACCCCCAGATCCCGGCCGACCCGCTCCATCACCCCCACCGCCCGCAGAATCTCCTCCTCCCCGTGGGTTGCCATGAAGGTGCAGCGGAGGCGGCAGGTGCCGGCGGGGACCGTGGGGGGCCGGATCCCCTGGGCAAAGATCCCCTTGTCGAGGAGACGGGCGGTAAAGGTCATCGCCTCCTCCGCCCCCCCCACGAAGAGCGGGACGATCTGGGTCGCGCTCCCCATGGTATCGAACCCCGCTCCTGCCGCCGCCTCCCGGAAGAGGCGGGCGTTGCGGTCCAGACGCCGGCGCAGCTCCTCCCCCTCGGGGGAGTCGACGAGGCCGATGGCCGCCAGCGCCGCCGCCAGGACCGCCGGGGGGAGCGACGTGGAGAAGATGAAGCTGCGGGCCCGGTTCACGAGGTATTCCACCAGCTCCCGGGAAGCGGCCACGTACGCGCCGAAGCTCCCCAGGGCCTTGCCGAGGGTTCCCATCTGGAGGTCGATCTCTTGCGCCACCCCGAGCATCTCCCCGCTCCCCCTTCCCCCTCCCCCGAGGACCCCGGTCCCGTGGGCGTCGTCCACCATAAGGAGGGCGCCGAACTCCCGCTTCAGCGCCGCCAGCTCCCGAAGCGGCGCCACGTCGCCGTCCATGCTGAAGACCCCGTCGGTGACGATGAGCCGCCGCCCCGTGGTCGGGTTCGCCTCCAGCAGCCGGCGCAGGGCGGCCACGTCGTTGTGGGGGTAGCGGACAAACTTCGCGCGGGAGAGGAGCGCCCCGTCCACGATGCTCGCGTGGTTCAGCCGGTCGGAGAAGATCACGTCCCCCTTCCCCGCCAGGGCCGGAATGATCCCGCTGTTGGCGGCGTATCCCGAGTTGAAGAGGAGCGCCGCCTCGGTTCCCTTGAAGCGGGCGAGCCGCTCCTCCAGGGCCTCGTGGAGCTCCATGGTGCCGGAGACGAGACGCGAGGCGCCGCTCCCCGTCCCGAAGCGCTCCGTCGCCCGCACCGCCGCCTCCTTGAGGCGCGGATGGTCGGCAAGGCCCAGATAGTTGTTAGAGCAGAGGAGCAGCACCTCCCGCCCCGCCACCGTCACCCGGCTCCCCTGGCTCCCGGCGACAAGACGGAGCCGGCGATGGAGCCCCTGCCGGCGCAGTTCTTCAAGTTCGTCGGCGATACTTCCGGACACGCGATCCCCCTCGGAATGATTGACTCGAAGCCCCGTTGTAGCACAGTGGCAGCGCTATCGTCAACTTCAGCAGGAGTCATGGTTAACAAGACATTTCTCAAATTACCCGCCAACTCCTTGCGCCCTGCCGGACGGCACTAAAAATTTTATTGCAACGGCGAGCCGGGATGCTATAAGGAAGAAGACCTTCCACCGCCACCGTCAACGCATTTCCCCTTGTTTTTCATAACGATCCCGAGACTCCCGGAGCCCTTCAGCCCATGAAAAAACGCGTCATCCTCGCCATCGCCGGCCTGATCGTCCTCATCGCCATCCTCGGCGCCGTCAAGGCACTGCAGATCGGCGCCATGATCGACCAGGGGAAGAAGTTCGTCCCCCCTCCCGAAACCGTCTCCACCGCCATGGTCACGGCGGAATCGTGGGAGACCGCTCTCACCTCCGTCGGCACCCTGACCGCCGTGCAGGGGGTCACCGTGGCCGCCGAACAGCCGGGGAAGGTGGTGCAGATCGCCTTCGAGCCCGGCGCCCCGGTGACGAAGGGGACCCTCCTGATCCGTCAGGACACGAGCTCCGAGGAGGCCCAGCTCCCCGGCGCGCTGGCCGAGGCGAAGCTCGCCCGCATCAACCAGCAGCGCACCGACCAGCTGCTGAAGGACGGGGTCATCTCCCAGGCCGACCATGACCGGGCCGTGGCCACCACCAACCAGACCCAGGCCCAGGTCGACACCATCCGGGCCGCCATCGCCAAGAAGACGGTCCGCGCCCCCTTCACGGGGCGGCTCGGCATCCGGCAGGTGAACCTCGGCCAGATCCTGAAGGAGGGGGACCCCATCGTGACGCTCCAGTCCCTCGATCCGATCTACGTCGACTTCACTCTCCCCCAGCAGCAGCTCCCCAAGCTTCACCGGGGATTTCCGGTGCGGGTGGCCACCGACGCCCTGCCCGGGGAGACCATCGAGGGGCGGATTACCGCCATCAACCCCCAGGTGGATGCCGATACCCGGAACATCAAGGTCCAGGCGACGGTTGCCAACCACGCCGAGAAGCTCCGCCCCGGCATGTTCGTCACCGTGGCGGTGGGGCTCCCCGTGCAGCAGAAGGTGCTCGCCATCCCGGCCACGGCGGTCCTCTACGCCCCGTACAGCGATTCGGTCTTCGTGGTGGAGGAGGGAAAGGAAAAGAAGGGGAAGGTGCTCCGGCAGCAGTTCGTCCGCCTCGGCAGCAAGCGCGGCGACTTCATCGCCGTCATCAGCGGCCTCCGGGAGGGGGAGGCGGTGGTGAGCACCGGGGTCTTCAAGCTCCGCAACGGGCAGGGGGCGGTGGTGGACAACCGGCTCGCGCCGCCGTTCCAGCAGGCGCCGAAGCCGGAGAACAACTGACCAGCCATGAAAATAACCGACCTCTTCATCCGCCGTCCCGTTCTCGCCCTGGTGGTCAACCTGATCGTCATCATTGCCGGGCTCCAGGCGATCCGGACCCTGAACGTGCGCCAGTACCCCCGCAGCGAGAACGCGGCGGTGACGGTCACCACGGTCTACACCGGCGCCAGCGCCGACCTGGTGCGGGGCTTCGTCACCACGCCGCTGGAGCGGGCCATCGCCGCCGCCGACGGGATCGAGTACATGGAGTCCCAGAGCACCTTGGGGCTCTCCACCATCAAGATCCGCCTGAAGCTGAACTACGACGGCACCAAGGCGCTGGCGGAGATCAGCTCCAAGGTGGATCAGGTGCGCCGGGACCTCCCGCCGGAGGCCGAGGTGCCGGTGCTCAACATCGAGTCGGCCGACAGCGAGTTCGCCTCGGCCTACCTCAGCTTTTCCTCCGACATCCTCCAGCAGAACGAGATCACCGACTACCTCGTGCGGGTAGTCCAGCCACGGCTCTCGGCCATCCAGGGGGTGCAGCGGGCCGACATCCTCGGCGGCCGCACCTTTGCCATGCGGGTCTGGCTCAAGCCCGACCGGATGGCCGCCCTGAACGTCACCCCGACCCAGGTGCGCCAGGCCCTGGCCGCCAACAACTTCCTGGCGGCCCTGGGGCGGAGCAAGGGGTCCCTCATCCAGGTGAACCTCACCGCCAACACCAACCTGAGCACGGTGGAGGAGTTCAAGCGCCTGGTGGTGCGCCAGCAGGACGGCACCCTGGTGCGACTCTCGGACGTGGCCGACGTGGTGCTGGGGGCCGAGGACTACGACGCCGAGGTCCGCTTCTCGGGACAGACCGCCGTCTTCATGGGGATCTGGCCGCTCCCCAACGCCAACTCCCTGGACGTCATCAAGCGGGTGCGAGCCGAGATGGCGGCGATCCAGAAGGACCTCCCCAGCGGCCTTTCGGCCCGGGTTGCCTACGACGCCACCAACTACATCGACAACGCCATCCACGAGGTGCTCAAGACCCTGGGGGATACGCTGCTGATCGTGGTGGTGGTCATCTTCCTCTTCCTCGGCTCCTTCCGCTCGGTCTTCGTCCCGGTGGTGGCCATTCCCGTGTCGCTCATCGGCGCGGTCTTCCTGATGCAGGCCTTCGGCTTCACGGTGAACCTCCTGACGCTCCTGGCCGTGGTCCTCTCGGTCGGTCTCGTGGTGGACGACGCCATCGTGGTGGTGGAGAACGTGGAACGCCACCTGGGGGAGGGGAAATCCCCCCTGGAGGCGGCCCTCATCGGCGCCCGGGAGCTGGTGGGACCGATCATCGCCATGACCATAACCCTGGCGGCGGTCTACCTCCCCATCGGCCTGCAGGGGGGGCTCACCGGGGCGCTCTTCCGCGAGTTCGCCTTCACCCTGGCCGGCGCGGTGACCATCTCGGGGATTGTGGCCCTGACGCTCTCGCCGGTCATGTCGGCGAAACTCCTCAAGCCGGAGAGCGGGGAGCATGGCCTGGCGGGACGCATCACCCGTGACTTCAACCGCCTGAAGGGTGCCTACGGCCGCTGGCTCGACCGGACCCTGGCGGCCCGGCCGGCGGTCTACATGGTCTGGATCGTGGTGAGCCTCCTGACCGTGCCGATGTTCGTCATGTCGGCCAAGGAGCTGGCCCCCACGGAGGACCAGGGGGTCATCTTCGGCATCCTTGACGCCTCGGCCAACTCCACCCTGGACCAGACCAGCCGCTACGCCGCGGCGGCCAACAAGGTCTTCCTCGGGATCCCCGAGACTGACTTCACCTTCCAGATCACCTTCCCCAACTCCGGCTTCGGCGGCATGGTCACCAAACCGTGGGACAGCCGGAAGCGGACCGTCTTCCAGATCATGCCCGAGGTGCAGCGGAAGCTCGGGGCGATCCCCGGCATCCAGATGTTTCCGGTGACGCCGCCGGCGCTCCCCGGCGGGGGGCAGTTCCCGGTGGAGTTCATCATCGCCTCCACGGCCGACACCGGCCAGATCCTGGAGTTTGCCCGCAAGCTCCAGCAGAAGGCGATGCAGAGCGGGATGTTCGCCTTCCCGCCGATCATCGACGTGAAGATCGATCAGCCCCAGACGGAGTTCGTCATCGACCGGGACAAGGTGGCGGCCCTGGGGCTCAGCCTCGAGCAGGTCGGCGCCGACATCGGCGGGATGGTGGGGGGGAACTACGTCAACCGTTTCGACATCGCGGGGCGGAGCTACAAGGTGATCCCCCAGATCGAGCGGGTCGGCCGCCTCAACCCGGAGCAGCTGAAATCGGTCTACGTCACCGGCCCCGGCGGCAAGCTGGTGCCGCTCTCCACCGTCGCCACCCAGCGCGAGTCGGTGGTCCCCCGCTCCCTCAACCGGTTCCAGCAGCTGAATGCGGTGAAGATCAGCGGCGTGGCCATGCGCCCCCTGGACGAGGCGCTCCGCTTTCTGGAGGGGGAGTCGGCGAAGATCCTCCCCCAGGGATACGTCCTCGACTACACCGGCGAATCGCGGCAGCTCCGGACCGAGGGGAACAAGTTCCTCCCCGCCTTCGGCCTCGCCGTGGTCCTCATCTTCCTGGTGCTGGCGGCCCAGTTCAACAGCTTCCGCGACCCCTTCGTCATCCTGGCCGGGTCGGTGCCGCTGGCGCTCTTCGGGGCGCTCATCTTCACCTTCCTCAAGATGCCCGACCCGAACACGCCGTTCTGGACCAAGGGGTGGACGACCACCCTCAACATCTACTCCCAGGTGGGGCTCGTGACGCTGGTGGGGCTCGTCTCCAAGAACGGCATCCTCATCGTGGAGTTCGCCAACAAGCTCCAGCTCCAGGGGCTCCCCAAGCTGGACGCCGTGCGCCAGGCGGCCATGACGCGCCTGCGGCCGATTCTCATGACCAGCGCCGCCACCATTGCCGGCCACTTCCCTCTCACGCTGGTCACCGGGGCCGGCGCCGCCGCCCGGAACTCCATCGGCCTCGTGCTGGTGGGGGGAATGTTCGTCGGCACCCTCTTCACCCTCTTCGTGGTCCCCTCCATCTACATGCTCGTGGCAAAGGACCACGGCCGGGACCGGGAGCGGGAGGCGGCGGTGGTGGTGGCGGAAGCCTGAGCTATCGCTCCGTCAGGGTCTCGGCCAGCTCACGGTAGACCGCTTCCATGACCCCGTACTGCTGGCCGGCGAGCTTCCGGTCGGGATCCTTGTGACACCATCACGACAGCGCCGAGGGAGAACCACCATGACCATGCCGTTCAAAAACTATTTTTCCACCGGCTCCGACGCCTACCGGACCTTCCGCCCGGGATACCCGCCGGAGCTCTTCTCCTGGCTGGCGGGGCTGCCGCCGCGGCGGGACGCGGCACTGGACTGCGGCTGCGGCACCGGTCAGGCATCGGTGGCGCTGGCGGAGCACTTCGCAACGGTGTACGCCGTCGACCCGAGCGCGGCCCAGATCGAAAACGCCCGACCCTGCGAGCGGGTCGACTACCGCGTGGCCCCGGCGGAGGCGACCGGCCTCCCCGACGGCTGCGTCGACCTGGTGATCGCCGCCCAGGCGCTCCACTGGTTCGACTTCGACCGGTTCTACCCGGAGGTGCGGCGCGTGGCGCGGCACGGTGGCGTCTTCGCCGCCTTCACCTACGGGCTCCTCGCGATCGACGGTGAGATCGACCGGGTGATCGGCCGCTTCTACCGCGACACCATCGGCCCCTACTGGCCCCCGGAGCGGGCCCACGTGGACGCCGGTTACCGCACCCTCCCCTTCCCCTTCGCCGAGATCGCCACCCCCTCCTTCGGCATGACCGCCGAATGGGAGCTGGGACACCTCATGGGATACCTCGCCACCTGGTCGGCGGTGGCGGAGTACCGGCGGCTCACAGGGGGCGACCCGCTCCCGGCGCTGGCAGAGGAGCTCTCCCCCCTCTGGGGGAGGCCGGGAACCGCGCGCCCCGTCTCGTGGCCGCTGGTGCTGCGGGCCGGCACCATTCACCCCTGACCCCCCATCCTCTCCCGGAAGGAGCATCCTCCATGATCCGTCCCATTGCCCTGACCCTGGCCCTCACGCTGCTGACCGCGCTCCCCGCCGCCGGGGACGGCTCCCCCCTCGAACGGGCCATCCTCGACGAGCTGAACGCCGCCCGCACCGCCCCCCGCGCCTTCGCCGGGCACCTGGAGGAGTACCGCTCCCATTTCCAGGGGACGAACTACCTGGTCCCCGGCAGCCGGACCCGCATCATCACCCGGGAGGGGACGAAGGTAGTGGACGAGGCGATCCGCTTCCTCCGGCGCCAGAGGCCCCTCGCCCCCCTCACCTGGTCCGACGGGCTTTCCCGGGCTGCAGCGGAACTCGTGCGTGAGCAGGAAGCGAACGGAACGACGGGTCACGGCAGCGGCAGCACCGGGATGCGGCTGAGGATCGACCGGCAGGGGAGGTGGGAGCGGACCATCGGCGAAAACGTGAGCTACGGCCCCGACGAGGCCCGCTCCGTGGTGATGCAGCTCATCATCGACGACGGCGTCCCCGGTCGCGGCCACCGGAAGAACATCTACACCCCCTCCTTCGGCGTGGCCGGAGCCGCCTGCGCTCCCCACCCCGTCTTCGGCACCGCCTGCGCCATCGACTTCGCCGGGGGGTTCACGGACCAATGAGGATGTGACGATTTTTCCGCACCCGGGGGAGTGCATGCCTTGGGGGATGAATCGTTTTCAGGGGGAATCACGCTGCCGAAGGGATCTGGCGTCAGAGGGAGATTGAACGGCAACCGCTGGAGTAGAGCTCCTCGCGGCCCCGGTTGACGCGGCAGTGGTCGAAGATGTGGAGCCGGGTCGATTCGGCGCGAAACGGCGGAACCTCGTACCGGCGCTCATCGTCCGGCAGGGGGTCGGCATCGCCTCCGCGGCCGGTGCGAAAGAAGGGAATCCCCCGCTCATCCGCCTGGTCCCGGACCCCCCGCACCCACCCCTGCCGGTGGGCGAGACCGTCCCCTGCGGGGGCGCCACAGACCACCCAGTCGATGGAGCCGAAGCCGGCGACGCAGAGGGTATTCACCTGCCGCAGATCGAGCGATCCCCGGAGCGGCTCGGCCAGGACGCCGACCACTGGCCACCGGACTCCGTCCGCCACCCAGCAGTTCTTGAGGGCGATGGTGGCGGGGATGCGGAGGTCGGCCTCGGCCTGGTCTCTCATCCGGACGAGGAACCAGAGGTTGTGCAGGGAATCGTCCTCCTCCAGGAGCCGCCGGGGAGTTTCCGCCGTGATGCCGTAAAGGCGGGCGAGGGAGAGTTCGGGGCGGTCGGTGACGGCGATGAAGAGGTGCTGAGGGTTCGACGCCACCGCCGAGAGGATGCGGTCCACGTCTTCAAGGGGGAGTCCGGGATGGAAGAGGTCGCCCCCCACCAGCCAGGCTTTTCCCGTCTTCTCGGCGGCGGGGCGCCACAAGGCCTCCGGGCTCACCGCCGTCCGCCGGACGATCACCTCCCACTCCTCGTCCCAGTATCTCCCCTCTCCCACCCCTTCGAACATCGTCGCCCTCCGCTGTCCCTGCGCGGCCGCACCACTACGGCATCCTTATCGGCATCGAAAGAGAAAACTTTAGTCAATTCCTCCCTTTCTGCAGATCACCCGTTGCAATCACCCCGGCGGCCGGTAGACTTCCCCTTGAGGAAACTCTCTTCCCGGAGGATGTGGATGGAGATCGTCAGGAAAATCGCGAAGGCATGGCAGAGCAAGGCGACCGTGGAGGGGGCGGGGGTCCATCTCAAGCGCGCCTTTGGCTACCACCAGGTGCCGCAGCTCGACCCGTTCCTCCTCCTGAACGGCGGCACGGTGGTCCGAGTCATCTGCGGCGAGGTGAACAGCGTGCGGGGGCCGGCCCGCTTCCTTCTGGTCCCCGGACGCCCCGTCGGCGAACCGGCGGCATGGTACGGCCCCGTCGTCATGAACACCGAGGATGAGCTTCGCGTCGCCTTTGAGGAATACCAGAACGGTACATTCACGAGGAACGGCTGATTTCGTGCCCGCCGCGGAGGGGGGAGACACCATGGAAAAAGGAATCGTCATCTTCTCCCACGGCAAGGAGAGCACTCCGGCAGGAGCAAAGATCAGCGCCCTGGCCGAGGTGGCCCGGGAACGGGGCTTTGCCGCCGAGAGCCTTGACTTCGCCGATCTTCCCAACCCGGACGGACGGGTGCAGCGCCTCGTGGAACGCTGCGTCCGGGAAAAGAGGCCCCTGGTGCTGGCAGGCTCGAGCATGGGAGGCTACGTGGCCACCGTGGCCTCCAACGCCGTGAAGCCGGTGGGGCTCTTCCTCATGGCGCCGGCGTTCTACCTCTCCGGCTACGCCGAGCAGTCCCCGGTCCCCCGTGCCCAGAAGACCGTCATCGTCCACGGCTGGAACGACGACGTGATCCCGGCGGAGCATTCGGTCCGGTTTGCCGGCCGGCACCGGGCTGAGCTCTTCCTGGTGGACGGCGACCACTTCCTCTCCAGCCAGCTCCCCTTCCTGGTGGAGCTCTTCGGATTGTTTCTCGACCGCCTGAATGACTCCCCCCGCTACTCCCTGGGGGTCGTCCGCGCCCTCCACCGGGGCCACCGCGCCGCCGGGATGTGAACCGGCGGCGCGTTCCCCCCTATTTCCCGAACAACTCCCGGAAAAACCGGCTCATCTCGTCCCACGACTGACGGTCGGCGGCGGCATCATAGGCGAGGTCGAGGCCGAACTTCTTCGCGAAGCTCCCGGCGTCGGGATTGGTGAAGCTGTGTTTGGCGCCGGCATAGTTGATGAACCGGAAACCGGCCCCCGCCTTCGCCATCTCGGCGGTGAACGCACCGATCTGCTCCGGGGTGATGAAGCGGTCCGCGCCGCCGTTCATGACCAGCACCCGCGCCTTCACCCCTCCTTGCCCGGGAGGGCGGACGGAGGCGAGGCTCCCGTGGAAGCTGGCGACACCGGCGAGCCCCCCCTGGCGGACCATGTTCAGCACCACCGCACCGCCGAAGCAGTAACCGATGGCGCCGATCCGGGCCGGGTCGACGGTCGGCTGCTTCTTCAGCAGCTCCAGCGCCGCGGTGAAGCGGGCCGTCATGAGGTCCAGGTTCTTCGTCACCTCCGCGGCGAACTTCCCGGCATCGTCGGGATGCCCCGCCACCTTTCCGCCGCCGTACATGTCCACCGCCAGCGCCGTATACCCCAGCTCCGCCAGCATCCGGGCCCGCGTGCGGGCGTAGTCGTTGAGCCCCCACCACTCGTGGACCACGAGCATCCCGGGGCGTTTCCCCGGCACCGCGTCGTCCCAGGCAAGATACCCCTTCATGGTCACCCCGCCGTCCCGGTAGTCGACCTCCTTCGTCTGCAGCGCGGCGAGCGCCGCCGACGGAGTCCCCCCCAAGGCCAGAAGCCCGAGGCAGCAGAGCGTCAGCATCCCCTTTTTCATGGTCTCCTCCTTCCGTGTGTTTACCCAGCTAACGGTATCACATGGCGAAACCTTGGCAACGGGGGGAGGCCGGGGCGCTTGATTATCCCCGGGGGTCATTTAGAATTATTTAATTGTACCCATTCTCGCGCCGGAGGAACCAGTCATGACCATTCGCGACCGTATCGATGCGCTATTCCCTGCGCCGGAGCAGCTTGCCGGCAGAAACCGCCTGGCGGAGCCGGTGGAGATGCGGGAGTACCTTGTGAACGGGGAACTGCAGCCATGGAAAGGCCCGACCCAAGAGGTCTTCTCCCCGGTCTGCGCCAGGAAGGCCGACGGCCCCGAACGGGCCAGGATCGGCAGCTTCCCCCTCATGACCGAGGCCGACGCGCTGGCGGCGCTGGAGGCGGCGGCCGCCGCCTACGACAACGGCCGGGGGGAATGGCCCACCATGACGGTGGCAGACAGGATCGCCCATATCCAGCGCTTTGCCGCCCGGATGAAGGAACGGCGCGAGGAGGTGGTGCGGCTCCTGATGGCGGAGATCGGCAAGACCGCCGGCGACGCCGGCAAGGAGTTCGACCGGACCGTCGCCTACATCGCCGAGACCGTGGACGCCCTGAAGGAGCTCGACCGGGTCTCCTCCCGCTTCGTCATCGAGCAGGGGATCATCGGCCAGATCCGCCGCGCCCCCCTGGGGGTCACCCTCTGCATGGGCCCCTACAATTACCCCCTGAACGAAACCTTCACCACCCTCATCCCGGCCCTCATCATGGGGAACACGGTGCTGCTCAAGCCGCCGCGCCACGGGGTGCTCCTCTTCGCGCCGCTGCTGCGCGCCTTCCGCGACTGCTTCCCGCCGGGGGTGGTGAACACCCTCTTCGGATCGGGGCGCACCATCACCCCGCCCCTCATGCGGACGGGACGGATCGACGTCCTCGCCTTCATCGGGACCAGCAGCGCGGCCAACTCCCTGCAGAAGGAGCATCCCAAGCCCCATCGCCTCCGGTCGGTGCTGGGGCTCGAAGCCAAGAACCCGGCCATCGTCCTTCCCGACGCCGACCTGAACGTGGCGGTGGAGGAGTGCCTTGCCGGCAGCCTCACCTTCAACGGCCAGCGCTGCACCGCCATCAAGATCGTCTTCGTTCACGAATCTATCGCCGACGACTTCCTCGCCCTCTTCTCCCGGACGCTGGCCGCCATCGGCATCGGCCTGCCGTGGGACCCGGCGGTGATGATCACCCCCCTCCCCGAACCGGGGAAGACGGTCTATCTCGCCGGCCTCGTCGACGATGCCGTGCGCCACGGCGCTCGGGTGATGAACGAGGGGGGGGGGACCGTGTCCGGCACCTACTTCCACCCCGCCCTCGTCTATCCGGTCACCCCGCGGATGCGCCTCTACACCGAGGAGCAGTTCGGGCCGGTGGTGCCGGTGGCCCCCTTCTCCGACACCGCCGAGCCGATCCGGTACATCGAGGAGTCGGACTACGGCCAGCAGGTGAGCATCTTCGGCCGTGACCCGCAGCTCCTGGCAACCCTCATCGATCCGCTGGTGAACCAGGTCTCCCGGGTCAACATCAACAGCCAGTGCCAGCGCGGCCCCGACGTCTTCCCCTTCACCGGGCGGAAGGACTCGGCGGTGGGGACCCTCTCGGTCTCCGACGCCCTGCGGGCCTTCTCGATCCGGACCCTGGTGGCGGCCAAGGAGAGCGCGGTCAACAAGGAGATCATCTCCGACATCGTGCGGGAGCACCGCTCCAACTTCCTCTCCACCGACTTCATCCTCTGAACCGCAGGGGGGGCGGTGCCGCCCGAGCGCCCCTCCCCGCCTTTACATCCCGCCATCTTCACCTATACTTTTCCGGACACCACCATTGCGGGAGCCGCCACGTGCGCAACACCATCGAAAAACTGGGCGCCGTCACCCTCTTCGTCGTCCGCGAGATGGGCCGGATGCTGATCTTCATCCTCTATGCCCTCTACATCATCGTCCGCGACCCGGGGAAACCGATCCACATCTTCAAGCAGATCCACTTCATCGGCGCCAAATCACTCTTCGTCATCGTTCTGACCGCGGCATTTACCGGGATGGTTCTCGGCCTCCAGGGGTACTACACCCTGGCCAAGTTCGGTTCCGAGGGGCTCCTCGGCTCGGCGGTGGCCCTCTCCCTCATCCGGGAGCTGGGTCCGGTGCTCTCGGCCCTGATGGTGACAGGGCGGGCGGGAAGCGCCATCACCGCCGAGATCGGGATCAAGAAGATCACCGAGCAGATCGACGCCCTCAAGACCATGGCGCTGGAGCCGTTCAAATACCTCGTCTCCCCCAAGGTGCTCGGCGCGCTGGTGGCGCTGCCGCTGCTCTGCGCCATCTTCGACGTGGTGGGGATCTACGGCGGCTACCTGGTGGGGGTGAAGCTCCTCGGGGTGAACGAGGGGGCCTATTTCTACGAGATGGAGAAGAGCGTGGTGGGGAAGGATGTCTGGTCGGGCTTCGTCAAGTCGGTCTCCTTCGGCGCCATCATCTCGTGGGTCTGCTGCTACAAGGGGTATTACGCCGGCCACGGCGCCGAAGGGGTCTCCCGGGCCACCACCGAGGCGGTGGTGATGTCGTCGGTGCTGGTGCTGGTGTGGGACTATTTCCTGACGTCGGTGATGCTCTGACCTATGATCAAGCTCGTTGAGGTGCAAAAATCGTTCGGCAGCCAGGTGGTCCTCGACCGCCTCACCCTGGAGGTCCCGCCGGGAAAGATCACGGCGGTGATCGGCCCATCGGGAGAGGGGAAGAGCGTGCTGCTCAAGCATATGATCGGCCTGCTCCAGCCCGACGCCGGCAAGGTCTTTGTCGAGGGGGAGGATATCACCGTCATGCGGCGCTGGGAGCTGAACCGGGTGCGGGAGCGGTTCGGGATGCTCTTTCAGAACGCCGCCCTCTTCGACTCCATGAGCGTCTTCGAGAACGTCGCCTTCCCCCTGGAGGAAAAGACGAAACTCTCCCGCCCGGAGATCGACGCCAAGGTCCACGAGGCGCTGGAGCACGTGGGGCTCAGGGGGGTGGACCGCAAATTCCCCGACGAGCTCTCCGGCGGGATGAAGAAGCGGGTGGGGCTCGCCCGGGCGCTGCTTCTCAACCCGCGGATCATCCTCTTCGACGAGCCGACCACCGGCCTCGACCCGATCATCTGCCGGGCGATCCACCAGCTCATCAAGGATACCCACAGCCGGTTCGGCTTCACGGCGGTGATCGTCTCCCACGAGATCCCGGAGATCTTCGACATCTCCGACTACGTGGCGATGCTCTATCGCGGCCGGATCATCGAGATGGGGACACCGGAGGAGATCCAGCGTTCGGATCATCCGGTGGTGAAGCAGTTCATCAGCGGGAGCCTGGAGGGCCCGATCCACTTCGTGTGAGGCGGTCTCTTCCGAAGCGGCCAGGAGCCTATACTCCGCCGCAAGCAATCACGGCACAGGTGCAACCATGAAAAGAATCACCCTTGAACTGATTGTCGGCATCTTCGTCCTCGCCGGACTGCTCTGTCTCTCCTACCTCTCCGTCAAGCTCGGCAAGATGGAGCTCGTGGGGGGGGACTTCTACGACGTAACGAGCGAGTTCGACTCCGTTTCCGGCCTCAAGAAGGGGGCCTCGGTGGAGCTTGCCGGGGTCGAGGTGGGGCGGGTCGACCGGATCGACCTCGACCCGAAGACGGACCGGGCCCGCCTCCACCTCAAGATCCGGCAGGGGATCAGGCTCCAGGACGACGTCATCGCCTCGGTCCGCACCCGGGGGATCATCGGCGACAAGTTCATCAAGCTCTCCCCCGGCGGGTCGGAGACGCTCATCGCCGCCAACGGCAGGATTCGGGACACCGAGTCGTCCGTCGACCTGGAGGAGCTGCTCAGCAAGTACATCCACGGAAAGGTTGATTGACGGAGGGAGACCATGAAGACGAAAGCGGCATCAGCAGTTATCTACGGCATACTGTTTCTCGGCGCGACAGTGGGTCGCGCCGCCGGGACCGACGGGGAGAAGCAGCTCCTGGATCTCAACGACTGCGTCAAAAATGCCCTCGCCGTCGCCCCCGAGCTTGGCGAATCCCAGGCGGACATCGACCTGGCCGCGTCGAAGCTGGTCGAGGCCAAGGCGCACCGGTATCCCCAGCTTGATTTCCTCGGGCTGATCGGCCCCGTCCCCCAGGCGCGGGGAAATCAGGTCGCTTCCCCCGACAGCATCAACCAGACAAGCCGGCTCACCTGGTTCACCCGGGGCGATGCAACCCTGGTGCAGCCCCTCTATACCTTCGGCAAGATCAGCGAGAGTATGAAGGCGGCCAGCCACGGGATCGAGGTGGACCGGGCGAAGAAGGAACAGCGGCGCAACGAGGTGGCGCTTCAGGTGAAGGAATACTACTACGGCCTCCTCCTCGCGCGGGAGCTGAAAGAGGTGGTTCTGGAAGTACAGGAGGACCTCGACAAGGCGAGGAAGAAGGCCCGGGAATACCTCGACAAGGGCTCCCCCAACGTGGACGACCTGGATATCTACAAGCTGGACGCCTTTTCCGGGGAGGTCGCCAAGTACCTCGAAGAGGCGAAGAAGGGGGAGACGCTCGCCCTTGCGGCGCTGCGCTCCCGAATCGGGCTCTCCCCCGACGCGCCGTTCGACATAGCGACCGCGCGGCTCGCTCCCGATGAGACGACGGCAGCGGCGTTGCCGGCATATCTCGCGGCGTCCCAGAGCCAGCGTCCCGAGTATCGGCAGGTCAAGGAAGGGCTCCTGGCGCGCCAGGCGCTCGTGGAGGCGGCAAAGGCGGCCTACTGGCCCGACCTCTTCCTCGGCGGCTACCTCTCCGGGGCCTATGCCGAGAAACGGGACCGGGTCAGCAACCCGTGGGTCCCCGACGAATTCAACCACCTCTGGGGGGGAGTGGCACTGGGGCTCAAATGGAAGCTCGACTTCGGGATCACCGGAGCCAAGGTGGCGGCGGAGCAGGCCCAGTACGACCGGCTCATGAGCACCAAGACCTACGCGGAGACCAACATCCCCCTCCAGATCAGGAAGGCCTACCTCGATCTGCAGGAGGCGGAGAAGAGCATCGCGGCAACAAAGGATGCCTACAGCAACGCAAAGAAATGGGTCGTCGCAGCACTTGCCAACTTCGATTTCGGCATCGGTCCCGCAAAGGAGATCTTCGATGGCCTGGAGAACTACGCCAAGATGCGGAGCGACTACTTTCACTCAATTTACAACCAGAAGATGTCCCGGGCGAACCTGGAGTATGCCGTCGGCGCCTCGCCGCTTGAGCAGAGATAAGGGAGGAACTATGTCCATGAAATGGTTGATACTCCAGGCCCTTCTCCTGGGCTTCGCGATCAGCACTCCCGCCTTCGCCCAGGGCACCCCCACGGAAGTCGTCAAAAAGGCCGTGGACGAGGTGATCCGGATCGTCTCCGACAAGGAGCTTAAAAAACCCCAGAACGAACCGAAGCGCCGCCAGGGGCTCAAGAAGGCCATCGGCGCCGTCTTCGATTACGGCGAGATGGCCCAGCGCTCCATGGCCCGCCACTGGAAAGAGCGGAGCGCCCCCGAGAAAAAGGAGTTCACGGAACTCTTCGAGACGCTGCTGGAAAACTCCTACGCCGGCAAGATCGAATCGTACAACCAGGAGAAGGTGGTCTACGGGAAGGAGATCGTGGAGGGGGAGAGCGCCGAGGTCCGCTCCCGGATCATCACCACCAAGCGCGACGAGTACGCGCTGGACTACCGGCTGATGAAAAAGGGCGGGAAGTGGATGGTCTACGACGTGGTGATCGAAGGGGTGAGCCTGGTGGCCAACTACCGGACCCAGTTCAACAAGATCATCACCAGCGAGGGGTACCCCGCCCTGGTCAAGAAGCTCCGGGCCAAGAGCGAGGAGATCAAGACGCCGTAGGGGTGGCGCAGAGGGTCATCCCCCGCAGCAGTTCAACGAACTGCTCTTCGGGCATCGGCCGATGGAAGAGGAACCCCTGCATCTCGTGGCAGCCGAGATTCAGCAGGAAATCCCGCTGCTCGACGGTTTCAACCCCTTCCGCGACCACGTTGAGGTTGAGTTTGTTCGCCATGGCGACAATCGCCTCCACGATGGAGCGGTCGTCAGGGTTGTCGCAGATGTCCATAACGAACGAGCGGTCGATCTTGATGTGATCGATGGGGAAATTCCTGAGGTAGCCCAGGGATGAATAGCCCGTCCCGAAATCGTCGACCGCGATCCGCAGATCCAGCTCCTTGAGCTTATGGAGTGCGCTGACGGCGGCATCGGCATCTTTCATGAGGCTGGTCTCGGTCAGCTCCAGTTGGAGACTCCGGGCATCGACCCCTGTCTCCTTCAAGATGCCGTGGACCACAGCGGTGAAGTCCCGCTGCTCGAACTGTCGCCCCGAGACGTTGACCGACAGCTTGACGGGGGGAAGGTCGGCGTTGCGCCACTCCCGCACCTTCTCGCAGACGTTTCGCAGCACCCACTCGCCAAGGGGGATGACCATTCCGGAGTTTTCCGCTGCAGGGATGAAGGTGCCCGGCATGATCCGCCCCTGGACGGGGTGCTGCCAGCGGACAAGGGCTTCGGCCCCCACCAGGCAGTCGCCGCGGGCATTGATGATGGGTTGGAACTCCAGAAAAAACTCGTGCCGGTCCAGCGCCTGGCGGAGGCTCATCTCCAGCTCCATCCGCTCATGGGCTTTGCGGTTCATTTCCCCTGAATGGAAATGGTAGCCGTTGCGCCCCGCTTCCTTGGCCGCATACATGGCCATGTCGGCGCATCGCACCAGCGTTTCCACGTCCCGACCGTCGTCGGGGAAGATGGAGATGCCGATGCTTGCGCTGGTGTACACGTCACGGCCGCCGATCTCGCAGGGAGGGGAAATCCGCTCCAGGAGGTGCTGGGCCAGCTGCGCGGCGTTGCGGTCCTCATCGGCAGAGGAGATGAGGACCATGAACTCGTCCCCCCCTAACCGGGCGAGGGTGTCACTGCGCCGGATCCCCTCCCCCAGCCGCTGCGCCACCGTCATCAGAAGCAGGTCCCCCTGGGCATGCCCCAGATTGTCGTTGATGAGCTTGAAGCCGTCGAGATCGATGAAAAGCAGCGCCACCTTGCCGTTTCTGCGGGAGGCCCCTGCCAGGGCCTGGTTGAGGCGGTCGAAGAAGAGGGTGCGGTTCGGCAATCCCGTGAGCGTGTCGTAATAGGCGAGCCTCTGGATCTGGGCGTCGGACTTCTTGCGCTCGGTGACATCCTCGAACAGAGTGGCGAAGAGTCCCTCTTCCGGATAAAACACCGAGACGTCGAAAAAGCGGTTCTTCTCCGGCAGCGGCAGTTCGAACGTCAACGCCTCGCCGGTCTGGGCCCCGCGCACAATGTCGACGAAAAAGTCCATGACGGCGCCGCCGAAGAGCTCGGCTCCCCGCCTGCCGACAACGGCCGTTTTCCCCATTCCCAGGATCGACTCGCACGAGGGGTTGATGTCGACGACCTCGAACGATACGGGATTCCCGTCCCCATCGCGGATGAATCGGTACAATGCCATCCCCTCTTTCATCGATTCGTAGAGAGAACGGTATTTCGCCTCGCTCTCCGCCAGGGAGTGGTGGGCCTTCTGAACGGCCCGCAGGGGGATGGTGCGAAGGATGATGAAGCCGAGGCCGCCGAGCAGTATCGCGCCGGCAGCGACCAGGGTCGTTTCCAGCAGCAGGGGGCGAAGGGAGCAGGAAATCTCGATCTGCGCCACCGGCGTGCCGGCATCATAGATGGCGTGGCGCCGGGAGACCGCCGGCGCTCTTAAAGGGTCCGCGCTCTCCGCTATGATCTTCCCCTGGCTGTCCAGAACCCGCCGCACTTCGGGGAGGTCCCGCCGGGCGCGGCGCTCCAGCAACGCCATGAGCCTGACTTCCTCGTACCGCCACATTTGCGGATTCGCCATCACCAGCTGGGTGACGGCCCGGGCGTTGATCTCGGCCTGGGTATCGAGGCTCCCCACCATGTACTGGTAAGATACGAGGAAATAGCCCGCCGGGGCCAGAACCGATACGGCAACGGTTATGATCGCCGCGAGGATGGTGGTGATACGGGCTATGGAGCGCTCCTGCGTTTTCACGGCCCTTTTTTGCCCTCCGCGGTGACGAGCACGCCCGCCTTTTCGGCGATGGCGCGCCCCTGGGGCGATGCGACGAAATCGATGAATTTATGGGCGGCAGAGGAGGTGTGCTTCGTGGTGATGAAGCGGATATCCTTGGCCAGCGGATAGGTTCCGTTGGCCAGACTCTTCACGGTGGGCTTCACGCCGTTCAGGGTGAGGACATTCAGGGGGGTCCTCTCCACCAGCAGCGCCGGCAGGGCGGCGGCCCCCAGGGAGCCCGAGGTCTTCACCACCGCCTCATCGGACTCGGGGTCCGTTACCGCCACGATCATGCCGTGACGGGAATGGGCCTCTTTCACCACTTTGCCCATGGCCGGAGACAATCCCTCGAGAATCTTGGTGTCGATATCGGCATCGGGACGCAGGACCAGCCGGACCGGCTCGCCGTTGGGCCAGGTTTTCACCTTTCCGGAATAGATATCCTCCAGCTCCCGGGTGGTGATGTTCGTTTTGGGGACTTTCTTCCCCGTGACAATGGCCAGGGGCATCCTGCCGTACTCCCGGGAGATGGCCCCCTGCGTCACCTCTTCCGCCTTGAGGACCTTGCTGCTGGCGGCCAGATCCAGCGCCCCCGCAAGGAGGGCCTTGATCGCCCCGGAACTCCCCAGGGGTTTCTCCATCTCGATGCGGACTTCGGGGTGGGCCTTCGCGTAGGCCTTTATCAGCGGCTTCATCACGTAGAGGGCGCTGCCGGATCCGTTGATCCGTACGGTTTCGGCAGCCTCGGCCCGCCACTGTCCCATCGGCAGGGCGCAACACAGGGCTACGGCAACGGTGGACAAAATGCGGCCAACAGAATGTTTCATCAAACTCCCTCCTCGGGTCTTCTCGTCTTTGGTGGCCAACGCAATCCCACGGGTCAGGACACGGGCCCGGCCGCACTGAATCGGCACGACATCGCACTCCGGGATATACATGTCTTTCGTATCTGCATTTATGTAAAAAAATCAAGTAAAATCCATTGTTCGTTCCTCCCGATTATCCGTTTTTCTCCCGGGCGGCTCCCCCCACCATTCCACCTCTCTCCCCTTGCATTGCTGGCCCCATTTGTATAGAGTGGCATTGTTGCAATTTTGCTACAGTAACGGACCGTCAATGGATCAGAATCAGCATCAGCAGGCACCGCTCATCCCGCCACCGGAGCGGGAACTGAGGAAGCGGCGGCGGGAGGGGGTCATCATCGTCCTCTCGCTCCTGCTCATCATCGCCCTGACCTGGACCGAGATGCACCTCTCCCAGCTCAGCAGCGACGCGCCGATGGGGAGCAACATCCTCATCTTCGGCATCATCAACGTCATCATCCTCCTGATCCTGCTCCTCATCTACCTGGTCTTCCGCAACGTGGCGAAGATGCTGATGGAACGCCAGGGGAAGGCCCTCGGCCGAACGCTCCAGACCAAGCTCGTCATCGCCTTCATGGGGCTCTCCCTCGTCCCCACCATGCTCCTCTTCTTCGTCTCGGCCTCCTACGTCAACATGAGCATCCGCAACTGGTTCAATAACCAGATCGAGAGCTCCCTCGCCGAGTCGCTGGAGGTGGCCCAGACCTACTACCGGAACTCCGCCGCCAACGCCCTCTACTACGGCCGCCAGATCAGCACCATCATCCGCGACCAGCGACTCCTGAACGAACAGAACCTGCCGGTCCTCAAGGAGCTCATCCGCCAGAAGCAGAAGGAGTACAACCTGGGGATCGTGGAGGTCTACTCCTCCCAGAACGAGGAGCTCGTGCGGGCAGCTAACCCGGGAATTCCCGGCGGGGAGTTCACCACCCCCTCGTCGGAGGATATCAAGGCGGGGCTCAACGGCAGGGAGCTCACCCGGGTGAACACCATCGGGAAGGCCGACCTGATCCGCGGCATCGTGCCGATCTATTCCACCTGGAAGGCCGATGAGGTGGTCGGCGCCGTGGTGGTCAACTACTACGTCCCCTACTCCCTGGTGGAGAAGATGCGGGAGATCACCGGATCGTATCAGGAGTTCCGGCAGCTCAAGCTCCTCAAGAACCCGATCCGCACCGGCTATATCCTGGCGCTCTTCCTCGTCACCATGGTGATCGTCTTCCTGGCGGTCTGGTTCGGCCTCCACCTCGCCAACAGCCTCACCACCCCCCTCAAGGAGCTGGCGGAGGCGACGCGGCAGGTGGCGGAGGGAAACCTGGAGGTACAGCTCGGCCAGCGGACGAACGACGAGATCGGGATGCTGGTGGCCGCCTTTAACAAGATGACCGAGGATCTGCGCCTCAACCAGGCGGCCCTGAACCAGACCAACGAGGAGCTGCTCCGGAGCAACCAGGAGCTGGACGAGCGGCGCCGCTACATGGAGATCGTGCTCCGCAACGTCACCGCCGGCGTCATCTCCGTGGACCGGACCGGCATTCTCACCACGGTCAACACGTCGGCGGAGCGGCTCCTCCAGATCAACACGAAGCAGGTGCTCGGACGCAATTTCCGCGAGGTGCTCAAGACGGAGCAGCTCGACGTCCTCAAGGGGCTCCTGCGCGACATGGTCATGGCCAAGCAGGACACCATCAGCCGACAGATCACCATCCCGGTCCACGACACCAGGGCGACCCTCCTCTTCAACCTGACGGTGCTCCGGGACGAGAGCGGCGAATTCCTCGGGACGGTGGTGGTCTTCGACGACCTGACCAAACTGATCAAGGCCCAGCGGATGGCGGCCTGGCGCGAGGTGGCCCGCCGCATCGCCCACGAGATCAAGAACCCCCTCACCCCGATCCAGCTCTCGGCCCAGCGGCTGCGCCGGCGCTACCTCCCCCGGTTTGCCGCGGAGGACACGGTCTTCGACGAGTGCACCGCCATGATCGTCAAATCGGTGGACGAGCTGAAGACCCTGGTGGACGAGTTTTCCTCCTTCGCCCGGATGCCGGCGGCGACCCCCTCCCCCAACGACATCAACGGCATCATCCGGGAGGCGGTCACCCTCTACCGGCAGGGGCACCGCACCATCGACTTCAGCTTCCGGGAGGAAGAGCGGCTCCCCCCCCTGCTCCTCGACCGGGACCAGATCAAGCGGGTCTTCATCAACCTCCTCGACAACGCCGTGGCGGCCATCGACGGCGAGGGGCGGATCGAGATCGAGAGCAGCTACAACGCCGAACTGAAAATGGCGACGATCACCGTGGCCGACACGGGGCACGGCATCGCCCCGGAGGACAAGCCGCGGCTCTTCGAGCCGTATTTCTCCACCAAGAAGACGGGGACCGGCCTCGGGCTCGCCATCGTCAACACCATCATCGCCGACCACCACGGCTACATCCGGGTGCGGGATCACGAGCCCCGGGGAACGAAGTTCGTCATCGAGCTGCCGGTGACGGTGTAGAAAGGTTTTTCACATGAACGAAACGATTCTCGTCGTCGACGACGAACAGGACATCCGCACGGCGCTGGCCGGCATTCTGGAAGACGAGGGATACCGGACCGCCTTCGCGAAGGACGGGATCGAGGCCGTGGAAAAGGCGAAGAAGGAGCGCCCCGACCTGGTCCTTCTCGATATCTGGATGCCGCGGCTCGACGGCCTGGGGACCCTCCAGAAGCTGCGGGAGATCCACCCCGCCCTGACGGTGGTGATGATGTCGGGGCACGGCACCATCGAGACCGCCGTCAAGTCGACCAAGCTCGGCGCCTTCGACTTCATCGAGAAGCCCCTCTCCCTGGAGAAGGTCCTCGTCACCGTCCGCAACGGCCTCGATACCCGGCGCCTGCGGGAGGAGAACGACACTCTGCGCGCCCTGGCTTTCAAAGGGCACGAGATGATCGGGGAGACGCCGGTCATGCGGCAGCTCCAGGAGCAGATCCGCCTCGTGGCCCCCACGGGGGCGTCGGTCCTCATCACCGGCGAAAACGGCACCGGCAAGGAGCTGGTGGCCCGGGCCATCCACCACGAGAGCCCCCGCCGCGACCGCCCCTTTGTGGAGATCAACTGCGCCGCCATCCCGGAGGAACTCATCGAGAGCGAGCTCTTCGGCCACGAGAAGGGGGCATTCACCGGCGCCATCGCCCAGAAAAAGGGGAAATTCGACCTGGCCGACGGTGGCACCATCTTCCTGGACGAGATCGGCGACATGTCGCTGAAGACCCAGGCCAAGGTGCTCCGCATCCTCCAGGAACGGAAGTTCGAGCGGGTGGGGGGAACCAGGACCATCGAGGTGGATGTGCGGGTGATCGCCGCCACCAACAAGGACCTGCAGGAGGAGATCCGGGCCGGGAGCTTCCGCGAAGACCTCTTCTACCGCCTGAACGTGGTCCCCTTCGGCGTCGCCCCGCTGCGCGACCGGGTCGACGACCTCCCGCTCCTCGTGGAGCACTTTCTCGACCTCTTCGCCCGCCGCGAGGGGCAGGAACGCCGGACCATGCTCCCCGAGACGGTGGCGGCGCTCAAGCGCTACGACTGGCCCGGCAACGTGCGGGAGCTGCGCAACATCGTGGAGCGGCTCGTCATCATGACGCCGGGACGGGTGATCACCCCGGCTCACCTGCCGGAGTCGATCACCGGCGGCACTCCTTCCCCCCACGGCGCGCCGGGACGCCCCGGCGGCGTCATGGAAATCTCGTCGCTGCGGGAGGCCCGGGAAGGGTTCGAGAAGGAATTCATCATCCAGAAGCTGGAGGAACACGGCTGGAACATCTCCAAGACCGCCGAGGCGATCGAGCTGGAGCGGAGTAACCTCTACCGGAAGATGAAGAGCTACGGCATCGACATGAAGAAGTAAGAAAAGGGGGGCACCATGGAAGGATCCGCTCACCCGCAGGGCACGACAGCGGCCGGAAAGAACATAACAGCCCTCCTGGCGGCACTGGTCTTCGCCGTCTCCGCGGCAGCCTACGCCATCACCCTACGCAATGGCTTCGTTTGGGACGATGTGGGAACGCTGACCGACGGTACCGCCGCCACGGTCCGCAACCTGTGGGAGGTGATCGTCCGGGGGATTGGCGGTCCCGTCGAGGGAATCGGCTATTACCGCCCCCTGATCGGCATCCTCAACACCCTGGTCCGGATCGTCTTCGGGGACGACCCCCGGGGGTTCCACCTGCTGAATGTGGCAGTGCATGCCGCGGTTGCAACGGCGTCGTTCGGGGTTCTGCTTCGGCTCCTGGCGGGCAACGGGCCGGCAACCAGGCGCGATGGCGTCATCTCGTGCGCCGGCGCCCTCCTCTTTTCCCTCCACCCCGTCCACGCCGAGTCCGTGGCATGGGCGTCGGGAATAACCGATCCGGCGTACTCGTTCTTCTATCTCAGCGCCTTCTACTTCTACCTCGCAGCCCTCGGGGAGCACACCCGCCCGCCACGCCGGACCGCGTTCTCCCTCGTCTCGCTCGCCTGCTTCCTCGTGGCGACCCTCGCCAAGGAACCGGCGCTCACCCTGCCATTGCTTCTGATGGCCCACGACGGCGCCTTTCCGGAGCGGCTCCACGTCCGCTCCCTGACCGAGTTCCTCAAGCGCCACGGCCCCTACCTGGCGGTGGCGGCCCTCGCCCTGCTGCTGCGTGCCCACGCCCTGGCAGGCCTCCACCTCGGAGGAGAAAGCCAGCACCTCCCCCTTGCCGGCGACGGCCGAACGCTCGACACCGTCGGATATGCCATAAACGCCCTCCCCCTCTTTGTGAAATACCTCGGAACCCTTCTCCTGCCTGTCAACCTCTCCGCGTATTACGAGGTTCGCCTGATCAGCTCTCTGGCGGAACCCGCGGCTCTGCTCTCGCTTCTGGCCACGCTCTGCTTCATTGCGTTCTCGGGAGTCGCATGGCACAGGAACCGCCCCCTCTTCTTCGCCCTTGCCGCAATGACCATTCCGCTCCTTCCGGCACTCAACTTTCGCGCCACGGGAACCACTGCCTTCGCGGAACGCTACCTCTACCTTCCCTCCTTCGGGTTCGTTCTCGCCCTCGTCTTCCCGGCCGCAGATCTGTGGCGGAAGAACGCGCAGAGTGCACGGTACCTCGCCGCGGCCGGTGCCGGGATCCTGGTTGCTTATGCGGCGATCACCATCCCCCGCGGCGCCGTCTGGCGGGACAACTACACCCTCTGGGCCGATACTGTCAGAAAGTTCCCCAACAGCGGCATGGTCCATTACAACCTGGCGTACGAGCTGAAGCAGAGGGGTGAGCTGCGGGAGGCAATCGCCCAGTACCGGACCGCCATCGACCTGAGCCCCGGCCTGGCCGATGCCCACATGAACCTCGGAAACATCTACGCGCAGACGGGATTTCCGGGCATGGCGATCGACGAATACCGGGCGACACTCCGCATCAGGCCGAACTACGGGGATGCTTTTTTCAATCTCGGCAGGACCTGCTTCGTCCAGGGAAAGACCCGGGAGTCAATCGACGCCCTCTCCCGGGCCGTGGCCATCACCCCGGACAACCCGATGGCCCACAACACTCTCGGCATGGCCTACCAGCAGGCTGGAGCGCCGGACAAGGCACGGGAAGAGTTCCTGGCAGCCGTCCGGCTGAACCCCGGGGAAAGCCGCTACCGCGTCAATCTCGACGCCGCTATCCAACGGCACAACTGAAGCTGCTGCCGGATGACATGCAAAGAGGGCCGTCCTTGGGAGACGGCCCTCTTTTTACACCATTTCGTTCCTTCCCCTATTCGACGGCGCAGTCTATCACCGCGTCGACGCGGCGGTTCATCGCCCGTCCCGCCGGGTCGGTGTTGTAGCCGACGGGTCTGGTCTCGCCATACCCCTTGGCGGAGAGGCGCGAGCGCTCGATGCCGAACTTATCCACCAGGTAGTTCACGACCGCCTCAGCCCGGCGCTGGGAGAGCTTCATGTTGTAGTCGGCAGCGCCGACGTTGTCGGTGTGCCCTTCGAGGACCGCGGTGGTGGTCGGGTGCTTCTTCAGGAAATCGGCCACCGTGGCGATCTTTTCGTCATACATCGGCTTGACGACGGCCTGGTCGGTGTCGAACTCGATGTTCATGCTGATGCAGAGGTACTTGGGAAGGCGGGCGTACTGCTCGGCATCGATGAGGGCGCAGTCGATGACCGCCTCCATGCGGCGGTTCTTCTGGCGTCCCTCCTCCGTGGCGTTGTCGGCGACGGGGCGGCTGTAGCCGTACCCCTTGGCCGAGAGGCGCGATCTCTCGATGCCGTATTTGTCCACCAGGTAGGTCACGACGCTGTCGGCCCGCCGCTGGGAGAGCTCCATGTTGTGCTCGGAGGTGCCGACGTTGTCGGTGTGCCCCTCAATGACCGCCGTGGTGGTCGGGTACTTCTTCATGAAGTCGGCGACCCGGCCGATCTCTTCGTGGTACTGGGGCCGGATATCAGCCTTGTCGATGTCGAACTCGATCTTGAGCGGGATGCAGTACTTGACCATCTCCTTCGGCGCGGGTGCAGGTGCCGGCGGCGGTGGCGGGGCCGGTGCGGGGGCCGGTTCCACCATCGGAGCGGGTACGGGAGCGGGAGGAGGCACCGCAGCCTTGGGAGCGGCCTGCTCGCCGCCGAACTGGAAGTTCACGCCAACGGTGTACTCCCAGTTGCTCGTGGAGCGGTTCGTGACCAGCAGGTGCCGGGCGTCGCCCCGCAGGGCGATCATGTCGGTCAGGTAGTACTTGAGACCGCCCCCCCAGCCGAAGACCGCATTGGTCCGGTCTTCATAGGGGGAGCCGAGATTCGACGGATAATCGACGGTGATCCCGCCGAAGCCGAGGGCGACAAACGGCACGAGCCGGTTCTCGGGCATGAAGTGATAGAGTCCTTCGAGGCGGTAGCTGTACGCCTTGGTGTCGTTATCTCCCCCGACCCGGGTCAGCTCCGTGGCATTGTAGTGGAAAAGCCCTTCGAGCCCCAGGTTCCTGGTGAAGTTGTACCCCCCCCGGATCCCGTAGATGGGCCGGGTTCGCAGGTGCTCGATCCCGTCAAAGGTGTATCCCCCCACAAACGGCTCCACGGTGAACGAGCCGGCCCTGACTTCGGCGGAAGCCGAGGTGGCCAGACCTGTCAGCAGCAACAGACAAACTATCGCCATCTTTTTCATGTTCACACTCCTTCCTGTCGCGTCGGATTCATCCCCTCTTCGGGGCAATTAAGCGATTATAATCATTCAAATGCTATCCCATTGCCGGCGCTTGTCAAACGCCGTACCGCGTCCCCCCGAATCGATGTCCGGAAAGTGGTTGACAAGGAGAGAACCGTTCCGGTAAGAATGGCCTCTCAGCTCGTATCTCAGACCGCCGCGAAGGAGACACCGGATGACCCTTCTCGACTCGATCCTCGACGCGAACAAGACGTTCGTCCGCCCCGGAGCGTTCCCCCCCCTTCCGAAGAACCCGAAGAAGCAGTTTGCCATCTTCACCTGTATGGACACCCGCCTCGTGGACTTTCTCGAACCAGCCATGGGAATCAAACGGGGCGACGCCAAGGTCATCAAGAACGCCGGCAACACGATCATCGACCCTTACGGCGGCGTGATGCGGAGCCTCGTGGCGGCCGTTTTCATGCTCGGGGTCGAGGAGATCTTCGTCATCGGCCACCAGGACTGCGGTATGGCCTCCGTGGATGCCACGGACCTGAAGCGGCGGATGATCGGCCGGGGGATCGATCCCGCGGCGATCGAGACCCAGGTCCCCGACCTCGCCCAGTGGATGGGGGCCTTTTCCTGCCCCGAAGAGAACGTGGCCCGCGTGGTGTCGGTCATCCGCGGAAATCCGCTGATTCCGAAGGACGTACCGGTCCACGGCCTGATCTTCTGCCCCAACGACGGCCACCTGGATGTCGTGGTGCGGGGCTACTGAGGGAATTCATGGGCATGAGCATCCCCCCCTTCAGCGCCACGGAACTGGAACAGATTCCGCTCTTCCGGTTCGTCCCCCTCGAATGCATCGAGGGGATCCTGGAGCATTGCAGCGTCACGGAGCTTGACGGAGGGGAGCGTTACGAACCGTCCCTCCCCCTGGACCGTGGCCTTCACCTCCTCCTTTCCGGCCGCTTGTCCCTCCACTACGACGTCCGGGAGACCGCCGACCCGCTCCTTCTGGAGCCGGGGGACATCATCGGCGAAACCTTTGCCGCCGGCGAACCGGGGGTGCCGTGCCTCCTGGTGACAACGGAGCCCTCCCGGATCATGGTAATGGAGGAAGACCTCATCTGGTCCCTCGCCCAGGCATCCCACGCCGCCGCCTGCAACCTCCTCGGGGTTCTGCTCCGGCGCCGCCACGACCCGCAGCGCGAGAACTTCACCGGCACCATCCGCGAATACGCCCTCCACGACCAGGGAATCGTCGACCCCCTCACCGGATTCCAGACCCGGCGGTGGCTCGAACGGATCCTGGAGCGCCAGGAGGCCCGGTCGGCAGCCAACGGCCGACCCCTCTCCTTCGTCATGGTCGACATCGACCGGTTCCGCGGCTTCAACGAGACCCACGGCCGCCTCGGCGGCGACCGGGCACTCCATGCCGTGGCAAAGACCGTGCGCAACTACCTCCGCCCCACGGAACTCGTGGCCCGCTACGGAGGGGACGCCTTTGCCATCCTCCTTCCCGAAACCGACGCCGACACGGCCCGCATGATCGCCGAGCGTCTCCGCCAGCGGATGCTCGACACCGTCATCGACCTCCAGGACGGCCGCCTGCTCCCCCCCCTCTCCATCTCCGCCGGCTATGCGTCCTACGACGAGGGGATGGAGCGCGGCGACCTGGTGACGGCAGCCCTCGCCGCCCTGGAACGGGCCAAGGCCAGCGGGGGAAACACCGTCTCCGCCTGACCGTATACGTATTGGCTTATCCGTTTCCGCCGTGCTATACTTATGCAGTTCAGCCTTTCGAATCAGCAGGTTCCATCGATTTTCCCGGTAATTACCACGGGATTCACGCACCATCTTCCTCCCCCCGGCACGGGGACGATCAACAAAGGAGAGTGGATGAACGCTTCGCGCATCATGGAGATCGAGCGGTTTGCCCAGGCCCTCGTCAAGGGAGCCGCCATGCAGCTCTACCTCACGCCGAAGCCGGGACTCGTGGATCTCGTCGACTGCGGTTCCCACCCCGATCTCTCCCTGGCGAAGATGGAGCGCTCGCTCCACATCATCGGCGATTACCTGGCGGAGACGATCCGCTCCCTCGCCGACGGCGAACGGTTCCTCTGCCAGGCGGTCATCGGCCGCCGCGCCGAGCAGGTGATGCTCGACGAGCTCGGCACCAATACCCACAGGGGATACATCTTCCTGAGCGGACTTCTCCTCATCAGCCGCTGGCATGCCGGCTCCGACGACGCTCACCGCCTCGGTCAGGCCGTTGCCGCCCTGGCGCGAGAGTACTTCGCCGTCAGCGAAGAGCAGGAAAGCAACGGCCACGCCGTCCGCAAACGCTTCGGCGCCGGCGGCATCGTCCGGGAAAGCCTCGCGGGGCTCCCCTCGCTCTTCTCCTGCGCCGTGCCGGCGTACCTCGATGCCATTGACCGCGTCGGCTGCTTCACCGCGGCATCCTTCTCCACCCTCGCCCGCCTCATGCAGACCGTTGAGGACACCACCACCCTGCACCGTTGCGGCACCATGGGACTCGCCCGGATCAGGCGCGACGGTCAGCTCCTGGAGCAGACCATCGACGAGGGGGCCGATTTCATGCCGCTGCTCGCGGAGCTGAACCGCGAATACACCCGGATGAACCTCACCATGGGGGGGGTGGCAGACATGCTGGGCCTTGCCTACGGCTACCTCACCGCCGCCGGGCTCCTGACCGGCGATGCGGGCAAGTCCCGCCGCCCGCGCCCCCTCTCCCTGCACCGCTGCGCCTCTGGCACCTGACCACACCCTCCGCGCAATCATCAATCAGGCCCTCGACCTCTGGCTGCAGAGAGAATTCGCCGGCACCAGCCTCATCATCCGCAGCGTTTAAACCACCCATAAACCTCTCCCTCCGATTGCATCGCCGCCGGATTGCGATACGCTTTCCCCTGCCGGTCACATCTTCTTGCAGGAGGACAACCAGCCATGAAAGTTCTCGTTCTTTTCTATTCCATGTACGGTCACATCCACCGGATGGCCGAGGCAGTGGCAGAGGGAATCCGGGAGGTCCCGGGTGCCGAGGTGCTGCTCCGCCGGGTCCCCGAGACCCTCCCCGCCGACGTCCTGGAAAAGATGGGAGCCACGGAGCCCCAGAAGGCGTTTGCCCACATCCCCGTGGCCACCGTGGATGACCTGGCCGCCGCCGATGCCGTCATCTTCGGCACCCCTACCCGTTTCGGCAACATGTGCGGCCAGATGCGCCAGTTTCTCGACGCCACCGGCGGCCTCTGGATGAAGGGGACCCTCGTCGGCAAAGTGGGGAGCGTCTTCACCAGCTCCGCCACCCAGCACGGCGGGCAGGAGTCGACCATCCTCACCTTCCACACGTTCCTTCTCCACCAGGGGATGGTGGTGGTGGGACTTCCCTACGCCTTCGCCGGCCAGATGCGCAACGACGAGATCACCGGCGGCTCTCCCTATGGCGCTTCCACCATCGCCGGAACCCAGGGCGAACGGCAGCCCACCGAGAACGAGCTCGCCGCCGCCCGGTTCCAGGGAAAGCATGCGGCGACCATCGCCGCCAGGCTGGTAGCGGCCTGACCCCCCTCCGCACTCAGACAGGGATGTCTCCGCGCCCAGGGACGGGCTCCAATCATCGCGGGACAGGGGAAACCACGCATGGGGAGAGAGGAGTCGCCAATGTCTCTCGGCGAAAAAAAAGTGGTAGTAATCGGCGGCAGTTCCGGCATGGGACTCGCCGTGGCGAAGATGGCGGCGAACGAAGGAGCCGATGTGGTGATCGCCGGCCGTTCCGTGGAGAAACTTCGGCGGGCGGCGGACGAGATTCGCCAGCCGGTGGAGACCCGCCCTCTCGACGTGACCCAGGAGCGGGAGGTGAAGGAATTCTTCGCCGAGACTGGTGAGCTGGACCACCTGGTGGTCACCGCCGCCACCGGCGTGACAGGGGGGTTCCTGGAACTCGACACCGCCTCTTTCCGCCAGGTATTCGACAGCAAGTTCTGGGGCCAGTACTTCGCAGCCCGATACGGGGCGCAGCGGATCAGGGAAGGTGGTTCCCTCACCCTTTTCTCCGGGGTCGCCGCGGCAAAGCCGATGGCCGGACTCTCGGCCTACGCCGCCGTCAATGGTGCCGTGGAGGCCCTGTGCCGGAGCCTCGCCGTGGAACTGGCGCCGCTGCGGGTGAACGCCGTCTCGCCGGGGATCGTCGACACCCCCGCCTACGCCGGCATGAACCCCTCGGAGCGGAAGAAGATGTTCGATTCCCTCGCCGCCCGGCTCCCGGCCCGCCGCGTGGGGCGCCCCGAAGATGTGGCCGCCGCGGTGGTGGCGCTCATGAAGAATGGGTACGCCACCGGCTCTGTGGTCTGCGTGGATGGGGGGTACCGGCTGGTGTGAGGAAGGCTTGACGCCCCTCCACATTTCTGCAATAATCCGCGTTCGGTAATGCTAAATTATTGTTCCATGCAGGTAAATTTTCTCCAAGGAGAGGTGCCGAACGTGAAAAAACTCGTCATGCTGTTCGTCTCCGCGCTGCTCGTGGCGCTCACCGCAACTGCCTTCGCGGCCGACGGTTCCTGGAACCGGGTCAAGACCGCCGGGAAACTGGTCATCGGCCTCGATGACGCCTTCCCCCCCATGGGATACCGCGACGCCAGCGGCAAGCTGATCGGCTTCGACATCGACGCCGCCGAAGAAGTAGGCAAGCGTCTCGGCATCAAGATCGAGTGGCAGCCCACCGCCTGGGACGGCGTCATCCACTCCCTCAACTCCAAGAAGTTCGATGCCATCTGGAACGGCATGACCATCACCGACGAGCGGACCAAGGAAGTCGCCTTCACCAAGCCGTACATCATGGACGGTCAGATCGCCATCGTGAAGTTCTCCGACAAGCGCTTCAAGAAGCTCGCCGACCTGAAGAAGGTGAAGGTGGGCGCCCAGAAGGGCTCCTCGGCCCTGAGCGCCGTGAAAAAGCTCCCCTCCGCTCCGGCAGAACTGAAGGAGTACGAGGACAACCCCAAGGCGCTCCTGGACCTTGAGGCGGGCCGCATCGACGTGGTGGTGATCGACAACGTCACCGGCCGCGACTTCATCGCCAAGCGTCCGGGGCAGTTCAAAGTGGTCCCCGGCTTCATCAGCAAGGAGCCGTTTGGCGTCGCGTTCCGCAAGGACGAGACGGAACTGCGCGAGAAGGTCCAGAAGACCCTCGACAAGATGGTGAAGGACGGCACCATGGCGAAGATCTCCCGCAAATGGTTTGCCGAGGACATCACCAACCCCAAGAAATGGTAAACCCGAATCGGGGCGCGAATGCTGGGAGATCTTCCCTGCAACCGCGCCCCGTTCTTTTTTCGAGGACATGACCGCCATATGATCAACGTACTCGGCAGGGTCGCCACGGCCCTGCTTTTTTTGTGGATTACCGTTGCCGCCGCCCTCGGGGCCGAAGCGGATTACGACCAGCTCTTCCGCGAGGCCAACGACCTCATGGGAGCAGGGGACCTTCCCGCCGCCGTAGAGGTGTTGAAGAAGGTCCCCAGGCCGAAGCCCGGCGGGGACGGAGAGGCTTTCGTCCGGAGCCGGATGCAGATCGCCAAGCTCCACTTCGCGGCAACGGAGATGGAGGGGGCCCTCTCCGCGGCCCGGGAAGTGCTCGCCCTCTACCCCGACAACAGCGAGGCGAAGAACTTCGTCGCCTCGGTGGAGCGGGAGCAGAAGCCCCGCTACGTCACCTTCCTCCAGGACTGCCTGAAGTTCCTCCCGGTTCTCCTGAAGGGGGCGGTGATGACGCTGCTGCTGGTCGTCTGCACCATGCTCATCTCCCCCATCGGCGGCCTCCTCATCGCCCTGGGGCGGATCAGCACCTTCAAGCCCCTGTCTGCCCTCTGCTGGTTCGTCATCTGGCTCTTCCGGGGGACGCCGTTACTGCTCCAGCTCTTCTTCATCTACTACGGCCTCCCCTCCATGGGGATCACGCTCAAGCCAATTACGGCGGCAGTCATCGGCCTGGGGCTCAACTATTCGGCCTATCTCGGCGAGATCATCCGGGGGGCGATCCAGAGCATCGACCACGGCCAGACCGAGGCGGCCAAGGCGCTGGGGATGACCTACGGCCAGACCATGCGCCGGGTGGTGATCCCCCAGACCTACAAGCGGCTCATGCCCCCTATCGGCAACGAGTTCATCGCCCTCATCAAGGACACGGCGCTGGTCTCCACCATCGCCATGGTGGAGCTGATGCGGGCCGCCGACCAGATGTTCAACACCTACTTCAACGTGACGGCCCTCATCCTGGCCGCCGTCATCTACCTGGTCTTCACGACGTTCTTCACCTTCCTCTTCGAGAAGATCGAGCACCGGGCGGGGATCTATGAGCGACGTTAGACCACTCATCCAGCTGGAAAACATCACCAAGCGCTTCAAGAGCCTGACAGCGGTGAACGGCGTGAACCTCAAGGTCCATCCGGGGGAGAAGCTCGTCATCATCGGCCCGTCGGGATCGGGGAAGTCGACGTTGCTCCGCTCCATCAACCTCCTGGAGGAGATCGACGAGGGGACCATCCGCTTCGAGGGGAACGAGGTCGGCTACGTCCGCCGCCACGGCAAGCTCCACCTGGACAAGCAGCCGGCCATCTGCCGGCTTCGGGCCGAGATCGGCATGGTCTTCCAGCACTTTCATCTCTTTCCTCACATGACGGTGCTCGGCAACGTGATGGAGGGGCCGCTGACGGTGCAGAGGAAGAGCGCCGCCGAGGCCCGGGAGATCGCCCTCGCCATGCTCGCCAAGGTGGGGCTCACTGACAAGAAGGACGTCTACCCGGCCACCCTCTCCGGAGGGCAGAAGCAGCGGGTCGCCATCGCCCGGGCCATCGCCATGCGGCCGAAGCTGATGCTCTTCGACGAGCCGACCTCGGCCCTGGACCCGGAGCTGGTGGGGGAGGTCTTCGACACCATCCATGCCCTGGCCGACGAAGGGATGACTATGATCATCGTCACCCACCACATGGGATTCGCGCGGGAGCTTGCCGACCGCGTGATCTTCATGGAAGGGGGGAACTTCCTGGCCGAGGGGACCCCCCAGGAGTTCTTCGCCGAGGGGATGAACAACGAGCGGATCCAGTCGTTCCTGAACCGGATACTGTGACATGAATGCGTACATCAACTTCTTCGTCGCCATCTGGCTCAAGTTCTTCTTCCTCCTGACCCCGTTCTTCGTGATGTCGGTCTTCCTCTCCATGACTCAGGAGATCGCCCCGCGGGAGCGGCGACGCCTCGCCCTCAAGGTGACCGTGGCAGTGCTGGCGGCCTGCTTCACCCTCTTTTTCTTCGGCAATCACCTCTTCTCCCTTTTCGGGATCACCATCGACTCGTTCCGGATCGGCGCCGGCGCCCTACTCTTCCTCTCGGCAGTGCAGATGGTCCAGGGTGACGCCGCCGTGGCCCCCGGCGAACGCCAGGGAGACATCTCGGTGGTACCGCTGGCGATCCCTGTCACCGTCGGCCCCGCCACCACCGGAGCGCTCCTCGTCATGGGGGCCGAGCTCCAGGGGGCATGGCAGACCGTGGTCGGCTGCGCCGCCCTGGCCGCAGCGGTTCTCTGCGTCGGGATGCTGCTGGCCTCCGCCGCTTCCGTCGAGCACGTGATCGGCAAACGCGGCATCACCATCCTCAGCAAGCTGACCGGCCTCATGCTGGCCGCCCTGGCGGCCCAGATCATCTTCACCGGGATAAAGAGTTTCCTCGCGCTGAAATAAGCTATACTTAACCGCAGAACAAAGGAGCTCGCACCATGTCATCACAACCGGCCACCGAACGGCGCAACGCAACGGTCTGCCCTGCCGATGCCGGAAAGCCCCGTGACGCCTTCACCACAAGCCTGGGGATCATCGCCGCCACCCTCGGCTCCGCCGTGGGGCTCGGCAATATCTGGAAGTTCCCTTCTCTCACCGGCGCCAACGGTGGCGCGGCGTTTCTCGTCATTTACCTGGTGAGCACCCTGCTGGTGGGGCTGCCGGTTATGATCTCGGAGCTGATGCTCGGCCGCCAGGCCAAATCCGACGCCATCACCACTCTCCGCACCCTGGCTCCGCGACGCCAGCCGTGGTGGCTCGTGGGAGCAGCAGGAGCCCTGGCGGCGTTCCTGATACTCGCTTTCTACACCGAGGTGGCGGGTTGGGTCTTTGCCTACATCGTCAAGGCGGCCGCAGGCGGGCTCCTCACCACCGACCCCGCCGTCACATCGAAAGCCTTCACCATCCTCGTGGCCGACCCGGCCCAGTCTCTTTTCTGGCAGTGGCTCGTCCTGGCCGTTATCGGCTCCATCATCGTTCTCGGGGTCTCCAAGGGGATCGAGAAGACCACCAAGCGCCTCATGCCGGTCCTCTTCCTGCTCCTTGTAGCCATCGGGGTCAGAAGTCTCACCTTGCCCGGGGCGAGCGCCGGACTCGCCTTTCTCTTCCGGCCCGATTTCTCCAAGGTGACCGGTACCACGATCCTCACTGCCATGGGGCTCTCGTTCTTCAAGCTCTCCACCGGCATGGGGACTATGATCACCTACGGCAGCTACTTCCGCGACGATCAGAACGTGCCGATGACCGCCATCCGCGTCATGCTCGCCGACCTGACCGTCTCGCTCCTGGCGGGGATCGCCGTCTTCCCCGCAGTCTTCGCGTTCGGCTTCAAGCCCGAGGCGGGACCGTCACTCCTCTTCATCACCATTCCGGCGGTTTTTGCGGCTATGCCCTTCGGCAGCGTATTCATGGTCCTCTTCTTCATTCTGGCCGCCATCGCCGCCACAGGAGCCATGCTTTCGCTGCTGGAGGTGCCAGTGGCGTTCCTTCACGAGCACTTCTGCCTGCCGCGGCTCAAGGCGACGGCCATCACCGTTCTGCTCCTCGGCCTCCTCGGCTCCACTGCGGCGCTCTCGGGGAGCGTCCTGGCCACCGTGACCCCCTTCGGCATGACTTTTTTTGACCTCTACGACTTCCTGACCTCCAACCTCCTCCTGCCGGTGGGGGGGATGATGATCTGCATCTTCACCGGCTGGGTTTACGGCTTCGGGCGGGTGGAGGAGGCTCTCTCCAACGGCGGGGTGATCGCCAATGCCAGGGTGATCCGAATATTCTTCGGCATCGTCAAATTCATCTCACCGCTGCTGGTGCTGACGATCCTGCTGAAGGGACTGAAGGTTTTCTGATCGGAGAGCAAAGGAGCAATACTATGGGATGTGGCACCACCGGACGGGTATGGACACTGATAGAGACTCTCCTCCCCCAGGACACGAACCCGGTAGGGTCGATCTTCGGTGGTGTTCTCATGAGTCTCATGGATAAGGCGGCAGCCATCACTGCCTGGCGCTACACCCGCGGCGTGGTGGTTACCGCCGGAGTGGAGGAGATCTCTTTCCTCCGTCCGGTGCGGGTGGGAGAAGTGGTGAAGGTCTGCGCGCGGGTGGTGAACACCGGCCGAACCTCCCTCGATATGGACGTGGTGGTGGAGGCCGAAGATGTCTTCACCGGCGAAAGCGCCATGGCGGCCCGGGGATTTTTCACCATGGTGGCTCTGGACAAGGAGGGAATGCCGACGGAGGTGCCACCATGGAATCCCCGTACCGCCGAGGAACGGCAGGAACGCGATCAGGCCCGCACACGCCGCGCCCTGCGCCGCCAGAACAACACACTCCCACTTCCCGAATAAGGAAGCCGGTAACGCCCTCCACTTCATTTCATGCGGGTGAAGGTAACGGCAGGCACAAGGTCGGGTCGACTTCCGAGGAAAGAGATGTCTACACGTATGACTGCAATTGTCGCGACGATTACCACAGGGGAAACGGCAGAAGCAGAATATTTTGACAAAAAAAGACGGCAAGGTTTCCCTTGCCGTCTCGGTACTGATCAATCAGAAAATCTCTATTAATCCGCTTTGGCCTCACAACCTTCTGCAGAATCTTCGACAGCCGTCTGTTGTTGCTCATTGACTGCCTCCTCCGCAACGGGTGCAGTCGGCACACTGGCTTCAGTCACCACCGTGGGAGCAACCTTGGTCGGTTTGGATTTCTTAGTCTTCTTCTCTACCGTCTCCTCAACAAGTTCGATGATCGACAGCGGAGCATTATCGCCAGGGCGGATGCCAAGCTTGATGATTCTGGTGTAGCCGCCGGCACGTTCAGCGTAACGTGGTGCAATGGTCGAAAAAAGTTTTGTTACGACCTTCTTGTCGCGGATGTAGGCAGCAGCCTGACGCATAGCATGGAGATCTCCCCGCTTGCCGAGCGTAATCATCTTCTCCGCAATCGAGCGCAGTTCCTTTGCCTTTGCATCGGTAGTCGTAATCCGCTCATGATTCAAAAACGAAGTCACCATGTTCCTGAACATGGCCACCCGGTGACTCGTTGTCCTTCCAAGTCTTCTTCCCGCCTTATTGTGACGCATGACGTTTAATCCTTTCTATCAAGCCCGTGCGTAATTATTCTTCGTCCTTACGATCGCCACGCAATCTACGGATGACTTCCGGGTCAGGAAAATCCTCTAGCTTCATGCCAAGAGTCAGCCCCATCTCTGCCAGAATATCCTTAATCTCATTAAGCGATTTGCGCCCAAAATTCTGTGTTTTGAGCATCTCGGCCTCCGTGCGAGACACGAGCTCACCGATCAACTTGATGCCAGCATTCTTGAGGCAATTGGCCGAACGGACAGAAAGTTCAAGTTCGTCAACCGTACGGTAGAGATTCTCGTTGATTTTTTCACGATCCTCTTCACCAGCCATCTCAAGAAGAGGCTCCGATTCTTCATCAAAGTTGATAAAGATGGTGAGTTGCTCTTTGAGAATCTTTGCTGCATACGCAACGGCATCTTCCGGAATGACGCTTCCGTTGGTCCATACCTCGAGCGTCAGCTTGTCGTAGTCGGTCATCTGCCCAACCCGTGCGTTCGATACCGTAAAGTTGACCTTTTTAATCGGGGAGAAAATTGCATCGATCGGAATCGTCCCAACTGGCGCCTTTTCATCCCGGTTGCGATCCGCAGGCACGTAGCCCTTGCCGATCTTTACCACCATATCCATCTCAAGATTCGCATCCTTGGAGCAGGTAGCGATATGATGGTCTGGGTTCAAAACCTCAACATTGGGATCCGTGATGATATCACCGGCCTTGACCGACCCCTCACCTTTGAGGATGATGCGCACGGTACGCGGCTCAATGCCGTGCATCTTGAGCGCAACCCCTTTGAGGTTGAGAATTATATTGGTCACATCCTCCGTTACGCCAGGGATCGCAGAAAACTCATGCAAAACCCCTTTGATCCGAACAGAAGTAATAGCGGCACCTTGGAGCGAAGATAACAACACGCGTCTCAGCGAGTTACCGAGCGTTGTACCAAACCCACGCTCAAAAGGTTCAGCAAAAAACTTGCCATATGTATTGCTAAGCGAATCGCTCTCAACCTGAAGCTTCTTCGGGCTGATCAGGTCGCGCCAGTTTCTATACATGTATATCCTCCCTGTTACGGGTCTGATCAAACCTTACTTGGAGTACAACTCGACAATGAGCTGTTCTTGAATCGGCATAGTAACGTCTTCTCTAACAGGGAGAGTCTTTACCGTCCCCTTATAGGAGTCCTTATCCAAATCCAGCCACTGGGGAATTCCGCGACGCACAACAGCCTCAAGCGATTCGTTAATGCAGGAAATCTTACGGCTCTTCTCCTTGAGCTCAACCACATCTCCCGGACGAAGTTGAATCGAGCCAATATTCGCCTTTCTTCCATTCACCGTAAAGTGATTGTGGCGAACAAGAATCCTAGCCTCCGTACGCGATGCGGCAAAACCGAGACGATACACAACGTTATCGAGACGACGCTCGAGAAGAGAAAGCAGGTTCTCGCCGGTCACGCCCCTCAACCGATCCGCCTCTTGGAAGTATCCACGGAACTGCTTCTCCAGAATCCCATAGATACGGCGCACCTTTTGCTTCTCACGAAGCTGAACACCATAATTGGAAACCTTAGAACGCCCCTGGCCGTGCTGTCCCGGCGGATAGTTTCTCCGCTTGATTGCACACTTGTCGGTGTAACAGCGCTCCCCTTTAAGAAACAGCTCCATATTTTCCCTTCTGCAAAGCCTGCAGGAAGGACCTGTATATCTTGCCAACGGTAACCTCCTTGAATATGTTCGTTTTTACTGACTCTAAACCCTTCTGCGCTTCGGAGGACGGCAACCGTTATGCGGAATGGGCGTAACGTCCCGGATGAAATTCACATGAAAACCTGCCGCTTGCAGTGCGCGGAGTGCAGACTCACGCCCGGAGCCAGGCCCCTTCACGTAGACTTCTACATTCCGCATGCCATGCTCTTGAGCCTTACGGGCGCAGTCTTCAGCGGCGACTTGAGCAGCAAAAGGCGTGCTTTTCCTCGAGCCTTTAAAGCCTTTACACCCAGCAGTAGACCACGCAATCACGTTGCCTGCCGGATCGGTAATCGTTATGATCGTGTTGTTGAAAGTCGCCTGGATGTGGGCGACTCCATTCGGAATATTCTTCTTCTCTTTCTTCTTCTTAACGACCTTCTTTGCGGGGCTAGCCATTATTCCTCCAGACTTTCAAGCCTATTTTTTCTTACCAGCGACGGTTCGGGCCGGACCTTTACGGGTACGAGCATTTGTCTTAGTCCGCTGCCCTCGAACAGGGAGACCCTTTCTGTGACGCAGACCGCGATAGCATCCAAGGTCCATCAACCGCTTAATGTTCATTGAAACATCACGTCTCAGGTCGCCTTCAACCTTGACATTCTTGTCAATATACTCACGAATTTTGGCTACTTCAGCCTCAGTCAAGTTGTCGGTCCTAGTATCAAAACCAACCCCTGTCTCGGTAAGAATCGTTTGTGCTGTCGAACGTCCGATACCAAAGATGTAAGTCAGCGCGATTTCAACTCGTTTGTTCCTTGGTAGGTCTATGCCTGCAATGCGTGCCAATGCCCGATCCTCCTCTGTACTCTCTTAGCCTTGTCTCTGGGAATGTTTAGGGATTTCGCAGATTACCCGCACAACCCCTTTTCTTTTAACGATCTTACATTTGTCACAAATTTTCTTTACCGATGCACGTACTTTCATTTTTCACCCTTTCAGCACTTCATGTCGATAACTACAACCTGCTCAATATGTCAGGACCGTTGTCTGTAATCGCCACCGTATGCTCACAATGTGCAGAGAGGCCACCATCACACGTCACTGCAGTCCAACCATCGTCAAGCACTTTGACTTGACAACCCTTTTCATTAATCATCGGCTCGATTGCAAGGACCAAACCTGGCCGAAGTCTTACACCGCAACCGGGCTCGCCAAAATTTGGCACCTGAGGACTTTCATGCAGTCGCTTGCCGATCCCATGACCAACAAAGTCACGAACAACCGAATACCCATTTGCCTCCACATGCTTCTGGACAGCATGCGAAATATCTGACAAACGTCCACCCGGCACTGCAGCGGCAATCGCCAGATCTAGCGACTCCTCAGTAACGCGAATAAGGCGCCGTGCCTGTTCACTTACTGTTCCCACCGGAACCGTAATAGCCGCGTCTCCATAAAAGCCGTGGTAGACAACACCGAAATCGAGGCTGACAATGTCCCCCTCGACAAGTTCCTTCCGCGTCGGCATACCATGAACTACTTGACTATTCGGCGAACAACACAGCGAATAAGGATAGCCACTATACCCTTTAAACGCAGGCCGAGCCTTTCGCCTTGCAGCCTCTCGCTCCGCAATCTCATCAAGCTCAAACGTTGTCACACCCGGCCGCACCGACTCACGAAGAACTGCAAGTATTTCCGCGACAATACCCGAGGCAGAACGCATCTTCTCAATTTCGCGAGGCGACTTAAGAAGAATCACCCGATATGACTCGCAACAACCTGACAGATACTACTCTGCACATCTTCAATCGATGCGAGTGCATCTACCTGGCGAAGTAGCCCCTCACCAGCATAATAAGCCTTCAAAGGAGCGGTTTGCACCTCGTAGACGTCAAGCCTACGTTGCACAGTCTCCTGACAGTCATCTTCTCTCTGATAGAGCTCCCCACCACACCCATCACACTTACCAGCCACCTGCGGCGGATCATGAACAATGTGGTACCCGCGGCCACATACCTTACAGGTCCTTCGCCCCACTATTCGATCAATCAACACACTTGGATCCATCTCAAAAGAGATTACGTGTTCAATCTCACGAGTCATCCCCTTGAGCATCTTGGCAAGCGCATCCGCCTGGGGAACAGTGCGCGGAAATCCATCAAGTATAAATCCAGGAGTACAATCAGGCTGAACAATCCGCTCCTCAACAATGCCAACAACAACATCATCAGGAACAAGCACTCCCGCGTCCATGAACCCCTTGGCCCTTATCCCCATCGGAGTCTGAGCAGCCACCGCCGCTCGAAGTATTTCTCCGGTAGATATCTGCGGGATGCCATACCTCCTAGAGATGAGGCCCGCCTGCGTGCCCTTGCCCGCGCCTGGCGGACCAAGAAAAACGAGATTCATAATACCCCACCCACAAAAATCAACGCCTACCCCTCACCCTAACACCACGCATAAACCCTTCATAACTTCTGGTGATCAAGTGAGACTCAATCTGGGCAGCCGTGTCCATTCCAACACCAACAGCAATCAGCAAAGCAGTCCCGCCAAAGTAAAACGGCAAATTAAACTTACCGACCAATATAGACGGCAACACGCAAACGGCAGAAATATACAGCGCACCAGCAAAAGTTAGCTTTGTCAGCACCCGATCAAGATAATCAGACGTCTCTTTCCCGGGACGCACCCCCGGGATATATCCACCATGCTTCTTGACATTTTCAGCCACATCTACTGGGTTAAACGAAACAGCCGTATAGAAATAACAAAAAAAGACTATGAAGGCAACATAAAATATATTGTAGACCCAGTTACCAGGCGTCAGACTTTTTGCAGCTTTCTGAACCCACGGGATGTTGATAAAGTTTGCAACCGTCGCAGGAAACATGATAATCGATGATGCAAAAATCGGAGGGATCACACCTGCCATATTCACTTTTAGCGGCAAATGAGAGGTTTGACCACCATAGGTCTTTAATCCGACGACACGCTTCGCGTAATGGATTGGCAAACGACGCTGCCCTCTTTCTACATACACAATAGCTGCAATGGCGCCAAACATCACGACAACAATAAATATGATTACGAAGAGGGAAATCTGACTCGTTTTCAGAAGACGACCAGTGTTAATAATAGCAGTAGGTATCCGCGCAATGATCCCGGCAAAGATAATGAGGGATATACCGTTTCCGATCCCCTTTTCTGACATCTGCTCACCAAGCCACATAATAAATGCTGTGCCTGCCGTCAAGGTAACAACTGTCAACAGACGGAATCCCCAACCGGGGTTCGGCACTACAAGTTCCCCTGCGGGCCCCCTCATGCTCTCAAGACCGATACTGATGCCGAGCCCTTGAACAACACTCAGCACTATCGTGCCATATCGGGTGTACTGAATGATTTTCTTTCTTCCAGATTCGCCTTCCTTTGAAAGCTTCTCAATAGCAGGCACTACCACCGTAAGCAACTGAAAGATAATTGACGACGAAATATACGGCATTATCCCCAGTGCAAAAACGGTCAGCTTTTCAAGGGCGCCCCCCGAAAACATGTCAAAGAGCCCGAGGAGAGTTCCACGGGCTTGTGCGAAAAAATGAGCTAACGCTTTACTGTCTATGCCAGGTGTGGGGATATGGCACCCAACACGATAGACAGCGAGCATCCCAAGAGAAAACAACACTCTTTTTTTAAGTTCTGGTATCCGGAATATATTCTGGAATGCTTCAATCAAAGTGCGATCTCCTCCGCCGAACCGCCGGCAGACACAATCTTCTCCTTTGCTTTCCCGCTAAACTTGTGTGCTTTGACCGTGAGTGACTTCGTCAACTCTCCGTCCGCAAGGATCTTAATTCCGTCCTTAGCACTTTTGATAAGTCCTGCCGCGATCAGCGCATCAACATCAACGTTGCTCCCGGCCTCGAACATATCAAGCTGCCCAACATTTACCACTGCGTACACTTTCTTGGAGAGCGGAGTAAAGCCGCGCTTCGGCAGGCGACGCTGCATAGGCATTTGGCCACCCTCGAAGCCCGGCTTGACACTCCCACCACTGCGAGCCTTTTGTCCCTTGTGACCTTTGGTTGCAGTCTTGCCGTGACCGGAGCCCGTACCACGACCAATACGCTTTCTATCTCTTACGGCGCCAGCGGCAGGCCTGAGTTCATTCAATTCCATCATGCACCCCTTAGCAGATTACTCTTCGACTCGTACCATGTGATTAACTTTTGCTATCATGCCAAGAACTTCTGGCGTAGCTTTAAGCATCACTGACTTATTACACTTTGTCAGCCCCAAGCCGTCCAACACTGCTTTTTGGCGAGCTGACACACCAATTTTGCTTCTTACGAGTGTTATCTTAATCTCAGCAGACATTAAATCCTCCAGCCTAGTCCCTATTCAACCACACCACGCCTAGCCATAATCTCTTCAGGACTCTTCAGCTGCTTAAGCCCATCAAAGGCAGCCTTAACAACATTATGCGGATTATTCGATCCAAGGCACTTGGAAAGTACGTTATGAAGGCCCGCAGACTCGAACACCGCACGAGCCGCACCACCCGCTATCACACCAGTACCAGCAGATGCCGGCTTGATAAGAACGCGTCCAGCACCGAAATGACCGAGAACTTCATACGGAATCGTCTGCCCATTAACGATCGGTACCTTGATCAAATTCTTTTTTGCTTGCTCAACGCCTTTTCTAATAGCCTCAGGAACCTCATTTGCTTTACCGAGGCCATATCCAACGCAACCGCTGCCATCACCCACAACAACAAGCGCAGAAAAACTGAAACGGCGTCCGCCTTTGACAACTTTGGCTACGCGGCTAATATGTACAACCCTGTCTACCAAATTAAGCTCATTCGCATTTATCTTCTGCAAGGGATTCCTCCTTGTGGTTCCGGCTAGAAGGACAGGCCATTTTCGCGGGCTGCATCAGCAAGCGCTTTGACCCTACCATGATACAGGAAACCGTTTCGGTCGAACACAACAGTTGAGATGCTTTTTTCAAGGGCTTTCTTAGCAATCAAAGCACCAACCTGCTTCGCTGCATCGACATTTCCCGTGTAAGCGGTCCCTTCACCTGCGGCCGAGTTCAATGTCGAAGCGGCAACAAGAGTAGCACCGGTGCTGTCATCAATGATCTGAGCATAGATATGACGTGCGCTCTTGAAGACATTCAGCCTCGGACGCTCGGTCGTTCCACGGATCTTCTTTCTCACCCGCGTTTTACGCTTGAGGTGGGCCACTTTCTTTTGAGCAAGAGGACTCAATTTACTTCTCCTTAAGACTATTTTTTACCGGTCTTGCCGGCCTTCCTCAAAATCTTCTCATCCGCATACTTAATACCTTTACCTTTATAGGGTTCAGGACCGCGGAAATCACGAATCTTCGCCGCTGTCTGGCCGACAAGCTCTTTATCAATGCCTTTGACCAGAATCTTCGTCATCTTGTCAACTTCTACGGTAATACCCTTGGGGAGATTGAAATTGATCGGATGCGAATACCCGAGACTAAGATTAAGAACATCCCCTTTTGCCTCAGCACGGTAACCAACCCCGTTGATTTCCAAAGCTTTCTCAAAACCTTTGGTAACACCAACCACCATATTGTTAACAAGAGTTCTCGTAAGTCCGTGAGCAGCACGGGATTTAAGCCCCTCATCGGCACGATTGACGGACACACTCTTGTCTGTAATCTCAAGAGCAACACCATCCATAAGTTGGCGTGTAAGCGCTCCCTTCGGACCTTCAACTTTAAGTATCGTGTCGGAAAGCGTTAACTTTACTCCACTCGGTATTTCAATAGGGCGTTTGCCGATCCTGGACATGATTAATAAACTCCTTGCATCCCAATAATTGCGTTTTTACCAGATGGTGCAGATAATTTCTCCGCCAACACCGGTCTCACGAGCAGTTTTGTCTGTTATTATACCCTTTGATGTAGACAACACCGCTATACCCATTCCATTCTTTACGGACGGTATCTTGTCACTGCCAACGTACACCCTGCTCCCAGGCTTACTCACACGTTTGATCTCATTGATAACGGAATCTTTCTCATCAATATACTTCAAGTAAACCCTTAGTACGCCTTGCTTGTTATCAGCAATAACTTTAAAATTCTTGATAAAGCCTTCCGCCTTGAGAACGCTCGCAAGACTCACTTTCAGATTTGAAGATGGAATGTCCACTTTTTGCAGTTTCACCATATTGGCATTCCTAATTCTGGTGAGCATATCGGCGATAGGGTCAGTCATCGACATTGAACTTACTCCTCTTTATTAATACGGTTTGCTGTTACCAGCTTGACTTGATTACGCCAGGGATTTGCCCGGTCGAAGCAAGTTTCCTAAGGCAGATTCGGCACATGTCAAACTTGCGATAATACGCACGGGGCCTGCCACACAGCGGGCACCGGTTGTATTCACGTACCTTGAATTTACTACCTCTCTGTGCTTTTATAATCATCGATTTCTTTGCCACTGGATTCCTCCAAGATGTATTAATTCCTAAAAGGCATCCCAAAAAGCTTGAGAAGTGCCTTGCTCTCCTCATCAGTTTTAGCAGATGTCACTATCGTTATATTAAGACCTTTAATCTTGTCGATTTTATCGTAATTGATTTCAGGGAAAATAAGCTGCTCTTTGACGCCGAGCGAGTAGTTCCCACGACCATCAAACCCTTTACCCGAAATTCCCTTAAAATCTCTAACCCGCGGAAGCGCAATATTGATTAAACGGTCAAGAAATTCATACATTTTTTCTCTACGCAACGTCACCATGCAACCGATCGGCATACCTTGACGGAGCTTGAAACCGGCAATCGATTTCTTGGCCTTTGTGATGACTGCCTTCTGACCGGTGATCGCAACAAGCTCTTCGACTGCAGAATCAAGGATTTTGACGTTTTGAATCGCTTCACCAAGCCCCATATTGACAACAACCTTCTCAACCTTTGGGACCTGCATCACATTGGTATAATTGAATTCTTTCGTCAACTGAGAGACGATTTCATTATTATAAAGCTCTTTCAGCCTGGCCATCTGCTCCTCCGTCACTATTTGTCAAACGAATCGCCGCACTTGATACAGACACGGACCTTCTTGCCATCTTCGAGAATACTCTTCTTCGAGCGTACTGGTCCCTTACACTTGTCACAATACAACATCACATTGGAGATATGAACCGGAGCCTCTTTTTCAACAATGCCACCGACCTCGTTACCACGAGCCCGGGTATGTCTTTTGACTATGTTCAATCCCTCGACAAGTACACCATCTTTCTTGGGGAGGATACTGATGACCTTGCCAGTCTTGTTTTTGTCTTTTCCTGCGATGACTGCAACCGTGTCACCCTTTTTCACATGAAACTTCTTGTCAAGCATGGGGAATCTCCTGATAAATAATTACAGAACTTCGGGCGCAAGAGAAATTATCTTCATGAATTTTTTTGCCCGTAATTCCCTGGCGACCGGCCCAAAAATTCGAGTGCCTACAGGCTCGCGTTGATTATTGATCACCACACCAGAATTGCCATCAAAACGAATGTATGAGCCATCCGGACGACCGATCTCTTTAGCAGTGCGAACAACCACCACCTTGACAACGTCACCCTTCTTTACCTTCGAATTGGGAATGGCTTCCTTAACCGATGCAACAATTACATCGCCAATGCTGGCATACTTGCGCTTCGACCCACCAAGTACCTTTATACAAAAAAGTTTCTTGGCTCCGGAATTATCCGCTACATCAAGAATTGTCTGCATCTGAATCATGGCTTATCTCCTGCCTATTCGAACCTATCGATAATCTGACGAACCTTCCAACGCTTATCTTTACTAAGAGGCCGAGCCTCAACGATCAGCACTCTGTCGCCAACTTTGCAGCTGTTATCCTTATCATGCGCCTTATACTTAGCGCTACGTTTAATGTACTTATTGTACACAGGGTGTTTGACAAGGTGTGAAACCCTTACAACCACAGTCTTATCCATTTTGTCACTTACAACTACACCCACCTGGGTTTTTCTATTTCCGCGCTCACTCATGTGTGCCTCTCTCTAGCCTCTTTTCTCACGGAGGACGGTATTAATCCGGGCAATATTTTTCTTCAGCGCCGATATCTTAGCCGTATTTTCAAGCCTGCCGGTATGGAGCTGAAAGCGCAGATTGAACAGTTCTTGCGTGAGCTCGTTGTTTTTAACCGCCAGTTCTTCAAGGGACATATTCTTAAGGTCACTAGCTTTCATAACCTTCCTTCCTGGAAATGAATTTCGTTCCAATCGGAAGTTTATGAGCCGCCAGACGGAACGCCTCGCGAGCCACTTCCTCAGTCACTCCCTCCATCTCATAAAGTACTCGACCTGGCTTCACGACACACACCCATGAATCCGGGGAGCCTTTTCCTTTACCCATCCGGGTTTCAGCAGGCTTGGCAGTCAATGGCTTATCCGGAAAAATTCTGATCCAGATCTTACCGCCACGCTTGATGTAGCGTGTCATGGCAATACGTGCGGCTTCAATTTGCCGTGAATCAATCCAGCCACACTCCATCGCTTGCAGACCGAATTCACCAAATGCAAGCGAAACGCCTCGTTGCGGCGCTCCCTTCATGCGCCCCTTCATCTGCTTTCTATGCTTAACTTTCTTGGGCATTAACATCGTGAAAAGCTCCTGTTTCTATTTTTGACCGGGGAGAACTTCACCTTTGAAGATGAGCACCTTAACACCAATGATGCCATAGGTAGTCTTCGCTTCGGCAAACCCGTAGTCTATATCAGCACGAAGTGTATGCAGGGGAACACGACCTTCACGATACCACTCGGTTCGAGACATTTCCGCACCACCAAGACGCCCTGAGCAAGTGATCCGAATTCCTTTAGCACCAAACTTCAGAGACGAAGTGACACTTTTTTTCATTGCACGACGGAAAGCAACTCGGCGCTCCAATTGCAATGCAACGTTCTCTGCAACCAATTGAGCGTCTAACTCCGGCTTTCTAACTTCCTGGATATTGAGAAAAACCTCTTTATCAGTAAGCTTAGCCAGCTCCTTCTTCAGCGTCTCGACCTCAGCGCCCTTTTTGCCGATGATGAGCCCTGGTCTCGCCGTAAAAATGTTAATCTTGGCCTTGTTGGCAGCACGCTCAATCTCAATTTTCGAAACGCCTGAATTATAAAGACGCTTCTTGAGAAAATTTCTCAACTTGAGATCTTCGTGAAGCAGTTTCGAGTAATCTGCCTCTGCATACCAACGAGAATCCCACGTTCTTATTACACCAAGCCGGAATCCAATAGGATTTACTTTCTGACCCAAGAGATCACCTCCGTCCGATTACTTATCTGCCAAAACCACGGTAACGTGGCTGGTCGGCTTTCTGATCTTGCTCGCTCGCCCTTGTGCACGGGGAGTGAACCGCTTAAGGACCGGACCACCATCTACAAATATGGTCTTCACAAAAAGCCGATCAACATCCGACGTTCCCTTCTGCTCAGCATTTGCGACTGCAGACTTAAGCAGTTTTGATATAAGCTTTGCGGACGGCTGCGGGGAGAATCGGAGTATCGTGAGAGCATCCTGAATCCCCTTGCCCCTCACCATATCGACAACCAAGCGTGTCTTTCGTGGTGAAAGGCGGGCAAATGACAATTTTGCTCTTGCTTCCATTTTCTGCTCCTTTAACGATTACTTCTTCTTCAGCTTGCTTTTCTTGTCCGCAGCATGCCCGTAAAAGGTTCGCGTCGGAGCAAATTCACCGAGTTTGTGACCGACCATATTCTCGGTAACAAACACAGGGATAAACTTCTTGCCATTATGAACCGCAATCGTCAGCCCGATAAAATCAGGAGTTATCGTAGAACGACGCGACCATGTCTTTAGTACTTTTTTTGAACCAGGACCTTCGGCAACAACCTTCTTTTCAAGGTGAGCATCTACAAAGGGGCCCTTCTTAATCGAGCGTGCCATGGTTTGAATCCTTTAAATGCAGGTATTATTTAGTACGTTTCTTGATGATAAAGCGTGAAGACGTTTTATTCGTCCGGGTCTTGTAACCCTTCGTAGGGATACCCCAAGGAGTAACAGGATGGCGCCCTCCCGAGGTTCTACCTTCACCACCACCGTGGGGGTGATCAACAGGGTTCATTGCAACACCCCGAACCTTCGGACGCCGACCGAGCCAACGGGAGCGGCCTGCCTTACCAAGCGAAACATTTTCATGATCAAGGTTGCCAACTTGACCAATAGTCGCAATGCAGTCAAGAAGAACCATGCGAACTTCACCCGACGGAAGTTTCACCTGCGCATACTTGCCTTCCTTCGCCATCAATTGCGCAAAGGTCCCCGCGCTCCGTGCCAGTTGCCCACCTTTTCCAATCTTCAATTCAATGTTATGAATGATGGTACCAAGTGGTATAGCACGAAGAGGCAACGCATTTCCCGGCTTAATATCGGCACTAGAACTGGAGACTACGACATCACCGACCTTCAAATCTGACGGTGCCAGAATATAACGCTTCTCGCCGTCAGCATAGTTAAGCAGTGCGATCCGGGCACTCCGATTCGGGTCATACTCGATGGATGCCACCTTTGCAGGAATCTCAAGCTTATTCCGGCGGAAATCAACCATACGATATTTCTGACGGTGGCCACCACCGATGTGGCGAGCGGTAATTCGACCGAAGTTATTCCGGCCACCGCTCTTCTTCACTTTAACCAAAAGTGACTTCTCAGGCTTAGAGGAGGTTATTTCTTCAAAGGAGGAACACGTCTGATGTCTGCGTCCTGCCGATGTCGGTTTATACGTTTTAATCGCCATGAGTTCTTACTCCGCTGCTACGAAATTATATTTCGAAGAAATCTACGTTACTTTCTTCTTTAAGGGTAACGTATGCTTTTTTCCAGTTGGATCTCTTGCCGACTTGCCTGCCAACCCGCTTTACTTTGCCAGCAATATTAACAGTATTTACTTCAGCAACCTCAACTTTGAAAAGCTTCTCAACCGCTTCTTTGACCTCAATCTTGTTTGCGTTTCTATCTACAACAAACGCAACAACATTCTTTGTATCTTTTTCGATTGTGGTCTTTTCGGTAATCAAGGGCTTCTTAATTACATCATAGATGTTCATGACTGCAGCACTCCTTCGACCTTACGAACAGCTGTCTGGGTCAAGATGACATTGTTGTACTTTACAATATCGAAAACATTGAGGTGATCTGCCTTGAGCACCTTCACATCTTTAACATTACGCGCTGACAGCTCAAGATTTGTGTTCTGCTCATCGATAATCACAAGGGTCTTGCTAAGATCAAATGCCTTCAGCACAGAGACAAATCCTTTAGTAGAAATAGCTGGTAAAGCTATAGCATCAACAACTGCCAGTTTGTTCTCTTTGTAAAGCATTGAAAGAGCCGAACGAACGGCAGCCCGACGAGCCTTCTTGTTCATGCTTAAGTTATAACTCTTCGGCTGAGGTCCAAACGCGACACCACCACCGACATAATGGGGTGCGCGAATGCAACCTTGGCGAGCTTGGCCTGTACCCTTCTGACGATACGGCTTCTTTCCACCACCAGACACAGCCGCACGGTTCTTAACAGCAACCGTTCCAGCACGCCTGTTAGCAAGCTGCACCTTTATAGCTTCATGGATAAGATACTCTTTGACATCCGTGTTAAACACTACATCGCTGAGTTCCATCTCCCCAACTTTTTTCTTTTCGATATTGTAAACATCAATGATGGCCATTGTACTCTCCGTAAATCTCTTATCTAACGGGCCTTAACCGAATCCTTCACCAGAACGATCGCATTTTTCGCCCCAGGAATGGCTCCTCTAATAAGGATAAGATTGTCTGCAGCATCAATACGAACGATCTGAAGCCGCTGAACCGTCACCCGTTCATTACCGAGTTGACCCGGCATCTTCTTATTCTTGAATACCCGCGAAGGATACGCAGAACTCCCGATAGAACCAGGTGCACGGTGGAAGCAAGAACCATGGGAGGACCGTCCTCCTCTGAAACCCCAACGCTTCATAACGCCTTGGAAACCCTTGCCAATACTGGTTCCCGTGACATCAACATAATCACCAGGTTGAAACGTTTCCGCGCTAATCACATCGCCCACGTTATATGAATCAACATCATCAAGCCGGAACTCACGCAGAAACGTAAAAGCACCCTTGCCTGCACTCTTGCAATGACCAACAAGAGACCGATTCACCTTATTGGCATCCTTCTCTTGGAAGCCGACTTGAATTGCGTTATAGCCGTCGGATTCGACGGTCTTTTTCTGAAGAACAACACAAGGTCCCGCTTCAACAACGGTCACCGGTATCCGTTTCCCGTCATCAGCGAATATCTGAGTCATCCCCAGTTTTTTTGCGATCATTCCCTTCTTCATGGTGAAATCCCTATCCTTAAATTCTCGTTAGAGCTTGATTTCCACATCAACACCCGCAGAGAGGTCGAGTTTCATAAGAGCATCAACCGTCTGCTGCGTGGGGTCAAGGATGTCGATCAGACGCTTGTGAGTGCGAATCTCAAACTGCTCGCGCGATTTTTTATCAACGTGCGGTCCACGTAATACGCAGTACTTATTAATGACAGTCGGAAGCGGAATTGGGCCAGCAACACGAGCACCAGTTCTCTTTGCAGTGTCGACAATCTCACCAACCGATTGGTCGAGCAATTTATGATCAAAAGCTTTCAGACGGATTCTAATTTTTTGGCTTGGCATTTCGTCCTCGCGACTGCGTTATTCGATAATCGAGCTAACAACCCCGGCGCCGACAGTACGGCCACCCTCGCGAATCGCGAAGCGAAGCCCTTCGTCCATGGCGATCGGCGTGATCAGGTTGACCGTCACGGCGACGTTGTCGCCAGGCATGACCATCTCGGTGCCAGCAGGAAGGTCTACCACGCCGGTCACGTCGGTGGTCCGGAAGTAGAACTGCGGACGATACCCGTTGAAGAACGGGGTGTGACGGCCACCTTCTTCCTTGGTCAGGATGTACGCCTCGGCCTTGAACTTGGTGTGCGGGGTGATGCTCCCCGGCTTCGCGAGTACCTGGCCGCGCTCAATGTCTTCACGCTTTACGCCGCGCAGCAGAGCACCGATGTTGTCGCCGGCGCGACCTTCGTCGAGGAGCTTGCGGAACATCTCGACACCGGTGACAGTGGTCTTGACGGTGGTCTTGATGCCGACGATCTCGACTTCTTCGCCCACCTTGACGATGCCGCGCTCAACCCGGCCGGTGGCGACGGTGCCGCGACCGGAGATCGAGAAGACGTCCTCGACCGGCATCAGGAACGGTTTGTCGATGGCGCGCTCCGGCTCGGGGATGTAGTTGTCGACGGCTTCCATCAGCTTCAGCACGGACTCTTCGCCGAGCTCGTCCTTGTCGCCGTTGAGGGCCTTGAGGGCGGAACCCTTGATGATAGGGATATCGTCGCCTGGGAAGTCGTAGGAGGAGAGCAGTTCCCGGATCTCGAGCTCGACGAGCTCCAGAAGCTCTTCGTCGTCAACCATGTCGGCCTTGTTCAGGAAGACGACAATGTAGGGAACGCCTACCTGGCGGGCAAGCAGGATGTGCTCGCGGGTCTGGGGCATCGGCCCGTCAGCCGCGGAGACAACGAGGATGGCACCGTCCATCTGAGCCGCACCGGTGATCATGTTCTTTACGTAGTCGGCGTGGCCCGGGCAGTCAACGTGGGCATAGTGACGGTTCTCGGTTTCGTATTCGACGTGTGCGGTGGCGATGGTGATACCACGCTCACGCTCTTCCGGTGCATTGTCGATCTGGTCGAATGCACGAAACTCTGCTTGGCCGCGCTCCGCAAGAACCTTGGTGATGGCCGCGGTCAGCGTGGTCTTGCCGTGGTCAACGTGACCAATCGTTCCTATGTTGACGTGCGGTTTCTTCCTCTCGAATTTTGCCTTTGCCATTTAGGATTTCCTCCCTCAGCGAAATATTAGCCTTTAACTTTTGCAATTATCTCTTCAGACACCGACTTCGGTACCTGCTCATAGTGATCAAAAACCATCGTATAGGTTGCACGTCCCTGTGTCGCGGAACGGAGGTCAGTAGCATACCCAAACATCTGCGCAAGGGGAACCATAGCGCCAACAACTTGAGCGCCAGCACGGCCTTCCATGCCCATTATGCGACCGCGGCGTGAGTTGAGATCGCCGATGACGTCGCCCATATACTCTTCGGGAACAACCACCTCAACTGACATAATGGGTTCAAGAAGTACCGGTGAGGCCTTAGCTGCCGCCTCTTTAAAAGCCATGGAGCCAGCGATCTTAAATGCCATTTCCGAAGAGTCAACTTCATGATACGAGCCGTCAACAAGAGAAACCTTGAAGTCGACACAGGGAAAACCAGCCAACACACCGGTATCCATAGCCTCTTGAATCCCCTTGTCAACTGCCGGGATATATTCACGGGGGACAACACCGCCCTTGATCGCATCAACAAACTCATATCCCTTGCCCGGTTCCTGAGGCTCCATCTCAATCCATACGTGACCATACTGACCACGCCCACCAGACTGACGAACAAATTTCCCTTCAACCTTCACCTTCTTAGTCACCGTCTCACGATAAGCGACCTGCGGCTTGCCAACATTCGCCTCAACCTTGAACTCTCTCATGAGACGATCAACGATGATCTCCAAGTGCAGTTCACCCATACCAGAGATAATCGTTTGGCCCGTTTCCTCATCGGTTCGCACGCGGAAGGACGGATCCTCACTTGCAAGCTTCTGAAGACTGATACCAAGCTTTTCCTGATCAGCCTTGGTCTTCGGCTCAATTGCAATGGCAATAACCGGCTCAGGAAACTCGATTGACTCCAGAATTACCGGAGCATCCTCAGGACAAAGCGTATCCCCAGTTGTCGTGTACTTAAGACCGACTGCAGCAGCAATATCACCGGCAAGCACTTCCTTGATCTCTTCGCGCTTATTAGCGTGCATCTTAAGGAGACGACCAATCCGCTCCTTCTTGTCCTTAGTGGAGTTGTAAACATACGAACCAGAATTGAGCACCCCGGAATAGACCCTCATAAAGCAGAGTTGTCCAACAAAAGGGTCAGTCATGATCTTGAAAGCCAGCGCAGAGAACGGTTCACTGTCCGACGCCTTGCGCTCAATCTCATCACCATTCCGCGCATCAACACCCTTGATTGCAGGAATGTCAACCGGCGAAGGGAGGTAGTCAATAACAGCGTCCAGCAGGTTCTGAACACCCTTATTCTTGAATGCCGATCCGCAAATAACAGGGCAAATCTGAATATCAATCGTGGCATTCCGAATAGCAGCCTTTATTTCTTCTTTGGTCAGCTCTTCACCACCAAGGTATTTCTCCATAAGAACGTCATCATGGGAAGCGATCTCCTCAATCATCTTCTCACGATACTCCTGAGCAAGCTCAGCGAGGTCAGCGGGAACATCCTCAACATGAAACTTTGCCCCCAAGGACTCCTCATCCCACACGATCGCCTTCATCTCGACAAGATCAACAACACCGCGATACGTGTCTTCTGCGCCGATCGGCAACTGAATCGGTACCGGGTTCGCCTTGAGTCGATCCCGAATCATGGATACGCCGCGAAAGAAATCCGCACCGACGCGATCCATTTTATTAACAAAAGCGATTCTCGGGACACGATACTTGTCCGCCTGACGCCACACCGTTTCAGACTGCGGCTCAACCCCACCCACAGAACAAAACACGGCAACAGCGCCATCAAGAACACGCAAAGAACGCTCAACCTCTATGGTAAAATCAACGTGCCCCGGAGTATCAATGATATTTACCCGATGATCACCCCAGTTACAGGTAGTAGCAGCAGAAGTAATGGTGATCCCACGCTCCTGCTCCTGCTCCATCCAGTCCATCGTGGCGGCACCCTCGTGCACTTCACCAATCTTGTGAGTAACACCAGTATAATAAAGTATGCGCTCGGTTGTCGTCGTCTTACCAGCGTCAATATGCGCCATGATCCCAATATTCCGGGTTTTCTCCAACGGTACAAGTCGTGCCACAAGATCCTCCAGATACTTATACTAACCCTATATAAAACTACCAGCGGTAGTGCGCAAACGCCCTGTTTGCCTCAGCCATCCGGTGCGTATCTTCACGCTTCTTCACAGCAGCACCGCGATTGTTATAGGCATCCAAAATCTCACCCGCAAGCTTATCCGTAACCGTCTTCTCGGAACGATCATTCGCATACTTCACGAGCCAACGCATCGCGAGAGACATGCGGCGCTCAGCGCGAACTTCGACCGGAACCTGATAAGTGGAACCACCCACACGGCGAGACTTCACCTCAAGCGTCGGCTTGATATTATCAAGACACTTCTTAAGAACCTTCACCGCGTCCTCGCCGGCACGCTGAGACGCCAGATCCAACGCCCCATACAGCGCCCGCTCAGCGGTACTCTTCTTACCATCAAGCATTATCACATTGATCAACTTAGCAACAATGCGATCATTAAATTTAGGATCAGGCAAAATAACCCGCTTTGCAACTTCACGTCTTCTCGGCATAGCACCCTCTCACAAAGTCTTCTTTACTTAGGCCTCTTCGCACCATACTTTGAACGGCTCTTCTTACGATCCTTCACACCGACCGAATCCAGAGTACCACGAACAATATGATAACGAACACCAGGAAGGTCCTTAACCCTCCCGCCACGAATCAGCACAACAGAGTGCTCCTGAAGGTTATGACCCACACCAGGAATATACGAAGTCACCTCAATGCCGTTTGTAAGACGCACGCGAGCAACCTTACGCAGAGCCGAGTTCGGCTTCTTTGGCGTTGTCGTATAAACCCTCGTACACACACCGCGCTTCTGCGGACAGCACTTCAGGGCAGGCGCAGTCGACTTATCCTTCTTACTCTCCCGGCCGATGCGGATCAGCTGATTAATTGTAGGCATACACTCTTTCTCCCAGTTACCGCTTTTTCAGAGGATGCATTCTCCCCGCGGAAGCGACAAAAATAACAGCCAGCAAGTGGCTTGTCAAGTTTTTTTTACGTCAGCCAGCAGAAAGGAGGGAGCTGGACCCCCTCCCCCCCCTACCTACTCATCACCGTCATCATCTATCTCGGGGTATTCTTCAATCTCGACCGGAGGCGGGGAAGCGGGAACCACCACTTCGGACTGGTCTACGACGAGCTTCAGATTCCGGTACCGCGAAAGCCCAGTCCCAGCAGGGATGAGACGGCCCATAATGACATTTTCCTTCAGGCCGCGAAGGCTGTCCACCTTACCCTCGATGGCTGCCTGTGTCAACACTTTTGTCGTCTCCTGGAATGAAGCCGCCGAGATGAAAGACTCCGTCGAGAGCGATGCTTTCGTGATGCCAAGAAGCAACGGCTCGGCAATAGCCGGACGCCCCCCCTTGGCCAGCACTTTATCATTCTCCTCCTCAAACGCCCAACGCTCAAGCTGATCATCTATCAGGAAGCTGGTGTCTCCCACATCCTTGATCCGTACGCGACGCAGCATCTGGCGGACAATAGTTTCTATATGCTTGTCATTGATCTTGACACCCTGAAGACGATACACCTCCTGGACCTCGTCCACGAGATACTTGGCAAGCTCCTTCAGCCCCAGGACCCGCAGAATATCATGAGGGTTCGACGATCCATCCATGAGCGGCTCTCCCGCACGGACGTAATCGTTTTCATGCACACTGATATGCTTGCCTTTGGGAATGAGATATTCCTTCGGTTCGCCGATCTCAGGGGTCACAACCACCTTGCGCTTCCCTTTCGCGTCCTTTCCAAAGGTCACCACACCGTCAATCTCGGAGATAACGGCGAAGTCCTTCGGCTTGCGGGCCTCGAAGAGTTCTGCAACCCGCGGAAGACCGCCGGTGATGTCCTTCGTCTTGGTCGTCTCGCGCGGAATTTTCGCGATGACGTCACCGGCGTTGACGAACGAGTCCTCCTGAACGGAGATGTTGGCGCCCACAGGGAGGTAATACCGTCCCATTGAACTTTCGCCGATCTTAATCGTCTTGCCAGACTCATCTTTAATGGCGATCCGCGGCCTTTTGTCGGCGTCCCGCGACTCGACGATGACCTTACGGGACAGACCCGTGACCTCGTCAAGCTGCTCCTCCATCGTTACACCTTCAACGATGTCGCCGAACTTGATACGGCCCGACACCTCGGTGAGAATCGGCATGGTGTACGGATCCCATTCGGCAAGCGTTTCTCCCGGCTTGACCGGCTGATCGGGACCAATCTTGATCTTGGCGCCATAGACTACGGCATACTTCTCCCGCTCGCGTCCCGTTTCGTCCACAATAGCCAGCTCACCGTTGCGGTTCATGACAATGTGATGACCATCAACATTCACAACGCTATTGATATTGATAAACTTGATGCGACCCTCGGTTCGCGCTTCGAGCGAAGTCTGCTCGGCGTGCCGGGAGGCCGTACCACCGATGTGGAACGTCCGCATGGTGAGCTGGGTACCCGGCTCTCCAATGGACTGTGCTGCAATAACACCGACAGCCTCGCCGAGATTGACCAGATGCCCTCGTGCCAGGTCGCGACCGTAACACTTGGCACAGATGCCACGCCGGCTCTGACAGGTAAGAACTGAACGGATCTTGACCCGCTCGAGACCCGCATCCTCAATTTTCTTGACGAGATTTTCGTCGATTTCAGTATTGGTAGGAACCAGAACCTCACCGGTAACAGGATCAAGGACATCGTCGAGGGTTACACGGCCAAGGATGCGGTCACCGATATGCTCGATCACCTCACCTCCCTCGGTGAGAGAAGACACCGTGAGCCCATCAAGGGTCCCGCAGTCGTCCTCAGTGATGATGGCGTCCTGCGCGACATCGACGAGCCGGCGAGTAAGATATCCGGAGTTGGCGGTCTTGAGCGCGGTATCGGCAAGGCCCTTCCGGGCACCGTGGGTAGAGATGAAGTACTGAAGAACGTTAAGACCTTCCCGGAAGTTCGCGGTGATCGGGGTCTCGATGATCTCCCCGGACGGCTTGGCCATGAGGCCCCGCATCCCTGCCAGCTGGCGAATCTGCTGGGCAGAGCCCCGGGCTCCAGAATCGGCCATCATGTGAATTGCGTTGAAGGAGGGGACCTTCACCTCTTTCCCGTCAGGGGAATTAACCGTATCCTTCGACAGGTTGTCAAGCATCTCGCGGGCAATTTCTTCCGTCGATTTTGCCCAGATGTCGATAACCTTGTTGTAGCGCTCTCCGTCGGTGATGAGACCCTCGGTGTACTGATTCTGGATCTCCTTGACCTCCTCGGTAGCCCTATCGATGATGGCCGCTTTCCCTTCTGGGATGACCATGTCGTTCATGCAGATCGAAATGCCGGCAAGCGTCGAATAGCGGAAACCGGTCTCCTTGAGACGGTCGGCCAGAATGACGGTCTCCTTGTTTCCGGCAAGGCGGTAGCAGACGTCGACGAGGTTCGAAAGCTCCTTCTTGCTCATCACCTTGTTGATTGCCGAGAACGGCACCGCATCCGGCAAAATGTCGCGAAGGAGGACACGTCCGGTCGTGGCATCGACCAACTCCGGCTTCTCATCAGACACCAGGTTCTTGATGCGGACGGTTATCCGGGCCTGAAGGTCGACCTCACCGGCATCATAGGCAATCCGCACTTCCTCGGGTGAGGAGAAAATCTTCCCCTCCCCTTTGGCGAAGTGACGCTCGCGTGTCATGTAGTAAATGCCGAGAACCATGTCCTGGGACGGGACAATAATCGGCTTGCCGTGGGCCGGTGAAAGGATGTTGTTGGTACTCATCATGAGCACCCGCGCCTCGACCTGGCTTTCAATGGAGAGCGGGAGGTGAACTGCCATCTGGTCACCGTCGAAGTCCGCGTTGAATGCAGTACAGACCAGGGGATGCAGCTGGATTGCCTTCCCCTCGATTAGGACCGGCTCGAAGGCCTGGATACCGAGGCGGTGAAGGGTCGGGGCTCGGTTCAAGAGTACCGGGTGTTCCTTGATCACCTCTTCGAGAACATCCCACACCTCGGGGCGCTCTTTCTCCACCATCTTTTTTGCACTCTTGATGGTGGTTACGTAGCCCTTTTCCTCGAGCTTGTTGTAAATGAACGGTTTGAAGAGTTCCAGCGCCATCTTTTTGGGAAGACCGCACTGGTGGAGCCGGAGTTCGGGACCGACGACGATAACCGAACGCCCGGAGTAGTCAACCCGCTTACCGAGCAGGTTCTGACGGAAGCGTCCTGACTTGCCTTTCAGCATGTCGGAAAGCGACTTGAGCGGGCGCTTGTTGGGGCCGGCGATGGCACGACCACGACGACCGTTGTCAAAGAGCGCGTCGACGGCCTCCTGGAGCATCCGCTTCTCGTTGCGGATGATGACCTCGGGAGCCTGGAGCTCCATGAGCCGCTTGAGGCGGTTGTTACGGTTTATGACCCGGCGGTAGAGATCGTTCAAGTCAGAGGTGGCAAAGCGCCCGCCGTCGAGGGGAACAAGCGGACGGAGCTCCGGGGGAAGAACCGGGATGCATTCAAGGATCATCCATTCCGGACGGTTACCCGACTCCTTGAACGCCTCTACAACCTTGAGTCGCTTGGCGGTCTTCTTGCGCTTCGCCTCGCTTGTGGCCTCCACCATTTCCTGGCGAAGCTGCTCAGCCAGTTGGTCGAGATCAAGTCCCTTGAGGCAGTCGCGGATGGCGGCTGCCCCCATGCCCGCCTCGAATTGGCCGCCGTACTCCTCCATCGCCTTCAGGTAGCGGTCCTCGGAAAGCACTTCACAAGCCGTCATGCCGGTATCTTTCGGATCGGTCACGGCATAGGCCTCAAAATAGAGAACCTTCTCCAAATCCTTCAGTGAAATGTCGAGGAGGTTACCAATGCGCGAAGGGAGCGACTTTAGAAACCAGATATGGGCCACCGGGGTGGCAAGGTCGATATGACCAAGCCGTTCGCGACGGACCTTGGACGGAATCACCTCGACGCCGCACTTTTCACAGACGATGCCGCGGTGCTTCATCCGTTTGTATTTTCCGCAGTTGCACTCGTAATCCTTGGTGGGGCCAAAGATCTTGGCACAGAACAGACCATCGCGCTCGGGCTTAAAGGTGCGATAGTTGATTGTCTCGGGCTTTTTCACCTCGCCGAACGAACGTTCGCGAATCTTCTCCGGCGAGGAGACGGAGATGCGGATGGATGAAAAGTGGAGCGGATCCTTGGGTTTATCGTAAAAGTTGAAAAAATCTTCCAATTTCTAATCCTCCTCTGTCTAGGAGTGGTTATCTGTAACTTTCACCGTGTGCCATCGATGCCGGGACGCTGCCGCCCCGGCGGCGGCAATTACTCTTCGTCGTTTTCCAGAAGCTCCACGTCGAGACAAAGCGACTGAAGTTCCTTTATCAGGACGTTGAACGATTCAGGCAAACCAGGCTCCAGGGTGTGCTTACCTTTAACGATCGCCTCGTACATTCGGGTTCTCCCCGCGACGTCGTCTGACTTTACCGTAAGGAATTCCTGGAGGGCATAGGCGGCTCCATACGCCTCCATTGCCCAGACCTCCATCTCTCCGAGTCGCTGACCACCGAACTGGGCCTTACCCCCCAGCGGCTGCTGGGTCACAAGACTGTAGGGACCGATCGAACGGGCGTGGATCTTATCGTCGACCAAGTGGTGAAGCTTGAGAACGTACATGACGCCAACCGTTACTTTGTGCTTGAACGACTCGCCGGTCTTTCCGTCAAAGAGGGTAACCTGTGCGGATGCGTCGAAGCCTGCCTTGGCCAGCATCTCATGGATCTGCTCTTCGGCGGCACCCTCAAAGACCGGCGACGCCATGGCAACGCCCCGCTGAAGGCGCTTGGCCACCAGAAGCAGTTCCTCTTCAGCAAGGCCTTCGAGGAACTTATTCATCTCCGGCGTACCATAGACATCCTTGAGATACCCCTTCACCTGATTGGCCGGAGAATTCTTCTCGAGCATCTCCTCGATTCTCCAGCCGATCCCCTTGGCCGCCCAGCCGAGATGGGTCTCAAGAATCTGGCCAACGTTCATACGGGATGGAACGCCGAGGGGGTTCAGAACGATCTCAACAGGTCGTCCATCTTCCATGTACGGCATATCTTCCTCAGGGAGAATCCGGGAAACGACCCCCTTGTTACCGTGCCGTCCCGCCATCTTGTCGCCGACTTGGAGCTTGCGCTTGATGGCGATGTAAACCTTCACCATCTTGATGACTCCCGGCGGCAGATCGTCTCCACGCTTGAGCTTCTGAACCTTATCGTCGAAGACGTAGCGAATTATGTCAATCTGCTGCTGGAGTGTGGTGAGGATCAGGGCGACTTTCTCGTCCACGCCCTCTCCATCGGCAACGGATATTTCGTCCCACCGGTCGACCGGAATGGCAGAGAGAGCATCTTCGGTAATTGCAGTCCCCTTGGAGATGACTGCCCTGCCTGCCTTGTCCTCAACCTTGACCGCAGCTTTTTTTCCGATCAGAAGCTTCTTCAGCTTGCCAACGGCGGAATCGCGGATGATCCGGATTTCGTCCTGCTCGTCCTTGCGCAGTTTTTCTTCCTCGGCGCGCTCAATGATCTCGGTCCGGGCATCCTTGTCACTTCCCTTGCGCGAGAAGATCTTGGCACCGATGATGGTTCCCTCGACACCGGGGGGTACCCGCAGCGAGGTATCGCGGACATCCCCGGCCTTCTCGCCAAAAATGGCCCGGAGAAGCTTTTCCTCGGGGGAGAGCTGGGTTTCGCCCTTCGGCGTAATCTTGCCGACCAGAATATCGCCCGGTTTGACCTCGGCACCGATCCGGATAATGCCGGACTCGTCGAGGTCCTTTAGGGCCTCTTCACCAAGGTTCGGGATGTCGGACGTAATTTCTTCCTTGCCCAGCTTCGTGTCCCGTGCCACGCACTCGAACTCTTCGATGTGGATCGAGGTGTAGCGGTCATCCTTGACGAGCTTCTCGGAGACGAGGATCGAGTCCTCGAAGTTGTAGCCCCCCCACGGCATGAAGGCAACCACGACGTTCTGCCCGAGGGCGAGCTCGCCCATATCGGTGGACGGACCATCGGCAATGACATCACCACGGGTGACATGGTCGCCGACTTTCACGACCGGCCGCTGGTTGATGCAGGTATTCTGGTTAGAACGGGCGAATTTGATCAGGTTGTAAATGTCAACACCGGTCCCCGTCTCGTCGTGCTCATCTTCATCGATTTTGACAACGATCCGGGAAGCGTCGACCGATTCGACGACACCATTATGGCGAGCAACGACCGACACCCCCGAGTCCTTCGCCACCACCCGCTCCATGCCGGTTCCGACGAGGGGGGAATCAGCCTTGAGAAGCGGCACCGCCTGGCGTTGCATGTTTGATCCCATCAGCGCCCGGTTTGCGTCGTCGTTCTCAAGGAACGGAATCAGCGATGCGGCAACGGACACCAGCTGCATCGGCGCAACGTCCATGAGCTCAAGCTCGTCACGACCAACGAGTACAAACTCACCGCCCTTGCGTGCCGAAACGTAATCGTTCTGGAACCGCCCGTCGGCATCCATCTCGGCGTTGGCCTGGGCTATGGCGTGCCCCTCTTCTTCCAACGCAGAGAAGAAACGGACTTCATCGGTAACCCTTCCTTCCTTCACGATGCGGTACGGCGTTTCAACGAAGCCGTGCTCGTTGATGCGTGCGTATGTGGAGAGCGACGCGATGAGGCCGATGTTCGGACCCTCCGGGGTCTCAATCGGGCAGACGCGGCCATAGTGGGTTGGGTGAACGTCGCGGACCTCGAAACCGGCGCGCTCCCGCGTGAGTCCGCCCGGGCCCAGAGCCGAGAGACGCCGCTTATGGGTAACCTCGGAAAGCGGGTTGGTCTGGTCCATGAACTGTGAAAGCTGTGACGAGCCGAAGAACTCCTTCACCACTGCCGAAACCGGCTTGGAGTTGATCAGGTCGTGCGGCATCAGATTTTCGACTTCCTGGAGGCTCATCCGCTCCTTGATCGCCCGCTCCATCCGAACAAGGCCGATCCGGTACTGGTTCTCCAGCAATTCTCCCACGGCCCGCACGCGGCGGTTGCCGAGGTGGTCGATGTCGTCGATGGTACCCTTGCCGTTTTTGAGGTCGATCAGATAGCGAACAACCTCAAGGACGTCGGGTCTGGTCAGGGTCTGCGTCTCGAGAGGAACATCCACCCCAAGCTTGAAATTGAGCTTGAGTCGGCCCACGGCCGAAAGATCGTAACGCTCGGCATTGAAGAACAGGTTATCGAAAAGAGCCTGAGCGCTTTTCAGCGTCGGCGGATCGCCGGGGCGCAGCCTGCGGTAAATTTCGATCAGGGCATCATCGGTAGAGCCGATCTTGTCAACGAGAAGCGTGTCGCGCAGCGACGACGTAACATGAACGTTATCAATGAACAGGATCTTGAAGGACTCGATCCCCCGCGCCTTGATATCGTCGAGCTTGCCCTGGGTTATCTCGTCGTTGCACTCGACGATGACTTCACCGGTGGAAGGATCAACGATGTCCGTGGAGACAAATTTCCCGACGATCTCATCGACGTTTATCGGAATCTGTACAATCCCGTGTTCAGCCATCTTGCGGATTGCCGCCTTGGTGAACTTGCGGTTGGCTTTGACGATGACCTCGCCAGTCTTGGGGTCGGCGATGTCGACCGACGCTTTTTGGCTCGAAAGCAGTTCCGCGTCAGCTTTTTTCGTCATGCTTTCCGCGGAAACGAAGACTTCCTCGCTCCGGTAGAAATAGTTGAGGAGCTCCTCCACTGAATAGCCAAGGGCCTTGAGGAGTACCGTTGCCGGCATCTTGCGACGCCGGTCGATGCGAACAAACAGAATGTCCTTGTGATCGAACTCGAAGTCCAACCAGGAGCCGCGATATGGTATCACCCGCGCGGAATAGAGAACCTTGCCGCTGGAGTGGGTCTTTCCTTTGTCGTGATCGTAAAAAACACCGGGTGAACGGTGAAGCTGGCTGACGATAACTCGCTCAGTGCCATTTATGATAAACGTCCCGTTGTCCGTCATGAGCGGAATCTCACCAAAGTAGACTTCCTGCTCCTTGATGTCCTTGATGGACCGAACGGAGGTTTCCTTGTTGACGTCCCAGACAACAAGGCGAACTTTCACCTTCATCGGTGCGGCAAAAGTCATCCCGCGCTGGTGGCACTCCTCCACGTCATACTTTGGAGCGCCCAGTGTATAGGAAACATATTCGAGCGATGCGGTCTCACTGAAGTCCCTGATGGGAAACACGCTCTTAAATACCGCCTCAAGCCCGCTGTTCTTACGTACTTCAGGTGGTGTATCGAGTTGCAGAAACCGTTTATAGGAATTTTTCTGAATATCAATCAGATTGGGAATGTCGATAATCTTGTGAATCTTAGCGAAGTTCTTGCGCAGCAGTTGGTTATTCGCAATTGAATAAGCCATATATTCTCCTTTGGCGAAGGCCGGCCTAACCCTCAACCCACTGGAATTAGTACGCTTTATTGAATCGCTGCGGAGCATAACAACTCACCACCGCAACGAAAATAGAAGAGCCAAGGCCGCGCGCGGCGACCTTGGCTGTCATGCTAAAGGGGGGTCAGTGCTTACTTAATCTCGACTTCAGCGCCGGACTCGACGAGTTGCTTCTTGGCCTCTTCAGCCTCTTCTTTGGAAACGCCGGTCTTGACAGGCTTCGGAGCACCGTCGACAAGATCCTTGGCTTCCTTCAGGCCCAAGCCGGTAAGAGCGCGAACAACCTTGATGACAGCGATCTTGTTCGCCCCGGCGCTCTTGAGGATGATATCGAATTCAGTCTTCTCTTCGGCAGCTTCAGCAGCGCCAGCAACGGGAGCAGCAGCGGCAACAGCAACGGGAGCGGCTGCGGAAACGCCGAACTTGTCTTCGAGCTCCTTTACGAGCTCAGCAAGTTCGAGAACCGTCATATTTTCGATGAAGCTGACAACATCGGCTTTGGTGATTTCTGCCATTTCTTTATTCCTCCATTAATTGTTGTTCTGTTTGCTGAGATAAGTGTAAGCTAGTTGCCCGCCTTCTTCGCTCTAACGGCGTCAAGGGCACGCACGAAACTGCCCGGAACCGCGGCAAGAACGCCCACGAAGTTGGCAACCGGTGCGTTGATCGTGCCGAGAAGTTTCGCGAGCAGAACCTCGCGGCTCGGCAGATCGGCCAATGCCTGGATATCCGCGACGCCAATCGCCTTGCCGGTGAGCACACCAGCTTTAAGCTTGAAGGTGTTGGGTTGTGACTTGGCAAACTTCGAGAGCACTTTTGCTGCGGCGACCGGATCGTCATAACTGAACGCAACCGCTGTCGGACCGGCGTAATGGGGGGAGAGTGACTCCTTGTCAGTCCCCTTTGACGCCAGTTCAAGCAACGTATTCTTGACGACCTTGTACTCAACAGACGCGGCACGCAACTCATTACGCAACGTCGTTGCCTGCTCGACGCTCATGCCGCGGAAATCGGCAAGAAATACCGCATTAGCACGGGTGAGTTTGTCGTGCAGTTCGCTTACTTGCTGTTGCTTGTTCTCTCTGTTCAAGCGCCTTCCTCCTTTCTTTTGGTTTTTTGGGTCATGGACCCTTCAGCCAAAGTCGGGGAGCGCAGAAACAACCTGTTTCAGTCACCACCTCAAGTCTCGGCAGGCTGCAAAGCTTTTAAGCCCCGGCTTCGTTGACGGGACGCCTGCTGTCTCTGACTTTGGCTTGCTGCTCTGGTTTTATATCAACTTGGATTGGACCTCTGAAATATCGAGGTTGAGGCCAGGTCCCATGGTGGACGAAATGCTGATCTTCTTCAGATACGTGCCCTTGGCGGCCGACGGCTTCGCCTTCACCAGGGCTTCGACAAGTGCAAGGAGGTTTTCCTTAAGCTTGTCGGCATCAAACGAAACTTTGCCAACCGGAGCATGAACGATACCGGCCTTCTCAACGCGGAACTCGACCTTACCGGCCTTGCATTCCTTAACAGCACGCCCCACGTCAAAGGTTACCGTTCCAACCTTGGGGTTTGGCATGAGTCCACGGGGGCCAAGGAGTTTACCAATCTTGCCGACGAGGCCCATCATGTCAGGAGTTGCAATGGCGGTATCGAACTCGAACCACCCTTCCTGAATCTTGGTGACCAGATCTTCAGCGCCGACCAGGTCTGCACCCGCGTCCCGGGCCTCCTTCTCCTTCTCGCCCTTGGCAAAAACCAGAACGCGAACGTCTTTCCCGAGACCGTTCGGAAGAACGACAGCGCCACGCACCATCTGATCAGCATGGCGGGGGTCGACCCCAAGGCGAACGGCGACCTCAACAGTCTCGTCAAATTTAGCGTACGCGACAGCCTTGACGCTCTCTATGCCTTCCGCGAGACCGTAGCTCCTGCTCCTGTCAATCTTGGCCAGGGCCTCTTTGTACTTATTGGCAGTCTTCGGCATCTCTCTCCACCCTTTCTCTTATTGAACTATTTCAACGCCCATGCTGCGGGCGGTCCCTTCGACCGTCTTCATGGCGGTCTCGAGAGATGCCGCATTGAGATCCGGCATTTTCTTCTCGGCGATCTCCTTCACTTGAGCCTTCGTGAGCTTGCCGACTTTGTTCTTGTTCGGTGTGCTCGAACCGCTCTCGATACCGAGCATCTTCTTGATAAGAATAGACATCGGAGGCGTCTTAGTGATGAAGGTGAACGAGCGGTCCGCGTACACGGTGATAACCACCGGGATGATAGTCCCTTCATCCGCCTGGGTCTTTGCGTTAAACGCTTTACAGAACTCCATGATATTTACGCCGTGCTGACCCAGTGCCGGACCGATCGGAGGAGAGGGGTTAGCCTTCCCGGCCGGGATCTGCAGCTTGATGTAACCCGTGATTTTCTTGGCCATTGCTTTAACTCCTTGCACTACTCGAATATTAAAGAATTTCGTATATCAGTCAGCAGATCCAAAGCGCTACTTACTGTTTCTCGACCTGCATGAACTCAAGCTCCACAGGGGTGGCACGACCAAAAATACTGACCATCACCCTCAGCTTACCCTTGTCGGGCTTTACATCCTCAACCACCCCGGAAAAGTTGAGAAACGGACCATCAACCACCCGAACCGTCTCACCAACCTCGAACAGCACCTTCGGACGCGGTTTTTCTGCCCCTTCTTCCATCCGGCGGGTAATCTTCTGAACCTCTTCGTCAGGAATGACAAACGGGTTATTCCCGCCAACAAATCCGGTTACCTTGGATGTTTCCTTGACCACGTGCCACGTCTCGTCATTGAGTTCCATGTTGACGAGGATATAGCCTGGAAAAAATTTTCTTGAAGAGGTCTTCTTCTCCCCCTTCTTGAGCTCCACCACCGTTTCGGACGGAATGAGCACTTCGCCGAACATCTCTTCAAGACCCAGGTTCTTGATCCGCTCCTGAAGCGTCAGCCTGACTTTATTTTCAAAGCCGGAGTAGGTGTGTACCCCGTACCATCTTTTCGCCATGAGAAATACCTTTTAGCCGAGAATGAAGCGCATCACCTTGGCAAGCACCACATCACAGGCACCAAGGTAAATAGAGATAAGAAAGACGATGGCTACTACGACCCATGTTGTCGAAATAGTCTCCTTGCGAGACGGCCACGTCACCTTGCCCAGCTCAGCCTTCACTTCCGCGAGAAACTCTTTTACTTTGGTGATCACGCTGTGAACTCCGCAACTGTCTATAAAATGGCAGGCCAGGAGGGACTCGAACCCCCAACACCCGGTTTTGGAGACCGGTGCTCTAGCCATTAGAGCTACTGGCCTGCATGGATGGACAGAAATGCGCCTGGCACACCCCCGCCACAAACGGCAAACCTACTTGGTTTCCTTGTGAATGGTGTGAGTGCGGCAGAAGCGGCAGTACTTTTTGAACTCAAGCTTTTGGGGCGTATTCTTCTTGTTCTTGGTCGTCGTGTAGTTACGCTGTTTGCATTCAGTGCAACCAAGGGTAATGATATCTCTCATCTTTTTTTCCTTTACCGCGAATAATACGGGGGCGGAGTCACCTCCACCCCCTCTTTGACTGCGTTATTCGATAATCGAGCTAACAACCCCGGCGCCGACAGTACGGCCACCCTCGCGAATCGCGAAGCGAAGCCCTTCGTCCATGGCGATCGGCGTGATCAGGTTGACCGTCACGGCGACGTTGTCGCCAGGCATGACCATCTCGGTGCCAGCAGGAAGGTCTACCACGCCGGTCACGTCGGTGGTCCGGAAGTAGAACTGCGGACGATACCCGTTGAAGAACGGGGTGTGACGGCCACCTTCTTCCTTGGTCAGGATGTACGCCTCGGCCTTGAACTTGGTGTGCGGGGTGATGCTCCCCGGCTTCGCGAGTACCTGGCCGCGCTCAATGTCTTCACGCTTTACGCCGCGCAGCAGAGCACCGATGTTGTCGCCGGCGCGACCTTCGTCGAGGAGCTTGCGGAACATCTCGACACCGGTGACAGTGGTCTTGACGGTGGTCTTGATGCCGACGATCTCGACTTCTTCGCCCACCTTGACGATGCCGCGCTCAACCCGGCCGGTGGCGACGGTGCCGCGACCGGAGATCGAGAAGACGTCCTCGACCGGCATCAGGAACGGCTTGTCGATGGCGCGCTCCGGCTCGGGGATGTAGTTGTCGACGGCTTCCATCAGCTTCAGCACGGACTCTTCGCCGAGCTCGTCCTTGTCGCCGTTGAGGGCCTTGAGGGCGGAACCCTTGATGATAGGGATATCGTCGCCTGGGAAGTCGTAGGAGGAGAGCAGTTCCCGGATCTCGAGCTCGACGAGCTCCAGAAGCTCTTCGTCGTCAACCATGTCGGCCTTGTTCAGGAAGACGACAATGTAGGGAACGCCTACCTGGCGGGCAAGCAGGATGTGCTCGCGGGTCTGGGGCATCGGCCCGTCAGCCGCGGAGACAACGAGGATGGCACCGTCCATCTGAGCCGCACCGGTGATCATGTTCTTTACGTAGTCGGCGTGGCCCGGGCAGTCAACGTGGGCATAGTGACGGTTCTCGGTTTCGTATTCGACGTGTGCGGTGGCGATGGTGATACCACGCTCACGCTCTTCCGGTGCATTGTCGATCTGGTCGAATGCACGAAACTCTGCTTGGCCGCGCTCCGCAAGAACCTTGGTGATGGCCGCGGTCAGCGTGGTCTTGCCGTGGTCAACGTGACCAATCGTTCCTATGTTGACGTGCGGTTTCTTCCTCTCGAATTTTGCCTTTGCCATTTAGGATTTCCTCCCGGACAATCGTTTTTAAGAATCGCTTCTCGCCTGCAACGAAATGAGAAAAATGGAGCCCACAACCGGATTCGAACCGGTGACCTCTTCCTTACCAAGGAAGTGCTCTACCTACTGAGCTATGTGGGCTTAACGAAGTTTGGAGCGGGAAACGGGACTCGAACCCGCGACCCTCAGCTTGGAAGGCTGATGCTCTAGCCAACTGAGCTACTCCCGCCAAAACTTATGAATGAAGCTGTGAGACCTTGCATACCCGCCGCACCCAGTCCAATCGACCGTTCATGTCTCCTGGATATCGGCAATGCCTGCTCGACCTCTGAAGGTTTTTATGGTGGAGGGAGGAGGATTCGAACCTCCGAAGTCGTACGACGACAGATTTACAGTCTGTTCCCTTTGGCCGCTCGGGAATCCCTCCAGTTGAAGAGGCCTTTGCTATGGAGCTGGCGACAGGACTTGAACCCGCAACCTGCTGATTACAAGTCAGCTGCTCTACCAGTTGAGCTACGCCAGCGCGAAGAAGTCTATTACCTGCTTTTCACGGCTTGGTCAAGCTTTTTTCGCCATGCGAAGAAACTTTATATAATACACAGAGCAATAGTTGTCAAGAACTTTACTTGCAGACGTGATGGCAACCCTCCTATTTCCTGCCTCGCCGGGATGGCGCAGCCCCTCCTGCACGAACGGGATGCCCACTCCTCTCGTTGTCAAGCAAAAGACGAGCTGCATCCTCTCTGCCACAGGCCCGCAGCGCCTCAAGAACAGAGCGCCGTTCGGCCGGCTGGTGCCACAGGAGAAGTGCCTTTTGCAGACGCTTCTCGCGGTCGCTCCTCGCAACATAGGTCTGCTCGCCAGTCACCGGATCGAGCCCGGTGTGGTACATGCACGTCGAAAGGGTCCCCGGTGTCGGTGTAAAATCCTGCACCTGCTCCACCCGCATTCCGTGTTTTCTCAGAAAGAGCGACAGCTCCACCATATCCTCGAGGGAGCACCCTGGGTGCCCCGACATGAGATACGGAACGACAAACTGCCGCTTGCCGAGCCGGGCGCTTTCGCGCTGAAAGAGCGCCAGAAAGCGCTCGAACGATTCCGCACCGGGTTTATGCATAAGATCCGTGACGCGGCCGACAACATGTTCTGGCGCTACCTTGAGTCGCCCCCCCACATGGTGACCCAGCAACTGCTCAAGATATCCGGGCTGTCGTTCCAGAAGATCGTAGCGAACCCCGGACGTGACCGTCACATGCCTTACACCACGGATCCCCTTCACGCGCCTGAGCAGGCCGGCAGCCCGCCGATCCGCGACAACGAGATGACGACAGGGGCGCGGATAGAGACAACTCTCCCGTCGGCAACGCTCGCCGGCTTCGGGATGCCCGCACCCCAGCCCATACATGTTGGCAGTTGCCCCTCCCACATCCGACACGCTCCCCCGGAACCACGGCATCTGCACCATGCGCTCCACTTCGCGAACAACGGACGCTTCGCTGCGCGACTGGATGAACTTTCCCTGATGATGGGTAATGGCGCAGAACGAGCACCCTCCGAAGCACCCCCGATGCGTCGTCACCGAGGCTTTGATCTGGTCGTAGGCAGGAATCGTCTCCCGATACGACGGATGGGGTGCCCGGGTAAAGGGAAGCGCATAGAGCGCATCCATCTCGGCTTCAGAGAGGGGCAAGGCCGGTGGATTGCAGACCACGTACCGCTCCCCGTGGCGCTGGGCAACCATTCGCGCGCAGTATTGATTGGTTTCTCCCGCAGCAAGTCGGAAGGCCTCGGCATAGCGGAGGCGGTCCGCCGCAACCTCCTCGAAGGACGGAAGGATGACCGCATCGGCCCCGACCTCCCGCGCCATGCGGGCTGTACCGCGGATATCGGTCAGTGAAGAAAACGGCTCGCCTCTCCGCAGGTGCTCCGCCATCTCCAAAAGCGGCCGCTCCCCCATGCCGAACACGAGCAGGTCGGCCTTGGCATCGACCAGCAGGGAGCGACGGACTTTGTCTTCCCAGAAATCGTAGTGGGCGAGACGCCTGAGCGATGCCTCGATCCCCCCGATCACCACCGGAACATCGCGAAAGCACTCTTTTAGCCGCGACGTATAGACGATGGTGGCCCGATTCGGCCGGGCGCCATGGCGGTTTCCCGGCGTGTAGGCATCATCGTGCCGCAGTTTGCGGGCCGGGGTATAGTGGGCAACCATGGAATCCATGGCGCCGGCGGAAACGGCAAAGAACAGCCGGGGCCGGCCAAGCGCCATGAACGGCTCCCTGGATCTCCAGTCCGGCTGGGCAATGATACCGACCCGAAAACCGTGGAACTCGAGCCACCGCGCCAGGAGAGGCACCCCGAACGCGGGGTGGTCGACATAGGCATCGCCCGTGACAAAGATCACGTCAAACTCTGGCCAGCCCCGCGCGGCTGCCTCTTCTTTGGTAAGGGGGAGAAACGCCATGGCAGCTTACGGGAAAAGCGGGAGCCCTTCCAACCCCATCCCCTCGGGGAAGCCATTCATGATGTTCATGTTCTGGACGGCTTGCCCGGCAGCCCCCTTCACCAGGTTGTCGATGGCCGACACCACGATGACCCGGCCCGTGCGCTCATCGACCGCAATGCCGAGATCGCAGAAATTTGCACCCCGGACATGGGCGGTGGACGGATAGCTGCCAGCCGGGAGGACACGGACGAAGGGCTCTCCCTCGTAATACTCCTCATAGAGCTCGACCAGCTCTGTCCGGCTTTTCACGGCCGTCAGCCGGGCGTAGACCGTGGAAAGGATCCCCCGGTCCATCGGGACGAGATGGGGGGTGAACGAAATCGTCACCTTCGCACCGGCAAGAAGTGACAGCTCCTGTTCGATCTCGGGCGTATGCCGGTGAACGCCCCCCACACTGTAAGCCTTGAACCCTTCGTTCACTTCGCAGTACAGGTTGTCAACCTTAGCGCCGCGCCCGGCCCCGGAGACCCCCGACTTGGAGTCGGCAATGATAGTGGCGGGATCGATGAGTCCATGCCGGAGCAGCGGTTGGAGTGCAAGGATGACGCTGGTCGGATAGCAGCCGGGATTTCCCACGAGCCGTGCGTCGACGATCGCATCGCGCCGCACCTCGGGAAGGCCGTAGACCGCCTCGGCCAGCAGTTCGGGGTTCATGTGGGGCTCATACCACGTCTCATACACCGCCGCATCGTGAAAGCGGTAATCGGCGGACAGGTCCACGACCCGCTTCCCGAGTTTCAGAAACGTGGGAACCACCTCCATGGCCGCCTTATGGGGGAGCGCCGTAAAGATAAAGTCGGCTTTCTCGGCCACCCTGACCGGCTCCAGATTTTCCAAGATCTGGCCGTAACGCTTGCGCAGGGTCGGAAAGACGTCGGCGACCGGCCTGCCGGCGCTCTGCTCGGAGGTGATACAGGTAACCGCAACCTCGGAATGACAATGGAGGAGCCGCAACAGCTCGACCCCCGTATAGCCACTGGCTCCAACCACGGCAACTTTCAGCATGTGACAACTCCTCCCCGGCCTGACGTTTTCATCACTCCCCCCACTGGAGACCACCAACGCAAAAGGGGAAACCCGGAACGGATTTCCCCCTGCAATGACATAACCACCAACAACCGATTAACGCTTGGAGAACTGGAAGCTCCGGCGGGCAGCCGCCTTGCCGTACTTCTTGCGCTCCTTGATGCGGGAGTCGCGGGTGATGAACCCGGCCTTCTTGAGCGTGCCGCGCAGCGCACCGTCGGCCCCGAGAAGCGCCTTGGTGATGCCGTGCTTGATGGCGCCGGCCTGCCCGGAATCGCCGCCGCCGCGGACATTCACGTAGATGTCGAACTCGCCGACCTTCTCAACCAGCTCCAGCGGCTGCTTGACGACCATCTTTGAGGTCTCGCGCCCGAAATACTGGTCAATGGTCTTGTTGTTGATGACGATGTTCCCGGTCCCCGGCCGCAGCCAAACCCTGGCAACCGACGACTTTCTCTTACCCGTTCCGTAGTAGCTGATACCTGCCATTCGTTATCTCCTGATCGTTGTTCGTGATCCGATTAGATGTCGAGAACCTTGGGCTGCTGAGCCTCGTGCGGATGCGCGCCCCCGGCATAGACCTTGAGCTTCTTGAGCATGTGGCGGGCCAGCTTGTTCTTGGGGAGCATCCCCTTGACCGCCTTGCGGATGACATCCTCGGGCTTCTTCTCGAGGAGCTTGCCGGCGGTGATCTCCTTGAGCCCGCCGGGGAAGCCGGAGTGGCTGTAGTAGACCTTGTCGGCCATCTTGTTGCCGGTCAGGGCGATCTTCTCGGCGTTGACGACAATGACGAAATCGCCCGTGTCGACGCTCGGAGTATAGGTCGGCTTCTTTTTCCCACGGAGGATGTTGGCGATCTCCGTGGCCACGCGACCGAGGACCTTGCTATCGGCATCAACCAGGAACCATTCCCTGGTCACTTCTTCCTTCTTTGCTACCTTCGTCGTTTTCATCGAACCCTCGCACGCTGGATGGAATAAATAGTGAACGCTCTTCTCAGCGAAGGACGGATGGTACTATGCGTGAGTGTCGCTGTCAAGAAAAAAGTCACCGTCAAAATCAGTAGTAAACCTCTTCGAGACAGAGGCCGTGGGGGGGGGCCGTCGGTCCCGCCGACGAGCTGCCGGGATGGGAGAGAAGGAGCGCCACGGCCTCTGGAGTTCGCCGTCCCCGCCCCACCTCCACCAAGGTCCCCACCATCATCCGCACCATGTTGCGGAGAAAGCCGGAGCCACGGACATCCACGCGGAGAAAACCGCCCTCTTCGCCGACATCAACGGCATCGATGCGGCGCACCGTTGTCTTTGCCGCGCACCCCGCCGTACGGAACGAGGCGAAGTCATGCTCCCCCACCATGAGCTTTGCCGCCTCCCGCATCGCGGCCAGATCCAGCTCTCCCCTGACATGCCACGCGCACAGCCGTGCCAGCGGCGAGCGGCGTCCACCCCGGTAGAGGCTGTAGCGATAGTGCTTGCCGCGGGCATCGAAGCGGGGATGGAATTCCAGCGGCACCTCCTCGGAAGAGGCAACGGCAATGTCAGGAGGAAGAAGTGAGTTGAGGCCGTCGGAAAATGCCCGCAGCGGCACCATGCTGTCAGTGCTGAACGTCGCCACCATCCCGCGGGCGTGGACTCCGGCATCGGTACGCCCCGACGAATGGAGGCGCACCGGCCCCTTGAGCAGGGCCCCCAGCGCCGTTTCCATTGTCTCCTGGATCGAGACCCCGTTGGGCTGCACCTGCCAGCCGGCGTAGTTGGTTCCGTCGTATTCGATGATCAGCTTGATGTTCCGCATGCCAGAACCGCGTCCCCAAAAAAGAAGACCCCCGGCAGGACCCGGGGGTTCGTATATTCCGCCCGTACGAAACGTGCTACTTCAGATACTTCCCGACCAGGATCTCGGCAATCTGAACCGCATTGGTCGCCGCCCCCTTGCGGATATTATCGGCCACGACCCAGAGGTTGAGGCCGTTCTCAATCGACTCGTCTTCGCGGATCCGGCCCACAAGGGTAAGGTCCTGTCCCGCGGCGTCCATCGGCATCGGGTAGCGCCCCTTGGCCGGATCATCCACGAGCTTCACGCCGGGGGCCTTCTTCAGAAGCTCCCGTGCCTTGGCCACCGTCAGCTTCTTCTCCGTCTCGATGTTCACCGACTCGGAGTGACCGTAGAAGACCGGCACCCGGACGGCGGTGGCGGTGATCCGGATATCCGCCGCCATGATCTTCCGGGTCTCGTTGACCATCTTCATCTCTTCTTTGGTGTAGCCGCTCTCTTCGAACGAGTCGATCTGGGGGAGACAGTTGAAGGCGATCTGGTGCGGATAGACCGAAACGTCGGGAGACTTCCCCTGGAGCAGCCCCTTCACCTGCCGGTCGAGCTCGGCAATGGCCTTGCTGCCGGTGCCGGAAACCGCCTGGTAGGTGGAGACCACGATTCGCCGGATGGTGGCGTAATCGTGAAGCGGCTTCAGCGCCACCACCATCTGGATGGTGGAGCAGTTGGGGTTGGCGATGATCCCCTTCTTGCCATAGCCGGCGATAGCCTGGGGGTTCACCTCGGGGACCACCAGCGGCACGTCCGGGTCCATGCGCCAGGCGCTGGAGTTGTCGATGCAGACGGCACCGGCCGCGGCAGCGGCGGGGCAGAACTCCCGGGAACGGTCGCCGCCGGCCGAGAAGAGGGCGATGTCGACCCCCTCGAAGGAGTTGCGGGTCAACTCCTCCACCACGACCGGCTTCCCCTTGAACTCCAGCACCTGACCGGCGCTGCGGGCGCTGGCCAGATAGCTGATCTTCCCGACCGGGAAATCCCGCTCTTCGAGGCATTCTATCATCTGGCTGCCGACGGCGCCGGTGGCGCCGACGACAGCGATGTTCCACTGCTTGCTCAAATGCGTTTCCTCCCGCTATTTTTCCACGAGGATGCGGAGCATCCGGCGCAGGGGCTCGGCGGCCCCCCACAGGAGCTGATCACCGCAGGTGAAGGCCTGGACGTACTGCGGGCCCATCTTCATCTTGCGGACCCGGCCGACGGGAACCGTCAGGAGCCCGGAAACCGCGGCAGGGGTCAGGTCGGCCAGAGTCTCGGCCTTGGTGTTGGGAACGAACTTGACCCACTGGTTGTCGTTCTTGATCAGCTCCTCGATGTCGGCCAGCGGCAGGTCCTTGTTCAGTTTGATGGTGATGGCCTGGCTGTGGCAGCGCATGGCGCCGACGCGGACGCAGATGCCGTCCACCGGGATCGGCGTGGTGGTGCCGAGGATCTTATTGGTCTCGGCGAACCCCTTCCACTCCTCGCGGCTCTGACCGTCCTCCACCTCCCGGTCGATCCAGGGGAGGACGTTTCCGGCCAGCGGGGAGCCAAACTCTTTCTTCGGCATGGCGTCGCCGCGCAGGGTGGCGGTCACGTCGCGGTCGATATCGAGGATGGCGGAACCCGGATTCTTGAGAAGCTCGGCCACGGAGCCGTGCAGGACCCCCATCTGGGAGAGGAGCTCGCGCATGTTGGGGGCGCCGGCGCCGGAGGCGGCCTGATAGGTCATGGAGGTGAGCCACTCCACGAGGCCGGCCCGGAAGAGCCCCCCCAGCCCCATCAGCATGAGGCTGACGGTGCAGTTGCCGCCGATGAAGTCCTTCTGACCCTTGGCCAGGGCCGCGTCGATGACGTTGCGGTTGACCGGGTCGAGGATGATGACGGCGCTCTCCTCCATCCGGAGGGTGGAGGCGGCATCGATCCAGTACCCCTGCCATCCCTGCTTGCGCAGCTCAGGGTGGACCGCCTTGGTGTAGTCGCCCCCCTGGCAGGTGATGATCACGTCGAGCTTCTTGAGCTCGGCGATATCCGAGGCGTCCTTCAGGGTCCCGGCGTTCATGGGGGCGGGCTGCCCCGCCTGGGAGGTGGAGAAGAAGACCGGTTCGATGCCGATGGTGAAATCGCCCTCCTCCACCATCCGCTGGAGGAGAACCGAACCGACCATGCCGCGCCAACCGACGATTCCGACTTTCATAGGCAGAACTCCTTTTTCGGGAAGATTATTAATTCGTTACAGTGCCGCGATGATCGCGTCGCCCATTTCCTTGGTGTTCACCAGCCTCTCGCCCGGCTTGTCCTGGAAGATGTCGCGGGTCCGGAAGCCCTGGTCGAGAACCTTTGCCACGGCGTTGTCGATGGCATCGGCCGCGTCCACCATGCCGAAGGAGAACTTGAGCATCATCCCCATGGAGAGGATCTGGGCGATGGGGTTGGCGATCCCCTGGCCGGCGATGTCCGGGGCGCTGCCGCCGGAGGGCTCGTACATGCCGAAGGTCCCCTCGGCCAGCGACGCCGACGGGAGCATTCCGAGGGAGCCGGTCAGCATGGCGGCTTCATCGGAGAGGATGTCGCCGAACATGTTCTCGCAGAGGATGACGTCGAACTGCTTCGGCCAGCGGACCAGCTGCATGGCGGCGTTGTCGACGTACATGTGGGTCAACTCCACGTCCGGGTACTCCTTGGCGATGCCGATGACCACCTCGCGCCAGAGGACCGACGAGGAGAGGACGTTGGCCTTGTCGATGGAGCAGACCTTTTTGCCGCGCTTGCGGGCCGCCTGGAAGGCGACGTGGGTGATCCGCTCGATCTCGGGGACGCTGTAGCGCATGGTGTCGAAACCGACCCGGTCGCGTCCTTCACCCTCGATCCCCTTGGGCTGGGCGAAGTAGATGCCGCCGGTCAGCTCACGGATGACCAGGACGTTGAAGCCGCCGGCAATGACCTCTTCCTTGAGGGACGAGGCGCCGGTAAGGGACGGGAAGATGATGGCCGGCCGGAGGTTGGCGTAGAGGCCGAATATTTTTCTCAGCGGCAGGAGCGCGCCCCGCTCGGGCTGCTCGTCCGGGGGGAGCGATTCCCACTTGGGGCCGCCGACGGAGCCGAAGAGGATGGCGTCAGAGGCCTTGCAGATATTCACGGTGGTTTCGGGAAGGGCCTTCCCTTCATTGTCGATGCCGGCTCCCCCAACGTTGGCGTGGGTCCGCTCGAACTTCACGTCGTACTTCGCTTCCACGGCGTCCAGCACCCGGAGCGCCTCGGCCATCACCTCGGGACCGATGCCGTCACCCGGCAGGACCGCCACCTTGAACACCTTGCCCATCACAACCCCCTCACGTTACGTATAAAATGCACAAGTTCTTAATCCTATTGTTGAATACGCAACCTTGTCAACAGAAAAGAGCCCCCGGAGAACTGCATCCGAGGTCCTCCACCCTCTCCTTCACCGTGTTTCCCGGCGAACCGGCTCATCGGCCATGAAATCGGGACGGGAATTGATCTCCATGTCCCATCCAGCTTCGAGATACTCGTCATCGGCGTTGATTCCCCACAGGTCGTGGCGCTCGCCGAAGATGTTGCGCACCGCCAGGATCGCGGTCAGCATCGAATGGTCCATGTTGTTGTACCGGTGCATGCCGTTGCGCCCCGCCACCTGGAGGTTGGCAAACCGCTCCAGATATCCCTTCACTGTTTCGAAGGCCTCATGATACCCCTCGTCGTAGACCGGATAGGCCTTCGGCATCCGCACCACGGTGCCATCCACCACCTTCTCCGGCACGGTGATGGCGATGGCAGCCAGCTCCCGCGTCGCCAGCGCCACGAGATCGGCGTCCGCCATGGCCCAGATATCGTCCCCTTCGGCGCAGAAGTACTCCATCCCCAGGCAGGTCTTCGTCCCGTCGGGGACCATTGCCGGGCTCCAGTTCTTGAAGTTCTGGATCCGGCCGACCCGCACCGTTTCGTCGTGGACATAGATCCAGTTATCGGGGAAGAGTTCCGCCACGTCAACGATGAGCGCCACCGTCAGGAAGTCGCGGTATTTAAGGCGGTCGGCGGCGGCCAGGACGGCATCGGGGGGAAGCGGCCGGAGGGCGTGGATCAGGTGCCGGAGCGGAATGGTGGAGATCACCCCGGAAACCGTCCAGGCGAACGGCTCGCCGTCGCGTTTTCCCTCCACCGCCACGATCCGCTCTCCGTCGTGCAGCAGGCGGGTCACCCTGCTTCCGAGGCTGATCGTCCCTCCCTGGCCGGCGATGGCCTCCCGGAACGCCTCCCACATCATGCCGGGGCCGAGCCGCGGGTAGAGAAACTCGTCGATGAGGGTCTTGATCGTCTCCCCGCGCCGTTGGTGACGGCGGGGGAAGAACATGTTCACGATGGCGGTCCGCAGCGACAGCCCACGGATCCGCTGGGCGGCCCACTGGGCGCCGATGGTGTGGCAGGGGATCCCCCAGACCTTCTCGGTGTAGGACTTGAAGAACATCCGGTAGAGGCGGCCGCCGAAGCGGTTCGTGACCCAGTCGGCAAAGCTCGCCTCGGGGCGGATCGGGAAGAGTTTGCGCCAGAGGTAGCTGCCGAGGACCGCCACGCTCTCCGTGATTCCGAGATTGCGCAGGGCATTGAGCGGTTTCAGGGGATAGTCGAAGAACTTCCCCCCGTAGTAGATCCTCGACAGCCGGGGACGCACCAGCAGGTCGTCGCCGAGCATGGTCTGCCAGAGGCCGCGGACGATGGCCTGGCGGGTGAAGAAGCGGTGGCCGCCGATGTCGAAGCGATACCCCCGGTACACCACCGTTCGGGCAAGCCCCCCCACCTGGCGATCCTGCTCCAGGAGGACCGTCGGGACCCCGCGCCGCGAAAGCTCGTAGGCCGCCGTGAGCCCGGCCGGCCCGGCGCCGAGCACGACAACCGGCGCTTCATTCCGTCGCCCCTCCGCTACCGGCATGGCTGCCTCCCCTCCCGGCGCCGGCGCCACCGGACACGGGCCGTCTCCAGCAGGAAGGAGAGCTGGTGGCCGGCGGTGAGGGAGACGTTGGCGGTGCAGGTGTAGCAGCAGGGGGTCTCGCCGGCGCACTGCCTGATCCGCTCCCGCTCCCCGGCGATGCGCGGCCAGGCCGCGGCGACGCTCTCCCGGCGCAGGTCGGCGAAGGCCGGCTGGTCGACGCAGACGGCGAGCCGGCCTTCCGTCCGCAGGTCAACGTAGAGTTCGCCTGCGTCGCAGAGGCCGCCCCCCTTCCCGAGGACGTAGTCGGCGGCCAGCTCGTAGAAGCCGCTGTACTCCCAGAGCGGCTCGCCCGCCCGCCGCAGCCGGGCGAGCTCGCGGAAGAGCGCCGCCATCTCCTCCCGCTCCGCAGCGCTCGCCTCGTGCAGCGGATCGGCGGCGCGATGGGCGAAGCCATGGCCGGTGTTGACGGGAAAGACCGAGAGGTAGAAGCCCCGCTCCCGGGCAAAGCGGAGGAGTTCCAGCGCCTCCCGGACGTTGTGCCGTCCCAGGGTCAGGTTCAGCTTCACCGGTCGGGGGAGCGCCGCGGCGGCAATGGTGTCGAGGTTGCGGAGCACCTGCGGCAGGAGGTCCCCCCCCCGCAGCCGGGCATAGACCGCCCGGTCGAGGGAATCGAGGCTCACGGCAAGCTGGAGGAGCCCTTCCGCCCGGCGCAGCCGGCCCAGGATCTCGTCGGTGACGATGGTGCCGTTGGTGGTCGTGGTATAGAGAAAGCCGAGCCGGTCCAGCAGGGCAAAGACCTCGAAAATGTCGGAACGGAGGAACGGCTCCCCGCCGGAGACCTCCACCACCATCAGGCCGAAGCGCCCGAGGTCGGCAAAGATCCGTTCCAGCTCCGGCACCGGCAGCTCCGGCCCCGGCTCGCGCCAGACGGCGCACATGGGGCAGGCCTCGTTGCAGCGGTCGGAGACGTTGAAGCTGACAAAGGTGGGAGCCTTGCGGTGCATCCGCCAAAGAATCCGCAGCAGTTTCAGGGCGCGCGTCATCGCCGCTCCGGCCACTGCTGTTGTGGCGCGGGAAGGTACGGCGTCTTCTCGTAGTGGGGCTCATCGGCAAACCTCCCCATGAGGGAGGGACCGATGACGGGAAGGAGTTCACCCTTGCCGATCACCGGCAGGTAGAGAGCGACCGAGACGAGGAGCACGGCGGCGAGCCAGGCGCCGGCCAGGCGATTCCTGAAGCGCTCCCCGCCCCCGATGCTCCAGATCAGCCAGGCCACCGTCATCTGGGCGAAGGGGAGGACCGACAGTGCGGTATTGACCCAGATCGGCCGCCGCGCCACGACGAGCGGCAGATAGGAGAGGAGAAAGAAGAGACAGACCGTGAGCTTTCCGGCGGAGCGCTCCCGCCACCCCCGGTAGAGGAGCAGCCCCACCGCCGGCAGGACCAGGAGCCAGACCAGGGGATCAGCCACCGCCAGCAGAAGGGTCATCTTCCCCATTGCGCCGTCGCTGGCATTGAAAAAGAGATCCCGGAAGGTGACCGGCTTCACGAACCACTCCCACGCGAGATGGTCCCCCACGATGGTTTCGTGGTACCCCGTGTGGAGCTTCGTCTCCAGGTACATGCTCTGCTGCAGGGCCGGCCACTCCGCCAGGGAGTATCCCCGGCCGAACCAGGGGAGGAAGGTGAGGAGATAGAGGGTCGCGGGAAGGACCACCAGGGTTGCGGCGTAACAGAAAAGCCGGCTTGCCGCACCACCGGCAACCTCCGCCGGTGCTCGCCGCCCCTGCCAGAGAAGATGGAGGCCGGTCACCAGCAGGGGAAAGAGAGCGCTCCACTTGGAGGCAAGACCGCCCCCCCAGGCGATGCCGGCCAGGATGAGCCAGACGGGGCGGTAGTCGTCAAGGTACCGGAGGACCAGGTAGATACCGAGCAGCGGGAAAAACGCCAAGTAGATATCGTTGATCGCCTGCCGGGAGAAGTCTATGGCCAGCGGCTCCACCGCCCAGAGGAATGCGGCGGTGAGGGCTACCCGTTCGCTCTGCAGGAGCCGGCGCGTGACCGCGGCGAGAAGTGGTATGGTGAGGGAGCCGAAAAGGACGTTCCATCCCTTGATCCCGACCACGCCGCTGCCGAAGAGCTTCATCGCCCCGTACACGAGGATGTTGCGCAGCCCCGGATGGTTCCACATGGTCGGTCCCAGCTGCCCCGACTCCACGCCGTTGATGGCGGTGATCCCCACCATGTAGTCGTCAAAGGAGACGGGCTGGGAAGGAAGCCAGAGGGTCCGGAGAAGAAGGCCGGCCAGGGTGAGGAGCATCAGACGAATCGTGAAGGAGCTCATGACGCCCCCTCACGTGCGGCCGCCATGCCGAGCAGCCGGGCAAAGGCCGCCAGCCGCTCCCGCTCCTCCGGCGTAACCCGCTCGTCGCCGGCCATCCGGCAGAGGACGAGGCTGTCGGTCCGGACCCCGGCGCTGACGAGGGCGGCGCGCAGCTCCTCCGGCGTGTGCTCGCGGAAGAACGAGGCGCCGACGTAGACGAGGAGCGGCTCGGCGGGCGCCCGGAGATGGCGGAGGGTCATGAAGGTGCGCGGCAGGCCGTGATAGGTGAGGGAGACCGCGCCGTCCAGAAAGCGGGCATTCTTGGCGGAACGGGCCTGCTCCGCCAGATGTTGGTAGATCGCCTCGGGAAGGACGACCCCCATCTCGCGCACGATGCCGGTGACGGTGGCGACGTAGAGGAAGCTCCGCCGGTCGAGCCGCTGCTCTTCCAGCGCCTTACCGTAGTTGAAGAACGCCAGGGGATAGTTCCGCTCCAGCGGCACGTCGAAGAAACGCTCGGGAGCGATCTTCTCCCACTCGCCGGCGAAGAAGAGGATCTTCCGGCCCCACACCCCGGTGGTGCGCCAGTGGGCGTAGGCGTTCTCGGGGGTCTCCACCTCTGCCCGGTCCACCGTGGCGTCGGTCACTGTGCCGACAGTCCGGTAGACGCGCCGGGAGAGGCCGTAGTGGTTAATCCCGGCGAGGGCCGTGGCGCACAGAAGGATGAGGACGACCCCATACGCCACGAGCCGCCGCCCCGGCGGTCGATTCAAGGACGCCCCCCCTGCCCCGCTGCCGGCTTATTCTTCATGTTCTGCCGGGCATCACGCTCGGAACTCGCCACGATATCGGTGATGAGCCAGCGGCCATCCTTTTTCTCCAGGGTGTAGGTCACGTCGTAGGGGAAATCCTTCTCCTCCTCGTTCTTCTTGCCGGTCTTGATGTCGGTGTAGGCAAAATCCCAGAGCTCCCGCGTTTTGACCTCCGCCTTCTCATCCCCGGGGAACCGGAGCTGGACGTAATCGATCTTTTTGAGCTGCGAGACCATCCGCACCGTCCCCTCCCCCAGGGCGGCCATGTGGGTATAGGCCTTTTCCGCCTGCGCCGGCGTCGCCACCTCCTGCAGCGGGTTCATGTTGAGGGTCCGGTACCCCGCGGCCAGGAGCTCGTTGTACCGCTCGACGACCATTTTCACCAGCTCCTCCCGCGGGAGGTGGGGCTGTGACGGCAGGGGGGCGCCGGCCTGGGACGGAGACGGCCGGGGTTTACTCTCCTTCTCGGAGCAGCCGCAGAGCGCCGCCAACATCAGCACCAGGGCCAAAACCCTCTTCAGCAAAAAAACACCAGTCGCGCCACAGAGACACGGAGACACAAAGGAAATCACCGAGTTTTTTCGAATCCCATTCAATACCTGAATGGTAAAAACAGAAAAATCGACTTTTGTTTCAATCACCATGCAATTGTTATCTCTGTGTCTCCGTGCCTCTGTGGCAGATGTTTTTTCCAGTTTCATTTGAAATACTCCGCGTGGATCGACGACTCGATCAGGGGGGTGAAGTAGAGCGACATGAGGGCCAGCATGAAGCAGGCGATGAAGAGCCAGGCCGCCTTCTCTCCCTGCCAGTCGAAGAAGCGCCGCAGGTGGAGGTAGAGCCCGAAGAGCACCCAGGTCACCAGCGACCAGGTCTGCACCGGGTCCCAGTTCCAGAAGATGTTCCACGACTGGTAGGCCCAGATGGAGCCGGCCAGCATCCCGATGGCCCAGAAGGCAAAACCGAAGCCGGTGAAGCGGTAGGCGAGGAGGTCGATCCCCGGCAGGTCCGGCAGCCGCTCGAACCGCTGGAGCCGGTTCCGTTTTTTCATCAGGTAGAAGACGGAAAAGGCGAAGGCGATCAGGAACGCCCCGAAGGAGATCTTGTAGAAGAGGATGTGCAGCACGAGCCAGATGCTGCGGAAGGTCGGCGGCAGCTTCTTGATCTCCGGCCGGAAGAAGAGGCCGGCGGCGATCATGATGAAGACCGTCGGGAAGACGACGATGCTGGCGCTGCGAAGTTTCGGATAGACGCGGGAGAAGACGAGGAAGGTGACCGCCGCGATCCAGGCGTTGGCCGAGAGCACCTCGAACCGGTCCATGTACGGCCCGTGCCCCACCATCCGCCACCAGACCAGGATTCCCGCCCCGTGCACGAGCACCCCGGGGATGCCGAGGAGCATCCCGATCCGTTCCAGGCGCTCCTTCCGGAAGATCATGCCGGAGGAGGCCAGGATGGCCGCCGCCACGTAGAAGAGAACCCCTCCCCAATGGAGGCCGGTCACCAGCGCAAACGATCCGCTCATGCGTGCTCCTCGCCCCGGGCGGCGGCGAAGAGCCGGTCCCGCTCCGCCCGGAAGAAATCGTTGAATCGGGCCGACTGCCACGCCACCCGGAGGTCTCCCTCCTCGCCGGCAATGGTGACGACCCGCGGCACCGAGAAATAGGTCAGCAGGACTCCCAGCAGAATCAGCGCGAAGCCGGTGAAGATGCCGGCCACTCCCCGGCTCCCTTCAATGAGGTACTCGGTCCACCAGGCCGTTTTCCGCAGCGTGACCCGTAGCGGCCCCAGTTCCCCGCTCTCCCCCGTCTTCAGCGACACCTCGCCGAGAAGTTCTCCTCCCCCCATCAGCCGGAGGGTCAGCACCGGATCCCGGGGGAGCACGCTCTGGCGGGAGGCGTCGGCAAGGTACTTTCCGCGCAGGGTGTAGCTCCCACCTCCCACCGTCATGTCCGCGTATCCCGGCCGGTCACGCCGCGGCGGCTGGGGAAGGAGGAAGAGCTCTTTGAAGGGACGCCCGGCGACGTCGGTGAAGTCGAGATAGAAGGCGGTGCCGAAGGTGCTCTTCTGGTAGACGATCATCCCGCGGTAGTTCAGCTTGTCGTTCACCCCGATCCGGTAGGGCTCCCCGCCCCCCCCTGCGTACCGGAACGTCCCCGTCGACGAAAGCTCCCGGAGCTGATCGTTTTCCCAGAAGGCCGGCTCAAGTTCTCCGAGGCGGATCGCCGCCGGCAGGGGAAGCCGGCTCGCCAGCACCCCCTTTCGCTCCGCGGCCGTTTCAGGCGTCAGGCGGGTTTCCTCTCCGGCAATGACCCGAACCGCCAGGCGATGCTCCGTGGCCACGTAGACCAGCGCGAAGAGGGCAGCGCAGGCAAGCCCCAGGTGAAGGAGAAAGTTCCCCCAGTACCCCCAGGGGCTTTTCACATACCGCCCCCCCTCCGCCGTACCGATCGGCAGATAGCCCCAGCGGCGGATGAGACGGCGGAAGTCGGCCGGCGCCACGGCCAGGGGGGCCTCCTCCGCGTAGCGCAGGCGCCCCTCGGCGACGGTCCTCATCCGGGCGAGGCGGTACTGGTCGAACGTCGAGCAGGAGAGCGACAAAAGGATGAGCCCCGCCACCATGAGGAACCACCAGGTGGAGAAAACATGATCCAGCCCGGCGCGATGAACCACGGCCGCGAGGAAAGGAGAGCCCGGAAAGAGCGAGGGAACCGGCGCCCCGACACTCTGCTGGGGGATGGCGAGAGTGAGGCAGAGAGAGACCGCCAGCAGCAGAAAGAGGACGAGGACGGTGATCCTGGCGGTAAGGAATTTTTTCATACCGATATAGTAACGCAATCCGGTCCGAAATACAGTGGGGATGGGGGACGAAAAAAAGGCCGGGCGTGGCGCCCGGCCTCGGTCCTGGGTACACGTGACCTCTTACCAGGTATCGGTGCCGCCGGCGTGCTCGACGCAGCCGACGCCGGTGAAGGTGCCGATCCGGTTCGAGGTCTGGGTCCCCTTGGTGTAGGCGCCCAGCACCTGCTGGGTACTCGTGCCGACTTCCGAGCCATTCCCGTCCGGAGCGTACCGGCCGAGGACGGAGGCGGCCCCGGTCCGGAGCAGCCGGCCCGTCTTGGCGCCGTGGGGGATCCGGATGTGGCAGGAGATACAGGCCCCCCGGGCCGTGGTTTGCCACGTGGAGTGCTGGCCGCTCTGCAGCGCGCTGTGCATGCCGTTGCTGGCGTTGACCACGTGGCAGTTGAGACAGAACAGTTTGTTCGGCGCGGTGCCGGTGGTGAGGTTCCCCAGAGACCACGGGGTGCCCGACGCCGTGCCGTTGCCGGCGGTGGTGGTGAAGGGCCACGCCTGGTTGGTGCCGGTCAGCATCCAGCGGACGCTGGAGCCGTGGGGCCCCTTGGCGCCGGTGCCGGTGGCTCCGTGGCAGTCGGAGCAGGTCATGGTCTGGGTGCCGACGGCGGTCCAGGGGGCCACCATGTTCGCCGCCAGGAGCGCCTTGGGCGCCACGCTCCCGCCGTAGTTATTGAGGCTGGCGACGACCGGGTGGCCGGACTTGTTGTTCGGGTTGAACTCGAGACCCAGGTCGCTCATCCGGAGTGCCCCGGCCGTGTAGCCGGTGGGAGCAAGGACGGAACCGGCGTGGCACTTGAAGCAGATCTCGTACTCTTTTGTCGCCACCAGCTTGGCGGTGTAGGTGACGGAGAGGGTGCCGGTGCCGTTCCAGGTGGTGGCCATGGTCGGGCTGGTGGCCGGCCACCCCCCCCTGCCGGGAACGCCGTTCAGCACGGGGGCCAGGGCCGAGTTCGGGCCGACCGTGTGGTTGCCGGGCTTGGCGGAGTGGTGGTCGTGGCAGTCGGAGCACCGCTCGGCCTTGTGGCCGATGGAGGCCGACAGGTTGACGGCGGCCTGGATGGAGGGCGACGTTACCCCGCCGGCAATCGTGGTGCCGTGGCAGTTGTAGCAGAAGTTGGTTGCCGTGGTCATGGTATCCGTGGCCGTGTAGGTGTACTGCAGCATCTTGGCCGTGGCCGAGCCGTGGGCGTTGTACTTCGGGTTGAGGGTGTTGCCGGCCACGCCGGCGGAGTTGCCGTGGCAGTTGAAGCAGGCCATGCTGGCGCCGTGGGCCTGTTTACCGGTGGACCAGTTGATGAACGGCGGCACGGTGTTGTCGCCGGAGTCGGTAAACGGCTTCAGGGCGTTGGCGCCGAGGCGGCTGGCGCCGTTGGCATCGTGGCAGCTGTTGCAGGAAGCCTCCAGGCTGGAGGCGGTGGCGGTGGTCCCGTCGTAGGTGAGGGCCGCGCCGGTATCCTGGTTGAACATCCCCACCGCCACGTCGCCCGCAACCATGTGGCCGAAGACCGTCTGCTCGTGGCAGACCTGGCACGACTTCTGGTTGATGGTGGTCGCCACGATGTGGTGCGAAGCAAGGACCGTATCGGTCCCCACCACCTGGCGGGTGCCGGTCCCCTGCTGGGAGGCGTGGCAGGTGGTGCAGTCGCCGCCCACCGGCGTGAATGCGCTGGTTGTGGAGGTGCCGTCGCCGTTGTGGGAGTGGCAGGCGGTGCAGCGGGTGCCGGAGTTGTGGCTGTCGCCGGCCGTGGTGGTGTAGTGGCCGGTGGTCGTGTGGCAGACGTTGCAGATGCCGTTGAAGGGAGCCGCGCTCTTGGCGTAGTCGGTGCCGGTGGGGGTCGCCGAGAGGGTGAAGACGACGCTCGTGGCGCTCTGGCTCGTGGGGGCACCGGTGGTGGCATCGGAAACCAGGGCCGGCTTCGGACGGATCATGTACTGGTTGGTGGTGCCGGTGCCGTGGGGGTCGTGGCAGTCCCAGCAGAACTGGCCGCCGGAAAGCGACGTGCTGTGCTTCGCGCCGTAGTGGTCGGCGCCGACCTTGTTGGCGGCGGAGTTCCTCAGCTGCCCCCCCACCGTCACCCCTGCGGAGCCGGTGGCATGGCAGAGCATGCAGACGCCGTTCTTGCCCCAGGTGGCGTCGGTCCAGTTGCGGAGGCGGAACGGATTGGTGGAGACGTTGTGCCCCACGGTGGAGTCGTGGCACCACTCGCAGTAGTTGGCAATGCCGGCGAAGTTGGCCGGAGGATTGCCGGAGCCGGCGTAGTTGCCCGAGGCGGTGGGACGGCCGTGGCCGGTGTCGGCCCAGGAGCCGGTGCCAGTCATCTGGAACTTGGAGATGGTGCCGTTGTTCCAGAAGGTGGCGCCGAAGTCGGCCACCGATGCCGCGGCGCCGCCACCGTGGCAGTCCTGGCAGTTGACGGCGGCGCCCCAGACGACGGTGCTCCCCGTGCCGCCGTGGCAGGTCACGTTGGAGCAGGTGCCGCTCGACGGGGTCCAGGTGGCGGTGGCACCCGCCTTGGCAGCGCTGAAATAGACGTTGGGCTGGCCGTTCAGGTGGTATGAAATCGCGGTGTAATCCTTGAACCGGCCGGCGGTGGTCATGCTCGCCGTCTTCACGTGGCAGGTGGCGCAGACGGTGGTGTCGGTCGCGCCCGCCACATGCTTGGCGTGGCTGTTGGCGGTGGTGGACGGGACCGCGCCGCCGTTGGCGTAGTCGGGCGCGCCAAGGGTGGAGGTGGTGCCGTGGCAGCCGTTGCAGCCATAGGTCGTGGCGGAGTTCCAGGCGGCCGGGGTGACGTAGACGATGGCCCCCGGGTTGCCGTTGGAGTGGCAGTAGACGGTGGAGCAGACCTTGGTGGTGCGGCTGTACCGGGCGCTCCCCCCCGCCCTGGCGCCGGAGTAGTCGACGAACTTGTTGACGTGCTTGCTCTTGTCGCTGACGGTGGTGTTGCCGCTCACCGTCTTGGCGTGGCAGTCGATGCAGTTGAAGCCGTTGCCAAGCCCCAGCGAGGTGTTCGTCGTGGGGTTCATGTGGGCATCGTGCTTACCGGAGAGCTTCGTGGCGGTCGTCCCGGTCTGTTTCGTGTCGTGGCACGCGATACAGGTGCCGCTGCTGGCGGTGGTGGACCATGAGACGGCCACCAGGCCGCTCCCCCCCTGGCCGTTGCCGTGGCAGTAGGTGGCATTGCAGCCGGCGCCGCCATTCGTCCACTTGAAGCCGTTGTCGGTCCCCTGGGTGGTGCCGTAGAGGTAGCTCCCCTTCTGGCCGGCGGCGGTGTAGCCGTAGAAGACCTCCGCCGCGCCGTTGGCGTTGGCCGGTCCGCCGGCATGGGTCGCTCTGCTGGTCCCTGCGGCATGGCAGGAGGAGCAGGTGAAGCGATAGACGGTTGCCGAACTGACGTTGCCGGAGTAGTTGATGAACTTGCTCGGCAGGACCGTGCTCGCGTAGTGGATGCCGTGGGCGCCGGGAAGGGCGCTGGTGGCTCCGTGGCAGGCGCTGCAGGCCAGGGATGCCGAACCCCAGGGGGGAGAGGCGGCGGTGCCGTGGCAGTAGGTGGCCGAGCAGGTTGCTGCCGTGGTGCTGTAGCTCCCGCCGATGGCGGTGGAGAAATAGACGTTGGGCTGGCCGTTGAGGTGCAGGGTGGAATAGTTGCGCAGTTTCCCGGCCACGCCGGCGTCGGCGGTCTTGCTGTGGCAGTTGGCGCAACCGCGGGTGTCGGCGATCCCCGCCCCGGCCACGTGTTTTGGATGGCTGTTGGCAGTGGCGGTCCCGGCGCCGCCGTTGGCGTAGTCGGGGGCGCCGGTGGCGGCGTTGGTCGTGCCGTGGCAGCCGTTGCAGCCGAGGACCGTCGTGCTGTTCCAGGCCGGCGCGTTCGCATAGACGATGGCGGACGGGTTGCCGTTGCTGTGGCAGTAGATGTTGGTGCAGAGCTTGGTGGTGGTGCTGTATCTCGCGCTCCCCCCCGCCCTGACGCCGGAGTAGTCCACGAAGCCGTTGCCGTGGTTGGCGGCCGTGGAGATCGTCCGGTTGCCGCTGACGGTCTTGGCATGGCAGTCGACGCAGCCGAAATTGTTGCCGGTCCCGAGGACCGCCGGGTTGTTGATGTGCGCCGGGTGCTTGCCGGTGGCGATGGGAGCAACGGAGGCGGCGTCGTCGCCGTGGCAGCCGGTGCAGTCCGCCGGCAGCGTCCCCCCCCAGACCGGGACGCCGGTACCGTGGCAGGAGGTATTGGAGCAGCTCTTGGAGGAAGCGGTCCAGGTGGCGCCGGTCCCCGCCAGGGCGGTGTCGAAGGTGACGTCGATGGCACCGTTGGTGTGGAGCGTGGAGCCGGCCTTGATCGCCGTACCGGTCGTAGTGGTGTTCGTGTGGCACTTATCGCAGTCGGCCGCTACGGTCACGTGCTTGGCATGGCTGTTGGCAAGCGCCGCACCGGCCCCGCCGTTGGCGTAATCGGGGGTGCCGAGGGGGTTTGAGGTACCATGGCAGCCGTTGCAGCCGAGCGCCGCGCCGGTCCAGGAGGGGGCCGCCGGCTGGGTGGTCCCCGTCTTTCCGGTGGCGTGGCAGACCGTGGCGGTGCAGCTCTTGGCCGTGGGGTCGTAGGTTCCCCCGCCGACAAAGGAGACGGTCTTCGTGCCGTTCACATGGTTTGCCGGGGTGGCGATCGCCCGGTCGTTACCGGCACTCACCGGCCCGTTGTGGCAGGAGGCGCACCCGTAGTTGGTGCCGAGAAAGGCCACCGCGTTCACATGCTGGGGATGGATCCCCGTGGCGATGGGGCTGGCCGAGATGGCGTTGCCGCCGTGGCAGCCGGTGCAGTCGGCCGGGAGCGTCCCCCCCCAGGTGGCGGTGGTCTTGGCGGCGCCGCCGGCACCGTCGCTGTGGCAGTACATGGCGGTGCAGGTGCCGTTGCGGTTGGCGGCCGTGGTCTGGCTCGGCAGGTATGCCGGATAGGCGAGGTTGGCCGTCTTGGAGTAGGTCCCCGTCGTATTGGGAGCGGCGGTGAACCGAAGGATCAGCCCCCGGTTGCCGGCGCTGGAGGCGTGGGCGAAGGGCTTGGCCTCGACGGTGTGGTCCACGTGGCACTTGATGCAGGAGGTAGCGCCGGTGCCGTAGTAATCGCCATGCTTCTTGCCCGAGCCGGAGAGAGCGGGATGGCTCCCGTCGGCAGGGGGAAGATCGTGACAGGTGCTGCAGCTTGCGGGAGCCGCAAGCTGAGCCCCCGCCCAGACGGGGGTGGTTCTCTCGAAATGGCAGTTGACGCTGGAGCAGGTTCCCATGACGGGATTGGAGGTCTGGTTGAAGAAGACCCCCTTGCTGTATGTGGCCGCAACGGGCGAGGTGTTGATGTTGGATGACATGTCGACCTTGCCGTTCATGTGGTCCATGCCGTAGCTGCCGCTTCCGGTGTGACAGACGGCACAGTTGGACGCCACGGCCACGGTTGGCTGGTGGGTCTGATGGCTCCCCTTGAAACCGCCGGTGGTGATGTTGCGGTACGGCGCGTCGATGGGGGGCATCCCGTGGCAGTCGTTGCAGACCGAAGCCGCACCCGCCGGAGCAGCCAGCATCATCAGAGCCGCCAGGAACCACGGAACGTGTCTCGTCATCATCCGTCTCATGCCCATTTCCCTTTCAGAGCCCCCCACCGGACGGAAGCCCGCATCGATGCGATTGCATACCTCTCAAGTTCAGCAGAAATCGGGGAAAAATCAAACCGGCAGGAGGTGGCCGACCGGAGGGGTTTCCTCCGGCCGGCCGGCTTCCTTACCGGGTGGTGCTCCACTTCTTCGATGCCTTGAAGTGGCAGTTGACGTTGAAGCAGCTGCCGGTGGCGTTGGCGCCGCCATCGAGGAGCTTGCCGCTGTACTGCTGCGGACCGAGCGGCAGGGTGTGGTTGAACTTGTACTTGTCGTTCACGTCGATCGTGATCTTGCTCGGGGTCACCGGCAGGTTCATGGTGTGGGTCGCCGGGTTGAGCGAGCCGTTGCCGTGACAGATGGTGCAGTTGGTCCAGCCGTCGGCCGGCACTGCCGTCTTCACGACGTGGCGCGCGATGACGTGGGCGCCGCCGCCCCCCGGGTAATCCTCGGGCTTGCCGTTGGCGTAGTTCCCCGTGCCGTTGACGTATCCGGTCGGCAGCGGCGGGTAGCCATGGCAGGAGTCGCAGGCCGTGACCGGCTGGAAGGCGAAGGCACCCCCCTTGTGGCCGTGGCAGGAGAGGCAGTTCTTGGTCGGGTGGCCGTCCAGCACCTGCCCGGACTTGTAGTGGGCAGTCTGGGTATGGCAGACCTGGCAGAGGCCGTCGAAGGGGGCCACGATCTTCACGAAGCCGGACGAGAAGTTGGAGAAGGTGATCGTCTTGCCGCCGATGCTGCTCTTCACCATGGAGAGGTTCGTGGAGCCGTGGACATCGTGGCAGCTCTTGCAGTCGCTGGTCGGCGTCCCTCCCTTGACGGTCACGTGGGAGAGGACGTTCTGCTTCGTCACCGTCGGCACCTTGGCGGCGCTGTTGTGGCACGACGCGCACTGGGTGTTGTCGTCGGGGAGCAGGAGCCGCATGTTGTCGCCGAGGACGCCGGAGATATGGGCGCTGTTGGCGTCATGGCAGCTTTCGCAGCGGCGGCTCGACGAGTAGTTGGTGAAGGTCTGGCCGTGGCCGGTGGTGGCGAAATTCGCCTTGTACGCGGCAGCGACGCCGTTGGGAAGGACCGACGGAGTGGCGGCGTGGCAGGCGGTACAGGCGATCCGGCTGCTATTGCTCCAGGTCGGGAGGGTGCCGGGGTGGCACTTGGCACAGGCCGAACCGGAGGCGTTCAGCACCTCCACGATGCCGTCGGCATGTTTCGGGTCGGGCTGGACGGTGTTGTAATCGTGGCAGACCTGGCAGGCGGTGACCGTGGAACCCAGGTAGGTGCCGGGACCATAGGCCCGGGAGAGGTGGGTCGGGTGGCTGTAGGAGGCGATGGGAAGAACGCTGGTGATGAAGCTGCCGTGGCAGCCGGTGCAGTCCGTGGGGAGCGTGCCCCCCCAGACCGGCGCGGCGGTGCCGTGGCAGGAGACGTTGGTGCAGCTCTTCGTGGCGGCGGTCCAGGTGGCGGCGGTCCCTGCCTTGGCGGTATTGAAGTTCACGTCGATGGCGCCGTTGGTGTGGACGGTGGAGCCGGCCTTGATGGCAGTGCCGGTAGTGGTGGTATTGGTATGGCACTTGTCGCAGTCACCGGCCACGGCCACGTGCCTGACGTGGCTGTTGGCCAGAGGGAGACCCGGGCCGCCGTTGGGGTAATCGGGGGTGCCGAGGGTGTTGGAGGTGCCGTGGCAGCCGTTGCACCCGAGCGCCGTGCCGGTCCAGGAGGGGGCCGCCGGTTGGGGCGCCGTCGCCTTGCCGGAGGAGTGGCAGACCGTGGTGGCGCAAGTCTTGGCGGTGGCGTTATAGGTGCCGCCGCCAACGAAGGAGACGGTCTTGGTGCCATTCACGTGGTTTGCCGGAGTGGTGATCGCACGGTCGTTGCCGGCGCTCACCGGCCCGTTGTGGCAGCGGGCGCACTCGAAGTTGGTGCCGAGCACCGCCGCCTGGTTGATGTGCTGGGTGTGGAGACCGGAGACAATGGGGCTGGCCGAGGTGGCATTGCCGCCGTGGCACCCCGTACAGTCGGCCGGGAGCGTCCCCCCCCAGGTGGCCACCGTCTTGGCTGCGCCGCCGGCGCCGTCGCTGTGGCAGTACATGGCGGAGCAGGTGCCGTTGCGGTTGGCGGCCGTGGTCTGGCTCGGAAGATAGGTGGGGTAGGCAAGGTCCGTCGTTTTGGAATAGGTCCCCGTCGTGTTGGGAGCGGCGGTGAACTGGAGGTTCAGGGGGCGGTTGCCGGCGCTGGAGGCATGGGCGAAGGGGCTCGCTTCGACGGTGTGGTCCACGTGGCACTTGACGCAGGAAGTGGCGCCGGTGCCGTAGTAGTCGCCGTGCTTCTTGCCGACGCCGGTAATGGAGGGGTGGTTGCCGTCGGAGGGGGGATTGCCGTGACAGACGCCGCAGTCATTGGGAGAGACGAGCTTGGCGCTGGCCCAGATGGGGGTCGTCTTCTCGAAGTGGCAGTTGACGTTGGAGCAGCTCCCCAGCACGGGGTTGGAGGTCTGGTTGAAGAAGACCCCCTTGCTGTAGACCGCTGCCACCGGCGAGTTGTTCAGGTTGCTCGACATGGTGATGGTGCCGCTCATGTGGTCGGTGCCGAAGGTGGCGCTGCCGGTGTGGCAGACGGCGCAGTTGGCCGCCACGGCGGCTGCCGGCTGGTGGGTCTGGTGGCTCCCCTTGAAGCCGCCGGTGGTGATGTTGCGGTACGCCGCGTCGATGGGGGGCATCCCGTGACAGTCACTGCACGTGGAGGCCGCGTGGGAGAGACCCGTTCCCGCGAAGAGCAGAGCCAGGGCGCCGGCCCAGGCGAAGGCTCCCCTCAGGGCTTTCAACCGTTTCCTCTTTTCCATTGTCGACTCCTTGCCTTCGTTCCTTTCATCTTCTCGTGCGCGAGAACCGTCCTACCTGGCGGTGCTCCACTTCTTGGATGCCTTGAAGTGGCAGTTGACGTTGTAACAGCTGCCGGTGGCATTGGCGCCGCCGTCGAGGAGCTTGCCGCTGTACTGCGGAGAGCCGAGCGGCAGGGTGTGGTTGAACTTGTACCTGTCGCTTACGTCCACCGTGATCTTGCTCGGGGTCACCGGCAGCACCATGGTGTGGGTGGTGGGGGCAAGGGAGCCGTTGCCATGGCAGATGGTGCAGTTGCTCCACCCGTCGGCGGGAACTGCCGCTTTCGGCACATGCCTGGCAACCGTATGGGCGCCGCCGCCGCCGAGGTAATCCTCAGGCTTGCCGGCGGCATAGTTTCCGGCACCGTTGACGTAGCCCGCGGGGAGGGGGGGATAGCCGTGGCACGAGTCGCAGGTCCCGCCGCCAACCGGCTGGAAGGCAAAGCTTCCCTGGTGGCTGTGGCAGGAGAGGCAGTTCTTGGTGGGGTGGCCATCCGGCGCCTGCCCCGCGCGGTAGTGGTTGGTCTGGGTGTGGCAGACCTGGCAGAGACCGTCGTACGGCGCCACGGTCTTCACGAAGCCCGATGAGAGGTTGCCGAAGGTGATCGCCTTGCCGTTGATGCTGCCCTTCACCATGGAGAGGTTCGTGGTGCCGTGGACGTCGTGGCAGCTCTTGCAGTCGCTGGTCGGCGTTCCCCCCTTGACGGTCACGTGGGACGCAAGGTTCTGCCTGCTCGGTGTCGGGACCTTGGTCGGGTCGTTGTGGCACGAGGCGCAGAGGGTGTTGTCGTCGGGAAGGGTGAGCCGCATGGTGGTGCCGAGGGCGCTGGAGATATGGGGTGCATTGGGGTTGTGGCAGTTTTCGCAGGCACGGCTCGCCGCGTAGTTCACCCCCGCCTGGCCGTGGCCGGTGGTGGTGAAGTTCGCCTTGTAGGGGGCGGCAATGCCGCCGATCACCGAGGGGGTGGCGGCATGGCAGGTGGTGCAGGCCAGCCGCGCCGTGGTGCTCCAGTTCGCCCCAAGGGGGTGGCAGCCGGTGCAGGCGGTGGCCAGGAGATCCACGGTGCCGTTGACATGCTTGGCGGTTGAGTAGTCGTGACAGCTCTGGCAGGCGGTGAGCGCCGTGCCGAGGTTCGCGCCGTAGACGCCGGTGAGGTGCGTCGAGTGGAGGCCGGTGGCGATGGTCTGGGGACTCGTGGAGGCAATCGTCGGGGACGTGGCGTGGCAGCTGCCGCACTTGCCGGTGGCCGGATTGGTCCAGACCGGCGTGACAAGGGGGGCGCCGGTGCTGCCGCCCGTGCCGTCGGAGTGGCACTTGCTCGCCGCGCATGTTGCGGTGGCGGCGTTCCAGGAGGTGCCGGCGGTGAGGGGGACCGAACCGAACGCCACGGTCTTGATGCCGTCGGCATGCTTGCTCCGGTCGGAGATGGTGGTGTTGTCGCTGACGGTGGCGCTATGGCAGAGGGCGCAGCCGTACCCCTTGGCCAGGTGCGCGGCATGGGCGTTGGTGGCGGGGGAGGCGTCGTGGCACGAACCACAGCCGGTGATGGTCCCGGCGCCGTTGGGCCAGGCCGGCACCGTCTTGGCGGTCATGACCGGCGTGAGGGTGCCGTTCCGCGGTGCGCCGTCGCTGTGGCAGTAGACCGCGGCGCAGGTGCGGGCCGCCGCGTTGTAGGTCGGGGTCGCGCCGAAGGATGCCGCCACCGTTCCGGCCGGGCTCTTGAAGACATCCTGGAAGGTGCCGGTGCCGTGGCTGTTCCCCCGGTGGCACTGGTCGCAGGCGATGGAGTAGTCGCTCCCCCCGCCGGCATGACGCTTGTGGGGGGTGGTCGCCTCGTTCACCCCCGCCGAGGCGTAGCCGGCCGCCATGCCGTCGGGGCCGCCGGCGGTGTTCGCCTTGGGGGGATAGCCGTGGCAGGAGTTGCATCCCCCCCCCGCGGCGGAGAATGCTCCGCTGGCGTTGCCGTGGGTATGGCAGACGGCGCAGTCGGCCGCGGCGGCGGTAGGGAGGGAGTGCTCGGCCGGGTAGTTCCCTCCCGTCGGCACCACGTGGCACGCCTGGCATACGCCGGTGCCGTTGACATCCTTGTAGGGACGCCGGGCCGCCGCGGTATAGGGAAGAAAGACCGCCTTTGCGCGGACGGCGCCGAAGATGGTGGAGACGTTCATGTAGCGGTTCACGAGGAAGACGTTCGGCACACTGCCGTCGGCCAGGTCGACGTGACCGCCGTGGCAGTCGGCGCACTGGACGTTCTGCCCTCGACCGTTGTGGTTCGGCTTTATGTGGCAGTTGGTGCAGATGTTGGGGGCCGTGGCGCTGGCGCCGCGCAGGTCGGTCCGGAGGAGGTAGCCGGCCGACGGTTTGAGCAGGTCGTATCCTGAGTGGTTGTCGAAGGTGGCGCTGTTGGAGTCGGTATAGTGGACGCCGTGGCAGGTGGAGCAGAGGACCGCACCATTCACGAGCCTCATGGCCGCCGTGGGGTTCGCCGGGTTGCTGTTGACCGGCGCAGGGTTGAAGCCGGCGGGATTTGCCGCGACGGCGGCGGCATAGTCCACGTTCACCGGGTGGGTGCCGCGGGTGTGGTCGGTGGTGTTGCGGACCCGGTGGCAGTCGAGACAGAGCTGGTCACGGTCGTTGGCGATCCGGAGATAGGGGCGGATGGTGTTGTTGTGGGGATCGTGGCAGCGGCTGCAGGTCAACATTCCCGCCGCCTTGCTGGAGGCAAGCGTCGGATCCTGGGCGGGGAGCGCCCCGGCCTGGGGGACCGTGTCGGATCCCCGCCAGGCATGGGAGGTCTGGTAGATGGTCCCGACCCTCGTCCCCGTATAGGTGCCGAAGGGGTTTGCCATGTCGGCCATGGTGAAGGGGCGGGTCCCCGCGAGGGGGACCCCCGGCCGGTGGCAGTTGAGACACATGTTGTTGTAACCGGTGGTGCCCAGGGTGGCATGGGTGCTGTGGCACGTGGAGCAGGTCAGGCCGACGACCGCACCGTGGGGAGGGTCGATGGCATGGGCCGTCGCGGCAAGCGACAGAGAAACCAGCAGGGCAGCCAGCAGTCCTCGTGCACCGTAACTCATGAGTCACCCCTTACAAATGACACTTCCGATTAAGTATAGCGGCACATTTTCCTTCGGCAACAAGGGGAGTTACCACCCCCCGTTGCCGATGGCCTTCCGGAGCACGAGGATCACGTCCCGGAGGTCGATTCTGCCGTCCGGCCATACTTTGCCGTTCACCAGCGGACCGACGTCGCCGTTGGCAAAATCGGATGCGGTGGGGGCGACAATGCCGACAGCCACTTTCAGGATTTCAATAACGTCGGCGATATTCACTTTGCCATCGCCGTTGACGTCCCCGTTCGGGAGCGGCGCGGCGATGGTGCGGGTCATGGCGTTGCCCGCCGCATCGACGGCGGTCACCCGGACGGTGGCCGGATCGAGGGCGGCTGCGGTGAGATCGAGGCTCCAGGTTCCGCCCACCGCCGGGATCACGGTGGCGGTGCCGCTCTGGTCGGTGGCCGTCACGGTGGCGTCGCGGTCTGCCGCACCGGAAATGACCGTCGGAACCGGCACGGTCGGGCTGGTGATGAGCAGCAGCGGCGGGGTCCGGTCGCCGGTGACGTTTCTCTTCACCACGCTCGTGGCGCCGGCGGCGTCGCTGGCCGTCACCATCACCGCGTAGGGGCCTTCGACGGCGAGGGGGAGCGTGAAGCTGAAGCCGGTCCCCGAGGTGGTCACGGGGATGGATCTCCCGTTGGCCGTCACCGTCACCGTGACGCCGGTTTCGGTCGTACCGGCGACGGAGAGGCTGTTCAGGGCAGTCGCCGTATCTTCCGCAGGGGCAGTGACCGCCAGTTGCGGCAGCGCTGCTTCATAGACCACGGACCGCTTGAAGGTGGCGGTTTTGCCGGAGAGATCCGAGGCGGTGACGGTCACCGTATTGAGACCGGGATTCAGGGTGACCCGCTTGCTCCACGCCGTGCCGTTCATCAGGGCGGCGGCGCCGTTCACCATCACCGTCGTATTGGCGGCAACGGTTCCGCTCAACTCCACCACCGGCGTTCTCGTCTGGAGGCCGTCGGCCGGAGCGGCGATGGCGATGCCCGGCACGGTGCTGTCGAACGAGACGCTCCGGGTATCGGTCGTAATGTTTCCGGCCTTGTCGCTGGCGACCACGGTGATGGTGGAGGCACCATTGGCGAGGGTGACGGCGGCGGTTGCCAGCCCGCCGGAGACCGGGGCGGCAGTGCCGTTCACGGTGACCTTGTCGAGATGGGGATCGGCGACCCGGATGGTCACGTTCTGGAAGCGGGCGGAGGTGGTGCTCCCCGCAGGCAGGGCGGAAACCGTCAGTGCCGGCGGTTGGGTGTCGACGGTGACCGTCACGTTTTCGGAGTTGCCGCCGCCGTTCACGGAGATGATGTTATCCCCCTCGGAAAGGCCGGTCAGGTCGCTCCGCCAGGTGGTGGAGGTCGGATAGGAGACGCTTCCCGCCACACCGGAGGTCGTATTGACGACGGTGATCGTGACGCCCGCGGTCCGCTGCCCGGTGAGGCTTACGCTCGGCACGTTGATAAGTCCCGGCACCGTATCGATGCTGAAGTTCGTGATCGAAAGGGTAATGGAGGCGCTGACGGTCGACACGTTGCCGGCGGCGTCGGTCGCCTTGACGACGATGGTGTTCGCACCCGGCGCGAGGCTCACGGTTGCGCTCCAGTTTCCGCCCGACACGGCGGCCGGCGTCGCGGCGGCACCGTTCACCGCCACGGTCACCGTTGCCCCCGCCTCCACGGAGCCGCCAATGGTCTGGCTCGCGGCGATGGTGCTCGGCGGCAGCGGATTGAGGGTGAGTACCGGCGGAACGGTGTCGATGGGGATAAAGGTATTGCCGATGCCGAAGACGGTGACGCTCCCCACCGCATTGGCGGCGAGCAACCTGCTCCCGACGGCGTCGAACGCCACGTCGGAGGGGGTGAGGAGCTGGCCGTTGCCGGTGCCATAGCCTCCGACGAACGACAGGAACGAGCCGCTGCCGGTCGGATCGAGGACCTGGACGTTCCCCTGGAACGAGTCGGCGACATACATCCGGGAGACGGCAGGGACCGCGGCGGCGGTGTATTCGAAGGTGACCCCCACGGGAAAGGTGAGCTTCAGGGGGCCCGAGCCAAAGGAGCCGACCGTGCGCTGGTAGGCACCGTTCGTGTCAAAAAACTGGATGCGGCCGTTCAAGGTATCGGCAACGGCCAGCTGGCGCGCAACCTTTTCGAAGGCGATGCCGGTCGGCATGTTGAGCTGGCCGCTCCCCCCTCCCTGGACGCCGAAGCGCGTCACGTAATCGCCGGCAGCCGAGAAGACCTGAACCGAGTTATCGAGGCTGTCCACGACGTAGATCCGGCCGGTGTCGTCGAACACGATCCCGTTGGCCATGCGGAACTGGCCGTCACCGGCACCGAGCCTCCGCACCTCTTTGCCGCTCTGGTCGAGGAGCGCCACGAACGTCCCCTCGCCCACGGCGATGGTGCCGTTCGTCGCCACCGCAACTCCCTGGGGAGGAACGGCGGTGGCAAGGACCTGCAGGAATTTCCCCGTCCCGGCGTACTTGAGAATGCCGCCGCCGCGCGGATCCGCCACGTAGATGCTCCCCGCCGTATCGGTTGCGATCCTGACGGGGGTGCTGATCCCGTCGGTGATCGCGGGGAGGACGGTTACCTGCGGTGGCGTGGATGCCAGGGCGTTACCCCCCGCACAGACCACCAGGAGGGCAACCAGCTTGAACGTAAAACGTTTCAGAAACGATTCCTTCATCTTCCTTCTCCTGCCTTTTGACGTGATCTACTACCGTTTGTTACAACCCCATCCGGGCACAAAAAAAGCCGGGGCCGTCTATCCTCGTTGGACATTTCGGCATCCCGGCTGTCTCGGTGAGACCCTAGGCTTTCCGCCCCACCCTCGCGGGTGGTTTAGTCTTATCGGTTATCCTTACTTTCTTGCTACCCAATCGTTACTATTCTGCAATTACAAGACCAACACTCCGAAACAATACAAAAAAACCGGGAGCCAAATATCAGAAACGATACTTCGGCATCCCGGCTGTCTCGGTGAGACCCTAGGCTTTCCGTCCCATCCTCACGGATGGTTTAGTCTTGTCGAATATCACGGGGGTATGCGCGGCCTGTCTCCCCGTTTTATCCAAAAAACCGACCAACAGGCAATGGCAAAAAGATTATTTTCTCTTTAGGTCCAGTCAGTTAGCGACATTTCTTTATCCCGGCCCGGATGCACGGCACGTGGCCGTCGTTCCGGCCGTTATCCCCCGCCACGGTTCCTGCGCACCATGCACGGCCAAGTACGCCAAACGGCGCATGGACCTCGCCAATTGACCGTCAAGCTCAAAAAAAAAGCCGACGGCTCCCCCCCCATCACTCAACGGGAAGGCGCCTTTAGCGGTAACGAGGGTGTCGTTCATGGGGCGGCAGGCTGCCCCGCCCCATGAACGACACCGTGCCGGCTATCAGCCCCGATCCGGCGGATTACCAGGTTTCAGCCCCGGAAATGGCGCCGTGCTCGCCGCAGTTGGTGCTGCAGTTCGATTCGCTGTAGTTGTTGGGAGAGGAGGCCTTCTTGAAGGCGGTGATATTCGTCGGCCCCGCCCCTTTGCCGTCGGGCTTCTGGTATGCCGGAAGGCCGGCGGTTGCCGTCGCAATCAGGCGGGAGACCTTGCCGCCGTGGGGGACCCTGATATGACACGAAATACAGGCAACTCCATTGTGGTCCCCTTCCGTGTGGGGTGCGCCAGCCGCAGTGAAGTTGTGGCAGTTCCAGCAGAACGACATGGAGTTGTTGCTCGTCGTCTGATAGGTCCCGCTGGAGACGCCGGCCACGGTATAGGGCCATGCCTTGTTGGCCCCCTTGAGCGACCAGGTATAGGTGGCCCCCTGGGGACCGGTAGTGCCGGATACCGTCAGGTCGTGGCAGTCGGAGCAGGACATGACCTGATTGCCCACGTTGCTCCAGGGTGCCTTCAGGGCCGAAGCCGGCAGGGCCCGCGGCGCCAGGGAACCGGTCTGGTTGTTGAGGCTGACGATGACCGGGTGGGCCGAACGGTTGGCCGGGTTGAACTCCAGTGCCTGGTCGGTCAACGTCTTCCCGGTGGGGCCGACGATGCCGGAAACCCCGCCGGCGGCAGCACCGAAACCGTTGGAGGAGTGGCACTTGAGACAGAGCTGGGACTGCAGGGTTGCCGGCGTGACAGGAGTGAAGGTGGTGGGCTGGGTCCAGCTCGCGGCGGCGCCGGGCTGAACCCCATTCATGGTGGACCAGTTGGCGATGTAGCCGGGATGCTTCTCGGTATGGCTGGCGGAGCCGTGGCAGTTGGAGCAGCTGTACTGCAGGCCGGCCCTGCCGCTGCTGATGGTGGCAAAGACAGCCTGGGCAAAGCTGGCAGTGCTGTCGTGGCAGGTCTGGCAGACGGTGGCGGCAAAGCCTCCGTGCTGGGTGATGAGGTTGGTTTTATGGCAGTAGGAACAGCTCCCCTGCCCCACCGCGGCGGTGTGCCCCGCCATGGCCGGAGCGGCCATGGCGAGGAGCGCGGCGATTGCAGTTGCGATGCGCTTCATTTCATTCCTCCACTGTGCGGTTTGTTGGATTCCGTTCACATCGCCTCCCTATTGTACCTGGAAGGCGCCCTCGGCAGCGTAGAGGGTGCCCGAGGTGGTGACGCGGAACTTCATCCAGCCGTAGCCGTTCATCCGCTGGGCGATGGAGGTAACGTCGATTGCCACCCATCCCGTGGTGCTCGTCGTGGCGCTCGCGGAGTAGCTGGTGTTCACCGACGTGCCGTTGGACTGGTACGGGTAGACCTTGATCGTCCGCGACGAGCTTATGGACGACACGTAGAGCCGCAGGATCACCTTGCTGGCGCCCAGGGCATCGCGGTTGAGCTTCATCGACACGACGGAGCTGCTCCCGCTGGTGTTCTGCAGCAGATACCGGTCGGTCAGGTTGCCGTCCTGGAAGACGGTGGTGATGTTCTGGCTGTTGCTGTCAGAAGAGGTTACGCTGTTGAGCCGCTGCAGGTACAGTACCTCGTCGGAGAATATCGATCCGGCCTGGGCCTGGACCGTGACGAGCGCCGTGTCGGTGGCGGTGGCGCCGACGTTGTCGGTGACGGTGAGGGTCACCGTGTAGGTGCCGGCAGCAGTGTAGGTCTTGGTGGCGCTGACGCCGCTGGCGGTGGTGCCGTCACCGAAGCTCCAGGCGTAGGAGACGATGGTGCCGTCGGGGTCGCTGGAACCGGCGCCGGAGAAGCTGACGCTCTGGTTCACCGCCACGGTCTGGTCAGGACCGGCGCTGGCCACCGGAGGCTGGTTGCCGTAGCCAGGGTGGCACGAATTGCAGCTTTGGGCGACACCTTTCATCCCGTTGTTGATGGCGGTGGCGACGGTCGCCTTGTCCAGGGCGGTCCCTGCGTAGCTGTGACATGCCACGCAGTAAACGTTCTTGGCCTCGTGCTCCTGGATGAAGCCGGGGGAGCCGGCGGGGAGCGTGACCATGTCATGCTGGCCGGCGTGATTGCCGAAGCCGCCGATGGAGCTGTGGCAGTCGGCGCAGACGACCGGCTGTCCGCCAAGCCCCTTCTGGACCGTCGCGGTCACCGCCGTGTTGCTGCTGGCGTGGCAGGCGGCGCACTGGAAGCCCCGCCGGGCGTGAAGATCGGTCAGGGGAGCCGTGTGGCAGCCACTGCAGTCGGCGTAGGGAACATTCACCTTCCCTGTGTGCGCCGTCGGGTGGTTGTACTGGCCGTGGCAGTTCACACAGGTGACCACCGTGCCGGCGCGGCCTGCGGCGATGGTGTTCTGGACGTCAATCCGGGAACTGGAGTGGCAGGTACTGCAGGTGGACGTGCGGGTGAGGTGCTCGTCAAGGACGGTCTTCGTGTGGCACTGGGCACATTCGGGGGCAGTCTGCACCTTGTCGTGCTGGGCGATGTGGTTGACCGCGCCGTGACAGCTGGTACAGAAGACCGTGGTTCCCGCCCGGCCCGCCGCGATGGTCTGCTGCACCGTGGCGTTGGTGCTCGAATGGCAGGTGGCACAGGTGGAATGACGGTTGATATGCTCGTAGACAACTCCCTGATTATGGCAGGAGAGGCAGTCTGCCGGAGTCGTCACCTTGTCGTGCTGGGCAATATGGTTGATCGCACCGTGACAGTTGATGCAGGTGACCGGAGTGCCGGCCTTGCCGGCCGCGATCGTACTCTGGACCTCCGGTTTCGTGCTGTTATGGCAGGTGAAGCAGGTCGAAGTCCGGCTCAGGTGCTCGGCCACCGGCGTCTGAGTGTGGCAGAGGACGCAATCGGCGGCCGTGGAAAGCATGTTGTGCTGGGCCAGGTGGTCCTTCTGACCGTGGCAGACGATGCAGTCGTGAACCACCTCGATGGTGAAGCCGCCGCTTCCGTTGGAAAGCAGGTTATGACACCCCGTCGTGGTTCCTCCCGCGTAACACGAGAGTCCCTTGGTCTGGATCAGGGCGTGGTGCGTGGGAGCCATGCTTCCCGTTACGGGATCGCCGGTATGGCACGTCTTGCAATCCGCCGCCGTGAGGGCAAGCGCTTCATGCCCCCCCAGAGGGCCAGCCAGAAGCACCACGGCCACGACCCAAAGGGTGATCATGACGGGGAACATCTTCCTCAAAGTGATAGACCTTTTCAAAGTGAGACTACCTCCTTTCCTTTCCGTTACTGTTCTCTTTCTCTACGATGAAAAACCCGCGAGGGAGTGCTGTCAGCAGCTGTGCCTTCAAACGACTTCGAAATAATTTAACCCGCCGGCAACAACAAGATACAATTCCGACAAATCAATAAGTTGAGGCCTATTCAGGCATTATCCAGTCAATAGGCCGGGCCAGTCGGTGAAAAAACTGCAGATCTCTCCGAAATAATCACCATTGACGCAACATGAGAGGGGCTTAAGCAGGGGATATGCCAAGAAGCTTCATTTTTCGACAGATCCTTCAAATCTTTGACGCAACGCACCCCTCGCATACCGTAACGGGATCAACGGTCAGGGGAGTGGGATGCTGAGAGGGACTCTATACAAACGAGAGGAAACCGGACAGCAGTGAAGGACGATGGGGAGGGGATAAATCGAGTCCCGGCGCTGCGGACCTCGAACGCGAGGCCGTCTGCAACGCCGGAACACTTCCCTGTCCACTACGGGATAGGGGCGATGGCCGGGTGTACTCCCCCGGATTTGTGCGTGCTGACGCTCTGGAGCAACGCCTTCACCTCCGGCGGCATCTCCTGGCCTTCCTTGAGCATGGCGCGCATCTGCCCGGCAAGATAGGAGTGATTGACGAGAAGGTCGAGGACCGAAAGCATGAACTCCTGTTTCCAGGGGGAGAGTTTGTCGAGATTCTGGAACTTGTGCATGAAGAACTTCTGGGAAGCCTTGCCGAGCTGGCGCTCCAGCTCCTCAAGCGTCATGTTCTTCGGCTTGATCACCGGCTCCACCAGATTGTACTTGCGGTAATCCTTCGTGGCCACGTAGGGCTCCAGTTCCGGGTAGAGCTCGGCGTAGGGCCAGGGGGCGATGGCGAGGAAGAAGGCCATGTCGGGGTTGTAGTGCTTGGCCAGCTCGATGGTCTGGTCGATGGAGTCGGGAGTATCATCGGGCATGCCGAGGACGAAGGAGGTTTCCGAGACGATGTCGGCGTCGTTGATCAGGTCGATGGCCTGCTTCGACTGCTCCACCTGCGTATCCTTCTTGAAGAGATCGAGGGTTTCCTGGGTGCCGGCCTCCACGCCGACGTAGATATGCTCCACTCCTCCTTCGCGGTACCGCTCCATGATGTCGGCATCGCGAAGAATGTCGTCGACGCGGGTCTCCATGAGGAGCTTCACCGGGACCCGGCGCTCGATCATCAGGTCGAGGATCCTCACCCACCGCTCCCGGTCGAAGGTGGGAATCTCGTCGGAGAGCATCGCCACCTCGACACCATGCTTCCGGTTCAGCATCTCCAGTTCGGCCACGAAGTTCTCGGCGCTTCGCGCCCGCCACGACTGGGACCAGAAGAGCTGCTGGGAACAGAAGGAACACTGCTGCTTGCACCCCCGGGAGGAAGAGACGATGGCGAGCCGGGCGTTGTTCTTCGCCCGGTAGGTGTAGATCGGCCACTCCACCAGGTCCCAGGCGGTGGGGAGGCTGTCAAGATCGTGGATGTAGGGAGCCTTGGGAGTGACCACCACGCCGCCGTCGCGCCAGAAGGCGAGCCCTTCCACCTTCTTCGGATCGCCACCGGCATTGAGGCAGGTGCAGAGTTGGGGAAGCGTCACTTCCCCCTCTCCCCGGACGATATAATCGACGGCAGCATGGTCCGCCTTCAGGAGTTCCTCGTAGCAGAAGGTGGCGTGGACGTTGCCGAGGACCGTGACGGTGCGGGGATTGATCTGCTTGGCGAAGGCGAGGAGCTTCACCGCATCGACGATGGAGGCGGTAAAGGCGGTGGTGGCGACGACGTCGGGGCGGAACGCCTCGATCCGCTTCTGGATCTCGGGCCACTTGTGCCAGAGCGACATGGCATCGTAGTAATCCACCTCGTACCCCGCCGCCCGCAGCGATCCGGCAATGTAGACGAAGCCGACATTGAGCCAGGTTCCGGCGGACTCCACGACACCGGAGTGATAGGGGGGGGTTATGAGGGCGACGCGTTTGATCTTCATCGAACTACTCCTCAAACAGGCTGAAAACACGATAATATCTCAAGCAAAAAATGAGCCGCTTCGGAATAAAATTAAAAATCACATATTTGCTTTGAAAAAACAAGGCATTTGTCACGAACGAACCTGGCGGTCAACCGGTTGACTTCGGCATATGGCGAGGCGGGAAAAACCGCTTGCCCGAATAGATACGGGCCCTGTCAGTGGAATACCATGGGGTAGATGACGAGGTAACCGGCGGCGAATACGGTGGCAAGAAAGAGGTGCTTGACGACGAGCATTCGCCGCCGCACCCGTTCCGCGTCGGGGCCGTACCAGTTCTCGACGTAGGTGAACATCCGGCCGGCTCCGGTGGCCGCAATCGCACCCATGGCGCCGATGCTCTGCCAGAAGAAGTTCCGCTCGATGCCGTTGAGGATGCCGGTCACCTCGGGATGGGAACCGTGGAGCCGGTGCATGAGGCCGATAGCCACCATGAGCGCCAGCCAGTAACCGGCGGCGAAGTCATGGACAAATCCGATGAAAATAACGGCAGTTTTCCTGGAATTCATGGTTTCCCCGTATCGAAGCAACCGGAGCGGCAAACCCGCTACCGCTTCGCTCCGCTTCCCTTTTCGTTCCCTTCCATGGAAGCGACCTCCCGCACCATCCACCGCCCCCCCCTGAGCGCCAGCCGGTATGCAAGCCGGTAGACGAATCCCTTCTCCTCGTGGGTCACCGTTCCGCTGTCGATGTTGACATGACGGAAGTCCCAGCTCTCCCGCGTCGTTACCGCCGCAGAAGAAACGCTGGAAAAGCGGAAATCGGAGAATGCAATATCTCTGAGTGTCGGATACATCTTCGTGCGGGCCTCGCCGAGGGCGGCCATATGACTGTAAACCTTGGTGGCCTGCTCCGTCTCGGCCACCTCGGTGAGGGGGGTCATGTTCAGGCTCTCGTACCCCTGGGTCAGGAGCTGGTTATAGCGCCGCACGGTTTCCTCAATCTGCCGCTTCTCGCCGGCGCGGCGGTCACAGCCGGAAAGGATGGAGACGAGGATTAACAGCGCCACCAAAGGGGCAAAACGGCTCATCGGTCAATCTCCTTGTATTTGCTTCAGGGCGGAACTGACGCCGGCCACGAATCGTCACGGGAGGCGGTGCCCTTCGAGCATCTCCTCGATGATCTCGCCGCAGGGACAGAACGCTTCCTCTTTCCTGAGCCGCGCCACCTGCCGGCTGATGGAAAATTTCATGTAGGTGTCGAGGAAGGAAAAGATCTTCCGGTCTCCCATGGGCCCCACCGGCTTCTCCGACGGGACGAGCGACACCTTGCCGTCGACGAGCTGGGCGCGGCCGATGATCTCGAAGCCGTCGGCGGTCCGGTAGCCGAGGTTGTCGGTCTGGACGGCAAGAACGGTGGGGAGGTTCGCCAGGTCGAAGTGCCGCAGAAGCCCCACCTCCCCCTCGGGAAGGGGGCGGCGGCAGGTTTCCACGTCATAGGCCACGACCCGCGCCCAGGGGAGATCGGGCTTGCGACGCCCTTCCACCCCCCCCCGCGCCGCATCCCGCAGCGTGGAGTCGACGTAGTTGGTGCTGCACTCGGCCATGCCGAGGACGTTCACGCAGTAGGGCTCGGGAACGCCGAGCATCTCGCGGCACTCCCGGAGATAATCCCCGCGGGTCCGCTCCCCGAACTTCCCCCGGTACCCTCCCCCGTCCACGAGCCGGCTCCCCGGCGGAAGGCGGAAGCCGAGTCCGTTGGCTTTCAGCGCGTTGAAGAGATAGACGAAGGCCGAGGTGGAGCCGATGATCGCCACCGGCACGCCGCGGCACTCGAACTCCTTCATCGCCTTCAGGAGTTGGCGGGTCTTCATCCCGGTACGGGTGATGAAAAAGCCGCTCCCCTCGGCGCCGAAATGCTTGATGGTTTCGGCCATCCCGATGGCCATCCCCATGTTCGGGGCACTCTTGGGGGAGGGGGCGAGGACCAGGATCGGCATCCGCTCCCCCTCGGGGAAGAGATAGTCCCCCATCACCTTGCGGTTGGAGGAGAGGACCAACTCCCGGCCGTACCGGTCACGCAGGATGATCCCCCGCAGGTCGGCGTTGGTGGTGCCGCCGGTGATGTTGGCCATCACCGCCTTCTCCTGGGGGAAGGAGACCACGAGGGACTTCTTGAAGCCGTCCGACGGATAGGCGGGAATATCGTGCCACGACGTCACGTCGGTCACCGCCACCCCCTTGAGATCGCAGTACCGGCGGTATGCCTCGTTGGCCTCGTACTGGTACCGGAAGGTCTCCAGGCAGAGGTCGTTGAACTGCTCCTCCCCCCCGGCCGACCAGATGAACGAATTGATCCGGTCGCAGAGTTCCTTGCGGCGATGGGTGAACTGGTCCATGGGCAACGGCTCCTACTTGAAGTATTCCGAATGGATCGACGCCCCGATGAGCGGCGTGAAAAAGAGCGCCATAAGCGAGAGAGTGAAGCAGAAGATGAAGAAGAAGGCCGACTTCTCCCCCGTGAACCGGAAGAAACGGCGCAGGTGGAGATGGATCCCGAAGGCGATCCAGGTGATGAGGGACCAGGTCTCGATCGGGTCCCAGGCCCAGAAGCGCCCCCACGACTGGTAGGCCCAGATGCTCCCCGCCAGCATCCCGATCCCCCAGAAAACGAAGCCGAAGCCGGCGAAGCGGCCGGCCAGGAGATCCATCGTTTCCGGGTCGGGGAGCCGGTCGAGCCACGGCGCCGACTTACGCCGCTTCAGGAGGTAGAAGATGGAGAACGCCAGGGTCACCAGCATGGGGGCGAGGGCGATCTTGTAAAAGGAGACATGGAGCACGAGCCAGATGCTCCGGAGCGTCGGCGGCAGCTTCGCCACCGTGGGACTCATGAAGATGCTGAGCGCCACGAAGAGGAACGCCGCCGGAAAGACGAGGATGCTCGCCGGCCTGATGCGCGGGAGGGAGCGGGCCGCCACCAGAAAGAACGCCACCATCATGAACGCCATGGAGGAGAGGACCTCGTGGCGGGTGATGTAGGGACCGTGCCCCACCGCCCGCCACCAGATGCCGAGGGCCACCCCGTGCACCACCAGTCCCGCCCCGGCGATGCGGTAGCTGATCCTCTCGGGGCGCTCCTTGGAAAAGACGACCCCCCAGGTATTGGCGACGGCGGCAACGACGTAGATGACGACGGCGGCCCAGTGGATGGCGGTGACGAGGATGAAATCATTGGTCATGGTTCTGCTCTCCCGGCAAATCTATTCAGAATCGTTTCGTATTCGTCGCGGTACAGCCTGTCGGAGCCGGCGGCCTGCCACCCCACCCGGCATCCACCATCGTCGTCCCGGACGGTGAACTCCCGCGGCGGGAAGAAGTAGGTGAGCCCTCCTCCGAGCACAATCACGAAGAAGCCGAAGAAGATGCCGTTCATGCCGACGGCATCGATGAAGATGAGCCCGGCCCACCGTTTCACCTCCACGATGGTGGCGCGGTAAGGTCCGAGCATCCCCGTCCCCCCCCTGGTGAGGGGGAGCTCGGCCACAACCCTCCGCCCCTCCGTGAGCCGCAGTACCAGTTCGGGATTTTCCCCTGCCATCGACAGCCGCGTGGCATCGGCATAGTACTTGGCCTTCAGTGCATAGGGAGACCAGGGGAGAATGAACTCGCCATAGCCCGCCTTGTCCCGCTTCAGGGGGTAGGGGATGGAAAGGATCTCGTCGTGGCGGGCGCCCCGCTCATCGATCAGACTCACATAAAAGGCATGACCGTGGCGTTTCCCCTGAAAAATCCGGATATCGTCCCGGTAGATCGTCTCGTTGATCTGCATCCCCACGGAAGCCGTCTTCCCCTGAGGATCGAGAATCGAAAAATCGGTATGGAGCTGCTTGAGGTTGTCGTTCTCCCAGAATTCGGCCCGGGTCCGATCGAGCCGCATCCCCCAGGGGAGCCGTAGCGAGGAGGAAAGAAGTCCCCGCTCCTCGTTGGTCCACGGCGTCCCCGGGGTGTACACTTCCCCCTCCATCAGCTCCACGAGCCCCCGCTTCTCCAGGAGCACGATCGTCAGCGATGCCACGATGGAAACGGCGATCCCCAGGTGAAGCAGAAAATTTCCCCAGTACCCCCAGGGATGACGGACGAAGCGCTGACAGCCGGAACCGACCGGAAGATACCCCAGCCCCCTGACCGCAGCCTCCACCTCGGCCCGGGGAGCGGCCACCGGGACTCCCGGACCGCCCCCCCCGCCGGCGAGAAGGTCCGCCGGTACGCGGCCCGGAACTGCTCGACGGTAGAGAGGGAGAGGGACGCGAAGAAGAGCAGCAGAAGCAGGGCAAACCAGGGCGACGTGTAGACGTGGTCCAGGGCGAACCACCGCACCGTGGTGGCGAACGCCGGATGGGCGAGCCGCCACTTCTCCAACTCCGGCGGCGTAGTCAGGAACCGCTGGGGAATGAAATACCCCGTCAGCACCACGCAGAGCATCAGGATGATCAGGGTAATGACCGTGGAGCGGGAGAGGAAAAAACGTTTGAGGGATTTCATCAGGGGGACATGGTCCTCGATGTCGACACCGGCACACTCAGGGGTGTTTTTCTATCGGTTGTTATAGGCCATCTCCCCCGAAATTTCAACGAAAGTTTAATGGGTTCCAATACTGATACATAAAAATGACCGATTTCGGGGAGGATCGACCGCAACAGATCGTAACGCCGAGAAACCCGTCAAGCGCCCCGTCGTGCATGGTCATTGCCCCTGGGGACAATGCGGCGGCATCACGGTGACCCGCGTTGCTGCTTGAATCTGGTGACCTGAATATCGATCCCTCTGCTCATTTTCCCATTTTCGACGGCGACGGGGCCAGGTGCTCCCCGCGGGCCGTACGTCCCCATGAATTCGCCCTCTTGCGGTTTGCCGCCGCCATAATGGGTGCGCGCCTTCAGGAAATAGGCTCCCTTCCTGGTCAGGAGCAGCACATACTTCCCATCCGCACCGGTCTCGTCGGAGGCATACCGCGGCATCCCCTGCATTCCCGCGAATTCGTAGGCAAAAACGCGCACTCCGGCAACCGGTTTACCCTGCTCATCCACGATAGCACCTTCTATTCCGGTCATACCCTCCTGGACAACCGTCTTCTCTCTCCGGTACGGATAAACCTCTGCAATGGTCCCGATATTCGTGGTCTTGCCGGACTTGACCGTGTAGAGCCTCGGCTCTCCGTTTTTCATCCGGGCATAGTATTGGGGCTCTCCCTCCACAGGAGGCCCGGCGCTGGTCTGATCCCCCCGCCTGCGCATGACCAGATAGTATCGGCCGGCAGGGACCTCCGCCGAAAATTTCCCATCGTTATCGATGGCAGTGCCTGCATCCGGAAGACGAAGGTACTTCTTGCTGGCAGGCGCGGGGCCTTTGGCAGCATCAAAGAGAAGCACCTGCCCTCCCGTCATGGGACCGTACTGGTTGGTAATCCACTTGCCGGTGATGATGCCAGTCCCCTCCCCGGCAAAGCCGAACGGTACCGACCCCAAAAACACCATTAGAAAGAAACCGATCACTGTTCTTTTCATCCAACTCACCCCGGTCTTGATCTGGAGAGTGCGTCACCCGACCATTCAGTTACGATGCACTGTATTTATAAATACATCTTACCGATGAAACAAAATCTCTCCAACCGATCTTCTTGCCTTCTGCATGCGTTCTGCCGCGATATGATATCCCGACCTCCCGTATGACCACCCCCAGTTTCGCCAGCTTTGCGGTGATCTCCGGTTCACAGCCGAACCGGTTCTCTTCTATGGTGATCCGCTCCAGGACATCCCTGCTGAAGACCTTGTAACAGGTTTCAACGTCAGTCAGCTCCAGCTTTGTCAGCGTGTTGGAAAGATATGTCAGTATCCTGTTCCCGGCCCTGTTCCAGAACGACATGCCGAGGCTGCGTTCCCCGGAGAGGAACCGGGAGCCATAGACCACATCGGCCTCGCCGTTCAGAATCGGCTGGATCAGCAGCGGGTACTGTCCCGGATCGTACTCAAGATCGGCATCCTGAATGAGAACCACGTCCCCCGTAACATGCCGGAAGCCGCTCCTCAAGGCAGCCCCCTTCCCCATGTTCCGGTCATGGAGGACCACGGTGGCCCCTCTGGCACCCAGTTCCCTTACGATTTCCCGGGTGCCGTCGGTGGAGCAGTCATCCACAAGAATTATCTCCTTGTCGATCGCCACCGCCGCCACCTGCCCGTAGATGGTACGAAGGGTGGCCCTCTCGTTGTAAACCGGCATCACCACCGACAGCTTCATGATTCGGAACCCGCCATGGATAGATAACAAGGCTCATCGCATCGCCATCCGGCACCACGTATCATCGTCACAAGCATCCTATCTTCCAGCATTGTTCCGCACCAGGCGGTCGAAGCGCGGATCGTCCCGCAGGGCCGACAGCCGCGGATCGTCGTGCATCCGTCCGAAGTCGTCGTACCCCCGCTGCACGGCCTTCTCCAGCCAGGCGAGGCCGGCATCGGCATTGCCCGACATCGCCTCGACGCTCGCCAGGGCATAGGCATTGGCGGCATCCCCCGGCGCCCGTACCTCCACCTGCACGAAGTATCCGCGGGCCTCTTCCAGGCGCCCCCGGGTCAGCGCCAGATTCCCCAGCAAGGACACCACCTGCCATGCCTCCGGTTGCAAAGAGTGTGCGCGCCGGTATGCCTTTTCAGCCTCCACGTAGTCGCCCCGTTTCATGTAATTGGTGCCGAGGCTGGCCCAGCCGGAGACGTAATCGGGCTTCAGCTCCAGGAGCCTCTTCAGCAACCGGCATCCCTGGTCAAGCTCCCCCGTGTTGGTAGCAATCTGGCCCAAGGCATGGAGGATCTCCGTATTGGACGGATTGAGCGCAAAGCCCCGCTCATAGGCATTTCTGGCCTCTGCGACCCTCCCCGCATCCAGCAAGGCTCCACCGAAAATCTGCCACGCCAGATCGCTCTTGGGTTCCTTGGCAACGGCATCGCTCCAGAGGGTCAGGGAATTCTTCCAGACGCCGGTCCGCTGAAAGGAGGCCACGGAAAGGGCCGCCAGCACCGGCAGTACAACCGCATAGAGCAGGAAACGGCGTTCCGGTGCCAGGCGCTCCTGCAGCAGTGCCGCGCCTGATCCGGCCAATGCGGCCGCGCCGATGACGGGGAGATAGAGATAGTGGTCGTACAGCAGCGAGATGACCGGCACGATCTGGGAAACCGGCAGGAGCCCGACCCAGAAGAAGAGGACCCAGAAGGCGAGCCGCCGGTCGACCCGGTACAGCCGGATCGAGGCCACGGCGATGCCGGCAAGGAGGAGGGCCGACAGAACCACCGTGGCATCAACCGCCTGCCGGATCGGGGGAGCATAGGCGGCACTCAGGCCGGCGGGCCAGACCAGCATTTCCAGATAGCGGCAGAACACGGGGAGCATGGTGTAGAGCGTCCCCAGGGGACTCCCGCCGTGGTAGACGGTGCGGCCACCTTCCGCCACCTCCGGCGACTGGGTATAGAGGGTCAGGGCTGAAAAAATGCCGGCCAGCAGCACGTAGGGAACCTTGTCCGCATACCGGGGCCGCCGGTCCCCATCGGCAAAGCAGTGGTCGTACAGCACTAGGATTACGGGAAGGACCACCGTGGTCGGCTTGGCCAGCAACGATAACAGGAACGCGCCGCAGGATGCCCCATAGCTCCATTGACCTCTCCCTGTCGGGGCCCGGCGATAGCGGCCGTACTGTTCCCAGGCGATCAGGAAGAAGAGCAGGGCCAGGAGGGATTTTCTCTGGGAGATCCAGACAACGGCCTCGACTTGGACCGGATGAACCAGGAAAATTGCCGATGCCACCAGTGCGACCAGACGCTGCCCGTACCAGCCGAGGAGCAACCGGTAGATCAGGAGCCCGTTCAGCAGGTGCAGCAGGATATTCGTCAGGATGAAGCCGCCCGGCCGGAGCCCCCAGAGTGAATAATCCAGCATGTACGAAACAATCTGCACCGGGGCGTAATACCCGCCGAAGTAGCCGGTGAACGCGCTGCGGATATGATCCCAGGAAAATCCGCGCACGGCGTCGTTATAGAGCACATACCAGTTGTCATCCCAGTTGGTCTGGAAATCATGGCCAAGGGCTCTCCCATACACGGCCAGGACCACCACCGCAAGGCAGACGAAATCCAGCGTCTGTTCCCGTTTCAGAGAAAAAAAATTCACCGCTCGCTCCCGCGTCGGAATCCCATCCGCGCTTTGTGGTCGAACAAGAGATTCAGTTCCAGATGACAGTTCAGATAACAGTTCCGGCATGCGGACGCGACATCGCGATGGGTCTGGTACTCATCGGAATGCCACAGATCCACAAGGCTTCCATGCCTGACGTTGCCGGCCGGCCTGCCCCAGCTCATCCGGGGGAAACAGGGGAAGACATCCCCATGGCAGTCCACCGACAGGGAATGGTACCCTGCCCGACAGCGCACCGGAGACGGGACCCCGGCGAACGATGACCGGAACAGCCGCAGGTGGGCGGGAGAATTTTCGACCATCCCCCGTTCCCGGCCCATTGCGAGCAGATAGTCCGCCAGCCGGTCGACCTTTTCCAGGAAGGACTCATGGGGCATCGTCGTTTTGTCACTTCCATCGCCGGTGAGCGGCTGGCACGGAATGAACTCGATGCAGTCGGCGCCGAGTTCACGGGAAAGTTCCGCCAGTTCCCCGGCTTCGTCGATGTTGGCTTCACCGAGGACCGCCACCATCTTGATGCGCAGCGGCACTCCCCGCTCCCGGCGCAGCCGGTGCAGGCGCCCCACCGCAGCCGTGGCCCGCTCGAAGGCGCCACCGCAGTTTCTGATCCGGTCGTGGGTCGCCGGAGAGGCCCCGTCCAGCGAGATATTGACCGATTCCACCCCGGCATCGACGATATGCCGCACCGCCGCGTCGTCGAGGAAATAACCGTTGGTGTTGAGATGGGTGATCATGCCGTTGTGCCGGGAGCAGGCCAGCAGTTCGTAGATGTCCGGGCGGAGCAGCGGCTCGCCGCCGGTAAAGCCGAGGCCCGGCGTTCCCAGGCGGGCAAACTCCCCGATGATCTCCTTGAAGCGTGCGGTGTCCAGCTCCTCGCCCCCGGTGCCGTCCGATTCCCGGCGCTTCGAGGGGATGTCGCACATGGTGCAGTCGCAGTTGCAACGGCGGGTGACCATGAGGCTTCCGTGAACCGGGCCGCACAGGGCTCGCCCGGCAAGCGGCGAGAGGTGCATCAGCAGGTACTGGCGCGCCCGCCGGGCAAGCCACCCCACCCCCTCCTGCTTCAGCTTCGCCAGCAGGAAATCGTGATAGACCTTCCTGATCATCACCCTTTGCCGCCTCCAGCAAACAGGTTCGCCATGATGGTCTGGTATGCCTCACAGGGGGTCCAGCATCCCGGACAGGCCCCATCCCGAACTGCCTGCCTGACCTCATGGCGCCGTGCGCTGCGCCAGAGCCGCCCCAGATCATACCCCCATTCCCTGAGGGAGCCGATCGGGGCGTCAAAGCCGGTGCAGGGATAGACAGTGCCGGCCGGATCGACGTAACAGGAGGCGGCAGCCGCCTCACAGGCAAGCGGTACCCTCCCTTTCTCCAGATACGGACGGACCAGGGATTGGTAGCGGCGCTCAAGAAACGAGACCGGATTCAACGCCTTTCCTTGGCGCGACGCACTGGTCCGGCCCAGAAGGCGGCAGGTCTCCTCCGGTGCCGGCAGCCCCGAAAAGGGGGCATTATCGTAATAGAGCCCGGAAACATGGGCCACATTGATGTGGAGCTCGTCATCCGCCACCTCCACCTCCCGCCTGACCGTCTGGAGCATCTCGTCGAACCCGTCCAGATTGGCTTCCTGCATGGTGTAGCCGAGAAACACCGAAAAGCGCCGGGACCGCAGTTCCCGCAAGCGGTGAAAGGTTGCCACCGCCCGCTCCCACGAACCATCCACCCCCCTGATCCGGTCATGGAGTTCAGGCGGGCCGTCGAGACTGACCGAGACCATCAGGCGCGGCACCGACATCCTGGCGAGAAACGCCCGCACCACCGCCACGATCCGGTCGCTGTCATGGCCGTTGGTGGGGAAGTTGAGCAGGCAGAGCTGCCGGCAGTGCCGGTCTATGGCATCGAGAATCCCGTCGATATCGTCGCGGAGGAAGATCTCGCCGCCGGTCAGGTTGATCCACGAGAACCGGTTCGAACTGGCCAGGAACCGGTCGATCTCGGAGAGGGAAAGCTCGTCCCCGGCTGGCCGGCGCCAGATGTTGCACATGGCGCAGCGGGCCTGGCAACGGCTGGTGACCCCCCAGGTCATCCGGTACGGATCAGGGAGGTCCCCCAGGTTGCTCCGCAGAACCCGGTATGCCAGCCGCGGGAAGCGCATCACCGCATACCTCCGGAGAGCCTTGCCAGCAGGAACGGCGCATCCGGCTCCAGGAAATTCCGCCGGATGGCAGCCGCCACATCTTCCACCCCGATGGCCCCCATACAGGCCCCCCGTCCCGCGGGGTGGCGGCAGACATGGAGTTTGGCGTTGAAGTTGGTGATGCAGGGGCTGCACTCCTCCGCCGGATAGACGGCCACTCCTCCCCTTCCCCACGGGCCATAGAGGCGTGGCGTGTTGGGGCCGTACAGCCCGACCACCGGGGTCCCGACCGCCGATGCCATGTGCACGGCCGCCGTGTCGGCCGAAACCACCAGGTCGGCAGCCGCGATGAGGGCGAGGTAGTCCCGGAATTCCAGCTTCCCCCCCAGATCGAAGGCGGACGACGGCCGGTGCAGATGCCTTGCCGCTTCACGGGTCAGAAAGGCCTCTTCCGCCGATCCAGTGAAGATGGTGCGGGCATTGTGCCCGGCATGGAGCGTATCGGCAAGGGAGGAAAACCGTTCGGGCAGCCAGCGGCGCTCACTGAAATTGCCGCTTGTGCCGGCATGCATGACGATGCAGAGCTCATCCGGCCCGATTCCGATTTCCGCGAGCAGTTCCTTGCCGCGTCCATACAGATTTTCGCTGCCGCTGATCCCGGCCGCCGGCAGTGGATCAGCCGGTGCGGCTCCGGCGGCTGCGGCGAGGGCATGGAAGGAGCGCGTGACATGGATCGTATTGTCGTACGGTACCTGCGCGGTGAAATTGAGGCTCCGATGCTGCCCCTCGGTCCGGAAACCGATGATTTCCGAGGCCCCGACCTGGCCGGCAACCAGCGCGGAAAACCGCGCGAACTGCTCGAAGTCGATGATGATGTCGTAGCGGTTCCTTCTCAACAGGGCGACGGCCCACCGCCACGACAACAGGAAGCGGAGCGGGCCGGCGGTGGTTATGGTGGCGACGCCGTCAAAGACGCCGCAGGCCCGGATGGCATCCCGGTTGCTGTCCAGCGAGAGGACATCGATGGCGGCTGCCGGGTGGGCCACGCGCAGCGCCTGAACCGACGGGAGCATCATGAAAAGGTTGCCGATCCCCCAGAACTTGATCAGCAGGATGCGCCTGACCGTGGCCGGCCGCTGCGGCTGCCGCTTCCCGAAGAGCCGCCCGGCAACAAAAATCCCGAAAAGTATCGGGATCCCCAGCCAGACATCGATGATGCGGATGAGCTTCCAGTTCATCCGATGCTACCGGCAGCCGGTTCTGGGGCGGGAACGCGTGCCATGGCTCAGTTCACCTCCCACGCAATGGGACCGGTTGCATCGCCGGCCTCACTGAAATCAGCCGCTGCCTCCTCCCCGCGCCCAAGGGCCATGAGCGCGGTCCCCCGATGGTAGAAATACTCGGGAACAGGCTTCAGATTGATGGCCGCGGTAAATTCGCGCACTGCATCCCCATAACGCCCGGCCCGGTTGAAGGCATCGCCCCGCAGGGCATGCAGGTTGAACACCCCCGGGAAACCGTCCCGCTCCCCGATGGCGATGGAGTCGGCCAGATCGGCAGCCGCCTCCAGGTAGCGCCCCTTCTGCTGCCGGTAGTCCGCCCGGAGATAGAATGCCCTGCCGATCGGCTCGACGGTGATCACCCGCGACCAGAGCGTCTCCGAATTCTTCCAGGCGCCGATCAGGTGAAACGAAACGGCGCCGCAGAGGATAATCGCCGCCACGGCCAACGCCACGACCAGTTGACGCGATCGGCCACGACAGCGGGAAACCATCCCCCCCAGCAGACCGGCGCCGCCAATGCTCAAGGCCACGCCGGGAAGATAGGTAAAGCGGTCCGCATAAGCCTGGGAGCCGTTCTGGAGAAACCCGAGGACCGGCAACAGAGGAAGGACGAAGAGCAGCCAGGCGGCCAGCAACCCCGGCCGGCGTTTCCAGCTAAAGAAGCAGAAGCAGGTCAGGGCAAGAATCAGGAGAGCGGCCAGATAATAGGATGCGGGGAAGACGCGGGGAAGCAGGTAGAGGTTCACCAACCCCACCGGGAAGACGGTCATGCGAAGATAGGCAAACAACGAACTGCCGGCAAGGATGATGCGCTTGTACAGCGGGAACACGTGGAACGAAACCAGGATCGACTCTCCGCTGGCAAGGGTTATGGTGGCGGCAACCACCGCCAGCGCCAGCGCGAAAAACGGCAGCTTTTCGGCGACCCTTTTCACGACATTTTCGCGCGACAAACGCCCCAGCGGATACCATTCCAGCACCAGCAGCATCGCCGGGATGACCACGCTGACCGGCTTGGCCATGAGCGAGAGCAGGAAAAGCGCCAGGGAAACCGCGTAGGCGGACCGGGCCCCCATGCGCCCATTGTCCTTGCGGTCAGCGTAGCAGAGGTACGAAAAAATCGAGCCGAGCGCGAAAACGCCGTTGAGCACATCCTTGCGCTCCGTCACCCAGGCCACCGACTCCACCCGCAGCGGATGAATCCCCCACAACAGCCCGGCCAGCAGCAGTACCGCCGGGTACAGGAAGCTCGTCCTCCCCCCGGACCATTCTCCCTGCCACCGCCGCAGCAGCCGGTCCGCGACCAGCACCACCAGGCCGGCGTTCAGGGCGTGCAGCAGAATATTGGTCAGGTGATACCCGTGCGGATCGAGCCCCCAGAAATAATAGTCGATGGCAAAGGAGGCCCAGGTGAGCGGCATCCACCACCCCAGGTAGGAGGTGGTGAATGCCTCCCGGATGAACTGCCAGTCAAGGATCCTGATGCCGGGGTTGTCGATCACGTAGTACGGATCGTCAAAATTGATGAAATCGCAGCCAAGGGCCCGCAGGTACACCGCCAGGCAGATGAGGGCGGCCCATGCCGCGGCAATGCCTGCCGCGTGCGTCGCGTATTGGTTCGGCTTATCCATAGGGAAAGGATTGCTTCTGCCAGGCGGCATATCTAGGGGCAAACTCCCGCGGGAATGTTTCCGGAATAGGCAAATCTCATCCAGTATTTTACGTTATTGTTCTCAGGACTTAAACAGTAAGCTTGGTTGAGATCTCTCATGTCACCGTAAAAACCGTACCTGGTCAGCAGCCACCCCGTCTTCTGCTCCTTTCGGATGTCGCTGCGCAGCCGTTCATCACCACCGGTGAGATACCGCGTGACATCGGCCTGGTAGAATGGAAGCTGCCGTTGCGGCGGGATTTTGGCCTGCATGGAGGACTTCTCGAAATAATGGCGCATATCCGTGTTCACGCGGGTCTCGGCTCCGATCATCCGGCCCATCATCTCTTCATCAAGCCAGAAGAAGCCTGCCACCTTCGCGACCGAATCGAGCTGGTATTCCCCGGCCCTGAACCAGGGAGCGAGCCGGTCCAGGCGCTTCTGGAGCTTATCGGCATCGAGCCTGAACGGTTCAGGTGTGGCGAGCATCAGCGCCTGGTTCGACCCGTAAACATACCAGAAGGTCGCATGGGGGAAGACGCTCCGGAAGGTATTCAGATAGATCGGGAAGAGCTCGCCCCGCATGATCTCCGACACGGAGACCCACTGGGCAAAGACGCCGCCCCGGGGGAGGCGCCGCTTCACATCGCGATAAAACTCCCGGGTGTACAGGATCCAGCTGTCGTAGGAGCAGGGGTGGGTCGAGTCGCTGATGATCAGGTCGTATTTTTTCCCGCTGGTCACCAGATAATTTCTGCCATCGTCATTGTGAAAGCGGAAGCGGGGCTCGTGGAAGACGTCGCCGTTGAATTCCTTGAACAGATTGTTGATCCCCTCCACATCGGGGTTCAGATCGACCACATCGAGGGAAGAGATCATATCGGACGCCAGGACCGACCCGGCGGTAATCCCCGAGCCGAAGGCGATGACAAGGGCGTTTTTGGGCCCTTCGGCCCCATGGACGGCAGCCGGAAGCATCCCCAGGAGCTTGAAGAGCTGGGCATGGTAGAAGCGGGTCGACGCCTCCTCGATGCCGTTCAGATACATATCCCGGAATTCCCCCTGCTTCGGATCTTTCTGGTCGAGCACCGTCACGTTGGCGGCGCGCCCTTCGTGAATGAGCCTGATCGTAACCTCGGGGGCCCCGGTCCACTCGGCGATCTTCAGCGCGTAGCGGTTCATGATGTTCGGCAGGGCATTCAGGGTGATGAGCGGCATGAGCGCCGGAACCAGCAACAGGGTCGCCCACCTGAAACCACGGGTCAGGGAGGGGACGAAGCAGGCAACGGCAATGGCGGCGCAGATGCCGAACAGGAGCCCGACCGATCCCTGCAGGCCGATCCTCGGCAGAAGCTGGTAATTGATGAGGCCGGCCCCCAGCATCCCGCCGACCGTATTGGCCGCGTACAGGAAGGAGGTCCCCCGGATCGCGACTTCGCGATCCTTCGCGTGAAGGGTCCGGATGGCGAAGGGGAGCAGCGAGCCGAGAAAAACCATCGGGATGACGATGATGCCGAGGGCCTGCAACGGGTAGCTGGCCGCCATGATCACATAGGGGGTCGCCGCCAGCAGGATGCCCGACAACAGGGCAATGGCCCCGAACAGGCGTACCCCGTTCCCGCCGATCCTGTTATTTGCGGCATGGGCGCCGTTGGCCAGCAGCGCCCCGGCGCCGGTCCCCAGCAGGAAACCGGTCAGGGCCAGCGCGAACGTGGACGCCAGATTGTTCAGAAAGAGGATCACCATCCGGGTGGCCAGCACCTCGTAGGCAAGGGCCACAAACCCGACCAGGAAGGATGAAACCGCCAGGAACCGGAACAGCCCCCCCTCCCCGGAAGCAGAACTGCCTTCGTCGGCCGCCTCCGGCTCCGGGGCGAGTTGGAAACAGGCCCGTGACGGAGACAGAACCGCGGCCACGGCCACGCAGATGACTGATACGCCGCCAAGTCCGGCAGCCAGCCAGAGCGTCGCCTGAACCCCCAGCTCGAAGAGCAGGTGATACCCCCCCACGAAACAGCCCACCGCCGCCCCCACGGTGTTCACGCCATAGAGGAGCGCATAGCTGTTTCCCGGATAGCGGGACCGCACCCCGGTCATGATGGCGGGGAACGTTGCCCCCATGAGGGTCGCCGGGATCAACAGGGCCACCACGGTGACGGCAAACCGCAGCAGGCTCAGCAGCGCCGGCTGCTCCCACTGCTCGGCCAGGGAGGAGAAGGCACCGGCAAGGAGGTCGAAAAGGATTGGCGAGAGGAGGATGTAGGCGGCAATGAGAACTTCAAGGATCGCATAGGGAAGCAGCGAGCACCGGCGCCGCGCCAGGAGCTTCCCGCCGGCATACCCCCCGAGGCCGAGCCCCCCCATGAAGACCACGACGATCATGGAGGTCGCGGCGAGGGAATTGCCCACCACCACGATGAGCATCCGGTTCCAGGTAACTTCCGCACAGAGGCTCGCCGCACCGGAGGAGAAATAGGCAAGCAGGCAGAGCAGGAGCTGAACTCCGGGCCGTAGGGGGTTCGTCACGTTATCGCCCCTTTTCCAGCAGTTCCACGATGGCGGCATGTCCCCTGGCCCGGGCTATATCCAGCGCATTCTTGCCGTTGTCCATTGCGGCCGAGACATCGGCCTTACGTTTCAGAAGCCCGCGCACCATCTCCAGATTCCCTTCGGCGGCAGCGATGTGCAGGGCCGTGAGTCCGTCGCGGTTCCTCACGTTCACATCAGCGCCGGCAGCCAGCAGCAGCCGCGCCACAGCCGTGTGCCCCCGCTCCAGGGCGAACATCAGGGCGGTATCCCCCCCGTTGTGGACGTAATCGAGCTTTGCCCGGGCGGCGATCAGGGCTTTAACCACCTCAGTATGCCCGTTCATGGAAGCCGCCATGAGCGGCGTGACATCCTCGAAGTTCCGGTTATTGACATACGCGCCTGACTTCAGCAGATACTTCACGATAGCGACATCGCCCTTGTTGGCAGCGATCCAGAGCGCGTTCACCGTCATGCTGTTCATGTAGTTGACCCAGGCCCCCGCGGTGACCAGCTGCTTCACGGAATCCAGACTTCCCGACACCACTGCCGACATGAGCGGCGTCCACTCGTCGATGTAGCCGCCGTCGCTTTTCTTGATGCTTTCCGTATAATTGACATCGGCCTTGGCCTTGACCAATCTTTTGACGGCTTTCGCGTCACCCCCCATGGCGGCATCGAACAGTTCGCCGTTGATGGAGCGTTTTGAGGAACTGCCGGCAACTTCATCCCCTTCGAGGGCAATGTCGTAAATGCCGTCCCTGATGGAATCCTTTTCGCGGCAGTTGCTGTACACCCCGTTGTAGGTCGTCAGCGCACCGTTTTGAATGATGGTCACCTTTTTCGTGCCGCCATAGACGCAGCGCATGACTTTACCGCTGTTCACGCGCAGGCCGTCATGCCCGCCGAGGTCCCTGACCATGTTCTCGATCAGCTTCCGGGTCTGTTCCTGGTCGTATTCGTAGGCCGGAGCGGCCAGGGGGGCGATCAGCACGATAATTATCGAACCAACCAGCAGCGCACATCTGTTCAGCATCGTTTCTCTCCGTGGGCGGGCATTTTCTCTGATGAGCATCAATTGCCCCCTGCAACATGAATACCGACCCCCTCAAACAACAAAAGGTGAGGCCATGAACAGGCCCCACCTTTCGTCTCCCCCCCCCTTGGATCACCGCCTCAGCAGGGATGAACATTCGCCGATCCGACGATCCTCGGCTTGACATAGCTGCGCTTTTTCATCCGATCATCTCCTTTCTGTGTGCTGAGCCCGGGGCAATTCACGAACTGCCCCCGGCTGTCTGCCGTCAAACTACCATGGTGTTTTGTTGTTCCAGCGCTGCGTTGTGTAGTTGGTGTAGGTTGCGCCGCCGGCGGTTGCCGTGTTGTGGCACTGGGTCTGGGTGGTCACGGTAAGTGCCGGCGCGCTGTTCTGGACCGTGGTCTGGGACTGGCCGAAGAACCAGGAACCGGGGTTGCTCGCAGAACCGCGACTCTTATAACCGCCACCGCCTATGGGGAACCGTCCCTTGCCGGCCCCGCTCTGATAATACGTTGTGTACTCCTGCGGATTCCCGCCGGTAACCACCCTGCCGCGATGCTTGGCATCCAGGCAGTTGGTCACCATGAGCCGCGGCAACCGGGCGTTGTGCGGCGTGTGACACTTGGAGCAGGTGAATGCATGCACCTTGTTGCCCATGTTTCCGCCCGTGCCGGTTGTCACCGCCCAGCCGTTGACGGTGTTGTGGATCCTGGTCATGGACCTCCAGCTCCCGGTTGTACCGGGGGCTTTTTGCACGGCGGCCGTATTGTTGAGCACCGACTTGTTGTGACAGCCGGTGCAGAGTCCGGCGAACTGGGTGTCGGTCGTCGTCTGCAGCGTCGTGGCGGCAGTGGCGAATGTCCATGACTTGGCGGTCGCCGGTGTACCACTGGTTCCCGCCTGCATGCTGTTCTGGTCTATCCTGTACAGAGGCGTACTGCCGACATTTAGCGCTGGCGTCGGCTGGTGGCTGCTGCCGCCGCGGACCTCGTTGGTGTTTTGCGGCGTTGCATCCATCTTGTAGGGTGAGGTGACCCAGGTCCCCTTGAGCAGCGGCACGCCATACTGTTGATTGGCTCCCAGGGACGGGCTGACGCCGTGGGGATCGTGGCAGGGCGTGCAGAGGCCGTTGATGGGCGAAGAGACACCGGCCGAGTATGCCCTGTCCTTCATGCCCGACGGGAAGGTCCGCTGGGTGACAGTCGTGGTCAGCGGCGACGACGGACCATAGTGTCCCCCCTTGTTGGTGGGATTGTTCGCCTTGTACGGATAGGTGATCGTCGAGGCGAAGGTCGAGTAGTTGCCGAAGTACGGCTTGTCGTTGTAGCCGTAGATGGGCTGGCTGGAGCCGAAGGTGCTGTTGTAGCCCCACGGCATGGTGGCACTGGATGTCTTGTTATTGTGGCAGTCGAAGCAGAGGGAAGCACCCGTATTGTAGACGTTCTTGTTGGGCGCAGCCGGGTCACCGCCCGCCACCGGCGCATAGGTGGCGTTATAGCCATCGACCCCCTGAATGGTGGACTTGAGCATACCGCCGCTGTAGCGGCCCGTGGCGCTGGAGTAGCTGGTCATGACGCCGGTGGCGAGGGTGCCGTGGGAGTTGTGGCAGTCGATGCAGAGCACTTTGACGGAGCTGCCGGCATTGACGTGTTTAGGTCCACCCGTGTAGGAGCCGAAGGTCCAGCCCCGCTGGTTCAGGTCGGCCCGGCCGTGGGCCGAGTACGCCTTGGTGAGGGTCTTGTTCACCGTACTGTTGCCGGTGACCTTGCCCCAGGCAGTGGTCGTCGCGGTGCTGTAGCGCTCGTAGATGCTGTAGGTATCCCATGAGTAGGCTTCGGGAGTCCTGGTGTCGCCGCTGGCGCTGAACGGCGTGGCAGTGGCGGCATTACCCCGGTGGCAGCCGATGCAGACGTTGTTGATCTTGGCGTATTCCGTCCGCTTGCGGGAGGCGCTGCCGGCGGCCGTATATCTGGTGAATACCGGGGTGGCTCCCCGTGCGCCGTTCTTCCAGATTACCAGGTCGACCGTCCGGTTGGATGAACGGTTATGGAAGGCCGGATTGACCGTACCGTTGGCATTGGCCTCCATGTGGCACGGGTAGCAGTAAGTGGCGCTCATCGGCACGCCCTGAACGTGGTGCGACGCGCCGGCGAACTGCGGAATGACTGCAGTGCGGCCACCGACCTGGCCGCTGTGGCAACCGATACAGGTCGGTTTGTAGGTACCGGTGTTGTAGTTGCCGGTTGAACTGGTCCCCCAGGTCGGTCCGGTTGACGCCGTGCTGTCATGGCAGAGGATGTTGAAGCACTGCTTGGTGGCACTGTTATACACCCCCGCCGTTCCGACAATGCTGGTATTGAAGATAACGTCAACCACTCCGTTGATATGCAGCGGATTGCCCGCGCCGGAGCCGTTGTGGCAGATCATGCAGTCGATGCTGTACCCGCCGTTGACCGAGCTGGCGGCATGCTTCTGGTGCGAGCCGGTGAACCGGCCGGCCGTGGTCTGGTCCCGGTGGCAGCTGTCGCAGGTCATGGGTGCACTGCCCCAGGTCGGCACCCGGTAATACTTGTCATAGACGTCGCTGTGGCAGTAGACCTGGCAGGAGCCGTAACTGGGGCTGGGAGCTAGGTTGTTTGCATAGCCGGTTGTCGTAAAGTTTGCAGCGCCAGGGTTTTTGTACCCCTGCGCGGTGGAGCCGGTCGTGTGGTTCGTGAAGCCTTTGCTTATGGCGAGCTGGTTGAGCCGCTGGGCGGTGGTGTAGAAATTCCACTCCACCTTGCCGTTGACATGGTAGTTGTTCACCTTGATGCCGTGGCAGTTGCTGCAGTCCAGATGCGGGTCTCCGAACGCGGTCCCCACGTGGGCACCGTGGGAGCCCCTGGTGTTGTACGTGTTGCCGGTCACGCCGTGGCAGCTGCCGCAGGTGGCCTGGGACGGCCCCTTCTCCCAGTTGGGGCTGGTGTTCGTGCCGCCGCCAAGGGCCGGCAGGGTGTTCGTGCCGCCGCCATGGCAGTAGACGTTCGAGCAGGTGTTGATCTTTGTCGTATCGCTCGTGCGGCGCACCTTGGTGCTGGTCCAGGTGGAGAAGTAGACGATGGGCTGTGAATACCCGATGCTGGGGAGGGACGACATGCCGTAGAAGACCCCCCGGGTGACCCGGTTGCCGTAGGCGTGGAAACCGATCTCCAGCTGGTAGCTCGGCATCGCGTAGCTGGAGTTGTAATGGCAGGCGGTGCAGTCGTTGCCGATATTCGGGTTGAGCCGGTGGGCCTGGTGGGCACCCACTGCGCCGGTGGAAAGAGCGCCGATGGCCGGCTTCGTCAGGGTTCCGTTGTCGATGGGGGGACGGCCATGGCAGTTGTTGCAGCTGTCGACAACGCCGTTGGCATGCTTCGTCGGGTCGCTGAAACCGTCACCGGTGGCGTTCAAATGCCGGTGACAGTTGGTGCACTTGGTGCGCGCATAGGGGGCACCGGTATCGTCGTCAAAATGCTGGTAACCGGATTTGGGCGCCGGCGGCGGCGAGGCATGGCAGGTCTGGCACTTGTCAGGGGCAGTGGCCAGGAACGGAGAATTCCAGATGGCCGGCAGCGGAGATCCCAGAGTGCCGCCATCATACCCCTGGGCCACCGGGCCGATGGAGCCGTAGGGGCCGGTCCCCTGGTTGGAGTTCATCCCCGCACCATGGCACCAGACGTTGCTGCACTGCTTGGTGGCGTAGCTGTAGGAGGGCTGATGGGCAGCGCTGGTATACCCGTTCTGGACACCGCTGGTGGCCAGCGTTCCGAAGGTAAGCTCGGCCGGCAAGGCCGTATCGATGTGGCCGGGCGAGTAGGGGCCGGTCGGCTTGAGGTGGCACTGGGAGCAGTCGAACTTGGCCGAGAATTTGAACGGCATGGAGGTGATGTGCTGGAAGTGGGCGCCGACGTACGGATCGGTATTGGAGGTGGTGCCCCCCGGTCCGGCGGTGCTGTAGAAGCCTGAAGATGACGGATTGGTAGTGTGGCACTTGTTGCAGAGCGAAATGGCCGTGGACGGTCCCCAGGTGATGGTCCGGCGGCCGTGGCAGTCGCTGTTGTAGCAGGTGCCGTACGGTCCCGATCCCGGCGTCTTGGCGGAACTGTAGGAGTAGTGGGTGTTGCTGGCCAGGCCGCCGAACAGGAAGTTAATCTTGCCGTTGGCATGGTTGAGCGGGTTGGCGTCACCGCCGCTGCCGTGGCAGATGCGGCAGCTGAAGCCGGTTACACCCGGTGCGACGTGCTGGCTGTGGCCGCCCGAGGTGTTCGGCTCGGGATGGCAGCTGCCGCAGGTGGTGGATCCACCCCAGGTTGGCGTGGCGTACGATGTGGGACCACCGGTGCCGCCGGCGGACTGGACGTTGCTGTGGCAGTACAGATTGGAGCAACTGCCGTAGCTGGCCGGGGCCGAGGGGGCCGGTGCGCCGGTGTTTCCCTTGTTGAGTCCCTTGTAGGCGGCGATGGTCGAAATACTGGAGAGATCCCACTCGACCTTGCCGTTGAGGTGCGTCTTGCTGGTGGAGTAATTGCGGTAGCCGTGGCATGTCCCGCAGTTGATGCCGTTGCCGTACCCCGGCTTGTTGCCGGCATGCTTTTGATGGCTGCCGGAGGGGGGGGGCGACGCGGCTTCGCCGCCGTGGCACGAGCTGCACCCCGTCTGGGAGACCCCGCTCCAGCTCACCTCGGTGTTGTAGCCGCCGCTGGCCGTGTAGCTGCCGTTCCAGTAGCCGTGGCAGTAGACGCTGCAGGTCATGATCTTGTCATAGGCCGGGGCGATGGTGGTCCCCGGAGCAGCCACAAAGGTATAGCCGTTGGAGGGGGTAACCGATTTGATGATACCGCTGGTGAAGACGGCGAAACCGTTGAATCCGGTGAAATTGCTGCTCCTGATGCTGAAGCCCATATTCAGGTGGGTGTCGGGCTGAGCGGTCGTCAGGTGGTTGGCGTTGCTGTGGCACGCCTGGCATTTCACGTTGCGGGCATTGTGTGTGGGATGCGCCCCGGCATCGTTACCGACGGTGTAGGGGTAGAGGACGTTAGTGGGCGGATTCACCAACTCGGATTTTTGACTGGGGGGGTAGCCGTGGCAGTCGGTGCAGGAGAGGCCCTGGTTCACGGTTTTGAAGCCGATCCGGTGGTCATGGCAGCGCATGCAGTCCTGGCTGTTGTTGTGGGTGTTCCAGGCCACTTTGCTGGAGCTGTACTGGTGGAATCTCGCGTTGTGGTGGCAGACCTCGCAGACGTTGGTGCTGGTGGTGCCGCCACGCAGATCGTTCCCCATGACGCCGGTGGTGACCGTCCTGGCTGCCGAGATGGTGGTGAACACCACGGACCGGTTGCCGGTCGGCGTGGCGATCACATTATTGACCCGCTTGAGGTTGGTTGCGTTGGGGTTGTGGCAGGTGGCACAGGTATAATTCAGCCCCCACTGGCCGTATTTCTGGGTGCCGAGCTGCATGCTGCTGTGCATCATGGTGCCATACTTGTTGACCACCACGTGGACCGGGTCGGGGTACTGGACGGTGGCGACGGAGGCGCCGCTCTTGTCGACCTTGACGGAGAAGTGGTTCATCGCCAACTGCGGCGCACCGGCATTGGCGGTAACGTTCATCTTCAGGTACATGGCACCGCCGTTGGTCGGCAGCACGAAGTTGTTGGTCGTGAAGGTTACCGGGGCATAATCGGTGGTATTCGGCGTGCCAACCAGCGAAAGCTGGAAGGTACTGGCACTGCAGACGCCGGTATCGTTGTTGGTGACCGTCACGGCAAGCTGCTTTGTCTCCCCGGCATTGATGTAGCTGTCGCTCGGATTGATTTGCAGGGTCGGCGCCAGGTTGCAGCGGTTGATGATGCCAGCGGTTGTATGGGACGTGGACCCGGCGCTGGTGTTGCCCACCGCGTCGGTGGCGCAGACGCGGTACCCGTAGGATTCCCCCTCCACCAGGCCTGAATCGACAACTTTCGGCGTGGTGCCCGGATAGGAACCCTGGTAGATCTGGAAGACCTTGCCGGCCACCGGCGTGCAGTTCTTGGGTGCCGGAGCGTTGCCCAGGCCCCTGACCACCGCATAGGTAACGGCGCTGCCACTGGCATCGGTGGAGGCATTCCAGTCAAGATTGATGGCTGCCGCGTTACTGGCGGTTGTGGCGGTAAAGTTCGGCGGATCGGTGGGGGGGGCGCCGTCAAGGGTGACGGCTCCGCTGGTTGTATCCCCCCCCAGCACCAGCCGGTTGATGGACCTGAGGTGGGTCAACGAGGTTACCGACGCCTTCACCACATAGGTCCCCCCGAGGTTGGCCTTGGGGGTAATGCGCACGTAGCACTGGGAGGTACCGACAGTGGCATAGAGGCCGGCAGTGACCACCTGCCAGTTGTCTCCCGTGGTCGGCGCTGTCAGGTAGCCGTAGACTACCGTATTGGTACTGTCGACGATTTCCACCTTGGAAACGAAGTCGGAGACAACGTTACCCACGGGGAGGGCCGAGGCAGTGCTCAGGGTAACGGTAACGTCAGTGATCTGGTCGTTGATCCCGCCGTTGGTCTTGATGCCGAAGGCGTCGAGCAACGTTGCCCCGGCATTGGCATTGACGATGGTATTGGCCGGTTCGGCTGTCCCGTTGGTCAGGGTGGTGGTCGGCTGGATGGTCAGGGTGGCACCGGTGCTGTCGGTGTTGTCCCCCATGGTGCCGGTGGTGGCCACGGTGAGGCCGCTGACCAAGGCCTGGACAATCACGTTGACGTTGGGAGTGTCACTGATATCGACGACCACCAGATAGCGTTTGACCGAGGTGGAAACGCTCAGGGAGAGTCCGGTGAAGCTGATGCTGTTCCCGCTGATGCTGGAGCCGGGCAGCGTGGCCACCAGAGTATCGGCGGCATCGAGGGCACCGAGGGTGCCGGCATCCTGATAGAGCTTGACGTTCTTGATGTTGGTGCTGTTGAACAGCGCATTACCGGTCAGCGTAATGCCGGTGACGGTCTTGGCTTTGGCAGCGGTAAGGTTGAACGAGTCGAGCACAAAGCCGGTATCGGACGCATAGACGTTGGCGTTGGATACGATGACGCCATTGCCCACATCGACGTTTTCGTTTGCAGCGGCTGTTTCATCCACCGTCAGGTTGGCCCCCGACGTCGTGCCGGTCAGGCCGTTGGCGCCGCCGAGGCCGATGGTCATGTTGGCGGTGACACCGATCTGGATGCCGAGCCGCGCCCCCTGGGGGACATTGCTGAAGCTCTGGCCGGCCAGGGATATGGTGGTCGCCTGGTTGATGCTGGAGTTTGTGGTGAAGGTGGAGGTTATGGGCGCATTGACCCGCACGCCGCCCGCCGTAACATAGAAAAGCTGCAGGGTGACGGTTCCACCACTGTTGGTCGAAACCCGGCAGGTGAAGGAGGTCCCCTGGACGCTCAGCATGTTCGAGGCATATCCCACACCACCAAAATAGAGCGTGGCGAAATTGCTCTGGGCCGAAGAGGTCGAATACCCCTGGCCGGCGATACTGGAGCAGTTGTGGGCCGGGTAGTTGAGCAGGCCAACCAGCGGGAAGCTCGCCGCGGCCGTGGTCCGGGTAATGCAGGACGTGTTGGTGGCCGATGGCCCGCCGGTTTCGGCAATGCCCGTCAGCGATGTGCCTGAATCCCAGTCAGCCGCGTAGACTTTCGTGATGGCGACGCCGCCATAGTTGATGTTGGGGGTCGACGAGGAGGTACTGGCAACGTTCACCACGCCGCCCGTGGCGCTGGCACCGACCGTGAAATAACTGCCGTCGACGATGCGCGCCCCGGCCGTGGTGTTATAGGTGGCGGTGCGGCTGAAGTTGTAGACGATGAAGTAGCGCTGCGGCGTGGAGGTAAGGTTCTGGGCGGTGGCCAGGGTATAGGTCTGGCCTATGAGCTGATCGTAGGTATATGGCCCGCCTACCAGGGTGTCCGTTGGTTCGAAGGCACCGGTACCGTTCGAGTCCTTGTAAATCGAGAACGAAACATCGCTGGGAGTGTCCAGGACTCCGCCGACGTACGTATTGACAACGTTATTGGTGCCGATCTGGTCCAGCTTGCCACCGGTCCAGGTGGTGCCGCCGGCAACGTTGGTGTAGAGGTCGAATTGCAGCATGGGGACATTCTTGTCGCCCTGGGTGACACTGGTGAGCTGGCCGCCGTAGTAGTCGGCGAGGTTGGTGACCGTTACGGAGTTGGCGACGTAGTTCGCCTCGGTCACGGTGAAGAAGGCATAGTTGGTGCCGCTGCCCCATTGCAGGCGGGCAGAAGAGGCGGTGCTGGCCATCTGGCAGGTTATGACAACCTTGAGCCGGTGCCCGGCATTGACATCCTTGGGGAGGGGGTTGGTGAATGTCAGGGCCAGGGGGGTCTGGACAGCGGGGTGCGACTCGATGGCGTCGGAGGTCCAGAGCAGTGTGCCGTTGCCGGCGGTCCCGGCAGGGTCGTAATCGTAGACGTACGCCTTCCAGTAGATATTGTTGGCCGTGCCGTTGCGGTCGCGGACCCCGATGGTAACCGCCGGCGCGTCCACGGTCTGCTTGGTGGCATAGGCCGGCCCGTAGGCGTTGATCAAGGTCTGTTCGGTGGTGACCGAGGATGCGCTGACCCGCTGGGAGGTGGTATAAACGCCGGTACTCATGGATATTTTGCCGTTCAGGACGGCAGCGGTGTTGGTACTGCCGTCGGCACCCAGGTTGACCGATGAAAGGCCGAAGTAATAGGTATTGGTTGCCGAGTTCAGGGGCTCTGGTCGGAACAGGCCCTGGTAGACGAGAATGCCCGTGAGCAGCATAAATACTATGCCGATCTTCGACCATAAACTCATTCCCCTGATTCTCCTGGCAAGTATCGTTCCCATAATATGATTACCTCGTGCAGTAAATAGAAAGAAGTCTTCTCAGTAGGGACGCTTACAGCATGCTCCCCAATGCAAGTTATGCACCCGCTACAGCGAGCCGTGGCAACTGAAGCAGTCGACGGCGCCGTTGTTGTCGCTCCACTTCACGCTGTTGCCCATGTGGCAGGCGATGTTGGAGCAGGTCTTGGTGGAGCCGTTCCACATGGTGGCGGTATTGAGCGGCGCCTTGGCCGAGTCGTAGGCCCCGGAAACCTTGTAGCCGCCGTTGCGCTTCCAGGCGCTGCTGTAAGTATGGGTTATGTAGTACTTCTGCCGGACCTGGGCCTTGGAAAGGACGCTTACCGGGTTGAAGGCCACGTCGACCGTGCCGTTGACGTGTTTCGACTTGTCGGCGATAACGGCCGGGTTGCCGGCCAGGGCGCCCACGGTGTTGCCGGTGTAATGGCAGGTCTTGCAGACCACGTTGTTGTCGTTGCGGGCCGTGGTGACGGTCAGGTAATGACAGATATTGCAGCTGACGGTGGTGGCGGTGGCCCCATTGCCATGGCTGCTGTCCCCGCCGGTTCCTGCCTTGGCCAAGCCGCTCGGGCTGCTGTAGATCCCCATGGCGTGAATGCCCATCTGGTGGCCGCCGGGGGTGCTGGTGTACCCGAGGAAGCGGTTGTTGTAGTGGGACTTGGACCCGGCAATGGTGCTGTTGGGGGAGTTGCCGTGGCAGTTGGCGCAGCGGTCGCCGGTGAAGCTGCCACCGTACCAGTCCGGGGTGGTGGCATAGATCAGGTTGGCGGCGTTGCCGTTGCTGTGGCAGTACGCCATGGTGCACTTGACGGTGGTTTTCGAAGTACCGATTATGCCGCTGTTGGCGACATTCAAACCGGCTGCGGTTGCGCTGTTCCTCGTGCGGAGGAAACCGACACCGGCTTCATTGTTCTGGAGGGTCACATCGATCGTTCCGTTGTGATGGTAGGTTGAACTGACGGGATGGCAGTTCGAGCAGCCGAAGTTGTATTCAGCAGCAGTGGAGCGGTTGGCGGTGTAGTTATACATGGTCGGCGAAGCGGTGGCGCTGATATGCTTGGCATGGGAGCCGCTGGCCAACAGTATGGCAAGGGTGTGGCAGTTGAGGCAGCCGATGGGGGTCGGCGTTCCCCAGGTCGGGGTGGTGGTGCTGTAGTGGCAGTTGACATTGGAGCAGGTGCTGTAGCCGTTCCCCGGCCTCGGGTTGCCGTTGTACACCGCCGAGGCACCAAAATTTGACGGGAATACGAGATCGATCTTGCCGTTGGCGTGCTGTGACGTTCCGTTGTGGCACGAGTTGTTGCAGCTGCCGTCAAAGGGCAATCCGCCGACATTGTGACAGACCAGGCAGACCGTCGGGTCGGTATAGGGAGATTTGGCGAGGTGCTTGGTGTGGCTCCCGGTGGTGATCTCGGCCGCGAAGCTGTGGCTGGTGCCATGGCAGGTGCCGCAGGCGCCGCTTCCCGAGTTCCCCCAGACCGGCTGCTTGTAGGTTATGCCGGTTCCGCCGTCGTTCTGGCCGTTCGAGTGGCAGTAGACATTGTTGCACTGGCCGTAGGCCGAGCCGGGATCCTTGGCGTAGGGGGTGGGCTGGCCTCCGTAGGTGCCGTTGATGGCGGTGGTAAGGCTGTTGAACTTGATGTTGACCTTGCCGTTGACGTGAACGGAGGTGTCGGCGATTGCCATGGTGCTGTTGGCCGTGCCGGCATGGCATTTGTTGCAGCCGATGGTGTAGAACTTGGCCGCATTGACGTGCCGACTGTGACTGCCCGAGGCCATGATGTTGCCGGAGGCATTGTTGGACCTGTGGCACCCCGTGCAGTTGGTCGGCAAGGGAGTTCCCCAGGTCGGGACGGTGACGGTGGAGAAGTTCCCCATGCTTTTCTGGCCGTTACTGTGGCAGTACATGTTGGTACAGGTTCCGAACGTATTGGTCTGGCTCGGCAGGTAATCGTTGAGTGCGCCGGAATAGACGCCGCTGCCGTTGTTGGGAGCGGCTGCGAAGCTGATGTTCAGATTGCGCCGCCCCGCACTGGTGGCGTGCTGGAAGGTGGTGTTGTTTGAATGGCACTTCAGGCAGTTGGTGGCACCGGTATAATACTGGTCGTGCTTGGCATGGCTGCCGGCCGCTCCCGTTGTCCCGCCGCTCGGCGGAGCGCCATGGCATTTGCCGCAGTCGGCCGGCGCGCTGAATGCCGCACTCCCCCACTGGGGAGTGGTCGTTTCGAAGTGGCAGTTGACATTGGTGCAGGAGGAGAGAGCCGGGATGGCAGTCTGCGAAAAAGCGGAAGTGATGTTGTTATACTTCGTCACCGGAAGCGAGCTGTTGATATGACCCGAGAGCTTGATCTTGCCGTTCCGGTGGGAGTATGTGTAGGAACCGCTCCCCGGATGACAGATCGCGCAGGTGTTGGCGGTCGCCGTGGGGGCCATGTGGGTCCAGTGGCTTCCCGCAAACCGACCTGTGGAGATATTCCGGTACGGGGCATCGACCGGCGGCATGCCGTGACATCCCGAACAACTGGTAATGGTGCCGGCCCGGGCCGCATCGACAGGGGCAAAGAGCATGGCGACGCACACCACTATCAATGAACATGCAGACACTAGCATTGAGCAGCCGCTGCACCCTGTCTTTTTCGCCTTCGTCATGACCACCCTCCACATCTCTCCGCCGGTCGGCCTCGAACTCCCTGACAAGATGACAATTCAAGGAGTTCGTACCGGGCAAACCAGTCATAACACCAGTCAACCCAACTCAATCAAATTCATTAGCCACAGCAAACAATACACGCCAATCCATAACTGTCAGAAATTACAAAAAGAAACCATTCAATTCCCAAGTCGGGAGAATCACACAACTCAGGTGATATAACTACACCCCGGTGTCTGCAAAAAGCAAACCCACCCTATCTGTATACGCAAATTAGAATTGGAATACGATTACCACGAGGCAAAACTTCGGGGAAGAGGAGATAATCGGCCACCAACTTACGCAGTTCGGTTGCGAAAGAGAAGAGAGCCGGCGAAGAGAAGGGAAAATCCGGCTAAGACCGCCACCTTGCCGGCCAGGGGGACCCCGGCGGACGTTGCGGCAATCCCCCAGGATTGGACGATGGCACCACCGATGAACATCCCGACCACCACGAGCCCGGCGTCGGCATCACCCTCGCCGGCCTTGATCAACTGCCGGAAGGGGCAGCCGCCGATGATCACCGAGACCCACCCCACCAGCGCCATGCCGAGAAAACTCCAGAGGAAATCGAGGTGGGCGCCGGGCTGCCCGTACAGGCCGGGATTGAACCGCCCCGTGGCGCCATTGAACGCCATCGCCGCCGCCGCAAAGGCGAGGAGCCCCCAGGGGGCAGGGGAACGAAACCCCATCAGAAAGGTGTCCCGGACGCTTCCCGTGATGCAGAAGCGGGTCCGCTGGGCAACGGCGCCGAGCAGAACGCCGGCGCCGAGGGCGATGACAGCAGGGGCATGCTGGGAAGCGCTTCCCTGGGTGGAGACGAGGACGAACCCGGGACGGAGGAAGAGAAAGGCGAGCAGCAGCAGAAAAAGCATCGGGACCAGATAGCCGCCGGTCTCCTTCGCCTGAGGGCCCAGCTCCACCCCCCGGGCGAGTCCCTTGAGCCCCGCCCAGACCCCCGCCACCAGCCCGACAACCCCGGCGACGGCGGTCAGGTCGCCGGCCGTCAGCCGAAGGAAGAGCTTGATGGGACAGCCGATGAACACCCCGCACCCCACGATCAGGAAGATGCCGGAAAAGAGCCGGGGGAGCGGCGCGCTCCCGCCGCGGGAGCGGAACTCACCGAAAAGCATGGCGCTTGCCATCGAACCGAGGACAAAGCCGATCAGTTCGGGGCGCAGATACTGCATCCGCTGATTGTCGTGAAAGCCGAGGGCCCCGGCACTGTTCTCGATGAAGCAGGAGACGCAGATCCCCGAATTTTCCGGGTTTCCCCAGACCGCCAGCAGCACGCCGAGCGCCCCGAGGAGGAGCCCCGCGCCCACCACCGACCAGAAATACCGATCGCGCACCATCTTACTCGCACCCCCCGGCCAGCCTGCTCTTGAGGTAGTTCACCTTCTGCAGCGACGCCGCCACGCTCCGGTTGCCGGGGCTGGCGGCCGCCCGTGCGCCGACGCTCTTCAGCCCCTCGTCGACGAGCTGCTGTATCTCCTTCCGCCGCGACAGGGGGCTCTTCGCATCGAGATAGTCGCCGTTCAGCTTCACCCCCTCGACGTAGGAGGCCACTGCCTCGTCGAAGGCCCCCATCTCCCGCAGGATCTCCCCCTGGAGGATGTGGCCGTGGGCCTCTCCGGGGTAGCTCCGGATCAGCTCGTCGAGCTTGAGCAGGGCCGCCGCATTGTTTCCCGACTGGCGCAGCTCCTCCACCGGACGGTAGAGCTTTCCGACCAGTTCGACGCGGGCCCGGTATGCCATCTCGCGTTCCACGGCCTTTCCGAGCCCCGCACCCCGCTTCCCGTCACCCGGCTCGCCTCCCCTGGCGACAAGGAGGAGGATCGCCGCCATGGTCAGCGCCAGCAGAAACCAGACTGCCTTATCGAAGGTGTCCCTGAACATTGAGCTCCTAATACTTCTGGTACGGCGGCATATTGACCCGCTTCGCCATTTCACGGATCGGATTGTAATCGCTGTCGAGAAGTTCCTCATAGCCGTCGATCCATGCCTCCTTCATGACCTTGAGCCGCTCCCCCTCCACCTCGGCGGTGTCGGTGGGCTTCAGGGCCAGGAGGGCGTCCCGCACCTTCTTCACCAGCGCGGGATCGGCCCCCTTGGCAGCGCCGAAGGTGCAGTAGGGGATCGGCTGGCTCTGGGCGAGGATCACGAAGTCGTCGGGAGAGATCTTCCCCTCCCGGGCCATGGTCTCCAGGTCAAGGACCGGCGCCGCGGCCACGTCGAACTTGCCGTAGAGGACCCCGTAGATCAACTTCTCGTGCTTGTAGGAGCCGGGGGGGATGGAATAGTAGCCGAGATCGCGCTCCGGATTGATGCCGGCAGCCAGCATCAGGTCGTACTCGGCCAGGTAGCCGGTGGGGGCGAGCATCGGGCCGAACGCCATCCGCTTCCCCCGGATATCGGCAAGCTTTTCGATGCCGCTCCCCTTGCGGGCGATGATGGCGCCGGCGCTGCGGGCGCCGAACTTCCCCCGTTTTTCCGAGGCGACGAGCTGCAGGCCGTGGTTCTCCCGGAGGACGACATAGAGGAGCGAATTGGTGTGGGTGAACGTGAGATCGCCGCTTTTGAACCGCTTCTCGAAATCGTGGGTATCCACCGGTACGAGGACGAAGTCGACGCCGCAGGCATCCGACAGATAGCGCGTCAGCGGGGCGAAACGCCGCAGGGTCTCCTGCTCGCTGTTGCAGATCATGTAGCCGATCTTCACGACCGGCCGTTTCCCCTCCGCCTTGCAGCCGGCAAGGAGGAACAGGGTGAGGATGACGAACGCCAAACGGGTAAAGAAGGCAGGTTTCATCGGTGGTATCCTGTGTCGGGTGACGATGTGAAAACGGCCGACCCCTCTAGCGGCAGGCCGGATCGGCTCCATCCATGGAATCATGCATGACGTATGCCCTTCCCCGGCATCCGCCGCGGCATTCTCCCCGCACCCCGCACTCCCCGCAGGCGGCAGGGGGCTCCAGCAGCCGGCGCCGGAATTCTCTCTTATCTGCCGAGGCGGCGATCTCCGTGAGGGAACGGGTGGCGAGGGAGCCGAGCCGCACCGGCAGGGTGGGACAGGGATAGACGCCGCCGTCCGGAGCGATGGCCAGCATGGTGTTGGCCGCCTGGCACCCCCCCTGGGGGAAGGGGACGCCGGGGTAAAAGGCCCGCCAGAGGAAGGGGTCGTGGATGGTCAGGTTCAGCTCCGCTACCCCTCCGGCGGCGGCAAGGGCGGCCGTCAGCTCCCCCTGCTCCTCTGCGGTAAGGAAAAACGGGGCCTCGCCGCCGTAAAGGCGCTGCATCGGCAGAACGAGGCGACGGATTCCCCGCTGGCGGCAGAGGGAGACGAGGGGAGGCAGGCTGCACCAATTGCTGGGGGTTACCGTAAAGGAGATCCCCGCCAGCGCAGGAACGGTGCCCTCGCCAAAACGAAGCTCATCGGGGGAGTCCACGGCGAGAAGAATCTCCTTCACCGCCACCTCCCCGCACGCCTCCCGCGCGGTGTCGTCCCAGCGCGCCAGAGGAACGGTGAGCGAGACGGTGATCGCCTCCTCCCGCAACCGTTCCAGCACCGCCCGAAGCCCGTCGTCCGGGGGGAGCGCGAAGGCGGTGAGCTGGAGCATGAGGGGACGGCAGGCTACAATATCGGCGGCGATCCGGAGGAGGAAATCCGCGTCGGCCGGCGGGGGGGGGAGGTCCCAGTGGATGGTGATGGGTGTTGCCAGTTCCATGGTTCAGGCCCAGCAGTGGGGGTCGGGGCTGTTCAGGTCGCCGGTGAGGGCCAGGGCCCGGGCGGAGCAGCCACCGAGGCACTCCTCGTACTTGCTGCAGCCCGAGCACTTGCCGGTCGCCTTCTTGTTCCGCATCTTCTCCAGCACCGGCGAATCGCGCCAGACCTGCCGCAGGTCGTCCCGGACGATGCTGCCGATGACCACGGGGATGAAGCCGCAGGGGGTGATGTCGCCGTTGGCCTTGATGTTGAGGGAGAGCTTGCCGCAGACGCTCCCCTTGACGAGGCTTCCGGTGTCACGGGCACCGAGGAGTGCGATGATCGGGTCGTCCAGGGAGATGTCGAGCCCCTTTTCCCGCTCCCTGGCGGCGAGGGCCCCCCGGTAGAATTCCTGCCACTCCGCGGGCGACAGATCGAGCTCGTCCTTGTGGGCCAGGCCGAGCCCCGAGCATTTGAAGTTGTGGAAATTGAGCTGCCCTGCCCCGTGGACGCGGGCAAAGGCAACCAGTTCGTCGATGGCGGTGTGGTTGATCCGGCAGATGACCGTGGAAACGGAGGTGGCAATGCCGGCGGCCGCCAGGTGCCCGAGGGCCGCCACCGCCCGCCCGTGGCTCCCCGCCACCCCGCGGAACCGGTCGTGGACCTCAGGGAGGTGGCTGTCGATGCTGATCCCCACCCTGGTGAAGCCGGCCTCCCGGAGCGCCGCGGCCGTCTCCCCGTCGATGAACCAGCCGTTGCTGTTCATGGAGAGCCGCAGCCCCGTTCCGCTGGCGAACCGCGCCACCTCCAGGAGATCGCGGCGCAGGAGCGGCTCGCCGCCGCCGAAGTTGACGGAGAAGACGCCGGCCCGGGCCACCTTCTCCAGGGCGGTGAAGAGGGTCTCCCGGTCCAGTTCGTCGTGGGTGTCGACGCGGCTGTAGCAGTGGCGGCAGGCGAAGTTGCAGCTGTTGTTGATGGCCCAGTTGATGGTCAGCGGCGCTTCCAGTGACGGCCCCGTCACGCCGCCGCCTTGCTCTCCACGCGAAATCACCGTCACCATGTTTTCCTTGTCATTCTGCATAGGTAATGAATCCCTTGGCCGCCAGCTCGGCGAGGAAGGCGTCCACATCTTCCCGCAGGACCTCCTCCTCCACCTCGAACCGGGTCAGCAGCTCGGCCACGATCCCGTCGACGGTGCGACCGTCGCAGAGCTTCCAGATCTCGGTGCCGAGAAGGTTGAGGGAGAGCATGGTGCCGCCGGAGAAGAGGACCGACGTTCCCTGGTCCTCCACGTCGCCTCCCCGGTCGAGGGCCTCACGGACTTCGGCCAGGGCGTCGACCTCTTCACGCCACATGACATTCGGATTGCGGTGTACGCTCGGCATGATGATTCCCCCGTTTCTGCCCGTTCTATCGCCCCGCATCCGTGACCCGCGCCCCGAGGACCGGGTCGACCACGATCCGCGCCACCGTAGGATCGGCGGCGCCGTCGAAGATCAGCTCACCAATCTTCGCCCGGTCGGTGGTGCCGAACCAGTTGCCGGCAGCCGGAATATCGCGCGGCTGCTCGTCCGCGACGGCAAGATTGTAGGAGAGGTTGTCGTAAATGTTGTTGGCGGAGATGGTCATCCCCTCTGCCTTGTAGAAGAAAATCCCCTTCTGGTTGCCGGTTATCTCGTTCCTGCTGATCTCCCCCCGGCACTGCTCCTTGATCCAGATCCCGAAGAAGGTGTTGTTGCGGATGGTGTTGCGGCTGATGACGGCCCGGGAGGTGCGGACGTTGATCCCCCCCTTGTTCCCCTCCACCAGATTGCCGGTGACGGTGATGTCCGCCGGGATGCCGAAGCCGGGGGTCCCCTTCGCCTCCTCCTCCTTCTTGACGCTGATCGCCACGGCGTTCTTCGCGAGGATGCTGTCCCTGATCTGCACCTGGGCACCGTGGGCATGGATGCCGTTGTAGGCGTACTCGATCCGGCAGTGCTCCACCACGTTCCCCGTACTGCCGAGGAAATTGAGGGCCCCCCAGTCGGCGGGCTGGGGCACCGCTTCGGCCGAGGTGAAGAGGATCGGCTTCCCGGCGCTCCCCCGGGCAATGAGCCTGCCGGTCACGATGATCTCGGCCTGGGGATAGTAGGGGGAATCGGTCCCGAAGAGGTTCCGGTCGCTCGCCGGATCGATCTTCCGGAAGCGTACGGTCGTTCCCGGCTCGATGGTGAGGGTGACTCCCGGCGGGACGCTGACGTCGCCGGTGACGACAATCTCCCCGGTCCAGACGGTATCCTTCGTCAGGATCTCGCGACCCACCTCCCGCGACGCCGCCCGGCATTCACCGAAGGAAGTAACGATGCCGATGCCGGCGGCAAGCGCCAGAAGCCCCCATCTGTTGCGTCTCGTCTTCATTGCATCCCCTTTGATTGTTTCATCCGGTCGCGAAGACTCTGCAGGGCGGCCGAAAGCACGGCCCTGCGCTCCAGCTCCTTCTCCCGGTTGCTCCCCGTGCGGAGAAGCCGGTCGTTCACCTCGAGCCCCCGGCGGTACGACGCCTCCGCCTCCCGGAGCCGTCCCGCCTGCTCCAGGGCGAGGCCGAGGCCGTGATGCACCATGGTATCTTCGCCGTTGAGGGCGATGGCCTTCTGGAACCAGGCAATGGCGTCGGCCGTCATCCCCTGCCTCAGCTTCACGAGCCCCATGCCGTCGTGGGCGTCAAAATCCTTCGGCGCCGACCGGAGCACCTCGGCGAACTCACGCTCCGCCTCCCGCAGCTTGCTCTTCCGGTAGAGCACGATCCCGAGCCGGTTGCGCGTCTGGATGTCCTTCGGATTGATCTCCAGGACGATCCGGTATTCGGTCTCGGCAATGGCGTCGGGAAGGAGCCCCGTCTCCGGATGGGCAAAGGAAGGGGCGGGAATGCCGCACACCAGCAGGAGGATCAGGACGAGCAGGCGTTTCATAGAACGGCGAAATGGGTGACGGACGAATAGAGGGTAACCACCCCAATGAGGGTGACGACCAGGGCGCTGGCAAAGGCGATCTTCGGTGCGTAGCGCTCCGTGTCCATGAACCGGCCCGCCACCCGCGCCCCGTTCACCACCGCAAGGCCGATGGCAACCAGGGAAAAGGCGAGCCCCACGCTGAAGACGAGCACCATCGCAAGCCCCTTGCCAAGGTTCCCCACCGAGGCGGAAGCGAGGAGGATCGCCAGGGCCGCCGGGCAGGGGACGATGCCGCCGGAAATGCCGAGCAGCAGGAGCCCCATGGGGCCGAGCGACCGGTCGCCATGATGGTGGTGCCCGTGACCGGCATGGGTATGGCCGTGACCGTGGGGCTCGTCATGATCGTGGAGATGATCGTGGTCGTCATGGACGTGGGGATGGTCATGGGAATGATCGTGATCATCGGAATGGCTGTGGTTGTGGCCGTGGTCATGGCTGTGGGAGCCGAACAGATGGAGATGATGATGGGCACGGGACGGGTCTTTGAGACCGAGCCAGCGCTGCCGGAGCATCCAGAGGCCGATGCCGAGAATCAGCAGGCTCGCCACGATGCCGAGGTAGGCGTGCAGCTCCTGGTCGGAGAGATAGCGGGCGGAGTACTTGGCCAGGAGCCCCAGCAGGATGATGCTGAATGAGTGCGTGAAAGTAACGACGAGGCCGAGGATGACGGCGTCGATGCTTCGCCCCCGGGAACCGACCAGATAGGCGGCGACCACCGTCTTCCCGTGCCCCGGCTCCAGTGAATGGGCTGCCCCCAGAAGAAACGCGGCAACGTAGATGCCGATCATGCCACTTCCTGTCAGGTCCATAGCTCCTTCCTGAATCGTCTCGCAAAAGATAGAACCGCACCGACCCCCATGAGGGCAAACCCGGCGAAAACGCAGGGCCTTCCGGGGTCCTTCACCACCTGGATCCCAGCAAAAGAGATGCCGGCGCCGTCCACGCCGACCTGGGTGTTGTAGAAATAAAGGCCGTCCCAGATGAAGGGGGCATTGACCTCAGAGGTGCCCGCCGCCACGGGGACGGCATTCCGGGTGAGCGCCAGATCGACCCACAACCGCTTCAACACCGGGTTCTGGAACGCCACCAGCTTGAACCCGTAGGGAAAGTTCGCCGGCAGGGTGCTCGCGCCGGCGGTATCGCAGGAGCCCACCAGTCGCCCCCCCTGAAAGACGGAGAGCGTGAGGACCTCGTCGGGAAAACGGAGGGCATCCGCCACGACGCGGTACGGGCCCAGGGGAAAGCTGTCGCCGGTCTTCAGGGTCTTGAGGGAATCCTTCCGCTCCCCCCGGAGCACCCCTATCTGGACCGGAATCGGGTAGTATTCGCGGTTGATCCGCTTCACGGCGAGCTGCGCCCCCAGGGGAACGTCCCGGTTGAGATCCCAGCGGTAGACGGTGTCGACCGCCGTCCCCTCGTAAATATTGACGGTTGCCACGTAGCCGAACGCCCGGGCGATGACGCCGCCGCAGACCACCAGCACCCCGAGGTGCAGGACCAGTACCGGCAGCGAGATCGACCGGAAGCGGCGGACGGTGCAGAGTGCCAGATTCAGCGCCAGCGCCCCGAGGAGGAAGAGAAACACCGGGTGCGCGTAGAACGTCCTGTTTTCGGTGAATGTTCCGGGAATCGCCAGCAGTGCAACCGCCAGGAAGAGCACGACCGCCAGCTCCGTCGACGACAGGAACCGGTACATCCGCTTCAGCATCTCAGTCAAGAACTGTACTCTCGGGAAATCAGATGAGCTTCCTTGCCCTCAGAAAATCCTTCGCCGCCTTTTTCGACTTGTCCCCCGTATCGGACGACTTGAGGAGCTTCGCATAGGCATCGCCGTTCAGGGCGCCGGCAAGCTTGGCCAGGAGTTTCGGGAGGGCGGGATAGTTCTCAAGGGTCTCCATCGTCAGGACCGGTGCGTATCCCTGGGCCATCCCGAACGGTTCGAGCCAGGCAAGGTTCAGTTTCTTGCGGTACTCACCCTTGACGATCTCGTAGGCCTTTTTCCCGTTGGGCTCGTTCGGCCTGCCAAGGAGCGCCAGGGCATGCTCCGGATTGTCAATGATGATGTTCACCTTACCCTGCTTCACCGCCTCATAAACCTCTTTGGCGTCCCGGTAGGTCTGGATCTTCACCGCGGTGCCGGTCCGCTCGTTGATCAGGGTCGAAACCATCTCCGCCAGCATCCGGTCGCCGGCGGTGCCGGGAACACCGATCAGGAGCGTCCTGCCGACACAGGCATCGCCCAACTGCGCACAGACGAAAACCATCCCCGCGATAACCAGCAAACCGATTTTTTTCATAATCCACCCTGCTTTCAATGAGATGCCGAAGCATAAAAAACCGTGCATCACTGTTTATTCAATTACTGTACCGCAAGCGGCACATCCATGACAATATCCCTTTTCCCTGCTTCCGGCACGATCTCCCGAAGCCCGCCGGCACCGGATTCCGGGGGGAACCGCCGGGCCGCACCCGCGTAATAGCGCCCCCCCGCCGGAAGATAGAGGGTAAAATTCCCGTCGGCATCGCTTCCTGCCGAAAGGAACTCGGGTATTCCCTTCCCTGCTTTCGTCCGGTTGGCAAAGACATAGGCCCCGGCAACCGGTGCGCCGGACGGATCGACGATGCGTCCCCGGACCACGACGGATTCGGAGGCCACGGTCTCCCGCTGCCGCCCCACGTCCCGGATATCGGCCACCACGAACTCGCTGGCGAGCTCTTCCCCGGCAGCCGGCTCCAGCGCCGTCGGTTCGCCCGAGTGCTTGTCCCCCGGCATGAGGGGCCCGTACGAGCCGTCCTTCTTGAGCCGTGCCACCGCCCAGTAGCGCCCCGGCGGCACCTGGAGCACGATCCGCCCTTGCCGGTCAGACCCCGGCGAGATGAAATCGGCGGGGCGGCGCGTGTCGGCACTGTCGTACACAAAAATTTTGGCCCCCGCCACCGGTTTGCCGGCCACATCGAGGACCGTGGCTCTGATGATTGCCGGCGCCGCGGCATGGGCCGTGACCGCGGCCGCCAGCGCAAGCCCGACAAGGAACAGCCAAAGGCGCATCATGGTTTCGCTCCACTGCCGGTCACCACCGGCCCGGCCAGGACCGGCTCATACCGCACGACCCCGATCCCCGGCTCGTTTCTGCCGTCGAAGATGGCGGCGGCGGGGTTGTCCCCCCCCCACCAGTTGTTCCGGGCATCCACATCCTCGTTGTTGAAATCTCCCACCCGGATGGCGTAGCCGCTGTTGCCGGCCAGGTTGTTGCGGGTGATGGCGAGCCCGCCCCCCTTCTCGCGGACGAAGATCCCGGTTTCGTTACCGGTGATGGTGTTCTCCGCCATGACCGCATTGCCGAGGTAGGCCCGGATGCCGATGGTGTTCCCCGCGAAGGTCGAACGCTCGATCCGCACCGGGCCGCTCCGGAACCGCATGCCGCCGTAGTTGTGGGCAAAGAGCGACTCGGTCACGGCAAGATTCGTGAAATGGCTGTGAATACCCCACGTGGCGTACTCGAACACGCAGTGGGCGATTTCGCTCCCCGTGGCATATTCGAGCACGATCTCGTCCCACTCCGACGCCTCCTTCCGCTCCAGGGAGGTGAAGACGATCCTCTCCCCGGCGGTCCCCTTCGCCAGCAGCCGCCCCTTCACCGCCAGCCCGGCTCCCCGGGCGAACTGCACCGTCGTCCCCGGCGCCACCTGGAGGGTCGCTCCGGAAAGGACCGTCACCGGCCGCTCGATGGTGATGACTCCGCGCCAGGTGATATCGGTCGACAGCAGCGGCAGCGGCCAGGCGAAGGGGAACGGCTTTCCGCTCGCACCGTCCAGGTTCACCCCCCCCCGGGAAGGGTCGCGGCGGCCGTCGAGGACCACCCGGACCGGATCGTCTCCCCCCCACCAGTTGTTCCGGGCGTCCAGCTCCTTCTTCCCGTCGAGATCGATGGCGTAGAGCCCGTTGCGGCTGAAGTCATTCCCCGTGATCGTCCCGTCGAAGGAGAGGACGCCGATCCCCCGCTCGCCGTTGTCGGCAATCAGGTTCCCCGCAATGGCCGCCCGGGCGTCCTGCACGTTCATGCCGTTCAGGCCGTTTGCCGCGATGACGTTCCCGGCCACATCCAGGTTGTCGCAGTTCTTCAGCGAGATGCCGGTTTCCAGGTTGTTCGTGATGCTGTTGCGGCGCAGCTCTCCGAAATAGGTATCGGCCACCATGATCCCGAAGCGGTTGCCGTCGAAGAGGTTCTCGCGCACCGACGCGGCGCTCTCGCGGATCCGGAGCCCCTCCCGGCCGCTGCCGACGATCCGGTTGCCGCGCATGGTCAGGTTGGTCCGGAAGAAATTCCCCCCGAGATAGTTGCCGCTAACGAGGTTGTCCACGAAGAGGACGGTGGAATCGCGCCCCTGGACGCCGCTCCGGTTGCCGTCAATGGTGTTGCCGGTCATGTCGACCACCGACTCCTGGAACTGGACGGCGCGGTAGTTGTTCGCGAGGAACGAGTCATGGATCGCCACGTTGGAAAAGTGGAAATGGAGCCCCCGGTAGGCATCCTCGATCCGGCAGTGTTCGATGATGTTCTGGGCGCCGGCGCTGTTCATGATGTTGATGGCGTCCCAGTCCCCCATTTTCCGGGCCGCCTCGGCGGAGCGGAAGACGATCGGCTGCTCCGCCGTCCCCTTGGCCACGAGGCGCCCTTGGATCAGCAGGCCGTTCTCGCCGATGCCGTCGCCGTTGGTGCCTTTTTTCGTAAACTCGACGATGGTCCCCGGCATGACCACCAGCCGGCTCCCCTCCGGCACCCGCAGCAGGCCGCCGACCACGACGCGCCCCTGCCAGATCGTCTCTCCCCGCAGGACCTCGTCCCGATAACTCCTGCCAACGGGGGGCTCCGCAGCGGGGGGAGACCCCGTCACCGGCCACGGCTCCCGCGAAGAGGACGTATAGGCATCCTTTTTCCGGTTCCCGGCAATCGTCGTCTCACGGGTCGTGACGCGGGCTCCCTGCAGGGTAAAGAGGCCGTAGTCGTTGTCGGCGATCCGGCTCTCCTCGATGGTCGCCTCGGACCCCTTCCCCCCGGCCACGATGCCGTAGCGGTTCTCCCGCAGGGTGGCCCGGTGCAGCCGGAGCGTCCCGCCGATGACGGCAGCCCCGGTCTCCGCGCCGCTCACCGTGCAACCGGAGAGGGTGGCGGTGCCGCCGTCCACGATGATGCCGGCCCACTCTCCCGCCTTCTTCCCTTCGCCCGAGAAAACCACCGGCGCGCCGGCGGTCCCCTCCACCACGAGGCGTCCCCTGACGGTGATCTCGGTCAGGGGCGAGAGGTATTCCGGATCGGTCTTGGTGCTCTCGGCCGCCGTCACCGTGACGGTCGTCCCGCCCCTCACGGTCAGGGTCACCCCGGCGGGGACCAGGAGATCCTCCCCGACGGTGACCTTCCCCTGCCAGACCGTATCCGCGGTGAGGACGCCGGCGACGGCCCCCGGGGGAGCCACCATGCCGCAGACGGCGAGCGCACCAAGGGCAACGATATTCACAAGACGCTGAAAGATTGTCATGATCGCCTGTTTCCCCTACCAAAAAGCAGAGGCACGGAACCTGATCCGTTCCGTGCCTCCCGAGACATTCCCGTGGCAATCAGCAGGGGTGAACCACCGCTTTTCCCACAATCTTCGGACGTAGGTATCTGCTCTTTTTCATTGGCTTCCTGCCTCCCTTCCCGACCCGCCCGTGCAGTATCGGTATTTTGACAGACGTTCCCCGTTATCTTGACTTGGACGACCGCTCGGACTGGAGGCCGGCGGGATGATCCGCCAGTTCCTGCTTGTCCGCCTGGGCCGTGTACCACTCCAGCGGACGCTCCGCCTGATCCCTGAATGCGTTCAGCGACTCGTCACGCAGCTTTGCCGCCTCGGCATCCTGCTGCGCCACGAGGATCTCGTCCACAACCTGGGGACAGGAGGCCACCGACCCCGGACGGGCCTCGATCTCCTCGCGGACGCTCGGTGCCACCTTCGGGTCCTTTGCCATCCGCATCTTGAACTCGATGGAGAAATTCGTGTAGGTCTCAAGCATCCGGAAAATCGCCGAATCGCCCATGGGCCCCACCGGCCGCTCGTCCGGCAGGGGAGAGACCTTGCCGTTCTCGATCTTGGCCCGGCCGACCATCTCGCAGCCGGCTCCGTTGTCGGTCGTGTAGCCGAGATTGTCGGTGATGACCGACAGGACCATCGGTATATTGCCCAGGTCCCAGTGGGCAAGGAGGCCGACCTCGCCGTCGGGCAGGGGGCGGAGATCATCGACGCTCATGGCGCGGACACGTACCCAGGGAGGGATCGGCCGGGTGCGTTTACGCAGGGGCAGTCCCTTGACGTGGCGGCGCAGGGAGTCGTCGAAGAGATTGGTTGCCGTCTCCGCCTCGCCGAGCACGTTGACGCAGTGGCTCTCCGGCACATCCAGGATCTCCTCCACCATGGCGTAGTAGTCATCGCGGGTCACGACCCCGAAACGCCCCCGATACCCCCCGCCGTCGCATACGCGGCTCCCCGGCGGGAGACGGAAGGCCATCTTCTTGCGCCGGCAGGCCTGGAAGAAATAGACGAAGGCCGCCGTCGCCCCGATCAGCGCCACCGGCACGCCGCTCGCCTCCGACTCCCGCAGCGCCTTGAGCAGCGACGTGATGTCGATCCCCGACTTGCCGAGCAGGAACATGCTGTCGGGGGTGCCGAAGGCAAGCCGCGTCTGCTCCATGCCAACGGCCATCCCCATGGAAGGGGCGAGTTGGGGACTCGGGGCAAGGATCAGCATCCGGCAGCGCTTCCCCTCTTCGAAATCGGGGAAGAGATAGGCTCCGGTCATCATGCGGTTTATGGCAAAAACCAGGCGCTTGCCGTCTTCGTCGCGGAAGATGCGCCCCCGCTGGGTCAGGCTGGTGGTGCCGCCGGTGAGGTTTGCCATGATCGCCTTCTCCAGCGGGAAGGAGGTCACGAGGTGGGTCTTGAAGACGTCGTTGTACACCATCGGGACATCTTCCCACCGGCTGACGTCACCCGGCCGCACCTTCTTCAGATCGCAGAATTCCCGAAAGATACCGTTGTTCTCATACTGCATCGCAAAGAGCCGCATGCAGTAGTCATTGAAGGTGGGGAGCTCGCCATCGACGCCGGAGGCGATGATGCCGAGAATCTCCTCGGTCAGTTGGTGCCTGATGCTCTCATTGGTAGACATAGCAATGATCTCCTCTTCATCCTGCCGGCTGTCCTGCACTGGCCGTCATACCGTGAATGGCAAGCAATTATAGTGCCTTCCGGACCTGGGCACCGGAACGTCCGACAGGATGGCACCGCCCCGATGGAATCGTACTCATCGACCGCGAATGCCCCACATTTCAGGCAGATCCTGAACAAAAAACCGGCACTTCAGGCGCTGCCAGACAGGCGCGAAAAGAAAGGTCCGGTTGCCGTTACAGAATAAGACGTTTTTCCTGCACCGTCAGATGGTCTTTCTTCCACTGTTCGTAGGCGATCTTCATCCCCTTCCGGACAGGGACCTGCGACATGAGCGACAGGATGTGGGCGTGGGGAAAACCCTGGCGGGGTATCTTGAACATGTGGCGGAGGATCCGCGGCATGCTGAGCAGTTCCAGGGAACTCTCGTAAAACTGCTGCTCCCGCATCGCCGGGGTCATGGCCGGATCGGGGTGCTCGAACAGCGCGTAGGCGCCCGTGTAGTACTCCCAGCCAAGCTCTTTGTAGAGGTGGGGCTCGTACTCCTCGCGCAGCTTCGTGCCGGGATAGGGGACGAGCAGGGACGGATGCATGCTCACCCCCAGCCGGTCGGCAACCTCGATGGAGCGCTTGAAATCGTCCAGGGTATCGTCGCGGCCGCCGAGCATGTAGAAGAGCGACACGTCGATGCCGTGGTCCTTGAGGGTGCGCACCGCCCGCTCGCGGTCGACGCCGACCTTGCCGTTGGCGGCATAGGCCTTCAGCCCCTCATCCGAGATGGCGTCCCAGCCGACCCAGAGCGACAGCAGGCCGCTCTCCCGGGCGGCATTCAGCATGCGCGACCCCGCCGATGAGAGGACCGGCCGCAGGCTGCCGAACCCCATCCATTTCTTGCCGCTCCCCCTCAGTGCCGTGAAGAGGTCGATGGCCCGCTGCTCGGTCCCTTCCCACCAGATGTTCTCGTCGCCGTTGATATACATCTTCTCCGCCATGGCCGCCACATCGCGCACCACGTCGTCGATGGGGCGGAAGCGGATCTGCGGGCCGAAAAAGGGCTTGACCGAGCAGAAGGTGCAGTTGTAGGGGCACCCCCGGGAGGTATTGACGATCCGGAACTGCTCCTTCCCCTTGAGCATCCCGTAAAGCGGCGTGGGGAGATCGTCCAGGGGGATGCGCTCGCCCTGGTAGAACGGCTTCAGCCGTCCGGCGAGGAAATCCCGGATCACCGTGGGCCAGACCGACTCGGCCTCGCCGATCACCACCGCATCGCCGTGCAGCTTGGCCTCCTCCGGCATGGCCGAGGCGTGGATCCCCCCGAACACCACCTTGATCCCCCGTACCCGCAGCGTGTCGGCTATCCGGTAACCCGGCACGGCCGTCGGCGTCAGGAGGCTGATGGCGGCCAGATCGCATTCGAGGGTATCGAAGACGTCCGGCGTCGCGCTGGCGTAGACCAGCTCGATCTCGATATCAGGATTCGCTCGCAGGGTGAGGGCTGCCAGGTATTCGAGGATCGGCGGGACAATGGGCGCCCAGCCGAACGGGAGGGGGGGCTTGATGATGCAGAGTTTCATGTAAATCCTTGACCGTCAGCTATCCCTCAACCAGCGGCGGCTGACGGTTAATAGCCAATCTCCCTGTTTGCATACACGGCATCGAGGATGCTCGTGACATCCGCCTGAGGGTAGCGGTACGTCTTGCCGTCCGTTTTCACCACGACCTTCGACACCATCCCCACTTCGTAGGAACCATCGGGATGCACAACAAACTTCACTTCGATTCCCCGCGACGCAATGCCGTTCCTTCTCGCCGTAAAGTCGAACCAGCCGGCCGGCGACAACCCGACGAAGTCGACGTAGAACGTCCCCCGCGCCCCCCTGGTTTCGCTCCACTCCTTCTTCTTCAAATACCGGTACCTGCCGAAGGCCTCGCCGATTGTCGCCTTCGCGTACCCCCGCAGGGTGGCGTCCTGAATGACGGCAGCCATCCCCTGGGCGGGGCCCGTGGCGCCACTCCCGCTGCCGTGCGAAAAGCCCCCGCCTCCCGGCGCGCCGTTCCCCGACGAATTCGCCGTCAGTTCCCGCTTCGGACCGTCAAGACCGAGGAACCCGTGGGCAGTACCAAGCAGCATCACGGTTCCCGTAACCACAACCAGCATCATCGTACGCTTCAACATCAATGTTCGATCCTGAATCCGCTGTGAAAAGTCTCCACGGTGAACGGGATCCCCCAGTAGCTGACGATCATGGCAAGCAGGGCGACAAGCGCATACCATGCAAGCTTTTTGCCGCGCCAGCCGAAGGTCACCCGCAGGTGGAGGTAGATTCCGTAGATGAGCCACGAGACCAGGGACCAGACCTCCACCGGATCCCAGTTCCAGTAGGTCCCCTTCACCTGGTTTGCCCAGAAGCAACCGGAAACCATCATCATCCCGTAGAGAATGAACCCGCCGGCCACGAAGCGGTAGGAAAGGTTGTCAAGTCCCTTCAAATCCGGCAATTTCGCGAGAGCCCCGCCGGGATTCCGCTCCTTCAGCAGATAGAGTAGCCCCAAACCTGCCGCGATCAGGACCGACGCGAAGCCGCCGGAGGCGCCGACGATATGCACCCAGATCCAGCCGCTCTGCAGGGCCGGGGCAAGGGATGAGGCCACCTCCTTCATGAGCGTGCCGGCCCATCCCATGAGAACGAAGGTCACCGGCATCACCAGCACCCCCAGGGGGCGCACCTTCTTCGTGCTGAACTGGAGGATCAGGAAGAGAAGGACCGTCATGAACATGCCGAGGATGAGCGACTCCGATATGGAGATGAAGGGGCTGATCCCCGTGGCCGCCCAGCGGATGGCGATGACGATTACGTGGGGGACGAATCCGGCGAGCGCGCTGAACAGCCCGAAGGTGAAGAGCTTTTCCTGACTGGCGATCAAGCCGAAGATATAGCTGAAGGTACTGACGCCATACAAGGTCACGGCTACCCAGAAAAACACGAGTTCAGGTTTCATAACGCCTCCTCCCGGAATAAAGTGCCATCAGAGCACAACCTCCCACGGCTTGTCAACGAAGCAGGAACTCAGGCCCCCTTCGCGCTCCCGCTGCGCCTCGTCATCCGCCCGACCGTCGTCAGCAGCATCCCCCCCAGCGCAACCCAGAGGCTGGTCAACACCACCGGCTTGCCCGGCTCGTGGCGCACCTGCATGACGACCCAGTACCGCACCTCCCGGGCCGACAGGATATAGTCGCCGACCGCAATCCGATCGCCGACGCCCCCTCTTCCCTCGGCAACCGGCGCCCCCCCCTGCACCCCGCCCCCTTTGTCGAGGGGGAACAGCTGGAACCAGACCTCTCCGCCCCGCTCCTTCAACGGCGACGGCCGATAGGACGCCTGCAGGGCAAAGCGGGGCTTTTCCGGCGGATACGGAAAAAGGATGGCCCCGGCCTTCACCGTGCCGCCATCCTTGTAGCCGGTCGTGTAGTAGTAACTGTTGTTGCTCTGCCGGATGCTCTGCAGCGGCAGATGCGCGCCGTACAGCTCCCGCCCCTCCCGGTCGGCAAGGGTGACCAGCAGCGAATACCCTTCCCGGTCGTTGAAGTAATCGAAGCCCCGGTGGGTCAGTTTGTGGGTAATGTAGATGATTCCCCGGGACCGGTCACCCTCTTCGCCCACCGCCACTTCGTAGGCGGCCCGCTTGTCCTCGCCCCCGACCGTGTACCCCGCGTGCATCTTTATGAGGGATGTCTCTCCCTTCAGCCGCGAAAAATTGAAAAACCGCCCTTTGTCGATCTGGTCATAGCTCTGGGGATCGCCGCTGGGGAGCACCTCCCCCTCGGTCAGCCGGATAAGCCCCCGGAAGTAGAAGAGGCTGTTATACACGACCCCCCCCAGTATCGCCACGAAACTGAGGTGGAACAGGATCATGCCGAGGGTGATCAGGGTCAGCCGCCGGTGCCAGATCCGGCCGAAGAAACAGCAGGCGATGTTCGCCACCAGCAGCACCAGCAGGCCGTTGAACCAGATGGTGCTGAAAATCAGCTCCCAGGCCCGCGCCCCCCGGTAGAGGGTAACACCCGCCACACAGAAGACCAGGATGGCGACGAGGAGAACCATGGCCAGCTTCGCGGAGGCCAGGAAGTCATAGATTTTCCGGGGAATCTTGTGAAGGGGGTGGTAATGGGGCTCGATCGGATAGTGTTCGGGCTCGATCCCGGGTGGAGTGTCAAATTCGTTCATCTGATACCTTTGAAAACAGATATGCCGCGTTCCATCACCGGGGTCTCAGGAACCCGCCGTCTACCGCACTGAGCGGCACCGCCATCCTCCTGTTGATCACCTTGTACTTGTCGGTGACCATGCTCTGCTCGTCGACCAGGCAGGTGCCGTAATTATACTCGGACAGGTTCACCGCAACCGGCTTTCCATCCTTCCCCTTGACCACACTCTCCACATACGAGTAATGGGCCCGGGAGGCAAACTGGGCAATATCACCTTTTTTTACGTCGCCAGGCTCGATCGGTTTCAGTTGGGCCTGCTTGCCGCCTTGTCCGCGCCGCGCCTTGTTTTCCACATAGTCGGTGCAAAACCCGCCATTGGTGAGCCAGCATCTGGCATCGCCGACGGTGCATCCCACCCGTGCGGTAACCTCGTTGATTACGCGATTGCTACAGACCGGCAAATCCGAAGCAGATGCGAAACGCGGCATTGCCCATGCGAAAAGAATCAGCAGAAATATTGTGCGGCGGCAAATCACAGCGCCTCCACCATCCAGATCAGCTTCTGGCCGTCCTTGACCCCATAGGCGATCGATTTTCCGTCAGCGGTAAACTGCACCTCGAACACCTGCTCATATTCCGGATGAGCCTTGACCGTCTTGCCTGTTGCATCCGCGACTACTACAAAGCGCCTGCCTGATTTGCGGGCACGATAAACCAGGTACTTGCCATCAGGGCTGAACTTCGGCGTAACCACCCGGTCGAATGCCGGCCCCTCCTTGCCGTTCACCACCACAAACCAGTTTTCGCCCTTCTTCGCTGCATATGCATGATAGCGGCCATCACTGCTGTAGACAAGGCTCTCGGCTGTTTCATAGCCGCTTTCCCTTGTGCCTTGAGGCAATTCCTGCAGGTATGTTGTGCCATTCAAGAACATGAGCGATCCGGCCACCTTCATGTCAGGGTGAATCACTGGCCGGTTTGCCATAACCCCGTCCGGCAGGGGCATCTCCTTGCTGTTCATGACCATCAGCGGCTTGCCCGCACGTATCGCGATGTATGCCAGCGCAGCACCATCCGGACCGAAGGCATAACCCTGGACATTTTCATACGGCTGTCCTTTTCTGACGGATTCCGGCTTGTCGAAAGTGAAATCCATCACGCTCTGCGTGCCGTTGCTGGTGCTCAGTGCCGCGATTCTAGTTTTATCAGCATTCAGCTGCATGGACAACACGCCGGTTGCAACGACCGTCTGCCTTGAAAATGCCAGGTCGCTGACAACGAGCCTGCCTGTGGCTTTGTCGTCCACATCATCAATGTAGGCGATCCGTGAGGAATCACCGCTGAACTCGTGGGAAAGATAGCGTTTCGGCGTGCCCGCATTTGGCGCGGCATCCACCACGATATGCCACCGTTCACCGGCCATTGCCTGATAGGCCAGGTGCGAACCGTCCGGGCTGAACAGGGGCGACTTGACCGTATTGAACGGCGCCCCTTCCTTGCCGTCCACAACCATACGCCACTTGCCGTCCACCAGCGCGCCATAGGCAATGCGTTTGCCGTCCGGGCTTAAGACCACCGTACCGACAGTCTTGTACGGTTTGCCGGCAACACCGTTGTGCACGACGCGGGAAGTGCCGGCCTTTTCAATTACATAGGCAACCCCGCCACCTTTTTCACTGAAGATGAATTCGAGCTGTGCTGTTAACGGGGCGTGATATGCAGGGCCGGATGGCATATTGACTGTTACCGGCTTTTCATTATCGCCAATCGTCGCCAGAATCATTGTGGTGGCCAGGACACTGCCGCTCGTGGATTTGCGTGACGCGTGAGAATTCTCAGCATCCCTGCGACTGCACCCACCCGCCAGAATTGCGACACATACCGCTAACACCACCATCCTGAACCGACATGTCATGCGTAGAACCTCGCATCTATGGTGACTAAAAAAAGCCCCGTCCACACAGGCGGGGCTTTCTGATTATATCGGATACAAACTCCCCTTAATAGGTTCCACCGACCGTGTAAGTCTGAGTTCCCTGATTTCCGCAATAGCTCGGATTTGTCGTCCCTGACGCGCTCATACATGTTGTGGTATAGGTTGTTGCGCCGACCTTCTTCGGGGCATGGTCATCAATTACATACGTGTTCCGAATGAACGCAACGGGTTTACCTGTCGTTGCCCATCTACCCCCGCTGCGCAGTGCCAATCCGCCTGTTGGCAGCACATTAACGCCATGGCTATCCATTGCCCTGACCGGTCGTACGACCGGAGTGGCAATGTTGCTGCTGTGGCAGATGTTGCAGGCATACTCCACGTACGGGGCCATGCCGCCATCCATGTTGGTTTGCCATGCCGAGCCTGCCCCATGGGGGGCCTGAGTGTCATAACCGGCATGGCAGACGATACAGAGCGTCGGCGTATTTGCGGCAGCCGGCGTAGTGCTCGCGGTAAACGGACTGCCACCACTCATTGCTACCGGATAACCACGGAGAGTCACTGCATTACCGTGGGCGACAATGGTACGAAGCGTAAGCGGCGTACCGGACTGGTTGTGGCAGTCGAAACAGTTGATGATCACGCTGTTGCTGAGCGTGCCTGACGTCCCCCGGGTACCCGTCGGCTTGTAGGGATCGTTCATCCGGGCAGCGGTGGGGAAGTCCCGGTTAAGGGGGGCGCGCACCGGGTGGTATGACGAGTTGCCGGAGGAGAACTGGCTGAAGACGTTGACCAGGCCGCCGGCCGCGGCGGCGCCGTTGGCCACGGTGTAGTTCGCCCCCAGGTTGATCCCGCCGAACGGCATGGTCGCCGTGCCGGTACCGCCGTTATTGGAACGGGCGGTGGGGTTGGTGGCACCGTTGGCGCTGTGGCAGGCGAGACAGAACTTGCGGGTGACGATGTTGGTGATGGTGTTGTTGGCGGTCGAGGTATGCGAGCCGGCAGCGTAGGAGGTCGAGAACCGCTGGAAGGTCCAGGGGTTGTTGTTCAGGTCGGTAATCGGCGTCTCCCCGGCCCCATCAGGGTCGCGCAGATCGATGTTGCCGTCCTGGTGATAGGCACTTGGCTTGTTGGTCGTGCCGTTGCCTTCCAGGTGGCAGACGCAGCAGTCGTCATCCGTGACCGGGTTGCGGCCGGATTTCTTGTGCCCCCAGGCGAGGCCGAATTCGGCGACGACGTTGGCCAGGGTTGTCCCGGGGCGCCCCTTGGTGCGGGTGATGGTCTTGTTGTGGCAGTCCACGCACCCCAACGTCCCCCCCCACTTGCCCGAGGTCGGGCCGTGGCAGCCGTTGCCGGGGGTGGAGCAGGTGCCGCCGTTGGTGGCAAAGGTGTACCCGAGCGCAGCCTGGACATTGTATGACCTGTTAACATGCAGGGCCGCATTGGGAGTATAGACGCCGCCGCTGTAGGTGACGCTGGTGTGGCAGATGTCGCACGTGGCGACCCGGTGGCCGCGGGCCGACGAGTGGTTGTTCATCTTGGGAGCCTTGCTCGTGTGGACGATGATCCGGACCAGATCGACGTTGAGCTGGCTGCTGATGGTGTCGTTGTCTTTGAGGATAACGCCGAAGGTGGTGGCGCGGATCTGCGCCGGGGTCCAGGTCGTGCCCCAGAGATCGGTGGCGGTGGTGGTTGCATAGACCTCGGCATCGGCGGCAGAGGTGGTTCCGGGCAACGAGACGACCTTTGCGGTGCCGACTCCCGTCGTGCCATTCTGGGTCAGCTGGACATTGAGCTGGTTGCCCGGCGTCGTGCCGGACGCGGCCCATCCCTTCACAATGACCGTGATCCCGGTCACGGTGTCGGTGTCCGCCACCTGGGCCGTCGTATAACCGACATTGGTGAGTATCAATGCGTCCTGGGTGGTGCCGGCGTAGGTTGCAAAGGTCTTGTTCCCCTGCAGCGCATCGCCGGGAGTTGTCCAGTTCGTGCCGCCGGAATAGGCGGCAGGCACCTGCATCAGCTTGGAATAATAGGGGGCACCGGTGGTGCCTCCTGCCCCGTGGCACGAGGTGCAGGGGAGCGGCCCGGCGGTGGACCAGGTGACGGAGGTGTTTGCCGGGATTACGGTAGTGGCGACCGAGGTGCCGTTGGAGTGGCAGTAGGTGTTGCCGCAGGCGGCCATGGCCGAGCCCGGGAGCTTGGTTGTCGGGGTGGCCGAACCGTTGTAGGTCCCGTTCACCGCCGTGGTGGTGTTGTTGAAGGCGACGTTCACCTGGCGGGTGACGTGGTTGGCGTAGTTCTTAATGGTGCGGTTGTCGGAGACCGTGGCGGCATGGCACTTGACGCAGCCGAACCCGTAGGTCTGCACATGCTTGGCGTGGGCGACGCTCCCCACCGTCCCCATTTGGAAGGCGGCGCTGCTGTCGTTGCCGTGGCAACCGGAGCAAGTGGTGTTGAGGGTGCTCCCCCAGGTTGGCGTGACGTTGGGAGGCGCGGCGGACGGTGTGGTCGAGGTGCCTTTGCTGTGGCAGTAGACGTTGGTGCAGGAGGCGTAGGCGGACCCCGGGTTTTTGGACGTCGGCGAGGCTAACCCGTTGTAGGTGCCGTTCACAGCGGTCGTGCTGTTGTTGAAGGCGACATTGACCGACTTGTTGACATGCTTGGTCTTGTCGGTGATTGAGGTGCCGTCCGCAGTTGTGGTGCCGTGGCACTTGCGGCAACTCAGGTTGTAGGTGGCGTTGTTGATGTGCTTGCTGTGGGTGCCGGTGGCCATGGGAGAGCCGCTGGCCACGGTGTAGTTGTGGCAGGTCTTGCAGCGGGTGTTGGTGGCCGAATTGGTAGTGGTTGCCCACGTAACGGCGGCCCCTGCCCCCCCGGCGCCATTGGAGTGGCAGTAGGTCTGGTTGCAGACGGTATTGCCGTTGGACCAGGCGAAACCGTTGTCAGCCGTTCCCGCCGTGCCGGTATAGGTGTAGGTGGGCTTCTTCCCCGGTGCGGTAAAGCCGAAGAAGACCTGCGCCCGGTACGGGCTGCTGGCGTAGCCGCTCACGTGGGTCGCCTGGGCAGGGTTGTGGCAGGAGGCGCAGCCGAAGCGGTAGGTGGTCGTGCTGCCGCTCAGGTTGCCCGTGGAGTAGTTGGTGTATTTCCACGGCAGCGTGGTGGTGTCTTCCACGTGCAGCGTGTGAGCGCTGACGCCGGTCCCCCAGTTGTTGACCCCCCCGCCGCCGCTGGTGCCGTCATTGGCACTGTGGCACGAGTTGCAGTAGGTGGTCCCCCCCCAGGAAAGTGACGTGCCGGCGCCGTGGCAGTAGGTATTGGAGCAGTTCTTCTGGCCGACAGTGCCGTTGTAGCTGCCGCTCGCGTTGTTCCCCGAGAGGTTGAAGAAGACGTTGCGCCCGCTGTTCACGTGATAGCTCGGGATGGTGGGCCGGATGCTCGTGCCGTTCTTCGTGGTCTTCTCGTGGCACTCCACGCACTGAATGTTGCTGCTCGTGACGTGCTTCGGGTGGCTGTTGGCGGTGGCAGAGCCTGCCCCCCCGGCGTTGGTGTAGTCCGGCATCCCGTTGCTGGTGGAGCGGCCGTGGCACGAGGTGCAGGTCACCGTCCCGCTCCACCCCTGCCGCGCGTAGACGCTCCCGCCGTAGGTGGCCGGAAGGTTTGCCGATGCGACGTTTATGTTCCCCGTGGAGTGGCAGTAGAGGTTGCGGCAGCTGGTGACGGCCGAGGAGTAGGTCCCGAAGGGGTTGGTCGGGTCGAATTTCACGTCCCGCGTCTTGTTCACGTGGCTGGTCGAGTTGACGAAGGCCGGCGCCGTGGTGGCGTTGGCGGTCGCCTGGACCTTGCCGTTGTGGCATTCGGCGCAGGCGAAGCGGTACGGGAACGCGCTCCCCACGTGCTTCGTGTGCGGTGTGGAGGCCGGCGGCGCGGCGGCGGTCACCCCGTGGCAGGTGCCGCAGGCGCCGCTGGCGGCGTTCCCCCAGGTCGGGGTGGTGTAGGTCGTGGGGGTCGCCTTCCCGTCGCTGTGGCAGTAGACGTTGCTGCAGGAGCTGTAGCCGGTGCCGGGGGTGAGGCTGGCGGCGTTGTAGCTGGCGGTGGCCCCGAAGTAGTTGGCGATGTTGACGTTGATCTCGTAATTGGCGTGCTTCTGCGGCTGGCTGGCGACGTGGCAGACCGGGCCGCAGGTGGCGGTGCTGCTGGTGAAGGCGGTCTTGTCGTAGGCGTGGCAGATGGCGCACTTCATGTCCAGGTCGGTTATGCCGTAGACCCGGCTCAGGTGCTTCTTGTGGCTGCCGGAGGAGATCCGCCGCTGGACCATGGCGCCGGCGAAGCCGCCGTGGGTGTCGCTGCCGGTGGTGCCGTGGCAGGTGCCGCATTTGCCGGTGCTGGCAGTTCCCCAGGTGGGGGTGGTGTAGGTCGGGGGCCAGCCGCCGCCGTCGGCCTGGCCGGTGGAGTGGCAGTAGACGTTCTGGCAGCTGGCGTAGCTGGAGCCGGCGGCCTTGGACGAGGGGGAGGCCGGTTTGGCCACGGCGCCGTTGTAGCTGCCGTTGGCGGCGCTGGAGCTGTTGGCGAAGGCGAGGTCGACCTGGTTGTTGACGTGGCGCGCGACGCTGGTGATGGTCATGTTCGCCGCGGCGGTGGCGGCGTGGCAGACGCTGCATTTGATCTGGGAGTAGGAGGTGCCGCCGCCGAAGACGTGGGCGTAGTGGCTGCCGGTGTTGATGTAGTCGCCGGTGGCCTTGTGGCACCCGGTGCAGGTCAGGCTCCCTCCCCAGGTGGCGGTGGTGTTGCTCGTGTAGGGGGCGAAGCCGCGGCTGCCGTTACTGTGGCAGTAGAGCCCCCGGCAGCTGCCGTTGCGCGGCGGAGCCTGGCTCGGGAGATAGTTGGGGTAGTTGACGTTGCCGCCGTAGGTCCCGGCGCCGTTGTTGGGCGCCGCCGCGAACCGTACCAACAGTCCCCGGTTGCCGGCGCTGGAGGCGTGGGAGAAGGGGGTCGCCTCCGCGGTGTGGTCGGGGTGGCATTTGGCGCAGGAGGAGGTGGTGGTGCCGTAGTAGTCGCCGTGTTTCTTGCCGGAGCCGCTGGTGGCCGGGTGGCTCCCGTCGGCCGGTGCGGCGCCGTGGCAGCGGTTACAGTCGGCCGGGGCCGCAAAGGGGGTGCTGCTCCAGGTGGGGGTAGCCGTCTCGAAGTGGCAGTTGACGCTGGAGCAGGTCCCCAGGGTCGGCGTGGCACTCTGGGCGAAGGAGGTTCCCTTGCTGTAGAGCCCTTTGGCCGGAGAGCCGTTGACGTTGCTCGTCAGGTTGATGAAGCCGTTGCGGTGGCTCGTGGTGTAGGTCGAAACCCGCCCGCCGTGGCACGGCGTGCAGACCGTGGGGGTTGCCCCCGTCGCCATGTGGGTGCGGTGGCTCCCCAGGAAGCCGCCGGTCGTCAGGTTGCGGTACGCAGCATCAACCGGCCGGTAGTCAGAGGTCGCCGTCGTGCCATGGCACTGGTAGCACTGGATCGCCTGGGCCGACATCGGGGCAAGCACGAGGAGAACGGCTCCCCAAAACCAGCAGGAATAAATGCTCAGAGCTTTTCTGTTCATGAACATCCCCATTCTATCGTCATAGCATCGAGGAGGCGGAGGGGCGAGTCGCCCCTCTGCCGCGCAATCCTCACCATTACTTGTCGTTCGACCACCGCGGCGTCGCCTGGAAGTGGCAGCTGACGTTCCAGCAGCTCCCGGTGTTGGCCGGGGTCTGCTGCTGATACCACTGCCCCTTGGTGGCGTTGAACGGGTAGGTCGGATCGACCTTCACCGTCGTGTTCGCCTTCTTCTGGGCCGTTGTGGGCGAGGTCATTGGGTTGAATATCGCCGTCCTGCCGATATGGGTGGATGATCCACCGTTGTGGCAGACGAGGCACGGCGAGAAGCCCTGGGTCGGCCGGACGTTCGTCAGGATGTGGCCGGCCTTCACGTGAGCGCCGCCGCCGCCGGAGTAGTTCTCCAGCCTGGCCGTGGAGTAGTTGGCCTGGGTCGGCACGAAGCCCTTGGGCGCCGGCGGGTAGCCGTGGCAGAAGTTGCAGGCCTTCGGCTTGAAGGCGAAGGTATCCTTGTGGGAATGGCAGTTGAGGCAGCCGGATGTCGGGTGGTTGCTCCCCTCGTTGATGCCGCGCTTGTAGTGGTTCGTCTGGGTATGGCAGGTCTGGCAGACCCCGCGGTAGGGGGGGACGAGCTGCACGAAGCTGTCGAGGGTCGTATAGGTGATGGTGGAGGTCAGGGTGCCGAAGGTGATGGTGGTCCGCAGCATCTTGATGTTGCTCGTGCCGTGGACGTCGTGGCAGACCTTGCAGTCCATGTTGTAGACCCCCCTGGCGGTGGCGTGGGTGGTCACGTTCTCCTTGCTGACGGTCGGCACCGTGGCCGCGTTGTTGTGGCAGCCGAAGCAGAGGGTGTTGTCGTTGACGGCGATCCGCTTGTAGGTGCCGAGGGCCAGGGAGATATGGGCGCTGTTGGCGTCGTGGCAGCTGTTGCAGCGGCGGCTCGCGGTGTAGTTGGTGAATGCCTGGCCATGGCCTGAGGAGGTGAAGTTCGGCTTCGACGGCGCGGTCAGGCTGTTGATGACCGAGTAGGGGGCGGTATGGCAGCTCTCGCAGGTGACCCGGCCGCCGGTCCAGACAATCCCCTGCTTGTGGCAGTTGGTGGTGCAGTTGGTGGACAGGACATCGACGGTGCCGTTCACGTGGGTCGCGGCCAATTCATTGGTGTAGACGTGGCACTTGCTGCAGGCGCTCTCCACGGCCCCGAAGTTCGGGCCATAAGTTGCCGTCAGGTGGGCGGTGTGGCCGTAGGTGTCGATCGCCGTGGCCCCGGTCGCCTTGTGGCAGGAGTTGCACTGCCCGGTGGACGGCGTAGTCCAGACCGGAGCAACGAAGGGGGCGGCCCCTTTGCCGTTGCTGTGGCAGTAAAGGTTCGCGCAGGTGGAGCCGGAGAGGGCCTGGGTGCCGATGGTCCCGGAGAAGAGGATGTCTTTGTTCCCGTTGACGTGCATAGTCTTGCTGATGATGGTGCCGGTACTGTTCACCGTGGCCGAATGGCAGTTAACGCAGATGTAGCTCTTACCGGTGGTGCCGCCGGAGAGGTGGCGCGTATGGGCGTTGGTGGCGGGAGTGGCGTCGTGGCACTTGTTGCACTCTCCGACCGCGCCGATGAAGGTCCCCTTGCCGTTGGCCCAGGTCGGCTGGCTCTTCCAGGCGATGACGCCGCCCGTCGGCGCGCCGTTACTGTGGCAGTAGACGTTGTTGCAGGTTCCGGCGCCCGTGGTGGTGTAGGTGGGCGTCCCCCCCTTGAGGGAGGCAATGGTCGCCAGAGGGGATGCGGGGCTCTTGAACACCTGCTGGAAATTGCCGCTGTCGTGGGTGTTTCCCTGGTGACACTCGTTGCAGGAGTAAGAGTAGTAGCTGCCGCCGCCGGCGTGGCTGATGTGGGGGGTGAGGGATTCGTACTTGAACACCCCCGACGTGGAGTAGTTGTACAGCTTGGAGTTATCGATGGCGTAACCGGAGGGGCCGCTCCCCGCTCTCACTTGGGGAGGGAAGCCGTGGCAGAGGGTGCAGTTGGCCGAGAACCCCTGGGAATGGACATGGCAGGTGTTGCAGTCAGCGGCGTTGGTGCTCGTCAAGTGCGTGCTGATGGTGCTCGGGAGCGTCGGGTGGCAGGCCAGGCAGACCCCGGTGGCATCCTTGTTGTAGTTCTTCAGCGTCGCCGAGGTGTACTGGAACATGACCTTCTTGTTCCGGACCGCGCCGTACTGGGTGGAGATGTTCATGTACCGGTTCACGAGGAAGACGTTGGGAGTCGTCCCGTCGGCCGCATCCACGTGGCCACCGTGGCAGGCGGCGCACTGCACGTTCTGGTTCTTGCTGCCGTTGTGGCTCTTGACCCGCGCGGTGGTGTTGGCCGGGTTGTCGGTGGACTTGTGGCAGTTGGTGCAGATATTGATGGTGGTTACCGTGGCGCCGAACATGTCGGTCCGCAGCAGCATCCCGGCGCTTCTCCCCTTGGCGGAGGAGAGTTGACCCATCCGGGCGCTGGAGGCGTTGTGGAAGGTCCGGCTGTTGGAGTCGGTGAAGTGGACCCCGTGACAGGTGGTGCAGACCACCTGGCCGGCGGCGCTGATCTTCATGGCCGAGGTCGGGTTGACCGGATTCGCGTTCTGCGGCGTGGCGTAGAATTCCGTGGGGCGCGCCGCGGCCCGGGCGGCATAGTTGACGGTGACCGGGTGGGTCCCCTTGGTGTGGTCCGTGGTGTTCCGCGGCCGGTGGCAGTCGAGGCACATGGCGTCGTTGCCGTTCTGCGCCCGGAGGAACGGCTTGCTGTTATACGCCGATGAGTAGGCGGCATGGACACTGTGGCAGCGGGCACAGACGATGGTCCCGAGCATGTTTGCCTTGTTGAGGGTCGCGATGGTTGGCGGAAGCGCGCCGGCCCGGGGTACGGTGTCGGTGCCGATCCAGTTGTGGGAGGTCTGGTACAGGACACCGGTCCTGACGGATGTGTAGGTGCGGAACGGGTTGGCGAAGTCGGCCATGGTGAACGGCTTCTTGAAACCGTACGGGATGCTCGACGGGGTATGACAGGAGAGGCAGACGTTGTTGAACCCTTTCGATCCCAGGGTGTTCTGGACGGTATGACAACTGTAACAGGTGTATCCTTTGACGGAGTCAACCTCGTGGGGCGCATCGATCGCCCATGCCGACGCCACCATCATGAACACCGCTGCGCCCACGGCCCAGATTTTCATTGTCATTCCGTTCATGGCTAGCTCCTGAACATTGGTACACCAATTAAAATTCACGCAGACTACTTATTGTGACACGTAAAGCACATGGCGCTTCCCACATTGTCCCTGACCAGAAACGGCCTGAGCTTCGTGTTCCCCGTGGGGCTCCCCGTGGGGTTGCCATCGAAATCGAGCCCGTAGTCGGCATGGGGGTCGTGACAGGTCGAACACTCCATCCGGTCCCGATTGGGGCCGTAGAACCGGAATCCCTGGGCCTTGACCGTATTGATGTCGTTCAGGTACTGGGCCCCCTTCTGGCCGTACGAAGCCGTATAGGAGAAGGAGATCGGATGGTCATCCATCAGGTTGTAGCCGGCATAGGTATCGCTGTCGGTCTTGCCGAGGTTCGCCCGGTAGGGGGTACCGAAGGTCGGGAGACTCCCCATGGCGAGGGCCTGGGCGTTCGGGTTGCTCGGGTCGGTGAGAGGAAAACCGGCGATCTTTACCCGCTTGTCACCCGAGCCGTCCCCCGAGTCGACTCCCACCGTCGAGTTATGGAGCACGTTGATGGCGGTGCGGCCATCGTGGCAGCTGAGGCAGAGGAGCGACTCGGGGCCGGGGGCGGTCACCGCCTTGGCAGTTGGAGAGAGCGTGGGCGACGACGTATACATCCTGAACGTCTGTGTCGGGTTCACCTTGTTCCAGAGGGGGACCGACGGTTTGGCGTTATGGGGTGTATGACAGAAGACGCACACTTGATCCACCTCGGAACTGTACCAGTGACGGAGACTGGCGTTGGCCCAGGGAGCGCTCTTGGACATGTTGTGGACCGTCCAGCTGATATTTCCCGGGTTTGCGTTTCCGTTTCCCGCCGTGGCCAGAACCGCCGTCACGGCAAGTGCTGCCAACAGAAATTTCTTCATTCCAAACCTCGTTGCGTGTAATCCTTTACCTGCTTCATTGCCTCCTGCAAAAACCTGGCCTCCCCTTTACCAGCTCGGCATCCCGAGGGCCTTTCTCAGGATCAGGATCACGTCGACCATGTCGATGGTACCGTTGGGGTGTGCTTTCCCCTGGAGCAGCGGACCGATGTCGCCATGGGTCAGATAGCTGGCCGTCGGCTTGATCTGGCCGAGGTAGATCTTGAGGGCCAGCAGCGCATCCTGGATCGTTACCTGCCCGTCGCCGTCCAGATCGCCGTCGGGCACCTGAACGAGGAGCGACCGGACCGTGCTGTTGCCGGCGGCGTCGGTGGCCCGCACTGCAAGGGTGGCGGAGTCATAGGCCCCGACGGTGAGGCTGGCCTGCCATGCCTCGCCGCTCACCGTCACCGTCCCGGCCGCGCCGTTCTTGTCCTCCACCGTCACTGTGGCCCCTGCCTCGACGGTACCGGAGAGCGCCGCCGGGAAGGGGGTGTTGACCGGGTTAAGGGTAAGGGCCGGCGGCGTCGTATCGTAGATGAGGGTCCGCGTCACCGTCCCGACGTTTCCTGCGGCGTCGGTCGCCTTGATGGTGATGGCGTACGCCCCTTCGTCGGCAAAGGTGACCCCGAGGGCAAAGGTGCCGTTGGCCTGCTCGACCAGTACCGGCACGCCGTTCACATCGGCGGTGAAGGTCACCGGAGCGAGGTCGGAAACCAGGCCGGTCAGGGCGATGCTCTTCGTGTTCACCGCCTTGTCCTGCGCGGGGGAGGTGATGACCAGTTTCGGCGCATCGCCATCGAAGATGACCGTGCGCTTCGCGGTGGTGACGTTGCCGGCGAGGTCGACCGCCGTCACCTCCACGGTGTTGAGTCCCGCCACGAGCGGAACGTCGGCGCTCCAGTCGTTTCCGCTCATCGTCGCCGGCTGGCCGGCAACCGTGACCTTGGCCACCTTGTCGACCGAGCCGCTCACGGCCACGTGGCTGACGGCAACGTACGACCCCTCGGCCGGGGCCGTGAAGGTCACTACCGGCCGGGTGGGATCGAAGATGATCGTCCGGGTGTCGGTGGTCGCATTCCCCGCCAGGTCGGTCGCCACGACGGTAATGATGTTCGGGCCGATGTTCAGGGTGACCGCAGAACTGAAGGCGCCATTCACCACGGTGACCGGCGCGCCGTTGAGCAGGACGGTGTCGAGGTTGGGATCGCTCACGGTTGCCTGAATGTTCTGAACCTGCTCGCTGGTGTAGCTGCCATCGGCGAGGGCCGACACCTGGAGCGCCGGTGGCGTCGTATCGAGGATCGTGGAGAGCGAGAGCGTCGCCACCGCGCTTTGGGGACGCGTCGCCGTGACGTTCAGGGCGTTGAGGCCGGTGGTGAGGGGAACGCGGCAGCTCCAGCTGGTGCCGAAGATCGTCGCCGTGACGCTCGCCCCCGTGGTGGTGTTGGAAACCGTCACCAGGGAACCGGCGTCAACCGTGCCGGAGAGCTGCTGATACGGGTCGTTGGTCACCGAAGGAGTCGGGTCGAGAACGAGCTGCGGAGCCGGCTGCAGATAGTTCACCGACGCCGTGAGGGTCGTGGCGATCTGCGCCGCGTTGCGGGCCGTTACGGTGACAGTGGTGCTTCCCGGGGCCAGTCCGCTGAGGGTCACACGCCAGGTGCCGGCAGAGGGGGACGAAATCGGGCTGACGACGGTGCTGCCGCTGGCAGAGATGGAGAGGGTGGCACCGGCCGCTACGGTACCGCTCACGTCGAGGGTGGCGGCATAGACCGTGGCAGGGACCGGGTTGATGGTAAGCGCCGGCGGGGTGGTGTCCACCGGAACCCCGCCGCCGTCGATATTGAATACCGCCAGGTTGCCGTAGCCGTTCACCACGAGGAGGCGGCCGTAGGCCTGGTCGAAGACGAGATCGGACGGGACCATCAGTTGCCCCACCCCGCCGCCATACGCGCCGAAGGTGGAAAGGTACTGCTGGGTTCCGTTGGGATCGATGGCCTGAACCGAGCTCTGGAAGGTATCGACCACGTACATCCGCTTCAGCACCGGGGTCGGGCCGCTGGCATACTCGAAGGCCACCCCCTGCGGAGCGGTAAAGCCGAGGGCGCCGGAGCCGAAGACACCGATCGTCCGCTGATAGACGCCGTTTGTGTCAAAAAACTGTACACGGCCGTTGCGGGTATCGACCACCGCGACCTGATTGGAAACCTTCTCGAAGGCGATGCCGGAGGGGGTGGAAAACTGGCCGTTCGCCGTGCCGAAGCTCCCGAAGCGGCGGGCGAAGATGCCGTTGGCATTGAACACCTGCACGCAGTTGTCCTGGCTGTCGACCACGTAGATGAAACCGGCGGGGTCGACGGTGATGCCGTTCACCATCATGAACTGGCCGGCGCCAACGCCGAGCCGACCGGTCTCGACACCGGCGGGGCTGATGACCGCCACGTAATCGCCCTGCCCCACCAGGAGCGAACCATCAGCGGCAAGGGCGACCCCCTGGGGAGGGAGGGCGGTCTTGATGAGATTTGTCAAATGACCGAATGGATCATATTTGAGCACCCCCCCGGAAAGCGGATCGGTCACGTAGCTATTGCCGGCCGAATCCACGGCAACCCGCAGCGGAGAACGCATCCCCTCCGAAATGGGGTTCTGGCCGACCACCACCGGAGCCACGGCGGCAACGGCGGCCGACGCCAGCGAAATAACCAGAAACGCCAGCGAGAAGGCAACGGACACCATTCGTTTCGGCGATCTGCATACCATGGTAATGCCTCCGGTTTTATTGAAGAAACCCTTGCGGCCCAACAAGCCACACAAACAAGGGAGTGCTCCTGCCCAGAATCGAGCAATATCGGTGCCAACAGCGCTCCACATAAGGCTTTTTTCACAGGCCGCCACAGAGAGGGAGTTTTATCTCCCCCCGATCAGAACCATTACCGCACGCTATCTCCAGAACACATCCCCAAAGGGCAATTAAATCGCGGATTCACGGTGAACGCAGAGGAATCGCGGTGGGAATCCACTTCTCGCCCGCCTTCAACCGCCACCTGTTTTCCTCACGGAAAACTCCTCCCCCCGTGCCTCTAAAGGGAACTGTTTTTTCCAGGCTTATCGGCGAAATGACGGACAAGGCGTGGGAAAAAGAAACGTCACCCGCCGGGTTGCTGCGGGTGACGTCATCAAGGGAGACAAAACAATGGAAACGGAATAAATCCGCCCCCTTATTTGAGAAAACCGAACTTCTTCATCCGGTACCGGAATGCATCGATGCCGAGATTCAGCTTTTTGGCGGCCCTGGATTGATTCCAGTCGGTAATCTCCAGCGACTGGCGGATCAGCTCCTTCTCCACCTCCTCGATATCGACCCCCTCGGGAGGGAGCTTGAAGGTGGTGAAGCCGGCGGTCTGGGTCGACGCCTTGGCGACGATCTCCAGGGGGAGGTGTTCGAGCAGCAGCGTCTCCTCGTTGCCGAGGATGATGGCCCGCTCGATGACGTTCTTCAGCTCCCGGATGTTCCCCGGCCAGTGGTAATCGAGGAGGAGCTTTTCGGCCATCTTGGAGATGCCCGTTACGTGCTTGTTGAATTCGCTGTTGAAGACGTCGATGAAGTGGTTTGCCAGGAGCAGGATATCTTCCCGCCGCTCCCGGAGGGGGGGGAGAAAGATGGGGATCACCTGGAGGCGGTAATAGAGGTCGTTGCGGAAGCTCTTCTCCTCGATCGCCTTGAGGAGATCGCGGTTGGTGGCGGAGATGATCCGGACGTCAACGGCAAACGACTTGGTGCCGCCAATGCGGCGGAATGTCCGCTCTTCGAGAAACCGGAGGAGCTTGGCCTGCATCCCCATCTCCATGTCGCCGATCTCGTCGAGGAAGACGGTGCCGCCGTCGGCAAGCTCGAAGAGCCCTTTTTTCATGGTCTTCGCGTCGGTGAAGGCCCCTTTTTCGTGGCCGAAGAGCTCACTCTCCAGAAGGGTCGCCGGCACCGCCGCGCAGTTGATCGCCACGAACGGCTTTTCCGCCCGGGCCGACTGGTAGTGGATCCACTTCGCCACGAGCTCCTTGCCGGTCCCCGACTCCCCCTGGATCAGGACCGTGGAGGCGTCACTGCGGGCGACCTTGTCCATCATGTCGAGGACGTTCTTCATGTGCCGGCTTCCGCCGATGATGTCGGGGGGACCGAACTTTTTCGACTGCTCACTGCGCAGCCGCTGCACCTCACGGCGCAGGTCCGATGTTTCCAGCGCCTTGCGGATGACTATGGCCATCTCGTCGAGGTTGAACGGTTTGTTTATATAGTCGTAGGCGCCGAGCCGCATGGCGTGGACCGCCGTCTCCAGCCCGCCGTGGGCCGTGACCATGATGACGATGATCTCTTCGTCATACTCCTTGGTCTTCTCCAGCACCTCGAGACCGCCGATCCCCGGCAGCTGGATATCGAGGAGAACCAGGTCCGGCTGCTCCTCCCGGACGATCCGCAGGGCGTCCTCGCCGTTGCCGGCGGAAACCACCTCGTACCCCTGCTTCTTCAGATTCTGCTCCAGGGACCAGCGGATCAGATGTTCATCGTCGACAACCAGGATTTTCGTCTTTCTCACGGCAACTCCTTTGTCAGGCTGCTACGTACAGTGGATTAAGGAAACGCTTCAACTTCATATCATACGGACCGGCACAAACCGTCTCCCATCACAATTCCGGCGCATGCTCCGCAACCGGGAGGTCGATACTGAACACCGTTCCGTTGCCATCCTCGCTCGCAACGGCGATGCGTCCGCCGTGCTGGGTGATGAGCTTCTGGCAGATGGCGAGACCGAGCCCCGTTCCCTGCGCCTTGGTCGTGAAGAAGGGGGTAAAGATCTTGCCGATGATCTGTGGCGGGATGCCGGGACCGGTATCGGCAATGGTGATCCGCACGAACCGCGCCGCGCCGCTTTCGGCAAGGACACTTCCGACGGTGAGAGTCCCTCCCTCCTGCATCGCCTGGACGGCATTCAGGATCAGGTTCAGAAAGACCTGCTGCACCTGCTTCGGGTCGACGTAGACGGGAGGAAGCCCCTCGGCAAGCTGGAGGCGGCGCTCGATGTTCTTCCCCCCCCGGTGCTGGAGGGCGAAAATCAGCGTCCGGCGGAGGACGTCGTTGATCTCCACCCGCGTCGGCTCCGGCGGAGAGGGCTTGCCGAAGAAGAGCAGGTCGTTCACGGTCTTGTCGAGCCGGTTTACCTGCGCGATCACCTCGCCGATGATCTCCTTGCGGGGGTCATCCTCCCCGAAATCCTGCCGGATGATGGTCATGGCCGCGGCGATGCCGGCCAGAGGATTCTTGATCTCGTGGGCGATGCCGGCGGCCATTTCCCCCACTGACGCCAGGCGGTCGGCGCGCTCCATCTGCTGGAAGTGGAACTGTTCAAGCTCCCGCTTCGCCGTGTCGAGCCGGTCAACCATGGAGTCAAAGCTGGCGATGAGGTGGCCGATCTCGTCGCGTCCCCGGGGGGTCATCCGGACCGACAGATCCCCCTGTTCGACCCGCGCCATGTTCTCGATGATGCAGTTCAGGGGGCGCCGGACGAAACGGACCATGACGATGGAGATCGCCAGCGCAATGAAGGCGATGATCGCCGCGGTTGAGATGGCAAAGAGGCGCGTCACCTCTATGATGCGCTGATTGGTCTCGGCCAGGGAGTAATTGACGTTCAGGATCCCGATGATCCGCCGCTTCGCGCCGTGGCAGATGTGACACGGCGCGGAGTTGTAAATCGGCTTGATCATGCCGAAGACTTCGCCATGGCCGGGAGATTCGTAGATTCCGCTGGTCAGGTTGTTGATGAAGAGGGAATAGTCGCCATCGGGAACCGCGGCCCCGACCTCAAGGGGGTTGGATGACTTGAGAATCAGTCCCTGGGGATGGAAGATCCGCGCTCCGATCAGCCGGTTGTGACTGTGGCCGACCATCTCCAGGGTCGTCTGCACGTCCTGGGTGTCTCCCATGCTCATCGATTTGAAGATGCTCCGCTCGATGGTGTCGAGGAGAAGCTGGGTGTTCTCACGTGCCGTCTTGATGAGCTGGGCCTTCTCGCGCGCCAGATTGAGATAGGCAAAGGTGCCGATCCCCACGGAGAGGAGGGTGACCAGCAGAACGATGACGCGCGTTGTCAGGCTCTTGAAAATCAACCTTCCCCCTGGGATCGTCGGTTCTGCGATTGGGTGATGAATTCGCCTCAGCGGGCCGGAGTCCCCGTCGCCCCCGGGTACGACCACCCCGAAGGCATGCCAGCGGTTCCCGCCGGCGCCGCCTGGCCGGGCGAGGCCGACTGCCCTCCCCCTGCCTGCTGCCCCGTCGTGCCCCCCTTGCCCGACGCATCGAGGCTGAGGGCGAAGAGCCATTTCTTGTACTGGTTCGCCCCTTCCAGCGCCTCCAGCCCCTTGGGGAACCCTCCCGCCTTGAGCGGCTCATCCTCGCTGGTGCTCATGACCCCCACGATCCCCTTCCCCGGCTGGCGCACGACGTCGAAATCCTTGCCGGTGACGGGGTCCTTGTAGAGCCGGCGGATGTAGCGAACCGTGGTGGTAGAATGGGGGTCCTTCAGCAGATCCTTCAGGTCATTGAGGCTGCTGGGGGGGGGCTGTCCCGGCCCGCCCGGCTTGTACCACCGCTCCATGGCCGCCTTGTACTGCTGGCCGCGAAAGAGCAGCTCCTCCTCCCGCTCCCGCTTCATGGTCGTCCGCCAGAGCTGCCCCGACACACCGAGCATGATCCCCATGATGACGACGATCATGATCGCCGCCAGATAGGTGAAACCGTCTACCGATCTCAGTATCCGCATCTAGAGCTCCGCCAGAAACGGGGAGGGCAGTACCGGACAATCCCGGTCCGGCCCCTACCCCCGCTTCTTCGCGACGATCTCCCGCCCCGCCTCGGCCAGATCGGCAGGCATGAGGCCGAAGTACTTGATGAGCTCCTCCGCCTTGCCGGAGAGGCCGAACCGGTCGTTGATGCCGATCCGCCGGAGCGGCACCGGGCAGTTCTCGGAGAGGTATTCGGCCACGGCGCCGCCGAGCCCCCCCACCACCGAGTGCTCCTCGGCGGTGACGATGGCGCCGGTCTCCCGGGCCGCCTTCAGGAGGATTTCGCCGTCCAGGGGCTTGATGGTGGCAAGATGCACTACCCGGGCCGAAATCCCCTCCGTGGCGAGGAGTTTCGCCGCTGCCAGGGCCTGGGCGGTCATGAGGCCGGTGGTAACGAAGGTGAGATCATTCCCGTCGGCCAGCTGGGTCCCCTTGCCGATCTCGAAGGGGGCATCTTCGACCGTGACGGTGGGGACCTTGTTACGGCCGAGACGGACGTAGACCGGCCCCTTGTAAGCGGCGGCAGCGCGGATCGCCTTGGCGGTCTCGGGGCCGTCGGCCGGGACGATGACCGTCATGTTCGGGATCGCCCGCATGATGGCGATATCTTCCACCGACTGGTGGGAGCCGCCGTCCTCCCCGACGGTGATCCCGCCGTGGGTGGCGACCACCTTCACGTTGGCCTTCGGATAGGCGAGGGACTGGCGGATCTGCTCCCATCCCCGGCCGGCGGCGAAGATCGCAAAGGTGGAGAGAAACGGGATCTTGCCGGCGGCAGCAAGGCCGGCGGCGGTGCCGACCATGTTGGCCTCGGCGATTCCCATATTGAAGAAGCGCTCGGGGAATTTCTTGGCAAAGACCGACGTCTTGGTGGACCCGGAAAGGTCGGCGTCGAGGACGACGACGGCGGCATTCTCCTCGCCCAGCTCGGCCAGGGTCTGGCCGTAGGCGTCGCGGGTGGCGATCATGGTGCTCATATAGTCAATGTCCTTTCTGGTTGTCAGATCGGTGCGCGGCACGCGGCGCCGCTACAGGTTGCACTGCTCGCCGAGGCACTCCAGCGCCTTGGGGAGCTCTTCATCGCTCGGAGCCACCCCGTGGTACGACGCCTTGTTCTCAAAGAAGGAGACCCCCTTCCCCTTGACCGTCCGGGCGACGATGGCGGTCGGCTTCCCCTTCACGGTGGCTGCCTGTTCCAGGGCGGCGACGATGGCCTTCATGTCGTGGCCGTCGATGTCGATCACCTCCCAGCCGAAGGCGGCAAACTTGTCGGCAACCGGCTCCACGTTCATAACCTTCGCCACCTCGCCGTCGATCTGGAGGCGGTTCACGTCGATGAGGGCGCAGAGGTTGTCGAGCTTGTAGTGGCCGGCGGCCATGGCGGCCTCCCAGACCTGCCCCTCCTGGAGCTCACCGTCCCCCAGCAGGGCATAGACCCGGCTCTCACTCCCGTCGAGACGCAACCCCAGGGCCAGGCCGTTGGCCATGGAGAGTCCCTGCCCGAGGGAGCCGGTGCAGACCTCGACCCCGGGCGTCTGCTTGCTGTCGGGGTGCCCCTGGAGGTGGGAGCCGAGACGCCGCAGCATCATCAGGTCCTCCTTCGGGAAGTACCCCGCCTCGGCCAGGGCCACGTACAGGGCCGGCGCCGCGTGCCCCTTGCAGAGCACGAAGCGGTCCCGCCCCTCCCACTTCGGGTCGGCCGGCTTGTGGCGCATGACGTGGAAATAGAGGGCGGCCACCATGTCGATGGCCGAGAGGGAACCGCCGGTGTGACCCGACTGGGACTTATGCAACGTCTTGACGATGTCGACCCGGAGCTGCCGGGCCTTTTCCTCGAGAGAGCTGATCGTTTCGCTGTTCACGCTGGTCCTTTCCATTGCTGCTGTGATTATGAATCCTGCTTGTCTCCGGCCATGAGGAAGTCGAGGATGACGTCATCGAGGCTGGAGGGCTTGTCCTGGGGTTTCGGAGGGGAGGATGGGGGACGGGGAGGCGGAGTGGCGGCAGCGGCCGGGCCGGGCGGCGGGGTGGCGGCGGAGGGGGCCGGCGGCGCGGGGAAGGCCCGGGAGTCGAACTCGCCGTTCTTGAGGCGGCGGAGCATATCCTTGTGCTGCTCTTTCATCAACGCCTCGACCACCTTGTCGAGGTCCCCCACCTTGACGATATCGGCGTAGCTGGTCTTCTTGGAAGCAATGATGGTCCCCCCCCGGTAGAGGAGGGTAACGATGGAGGGGTTGGCAACGCCACTGTCCTCGGTCTGGACGTGGAAGACCTCCCCCTTGTACATGACGTTGTGATTGAATCCGACGACCATGGGTACCTATCCGCCAAATGACGTAACCGGCTAAAAGTAGCACGTATATTCGCCGGTTGCAAGGGATAATCGGTACGGCAAATCGCGGGGTTACACCGGTTTATCGAGAAGCCCCCTGATCCGCGCAACTGCCTCCATGGCGTCGCGGGCATAGAGGTCGGCGCCGATCTGGTCGGCATACTCCTGGGTCACCACCGCGCCGCCGACCATGGTGAATGTCCTGATCCCGGCCGCCCTGAGCCGGGCGATGACGTTCTCCATCTCGGTCATGGTGGTGGTCATGAGGGCGGAGAGCCCCACGGCATCGACGCCGAGCTCCTTCGCCTTCGCCACGATCCGGTCGGCGGCCACGTTCTTGCCGAGATCGATCACCTCGAAGCCGTGGTTCTCCAAGAGGGTGCAGACGATGTTCTTGCCGATGTCGTGGATGTCCCCCTCCACGGTGGCCATGAGGATCGTGCCGCGACTGGCGGCCGGAGCACCTTTCATCGCCTCCTTGAGGCGGGCGAAGGCGGCCTGCATCGTCTCGGCCGACTGCATCACCTGGGGGAGGAAGACGAGGTTCTTCTCGAAGCGGCGCCCCACCTCCTCCAGGCCGGGGAGAAGCCCCTCGTTGCTCACCTGGAGCGGTTCGAGCCCCTGGGCGAACGCCTCCTCCACCAGTGCCGCGATATTCTCCCGGTCGCCGGTGATGACGGCCCGCGTGAGCCGCTCGCGGATGTCGAGGTTCTCGGCGGCCCCGGCCGGTTCGGGCGCGGAGGCGGTGCCGGCGTAGGCGGCGATGTAGGCGGCCGAGGAGGGGTCGCGGTTCAGGAGCACCATGGCCGAACGCCAGGCGGCCATCATCTCCTCCTCTTTGGGATTGACGATGGCAGCGTCGAGGCCGGCGGCCATGGCCATGCCGAAGAAGGTCGACGAGACCAGGGGGCGGCGGGGGAGGCCGAAGGAGATGTTGCTGACGCCGAGCACGGTGTTGCAGCCGAGCCGTTCCTTCACGAGGCGGACCGCCTTCAGGGTCTCCATGGCCCGCTTCTGCTCGGCGCTCACGGTGAGGGTGAGACAGTCGATCACCACGTCGCTGCGGGGGATGCCATCCCCTTCCGCGGCGGCCACGATCCGCTCCGCCACGGCGAGGCGCCCCTCGCCGGTCTCGGGGATGCCGGTCTCGTCCAGGGCCAGGCCGATGACGGCGGCGCCGTACTTCTTCACCAGCGGCAGGACCCGGGCGATGCTCTTCTCCTCGCCGTTCACGGAGTTTACCAGCACCTTGCCGTCGGCTGCCTTGAGCCCCCGCTCCAGGGCCGCGGGGTCGGACGAGTCGAGGACCAGCGGCACCCCGACGCTCCCGGTCACGCAGAAGACCGCCCGCTCCATGGCGGCCGGCTCGTCGATTCCCGGGGTCCCGACGTTGATGTCCAGCAGATGGGCGCCGGCGGCCACCTGTTCCATCGCCTCGCGGCGGATGTAGGAGACCTTCCCCTCCCGCAGCTCCTGGGCGAACCCCTTCTTGCCGGTGGGGTTGATCCGCTCGCCGATGATGGCGGTGGTAAGCCCGCCGCCGAAGGCGACGACGGAGGTGCGGCTCGACAGGTACGTCACCCCCGGTGCGGGGCCACAGTCGCGCCACGACTGGTCGCGCCCCGCCAGCGCCTCCTTGATGGCCCGGATGTGGGCCGGGGTGGTGCCACAGCAGCCGCCGATGATCCGGACGTTGAGCTCCAGGAGCCGGTCGTGGAAGGCGGTCATGTCGTCGGGGGTACCGGGGAAGACGGTCTTGCCCTCCACGAGCTTCGGCAGCCCCGCATTGGCCTGGGAGATGAGGGGGAGCCGCGTCACGCCGCGCATCGCCCCCATGACGGCGCAGATGCCGTCGGGGCCGAGGCCGCAGTTGGAGCCGATGATGTCGGCGCCGGCCGCCGCCAGGGTCACGGCCGCCGCCTCGGGAGGGGTGCCGAGGACAGTGCGCCCCTCGTTGTCGAAGGTGAGCTGGGCGATGATCGGGATGGTGGGGGAGAGCTCCCGGATGGCGATGACCGCCGCCCGGATCTCCTTGATGTCGAGGAAGGTTTCGAGGGTGATGAGGTCGGCACCGGCCTCGATGAGGGCCGCGGCCTGCTCCCGGAAGAGCCCCGCCATGGCGTCGAAGGTCACCCCACCCACCGGCTCCACGAAGAGCCCGGTGGGGCCGACGGAGCCGGCCACGTAGGCATCGTCGCCGCAGACCTCCCGGGCGATCTCCACGGCCCGGACGTTGATCTCGCGGACCTTCGCCTCCAGGCCGAAGTGCTCCAGCTTGGCGCGGGTGCCGCCGAAGGTGTTGGTGACGATGATGTCGGCCCCCGCCGCCACGTACTCGCGGTGGACGCCGGCCACCACGTCGGGCATGGTCAGGTTCAGCTCCTCCGGCGACTGCCCCGGCTTGAGCCCCCGCTCCTGGAGCATGGTCCCCATGGCGCCGTCGAGGACGAGGACGCGCTCTTTGATCGCCTGCAGGAACGGCTTCTTCATGGTTTCACCACCTTTTCATCGGTCTTTTCCAGCGTATAATCGGGGGGAATGGGGCGGCGCAGGTCCACGTGTCCCGCCAGGGTCTCGGCGTCCTTCCCTTCCACCAGGAACTTCACCCCCTTGATCGCGGGGAAGTTGAGGCAGACGGTGTCCACCACCGAGTAGACCGCCGCCAGCTCGGCGGAACTGCCGCCGGGGAGCCCCGCCACCAGTTCCTTGCCGAAGTCGATGACCGCCGTCTCCCCCACGATCCGGACGCCGCGGACGACGGCGCTGGGGGGGAGGGTCGGCTGCAGTTCGCCCACGGGGCCGTTCACCAGCTCGTCGACCACCTCCTCCACGCAGTCGGCCATCTCCTCGCAGGCGTCGAGCTCCCGCCCTTCCCGGGCGAGCCCCTCGGCGTCGGGGGTGGCGAAGAAGAGGGTGACCCGGAACGTGCCGGAAGGCTTCGGTTCCGACTGGGCGACGGGGAGCTCCCGGCTGGTGCGGTATTTCTGGAAGATGAGGAGGCCGAGCACCGTGGCGGCCACCAGAAAGGCGACCACAATGAGGCGGCTCCACTTGCGGGGTTTGGTGCGCTTCATGAACTATCCCTTCTCCGTGTCGAGGCTTATCTGGTAGACATCCCCGAGACTGCCGCCGAGAAAGCGGTTGCCGACCCGGATGAACCCGGCCGGGACGTCGGAGACGAAGTAGTGGTGGTTGCCGAGTTCGGCGCTGGGACGGAGCAAGTCCCGCCCCCGGAGGATCTCCGCCACGGTGCGGGCGGTCTCCTCCGCGGAATCGACCAGCTTCACGGCATCCCCCACCGTCTCGCCGATCACCCTCTTGAGGATCGGGTAGTGGGTGCACCCCAGCACCAGCGTGTCGACCCCGTGGTCGCGGACCCCCCCGAGATAGGTCTCGGCCGTGAGGCGCGCCACCTCGTTGTCGGTCCACCCCTCTTCAGCCAGCGGCACGAAGAGGGGGCAGGCCTTGGTTACCACCTCCACCTCGGGATTCATCCGCTTGATCGCCTTGGCATAGGCGCTGCTTCGGATGGTCCCCTCGGTGCCGATGACGCCGACCCTGCCGCTGCGGGTGACCGAGACGGCCCGACGGGCCCCCGGCTCGATGACCCCCACCACCGGGATGGAGAGGGTCTCCTGCAGGGCGTCGAGGGAGCAGGCCGAGGCGGTGTTGCAGGCGACCACGAGGAGCTTGATGTCGCGCTTGACGAGAAAGGAGGCGATCTCGAGACTGTAGCGGGTGACGGTCTCGGGGGACTTGGTCCCGTAGGGGACCCGGGCGGTATCGCCGAAGTAGATGGTGTCTTCCTGGGGAAGGGCCTTAACGATCTCCTTGAGGACCGTCAGGCCGCCAACCCCCGAATCGAAAATGCCGATGGCTTTCCAGGGCACAGCGTGTTCTCCGCGCGCCCCCATTCCGGAAGGAGGGGGAGCGGCCGGCGCCTTCGCAGGGAAGGCGTTGTCGTATCTGTTGTTGAGATGCAGAAAAATGTTTATACTAGGTGAGCCGCAGCCCCATTGTCAAGGCATTTGCCCCCGCGTATACCGACGGGGAGCAGGCTTCTTTTTCTTCGGAAAATCTGCTATATAGAACGATACGAACGACCCATTCGAGAGCCGCCGGGAGCCCCCATGGAAAAACAGGAGATGGTCGACAAGGCGAAGGAGACCCTGAGCCCCTTCGAGACCCAGAACATTGTCACGTTCATCAAGAACCTCACCCTGAAGGGAGCCATGGAGAACCCGTGGATCATCGGCATCCTGGTCCTGCTGATCTTCTACGGGGTCGTCAAGCGCTCCAAGTTCGTCCTATCCATCGTCTTCGCCGCCGTCTCCATCGCGCTCCTGATCCGGCTCACCCTCCCGTCGGGCGAGGGGAACGAACTGACCCTCGGCTCCACCATCCCCTTCGCCCTGGGGGGGCTCGTCATCGGCGCCTTCCTCATCTACTTCATCTTCATCAAGTCGGAGTAACCCCCGTGCACCGTGTCGGCTTCACCACCACCATCCCGCTGGAGGTCATCCTCGCAGCGGAGAAAAGCCCCGTCGACCTCAACAACGTCTTCATCACGAGCCCGGCCAATAACCGGATGATCGAGGAGGCGGAGGTGGACGGCTTCCCCCGGAGCATCTGCAGCTGGATCAAGGGGATCTACGCGGCGATCCTCGAGTGCGGGATCAAGGAGATCGTCGCCGTCACCGAAGGGGATTGCAGCAACACCCGGGCGCTCATGGAGGTCCTCTCCCTCAGGGGGGTGGAGACGGTCCCCTTCGCCTACCCCCACGACCGGGATCCGGCGAGTGTCCGCTTCGAGATCGAGAAGCTGATGCGCCACTTCGGGGTCGGCTGGGACGCGGTGAACCTGACCCGGGAGCGCCTGGGGCGGATCCGGCGCAAGGTGCGGGAGATCGACCGGCTCACCTGGGAGGAGAACCTCGTCAGCGGTCAGGAAAACCACTATTTCCAGGTCTGCACCTCGGACATGAACGGCGACCCCGACCGCTTCGAGGCGGAAGTGGAGAGCTTCCTCGCCGGCGTCCAGGAGCGCACGCCGTTCAACGACACCGTGCGGCTCGCCTTCATCGGCGTCCCTCCCATCTTCGACGATCTCTACCCGTTCATCGAATCCCTCGGGGCACGGGTGGTCTTCAACGAAACCCAGCGCCAGTTCGCTATGCCCTACGACACCCCGGACCTGGTGGAGCAGTACCGCGCCTATACCTACCCCTACGATATCTTCCACCGGCTGTCGGACATCCTCCTGGAACTGGAGCGGCGGGGGGTGGACGCGGTGATTCACTACGTCCAGTCGTTCTGCTTCCGCCAGATCGAGGATATGATCGTGCGCCAGAAGATCCCCCTCCCGGTCCTCACCCTCGAAGGGGATAAGCCGGCCCCCCTTGACGCGCGGACCAAGATCAGGATCGAGGGATTCCTCGAGATGCTGGCGGACTAGACCTCGACCGCCCGGGAAACGGATTCCATGCACATCGGCATCGACTTAGGAAGCAGAAAGGCGAAATTCGCCCTCTTCGATGGAGAGCGCACCCTCCGCCTGGCCGACCACGACACGGTCACCTTCTACAAGCGCTACGGCAGGCTCGAGGGGGAGGAACTGGCGCTGGACCTGGCGGCGAGCGGCATCTTCACGCCGGCGGAACTTGCCAGCGCGACGGTGGTGGTCACCGGCTACGGCCGCAACACCCTCGCGCTCAAAGGGGCGCGCATCATCTCCGAGATCCGGGCCCATGTGGGCGGCGCCCTCTTCCAGACGGGGCTTCGGGAGTTCACCCTCCTGGACATGGGGGGGCAGGACACGAAGGTGGCCCTGGTGCGGGGGGGGAAGCTCGCCGACTTCGTCATGAACGACAAGTGCGCCGCCTCCAGCGGCCGCTACCTGGAAAACATGGCGGCGATCCTGGAGGTCTCCCTCGACGAGCTCTCCACCCACTGGGAGGAGCCGGTGAAACTCGACGCCACCTGCGGCATCTTCGGCGAGTCGGAGCTCATCGGCCAGATCCTCCGGGGGCACTCCGTGGAGCGGCTCTGCGCCGGGGTGAACCAGACCCTCGTCAAGCGCGTGATGCCGATGCTGAAGCGCTTCCCCTCGGAGACCATCGTCCTTACCGGCGGCGTCGCCCGCAACGGGGGGGTGGTGAGGCTCCTGCAGGACGAGACCGGCCGGGAGGTCTGCGTCCCCCTGCACCCCCAGCACAACGGCGCCATCGGCTGCGCCGCCATGGCGTAACATGACCCGGAGCATTTTCCCGTCAAAGAAAGCGGAGGTTCGCTGAGATGAAAATCGAGAAGAAGGACTGGTTCTTCATTGCCCTCATCGTCGTCGTGGTCGGTATTTTCTGGTCCATCTCCGGCGAGGTCCGGACCAAGAAGGTCCCCTTCGACGCAAACCACCAGAAGTTCTACGAGGCATTCCGCAAGGGCGAGGAGAAGATGACCCTCGACAAGACCTGCCCCGCCTGCCACAACGAGCAGCCCGGCGGCATCCCCTTCCCGAAGGAGCATCCGGTGAAACCGAAGGACGGGCCGATGCGCTGCCTCTTCTGCCACAAATTCAGATCGGGCGCGAAGTAACCTCCCGGTGGCCCCAGGGGGATCCGTTCTCAATCTGACCCGGGAGCTGGAGCGGCTCGTCGCCCACGTGGCCGCCACCGTCGACGAGCTTTCCCATGTGGACCCCGCCCGGCTGCTCCTCTGCGTCTCCTCCACCCGCAGCGGCGGCGTCGGCGGCATGTACGCCAAGATCCACCCCCTGCGGTTCGCCGGCGGGGAGAAGAGCGTGACGCGGCGGCGCGGCCGCCACACCTACGTCAGCACCATGCCGACGGTGCTCCACCGGGAGACGGAGATCCTCTACGTCATCTACTTCCTCGTCCCCCGCTTCCTCGACCTGCCGCTGCGCGAAAAACTCATCACCATCTTCCACGAGCTCTACCACATCTCTCCCGCCTTCGACGGCGACATCCGCCGCTTTCCCGGCAAGAACTTCGCCCACGGCAGCTCCACCCGGCGCTACAACGCCTGCATGGCGAAACTGGTTGACGGCTACCTGGCCGGCCACGGCCACCCCGAGCTGCTCGCCTTCCTCGACGGCACCGCCGCCGACCTGCGGGGACGGCACCGCGCCCTGGTCGGACGCCGTTTCCGCATTCCCCGCATCAGGACGGAACGGGCGTAACCGACGCCGATAACGGCATTTTCCCCTCAAGAAATCCCGATTCCGCACGATACGATGAAAGTAATCACTTACCTGCGAGCCACGGTCCCCCGCGACACCGGGATGCCCGCCGCCCATACCCTGCACCACAGGAGAACCAGAACCATGGCCATTGGATGGAGAGAGGATCTGCTCACGGGCATCGACGAGGTCGACACCCAGCACCGGGAACTGTTCCTCCGTTTCGGAAACCTGCTGACCGCCTGCAACGACGGCAAGGGGAACGAGGAGGTGCTGCGGCTCCTCATGTTTCTCGACGAGTACGTGGTATCGCACTTCGCCGCCGAGGAACGGATCATGCGCCACTGCGGCTGTGCCGACTACCTCGAGCACAAACGGCAGCACCAGAAGTTCACGCGCGACTTGGAGGAGCTGAAACGGAACGTTCGCGACGGCGGCGCCGGCCTCTCCCTCGTGATCTCGACCAATCAGATGATGATCGAGTGGCTCACCCGTCACATCGAGAAGATGGACAAGGAGATCGTCAACTTCCTCGCGTAGTCCCCGCCGCGTCCGTTCCATCCCACACCGCACCGGGCTCTCGATGGGGTCCGGTGCGGCACCTCTCCCCCTGCGCCACCTTTAACGTCCCTCCCCCCTCCGTTAGGCAAATCGCTTGCGTTTGGCCGGCCGGAGACGGTAGTATTAATGAAAATATGGCAGTTTCGAACCGATGCCCTCCCCGTCCGCGCCAGCCACTTCGCCGCGCAGCAGTGCCGGGAGGGGGGGGCGGGCCCCCGTCAGCCGGCACACTCCGGTCAGGTTTCGTTCTGCAGCATCAACACCGCCCCCAATCAATCCTGACACGGAGCCCCCATGAACCTTTCCCGCAGATTCGGCGTCGTCGCCCTCTTCTCGTCGCTTTTCATCGCCATTGCCACGGCGATCCGCCTGGTGCTCCTCGCCATGGTTCCGACGGGGTCGGGGCTCACCCCGCTCCTGACGGCCAAGGCGTTCGGCATGGGATTCGCGTTCGACTTGGCGACCCTCGCCTATTTCCTGATTCCGGCATCCCTCTACCTCATGCTGGTCCCCTCCCGGGTCGCCGGGCACCGGCACCACCGATGGCTCATCCGCGCCGCCTTCGCCGTCATCCTCTACGCGCTGCTCTTCGACGGCGTGGCCGAGTATTTCTTCTTCGAAGAGTTCGGCACCCGCTTTAACTTCATCGCCGTCGACTATCTGATCTATACCCACGAGGTGGCGGGAAACATCCGGGAGTCGTACCCCCTCGGCCCAATCCTCGGGGGGATCCTCGTGGTGGACCTGGCGCTCGTCTTCCTCCTGCGCCGGGCTATTGACCGGGCCGCCCTCCTCACCTTCGCCGGCCGGCACCGCCGCGGGGGGATGGCGCTCCTGGCCGCCCCGGCGGCGGCCCTGCTGCTGATGAACATCTCCGCCTCCTCCATCTCCGCCAACAGCTACGCCAACGAGCTGGCCACCGACGGCATCTACAGCCTGGTCGCCGCCTTCCGCAACAACGAACTCGACTTCACCCGCTTCTACGTGACCCGCGACGAGCAGAAGGTGCTCGCCCGGCTCCGGACCCTCGTGGCGGAGCGCAACAACCACTTCACCGCTCCCTCCCCGCGCATGACCCGCGCCATCACCGGCGAAGGGAAAGAGCAGCGGCTGAACGTGGTCGTCATCGTCGAGGAGAGCCTGAGCGCCGAATACCTCGGCACCTTCGGCAACACGAAGGGGCTCACCCCGAATCTCGACCGCCTCGCCGGCGAGTCGCTCTTCTTCACCCACCTCTACGCCTCCGGCACCCGCACCGTCCGGGGGCTCGAGGCACTCTCCCTCTCCATCCCGCCCCTTCCGGGGACCTCCATCGTCAAGCGGCCGGACAACGGCGGCTTCCGCTCCTGGGGGGAGGTCATGCGGGAGAAGGGGTACGACACCCGCTTCATCTATGCCGGCTACGGCTACTTCGACAACATGAACGCCTTCTTCGCGGGGAACGGTTGCGACATCGTCGACCGGACGAACTTCGCCAAGGATGAGATCACCTTCGCCAACGTCTGGGGGGTCTGCGACGAGGATCTCTTCCACAAGGTGATCCGGGAGGGACGGGCGTCGTACGAGCGCGGCAGGCCTTTCTTCAGCATGGTGATGACCACCTCCAACCACCGCCCCTTCACCTATCCGGCGGGAAAGATCGACATTCCGTCGAAGACCGGCCGCGACGGCGGGGTGAAGTATGCCGACTTCGCCATCGGCACGCTCCTTGCCGAGGCCCGGAAGGAGCCGTGGTTCCGCGACACCGTCTTTGTCATCGTGGCCGACCACTGTGCCGGCAGTGCCGGCAAGACCGAACTCCCGGTGAAGAAGTACGAGATTCCCCTCTTCATCTACTCCCCCGCCCACGTCTCCCCGGCCCGTATCGACCGGATGATGGCCCAGATCGACGTGGCCCCCACGGTCCTCGGCCTGCTCAACATGAGCTACACCACCGACTTCTTCGGCCGCGACGTCCTGAAGGCCGGCGACAAACCGGAGCGCGCCTTCATCTCCACCTACCAGAAGCTCGGCTACATCGAGGGGGACCGGCTCCTGATCCTCGGGCCCCACCACAAGGAGGCGCTCTACCGGTTCGACCGCGCGAGCGGCGCCGTCACCCCGCTTCCGATGGACGAGGGGTATCTGATGAACATGCTTGGCTGGTACCAGGGGGGGAACTACCTGTACAAGAACCGCCTGAACCGGATCGAGCGCCGCTGATCACCGGCGGCAGCGGTCCTTGGGGAGGAATATCTGATGCTCTGCGACAAATTTCTGCGAATTCAGCAACTCTACCGCACGGCGGCCCTCCTGGCGCTCATCACCATCGGCTACAACCTCGTGGAAGGGATGGTTTCGGTGGGGCTCGGCGCGGCGGACGAGACCCTGTCGCTCTTCGGCTTCGGGCTCGACTCCTTCGTGGAGGTGATTTCGGGGCTGGGGATCTGGCACATGGTGCGGCGGCTTCGGCGGGGTGAGGAGGAACGGCGCGACGCCTTCGAGCGGCGGGCGCTGCGGATCACCGGCGGGGCGTTCTACCTGCTGGCGGCGGGTCTGGCGGTGACGGCGGCCATCAGCATCCATGCCGGCCACCGGCCGGAGACCACCGTCTGGGGGATCGTGGTATCGCTGGTCTCCATCTCGTTCATGTGGCTGCTCATCCGCCACAAGACCCGGGTGGGAAAGGCGCTCAACTCCCCGGCCATCCTGGCCGACGCCGCCTGCAGCCGGGCCTGCCTGCTGCTGTCGGTGGTGCTCCTGGCGTCCAGCGCCGGTTACGAGCTGACCGGCATCGGCTCCCTGGATTCCCTCGGCTCCCTCGCCATCGCCTGGCTCTCCTTCAGAGAAGGACGGGAAGCCTTCGGCAAGGCCAACGGCATGGCGTGCGGCTGCTCGTGTTCCTGCGGCGACGCTTCCGATTGATGCGGCCGCTCATTTGTCCCCTCACCCCGCCCCTCTCCCCGGGGGAGAGGGGGACTCGCTGACCCCGCAGAACTACCCGAGCCGCCGGAAGGCCGATGCCTTCACCGCGGCGTAGACCTCGCTTCCCGCCGCCAGCTCCAGCTCCCGGGCCGCCTCGCCGGCCACCTCCGCCACCAGGCGCTCGGCGCCGCACGCCAGTTCCACCCCCACCTTGCGACCCGCATCGAAGGTCCCCGTTACCGTGCAGCAGAGGAGATTCCGGGCGCTGATCGCCTCGGGATGCTTCTTGAAGAGGATCATATCCTTGGAGGAGAGCTCGAAGAGGGATTCCGCCCCATCGCTCCGGGCGGTGAGGAGAAGCCGTCCCCCCCCCCAGGCGTAGGAGGTGAGGCCGTCGTGCTCCCGGGGGTCGGCGAGCCGCAGGAGGTTGATGTACCCCACGGGGCTTCCCCCCATGCGGCTGCGGGCCAGGTCGTCGGGGGTGGTGTCGTCCGCCTGGCGCCCCCGGTCGAAGACCACCACCCGGTCGGTCATGAGGCGCATCTCCACCAGGGAGTGGGAGATGAAGAGATAGGGGATGGCGAATGCCTCGCAGGCCCCCCGGAGGTAGGGGATGATCTGGAAGCGGAGGGCATCGTCCAGGGCCGAGAGGGGTTCGTCCATGAGGAGGAGCCGCGGGTTGGAGAGGAGCGCCCGCCCCAGGGCCACCCGCTGCTTCTCGCCGCCGGAAAGGTTGTTCACCCCCCGGTCCAGGAGTTGGCCGATCCTCAGCACCCCGACGAGGTCGTCGAGGCCGATCCGCCGGTTCGCCACGGTGCAGCGCTTCCACCCGTAGAGGAGGTTTGCCCGCACGGAGAGGTGAGGAAAGAGGTGGGGGTGCTGGAAGACCAGTGCCACCCGCCGCCGCTCCGGCTCCGCGTTCACCCGGCGGTCGGCGGAAAAGAGCGGCTCGCCGTCCAGGAGGATCTCGCCGGCATCGGGGCGTTCCAGCCCCGCCACCATATTCACCAGGGTCGACTTGCCGCTCCCCGACTCGCCGAAGATGCCGATCCGGTTCCCGGATGCCGTGAAGTCGGCACCGAGCCGGAACCCGCCGAACGATTTCGTCACCCTCACCGTGAGCTCCATCTCAGTCCCTCCGTCCCATGCGGCTCCCCACGTATTCGTGGAGGAAGAGCACCGCCAGCGACAGCCCCGCCGAGACGAGGCAGAGGGTGAGGGCGGCCTGCTCGCCGCCGGGGGAGCTGGCGTAGTCGTAGATGGCCAGCGGCATGGTCTGTGTGGCGCCGGGGATGTTCCCGGCAACGATGATGGTGGCGCCGAACTCGCCGAGGCTGCGGCCGAACATGAGGGATGAGCCGGCCACGATCCCCCGCAGCGAGAGCGGCAGAATGACCGTGGCCAGCGTATCGAACCACCGGGCGCCGAGGGTGCGGGATGCCTGGATGAGCCGGCCGTCGATGGACTCCATGGCGATCCGGATGGAGCGGACCAGAAGCGGGAACCCCACCACCGCCGAGGCGATCACCGCTGCGTACCAGGTGAAGATGATCCGGATCCCCGCCGCGTCCAGCAGCCCGCCGAGCCACCCCCGTTTCCCCAGCAGCAGGAGGAGCAGATAGCCGATCACCACCGGCGGCAGCGTCAGCGGCAGGTTCAGGAGCACCTCCAGGAGCGTCTTCCCCCGGAAGGAGAGAAAGCTCATGGCATAGGCCACGGCAACGCCGAAGGGGAGCGACACCAGGGTCGCCGCCACGGCGACCCTGGCCGAGAGCCTGATGGCGTCTATGTCGGCGGGGGTGAAGGAGATCATGGGGGGATTATTTCACCGCAAAGCCGTACTTTTCAAGCACCTTTCGCGCCTCGGCCGACTGGAGGAAGCGGAAGAACTCCCGGGCATCCTGCCTCTTCGCTCCCGTCGCGGTGAGGGCCATGGGGTAGGTGACCCGATCGTGGAGCCGCTCGGGGACCGTGAAGAGAATCTTCGCCTGCTTCCCCAGCAGGAGCGCATCGGTCCGGTAGACAAATGCGCCGTCCACCTCCCCCAGCTCGGCGTACTGCATCGCCTCCCGCACATCCTTGGCCATAACGAGCTTTCCGGTCAGCTCTCTCTCCACCCCGGCCGCCCTGAACGACTCCATCGCGTACTCGCCGGCCGGAACGCTTCTGGGGCTGCCGATGGCGATCTTCCGGAGCTTCGCCAGCTCTTTCATCCCGGCCACCGGCAACTTCGTGGCCCCGGCGAAGACGAGGGAGTTGTAGGCAAAGGCACAACGGCTCGCCTCGTCCGTCAGGTTGCGGTTCTGGAGATAGTCCACCCAGTCCCGGTTGGCCGAGATGAAGATGTCGGCCGGGGCCCCCTGCTCGATCTGCTTGGCCAGGGCGCCGGAAGCACCGTAGTTCGTTTGAAAGGTAACGCCGGCATTCTTCTTCCCGTACTCGGCCGTCAGGCTGTTGACCACCTCCTTGAGGCTGGCGGCCACCGAGAGGTTCAGCCCGGCGGCCAGGGCCGCCGGCGTCAGGAACAGAAGGCTGCAGAGGACGAGGGAGAGAACGTTCATGATCGTGCCCATCGTTTCAATTCTCCTTGAGGATCGATTTGCCGGGAGGGTGGCAGGGTTCGGACCGGCTGCATATCCCCTTCGCAAGGGTGATGCCGAAGGGAACCAATCGGCATGAACCCCGTCATTTCATCAACATACCACGAACACGATCCTCAAGAAGCGGAATCGTCACCATGGCGGTGACATAACGGCGGGCAGAAAAAGGGGGGGAGCACGCTTTTTGGGCAGGAGCCCCGCGCCTTCCCCCCGAGGGGTGTCAGCTGACGCCGAGGATGACGCTCGACGCTTTGAAGAGGGCGCAGGCGTGCCCCCCCGCCTTGATGCCGAGATTTCGGGCGCTCCCGTGGGTGATGACCGCGCTGATGGTATTGCCGCCGCCGATCTCCACGTCCACCTCGGTGCTGACCGGCCCCTCGACCACCTTCGCCACGGTGCCGCACATGATGTTGCGGGCGCTCACCCTGGCGTCGTGGAGATCGGTGCCGATGATGACCGAGCTCGCCTTGATAATGGCACAGGCTTCCGTGCCGACGGCGAGACCGAGGCTGTCGACGCTGGCGTTGGTCACGACCGCGACGACGGGGGTCCCTCCCGTGAGGGTGAGGGTAACTTCGGCGTTCACCGCACCCTTGGTGATGCCGCTGACCGTACCGGAAAATACGTTCCGTGCGCTTAGTTTCATAGCCTTCCTCCTCCTGAATGTGGGCCTCTTCACCAAGCATATCGCGTGAAGCCGTGATGTAAAGGAGCTCTCCCGTGCATCTGACGAACAACAGACGGCACATTCTTCCCCCAAAAATGAAGCATGAAAAAAATATACATATTGTATACAAAATTCAAGGTGTTACCATTGACATCAATTGGCACCGGTTCATGAATTCACGGCGAATGCGCAAGGAGGAACACGCGATGAAGGTCCTCGATTTTGCGCTGGAATTGGAAACAGTGGGGTGGCGCGAACGCGCTGCGGCCCGGTGGAGAGCATGCACGATTTCGTCGCCGCCCCCCTGTGGCACCTGACCTGGGGAGAGTTCAGCAACCTGAAGGAGATGCAGGCGCCCGGCGCCATCAATTCGACTGCAAGGGGGAAGCTATGAAAGTACTTGGTCTCGCATTCGCCATCCTGCTCCTCACCCTCCTCGTGCTGCTGAGCGTGGCAGCCTACGCGCTGGATGCCGGGATACCCGTCACCGAAGAGTACGGGCTTCTGGCCGGCAGCTTCCTCGGCTTCGCCTCCCTCATCGTGGCGGCAAAGCTCATTCCGGGGATCATCCGCTTCGCCGCCATCATCAGGGAGGAGGAGGTAAAGTCGACCGAGGAAACCACCCCCGCCACGGGAGAGAGTTCCGCCTGACACCGGCTCCGGCCGGCCCCCTGACCGCGGTCGGGGGCTGGCCGGAGCGCCGTCCTCCCTGAAAGCCTCCCGCCACGTCCCCCCTCCCCCTTTGTATTTCAGCCGTCCCGTGCTATAAAAATCTAGTACATAATCACATCCATGCAGTGCAGATCAGCGGGAGGAACCATGAAACGGACAGTACTCGCCCTCACGGTCGTCGCCCTCGCCACGGCGGGGTGCTCACAGCCCATGACCCGAACCCAGAAGGGAGCCGCCATCGGCACCGGAACCGGAGCCGCCGTGGGTGCCGGCCTCGGCCAGGCCATCGGCCGGAACACCTCGTCCACCCTCATCGGGGCGGCGGCCGGCGCCCTGGCCGGAGGCGTGACCGGGGGGCTCATCGGCAATTACATGGACAGGCAGGAAGAGGAGATGCGGCAGGCCCTCGCCAACGTCGAAGGGGCAAACGTCCAGCGGAACATGGATACCCTGGCCGTTACCTTCAAGTCCGACATCCTCTTCCCGATCAACTCGGCAACGCTGCAGGCGGGGGCGGGGGATGAAATCGGGCGGGTGGCCAAGGTCCTCACTCAGTACCCCGACACGAGCATCACCATTGCCGGCCACACCGACAGCACCGGGAGCGAGCTCCATAACCAGCAGCTCTCCGAACGGCGCGCCGCCGCGGTCAAGAACGCCCTCGCCGGCCGCGGGGTGGCTCCAGCCCGCATGACCGCCATCGGCTTCGGCAAGGGCAAGCCGGTGGCCGACAACAGCACCGAGGCGGGGCGTCAGCTGAACCGGCGGGTGGAGATCACCATCACCCCCCGGCAGTGAGCCGCTCTGCCTGGAGACCTTTTGACGGCCCGCCCCGCGGCGGGCCGTTTCCTCACCGTCCGCGCCGCAGCAGTTCTTCCGCCGTGGGGAGATCCTCTTCCGCCACGTGGATCTGCTGCGGGCCGATTCCCGCCGCCGGCTCGGGGAGGAGAAAATACTCGACCCCCCCCTCCCGCAGCACTGCCTCCACCCGCGCCAGGTCCGCCGCATCCTTCGGATCGTAAAACTTGACCATTTCCCACCCTCCTCTCTCTCGGACTGCAACCAATTGTACCACGTATTAGACGGTCCTCACTGTGGTGGTTCGAACGGTGGCATTGCCCCGGCAATTGTGGTAGCCTGCAGCGAACTATCGACAAACCACCACTTCCGGGAAGGAGAGAACACCATGATCACGCACATCGTATTCTTCAAGCTGGCCGACCCGACGGCCGCGAACATCGAGACGACGCGGGAGAAACTCGAGAGCATGCGGGGAAAGATCGACGAACTGCGGCAGCTGGAGGTGGGGGTCGACGTCATCCGCTCCGAGCGCTCCTACGATCTGGCCCTGGTGACCAGATTCGACTCCATGGAGGCGCTCCAGGCCTATCAGGTGCACCCCTACCACGCCGGCGAGGTCATCCCCCACATGAAGTCGGTCTGCTCGTCGGTCGTGGCGGTGGACTACGCCTCCTGAGCCCCTGCCATCCGGGAAAAAGAAACGCCCCGTCTCCATCTCCGGAGCGGGGCGTTTCGCATGTATCGAGGGACAGGCAGAGCGGTGCCGGCGCTAGATCCAGCAACTCCCCCCTTCGATATTCTCTCCCTCACTGGTCTTGGGGGAAACCCTGAATTTCGCCTCCCGGACCGCCATTTTGACCTTTCCCATCGCCTCGTCGGTAACATCGCCCAGCTTCTCGCGGACCTCGCGACCGGTCTTGGGGGTGAGGAGGAGTGCAGCGCCGGCGGCGAGGGCCGCTCCGGCAAAGAAGGCGAAGATCGCTGCGGTTTCGGTGTTTCTCGTGTCTGCCATGCGGTACGCTCCTTGGGTCGTCGTAGGCCTCGCATCGAGGCTCATGGATATACTTAACATAGAAACGGCCCCATGAAAACCTCTTGTTGCCGTTCTCCCTCGCCGCCCCCCCAAGGGTCCTACTTGAACTCCGGCGGCGGGGTCACGATCCGCCAGCGGAGGTCGCCGTCCTTCTCCTCGTAGCGCCACTGCTGCACGTCCCGGACGCTCTTCAGGCGGGTGGAGGGGAGGACGTAGTAGTCGATCTCCATATGGACCGTCGCCGTCCCCTTCTCCGGGTCCAGCTCCGTCGACACCACCCGGTAGTCGGCCACGGAAACCCCTTTGGCCGCCGCCCGGGCAAGGCACTCATCCTTCACCCCCCTGTCGGCAAAGGCGAGGCAAGCCTGCTCCAACTCCCGCCACCGGATGCTCCGGTTGTACTCGCGGGAGCTTTCCGTGAAGCGCTCCGATATCAGATAGGGGTTACGGCAGCCGGCGAGGGCAACGGCAACGAAAACGAGGACCAGCACGCGACGAATCCACATGGTGTACCTCACTTTTCCTTGATGTAGCGCACGAGCTCCGCGGCGATCTCGTACCGGCCGAAGGGGGGGACCAGATAGAAACCGCCGACCCGGCCGCGGGCAGCGTCGATGAACTCCCGGGCGATGGCGAGCCCCTCCCGCACCCCTTCGTCCTTCTCCTTCCCCCGCATCCGCTGCCGGATTTCGTCGGGAATCACGATCCCCGGCACCTCGTTGTGGAGGAACTCGCAGTTGCGCTCGCTCACCAGCGGCATGATCCCGGGGAGGATCGGGATGTCGAGGTGGGCCGTCTGCTCCAGCATCCCGTCGAGGCGCGCCAGGTCGTAGATCGGCTGGGTCTGGACGAAGCGGGCGCCGTTGGCGACCTTCTTCTCCAGCCGCCCCGCCTGTACCTCCATCCGCTGACCGTTGGGGTTGAAGGCACAGCCGATGGTGAAACCGGCGCCGCGCCCCAGCGGATTGCCGAGGGCGTTCACCCCGGCGTTCAGGTCGGCGAGAAGCTTGATCAGGGTGAAGGAGTTCAGGTCGTAGACCGAGGAGGCGCCGGCCTGCTCGCCGATCCGCGCCGGATCGCCGGTCACCGCCAGGATGGAGCGGATGCCGAGGAGGCTCGCCCCCATGAGGTCGGACTGGAGGCCGAGGAGGTTGCGGTCCCGGCAGGTGACGTGGACGATCACCTCGATCCCCGCCTCCCGCTGGACCAGGTGCCCCAGGGCGATGTTCCCCATCCTGATGCGGGCCAGGGGATTTTCGGCGATGTTGATGGCATCGGCCCCGGCGGCCTTCAGCACCCGGCTGCCGGCGATGATCTTGTCGCAGTCGAATCCCTTGGGAGGATCGAGCTCCACGGTGACCACCGGCTCCTTCCCCCAGCGAGCCAGGAATCCTTCCGCGACCGCGGCGGCCTCCCGGCGCTCCTCCGCCGGCAGTTCCGGCACCACCACCTGCCGCACCGCGGGACGCATCCCGCCGAGGCGTTCCGCCAGGCGCCGGATATGCTCCGGCGTGGTGCCGCAGCACCCCCCCACCAGCGCCGCGCCGGCCTCCACCATCTCCACGGCCCGCTCGGCGAAGTAGTCGGGGGTGGTCCGGTAGACGTGGCGGCCGTTCACGTATTCCGGAAAGCCGCTGTTGGGATAGGCGGCCAGGGGGCGGTCGGTCACCCGCGCCATCCGCCGGACGGTCCCCAAAATCTCCAGGGGGCCGGCCCCGCAGTTGGCACCGATGACGTCGGCCCCGCCGGCGGCCAGTTCCAGCGCCACCCGCTCCACGTCGAGGCCGCCGGCGATGCGCCCCTGCTCCAGAAATGCCATGTTCGCCACCACCGGCAGTCCCGTCTCCCGGGCCGCCACCAGGGCGCAGATGAGCGGGGAGAGATCGGTGAAGGTCTCCAGAATGAGGAGGTCGACCCCCCCCTCGGCAAGGGCCCCGGCCTGCCGCCGGTAGATCTCGGTGGTCTCCGCGGCGGAGAGCTCCCGCTCCTCCCCCTTCAGCCGAACCAGGGGCCCCACGGAGCCCGCCACGAAGGCGTCGTAGCCGGCGGCCGCCCTCCGGGCCAGTTCGGCCCCCCGGAGGTTGATCTCCCGCTCCCGCTTCTCCAGGCCGATGGCCGCCAGCTTGGTCCCGTTGGCGCCGAAGGTGTTGGTCTCGATCACCCGGGCCCCGGCGGTCAGGTACTCGCGGTGAAGCTCCAGGACCAGCTCCGGCCGCACCAGGTTCAGGTGCTCTACATTGGCGTCGAGGGGGACCCCCTTGGCGTAGAGCATGGTGCCGATGGCGCCGTCCCCCACGAGGACCTCGGATTTCAGGCGTTCGATAAATGTCATGGCTTAGAGTTTCCCCAGCACCTTCAGCAGGTGCGGCACCATCTGCTTCTTCCGCGACATGACCCCCTTGAGCTCGTAGAGGTGGGGCTCCAGCTGGGGATACCCCATGAGGTGGGCGAGCTCGTTCTTCCCTTCCGCCAGGAAGAGGGTCGTCTCGGTGTAGATGTCGGTCACCATGAGGCCGGCGAGGTCGAGGCGGTCGGCCGCCTTGACCGCTTTCAGCGTCTCCCGGAGGGTCTCCTTCAGCTCGCGGAACTCGTCGAACCCCACCACCTCCACCTGGCCAACCCCGAAGAGGGTCTCGCCGGCGGTGAAGTGCTTGAAGTCGGAGCGGATCGCCTTCTCCGGCGTGCCGTGGGCCGAGAAGCCGCCGCAAGCGGAGAAGATATCCTTGCCGAAGGTGACGTGGTCGAGCCCCGACCGCTCCTCGAGCCAGGCCACCAGTTCCCGGTCGCGGCCGGTGGTGGTGGGGGACTTGAGGATGACGGTGTCCGAGAGGATCCCGGCCAGGAGGAGCGCCGCCATCTTCTGGTCGGGTTCCACCCCCCCCTCACGGTAGAGGGAGGCGACCACGGTGCAGGTGCTCCCCACCGGCGCCGCCATGAAGGTGATCGGCTGGTTCGTCGGGGGGTTGCCGAGCTTGTGGTGATCGATCACCTCCAGGATCTCCACCGCCTCGGCGCCGGGAACCGACTGCCCGAGCTCGTTGTGGTCCACGAGGATCAGGGCGTAGGGGATGGGGGAGAGCAGCGACGACTTGGTGGCCACGCCGGCGATGGTCCCGTCCTCCTCCACCGCGATCACCGCCGGCTCCCCCGAGTGGAGGAGTTTGAGCCGCAGGTGCTCCATGGGCTCGGCGACGCCGATCTTCTCGAACTTCGCCTCCACGAAACGGGAAAGGGGGGTGGCGAGGCGGGCCAGCCAGGCGGCGGTGGCGGTGTCGTGGGGGGTGGAGAGGACCGTGACCCCCTTTGCCTTCGCCCGGGCGAGGAGGTCATCGTCGATGCCGAAGCCGCCGGTCACCACGAGGAGCCGCGCCCCCCGCTCGATGGCCGACTGGTGGATGCTCTGACGGTCGCCGGTCATGATGAGGAGCGTTGCCGGGTCGTACCCCTCGATCCGCCCCGAGAACGACTCCTCCAGCATGGCGCCGATGAAGAGGTGGAGGTGCTCAACCCCCTCATCCGCCCCGCCGGCGAGGAAGGTGCCGTCGAGGCAGGCGGCCAGCGAGCGGAGGGAGGCGTCGATCCCGCGCTTGCGGTCGGTGCCGGCCACGAGGTACTTCTCGGAGAGGCGGAGCAGCGACACGAGCCCGAGGGGTGCACCGTCAGCGTCCACTACCGGCAGGACCCGGATGGTGTTGGCGTAGAAAAGCTCCAGCGCCTCCTTGAGCGGCATCTCCGCGGAGGCGGTCACCGGCTGGCGCTTCAGGATGTCGCGCACCTTGGGGTGGACGTCGGCCAGATACGTCGGCGCCTCGATGCCGAGCCGGTCGAGGATGTACCGGGTCTGGGGATTCGGCTCCCCCGCCATGGCGGCGGCCACGTGGCGATGGCCGGTCCGTCGCTTCAGCTCCGCGTAGGCGATGGCCGACGCTATCGAATCGGTGTCGGGGTTGCGGTGCCCGATCACGTAAACCTGCTTTGTCATCACTGCTCCTGTCGGGTTTTTCTGGCGTTCCACGGCGCTCCCGTGGTATGAGAGGGGTGCTTTCACGATCCTGCGACACGAGGTGTTTTCCGCATGCACGAAGCGATACAGTGGCTCGTCGCCACCATCGGCGCCATGGGCTATCCCGGCGTCTTTCTCCTGATGGCGATGGAAAGCTCCGTCATCCCGATCCCCAGCGAACTCGTCATGCCCCCCGCCGGCTACCTCGCCCACCAGGGGGAGATGAACATCGGGGCGGCCATCCTCTGCGGCACCGCGGGGAGCCTCGTCGGCGCCTACGCCAACTATTTCGCCGCTCGCTGGCTCGGCCGGCCGCTGCTTCTAAAATACGGGAAGTATGTCTGGATTACGGAGGAGAAGTTCGCGAAAGTCGAATCATTCTTCCACAAACACGGGGAGATTTCAACGTTCATCGGCCGCCTCCTCCCGGTGGTACGGCACCTGATCTCCCTCCCTGCGGGGCTTGCCGGGATGCGCCACGGCAAATTCGCCTTCTATACCACCCTCGGCGCCTTCTTCTGGGTAACGATCCTCACCGGCATCGGTTACCTCATCGGCCGCGAAGAGGCGCTCATCATGCGCTACTCCCATCAGGCGGTGATCGGGGTGCTCATCTTCAGCGTGGTGCTGGTGGCGGTGTACGTACGGCGGCAGCGACGCACGAGCCGCTCCTGACCGAACCTTAGCCCCGAAACGAAAGAACCCCGGAACAGGCCCTGTCCCGGGGTTCTTTGCATTTTGCCCGTTTTGTCCTACTTCGGCACCTTCTCCCAGTCCTTCAGGAACCGCTCGATGCCGGCGTCGGTGAGGGGATGCTTGGCCAGCTGGAGCATGACCGAGAAGGGGATGGTGGCGATGTCGGCCCCGATGAGGGCGGCGTCCAGGACGTGGACCGGGTTCCGGACGCTGGCCACGATGATCTCGGCGGTGTAGCCGTAGTTGTCGAAGATGGTCTTGATCTCGTCGATGATCCCCATGCCGTCCTGGGAGATGTCGTCGAGGCGGCCGACGAAGGGGGAGACGTAGGTGGCGCCGGCCTTGGCGGCCAGGAGCGCCTGCATCGGGGTGAAGATCAGGGTGACGTTGGTCTTGATCCCCTCCTTGGTGAGGGTGGCGCACGCCTTGAGCCCTTCCGGGGTCATGGGGAGCTTGACGACGATGTTCTTGTGGATCTTGGCCAACTCCTCGGCCTCACGGATCATCCCGTCGTGCTCCAGGGAGACCACCTCGGCGGAGATGGGGCCGTCCACGATCCCGGTGATCTCCTTGATGACATCCTCGAACTTGCGCCCCGACTTGGCGATGAGGGACGGGTTGGTGGTAACGCCGTCGACGAGGCCGAGCTCGTGGGCCTCGCGGATCTCGTTGACGTCAGCGGTGTCGATGAAAAACTTCATGCTGCTACCTCCATGGGTGTGTTATGGCGTAAGTGGGCGAACCGCACCGGCGGCTCACCTGCTTTCAATCTTCTCGCGGTACTTCTCCAGGCAGGCCATGGAGCAGAAATGGATCCGCTCCCCCTCCAACCGACCGATGACCGCATCCTCCTCGGTCACATAGACCCCGCAGACCGGGTCCCGGAAGGTCTCCTCCTTCACCGGACCGGCGACCGGCGGCGCGTCTCCGTCCTTCTTCTGCCCCATCCCCTTCACCACCCGGTACCCCACGTAGATGAGGAGGAGCCAGATCAGCATTCTCGTCATTGCGAACTCCTAGACCTTGGTCACCCGCTCCCCCGCGGGTATGGCGCGCAGCAGCTCATCCATCCGCCGGCCGAGGCGGGGGTGGATGACGTCGGGGGCGATCTCCGCCAGGGGAACGAGGACGAAGCGGCGTTCATGGAGCCGGGGGTGGGGAATGACGAGGTCGTCCCCGTCGAGGAGCAGGCTGCCGTAGAGGAGGATGTCCAGGTCCATGGTGCGGGGGCCCCAGGGAATCTCCCGGCGCCTCCCGAAGACGGCGGTCTCAATCCCCTGGAGCGCGGCGAGGAGCTCGCGGGGGGAAAGGGTGGTCTCGACCCGCAGGACCGCGTTGAGGAAGTTCTCCTGGGGGACCGGCCCCACCGGCTCGGTGTCGTAGAATCCCGAGAGGGCGGTGATCCGCGTCCCGGGCAGCTTGCCGACCTCGGCCACTCCCCGCAGCAGGTTCAGTTCCCGCTCTCCCTGGTTCGAGCCGAGGGCTATGAAGACGTTCGATTCCACCGGAAGATTAGAGCATAACGGAACATATTTTACAAGGGAGCAGAACCGCCGTCGCCAGCCCGCGGCCTTCGGTGCCGGACTCAGTGCAGCTCTTCCCCCGTCGTGGTCATGACGAGCTTGCCGTGCTTGACACCCTTGGTGCCGATCAGCTCGTCGGCGATCTTTTTCACCTCCCGGGCCTTTCCCCGGACCACGAGGACCTCCAGGCAGTTGTGGGGGTCGAGATGGACGTGGAGGGCGGAGATGATCTCGTTGTGATGGGCGTGCTGCTGCTCGGTCAGCTTGTCGGAAAGATCGCGCACATGGTGGTTGTAGACGAGGGTGACGGTGCCGACGGTCTCCTCCTCCCCCGCCTCCCACTTGAGCTCCACCAGGGCCCCCCGGATCAGGTCGCGGATCGCCTCGGAACGGTTCATGTACCCCTTCTGCTCGATGAGCCGGTCAAAGCTCTCCAGGAGCATCTCGTCGATGGAGATGCCGAATCTGACGGTTTCGCCCATTGCGTTCTCCCATTTGCGGCGGCGGATGTCGTAAAACGGGTGCGATGATAGAATACTTTCCCGGAGAGATAAACGAAAAAACGAAGCGACAGGATACCGCCACACGCCGCCATACCGCGCTGCGCCGCCCCTCCCGACGACGGAAGGGACTTGCGGTCGCCGGCGGCACATCGTATGCTAGGGGGAGCAAGAATACATCCCCCCAGGAGGAAAAATCATGTCCATCACACGTAACGCCATAGCACTTCTGCTGCTCGCCTCCCTGACCATGACCGCCGGCTGCACCACCTACCAGGCCCAGGGGGGGATGGCAGGCGGTGCCATGGGAGGACTCGCCGGGGCCATCCTTGACCATCGGAACCCGTGGCGCGGCGGGGTGGTCGGGGCAGTCCTCGGCTCCGTGGCCGGCGCAACCATCTCCGAAATCTCGGTCCGCGGAAGCCGGGAGGCGGTGGGGGCGGGGAGGCCGGTGGAGTACCGCACCGACGACGGCCGGGGCTACTACCATGCCGAGCCGGTCCAGGTCGACCAGCATACGAAGTGCCGCAAGGTGCGGGAGCGGATCTACGACAACGACCGCCTCGTCAAGGATCACGTAAGGGAAGTCTGCGAAGGGGAGAAAGACGAAGATCGGTACTGACCTCTCCGCCACATCCGGCAGAAACGAGCCCGGCCCCACGGCCGGGTTCTTTTTTTGCCCGCTACCGCCGGAGGTGGCGCAGCGCGAAGGCGGCGAGGAAGAGGGAGAAGTTCAGGAAGATGATCGTCGCCCCCGTGGGGAGGTTGCCGAGGAACGAGAGGACGATGCCGGCCGTCACCGTGGTGACCCCGATGACCGCCGCCAGGAGGATGGCGGTCCGGAATCCGCGGGCGAGCTGGAGCGAGGTCACCGCCGGGAGGATGAGGAGCGCCGAGATGAGCATGATCCCCACCACCTTCATGGCGAGCACCACGGTGAGGGCGGTGAGGAGGACGAGGACCGCGTTGATCCGGTCGACCCGGATGCCGGAGGTGCGGGCCAGCTCCTCGTCGAAGGTGATGGCGAAGAGATCGCGGTAGAAGAGGATGACCGTGGCGCAGACCACCACGAAGAGGACGGCGGTCTGCCCCAGTTCGAAGGGGCTGATGGAGAGGATGTTGCCGAAGAGGTAGCTGAAGAGGTCGACGTTGAACCCCCCCGCCATGCTGGCGAGCATGATGCCGGTGGCGATCCCCAGCGACGAGACGATGCCGATGGCGGCGTCGCCGTAGATCCGGGCCCGCTCGGCGAGCTTCAGGATCCCGAGGGCGGAGAGAAGCACGCAGGGGATGGCGGCGATGGAGACGTAGACCGACTGGAAGCGGAGGAGCAGGGCAATGGCCACGCTCCCGAAGGTGACGTGGGCGAGCCCGTCGCCGATGAGCGAGAGGCGGCGCAGCACGAGGAAGACCCCGAGGACCGCGCAGAGTGCCGCGATGAGCGAGCCGGCCGCCAGGGCCCGCAGCAGGAATCCGTACTGGAAGATTTCGAGGAAGGTCACGTATATTCTCCAGCCCGCGGCGATTTCGCGTCCAGGCCACGGCGGCGAGGAGTTGCCGACGAGCCAACGCCGGTATGGGCGCGAAGGCGCCGCGGGCTAATGCCGATGGCAGATCAGGTGCTGGGAATGGATTCCGAAAAAGTCCGACATCTCCGGCGAATCACAGAAGGAGTCGAACCCTCCGTAGAAGACCACCCGCTTGTCCAGGTAGAGGAGCCGCGAGGCGTAGCGCCCGATGGAGCCGCTGTCGTGGGTGACGAGGATCACCGTCGTCCCGCGGGTCCGGTTCAACTCCTGGATGATCCCGTAGAAGTTCTCCCGGGTCTCCGGGTCGAGGGCGGTGGTCGGCTCGTCGAGCAGCAGCAGCTCCGGTTCGTTCACCAGGGCCCGGGCCAGGAGCACCCGCTGCCGCAGCCCCCCCGACAGCTCCCCCACCAGCCGGTCGCGGATCGCCTCGATCCCCATGAGGGCCAGCACCCGCTCCACGGCGCCGGCATCGCCGCGCCCCACGCGCCGGGGGAACGGCCGCCCCGCCAGGAGGCCGAGGGCCACCACCTCGGCGACGGTGGCCGGGAAGTGGGGGTTGAAGTGCTGGAGCCCCTGGGGGAGGTAGCCGATCCGTTGCCACTGGCTGAAGCGGGAACGCTCGGTCCCGAAGAGGTCGACCGTTCCCCGGTCGGGGCGGGCGAGCCCGAGGATGCACCGGATCAGGGTGCTCTTCCCCGAGCCGTTGGGGCCGACGACCCCGACGTAATCCCCCGCCGCCACCTCGAAGGTGACGTCCCGCAGCGCCTCGGCGCCATGGTAGGCGAGGGAGACCCCGTTGACCGCCACGACCGCTACCGGCATTGGAGTCCCACCCGGAGATTTTCGAGGTTCCGCTCCATGAGGGAGAGGAAGGTGACACCCCGCGCCAGGTCGTCCCGGCCGATGGTATGGGCTCCGTTCAGCATCAGGACGGCGGCGCCGGTCTCCCGCGCGATGGTCTCCGCAGTGCGCGGGTCGAGCAGCTCTTCGGTATAGATCACCTTCAGCCCCTCCTGGCGGATCTTCTTCACGAGCGCCGCCAGCTTCGCCGGCGTCGGCTCGGCATCGGCGCTGACGGCGTAGGCCGATTCGTAGGTAAGCCCGTAGCGGCTGGCCAGGTAGCCGAAGGCAAAGTGCCCGCCGTGGAGGAAGATCCGCTTGGCGCAGGTGGCGAGCCCGGCGCGGTAGCGCTCGTCGAGCGCGGCAAGCTTCTTCCCGTAGGCGGCGGCGTTGGCCCGGTAGTACTCCCGGTTGGCCGGATCCCTGGCCTCAAGGGCCGCCGCGATGTTGTCCACCATCACCCGGGCATTGGCGAAATCGAGCCAGAGGTGCGGGTCGATCCCCCCCTCGTGGTGGTCCCCCTTCCCGCCGCCATGGTCATGGTCGTGATCGGCGTCCCCGGCCGTCTTCAGGAGGCGCGCCCCTCTGCTGGCGTCAACCACGGCAAGATTCGCCGACCCGCTCCCCTTCACGAGGCCGCCGGCCCACGGCTCCATGGCGGGATTGGTGAAGACGAAGAGATCGGCCTTGTGAACCCGGACGATATCCTCGGGACGGGGCTCGAAACTGTGGGGCTCCACCCCGGGGGGGAGGAGCATCGTCACCTCGGCCCGGTCCCCCGCCACGTTCCGGGCAAACTCGTAGACCGGAAAAATCGTCGCCACGACCCGGAGCTTGCCCGTCTGCCCCGCCGTCCCGGCCTCCTTCCGGCACCCCGTGGCGCCGAGCACCAGGAGCGCCCCCGCCAGCAAAAGCCACCACCGCTTCATTGCACACCCTCCCCCGCCGCCAGACAATCGCGGCAATACCCGTTCACCTGCATGATGTGGGAAACCACCTTCCCCTTCACCCGCTGCTCGATCTCGGCCAGGCCGCAGAACTCCAAGTCCTCCACCCGCCGGCACGACAGGCAGACAAAGTGATGGTGATGGCTCCGGTTATCGCAGAAGTAGTAATAGAGCTTCCGGTCCGGGTGGAGGATCGTGGTCAGGACGCCGCCGGCGGCCAGTTCGTCCAGGTTGCGGTAGACCGTCGGAAGGCCGATGCGGCCGAAGCGGAGCTTCAGCTTCCGCCAGAGCTCCTCGGGGGTCGCGTACCCTCCCTCGTCCGCCAGCAGGTCGAGGATGGCCCGGCGTCTCGGGGTGATCTTCAGGTTGAGATCGCGCAGCAGGGCATCAAAGTGGTGGTTCATAAAGAACGTTCCGCACAAACAGAAATCATTTCCATTTAAAATACCGTCTCGCGGCCGTTTGTCAAGACGGGAAACGCCTCCGTTGACTCCCTCCGGCAGATGGGCTACAGTGACCCGATCCGTACCAGCACCGCAACGAAGGAGGTGCAGCATGCTCATCGGCAGGCTTCCCCACCGCGGCGACCTCATCGAGGAACTGACGAAGGTTGCCGTCGAAAACGGCATCAAGGCCGGCGCCGTCCAGGTGATCGGCGCCCTGGAGCGGGCGACGCTCGGCTTCTACGATCAGTGGCACAAGAGCTACCGCCAGCTCCCCTTCGACCGGAACGTGGAGATCGTCTCGGGGCTCGGCAACGTTTCGCTGCGGGACGGCGCCCCCTTCGTCCACCTCCACCTCTCCATCTCCGACGAAGAGGGAAACGTCTTCGGCGGCCACGGAATGGCGGGGTGCACCATCTTCGCCGCCGAATACTTTATCCTCCCCATCCCGGGGATCCAGCCGATCCGCACCTTCGACGAAACCACCGGCCTCCACCTCTGGGAGCGGATGCGCTACGCGCCGGGGAGCCCCGACGACATCCCCCCCGACCTCAAGCGGGCACTCTTCATCCCGTGAGGGGGACCACCCCCTCCCCTCGACCCAGGAACCCATGAAAGCAGGATACGACAGGTGGACCCCATCCCCGGAAGAGCTGGAGCTTGAACGCAAGCGCAGGGAGTTCCACGCCCTGGAGCGCCGTCTCGCCAAGCTCGAGCACGACCTGGACGACCTGCGGGAGGAGATCGGCGAGTTCGAGAAGCTCTACGCCACCACCATGGCCGACCGGATCAGGGAGCTGGACCAGCTGAAGCAGGAACTGGCGCGGGCCCGGACCGAGGCGGCCGCCGCCGGCGGGGAGGAAGACGCGGAAACCGCGCCGCGCCGCCCCTATGGCCTGCGGGACGAGGAGCCGGAGCAGGAGGAGGTGCCGCGGGTGCAGACCGGCACCGCAGGCACGGCGCGAAGCGAGAGCATCAGGGATGTCTACCGGAAGGTGGCCAAGGCAATCCACCCCGACCTGGCCGGGAGCGAAGAGGAGCGGAAGCGGCGCCAGAAGCTGATGGCCGAGGCGAACCGCGCCTACGCCGAAGAGGATCGGGTGACCCTCCAGTCGATCCTGGAGGAGTGGGAGCTCTCCCCCGAGGCGGCAGTGGCCGTCGGCACCGCCGGGGAACTGGCGCTGCTGACTCGCCGGATCGCCCGGCTGGCGGAGCGGGTCAGGACGGTGGAGCGGGAGAGCGCACGGCTGCGGGGGACGGAGATCTACCGGCTCGTCCAGCGGGTGGAGGAGGCGAAGTGGCGCGGCCGCGACATCATCGCCGAGATGGCGGCGAAGCTCGATGCCGAGATCCTCGCCACCTGCCGGATGCTGAACGGCCTCGACCGCCCGCGCCGGGCCGCCCCCCCGAAACCGCCCCGGAGCCCCCCGCCGCCATGGCGTACCGCACCGTCCGCTTCCCCGCCGACTCATCCCTCGGCACCCTCTTCGTTCGGGAGCGGAACTCCGGGAACTTCCTGGACTGGAAACGGCTCGGCGAGGCGGTCGGCGCCGTGGCGGTGCCGGCGGGAAAGGCCCTGCGGCTCGACGTCCGGGAGGGGGGGGTGGCCAACATGGACCTCCTGGCCGCCCTCGGCACCGACGATCTGCAGGCCTGTTTCCTCTACGGTGCCAGCGACGACGACCTGACCCACATCCTGCGGCTCACGGGGATCGAGGAGCTCTACCTGGCGGGAAACGCCATCACCGGTGAAGGGCTCGTGCACCTCCTGGAGCTGAAACGGCTGGAGCGGGTCTACCTCTACGACACCCGGGTGACCGATGCGGGGCTCGTCTCCCTCAGGCATCTCCCCCGGCTCCGCTCCGTCACCCTCTGCAACGCCCCCGTCACCGAAGCGGGGGTGAACCGCCTCCGGCTCGCCGCCCCCTCCTGCCGGGTGGTGACCCTCCAGAGCGGCCGCCGCTAGCCGCCTCTTCCCCTCACCCCGCCAGCGCCCGCCCCAGGGCCTCCAACAGCAGGTCATTCTCTTCCCCGCTCCGCACCGCCACCCGGAAAAACCGCCCGTCGAGCCCCCGGAAGGAGGAGCAGTCGCGCACCAGGATCCGCTCCACCGCCAGCCTCCGGCAGAGCTCGGCGGCGGCCGGCCCCGCCGTGATCTCCACCAACAGATAGTTCGCCGCCGACGGAAAGGGAGAGAGCCCGGGGAGCCGGGCAAGCCCCGCCGCCAGCCGCTCCCGCTCCGCCGCCACGAGGGCGCGGGTCCGTTCCGCGTACCCTTCGTCGGCCAGGGAGGCGATCCCGGCCACCTGGGCGAGGGTATTCACGCTCCACGGCTCCCGCAGCGCCGCCAGCCGGGCGATGGTGGAGCGGTGCCCGATGGCGTAGCCGAGTCGCAGCCCCGGGACGGCGTAGAACTTGGTCAGGGAGCGGAGGACGACCATCCCCTCCCGCGCCGTGGCCTCCCTTTTGGCTGACTCCTCCTCGCAAAAGTCGATGAACGCCTCGTCGAGAACGAGGAAGGTGCCGCGACGGCGGCAGAGCTCCATGACGGCGGTGATCTCGTCGCGCCGGAGGAGCCTGCCGGTGGGGTTGCCGGGATTGCCGAGGAAGAGGAGGCCATGGCCGCCCGCGGCGAGCCGGCCGTCGAGCAGCTCCGGCGCCAGGGCGAACCCCTCCGCCGGATCCAGCTCCAGGTAGTCGACCTCCCAGCCGCTCCGGTGGAGGCTCTTGGCGTACTCCGAGAACGGCGGCGCCACCACGAGGGCCCGTCCCCCCGCCGCCAGCCGCGGCACCAGGTAGATGAGCTCCGTGGAGCCGTTGGCGACGCAGATCTGCTCCGCCCCGACCCCGTGGTGGCGCGCCAGGGCGTCGCGCAGCTCCGCCGCCTCGCTGTCGGGGTAGTGGACGAGGCGGTCGAAGGCGGCGGCCACCGCCTCCCGCACCCCCGGCACCGGCCCCAGGGGGTTGATGCTGGCGGAAAAATCGAGGATCTCCTCCGGCGGCACGCCAAGGGAGCGGGCCACGGCAAAGACCGTCCCCCCATGGTCGAAAACGCTCTTCACACGCCCTCCCTAAGGATGAGATGGATCAGCCAGAACGCCACCAGCGCCCCCTCGGAGCCGTACATGAGCCGCACGGCTCCGCGCCAGGCGGCCGCATCGAGGGGGCGGAGCGGCTCACCGATGGTCGGCTTCTCCACCGGTGTGCCGAAATAGGCGTTGGTCCCGCCGAGCCGCACGCCGAGGGCGCCGGCCACGGCCGCCTCGGGGATGCCGCTGTTGGGGGAGGAGTGGTTGCGGCCGTCCCGGACCATGGTCCGGAGGGCCCGGCACCCCGAACAGCCGGCCAGGGGGGCCACGAGGCAGATCAGGAGGCCGGCGATCCGCGACGGGATCAGGTTCGCCAGGTCGTCGCAGCGGGCCGAGGCCCAGCCGAAATACCGATAGCGTTCGTTCTTGTACCCGACCATGGAGTCGAGGGTATTGACCGCCTTGTAGGCGAGGGCCAGCGGGGCCCCTCCCACCATGAGGAAGAAGAGGGGGGCGATCACCCCGTCGGAGGTGTTCTCGGCCACCGTCTCCACCGTGCCGCGCCAGATCTCGGGCTCGCTGAGCTCCGCCGTGTCGCGGCCGACGATGTAAGAGAGGAAGCGCCGCGCCTCCGGGAGGTCACCGGTCGCCAGGGCGCGGGCCACCAGCCCCGACTCGCCGTGGAGCGAGCGGGCCGCGAGACAGGTCCAGCCGAGAAGGGCCGAGACGGCGATTCCGGCGGCGGGATGGAGGAGCGCCGCCCCCCGCACGAGCCCCCACGCGGTCCCGAAGGTGGCGCCGACGGTCAGCACCAGGAGCAGCACCCCCCCGAGCCGCTCGTTCGGCACCAGGCGCCGCAGGAGCCCTTCCAGCGCCGCAATCAGTCTCCCGATCTGCACCACCGGATGGGGGAGCCACCGCGGGTCCCCCAGGAGAAGGTCCAGCGCCACGGCGACGAGGATGGCGAGCGCCGCCCCGTTCACCGGGGGATACCGCAGAGGGCGAAGAGCCGCTCCAGATCCAGGTGCCGTTCGAGGTGGGCGGCAAGCCGATCGAAGGGGTCCAGTCCCTGCTCCGCGGCCGGACGCTCTTCCAGCCCCTTGCTCCGGCGGAGACGGTTGAGGAACGAGATGCGGAACCCGGCATTGTCGAAGAGCCCGTGGAGGTAGGTGCCGAAGACCCGGCCGTCGCTGGAGACGGCGCCGTCCAGGACCTCCACCCCCCTCCCCGAGCGCTCCGTGAGCCGGGCAAAGGGGCGGACGCCCGGGCCGAGGATCGTCTCCCCCATGTGGATCTCGTACCCCCCCAGCTCCGGCCGGCAGCGGGGGGCCACCTGGAAGCCGGCGGGGAGGAGTTCGGCCCCGGCCTGGTGGGTGGTCTTGCGCTCCAGCATCACCGTCACCACGTCCAGGAGCCCGAGCCCCTCGGCCTCGCGGACCGACGACTCCACGGCATGGGGGTCCGAAACCCGCTTGCCGAGCATCTGGTACCCGCCGCAGATGCCGACGATGGGCCCCGGGAATGCCCGGATCGCGTCGAAGAGCCCCCGCTCCACGAGGAAGAGGAGGTCGGTGGTGGTCGCCTTGCTCCCGGGGAGGATGAGGAGGTCGAGCCCCCGGAGCTGCTCCTCTCCCTCCACGTAGGTGAGGTGCACGTCCGGTTCCCCCTCCAGGGGGTCGAAGTCGGTATAGTTGGAGATCCGCGACAGCTTCACCACCCCGATGTTGAGCCGGTCGTCCGCGCTCCCCGCCGGCCGCCTCTCCACCCGCTTTTCGAGGGCCACGCTGTCCTCCTCGGGGATGCGGAAGCCGGTGAAGTACGGCACCACCCCCAGGACCGGCACCCCGGTGCGCCGCTGTACGAAGTCGATCCCCGGCCCAAGGAGCGAGGCATCGCCCCGGAACTTGTTGATGACCACCCCGACGATCCGCTCCCGCTCCGCCGGCTCCAGGAGCTCCAGGGTGCCGACGATCTGGGCGAAGACCCCGCCGCGGTCGATGTCGGCCACCAGGATCGCCGGGGCGCCGGCCATCTCCGCCACCCGGAGGTTGGCGATGTCGTGGGCCTTGAGGTTGATCTCGGCGATGCTGCCGGCCCCCTCGATGACGACGAAGTCGTGGGCCGCCGCCAGCCGCCCGTAGCTCTCCCGCACCTTGGCGAAGGCGACCGGCTTGTAGGCGTGATACTCCTGCACCGCCATGGTCCCCACCACCGTCCCCTGGACGACGACCTGGCTGCCGGTGTCCGACGAGGGTTTCAGGAGGATCGGGTTCATGTCGGTGTGGGGGGGGATGCCGCACGCCGCCGCCTGCACCGCCTGGGCGCGGCCGATCTCCCCCCCCTCGGGGGTCACGGCGGAGTTGAGGGCCATGTTCTGGGACTTGAACGGCGCCACCCGCACCCCCCGGTTCTTCAGGAGGCGGCAGATGCCGGCGGTGAGGACCGATTTCCCCACGTCCGAGGCGGTGCCGACCACCATGAGGGCCTTGCCGCTACCGGGGGCGGGGGCTTGGGGAGCGGGGGGGTGCGCCTTACGCTCCTGCCGCGCCCCGCGCTTCGGCTCCCGAGCGCCGGCGGCGTAGCCGCGCGGGGTCACCATCCGCCCCTCCCGGTCGACGAAGGTGGCGGAGTTGCCGACGATGACCAGGGAGAACATGTCGATGGGGGTTTCCAGCATCCGCCCCAGGGTGGTGACGTGCCGCTCCTCCCCCTCCCGCAGCGCGTTGCGGACGATCCCCACCGGGGTCTCCGATGGGCGGGCGGCGAGGAGGATCGAGCGCGCCTCCTCGATCTGCGTCACCCGCCCCTTGCTCCGGGGGTTGTAGAGAGCCACCACGAAATCCGCCGCCGCGGCCGCCACCAGGCGCCGCTCGATCAGGTCCCAGGGGGTGAGGAGATCGGAGAGGGAGATGACGGCGAAGTCGTGCATGAGGGGGGCGCCGAGGACGGAGGCCGCCGCCTGCACCGCCGAGACGCCGGGGACGACGACCACCTCGGGGGGGGCGGCCATCTCCGCCGCCAGCTCCAGGGCAAGCCCCGCCATGCCGTAGATGCCGGCGTCGCCGCTGGATACCAGGGCCACGACCTTTCCCGACGCGGCGATGTCGAGGGCCTCGCGGCAGCGCTCCACCTCCCGCATCATCCCGGAGGAGACGATCTCCTTCCCGGCGATCAGCGGCTGGATCAGCTCCAGATAGGTCTTGTAGCCGACCACCACCTGGGCCGCGTCGAGGGCCTCGTTGGCCTGGAAGGTCATATGGTCGAGATCGCCGGGACCGATGCCGACGACGTAGAGCTTGGACATAACACCTCTGATATGTGCCACAGAGAGGCAGAGAAGACTTCTTGAATGTTCCCTGCGTCACGGTGGCAGATTTTATGGGATTTCCGCGATAGCCAACGTCAGGTTTCCGCTCTTGATCTTTTTGAGGAGAAGGCTTCCGCCGCTGGCGGCGAGGAGTGCCGCCGGCTCGGCAACGCCGGTGGCTCCGATGGCCTCCAGGGCGTGGGCGGAAGGGGGCGACGGCACGGTGACGCCGTTCAGTTCGGCGCTCTCGAAGAACCGCAGCGGCAACGAGTGCTTCCGGGCGAAGGCGATGAGCCCCGCCTCCTCCCGCTTGGCCGCGGCGCTGCCGATGCAGGCGACGCTCCGGAGCGAGAGGAAGAGGCGCTTCAGCTGCCCCAGCACCACCTCCTCGATCTCCTCCGCCGTGGTGCCGCTGTTGCAGCCGATGCCGAGGGCGAGGTTCTTCGGCCGGAGCACCAGGAGCTTCTCCGCCTGGGCCTGGGGAGGGAGGCGCCGGTTGGTGACGAAGACGAACCCCCGGGCGCCGCTCTGGAGGGCCTGCACGAAAGTGTCGTGAAAGGAGAGCCGCCCCCTGCCGTGGAAATAGGGGCGCACCCGGTCGGTGGGGTCCACCACGGCGATCTCCTCACCCTCCAGCAGCAGGGCGTTGAGGCTCTTCACCCGGTCGAGCTCTTCGATGGCCCACCCCGCCTCCTTCGCCAGCATGTCGAAGGAGGGGAGATCGTTGGCATCGGTGGCGGTGGTGATCACCTCCCGGGCACCGGTGAGGAAGGCGCAGCGGCAGGCGAGCCCGTTGGCCCCCCCGAGGTGCCCCGAGAGGAGCGAGATGGCGAACCTGCCGGCATCGTCCATCACCACCACCGCCGGGTCCACATCCTTCCCTGCCAGGTGGGGGGCGATCATCCGGACCACGATCCCTGCCGCCATGATGAAGACGAGACCGTCATAGGCGGGCCAGAGCCGCGCCACAAGCCCCTTCAGTTCTCCGTTGAATGGCAGCGCCCCTTTTCCCGCCTGCCCCGCGAACTTCTGCAGCACGTGAAGCTCCGCGGTGCCGAGCCCGTCCCGGAGCTGGGTGCCGAGGCGGGCGCCGTTGCGGGTTATGGCGATGATGGCGATGCGCATGTTTGTCGACACTCCAAGTCGTTATCGTCAACCACTCACAGTGATTCCATCCAGCCGATCCAGTCTCTAAAATGTGGACATTCTCCACAAAGTATTTCCAGTCCAATGCGCTTGGTTACCAGTGGACCATGCAATGTTTTCTGATAACCGGGCATGATTCTCATAATGCGTTTTGATGGTGCCGTCAGAGGGTGGTCGTTAATGTCCTCGGGAGTGACAAACGAAGCCCGTATTGCTGTCAGTTCTTGCAGAGCTTCGTTCTGATACAGCGCCTTACTCAGCTCATCAGGCTTGGCAAAGAGCAGAGCCTCGAATTCGTGAATCATAAGAAAAGGACGAAATCGAGAATGATCGATCGACTGTTTCCATTCATTTTCCACGTGTTTTGCCCTATCCTGTGGGATACTGTTCGGCCTGGTGCCCATTCCGGGGAAGTCAACTGGTAACGCGTAATAGTCGATAAACGTTGTAACTGCGACAACGCCCGTATCTCCAAGAAGGCGCCGCAAGTCGCTTTCCACCTTCTGATAGTCGGTAATTCCCCCTTTGAAATCAGGGCCTCTCTTGACACGCTTCGTAGTGACGACCTTTGGAATGGGATCTTTTCCCCTTGCCCAGAGATGAGGGGCAAGCACGTCCTTGACGAAACGTTCCTCGGTCTGTCCCTCGACGAGAACCAGAACACGTTTCATCAGGGGCGTCCTCCGAGGATGTTCTTCTCCCAAAGCTCACCGAGACTGTAATCTTCAAGCCATGACGACATGTCTGCCGTCTTGAGATGATGAAATACGCTCTGCCCATCTTCGCGGTCCACAACCCAGACATAGTCGGGGTGAAGTTGGTTGATGAGGGTGACCGACTGAGTGGCGACGATCAGTTGGGTCCGCGTGGCCGCTGATTGCAACAGACCGGCAAGCACCTGAATGACTGCAGGATGAAGCCCGAGCTCCGGTTCATCAATCAGGATGAGATCGGGAAGCGACGGTTGCAACAGCAGCGTTGAAAGACAGATGAAGCGAAGTGTGCCGTCAGACAGTGCGGCGGGACCGAAGTACGTGTCGCTCCCTTTTTCCTCCCATTCGAGGCGGATTTTTTCAGGGTTCAGCGCGGATGGTTCAAGCTTGAACGATCCGAAAAACGGAGCAGCCTGCTGGACGGTATCGACGATATTTTCGAAATGATCAGGCTCTCTTTCCTGCAACCTGTAGAGAAACGCGGCAAGGTTGCCGGCGTCGGATCTCAGAAAACGATTATCCGCCACGTCGCAGGTTTGCTTAACTGCAGCTGATGGACTCGTATCGTGAAAATGATAGATCCTATAGCCGTCGAGGTGTCCACGCACATAGCGGGCTATACGTTTTTTTGAATCGGTTAGCCGCGATTCCGAATGGCCCGACCAGATATCATCGCTGAAAGGAGTCGGGTAATTGGCTGTATCCCAGTAATAGGTAATTTCCCTTTCGAACAGAAAGCGGTCCTCTTCCGTCGGGATCAGTTCAAACTCATAGAGATTGGCGTCAGGACCTGAGCGAAACTCGATATTCAAGGAAAGGCGCTTGGTCATTTTTCTGCCGAAATGAAGGACGGCGTTCGCACCGCCGGCTTCCCCGGTGTAAGTTTGCAGCCGCTGTTTCGCCACCTGATGGAGAAAGTTGAATACCCCCACGAGGTTTGACTTGCCTGCCCCGTTCCCGCCGATAAAGACATTAAGCGGTCCGAACTCGAGTTTCTGGTCGCGAATCGATTTGAACCCCTGGATGTGAATCTTATGTAATTTACCCATGAGGGATTGTCCCCTTGCTGAATCTAGTTTTGCAACATCACCCTGAGCACCTTCTCGTCGGTGACGACTTGTCAGTCAATTGCCATGGACATCTCCGCGTGCCGGTCCCTTAGGTCACAATACCCTTGCGGAACTCGTGGGAGAACTCCCGGTCATAGAGGAGCGATTTTGCCTTCATTCCCTCCCGCCGGGCCTTAAGCACGTCCCCCACGAGGATCAGCGCCTGCTTGCCGATGCCGGCCTCTTTCACCTTGGCGGCGATGTCGGCCAGGGTTCCCTCCACCACCTCCTCGTCGGGCCAGGAGGCCTTGGCCACCACCGCCGCCGGGGTCGCCGGCGTGTAGGCCCCCTTCAGCAACTCCGCCACCACCCGCTCGATCATGGAGACGGAGAGGTAGATGACGAGCGTCGCGCCGATCCGGGCGATTTCAGAGAGCTTCTCCCGCTCCGGCACCGGGGTCCGCCCCGCCAGGCGGGTGATGACGACCGTCTGGGAAACCTCGGGAAGGGTCAGTTCCTGCTTCAGGGTTGCCGCCGCGGCGAAGGCGCTGGTCACCCCGGGCACCACCGCATAGGCGATCCCGAGCCGGTCCAGTTCCGCCATCTGCTCCTGGATGGCTCCGTAGATGGAGGGGTCGCCGGTGTGGAGCCGCACGGCCCGTTTCCCGTCGGCCACCGCCTGGGTCAGGGCCGCCGTGGTCTCCTCCAGGGTCATGGCGGCGGAGTCGTACACCGCGGCAGCGGGGGCGTAGGTGCGGACCAGCTCGCGGTCCACGAGGCTCCCGGCGTAGACGACGACGTCGGCCTCCCGCAGGAGCCGCGCCCCCTTCACCGTAATGAGCTCGGCATCGCCGGGACCGGCGCCGACAAAATGGACGGTGCTGCTCACATCCCCTCCCCTTTCCTCACGATCAGGAGCGACAGGTAATCGAGCTTTTCCCCCACGAGCCGCTCCAGGTCGTACACCACCTCTTCCTCCCCGGAGCCGACCCGGCGGACAAAGACGGCACTCCGCGCCAGCCCCAGCTCCGTGAGGAGGGCGTAAATCCGGTCGAAGACCCGGTTCACCTTCATGAGGATCACGGTGTCGAACCGGGCGAAGGTCTGGCGCAGTTCGTCGTCCTCGTAGGTGGTGGGGAGGATGGCGATCCGCTCATGGGCCATCCCCAGCGGCATCCCGGCGGCGGCCGCGGCGGCGTTGATGCTGGAGATCCCCGGGACGATCTCGATGACGATCTCGGGGTGGCGCTCCCGGAAGATCCGGTAGAGGTAGAGGAAGGTGGAGTAGAGGAACGGGTCGCCGATGGTGATGAAGGCGACGTCCCTCCCCTGGCGGACCTCCTCCGCCACCTCGGCGGCGGCCTTCTCCCAGAACTCGTCGAGCCCCGCCTGATCCTTCTTCATCGGGAAGACTTGGCTGATGATCCGCTGGCGGCCCCGGTCGAGGAACGGCTCCACGATGGAGAGGGCGTAGCTGGCGGCATCGGCCGCGCCGGTGGGGGCACAGATGACGGGCGACTGGCGGATGATCCGCTCGGCCTTGCGGGTCAGGAGTTCCGGATCGCCGGGGCCGACGCCGATGGCGTAGATCTTTGCCACTACTCCTCACCTTTCCGGGCGGTGATGATGTAGACCGGATTCAGCGCCTCGAACATCTTGTACTCGGTGAGCCCCCGGGTCTTCGCCACGTTGATGCTGGCCACCTCCACGGTGTAGCCGTGGTCCTCCAGGAACTCCACCGCCTTGGTGAGGGTATCGAGGGTGACGGCGTTCAGGACGATGACCCCGTCGGGCTTGAGCCGCCGGTCCACGGCGTCGATGATCTCCTCCAGCATCCCGCCGGAGCCGCCGATGAAGACCCGGTCGGGATCGGGGAGGTCGTCGAGCCCCTCGGGGGCGAAGGCCTCGATCAGCATCACGTTGCGGGCGACGAACTTCTTCAGGTTGTCGCGGATAAAGGTGAGGTACTGGGGATTCTTCTCCAGGGCGAAGATCTTCCCGTTGGGGACGAGGTTCGACGCCTCGATGGAGACCGAGCCACTCCCGGCACCGATGTCCCACATGACGAGATCGTCCTGGAGCCGGAGCTTGGCCAGGGTCACCGCCCGCACCTCCTGCTTGGTGATGAGCTTCTTGGCGGTGGCGAACTCGTCGTCCTCGATGCCGATCACCGGATACTGGGCGAGCTGGGGCTCCCACGCCTTGATGAGGATCAGGATGTTCAGCTCCGCGGCCGGAAGCTCCAGGAGCCCCTTCACGTCGGTCTTGGTGAATTTCTCCGCCGGCAGCCCCAGCTCTTCGCAGAGCCACGCCTCGTACCCCTCGGCGCCGCGGTGGATCAGCTCCCGGGCGATGGCCGCCGGGGTGTTGACCGTGTCGGTGAGGACCGCCACCTTCTCGGCGGCGACGATCCGGTCGACGGCGGGCTTCAGCCCCCGGCCGTGGACCGAGACGAAGATGGCGTCGTCCCACGGCTCCTTGATCCGGGCAAAGGCGTACTGGACGCTCGTCACGTTGGGAAAGATCTCGATCCGCTCCTTGGGGAGGTTGCGGAGCAGAAACCGCGCGATGCCGAAGAAATTGGGATCGCCGGAACCGAGGACCACGGTCGGCTTCGTCGCCCCCTTCAGCTCCTCCAGGAGGATGGAGAGGTCGCCGAGCTCCTGTTTCTTCCCCCGGAAATCGGGGAAGATGTCGAGGTGACGCCGGTGACCGATGAGGATCTCCGCCTCGTTGATCACCTCCAGGGCCTTGGCGCCGAACCCTTCCCACCCCTCGATGCCGGCACCGACGAGATAGACTTTCTGCTGCGGCATGGGAAACCTCCTGAATACCGAATCGCACGACACGTGAATTTTAGCCGGAATATAGCACCGCTGCAGCATACCCTGCCAGCAAAACCTCGATCTCGATGCCGGGGGCGAGGCGTTGCGCCGCATCCCGGGCGCGGGAGCAGACGAGCGCCATGAGGAAAGGGTCGTTCCCCGACTCCTCCAGCACCTGCCGGGCGGTGTTCGCTCTGCGCACGAGGGGTGTGAGGCGCGCGGCGTGGGGGGTTTCGGCAACCCAGGCCGCCAGTTCCCGCAGGTCGAGGGCGGAGGAGGAGACATGGGTCTGTTCGTGGCCGCAGGCGATCTTGAGGAGCTTGGCGAACTGGCCGGCGAGGATTGCCCGTCGCACCCCCTTGCGGGCAGAGGCCCGCAGGGCGTACCCCACATGGTCACCCATCATCACGAACGTCTCCTCGGGGAGGTTCCTGCCACTTCCGGCTCCCTCCCCACCCGTTCCGAAAAAGTGCTGCGCCGCCAGCTCGCTCGTCCTCCCGGTGGAGAGGACTACCGTCTCGCTGCCGCAGGCACGGGCCACGTCGAGGGCGGCATCGAGGGTGTCGGTCCAGGCCTTGGCGGAGATCGGCTTCACGATGCCGGTGGTGCCGAGGATGGAGAGGCCGCCGACGATGCCGAGCCGGGCGTTGAGGGTCTTCTTCGCCAGCTCCTCGCCGTTGGGGATGGAGATGGTGACGGTGAGGAGCTGCGGGAGGCAGGCCACGGGGAACTCCTCCCGGACCCCCTCGGTGATCATCCGCAGCGGCACCGGGTTGATGGCCGGCTCCCCCACCGCCACGGCGAGCCCCGGCTTGGTCGCCTTCCCCACCCCCCGGCCGCCGCGGACGAAGACCATGGTCCTGGCGCCGGGGCGGTTCAGGGGCTCGCGCCGGACCATGGCGTGGATCTCGGCGCCGTTGGTCACGTCCGGGTCGTCGCCGGCATCCTTCACCACGAAGCAGGAGGCGCTCCGCTCGTCGAATTCCTCCCCCTGGAGCCGGAACGTCACCCGCTCGCCGTGGGGGAGGGTGATCTCGATCTCCTCCACGGAGCGCTGCTCCCGGAGCATCCGGGCCGCCCCCGTGGCGGCGGCGGCGGCGCAGGCGCCGGTGGTGTAGCCGTGGCGAAGGGGCCTGGTCATGCCAGAGAACCCCTCACCCGGCCTTCGGCCACCCTCTCCCCGGGAGAGAGGGTTTCGCCATGGCAGAAGAGAGGGGGAGGGGTGAGGGGGAGTGATCTCATTCCAACACCACCGGCAGCGAGCCGCCCCCCGCCAGGAGCGCCAGGGCCTTCTCCCGCAGCTCCCCCTTGCCGAGCTCCTCCTTGCCGACCATCTCCTCCACGTCGATCCGGACGATGCCGGTGATGGCGAGCTTCTCCTCGCGGTAGGGGGCGAAGGGGACGCCGGGCTCGTATTTCTTCATGAGGGCGTCCAGGGCGAGGACCTTCTCGGCCGGCTCCGTTACAAGGCGGGCCCGGCCGCGGATGATGACGCTGCGGTAGAGGTACTCGGCGCGACAGGGGTTCTCGGGCGCCCCCTTGACGTAGGCGATGGGAAGGTCCGCCTCGAAGCAGACCCGCTCCTCATGCCGGATCTCGTCGAGCTTCTCCCCTTCCAGGGCGCAGTGGAAGTAGATCCGTCCCTCGTACCAGGCGAAGTTCAGTGGCTTCACCATGGGCCAGCCGTCGCGCCCCACGGTGCCGAGGCGCCCCACATGGCAGCGGTTCAGGAGCTCCACGAGGAGGGTAAAATCGGTGATCCGCTTGTTGGCCTTCCTCATGACATCTCCTCCCCTGCCAGGATCAGCAGCGCGTTCACCACCGCCGCCGCCACGGTGGACCCCCCCTTGCGTCCGCGGTTGGTGATGAAGGGTATCTCCGGGAAATTGCGCTCCAGGGCGAGGAGCGCCTCCTTGCTCTCGGCGGCTCCCACGAACCCCACCGGCAGCCCCACGATCAGCGCTGGGCGCACCCCCTCCTCCCGGATGAGGCGGATGAGCTCGAAGAGGGCGGTCGGGGCGTTGCCGATGACGAAGATCCCGTTTTCCGGGTTGGCGGCGGCGGTGCGCATGGCGAGGAGCGACCGGGTCACCCCGAGTTTCTGCGCGGTCCGGGCCACCAGCGGATCGGCCACGAGGCAGACGCCGCCGATGCCGAAGGCGTCCAGGCGCGGCCGGCTGATCCCCGAGAGGGCCATGGTGGTGTCGGTGACGATCCCCCGCCCCGCCCGGATGGCCGCCACGGCGCGCGCCACGGCATCGCGGGAGAAGACCATGGTGCGGGCGTAGTCGAAGTCGGCACTGGTGTGGATAGCGCGGCGCACCACCGGCCACTGGGCCGGCGACCAGGGATGGGGCCCCACCTCGGCGTCGATCATCCGGAACGATTCGGCCTCGATCTCCTCGGGGCGCAGGTGGACCGACATCAGCGCCACCCCGTGGCGGCGATGGCCTCGGCGATCCGGTCCGCCGCCACCTCCGCCAGCTTGCGGTGCACCCCCAGGTGCCCCCCCATGGCGAACGCAACGTTCGGGTGGCGGCGCCGCGCCTCGGCCATCTCCTCGGGGAGATCCTCCTGGACGTGGGCGCCGACGAAGAGGAAGTACGGCATCAGCAGCACGCGTTCCGCGCCCTTGGCCACGCAGGCGTCGACCCCCTCCTGGATGGTGGGGAGATGCTGCTCCCGAAACGAGATCTCCACGATCTCGTAGCCAGTCATCTCCTTCACCATGGCGGCGATCTCCCGCACGGCGTCGTTCGCCTCGGAAATGCGGCTGCCGTGGGCCATAAGTAAAATTGCAGTCTTCATGATTAACTCCTTAAAATCTGCCACAGAGACACAGAGACACAGAGAACGCAACGATTACCACCTCAGAACCGTCAAATCACGAACGATCCCTCAAGGGCAAATTATTACGCTCAAAACCGGTGTTCAACGGGTGTTGCTCTGTGTCTCCGTCTCTCTGTGGTGGACTGTTTGTAGTATCTCCACGATCTCCCGCCGCGCCTCGCCGATGGTGAGGGGGAGGCGGTGAAACGGAAGGGCATCCTCATGCTTCAGCCGGTGGATCAACTCGGCGATGTGGGGGAGCCGCAGCTTCACGCTCTCCAGCTCCGCCGGGGCGGTGAAGACCTCCTCCGGCGTCCCCCCCCGCACGAGCCGCCCCCGGCTCAGGATGTGGAGCCGGTGGAGGAAGAGCGGCACCAGGTCCACCGAATGGGTCGCCATGACCACGGTGACCCCCTGCTCGCGGTTCAGCCGGGTAAGGAGCTCCATCATCCGGTACTCCCCCATGGGGTCGAGGCCGGCGGTCGGCTCGTCCATGAGGAGGATTCCGTGTCCCATGGCGAGGAGGCCGGCGATGCAGGCCCGCTTCTTCTGGCCGTAGCTCAGGGCATGGATGCTCTTGGCGGCCAGCTCCGCCAGCTCCACGGCGGCGAGGGCCTCCTCGACCCGCCTCTTCACCTCGGCCTCGGCATACCCCATGTTGCGCGGCCCGAAGGCGACGTCCTCGAAGACGGTGTGGGCGAAGAGCTGGTCGTCGGGGTTCTGGAAGACGAGTCCCACGGTCCGGTAGATGTCGCGGGGGTGGAGCCGGCGGACGTCGCGGCCGTCGAGGAGCACCGATCCGTCATACTCCTTGACGAGTCCGTCCATGATCCGCAGCAGCGTCGTCTTCCCCGAACCGTTGGAGCCGAGGATGCCGCAGAACTCACCGTGCGCCACCTCCAGGCGGATGTCGGACAAGGCCCTCGTTCCGTCGGGATAGGCGAAGGCGCGGATATCGACCGAGAACCGGACTACAGTCTCCATAGGAACCCCATGATGGCCACCAGCGCCACCGACCCCGCCACCTCGCCGAAGCGGAAGGGGCGGTGCCGCAGCAGCGGCAGGGTGCCGTCATACCCCCGCTGGACCATGGCGGTGGTGACGGTCTGGCTGTTGTCGAACGCCTTGATGACCAGCACCCCGGCCAGGGTGCCGAAGGAGCGCAGCCCCCGCCGGATGCCGGCGTAGCCGAGGCGGTTCTTCTGGGCGGCGTAGACCACCTGGGCGTCGTCGAAGAGGACGAAGAGGTAGCGCCAGGCGAAGAGGGCGACCTCGATGAAACCGCGGGGGACGCGGAGCCACGAGAGGGCGGCCATGAGATCGGTAAACGGCGTGGCGAATCCCACCGCCGCCACCACCGACACCGCCCCGGCGATCCGGGAGGCGATGGCGATCCCCGTGGCGAGGCCGTCGCGGTGCCCGACGACCGCCACCCCGCCGAAGGAGACGGTGAAGAGCGGCTCGTGGCCACTGAAGAGAAGCTTCAGCACGATCACCATGGCCGCGATGAAGAGCGGCTCGGCGAAGCGGACGAGGAGAAGCCGTAGCGGCACCCCCAGCCAGCGGCAGAGGGCGAGGGAGAGCCCGGCCACCGTCAGGGGGAAGGCGACCCCGGTGCTGCTCATCACCAGCACGAGGAGGGCCAGGGCCGAGACGAGCTTCAGCCGCGGGTCGACGCCGGAGAGAACATGGGTATTCGCGATGGGATTGGCGATCTGGTGCATGGGCTCAGGTGCTCTCCCGGCGGGGCTGCGGTTCCGATTGGCGGCCATGCTTCTCCACCACCAGCATCCGCCACCAGTACCCCGCCGCGAACCCGCCGGCCGCGCCGGCCAGGAGAAAGACGAAGAGGAGGAGGTCCCCCCGGTCGGTGTTGATGAGCGGCTCCTGCGCAGCGCGCCCGTGCTCTTTGGCGATCTTCTCCACCACCGCCTCGTCGACGCCGTTCCACTTGTCGGCCGCGTGCGCCGGGTGGGGCGTGAGGAGCATCCCTCCCAGCAGAAGCGCCGCGAGCAGCACGACGGCTCCCCCGGTCCCCGCCCCCCGGCTCGCCGCCTTCATCACCCCCATCTTCACGAGGAGATCGGGGCGCTTGCGATGGAGGAGCACCACCATCCCGGCGGTCATGGCCCCCTCCAGGATGCCGAGGGGGAGCTGGGTCGGGATGAACGCGACGGCGATCTTCACAAAGAGCGGCCAGAACGGCTCGCTCCCCCGGATGCCGGCGGCAAGCTCCGCCGAGGTGGCGAGGTAGGTCCCCCAGTCGGCGACGATCCCCGCCGCAAAGCCGGCCACCGCCAGGCTCAGGCCGAGACGGCGCCCCCCCTGGAAGACGAGCCACCCGGTGAAGGAGCCCACCACCCCCATGGAGACGATGTTGGCGCCAAGGGTCGAAAGCCCGCCGTGGGAGAGGAAGAGCGCCTGGATCAGGAGCGCCACGGCGCTGATGAGGACCGAGACGAAGGGGCCGACGAGGATCGCCGCGATCCCCGTGCCGCAGGGATGGGAGCAGGTGCCGGCGCTCGGCACCGGGATCGGCATGCAGGAGATGATGAAGACCACCGCCGCCATGAGCCCCACCAGCGGTTTCACCGAGAGGTCGTCCTTCGCCAGGCGGTTCATCCGCCGTATCCCCACCGCCACAAACGGCGCCGCCACCGCGAACCAGACGGCGGTCCAGCCGAAGGGGAGGATCCCCTCTGAGATGTGCATGGCGTGGGCGGGAGTGGCGACCGCAAGGAACAATCCGCCACAGAGACACAGAGACACAGAAAAAATCCCTGGAGATTTTTTTATGGAATAGATTTTTGATCCGCGTTTTTGTTGCATGGCGTACCGAGCTCCCTCGAACTTTTCTAAGCTTTTCCTCTGTGTCTCCGTGCCTCTGTGGCAGATTCAAACGTCAGATCTTATCCCCCCGCAGATCGGCGGCGAAGAGCTTCCCCGCCCCGCGGGAGGCGCAGAAGTCGCCGCACATGGTGCAGGTGGCCTCATCCTCGGGGGTGCGGCTGGCGCGGATCGCCCTGGCATCCTCGGGAAAGAGGGCGAGGTCGAACTGCTTCTGCCAGTCGAGATCACGGCGGGCCTTGGACATCTCCTTGTCCCGCTGGCGCCCCGTTTCCGGGTATTTGTTCATGTCGCCGATGTAGGCGGCGATCTTCGCGGCTTTCACCCCCTGGCGGACATCCTCTTCGTTGGGGAGGGCCAGGTGCTCGGCCGGGGTGATGTAGCAGATGAGGTCGGCGCCGTAGCGGCTCGACTGGGCCGCGCCGATGGCGGCGGTGATGTGGTCGAAGCCGGGGGCCACGTCGGTGGAGATGGGGCCGAGCATGTAGTACGGCGCGCCGCCGCTCATCCGCTTCTGGAGCTGGATATTCCCCTCCACCTCGTCCAGCGGCACATGGCCGGGGCCTTCGACGAGCATCTGGCATCCCATCTCGCGGCCGAGCTCGGCCAGTTCGCAGTTGATGAGGAGCTCCTGGATCTGGGCCCGGTCGGAGGAGTCGTGGATGGCGCCGGCCCGCAGGCCGTTGCCGAGGGAGAGGACCGTGTCGTACTTTTTCAGGATGGCGGTCACCCGGTCGAACTGCTCGTAGAGGGGATTTTCGCGGCCGTTGGCCATCATCCAGGCCACCATGCTCACCCCACCCTTGGAGACGAGGCCACCGTAGCGGTACCCCTGCTTCTTCAGGCGCTCGATGGTGTAGAGGTTGATGCCGCAGTGGACCGCCATGAAGGCCATGCCATCCTCGCACTGGCGCTCGATCAGATCGAAGAGCATCTCCGGGTCGAGCTTGTTCGGGTCACCGTACTTGCGGGCCGCCTCGCAGAAGGCCTGGTAGAGGGGGACGTTCCCCACGGGGAGGTCCACGGCGGCGATCACCTCGCGCCGCACCCGGTCGAGGTCGCCGCCGACTGAGAGCTCCATCAGCGTATCGGCGCCGGCCTCCTGGGCCGCCTGAGCCTTGCGCACCTCGGCGGCATAGTCGATGATGTCGGAGGAGGTGCCGATGGAGGCGTTCACCTTGGTCCGCAGCCCCTTGCCGATGCCGGCGGCCCGCGGCTTGCGGTTGTGGTTCCAGGGGATGACGATCTTCCCTTCGGCCACCATCTGGCGGACGTAGTCGGGAGAGACCTGCTCGTCGGCCGCCACGGCGGTCATCTGGGGGGTAATGACCCCCTCGCGGGCGAATTCGATCTGGGTTTTCATCATGTCTCCTTATTATCTGAATCTGATGTAGTAGGGGCAATTCATGAATTGCCCCTACGCACCGAACCGTCTGCAACTCTCCACGAACGCCCCCGCCATCCCCGGGGCGCTCCCGAAGTGGAGATGGACGTAGGAGGCGAGGCAGTTCCGGTAGCGGTATCCTTCCAGCCCCAGGTCGACGCCGGCGCGGCGGACCTGGTAGCTCCGCTCCACTTCCGGCGGCATGGGGGCCATCTCCGAGTAGTGGAACTCATGCCCCCGGGCGACGGTGCCGGCAGGCCCCATGAGGGAGTCTGCCACCAGCTCCACCTCCCGGTAACCGAGGGCCTTGCGACGCGGCAGCATCCGGGTGGTGACCGGGAAAATCCCGACGAAGTCGTGGAGGGTAGCGGCATCGCCATGGACGTCGGTCACCCCCCGGGTGAGGTAGATGAAGCCGCCACACTCGGCATAGACCGGCATCTCCCCTTCAATTGCCCGCCGCACCGCGCCCCTCATCTCTCCGTTGGCCTCCAGAGTGTCGGCGAAGAGCTCGGGGTAGCCGCCGGGGAGGTAGATGCCGGCGATGTCAGGGGGAAGCCCTCCGTCGGCCAGGGGGGAAAAGGGCACCAGTTCCCCCCCCGCTTCTTCCAGGAGCCGGAGGTTGTCCTCGTAGACGAAGCAGAAGGCGGCATCCCGCGCCACGGCAATCCGGACTGGCGGCGCCGCTTCTCCTTTAGCCTCCGTCGGACGCGCCGCCTCGGGCGCGCCGTGGGGGATGGCCACCCCCCAGAGCATGCCGAGATCCACCGCCCCCCGCACCACATCCACCAGGTGATCGAGGAATTCGGCCGGCAGCGGGTTCTCCTCGGCGGTCATGAGCCCGAGATGGCGGGAGGGGATATGGAGCCGCTCGTCCCGGGGGATGCAGCCGAGGACCCTGACCTCGGGATTGACGCTCTCCACCGCCTCGCGGAGGATCCGGCCATGGTTCTCGCTCCCCACGCCGTTGAAGATCACGCCGGCAAGCCGCACCTCGGAATCGAACTCGGCGAATCCCTTCACGAGGGGGGCGGCGCTCCGGGCGAGCCCCTTGGCGTCCACCACCAGCACCACCGGCGCGCCGGTGAGCCGGGCGATCTGGGCGGTGCTCCCCTCGTCGGAGACCCCGCCGATCCCGTCGAAGAGCCCCATCACCCCTTCGATGACGGCGATGTCGGCCCCCCGGCTGTGGCGTCCGAAGGTTTCCCTCACGAAGGCGGGGTCGCACATCCAGCCGTCGACGTTGACGGAGGGACGACCGCAGACGAGGCGGTGGTAGCCGGGGTCGATGAAATCGGGCCCCACCTTGAAGGGGGCCACCGTGAGGCCGCGCCTCCGGAGGCACTCCATGATCCCGAGGGTGATGGTGGTCTTGCCCGACCCGCTGTGGGGAGCCGCAATGATGATCGATTTCATGATGTCACCCGTTCACTAGTTTCACCACGGTATTGCCGTCGGCGAAATAGTCGATGATGTTCAGGCAGCAGTAGGTCTGTTCGATGGCGAAGAGGCTGGAGAGCGGCGCACCGATGGCGTTCAGGAGGATGACCCGGTTCACCCCGCCGTGGGCCACCACCAGGACCTCCTCCCCCCGGTGACGCTCCACGATCCCGTTGATGACCGGCATCACCCGCCGGTGGACGTCGAGCGCGTTCTCCCCGCCGGGGACGCGGTAGTTGACCACGTCGGCCAGGCGCGCCTGCCACTCCTCGGGGTGCCGGGCCACGAGCTCGTCCCAGCTCCGCCCCTCCCAGCTCCCCATGTTCAGCTCCCGCAGCTCCGGATGCCGCACCGGCGTCACCCCCAGGTGGGCGCCGAGAACCTCCGCCCCCCAGGCGCAGCGGGTAAGATCGCTCGTGTAGCAGGCCGCGATCCGGGTGCCGGCGAAGCGCTCCTTGAGGTCGTGGTACATCGCCTTGCCCCGCGCGGAGAGCCCCACATCGGTCTGGCCGTTGTAGCGGCGGATCCCCCCCCCCGCCCCTTCCACCTCGCCGTGGCGGATGAGATAGATGCGCGTCTTCGGTGTCATACGGTTACTCCGTGAAACATCCCCACGATGATGAGGAGGGCGAAAATTTCGTTCAACTCACTGGCACAGCCGATGACGTCCCCCGTCACCCCGCCGAGGCGGTGGTGGGCCCAGCGCCGGATCCCCCAGGTGAAGAGGTAGAGGACGAGGCAGCAGGCGATTCCCCGGGTGCCGAAGAGGAAATAGGCCGCGGCGAGGGTCAGGGCGTAGGCGGCGACGAACTGGGGAATCCCCGCGCCGGCGATGCAGGCGGCGCCAAGGCCGTCGCTCCGCGCCCGTTGCGAACCGACGGTCATCTGTACCTGGGCGAAGCGGGCCACGACCGGAAAGAAGAGGAGCGCCTGCCGCTTCACCTCCGGCGGGAGGGCGAGGATCGCCTCGTACTTGAGCAGCAGCCCGACCACAAGCCCCACCACGCCGACGGCGCCGACGCGCGAATCCTTCATCACCGCCAGGAACCGCTCCCGCCCCCCCCGGGCCGCCAGGCCGTCGCAGACATCGGCCAGGCCGTCGTGGTGGAGCGCCCCGGTCACCCCCGCCAGGAGCGCCACGAGGAGGAGATCCGCCACCGGCCGGGGGAGATACGGCGCCAGAAGCGCGTCACCCGCCGCCAGCATCCCGCCGATGGTGAGCCCCGCCAGGGGGAAGACGGCCATGGAGCGCCCCAGGTCGTGCTCCTCCCACCGGAGCCGCAGCGGCAGCGGGATGATGGTGAGGAACTGGATGGCGATGAGGTAGAGTCTCAATATTCCCCTTCCGCCACCCCGGCCTCTTCGAAGGTGGCCATCTCCTTCAGGATCTTGACCCCGGCCTCGATGAGCCCCATGGCGAGGGCCGCTCCGGTCCCCTCTCCGAGACGCATCTTGAGGTCGAGGATCGGATCGGCGCCGAGCCGCTCCAGCATGACGGCATGGCCGATCTCCACCGACTGGTGGGCGGCGAAGAGATACTCCTTCACGGCAGGATGGAGCTCGGACGCCACGAGGGCCCCGGCGGTGGAGATGAAGCCGTCCACCACCACCGGAATCCGGTTGGCGGCGCAGCCGAGGACGAGCCCGGCGATGCCGGCGATCTCCAGCCCCCCCACCTTGGCGAGAACGTCGATGGGGTCGGCCGGGTCGGGGCGGTTCACGGCGAGGGCCTGCTCGATGACCCGGACCTTGTTGTTGAGGGCAGAGTCGTTGATCCCGGTCCCACGGTGGGTCAGGTCGGCAACGGAGCGGCCGGTGAAGGCGGCGACGATGGCCGAGGAGGGGGTGGTGTTGCCGATCCCCATCTCGCCGGTCCCCGCCATGGCGATCCCCTCCTTCTTGCAGCCGTTGGCCAGCTCGATCCCCACCTCCAGGGCGGCGATGGCCTCTTCCCGGGTCATGGCCGGCCCCTGGGCGAGGTTGCGGGTGCCGCGGGCGATCTTGCGGCCGATGAGGCCGGGGGTGTCGCCGAAGTCGTGGTCGACGCCGATATCCACCACCAGCACCTCGGCCCGCACATGGTTGGCCAGGACGTTCACCCCCGCGCCGCCGGCGAGGAAGTTGTGTACCATCTGGACCGTCACCTCCTTGGGGAAGGCGGAGACCCCTTCCGCCACCACCCCGTGGTCGGCGGCGAAGGTGAAGATCACCTTTTTCCAGGTGGAGGGTTCAAGAGTGCCGGAGATGGCGGCGTAGCGCCGGGCGAACTCCTCAAGCCGCCCCAGGGAGCCGATGGGCTTGGTCTTGTTGTCGAGCTTCGCCTGGGCCTGGGCAAGCAGTGCCGGGTCCACCGGCTGGATTTTTGACAGGGCTTCGTTCAGCAGTTTCATGGGAGGCTCCTTGATCGGCGGATGGGTTACCCTTTGAGCTTCAACGGCAGCCCGCTGAAGGTGACGTACACCTCATCGGCCGCCGCGGCAATCAGTTCGTTCGCCTCCCCTGCCAGGTCGCGGAACTGGCGGGCGAGACGGTTTTCCGGGACGATCCCCAGCCCCACCTCGTTGGAGACGATGATGAGGGGGGTTGTCAAGAGCGGAAAGTGTTTCGTCAATTTTTCGACAGCATCCAGAATGAGGGGCGAATCGTCCCCGGCAAAGAGGAGGTTGCTCAGCCAGAGGGTGACGCAGTCCACAAGGACCGCGTTGAAGCGGCCGTCGATGCCGGCAAGGACGCCGGCAAGGGCGCGGGGCTCCTCCACGGTGGTCCACTGGTCGCCGCGCCGCGCCCGGTGCCGGGCGATCCGCTCCGCCATCTCACCGTCGCCGGCCCCGCCGGTGGCGACATACCCCAGGGGGGCCCCGAAGCCGAGGGCCAGCTCCTCGGCCAGGCGGCTCTTGCCGCTGCGAGCTCCGCCCGTTATGAAAATCACCCGCGCCATAAACGAAAACCCCGCCTCCTGGGAAGAAGCGGGGTCGAAAACCGGTGGTCTGAATATACGCCGGGCCTCGGAGCCTCTTCCGCGGAGGTCCTGTAAAGCGGACATTCAGGCAGGTTTCCTGGCTCACGGATCACTTTACTCGCCGCGCCTTCCCGGAAGAAGGCGGTCCTTTTCCGCCCTGGCGTTGTCACGCTTCGCTTCAGCTTGTGCGGCGTACCTCGGTACGCCTCCGCGCTTCAGCTCGCGTTCCTAGCCAGGACGAAAAATTCCTCGCCTTCAAATCAACAAGGAGTCCAGTGGCATCGTTGCGGCTTTCATCACCGTTCACAGTTGCGGGACAGCAAGGGTTTCGCACCCTTTTCCCTTTTACCTCCTGCCGTTCGGCAGAAGCACCTGAACGTTTAACTATTCGATTGTGCGGTCCTATCTAAACAGAGCGACCGGTGAAAGTCAACGGCTAATCCGCCACGGCCGCCGGCGCCCGGGCCGCCAGCAGCTCTCCGATCCGTCCCCAGACCGCGTCCTTTCCCTCGCGGGAGAGTGCCGAGAAGAAGAGCATCTCGTCGCGGGGAAGCCCCGTCTCCCGGGCGATGACGGCCGCCTGCTTGGCACGCTCGTTCTTCGACACCTTGTCGCACTTGGTCACCACCACCAGCGTCGGGATATCGTAGGCCCGCAGCCACTGGAGCATTTGACAGTCCTCCTCCGTCGGCACCCGCCGGATGTCGAGGATGAGGACCACGCAGCCGAGGGTGCGGCGGGAGGCGAGATAGGTCTCCATCATGGGGCCCCACTGCTTCTTCACCGCCAGCGGCACCTTGGCGAAGCCGTACCCCGGCAGGTCCACCAGCATCAGCCCCCCGTTCACGAGGAAGAAGTTGAGGAGCTGGGTCCGCCCCGGCGTGGAGCTGGTCCGGACGAGCCCCTTGCGGTTGACGAGGACGTTGATCAGTGACGATTTTCCGACATTGGAGCGGCCGGCGAAGGCGACCTCCGGAAACTCCTCCGGAGGATAGTTGGCCGGCTTCGTCGCGCTTTTGACAAATTCCGCGCTGGTTACATGCATTCGATAGTATCCCCGATCGGGTAAATGGTTCCGCCTTCAGTAATACCATCTTCCCCCGTGCCTTGGCAACGAAAGCCTCCTGCCCGCGGGCGAGAAACTTGCATAACCCCGCGGAGAACCACAACCGAGACAGGACACCCCCATGAACAAAGAGCTCGAAACACTCATCATGTCCGCCGTCGACCTTCCGACGATCCCCCTGGTGGCCACCAAGGTCATCGAGATGATGGAGCAGGAAGACGTCACCGTCGAACTGATCGCCAAGACCGTCTCCTCCGACCCGGCCGTGGCGGCCCGGATCCTCAAGCTCTCCAACTCCGCCTACTACGGCTGCCAGCGGCAGATCAACACCCTCTCCGCCGCCATCATGCTGCTGGGGTTCAAGACCCTGAAGAGCCTCGTGGTGGCGGTGTCGCTGAAGCAGATCTGCAAGCGGTTCGGCCTCACGGAAAAGATGCTCTGGGAGCACTCCGTCGGCGCCGCTTTGGCCGCCCGCATCATCGCCTCCCGCGGCAGGTTTATCAACGAAGAGGCCGGCTTCCTCGCAGGGCTCTTCCACGACATCGGCAAGACCATCATGAACGACCAGAACCCGCGCACGTTCCAGGAAGTCATGATGCGCTCCTACAACGAGGGGGTCCCTTTCGAGGAGGTCGAGCGGAGCCTCTACCCCTTCTCCCATGCCGACGTCGGCGCCCTCGTCATCAAGAAGTGGAACTTTCCCGACCCCCTCTCCACCGCCGTCATGTACCACCACCACTTCACCACCGCGCCGATCACCGACCAGTACGACCTCTTCCTCACCGCCACCACAAGCCTCGCCGACAAGTTCTGCCAGAGGCTCGGCATCGGCGACCGCGTCGCCGACGAAACGCTCAACCTGGCGGTGCTCCCCGAGGCCCAGCTCCTCGGCTACACCCCCGACACCATCGGGGACGACCTCGAAACGTTCCAGCAGACCTTCGAAGAGAACAAGAGCTTCTTTCTGAACGACTGACCGCGCAGCGCGTCCGGCAACAAAAAACCGCCTCCCGGCGGTTTTTTCATTTCAAGCGTACGTACACAAATCGGGCGCACGCATACCCCTCCTCCGTCATCAAGAGTGGCACGGAGAACCATATCGCCCCGCAAGCGGGCAGGAACGGTCAGGCCTTTTTGCGGATGATCAGCCCCGTCAACGTATCGAGCGCCTTGGCGATCTCGAGGGCTTCCCGGGAAGGGATCTGCCTGATCACCTCGCCGTCCTTGCGCGACAGAACCTTCACCACCATCCGGTCAGCGTCCTTGTCGAAGGAGAACTGCAGATCCGTGGCCATCGATTCGATGAACTCATTGATCTTCTCCGCCGCCTTTTTGAGGGCCTTCTCCTCCTCGGCCGGCGTAGGCTGCTTCACCGCCACCTCAGGAAGTTCCACGAAGGCCGTCGGCCGCTGCTCCTCGGGAGTGGCCAGCTTTGCCGGCGTCGGATTGACGACGACGCTGGTCACGGATCCCGTCCCGCTGCTCGGTTGCACACTCATGCCCGCACCACCTTTCTCACCGCTTAGAACCTCACTTATCAATGTTTTTCGGCATCCGGCCGGAAAACTTTAGGAGAAATAAATGGTGATACGCTGCAACCTTCTCCCGAACCCAATACATGCACCCAGCATACAACCTACCGAACAGACAAGTGCTGTCATTTTATTGACAACAAAAAACTACTGGGCACAATACGTGCATCAGGGCGAAAACAGCCCAATGCACTTAAATTACTAAGGATAACGAGCCTCACTAAAGGGAGCTTTCGGGAATGAAAATAACGGTATTCGAATCTGTACAGGAACTGAAACGTTTCTTTGGGTTTCAGCGGGACGGCATAATCATCGAGAACGATATTGATCTCGTTGAGTCGGAATGTGATTTCTTCGAAAGAAAGCGAAGAGATGCCGAAGTTCTCACTACGTTATCCGCCAACTGCGCTGGAGCGTGCCTTGAGATCGGGACCTCCCACGGCAGGAGCACCGCAGAACTTGCCTCAAACAACCCAACCAACATCGTTTACACCGTCAATCTTCTGCCCGAGCAGATTTCTGCTGAAGAAAAGTTCATAACCCATCTTCTCACCAAAGAAGAGATAGGGTCGTATTATCGTGGCCACAACCTCAACAATGTCGAGCAAATATACGCCAACACCTTCGCGTGGACGGTACCTGCCAAAATCTCGGAATTAGGGCTCGTATTTGTCGACGGGAACCATGACACAAAAGCCGTTTTTTCGGATACGAGCTTGATTTACGAACGAGTGCGGAATGGCGGTTTTATCCTGTGGCACGACTTTTCGCCCCCCCTGAGGGGCAAATACGAATGGATAAATGCCGTAATGACTGGCGTGGAACAATTCCTGGAGAGCAAGTCTCTCGACGTAGAGATTTTTCACCTTAAGAATTCCTGGATCGGCTTTATCAAAATAAACAAGGCAAAATCAATCGCAACAGATCCGGCAGTGCCATCACCCCCGTCGCCAGAGTGCTTTTTGACCGACAGGGAATACTGGAGCGACAAACATTCTGCTGCCTTTACCCCCTGGACTGTCAACGGAATGCTTTTTTCTTCAATCCTTGAGCAATATCTCCCGGTCAATGAACATTATACCTGTGCAGAAATAGGGGCGTATCCGGGGACAAACCTTTGCTACCTGGCGAAACGATTCAACTACAAGCCAATCGCCGTGGAATTCAGTGATTATGCAGACAACATCGAATCACTCTTCAAATTCAATGGCATTGCAAACTATGAAGTAATAAATGAGGATTTTTTCAAGGTAACCGGCAAACAATACGACGTCGTCACTTCGTTCGGCTTTATTGAACACTTCAACAATTACCCTGAAGCAATAAAAAAACATTTCGACCTGCTTAAGCCAGGGGGATACCTCGTCATTTCAGTGCCGCGCTTCGACGGATTCCAAGGAGCTCTTTTTGAGCTTGCCTTCGAGTCGAACGTATTCAACGACATGATTGCGGCTCACAATCTCAAGATCACTGACATCAACGAGTTGAAGCATACCGTATCACAGTTTACCGACTCCATACTCTACTGTGATTATGCCAATGACGGAATTTTATACTATGACTGGAATCATCCGAAGCTCAAAGATGACAAACGCTGGCTTATCCATTTTATCAACAAGATTTCCGGAACACTAGGCCGCTCACTACCAGCAGATCAATTCTTCAGCCCCTATATATTACTGATCGCCCGAAAGCCTGATCACGCTTTCATTCCCAGCACCACAACCATTGCCACGGCACTTCAATCTGCTTCACTGAAATTATCTGCAGGCGATTACCCCGGAGCGATTTCTGTTCTCGAAGAGTGCATTCGACGGTTCCCTGAATACCTCGAAACCTATCAGATTCTTGCCGAACTGCACCTTGAGATGGGCCAGACGGCCAAGGCGGAGCAAACTCTATTGACCGCCCTGGACATAAGCCCTCAGCATGTCGATTTATTCGAAAAACTTCGCACTATCTATCGTGCCAGCGGCAATCCCGACAAGTTGAAGGTGCTGGATCGACATATGTCGCTTTGGCACCCCGAAAACTTCGGGGCGCCCTCGTCCGGGACGCAGCAGCCACCCCCACACCCGATGCCGGCCCCGCAGAGCGGCCCTGGTAACGAGTCCCTGTTCCCGACATCGTATCCGGTCACTATCCTTGAGCAGGACCAGAACATCATCACATGCTCAGCCAATGGCAACAGATGGAAACTGGATGCCACCCAATTCGTTGACCGAGAGATCCTCTCGAAAGGAGTGTTCGAACCCGAATCCACGTATTGGGTGAACCATATCCTCAAGGAAGGGATGACGGTACTCGACGTAGGCGCAAACTTCGGATATTTCACCGTACAGTTCAGCAGACTGGTCGGCAATACCGGCCGGGTATATGCCTTTGAGCCCTCCGATCACTTTCACCGCCGATTGAGTGAGCACCTGAGACTCAATGAATGCTCAAACGTCACCGTATTGAAGATGGGGCTTTCAGACGTCAAAGAGGATCTGCAGCTCCTTATCGATGATTCGACAGCGACTCTCTACTGGCACGATGACGCAAAAAAACCCGTTGCCATCGAAACCATACACCTGGAGACACTTGACAGCTATGTCGAAGCCGCCGGTCTGAGCAAAATCGATTTTATCAAGATTGACATTGACGGCACTGAACCGAGATTTATTGCCGGAGCACAAAAAACATTGAAAAAATTCAAGCCCGTGCTCCTGATCGAATTCGCCCAACTTGTGCTCATGGCGGCCGGAAGCGACGTCCCGGCCCTTGCGAAACAATTGAAGGACCTTGGTTACACCTTCTATTCGGAAACGACAGGACAACCGTTCACCAGCGAGGCCCAATTCCTGCGAGAGGCAATGAACTGCTCTCACAGTGTGAACATCATCTGCATCCCTTCAAAAGGCTAAAAATTCATGAGAATTCTTCTGGGATACAGCTGGTACCCCTATGAATACAGTGTCGGAGCATGGGTGGAGGCGTGGCTGGGAAGGCTCCGTTCCCATGGCATCGATGTGGATGGCTTCTGTCTGACGCTCAATCCCCCCGGCCCCTGCATTTACTGGCCGGAGCTCGATGAACGATGGAAACAGCGGGACCGGGAGCTATTGTCGATGTACGACAATCTCGCCCGCCGTCTGGAATCCTACGATGTGTTCGTGAACTGGAACGGGATCAACCTTCATCCCGAATTTGTACGGCAGATCCCGATTTTCAAGGCCTATGCCTGCTTTGACGACCCGGAATCATCGGACCGGCTCTCCTCTCCGGTGGCCTCGTCATATGATCTTGCCCTCGTAGGCAACATTGCGGAAGTCGAAACCTACTACAAATGGGGCGTGAAAGAAGCCAGGCATTGGCCTCTGGGCTTTTTTTCGGTCGATTACGACCATTCTCTGACGAAAGAGAAAATCCTCCGCGGCGCTCGAGACATTGACCTTACGTTGCTCTGCGAACGCATCAGCTCCTGGCGGAAAGAGCGCCTCGACAAGCTCGCCGCTGCGTTCCCCCAGGGAGCCTACTTCGGGCATGGCTGGCCCAATGGCTTTCTTCGCGATCAGGACCGCATTCCCCTTTACCAACGAAGCAAAATCGGCATCAACATGCACAACTCCACCGGTCCCATCAATTTCAGGACCTTCATCCTTCCGGCAAACGGGGTCATGCAGCTTTGCGACAACAAGAACCATCTGGGGAAGTTGTACGAATTGAACAAGGAAGTCGTTGGTTTTGACTCTATCGAAGAAGCCATCGAGCTTTGCCACTATTATCTGAACCATGACGAGGAACGGCGCCAGGTAGCGGCGGCAGGGTGGGAGCGCGCCCATCGCGATTACAACGAAGTCGCCGTCTTCAAGATGATGATGCGCCACGTCGAGGAAGTTCGGCGAAAAAACGACCGGACCCTCTCTCCCGCGGCAAGACCAACAGACGCAGGAAGCGACCATATGGCACGAGGAGAATACGCAGAGGCAATTGCCCTGTACGGAGACGTCCTTGCCAGAGAATCCGGCAATAGCAGGGCGCGACACAACCGCATTGTGGCCTGCAAACATCTCCTCCATGGAAGCCAGTGGGGGAGGAACGGTAGGTAACCATGTGCGGCATAGCTGGAATAATCAATCATAATGGATCACCGGTTGGCCTCCGATTCCTGGAGGAAATGACCTGTTCCCTCGCCCACCGCGGCCCCGACGGCTCCGGGGTCGAGATCAGCGGGCCGGTGGGCTTCGGCCACCGCCGTCTCTCCATCATCGACCCCGCCGGCGGCCGACAGCCGATGTTCAACGAGGACGGCCGGGTCTGGGTCACCTTCAACGGCGAGATCTACAACTACCGCGAACTGCGGGCCGAACTCCAGGGGAAGGGGCACCGCTTCGTCTCCAACTCCGACACCGAAACCATCGTCCATGCTTACGAAGAGTGGGGCGAGCGGTGCGTAGAGCGGTTCCGCGGGATGTTCGCCTTTGCCGTGGCCGACCACCGGGAGGGAAAGATATTCCTCGCCCGGGACCATTTCGGCATCAAGCCGCTCTACTACCTGCAGGAAGGTGGCGTCTTCGCCTTCGCCTCGGAGGTGCAGGCCCTCCGGAAGATTCCGGGCATCCCGTGGAGCCTCGACCTGACCGCCATGGACCAGTACCTCTGGCTCCAGTACATCCCGGCCCCCCGCACCGCCTTCGAACAGATCCGCAAGCTCCCCCCGTCCCACCGGATGACGATCCATTTCGACGGGCGCTCGACGGGCCCCCAGCAGTACTGGGAGCTCCAGTTCCGACCCGACTACAACCGAAGCGAACAGGATTGGATCGAGGCCCTGGACGAGGCCATGGCCGATTCGGTCAGGGCGCACCTTGTGTCTGACGTGCCGTTCGGGGCGTTTCTCTCGGGCGGGGTCGACTCCAGCCTCATCCTCGGCTACATGACTCGCATCCTCAACCGCTCCGTCAAGGCGTTCAGCATCGGCTTCGAGGAACCCGAGTTCAACGAGACCCCCTTCGCCCGCTTCGCCGCGGAGCGCTGGGGGGCGGATCACCACATCGAGATCGTCAAGCCCGACGCCCTGGCGATCCTCCCCGACCTGGTCCGCTGCTACGGCGACCTCTTCGGCGACAGCTCGGCCATCCCCACCTACTACGTAAGCCAGGTGGCCCGGCGCAACGTGCCGATGGTCCTCTCCGGCGACGGCGCCGACGAGCTCTTCGCCGGCTACTGGTCCCACGGCGACTGGCTCAACTCGTTCCAGCAGGACCCGAGCATCCGTCCCTCCCTCGCCCACTGGCTCTCCTTCATCAACTACGCCGACACCGGCCGGCGCCTCTCCCTCTGGCGCGACGAGTACAAGGATGTCTGCCCGGCCCCCCAGGAGACCTTCGAGCGGGCATTTGCCACCGCCCGTCCCTTCTCCCCCTGCCACAAGGCCCAGTTCCTCGACGTCAAGACGTACATGACCTACGACATCCTGACCAAGGTGGACATCGCGAGCATGATGCACGGCCTTGAGGTCCGCCCGCCGTTCGTGGACGTAAAGGTGGCGGAGTTGGCGGCGTCGGTGCCCGAGCAGTTCAGCATCGGCAAGAACCTCCGCGGAGAGTGGGAACGGAAGCTCCTTCTGAAAAAGGTGGGCGAGAAGTATTTCCCCCCCGAATTCCTCCACCGCCCCAAGATGGGGTTCGCGATCCCGCTCACCAAGTGGTTCGCCCCCTCGGGGCACCTGCACGATATCCTCCGCCAGCGGCTGACGGGGAGCGGCTCGACGCTGCTGGAATTCTTCAATCCGGCGGCCATGCAGGAGCTTATCTCCGCCAACGCCACCGGCCCGCTGTGGCTCCTCCTCTTCTGCGAGGAGTGGCTGCGCCAGAACCGGCAGACACCGCAACCGGCAGAGATCACCCGCACGCCGGAGATCAGGACGGAGCCGCTGCGGGTGAGGATCCTCTACGACGTGGAGGGATGGGCGTGGTGGCACCGGGCGCACCGCATCAAAGAGGGAGTGTCGTCGCGCATCCGGATCGACATCCACCAGATGGACGAACCCTTCGACCACGACCCCTACGACTTCGTCATGATCTTCGATCCGTACCTGGTGAACCGGGTGGCCGGCGTGCCGGCCCGCAAACTGATCGTCGGCTGCAGCTGTCCCAAGTTCCTCGACCATGCCGAAGCGCTTCTCCAGAACCACCGCTGCCTCGGTGGCGTCGTCAACAGCCGCGAGATGTACAACCGCTCTGCGACGAAAGAGCGGCTCTTCTGCTGTCAGAACGGCGTCGACACCGACCTCTTCCATCCCCCCCGGAAACGCCCCGCTAAGCTGATCGGCTGCTGGATCGGCAACTCGGATTCGGCGGGAAACAAGGGGCTCGACCTCATCACGGCAGCCTGCAAAGATGCGGGCGCCGAACTGATCGTCCTCGACCGCAACGCGGCCAAGGGAACCGCCGGGCTCATGGGCCAGGAGGAGGTCCGGGACCGCTTCTACCACAAGGCGACCTTCTACCTCTGCGCCTCCGAGTGGGAGGGGACCCCCAACCCGGCACTGGAGGCCCTGGCGTGCGGGTTGCCGGTCATCTCGACCCGGGTGGGGAACATGCCCGAGCTGATCGTCGACGGACACAACGGCTACCTGACCGAACGCTCCGTGGCGGGCATCGCCGAAGCGATCCGCACGCTCGCCACGGCGGACCTGGCAGCCATGTCCCGCAATGCCCGCGCCAGCATCGAAAACGGCTGGAACTGGCGTCAACAGGCCGCCAAGTACGAGGCGATGTTCCTGAAACTGGCTGAGGCGGCTGGTGCCAAGAAACGGGCATCTTTCACCAACGACATGGGGGAGGAACTCTTCCGGCGCGGCGACCTCAACGGCGCCCTCGCTCTCTTCTCCCGCGCCATCGAGATCGACCGGGAGTGCGCCGAGGCATGGAACAACCTGGGGGTCATCTTCTCCCAGCACGGCGACATCGCCAACGCCCTGACCTATCTGGGCACCGCTCTCAAGATGGCGCCGGAGAACGGAACCTACATCGTCAACACGAGCCAGGTGCTTCGGGCAGCCGGCCGCGGCGAGGAGGCCCGAGCCCTCTGCGTCGATTTTCTGAACGCCCGACCGGCCGACTACACGGTTCGCTCTCATCTGGAGAGCTTCGCAGCATCCTGACTTTCCTCGAAACGGAGTTTTTCGTGACGGACCCCCGGCATTCTTTCTTCCGCGAATCGGCCATTGCACACGCTTACTGCCACGGCAAAGGCCTGGAGATAGGCGGGGCGGCCCACAACCCCTTCGGGCTCGATGCGTTGAACGTGGACATGAGCGATCGCCTCGACACCGAGTTCAAGCTGGAGGAGATCAGGATCTGCGGCACGGCTCTCCCCGTGGATGTGGTCGCTCCGGGCGACGACATCCCCCTGCCGGACGGGAGCCAGGATTTCATCGTCAGTTCCCATGTCCTCGAACACTTTCCCGACCCGGTAAAGGCCCTTCTGGAGTGGGACCGGCTCCTCAAGCCCGGGGGGATCATCTTTGCCATCGTCCCCCACAAGGAGAGGACGATGGACCGGGACCAGCCCCGGACCGCCCTGAGCCATCTGGTCGATGATTTCATCGCCGCGGCCGGCGGGGACTTCATCGGCCACTATCACTACTGGATCACCGAAGACCTTCTCGAACTGGTCGTCTGGATGATCGAGACGCTGGAGATGAAGTGGAAAATCGAGGCGGTTGCCGATGTGGACGACAAGGTGGGAAATGGCTTCACCATCGTCGTCAGAAAACTGGCAAACCGTAGGGCCGACGAGGGGGTGGAGCAGCTCCGGCAGAGGGCCGCCCGCGGCGCAAAAACCGTCGGCACCGGCCCGGAGAGCGCGGGATGGTTCGAGCGCCTGGAACTCCAGAAATTGCCACTGATCCCCCACGAAGTGAACGAGGCATTACCCGCCCTGAAGGAGCTCATCGAGAGCCTGCAGGAGGAAACCACCTCGGCCGCGGTGGCCATCAAGGCCGGCGAGCTCTGTTTCAACCTCGGAATCCCGCGAAACGCAGCCCATTTTTTCGAGAAGGCGGCTCTCCTCTCTCCCGGCAACGGCGATGCGCTCAACAATCTCGGCGTCATCAGCTATCAACAGGGCGACCATGACAGGGCACGGGAATATTTCGCCAGGGCCGTCGGCATCGACCCGGCCAATGAGAATGCCAGGAAGAACCTGGCCGCCGTTTCTGCGATGGCAGGCCGGTAACGTCACCATCTTGACCCAGCGAGCGTACCCATGACACACGACACGGATGTCCAGAACGGGATTTCCCGCATCCTCCCCCACACCGTCCATTTTCTCCTGAACGACAAGTGCAACGCCAAGTGCGTCTTCTGCGGCGGCGACTACTACCGGAGCAAGAGCGGCAAGGTCATCACCCTCGACAAGTTCGCGCGGATGGCCGACAACCTCCATCTGGAGCACTTCCGCAACATCTGCCTCGCCGGGGCCGGCGACCCGCTCCTCGATCCGGACTTCATGCCGATCGTCCGCTACACCAACGAGCGGTACCCGAATGTCGACATCACCGTCACCACCAACGGCATCGCCCTGAAGCCGGAGCTTTCGGCGGAGATGATGGGGGCGAAGGTCTCCCTGGTGAACATCTCCATCAACGCGGCAACGCGCGCCACCTACAAGCGGCTCATGCAGGTGGACCAGTTCGACACGGTCTGCGCCAACGCCGCCGCCTTCGTCCGGGAGCGGGACCGGGCGTGTCGGCAGACCCTGTTCCAGTTCTCCTGCGCCATCAGCCGCCTCAACATTGAGGAGCTGCCGACCCTCGTGGAACTGGCCCACCAGCTGGGGGTGCGGCACCTGAACATCTTCTACTGCCGCTTCTACCCGAAGTCGATCCGGCACCTGAACATCGAGGCCACCGAATACCTCCTGGAAGACAGGGAATCGCTCTTCTTCCACCAGGAGCTCTCGGACCGCACGGTGATGGAGGCAAAGGCCCTGGCCGAGCGCTACGGCATCTTTATGGGTCACGAACCCCTCTTCCGGGAGAAGGGACAGCCCAAGAAGTGCGTCTGGACCGAGACGGAGCTCCTGGTGGGGTTCGACGGCGAGGTCTACCCCTGCGGCGGCGGAGAGGTTCACTTCAAGAAGAAGGTGGAGTCGGGGGTCTACCGGTTCGGCAACGCCCTCACTCAGCGGATCGATGAGTTCTGGAACAACGACACCTACCGCAAGCTCCGGATATCCTGCCGCCGGGGAGCTGAAAGCCCCATCGCGGAGTGCCGCTTCTGCGCCAACCTGATGCAGCACGACGACATCCGCTCCCACCTCATGGAATGGGAGGGGTTCGAGGAGGAAAAGCCCGCGGCGAAGAAACGCGGCCCACTCCCCCTCGTCTCCGTCATCGTCCCCACCCACAACCGCCCCGACATGCTCCCCGACACCCTGCGGAGCATCCTCGCCCAGAGCTACCCGAACATCGAGATCGTGGTGGTGAACGACGCCGGTGAGGATGTGGAGCGGCTCGTGAAGGAGGTGGCGCCCACCGCCGTCTACCTCCGCCATGAGCGGAACAAGGGGCTCGCCGGGGCACGGAACACCGGCATCCGCCACGCCACGGGGAAGTACATCGCTTACCTGGACGACGACGACCTCTTCTACCCTGAGCACATTGAGACCCTGGTGACGTTTCTGGAGGGAAGCGACTGCAAGGTCGCCTACACCGACTCCTACCGGGCCTTCCAGAGCCAGGCGAGCGGCCGCTACGAGGTGGTCCGGCGCGAGATCGCCCATGGCATCGACTTCGATTACGACCGGATCCTGGTGGACAACTTCGTGCCGGTCCTCTGCTTCATGCACGAGAAGGGGTGCATCGAAGAGAGCGGCTATTTCGACGAGAGCCTCCGGCGCCACGAGGACTGGGACCTCTGGATCCGGATGTCGCGGACGTTCCGCTTCGCCCACATTCCGAAAGTGACCTGCGAGTTCTCCTGCCGGGTGGACGGCAGCGGCATGAGCACCGGCACCGTGCCGATGTTCCTCGTCACCAGGAACGCCATCTACGCCAAGTACCGGCATCTGGCAACCCCTGACGTCCAGCGCCGCCAGCGGGCCGACACGTGGGAGTTCATGCGGCATCTCTACACCTTCCTGGAGGGGCGCGTTGAGCCCCTGCTCCCCCTCTTCACCGCCGGGCGGCAGGCCGAAGGAGAGGCACGCCTCGCCGAACTGGTCGCCACCGGCGCCACGGAGGCGCAACGGGAATCGGCCCTGGCGGACCAACTCGCCCTGGCCTCTCTGAAAAACGGCGCCGTGACCGATGCGGTGACCCAGTTGGAGCGGGCGGTGGCCGACGACGGCATGAACCCTCTCGCCAGCCACAACCTGGCCGCCGTCTACCGCACAACGGGCCGAAGCGCCGACGCGACCCGCATCTACCGGCAGATCGTCGAACGGAACGAGAGCGAAGTCCCGGCGCTCATGGCCCTGGCCGAACTGGCCGCGGAGCGGGGAGATGTGACCGAGGCCCGCAGGCGTTACGAGCAGGTGCTGGCGGTGGAGCCGAACCATTGTGCCGCCGGCGGGGCGCTGACGGCGCTCCCCGCGGCCGCTCCCGAAGCCGCGACAGGAAATCGCCTCAAGGTGGCCGTCTACTCCCTCGACCACCCGGAACACGCCTGCGCCCGCATCAGGGTCATCGCCCCGGCGGAAACCCTCAACGATGCCGTCGAACTCAGGTGGGGGGTCGACCTGGGAACCGAGCAGGCCGGGGTCAACACCGCCCTCATCGCCTGGGCCGACCTGATCGTCGTCCAGCGCTTCTTCCCCATGGCGAACACCGCCCCGCTCCTGGAGCGGATCCTCGCCGCCGGGAAACCGGTCATCTACGAGACCGACGACCTCCTCGTAGAGGTGCCGACCACCAACCCCCACCAGCAGGGGGCCGACGCCGCCAGGCCGTTCATCTTCGACCTGATCGCCAGGGCCGCCGCCGTCACCGTCTCCACCGAGGAGATGAAGCGGGCCTTTGCTCCGCATCACCGGCAGATTCACGTCCTTCCCAACCTCCTGGACAACCGGCTCTGGTCGGCGCCGCTGCCGGCCAGGACCGTCGGCGCTCCGGTGGTGATCGGCTACGCCGGCACCCCCGATCACAGGGCCGATCTGGCGCTCATGGAGGAGGTGCTGGAGCGGATCGCCGCGAAATACGGCAACCGGGTCGCCTTCCGCTTCATGGGGTGCGACACCGAGCGGATCAAGCGGCTTCCCGGGTTCTCGACCATCACCTTCGAGCCGGGGTACGCCAACTACGCCCGGACCATCCGGAAGGCCGGCATCGACATCGGCCTCGTCCCCCTGGCCGACAACCGCTTCAACCGCTGCAAGAGCAACATCAAGTGGCTCGAATACTCGGCCTGCGGCATCGCCGGCATCTACGCCGACCTCTCCCCCTACCGCTCCTGCGTGAGGGACGGGGAGACGGGGCTCCTGGTCTCCGGCTACGACGCGGACGCCTGGGTGGCGGCCATCGAAAGCCTCATCGACAACCCCGACCGCCGCCATGCCATGGCCCTGGCGGCCCGCACCGAGGTCCTCGCCACCTACACCCTGAAGAGCCGCGGCCACCTCTTCCTCGACACCTGGCGCCGGGTGGCCGGCCGCGCAGAAACTACCGCCAAGGAGCAGGAGATGCCCATCTCACCGCAACCGTTCGCACCGATCACCGCACCGACCGAGGCGGCTACGCCGCGGGTCTCCATCATCATCCCCCTCTACAACAAGGTGGAGTACACGAAGCAGTGCCTGGAGGCCCTGGCGCTGAACACCGACCACTCCCTCGGCTACGAGGTGATCCTCGTGGACAACGCCTCCTCGGACGGCACCGCCGACTATCTCCGCACCCTTTCGGGGGAGGTGACCGTCGTCACCAACCGGACCAACCTCGGCTTTGCCAAGGCATGCAACCAGGGGGGGCGCATCGCCCGGGGACGCTACCTGGTCTTTCTGAACAACGACACCATCCCCCATCCGGCGTGGCTTGACGGGCTCATCCGCGGCACAGAGCGGGACGGTGCCGACATCGTGGGGGCGAAGCTCCTCTACCCCAACGGCCGGACCCAGCACGCCGGGGTCGCCTTCAACGAGCAGTCCATCGGCTACCACATCTTCAACGGTTTCCCCGCCGACGCGCCGGCCGTGAACCGCAAGCGCTTCATGCAGTGCGTCACCGCCGCCTGCATGCTGGTGAAACGGGAGCTCTTCGCCGAGCTCGACGGCTTCGACGAGGGGTACGTGAACGGCTTCGAGGACGTGGATTTCTGCCTCCGGGCCGGGGAGCGGGGGCGTCGCATCCTCTACACCCCCGAGAGCGCCCTGATCCACTTCGAGGAGACGAGCGAGGGGCGGAAAAGCCACGACGAGCCCAATATCCGCCGTTTCCTCTCCCGCTGGGAGGGAAAGGTCCGCCGGGACGACGCCGACCTCTACCGGGCCGAAGGGTTCGGCACCGAGCGGATGGCCGACGGCCGGCTCCGGATCTTCCCTGCCCAGACCGCCGAGGCTCCCCGCCCCAGCGCTCCGCCCCCATCGCCCCTCCAGCCCCTTGCCGGGCCGTGCGTCGCGCCGCCGGCGCCGGCAACCGACCGTGAGCGTGCCCTTGCCCTCAAGGGGGAAGGACGCTTCATCGAGGCGCTGGGCATGTTCTCCAAAATTTTGACTCAAGGAGACCGTTCCGTCCTCGTCGAGATGGGTGACTGCCTGGCGGCCCTGGACAAGACCAGCGACGCCGTATCGCTCTACGAAGAAGCGCTGGCCCTCGATCCCATCAGCGTCCGCGCCCATGTGGGCCTCGGTATAGTCAGACTTTTGACAGGAGCACTTCCCGAGGCGGCAACGGCGTTCCAGCAGGCGCTCAGGGAAGCGCCGGGCGACCCGAAGGCCCTCTGCGGCCTCGGCCTCGTCCGCTGTGGTCAGGAGCGTCACGGAGAGGGATTCGAGCTCTTCTCGAAGGCCCTCGACGCCGATCCGGAGAATCTCACCGCCATCCACGAACTCGTGAAACTCGCCTATACCCTGAACCGCTTCAGGGAGACGGCGGGGCGGCTGGAAACCTATCTCATGTACCACCCCGGCGACACCGACATCCTCTTCTCGTACGCCGGCCTCCTCCACCTGGCGAACGAACCGGCAAAGGCCCGGGATGCTCTGGAACGGCTCCTCACCCTGTCCCCCGGCTACGAGGGAGCCCCCGACCTCCTCGCCAAACTCGCCGCAGGGAACGTGGTACACAACGGGACACAACGGGCTGAGGCAACACCCGCCCCGGCAACCACGGACCCCCGCCGGATGAAGGAGGAGGGGAATTTCGAAGGGGCGCTGGCGGCCTTCTCACGGATGGTGGAGAGCGGCGATCGCACCGTGCGCGCCGACATCGGCGACTGCCTCGCGAACATGGGGCGGCTCGATGATGCGGCCGTCTCGTACCAGGATGCCCTGCGGGAAGACGATAGCGATCTCAAGGCCCTGGTGGGCCTCGGCGTGGTGAGCCTCATGCAGGGGAAACAGGTTAAGGCGGTCACCTGGTTCAACCGGGCGCTCAAGGCCGATCCGGCCAATGCCCGCGCCCTCTGCGGCCTCGGCATGGTCCGGAACATGCAGGGAAAGGGAGTCGACGCCTTCGACTGCTTCGCCCGCGCCCTGGACGCCGACCCCGAGAACCTCGCCGCCATCCGTGAGCTCGTGCAACTCGCCTACGCCACGGAGCGGTTCGAGGAGGCGCTGCCGCGGCTCGACGGCTACCTCAGGTACCACCCGGCCGACCTGGACATGCTCTATACCCTGACCGGCGTCCGGTTCAAGGCGGGCCGCCACGCCGAAGCCCTGGAAAGTATCGAGAAGGTGCTCCTCTTCGCCCCCGACTACGAGGGGGGGAGGGAGCTCGTCGAGCGGATACGGGAAGGCATGGCGGCGTGAAAACCTGAGCCCCCTCACCCGACCTGACGGCCCCCCTCTCCCCCAGGGAGAGGGTTTATCCTGCCCCCCTCGCCCTCCGGGAGATGGGTTGGGGGTGAGGGAAAACAAATCGATGAAGCACATGAATTTCTTAGAGAAGAACATAGCGGCCCTGCGCCGCCGCGACCCGTCACTGGCGGAACGGATCGAGGAAGCGGAACCCGGCGACCGCATCGTCGTGGAGCCGGCCCGCCAGGGGGGACTCACCGCCCGGGTCGGGGATATCTGCATCCACTCTCCCTACAACCCGGCCCGCGAGGCCATGGAGTGGAGCCGGCAACAGGCGGAGCGGTTCGCCCCCCCGCCCCCCCTCACCGTGGTCGGCTTCGGACTGGGGCATCACGTGGCGGCCCTTGCGGCAGAGGGGTTCGGCGGCACGGTCATCGAGGACGACCCGGCCATGCTCCGCGTCGCCTTCAGCCACACCGACCTCACCACGGTCATCGAGCGGTTCTCATTCCTGGCCGGCATCCCCGAAGACGTGATCCGGCGCCGGCACGACCGTCTCCTCAAAGGGAACGTGGCGGTCCATCCCGGCGCGGCACGGGTCACCGACTCCCTCGGGCGCCTCGGCCGCTACGCCGAAGGGCTCGACCTTGCCGCCCGGGGGGGGCTTCGCATCCTCCTCGTGAATCCGATCTGCGGCGGCTCGCTCCCGGCGGCCCATCACTGCGCCCGGGCGCTCCGCTCCCTGGGGCACGAGGTGATCCCCTTTGCCAGCGAGACCTTCGCCGCCGGGATGGAGTTTGCCAAAGAGTTCCGCTACAACCAGAGCCGACGGGCCTTCAACACCGGCCTTGCCAATCTCCTCTCCCAGGCGGTGGAAATCAGGGCACGGGAGGTGCGTCCCGACATGGTCCTGGCCCTGGCCCAGGCGCCGCTCATGCCGGAGACGATGCAACGGCTCGCAACCCGCGGCATTCCCACCGCCTTCTGGTTCGTGGAGGATTACCGGGTCCTCCCCTACTGGCGCGAGTCGGCCCCGGCCTCGTCGTGGTTCTTCGGGATCCAGAAAGAGAACTTCGCCGCCGAGCTGGCAAAGATCGGCGTCACCCGGTACTCCTACCTCCCCACCTGCGCCGCCCCCGACGTCCACCGGCCGGTGGAGCTGACGGCGGCCGAGCGGGAGGAGTTCGGCAGCCCCCTCTCCTTCGTGGGGGCCGGCTACTTCAACCGGCAGGTCTTCTTCAAGGGGCTCACCGATTATCCGTTCAAGATCTGGGGGAGCGACTGGCCCCTCATCTCGCCGCTCTCGCCCTGGCTCCAGCGGCGGGGGGCGCGGATCGACACCGAAACCAGCGTCAAGATCTTCAACGCCTCGCCGGTCAACCTGAACCTCCACTCTTCCACCACCTGCGACGGGGTAGTACCGGACGGCGATTTCGTCAACCCCCGCACCTTCGAGATCGCGGCCTGCGGTGCCTTCCAGCTCGTCGACCGCCGCCGGCTCCTCCCCGAGCTCTTTGAAGCGGACGAGATGGAGACCTTCTCGGAGCTCGCGGAGGTGCGGGAAAAGATCGACCGCTCCCTCCGGGACGAAGAGGGGCGGCGCGCCGTAGTAGAACGGGGACGGCGGCGGGTCCTGGCCGAGCATACCTACGAGCGGCGGATGGAGGAGCTGGTGGCCACCATGGTGGCGGAGTTCCCCCAGGTGGCGGAACGAGTGCGGAAGCGGATCGAGCGGCGCGAAACGGTGGAGACGGAGCAGGAGCGTCATCCCGGCCTGGCGGAAATCCTGGCCACGGTCCCCGATCGGCGCTGGTTCACCATGGGGAACATCCTCGGCGGCATCGTGACCGGGGAGGGGAATCTCTCCCGGGCGGAGAAGATCTTCCTCATGCTCCAGAACGTCGAGATCCTCTGGGAGAAGATACCGGAATGAGAGAGATTGCACTTCTCGCCATCGCCCGTTACGGCGACATGATCCAGACGACCCCCCTGGTACGGCAGCTGAGACGCGCCCACCCCGACGCCCGGCTCACCGCCATCGTGGAGGACCGTTTCCAGGGAATCCTCCCCCTCATCCAGGGGTTCGACCGGACCATCGTCCTCTCCAAGCAGGATATCGCCTGGGAGGTCGCCACCGGCGAGACGCCGCTTGCCGCCTACCTGAAGATGGACTCCTTCGTGCGGCAGCTGGAGGAGGGGGAATACGATCTTCTCGTCAACATCACCTGTTCCGGGCTCTCCGCGTTCCTCGCCTCGGCCATGAAGTTCCGGGATGCGGCAGGCTTCATCGCCGACGAACGGGGCCAGCGCGTCATCCGAACCCAGTGGGGACAGTACGTCTTCAGCTGGTTCAACGACCACATCCGGAAATACAACCCGATCAATCTGGTCGACATCTTCACCCGCCTGGGGGGGGTGATGCCCGACGGGAAGCGGGTCGAGCTCACCCCAACCGCCCGGGGGGACGAGGCGGCCGAGGCGTTCATCGCGGAGCACGGGCTGGGGGGAAAGCGGTTGGTGGGGCTCCAGCTCGGGGCGAGCGAGGCGAACCGCTGCTGGCCCGTCGAGAACTTCGCCCGACTCTCGGACCGCCTCCAGCGGGAACTGGGGGTGACGACGGTGCTCTTCGGCGCCCCCAACGAGAAGGAGCTGGCAGAGAAGGCCCTTGCCGCCATGGAGCTTCCCGCCGTCGATGCCGTGGGAAAGACGAGTATCGAGGGGCTCTACTCCCTCGTCGGACGCTGCGCGGCCCTGGTCTCCAACGACACCGGAACCATGCACTTCGCCGCCGCGGCGGGGGTGCCGGCGGTGATGCTCTGCATCGGACCCGCCTTCTTCCGCTGCACCGGCCCCTACGGCGCGGGGCATGTGGCGCTCCAGCCCGACATTCCCTGCTCCCCCTGCCCCTATGGCATTGAGTGCGGCGCCCCGGTCTGCCGGACCGCCATCACGACGGAGGCGGTCTTCAGCGCAACCCGCCTGCTGGTGGAGGGTGGGGCCGGTCTCACCGGCCGGGATTTCCCGGGGGTGAGGGTGTACCGCAGCGGCTTTGCGCCGGACGGCTACCTTACGTGGGACGGGATTTTCAACCTGGACCAGGAGGCGGAGCAGCTCACCAAGCGGCGCGAGGCGATGTGGAAGAGCTGCTTCGACGGGACGGGGAAACGTTCCGGCGAGCCGAAGGACGATGCCCTCCGCCCCTTTCATCGCCTCATGGTCGAGGGGGCCAGGATTTCGGCCGAGATCGCGGAGGCGGCCCGGAAGAAACCGCTCCCGGTCGAAAAGATCCGAAAGCTCGGCGAGCGCGAGGCGGCCATCGAGGCCGAGGTCAAGCTCCTCGGCTACCGGGAGGGGCTCGTCTCCCCCATCGCCACCTTTCTTACCCTCATGAGGGAGAACATGGTGGAGACCGACCTGGGGGCCGTCGCCCGGGAGACCCACCGGCTCTACGAAACCGGCCGCTCCCTGGTGACGAATCTGGCCGTCGTCTAAAGTTTTCCGTCGCCGTGCCGAATAATACCTAAAGAGTGCAATTTTTCAGACCAAAGGTGCGCCATGATCAAACTGACACGCCTCGACGGCAGCGAGCTCCACGTCAATCCCGATCTGATCGAGACCATCGAGGAGACTCCCGACACCCACATCACGCTTTCCAACGGCAACCGCTACCTGGTGCTGGAAAAGAGCTGCGCCATCGTCGACATGATCGTCGCCTACAACGCGCGGATCATGCGGCGGGCCGCCTCCGGCACCCCGAAGAAGTACCTCTTCAAGCGGCGACGGTCGGCGTACCGCCTCTGCTGCAGCATCGACAACCGAACGAACTGACCAACTGACCAGGACATCGACTCATGGACATAGCAACACTCATCGGCTGGGCAATGGGATTTGGCGCCGTATTCGGCGGCGCGGCGCTGGAAGGGCTCCACATGGGGGCCATCATCCAACCAACGGCGGCAATCATCGTGCTCGGCGGCACCTTCGGCGCTTCCTTCGGCAGCTTCCCCCTGCCAGCCATCATCAAGGCGTTCAAGGATGCGAAGAAGGCGCTGATGCCCGGGAACAACAACCCGGAGACCGTCATCAAGGACATGATCGGCTACGCCGCCAAGGCGCGCCGCAACGGCCTCATCTCCCTGGAGCAGGAGGCCCAGAGCATCAAGGACCCCTTCACCAAGAAGGGGATTTCCCTCGTCGTCGACGGCATCGACCCCCAGAAGCTCCGCGAGACCCTGGAGATCGAGGTGGCGCACTACGAGGAGCATGAGAAGGTGAGCGCGGAGTTCTTCGAGGCGGCCGGCGGCTACGCCCCGACCATCGGGATCATCGGCGCGGTGCTCGGCCTCATCCACGTCATGGAGAACCTCTCCGACTCCTCCAAGCTCGGAGGCGGCATCGCCGTCGCCTTCGTGGCGACCATCTACGGCCTCGTCACCGCCAACATCGTCTGCCTCCCCATGGGGACCAAGCTCAAGCAGCGCCTCAAGGAGGAGCTCGTGGTGAAGGAGATGGTCATCGAAGGGCTCATCGCCATTCAGAACGGCGAGAACCCCCACTTCATCGAGCAGAAGCTCAAGTCGTTCGTCCACTAAGGCAATAAGAGAATGGCCAAGAAGAAGAAGCACGAAAAAGAACCGAACCACGAACGGTGGCTCGTCTCCTACGCCGACTTCATCACCCTGCTTTTCGCCGTCTTCGTCACCCTTTACGCCATGGGGCAATCGGACAAGAAGAAGGTGGAGGAGGTGATGCGGTCGATGCAGGAGTCCTTCGGCTTCACCACTACCCACTCCGCGCCGAAGCCCGCCGTCATCGACTCGTCCGACCTGCGGATCCTCCCCTCCATCGCCCCGGACCTCACCAACAAGGGGAAGAGCCAGGGAGGGATGGCCAAGGGGAAGGCGCGGGCCGAGGAGAAGGACTTCCGCTCCATCAAGACCGCCATCGAGGCGTTCCTCATCAAGCAGGGGGCCCAGGAGAAGGTCAGCGTCGGGATCACCCGGCGGGGACTCGTGGTGAGCCTGAAGGAGGCGGGATTCTTCGACTCGGGGAGTGCCATCGTCAAGGAGAGCGCCTATCCGCTCCTGGCAAAGGTGGCGGAGTCGCTCTCGGGCTATTCCAACGCGCTGCGGGTCGAGGGACATACCGACACGATACCGATCAGTTCGCCCCAGTTCCCGTCCAACTGGGAACTCTCCACCACCCGGGCCACCAATATCGTCCACTACCTGACCAGGTCCTACGACTTCGAGCCGGGGCTCGTCTCCGCCGCCGGGTTCGGCGAATACCGCCCCATCGCCGACAACGCCACTGCCGACGGCCGTGCCAAGAACCGCCGCGTCGACATCGTCCTCCTCTCGGGCGAAGGAGAGAAGGCGGAGCCGGAGAAGATGCCGTAGGGGCAACGGCTCCCGCCCCCGCCACCTCCAACGCCTGAGACACCTACCACCGGGCCATGACGGCCCTGACGCGAAGAGCCTCTTCGCTCGACTCCCTCCTCTCCAGCATCCTGCCGAACACCCCGACGAAGGTCTTCAGAAAGGGATAGGTCTGCCGATCCCCGCAGCGCGCGAAGAGCTCGTATGTGGCCCGCAGCTGCCGATAGGCGGCGTCGCTTTCCCCCATCTCTGCCAGGGTCATCCCCAATTTGTAGCGGGCATAGATATTGTCCGGCTCCCCCGCCACCCACCGTTCCATGAGCTCCAGATTGCGGTGGTGTTTGCCGGCGGCGTTGGCGGCAAGATAGCCGTAGTGCCGCAGGCGAAGATCGAGGGCGGGAGGTACGGTATCGGGCCAGTGCTTCAGCAGGGACTCACCGATGCTCTCATGCACCGGATTGGCAAAACGGATCCGCGAATCGTTGCGGAAGAGCCGCAGTGCCTGATGGCTCTCCGTCCTCCCGGAATCGCGGAGGTTGTCGATCCAGACCACGCAGGCCGGCCACGCGTCCTCGGCCACCACCGACGCCAGAAGGGTGGCTGACCCTTTGTCATAGAGCACTTCGTCGGCATCCACGCTGAGCAGCCACGAGTACTCGGCCTGCTCGATCGCATAATTTTTCGCGGCGGAGAAGTCATTCCCCCACGGGTAATGGAAGATGCGACAGCGGTACTGCTCCGCGATGGCAATGGTGGCATCGTCGGAACCGGTATCGACGAGCACGATCTCCTGACAGACCCGCTGGAGCGACCGAAGCGACATCGAAAGGTACCGTTCGGCGTTGCGGGCGATCATCACGGCACTGAGCCCCGGCTTATGCGAACGGCTGCTCATGGCGCACCTCCGGCGGGGAGGGAGGCGACCCCGACGGTCTCTCCAACGACGCGGGCCATCCGGTGTTCGTAGGTATGCTCGGCCAGCACCCGCCTCTTCGCCTTCCGCACGATCTCACTCCGCAACGGTGGCCGTTCGAGGTAGAAGCGGGCCAATTCCGCAGCCTCATCGATCGTTCCGTAGGTCGCAAGCTCCGCCTCCTCGAACAGTTCCAGCAACGCCCCCTGACGGTCGGTGAGGAGAAAGCCGTTGCAGAGGGGGACGTCGAAGACCCGCTGGTTCACGGTGTGGGGCATCTGGAGACTTGTGGCATTGACGTTGATGCCGGCCGAGGCGTAGACCGCCGGCGTTTCGTGGAAGTAGTTGACGTCGGGATACGCCCGGATACCGGGGCCGAAGACCGTGCGCCAGCCGTCGGGATCGCCGAAGAAGGTGAGCCCGAGGGGGAGAAGAGTCCGGAAGAGCCGGGTCCGGTAGGCCGACGTAGCACTGTGGAGGAGATACGCCCGGAAGAAGAGGCGGGCGTCGTCGTCCGGCAGAAGGGGTGCCGCCGCGGTGACAAGCTCATCGAGGAGCCGGAGCTGATCGCCCCGGCAGGCGATGAGCCGCTCCACGGCCTGCGCGGCAAAGCTGATGGTCTCGGGAGTGGTAGGAAACTTGACCGCCAGTCGCCCGAGAAACCCGCTCACCAGCGAATTGCCGACGAACGAGAGGGGGGCGCGGAACTCTTCCCGCACCCGGGCGGCCCTGGCAAGGGTGGTATCGGCGGCAAGGGGGAGGTAGCTCACCCGGTAGCCGTGGGCCGCCACGGCCGGGATATAGCTTCGGTCCCACATGAAGACGTGGCATGCCGCGGGGGGGGGCATCGCCTCGCCGTAGAGGATGAATTCCGGGGAATCGACAAACCAGAGGGCCAAGGGAATACCGAGGCGCTCCAGCATGCCGGCAACGATCCCCCGGCGGTCGAGGCCCCGCATGTTGACGCTGAAGACGAGATCGGGGCGCTCTTGCAGCAGCGCCTCCCGGAAGGGAGCGACCTCCTCCCCCTCTTTCCCCCGCAGATCGAGGACGACGACCCGGTGCCCCAGCGCCTCAAAGCCATTGATGCATTCGCGCTGGGCGTAATACGCCTCGAAGGGGACGAGCACCGTCAGGGGACCGCGCTTCGGGCCGTTTTGCCGGGGAGCGCCTTCGTGGCCGGCCACGGCGACCGCCACCTGAAAATGGGCGTACCACCCCGGGTTGGCAGCAACGGAGGGCGGGTGGGTGACCACCGCCAGCCGGGCCGCATCCAGCCCTTCGGGCAGAGCCGGAAAGCCGCCGTGCCGGGGACCGGTCACCACCTCCACCCGGATGCGGCCGGTGTCGACCCGCGCCGCCGCCCGGGCAGCCAGTTCCGGGTAGCGCTCCACGATGACGATCCGGTCCACCTGGGGATTTGAAGCCAGTGAGGGGGGGATGTGGTAGCCGAGGCCGGCGCCGAGAAAGACGACGGTGGAGAAGGGAAGCTGCTTCGCAGCGTGGGCTTCAGCCTCCCGGAACGGGTCGTAGAGGGAGTGGAGATAGCACTCCTCTCCCCCCTCTCCGGTCACACGGGCCGTTTCGTGGCCCCGGCGGCCGGCCGTGATCTCCATGATCGGCGGGAGGGGACCAGCCGACGGCCGCTCCCGTTTCATCAGCGTCCACCGGAGGGGAACCGTTCGTTCTTCGTCAGGAGCGCCCGTCTCTGTTCGGCGAACAGGTAGGAGATGATCGTCTCCCGATCCTTGTCGCTGACCCCGATGAACTTCATGGAGAGCTGGTAGTGGGTTCCCCGCTCAAGGGTAAGGGCTATTTCGTGGCAACGGATCGTCTCGGCCAGACAGCAGACGACCCGCGGTTGAGGAAGGGCGAGAAAGAGGGTGATTTCAAGGAGCGAACCGGCCTCGACGGGCTCGGTGACCCGGAACCGCATCCCGCCACCGCTCAGATTCACTCGGGCGGGGGAGACGTCGCTGCCGTTCCAGCCGATGACCTTGTAACCGTCGCCGGCAGGAACCATCTCGGGCTGCCGCCAGAAATCCGCCCGATCCGCCATCCAGCGATCCAGGGCCTCTTCCGGCGTCAGGCCGGGGAGCAGTTCCCAGACGAAGGGGAGTGCCACGTCGAGGCGGAAGTACTCGCGACGCTGTATCTCCCGGACATCGCCGGCAAGCCTCACGGCGAACTGGCGATCGTCACGGACCTTCTCGACGGCCGCATCACAGCGGCAGAGCGCTCCCCCCGTCCAGACCGAGACGGAGACGTCGGCCCCTTCCCGCACCGTCCCCATCGGCGGCTGCTCGGTTCCAAAAATCTCCAGCCACGCCAGGCTCCCCTTGAGGGAGGTGATGGCCGCCGTTCCGTCAAAGGAGCCGGCGGACCCCAGGCGGACCGTCAGGTTGATCCGCTGAAGCTCCTCAAAATATTTCCCGTATTCGAAATCGTGAGTTGTCATGGAACGGAGTCAGATCAACGGGCTGACGGGACCCTCGCGCTGAGAGCGGCAAAGACCTGCTGCCAGGCCTCCAGGTGGGGGGCGAGCTCGTACTCGAGAAGGTCGGCGAGGAGAACCCAGTCCTTGCGCTCCTGGGCCTTCATCGACTCCGTGAGGAGGGCATTGAGGTCCTCGACGAAACGCGCCAGGGTGGTATCGCCGACGACGGTGGCGGCAAAGTCGACGCCAAGGGCCCGGCCAGCACCGTCCAGGGTCTTGACGAGGAGGTCAAATCCACCGAGAAGCTCGATGTAATGCCCCAGCGCCCGCCGCTCCCCCCCGGCCCGGAATGCCGCGGCGGTCTCCAGGGCGTGGCGCTGCATCTCGGCAGCATGGGCATTGCCGTCGGTAAGGACCTCGGCGATCAGGGCAGTGGCCTCGCCCTGCTCCGGCGCGACTGCCGGTTGCGCGTCTCTGACTCGTGCTTTCTGTTGCATCTATGCCTCCTGCAGATTTGTTCTCTCATCCCAGTTGAGAATGAAATTTGTGGAGTTGCGGGGGATGTAATCCCGGGAACGGCTTCGCTCCCGTCAAACGTCAAACGGTATCGTTGAATTTATGGTGCTGTTCCCGCCCGCTCCGCTCATAGCCGTGGAGTGCCGTCTTCCCCCGGCCAAGGGCGCTCATCTCTTGCTGCAGACGACCGATCCGCTCGCGGGCAAGGGCAATGACCAGGGAGTCCATTTCGACGATCCGGCGGGTCGCCTCCTCCCGGGTGGCGCGAAAGCGCCCCAAGGCATCGCCATCGTCAGACCCTGCCGGGAAGGGCGGTTCCTTCGAAAGCGTGGCAAGCTCTTCGTCAATTTTTTGAATATCGTCGATGATACCCTGTCGCCGCACCATCATTTCGTCAAAATCTTCCGGAGCAGCCGTGTCAAAATTCCGGAGGAGGGTCGATGCCTCTTCCAGCAGAAGCCGGTACCGCTCCTCCGCGGCAGCAAGGATGTCCGAGAGCCGGGTCATCCCATCTGGCCCACGGCCCGGGACTGTGGCTGGCCGGCAGCGGAGAGCGGAGGGGTCTGGGCATCGCGCTCCCGGTGCCAGATATCGATGGCTTCGATCCAGGTGTCACGCAGTATTGTCAAAATTTTGAGTGCGTTCTCCAGGGAGCGGGGCGAATTATTGATGTTCGCCGCCAGATATTCGTCGATCAGATAGATGTAGAGCTGTTCCAACCGCCGGGAGATGTCGCCTCCCACCTCGTGGTTCAGGGTGTTCATCAGCTCCGAGACGATCGCCTGGGCCTTGCCGATGAATATTCCCTTGCCGGCGATATCATTCTTCCCCATTTTATCGAGGGCGATCCGCGTGAAGTTTATGGCTCCGTCGTAAAGCATCAGGAGAAGTCTCTCCGGGCTCGACGTGCTGACCTGGGTATTCTGATACTGGTTGAGGGGTGTAAGCATCTGCTTCCTCCTGGTCGAACTGGCGTCCTGCTGCGTCTAGTATGTACTCTTGCTCAGATAGGTCAGAAGCGTGTTTCCCTGCCCCTGCAGACTGCTGACGAGCTGTTCCATGGCGGTATACTGCTTCTTGAGGTTGGCCTCTTTCTGGGTCATGAGGACTTCCATGGAGCTGATCTGGTTGGTGATGTCACCGATGGAGTCGGTCAGACCCTTGACGCGGGTCGAGATGATCCCGTTGGACGATGAAGAGGGACCTTCGTAGAAGTGGGTCAGCGTGTCGACGACCTGGTTGAACTGCTGCGCCACCCCGTACTGGTTCTGCGCCAGCCCCGAGACAGTGCCGTTGTGGGTGAAGAGGTCGACCACGTCGTTGAAGTTGCTGGCAAGGGCGCTGGAAAGCACTGTCGAGTCGATTGTCAGGGTGCCGTTGGTGTAGTCCGTCTTGATCCCGATCTGGGAGAGGGTCGAAAAGATGCCGGTGACCCCGCTCACCGGGGTGCTGAGGATCGACTGGAGCTGCGACTTGACCGTTCGGAGAGTCGAATCGCCGGAGAGGACCCCTCCCTGCTTGGTGGTGGCGTTGTAGTCCGACTGCTTGTTGATCTGGGACATGGCAGCGTTGAACGCGCCGACAAAATCATTGATCTTCTTCGTGACCCCCGCCACATCGTTGCCGACCGTCACGGTTGTCGTGGCCCCTCCGTCCTTGAGCAAGGTGAGGGTAACCCCCGGAATCACGTCGGTCACCGTGTTGGAGGTCTTGGTGATCGCAACGCCGTCGACGCTGAAGCTGGCCGCGGCTCCCGCCTGGTACGTGGGGCCGACCTGGGTTATGGTCGGGTTCGCGTAGGCAGCGCCGGTCGGAGCGGCAGGCACAGTCGTCAGGCCGGCAAAATTGAGGGTATAATTTGCGGTATCCTTGCCGGTGACCACGAGGCGATAGGGATTGGCCGAGCCGTCATTGATGACGGAGGCGGTGACATTGGCCCCCGAGGCGTTAATGGCCGCCGCGATCCCATTGAGGGAGTTCTGTCCCTCGGCGATGGTGACGGTTACCGGTGTGGCACCGCCGTTGATGACGATGCTCCCGGAGTTGAAGTTGGTGGCGTCGGCGTTGGCAACGCCGGTGTCGGTAACCTGACGCTGGTTCTTCGCGAGGCTCGTCACCACGATCGTATGGCTGCCGGGAGCCGCCGTACTTGTCGCCGTGGCCCCCACAACCGTGCTGTCCCCCACCGACGAGGTTTTCCCCATGAACGTGGTGGAGGTATTCATGGACGAGGCAATCGTCTTGAACGAGTTGAGCAGGTTGGTGATCTGAGTGTAGATATCGATCTGGCTCTGCATCTTCGTCTGCTTGCTCTGGAGCACCCGCTCGGGAGCCCGCTCCAGGTACATGAGCTGGGAGATGAGAGATTTGGTATCGATGCCGGTCGCGAGCCCACCAACAGAAAGATCTGCCATGACACTACCTCCTTGAGCCGTTCCTGCAAATACGGCTCCATTTTTCACAAAATGATCGCACGTTCACTCCTGTGGGAACGAGGGCACTCCTCTGCCTTTACTGTTCCTATCGTCAGTTGAACTGAAAACTTTAGAGAATTGAGCGGGGGAGATACCAGCAGAAACACCAGGGGATGATTGGTGGGAGGAAACGAAAGAGGGGAAGGCTTTCGCCGTCCCCTCCTCGTACCGTATTACCGCACTTCTTACCGCAGGAGCGAAAGAGCCGACTGCGGGGTCTGGTTGGCCTGGGACAGGATGGAGGTACCGGCCTGGGTCAGGATCTGAGCCCGGGTAAGGGCTGCAGTCTCGGAGGCGACGTCTACGTCGCGGATCCGGGATTCGGCTGCGGAGAGGTTCTCAACCGAAACCTGGAGGTTGTTGATGGTGGACTGGAGACGGTTCTGGACCGCGCCCAGGGTGCCGCGGATGTTGGACACGTTGGTGATCGCCGAGTCGATGGCGGTCAGGGCTGCCGTGGCGGCAGCGCCCGTGGCGCCGGAGACGCTGGCAGTACCGACCCCGATGCTCGAGGAACCGGCGGCACTGATGGTAACGGCGATCGTGTCGTTGGTGGTGGCGCCGGGACCGACCTGGAAGGAAACCGTCTGGCCGGCCGTGCTGGTGAACAGGCTGGTGCCGTTGAACTGGGTGGCGCTGGCAATCCGGTCGATCTCGCTCTTGAGCTGCGTGAACTCGTTGTTGATGTAGCTCCGCTGGTCGGAGCTCACGGTGCCGGTGGCGGACTGGGTGGCCAGTTCCCGCATCCGTTGAAGAATGTTGCTGACCTCGTTCAGGGCCCCTTCAGCGGTCTGCACGAGGGATACACCGTCGTTCGCGTTGCGGACCGCCTGGTTCATGGAGCGGATCTGCGACCGCATCCCTTCCGAGATGGCCAGGCCGGCGGCGTCGTCGGCGGCGCTGTTGATCCGCAGACCTGAGGAGAGCCGCTGGAGAGACCTGTTGAGGGCCGTCTGGGTGGTTGACAGGTTGCGCTGGGCGTTGAGGGATGCGATGTTGGTGTTTACTGTGAGAGCCATGGTGTACTTCCTCCTTGAGTGATATGCGGGGTTTCCTTACCCCTTTTTGATCTGAAACCGAAGAGCCACCGATTCCCACTCCGGCCGGATATGGTCTTCGAACTGGCCGTGTACGCGTTCAAATCACCGTTCAACCGGCAGGAGGGGGGGCGGTTCTTACCCCCCCTCCTGCGAGTCAGTTTCTTCTTACCGCAGGAGCGAAAGAGCCGACTGCGGGGTCTGGTTGGCCTGGGACAGGATGGAGGTACCGGCCTGGGTCAGGATCTGGGCCCGGGTAAGGGCTGCAGTCTCAGAGGCGACGTCTACGTCGCGGATCCGGGACTCGGCGGCGGAGAGGTTCTCGACCGAAACCTGGAGGTTGTTGATGGTGGACTGGAGACGGTTCTGGACCGCGCCCAGGGTGCCGCGGATGTTGGACACGTTGGTGATTGCCGAGTCGATGGCGGTCAGGGCTGCCGTGGCGGCAGCGCCCGTGGCGCCGGAGACGCTGGCAGTACCGACCCCGATGCTCGAGGCGCCGGCGGCACTGATGGTGACGGCGATCGTGTCGTTGGTGGTGGCGCCGGGGCCGACCTGGAAGGAAACCGTCTGGCCGGCCGCGCTGGTGAACAGGCTGGTGCCGTTGAACTGGGTGGCGCTGGCGATCCGGTCGATCTCGCTCTTGAGCTGCGTGAACTCGTTGTCGATGTAGGTCCGCTGGTCGGAGCTCACGGTGCCGGTGGCGGATTGGGTGGCCAGTTCCCGCATCCGTTGAAGAATGTTGCTGACCTCGTTCAGGGCCCCTTCAGCGGTCTGCACGAGGGATACACCGTCGTTCGCGTTGCGGACCGCCTGGTTCATGGAGCGGATCTGCGACCGCATCCCTTCCGAGATGGCCAGGCCGGCGGCGTCGTCGGCGGCGCTGTTGATCCGCAGACCTGAGGAGAGCCGCTGGAGAGACCTGTTGAGGGCCGTCTGGGTGGTTGACAGGTTGCGCTGGGCGTTGAGGGATGCGATGTTAGTGTTGACTGTGAGAGCCATGGTGTACTTCCTCCTTGAGCGATATGCGGGGTTTCCTTACCCCTTGGGAATATGCTGTCAGTGCTGGAGACGGGCCGTCCCGGCCGGCAACAACCTCCTCCGAATCACCTTCAGCGTCATGCCGTCAATTTCTATTGCGGCCGTTTACTTTCTCTATCGACCCCCAGCCGAAAAACTTTAATAAAAATTTTGAGGCACGGCCACCCCCCCTGTTGACTGCACAAACGTCGTGCAGACTTTTGGTCCCAATCACGTCGGGTATCAAGGCCATATTCGCCACCATATCGAGCATCAGCTTGCGTTTCGGCCGGTTGTCGGCTACCGAACCGACGAAAACGACATCGAGATCCCGGGGGGATCCCGTATCGTTATACTCAGCCGTGTCGCAGCTCCAGGGAAGCCAGTGGACATCGGGGCACACGGTCGAGAAGGGGGTGACGAAATCCCGCTGGGTCGTCAGGACACAGTCGCAGACTCGGGCGAAGTGCTGCTGCCAGTAATAGTTGAGGTGGCTGTCGATGGAATAGAAGACAACGGGAATCGGTGAGCGTTCGAGCCCCAATGGAAACTCACGCGCACCGACATTTTCCACGAGGAGGCAAAGATCGGGCCGCCGGGACGGCCCGAGGGCGGCAAGAATCGACTCAAGGGAGAACGCCTCGGGGGGGAGGACAATGTCGCTGCCGGGCGCAGTCCCCGCCGAATAAACCGCGTGCCCGAGCGATACGAGCTCGCGCGCGAATACGGGAAACCCCACCAGCAGAATGTTCATGACGGCTACAGGGTGCCGGCCACCTGCGGCACGGTATTCGCACAGCTCTCCTGCTTCGCGGGAGTTGCCGCTGCTCCGTCAGGTCTGAAGAACGGATACTTCGTCGAGTATTTCCCCCCTTCGAGGACGATCTGTTTGGCGATCATCCGTTCGGGGTTAAGGACTATGGGCCCCTGAAGGTTCACGGTGATCGCAAAGGGATCGGAGGACATGGTCACGATGGCGAGAAAGATTGCTTCGCCGTTTTCGGCCAACTGGAGCTTCTCGAACTCCTCGGCGGTCAGACGGAGGGTGTAGTCGGGAATGCAATTCTTGGTATCGACTACGACAAAGGCCAGATCGGGGTTGTCGACCGCCTGCAGCCAGCAGAAGGGGCCGAGATTCGGGGGGGTGAGGAGAACGAACCGCTTCTCGTCGAAGCCGAGCATCCCCTCGGGCATGGCGATGACCTTGTTCTCGTCGATATCGAGTGCGCCGAAGCGCGCGGTGCTGATTTTCACGGTGGTCACTCCTTGTTTCCCGCGGCGAGGTAGGTAACGGCCGCCTCCAGGTCCGTCAGGTTCCAGGCGGACGCCAGCTGGTTTTCCCGCTGCACCTTCACGTAGATCTCCTCGCGGTAGATACGCATGTCACCCGGGGCCTCGATGCCGAGACGCACCTGGTTCCCCTTCATCTCCACCACCTTGATCCGGATCTGATCGCCGATGGTGACCACTTCGCCCATTTTTCGTGTCAGTACCAACATATAACGCCCTCCTGGCGCCGGCTACTTGAGATAATCAAGCAGTGAAACCTGGGATACTTTCGCTGATGCGGCAATAGCCGCCTGATAGGCCGTCTGCTGCTTGGAGAGATCGCTGATGACCTGGGTGAAGTCCACGTCCTGCTTGTCCGAAAGGACCTTGGTGAGACTGAACTTCATATCGTCGATGACCCCCTTGGCCCCGTCCAGGCGGTTCATCCGGGCACCGAGATCGGTGCGGGTCGAAAGGACCTGTCCCATGGCAGCATCGAGGTTCGGCAGCTCGGACTGCACACCGGCCTGATTGCCGGTGTTGAGGGCGGTGATCAGGTTATTGAAGATGCCGACGATGTCGGTACCGCTGGAGCCCGGCGGGGTCCCCCCCCGCAGGAGATTGCCCCCCGAGTAGTTGATCGCCACCGGGGCCCCGCGGTCCACCTCGACGAGGACCTGGTCATCGGTGCCGGTAAAGTTTCCCGAGGCGTCGAACGGGGGGGTGTCGTTCTTGAACCCGCCGAAGATATAGCGGCCGTTGAGCTGGGTGTTACCGAGAAGGATCATCTGAGACTTCAAGTGAGTCAATTCATTGACAGCGGCCGTCCGCGCGTTCTGGTTGTTGGTGCCGTTGGACATCTGCACCGTCAGCTCCTTGGCCCGGGAGAGGACGTTCCCCATCTCCGACATGGCCGACTCGCCCATGGAGAGCCAGGCGGTGCCGTTGGAGATATTGCGCTGGTACTGGTCCCCCTGGGCGATGAGCTGCTTGAGGTGCAGGATCTGCTGGGCAGTCACCGGATCGTCGCTCGGCTTGCTCACCTTGACTCCGGTGGATGACTGCTGTTCCAGATCCTCGGTCCGCTGCCGGATGACCTGAAGGTTATTGAGAACGAGGTTGGCCGTCGTATTCTGGGTCACGCGCATGGTGGTTCTCCGTAAGCCGAACGGTTACCGGACGAGTCCGAGAATGGTATCCATCATCTCGGCGCCGGTGTTGATGAGTTTTGCCGATCCCTCGAACGCCTTCTGATACTTGATCAGGTTGGCGAGCTCTTCGTCGAGGGAGACACCGGAACTGGACTCCCGGAGGTTGTCGAGCTGCTTGATGATGCCGTCGCTCAGGGTCTGCCCCCGCTGGGCATTCTGTACCGCCACCCCCACATTGCCGACGATGGAATTATAGAACCCTTCGAGGGTGGTACTCCCACTGGAAAACGGCAACGTCTTGTCGTAGAGGGTCGCGATCGTCGAGGCGTTCTTGTTGTTGCCGGTACCACCGGTGAGGGGGTTGGTATCGGCCGCGGCGATATCGTTGGTATTGGTGATGTTCACCGCAATGCCGCCGAGACCGCTGTAGCCGGCCATGGCCGCGGGTGCGGCGAAAAAGTTGAGCCCCGTGGAACCGGTGAGGCCGAAACCGGCGGAGTGCACAGCGTTCACCTGGGTGGCGAGGTTGTACGCAAGCTCGTCCAGATTGGAGATGAACTTGTTCACGAGCGTATCGCGCACCTGCAGGGTCCCCCCCACCTCCCCCTGGCTGTTGTTGGGGCCACCGACGATGGAGGTGATGTCGATGGTGGCGGTCCCCCCCGGCGGCGTGGTGAGCACCTTGTAGAATCCGCCGTTCGCCGGATCGGGCTGGAGCGAGAGCTGCGCCGCATCCTTGCCGAGAACCAGGGGCTGGCCGAGGGAAAGACTGATGTTCAGCATGCCATCGGGCTGTTCCAGATAGGTGATTCCCACCTTCTGTGAGAGCTGGCGGACCAGGAGGTCCCGCTTGTCCCGCAGTTCGTTCGCCTTTGTCCCCTGGACCTCCACCTGACGGATCTGGTCGTTCAGCGACGCGATCTGCGTCACCTTATCGTTCACGTCGGCGGTGATCCCCTCCAGCGACTTGTTCGCCTCGGTCTTGATATCGTTCAGATAGCCGTTGACCCGATGGAACTGGTCGGTGAGCTGCTGCGCCCGGGCGAGAATCGCCTGCCGCTCCGGCTGCCCCTGGGGATTGGCGGTCAGATCCTGCCACGCCTTGAAGAAATCCTGCATCGACTTGCCGAGACCGTCGGTGGTGAACTCGTTGAAGAGCTGTTCGGCCCGGTTCATGGACGAAAGGACCGTCTTCGCCTGGCCGTTGGTGGTACTCTCGTTCTTGAGTTGCTGCTGGAGGAAGTCGTCGTAGGCCCGCTGGATCTCCGCCACCTGGACGCCGTTGCCGAGGGGGAAGCCCCGTTCCATGGAGACGGTGCCGCTCTCGAAGACGGTGCTCTGGCGCGAGTAGCCGGGGGTGTTGACGTTGGAGACGTTCTGGCTCGTCACCTCAAGGGCGAGGCGCTGGGCGGTGATGCCCGACTTGCCGATATCGAGAATGCTGAGGATGCTCATCTCACAACTCCTTGCGGAGCAGCCCCGCGCCGGGGGTACGCTCCACCATCCGGCCCGAACCGCCGTAGGTTTCAGCCACGGTGAAGCGGCTCTGGAAAAAGGCAAGGGATCTGCCGACGGTGGCGAGGGAACTTTCGAGGAGCCGCCGGTTGTCGGCGATCATGCCGCGAAGCTCCTCGGCCCGGGTGACGAGGGCCTCCTGGAGGGCCGTCAGCTCTTCCTTGGTCGCGGTGGGGGCACAGGCGATGAGGGGGGTCAGGGTGACGGTGCCGGCGAGACCGTGGGCCGAGCCCTCCTGGGCCAGAAGGGTCTGACAGGTGCCGTCCAGCGCCTCCATCTCCGCGGCCACCTCCACCTTCCGGGCGGCAGCCGTCTGGAGCCGCTCCGTATCGAAGGCGAGGAGGCTCTGCCGCTCCTCTTCGAGGAGTTGCCGCATCGTTTCCATGCTTGCCCGCCGGGCCGTCAGGACCTCGACCAGATTCGCCATGCCGCTTGCCATCCGTTCCTCCGTTACCTACCCGTGCAGTGCGGCGATCTTCGCCGCCACCGCCCGAGAGTCGATCTGATAGGTTCCTTCCTGGATCTGCTGCTTCACCGCTGCAACCTTGTCGGCCCGGAACTCCGGCTCACCGGCAGCAGCCTGCTTGAGACGGTCGACCTGCGGCCTGCCGAGGGAGAGCTCCACCCGGTCGGGGCCGGTAGTCGCGCCGGCGGCGGTCGTCTTGCCCCCTTCGGTGGCCTGCTGCGGTGCCCCGATGGTTCTGGCGGAAGTGACACTAGAGAGTGATACGATATCGCTGTTAATGGTCATCGATTACCTTTCGTACGGATCGCGCGGGGCCGTCGCCGCAGCGGCCGGCTCCTTGATGAGCTGTTTCTCGATCATCGGCGCCAGCCCGATCCCCCCCCGTGCCGCGAAGGCGGTGGCATACTCCTGGTCGAGGAGGGACTGGAAGATCTCCTCCCCCTTGCCACCGCCGGCGATGGGGTCCTTGCCGACCGTCTCCCGCATCGACTTGAGCATCATCCCGATGAAGACCGACTCGAACTCCCGGGCAACCTTCTTTGCCGCTGCGCGCCCCCGCTCATCGGCGCCCCCTTTGGCCGCGGCGAGTCGCCGGGCACGGGCCGTGTCGTTGTCCTGGATCAGAGTATCGGTCGGGAGAGTCGTCTGCATGGTGTACCTATCGGCAAAACCGGCGCTTTCTTGAGAAAAATATTGTCGCGTGGATCAGATGACCGAGAGGTCGGCCTGCATGGCGCCTGCCGCCTTGATCGCCTGGAGGATGCCGATGAGATCCCGCGGCGTGACCCCCAGGGCATTCAGTGCCCGGACCACCTCGCCGATATTGGCTCCCTCCTTCACCACTGCGAGCCCGCCGCCATCCTCGCTGACCTTCACCTGGGTCCGCGGCACCACGGCCGTCTCGCCGGTGCGGCTGAAGGGGGCGGGCTGGGAAACCTGGGGGGTCTCCTTGATGTAGAGGGTCAGGTTGCCGTGGGAGACCGCCACCGTGGAGATCCGGACGTTGTCGCCGATGACGATGGTGCCGGTCCGCTCGTTGAGCACCACCTTGGCCAGGGCGTCGGGGCGCACCTCCAGCCGCTCCATGTCGGCGACGAACTCCACGACCCGTCCCTGGTACGACTCGGGGAGGGTGAGGACGACCGACCCGGGATCGCCGGCGGCGGCCAGTTTCACCTTGAAGTGGTCGTTCACCGCCTGGGCGATGCGGGAGGCGGTGGTGAAATCGGGCTGGTTGAGGTTGAGCCGCAGTTCACCCCTGCCGGCGAGGGCATTGGGGAGTTCGCGCTCCACCAGGGCGCCGTTGGGAACCCTGCCGGCGGTGGGGTGGTTCTTCTGGGCACTGGCCGCCTGGCCACCGTAGGAGAAGGAGTTGGTGAGCACCCCCCCCTGGGCCACGGCGTAGACCTGGCCGTCGGCCCCCTTGAGGGGGGTCATGAGGAGGGTGCCGCCGGCGATGCTCTTGGAATCCCCCACGGACGAGACGAGGACATCGAGCTTCGTCCCCTGCTTGGCGAAGGGGTGGAGCTCCGCGGTCACCATGACCGCCGCCACGTTCTTGACCGTGATATCCCCCCGGTTGACCGTCACCCCCATCCGCTCCAGCACGTTCGCGAGGGACTGGACCGGGAACTTGGTCTGGTCGCTGTCGCCGGTGCCGTTCAGGCCCACCACGAGGCCGTAGCCGATCAGCTGGTTGTCCCGCACCCCGTCAAAACTGGCGATGTCCTTGATCCGGATCGCCAAGGCAAGCTGGGGAAGCGTAAGGAGAAGTGCCACTATGCAGATGATTCGCTTAAGCATGGTTTTATCCGTTTCCTAACCGCTGTCGGTGCCGGAACGCGATTTTTGTGCAAGGCCAAGGCGGCCGAGGAGTTGCGCGGAGGCGTACCCAACGGTACACCGCACAAGCAACCCCGGAGGCCAACGCCGGGATTGCGCAAAAGGCGCGTTCCCCCCTCAGAAAGGCCAGATATAGTCGAGGAAGTTCATGAGCCACCCCGGCCGCTGCCGGTCGCTGATGACCCCCTTGCCGGTGTAGGTGATCCGGGCGTCGGCGATGAGGGAGGAGCTGACCGAGTTGTCGGGCGAGACGTCGCGGGGACGGACGGTCCCCTCCAGGACGATGATCTGGTCCTCGTTGTTGACCTTCACGTTGCGCCGCCCCTCGATCATGAAATTCCCGTTGGGGAGGACGTCGACGATCTTGGCGCTCATGGTGGCGGTCAGGTTCTCCTTGCGGGTGGTGGCGCCGCTCCCCTGGTACTTGGAGGCGGTGCTGGCCCCCACGAGGTTGTTCGGATTGGCCCGCGTCAACTGCTGGAAGAGAGTGGCGCTCTTCTCAAGCCCCATGAGATAGGGGATGCTCGCCGAGACGTTGGCCTTGCGGTCCGTGTCGGTGGTCGCCTCCTTGCTGGCGCTGGCGTTTTCCACGATCACCACCGTGAGGACGTCCCCCTTCCGCCGGGCCTTGTGGTCCTCGGTGAGCCCCGCCGACGCCGCCTGCCAGATGGAGCCGCTGGAGTAGCTCGGCTGAGGCGGGGCGAGCTGCTCGTCAAAGGCCGGGGTTTTCACCTCCGCCTTTTGCACCACGCACCCCGCACAGGCGAGGCAGAATATTGACACTACCAATCGTTTCACTGACGTACTCCTGTTTCCGCTTCCGTCCGGTCCAGCGCTCCCCGCCCGGCCTTCGGCCATCCGGGGAGAGGGATCGTCTGCCCTAGAAGTCCACCTGCACCGTGCCGGAATCGATGACCCGGGCGGGGAGCTCCTTCAGGGAGCCGAGGTTCTGCACCATGACGATGTCCCCTTCGGCGCCGTTTCCCCGGGCACGGCCGGTGGCGGTGAGGCGCAGGGCCGGGCTCTCGGCGATGATGGTGACGAGTTGCCCGCTCTTGACGAGGGGGATCTTCTCCAGATTCTCCCCCCGCAACGGGGTATTGGGGCGGATGGCCATCCTGGCCCGTTTGCCGACCACCTCGTCGACACTCCGGTAGACCTTCCCCGGAAGCGCCGAAATGTTGAGCTTGCGAACGGCGACGTCGCCCGGCCCGACGGTATCCCCCCGCTCCAGGGAGCGGAGCGCCACCACGGTGTCGGCCAGGGCCTCCACCTCCACGTTCACCGGGACGTTCTTCTCCACCCGGTCGTTCACCCGGACGATGAGGGCGAGATTCGCCCGCCCCCACCCTTCCCACGACGCCGGCGCCTGGATCTCGTAGGAGATGGTGCCGACCGGGATCTTCAGCTCGGGAAGCGGCCCGATCCGCTTGATGGCCGTCTCCACGCCAAGATTTGCGGTTCTCTCCCGGACGAAATCGGCCACGACTTCCTTCACCCGGGCCTCGGTGACGACCTGGGTCGCCGGGGCGGAAAAGGCGGCCGTGACCTGGAGCAGGAGAAGAACAATGATCCCTGTGACGTATTTCATCTGGTTACCCGTGCCGTCTTACCGCCGGAGGTTGTTCGCCGTCTGCAGCATCTCGTCGGCGGTCTGCACCGCCTTGGAGTTGATCTCGTAGGCCCGCTGCCCCGTGATCATGTTCACCATCTCCTCCATGACGCTCACGTTGCTCATCTCCAGGAACCCCTGGGCGGTGGTGCCGAGGCCGTTCTGGCCCGGGGTACCGGTGGTGGCGTTCCCGGAGGAGTCGGACTGCTGGAAAAGGTTCTTGCCGAGGGCGATGAGCCCCGACGGATTGGAGAAGGCGGCGAGCTGGAAGTTGCCGACGTTGGTCGGGGTGGTCTGCCCCGCCTGCATGACCGACACGGTGCCGTCGTTGCCGACGTTGATGGCGGTGACGTTGCTCGGGATGACCACTTCGGGGATCATCGGATAGCCGTCGGAGGTGACGACCCGCCCCTGGCTGTCGCGCTTGAAGGAGCCGGCCCGGGAGTAGGCGGTGGAGCCGTCGGGCATCTGGATCTGGAAGAAGCCGTTCCCCTCGATGGCGACGTCGAGCTCGTTGCCGGTCTGGTTGATGTTCCCCTCGGTGAATATCTTGGAGACCGCCGCCAGCTTGGCCCCGAGGCCAATCTGGATCCCGGCGGGAACCTGGGTGGAGTTGGTGGAGGGGGCGCCGGTGGTCTTCATGTTCTGGTACATGAGATCCTGGAAATCGGCCCTGCTCTTCTTGAACCCCGCGGTATTGACGTTGGCCAGGTTGTTCGCGACGACGTCGATGTTCGTCTGCTGGGCCTGCATCCCTGAGGCCGCCGTCCACAGTGCTCGAATCATTGTTTCCTCCTGTAGGGGCGCAATTCATTGCGCCCTGGTCTGGTGCCGACCCATAACGGGCGCAATGAATTGCGCCCCTACGGATTATAGCTTCCCGATTTCGTTGGCCGCCTTGGCAGCCAGGTCGTCGTATGCCTTCACCGCCTTGGAGCACATCTCGAAGTAGCGGTTGGTCTCGATCAGCTGAACCATCTCCTGGACGGTGTTCACGTTGGACTCCTCCAGGAATCCCTGCATCACCCGCTCGCCCCGCACTGGCTGGGGGGTGGCCTGGGGATCGGTGGGGACGAAGAGGGAGTTGCCACTCTTCTGGAAGGCATAGGGTTTGGGGAAATCAACCACGTTGAGGGCGCCGACCTGGCTCCCGTCGACAAAGACTTCACCCTTGGCGTTGATATCGACCTTGCCGCCGTTGACGGTGATGGGGCCGCCGCCGAGGACTTCGTAGCCGTCGACGGTCACGAGCTTGCCGCCGGCATCGAGGTGAAAGTTCCCCTGCCGCGTATAGGCCCGCCCCTGGGGGGTGTTGACCACGAAAAAGCCGTCGCCGTCCAGGGCGAGGTCGAAGGTGTTGCCGGTCTGCTTCACCGGGCCGGCGGTGTAGTCGGTGAAGAAGGTGGTCTCGGAGTAGACCGGCGCGTCGGTGCCGCCGTTGGGACGGGGGATCGCCCCCGCGCTCTGGAGCATGCTCTCGAAGGTCATCCGGTCCTTCTTGAAACCGGCGGTATTGGCGTTGGCCAGGTTGTTGGAAAGTACGTCGAGCCGCTTCATGGCCGCGATGTTCCCCGAGAGTGCCGAATAGATGCCGCTGTTCATGGTCGCTCCTGTCGCCTATCTCATGTTCTTCATCTTCGCCCGCAGCCGGACGATGGCCTGGCTGTGGAGCTGGGAGATACGCGATTCGGACAGCTCCAGCACCGCGCCGATCTCCTTCAGGTTCAGTTCCTCGTAGTAGTAGAGGGTGATGACGAGCCGCTCCTTCTCCGGCAGCCCTTCGATGGCCGTGGTGAGGGATTCGAGCATCTGCCGCGCCATGAGCTGGCTCTGGGGGTTTTCGGTCCCCTTGTCCTCCAGGATGTCCAGGAGCCCGAAGGGGCTGCCGTCCTCATCCTCCCACGCCTCGTCGAGGCTCACGAAGGAGAGGAGGTGGATCTCCTCCAGCATCTGGTGATACTCGTCCACGCTGATCTGCAGGGCCGCCGCCACCTCCTCGCTGGTGGGGTTGCGCCCGAAGCGGTGCTCCAGCATGGCGAACTCCCGCTCCAGCCGCTTGAACTTCTCCCGCAGCGAGCGGGTGAGCCAGTCCTGGGAGCGGAGCTCGTCGATGATCGTGCCGCGGATCCGCTGCTCGGCGAAGGTCTTGAACTGGACCCCCCGGGAGGGATCGAACCGCTCGGCGGCGGTGATGAGGCCGATGATGGCGGCGCTCATCAGATCTTCCTGGTCGAGATGCGGTGGGAGCTGGGAGGCGATCCTCCCCACGAGGAACTTGACCAGCGGCAGATGGGAGACGATCAGGTCGTCCCTGCTCTGGGCCGCGCCCCGTTGAGCTTCCTGCTCATATGCCTTCACCAGACAGTTCATGAGTTCTCCATGGCGGCACCGGAGCCGAGAAATCTCCGGAAGAAAAACTGGACGTTTCCTTTCAGCCTGCGCTCCCCTCCGTTCTCAAGCACACGCCGTGCCAGCGTCGTAAAACAGCCTGAAATCGGGGAGTCGGGGAAGAGCTCCACCACCGGCTTCTGGCTCTTCACCGCCTCCACAAGCATTTCGTCCTTGATGACGCAGCCGAGGTAATCGAGGGAGATGTCAAGAAAACGGCTCGTCACGTTGGAGAGTTTGGCAAAGACCTGGAGCGCATCGTCCGTATCCTTCGCCATGTTGACGAGGACCTTGAAATAGCGCTCCGAATGGCGGGTCGCCAGGAGCTTGATCAGGGCATAGACGTCGGTGATGGAGGTCGGCTCCGGCGTCACCACCACCACGATCTCCTGGGAGGCGGTATTGAAGTAGGCGACGTTCTCCGAGATCCCCGCCTCGGTGTCGACGATGAGGATGTCGAACTCTTCCTCCAGGGCATCGAGCTCGTCCATTATCTTGACGCGCTCCTGGAGCCCCAGGGAGGTAAAGTCGGGGAGCCCCGAGCCGGCGGGGATGATCCGGATGCCGCCGGGCCCCTCGACGATGATCTCTTCAAGCCGCTTCCTGCCTGAGAAGACGTCGTTCAGGGTGTAGTCGGGCGTCAGCCCCAGCAGCACGTCGATGTTGCCGAGGCCGAGGTCGGCGTCGATCACGAGGACCTTCTTCCCCCGGCTGGCAAGGGCAAGGGAGAGATTGACCACCACGTTGCTCTTGCCGACGCCCCCCTTGCCGCTGGTCACCGAGATGACCCTGACCCCCTTCGATCCCTTGTCGTCCTTGACCAGCGACGCCGCAGCCTTGCGCTGCTTCTTCACTGTGGTGGCCAGCTGGCGGAGGCTGTCGGCCTGATCCCCCGTCGTCTCCATGGCGTTCATTGCTTACTCTCCCCCAGAACGAGGCCGGCAAGCCTGCCGGCCGTGGCAATTTCAAGATCCTCGGGCACCCGTTGCCCGGTGGTGAAGAACGAAAGCGGAAACTTGGTCCGCAGATGGGCGTTGACGATGCAGCCGTAGCTCTCGCTCTCGTCGAGCTTGGTGAAGATGACCCGGCTGATGGGAAGGACGCCGAAGCGCTCCACGATCTCCTGCAGTTCCCGGTCCCGCGTTGTGGCCGCCAGGCAGAGGTGGATCTCGATGGCGAACTTCGATTCGAGGAATCCCTTCAGCTCCCCGATCTTCTCCATATCCTTGGGGCTTCTGCCGGCGGTGTCGATCAGGATCAGCTCCTTGTCGGAATGGAGCTCAATGGCCGCCTCCAGCTCCGCCGGCGTGGCCGCCACCTCGATGGGCACCCCCATGATCCGCGAATAGGTCTTGAGCTGCTCCACGGCGCCGACCCGGAAGTTGTCGATGGTGATGAGCGCCGCCCGGTGCCCCTCGCGGAGCGAATAGAGCGCCGCCAGCTTGGCGACGGTGGTGGTCTTGCCGACCCCCGTGGGCCCCACGAGGGCGATGATCCGCGGGCCGTTCTTCTTCAGACCCAGCGGCCCGGCGCACTTGATGACGCCCCTGAACGCCTGGGGGAGGAAGGAGCGGATCGTCTCCGCGGTCCCTCCCCGCTTGGCCTCGGGCTGCAGCTGCTCCATGACGGCCCGCACCGCCCCCCGCTCCAGCCCCTTGCGGTGGAGATCGCTCATCACCATCCGGAGCGCTCCCTTGAAGCCTCCCCCTTTGCCTTCGCCCGGCTCGGCCCCCTTCGCCCTGGGCGTCGCGGGCGCTGCCGCCGCCACGCCTTCCGTCGGGGCCTCGCCCCCCTCCCCCGCCTCTTTGGCGGCAAGGGTCTTGAAGAGGAGCTTCTTCATCTCCTCCAGATCCTGCCTGGCGATCGGCTTCCCTCCCAGCTCCACGGCGCTTTCCGCTGCCGGCTGAACCGTCACCGGCTTCACCACCGGCGCCTCGGTCGACGGCGCTGCCGGCGGGATGGCGGCGGTCTCCTTGCGGGTGAGGACCTCCACCCGCTCGCGCAGGTCCTTCAGCTCCCGGGCCAGGGGAGCGAGCATGGAGCTCTCCATCATCTCCTTGGCGGAGAGCTGCGGCTCCGGGGCCTCCCGGTAGGGATTCGGCGCCGGCTGCCGCGGCTTCACGTCGAGGGCGGCGGTCACCTGGACGACCGGCTTGCCGAAGAACCCGAAGAGCCCCTTCTTCTTCTCCTTCTTGGAGGAGATGATCATGGCGTCGGGGCCGAGTTCGGCCTTCACCATCCGCAGGGCCTCTGACATGTCTACCGCTTCGAATGTCTTAACCAGCATTGAGCGTTACCACCCCTAACGATTGGATTTTGATGTTGGACGGGATTTCGTTGTGCGACAGGACCGCCAGATTCGGAACGAACCGCTCGGTCAGCTTCTTGACATGGCGCCGGATCGACGGCGACGCGATCAGCACCGGGCTTGTCCCCACCTGGTTGAACTTCTCCATCTCCTGCCGGATGCCGGTCAGGATGTACTGGGCCGTGTTGGGCTCGATGGCGAGGTAGCTCCCCTGCTCCGACGGCTGGATCGCCTCGGCGACGATCTCTTCCACCCGGCGGTCGAGGCTCATCATACAGAGGGTCTCGTCCTCACGCTTGTACTGGTCCACGATGTAGCGTCCCAGGGCCTGGCGGACGAACTCGGTGAGGGTGTCCGGGTCTTTGGTGAGCCCGCCGTAGTCGGCCAGCGTCTCCAGGATCGTCCGGAGGTCCCGGATGGAGACCCCCTCGCGCAGGAGGTTCTTGATGACCCGCAGCACCGTCCCGAGGTTCAGCAGCGACGGCACCAGTTCGTCCACCACCTTCGGGAAGCTGGAGGAGAGGTTGTCGAGGAGCTGCTGGAGCTCCTGGCGCCCCACCATCTCGTGGGCGTGCTTCTTGATGATCTCGCTGATGTGGGTGGCGATGATCGTGGTGCTGTCCACCACGGTGTAGCCGTAGAGCTGGGCCTGCTCCTTCGCGTCGGCCCGGATCCAGATGGCGGGGAGGCCGAAGACCGGCTCGGTGGTCCGCACCCCCTCCACCTGGCCGCTCACCGCCCCGGAATCCATGGCCAGGTACTGGCCGGAGAGCTCGCCGCCGCCGACCTTCGCCCCCTTGATCATGATGCAGTACTCGTTGGGCTTCAGCTGCAGGTTGTCGTGGATGTGGATCGGCGGCACCACAAACCCCATCTTCTGGGCGAACTGGCGCCGGATGGAACGGATCCGCTCCAGGAGCTCCCCCTCCTGGGCCGCGTCCACCATCGGCACGAGGCCGTAGCCGACCTCCAGCTCCAGCATATCGAGGGGACGGATGGCGGCGGCCGCCGGGTCCCCCGCCTCGCCGGCTTCGTGGGGAGCGGGGAGGGCCGTCAGTTCGTCCTCCACCACCTGGGCCCCTTCCTTGGCCATCCGGCCGGCGAAGATGGCGGCCCCCGCGAGGAGGAAGAAGGCGAAGTGGGGGAGCCCCGGAATGAGGCCGAAGGCGAAGAGGACCCCGCCGGAGACGTAGAACGCCTTGGGGTAGTTGAGGAACTGGCCGGTGATCTCGTGGCCGAAGCTCTTCTCGTCGGCAGAACGGGTGACGATGATGCCGGCGGCGGTGGAGATGATGAGGGCCGGGATCTGGGCCACGAGCCCCTCGCCGATGGTGAGGAGGGTGTAGTTGGAGAGGGCGGCGTCCAGCGGCATCCCGTTCTGCCAGACCCCGATCACGAAGCCGCCGATGATGTTCACCAGCATGATCAGGATGCCGGCCACGGCATCGCCCCGGACGAACTTGCTGGCACCGTCCATGGAGCCGTAGAAGTCGGCCTCCCGGGAGACCTTGGTCCGGCGACGGCGGGCCTCCTTCTCGTTGATGAGCCCGGAGGAGAGATCGGCGTCGATGGCCATCTGCTTCCCCGGCATGGCGTCGAGGGTGAAGCGGGCCGCCACCTCCGCCACGCGGCCGGCACCCTTGGTGATGACCACGAAGTTGATGATGACGAGGATCAGGAAGATGACCGCCCCGACCACGTAGTTCCCCCCCACCACGAACTGGCCGAAGGCCTTGATCACGTGGCCGGCCGCATCGACCCCTTCGTTGCCGTGGAGGAGGATGAGTCGCGTCGAGGCGATGTTGAGGGCAAGTCGGTAGAGGGTCGTGACGAGGAGCACCGACGGAAAGACGGAGAAGTCGAGGGGCTGCTGGGTGTAGAGGGCCACGAGGAGGATGGCGAGGGCAACGGTGATGTTTCCCGCCAGGAAGATGTCGAGGAGAAACGACGGCAGCGGGACGATCATCAGGGCCAGGACGCCGATGAGCGCCACTGCCATGTAGATGTCCGCGTTGCTTTTTGCGGGCTGAAGATTGTATGCTTCTGCCGTCGGTGGGGCCACTGAAAAATCTCCTCGAAAATTCGGGTACTTTTACCGTGCACCACCGATTGTGCAACCGTTGTGCCAGAGCGACGGGAGCAGCGGCAAATCCCCCCGTGGGCTTTTTTTAGCGGAAAGACTCAAGAAACGGGACAATCGGCCGATAAGAATTAATCCCGGCATAGCAGACGGCATTTTGTTACGAATTAGTCAAGGTTTTGACTCCACCATGCCTCACGCTCCTGAATAGCGCCGAAAGGGCGACTACGCACCATCGCCCTCCGCTCGACAAGAAAAAGCCGCTCTCCCTTCGGGAAGAGCGGCTCGATGTAAGTGGCATGGTTTTCCTTACCGCAGATCGGCAGGCGGGGATGGGCCGGGCATCTCACCTGGCCGTGCAGGCGGCCGGCTCATGTCCTCGGCTCCGTCCGGGTGATGACGCTGCGATGCTTCAACCCGAGCAACTCACGCGCTTCGGCCATTGCCGTGGCGAAGCCATCCTTGCTGGTGCGAAATATTGCGTTGGGCTCTCCATCCTCATCCCAAGGCCAGCCGGTTCGTACGATCATGATCAGACGCTCTTCGAGCTCGTCCACCCGCTTGCCGAGCTCACCGAAGTCCTTCTCCACGTCAGACAGCAGCGAAAGGTCTATCGTTCCGTTCCCCAGGCTGGCTTTCAGTCTCTCCAGTGCATTAGACATGATATTCACCTCACACGTAGTCCCGGTCTGGCGCCAGATCTTCTCCCTGACGCCGCGCGCCATCTCTCCCCTGGCCTAACCGTCCGGGTACCGATGTTGATGGTCGTAGGATGCACGGCGACCTGTGCCGTGCACCACCTTACGGCCCGTGCACCTCGAACGCCCGCCGGTACTCCCGCACGAGCCGCCCTTCGTCCACGCTCTCGATGAAGCCCCAGGGGAGCGGCTCGTCCAGCGGGATGGTGCGGTGGACGAGAAGGTCGGGGGGGGGGTCGAACTCCCGGGCCGCCCGCTTCCAGCTGCCGAGTTCGGCGGCGCGCAGGAGGAACGCGGAGAGGCGCCGGTCTCCCCGGGAGAGGAGGGCCTGGAGCCAGGCGTCCTTCGGGCTTTCGGCCTGGAGACGGACGTTGGAGAGCTTCCCCACCGCCTGGTGGAGGTATTTGAGCTTTTTCTCCAGGGACGCCGTCTCCTCCATCCCGCACCACTGGAATGGCGTGAACGGTTTCGGGACAAAGGGATTCACCGAGAGGACGATCTCCCCGAGGCGCTTGTTCTTCTTTGCCGCGGCAATCACCCGTTCGCGGATCTTCCCCACGAGCAGGGCCAGTTCCTCCAGGTCGGTCATGGTCTCGGTGGGGAGTCCGATGATGAAGTAGAGCTTCAGGTTCAGGATGTCGTGGCCGATGAGGAGGTCGCAGGCGTCGAGGATCTGCCCCTCGGTCAGGTTCTTGTTGATCAGGTCCCGCATCCGCTGGCTCCCCCCCTCGGGGGCCAGGGCGACGGTCTTGTGGCCGCTCGCCTTCAGGACCTCGATCATCTCCCCGTCGAGACGGTCGATCCGGAGCGAGGAGACCGAGACCTTCCCCCCCCCGTCGCGGATGAAGCGGCAGAGCTCGCCGAGCTCCCGGTGGTCGGAGACCGCCGCACCCACGAGGCCGATCTTATGCCGCCGGGCGAGCCCCTCCGCCACCTGCTCCTTGAGTGCCTCCAGCGATCGCTGCCGGTAGGGGAGGTAGATGAAGCCCGCGGCGCAGAAGCGGCAGCCCCGGGGACAGCCGCGGGAGACCTCGATGAGGTACATGTCGGCGAACTCGGTCTCCTCCGTCAGGATCTCTGAGACGGTGGGGCGGACGTCGGGAGATTCCATCCAGAGCCGCCGCACCCGTTCCGGCGCCCCGCCGCGCGCCGTGCGCCCCGTGATCCGGACGCCGTCAAAGCTCACCCCGGAGAGTGAGGGGACGTAGATGCCGGGAAGCCGGCTGGCGGCGGAAAGGAAGGGAGGACGGTCGCCGACCCCCTCGGCTCGAATCAGGCCGAGGAGGCCGGGGAGGATCGCCTCTCCCTCGCCGACGCAGACCAGATCCATGAAGTCGGCCACCGGCTCGGGGTTGAGAAAGAGGGCGGCACCCCCGCCCATGACGAGGGGATCGGCGTCCTCGCGATCGGCGCTCCGCGCCGGGATGCCGGCCAGATCGAGAATGACGGGGATGTTGAGGTAATCGCTCTCGAAGGAGACGGAAAAGGCGACGATGTCGAAGGAAGAGAGGGGTTGCTGGGATTCGAGGGAGAGGAGGGAGCCTCCCGTCTTCCGGTACTCCCGCAGTTCGTCGGCATCGGGAAGGAAGGCCCGGTCGCAGAGGACGTCGGACTCGGTGTTCAGGAGGGCATGGACCGTCTGGAACCCCAGGTTGCTCATGCCGACGGCGTAGCGGTTGGGGTAGACGAGGCAGACGGTCAGCTTGCCGCCCCGCCGTTTCGGCGCGGCGCCTTCTTCACCGGCAAGGAGCTGGCGGTGTTTTTCGATGATTTTCCACGACATGAATGAAACCGTACCACGAAGGGGGGCGGTGCCGGAAGGGGAAAAAGACCCGGTCCCCCTGGAGGGGGTAGGCGGGGGACCGGGGAATGAAAGCGTTGTCCAAACTCGAAAGGTCGGACGGCACGCCGCCGGAAGAACCATCAGGCGCCGGCGACATGCCGCCCCGCAGGGTTAGTCGACCGACTTCCGCAGGAACGTCGGAATATCGTACTGGTCGTCTTCCTCGGAGAAGATGTTGCGCTGCCGGGTGTAGGCCTCGCGCTGCTGCTTCTCGCGGATGAAGGTCGGGGTGTCGCGGTTCGGCTCCTGGCGGCTGGCGAGCGGGGTGACGTTCTTCATCTCCTGGCGCCCCTTCTCCAGGTCAAACCGGTCGCCGAAGCCGGTGACGACGGCGGTCACCTTGATCTGCTCGCCGAGGGTCTCGTCGATGGCCATACCGACGATGATGATGGCGTCCTCGTGGACCTTCTCGTGGATCGCCCGGCTCACGGTCTGGAACTCGTCCATGGTCATGGAGGAGGAGCCGGTGATGTTGACCAGGACCCCCTTGGCGCCGGAGACGTCGATATCCTCGAGGAGGGGGCTGGAGATCGCCCGGTTGGCGGCGTCGGCGGCCCGGTTCTCGCCGGAGGCGATGCCGATCCCCATCATGGCCATGCCGCGCTCGCTCATGACCGTCCGGACGTCGGCGAAGTCGACGTTGATGAGGCCGTGGCCGGTGATGATCTCGGAAATCCCCTGGACCGCCTGGCGGAGCACGTCGTCGGAGGGGCGGAAGGCATCGAGGATCGACATCGACTTGCCGGCGAGGCTGATGAGCCGGTCGTTAGGGATCACCACCAGGGAGTCGACATGTTTCTTGAGCTCGCGGATCCCCTCGTCGGCCTTGTTGATCCGGTTGCGCCCCTCGTAGGTGAACGGCTTGGTGACCACCCCGACGGTGAGGGCGCCCACTTCCCGCGCCACTTCGGCGATGATCGGCGCCGCACCGGTCCCGGTGCCGCCCCCCATGCCGCAGGCGATGAAGATCATGTCGGCACCCTTCAGGGTCTCGGCCAACTGCTCCCGGTCCTCCAGGGCCGCCTCGCGCCCCTTGGTGGGATCAGCACCGGCCCCGAGCCCCTTGGTCAGCTGCCGACCGATCTGGATCTTCGCCGGAGCCCGGTTCGTGCGCAGCGCCTGCACATCGGTGTTGGCAACGATGAACTCCACCCCCTGGATGTTGTTCTCGATCATGGTGTTGACCGCATTCCCGCCGCCGCCACCGATGCCAACCACCTTGATCTTTGCGCACTGGTCAATGCTTTCGTCGAACTCGAACATACCCTACCCCCTTTTCCTTTCCTGTTGTTTTGTTTGAACTCTCATTGCATTCGAATAAAAAGACGTCCCAAGGAACCCCGTTCCTAGAAAAATTCTCCGAACCACTCCTTCATCCGCCGCGATACCCGCCGGAAGAGGTTTTCGTCGGTCTGGGCCGTGGGGAACTCGCGGATGCCGACGTTCTTGCTTCCGTAGACCACAAGGCCGACGCCGGTGGCGTAGACCGGCGAGTTGACGACGTCCACGAGCCCGCCGATCTGCTGCGGCAGCCCCCGGCGCACCGGCAGGTTGAAGACCTGCTCGGCCAGCTCCGGCATCCCTTCGAGGATGGTGCTGCCGCCGGTGATGACGACCCCGGAGGCGATCAGATCCTCGAACCCCGACTTGACGAGCTCGCGGTTGACGAGGGTGAATATCTCCTCCACCCGGGGCTCCAGGATCTCGGTGAGGAGCTGCCGTGAGAGGACCCGCGGCTTGCGGCCGCCGACGCTCGGCACCTCGATGGTCTCTTCCTTCCCCACCAGGGAGGCCATGCAGCAGCCGTACTTCTGCTTGATCTTCTCCGCCTCGGCCATGGGGGTGCGGAGCCCCACGGCGATGTCGTTGGTCAGGTGGTTCCCCCCCAGCGACAGGACCGACGTATGCTTGATGGCGCCGTCACAGAAGATGGCGATATCGGTGGTGCCGCCGCCGATGTCCACCAGCGCCACCCCCAGCTCCTTCTCGTCGGCGGAGAGGACCGACTCGGAGGAGGCGAGCTGCTCCAGCACGATGTCAGCCACGTCGAGCCCGGCCCGGTTGCACGCCTTGATGATGTTCTGGGCGCTGGCCACGGCGCCGGTGACGATGTGGACCTTCGCCTCGAGCCGCACCCCGCTCATGCCGAGGGGCTCGCGGATCCCGTCCTGGTCGTCGATGATGAACTCCTGGGGAAGGATGTGGATCACCTCGCGGTCCATGGGGATGGCGATTGCCTTAGCGGCGTCGATGACCCGCTTCACGTCCTCGGAGGTCACCTCGCGGTTCTTGATGGCGATGACCCCCTGGGAGTTGAACCCTTTGATGTGCCCGCCGGCGATGCCGGCGTAGACCGAACGGATCTCGCACCCCGCCATCAGTTCCGCCTCGGAAACCGCCTTCCTGATCGACTCGACGGTGCTCTCGATGTTGATCACCACCCCCTTGCGCATCCCGCGCGACGGGCTGGTGCCGATGCCGACGATGTCGATGCCGTCCTCGGTGACGTTGCCGACGATGGCGCAAATCTTCGTCGTGCCGATATCGAGGCCGACGATCAGGTTATCCCTTCTTCCCGACATAGTGTGTTCCCCCCTCCTGATTCTCTCTATCCCTTTTTCACGATGATCTTGTCATGGTAGTCGAGGTCGATGTACTGCAGCGCCGTCAGATTCCCCCTGAGCTCGCCGTAGATATGGGCCAACCGGGAAAGCTTCACGTCGAAGCCGTCGTTGCCGAGCCTCACCGGCACGCCGCCGGCGGCGGTGAAGAGCGTGAAGCCGAACCCCTTGTCGATGTGGATCTCGGAGACATCGGCCAGGGAAAAAGCCTGACTCTTCTGCAAAAGCCCCATCAAGGCCACCGACGCCGTGAGCGACTTTCTGGTCCCCTCCGGGTCCCGGGCCAGGTCGTCCTCGGTGACGCCGGTGATGACCGGGTAGTTGAGGCTGTCACCATGGGTCAGCGGCTTGAAGACCTCTCCCTTGGCGTCCAGATAGTAGAGAAACCCCATGTTCACCACCGCCACCGGCTCCCGCTCCGTCACCTCGAAGGCGAGGGTGTGGGGGAAGTAGCGCCGGACCTGCACCTTCTCGATCCAGGGATTCTTGGCAAGCTGCTCGCCGATGCGGCGAAGCCGAAGCCCGACCATCGAATCGCCTGCCTTGACCCCGGACTCGGCAATCACCTCGTCCCGCGTCAGGTGCTTCAGTTTCGAGACCTCGATCGTTTCAAGCTGCAGGACATTGATCCGCACGCGGGACGCACACCGGTACCCCTCGTAGCAGAGGATGCCGGCCACCGTAACGAGGAGCGCACCGCAGACGATCCGACTCCCCCACGTGACGAGGGGGCGCCAGTTGATCGGCTTCCGCTCCCGCTTCACGCGGTTGGCGTTGTTCGCCGGTTTGATCCGTGTCTTTACGTGTAGGTCGCGCATGAAATTCCGTTTTCGGGAGCCGGGATCTCCCCGCTACTCCCCGGCAGCAATCTTCAGCGAGGCGGAGCCGAGAATCCGTTCCACCAATTCTTCGAAGCCGATTCCCGCCTCTTTCTGGGCGATCTCCGGCAGCAGACTCAGGGAGGTCATTCCCGGCAGGGTATTGACCTCCAGGAGGAAACACTCTCCGGCTTCAGTCACGAGGAAATCGACCCGGCTGTGGCCGGAGCAGCCAAGGGCGCCGTGGGCCTTCTCCCCCTCGGCCAGGAGCTTCCGGTACAGCTCGGGTGCAAGGACCGGCGGACAGATATGCTCGGCCATGCCGTCGGTGTACTTGGCCTCGTAATCGTAGAACTCGTTCTTCGGCACGATCTCGATGGCCCCCATGGCGCGGTCGTCGAGGATCCCCACCTGGATCTCCCGGCCCTTCACGAACTGCTCCACGAGGATCTCCCGGTCGTACCGAAACGCCATCTCCAGGGCCGCGGGAAGGGCCGCGGCCGACCGCACGATGCTCACCCCCACCGACGACCCCTCCTGGGAAGGCTTCACCACCAGCGGAAACGAGAATCCGAGGGAGTCGACATCCGGCGTCTCTCCCCGGCGGAGCACCCGGTACGGGGCAACGGTGAGGCCACTGGCCGCAAAGACCTGCTTGGCAAAGATCTTGTTCATGGCAAGGGCGCTGGCGAGCACACCGGAGCCGGTGTACGGAATTCCCACGAGCTCCAGTGCACCCTGGACCGCACCGTCCTCGCCGTAGCGGCCATGGAGCGCGATGAAGGCAACGTCGATCCCCTCCCGAGCCAGAACCTGCGGGAGATCGCGGTCCATATCGACGGCGACGGCGTCATATCCCCGCACCCGGAGCGCCTGCAGGACCGCGGCGCCACTGGCAAGGGAAACCTCCCGCTCGGCGGAAAGCCCCCCCATAAGTACGCCTATTTTTTTGGTTTTCAATTCGTCTCGCGTCATGGTTCCCGCTTTGTGCCCTCGGTGAAGGGCGCTTCCTTAATTACGGCTCACCGACGATGCGCACCTCTTCTTCAAGAGACGTGCCGGTTTTCCGCTTTACTTCCTCTTTTATGCGGGCTGCCAGGGCCAGAAAATCGCCGGCGGTCGCTCCCCCCCGGTTGACGAGGAAATTGCTGTGCACCTCCGAGACCTGTGCACCTCCCTCCACTGCCCCCCGAAGCCCGCAATCGGCGATCAGCCGCCACGCCGTGCCCCCCTCGGGATTCTTGAAGAACGACCCGGCGTTGGGGTAGCCAACTTTTTGACTTATGGCCCGCTGGAGCCAGAGTTCCTCGACCCGCGCCCCCATCTCCCGCTCCGTCCCGGCCTCCAGCCGAAACGTCCCCTCAACGATGATCTCTCCCGGGATGAGACGGAGAAACCGGTAGCCGTAATCGAACTCGTCCCGCCGGGTCCGCCGCAGACGGCCATCGTGCAGCGTCACCAGCTCTTCGACCCGGTCGAGCACCGACCCGCCGTGGGCCCCGGCATTCATGGCCAGGGCACCGCCGATGCTGCCAGGGATGCCGTCGAGGAACTCAAGGCCGGCGAGCCCCTCCTGCATGAGAAACCGGACGAGTTCCCGGTTTGCCACCCCCGCCTCCACCCGAACCCGGTTCTCCGTGAGGCGTTCCCGGTCTGCCAGCCGTGTCAGGGAGATCACCACCCCCCGGATTCCCCCGTCCCGCACGAGGAGGTTGAACCCTCCCCCCACCACGAAAAACGGGGTGCCGGTCTCGGTCGCCACCGCCATCAGCTCCTGCAGGTCATCCCGGTCGGCCGGGGTGACGAAGAAGTCGGCCGGGCCGCCAACCTTGAGTGACGTGTGGCGCGCCATCGGCTCGTTCCGGAGGATTTCCCCCCTCACCCGGGCGCGGAGCGCGACGAAGAGATCGTCTGTCAAAGAGCGTCCTTCAGCTTCGGGAGCAGCGCCTCTCCCGCCTGCCAGATGTTTCCGGCGCCGAGGGTGAGGACGATGTCGCCGGGCTTCATGATCTTCGCGAGATGGTCCGGCAGCTCCTCCCGGTCGGCGACATAGGTCACGTCACGCTGGCCGTGGCGACGGATTTCCTCGGCGAGCCGCTCGGCGGAGACCCCCTCGATGGGCGCCTCTCCGGCCGCGTAGATGTCGGTCAGCACCAACACGTCGGCGTCGTAGAAGCATTTCACGAACTCGTCGAAAAGCTCCCTGGTCCGGCTGAAGCGGTGGGGCTGGAACGCCACCACGAGCCGCCGCTCGGGCCAGCCGCTCTTCCCCGCGGCAAGGGTGGCCCGGATCTCTGCCGGGTGATGGCCGTAGTCGTCGACGACGGTGATGCCGTTCACCTCCCCCTTTATCTGGAAGCGCCGCCCCACACCTCCGAACGTGGCGAAGCCCTCCTGGATCTGGGTAAAGGGGACATCGAGTTCCATCGCCACGGCGATGCAGGCGAGGGCGTTCAGGACGTTGTGGGCGCCGGGCATGGCGAAGGTCACCTCACCCATCCGGTACCCCTTGTAATGGGCGACGAAGGAAGTGGTTCCCCCTTCGAGGCGGATATGGGTCGCCCGGATGTCGGCCTGGGAGGAGAGGCCGTAGGTGACGAAGCGCTTCTTCACCCGGGGAAGGATGTCGGCGACGTTGCGGTCCTCCAGGCAGAGCACTGCCAGACCGTAGAACGGGATCTTGTTGATGAAGTCGACGAAGGTCGTCTTGATCTGGTCGATGCCGCCGGTATAGAAATCGAGGTGATCGGCATCGATGTTGGTCACCACGGCGATGGTCGGCGAGAGCTTCAGGAACGAGCCGTCCGATTCGTCCGCCTCCGCCACGAGGAACTTCCCCTGGCCGAGCTTGGCGTTGGTGCCGAGGGTATTGAGCTTGCCGCCGATGACGATGGTCGGATCGATCCCGCCGTGGGTCAGGACCGTCGCCACCATGGAGGTGGTGGTGGTCTTGCCGTGGGTGCCGGCGATGGCGATCCCGTACTTCATCCGCATCAGTTCCGCCAGCATCTCGGCCCGAGGGATCACCGGGATCATGCGCCGTTTGGCCTCCACCACCTCGGGGTTGTCGTCGTGGACCGCCGTGGAGGTGACCACCACATCGACGACGGTGAGGTTCTCACGGGCGTGGCCGTAGTAGATCTCCCCGCCGAGGGCGGCGAGGCGGTCGGTGGTATCGGATTTTCTCAGGTCGGAGCCCGACACCTTGTAACCCAGGTTGAGGAGCACCTCGGCGATGCCGCTCATCCCGATGCCGCCGATGCCTACGAAGTGAATTTTTTCGATCTTTCCGTACATTGCGCCTTCTTTTCGTGGAGGGGAGCTGCTTGCCGCGCCCCTACTGTTTCTTTGCCTTCAGCATCTCGTCGACGATGGTCTGGGCGGCGGCGAGCCGCGCCAGCCCCTTGGCCGCGTCCCCCATGGCCCGCAGCTTCGCCGGGTCGTCCATCAGTTCCCGGATCGTCCGCGCCAGCAGTTCGCCGGTGAGTTCCTTTTCGATGATCACGAGACCGGCCCCGCACTTGAGGAGCGCCTCGGCGTTGCGGCGCTGGTGGTCGTCGACGGCATGGGGGTACGGGATGAAGATGCACGGCTTGCCGCAGGCGGTGATCTCCGCGATGGTGGTGGCGCCGGCCCGGCAGACGATCAGGTCGGCCCACCGGTAGGCATCGGCCATGCCGTCGATGAACGGCACCGCATCGGCCTGGAATCCGTGTTCCTCATAGGCCGCCGTCACATCCTCCAGGTCGTTCTCGCCGGTCTGGTGGGTAATCCGCAGCCGCCCCTTCGCTTCCCCCAGAAACGGCAGAACCTCCGCTAGGGTCAGGTTGATCCGGTGGGCGCCGGAGCTCCCGCCAAAGACCAGGAGGTGGAAGGCATCATCCTGCCGCTCGTCCGCTCCTCCGTCGACCACCTGCTCAAGGATCTGCCGGCGCAGGGGGTTGCCGGTGAGGAGCGTCCGCCCCTCCGGAAAGAACTTCCGAGACTCCTCCAGGGAGATGAAGACCTGGTCGGCCACCGTGGCGAGCATCTTGTTGGTGAAGCCGGGAATCGCGTTCTGCTCGTGGATGAAGCGGGGAATCTGCATCCCCTTGGCCGCCAGGAGCGCCGGTGCCGAGGCGTACCCGCCGACTCCGAGGACCAGGTCCGGGCGGAACTCCTTCAGGATCTTCCGTGACTGGGCGTAGCCGTAGAGGAACATGGCAAGTCCCTTTGCCCGGGCGACGTTCCCCTTGCCGCGGATGCCGGCGGCGGTGATGCACTCCAGGGGGTAGCCGAGCTTCGGCAGTACCCGCGCCTCGATCCCCTTCCAGGTCCCCACGAAGAGGACCTCGTTCCCCTTCGTGCGGCCCAGGAACTCCTCCGCCACCGCAATTCCCGGGAAGAGATGGCCGCCGGTTCCTCCTCCGGCAATGAGCAGCTTCATGGTGTCCCCCTCATGCGGGTCGAGACGTTGAGGAGCACCCCGACGGCAAACAGCGTAACGAGCAGTGAACTTCCCCCGTAGCTGATGAAAGGGAGCGCCAGCCCCTTGGTCGGCAGAAGCCCCGTGACGACCGCCATGTTGACGAAGGCCTGGATGCCGAGCAGCGTGGCGATGCCGAAGGCGAGAAACCGCCCGAAGGTGTCCTCGGCCATGAGCGCCACCCGCACGCTGCGCAGCACGAGCATCAGGAACATGGCGGCGATGACGATGACCCCGATCAGCCCCAGTTCCTCGGCGGTCACCGAGAGGATGAAATCGGTGTGCGCCTCGGGTAGATAGAACATCTTCTGTTTCCCTTCGCCGAGCCCCTGGCCGATGATGCCGCCGTTGCCGAAGGCAAGCCACGACTGGATGATCTGGAATCCGGTGTCGGTCGGATCTTCCCACGGGTTGAGGAATGCCTTGATCCGCCGCATCCGGTATGACTCGGTCATGACGACGTAGCAGATGAACGGCACCGCCAGCACCCCCATGCCGAGGATGTAGCGGGGGCGCGTCCCGGCGACGAAGAGCATGATGAGGGCCACGACCCCCATGGTGAGCGCAGCCCCCAGGTCGTGCTGCTTGAGGAGGATCCCGAGGAGCACCGCCAGGAGCACCATGTAGGGGGCGAAGCCGGTGGAGAAGAACTTCACCTTTTCCTGCTTCTTGTCGAGGGAGTACGCCATATAGATGATGAGCGCGATCTTCGCCAGCTCCGACGGCTGGAAGTTGAAGCCTGGGAGCCGGATCCAGCGGGACGCCCCCTTGGCGGCGCCGCCGATCCCCGGGATGAAGACGAGAATGAGCATGGCAAGACAGCAGAGGAGGATCGGCACGGCGTATTCACGCCACTTGCGGTAGTCGAACCTCATGGCGAGAGTCATCACCCCGAACCCCATGAGGGCGTAGATCCCCTGCCGCTTCAGAAAGTAGAAGCCGTCGTGAAACTTCTTCGTTGCCATGACCGACGAGGCGGAATAGACCATCACCACCCCGAAGCAGGTGAGGGCCACCGCCATGAGGAGGATGACCAGGTCGTAGCGCTCGATCTCCTTGACGTTCACGCCGAGCTTCACGGAGTGCCTCCCCCGGCAAGGCCGTTGACCGCCGCCCGGAACCGCTGGGCGCGCTCCTCGTAATCGCGGAACATGTCGAAACTGGAGCAGGCCGGCGAGAAGAGCACCACCTCCCCCGGCACGGCCAACTCTGCAGCCAGCGCCACCGCCTCCTCAAGGGTTGCCGCCATCCGCGTGTCGGTGAGGTGGCCAAGCTCCCGGGCCATCCGCTCCTTCGCCTCGCCGATGAGGATCATGTGCCGCACCCGCTCCTGCACCAGCGGCGCGAGGGGGGCATAGCTCCCCCCCTTGTCCTTGCCGCCGGCGATGAGGGTGATGCCGGTGAAGCTGGCGAGGGCCTTCTCCACGCTCCCCACGTTGGTCGCCTTGCTGTCCTCGTAGTAGCGGACCCCGGCCAGCTCCCGCACGAGTTCCATCCGGTGGGGGAGGCCGCCGAACGCCTCCACGGCCGCCCGCGCCCGGGGCGCATCGCATCCCAGGAGGAGCGCCGCGGCGAGGGAGGCCATGATGTTCTCGATGTTGTGGACGCCGGTGATCCGGAACCGCTCCGTCGGGAACCGCTCCTCGCGGCCGGCGTGACGGAAGGTGATGACGCCGCTGCGGTGGAAGATCCCTTCGGCAAGCTCCTGCCGCTGGCTCATGGGGAAGACCGCCGCGCCGATGCGGCCGGCAAATCCCGCCACGATCGGATCGTCCATGTTGAGGACGGCCCAGTCCGCGGCGCCCTGGTTCTCGAAGACCCGGGCCTTGGCGTCGATGTATTCCTGAAAGGTGGCGTAACGATCGAGATGGTCCTCGGTGATATTGAGGAGCACCGCCACCGTGGGGCGGAACGCGCTGATCCACTCCAGTTGGAAGGAGCTGATCTCCACCACCACCCGCTCCACCGCCTCGCCGCTCTCCACCAGCTCAATGAGGGGATTGCCGATGTTTCCCCCCACGAAGGTCCGGAAGCCGCAGGCCGAGAAGATCTCGCCGGTGAGGGTCGTGGTGGTCGTCTTGCCGTTGGTGCCGGTGATGGCTACCATCGACGCGGCGATGAAACGGGACGCCAGTTCGATCTCAGTGATCACCTCGCGGCCGGCGTCCCGTGCCGCCTGCAGGTAAGGACTTTCCTGGGGGACGCCGGGGCTCACCACCACCGTGTCGGCGGCGGCGAAGTCCGCCTCGGCGTGCCGCCCCAGGACGTAGGTTACCGGCAGTCCGGCCAGCTCCCCCAGCGGCCCCGCCAGGGCGGCCTCATCCCGCAGGTCGGTCACCGTCACCCGGGCGCCCCGCGCCGCCAGGAAGCGGACCACCGCCACCCCGGTGCGGGCCAGACCGACGACGAGTATGTTTTTTCCAGCCAGTTCCATGTTATCTCAGCTTCAGCGTCGAAATGGCGACCAGCGCCAGGATGATGGTGATGATCCAGAACCGGACGATGATCTTCGGCTCCGCCACCCCCTTCAGTTCGAAGTGGTGGTGGATCGGTGCCATGCGAAAGATGCGCTTGCCGCGGTACTTGTACGACCCGACCTGGAAGATGACCGACAGCGCCTCGACGACGAATACCCCGCCGACGATGACGAGGAGCATCTCCTGCTTGGTGATGACCGCCAGGATGCCGAGCCCCCCACCCAGGGAGAGGGAGCCCACGTCCCCCATGAAGACCTCGGCGGGGTAGGCGTTGTACCAGAGGAAGCCGATCCCGGCCCCCACCATGGCCCCGCAGAGCACCGCCAGCTCCCCGGCCCCGGGTACGTACGAGATCTGCAAATAGCTGGAGAGTTTAGCATTCCCGGCAATGTAGGTAAACAGCAAATAGGTGGCGGCGTTGATCGCCACCGGGCCGATGGCCAGTCCGTCGAGACCGTCGGTCAGGTTCACCGCATTGCTCGCCCCGACGATCACGAGCATGGCGAACGGAATGTAGAAATAGGAGAGATCCGGATGGAGACGCTTGAAGAACGGCACCGCCAGATCGGTCGACATGCCCGCCACGAAGACCAGGTAGCAGACCGCCGCTCCGGCGATCAGAAACTGCCCCGCCATCTTCTGCCGCGGCGAGAGGCCCTTGGGGTTCTTCTCCACCACTTTCTTGTAGTCGTCGGTGAAGCCAATCAGTCCGTAGCCGACGATGACGAACAGCGTGGTCCAGACGTAGTGGCTGGTCAGGTCCGCCCAGAGCAGCGTGGGAATGACGATGGAGACGAGGATGAGAATCCCCCCCATGGTCGGCGTCCCCGACTTTTTCAGGTGCGACTCGGGTCCGTCGGTGCGGATCACCTGCCGCGCCTGGAGCGCTTCGAGCTTGCGGATCATCCAGGGGCCCATGATGAACGAGACCACGAGGGCGGTGATGACCGCGTAGATGGTCCGGAACGTCAGGTATTTGAAGACGTTCAGGATCCTGAAATCGCTGGCCAGAGGATAGAGCAGATGGTAGAGCATTAGGTCGGCCCCCCCTTCCCACAGGTCGTGGTCTCCATCGTCCTGACCCCCTCCGCGACCCTGTCCATGGCCATCCCCCGGGAACCTTTCACAAGAATGAACTCATTCGCACCGACGGTGCGCCGCAGATCCTGCACGATCTCCTCATGACTGGCGGCAATCACGAGGGAGCCTTCGGCCATCCCCCCCTCCCGGGCTCCGGCCGCCACGACCCCGGCCATGGGACCCAGCAGATAGAGCCGGTCGACACAGGTGGCGGCAAGGCGCCCCAATTGCCGGTGGGCCTCCTCCGCCCCCTCGCCGAGTTCGAGCATGTCGCCCAGAACCGCCACCGACCGATGCCCGTCGGCGATCTCACGCAGCGTGGTGAGTGCCGCCGCCATGGAGGCGGGGTTGGCATTGTAGCTGTCGTCGACGAGAACCACCCCCGCCACTTCCTCCAGGTTGAACCGGCGGGCATAGGGGTGGAATTCCCCGAGACCGCGGGCGATGGTCTCGGCGGAGATTCCGAGCACATGGGCCGCAGCAGCGGCGGCGAGGGCGTTGGCGACGTTATGCCTCCCGAAGGCCCGCAGGGTGACCGGTACCGCCGCATCCGGGAGCCTGAGCATGAACCGCTGCCCACCGATTCCCAGCCCCTCGATGGCTTCCGCCGTCACGTCGGCATTCCAGAGACCGAAGGATATCCGGCGCACCCCTTCGGGTGAGGGGCACCGGGCGATGAGCTGATCGGCGGCGTTGAATACCGCACATCCGCCCGGCTGGAGCCGGAGGAAGAGTTCCCCCTTCGCCTTCGCCACCCCCTCGACGCTGCCAAGCGTCTCCAGGTGAGCCGGGTAGGCGTTGGTGATGACCCCCACGTCGGGGCGGGCAATCTCCGCCAGCCGGTCGATCTCGCCGAACTCGCTCATCCCCATTTCAAGGACCGCCCAGCGATGGGCCGCGGTAAGCCGGAAAAGCATCTGCGGCACCCCGATGAGATTGTTGAGGTTCCCCTCGGTCTTGAGCCCTTCTCCCCCCACTGAAAGGATCGCCGCCAGCATCTCCTTGGTGGTCGTCTTGCCGTTGCTCCCGGTGACTCCCACGACCGGCAGGTCGAAACGCCGGCGGTGATACGAGGCAAGATCGCCCAGTGCCCGCAGCGTATCGTCCACCGCAATGCAGCACCCACCCGCGGGAAGGTTCCCCTCTTCGAGCCACCGCTTTTCGGCGAGCGTCACCCGCACCCCCCGGTCCCAGACGGAGCCGAGAAAATTGTGCCCGTCGAAGCGCTCGCCCCGCAGCGGCACAAAGAGCTCCCCCGGCTTTGCCAAGCGCGAATCAGTGGAGACCCCGGAGACCTCACCGGCCGCCTCTCCCACCGCAACGGCCCCTCCCGTCGCCTCGACTATCTCTGCAATGGTGAACAAGCCCGATTCCCCTCTAGTCCCGATCCCGCAGGGCGGCAGCCGCCTCTTCGCGGTCGTCGAAATGGTGTTTCACGGTCCCGATGATCTGGTAATCCTCGTGCCCCTTCCCCGCCAGCAGCACAATGTCTCCAGGGCGGGCCGTCTGGACGGCGAGCCGGATGGCGGCACGGCGCGACTCCAGGGCCGTAAACCCCTTTTCCGCAGTGCCGCCGGCATCTTCCGGACGAAACTCCCGCAGCCCCGTTCCCCGGATCCCCGCGAGGACCTCCGCGATGATCGCCGCCGGCTCCTCGGTGCGAGGGTTATCGGAGGTGACGATCGTCAGATCGCTGAAACGCCCGGCGATCTCTCCCATCACCGGCCGCTTCCCCCGGTCGCGGTCGCCGCCGCAGCCGAAGACCGTGATGATCCGCCCCGTCGCAATCTCCGCCACAGTTTCCAGAACATTCTCGAGGGCGTCGCCGGTATGGGCGTAGTCCACCAGCACCGTCACCCCCCGGTCGTTCTCGACCCGTTCCAGACGCCCCGGGACGCTGATGTTCCCACCGATGGCCGCCGCGATGGCCGCGAGGGGGATGTCGAGGGCGACACCCGCCGCCGCGGCAGCGAGAATATTGTAGAGATTGAACCGGCCGAGCAGCCGCGACCGGAAGGGGTGCGTCCCGGCCGGCGTCACCAGGGAGCCGGCGACACCATCCACTGTGAAGCTGACCTCCTCCGCCCGCACTGCCGCCCCGGCGGAGAGGCCGTAACTGATCACCGGCGCTGCGGCAACGGCGGCAAGGCGAAGACCGTAGGGATCGTCGATATTGATGACCGCCGCGCGCCGGGGCTTGCCGGCATCGGCCGCCAGGAGTTCGGTGAAGAGCCGCGCCTTGCTCCCGAAGTAGCTCTCCATGTCGTGATGATAGTCGAGATGGTCCCGCGTCAGGTTCGTGAAGATCCCGACGTCAAACCGGCAGCCGTCGACCCGGTGCTGTTCGAGGGCGTGGGAGGAGACCTCCATCACCACCCCAGCGGCCCCCAGGTCAACGAGCTCGCGGATGGTCCGCTGCAGGTCCACCGACTCGGGAGTGGTGTGGGGAGCGGGGATGACCCGCGCCCCGAACCGGTAGCTTATGGTCCCGAGCACCGCGGACGAAATGCCGGCTTGGGCCAGGATCGCCTCCACGAGATAGGTCGTGGTGGTCTTGCCGTTGGTGCCGGTGATGCCGATCACCGGTACGCCGCCGGTCGGATTGCCGTAGAAGGCGGCGGCGGCACGGGACATGGCGAGGCGGGCATCGTCGACCCGAAGCCATGTCATCCCTTCCGGCGCCCGCGACGGTTCTTCAAGCACGAAGGCGGCCGCGCCCCGCTCACGGGCTGCGGGGATGAAGTCGTGGCCGTCCGTGGCGCCCCCCCTTAAAGCGAAAAAGAGACCGCCGGGCTTTACCTGCCGTGAATCGTAGCAGAGCCCCTCGATCTCCCGCGCCAAATCCCCACCTGTTGCCGTGGGTCGTATGACCTGTGCCAGTTCATCCAGTCTCATGGTTCCTCACCGTTGAGTGCAAGTTCGTGCCCGGCCCCTGGCATCATGCGCTCGTTCCTCCGCTCATCATGCGGAGGGAACAAATTTCACCCAGACCTGATCGCTCGGCCCGATCCGGTGCCCCGGGAGCGGACTCTGTTCCACTGCCTTGCCGCTCCCCAGAAGACGCACGTTGAGCCCCCGCTCCTCCATCGACTTGAGAACCTGGCGCATGCTCATCCCCCGGAAGTTCGGCATGACGACACCCTCGCCCTCCTCGACGATGGCCCCCTCCGATGCCGGCCCAGCCTCTTCGGAGACCGTCCGGACCGCCTTGGCCTCCACGGTCTTCGGTTTGCTTCTCACGATGGAGTCGGGAGGCACCTTGAGGTAGCAGAGGCTCTGCAGCGCAATGGCGCTGAATGCCGGCGCCGCAACCACGCCACCGTAGGGGCTTGTCTTCGGTTCATCCACCACCACGAGGATCGTCAGTCGGGGGCGGTCAGCGGGGACGAAACCGATGAATGACGCCGTCCGCTTGGTAAGCGAGTAGCCCCGGGTGACCGGGTCCACCTTCTGGGCGGTTCCCGTTTTCCCCGCGACGCGGTACCCTTCCACCGCCGCGTTGGTGCCGGTCCCCCCTTCGACGGCAACCCCCTCCATCATCCGGGCGACGCTCTTGGCCGTCTCGGGCGAGATGACGCGGTGTCGGGGCTGGGGTCCGAAGGAGGTCACCACGTTCCCCTCGTTGTCGGTAATCTTCTCCACCAGGTATGGCTTCATCAGCACCCCGCCGTTGGCAATGGCGGAAAAGGCCGTTGCAAGCTGGACCGACGAAGCGGTAACCCCCTGGCCGAAGGAGATGGTGGCGAGATCGATTCCGTACCAGGATGCTGCGTTCCGCAGGCTTCCGGCTACTTCCCCCGGCAGGTCGACGCCACTGCGCTCGCCAACGCCGAAGTTCTTGAGGTACGCATAGAGACGGGATGCCCCGAGCCGGCTCCCGATCTTGGCGGCGCCGATATTGCTCGAATACTTGAGTATCTCGGCAATGCTGAGGCGGCCATACTTGTGAGTGTCATGGATCGTGCGCCCGCCGATAGAGTAGCTTCCCCCCTCGCAGTTGAAACCGTCGGTGGGCCGGATCACCTTCTCCTCCAGGGCCGAGGCGATCAGAAAAACCTTGAAGGTGGAACCGGGCTCGAAACTGTCGGCCACGGCCCGATTGCGCCAGACCGCCGGCGGAGCAGAGGCAGGGACGTTCAGGTTGAAGGTCGGGTAGTTGGCCATCGCCAGCACCTTGCCGGTCTGGGGCTCCATGACGATGGCGGTTCCCGCCCGCGCCCCGCTCCCCACGACCGCCTTCTCCAGCTCTTTTTCGGCGATGTACTGGATGTTCTTGTCCAGGGTCAGGACCACGTTGTGGCCCTGGGCGCCATTCTGTACCACCTGCCCCTTGAAGGCGACGTCGCGTCCGAGGGCGTCCCGCTCGGTCACCAGATAGCCGGTACCGCCGAGGATGGTCGAATCGTAGCGCCGCTCAACCCCTTCGAGCCCCTCGGGATCAAGACCGGTGAAGCCGATGACATGGGCGGCGATTTCCGAGTTGGGATAGAAGCGCTTCGTCTCCTTGACGAAACCGACCCCCTCGAGTTCCAGCGCCTTGATCCGCTTGACGACGTCGGGGGTCAGCCGACGCTGGAGCCAGACAAAGTTCTTGTTCCCCTGAAGCTTCCTGAGGGCGGTCTCCTTCGCCATGCCGAGCACCGGTGCCAGCTTGGCGGCGGCATCGTTCAGGTCCTCGATCGATTTGGGCTCGGCATAGCAGGAGTCCATCTCCACCGAAACGGCCAGTGCGGCGCCGTTCGCATCATAGATGGTTCCCCGCGCCGGGGTGAGGGGGACGATTTTTTGGTGCTGCCGGTCGGCAAGCTTGAGGAGGTAATCCCGCTTGACCACCTGAAGGTAAAAGGCACGACTTACCGTCAGGACAAAGAGGAGAACAAAGAACCCCCCGATGAACCGGATGCGGAGAGTCGTCCATTTCTCCGCGTCGTACCTCATTTCACCACGACCACCTGCTGATCGGTGGGGAGCGCCATGCCGAGCTCCCCTTTCGCCACCGCTTCGATGCGGGCCGGCGTCTTGAGCGAGGCGACCTCAAGCTTGAGGCGGTTCTGCTCTTCCTGGGTCTCCCGCAGGAGCCGGTTCGCCTCGGCGATCTCCAGATTCAGGTCGATGACCCGCACCCGGGACCAGACGTGAAAGGCCGAGACGAGCGTCAGGAGTACCAGCACTGCCAGAAGATACGGAAAAAGCTCCCCCCGCTGGGCATACATCGTCTCCAGCCTCTTCGGGGCCGCCACTTTGCTGAAATCTGTCCGTGCCTGTGCCATGTCCGCCCTCCTGCTCATTCCATCCATCACAGCTTCTCCACTGCCCGCAACTTCGCACTGCGCGCCCTCGGGTTGTCCGACACCTCGTCGCTGCCCGCCATGACCGGCCTGCCGGTCAGGACTCGGAGACGGGGTCTGCCACCGCACACGCAGCGGGGAAAATCCTTTGGACAGGTGCATCCCTGGGCGAAGCGCCGGAAGGTGTTCTTGACGATCCGGTCCTCCAGGGAGTGAAACGAGATGACGACCCCCCGCCCCCCGGGCGCCAACAGCCCGATACCGGAGGCCAACCCCCGCTCCAGACTCCCCAGTTCGTCATTGACGGCAATCCGGAGGGCCTGAAAGGTGCGGGTGGCCGGATGGATTCGCTCTTCCCACTTCGCCTTCGGAATTGCACCCTTGACGACATCGACGAGCTGGAAGGTCCTCTCGATGGGGGAGGTCTGCCGTGCCTTCACGATGAAGTCTGCAATCCGCTTCGCCCACCGCTCTTCACCGTAATCCCTGATGATCCGGGTCAGCTCCCCCTCGTCGAGTTCGTTCACCAGATCGGCGGCCGTGACACCGGAGTCGGTGTCCATCCGCATATCGAGGGGTGCATCGGCCTGGAAGCTGAACCCCCGTGATGCCGTATCGAGCTGATGCGAGGAGACCCCCAGGTCGAGCAGAAACCCGTCGATTGCCGCAATCCCCATCCCGGCGAGTGCCTCGGCCATGTCCGCAAAATTGCGGCCGACCAGTCGAACCCGCTCACCGAACGGGGTGAGGGCGGCGCCCGCAGCCGCCCGGGCAGCCGGATCACGATCGAAGCCAATCAGTATGCCGTCGGGTGAGGAGGCTTCCAATACCAGCCGTGCGTGCCCTCCGCCGCCGAGGGTGCCGTCAACGTAGATGCCGCCCGGCCGGGGAGCGAGGTATTCCACCACCTCAGCCGGCAGGACCGATCGATGGCCGAATCCCGTCACCTAAAGCCCCAGCTCGGCCACCGCCTCGGTGTCGGAGGGGAAATTCTTCATATCCTGGATACGGACCTTCTCCCGCTCCGCATGGCTCCAGACCTCGATCTTGTCCATGATGCCGACAAAGAGGATATCCCGCTCCAGGGCAGCGCTCTTGCGGAGGTGGGGGGGGATGAGCAGCCGGCCGAGCTTGTCGACGCTGCATTCAGTCGCCGGCGAGACAATGGTCCGCATGATGCTGTTGCGCTGGGCAGAGGTAAGCCCCTTGCTGCCGAGGAAATTTTCCTCGAATTCAAACCACTTCTTGTAGGGGAAAATCAGGAGGCCCGAACTGAAGGCACCGCCCCCCAGATCCACCGGAGACGAATTGGTGATGAAGAATCGCTCGTCGCCGTAGACATCCACGAGCACCTCCCGGAACTTGGCCGGCAGGCTCGTCCGCCCCTTGGCGTCGATAGTTGTCTCGCAGATCCCCCGGAACATCCGTGCGGCACCCCTTTCCACAATTTACCACAATTTACCACTTCGTGGCACAGATCATACCGGCCGCCCCCGGGGTTGTCAAGGCAAAACTGGTACCGAAACACGTTTTTTTATTGTGCTTTTTCAGACACTTATCAACCATACCCCACAAGGGATGCCGGCAATGACACCGAAAACACCTCCCCGGCACGGAAGGTGAAAAATGCCCACAGGAGACGGAGTTGGATGAAAATCTTCGTGGAATAATCGGAGGCGGTGGGAAACCGTGGGAAGCGGAGGGTCAGAAAATGAAACGGGGGGCGCGAAGCCCCCTCTTATTTGTCCTTTTTTCGATCGAGAAGCGAGACCACCTTCCCTCCCCTGGCCGGCTCCGTCTCCTCGGCGACGGGAGGGTCCACGGGAGGTGGAGAGGGGGGCGGCACTTCTTCCCGCTCCACGGGGGATTCTACCTTTTCCAACCGGACCGGGGTCCCCCCCATGGTGAAGGGGGTGCCGTTGATCTGCACCTCCTCAAGGATCCAGGTATAGACCTCCAGCGGAACCGTGAGCACCAGGAGCTTCACCCGCCACCAGCCGGCCTTGACGTCGGGGGCTACATCCTCGATCCGGGCGTAGAAGCCCGGCTTGTTGTCGATATGGACCAGCACGAGGTCACTGATCGTCGTTGCCATCGATCCACCTTTCACTGTACCTGAGAATTGGTTCCCCCCGGTCCATCACGTCCCGCTCGTAGTTCATGAGGAGCCCGTGCATGAAGCGGTTGCCGAAAAAGCGCTCCAGCTCCCCGTAGAGGTCACGGAGTTGGCGCTCACGGCGGTAAAACTCACTGATCCGCTCCTGGTCCCACCCTCCCTCGACCCGCTCACAGTTGTAGGTCACGCAGTTAAAGGGACGAAAAGAGGGCGCCATCATGCACCCCGCGCCGTCGAGGTACGGACATGCCTCCCCGCCGAACCGCGGCACGAAGAGGGGCTCCGCCGCCGCCAGGAAGACCAGGATATCGACAACCGTCACGTGATACTTCCCACGGACGCAACACTCACCGCCGCACGAAGCGCAAATCGTTGCGCACTGCATCGCTTCGGCAAGGCGATGCAACTCCCCCTTGGTGCTGCGGATCGCATCGACAGTGGCGTCCACCCTGCTTCTGAGCGCCATCGGCAGGGCGCGGTATTCGGCCGCCACGGCGGTCACCGCCCGGGACCAGACCTCTCTGTCGTCCACGTGCTTCCTCCACGACTGGATAGAGCTTTGGGGTCACAAGTAAAAAAATTGGCTGAAGCAGTCCGTAAGCCGGGTTCTGTTCCCGCCGCGGGTTACCCCGGGACGGACGATGACCATTCCTCTGGGACCGCCGTTACCGACGGCCTCAAGCAGCCAACCCGGAAGCATGGGCGGGCCACCCTTGACGCTTCCCTATTCGGCCTTGCTCCTGGTGGGGTTTACCTGGCATCCGACGTCACCGCCGGACCCGGTGAGCTCTTACCTCACCCTTTCACCCTTACCCGCCGAGACGGGCGGACTTCTCTCTGTGGCACTATCCCTGGGGTCACCCCCGCTGGACGTTATCCAGCACCACGCCCTCTGGAGCCCGGACTTTCCTCCCTCCGCAAGCGGAGAGCGGCCATCTGTCCTGCTTCAACCAAACCGGTGAGGCCGGGGCAAAACGACGGCGGTGCGGACCCGCGCCCCACTGCCACGTTGTGCGCGACCTCGGACTATCGAACTACCCCTCCGGGTGAACCACCAGCATCCGCTGGCAATGGGGGCAGAGCACCAGATCGTCCCCCCGGAACAGGCTATTGTAAAGCTGCGGGGGAAGATTCATGTTGCAGCCGGCGCAGTTGCCCGCACGGGCCTCCACGATGGCGACTCCCTGGCGCCGCTGCCGCAGGGCCTCGTACCGCTTGAGGAGCGACGAAGGGATCGACTTCGCCGTCGACGCCTTTGCTTCCGCTTCGGTGGCGATTTCCTGGTCAAGGCGGTCGAGATCGGCCTGGACCTCCGCTTTACGGGATGCCATGTTTTCTTCGAGGGAGGCAAGATCGGCGGCGCGCGCGGCGACATCGGCCGAGAGCTCCTCGATCTGGGCCGATTTCTGGAGAATCTGCTCCTCCAACTCCCCCTTGAGTTTCCGGGCTGCGGTCACTTCCTTGACCACCGCCTGATACTCCTTCTGGGTCTTGATCTCCTTCTGGCGCGCCTCGGAACGGTCGATATTGTCGTTTTCGGTCGCCAGATCGCCCTCAAGCCCCTGCTTCTCCTCCTCAAGGCGGGCGATCTCCCCCCGTTTCTCCTCAACGGCGCACCGTGCTTCCTCCACCTGGCGATCGAGCTCCGCCAGCCGTTCCAGCAGCGTCTGCCGCTCGGCGTGGCGCCCGTCGATCTTCAGATCGAGCGCCTGCAACTCCTCAAGTAAAAATAAGTTTTTACGCACCCCACAACCTCCCCTGACCGCTGTAATGATTTCCGGATAAACGGCCCCTCACCGCCAGGTGAAAGGATCCCGTTCTCCCCTGAAAGAAACTATCTCCGCGTCCAAACGGCGCGATGCCAGATCGGCCCGCACCCGCTCGGCCACGCTCTCGACCATGGGAACCTCGCTCCCGAAGTGTCCCGCATCCAGAACCGCGATTCCGAGTGCCTCGGCATCCCGGGCCTCGTGGTACTTCACGTCGCCCGTCACAAGGATGTCGGCCCCCTGCCGCTGGGCGTCCCGCAGCAGCGACATGCCACTGCCGCCGCAAAGCGCGACCCGCTTCACCCGATGGCCTGCATCCCCCACAAACCGCACCCCCGGGAGACCGAGACGCTCCCTGACCTCGCCGGCAAAGGCAGCAACCGTTGTCTCCTCCCCCAGTTCGCCGATCCGGCCAAGCCCCCAGGAAACTCCCTTGTTCAGGAGCGGATAAAGATCGAATGCCGGCTCCTCGTAGGGATGGGCCTTCAGCAGCGCGGCAACGGCGGCGGAGAGCCGGTGTTTCTGCACGAGAACCTCGATCCGCGACTCGTCCACGTATTCCCGCGCCCCGATCTGGCCGAGAAATGGCCGCGCCCCTTCCAGAGGCGTGAACGTCCCGGTGCCGGCAGACTGGAACGAGCATTCGGCGTAGGGACCGACCCCGCCGCCGAACCGGAAGAGAGCCTCGCGCACCGCGTCCTCATGTCCCGTCGGCACGAATACGGCGAGCTTCACGTACTCCTCGCCGGCCGTAATCCGAAGCGGCTGGGGGTTTTGGAGACCGATCAGCCCGGCAAGGAGATCATTCATCCCGCCGTCGGCAATGTCGAAATTCGTATGGAGCGAGATGACGGCCAGGCCGTTAGCGGCGGCTTTCAGGATGAGGTTTCCGGCAGGATCGGCGGCGGAGAGGCGTTTCAGGGGGCGGAAGATGAAAGGGTGGTGGGTGAGGAGAAGCTGGCACTCGCTTGAGATGGCGGCGGCGAGGGTATCGGGGGTTCCGTCGAGGGCCACCATGATCCGGTGGACCGGAGCGGCCGGGTCGCCGACCATGAGCCCCACGTTATCCCACTCTTCCGCCAGATGCGGTGGAGCAATTTTATTAATGATTCCAAGTATGTCAGATACTTTTGGCACTATCATCGGCAACAAAAGAAAAAGAGTGCCAGCCTGGGGCGCGCACTCTTTTCCGCGTCTGTATGGAGATTGTCGTTCAACCGGTACTCTCGGGGCATCCCCGTATCATCCTGGGTTATTTCGGGTGGTGGGCCCACCAGGACTCGAACCTGGGACCGACCGGTTATGAGCCGGTTGCTCTAGCCAACTGAGCTATAGGCCCGAAACATGAACGTTCATAGTACGCAACGGCGCGCGGAGTGTCAAGGCTTTTCAGAGCCCCAGTTTCCGCCCGATTGCCCCGGCGCACCGATGGGATGCCCCTTCCTGACACCGCTGCTCCCCCAGGATGCTGGGGCGATATGACGAGGATTTTCGACGACCGCCTCTCCGCCATCGCCACGGGGGAGAGTGGTCAGTAGAGGTCGTACTTCAGGAGCCGGCACTCGATGGGGCCGTTGAAGAGGACGATCCGCCGCGAGGCGCGCAGCCCCACCTCCTTGGCGAGATCGAGCCCGCCGGTGAAGAGCCAGGCGGTGTACCCCGCACAGCGCTGCTTGAAGATGTCACCCACCTGGCGGTAGAGCTGCTTCAGCTGCTCCTCCTCACCGAGACGGCAGCCGTAGGGAGGATTCGTGAGAATCATCCCGGGAGGCGGAGGGGGGAGAAGGTCTCGGACATCGGCACAAGAGAAGGTGACGAACCGCTCCACCCCGGCCCGGCGGATGTTCTTCTCCGCGGCAAGGAGGACTTTCTCCTGCAGGTCGCTCCCGAGGAGGGGAGCGGCAAGGGTGCTTCGCTCGACCTCGCGGGCCTCGGCAACGAGGCGCCGCCAGGCGGTCTGCTCGAAGCCGGGCCAGCGCTGGAAGCCGAACCGTTCGCGGATAAGGCCGGGGGCGCGGTTCAGGGCCTTGAGGGCCGCCTCGACAAGGATCGTCCCCGAACCGCAGAAGGGGTCGACGAGCGGAACGGTGCCGTCCCATCCCGAAAGCTCCACAAGGGCGGCAGCCAGGGTCTCCCGCAGCGGGGCCTCGCCGGTGTCGGCGCGGTAGCCGCGCTTGTCGAGCCCCGCTCCCGAGCTGTCGAGACTTACGGTGCAGCGGTTGCGGGCGAGGTGCACGTTGACGAGGAGGTCGGGATCCTTGGGATTCACATTGGGCCGTCGGCCGCACCGATCGCGGACCGTGTCCACGATGGCGTCCTTTGTCTTGAGAACCACGAATCCGGAGTGGGTGAGGGCCGAATCGCGGAGACTGCACTCCACCGCCAGGGTCATCTCGGGGGTGACATAACGCTCCCACGGCAAGGAACGGACCCCGTCGTACAGGCTCTGGGGTGTATCGCACGGGAACTCGGCGAGGGGGACGAGGATCCGGCTCGCCGTCCGGAGCCAGAGGTTAGCCCGATAGCAAGCGGCCAGATCGCCGGTGAAGCGAACCCCTCCCCGCTCAGCAGCGATGCCGGCAAGGCCGAGGGCGGCCATCTCGGCAGCCAGCACCTCTTCCACCCCCCGGGCGGTGGTGGCAAAGAACGGCTGGGTGGCGGGGAAGAGCGGTGGAGCGGCTTTTCGCTTTATGATCATGCGGGATGGTCCTCGGAAAGAATGGCGTCAATGGCGGCGACCCCTTCGAGGGCGCCGCAGGGAAGCGAGAGATGGGGCGGGCGGATACGGGGCTCCCGCGGATTGATCCGCACCGCCAGGGCTCCGGGGAGAGAGCCGACCTCCTCGGTCAGGTAGCGGATGGTCGGGATGGCGGTACCGGCCCCCATCTCCACTACGACGAGCCGTGCTCCCCGGTTTTCCGCCAAGAACTCGTCGAAATGGCGCTGCTGGCGGGCCGCGCGGTCGTTCACCCAGGCGTAGTCGCCGAACATGAGGATGTTGGGGCGGGCCACGGCGCCACACCGGGAGCAGCGGGGGATGCGCCCCGCCCGCATGGACTCACCGTCCACCGGAATTTCCTCCCGGTTTTCCCATATGGAGTCGGAACAGGGCGTGGTGCACTGGAGGTGGTGAATCGAGCCATGAACCTCGAGGATCCGATCCTCCGGGAAGCCGGCCTTCTGGAACTGCCCGTCCACGTTGGAAGTGACAACGAAATGATCGAGCTCGAACCGCTCGATCCACCCCCGCAGGATGGCAAACCCGGCGTGGGGAACCGTCTCCCGATAGAGGTTTGTCCGGTGTCCGTAGAACCCCCAGCCGAAGGTGGGATCACGCTCGAAATGCTCCGGGTTGGCGGCCCCGACAAAGGTAATGCCGAGCCTTTCGTACGGTGGATACGCCTTCCAGAAGCCCGCGTCGCCGCGAAAATCGGGGAGACCCGAATCGACTCCCATCCCAGCGCCCGCGGTGATGACAAGGGCCCGGGCATGCCGGAGCGCCTCCGCGGCCCGGCTGGCGTCCCGTAGCGCCATGGCGGCTCCCTCCCTCAGATCCCGACCCTCACCAGGACCGGCTTCAGCAGCCGCACCACCTCCCGCGGCTCGATCCCCACGAGGTATCCCCGCTTCCCCCCGTTGAGGTAGATGCGCGGCAGTTCCACGATCGTCTCCTCCAGGTAGACCGGCATATCCCGGCGGGTCCCGAAGGGAGACGTCCCCCCCACCAGATAGCCGCTGTGGCGATTGGCCGTCTCCGGCGCGCAAGGAGCGACACTCTTCACGCCGATCACCCGGGCCAGCTCCTTGGTCGACACCTGGCGGTCGCCATGCATCAGGACGACAAGCGGATTCTTCGCCTCATCCTCCATGATGAGGGTCTTCACCACGGCGTGCTCGTCCACTCCCAGCTCCCGGGCGGAGACCGCCGTCCCCCCCTTCTCTTCGTAGGCGTAGAGGTGGTCGGTGAAGGAAACCCCGGCGGCACGCAGCGCGCGCACCGCCGGGGTTACGGGTGTTTTTTCCCTGGCCATGGTGGCCCCTTTCGGATGGCGGTCTGCGGCACTTTCTCGAACATACCCCGATCATAAAGAAAGCCGCCCGGGGACCCCGGACGGCCTCTTCCCGTTAACCGGCCAATTTGCTTACTCCACGAAGCTCTTGAGCTTCTTGCTCCGGCTCGGGTGGCGGAGCTTACGCAAGGCCTTGGCCTCGATCTGCCGGATCCGCTCCCGGGTCACCTCGAAATCCTGTCCCACCTCTTCCAGGGTATGGTCGCTCTTCTCGCCGATACCGAAGCGCATCCGGAGCACCTTCTCCTCCCGGGGGGTAAGGGTGGCGAGCACGCGGGCGGTCTGCTCGGAGAGGTTCGCCTTGATGACCGCCTCCAGGGGAGAGACGACCCCCTTGTCCTCAATGAAGTCCCCGAGGTGCGAATCCTCCTCTTCCCCGATGGGGGTTTCGAGGGAGATCGGCTCCTTGGCGATCTTGAGGACCTTGCGGACCTTGTCGAGGGGGAGGTTCATCCGCTCGGCGATCTCCTCCGGCGACGGCTCGCGGCCGATCTCCTGCACCAGTTGACGGCTGGTGCGGATCAGCTTATTGATGGTCTCGATCATGTGGACCGGGATCCGGATGGTCCGGGCCTGGTCGGCGATGGCGCGGGTGATGGCCTGCCGGATCCACCAGGTGGCGTAGGTGGAGAACTTGTAGCCCCGCTGGTATTCGAACTTGTCCACCGCCTTCATGAGGCCGATGTTCCCCTCCTGGATGAGGTCCAGGAACTGGAGGCCGCGGTTGGTGTATTTCTTGGCGATGGAGACCACGAGCCGCAGGTTCGCCTCCACGAGCTCCGACTTGGCAAGCTTCGACTTCGCCTCACCCCGTTCGATCGCCTGGAGCGCGGAGGCGAGCTCGCTCGCCTTGAATCCCGACTCCAGCTCCACCTTCTTGAGCTTCTTTTCGGTGCCGGCGAGCCGCTTCTCGAGCTTCGGCACCTCGTCGGCGGGGACCTTGAGCCGTTTTTCGACATCTTTGGCGACTTTTCCCCCTGCAGCGATGGTCTTGATGTCGCCGGAGGAGATGCCGGCCTCGGCCTCGATCTCGGTGATTTCGGCGCGGATCTTAATAACCTTGACCGAGAGCTCCTTGAGGCGCTGGGCGATCTTGGTGATGTGGCGGTCCTTGAGTCGCAGCGATTTCACGAGCTCCGCCACCTTCGCCTTCAGTTCCTGAAGCTCGCCGGCAAGCTCGTCGCGGCGCTCGGCGGCGAGGGCCTCGTCTTCCAGTTCGCCGTTGATCGTCTCCAGCCGGAGGTCATGGTCGCGAATCTCGTCGATGATGGTAAGAAGGCGGGTCTTCTGGACATCCTCCTCGTCCTCCTCCAGCTCTTCCTCTTCGACTTCCTTGCTGATCTCGGCGGGGGTGATCTGGAATTTGCGCAGCTTTTCGCCGAGGGCAATGATCTCCTTGACCGTGATCGGGGTATTGAGGATGACGCGAGCCATATCGCCTTCCCCCTCCTCGATCCGCTTGGCGATCTCGACCTCCCCTTCCCGGGTCAGCAGCGACACCGACCCCATCTCGCGGAGATACATCCGGACCGGGTCGCTCGTGCGCCCCAGCGCGCCCGGCTCGAACTCCATCTCCTCCTGCTCCCCCTCGACCTCCTCCTCTTCCTCGAGGTCGAGCTTCATCTTGGAGATTTTCACTTTCTGGGCCGAGTCGACAACGTCTATATCCATCTCGCCGAACATGCTCATGACATCGTCGATCTGTTCGGAGGAGATATCGGGAGGAAGCAGGTCGTTTACCTCGTCGTAGGTCAGAAACCCCTTCTCCTTCCCGAGATCGATCAGTTGTTTCACTTCATCCGTGCTTTTCTTGGCCATTAAAGTTCACCTCATTGCACACTGTTCTATTAAGATAACTGCGATTTCCTGTTTCGCAAGGCATCGATCTCTGCCAGCAGCTCCCGGTAGCGGGGGGAGTCGGGATCGGCGGCGGCGAGCTCCCGGGCCAGCTCCTTCATCCCCTTCAGCGACTTCCGCTCAAGGGCCTGGCAACACTGTTCGAAGGCCTTGTGGAGATCAACGTCCGCCAGGTGCTCATCGTTGACGAGGGATGAGGCGAGGCGTCCCCGCTCGTCGGGAGAGTCGACGAACTCCAGCAGCTCCCCCCAGTCAATCGGCTCGCCGGCACCGTGCCGCGCCAGAATGGCATCGGCCACCGGCAGGAGCTCGGGGCGAAAGAGCTCCGCCGCACCGTGGGCGCGGACCCGCTCGGCGATCTCCGCATAGCGACCCATGAGGGAGAGGAGCATCTCCTCGGGGCCGGTCCCTCGTGCGTGCCGGGCCGGCTGCGCCGCCGGCCGGACGCCACCGGCGCCAGGGGCGTTCTTCAGCACCATCCGCACGTCGACCCCTAGGATGCGGGCAAACTCGCGGGCGTAAAGTTCCCGCTCGACGGCGTTGGCAACCTTTGCCAGCCGTGGCGCCACCTGATCGACGACCAGCGCCCTCCCTTCGACCGACCCCGTGTCGGTCTGCCGCAGCAGATCCCGGAAAAAGAAATCGATCACCGGGCGCGCCTTGGCAAGGCGGGCCGCAAAGGCGTCGGCCCCTTCACTCCGTATGAAGCTGTCCGGATCTTCCCCCGCTGTCAGCTCCACGACGTGGGCCGGAAAGCCGGCCTCCAGGAAGAGGTCGAGGGCCCGGAGCGTCGCCTTTGTCCCTGCACTGTCGGCGTCGAACAAGGTATAGGCTTTCCCGGCGTACCGCTTGAGGAGCTTCAGGTGCCCGTCGGTCAGCGCCGTCCCGCAGGTGGCCACCACGTTCCTGATTCCCGCCTGGTACAGGGCCAAGTGGTCGAAGTACCCTTCCACGATGATGGCGCTCCCGGACTCGCGCAGCGCCCCCTTGGCAAGGGAGACGCCGAAGAGCACATCGCCCTTGTGGTAGATGGGAGACTCGGGAGAGTTGATATATTTGGGCAGCGAATCGTCGAGGACCCTGCCGCCGAAACCGATGGCCCGGCCGTGGATGTCGGAAATCGTGAAGAGAAGGCGGTTGCGGAAGGTGTCGTAGTACCCTCCCCCCTCCCGCCGCCGCACAAGGCCGAGCCGCTCCGCCTGCTCCAGCGAAACCTTCCGGTTCTGGAGATGCCGGGCGAGATAATCCCACCGGTCCGGTGCAAAACCGAGCCGGTATGCCTCGGCAGTCTCGGCGCCCACGCCGCGCCGCTCCAGATAGCTTCGCCCCGGCGCTCCCTCGCTTCCCCGCAGCAGGAGGTCACGGTAAAGCTGCACCGCCGTCTCGGCGATACCGTGGAGCTCCTCCCGTTCGTCCTGGCGCCGCCGCTCGGCCGCCGACGCCGGCCGGTCCTCGATCTCGACCCCGACCCGTTTGGCGAGAAACTTCACCGCCTCCGGAAACGACAGCCCCTCCATCCGGGCGACAAAGGTTATGGCATTTCCCCCGACGCCGCAGCCGAAACAGTGAAAAATCCCCCGGGCCGGGTTGACGTTGAACGAAGGGGTCTTCTCTCCGTGGAAGGGACAGAGCCCCTGGTAGTTGGCTCCCGACTTCCGGAGGCTCACGTAGTCGGAAACCACCTCGAGGATGGAGGCCCGCTCCCGCACCTCCCTGATCTTATCGTCGGGAATCATCGACATCTTTAGTCCGGATTCCCTTTTTCCGCTCCGGCAGAGCCGGATTTCCCCCTCCACCCTTCGACGATCTCCGTGCCGCAGGCAACAAAGGCCCGTGCCGTGGCAGACGTTGCGATGCGATGCCTGATCCCTTCCGGCACCGGCCTGAAACTGGCAAAATAGAGGAGCACGCAGAGCACGAGCCCCCCCTGGAGCAGACCGAAAACGATCCCCCCGATCCGGTTGATCCCCCCGAGGAGGACGATCTTGAGAATGACGGTCAGGAGATGCCCGAGCAGGAAGAAGATGAGGCTGAGCGCCAGGAGGATGGCGAGAAACGCCACAGCGGAGGAGACCCGCGACGGGAGGTGAATCAGGTGCCCCATGGCCGCACCGACCGGAGCGGAGTAGGCAAAGGCGGCCCACCCGCCGACCACGAGCCCCAGCAAGGAGCAGACCTCGCGAATCAGCCCCTTTGAAAAGCCCTTTACGGCGAATGCCAGTAAAACGGCCCAGAGCAGGATATCGACAAGGCTCATTCTATGCCCCTGACATGGTCTTGAGGGTAAAAGAAGAAGGGGCAATTCAAAGAATCGCCCCTCTTCATCACGATACGTTACGGAAAGGATGGGGAAAGAGCGTACGTTACGCCAGCTTTTCCTTGACGAGGGTGCTGATCATCGAACCGTCAGCCTTCCCTGCCACCCGCGGCATGAGGACCTTCATTACCTTCCCCATGTCCCGGGCACCCTGGGCACCACTCTCGGCGATGGCCGCAACGACCAGCGCCTCCACTTCCTCGCGCGTCAACTGCTGCGGGAGGAATTCGAGAAGCAGCGCCAGCTCCCGCTCCTCTTTCTCGACAAGATCCGTGCGTCCCGCCTCGCTGAAAAGCCGGATCGACTCTCGACGCTGCTTCACAAGGGTCGACACGACCTCGGTGATCTCCTGATCCGAGAGTTCGTGCTTCACCTCGATCTCCCGGTTCTTGACGGTGGAGCGGACAAGGCGGATGGCGGAGAGACGGACTTCGTCCCGCGCCCTCATGGCCCCTTTCATCTCCTCGTTCAGTCGATCCCGCAGCAGCATGCGATCCGGTTACTCCATCATCTTGCGCTGTTTTTTCATCGCCCGCTTGCGCGCGGCAATGGCCTTTTTCTTTCTCTTGATGCTTGGCTTTTCGTAGTGCTCACGCTTGCGGACCTCGGAAAGGATTCCCGCCTTTTCGCACTGCTTCTTGAATTTCTTCAGCGCAAGCTCAAACGGCTCAGTTTCTTTTACCTTGACACCCGGCATTCATATTCCCCTCCCTCCTCTATGTAAAATAGCCCCAGGGGCGTATAGAAGATTCTTTCGTGGGCCGGATAGATTTTTCGAGAAGAAGCATAATAGCACTACCGGCGGCAGTGTCAAGATTTTTTTCGTTTTTTCGCGAGGTTCTTCAGCTACGGCGTCCGGGCGGCCTTCTCGGCGATCCCGGAAGTGCCGAAACGACGCCGGAGTTCGGCGTAGATCTCCTCGGGGGGAATGTCGTAGTAGCCGAGGAGCACCAGCGTGTGAAAGAAGAGGTCGGCGGTCTCATAGACGATCTCCTCCCGTTTCCCTCCCTTGCCGGCGATGACCACCTCGGTAGCCTCCTCGCCGAGCTTCTTGAGGATCTTGTCGATCCCCTTCTGGAGGAGTGATGCGGTATAGGAAGAATCGGCAGAGGCCCCCTTGCGCTCCTGGATCACCTGATAAACGGCCTGAAGGATGTCGTCTCGCTCACTCATAGCCTGACCGCCACCCCTTTCTCCGCGAGGTAGCGCTTGGCCTCCTCGATGGTGTATTCCTTGTAATGGAAGATGGAGGCGGCAAGACACGCCGAAGCCCCCGCCTTCACGAATCCGTCATACAGGTGCTCCAGGTTTCCAACACCGCCGGAGGCGATGACCGGGATGGAGACCGCATCGACCACGGCCCGGGTGAGGGGGATATCGTAGCCATCCTTGGTCCCGTCGCAATCCATGCTGGTGAGGAGGATCTCGCCGGCGCCGTACCCTTCCATCCGGCGGGCCCACTCGACGGCGTCGATGCCGGTCGGGTTGCGGCCTCCGTGGGTATAGACCTCCCAGCGCTCCTCCCCCGGTACCCGGCGGGCATCAATGGCCACCACGATGCATTGGGAGCCGAAACGTTCCGCCGCCTCGCGGACGAACTCGGGACGGTGGACCGCCGCCGTGTTGATGGATACCTTGTCGGCTCCGGCGTTGAGCAGGGTGCGGATATCGTCTACCGTCCGGACTCCGCCTCCGACGGTGAGCGGCATGAAGACTCGTTCGGCGGTGCGGCGCACCACGTCGATGATGATGTCCCGTGCATCGCTGGAGGCGGTGATATCGAGGAAGGTGATCTCGTCGGCCCCCTGGCGGTCGTACATTTCGGCGATCTCCACCGGGTCGCCGGCATCACGCAGTTCCAGGAACTGGACCCCCTTGACGACCCGCCCCCCCTTCACGTCGAGGCACGGGATGATCCGTTTGGTCAGCATGTTACACCCCTCCCCGCTTCGTGAGCGCCACCGCCTCGGCCAGGTTGATGGCCCCGGTGTAGACCGCCTTGCCGGTGATGGCGCCGGCGATGCCGCTCGCCTCGATGGCCATGAGGTTCTCGATGTCTTTCAGGGACGACACCCCGCCCGAGGCGATGACCGGGATCGAGATCGCCTCGGCCAGGGTCCTGGTCGCCTCGATGTTGGGCCCCTGCATCATCCCGTCCCGGGCGATGTCGGTGTAGATGATGGCGGCCACGCCGTACCCCTCGAACCGCTTTGCCAGGTCCGCCGCCGTGACGCCGGTGACCTCGGCCCACCCCTGGACCGCCACCATGCCGTTCTTGGCGTCGATGCCGACCACGATCCGTCCCGGGAAGAGGCGGCACGCCTCCTCCACCAGTTCAGGGTTGCGCTGGGCCGCGGTGCCGAGGATCACCCGGCCGATGCCAAGGGAGAGGTACGTCTCGATGGTAGCGATGTCCCGGATACCGCCGCCGAGCTGGGTCGGGATGACGATGGCTTTGACGATTGCCTCTATGGAGGCGCGGTTCTTGGGTTCGCCGGCAAAGGCGCCGTCCAGGTCGACGATGTGGAGGAGCTCGGCCCCCTGGCGCTCCCACTCCCGGGCCTGATCGGCCGGGCTGTCGCAGAAGACGGTATCCTTCTCCATGAGCCCCTGTTCGAGACGGACGCACTTTCCTTCCTTGAGGTCGATGGCAGGTATGACGATCACTTCATCTCTCCGAAGTTCTTGAGTATGGACAGACCCACCGTCTGGGACTTCTCGGGGTGGAACTGGGTGGCGACGATGTTGTCCTTCCAGACGGCGGCGCAGAACTCAACGCCGTAGGTGCAGGTAGCGGCGATCACCCCCGCGTCATCGGGCATCTCATAGTACGAGTGGACGAAATAGACGTTGACCCCGTCCTCCACCTCGGCGAAGGCCGGTGGACGGCGCTTGAGGGAAAGCTGGTTCCACCCCATGTGGGGAACCTTGAGTTCTTCCCCCCCTTCGCGCATCCCTTCGGGGAAACGGAGGACATGGCCGGGGATGACGTTCAGCCCCTGGTAGAGACCGAACTCCACGCTGTCGGTGAAGAGGAGCTGCATCCCGACGCAGATACCGAGGAACGGTCGCCCATCCTGGATCACTTTCAGGATCGGCTCCACGAACCCCCCCTGCTCCAGGTTCCGCATGCAGTCCCGGAAGGCCCCCACGCCGGGGAGGACAACCTTCTCCGCTTCCAGGACCACCTTCGGGTCGGCGGTCACCACCGCCTCGAAGCCCACCTTCTCAAACCCCTTCTGGACCGAGCGGAGGTTCCCCATGCCGTAGTCGATGATTGCGATCTTTGTCATATCAGAGCTTGCCCTTCGTCGACATGACCCCTTCTATCCGGGGGTCCACCTGGGTCGCCTGGTCCATGGCCCGGGCGAAGGCCTTGAAGCAGGCCTCGACGATGTGGTGGACGTTGTCGCCGTACATGACGTTCACGTGGATGTTGGCGCCCAGGTTGTTGACCACTGCCTGGAAGAACTCCCGCACCAGTTCCACGTCGAACTCGCCGATCTTCACCTTGGGGAGGGAGACGTGGAAAACGAGGTAGGGGCGCCCCGAGATGTCCACCGCCACGCTGGCAAGGGTCTCATCCATGGGGACGCTGGCCTGGCCATAGCGCCGGATTCCCTTCTTGTCGCCGAGAGACTCCTTGAACGCCTGTCCGAGGACGATGCCGATATCCTCCACCGTATGGTGGAAGTCGACGTCGACGTCACCCTTGGCGTCCACCTGGAGGTTGAAGAGCCCGTGGCGGGCAAAGAGGTCGAGCATGTGGTCGAGAAACGGCACTGACGTGCAGATCTTCGACTCTCCCGTGCCGTCGATCTCCAGGGAGAGCTTGATCTGGGTTTCTTTGGTGACGCGTTCGATGGTGGCTTTCCGGGACATGGAACCCTCCTCGTGGGGGTGGAAGTTAGCCAATCTCTTTCAGGGCGGCGAGGGTCGCCTCCATCTCCTCCCGCGTACCGATGGATATCCTCATGCCATGGGCCAGGAGCGGATCGGAGAAGTGACGGACCAGGATCTTGCGGGCATAGAGCCCGTCGTAGACCCGCGTGCCGTTGCGGTCGGGGGGAGCGGCAAAAACGAAGTTCCCCTGGGAGGGGATCACCTCGTAGCCGAGCTTCCGGATCTCGGCGGAAAACCACTCGCGGGTCTCGCGGATTTTCCGGGTGCAGTCGCCGAAGTACGCCTGGTCCCGCAGGGAGGCCACGCAGGCCGCCTGGGCGAGGCGATCCAGGTTGTAGTGGTCGCGGATCTTGTCCAGGGCCGCAATCACCTCCGGGCGGGCTACGGCAAAGCCGAGCCGCATCCCAGCCAGAGAATAGCTCTTGGAAAGCGTCCGGGTCACCACCACGTTCTCGTACTTGCGCACCAGGTCCAGGGCATTGCCGTCGGCAAAGTCGGCGTAAGCCTCGTCCACCGCCAGCACCCCGGCGCAGCGGGTCGCCAGCTCCTCGATGTAGGCGAGGGGGAAGGCGAAGCCCAGCGGCGAGTTGGGGGTGGTGAGGAAGAAGAGCTTTCCCTCGTAGCGGTCGGGAAAGCCAGCGACCCGGAAGTCGTCCGTGAGGCCGAAGGTCCGCACCCGCGCCCCCTGGATCTCGGCCAGGGTAGCGTAGTAGGAGTAGGAGGGGTGGATGTAGCCGATCTCCTCTCCTTCGCCGGCAAAGGCCCGGATCAGGTTATTGAGGACCTCGTCGGAACCGTTGGCCATGATGATCCACGCGGGATCGAAGCCGTAGAGCTTCCCCACGGTCTCGCGGAGTGCTTGGCTCGACGCGCTCGGATAGGTGCGCAGGAGCGCGCCGTCGCCACCCAGCTCGGCCAAGATCGCCTTCAGCACCTCGGGCGACGGCGGATAGGGATTCTCGTTGGTGTTCAGCTTGATCCACGACGCCACGTCGGGGGGCTGGTAGCCGGGGACGTAGCCTGCCATGGCGGCGATGTTCGGGCGAAGGGGAAGCATGGCGTATTCCTGTCGTTTCTCGTTATTTCAGACGGATGCTCACCGACCTGCCGTGGGCCTCCAGCCCTTCCAGTTCGGCGATCCGGACGATGTCGTTGCCGAGGCGGTTCAAGCCCCCCTCACTGAAGTAGACGATGGAGGATTTCTTCACGAAGTCGTCCACCGACAGGGGGGAGAAAAACCGGGCCGTGCCGCCGGTGGGGAGGGTATGGTTCGGGCCGGCCAGGTAATCGCCCGCCGCCTCGGGGGTGAAGTGGCCGAGGAAGATGGCACCGGCGTTTTTGATCCGCGGCAGGATGTCGAAGGGGTTCTCCACGGCCAGTTCCAGGTGCTCCGGCGCGATCCGGTTCGAAAAGGCGATGGCCTCATCGAGGCTTCCGGCCACGATGACGGCGCCGTAGGTTTCCCACGACTTACGGGCAATGGTCTCCCGGGAGAGCTCCGCCAGTTGCCGCTCCACCTCCGCCGCCACCCGCTCGCCGAAGCCGCGGTCGGTGGTGATGAGGATGGAGGAGGCGAGCTCGTCGTGCTCCGCCTGGGAGAGGAGGTCGGCGGCGATGTGGGCCGGAGTGCCGCTCCCGTCGTTGATGACGAGAATCTCCGACGGCCCGGCGATCATATCGATCCCCACCTGGCCGAAGACCAGCTTCTTGGCCGTGGCCACGTAGATGTTCCCCGGCCCGGTGATCTTGTCGACCTTGGGGACGGTTTTGGTCCCGTAGGCCAGGGCCGCCACCGCCTGGGCGCCGCCGAGCCGGAAAATCCGGTCCACGCCGGAGAGCCGTGCCGCCACCAGGACATGGGGATTGGTCTCGCCGCCAGGGGTCGGCGCCACCATAATAATCTCGCCGACCCCGGCCACCCGGGCCGGGACCGCGTTCATGATGACGCTGGAGGGGTAGCTCGCCTTGCCGCCGGGGACGTAGATCCCCACCCGCTCCAGCGGCGTCACCATCTGCCCCAGGAGGATGTCCGGCTCCGTGGTGGAGAGCCAGGTCTCCTGCTTCTGCTTCTCGTGGAAGCGGGCCACCCGCTCCACCGCCAGCTTGAGGGCCGCGACCTCCTCATCCTTGACGCGGGCAAAGGCGTACTCGATCTCATCCTCGGTCACCTGGAGGGCGGTGACGGAATCGGCCTCCAACCGGTCGAAGCGCCGGGTGTACTCCAGGAGCGCCTCGTCCCCCCGCACCCGCACAGCGGCGATGATGTCGAGGACCACCTGCTCCACCTCGCGGCCGGTCTCTTCACCCCGGGCGAGAATGGCGGCGAATTCCGCGTCGAAGTTCGCATCCCTGATATCGAGGAATTTCATACGTGCTTCTCCAGCCCTTCGATGATCTCGGTGATCCGGGGGTGTTTGGTCTTCAGGCTCGCCCGGTTGACGATGAGGCGGGTGGTGATCTCGGCGATGGTCTCCACCTCAACGAGACCGTTCTGCCGCAGGGTCTCGCCGGTGGAAACCAGGTCCACGATCCGCTCGGAGAGCCCCACCAGCGGCGCCAACTCGATGGAGCCGTAGAGTTTGATGATCTCCACCTGCACCCCCTTCCTGGCGAAGTACTTCTCGGTCACGTTGGGGTACTTGGTGGCGATCCGGATATTGCTCCAGCTGGAGGGATCGTCGTCCCGGGCAAGGCCGGCCGGCTCCGCCACCATCATCCGGCAGTAGCCGAACTTCAGGTCCAGCGGCTCGTAGAGGTCCTTCTCCTGCTCCATCAGGGTGTCCTTGCCGACGATGCCGAGATCGGCGCAGCCGTACTCCACGTAGGTGGGGACGTCGGTGGCCCGGACGATCATGTACCTCATCCGCTGCTCGCGGTTCTCGAAGATGAGCTTCCGGGTGTTGGAGAGGAGCTCGTCGCAGTTGATCCCGATCTTGCCGAAGAGGGCGACGGACTCCTCCAGGATGCGTCCCTTGGGAATGGCGATGGTGATGTAGTCGGTCATGACTCTTTTACTCTCTGGATGTCGGCGCCGAGGGCGGCCAGCTTCTTCTCGATGGAGTCGTATCCCCGGTCCAGGTGGTAGATGCGGGAGATCTCGGTGGTGTTGTCCGCGGCGAGCGCCGCCAGGATCAGCGACGCCGAGGCCCGGAGGTCCGTGGCCATGACCGGCGCGCCGGAGAGCTTCTTCACCCCCTTCACCGTGGCGGTGTTACCCTCCACGGTGATGTCGGCGCCGAAGCGCAGCAGTTCCGAGACGTGCATGAAGCGGTTCTCGAAGATGTTCTCGCTGATGACGCTCGCCCCGTCGGCCACGCACATGAGGGCCATGAACTGGGCCTGCATGTCGGTGGGAAAGCCGGGATAGGGGCGGGTCTTGATGTTGATCGCCCGGGGGCGTCGAGGCCCCTTTACCCGCACGATGTTGTCGCGGTTCGTGATCTCCACCCCGGCGTCCTGGAGCTTGAAGACGAGGGCATCCAGGTGCTCCAGCTTCATATTGTGGATCTTCACGTCGCCGCCGGTGATGGCCGCCGCCACCATGAAGGTCCCCGCCTCGATCCGGTCGGGCATGACGTCATGGGTGACCGGCGCCAGCTCATTCACGCCGGTGATCCGGATGGTGTCGGTACCGGCCCCGTCGATCTTTGCCCCCATCCTGTTCAGGATGTCGGCCAGGTCGATGATCTCCGGTTCCCGGGCGGCGTTCTCCAGGACCGTCTCCCCCTTGGCCAGGGCCGCCGCCATCATGAGTTGCTCGGTCCCCCCCACGGTGGCGATGTCGAAATTGATCCGCGCCCCTTTCAGCTTTTTCGCCTTGGCCTCCACGTAGCCGTGCTCAAGCTTGATGTCTGCCCCCAGGGCCGCGAGCCCCTTGAGATGGAGATTGATGGGTCGGGCGCCGATGGCACAGCCGCCGGGGAGCGAGACCCGCGCCCGGCCGTGGCGCGCCAGAAGGGGCCCCAGAACCAGGACCGACGCCCGCATGGTCTTCACGAGGTCGTAGGTCGCCTCCACATTGTTCACGTGGGTCGTGTCAATCTTGACGATATTGCCGTTCCCCTCCACCACGGCGCCGAGGGATTCGAGGACCTTTATGGTGGTGTTGATGTCGCGCAGGAAGGGAACGTTGCGGATTTCGTTGAGCCCGGGGGCAAGGATAGTGGAGATGAAGATGGGGAGGGCCGCGTTCTTGGAGCCACTGACGGACACGTCACCCGACAGCTTTTTCCCCCCCTTGATGATCAGCTTGTCCAATGCAGTGCCTCTGTCAATTTTGTAGGGGCGCAATTCATTGCGCCCTGGGTGTGATGAATCAAGGCGTGATGAATCACGCCCCTACGGAATCCGTCCGCCCACCACCCGGTCTATGCCGTTGGGATCCTTGGCCGTAAAGCAGTCGCCGAAGCCGGCCCGGGTGAACATCCCGAGCACCGCCTCCGCCTGGCCGATCCCCACTTCAACCATAAGCCAGCCACGGGGAGCGAGGTGTCCGGAGGCCCCGGAGACGATGAGACGGTAGAAGTCGAGCCCGTCGACACCGCCGTCCAGTGCCATCAGCGGCTCCGCATCACGGACCTCTGCCTGGAGCGTCCCGATGTCGGCGGTCGGAATGTAGGGCGGATTCGAGACAATCATGTCGAACCGCTCTCCCGTCAGCGGCTCGAAGAGCGAACCCTCCACAAGGGTAACGCGCACACCGTGCCGCTCGACGTTTCGCCGGGCAAGGGCCAGGGCCGCGGCGGAGCGGTCCACCCCCCACACGGCTGTCTCCGGCAGGCTCTTGGCAAGGGAGACGGCAATGCAGCCGCTCCCCACCCCGATATCGAGGATGCTTCCGGCAGCCGGTGCCCGCTTCAGCGCCTCCTCCACCAGGACCTCGGTATCGTGGCGGGGAATCAGCACCGCCGGGGTCACCTCGAAATCGAGCCCGAAGAACTCCTGGCTTCCGAGGATGTACTGGAGCGGCTCACGCTTGGCCCGTCGCGCAACCAGCCCCCGGATTGTCCCGAGCTCGTTCTGGTTGAGGGGCTTGTCAAAGTTGACGTAGAGTCCCACCCGATCAAGCCCCAGGGCCGTCCCGAGGAGCCACTCGGTCTCCAGCCGCGCATTTTCGATCCCCTTCTCCGCCAGGTACTCCCTGGTCCACTCCAGGACCCTGCGGATGGTCCAGACCTCGCTCACGCCGCCTCGCTCTGCGCCTTCAACGCCTCCATCTGGTAGTGGGCGCGCAGGGCATCCACGATCTCGGCAACGTCTCCCATCATGATCGCTTCGAGCCGGTAGAGGGTGAGTCCGATCCGATGGTCGGTCATCCTCCCCTGGGGGAAGTTGTAGGTGCGGATCCGCTCACTCCGATCGCCGCTCCCCACCTGCTGCTTCCGGTCGGCGGCGATCCGCGCGTTCTGCTCCTGCTGGAGACCGTCCAGAATCCTGGATTTGAGGACCTTCATGGCTTTCGCCCGGTTCTTGATCTGACTCCGCTCGTCCTGGCACTCCACCACGATGCCGGTGGGAAGGTGGGTGATCCGGACCGCCGACTCGGTCTTGTTGACGTGCTGGCCGCCGGCGCCCGAGGCCCGGTAGACGTCGATCTTGAGCTCCACAGGGTTGATGTCCACCTCGATGTCCTCGGCCTCGGGGAGGACCGCCACGGTGCAGGCGCTGGTGTGGATCCGCCCCTGGGCCTCGGTCTCCGGCACCCGCTGCACCCGGTGGGTCCCCGATTCATACTTGAGCTTGGCGAAGACCCCCTGCCCCTCGATGAGGGCCACAACCTCCTTGAAACCGCCGCGCTCCGACTCGGAGGCGGACATGACCTCCACCTTCCAGCGGTTGCGCTCGGCAAAGCGAGAGTACATCCGAAAGAGGTCGCCGGCAAAGAGGGCCGACTCGTCGCCGCCGGTCCCGGCGCGGATCTCCAGGATGACGTTCCGGTCATCATTGGGATCCTTGGGGAGGAGGAGGAGCTTGATCTCACCCTCCAGGTCCTCCTTTTGCCGCTCCAGCTCCGGCAGTTCAGCCTCGGCCATCTCCTTCATCTCGGGGTCGGCCAGGAGCTCCCGGTTCCCCTCGATCTCGTCGAGAACCTTCCGGTAGATGCGATACGCCTCCACCAGGGGGGTGAGGTCGTTATGCTCGCGGGAGAACCGGCGGAACTCCGGCTGGTTCCCGATCACCGCGGGGTCCGCCAGGAGCGCTTCCAGCTCCTGGTGGCGTACTTCCAGTTCAGCTATCTTGTCAAACATTCGGTAAATCCCTTGCGTATCGGCACGCCGGCACAGGAGACACGGGAAGAACCCGCCGCTCCCCACCCCGGCGCACTTTTATCTGTTATACGACCAGCCGGTCGTCGCGGTAGCCGCCATTGACATCCAGGGCCTCTTCCATCGACCGGATCGCCACCTCGATCTGGCTCTCGTCCGGCTCCCGGGTGGTAAGCCGCTGGAGGGCCAGCCCCGGCTTGATGATCATCCTCACGAAGGAGGACGTATCGTGTTTCGCGCTCCATTTGAGAAGCTCGTAGGAGACCCCGGCGATGACCGGCAGGAGCACCACCCGGGAGCCGGCTTTCAGATAGAAGGGCCACAGCTTCGGGATGAGCGAGAAGACCAGGATGCTCACCAGCATGACGATAAGGAGAAAACTCGTGCCGCACCGGGGGTGGAGCCGGCTGTGCCGGGCCACATTGGCCACCGTCAGCTCCTCGCCCGCCTCGAAGGCGAAGATGGTCTTGTGCTCGGCGCCGTGGTACTGGAATACCCGCTGGATATCCTTCATCCGGGAGATGGAGACGATGTAGAGGAGAAAGACCGCCACCCGGATGATACCGTCCACCAGGTTGAAGATGATGTTGGAGGTACCGATGAGCGGGATGAGGAGCTTGGTCAGATAGAGGGGGAAGACGAAGAAGAGGAGGACGCCGAAGCCGAGCGCCACCGCCATGGTCCCCCCGAGAGCCCAGGACGAGAGCTCCTCCTTCTCCTCCTCTTCGGCCATCGCCTCGTTGGCGGAGAAGTTGAGCGCCTTGAGTCCCATGATGAGGGAGGAGAAGAGCGCCACCGCCCCGCGGACGATGGGGAGCTTGACCACGGGGAAGCGCTCGGAGAGGGGGGGGACCTCCTCCCGTTTTACCGAGATATCGCCGGTTGGGCGGCGGACCGCGATCGCCATGGAGCGGGGAGCCCGCATCATCACCCCTTCGAGGACCGCCTGCCCGCCCACGTTGATCCGTTCCGCCAGAAAGAACAGCTGTACCAGTACCGACCTGAACCGCTTCATCACGCTGACATCTCCTTGAATCTCTCCCTGACCGCGACGATCCGGCCGCAGGTCATGGTGCCTTCCGGACAGGGACCGGCCAGACAACCCGGACCGGCGTCACGGAAGATGGTAGGGGCGACCGCCTTCACGAGCCGCAGCATTTCCACCGCCATGGCGCGGATCTCCCATTGGGCCCGCTCGCAGCAGCGGAGTTCGAAGAAGTGGAGCAGTTCGCGGCCGTTCATGGTAACGATGATCTTGGTTTCGGCGGCGTTGGGGAGAATATAACGGGCGTCTTCCGCCGGTATCCCTGCCGCCACCAGCGCCGCGTAGGTTTCGTGAATCGCCTTGAGCTGATCCTCGAAGCGCGCCGCAAGGTCCGGCTGCGCTGCGATGGTCGGCGGCACCACGGCGGAAAACCGCTCGACGTGGGTGACGTAACGCTGGGACTGCTGAGAGTAGGAGGCGACCCGATGCCGGACAAGCTGATGACTCGTGGCCCGCGAAATCCCCTCGATGCCGAAGGTGAAGGAGGCGTGCTCCAGCACCGACTGGTGCCCCAGCGACATGATCTTGTCGAGAAAGGCGGCGATGTCCGATTTCGAGAGTTTTTCGCGCAGCTCGTCGATGCCGACGGGCGAGTAGCAGAGCCGGGCAGCGAGGGCAACGGCGGTTTCGGGGTCGGGGGTGTGCTGGAGAAGCGTAACCTTCATGCAATCCCTTGGTGAGGCGACCGATGGTACGCCATCAGAAACAGATAAGGGGATTTCGCCATGGACAAAATCCCCCTCCACTCAATCCGCAAGGCCGAGGGCCCGATCTTACAGGCCGTATCTCTTCTTGAAGCGCTCGACGCGGCCGGCGGTGTCCATGAGTTTCTGCTTGCCGGTGAAGAACGGATGGCAGGCGGAGCAGATTTCGGTATTGATCTCGGCGCTGGTGGAGCGGCTCTGGAAGCTGTTGCCGCAGGCGCACTTGATCGTCACTTCCGTGTACTTGGGATGAATTCCCTCTTTCATATGTTCCTCCTTGCAGGGGGTCCCTGCGGTAATATGCAGTCGCTGGAAAGTTTTATAGTTAGCACCACCAGCTTATTTTTTCAAGAGTTTTTTGCCGACACTCCCCATCCGTCACTTACTCATGGAGTCGAGGAAATCCTGGTTCGATTTCGCCTCCGAGAGCTTGTCCAGGAGGAACTCCATGCTGTCGACCACGTTCATGGGGTGAAGCACCTTGCGGAGGATCCAGATCCGGTTGAGGGAGCTCTTTTCTATGAGGAGCTCCTCTTTCCGGGTCCCCGACTTGTTGATGTCGATGGCCGGGAAGGTCCGCTTCTCCACGAGCTTCCGGTCAAGATGGACCTCCATGTTGCCGGTCCCCTTGAACTCCTCGAAGATGACCTCGTCCATCTTGCTCCCGGTATCGATCAGGGCGGTGGCGATGATGGTGAGGGAGCCCCCTTCCTCGATGTTGCGGGCCGCACCGAAAAACCGCTTCGGCTTGTGAAGGGCATTGGAGTCGACCCCGCCGGAGAGGATCTTGCCGGAGGGGGGGATGACGGTGTTGTAAGCCCGGGCGAGACGGGTGATGGAATCGAGGAGGATCACGACGTCGCGCTTGTGCTCCACGAGACGCTTCGCCTTTTCGATGACCATCTCGGCCACCTGGACGTGGCGGGTGGCCGGTTCGTCAAAGGTGGAGGAAACCACCTCTCCCCTGACCGACCGCTGCATGTCGGTCACCTCTTCCGGCCGCTCATCGATGAGGAGCACGATCAGGTAGACCTCGGGATGGTTCTCGGCAATGGAGTTGGCGATGTTCTGGATCAGCATCGTCTTGCCGGTACGCGGCGGCGCCACGATGAGTCCCCGCTGCCCCTTGCCGATGGGGGAAACCAGCTCCATGACCCGCATCGGCATGTTGTCGGGGGCGGTCTCAAGCCTGATCTTCTCATCGGGATAGAGGGGGGTCAGGTTGTCGAAGAGAATCTTGTCCCGCGCCACTTCAGGGGGTTCAAAGTTAACCGTTTCCACCTTGAGCAGCGCAAAATAACGCTCCCCCTCCTTCGGCGGGCGGATCTGGCCGGAAACGGTATCGCCGGTGTGGAGGTTGAAACGGCGGATCTGGGAGGGGGAGACGTAGATATCATCGGGCCCTGGCAGATAGTTGTAGTCGGGGGCCCGGAGGAAGCCGAAGCCGTCCGGGAGACACTCCAGAACCCCCTCGCCGAAAATCATGCCGTTCTTCTCGGTCTGGGCGTTGAGGATGGCAAAGATCATGTCCTGCTTGCGCAGACTCGATGCACCCTCGATGTTGAGCCCCTTGGCGATGGCCGTAAGCTCGTTGATTTTCTTCCCTTTCAGTTCTTGAAGGTTCATCGGTTCTCCTGGTCGGAGCGCTCGAAGACAAGGCGGCAGGAAGCCGCGGCTTCTTCAAACGCACGGGGTATGGACATGTTGTTGCGGATAGTTTGTTTGTGTGAGGGGAATGAATACCCTGGAACTCTATGCTGTTGTCAAGATGACTGCTGCGGTGATGAGGTTCTTGTGTACTGGCAGTTCGGCTGAAGCGCCGGAGGTTAAACTGGAGTCGTGATTGGGGATATTCCGTTTATAACCCCCATCTCCTCGGCTTGTCAACACTAATTATCCCCCGCCTGCCGATCACGGTGACACGTTCTCCGACGGCAATTTCCGCTACTCCCCCACCGCCGTCCGCCATGACCATCACGACCGGGGATTTCACCCGCGGCGCCGGCGGATTTAGCTGTTGACACGCCGCGGCGCATGGCACTATAGTCCCATCCAACAAACAACAAAGCCTGTCGAGGAGACTTTCCGCACCTCGGGGCGACCCTTCTCGAAGAGCCCCCGCCCGACAGCACATCACGCCCGACCGAGGCAGCCACCGTGCAGAAAAAAGACAAATCCGACTACATGATTCTCGCCGTTTCCCACGCCCTCGACCTCCTCGAGCAGTTCCACGGGGAAGAGGCATCCGAACTCGGCGTCACCGAACTGGCCCGGCGGCTCAAGCTTCACAAGAACAACGTGTTTCGCCTGCTCGCCACCCTGGAGGCCCGCGGCTACGTGGAGCAGAATCGCGTGACCGGCAACTACCGCCTCGGCCTCAAGACCCTCGAAATCAGCCAGACCATGATCCGGCAGATGGCGCTGCTGCCGTACTCCAAAGCCGCCCTGGAGGAACTGGTCCGCGAATGCGACGAAACCGCCTACGTGGCGCTCCTCAAGGAAAACCTGAGCACCTATCTCTACGGCGTCGAGAGCCACGCCACGGTACGGGTCGTCTCCCGCCTCGGCTCCCGGCTCCCCGCCTACTGCACCGCCGCAGGAAAGGTCCAGCTCGCGTTTCTCCCGCCGGAGGAGCTGGAGCGGTACCTGGCCCGCACCGAACTCGCCAGCTTCACCCCCCACACCATCACCGACCAGGAGCAGCTCCGTGCCCACCTCCGGGAGGTGGCAGACCGTTCCTTCGCCGTCGACAACGAGGAACTGGAGATCGGCGTCCGGGGGGTGGCTGCCCCCATTCTCGACTATCGCACCGCCGTCGTCGGCGCCGTGATCATCTCGGGACCGGCGATCCGTTTCTCGGACGACCGGATCCGGAACGAGCTCGCCCCCCTTGCCCAAAAGACGGCCCAGGCAATATCAGTGAAGCTCGGCTACACCGCACCCTCACCCGAATAGACGAGGGGAACCCCTCACCGTCTTCCCCCCCTGAATGAGCCGGATCACCCACTCCCGCTCCGGCGGGCTCTGCCAGATGTTCAATTCGAGGGCGGTTCGCCCCAGCACCTCGTCACGCCCATAGCCGAAGGCCCGTTTGCGCCCCATTGACCTCGATGAACCGCCCCTCCGCCGCCGTCGAAATCCCGAGTATCATCGGCAAGACCTGAACACCTGCGAGAACTTCGTTTCCACGGCCGCGCGAAGCTGGTCGGTCTGCCGCTGTTCGGTCATTTCCGGGACACCCCCCATACACCTCACCGCCGTGCCACCGGGGGCGCGGAACGCGTTTGCTGTAGAAGTATACCGGTACGGCGCCAAAAGCCAAGGAACGGCTGGTGCGAAGGAGGGTAACCGGAGGGAAACGGCTATTTCGGGGCGCCGAGCCTGTGGCGGACGACGAGCTGGGCGGCCATATCGATCAGCACGACGCCTCCCACCACCGCCAGGGTAAGCATGCTGTAACGAAAATAACCGAGGCAGTTGAAGAACATGTAAAGCGCCACCACCGCCCCCAGCATCGTCCGCATCCCCCGCACCGACAGCTCCACGGTGTCGGGATCAGGGGCAAAACGGCGCATGAGGGCCGGCGCCACGTGGTAGCCGATGGAGGCATCGACGAGGATGAGAAAAAGGTTGGCGAGAAAGAGGAAAATCAGGCCGAACTCCCCATGGGCGGACGGAAGCGGAAGGCTCCCCCTACCTTGAGTTATGGTGCAGCAGCACGTCGAGCAGGAATTGGTACTCCTCAAGCTTCTGTTCGAGGATTCTCAGTTCCGCCGGGGTATAGACATCGGTACCCCGGGCGATCTCACGCTTGAGCTTGGCGATGAGCTCGAGGATGTCGTCCTTGCGCTCGGGACAGTTCTCGTAAGAGAGCAGACAGAGGTCCTTCCCCTTCGACGCGGGCTGGTGGTCCGTGGCGAGGACCGGAAGGGATGTGACGGCAAGGAGAGCGGCGACGAGAAGACGTATCGTGGCTTTCATGGAACACCTCACGGGCCGGGGCGGTCGTGCCTGATTCCATGGTACCACAAAACGGGCCGGGATCACGTCCGCCGGCCAGAGTCGCCCGGCGGCTACAGCTTGTTGATGAAGACCTCTCGCGGCTTGCTGGTCCCGTCGGAGGGACCCACGATCCCCTCCTGTTCCATCCGCTCGATGATGCGGGCGGCGCGGTTGTAACCGATCCGCAGCCGCCGCTGGACCATGGAAATGGAGGCCTGGCGCGTCTCGGCCACCAGAGCCACCGCGTCGTCATACCGCTCGTCGATGAGGTCCTCGTCGTCCCCGCCGCCGGAGCCACCGTCCTCCTTCATCTCCAGGATCGACTTGTCGTAGACCGGCTTCCCCTGCTTCTTGAGGAACTCCACCACCCGCTGCACCTCGGCGTCGGAGACGAAGGCGCCGTGGACCCGCTGCATCTTGGCGGTCCCCGGCGGGAGGAAGAGCATGTCGCCGGCCCCCAGGAGCGACTCGGCGCCGTTGGTGTCGAGGATGGTCCGGGAGTCGATCTTCGAGGAGACCTGGAAGGAGATCCGGGCCGGGAAGTTGGCCTTGATGAGGCCGGTGATGACGTCCACCGACGGCCGCTGCGTGGCAAGAATGAGATGGATCCCGGCGGCCCGGGCCATCTGGGCCAGGCGCGCGATGGACTCCTCGATCTCCCGGCCGGCCACCATCATGAGGTCGGCCAACTCGTCCACGATGACGACGATGTACGGCAGATGCCCGTGCTCCAGCTCTTCCTGCTTGGCCAGAAACTGCTGGATCGCCTCCTCGTCGTCACCAGGCTCGTCCGCCACCTCGTCCAGCACCACGGTCCCCTGGGCCTTAAGCTCCTCGGCCTCCTTCTCCTCCTTTTCGAGACACTGGTTGTAGGAGCCGATGTTCCGCACCCCCTTGTCGGCCATGAGGCGGTAGCGGCGCCCCATCTCCTCCACGGCCCATTTCAGCGCCAGGGAGGCCTTCTTGGGGTTGGTGACCACGGGGAGGAGAAGGTGCGGGATCCCTTCGTAGATGGAGAGCTCCAGCATCTTCGGGTCCACCATGATCAACCGCACGTCCTTGGGGGTGGCGGTGTAGAGGAGCGACAGGATCATGGTGTTGATGGAGACTGACTTTCCCGAGCCGGTGGCGCCGGCCACTAGGAGGTGGGGCATCTTGGCCAGGTCGGTCACCGACGGTGCGCCGGCAATGTCCTTCCCCAGGGCCAGCGGCAGCTTCATCTTGCTGCCGTGGAACTCCTCGCCGTTGAAGATCTCCTTGAGAAAGACCGTCTCCCGTTCACGGTTCGGGATCTCGATCCCCACCACCCCCTTGCCGGGGATGGGGGCCACGATCCGGATAGACATGGACTGGAGCGCCATGGAGAGGTCGTCGGAGAGGGAGGCGATGCGGCTCACCTTGATGCCGGGGCCGGGGGCGAACTCATACATGGTGATGACCGGGCCGGGACAGATCTCCACCACCTCGCCGTCGATGCCGAAATCCTTGAACTTCTTCTCCAGGAGCCGGGCGTTCATGGTGAGGATGTCCCGATCGAGGCGCTTCTCGGTGACGGGAGGGGTGTCGAGGAGCGACAGCGGCGGGGTGCGATGATCCCCTTCCGCCTTGATGAAGTCGAAGGCCTCCTGGAGAGGGGCGGTCTTGGCCTCCTCCTTCTTTTTCTCCTTCTTCTGGACCGGCGGCGGGGGAGGGATCGCCACGTGGACCGGCCTGATCTCCGGCGCCTTCTTCTTTTCGGGCTTCTCCCCCGCGTCCAGAAGCTGGCGGTTCAGCTCCTTCCGCTCGCGGTGGCGCGCCCAGCGCTCCTTCAGGTTCTCGAACCACCAGTCGGCGAAGAGGACGAAGGAGAAGCGCGACAGCACCATGGCCGAGGCGGCCAAGAGGGGGAGGACGATAAGGATGGCTCCGGTGATACCGAAGTAGGTCTTGAGGAACGACGCCGTCTTAAACCCCACGGCGCCGCCGGTGAGGACCGGCTGGCCGAGGAAGACCGTCTTCTCCAGGTTGAAGGCGAAGAGGGCCGAGAGGGAGACGAGGAGCGTCGCGAAGGCGATCCCCTTGTACGGCTTCCAGCGGAGTTCCTTGAAGCGGAGGAGCTTGTAGGAGAGGTAGAGAAGCCCGATGGGAATGGCGTAGGAGGCGAGCCCGAAGAGCTGTAGGAGCAAGTCCGACAGGTCGGCGCCGAGGCGGCCGCCGAAATTGTGGAGTTTTCCTTCGGAGGAGTAGGTGTTGAACGACTGGTCCCCTGCGCTGAACGAGACCAGTGCCACGAGGATGAAAATCCCCACCGCCCCGAGGGCCATCCCCTGGATTTCTTTCTTCAGTTTTTCTTTTTTCTCGACCTGGTCGTCCATGCCTACATGTCCAGAATCAGCGGCAGGATCACCGGCCGCCGTTCGATCGTCTTGTTGAAGAACCTTCTGAGAACCCGCCGCACTTCCTGCTTGACCTCCCCCCAGTCGGTGCGGGCCTCGATGGTCATGCCGGCCAGGGTGTCGAGGACGATCTTCTTCGTCTCGTCGAGGTACTCCTGGCTCTCGTCCTCGAAGACAAAGCCGCGGGAGACGACGTCGGGACCGTAGATCACCTCGCCGGTGTACTGATTGATGGCGATGATCACCACCACCATCCCGTCCTCCGAGAGGTGCTTGCGGTCCTTGAGGACCACCTCTCCCACGTCGCCGATCCCCTTGCCGTCGATGAAGACCCGCCCCGTCTCCACCCGGTCGGCGATGCCCCCCCGCTCGTCGCGGAACGAAATCACGTCGCCGTTGACAGCGAGGAGGCAGCGCTCCGCCGGCACCCCCACCATCTGGGCCAGCCGCGCGTGCTTTACCAGGTGGCGGTACTCGCCGTGGACCGGGATGAAGAAGCGGGGCTTCACCAGATTGAGGATCAGCTTCAGCTCCTCCTGGGAGGCGTGCCCCGAGACATGCACCTCGGAGACCTTCTCGTGGTAGACCTCGGCGCCGCGGCGGTAGAGGTGGTTGATGAGATCGGAGATGGTCTTCTCGTTGCCGGGGATGAAGCGGGAGGAGAGGATCACCGTATCCCCCTGCTCCAGCTTGATCTGCTTGTGGTCGTCCATGGCGATCCGCGCCAGGGAGCTCATCGGCTCCCCCTGGGAACCGGTGGTAATCATGCAGACCTCCTCCTTGGGGAGGCGAGGGAGCTCTTTCAGGTCGGTGAGGATGCCGTCGGGAATCCGCAGGTACCCCAGCTGCCGGGCGATGGCCACGTTGGCCACCATGGAACGGCCGTTGAGGAGCACCTTGCGGCCGCAGCGGGCCGCGGCGTCCACCGCCTGCTGGACCCGCTGGATGTTGCTGGAGAAGGCGGCAACGATGATCCTCCCCGGACAGCGGGGAAAGATCTCGTCGAACGCCTCCCCCACCACCCGCTCCGAGAGGGTGAACCCTTCCCGCTCCACGTTGGTGGAGTCGGCCATCAGCGCCAGAACCCCCTCGGTGCCATAGCGGGCGAAGGTGGCGAGATCGGTCAGCTCGCCATCCACCGGGGTGTGGTCGATCTTGAAGTCGCCGGTGTGGATCACCACCCCCTCGGGGGTGCGGATCGCCAGGGCGCAGCCGTCGACGATGGAGTGGGAGACCCGGATGAACTCCACCTCGAAGGTCCCGGCAGCGACCGTCTCCCGCGGCTTCACCACCTCCAGGTCGACGTAGCCGTCGAGATCGAACTCCTTCAGCTTCTCCCGCACGAAACCGAGGGTGAGGGCCGTGCCGTAGAGGGGGGGGGAGATCTCCTGGAGGACGAAGGGGAGCGCGCCGATGTGGTCCTCGTGACCGTGGGTGAGGAAGATCCCCCGCACCCGGTCCGCGCGTTCCCGCAGATAGGCGATGTCGGGGATGACGAAGTCGATGCCGAGCATGTGGGGCTCGGGGAACATGAGGCCGCAGTCGACGACGATGATGTCGTCGCCGTACTCGAAGAGCGCCATGTTGAGCCCGATCTCCCCCAGCCCCCCCAGGGGGATGATCCGGAGACCGGCCGGCGTGCTGATGGTATCCTGTTCGATCATCGCGTCACCTGGCCGGGGCCGTTGCGTACCCCTGCCGCTGCAGGAGCCCCGCGATCTTCAGGTCGCAGCGGGCGATCCACTTCTCCCCCGGCTGCAGGAGCCACTTGGCCGCGTAGAACGAGCTGCGCAGGGCCCGGAACGAGATCAGCGCCCGGTCAATGTCCCCTGCCCGCTCCATGAGTTCGCCGATCTCCCACAGCCGTTGGGCCGCCGCCTCCACCGTGGGGCTGCCGGGGGTGTACATGTGGATCGACGCCTCATAGCCGGCCACGGCCGCCAGGTAGTCCCGCTTCGCCAGGAAGGCCTCACCCCGCTGAAACTGGGTCCGCTGGCGCCACCAGGTGTTTGCGCCGATGAGGACGAGGGAAATGACGGCAATGACCGCCGCGTTGGCAATGATGGTTTTGGTTCGTTCGATCATCCGCTACCCGAAAAATCCCGGAACGAGCGCCAGGAGCGTACCGACAAGCGCCGCCGCCACCCCGAAAAGAAAGATGAGCGCCGCGGCGATGTCCCACGGCCGTGCAAGGCGGTGGGCGGCCGGAAGCCCGAAGAGCACCGCGGCCAGGCCGCCACCGATGAGAATGATCGCCGGCACCGTCACGTTATCCCTCCAGCCCCGACTCGATGGCGGTCCGCACCCGCTCCATGAGGTCCCCCCCCGTGAGGGCGCCCTCGCCGGACGTCGCAATCGGCGCGCCGAACCGGACCCCGATGGTCCCGCGGAAGAGCTTCACGGTGTTCCGCGGATTGACCCGCATGCTCCCGTTGATGGTGAAGGGGACCACCGGAACCCCGGCGCGCTCGGCAAGGATGAATCCCCCCTTCTTGAACGGCAGGAGGGAACCGTCGGCGGTACGGGTCCCCTCAGGAAAGACGATGACGCTTGCCCCGGCCCTGATCCGCTTCGCCGCCGCATCGAGGCTGCGCAGGGCCTTGCGGCCGTCGCTGCGGTCGATGGGGATGTAGCCGGCGCGCCGCATGGCGGGACCGAAGAGGGGAATGCGGAAGAGCTCCTCCTTCGCCAGCCAGGAAAAGCGGCGGGGAATGGCGCGGGAGAGGACGAGGATATCGAAGTTCCCCTGGTGGTTCCCCATGAAGATGACCGACTGGCCGGCCGGCACGTTTTCCGTCCCGACGACCTCCAGACGCACGCCGGCCATCATGAGGCCGACGCGGCTCCAGAAGAGGGCGCAGCGATGGGCGAAGGCCCCGCTGGAATCCACAAGGCTGCCGACCACGGCAAACAGGCTGCACACACCGGTGAGCGGCACAAAAAACATCAAATAAATCAACCCATTAAGCATGCTAAGCTCCGGTTACAAATCCGATTTACCTTACTGTTTTTTCCCGGGCGAGTCAAACCAAATATCGCTTGCCAGAAGGGGCTGAATCCTCTACACTGCAGCGGTTTTCGGTATACCACATCACCCTGGAAAGGAGCCCCCCATGGCCAGCCTCAATAAAGTCATGCTGATCGGCAACCTCGGCAAAGACCCCGAAGTCCGCTACACCCCCGCGGGCACCGCGGTGGCCAGCTTCTCCCTCGCCACGAGCGAGAAGTTCAAGAACAAGAACGGCGAGTGGGAGGAACGGACCGAGTGGCACAACGTGGTCCTCTGGGGACGCCAGGCAGAAGTGGCCGGCGAGTACCTCTCGAAGGGGAAAACGGTCTACATCGAGGGACGGCTCCAGACCCGCAAATGGCAGGACAAGGATGGCCGCGACCGGTGGAGCACCGAGGTCGTCGGCGAGAAGATGCAGATGCTCAGCGCCCGCGGCGAAGGGGGCGGACGCCCCGCCGGCCGTGGCGGAGATGCCGGTTTCAGCGGCGGCCCCGGTTTTGACGAGCCCGCCTTCAACCCGGACGACGACATCCCCTTCTAGAGACCCGAGAATCTGCCGGGAGTGAGACAAAAGAGCCGTACGGACAGCACCGTGCGGCTCTTTTTGCGTCTCCCCCCTTCCGCCTTTCCGGCACCGTTATCAGGGGAGCCAGCTTACGCTCTTGAGCGGCTCTCCGTCCCTGTAGTAGAGGGATGGGGCAAGCAGCACGAAGAAGATGTGGACGTTGCGGTAATCGAAATGACTGAGCAGCGCATGGAGAGTGGCCGCGATGGCGTCATGCTTCTCCTGCGGTCGCGGGAACATGAAGATCTCCACCGAGCGGGGCGTCTCCGTAATGCGGGTGACGCTGAGCGCCTCGACCTTCACCACCTCCTGCGGCACGGCGGCCACGCGGGAAAACTCCTCCACAAGCAGCGTAAGCCGCTCTCGCAAAAACCCTTCGTCGAATCCCTTGAACCTCAGATACGGCATGGCGTTCTCCGGCTTTTCCAGCCCAGGGGGCGACCGTCGACAGAAACGGCCGGGTCGCACGCGGTGCCGGCAGCCTCGCCGTCGGAAGGATGGCTGCCAGGCCCCCCCACCCCAAAGAGGGTCATGGCGGCGCTTTCGAGCGCCGTGGCGACGTTCCGCGGCCAGGCGGTGGAATCGGATCCGGGAGCGAGCGTCTCCCGGACAAGCCTGGCAGCCGCCGGCGCTCCGTCTTCCCGGGCCGCCCGCAGCCGCTCGATGCACGTGCCGATGGCCAACGCTGCCAGCCCCCCCTCCACCAGGGGGAGGTGCCCGACATCATACCGGGTGGCCAGGGAGACCATCCGGAGCACCCGGTGGTGCATCCGGGCCCGCAGCCGCTCCACCGTCGCGGGGGAAGCCATGGTCAGGAGTTCGATATCCCGGGCAATGGCGACAAGGAGCGAGCGGAGACGGATCGCGGGGTCGATCGGCACCAGATAGCGGTAGGAGAGCCAGGCGCTCCCCACCCCCATCAGCATGGCGACCGCACCAAGGGCGAGGTCGGCGGGAACGACGGCCACCGGCACTCCCGGCTGCGTGACGAAGATGAAGAAGAGCGTGGCGTCAGTGGCGGCGATGGCCGTGCGCCGCTGCTGCATGGCGAAGACACCGAGCACGATGAAGGGGGCGATGACGGCGCCCGTCACGAACGGATCGGTCACCCCCGGAAGGAGCTCGATCCGGCAGAAGACGGCGGCGGCCGAGCCGACGGCGGCGCCGCAGAAGATCTGTCCGACAAAGCTGGCGGGGTGCTCCTTGGTGGAAAAGATGCTGAGCATGATCGACATGGCCATCAGCATCAGCGGCCCCTTTGTCCAGCCGGAGAGCGCCCAGGTTCCCCCCACGGCGGCAATGGCGAGGGCCGCGCGGACCGCCGCCCGGCGCGCCTCCTGCCAGTCCCGGTGGCGGACGAAGCGGTTCGCCGGCTCCTTCTCGGGGGAATCGGCCGCGGGTTCATAATCCGCCAGGACGAGGTGTATCGCGGCAACGATCTCGGTCAGCGTCCCCCCCAGGAGTGGTAAATGTTCCCTCGTCTCGGCCGCTGCCGCAGCCATCTCGGCGGTACAGTTCGCCGTTCCGGGGTGCCCCAGGACCACGGCAATCTCGTCGAGATGGCCGGCAAGGATCTCCCGCCAGTATCCGTGGCGACGGTCGTGGCCGTCGTGCCGGGCCAGCAGCTCCCCGGCCAGCCGGCCGACAGCCAGCAGCGAGAGGAGCGAGGCGATGAGGCTTTTTATATGGCGCCTCTGCCTCCTGAACCGACGCGATCCCGCACCGGCCGCACCCAGCAGGGCTTCGACCTCCGCGATCTCCATCAGGATCTCCCGTTCCTGCCGAACCCCCTTTTCTCCCCGCCCCTGGCGCAGCAGCAGTGCCAGCCACTCCACCGCGTCCCCCACCACCCGACGCAGCCGGTTCCGGAGATCATCTCCGCACTGGCGGGGGGTAAAGAGCGCCGTCACCGTCGTGGAGATGACGATGCCGACGATGATGCAGGCAACCCGGCCGAAGGCGATATCGACCAGATGGGACGGATTCTGATAACCGCTCATGGTGATGATGGTGCAGGTGCAGGCCGCCATCATGGCAGCATAGGAACGGAGACCGTCCAGGAGGTTCCCGATGCCGACGCAGGCGGCAAGCCAGAGGGAGAGTGCGATGGTGAGCAGGAGGGGCGACCGGGTGGAGAGGAGGAGCAGCAGCCCCGCGCCGGAGCCGATGGCGGTACCGACCAGGCGGTAAAAACTCTTCTCGAACAGCAGGTCGCGCGTGGGCTGGATCACGATGATCGCCGTCATCGCCGCCCAGTAGGGGTTTTCGAGTTTCAGGAGAGTGGCGGCCGCCAGGGCGGCAAGGGCGGCGCCGCCGCCGCGGAGGGCGCGGACTATCTGTGGCGCCTGATGGGCGGCGAATTGCCGGAGCGCGGGCCCCATCACCGCCGGCACCGCCGACGGGCGTCCCGTACCGTGGTTTCGAGGCGCAGGATGAATTCCGACACCTGGGCGATCTCTCCGTCGCTGAACGGGCTGAGCAGCTCGTTTTCGAGGGTGACCACCGTCTCCTTGATCCGCTCGACGATGGCGCACCCCGCGGGGGTCAGACGGAGCAGTTTCGCCCGGCGGTCCCGGGCATCTTCCGACCGCTCCATCAGCCCCTTGGCGACCAGGGTGTCGAGGAGACGGACCAGGGAAGGTCCCTCGATACCGACGGACGCCGCCAGATCCTTCTGGCGGGTCCCATCCCCCAGCAGATTGAGGTGCAGCAGGGGACGCCAGGTGGCATCCGTCAGGCCGGCGGCCTGGAACTCGGCGTCCAGCACCTGGCGCCAGTGACGGGTCAGGAGCCCCAGACGGTAGAGGAGATTGCCACGGCTGATTGCATCATCAAATTTGTTCATGCAATATAAATAGCATGCTATTTATTTGCCTGCAATCTTTTACTCCCTTGTCCCATCCATTCTTCTAGACCGCGGGGAGGAGCCTCTTTTGGCGTATACAAAAAACGCTTGCAAAACGCCCCTGCCGGCCCCATAGTTTTCAGACCGGGAGCCGCGGTTGCCAGCCATCCCGGGGAAAGGAGAGGCTGCCAATGAAGATCAGAAAGAAGATCCTCGACTTCGAGTACGAGGAGGTTCTCGACGCCCGGACCCGGGAGCTGATCCGGGTCGGCTGCGCCGTGGCGGTGGGGTGCCCCACCTGACTGAAGAAACACTTCGCGGGCGCGAAGGAAGCAGGCGCAACGGACGCCGAACTGAAGGAAGCCCTCGCCTACGGCATCATCGCACCGTCGGGGCGGGCCAAGAATTTCGTGCTGAATCTGGCCGGGGAGCTGGAACTCGGCGACTGACGGGGAGGCGCGGGGAGACGGAATGAGGGGACGAAGGTTTACGGGGAGAGACGCCCGGAGGCGATCCAAGCGCGTCTCCATCCGGCGCAACGTCATGAACCTGTCACTCCCGGTCCTCCTCTCGTCGCTCTTCCAGCGGCTCGTCGCCATCGTCGACATCTTTCTCGTGGGAGGGCTCGGGGCCGCTGCCATCGCCGCCACCGGCCTCGGGCAGCTCCTCGTCTTCGTGACGATGACCGTCTTCTGGGGGCTTGCCACCGGCACCACCGTGGTCATCGCCCACCTCTGGGGCGCGGGGCAGCGGCGGGAGGCCCGCCGGGCGGCCTTCGCGGCCACCCTCGCCTGTGCCGTCATGACGGTGCTCGCCTCGGCCCTCGGCTGGGCTTTCGGCGAGCACCTCGCCGCCTTCCTGGGGGCCCGCCACGAGGTGCTCGCCCTCGCCACCGGTTACATCAAACTCGTCTTTCTCTACCTCGCCTTCACCACCGGGCTCAACATCCTCTCGGCCATCATGCACGGCACCGGCGACACCCGGACGCCGATGACGGCGATCCTTCTCGTGAACGTCCTCCACGTGGCCATCGCCTGGCCCCTCATCTACGGCCGGCTCGGTCTCCCGCGCCTCGGCGTGACCGGCGCCGCCTTCGCCATCAATGCTTCCGAGGCGGTCGGCTTCCTCTACCTCCTCGCCCAGGCGCTGCGGCGGAGGTATCTCCGCGCCGGCAGGCCGGACGGAGAGCTCTTCCGCCGGATCTGGCGGGTCGGGTGGCCCGTGGCCCTGGAGCGGATCGCCCACCAGGGGGGGCAACTCTTCTACTCCAAGTTCATCATCGGGTTCGGCACCGCCGCCTACGCGGCGCACCAGATCGGAGTCTCCATCGAGTCCCTCTCCTTCATGCCGGGGGCCGGCATGGGGATCGCCGCGGCCACCCTCATGGGGCAGGCCCTGGGGGCCCGGAAGATCCGGCGCGCCAGAGTGAGCCACGGGGAAGCCCTGCGGCTCGCCGTCATCGTCATGGGGGGGATGGCGCTCCTCTTCATCGCCTTGCCGGGGCCGCTCATCGGTTTTTTCACCCGCGATCCGGCGGTCATCGAACGGGGGATCGTCTTCCTGCGGCTCGTCGCCTTTGCCCAGGTGCCGCTGGCCCTCTCCTTCGTCTACGCCGGGAGCCTCCGGGGGGCCGGCGACACCTTCTACGTCTTTCTCGTGACCCTCGGCGTCATGTGGGGGGTGCGGGTCTTCCTCTCCTGGATCGCCGCCGACTGGCTCCATCTCACCCTCTACGCCGTCTGGGGAGTCTTCGTCATCGACTGGTACGTCCGTGCCGCTGCCTTCTGGTGGCGGTACCGCCGGCGGGACCTCCACGGGGTAACCATCTAAAAAAGAGAAAGGCGGGGATATCCTCCCCGCCTTTCCCGATCAAAAGAGAGCGGCGCCTCCGCTACTTCTGCACCCACCGGCCGTTCTGCAGCTGCATCCACCACCCCGGCTTCGCCTCTTCGCGCTTGATCTCCGCGTAGGTGGCCGCCGCCTTGGGGAGCACCTGATTGATGGCTGCCTTGCTCTCCTTCTGTTTGTTGAGCTTGAGGATCGCCTTCGCCATGCCGGTGACGACGACCTTGCGGCTGGCATTCTCCGCCTTGACGAGGGCTTCGTCTGCCGGGGGCACCTTCCCCTTGTCCCGCACCTCGATGAGCCCCTGGCTGTTCACCCCCACCACCCCCCCCTCGAACAGGGCGCGCAGCCGCGGCAGCCGGGAGCTCATCTCGTCGTAGGCCTTGAGCACGTCGGGCATGCTGGAGAGCTCCACCGCCAGATCGTCGGCGTAATTGTCGGCGGCGCACGCCTCGGGGACCAGTGAAAGGGACGGGAGCTCATCGAAGAGCCGGCTCTGGGGCTTGGCCCCTTCCCCCTTCGGCTCCTCAGCAGGCTTCGGCTCTGCGGCCGGTTTCTCCTCCCCTCGTTTCAGGAGCATCTCGTCGAGGGACTTGTAGGCCTCCTTCACCGCCTTTTCGGGGAAATAGACGTTGACCGTAATGATGGCACAGGCGGCAAGCAGCCCGCACAGGGCGGCGACGCCCCCCTTCAGAATCCTTCGCGTCATGATCTCCTCCTCGGATACGTATTCACCCAGCACTATACCACATCGGCCGGGCAATGAAAGCATCACCGTCCCCCGGAATCCGCCGGGATTGCCACCGCAGGTCAACCGGACCGGATGCCCGCGCTCACTCCTGCCACTGGAACTCGGTCTGGGGCGGAGCGGCCTCGGCCGGCGGCTCGTCGGCCCGCACCGCCTTCCCCCGGGCCGCCGCCTCCCGAATGGCGCCGAAGAGGTGCTCCAGGGCGATCCGGTTCTGGATCGGCGCCACCGACACGCTCAGGTCCCGCACCCCCAGGAAATTGGTATGGGAGACATCGAGGGTGGTGAAGGTGAGGTACCCCCCCTCCAGGTAGGCGCTCACCTCTCCGGTGTCGTAGGAGCGGTCGTCGCGGAAGAAGAAACCGCGCAGCTTCTTGCCGGCCAGCCGCTGGAGGAACTCCTTGGAAAGGAGCATCTGCTCCTGCCGGGACTCCCGGGCCCAGAGGTCGGTGAACCCGACGAGTCCCGCCACCCCCTGCCCCTCGCCATAGAGGCTCACGACCCCGTCGATGCGCCCCGACGCATACCCCTTAATCTTGGGGAAGGCATCGCAGAGCCGGCGAAGGCTCAGATCGTTCACCAGGATGTCGGCGCCATAGGCGAGCCCTCCCTGCACCGCCACGAACCCCGTGCCGAGGAGTGCCCCCTCGTACAGCGAGGACCGGAGCGACACGACTTCCGTGACCCCCTGGGCGGCCCGCAGATGCAGCACGGTCTCCCCCAGCTCCAGCGACCCGAAACGGACGGAGCCGATGGTGAGCGACTCGCCGCCGGACGGGGCTTTCCGCATTCTCTCCAGGAGGTCGGGATAGTTTTCCTTCGTGAAACTGTGGGCCGTGGGGGTGCGGCGCGGCGCGGCGGGACCGAGGAGGAGGGAAAAGGGGACCGTCCCCCCGATGCCGCTGACGGTGAACCGCTGCGACGCCACGTCGAGGGAGGCGCCGTCGAACGTGACCGCTCCTTCGGCGCGGGCCGAACTCCCCGTGATCGCCACGGTGCCGCGGGCCGCCACCGCGCCGCCGATGGTCGCCTCCTGAATGGCGCGGGGGAGGGCATTGACCAGGGGATCGACGATGCCGCTGACGGTGGTGCGGGGAAGGGAGAAGGAAAGCTCCCCCTCCCGTCGGGGCGACCAGGCATGGTCCACGCTCCCCCGGAGCCGGAGGGCGACCCCTTCGCCCAGCGAAACGGTGGCCTCGCGGATGGTCGCCTTCTCACCGGCGATGGCAGCGGAGAGCGCCACCCCCCCGCCGTTCAGGACGCTCTTACCCCCTGACCCCGCCAGCGCCACGCCCCGGGCGCCGACCTCAAGACGGCAGGTGGCGCCGGTGGCCGGGACGAATGTCCCCTCCGCGGCGACGGTCACGCGCCCCCCGGTGGGGAGGACGGCTGCCGTGCCGGAGAGGAGGGGAGCCAGCGTCGCCAGATCTCCCTCCCGGAGTCCGAGGGTAAAGGCTCCCCCCTCACCGGGATTCCGGGGGTCCAGCGTCAGGCGGCCGCTCAATGCCCCGCCGGCAACGCTCCCCCCCAGGTCCGCCACCGCTGTCCCGCGCCCGAGGCTGAACCGGGCCGACGGCGCCCCGAGGGGAGCGGCACGGAGCGTAACCGCCCGGGCCGACGCGGCGCCGCTTCCCTCAATCCACCGCTCTCCCGGCATGACGTTCACGTATCCGCGGAACGACGCGGCCAGGCCGGCAGCCTCCCCCGCGCCGCTTTTGACCGTCCCCTCCGCCAGATCGAAGACCAGCGGATAGCGCCGTGCCGCGGGGAGCCCCTCGGCATACCCCACCGCCAGCGAAAGGCGCCCCGGCACCACCGTGGTGCCGGCCAGGCGAAACAGCCCATCAGTCAGGGTCACGGTCCGGCCGACAAGATGCCAGCCGAACCGGGCCTCCCCCGGACGGCCATCGAGACGCGCCCCCCCCACCCGGCACTCGCCGGAGGCGTCCAGGCGCCCCCCCGCCCAGGCGAACCGGGTCCGGAGCACCCCCTCATGAAACGCGACTTCCCGCCCCCGCGCCTCTCCCGAAACAGCACGACCCACTCCGGAAATCTCCCCTTCCAGTTCCCGGGCATTGCGCCCCGTCACCCGGAGGGCGAGGATGGCACTCCCTCCCGCGGGGCGGATGCCGAAGGGGGCGAGGTGAGGGGCAAGCGCCGCCAGAGAAGCAGCCGGGACCATCAGCGACAAGGAGAGGGGACGGGGATCGGTGGGGCGATACGAAAGCCCGCCGGTCACCGGAAGGCCGAAAATCCGCGCCGCCAGAGGTGCAGCTTCCCCGCCCCGCAGGGCGAGGCGCTCCGAAAGGGAGAGCGAAAAGGGAAGGTCGAGACGCTCCAGGGGAGAGCTCTCTCCCTGGCGCGGCAGGGAGAGCATCCCCCGCACCCCCCACCCGCCGTCGCGGGGGGCAAGGGCGGCGCTCCCCGTCAGCCCGTGGAAGAAGGGGCGCTTTCCGCGGGAGAAGGCACCGTCGCGAAGCGTGACCCCGCCGGACAGCTCCGACACCCTCCGGGCATCCCCCGCCACGTGAACGCGCCCCCCGCCGAGAACTCCTCCCACCTCGGCATCGCGCCGCATCGCCGCCGGCAATAGGAGGGAGAGGCGCCCCAGGTCGATGTCACCGACGGCGATGTCGGCGGCGAACTGCCGGCCGGTGCGAAGCCGGTTCACCGTAGCCGTCGCCCGCAGCCGGACTGTGTCGGCAAGCTCCACCCGGAGCGATTCCACCACCCCTGTGTCCCGCGCCGGCTCATAGCGCGCCGCCAGCGATACCCGGCCGGTGAAGGGCGAAAGCCGGCCGGCGGACGTCGTGATGAGGAGATCCCGCACCTCGGCATCGCCCGTTCCCTGCAGAAGACCGCCGGTGTACCGCACCGCAAGCCGCACGCTTCCCGTCCCTCCCGCCAGGGAGACTCCCCGGGTCTTCAGCATCGTGCCGTAGGGTGTGAGGGCGACGGCCGGTGCCAGAAGCGTCAGATCGAGATCGGGGGCGGGACCGGGACGGAGACTCCCCGTGAGCCGGAACCGGCTCCCTCCCGCGTCGGCAAAGGCAAGCTCCAGTTGCGAACCGGTGTTCCCCCGCGTCGAGAAATCCCGCAGCCGCAGGTTGATGCCGGTTACGCCGCGTCCCTCCACCGCCACGGCGCCATTGCGCACCGCCAGTTCGCCGATCGTGAGCTCCGCCGCCGGCTTTCGCTCCCCCCCCCGCTTCCGGAGCGCCGCTGCGTTCCACTCACCCGAACGGTTTCGCGCAAGCAGTACCCGCACCCCGTCAACCTCGATGCGCCGGAAATCGCGGCCTCCCCCCAAAAGCGCCAGCCAGCGCGGGGCGATGGTGACGGTGTCGGCCGTTGCCAGGGGGACGGCAGGGAACCCTTCAGGGTTGCCGATCCGCAGACCACGGAGCACCACCCCCCCCGGACGGGGTTCCACGGCGGCGATGGCAACGGGGAGGCGGAGGGAGCGGGTGAGGAGACGGGAAAGCTGCTGCGCGGCCAGCGGGGTCGAGAGATAGAGTGCCAGGGCAGCGCCCCCCGCGACGAGCACAAGGGCGCCCAGGGCCAGCCATCGCACCAGGCGGCGGTACCAACGGGGGGATGATGTCGGTGCGGGCACCGGGGGGTGTGACATCGGTCTGGCTCTCCCTGAAGCGAATCCCTCTGCACAGAGACTCTAACCGGAGGAGGGGAGGTTGGCAAGGGGAGGCGGCGGCAGCGCGGGAGGGCGGAAACGAAAGAAGCCCCGTACGGGACGGGGCTTCTTTCATAATCTGCGCAAAACCATGCTCCGCCGGCAACGGCGGCAGAAGAAACTTACTTCTTCTTGCCGGCGACGGCGTCCTTGAGGGCCTTGCCCGGACGGAACTTGGGAACTTTGGCAGCGGCGATCTTGATCTCTTTGCCGGTCTGGGGGTTACGGCCGGTACGGGACTTGCGGGTGGATACCTCGAAGCTTCCGAACCCAACGAGGGTCACCTTGTCCCCCTTCTTGAGCGCGTCGCTGACGGCACCGATGAACGCGCCAACGGCCTTGTCAGCAGCCGCCTTCGTCAGGTTGGCGGATTTCGCTACGGCATCCACAAGTTCTGCTTTGGTCATGGTCAACCCTCCTTTATTAGGTAATTCTGGCGAATACTATAGACAGAAATTTCCACTTTGCAAGGGATTATTTGCGCGAAACAGATTTTTTTCATCGCCGGAAACCGTTGTGCCATAAGGGTTTATCCTCACCGGGGGGTGGCAAAGCCCCCGCCGGACGGCTATCGAGCCCTCCCCACCATGCGCAACGCCCTGTAATCACTGGGCTCACGGAGCATCGACAGCACCCCCCTCGCCGTCGTAGCTCTTCGGCTCGGTGCCGGCGATGAAGCATTCGGTCGCCGCCCCTTCGCTCCCCTCCCGCGCCAACCTGCCGGTGCGGGCATTGATGGTGGCAAAGGTCACGTTCTGGGGGACGGAAAAGCTCTGGGCCGGCAGCCGCGCCACGGCCCGCTGCATGAATTCGGTCCAGATCGGGGCCGCCGCCTGGCCACCCGACCCCCCGCCCCGAGGGAGCGCTCCTGGTCGTAGCCGACCCAAACCCCGGCCACGAGTTGGGGAATATAGCCGACAAACCAGGCATCCTTCATGTCGTTGGTGGTACCGGTCTTGCCGGCCACGGGGCGGCCAAGGGCCCGGGCCCGCTGGCCGGTACCGCTCTGCACGACGCTCTCCATCAGATTGGTCATGATGAACGAAGTCTCCGGGGAGATGGCGGGTATCGCCGCGGGTCCGCTCCCGGTGGCCGGTGGAGCCGCGTTGGCCCCTGTTTCAGGGGGAGGCGCCACCGATGTCTGGTTCGTGAAGGTCGGGAGCGTCGGCACCGCCGTCTCTTCCAGAACCTTCCCGTCCCCGTCTTCGACCTTCGTGATGAAGTACGGCGTGGTCCGGTACCCCCCCGCGGCGAAGACCGCGTAGGCGGAGGTGAGTTCCAGGGGGGTGACGCTGGATGAGCCGAGGGCGAGGGTCAGGTTGGCCGCCAGCGGCGACGTGATCCCCAGCTTCTTGGCGTACTCGATGGCGTAATCCACCCCGATCTGTTCGAGGATCTTCACGCTCACCACGTTGATGGAGTTGGTGAGGGCCTCGCGCATGGTGACGGGCCCCCGGTAGACGTTGTCGTAGTTCTTCGGCTTCCACGCCTTCTCCCGGCCGCTCTCGTACTCCACCTGGGAATCGTCGATGATGGAGGCGGCGGTGAACCCCTTGTCGAGGGCGGCGGCGTAAATGAGCGGCTTGAAGGCGGAGCCGGGGTTGCGCCGGGCCTGGACCGCCCGGTTAAACTGGCTCTTGCGGAAATCATACCCGCCGACCATCGCCCTCACGGCGCCGCTGCGGGGATCCAGCGCCACCACGGCCGCCTGGGCCTCGGGCTCCTGATCGAGGGCGAACACCGCCCCCTGCTTGTTGGCGTCGGGAGTCTGCACCGACACGAGGATCACCCCCCCGAGCGGCAGCGACTTCCCCTTCCCCTCCGGCTTCCCCCAGGCATTGACGAGCTGCAGCTTGCCGGCCCAGGCCATGTTCTTGCGCGAGAGGGTTCCGGTCCGGTCCCCGACCCGCACGGTCGCGTCCCCCTTCGCCGGATCCACGGCGGTGACGACCCCCTGATACGTGGCCCCCTGCTTGAGGGCGGCCGTATCGACCCCCTCCTCAATCTTGCGGCAGAAATCATCCACCTCTTCCGCGGCGAGATATTTCACCGCCCCCCGGAACCCCTGGCGCTTGTCAACGGCCTTCAGGCCGTTCACCACCGCCTCGTAGGCCCCCTTTTGCATTTCGGCATTCATGGTAGTATAGATTTTCAGCCCTTCTTTGTAGAGCTTGTCCGTCCCGTACTTCTCTTCGAGCTGGACCCGGATCTGCTCCAGGAAGTACGCCGACTGTTCGCTGTTCACCTTCTTCATCGACCTGATGACCAGGGGGGTCGCCTTGGCGAAGTCAGCCTCAGCCTGGGTCACGTATCCCTCCTTGACCATCCGCTCCAGCACATAGGCCTGGCGCTCCCGGGCCCGGTCCAGGTGCTTGATGGGGGAGTAGCTGTTGGGGGCCTTGGGGAGTCCCGCCAGCATCGCCATCTCGGCCAGGTTGAGTTGGTCGACGTTCTTGCCGAAGTAGGTCTCGGCCGCCACCTGGACACCGTAGGAACCGGCCCCCAGGTAGATCTGGTTCAGGTAGATGTAGAGGATCTCGTCCTTGGAGAGTTGCTCCTCCATCCGCTTGGCAAGGACCGCCTCCTTGAACTTGCGGGAGAATTTTTTCTCCGGGGAGAGGAGCATCGACTTCGCCACCTGCTGGGTGATGGTGGATGCCCCCTCCTTCTTTCGCATGGAGAGGAGGTTCTTCACCGCGGCCCGGGCGATGCCGAGATAGTCGAGCCCCTTGTGCTGGTAGAAGTTCGAATCCTCCGCCGCCACGAACGCCTGGATCAGCTTGCGCGGGATCTTTTCCACCGGCACCACGGTCCGGCGTTCCAGGTAGAACTCCCCCACGAGGCTTCCGTCATCGCCGAAGACCTGGGAGACGATGGGGGGTTTGTAGTCGGCGAGGCGGTCGACCCGGGGGAGGGAATGATAGAGGTAGAAGAAGTACCCGGAGAGGGCCAGAAGCCCCGCCAGGCCGAGAACAGCGAGCAAAACAATAATAATTTTTAATGGACTTTTCCCTTGCCGCCGGTTTATGTTCCGGGAGGCGAGGCTCTGATGGTCGCGGTTGAGCGTCATGGACGATCTCCAAAACTGCTGGACTTCACGTAATTAGCACCAAACAAGCAACATTAACGCAGACCAGCGGCACAGTTCAAGTTGTTTATCTCCGGGGAGAGCGGGGGCGCCCGCGGCACCATATTCAAAGAAGGAGGGACGGCACGATGAGAGCGAGCTGGTGGGCAGATCGAGTGAAAATCCTCCGTCGGGGAGCGGGGGCGGTGGCCTTTTCGGCTGTCTTCGCCCTCTCGACCCTGGCTCACGGGGCGGAGATCACGCCGTTCCGGACCGTCAACATGAGCCCCGTCGTCCAGATCTTCGGGCTGCCGGCCATCGGGACCGCCCGGCTGCTGCCGAAGGGAGGGGGGGAGGCGAGCCTCGTCTTCGATGCGGCCAACAACTTCGCCATCGACCAGACTCAGCGCGAACAGGTCGTCCTGGACGGCGAGACCTACCGCCTCGCCCTCGGGCTTCGCTACGGGATCGCCAAGGGGATCGAGGGGGGGATCGAGGTCCCCTTCATCTTCCACAGCGGCGGCGAGCTCGACGGCTTCGTCGAGTGGTTCCACAGCTCCTTCGGCTTCGACACCGGGGGACGGGACCAGGTCCCCGAGGGACGCCTCCTCTACACGTACAGCCGGGACGGAGTGCAGCAGTTCAGGGTCGACCACCCCAATGGCGGCATCGGCGACATCCGCCTGACCACCGGCATCCGGCTCTACGACGACGAGAGCGCCGCGCCGCGGGCCCTGGCCCTCCGTGCCGCCCTCAAGCTCCCCACCGGCAACAGCGGCAAGCTGCGGGGCAGCGGCAGCGTCGACGGCTCCCTCTGGCTCACGGGGAGCGACGACTACCGGCTCGGCGGGTGGGGGCACGCCACCATCTTCGCCGCCGCCGGCGGAATGGTGATGAGCAAGGGGGATGTCCTGAAGGACCAGCAGAAGAGCGTGGCAGCCTTCGGCTCCCTCGGTGCCGGCTGGAGCCCCTTCGACTGGTTCGCCCTGAAGGTGCAGACCAACTGGCACTCGTCCCTCTACCGGGGGAGCACCCTGCGGGAATTGGACTTCGACACCCTGCAGATCATTGGCGGCGGCACCATCGCCTTCCCCACGGGGACTGCCCTCGACCTGGGAGTTTCGGAAGACCTCAACGTCAAGACCTCCCCCGACGTGGTGTTCCACCTGGCCCTGACCCAGCGGTTCTGAGCCGCCCCGTTTCCGCACCGGAGAAAAAAGCGGGCCCCTGCGGCACGCATTGCACGCAGGGGCCCGTTCTCTTTTCCCGATTCCGACAGGGGCGACGTCGTTACATCTTATCCTTTTTCCGCCGTTCCTCACGCAGCGCATCCAGGGCAAGGAGCGCCACCCCGACGCAGATGGCCGAATCGGCCACGTTGAAGGCAGGCCAGTGGGAGCTCTTCCAGTAGACGTCCAGGAAGTCGATCACCTCGCCGAGGCGGAGCCGATCAATGAGATTGCCGATGGCTCCGGAAAAGATCAGGGCGAAGGATGCCGCGGCGAGCCGCTGGTCGTCCCGCAGCTTGCGGAAGGTGACGGCAATGGCCACGACCGCCACCAGCGACACCGCGATGAAGAAGGGGAGGCGGTAGCTGAAGCTGGCCAGAAAGCTGAACGCCGCCCCCTTGTTCCGCAGGTAGGTGATGCTGAAGAGCCCGTCGATCACCGGAATCGACTGGTAGAGTTCCATGGTCCGGTCGATGAGGATCTTGGTGGCCTGGTCGACGATGAGGACGAGGGCCGTGATGGCGAGGAGGATGCGGTAGTTCGGTCTCATCGCCCTTACTTCACCGCCGCCACGCACTTCGGGCAGAGGGTTGGGTGTTCGCTGTCGCTGCCGATCTCCTCCTCATAGTGCCAGCAGCGCTCGCACTTCTCGCCCGGAGCGGCAGCCACCCCGATCTTCAGCCCCTTCACCCCTTCGGCCTCGGTGAACTCGCCGGCAATCTCCTCCACCAGTTCCACCTTTGAGACGATGAAGATGGTGGCCAGCTCCGCGGCATACTCCTTGAGGAACGCCAGGAGCTCCGGCTCCGCCGCCAGCCGCACCGCCGCATCGAGGGAGTGACCGATCACCTTCTGCACCCGCGCCTGCTCCAGGGCCTTGGAGACCTCGCCCCGCACCTTGATGATCTGCTCCCACCGCTCCACGAGGAGGTCGTTCCTCCACTCGGGACGGACCTCCGGGAAGCCGGCCAGGTGCACGCTCGCCTCGGCCCGCTTCGGCATGTACTTCCAGACCTCGTCGGTGGTGAAGGAGAGGACCGGCGCCATGAGCTTCACGAGGGATTCGAGCACGAGATACATCACCGTCTGGGCGCTGCGGCGCTCCAGGGCATCCTTGCGGCTCGTATAGCGCTCCTTGATGATGTCGAGGTAGAAGGCACTCATCTCCACGGTGCAGAAACCGTTCACCGCGTGGTAGAGGACGTGGAACTCGTACTCGTCGTAGGCGGCGAATACCTTCTCCTTCAGGAGTTCCAGCTGGTGCAGCGCCCAACGGTCCAGCTCCGTCATCTGCTCGAAGGGGACCATGTCGGTGGCCGGGTCGAAGTCGTAGAGATTCCCCAGCAGGTAGCGGCAGGTGTTGCGGATCCGGCGGTAGGCCTCGGCCAGGCGGGTCAGGATCTCCTGGGAGATCCGGACGTCGTCCCGGTAGTCCTGGGCCGCCACCCAGAGGCGGAGGATCTCGGCGCCGTACTTCTTGATGACCTCCTCGGGGGCCACCACGTTCCCCACCGACTTGCTCATCTTGCGGCCGGAGCCGTCCACCACGAAGCCGTGGGTGAGGACCTCCTTGTAGGGGGCGGTGCCCCGGGTGCCGACGGAGGCCAGGAGCGAGGAGTGGAACCAGCCGCGGTGCTGATCGCTCCCCTCAAGGTACATGCTGGCCGGGGAGCCGAGCTCGGGGCGGTTTTCCAGGACCGCGGCGTGGGAGACCCCGGAGTCGAACCAGACGTCCAGGATGTCCATCTCCTTCTCGAAGGAGTGCTTTCCGCACTTCGGGCAGACGGTCCCCGGCGGCAGGAGCTCGGCGGCCTCCTTCTCGTACCAGAGGTCGGCGCCACCCTCCATGAAAAGGTCGGCAACAAAGTGCATGATCTTCCCGTCGGCCAGGATCTCGCCGCAATCGGTGCAGTAGAAGGCGGTGATGGGTACCCCCCAGGAGCGCTGGCGGGAGATGCACCAGTCGGGGCGGTTCTCGATCATGCCGTGGATCCGCTCGCGCCCCCACTTCGGCACCCAGGAGACCTGATCGATCTCCGTGAGGGCCTTCTTCCGCAGGTCGTTTTTCTCCATGGAGATGAACCACTGCTCCGTGGCCCGGAAGATGATCGGCTTCTTGCAGCGCCAGCAGTGGGGATAGGAGTGTTCCACACTCCCCTGCCCCACCAGCGCCCCCACCTCCTGGAGCTTCTCGATGACACTGGCGTTGGCGTCGAAGACGAACTGGCCCCCGAAGAATTCCAGGCTCTGGATGTAGCGCCCCCGGTTGTCCACCGGGTTGTAGATGTCGAGCCCTTCCTTGAGGCCCAGCTCGTAGTCCTCCTGGCCGTGGCCGGGCGCCGTGTGGACGCATCCGGTACCGGCGTCGAGGGTCACGTGCTCCCCCAGCAGCACGACGGAATCCCGGTCGTAGAAGGGGTGCTGGCAGCGCTTTTTATAGAGGATGTCGGCCCGGAAGGTGGCGATGACGCTCCCCTGCACGCCGGTGGCGGCCATGAAGGCGTCCTTCAGCCCCTCGGCCACCACGAGGACCTCGCCGCCGGTCTCCAGGGCCACGTAGTCGAGCTCCGGATGGAGGGCGATGGCCAGGTTGGCGGGAATGGTCCAGGGGGTGGTGGTCCAGATGACCAGCGACACCTTCTTCCCGGCCAGAGCCGGCACCGAGGCAGAGATGTCGTCCTTGAGAAGAAATTTCACGTAGATGGAGGGAGAGGTCTTGTCGGCGTACTCCACCTCGGCTTCCGCCAGGGCGGTGACGCAGGAGGAGCACCAGTGAACCGGCTTCTTCCCCTTGTAGAGGCCGCCGTTGTCGGCGAAGCGGGCCAGTTCCCGGGCGGTGATCCCCTCGTAGTCGGGGGTCATGGTGAGGTAGGGGCGGTCCCAGTCGCCGAGGACCCCGAGGCGCTCGAACTCATCCCGCTGGATCTTCACGAACTTCGCGGCGTACTCCCGGCACTGCTTGCGCATCTGGAGTTTGGTGGTTTCGTGCTTCTTGGACCCCAGGTTCTTCTCCACCTGGAGCTCGATGGGGAGGCCGTGGCAGTCCCACCCCGGCACGTAGGGGGCGTCGAAACCTTGCATCCGCTTGCTCTTGAGGATGATGTCCTTGAGGATCTTGTTGAGGGCGTGGCCGATGTGGATATGGCCGTTGGCGTAGGGGGGGCCGTCGTGGAGGAGGTAGCGGGGCTTCCCCTTCCCTGCCGCGACGAGCTTGCCGTAAAGGTCACTCTTCTGCCAGTCGGCGAGGATCTCCGGTTCCCGTTGGGGAAGATTGGCTTTCATGGGGAAATCGGTGACCGGCAGATTGAGGGTATTCTTGTAATCCATGGGTTCCTCCGCGTTCGGATGTACGCCGCTCCGCCATAGGCGGAAAACGTCTAACGCTACTCACAAACCGCCGAAAAGTCAAGCATTGCAGCCGGGAACGGATCAACGGCTGCGGTTAAATGGCCAGACCGTTGACCGGCTCCTGGAGTGACGATAGAATGTTAACGTATGTGTCGCGCCTGCTCCCGGGCACTCGAAAGGAACATTGCATGCTCAGATTTGCGGCGGGAATGGTCGTCACGATGCTCGTCCTGCCTCCCCCCCCGAGCACCGGGGCGGCCGAGGCTTCGGCGTGCGTCGACTGCCACGGCAGTGCGGCCACCATGAAGCGACTCGGCTATCCCCACTTCACTGTTACCCCTCGGGAAGTCCGGCTCCAGAGTGGCATGCCCGCCGACTGCCACCACTGCCACGGCGGAAACCCGGCGGCCAGGGAGAAGGATGCGGCTCACGCGGGGATAGGACGGCTGGTGGCCGTGCGAAAAACGGGCCTCACGGGGGTGACCATGGAGCGAAAGCATCCCCTTTCCCTGGGGAGCAACCCCATGGAGCGGATACGCCTGATGGCCGACCAAGCCGGGACGCCGGTCCCTGATCGGACGGCAAGCATCCTCCTGTGGCAGGACAAGCGGACCGATACCCTCTCCCAGGATTTCGGCCGGATAGAGAAGAGCTGCGGAGGGTGCCATAAAGAGGAGTTCGCCGAATTTACCCGGAGCACCATGGCCCGCAACGGGAAGCAGAGCTCCTACCGGACCTGGACGGACGGAGAGCGGGGCCCCCACAACTGCGGGGTCTGGTTCACCGGCAACTATGAAGCCATCGCCGCCAATACGGCGGTCCCCTTTGACCGGACCACCAACGCCCTCAATCAGCGCCAGTGCAATACCTGCCACGTGGGATGCCTCGACTGCCACTACGACCCTCGCCCCATCGACCCGGCCAATCCGAAGTCGGGAATGCACACCTTCCGCAGGACTCCCCCGCCCGAAAACTGTTACGGCGGCGGCAGGGGACAGACCTGCCACGCGGGACCGGAAGAGCGGCGGCGCGGGGCGGGATACTTCGGGGGAGCCTATGCCAACCCCGAGGGGGTCGAGCCGGACGTCCACCTGAGGGCACAGGTCGCCTGCCTCGACTGCCATGAGTCGAGTCGCGGCAAAAAGGGACTGACCCACGCCATGGTCAGACGCCAGGCCACCTGCGACCGATGCCACGGGGCCATTGTCCGAAGCCACGCACTCTCCACCCACCGTACCCTCACCTGCGAGGCGTGCCACATTCGAACGGTGGGTGGATATCAGGGAACCTTCTGGGGACCGGGCATTCTGGGGGGGAAGCCAACGCCGTTTTTCAAATACAAGGAATACTACGGCATCATGGTCGACCCGATTCTGATCCGCGATCAGAGAGGGCGGTGGATACCCGTCAAGCCCTTTCCCATGGCGGTCATGAACGTGAAGGCGGCAGCTCTCGAGCCCGGCCTCCACTGGCGCTGGCCCGCAACGCTTCCCGACCTGGAGCGTACCGACGACGCCTTCGGCTACGTCGGTCTCGTGGGAGGGCTCCCGGAAAACAACAAGGCGCTCCTCTGGATTCAGATGGACAAGGTCTCCCACAAATACGGCACGCCGCGGCCGTGCGACTCGTGTCACGGATCGGCTGACGGGGCCCAGCGCCGGGAGGTGAACTGGGAATTCACCGACGCCGGCGCACTCCCTTTCAGCGGCAGACAGACCGTGGTGGCCGATGCCCGGGGGCTCGCCATCCGCGGCATCGCGGCGACGGACAAAATCGAACCGAGCGCCGGCACAGCCGTTTCCAGCTTTGCCCCCTGGTTCTACCTGAAGGATGCCTGGAGCATTCCGGGGAATTTTTCCCTCCCGGCCATCACGGACCGCGGACGCTACGAACGGCTGAAAGAACGCCGTGACGAAGCCCGCAAGGCCGGCATCATCCACCGTTGAAAGAGCAAACGACATCCAACGAGGAATTTATGGCTACTCCGACTCCAATCCGGGTGCTGATTCTGGAAGATTCCGAGGACGATCTCCTGCTCATGCTCCACGAACTGCGCCGCGGCGGCATCAGCCCGGAGTATGAGCGGGCCGACAGCGCCGAAGGGATGCACGCCGCCCTCGGCCGGCAGAAGTGGGACGCCATCATCTCCGACTACAACATCCCCGGCTTCGGCGCCCTGGCGGCCCTCGACATCGTCCGGGAGCGCAAACTCGACATCCCGTTCATCATCGTCTCCGGCAAGATCGGCGAGGACACCGCCGTTGCCGCCATGAAGGCCGGCGCCCACGACTATCTGATGAAGGGGAACCTCTCGCGGCTCGTCCCGGCCATCGAGCGCGAGATCCGCGAGGCGGACGAGCGGCGGCGGCGCCACCAGGCTGAAGAAGCGATCCGGACCCAGTTCGTCCAGATCAGCACCATCTTCGACTCCCTCAACGCCCTGGTCTACGTGGTGGACCTCGCGGACTTCCGGCTCCTCTACCTCAACCGCTACGGGATGCAGCTTTTCGGCGAAGAGTGGGAGGGGCGCCCCTGCTTCGAGGTGATCCAGGGGGGGAAGACGGTGCCGTGCGATTTCTGCACCAACGAAAAGCTGCTGCTGGACGGCAAGCCGCTCCCGCCGTACATCTGGGAGTATCAGAACTCCGTCAGCGGCCGCTGGTACCAGTGCATCGACAAGGCGATCCGCTGGACCGACGGGCGCCTCGTCCGGATGGAGATCGCCATCGACATCACCGAGCGGAAAGAGATGGAGCGGATGAAGGACGAGATGATCTCCGCCGTCAGCCACGAGATGCACACCCCCCTCACCGCCATGATGGGCTTCACCGAATTCCTGCTGGAAAACGAGGTGGACCGCGAGCAGCAGAAGAACTGCCTCCGGACCATCTACAAGGAGACGGAGCGGCTGAGCGAGCTGATCAGCAACTTCCTCCAGCTGCAGCGCCTCAGGGCGAGCATGGTGAAGTTCCGGATCAAGCCGGTGCAGGTGGGGCTCCTTCTGGCCGACGCCGCGGCGCTCTACGCAGCAGCGTCGAAAAAGCACCGGGTGATGGTGGAGTGCCCGCCCGATGTGGGGGCGGTGAGGGGAAACGAGGAGCAACTCTATCAGGTCCTCTCCAACCTCATCTCCAACGCCATCAAGTACTCGCCGGACGGAGGAGAGGTGGTCCTCGGCGCCCGGGCCGGCGAGGACGCCGTCACCTTCTGGGTGAAGGACCAGGGGATCGGGATCGCCCCCGAGTTCCAGGAAAAGATCTTCGAGCGGTTCTTCCGGGTGGACAACACCGACCGCCGCAAGATGGGTGGAGCGGGGCTCGGCCTGACCCTCGTCCGCGAGATCGTCGCCGCCCACGGCGGCAGGGTCTGGGTGGAGAGCGCCCCGGAAGCGGGAAGCACCTTCTACGTATCGCTCCCGGCCATGCGGCAGAGCGAGGCGGCCTGAGGAGTCACCCCGATCAGTGTGAGATCCAGAGGTAATCGCCGTCCGCCGGGGTAATCGAGCCGGGCGGAATGACCGGATCGGGGAGCACCACCCGCCCCGCCAGCGCCGGATTCTCCTTCACCGCCTGGGCCGGCATTCCGCCGCGCAGGGCGTGCCCTCCCCCCGTAATTACCACCACCGTCCGCCGGGGATTCTTCCGGACGAATTCCGCCAGGTGATAGGCCATCGCCTTGTTCCAGAGCATCTGGGCCTCGCAGAAATTCTTGAAGGTCCGCGGATTGGCGTCGTGATTGGAGAAGGAGCGCCGGATCATGGCCATGTAGGCGCTGTCCACGTCGCAGGTGACGGCGGGGGGGAGCATGCGCCGCTCCTCCGGGGTGAGGGAGGCAAAACCGGTGGCGGCCACTTTCCGGGTGATCTGCCGGGGGACGTTGAGTCCGATGAGCGGAATCCGGTTGTCCCGGGCGAAGAGGAGAATGTCGCCGTAGAGGGACCACGGGAGCGTCCAGTTCCTGAGATAGAACGCCCGGAACTCCGCGAGCCCCGTCTTCCCTTCCACCCAGCGGTCCAGTTCCTTCTGGTCCGCCGCCGTGAACATCTCCATCCCGATGGCGAGGGGGAGTCCCGCCCGGTGCAGTTCCCGGATGATCCGGAGCTGGAGGAGGTGGTGCTCCGGGTCGTCGTGGTTCTCTCCCGCGTAGATGACCCGGGCCCGCGCCAGGTCCTTCATCATCTCCCCGAAGCTGACATTCCGGCGGTCGCTCACCCGCACGATCAGATCGTGGCCGAAGCAGCACCGGGCCACGACGATCACCGCCAGCAGGACGGCCAGACCACCCCTTCCCCACCGCCTCACCGTGCCCCCCCTTCCCGCAGGGTCACCACCCCCTCCCCGCCCGCCGGAGCAGGGGTCTCCTTCACCCGGTTCTCCCCACCGGCGAAGACGAGGAGGCCGTACCGGCCGTAATGGGTTATCTTGGGAGCACCCTTCTCCGCCGCATCTGCCGACAGCGGCAGAAAGAGGGCCGCCACCCGCCCGGGAGCACCGGAGCGCCCCCCCGCGACGAGGAGGAGATCCCCCGGACCATCGTAGCGCGTCCCCTCCACTGAAAAAGCGTCCGCCCCTACCACCACCCCCGGCGGCAGCGCCGGCATAAGGTCGCGACGCACCGGCAGGCCGCAGACGAGCAGGTCCCGGCCCGCCAGAGTCGCGGGGCCCGCCCCCTCCTCCGCCATCGGCTTCGCCCCCTCCTGCCCCAGGGAGCGAAGCAGCAGCTCCAGGGTCGCACCGGTGGCCGCGCACCCCCGCGCAACCACCACCGCCAGCTGCCGGCTCCCCTTGATCCGGTTCACCGTGGCGGGGAGTTCCGTCGGCGCCAGGAGCCGGAAGGTGTCGACGTCGGGATCGAGCCTGACCCGCGCCGGCGGCCACGGCACGGTGACGGCAAAGGGGGTCCGCCCCCCGGCAAGCCGCACCGCCGTATCGAAGCGCTCCCCTTCGCCCTCGACGCGGAGCGCGACGGTGGACGGAGCGGGTCCCCCCTCCGCCATCACCGTCCCCCGCACCTGCCACCCCTTTTCTCCCCGCTCTCCCGTCACCGCGGCGAGGGCCAGACGCGGCCCGCCGGGGAGGTCGAGCCACGGGTTCACGAAGGGAGCCTGATCCTCCCCCGTCGCCCGGGAGAAGACGCGGACAAGATCGTCCCAGGAGGCGGCCGCGAAACGCCGCTCCCGGAAGAGCTCCCGCAGGGCGGCGAAGAACGCCTCGTCGCCGATCCGCTTCCGGATCATGTGGAAGAGCATGGCGCCCTTGCCGTAGCCGATGGCGCGGGATGCGGGGTCGGTCCGCCCGACGAAGCGCCGGAGCGGGAAATCCTCCCCCGGCCCCACGAGGGAGGCGTAGTCGGCCAGGATCCGGAAGCGGTAGTCGCGCCCCGCCACGGCCGATTTCCGCTCCTCCAGCAGATAGTCGGCGAGGTAGGTCACGAGCCCCTCGCACCAGTTGCCGCGGCGGTAGTCGACCAACACGCCGTTTCCCCACCAGGAGTGGGCGATCTCGTGGGGAAGGCTCGTGGAGGCGATGAAGGGGAGCCGGATCACCGTGGCGCCGATGAGGGTGTAGGAGGGGAAGCCGTAGCCGGTGGGAAAGAAGTTCTCCACCACCGCGAACTTTTCGAAGGGATAGGGTCCGAACTTTTCGGCATAGAAGCGGAGGTAGCCGGCGGCAGCCGCCAGATACCGGTCGGCGAGGGGGAGGTCCTCTGGGTAGAAGTAGGCGTAGAGGGGGATGCCGTCCACCGCCCGTTCCTCGACGGCATGGGGGCCCGCCGAAAGGGAGAGCCCCCCCGTCGGGCGGGCCTCCTCCCAGACGGAGCTCGTGACCCCGTCCGCCGTCTTCCGGGCGACGCGCCTGCCGGCGGTGATCGCCTCCGTCCCCGCCGGCGCGCTGACGGCAACGATGCGCCGGGGAGGCACCACCTGCGGGGCGGGGTACCAGCCGGCATCGCTCCCGAGGTAGCTCCCCCGGGGGGTGATCGTTCCGCTCACGCCGTAGGAGGGGTCTTCGGTGACCACGGGGCGCTCCGGGGCCGGATCGCGAAACAGGCAGCGATACCGCACCGTCACCTCGGGAGCCGCGCCCCCTTCCCCCCGTGGCAGCTCGATCTGCACCCGCGCCTCCCGGCGGCGGAACGGCACTCCCTTCCCCCCCACCGCCACGGCCTCGATCTCGGCGGCGGGGTTCAGGGAGAGGGAGAGGGAGCCGCCCCCTCCGGGGGCAAGGGTCAGGACGCTCTCCCCTTCCAGGAGCTGGCGCTCGGGAAGGAGGCGGACCCGGATCTCCTGGCGGGCGACCCGCGCCTCGTCGGGGGCCGCGCAGGCCACCGGCGGAAACGCCAGGAGGAGGAGCACGGTGATGCGTTGCAGCAGGGGGTTCATGGGGAACAACTATACCACCGAATCATCGGGGGAACAGGGGAGGGAAGGAAGGGGGAAGGGAAAGCGCGGCTACCAGCCGCCGCGCTCCCGGGTGCTCGTGCGGGAATGACGGTGCCGTTTCTTTTTCGCCCCGGCAAGGGCGAGGAGGTCGGCCTGGGTGGCCCGCCACCCCCCCTCCTCCCGGACGAGACGGACGGAGCGGGTGGAGTATTCCGTCTCCCCCGGCCCCTCCAGCCCGAAGCGGGCCCGGATGGTGACGGCATCGCCGCTCCCTGCGGTGGCGCGCACCTCCTGCATCTTCTCCCAGCAGCAGGCCGGCCGCCGGGAGGCGCTCGCCAGCTTGCGGGCGAACGCCTCCCGGCTCTCCCGCCCCGAGACCGACGTCTGGTCGTAGACCCCTTCATAGTTTCCGGCGCGCCAAAGATCGAGGATCCCCTCCAGGCTCTGGCGCGCCTCGGCCGCCACCGCCGGGTCCGCCGGCGCCCCCTTGCGGGCCTCCGCCGGCAGGGCCAGGGCGACAGCGATCAGGGAAGCGGCTATGGTCCGTACCGCATTCATGGTTCCCTCCTGGAATAGTTAAATTCCATTCACAATAGAGAAGGAAACCGGAAAGGGCAAGCGCTTTCCCGTTACACCCGCCGCTCCACCGCCCCGGCCACCAGCCGGAGCCGCGCCATGAGGGCATCGAACTTCTTCGGCTTCAGGGACTGGGGGCCGTCGGAGGAGGCGCGCTCCGGGTCGGGATGGACCTCGATCATGAGGCCATCGGCCCCGCCGGCCACAGCGGCCAGCGACATGGGGGCCACGTAGTGGTAGTTGCCGGTGCCGTGGGACGGATCGGCCACCACCGGGAGGTGGGTCATCTGCTTGAGGACCGGGATCGCCGAGAGGTCGAGGGTGTTGCGGGTGGCGGTCTCGAAGGTGCGGATGCCCCGCTCACAGAGGATCACCCGCTGGTTCCCCTCGCTCATGACGTACTCGGCGCTCATAAGGAACTCCTGGATCGTCATGGACATCCCCCGCTTCAGGAGCACCGGCCGGTTGAGCTGCCCCACCTTCTTGAGAAGGGCGAAGTTCTGGGCGTTGCGGGCGCCGATCTGGAGGATGTCGGCATACTCGGCCACCAGGTCCGCCGTCTCCGGGTTCACCACCTCGGTGACGATGGGGAGCCCCGTCACCTCCCGGGCCTTGGCCAGGAGCTTCAGCCCCTCCTCCTCCAACCCCTGGAACGAGTAGGGGGAGGTCCGCGGCTTGAACGCCCCGCCGCGGAGCACCTGGGCCCCGGCCGCCTTCACCGCCTTCGCCGTCTCGATGATCTGCTCCTCGCTCTCCACCGAGCAAGGGCCGGCCATGACGATGATCTCCGGACCGCCGATCGCCACCGTATCGCTGATCCGGATGACACTCGGCTCCCCCTTCACCTCCCTGGAGGCGAGCTTGTACGGTTTCAGGATCGGTACCACGCTCTCAACCCCGTGCATCGACTCGATGGACTGGAGCACCAGCTTCCCCCGCTCGTCCCCCACGGCGCCGATCACGTCCCGCGTCGTGCCGTGGATCACGTGGGGCTTGTAACCGAGCTCCTTGATCCGCTTGAGCACCTCGTCACGATCCTTCTTCGCCGCACCCGACTTCATAACGATGATCATCCTTTCCTCCCTTGTTTTCCCGGAAACGCCACAGGCCGGAGGATTTCTCCCCCGGCCTGTGTAGATCTGCTGCTCCTGAAACGAAAAAGCCGGGGGTGGTCTCTCTGTCCGCCCCCGGCTTCCGGTTTAGTGTATGGTCTGTTCAGCTTCCCCTACGATAAACCCCTACCCTGGGCAGACGGCCTAAAATAAAAGCCGTACCAAAAGTAAAAGCTAAAGTAGGAAATGAAGCCTTTGTTGAACATGGGAGGTATAGTTGCCCAGCCGGCCAGAGGATGTCAAGCAAAATATTTACACCTCCCCAAGGGGACGTTGTTAGCCAGCTAACTTGCTTGCGATATTATCTCTAATCGCGGAGTCCGATGCCAGCAACCCGGCCCCCCTTGCCACGGCCAGGGTAACCCCCGCGCGGCTCATCTTCAATGTCCGTGCGACTTCCGCACCGCTGTATCCCATCTCGCGCACCGAAACAAAACAGACAATGCTCCGCGCCTCGGCAACTCCCGCAACCCTCGTACGCCTGAGTAGTGCGTCTGAATCCACATTGCACATTACGGCAATCCGGTTTATCAGCTCATCGAGGGGGAGGAGCGATCCGACCGGTCGCGGTTCAGAGAGTTCGCCCCGGATGCGCTCGATAAATTCTCCACCACCGAGAATGCGCTCGTCGAACGATTCGGGCTTACCTGCCACGGAACCGCTCCTTCGGAGGCCACCTCCCGTAAGCTCACTTCTCTTGCCGAGCGCGATGCCGTCCGCAACGAATTGCCGGTAGGCATGCCTGGCCTTTGCTTTCTTGCACCCGAAACGCGAAAGAATTTCTTCGGTCTGCTGTCCGGCAAGCTCCCGATTCCCCATGAGGACTGCATGGCCACTCCAGGGGTAGCGGTCGAGCTCTTCCATGTCCCCCACTGCGCCAGCCCGCAAGGGGTTCAGATGGATATAGCGGACGAGCGCCAACAGATACGGCTCCTCTTCGCAGACAATGGATTTGTAGCGGTTCTGAAACAGATGGCCAACTCGACCGTGGCGGAGGTTGAAGGTGACGGCATGACCGGTGAGTAGCCTCCGCATGAAGGTGGCAAGCTTCGTTGGCCCGGTGCGCAGAAGGAGGTGGAAGTGATTGTCCATCAGCGCCCAAGCGAGACAGTCGGTTCCCGTCTGTTCGAGAAGCCGCGCAAGGCGCGCAGTGAACGATTCCCGGTCGCTGTTATCCATAAAGACGACCCGGCGTTCGATCCCCCTGACGATCACGTGATGAAGGATGCCGGGAATGTCGATGCGAGCTGTACGTGGCATGGGTGAAAAATAGCAGAAGCCGGGGCACTAGTCAACTAGCTAACAACGTCCCACATCCCCACACGAGAAAAAACGTTTTCGCACTCGAATGATTATGTGTTATTAATCTGTCGCAACTAATATTTACAAAGTTTTCTTCTTTTGTTTGAATTTATTGGAGGTTCTGCATGTCTGCCATTTTTCGTTTAATCGTGTTGGTTCTTTTTACTGTTTTTGCGATTTCATCGACATCTTCCGCGGCAATCGTTGGCATCTCGGGGGTCGTGAGGGACAGCACCGATAAAAAGCCATTACAGAATGTCACGGCATTTGCTTACGACAGCACAACGGGAACCAAAGCAGGCGAGGCAAAGACAGACTTGAACGGCTACTACCTTATCATGGGTCTCACTGATGGCTCTTATGTCGTTGAGATATCCACCGAAGGCTATGAGGCGCAATGGTTCAATAACAAAAGGGACCGATCATTGGCGAATCCTGTCACCGTGACGGCACCATACATTACCGTGGGTACGGATGCGCTTCTTGTGAAAAAAGGCGGAATTGCAGGGAGGATTACCGAACGCGCCTCCGGTACGGCCCTTGGGGGAGCACAAGTTACGATTTATGATGCAGTCACCGGAGCACCGGTCGGTTCGCAGACGACCGCTCTCGACGGGACATACACCATCGGAGGGATTTCGTCCGGCAATTACAAAGTCAAGTTTGAGAGCCCGGCGAATGGTGGTTTTTTGCCCCAATGGTACGACAACAACCCCACGCAGGATGCCGCAACAGTTGTCAGCGTGATGTCTCCGGCGGTGGCAATTAATGTCAATGCCGCTTTGGTGCACGGTGGCAGCATCCTTGGTACGGTCAGAGACTCTTACTCAGGGCAGGCAATACCCTCTGTCAGAGTGGAGCTTTATGATGCTGCGACAGGAGGCCTTGTCACAGCCGCCTACGGCGGGGCAGATGGAACCTATGTATTTAATGGTCTCCAGAACGGTACTTATAAGGTGGCTTTCAAAGCCACTGGCTATTTCACCCAGTGGTACCCACGTAAATCTGACACTTCTTCGGCTACAGAAGTACGAATCTCGGCACTTGACAGCATTACCGGCGCTGATGCGGAACTCATGAGGGATGGCTGGATAACCGGCTCCGTTACTGACGCCGAAACCGGGGCCGGCGTTTCTTATGTAGCGGTCAATCTGTATGAGGCAGCAACAGGAAATTACATCAAGTATGTGTTCACAAATTCCGTTGGCGCGTATACCTTTACCGCGGTTCCGAACGGCGTCTACAAGATACAGTTCTCGCCGTACGTAAGCTATGCCCGCCAGTGGTACAAGGGTAAGGATGACATATCGACCGCAACCCCTGTTACGGTCGACTCGCCTGCGGGGGCAAATGGTGTCGATGCCTCGTTGGCCAAAGCCGGAAGAATCTCCGGCATGGTTTCGGATAAACTCACCAATACCGGCATTGACTCTGTTGTGGTAGAGGCGTACGAAAGCCTGTCAGGAAGGGTTGTCGCCAATGCTGTGACGTCCAGGTGGTTTGGGTACAGCATTTATCCGCTTCCGCCTGGCAGTTACAAGATCAGATTCAAAAGCACAACTGACGGATACCTTGGCCAATGGTACGACAACCGTAACAGTGCAAATGACGCGACCATTGTTACCGTGTCAGCCGGAGGTGAGACAAAGGGGATCAATGCCGCTCTCATGAGGGGAGGGGTCATTACGGGCAGGGTGACCGATGCCTGGACCAACCAAGGAATCCCGAACCTTGCCGTTGAAGCATATGACGCTTCGACAGGCCTATTTGCCGGTTCCGCCACCACAACATTTTCAGTGACCTTCCCCCCAGAAACTGAACCATTGCAAGCTTAGTGATTTCGGTCTAGAACCTTCCGAAGGAGACTAGACATGAAAGCAAAGCGATTCACTGAAGAACAGATCATTGGCATCCTGAAGCAGGCAGAAGCTGGCATGAAGGTCGTAGACCTCTGCCGAATGCACGGCGTCAGCGATGCCACCTTCTACACTTGGCGCAAGAAGTATGGCGGGATGGATGTCTCCGACGCCAAACGCCTTAAACAGCTTGAAGACGAGAATCGCAAGCTCAAGCAGATGCTTGCCGAGGCCCTGCTTGACAACAAGATTCTCAAAGACGTCGTCTCAAAAAAGTGGTAGCACCCGCTGCACGACGGCACGTTGTGGAGTACCTGCGGCAATCCTACTCCATCAGCGAGCGGCGGGCCTGTAAGCTGTCGTGCCTTGACCGGAGCAGTTTTCGGTACCAGCCGAAACCGGACAAGAATACTGAACTGCGTATAAGACTGCGAGAACTGGCAGAGCAGCGGCGAAAATTCGGTTCTCCGCGATTGCATGTCCTGCTTCAACGAGAAGGACACCAGGTGAATCACAAGCGGATAGAACGGCTCTATCGTGAAGAAGGGCTGTCGCTACGTGGCAAGAAGCGGAAGAAACGCCTCAGCCATCTTCGAGTTGTGCTGGATTGGCCGCAGCAGGCAAACGAGCACTGGTCAATGGACTTTGTCTCCGACAGTCTGTGGAACGGCAGGCGGTTCCGTGTGCTGACCATCGTAGACGACCTGACCAAGGAATGCCCGGCACTGGAGGTGGATCACTCTCTGCCGGGGTTGCGGGTCACACGTGTTCTGGACCGACTAGCTTCGACCCGTGGCCTGCCCAAGGTCATCACCGTGGATAACGGTCCGGAATTCATAAGCAGGGCAATGGATGCCTGGGCTTACGAGAAAAAAGTAAGGTTGCGCTTCATTCAGCCGGGGAAACCGGTACAGAACGCTTATATTGAAAGCTTCAACGGCAAACTGCGCGAGGAATGCCTCAACGAGAACGTATTCATTGACTTGTACGACGCGAGAAAAAAGATCGAAGCATGGCGCAAGGACTACAACACATTCCGGCCGCACAGTTCGCTGAACAATTTGACGCCGGAAGAATTTGCCAACTCTTTACCCCAACAAGGCCAAATCACTAACTTCCAAATGGCTGAATGATGGGGGGAAGGTCAGTACGACGGTAAGGAGAGCACGGAAGCTGCTACGAAGGTAGTCGTCACTGCAAACAAGGCAACCACCGGCATCAACGCGGCATTGGTCAAGGGGGGCAGCATCTCCGGCACGGTAACCGACAGTCTAACCGGCGCAGGCATTCCCGGCGTCTACGTGACCGCGATTGACAGCAACTCCGGCATGTGGATCAACGGCACGGTAACCGACGCAAATGGCCTATATACCATCTCAGGACTTACCAGCGGAGATTACAAAATCCAATTCAGCGAATATGCAAGCGGCTATTTGAGTAAATGGTTCAACAACAAAGCCGGCATGACATGCTCGGACATCGTGCACGTTGTCCAGCCTGAGGCAAAGACCGGCATCGATGCAGCTCTGCTCAAGGGGGGAAGCATTTCGGGGAAGGTGACGAATCTGGATACCGGAACAGGTCTCGGTAGCGTCATGGTTTTCGCAGAGGATACTAAAACGCGCCGGGGTTACGGCACCATCACGCTGCCGGACGGCTCTTATTCTCTCAAGGGGCTTCCAAACGGTTCATTTAAGATTCGTTTCTCTTTGTGGGGTTATGTTTCGCTCTGGTACAGTTTGCCGTCTGACACGGATAGGCCCATCCCCATTTCGATAACGGCTCCGCTGGAGCTGACCGGCATTGATGCAGCCATGACAAAAGGGTTAAGCATCTCCGGCAGAGTTTCGGACAAATCGACTGGGGCAGGGATCGAGGGAGTATATGTCTCCGCGTATGGACAAGTCGGGGCGCTTGAAGCCAACTATGCGTTTACAGATGCTGCCGGCGTTTACACCCTCACCGGCCTGAAGAGGGGCCCTTACGCGGTACTTTTCAGCAGCCCCGGATACGTAAATGAATGGTACAACTCATCCCGGAACAGGGCTAAAGCTACCTCTGTTTTGGTAGCCGCCGCTGAAACGACCGGCATTGATGCTTCGTTGGAGAAAGGTGGAAGCATCTCAGGGACGGTAACGGACAGCACTAACGGCGCGGGGGTGCGGTACGCACAGGTAGCGGCATATGATACCCTTACCGGCAACCTGGCCGATATTACTTCGACCGATTTTCGCGGCACCTACACACTCAGCGGGTTGCCGAGCGGCACCTACAACGTCCGATTCGACGGCAGGTGGTCCGCCATGGGTGGTTATTTAAGCTCCTGGTACAAGGATGCACGCACCAGGGTGGATGCAATCCCCCTGACGGTGAGCGCCCCAAATGTATTGACCGGTATCGACGCGAGCCTCGCCAGGGGAGGAAGCATCTCCGGGACAATCAAGATCAACTCCTGCCCATCGCCGGAAGCGGTGCTGGTAAGGGCGTACGATGCCATCACCGGTGAAGTTGTCTCCTCATCATGGAGCTGGACAAGTTTCAACTCGAACTTCGTCATCAATGGTCTCCCCGGCGGAAACTACAAGATCGAATTCGACACCCTCGACTCGGGGTTCATCAGGCAATGGTATAAGGACAGGGAAGACATGGTGCACGCGGACACCATCCCCGTTTCAGGCACTGAAAACATCACTGCTATTGATGCACTGCTCCTGCCCGGTGGCGGGAGCATTTCCGGTATTGTGACCGACGAGGAGAACAAGGGGATTGCATTCCACGAAGTGAAGCTCTTTAACGCGTTCACACAAGGATTGGTCGGGACCTCTCACACGGACCAGGACGGCAAGTACTTCCTGAAGGGGCTCAATACCGGCAGCTATTTGGTTTTCTTTGAGGGTTCAGATCAGTTCGCCGGACGATGGTTTAACTGGAAAGGAAAGAAGAAAGCTTCCGTTGTCACCGTGAAAGCACCTGGTGCACTGTCAGGTATTGATGGTGTTCTTAGCGCAGCATCCGAGAAAGCGTCTGACGACGATGAGGCGAACGATTCCGAAGACCTCGGCCGATATCGCAAGAAAAAGTCTCGTTTGGTTAATTCTACTTTGTCACATTTCCATTGAAAGTCCTGAAGTGGGCAGAGGACTCTCCCAGAGAAAAAAGTGGACTCCCCCAAACCCTTTGACACTTCCCCCCTCCTTCCGGTACCTTGGCCCCCATGGAGCAGTTTCTCGCCAGTCACGGTCAGCCGGCCCTCTTCGCCCTGAGCTTCCTCGCCTCGACCCTGGTGCCGCTCGGCTCCGAGTGGCTCCTGGTGGCGATGCTCGTGGCCCGGCACGACCCCTTCCTCACCGTGGCGGTCGCCACGGGGGGGAATACGCTCGGGGCCTGCTCGACCTACGCCATCGGGCTCTTCGGCGGACCGTTCCTCGTCCGGAGGGTGCTGCGGATCGACGAGGAGACCGAACGGAAGGCCCGGCTCCGCTACGACCGCTTCGGCGCCTGGTCGCTCCTCTTTTCCTGGCTTCCGGTGGTCGGCGACCCCTTGTGCCTCGTGGGGGGAGTCCTGCGGGTCGGTTTCGGCCGTTTTACCCTCCTGGTAACGGCGGGAAAGCTTGCCCGCTACGCGCTCGTGGCGTGGCTCACCCTGCAGGTCGCCCGGCACTGAAATCTCTCATCGACCAGCAACGACAGCGGAGGACGAACATGCGCGCAGTCATCAACGGCATCACCATGGCATACGACGACCACGGCAGCGGGCCGGCGGTGCTCCTGATCCACGGCTTCCCCCTCTGCCGGCGGATGTGGCACCCCCAGATCCAGGCCCTCACCGGCGCCGGGTTCCGGGTGATCGCGCCGGATCTCCGTGGCTTCGGCGAGAGCGACGCCCCCGAGGGTCCCTACTCCATGGAGCTCTTCGCCGACGACGTGGCGGAACTCCTCGACCACCTCGGCATCGGCGAAGCGGTGATCGGCGGGATGTCCATGGGAGGCTACGTCCTGATGAACCTGCTGGAGCGCCACCGGCAGAGGATTCGGGGCGCCGTCTTCATCACCACCCGCGCCACCGCCGACGACGAGGCGGGAAAGGCACGGCGGCTCCAGCTCGCCCAGGAGGTGACGCGGCTCGGCCCCCAGGTGGTGGTGGACGCCTTCCGCACCATCCTCTTCGCCGACGCCTCCCTTACGGAGCGGCCGAAGCTCGTGGGCGAGGTCTCCCGCTGGATGGCGGAGACCGACTCCCGGGGGCTCGCCGGCGGGCTCCTCGCCATGCGGGAACGGAAGGACTACACCCCGCTCCTCGGCGGTTTCGCCCTTCCGGCGCTGGCCATCGGCGCCGCGGAGGACCGGGCCGCTCCGCCGGAAAACGCCCGGGCCATCGCCGCCGCCATCCCTGGCTGCCGGCTCTGCATCGTCCCCCAGGCGGGGCACATGGCGAATCTGGAGCACCCGGGGGCGTTCAACGACGCTCTCCTTGAGTTCCTGCGAAGCCTCTGACCCTCCGGGATGCTCCCCAAAGACAAAAGCCCGCTTTCGCGGGCTTTTTGCGTAGTTCCGGCCAGCTCCCCGTCAGGGGGGGCAGTTGCCGCAGACGGAGCGGAAGAGGGAGGTGCTGAGGTAGCGGTCCCCCCGGTCGGGGAGGAGGACCACGATGGTGCTCCCGGCGGGGGCGTCCGTCGCCACCTGGATAGCACCGGCCACCGCCGCGCCGCTCGACATCCCGACGAAGAGCCCCTCGCGTCCCGCGAGCTCCCGGGCGGTCTCGAAGGCCGGCTCATCCTGGACCGTCAGCTTGAGGTCCAGGGCGGCGGGGTCGTAGATGGCGGGAACGATCGCCTCCTGCATGTTCTTGAGCCCCTGGACCCGGTGGCCGAGGCGCGGCTCCACCCCCACGATCCCCACCCCCGGCTTCTTCTCCCGAAAGTAGCGGCTCACCCCCATCAGGGTACCACCCGTCCCCATGCCGGCCACGAAGAAGTCGATGCTTCCGCCGGTGGCGTGGTCGATCTCGGGTGCCGTGGTCTCGTAGTGGGCCAGGGGGTTGTGGGGGTTGGCGTACTGGTTCGGCATGTAGTAGCGGTCGGGCTCCTCCCCGAGGATGCGGTGGGCGAGGAGGATCGCCCCGTCGGTCGCCTCCTCCGCCGGGGAGAGGACCAGCTCGGCGCCGTAGGCTTCCAGGACGGCCCGCCGTTCCAGGCTGACGCAGGCGGGCATCACGAGCTTCACCCGGTATCCCCGGGCAGTGCCGAGCATGGCGAGGGCAATGCCGGTATTCCCCGAGGTCGGCTCCAGGATCGTCTTCTCCGACGTCAGTTCCCCCCCTTCCTCCGCCTTGGTGAGCATGTAGAGGGCGGGGCGGTCCTTCACCGAGCCGCCGACGTTGTTCCCCTCCAGCTTGGCGAGGATCCGGACCCGGGGATTGGGGTTGAGATGGCGCAGCTCCACCAGGGGGGTGGCGCCGATGCTGCGGGCGAGGGAAAAGGGGGGATGGGTCATGACCGCTCCTTCCGGCTGTTAGATCGGATTCATGATACCCCAACACGCGCCGAAATTACAACCGCCCAGCCGCGGCGGGGTTGCCGCCGGCGCCGATCTGGGGTAGGGTGAAGCAATGGAACCGACACGACGGCAGGGAAGCGGATGGTGGGAGGCGGTGGCAGAGCGCTTGGCGTCACGGGAGCCGGAGATCATCCCGGCAGAGGGGCGCACCCGCGCCGCGGTGGCACTGGTGCTGGCCCCCGGCCCGGATTCTCCGTCGGTCCTGTTCATCGAGCGGGCCGCCCATGACGGCGACCCCTGGTCCGGCGACCTGGGGTTCCCCGGCGGAAAGGTGGAGCCGGCCGACGCCACCACCCGCGCCGCAGCCGAGCGGGAGACGCGGGAAGAACTGGGGCTCGACCTGGCCGGCGCCCGCTTCCTCGGCCGGCTCTCCGACATAACCGGCGCCCACCTGCCGGTCCTCGTCTCCTGCTTCGTCTATGCCATCGACGCTCCCCCTCGCCTGGTGCCGGGCGCCGAGGTGCGGGACCCTTTCTGGGTCCCCCTCGCCGTCCTCGCCGACCGGCGTCGCCACACCAGCGCCACGGTTCGCTTCGGGAGCGAGAGCTTCGTCCGCCCCGCCATCCGCCTTCCCGTGGCGGAGAAGCCGGTTCTCTGGGGGATCACCTACCGGCTCGTGACCCAGTTCCTGGAGATCGTGGCAGAACTGCTCCCCTCCCCGGACGGAGGGAAGGAATGAGCGCCCCGGCCATCGCCATCCTCCACCGGGACGACCATCTGGTCGCCGTTGCCAAGCCGGCGGGACTCCTCGTCCACCGCAGCCCCATCGACCGCCACGAGACCCGCTTCGCCCTCCAGGAGGTGCGCGACCTTCTCCGGCGCCATGTCTACCCGGTCCATCGCCTCGACAAGCCGACCTCCGGCCTCCTCCTCTTCGCCCTGACGCCGGAGGCGGCGCGAAGCCTCACCGACGCCTTCGCCGCGGGAGCCGTCGCCAAGCGGTACCTGGCGGTGGCGCGGGGAATCGTTCCCGACGACGGAGTGATCGACCACCCGCTCACGGAGGAACCGGACCGGTTCGACGGGACGGAAGGCGCCAACCGCCTCCCCCGGGAGGCGGTGACCCTCTACCGGCGACTGGCCGCGACGGAGCTCCCCGTCGCCACGGGACGCTACCCCACGAGCCGCTACTCGCTGGTGCTCCTGGAGCCAAAAACCGGCCGCCGGCACCAACTCCGCCGCCACCTGAAGCACCTGCGCCACCCGATCATCGGCGACACCACCCACGGCGAGGGACGCCACAACCGCCTCTTCCGCGAGCAGTTTGCGTGTGGCCGGCTCCTCCTCCACGCCGCCGAGCTCACCCTCCCCCACCCCGCGTCAGGGAGGGCATTCACAATCTCCGCCCCCATCGATGCGGGACTCCTCGCCCTGTTCGACCGGCTGGGGTGGCGCGATGCCGTCCCGCCGCAATGGCTCCCCCCCGCGCCTTGACCGGCCCCCCCCGAGGGGCTATGGTTTATAGGCGGACACAAAGGGAGCGGGGGAGGAACGGACCATGAACGATGCGCAGCGGCGTGAGACGGCGACCTTTGCGGCGGGATGCTTCTGGGGGGTGGAGGCGGCGTTTCGCGCCGTGAAGGGGGTCGTCGCGACCCGGGTGGGGTACACGGGAGGGTGGAAGGAGCGCCCGACCTACGAGGAGGTCTGCTCCAGGACCACCGGCCACGCCGAAGCGGTGGAGGTGACCTTCGACCCGGCGCAGCTCTCCTACGACGAGCTCCTGGAGGTCTTCTGGGGGTGCCACGACCCGACCCAGCTGAACCGGCAGGGCCCCGACGTCGGCACCAACTACCGTTCGGCGATCTTCTGCCATTCCGTCCGGCAGGAGCTGGCCGCCACGGCGTCCCGGGAGCGGGAGCAGCGGTCGGGGCGCCACAGCCGCCCCATCGTCACTGAGATCACCGCGGCCGCCACCTTCTGGCAGGCCGAGGAATACCACCAGCAGTACCTCGAAAAGCGCGGCGGCGGCAGCTGCCACTGGTAGCACACCATCCAGGAGGTGTCATGGGCATCACATCATTCGGTCGCCTGCTCGTTGCGGCAGGGATCCTCACGTTTCTCTGCACCGCTACGGTCGGGGCGGAGCCGCGACTCTCCCGGGGGCAGACCCTCTACGTGCCGGTCTACTCCCACGTCTACACCGGCGACCGGGCGCTCCCCTTCAACCTGGCGGCCACCCTTAGCATCCGCAATACCGACCCGGTCGGCGTCATCACCGTCACGGCGGTCGACTACCACGATTCCAACGGCAGGCTCGTCAAACGCTCCCTTGCCGCTCCCCACCCCCTCGCCCCCCAGGGGTCCACGAACTTCTTCCTGAAGGAGCAGGACACCGCCGGCGGCTTTGGCGCCCACTACATCGTCCGGTGGGAAGCCCCGAAGGAGGTGAGCGAGCCGGTGGTCGAGGCGATCATGATCGGCGCCCGCTCGGGACAGGGAATATCCTTCGTGAGCCCGGGCCGGGAGATCAGGCCCGCGCCGGGCAGATAAGGGGAATCCGTGAAGATCATCGACCTGCGCAGCGACACCGTTACGAGACCGACCCCCGCCATGCGGGCCGCCATGGCCGACGCCCCCGTGGGGGACGACGTCTACGGCGAGGATCCCACCGTCAACCGTCTGGAGGCCCTGGGAGCCGAGATGCTCGGCACCGAGGCGGCCCTCTTCGCCGCCAGCGGCACCCAGACGAACCTCCTGGCGCTCCTCTCCCACTGCGGCCGGGGTGACGAGTACATCGCCGGCCAGACGGCCCACTGCTACCGCTACGAGGGAGGAGGGGCGGCGGTCCTCGGCGGCATCCAGCCCCAGCCCCTGGACTTCGAGCCCGACGGCACCCTCGACCTCGCGAAGGTGGCCCGGGCCATCAAGCCCACCGACCCCCACTTCGCCCGCACCCGCCTCCTCTGCCTGGAGAACACCACCGCCGGCGCGGTCCTCCCCCTCGACTACCTCGGCCGGGCCGCCGCCTTCGCCCGCGAGCGGGAGCTCGCCCTGCACCTGGACGGCGCCCGGATCTTCAACGCCGCCGTGAAGCTCGGGGTCGACGTCCGGGAGATCTCCCGCCACTTCGACACGGTCTCCGTCTGCCTCTCCAAGGGGCTCGGCGCGCCGGTCGGCTCGCTTCTCTGCGGCAGCCGCCAGCTGATCGGGACCGCCCGGCGCTGGCGCAAGGTGCTGGGCGGGGGGATGCGCCAGGCCGGAAGCCTCGCCGCCGCGGGGATCGTCGCCCTCACCTCCCACGTGACGCGGCTCGCCGAGGACCACGCCAACGCCCGGCTCCTGGCGGAGGGGCTCGCATCGATCCCGGGAGTCGCCATCGACCCGGCGGAGGTCCAGACCAACATGGTCTTCGTTTCCCTGGCACCCGACGCGGCCGATCGCCTCGTCCCCTTCCTCCGGGAGCGGGAAATTCTCATCTCCGGGAGGGAGAGCATCCGCCTCGTGACCCATCTGGACGTGACCGCCGCCGACATCGAGCGGACGGTGGCCGCCTTCCGGGAATTCTTTGCCCATGCCTGACACGGAGATCCCCCGTAAAACTCCCCGCCGTCGCGGGGAGAGAGGAGAGAGGTTGACATGAGCGCATCGGTACTTCGGTGGCTGGCGGCGGGAGCGGCGGGGCTTCTCGTCTCCTGTGCCTTCATAACGGTGAACGTCTATTTCCCCGAAAAAGAGGTCAAGAAGGCCTTCAAGACCCTGGACGACAAGTTCCTCAAACCGGGCGAAGAGCCGAAGCAGGGGGAAGCGCCGGCACCGGCCGAACCCCCGTCTCCCGCGACGCCGCAGCCCCCGCCGCCGGACAAGCCCCAGAGCTCCCTGCGGGATGGAGGAGGATGGCGCCGCTGGGGCACCGCCACTGCCTGGGCCGCCGACGACGTCTCGGCCAGCCTCGTGACGGAACTCTCCCGGATGCCCGAGGTGATGGAGGCCTCCGACGATTTCACACGGATGTGACTCCGAATTATTAATTTTGTAAAATTAACATTAAGTTTTATTATTGACTTTTAATCATCTTCCCTCTACTCTTGCGCCGCACGTATCGCAGGAGGCGACCATCAATTCCGTCCCCCGCAACGGGAGACGGCCTTCGCAGATTCCTCGCGGAATCATCTTTCAGCAATCCTGCACCAACAATCGCACACCATGACGTGAATCCCGGCGGCGCCCTTTCGCCAGGCACTCCCCTGTCCCACCTCCGTGGCACGGCGGACCCGCCTGCCGGCGGCCGCTCGCCCACTCCGTCTGCCCCCACGGGAGGAGCTGCATGCACCTGACCGACTGCTTCACCGAACTTGTGGCCTACGTCGCCCACTTTCTCCGGACCGCCGCACTTCGCCACCCCCCCTACGGCGACATCCGCCGAGAGGTGGACCTGCTCCTCGCCGCCGCCGAGTCCAACGCCCGCCGCGCGGACATCCCCCGGGACGAGTTCGAGCTGGCCCGCTTCGCCGTCTGCGCATGGATCGACGAGGCGGTCCTCTCCTCCTCATGGAACGAAAAGGGGCTCTGGCTGCGGGAACAGCTCCAGCGGCTCCACCACGACACCACCGAAGCGGGGGAGGAGTTCTTCCGCCGGCTCGACCAGCTCGGCCTCCACCAGCGGGAGGTGCGCGAGGTCTACTACCTCTGCCTGGCCCTCGGCTTCACCGGCAGGTACTGCAAACCGGGGGACGAATACCAGCTCGACCAGATCAGGACCGCCCAGCTGAAGCTTCTCGTCGGGAGTTCCGTCGGCCTCCCCTCCCTGGAGCGGACCGAGCTCTTTCCCGATGCCTGGCCGGCGGAGGCACCGCCGCAGGCCCCTCCCCGCCGCGGCGCGCGCGTTTCTCCCCTTGCCGCCGTCTGCCTCGCGGCGCCGGCGCTCCTCTTCGTCATCCTCTTCCTCGTCTACCGCTTCACGCTCGCGGGCGTGGGGGACAATTTCCTAAGGACGGTGCCGTACTGAGATGAAAGAGCTGGCTCTCAAATCGATGAAATGGATCCTCATCGCCGGCGGGGTGCTCCTCGTCGGCCTCCTCGCGTTCGGGGTGGTCCTCGCCCTCGACTGGCCGTGGTGGGTTGCCCTCTGCCTCCTCCTGCTGCTGGCCGCCGGCGGCGCCGGCATCGCCCTGCTCCGCGCGCTCATGCTCCGCCGCCGCGAACAGAATTTCGTCCAGGAGGTGATCGCGCAGGACACCAGCGTCCTCCGGGCCATGCCCGGCCGGGAGCGGGAGCACCTCGCCCAGCTGCAGGACCGCTGGAAGGAGGGGATCGCCACCCTGAAGGGATCCCACCTCCGGCGGCAGGGGAATCCGCTCTATGTCCTGCCGTGGTACCTCGTCATCGGGGAGAGCGGATCCGGCAAGAGCACGAGCCTCGCCAGCGCCCGCCTCGCCTCCCCCCTTGCCGACGCCAACCGGGAGTCGGGGCTCTCCGGCACCCGCAACTGCGACTGGTGGTTCTTCGAGGAGGCCATCGTCCTCGACACCGCCGGCAGGTACTCCGTCCCCATCGACGGCGAGAAGGACCGGGACGAGTGGCAGAAGCTCCTGGCGCTCCTGATCAAGCACCGGCGCCGGGAGCCGCTGAACGGCCTGATCCTCACGGTGGCAGCTGACCGGCTCCTCGCGGGAGACCAGGAGGTTCTCGCCGAAGAGGGACGGACCATGCGGCGGCGGGTGGACGAGCTGATGCGGGCCCTCGGGATACGGGTTCCGATCTACGTGCTGGTCACCAAATGCGACCTGATCCAGGGGATCGACCGCTTCGCCTCCCTCATCCCCGAGGCGGCGCTGCGCCAGCCGATGGGGATGATCAACCGCGAGCTCTCCACCGACGTGGCGGCGTTCACCGCCCGGGCGCTGGAGGGGGTGACCGAACGGCTCCGCAGCCTGCGGCTCCAGCTCCTCCACCAGCCGGCAGCCCGGGAAGCGGGTCCCTCCCTCGCCCTCTTCCCCGAGGAGTTCGCCCATCTGGGCACCGGCCTCGCTGCCTTTATGGAAGGGGCGTTCCGCGAGAACCCCTACCAGGAGACCCCGGTCCTGCGGGGGCTCTTCTTTTCCAGCGGCCGCCAGGAGGGAACCCCCTTCTCCCGCTTCGACGAAACCGTCGCCCCGGTGGCGGAACGGACGCCGCTCCCCGGCACCAGCCGCGGCCTCTTTCTCCACGACTTCTTCGCCCGGGTCCTGCCGGCGGACCGGCGGCTCCTCTTCCCCACCCGCCGGGCACTCCAGTGGCGCTCGGTCACCGGCAACCTGGGGCTCGTCTCGTGGCTCCTCTTCGGCGTGGCGCTCTGCGGCCTCCTCTCCTTCTCCTTCGTGAAGAACATGACGACCATCCGCGAGGTCGCGCGCCAGTTCGAGCGGACCCCGCGCCTGGCCGGCGATCCGGTGAACGACCTCCTGGTCCTCGACGCATTCCGGCAGGGAATCCTGCGGGTGGAGGAGCGGAACCGCGCCTGGTGGCTCCCCCGTTTCGGTCTCACCGAAAGCGCGACGGTGGAGCGGGCGCTGAAGGAGAAGTTCTGCCGCCAGTTCCGCGACGGCTTCCTCGCCCCCTATGACCGGCAGCTCGCCGCCGGCATCGCCGGGCTCTCCCCCGCCACCCCGGACGAGCTCTACGCCCAGTACGCCATCCACCTCGCCCGGCGGATCAACGTCCTGAAGGCGAGCAGGGACGGCAAGCCCCTTGCCGACCTCCAGGCCATGCCGCAGGCCGCCTCGGTCTCGTTCCTCGCCGCCGAAAGCCAGTCGGGAATCGATGCCCGCCGGCGTTTCGGCACCCTCTATCTCCACTACCTCGCCTGGAGGGCCGACTCCCCTGACCTGGCGAAGGAAATGGCCCAGCTCCAGGGATGGCTCCGGCAGATGATCCCCTTCAAGGGTGAAAGCCTTGCCTGGCTTGCCCCCTGGGTCGACCGGCACGCGGGGCTCCCCGCCGTGACCCTGGCGGAGTTCTGGGGCGGAAGCATCCCCGTTGCCGGCGAACGGAGCGTCCCCCCCTCCTTCTCCCGCAAGGGGAAAGAGCAGCTCGACGGCCTCGTCCGGGAGCTGGAGGCGGCCCTCGGCGACCAGCGCCTTCTGGCGGCTCCCCGCCAGGGGCTTGCCGCCTGGCACCGCAACGCAGCCCTGGCCTCATGGCAGGGGTTCGCCGCCGCCTTTCCCCGGGGTGCCGAGCGGCTCCGCGGTTCCCGGGAGTGGCAGCAGGCGGCAACGCGGATGGCCACCGACCAGGGGCCGTACCTCACCCTCCTGAACCGGATGGCCCAGGAACTGATCCCCCTCGTCGGCAAAGAAGGGGCCCCCCCCTTCGTGGCCCAGCTCTACGCCCTCCAGACGGCCCGGGCCGGCACTGCCGCCCCCGGCGCGGTCACCCGGGCCACCGACGGCGGCAGGCACCTCATCGGCACCCTGGGCCAGAAGCTCGGTGCCGAGGCGATGGCCAAGAACATCGAAACGCCCCTGGCGACATCGCGGGCATGGCAGGAGTACCAGGCGGCCCTTGCCGCCATCGCCCCGGCCGCCTCGTCGCGACAGCAGGCATTCCAGCTCGCCTCCCAGACCTTCGGCGACGACCCGGCCACCGGCAAGAGCCCCTTCTACGCCGGCTGGAACGCCGCCGGCCGCCTGAAAGCCAGCGTGGCAGGGAGCAGCGGCGACGAGGTATTCTGGCGCCTCGTAACCGGCCCCCTCGACTACCTCTGGGCCTACGTCCGCCGCGAATCGGCGAGCCAGCTCCAGACCCTCTGGGAGGAGCAGGTCCTGGCCGCCACCCTCGGCATGACACCCCAGCAGGCAGGACCGATTCTCCTCGGCCCCGACGGCCTCGCCTGGCGCTTCATCAAGGGGCCCGCCGCCCCCTTCGTCCGCGGCACCGCGTCGGGCTACGCCCCCCGGCAGACCCTCGGCGGTGCGCTCCCCCTCGAAGGCTCCCTCTTCGCCTTCCTGGCCAGGGGAGCCCAGGTGCAGGCCGGCGCCGCGGGACGCCAGCCCAACTACACCGTGGCGATCAAGGGACTTCCCACCGACGCCAACGCCGAGGCCCGGATCAAGCCCCACGGCACGAAGCTGGAGTTGCAGTGCGCCGGCCAGGCCCAGAGCCTCGTCAACCACAACTTCCCGGTGGGAAAGACCTTCTACTGGTCTCCCGACACCTGCGGAGACGTAATTCTCCAGATCGAGGCGGGGGACCTGATCCTCGCCAAGCGGTACGCCGGCCCCCAGGCGTTCCCCGACTTTCTGAAGGAGTTCGCCGGCGGTTCCCGCACATTCCCCGCCCGGGAGTTCCCCGGCGAGAAGGAGGCTCTGGCGCGGATGGGGATCACCACCATCAGGGTCAACTACCAGTTCATCGGGAGCGGCCAGGTGGTCAAGCAGGGGAGCGCCATGGCCGGCGCCACGGCGCCGCGGCAGATCGCGCGGAGTTGGTAGCCGGGCTCCGGGGGATGAGGAAAGGGAGCCACCCTGCAGGCTGTCAGGAGGACGGCATGGGAATCACGGACGAAAAGGAGCGGAGCCGATGATCGGATCGACGGACCACGGGACCGCCTGGCGCTGGTCAGCCTTCGGCAAGCACCCCGCGGCGGCAGACTACTTCCGCCTCGGCGAGGGCTCCCCCTTTGTGGAGGGGCTGACGAAGTGGGTGGAGAGCGGCTACCGCCTCCTCACCAGCCAGGGGGACGCGGCGGCGCCGTTCTGCTCGTGGCGGTTCTGGGCCCGCGGGTTTGGGCGGGAATCGCTGGTGCTGGGAGTGGTGCGGGTCTCCAGCGACAGCATGGGGCGTCCCTACCCTCTCCTCATCATGGGGAGCGGCCCCCTGGAGGGGTGGGAAGGGAGGTGGGACCTCCTCCCCCTTGCCGGAGAGCAGAGCTGGTGCCAGATCGAGTACCTGGCCACCACCACCTTTGGTGACCTGAAGAAGCTGGAAACGGGGCTCCGGACCCTGCGCCCACCATCGGCTGAGTGGGAGGAGCTGGCGGCGCGGCGCCAGGGGCTCAACCGCCTCGGCTCTCCCCGCGACCCCTACGCCTCGTTTCTCGATCTGCGGGAATTGGAGCGGCTCGCCGCAGAACACGGCGGCACGGGAGAGCTCCACGTCTCCCTCGACCGGGGGCCGGTTAACGACAAAATCATCCTCGTGAGCCTCTGGCATCACCTGATACAGACCGCCGCCGTGGGGATGCCCACCGCCCTCTTCATGGGGGGGACCCTGGAGCGCTCGTTCCTGGCCCCCTTCCGGCGGCCCCTGGCGCCGGGGGATTTCCTCCACCTCTGGTCAGCCTCGGAGACGGGGGGATGGAAGAACAGCATCGGAACGGAGTATGCCATGGATATCGCAACCCTGGGGCGCGAACCGGTCCGCCCCGACCAGCCGGTCGGGCAGGACGTCCGCTACGACCCCCTCTTCGACACCCTCCAGGCGGAGGTGGACAAGCTGACCTCACCGGCCGTTGCCGGGAGCATCGACTGGGAGAAGGTGGTGCGCCTCGCCGCCGACATCCTCGCCACCCGCTCCAAGGACCTCTTGGTAGCGAGCTACCTGGCGGTGGGGCTCGTTCAGACCCGGGGGGGAGACGGCCTGGCGCTGGGGCTCACGGTCTGGCGCGACCTTCTGGAGCGATTCTGGGCCGACCTCTATCCGACCCGGATGCGGGGACGGCAGCGGAGTGTGGAATGGTGGCGCGACCGGACCGAGGTGGCCCTGCGGCAGATGGGGGAGCTCACCCTCCCGCCGGAGCAGCATGCCATCGTGGCGGAGAACCTTGAGGCCGTCGGCCGCCTCCTCGGCGAGCACCTGGAGGACGCCCCCTCCCTCGCTCCCCTGCGGGAGGTGGTGGCGGCCGCTGCGCCGGAGACCGTCCCGGAGGAAGCCTTACCCCTTTCCCCTGCGCCGGCTCCGGGCGGCGAGATGCCGGAGCGTGATCTGCCGCGAAGCACCACCATCTCTGCGGAGGCGCCCCGCGCCACGCTTTCAACCGGCTCTCCCGCTCAAGCCATGGAGGCGGGGCTGCGCCAGGTGGGCGAGGCGGCCGGTGCGCTTCTCCAGCAGGACCCGGCAAGCCCGGCCCCCTACCGCCTTTCCCGCCTCGCGGCGTGGGGAACGGTGGCTGAACTGCCGCCGGCCGCCGGCGGCCGCACCCGCATCCCGGCACCCGAACGGCCGGTGCGGACCTTTCTCCAGGAACTGGCGAGCCACGGCGACAGCGAGGCGCTCCTCAAGGCGGCCGAAGGGCGGCTCCCCCAGTTCATCTTCTGGCTCGACCTGAACCGGTTCTCTGCCGAGGCCCTCGCCCGCCTCGGCGAACGCTTCGCTCCGGCTCGGGAGGCCGTCTGCCGCGAAACCGCCGCCCTGCTCCAGCGTCTCCCCGGCCTCGACGGGCTCGCCTTCGCCGACGGCACCCCCTTTGCCGATCCGGCGACCCGGCAGTGGCTGGCGGGGATGGCCGGCCACGGAGCGACCGCCGGCCGGAGCGGGACGGAACAGGGCGAACCGGTCTCCCGCACGGCAGAGATCGACCGGGAGATGGGCGAAGCCCAGGCCCTCGTTCGGGACGGAAAGCTCATCGATGCGGTGGAACGGCTCCAGAAGCGGCTCGGCACCGGTGCCTCCCGCCAGGAAAAGCTCATCTGGCGCCTCGCCCTCGCCGAGCTCCTCGTGAACGCCAACCGGACCAGCCTGGCCCTTCCCCATCTGGAACAGGTGATCGCCGAAATCGGCACCTTCGGGCTCGAGGAATACGACCCGTCCCTGGCGCTCCAGGGGCTGAAGCTCGCCTGGCTCGGTTTCGACGCCCAGGCCGAACCCCGCTTCAAGGAAAAGGCCGCCGAGACCCTCCACCGCATCGCCCGCCTTGACCCGGCGGAGATGGTGCGGCTGGCCAAGGGGTAGATGACGATGGTGCTGAATCGCACGCCGGCTCCCGGCGGAGAACTCCCCCGGACCGGTGCCGAAGAGCCCGGAATCGGTGAGCGGGTCGCCGTCACCGGCTTCGGGCTCGTGACCCCCATGGCCCTTACCTCCTGGCGTTCCGTGTCGGAAGTGATCCGCAACCGCGGCCGTTTCGCCTGGCACGAGACGGTTCTGGTGGCCGATGCCCCCGACGGCACCGCCCTGCGCGGCGCCACCGTCAGCCGGGTTTCGGGGGGCGCCGCGCGGTTTGGCCTGACCGGCAGCGAACGAAGCTCAGCGCTCCTGGCGCCGGCACTCCGGGAGGCCATGGCCGGGCTTTCATCCTTAACCCGTGATGCGACGCGGGCATGGATCATCGACGGCATCCCTTCGGGGGAGGTCGGAGCGCCCCCCTGCCCGGAGGATCTGCTCCCCCTCCTCTCCCCGGTGGAGTATCTCTCGGCCGGCCGGGAGGCGGGCACCGGACGCTGCCTCTTTCTCGACCGGGTAGCCGAGGCGGCGGAGACCCTCCGGGAGGGAAGATGTGAGACGGCGCTCGTCGCCGCCGTCGACTCCCTCTGCTTCCTCCCGGTGCTGGAGGGGCTCCTGGAGGGAGGCAGGCTTCTGAGCGGGCCGAACCCCGAGGGGATCATCCCCGGCGAGGCGGCCGGCGCCATCCTCCTGGAGAGGGAAGGGTCGGCCCGGAAGCGGGGCGCCTCCATCTACGCATTCGTCTCGTCATGGGGCCAAGGCATTGAACCCGCCCTCCGCGCCGGAGGCCGTCCTTCGCAGGGACGGGGGCTCACCGAGGCGTTTTTTCAGGCCTTCGACGGACTTTCCGCCCCCGGCGGAGAGATCGGGCTGGTCGTCGGCGACCTGAACGGCGAACGGCACCGGGCGCTGGAATGGGCCGTGACCGAAGGACGCATTTTCGCCCCCGCGGACCGGGAGCGGCAGCTGTGGCTCCCCGCCTTCGCGGTCGGCGAATGCGGTGCGGCCCTCGGTGCAGTGCAGACCGTCGTCTCCGTCGCCGCCCTCGCCAAGGACACGGCCCACGGAAAACGGGTAGCCCTCTATTCCTCCGATGACGGGGGAGAGAAGCAGGTGCTCTGCCTCGAACAGGGGGAGTTCACCGATCGCCACGCCCTCAACCGGTGGCGACGGGAGCAGCGGGCGAAAAGAGACACCAGAGGAGAAGGTTGATGGGAGCAACGCTCATCGTCAACGGCCAGACCGTGGTCCACAAGGAGAGCGGCGGCGGCGTCACTACCACCGACGTCTGCAAGACCCCGATGGGAAGCTCCGTGGTGCCGATTCCCTACACCAACGTCGCCCGCTCAGTCGACGTGGCCAACGGCAGTAGCACCGTCACCGTGGACGGCCATCCGACCATGCTGAAAGAGTCGTTCTTCAGCCGAAGCAGCGGCGATGAGCCGGGCTCCCTCGGCGGCGTCGCCTCCGGGGTCACCGGCGGCAAGGCGAAATTCGTCAATTTCTCGAACAACGTCTTCTTCGAAGGGCGCCCCGTCTGCCGCCGCCTCGACCCGATGGTCAGCAACCTCTCCGGCACGGGGAACACCCCGCCGGCGCCGCTGATGCAGGAGAATCTCACGGTGGCGGCCGGCGCCCACGAGGGGTACCGGATACCGTTCACCTTCTCATTCAGGCACCCGGACCTCAAGAGCGGCAGGGCCGAATTCCCCTCCTTCACTGCCCGCCACACCATGGAAGGAACGACCGATCCGGAGGACGACCCCGACGGCTACTGCGACGACACCCACCTCGCCGACGAGCCGGGGACTTACGACCTGAGGTTCGCCAATTTCGAGCGCGGACGAAAAAAACTCCCCCACGAGGAGACCACCACATGACCATATCCACCACCCTGCGCAGGGCGCTCCTCTTTCTGCTCATCTCGCCGGTCCTCACCCTGCTTGCCTGCACGAGCAGCGAAGGAACGCAGAAAAAAGGAACGCACCCCGCGGCGGACAAAGGAGCACCACGGATGATCACCTATCCCATCGGAAGATTCGCCATCGACGTGCCGGCGGAAATGAAGCTGGCCCACCAGGGGCAGAGGCTTCGCTACGCGGAGATCGAGGAGTTTGTCTGGCCTGAGAACGTCCCCCGCGAACGGGCCCGCGACGAGGCCTGGAAGAAGCGCCTGGCCGAGATCGGCAAGCTGAGTCCCCCAAAGGGGAAGGATCGGGTGATTATCGAGAGCCGTGACTTTCCCTGTGTGGGGGCGTGGGCGCGGGGGGTGTTTTATTACGGGGACCACATGATCGCCAGGGAAATCCATTTCGACGTCCTTCTTGATGCCGGCATGTCTGGCGTCTGGTTGAAAATTCACGGTACCAGCAAAGAGGCCATGGAGAAAAATCTTTCCAACATTTCTAGATCCTACCAGTCTCGTCGCTTCGGCGACCTCAAACTTCCCCCGGGGAATTGGTTCTATACCTGGCATGGAGCTTTTAATCTCCCCTACCTAGAGCAGGAATCGGCCGCCGCCCGGTTCCAGGGGCATCCGTTGGGGCTGAAATTGGTCATTAAAACCGTTGAAACCCACCGGAGCGAACCGGAAAACCACGGTCTTCTGGGAAGACTGGGGGCGTTGCTGGCTACCGGCTTTGCCGGCAACGTCAAGATCGAAAAAATCCGCACCGGCACAAGAGCGGTCGCCGCCCTCCCGGGCGAGGAGACGGTCCTGCGGGCTGACGAGAAGGGCAGAAAAGAATTGAGTTTCATGTGGCGGTATGCCGGAGAAAAGGATTCGGGAGAGCACCCTAAAATCCTCATCGAAATGGAATCCACGGACGACCGCCTGGAAGAAAAGCTCCAGATCTGGGACGACGTCCTCAACTCGTTAAAGCCAATGTATGGAACCGGCAGGTAGCGGGGAGAAGGTCAGGTGAGTATTTCTTCGGAAATCAACCGCATTGACATCACGTGGTGGGAACTGTTCGACACCATCCAGGGCCTCAAGACCGAGGTGCAGAACCGGATCGTCATCGAGCGGGAGGTGATCCCGATCATCTTCGTCCCCGGCATTATGGGAAGCCGGTTGAAGTTCGCCCAAGGAGAAGATCAAGGGGAAAGGGTGTGGGATCCAGACGCTTCGTGGTTTATGGCGAAGAAATTCGGCCTGGCTTCCGTTGATGCCGCGGAAAAGAAAGCCCTCCTCGTCGGCGAAAAATTCGATCCCGACTATCTGGAGGTCGACACCGACAACCCGAAGCTTGATGCAAGCTTCTTGCGGCGCTATCCCGGCGCCAACAAGCGGGGGTGGGGAGGGGTTATGCTGGGGAGCTACGGACCGATTCTCCAAGCACTCCACGATCACCGCTGGAAAGAACCGGTGGGACACTGTTTCGAATTCCCGGTCCACGCTTTTGGCTACAACTGGACCGCCTCCAACCTGGATGCCGGCAGAAAGCTGAAGGAGTATATCGACGCCACCATTGACCACTATGCCAAAGGATTGAAAGACGAAGCGGGGCGTCCAATGGAACGCCTCTGCACCCGGGTTATCCTCGTCACCCACTCCATGGGGGGGCTCGTGGCCCGCTCCGCCTGCATGCTCCATGGCGCCGCAAAGGAGGTGCTCGGGGTCGTCCACGGCGTGCAGCCGGCCACCGGTTCTCCGGCGGCCTACTGGCGGATGAAGGCGGGTTTCGAGCGCCCCACCGGCGGGCCCCGCAAGAGTATCTGGGACTGGGTCCTCAACCCGCTGAAGATGCTTGAACGGTTGGGCATGGGGCACGTCTCGGCCTGGATCCTCGGCACGAACGGCGAGGAGGTGACGGCGCTTCTGGGGAACATGCCGGGGGGGTTGCAACTGCTGCCGACGAGGGAATACCGGGACAACACCGGAAGCAGGCAGTGGCTTGCCTACCCCGGGGCCGACGGCCATACCGTGAGCCTCCCCCGGAGCGCCCCCTACGATGATGTCTACCGCGTTCGGGACAACGTCCCGTGGCGGATGGTGAACCCGGACTGGCTTGATCCGGGACAGCAGAGCCATTCGGAACTTAACCCTGCGACAGGGCCATGGGAAAAATACCTGGGCTGCCTCGACAAGGCCGAAGAGTTCCACGACAGACTCGGCTCCCAGGTTCACGACAACACGGTCCAGTTCTACTCCACCACCCTCGACTCGCCGGACCGGATCGTCTACAGCCGCGAGTCCTACGATCAGCCTTCGCCCCGCCGTCAACAGGGGGAACTGCTGCATCGGTTCAGGAACAAGGGAGAATTCCAGGCTTATGTGGATGGAAACGATAACATGCGGGACACCTCCGCGGGGGCAACCGCGGTGGTCACCATGGAGCCCTTCTCCGGCACCGGCGACGGCACCGTCCCCGATTCGTCGGGCAAGGCGTTGAAGGTCCCCACGGCCCGGATCGGTCGGGAGGCGCCCGCCGATTTCTTTTCCATCGATCATCAGAAGATCTACGAAACGGATACGGCGCAGGAGATCGTCTTTACCGCCGTCTGGAATCTGGCACTCACGCGGATCGAAGAAAAGGTGGGGAAGATCAGCGAATGTTGATCATAAGCATCATCTAACGCAGAGCGAATTTACCCCCACGAGGAGACCACCACATGACCATATCCACCACCCTGCGCAGGACCCTCCTCTTTCTGCTCATCTCGCCGGTCCTCACCCTGCTTGCCTGCACGAGCAGCGAAGGAACGCAGAAAAAAGGAACGCACCCCGCGGCGGACAAAGGAGCACCACGGATGATCACCTATCCCATCGGAAGATTCGCCATCGACGTGCCGGCGGAAATGAAGCTGGCCCACCAGGGGCAGAGGCTTCGCTACGCGGAGATCGAGGAGTTTGTCTGGCCTGAGAACGTCCCCCGCGAACGGGCCCGCGACGAGGCCTGGAAGAAGCACCTGGCCGAGATCGGCAAGCTGAGTCCCCCAAAGGGGAAGGATCGGGTGATTATCGAGAGCCGTGACTTTCCCGGTGTGGGGGCGTGGGCGCGGGGGGTGTTTTATTACGGGGACGCATGGGCTGAAGATGAAGGATACTGGCAGATTTTTGTCGATTCCGGGACAAGCGGAGCATGGCTCACGTATCACGGTTTAACGGATGCAAAACAGGAGATGCTAGCCTGGTTGGTCGGAATCGCCAAATCCTACCAGTCTCGTCGCTTCGGCGACCTCAAACTTCCCCCGGGGAATTGGTTCTATACCTGGCATGGAGCTTTTAATCTCCCCTACCTGGAGCAGGAATCGGCCGCCGCCCGGTTCCAGGGGCATCCGTTGGGGCTGAAATTGGTCATTAAAACCGTTGAAACCCACCGGAGCGAACCGGAAAACCACGGTCTTCTGGGAAGACTGGGGGCGTTGCTGGCTACCGGCTTTGCCGGCAACGTCAAGATCGAAAAAATCCGCACCGGCACAAGAGCGGTCGCCGCCCTCCCGGGCGAGGAGACGGTCCTGCGGGCTGACGAGAAGGGCAGAAAAGAATTGAGTTTCATGTGGCGGTATGCTGGAGAAAAGGATTCGGGAGAGCACCCTAAAATCCTCATCGAAATGGAATCCACGGACGACCGCCTGGAAGAAAAGCTCCAGATCTGGGACGACGTCCTCAACTCGTTAAAGCCAATGTATGGAACCGGCAGGTAGCGGGGAGAAGGTCAGGTGAGTATTTCTTCGGAAATCAACCGCATTGACATCACGTGGTGGGAACTGTTCGACACCATCCAGGGCCTCAAGACCGAGGTGCAGAACCGGATCGTCATCGAGCGGGAGGTGATCCCGATCATCTTCGTCCCCGGCATTATGGGAAGCCGGTTGAAGTTCGCCCAAGGAGAAGATCAAGGGGAAAGGGTGTGGGATCCAGACGCTTCGTGGTTTATGGCGAAGAAATTCGGCCTGGCTTCCGTTGATGCCGCGGAAAAGAAAGCCCTCCTCGTCGGCGAAAAATTCGATCCCGACTATCTGGAGGTCGACACCGACAACCCGAAGCTTGATGCAAGCTTCTTGCGGCGCTATCCCGGCGCCAACAAGCGGGGGTGGGGAGGGGTTATGCTGGGGAGCTACGGACCGATTCTCCAAGCACTCCACGATCACCGCTGGAAAGAACCGGTGGGACACTGTTTCGAATTCCCGGTCCACGCTTTTGGCTACAACTGGACCGCCTCCAACCTGGATGCCGGCAGAAAGTTGAAGGAGTATATCGACGCCACCATCGACCACTATGCCAAAGGATTGAAAGACGAAGCGGGGCGTCCAATGGAACGCCTCTGCACCCGGGTTATCCTCGTGACCCACTCCATGGGGGGGCTCGTGGCCCGCTCCGCCTGCATGCTCCACGGCGCCGCAGAGAAGGTGCTCGGGGTCGTCCACGGCGTGCAGCCGGCCACCGGTTCTCCGGCGGCCTACTGGCGGATGAAGGCGGGTTTCGAGCGCCCCACCGGCGGACCACGCAAGAGTATCTGGGACTGGTTCCTCAACCCGCTGAAGATGCTTGAACGGTTGGGCATGGGGCACGTCTCGGCCTGGATCCTCGGCACGAACGGCGAGGAGGTGACGGCGCTTCTGGGGAACATGCCGGGGGGGTTGCAACTGCTGCCGACTCGAGAGTACCGGGACAACGCCGGCAGCCGGCAGTGGCTCACCTATCCCGGAGCCGACGGCCGGACCGTGAGCCTCCCCCGGAGCGCCCCCTACGATGATGTCTACCGCGTTCGAGACAACGTCCCGTGGCGGATGGTGAACCCGGACTGGCTCGATCCGGGCGGGAAAGCGGATTCAATCAGACCAGGGCAGAAAAGTCCGTGGGCACTCTATCGACGCTACCTTAGCCAAGCCGAAGAGTTCCACGACAGACTCGGCTCCCAGGTTCACGACAACACGGTCCAGTTCTACTCCACCACCCTCGACTCGCCGGACCGGATCGTCTACAGCCGCGAGTCCTACGAGCAGCCTTCGCCCCGTCGTCAACAGGGGGAACTGCTTCACCGGTTCAGGAACAAGGGAGAATTCCAGGCTTATGTGGATGGAAACGACAACGTACGGGACACCTCCGCAGGGGCAACCGCGGTGGTCACCCTGGAGCCCTTCTCCGGCACCGGCGACGGCACAGTCCCCGATTCGTCGGGCAAGGCGTTGAAGGTCCCCACGGCCCGGATCGGTCGGGAGGCGCCCGCCGATTTCTTTTCCATCGATCATCAGAAGATCTACGAAACGGATACGGCGCAGGAGATCGTCTTTACCGCCGTCTGGAATCTGGCACTCACGCGGATCGAGGAAAAGGTGGGGCCGACCGGTGCTTGAAGGCAGGCTGAACCTGCAAGGGTAACGATAAATGCAACGGGGATACACGCCACGGACGGCACGTTCCCATCACACACCAAAGGAGAACGCAATGTCGAAAGAAGCATCCGTAGCACCGAAAGAGCGGGTGAACATCGTCTACCGCCCTGCCGACGGCGACGGCCGGGAGGATGTGGAGCTCCCGCTGAAGATGCTGGTTATGGGGGATTTCACCGGCTCGCCCGACGGGCGCCCGGTGGAGAAGCGGGAGCCCGTCGCCGTGGACAGGGAGAATTTCAACGAAGTGATGAAGGCCCAGGGGATCAGCCTGAACATCGCCGTCCCCAACCGCCTTTCTGGCACGGCGGACGACGAGCTGCCGGTGAACCTGATGGTGGAGTCCCTGAAGGACTTCGGCCCAGAGGCGATCGTGGAGCAGGTGCCGGAGATGAAGCGGCTCCTGGAGCTGCGGGAGGCGCTGCGGGCCCTCAAGGGGCCGCTCTCCAACGTCCCCGACTTCCGCAAAAAGATCCAGGAACTGATCACCGACGATGCGGCCCGGGCGAAACTTCTGGCCGAAATCGGCATCGAAGCGTAAGGGGGAACCGCAATGAGTGCAGAGATGAACAGTGCAGCAGTGCGTCAGGATGAGGCCATGGCCGATGTGTCGCTTCTGGAGGAGATCGTTCAGGCGACCCGGCTCCAACCGGCCGACGAGGCCTACTCCATCACCAAGAAGGGGGTCGAGGCCCTCATCGCCCAGCTCCTGGAGCCGGGAACCGAGACCCCGAAGGTCTCCAAGGCGGTCCTCGACGACATGATCGCCGAGATCGACCGAAAGCTCTCCCTCCAGATGGACGAGATTCTCCACAACTCCCAGTTCCAGAAGCTGGAGTCCTCCTGGCGCTCCCTCCACTTCCTGGTGGACCGGACCGATTTCCGGGAGAACAACCGGATCGAGATTCTGAACGCCACCAAGGAGGAGCTCCTGGACGACTTCGAGGACGCCCCCGAGGTGGCCAAGTCCGGCCTTTACAAGACGATCTACTCCGCCGAGTACGGCCAGTTCGGCGGCAAACCCTTCGGCGCCATTGTCGGCAACTACGACTTCGGCCCCGGCCCCCAGGACATCAAGCTCCTCCAGAGCCTGGCCGCCGTAGCCGGCATGGCCCACGCTCCCTTCATCGCCGCCGCGGCACCCCAGTTCTTTGGCTGCGACGACTTCACGGCCCTGCCGAACCTGAAGGACATCGGCTCCATCCTTGAAGGGCCCCAATACGCCAAGTGGCAGTCGTTCCGCGAGAGCGAGGATGCCCGCTACGTGGGGCTGGCGCTTCCCCGCTTCCTGCTGCGGCTCCCCTACGGCGAGGCGACCAGGCCGGTGAAGAGCTTCAACTACGAGGAGCAGGTCTCCGACAGCCACGACCGTTACTGCTGGGGGAACGCGGCGTTTGCCTTCGCCACCCGGCTTACCGAGAGCTTTGCCAACTTCCGCTGGTGCGCCAACATCATCGGCCCCCAGGGAGGGGGTGCGGTGCACGATCTGCCGCTCCACCAGTACGAGGCCATGGGGGCGATCCAGACCAAGATCCCCACGGAAGTTCTCGTCTCCGAGCGCCGTGAGTTCGAGCTGGCCGAGGAGGGGTTCATCGCCCTCACCATGCGGAAAGGGAGCGACAACGCCGCCTTCTTCTCCGCCAACTCGGTGCAGAAGCCGAAATTCTTCGGCAGCTCCAAGGAGGGGAAGGAGGCAGAGCTCAACTACAAGCTGGGGCTCCAGCTCCCCTACATGTTCATCGTCAGCCGCCTCGCCCACTACCTGAAGGTGATCCAGCGGGAGCATATCGGCACCTGGAAGGAGCGGGGCGACCTGGAGAACGAGCTCAACCTCTGGATCCGCCAGTACGTCTCCGAAATGGACAACCCCATGCCGGGCGTTCGCAGCCGGAGGCCCCTGCGCCAGGCCGAGGTGACGGTGGAGGAGGTTCCGGGCGAGCCGGGATGGTACCGGGTCGGCCTCAAGGTCACCCCCCACTTCAAGTACATGGGGGCCTACTTTACGCTGTCGCTCGTCGGAAAACTCGACAAGGAATGATCGCCGCTTGCAACGCGGCCCATCACGGGCCGCGTATTCCACCACACAAGGAGGTAGCAGCACATGGCAATGCCCGCACACATGACCCTGACCGGAGAAAAACAGGGGAAAATCGACGGATCCTGCGAACTGCAGGGGCGCGAGAACACCATTCAGCTCTATGAAATGAAGCACGACATCCACATGCCGCGCAACCCCCACGACGGCCTGCCCACCGGCAAGCGCGTTCACGGCCCCCTGTCGATCGTCAAGATGTTCGACAAAAGTTCGCCGAAGCTCTACCAGGCACTCTGCACCGGCGAGCACATGAAAAACGTGCAGATCAAGTGGTACCGGATCAACAAGCAGGGACTGGAAGAGCACTACTTCACCACCACCCTTGAGGATGCCATCGTGGTCGAGATGAAGCCGTACATGCCGATGACGCTTCTTCCCGAGAACGAGCCCTACGGCCACATGGAGGAGGTGGCGTTCTCCTACAAGAAGATCAAGTGGACGTGGGAGCCCAACGGCATCGAGGCCGAGGATTCCTGGAGCGTGCCCAAGTAATTCGTATTTTGTGATGAAATGCCCTCCCCGGCGACGGGGAGGGTGAGTTCATCTAGGCATTGATACAACTCGAACCAAGAGAGAAAAATATGCCAGCATATAAAGCCAAGCATACTGTTACTATTTTATCGTTGATGGCCTTACTTAAAATAAGCCCAGGACTTAACCTATTTAAATTTAAAACATTATTTCCTGCGGTAACTATCCTGCTTTTTGTTGCTACAAATACAGTTTGGTCTGAAGAGTACGTTCCGGTAGGAAGCATTCTGATTGCTGGCAAGCAAGATTTGCGAGGCCAATGGCAGGCTACAGCATATCAATTGCGTGAGGAAGGGGACAACTTTTTCGAAACCAGTCAATTGCCAGCAAAGATTTGTTTCAATGAAGTAGCGAATCCAACAGCTGTTGCCTGTCATGAAGCCAAGGGTGCAAACAACTTTCCTTTTCAGGAAGCTACAGAATTAAAATCAATACTGTTGGACAAGTCTAGAGCTAAGAATGGCGTATTGTTCACCGTTCAGCACCATGGTGCAACCTTGGGAAAGACAAGATATATTTCAATTTGGATCTATAGCAAAAAAGATAATACTTACATTAATGCGTTAGAGCCTTTAGCAATTACGGATCAGGGTGAGTTCAAAATTTACGATTCATTGATAGATAAATCAGGATACTTAATATTGGCCGATAGAATTTGGGCATCTAAGACCGAAACCCTATTTGCACCGCATTACTATGAAATAAAAATATATAAATTAATTGGCGACAAGTACGTTTTTGCTACTAAATACAAAACAGGCAAAAAATACAAGAGTCTTGATAATGTACCCAGCATAAATGTGATTGAACCTGAGAAAGTCAGAATAATCAGAGTCATCAAACCATCAGGCAACTAATATGACATACACAAAAGCAAGTGCAGAAAAAGACTTCGCTGGATATAAAGTAATTTACACTGACGATCAAGGTAATATTACTGAATACCGTGGCGGTACACTATCGTGGAGAAACAACAACCCAGGCAATATAATCAATGGCAAGTGGGCTATAAGACATGGTGCTATTGGAAACAACGGACGGTTTGCCATATTTGCCAGCCCAGACGATGGCAGAAAAGCTAAACTTACCCTTCTCCAAACAAAATACATCAATTACAATTCGATCCGAGAAGTCATCAAGGGCAGATTCGACCCGAATGGCAAGTACATAGAAAATACCGCATACGCACCAGCCTCAGATGGCAACGATCCTGACCTGTATGCTGATCAAATAAGGCAATGGACAGGCATTGATGTTGACAACAAAAAAATTGCGGATTTAACAGAAAAAGAATGGCAGCAGCTTGTTGATGCCATGAGAAAGAAGGAAGGGTGGAAGACGGGCCAGGTAGTTAACAGGGGCCACGTCATCGACAATGGGAAGGAAAATGGACCAGGACAGACGCGCATTAGAACAATTTTCCCCTCTATTGCAACTACTTACCTCATAAAGCCGGGCGACACTCTCAGCCGAATCGCTCGCATCAACAACATATCAATTGCCGAAATCGTAGCAGCCAACCCCTCGGTTACTAACATCAATCGAATTTGCGTCGGCCAGAAGCTCATCCTCCCGACGCGAAAAGCCTCTGGCCCCGGCCATACCAACCACGCCACCCGGCCAGCCACAGCCAGAAAGCCTCGAATAGGCGATCAACCCAAGCAATCTTGGTCACTCGACTCGACTCTCGGGTGGACCAAGCACCACAAATGATTCCGATACGAACAGATTGGTGAGGAAAATGCCATGTCTATCCAAAAGGCCGCAACAAACCTCCTTTCTCAGGGCTCAACATCAAGCTTCCAGTTCGATATCCCCGCCACAAAGTACTTTCTGTCGGCAGTAGGATTCACCGCTGACGAACGGATATCGCACCCCTACGACATCCACCTCACCCTGGCCTCCAGAGATGATGTGAAGCTTGACGAGGTGATCGACAAGGAAGCGGTGCTGTATGTCGATCATGAAGGAGGCACGCGGCATTTCCACGGCGTGGTCCAGGAATTCACCTCCCTCGGAACGGACGGCGACTACGGCATCTATCACGCCCATGTCGTACCGGCCCTGTGGTTCCTCTCTCTTGAGCAGGACTGCCGAGTTTTTCAGTTCAAGACTGTTCAGGAAATAGTTGCCGAGATCCTCGAAGAGAGCAACATCACCAGTGACCGCTACCGCTTCGCCCTCTTCAAGACGGACCGTCTGCGCAAGTTCTGCGTCCAGTACCGGGAAACTGACCTGAACTTCATCTCGCGGCTTCTGGAAGAAGAGGGAATCTTCTACTTCTTCGAGCACTACGAGGACAAGCACGTCATCGTCTTCACCGACACCAACTCAGGCTATCTTTACATGGAAGGAGAGCGCCACATAACATTCAACACCAACGACGGGATGGTGGCAAAGAAGGAAAGCGTCTTCGACTTCATCTACTCGCGCCGCGTACGCCCCGGCAAGGTTACGCAACGCGACTACAACTACAAGCGCACGGGCCTGAATCTTACCACCCAGTCACAGGACAAGACGCCGTCAAACCGCGAAGTCTACGATTTTCCCAGCAACTACTTCAAGGAGGACCGTGGCAACTACCTGGCAAAGATCCGGATGGAGCGACTGCTGGTGCTCGGCGAGACCGCCGAAGGGCAGAGTTCATGCCCGCGCATGACTCCCGGCTTCGAATGGGAGCTAACCGGCCACGATTACGCCGGCACGTACCTGCCGGTCGCCGTCATCCACCACGGCGCCCAGCCCCAGGTGCTCGACGAGCATGCCGGGGGTGGCGGCTTCCGCTACGACAACGAATTCATCGTCGTCCCGGCTAACGTTACGGTCCGCCCCCAGATCGTCGCCGACAGGCCCACCATCGTCGGGCTTCAGACCGCAGTAGTCACCGGCTCTCCCGGCGATGAGATCCATGCCGACCCCGACGGCTACCTGCGGGTAAAGGTCCAATTCCCATGGGACCGGCTCGGGCAAAAGGACGGCAGGACTTCCTGCTGGGTCAGGGTCGGCCAGCCGTGGGGTGGCGGCGGCTGGGGAACCCAGTTTCTCCCCCGTGTTGGCGATGAGGTCCTCGTCACGTTCCTGGAGGGTGACCCCGATCGACCGATGATAGTCGGGAGTGCGTACAATTCCGAAAACCAGCCGCTCTACGCCCTCCCCGCCAACAAGACCCAGAGCGGCATCCGCACCCGCAGCTACCCCAACGGCGGCCGCGACAACTTCCACGAACTTCGCTTCGAGGACAAGAAGGGGAGCGAAGAAATCTACCTCCAGAGCGAAAAGGACTGGAACATTCTGGTCAAGAACGACAAGGGGCAGACCGTCGGACGGGACGAGACGCTCCATGTGGAGAACAACCGCCTCAAGACGGTCGGCGCCAACCAGACCGTGCAGGTCGGAGCAAATCACACTGAGACCATCGGCGCCAACAAGACCGAGACAGTAACCATCAACTCGGCCGAGACAGTGGGCCTCGCCAAGGAGCTGACCATCGGCGGGCTCTACCAGGTGAGCGTCGGCGGGGCCATGAACGAGACGGTCATCGGTGCCAAGGCCGAGGAGGTAGGGATCACCAAGGCGGTGCTGGTCGGTGCCCACATGACCGAGAAGGTGGTGGGGAACCGCTCCCTCACCGTGGGGCAGAACCTCTCGGCCACAGTGAGCCAGTCCACCACGGTGAAGGCCAAGGCCATAGTTCTGGAGGCCGATGACGAGATCGTCTTCAAGGCCGGCAACTCCACCATCTCACTGAAGTCGAGCGGCGAGATCGTCGTCACGGGGGCGAGCATCACTAAACGGGCCTCGGGCGAGATCGTCATCAAGGGTGCCAGGACCTCGGTCAACTGAGCAGGGCACGCCCTGCCGGCAACACGCTGGGGTGTTGACGACCAAACCCACCTGTCGGATCGAGTGAGATCCATGAGGTAAAGAAGATATTGAAGACGTTGCTACTCGTCATGCCTCTGGCGATCAGCCTGCTATGGGTTATTACTGCTGGTACGCTAAGCCACCTGCGGCTGGTGGAGATCGTTGCGGAAGATTTGAATGTTGCATTCAACATAGGTGCCTACATCCTGACCTTCGCAATCTGTTTCTATGCCTGGCTGGTACCGGTGACCTTCTTCTTGTGGATATTTGAGCGGCAACTCTCCATCCTGACCATAAACGGCATTATCGCCGCAGATCTGCTGGTGTTGGTGCTTTTCAGCATCTTCCCCGGCGAGGGGGCGGGATTTTTTCGCCTAAACAATCGCGACATCATGCTGATTCCAGCGGTATACACCCAGTTCTTTATCATGAAGGCCGGCCTCATCCGGGAAGGGAGGATTCCCGACACCCGCCCAACGGCAACTCTTATCCAGGCTCTCCACGCTCCAGATCCGGAAATTCGGCGAAACGCCATAAAATCAATTAGTGCCAGAAGGGATCCTGCTGCGGTCGAAGCACTGACGGCCACCCTGAGGGATGAGGATTTTTGTGTCAGAGGCCGAGCAGTCGAGGCTCTTGGCAGAATAAACGACCGCCGTGTGGTAACGGTGCTTGTGGATGCCTGGAAGCATGGTGACGGCACCATGAAAAGCAGCGTAGAAGGTGCCTTGCTGCACATCGAGATTCCTGGCGCTGCCGATGAGCTGATCAATCTGTTGCATGACAAAGAAGCTCACCGATTACATGGCGCTGCCGCCAAAGCCCTTGGCGACATTGGAGATCGACGAGCGGTCGAACCGCTGATCAGGGCATTGGATGGCCCTGGCCGCGATCTGCACATGGTAAAGACACTGGCAAAGCTGGGAAACCCTCGCGCGGTAGAGCCGTTGCTGGGCCTGTTGCGGAAAAGCCGATCGAATGAGACTTTTGATGCAAATAATTATCTCAATGAGTCGATCGAGGCCCTTGGCGACCTGAAAGATCGTCGGGCTACAGGAGATCTGGTTCCGCTTCTCAAGAAAGGCAATTGGTATGTAAAAGGAATTACTGCCAGGGCGCTGGGGAAAATTGGCGATACCGGTGCGGTAGAGCCACTGATAGACGGCTTATGCGACAAGGAGGAGAATCTTCGAAAAAATGCAGCTATTGCTTTGGCCGAAATAAGGGATGATCGTGCCATTGCCCCGCTGGTCACCGTTCTGAATAAATCCGATGACACCTCTCTCAGGGAGGCGGCGGCATGGGCCCTGGGGAAATTCGGGAACCAACGGGTCATAGCCCCGCTTGTTGCCACATTAAAGAGTGACAAAAGCATCGATGTAAGGAGGCAAGCAGCCTACGCGTTGGGGAAATGCAACAGTTCGGAAGCCATAGCACCGCTGGTCGAGTCACTAAAACGTGATGGGCGCGATGTTCGGATGGCGTCGGCACATTCGCTCGGAGCGTTCCATCAAAGCAGCGCCATTGAATCGCTCATTGCTGCCCAGTCTGACCGGGACAGCTCGGTACAGTGGGAGGCAACCCTGTCGCTGGACCGCCTGCCCGGGAATGAGGCCGCCGCGGCAGTGGAAAACTTCGCTCGCAGATTCGACATCGCCGGCATCGCAAAGAATTACGAAAAAATCATCAGAAAAGGGGATGTTCGCAAGAAATACCCTTTGATATTCGCATTAAGCAGATACGGTAACGAGCAAATGGCCAAAGACTTTGTCACCAGTGGACATGGCTTGCTGGAAGACACAGGGAGGAAGTGGCTGAAAAGCCACGGCTTTCCACAGGACCCATCCCCCCGGCCCGGAGCTCCCGAGTGGGACAAGCAACCCGAACCCGATTGAATTGATGCTCGTTGCCGGAGAACGGTAAAGACGTTTAGGCGGTCTGCAGAGTCAGAGAGCCCGTGAAAATCATACGAGCGTGACGCTCATTGGCATAGTGGGACCTAAGATGCTGCGTGTCGACGCAAAGAGCTCTGAGCCAATCCCGACTCCACAACCAGCTGATCGCCTTTGACCTCCTCCGCCTGACAGATGCGTTGAGTTGGTAACGATAGAAAGAGACAAACCGGATGGACCTCCTCAACCCCACCCCCTTCACCGCCGCGCCGCTCTTTCTCACCGACCGCCACGGCGCCGAAACCCTCCTTGTCATCGTCAAGGGAACGTGGCAGATCAATCGGGACGGCACTCTTACCGTGGCCGAGGAGCAAGTGCCGCTCCGTTTCGAGCCCGAGTACTCCGGCGATCCCGCTTCGTCGAGCCTCATCCACGACACCGATGCCGTGCTGGAAAAGCCGGGCACCGACTGCATCCTCCTCGGCCACGCCTGGGCGCCGAAGGTGGGTGCCGGCTCCGTTGACGTCACCTTCGGCGTGGGGCCGGTGCGCAAGACGGTGCGGGTCTTCGGCGAACGGATCTGGATGAAGTGCCTGGGGAGGGTGACGATGTCGAAGCCAGCGCCGTTCGAGAGCATCCCCCTCGTCTGGGAGCGGGCCTTCGGCGGGAGCGACACGAGCTGCCGAGACCCGAAGGAGCACGAGTTTTGTCTCGAAAATCCCGTGGGGCAGGGGCTTCTGGCAAGGACGACGAGGCGGGAGATCGACGGTTTTCGCCTCCCTAACCTGGAAGAGCCGGCAGATCTCATCAAAAAACCCGATGACCGCCCCCGGCCGGCGGGGTTCGGACCGATTCCGCCCCACTGGCACCCCCGGGCCGGCTATGCCGGCACCTGCGATGACGAGTGGCGAAAGTACGTGAGCCCCCTCCCCCCCGACGATATCGACCCCAGTTTTTACTCCGTTGTCCCCCCCGGCCTTGCGTCGCCCCGGCATCTCTCCGGCAGCGAGCAGGTGCTGGTGCAAAACGCCTCCCGGGGCGGCCGGCTCCTGTTCGCTCTGCCGGGGGTCGTCCCCAACGTTTCGGTGACGGTCGGCGCTGTGGCCCATGAGCTGGAGATGCGGCTTGACACCGTCATCGTCGAACCGGATCCGGAGCGGCTCGTGCTCGTCTGGCGCGGGCGGCACAACGTCCACGGGAGGCTCCACGAGGTGAGGAGCGTGCGCGTCGGTTTCGACAGCCTTTGACGGTCCGCTGGATAGTTGACCGCGCAAGTCAAAAGGCCGCCCGGGATATCCGGACGGCCTTTTGACTTTTTCCGCGATGCTCGAAAAGAACTACCCGTGGCGGGTGATCTCCTCCAGGTTCCCCGCGATGACGGTGGCGGTGGCGGCCTGCTCCTCGGAGGCGGTGGCGATCTGGGTGATGACGGCCTTGATCTCCTCCACGGCCTGAACGATGGTGGCCAGGGACGACTCCACCTGGAGCGAGTGGTTCTCGCTCACCTCGGCCTCCTGCTTGGCGTTCTCGATGGAAGAGACCGCCTCGCGGGTCTCCCGCTGGATCTCGGCCACCATGGCGTTGATCTGCTTGGTGGAGTTCATGGTCTTCACCGCCAGGTTGCGGACCTCGTCGGCAACAACGGCGAAGCCGCGCCCCTGCTCGCCGGCCCGGGCCGCCTCGATGGCGGCGTTGAGGGCCAGGAGGTTGGTCTGGTCGGCGATCTCGTTGATCACCTCGATGATCTCGCCGATCTTCTCCGACTTGCTCCCGAGGGAGTCGACGATGGCGGCGGAGTCGCGCACGATCTGGGCCACCCGCTGCATCTCCTGCACCGAGCGGTTGACGATCCCCTGCCCCTCATGGGCAGTACGGGCGACATTGATGGCCGAGTCGGAGGCGTTGGAGGTGTTGCGCGCCACCTCGGTGACGGTCATGCTCATCTCTTCCATGGCGGTGGCGATCTGGGCCACCCGCTCCTCCAGGTAGTTCTTCCGCTCGATGTCGGCCCGATTGCGATCATCGATGGTTTTCTCGGCACTGATGTCGTCCCAGCACGCCATGTAGCAGCGCACCTTCCCCGGCTCCTTCGGGTCCCAGATCGGGTAGGAGGTGGTGCGCAGGGTGACGCCGCCGATGGGGATCTCGGCCCGGCGGGGCATCTCCCCCGGCTTGCCGAGGATCGTCCGGACCTTTCCCGGATCCTTGTGGAACTGGTGGATCGACTTCTCGAAGGCGTTGGCCACGTCGGCCCCCCGCAGGCCGCTGTTGAGCTCCTGCCGGTGCCGCATCATCATCTCCTTCGCCGCCCTGTTCATGTAGAAGATCTTGTTGTCGGGGGTGGTGTCGCAGAGCATGACGATGTTGCCCAGATTGTCGAGCATCTGCTTGAGCACGTCGAGTTCGGCATCCTTCTCCGCCAGTTCCTTTTTCAGTCCGTTCGAGAAAAGCACGGCCGGTCGCTCCTTTCGCCTGCATACCTTGCGCCCTCTGGATGTGGCGCTCACTCTTACCGTATCGGCGACCGCACCCGATACTTTACCCGTTTTTCGCCCGGACGCGGCGACGCCCCGGAACCAGCTTGATTCCGGGGCGCCTCCGTTGCCTGTCGTGCGGCTGTGCGGCTCAGAATCTGACCTGAACGCCGTAGGGGTCCTTGATCTCCACGTTGGGGTTGAACTTCAGCTTTTTCTCGCCCCGCTGGTCGAGGTACTTGTTGAGCTCCAGATTGACCGTTAGCGGCACATCCTCGCCCGCCTTGGTCAGGGCCTGGCGCAGGAGCGCCTCGGCCTTGGCGGCAAAGGCGGTGGCGTCGCCGAGGATGCGCAGCGTCTCGGTCGGGTTGTGGAAGCCGAGCGAATTCTCGGCCCCGACAAAGACGCAGCGATAGAAGGCCTCCTCGTAGAGGTCCTTCGCCCGGTCGTAGAGCGCCTTGTCGATGCTCTTTCCCGCAGCCTGGGCGGCGTGGACCTTCTCGAAGAGCTTGGCGGCGGTGGCGGTGGCGTAGCCGGACCGGACCATGAGCGAGACGGTACGGTCCTGGATGGCGGTCACCTGGTCGCGGAGCCATTCGGGTTTCTCGGAGTGGCACTGCAGACATGCCTTCATGTCACCCTTGAGGGGGCTCATGACCCGGTGGTCCGAGACCTTGAAGGCGCCGACCCGGGTGTAGGGCATGTGGCAGTCGGCACAGGCGGCACCGGCCTTCCAGTGGACGCTGCTGTTGGAGAACATCTCGAACTCCGGATGGCGGATGAACCCGAGCTTGAATCCGGTCACCCCCTGCTTCCACTCGCCGTAGGCCGGATCGCTGCGGATCTTCTTGATGATGTTTTCGATGGTGATGTTCCCCCATGTGCTCCCCTGCCAGGGGAAGAAGACCCCCACCGACTTCATCTCCGCGTCCTTGGGGATGGTGTAGGTTACGTGGCACTGGGCGCAGACCAGGCTCCGCATCTCCTGGCGGGTCAGCTTCGACTCGTCGACCCCCATATCCTTCAGCGCCGCCTGGAGGGTGAAGCCGCGGGAGAGCTTCAGGGTGAGGTCGCGGTTGTCGTGGCAGTCGATGCAGGCGACCCCCAGGGTCCGCTGCTTCTCGGGGATATGGGCAAGCACCTCCTTGAACGGCTTCTTGTAGTAATCCATGCCGAGCTCTTTTTGCAGCCGGGGGGCATAGGGGGTCTTGCAGGTGAGACAGACGCCGCCGGCCTTGAGGCGGCTCGCGTCGATCTCCAACTGGTCCCGCACCATGTAGGCGTGCCCGCGGGGTTCGTTGTACTCAACCCCGAATCCCCAGCCGTTGAAAAGCAGCGCCATGTAGGGAAACTCGGAGAGCTTGTCGTAGGTGATCCGGTCGGCATCGAACCCCCGCTTGTACTTGCTCTTCCCCGCAGGGGTCGGCTCCTCGGTCTTCTTCCAGAGCTCATACTCGGTGGGATACCCCTTTCCCCAGACGGCGGGATCGACCTCGCCGTCGGGAATCTGCACGGTCTTCACCGGCTCGGCCTTCTGCGGGGCACAGCCGCCAAGCCCCAACAAGATGGCCGCCGCAATGCCGCAGATCGTGATCGTCAGCGTTTCAACTCTCATCGTTGCGCCTCCTCTAGAGTGTTTCCATCGCCCCGCTGCGGGTGTGGGAGACCCGGCGGTGGCATTGCCAGCACTGCCGCTCCGTGTCGATGTGGGCGACGGTGGTCTCGTGACAGCGGACGCAGTTGCGCTGCAGCACCTTCTGTCCGTGCTCGGAGATCGTGATGTGTTCCGGCGGGAAGCCGGAATAGAAGACGATCACGTCCTTCATGCCGTCAATGGACTTCCAGATGTAATGCAGGCCGACATTCTCATTGGGCAGATGGCAGTCGACACATTTGATCCGCCGGTGGGCCCCGGTGTGGATCCAGGATTCGTACTCGCTCTCCATGACGTGGCACCGGACGCAGAAATCCGGCGTGCTCGACTTGGCCAGCAGTTGCGGCGGCCCGACCATCAGGAACAAGGCCACGGCGATGACGACGAACGCGCCCGAGACAAAGTAAATGACCCGGTTGCCGCCCCCAATCCGAACCATGCTGATCACCTCCTTTATTCCGGCCAAAACAAATCATTACAAATCATTAATAGTATACCCCCCACTTCCTCCCTGACAATCGACCGACGAACCTCCTCCCTTTGACTTATGTCAAAGCTCGTCGAAAAACTAATTTGTACTCTAACTATCACCACGGAAAACAACGGGCCAGAGGTCGTCGGCCCACGAGCATCGGGGAGGGGATATCATGCGGGTACCATGTTCACGGCGTGCGGCCGTCTCAGCGTTGGCGGCGACAGCGGGGGTGTTGGCCCTCACGGCGTTCCTCCTTGTCGGCCCGCCGCGGCTCCTGGCGAAGTCGGAGTCTCCGGAGTTCTGCGCCAGCTGTCACGTCATGGGGGATCAGTACGCCGCCTGGAGCCACGCCGGCGCCCACCGGCGGCTCAAGTGCGTCGACTGCCACCTCCCCAACGGCAATCCGGTAGTGCACTACGTCTGGAAATCCATCGACGGAATGAAGGACGTGATCTCCTTCAACACCGGCCACATCCCCGACCCGATCACACTCTCCGGGCACGGAACGAAGGTCCTCCAGGCCAACTGCATCCGCTGCCACGAGGCGACCGTAGCCCGGATGGACACCACCCGCCAGTGCTGGGGCTGCCACCGGCAACTGCGCCACAAACTGACCGGAATCATCGCGACCCGCTGACGCAGCGGTCGCGCCCCATAGTTGCGGCAACAAATTTCTGAGAGAGGAGAATGGTGACATGGAGATGAGGATGGCACGACGCGGCGCGGTGGCGCTCCTGCTGGCGGCAACGGCGATGGGGACGGGATGTGCGCCCCGGAAGCCGGAGCCGGTGAAGACGGCGGACATCGCCGACGGGACGGTGGATCCGGCCCAGTGGGGGAAGGTTTACCCGGTGGAGTACGACCTGTGGAAGAAGACCGGCGAGCCGACCCCTGCGGGGAAGAGCAAGTACAAGCACGGCTACGATGAAGGGGAGGAGCGCCGCGACAAGCTGGACGAATTCCCGTTCCTGGCCCTGCTGTACAACGGCTGGGGGTTCGGCGTCGAGTACCGGGAGCCGCGGGGGCACTTCTACATGATCACGGACCAGCTGGAGGTGGACCCGGGGCGGGTCAAGGCGGGGGGCTCCTGCCTCACCTGCAAAACCCCCTACGCGCCGGTCCTCCAGCGCCAGATGGGGCATGACTACTTCGCCAAGCCGTACCAGGAGGTGCTGGCGAAGATCCCGAAGGAGCACCAGACCCTCGGCGTCGCCTGCATCGACTGCCACAACAACCGCGACATGTCGCTGAAGATCTCCCGCGACTTCACCCTCGGCAAGGCCCTGGCGAAGCTCGGCGTCGACGAGGCGAAGCTCACCCAGCAGGAGAAGCGGACCCTGGTCTGCGCCCAGTGCCACGTCACCTACAGCATCCCCAAGGATGAGAAGATGAAGTCCACCGACGTCTTCTTCCCGTGGGACGAGAGCAAATGGGGGCACATCACCATCGAGGACATCATCAGGAAGCTCCGCAGCAACCCGCCCAGCGGCGAATGGACCCAGGGGGTGACCGGCTTCAAGGTGGCCTTCATCCGCCACCCCGAGTTCGAGCTCTTCTCCAACAACAGCGTCCACTGGCAGGCCGGCGTTGCCTGCAGCGACTGCCACATGCCGTACACCAAGGTGGGAAGCCAGAAGGTTTCCGACCACCGGATCACGAGCCCCCTGAAGAACGACCTGCGGGCCTGCCAGCAGTGCCATGCCGAGAGCCCCGAATGGCTCCGCGGCCAGGTCTATGCCATCCAGGACCGGACCATGTCCCAGTTCATCCGGGCCGGCTACGCCACCGCCACCGTGGCGAAGCTCTTCGAAATGGCCAACCGGGAGCAGGCCGCCGGAAAAGCGATCGACAAGACTCTCTACGAGCAGGCGAAGGACCACTACCTGGAGGCCTTCTACCGCGTGGTCTTCATCGGCGCCGAGAACTCCGTCGGCTTCCACAACCCCACCGAGGCGCTGCGGGTCCTGGGGGATGCCTCGACCCACGCCGGCAAGGCGGAGGGGCTCCTGCGGCAGGCCCTGGCCAAGGCAGGGGTGACGGTGCCGGTAACGGTGGACCTGGAGCTGTCCAAGTACGTGAACAACCGCGGGACGAAGAAGCTCATGTTCAAACCCGAGCATGAGATCAAGGATCCCCTGGCGGCCAGGTAGGAAAGAACGAGGCCGGGAGCCGGCGCGGAAACGCTGCCGGCCCCCGCCCCTCCCCGCGGGCCCCTTCCCGGGCCACTGACCGCCCCGGACTCCTTGACCTTCGCGAACCGCACGGTACCGTTTATCAAACACCGGCAGAAAGGAAAACAGCCATGACCGATGAATCCACCGAGAGACGCTACGCCGCCATCGCCACCGGGGTCCCCGACGCCGTCGTCTTCGCCGACCGGGAAGGGATCATCCGCCTCTGGAGCCCGGCGGCGGAACGGATGTTCGGCTTCACCGCCGCCGAGGCGCTGGGGCGCTCCCTCGACCTGATCATCCCCGAGAATCTCCGGGCCCGGCACTGGGAGGGGTACCACCGGGTCATGGCGACGGGGGAGACCCACTACGGCACCAAGCTCCTCACCGCCCCCGCCCTGCGTGCCGACGACAGCCGCATCTCCACCGAGTTCTCCATGGCCCTCGTGCGGGACGACGCCGGCGCCATGGCGGGAAGCGGCGCCATCATCCGCGACGTGACCGACCGCTGGCAGAAGGAAAAGGAGCTGAAGGCGCGGCTCGCCGAGTTGGAGCGGCGCTGCGGGGACGACGTACCGGCGCCGTGACGCGCCCACCCCGGAAAGGAACGCACCAGAGATGGAATATGTCATCGCAGGACACGCCCTCTGCTGGGGGCTCATCGCGGCGCTCGCCCTGCTCCGGAAGCCGGAATGAGCCGGGCGGGAGGATAGCGCCGTGAAACGACGGCTTGCCCGCCTGCCGGGCAAAATGATGGGGCGGCGCAACCGGAGCGTCCGGCAGCCGCTCTCGCTCAAATACGCCCTCTGGGGGTTTCTGAGCGGCACCGCCGGCATCCTCGCCATCCTGGCGGTGACCCGCATGGCGGGGCATTCGCTCCTCATCGGCTCCTTCGGCGCATCGGCGGTGCTCCTCTTCGGCGCCGCCGAATCCCCCCTCGCCCAGCCCCGCAACCTGGTGGGGGGGCACCTCCTCTCCGCCGGCGTGGCGGTGGCGGTGGTGGCCTGCGGCGGCACCGGCTCCGTGGCCATCGCCCTGGCGGTGGGGCTGGCAACCCTCGCCATGTACCTCACCCGCACCGTCCACCCCCCCGGCGGCGCCACCGCCCTCATCGGGGTCCAGGGGCACGCGGGGCCCGACTTCCTCCTCGTCCCGGTCCTGGCCGGCGCGCTGATCCTCCTGGCGGTAGCCCTCTTCACCAACAACATCGTCCACCACCGCCACTATCCGGAGCACTGGTGGTAAGATCCGGCACCGGCGCGTAAAACTACTTTGACTCTTCCCCCCGGCACCATTACAATTCATCCATGGCTGATGCGCACCTCACCGACGTGACCGGCGTGATCCTCGTCGGCGGCCGGAGTAGCCGCATGGGGCGGGACAAGGCGCTCCTCTCCCTGGGGGGAAAACCCCTGGTGGGACGGGTGATCGACGCCTTCCGGCAGGTCTTCGCCCGGACCATCCTCGTGGGAGACCGGGAGGAGCGCTTCCGTGAGTTCGATCTGGAGATCGTCCCCGACATCTACCCCGGCAGCGCCCTGGGGGGCCTCCACACCGGCCTCGCCCGGGCCGGAACCCCCTACGTCTTCGTCTCGGCCTGTGACGTCCCCTGGCCCGACCCGCGGGTGATCGAGCGGCTCTGCTCCCTGCGGCAAGGGCACGACGTGGTGGTGCCCCGCACCGACGGAGGGATCGACCCCCTCTTCGCCGTCTACGGCACGGGATGCCTCCCGGCCATGGAGCGGATGCTCCGGGAGGGGAACTACCGGATCTACGATTTCTACCCCGCGGTGCGAACCCGCCACGTAGCGCCGGAGGAGCTGGAGGGGCTCGTGATGCCGGGACGGACCTTCGTCAACGTCAACACCCCCGAAGAGTTTGAGACCATACGACACAAGGAGGAAGGGATGGCGGTCAAGGCGGTTTCTTTTGTAGCCAAGTCGGGGACGGGGAAGACGACCCTCCTCGAACAGGTGATTATGGAGCTGAAGGAACGGGGATACCGGATCGGCGTCATCAAGCACGACGCCCACCGCTTCGACATCGACCACCCGGGGAAGGACAGCCACCGCCTCACCGCGGCCGGGGCCGACACCATGCTCATCTCCTCGCCGGAAAAGCTGGCAGTGGTGAAGAAGCACCCTGCCTCCCCCCCCATCGAGGAGCTGCTGGAAACCTATTTCGGCGACGTGGACCTCGTCCTCACCGAAGGGTTCAAGAAGAGCGGCCTGCCGAAGATCGAGGTCCACCGGAAGGAACGGAGCGCAACGCTGCTCTGCCGCGGCGAGGAGCACGATCCGACCCTCCTGGCCGTGGCGAGCGACGAGGCGCTGGAGCTCGACGTGCCGGTCCTCGACCTGAACGACCCGGCCCAGGTGGCCGGGTTCGTCGAGCAGACGTTCCTGAAGTAGGGGGCACCCCCATGGTCTCCATCGAAGAAGCCCAAGCCCTCATCCTCTCCCGCGTCGCCCCCCTCGGCGCCGAGGAGGTGCCGCTCCTCGCCGCCCTCGGACGGATCAGTGCCGAGGACGCCGTCGCCCCGTGGGACATCCCGTCGGCCGACAACTCGGCCATGGACGGCTACGCCTTCGCCCTCGACTCCCTTGCCGACGGACGGCTCACGGTCTGCGACTTCGTGCCGGCCGGCGTCACCCGGAGCGAACCGGTCCCCGCCGGCTGCGCGGTGAAAATCATGACCGGCGCCCCCCTCCCTCCCGGCTGCGATACCGTCGTGCCGGTGGAGGACGTGGAGGACGACGGGGACGCCATCCGGCTGCGGGGCGAGGCACGGCGGGGGGACCACATCCGTCGCCGGGGCGAGGAGGTGACCGACGGCTCCGTGGTGGTTGCGGCGGGAAATCTGCTCCGCCCCCAGGAGATCGGCCTCCTCGCCTCGCTGGGACGGACCACCGCCCCGGTCTTCCGGCGGGCGCGGGCCGCGGTCCTCGCCACCGGCGACGAACTCCTCCAGCCCGGTTCCATCCCCGAGGCGGGGAAGATCATCAACAGCAACAGCTCCAGCATCGCGGCCCAGCTCCTGGACGCCGGGGCCGAGCCGCTCATGCTCGGCATCGCCCGGGACGACCGGGAGGTGACCCGGCGCAAGGTGGGGGAAGGGCTCCAGGCCGACCTCCTCATCACCACCGGCGGCGTCTCGGTGGGGGACCGGGACTTCGTCCGCGAGGCGCTCGCCGACCTCGGGGGGGAGCTCCTCTTCTGGAAGGTGAACATGAAGCCGGGGAAGCCGGTTGCCTTCGCCGTGGTGGGGGGGAAGCCGGTCTTCGCCCTGCCGGGGAACCCGGTGGCGGCCATGGTCGCCTTCGAGCAGTTCGTCCGCCCGGCGCTCCTGAAGATGGCCGGCCACGGGCGTCTCTTCCGCCCCGTGGTCCGGGGGACCCTGACGGAGACCGTGAAGAACCGGGGGGACCGCCCCCACCTGGTGCGGGTGGCGGTGCGGCTCGAGGCGGGGCGCTACCTCCTGGCCACCACCGGCGACCAGGGATCGGCCCGGCTCACCTCGCTCACCAGCGGCAACGGCCTCGTAAAGATCCCTGCCGGGCGCACCTTCGCCGCCGGCGACGAGGTCGAGGTGCAACTCCTCGACCGTCATTTCGAACTGGGGACAGGAACAGATGAAACTCGTTGACAGCTTTGGCCGCCGGATCAACTACCTCAGGCTCTCGGTCACCGACCGCTGCAACCTCCGCTGCCGTTACTGCATGCCGGCGGGAGGGGTGGAGAAGCTCGGCCACGGCGACATCCTCTCCTACGAGGAGCTCTTCCGCATCGCCCGGGCCGCCGTCACCATCGGGGTCGAGAAGATCCGGATCACCGGCGGCGAGCCCCTGGTGCGCAAGGGGATCGTGGCGTTCCTCGAACGGGTGGCGGCGATCCCGGGGCTGCGGCAACTCGTCCTCACCACCAACGGCCTCCTGCTGCCGGAGATGGCGGCGGACCTGCGCGCCGCCGGGGTCCAGCGGCTGAACATCAGCCTCGATTCGCTCAAGGCCGAGACCTTCCGCGCCATCACCCGTACCGGCGACGTGCAGCGGGTCCTGGCCGGCATCGATGCCGCCCGGGCCGCCGGCTTCCCGCCGCCGAAGATCAACATGGTGGTGATGCGGGGGGTGAACGACGACGAGGTGGTGGAGTTCGCGCGGCTCACGATCGACCGCCCCTACACGGTCCGCTACATCGAGTACATGCCGGCGACCCGGGAGGAAAACTGGCAGCAGCTCTGCATCCCGGCCCATGAAATCCTCGGCCGGATCACCGCCGTCTACGAACTGGAGCCGGTGGAGAAGGGGGCCATGGCCGGGCCGTCGCGGGATTTCCGCATCCGCGGGGCCGCCGGGACCATCGGGGTCATCTCCGCCGTCTCGGGGCACTTCTGCAACGAGTGCAACCGGATCCGGGTCACCTCCACCGGCACGGCCAAGAGCTGCCTCTTCTCCGACGAGGGGCTCGACCTGAAGCCGTTCCTCGGGGGGGACGACCCGGCGCCACTGGAGGATGCCCTCCGGAGGCTGGTGGAGTGCAAGCCGGCGCGGCACGGGATGGATGCGGAAAAGGCGGAGCACACGGCGTTCTCCATGGCGAAGATCGGCGGGTAGCGGGACAAAACGCAAAATTACGAGAGGTTTTTTATGCCAGCAAAAGTGGTAGCGGTCTGCATCAGCGAGAAGAAAGGGGAGCGGAAGACGCCGGTGGCGAGCGTGGAGCTGAGGGAGAACCACGGCATCGTCGGCGACGCCCACGCCGGGGAGTGGCACCGGCAGGTGAGCCTCCTGGCCAAGGAGAGCATCGACAAGATGCGGGCCATGGGGCTCGACGTGGACAACGGCGACTTCGCCGAGAACATCACCACCGAGGGGATCGACCTGCCGGCGCTCCCGGTCGGGACCCGGCTCACGGTGGGGGAGACGCTCCTGGAGGTGACCCAGATCGGCAAGGAGTGCCACACCCGCTGCGCCATCTACTACCAGGCCGGTGACTGCGTCATGCCGAAGGAGGGGATTTTCGCCAGGGTCCTCACGGGGGGGACGGTGCGGCCGGGGGACGTCATCGAGCGTCTCTAGTCTCTCCTCATAGAGCCGCCTGTCACGCCCTCTCCATTCCCGGAGGGGGCGTTTTCATTTCCTCATTTAATCAAGTCCCACACGAGCTTTCCGATCATCACCACCGTCACCCCGATGAAGAGCGGGCGCACGTAGGCGACCCCCCTGGTGATGGCGAGGCGCGAACCGACCAGCGCCCCGGCGATCATCCCCGCCCCCATGACCAGCCCGGAGCGGTAGTCGATGGAGTGCATCAGTGCGAAGGCGGCCACGGCGGCCAGGTTGCTCGCCAGGTTGAGGACCTTGGCGTTGCCGGCGGCGGTGACGAAGTCGAATCCCATCATGAGGAAGGCGAAGATCAGGAACGAGCCGGTGCCGGGGCCGAAGAAGCCGTCGTAGAGGCCGATGCCGAAGGCGGTGATGACGCTGGCCGCGGCGGCGTTGCGGGAGAGCCCCCGGTAGGTGGAGATGCCCCCCCACTCCTTTTTCAGGAGGGTGTAGATGAGGACCGCCGCCAGGAGCACGACCACGAGGGGGCGGAGGAACCAGGTGGGGACGTGCTTCACCCCCCACGCGCCGAGGACCGACCCGGCGAAGGAGAGGGGGAAGAGGACCGCCACGAGCCGTCCGCGGATGTTGCCGGAGCGGAAGAACGACCAGGAGCTCGTCATCACCGACATGCAGGCGGCGAGCTTGTTGGTGCCGAGGACCACCGGCAGCGGCAGGCCGGTCAGCATCAGGGCCGGCACCGAGACGAGCCCCCCCCCGCCGACGCTGGAGTCGATGAAGGCGGCGAGGAAGCCGGCGCCGAGGAGGAAGGCGATCATGTCGAAGGTAAGATGGGTCATGGGGGCTTTCGTGTGGGGGGAGTTGAGCGGTACAGGCTAATGGAAAGGGCCGGGAGGCGCAAGGAGTTTCCTTGGGACACCCGGCCCTTTGCCGGCGGTTTCGGTCGTTCTGCGAAACGTTATGCCGCCGGGAAGTTCCGCGTCAGGTGGAGCCGGATCATGTCCTCGAACTCCGCCTCCCGGTCCCCCTGGTAGACCATGGAGGAGCCGATCTCGGCGGCGAGGATGGCCGAAAGGTACTTCTGCGGCAGCCGGGCGAGGCGGCGGCGGAAGCGGGGCTCGTCGACGACGATCTGCGGCAGGTGCGCCAGGACCGCCCGGCGGTAGAGGGGCTGGAGGGAGAGCTCGGGGCGCCCCTGGAAGAACCGGAAGAGCCGCGCGTAGTTGGCGTTGATCTCGGTGCTCAGCGAATCGGAGATCTCGGTGCAGAGGATCCCCGGCTGCTCACGGCGTCGGCGCAGGATCAGCCGCGCCTCGTCGCCGGCCCGCTTTTCCAGGATCCGGAGGACGTCGGCCACGTAGCGCTCCTTGTGCTCCAGGAACTCCTTCTCCGAGAGCAGCAGGTTGGCGATGATCTCGTAGGAGGAGGAGATGACGCCGCACTTGTTGGCCGAGGCATCGCGCATGACGATGATCCCCTTCTTCTGGAGTTCGATCCGGGCCGCCGGGGTGATGAAGGAGTTGGCCCCTTCCACGATGGCGCGGGCCGACGGGGTGCCGTCGGGGAGGAGGAAGCGCTCCCAGTTCTCCTTGTCGATGGTCTCGGGGCGGCCGCCGGCGGGGATGAAGAGGTCCGCCGGAACGGTGAAGGCCAGTTCGCCGTACTCCTTGGAGAATTCGTCCAGGGAGATCCACTCGTCAACGAGCCCCGTGTCGCTCTTTGTCACCCGGCGGAAGAGCTCCCGCAACCCCTCGCGCCGGCTCCCGGTCCGGAAGAGCATGAAGCCGCCGGGGTGGAGGGCCGCCGGGTCGAAGGCGTCCAGGTCCTGGTTCAGGAGGATGCGCCCCAGCTCCGGGTGGTCCGCCCCCTCCGGGTCGCAGAGGGCCGCGGTGCCGTCGAGGATCAGGGCGATCTTCGCCTGGGGGCAGCGCTCCAGCATGATCCGCATGGCGTTCCCCGCCACGTCGCCGTTGGGTCCGCCGGTGAACTTGACGGTGAACGGGTCCTGGCGGATGTCGATGCCGAGCTCCGCCATGGTGATCTCGGCGAACTTCACCACGCCGGTGGAGGTGACGCCGTACTCCTTGTGGTTGATCCCGACCTTCTTGCTCGACATGATGCCGATGCCGAGCATGTACCCCCGCCGCTTGGACATCCGGGCGATGGTCTCGATCATGGTGTCATGCATGTTCTCGTCGGGCCCCAGTTCGATCGGCTCGTCCTCCCGGTAGTAGTCCACCACCGCCGGATGCTTCGCCACGCCGTTCTCGGTGGTGAAGATGTCGAGGAATGCGCCGGTGATGCCGTACTGGAGCTTGTAGAGCCGCCAGTTTTCCATCTCCCGTTCCCGCTCGCGCTCCCGCATCAGGTCCGAGGCGTCCAGGGCCACCACCAGCTTCGATCCCCCCTCGTAGATATCCTTGTTCTTCAGGTGCTGGGTGTGGGCCAGGACGAAATTCTCGCGGAAGAGGGTGTTGGCGTTGGTGACCAGATCGTCGGCGGTGCGGCAGATAACCGTGCGCCACCCCCCCCGGGCGATGTCGGAGAAGCCGATGTGGTAGCCGAAGCCGTAGCGGCTGTAGAAGAAGGTGACCCGGAACGGCATGGCGGGGGGGAGGTCGGCGGTGAAGTCGGTGCCGAGCTCCGCCAGGTAGGCCGGGTCGAGCCGGAAGGCCAGGGCCTGCTTCTCCAGGACGAAGAAGTTGCACTTCAGGGTGTGGGTGATGAAGGTGAGGCAGCAGCGGAAGATGGTGCGCCGCACCTCGTCCAGGTAGCGGTGGCCGGTGTTGTACTCCGCCACCTCCCGCCGGGTCTCGGCCAGGACCTTGTCGTAGGCCGCGGCCCGCTCCTCAACGGCCGGATCGAAGCGGGTGCGGAAGAGCCTGGCGAGCTGCAGGGCGATCTCCGGGTGGGCCAGGAAGGCGCCGCGCACGTCGTCGAGGCCGAAGCGGTCGGGCTGGTTGTGGGCCAGGTTCGAGTGGCAGAAGGCGATGAAGGCGTTGGTGAGGGTGGCGTCCTCGCCGCTCATGAGGCCGGTGGTGACGAAGTCACGGTAGGCGTGGGAGCGGGTCGCCAGGAGCTGGGTGTTGGAGAGCTCCCGCTCCAGCCGGCAGAAGAGCTCCGATCCCTTCTCCAGCACCCCGCCGTCGCGGCGGCGCACGTAGAAGGTGCCGAGGAAGTAGGGGTGGATGCCGTTGCTGATGGTGAGGCAGTAGGCGCGGTTCACGCCGAGGTCGAGGCGGTTGAAGACCTCCATCACCTGGAGGAGGAAATCCTTCTGGGGGGGGTTCCCCACGGCGAAGAAGACCCGCGACTCGTGGCCGGCGCCGCTCTCCTCCATCTCCTCCACGTCCAGGTAGAGACCGCCGCGGCGGTTCCCCTCCTGGTGGAGGCGGAGCACCTGGGCCACCCGGCGCGGCGGGGAGATCCGGACGTAGTTCTCGTTGTTGAGCCAGAGGATCCGGAGCAGCCGGTCAAAATCGGCCAGGTCGAAGTCGGGGTAGTACTGGCGCACCGCCGCCGCCACCGAGCGCCGGATGCCGGCCGGCACCTCCACCTCCCTGCCGGCGAGGATCTCCTCGTTGCTCCGGCGGTCGAACTCGAAGCGCTGGATCTCCAGGTTCTGGTCGAGCCCCGGGATCGGGTCGTCGGAGTGGGCGATCATGGCGTAGGAGATCTCCCGCTCCTGGAGGCGGCGCAGGGTGTCGTACAGGGTCCCGGCCTGGTTCACCATCGCCATGATGAGGGCCTTCTCCCGGTCGGCCAGGATGAGGCGCCGGTTATGCCGCAGCGTCCCGAGCTCCCGCGACAGGAGCCCCAGGGCCTCCGGTTCGTCCTTCATGGCGATGAAAAAATATGGGTTCAGTTGTTCCCGGAGCCACCGGCGGTTTTCCGCCCGCTCCGCACTCTGCGTCTTTCTGGCCGCTGCTGCCGCGTTCATGGTGTCGAACTCCTCTCGTTGTTCGTCGGTTTTTTCACAGTATACCGTGTTTCACGGGTGGGGCGACCCGCCGGGCCGCCCCTGCATTACGTTTCGGCAAAAAATGCCGTTTGTTTAGAACAGGAGCTTCACCAGCAGGAAGCCGATGGCCACCGAGCTGGCCGTCGCCACGAGCCCCGGGAGCATGAAGCTGTGGTTCAGGACGTACCTGCCGATCCGCGTGGTGCCGGTCCGGTCGAAGTTGATGGCGGCGACGATGGTCGGGTAGTTGGGGATGAAGAAGTAGCCGTTCACCGCCGGGAACATCGCCATGAGCGCCGGGGCCGGGATGCCGAGGGTGATGCCGAGGGGCATCAGCGCCCGCACCGTGGCGGCCTGGCTGTAGAGGAGCACCGACAGGACGAAGAGGGCGAAGGCGAAGAGCCACGGCGCCGCGGTCACCATGCTCTTGATGGAGCCGCCGAGGAACTCCATGTTCCCCTGGAAGAAGGTGTCCCCCATCCAGGCGATGCCGAAGATGGCGATGACCGCCTGCACCCCGGCGATGAAGACGCTCCCCTCCACCGCCTTGGTGACGTTCACCTTGCAGATGAGGATCATGAGCGCCGCCACGGAGAGCATCACCAGCTCGATCACGTGGGGCATCCCCATTTTCACCGCCTTGCCGGCCACGAGCCACTCGGGGCGCAGGGCAGGGAAGGAGCCGAAGAGGACGACGGAGATGGCGCCGATCAGAAAGAGGGCCACGGCGATCTTGGCGGTGGCGGGGGCCTCCTTCTTCTCGAAGGTAGAGGAGGCGGCACCGAGGCTCCGGGCGCCGGCCGGGGTCGGCTCGCAGAAGTTCAGCTCCGGCACGAGGCCGTCGGTGATCCGCTGCTGGTATTCGGGATCTTTCGCCAGATCTTTCCCCATCCGGTTGGCCACGAAGGCAGCGAGGATGACCCCGATGAGGGTCGAGGGGATGCAGACCTTGAGGATGTCGATCAGTTCGATGTGGAAGCCGAGCTTGGCCGTGGTCCCGCCGAGGAGGCCGAGCAGCGCCACGGTGGCCGCCGAGATGGGGCTCGCCGTGATCGCCTGCTGGGAGGCGATGACCGAGATCGAGAGCGGCCGCTCGGGGCGGACGCCGGTCTCGCGGGAGACCTCGGCGATGACCGGCAGGACCGAGTAGGCCACGTGCCCCGTGCCGGCGAAGAGGGTGAAGAAATAGGTGACCAGGGGGCCGAAGAAGGTGATCCGGTCCGGGTTGCTCCGGAGGATCCGCTCCGCCACGCCGACGAGGTAGTCGAGCCCCCCCGCCGCCTGGAGGACCCCGGCCGCCGTCACCACCGCCGCGATCATGAGCATCACGTCGATGGGAGGAGTGGTGGGCTGCAGATGGAAGACGAAGGTGAGGACGGCGAGGCCGAGCCCCCCCATGACCCCGAGACCGATCCCTCCCATCCGTGCGCCGATGAAGATTGCCGTCAGTACCACTGCGAATTCGAGCCAGAACATCGTTGTTCTCCTTTCATCCCTCGCCCCGCGGGCGTTTCGTTTCGGATTCGACCAGGTATGAGCATCGGGGATGCCAGAACGGGCAGCGGCAGGTAACAGATCGGAATAATTCAGAAAAGATGGCTTACGGTGCGGGAAGGAAAGGGGGAAAGGGTATAACCGCGGGAACGGCCCGACGGGGCAGAAACAAAAAATGCCCGTGATTACCGGGCATTGGATGAGATATAACGGCCGTTATGGCTATAACCGGGGTTATAGCCTTTCGTGCCTCACGGGTGCGGCTCGCCGTGGGCCTTGGCGAGGTAGTAGCCGTAATCCCCCTCGTAGACCCGCATCTCGCCGTGATCGATCTCGAAGACCCGGTCCACGAGCTGGCGGAGGAAGTGGCGGTCGTGGCTCACCAGCACCACGGTGCCGGCGAAGTTCTGCAGGGCGTCCAGGAGGATCTCCCGCGACCGGATGTCCAGGTGGTTGGTCGGCTCGTCCAGCACGAGGAAGTTCACCGGCCGGGCCAGGAGCGTCGCCAGCACCACCCGGCTCTTCTCGCCGCCGGAGAGGTTCTCGATCCGCTTGTCCACGTCGTCTCCCGGGAAGAGGAACGCCGCCAGCAGGTTGCGGATGACGCCGATGGTCGCCAGGGGGATCGCCTCCTGCACCGTCTCGAAAACGCTCTTTTTCGGATCGAGGAGCTCCATGGCGTGCTGGCTGAAGTAGCCGAGCTCCACGTTGGCCCCGAGCGCCACGCTCCCGGCGGTGGGCTCCGTCTGGCCCGCCAGCACCTTGAGGAAGGTCGACTTTCCCGCCCCGTTCACCCCGACGACCGCGATCTTGTTCAGCCGGCGCACGATCCCCGAGACCCCGCTGAAGACCGGCTTCTCTATGCCGGCGGGGGTCTGCCAGACCTTTCCCAGACCCTCCATCACCACCACGTCCTCGCCGCTGCGGGGAGGCTCGCTGAACTCGAAGCGGACCGTCCGCTCCTCGGGGGGGATCTCGATCCGGTCGATCTTCTCCAGCTTCTTCACCCGCGACTGGACCTGGGCCGCGTGGGAGGCCCGGGCGGCGAAACGGGCGATGAACTCCTCCTCCTTGGCGAGCATCTCCTGCTGGCGCTTGTGGCTCGCCAGAAGCTGCTCGCGGCGGATGTCGCGCTCCCGCTCGTAGAAGTCGTAGTTGCCGCCGTAGGTGGTGACGGTCCGGTTGGCCACCTCGATGATCCGGGTGACGATCCGGTTCATGAAGTCCCGGTCGTGGCTCGTCATGAGGAGCGCGCCGTCGAACTCGGTGGCGAGCCACTCCTCCAGCCAGATGATCGACTCCACGTCCAGGTGGTTGGTCGGCTCGTCCAGCAGGAGCACGTCGGGCTTCAGGGTGAGGATCTTCGCCAGGGCGATCCGCATCTTCCAGCCGCCGCTGAACGACTCCACCGGGTGATGGAACCGGTCGGGGCCGATGCCGAGGCCGGTGAGGACCGCCTGGGCCCGGGTGTCGAGGTCGTAGCCGCCGCGGTGCTCGAACTCCTCCATGGCGGCGCCGTAGCGCTCCAGGAGCGCCGTCATGGCGTCGTCGGAGTGGGGCTCGCCCATGGCCGCCTCCATCTCCTTCAGCTCGGCGGCGAGGCGCACCGTCTCCGCCGAGCCGGCCATCACCTCCTCCAGGGCGCTTCTCCCCGCCATGTCACCCACGTCTTGGGAGAAGTAGCCGATGGTGGTCTTCCTGGCGCAGGTGATCTCGCCGGCGTCCACCTCCTCCTCGCCGGTGATGATCCGGAAGATGGTGGTCTTGCCGGCGCCGTTGGGGCCCACGAGGCCGGTGCGGGTGCCGGGGAGGATCTGGAAGCTGGCGTCGCGGAAGAGTACCTGGGCGCCGTGCTGCTTGGTGATGGAAGAGAGATGGATCATGGCAATGCTCCGTATGCGTGAAATCAAAGAGTGCACCTGTTAGCACGGCGCCGGACGGGGGGCAACTTAATTTTTCCCAAAGGGTGGGGAGAGCAGGCCCGGTGCGGCAACCAAAAAATTATTTTCAGGGGAGACGATTAAATCGTGGACATTGGGGATGGAAAACTGGTAGGGTGAGTAAATGTCTGTGGATTCACCCGGACAAACTAACAAGGCAGTATCAGGAGAAAGAAAGAACATGGTAAACGGTACGGTAAAGTGGTTCAACGACAGCAAGGGGTTTGGGTTCATCGAGCAGGAGAATGGCGAAGACGTGTTCGTCCACTTCTCCGCCATCACGGGCGACGGCTTCAAGTCCCTTGCTGAGGGCGATAGGGTAACGTTCGACGTGGTCAAGGGCCAGAAAGGCCTGCAGGCTGCCAACGTATCCAGGGCGTAAGCACGACGTGCCCACTGGCACCGAAAAGCCCCGGAGAAATCCGGGGCTTTTCTTTTTTCGCCCGAAACCGCCGGCGGCACAAGCCGGGCGGCGCAAACCCCGGCTCAGCGGAACCCGTCGAGCTTCAGGGCAAACGTGAGATCCAGCCCCGCCAGCGGGTGGTTGCCATCCAGGGTCACCGTCGCCTCCGTCACTTCGGTGACCAGCATCACCCGCTCCACCCCTCCCGCGAACTCGATCCGGACCTTCCTCCCCACCACGAGGTCCCCGGCCGGAAAACTCCCCCGATCCACCCTCAGGACATTCTCCTTCCGCCGCGGCCCGTAGGCCTGCGCCGCGGGGATGACGACATTCTTCGCCCCCCCGACCGCCATGCCGACGATTTCCCGCTCCAGGGCGGCGAAGAGCTGGCCGGCGCCGATGGTGAAGACCAGCGGCTCTCCCCGGTCGACGGTGCTGTCGAAGATCCGCCCGTCGTCGAGGGTGCCGATGTAGTGGATGGCGACCGTGTCGCCGGGGAGTGCCGTTCTCATGACCTGCTCCTTCCTCCCGCTTCGGACCTGCCCAAAAATAAGGCAACGCGGTACCGGTTGATGCCGGCCGGCGCCGAAACCGCCACGCCGCCCCCGTTACAGGAAAAGCCCGGCAGATCGCCTCCGCCGGGCTTTTTCGCGCGGGCGGCGGGACCGTTCTTCATGCCGTGCCACCCGCGGTACAGCAGGAATCGGACCAACGCGGTCAGACGCGGCGCCCTCCCGCCTTCACGCTCACCGCGTACTTCAGGTAGCGCCCCTCGGGGAAGGTGACCGGATAGGGGAAATCCTCCGGCTGGCCGGCCAGAGAGATGACCCGCAGTTCGCCCCCCCCCTGGAGGGCGCCGCGGCGCAGCTCCTTCAGGTAGTCGGCCACCTCCACCTTCTGGTGGTTGGAGGAGGTGATGAGGAGCCCCCCCTCTTCCAGGAGCGGCAGCGCCGCCGCCACCAGGTCCGAGGTCCCCCCGCGGGTGGTGAAGCGGCTTTTGGCGGTGGTGGAGAACGAGGGGGGGTCCATGAGGACGACGTCGTAGCGCTTCTTCTGCCGCTGGAGCTCCGCCAGGACGGCGAGGCAGTCGCCGACGATGAACTCGTGGCGCTTCGGGTTGAGGCGGTTGGCGCCGAAGTTGGCCTTCGCCCAGTCGGTGTAGGTGGGGGAGGCGTCGACGCCGGTGACGAGGCTCGCCCCCGCCGCCGCGGCCGCCACGGAAAAGGCGCCGGTGTAGGCGAAGAGATTGAGCACCCGTCTGCCGGCGACCCGCCCCATGAGCTCCCGGCGGTTTTTCCGCTGGTCGAGGAAGAGGCCGGTGTTCAGCCCCTGCTCCAGCTCCACCAGAAGGGTGAGGCCGTTTTCCCACACCGCCAGGCGCGGCGGCGCCGGGGTGCCGGCCAGGAGCCGGCCGTAGCGCTTCGTGTCGCTCACCGCCTCCAGTTCCCGGGTCTTCTGGGGACGCCCCTTCTCGTAGATCCCCGCCGGCCGGAGGAGCTCCTCCAGGGCCCGGGTGAGGCTCTTCAGATGGGGGCGCCAGCCGGCGCAGTAGAGCTGCACCATGAGGTACTCGCCGTAGCGGTCCACCGTCAGCCCCGGCAGGCCGTCCCCCTCGCCGTTCACGAGCCGCCAGGCATCGGTCCCGTCGAGGTCGGCGTGGGCCTCCCGCAGCCGCAGGGCCGTCTGGAGCCGCGCCGCGAGCCACCCCCTGTCCAGGGTGAGCCGCTCCCGCCCCAGCACCCGGGCCACGATCCGGTCCCCCGGATCAAGAAGGGCGGTGGCCAGGAAGCGCCCGCCGCCGTCCACCAGCTCCACCAGATCCCCCGCCGCGCCGGCGGGCCACTTCTTCGTGTAGGCATCGGCGATGATCCAGGGATGCCCCAGCTCCAGCATCCGCACCGATTCGGGGCCGACCGTGACTCTCTTCCGTTCCATCAGCAGATCCTTTCCCGCGGAGACTTCCCCTCGGCCATCATGCCAGTCCGAAGGCCCAGACGATCCCCACTGCCACGAAGACCGACGGCAGCATATTGCCGACCGGCATCCGCCGGATTCCCAACATGTCGAGGGCGATGGCGACGATGAGGAGGCCGCCGACGGCGTTCATCTCCCGGACCACCGGCTCGGTCAGCAGCGCCTTTGCCACCCCGGCGGCCAGGGTGATGCTCCCCTGGTAGAGGAGCACCGGCACGGCCGAGAAGAGGACGCCGATGCCGAGGGTCGAGGCAAGGGCAAGGGAGGCGACCCCGTCGAGGGCCGCCTTGGCGTACAGAATGGTCGGCCTGCCGGTGAAGCCGTCCTCCAGCGCCCCCATGATCGCCATGGCGCCGACGCAGTAGAGAAGGCTCGCCGACACGAACCCCTCGGCGATGTTCCCCGCCCCGGCACAGCGCCGCTGGAGCCAGTCGCCGAACGCCGCCAGCCGCCCCTCCACCTGCAGCAGCTCCCCCGCCACCCCGCCGATGAGGAGACTGCCGATGACGATCATCGGCTGGGCGCTTTTCAGCGCCAGTTGCAGACCGATGAGGAGTACCGTCAGCCCGAGCCCCACCATGACCGTCTGGCGCATCCGCTCGGGGACGAAGCGCCCGGCGTACCGGCCGACGACGGCTCCCGCGCAGATGGCGGTGGCATTGGCAATGGTTCCGGCCAGGATCATGGGTGCGCGCTCCTCTCTGAAATCAAAGCCCTTCCCCTCTTCCCGCCATCCGTGTAGTATCGATGCCATGAAAAAGACACTGTCGCTGCTCCTGATCGTCCTTGTGCTCGCCGTGGTCGTCTTCGGAACCTGGCAGCTCTTCCTCGGCAATTTCGAGGCGGCCTTCTCCTCGGCCCCCTTCCTCCTGCTCCTCTACTTCGTGGTGCGCCCCCAGCGGGGGTAGCCCTCAGCCCGCCCGGGCCAGCGCCACCACCGCCCCCAGCACCAGCACCGCCCCCGCCATCTCCGTCGCCCCGAGGGATTCCCCGAGGAACAGGGCCGCCAGCAGGAGGGTCACCACCGGCTCCAGGGTGGAGAGGGTCGACGCGTCGGCGGCGCCGAGCCGCTGCATCCCCGCGAAGAAACCGACCATGGCCACCACCGTGGAGAAGAGGGCGATGGCGGCCACCGCCCCCCATCCCGCGATCCCCGCCGGCCAGCGGGCCCCCTCCCACGCCACCGCCGCGCCGTAGACCACGGCCGCCGCCAGCATGATCACCGTGGCGGCCGGAATCGCGCCGGTCCGGCGGGAGACCCGCTCCCCCACCAGGATGTAGCCGGTGTAGATCACCGCCGCTCCGGCGCCGAAGGCGATCCCCGCCGGGCTCCCCGCCAGGCCGTCGGAGACGGTGAGGATGATGCCGCCGAGGGATGCCGCCACCGCCGCCACCTTCAGCGGCGTCAGCCGCTGGCGCCCGAGGGCCGCCGACGCCAGGGTCACCAGCGCCGGATAGAGGTAGAGAAGCAGCGCCGTCAGGCCGGCGGAGGCATACCGCAGGGCCGAGAAGTAGCAGAACGCCTGCCCCACGTACCCCACCGCACCCATGCCGCCGAGGATCCAGAGATCGCGCCCCCGGGGCCAGGGAAGGCGCAACGCCCCCATGAGGGCTGCCATCAGCACCCCTGCCACCAGGAAGCGGAGAAAGAGGACCACGGCGGTGGACGCCCCGGCGGCAAAGGCGACCTTCCCGAAGATTCCGAGGGCCCCGAAGCCGACGGCCGAGACGACCACGAAGGCGGCGCCGGCCAGGCGGGCGGAACGGATGTCTCCCTGCGCCGACGGCGTCACGGCCGTTCTCTGCGGCGTCTCTGAGCCCATCAGCGCACTCCCCCCATCGCTCCTCCCGTTGCCGTCAGAGGCTCGCCTCCATGTGGCCGTGGTAGAGCTCGTCCCGCTCCTGGGCCACGCCGGCATCCTCCAGGAAGTCGTCAAAAGCCATTACCCGGTCGATGACCCCGCCGGGGGTGATCTCCACGATCCGGTTCGCCACGGTGGAGACGAACTCGTGGTCGTGGGAGGCGAAGAGGATAACCTCCGGGAAGGCGATGAGCCCGTTGTTCAGGGCGGTGATCGACTCCAGGTCCAAGTGGTTGGTCGGCTCGTCCAGGACGATGGCGTTGGCGCCGGAGAGCATCATCCGGGCCAGCATGCAGCGGACCCGCTCGCCGCCGGAGAGGACCCCGGTCTTCTTCATCGCCTCCTCGCCGGAGAAGAGCATCCGCCCCAGGAACCCCCGGGCGAAGGTCTCCCCCTCGGTGGGGGGCGAGTACTGGCCAAGCCACTCGATCAGGTTCAGGTCGTTCGCGAAATAGGCGCCGTTCTCCTTCGGGAAGAAGGAGGTAGTGATGGTCACCCCCCAGCGGAAGGTGCCGGCATCGGGCTCCAGCTCGCCGGCCAGGATCTGGAAGAGGGTGGTCCTGGCGAGGCTGTTGCCGCCGACGAAGGCGATCTTGTCCCCCTTGCGGACGAGGAGGTCCAGGTTGTTGAGCACCGGCACCCCGTCCACCGTCTTGGAGAGCCCCTGGATCTCCAGGATGATGTCGCCGCAGGGGCGCTCCGGCTTGAAGACCACGTAGGGGTACTTGCGGGAGGAGATCGGCATGTCTTCCAGGGTCAGCTTCTCCAGGAGCTTCTTCCGGGAGGTGGCCTGCTTCGCCTTGGAGGCGTTGGAGCTGAAGCGCTGGATGAACTCTTTGAGTTCGTTGGCCTTCTCCGTCACCTTGCGGTTCTCCTCCTGCTTCTGCCGGAGGTTCAGCTGGCTCGCCTGGTACCAGAAGTCGTAGTTACCGACGTAGACCTTGATGACGCCGAAGTCGATGTCGGCGATGTGGGTGCAGACCTGGTTCAGGAAGTGGCGGTCGTGGGAGACCACGATGACCGTGTTCTGGAAGCGGGAGAGGAAATCCTCCAGCCAGGTGATGGACTTCAGGTCCAGGTGGTTGGTCGGCTCGTCCAGGAGCAGCACGTCGGGGTTGCCGAAGAGGGCCTGGGCCAGGAGGACCCGCACCTTCTCCCCCGGCTCCAGCTCCTTCATCTTTTTATGGCGCAGCTCCTCGGGGATGCCGAGGCCGTTGAGAAGCACCGCCGCCTCGCTCTCCGCCTCGTAGCCGTTCATCTCGGCGAACTCCGCCTCCAGCTCCGCGGAACGGATCCCGTCCTCCTCGGTGAACTCCCCCTTGGAGTAGATGGCGTCCCGCTCGGCCATCACCCGGAAAAGCCGGTCGTGCCCCATGATGACGGTGTTGAAGACCGTCTCCTCGTCGAAGGCGAACTGGTCCTGGCGCAGCACCGCGATCCGCTCGCCGGAGCCGACGGAGATCCCCCCCCGGTCCGGATCGATCTCGCCGGCGAGGATCTTGAGGAAGGTCGATTTGCCGGCGCCGTTGGCGCCGATGAGGCCGTAGCAGTTGCCGGGGGTGAACTTGATGGTGACGTCTTTGAAGAGGACCCGCTTGCCGTAGCCGAGGGTCACGTTGGATGCGCTGATCATGCCGTGTCTGACTCCCTTTGCGAAAAATAAAGAACCGCAGGGATGGCCCCTGCGGTTCCAGGTACTTTTCTTGTATAGCATTTTCGCCGTTACGGCGGCAAATCCTTTTTACATCAGCCTATTCCCCGCGGAAGAACCTCCGGATGTTCCTCCCCAGGTCCCGGAACCACTCGCCGACGGAGCGTCCCGCCTTTTTCGCCCCGGAGCCGGTCTCCTTCCCCATCTTCTTGAATCCCTGCCCCACCTCCGTGCCCCCCTCTTTGAAGGCATGGCCGGTCTCCTTGCCCGCCTCCTTGAACGCCTTCCCCGTCTCCTTGCCGGCCTCCTTGAAGGCCCGGCCGGTCTCCTTCCCGAGCTTCTTGAACCCCTGGCCCACCTCCCGCCCCCCTTCCTTGACGGGATTCTCCCCCCAGGCAGGGGTGGCGAGCCCCACCACCGCAACGACGGCGATCATCGATCTCTTCATGGCAGTTCGCTCCTTGCGCAATGTCATTATCACTCTACCACCAGGGAGGAAGGGCGTCAAAAATCTCCGCCCCGCACAGCCCCCACCGCGCCCATCGGCAAAAGTAAAATTTACTATTTTTAACACCTTATCTCCTCAAGAAGCGGCCCGTTTCTGCCGATACGTACCTAAATGCACCCCCAGGCGGTATGATGCGCTCACCCAACGCAATGAACAGACTGGTCGGCATACTGGCGGCGGCCCTCGTCATCGGCCTGGTCTGCCTCCTCTACGACGACTTCGACTACCTCGACGCCCTGCAGAAGGAGCGGACGGCGGAGAAGGAGACCCTCTTCGACCAGGTGGTGGCCATGAAGAGCGACCCGGTCCGCCATCTCGTGATGGACTACAGCTTCTGGGACGACATGGTGAAGTTCGTCGCCGCCCCGGACCCGGCCTGGGCCCGGGGGAACATCGATTCGAGCTTCGCGTCCTACCGCTACAGCGCCCTCTGGATCTACCGCCCCGACGGGGCTCTCGCCTACTCCGTACACCGGGAGGGGACGAGGATCGAGCATGGCGCCCCCTCCCCCATCCCCTCCGCATGGATCGCGCCGCTCCTGGGGGGGAAGGAGGAATTTCCCCACTTCTTCATCGCCACGCCGCGGGGGGTGATGGAGCTCACCGGCGCCGCGATCCACTCACCCCGGGACGGCGACCGCCACGGGAGACCCCACGGGTTTCTCATGGCGGGTGTTCTCTGGGACGACGCCTCCGTCGCCGAGCTCGCCCGCCTGACCCGGAGCACCCTCGTCCTCCGCCCCGCCGGGACGCCGGAGACCGAACCGGATAGCGACCCGCGCCGTGGAGTGATCGTCTTCTCGCGCCCTCTGGCCGGGCTCGACGGCAAGCCGGTCTCCACCGTCGTCGTCCGGATGGATGCGCCGGACATCCGGCAGCTCGTCCGGGAGATGGACGACAACGCCCTCATCGGCACCGCCCTCGTGGCGGTCCTCGCCGTGCTGGTGGTCTTTGTCCTCCTCTCGCGGCAGCGGCTCAAGAACGCCAATATCAACCTCGACGCCGCCCAGCAGACGGCGCAGATGGGGAGCTGGCAGCGGGAGTTCGAGAGCGGCGTCACCTCCTGGTCGGACAACCTCTACCGGATCTTCGGGCTCCCGCCCGGGGAGACCGTCCCTGGTCTGGAGACGTTCTACGCCCTCGTCCACCCCGACGACCTCCCCCGCGTGCGGGAGGCCATCGAACGGTCGGTCCGGGAGAAGAGCGGCTACGAAATCGAGTTTCGCCTGATCCGCCCCGACGGCGCGGTCCGGATTTTCCGTTCCCGGGGAGAGAGCTACCTTCTGGCGGGGGGGCGCACCCGGGTGGTCGGGAGTACCCAGGACATCACCGAGCGCTCCCTCATCGAGCGGCGGCTCGCGGCGCTGGTCCGCCAGAAGGACGCCTTCATCACCCGCCTGGGGCACGACATGAAGACCCCCCTCACCCCGCTGATGATCCTCCTTCCCCTCATCCGGGAGCGGGTCGCCGACGGCGAGCTGGCGCGGATGGCCGACATCTGCCACACCAGTGCCAGCCACATCGAGGGGCTCGCCGCCAAGGCGCTGAAGCTGGCCCGTCTCGCCGCGCCGGTGGCACCGAAGGATCTGAAGGAGATCCCGCTGGCGGCAGCGGTGGACGACGCGCTCCGGCGCCACGCCGAGATGGCGGCGCAGAAGCGGTTGCGCTGCGAGAACGGTGTCGATCCGGCCCTCGCCGTACCGGGGGTGCCTGCCCAGATCGAGGAGCTGTTCCTCAACCTCCTCTCCAACGCCGCCTCCTATTCGCCGGAGGGGAGCCTCATCCGCGTCACCGCCGAAGAGGATGGAGACGGGGTTACGGTGGCCGTGCGCGACGACGGCATCGGCCTCGAACCGGAGCAGCTCGACCTGATCTTCGACGAATTCTACCGGGGGGACGAGGCGCGCCACGAACTCGGCCGGCCGGGCCTCGGCCTCGCCATATGCCGGCGGATCGTTCTCAACCACCAGGGGAACATCTGGGCGGAGAGCGCCGGCAGGGGGGAGGGGACGACCATCCGGTTCACCCTCCCCCGCACCGACATCGCAACGAACATCACTTCAGAATAAAGGAGTCCGCATATGTCTGACGCACAGGTCATGCTCGTCGACGACGAGGAATTCATCCGGGAGGCGGTGGAGATCTACTTCCAGACCAAGGAGATGAAGATTCTCTGCGTGCCGGGGGGGGAAGAGTGCCTCCGTCACCTGGAGGCGGGATTTCGGGGGGTAATCCTGATGGATGTCATGATGCCCCGCATGGACGGCTGGGACACCATCCGCGAGATCGTGAAGCGGGGACTCCACGGGGGGAACGCCATCATCATGCTCACTGCCCTGGACGAGCCCGACGAGCGGATGGAGGGGCTCCAGGAATACGTCATCGACTACCTGACCAAGCCCTTCGACCCCCAGGCGCTCCTCGATTCGGTCACCTACTACCTGACATTGCTCGGCGCCGACGCCGCGGGCCATGTTTAACAACCGCCTCGTGGTCATCGGGGTCTCCACCGGCGGCCCCATCACCCTCAGGGAGCTCTTCTCCGGAATGCCCCCCCTGGACGCCGCGGTGGTCATCGTGCTCCACATCCCACCGGGGATGGACCGGCTCATCGCCAAGGGGCTCGCCGCCGTCGCCTCCATGCCGGTGACCCTGGCGGAGCATGGCGAATACCTGGAGTCGGGGCGGATCTACCTCGCCCCCGGCGGCTATCATCTGACCTTCGAGGGGAACCGGCGGATCATCCTGCGGGAGGGGGCGCGGGTCAATTACGTCCAGCCCTCCGCCGACGTGGCGATGGAATCCCTGAGCAAGCCGCTGCGGGGGAAGATCGTCGGGGTGATCCTCACCGGCATGGGGAAGGACGGGGCCGCGGGGATCCGCCACATCAAGGAGATCGGCGGGACCACCCTCGCCCAGGACCAGAAGTCGTGCGCCATCTACGGCATGCCGAAGGCCGCCTCCCAGACCGGCGCGGTGGACTTCGTCTTCCCTCCCGACCGGATCCGCGGCAAGCTCGTGGAACTGGTGAACGGCGGACGGTAGCGTCGTCCCCTTCCGCCGCCCCCCTACAACTCCTCCCGCCGGGGGAGCTGCCACCCCTTCAGTATCGCCGCGAACCGGATGCCGATCACCAGCACGGCGGCCACCGTGAGCCGCACCGGCGACGGCACGCCGAGATGGTGCATCAGGTAGTAGGCCGCCCCCCCCGCAACGCACGCCGAGGCGTAGATCTCCCGCTGCAGGATGAGGGGGATCTCGTTGCTCAGGACATCGCGGATCAGCCCGCCGCAGGTGGCGGTCATCACCCCCATGATCACCGATCCCATGAAGCCGAGGTTGAAGACGAGCGCCTTGGAGGTGCCGATGACGGCGAAGGTCCCGAGCCCCAGGGCGTCCAGCAGGAGCAGCGCCCGCTGCTGGCGCTCGAAGTGGCGCGGGACGAGGAAGACCAGCACCGACGCCCCCACCGCCAGGTAGAGGTAGAGCTCGTTTTTGAAACAGAAGGGGGGGGTGTCGTGCAACAGGACGTCGCGCACCACCCCGCCGCCGGTGGCGGTCACCAGGCCGAGGACGATGACCCCCAGGAGGTCCATCCGCTTCCGCACCCCCGCCAGGGCCCCCGAGGCGGCGAAGGCCACGGTGCCGAGGAGATCGAGGGCATAGACGATATGGGGGGGAGCAATCGGGTCGGGCATCTTCGTTCACCTCGCAGGGAGTACGGTGCGGCGGATCGGTGCCGGGGAGAGTCTCAGATACACGCAGCGGCCGGTGATTGTCAACGGGAATTCAGCCGCTTAGCACCGGCGGGGTTTGCCGAAACGGAGGGAGTCGCGGCAAAACGGTATCCGCCGGCCCGCCGATCTGCTACTATCGACCGGCCAGACAACGACGCCGTCGCCGGCCGAAGCACCGGCGCCGGCACCGGGAGGAACATTCATGGGAAGAGAACTGTACGTGGGACACATGTCGTACGAGGCGACGGAGGAGGATCTGAAGAGGCTCTTCGCCGTGGCGGGGACCGTCGTCTCGGTCCACCTGATCACCGATCCCCAGACCGGGAAGTCCAAGGGGTGCGGATACGTGAAGATGGCCAGCGCCGATGAGGCGAAGGAGGCGATCGTCACCCTCGACGGAGCGCTCCTGAGGGACCGCATCATCGCGGTCAGCGAAGCGAAGCCCCAGAAGCAGAAGCCCCAGCCGGCCGGGGGGCGGAACCGCGGACCCGGCAGGGGAGCACGCCCGCCGCGGGGGGGAACCGGCGCGGATAGCCCGCCGGGCAGCGCCGCTACCGGTGCTGCAGCACCGTCTCTAGGGTCTCCCCCGCCACCGTGAGGTAGAGCACCCCCTCGGTCACCGTGAGCGACCAGGCGATGGAGCGCTGGAGGCGGGCCACCAGCCGGTCGATGAACCCCTGCTCGATGCCGGTGACGGTGAGGGTGGGGATGGCGGCCAGCGTCGCCCGGTGCTGCTCCTCCCAGCGGGGGAGGCTCGCCCCGCTGGCAAGCAGCGCCACCCGTCCGGCATGGCGGCTCGCCTTCACGAGCCGTTCGGGGTCAGGAAGCCCCACCTCCACCCAGAGCGTCACCCGTCCATCCCCCCCTTTAGCCCAGAGGTCCGGCTCGTCGCCGGCACAGATCCCCTTGGTGAACGACAGATCGGGCTCGTAAAAGAGCGCGTAGGCCAGAAGCCGCGCCACCAGGCGCTCCTCCGTCTCCGACGGATGCCGGGCGACGGTGGTCTGCAGCGTCTCGAAGATGCCGCGGTCGAGGTCCGCCAGCTCGATGCCGGCGCGATAGATGGTCGATGGCAGGGCCATAAAAAGTGGTGCTCCTTGTCGGGAAAGTGAGGGCGGGGGTCAGCGCTGACCCCGCACCATGCGGGTCAGGAGTCGGTCGAGGGAGGAGGCGAACCGCTGCCGGTCGGCCATGCCGAACTGAGCCGGCCCCCCCTGGACGACCCCCGCCGCTCTGAGTTCCTGCATGAGATCGCGCACCGAGAGCCGCTCCCCCACGTTCTCCTCCGTGTAGAGCTCCCCCCGCGGATCGAGGGCAACCCCGCCGTTGGCAACGATCCGGGCGGCAAGGGGGATGTCGGCGGTGACCACCAGATCGGTCGGCGCGGCGTGCTGGGCGATGTGGTCGTCGGCGACGTCGAACCCCTCGGCGACCCGCACCGACGTCACCAGCCGGGAATGGGATTTCGACAGATCCTGGTTGGCCACGAGGCAGACCGGCACTTGAAGACGCTCCGACGCGCGGAAGACGATCTCCTTGATGATGCGCGGACAGGCGTCGGCATCGATCCAGATTTTCATGACTCCCCCCCGCGTCCGGAGAGAGACCGGACTTCGAACACCATTGCACCCCGCATCATGATTCCTTCCGCCCCCCCTTCAGCCGTTTGCTGAGGGCCGGCTGCGAGACGCCGAGGAGCCGCGCCGCCAGCGACTGGTTCCCCGCGGCACGGCGCATCGCCTCCAGCACGAGGAGGTCGATCACCTCGGTGAAGGTGGGGAGCCGCTCCAGGCCGAAGAAGGGGTTCCCCGCGGCATCGGCACCCCGCTCCGCCGGCGGCTCGACGGCCCGCTCGCCGATGGCCCGCTTGAAGGCCTCCATGGAGAGGATCCTCCCCTGATGGAGGCTCACGGCGTCGTAGACCATCGCCTTCAGCTCCCGCACGTTGCCGGGGAAGTCGTAGTTGGCCAGGAGCACCGCCAGCTCCTTTGGGGGGGTCGGTTTCTTCTTGCCGAATTCCCGGGCGGCCCCCTCCAGGAAATGGTCGAGCAGCAGCGGGATGTCCCCCCGGCGCTCCCGCAGCGGCGGAAGGTGGACGTGGTGGGCCCGCAGCCGGTAGTAGAGGTCGTTGCGGAAGCGCCCGGCGCCCTGGGCGGCGGCCAGGTCCTGATGGGTGGCGACCACCACCCGCGAGCGCATCCGGCGCGGGCGATCGCTCCCCAGGGGGTAGAACTCCCCCTCCTGCAGGAGCCGCAGGAGCTTCACCTGGGAGTGGAGGGAGAGGTCACCGATCTCGTCCAGGAAGAGGGTCCCCTCGGCGGCCTGCTCCACCATGCCGCTGCGGGCCTCGCCGGCGCCGGTGTAGGCCCCCCGCACGTGGCCGAAGAGGGTATCGGCGAAAACCGTGTCGTCGAGGCCGGCCACGTTCACCGCCACCAGAAGCCCCTTGCGCCGGCTCAGGGCGTGGAGCGCCCGGGCGACGAGCTCCTTGCCGGTGCCGCTCTCGCCGGTGATGAGGACCGGCTGGGAGCCCCGGGCCACCGCCTCGATGTACTGGAAGACCGAGCGCATCCCCGGGTCTTCGGTGACGATCCCCGCGAAGGCCTCGGGATGGTCGAGGCGGCCGGAGAGGAAGCGCCGCCGCATCTCCCGGTTCTCCCGCTGCAGCTCCTGCATCCGGATGGCGCGGCGCACCCCCTCCACGATCCGGTCCTCCTCGGCGGTCTTGACGAAGTAGTCGAAGGCGCCGGCCTGCATGCAGCGGACCGCCGTCTCCAGCTGGTTCATGCCGCTGATGATGATGACCGCCACCTCCGGGTGCTCCTCGGTGATCCGGGCCAGGAGCTCCTCCCCCGAGAGGTGGGGCATGGTGAGGTCGAGAAGGACGAGCCCCACCTCGCGCGCCGCCAGGAGGCCCATCACCTCCCGGCTCTCCTGGCAGGTGACGAGGTTGGTGATGCCGGCGGAGCGCTCCAGGGCGATCCCCATGGAGCGGAGCCAGGCCGGTTCGTCGTCCACCAGCAGCACGCCGAAGGCGGGGTAAAGGGTTTCGCTCATGTCGGGCACTCCTTGCCGCGGGGGAGGACGAGGCGGACCGTGGTCCCCTCGCCGGGGAGGGAGTCGAAGTCGAGGCGGCCGCCGTGCTCCTTGACGATGCCGGCCGAGACGGCGAGGCCGAGCCCGGTGCCGCCGCTCTCCCGCTTGGTGGTGAAGAAGGGGTCGGTCAGGTGGGAAAGGTGCTCGGGGAGGATGCCGCTCCCCTCGTCGCGGACCTCCAGCACCACCTCGTCCCGCTCCGGGTCGACAAAGGTGCGCAGGGCGATCCGCCGCTCCGGGCCGGGGAGAGCCTGGCAGGCGTTCACCACGAGGTTCACCACCACCTGCTCGATCCGCTGGGGGTTGCCGCGGACCGGGGGGAGGTCGTCGCCATACGCCACGCTGAAGCGGGTGGTGCTCGTCCGGATCAGGTTGTCCACCAGCCGGACCGCGGCCCGCGCCACCCCGTTCAGGTCGACGCACTCCAGGAGCGAGGCGTCCCCCTGGCGGGCGAAGTCCTTCAGGTCCTCCACGATCCGCTTCACCCGCCGGGCCCCGTCGGTCATCTCCTCCACCATCCGGGGGATCTCTTCCCGCATCCGCGAGTAGCGCAGCCCCCCCAGAGTGAAGTCGCCGTGGCTCCGGTAGTGCTCCTCCAGGATCGGCGCCGCGTCAGCGAAGGCGTCCCGGATCACCGGCATGTTGAGGAGGATGAGGCCGTTGGGGTTGTTGATCTCGTGGGCGACCCCCGAGACGAGGATCCCCAGCGCCGCCATCTTGTCGGCCTGGACGAGCTGCTGCTGGTGGAGGCGCAGCTCCTCCTCGGCATGGGTCCGCTCGGCGATCTCCCGGGTCAGGTCGGCGGTGCGGGCCGCCACCTGGTGGTGGAGGGTGCGGGACCAGAGGGCGAAGCCCCCCAGGAGGAGCACCAGCGGGACCACCACCACGGCGCCGTACCGCGCCGCCTGGTACCAGGTGATCCCCCGGGGCTCCAGGACGCCGAGCCAGCGGTCGTAGATCTGCTGGTACTCGCCGGTGTTTTTCAGGATGGCGAGCCCCTCGCTGAAGCGGGAGCGGAGCTCCGCGTCCCCCTGGCGGACGGCGAAGCCGTACCGCTCCGACGAGATGGGGGGCCCCACCGGCGCAAGGTTGGAGAGCCCCAGCTCGCGGATCAGGTAGAGGCCGGGGAGCTTGGCCATGAGGGCGTAGTCGTGGCGTCCCGCGGCCAGCTGGCGGAGGACATCGGCATGGTTCGGCACCGCGATGATCGTCGCCCCCACCTTCTGCTGGAGGAGGTAGTCGTTCATGATCCCCCCCTTGAGGACGAGCACCTCCTTCCCCTTCAGATCGGCCAGGGAGGTGACGGGGGGGGAGCCGGCACGGGCGAAGACCGAGTGGTGGACGATGGTGTGGGGGGGGGTGAAGTCGACCTTTCTGGCCCGCTCGTCGGAGTACGACATCCCCTCCAGGGCGTCGATGCTCCCCTCCTCCAGGGCCCGGCGCATCTCGGCCCACCCCCCGAGGCGGACCTCCACCTCCACCCCCATGACCCGGGCGATGGCGCGGGTCAGCTCCACGTTGTAGCCGGCGGGGTGGCCGTTTCTGTCGATAAATTCGTAGGGGGGATAGCTCCAGTCACCGCCGACCACCACCCGGGGCGACCGTGGCGCCCCTTCGCCTCCGCCCCGTGCACCGGCCGGCCGGCGGCACAGAGCAGCGCCACGGCCAGGACGGCAAGGACAAACGCGAAAAGGGAATGGAAATGGTGACGATTCACGGCTCCGGCTCCACGAACAGTTGGTGCTCTCAGGATTACCCGAATCTCCCCAAAAGGCAAACCCTCTTTTTCACTTGACATTGCTGCATTATTTCCGTAAAAGACTTCACATTAAATTATTATGAGCGCCCCCGCTCCCTCGGTTCCATGGACGGAACCTCCTTTCACCACCCACCACGGCCCCGCCGGCATCCAGCCGGCGGGGCCGTGTTTTTTCACCCCCTCCGAACCCCGAACGCTACGGGCAGAAAAGAAGGCGCTCTACCCACAGAAAAGCCCGGGTCTTGGGAAAGACCCGGGCCGGTTTTCTGCATCATCTCGGCACTTACTGCTTTTTCGGTTCGGCTCCCCGGGCTCCGCCCGATTTCGCCTCGATGGCCTTGTTCAGCAGCGCCACCGCCTCCTTGGACTTGGCGATGGAAGCGGTCAGGGTATCGCGGGCCAGGTCCGGGTTGTGGAAGCCGTCGCTGTTCTCGGCGGTCCACCACTCCCAGAGGACATGGGCCTCCTCGTGCTTCTCCCGGGCCTTGGCCAGGGTCTCCTCGTCCACCCCCCAGCGCTTGGCGGTGGCGTAGGTGTCGATCAACTGGCCGAGCCAGTATTCGGACTTGCGCATCTTGCCCCGGATGTAGTTCTGGATCCCCTGGATCTGGTACAGCTTCTGCTCCGCCGTGTACTTCGGATGGCAGCGCAGGCACGCTTCCTTCACGTGGTCCTTCGGCTTGATGACCATGTGGCTCTTGAAGCTCTTTCCCTGCTTGTTCTTCATGATCGGCATGTGGCAGTCGGCACAGGTGACGCCGGCCTTGTCGTGGACGCTCCCGAAATACGTCTCTGCCTCCGGATGCCGCGGCTTCACGAGCCGAGCGCCGGTGACCGCGTGCCTGAGCTCGTAGAAATTCTGCTTTTTGCTGTGCTCCAGCAGATCCTTCGGACCGGCCAGCGGAATATGGTTGGTCCGCTGGTCCTCATAGCCCACCTTCTTGCCGGTGTCGAACTCATAGCCGGTTCCACAGTTGTAGTTCACGTGGCACTGGGCGCACATCATCCGGGAGTCGCTCTTCTTCATGACCCCGATCTTGCGGAAGCCGTCGCGGAAGGAGATCACCTTCAGGTCGGTCGTGCCGTCCTTGCCGGCGAACATCTTCGCCCCCTTCTCGTCAATGGCCTGGATCAGGGCGTCGCGCACGACCCGGGGCTGGGTGCCGTGGGGGTCGTGGCAGTGGATGCACCCCACCACGTTCTGGGTATCCTTGGCCACGGCGATGATGTCGGAGGTCCGGTCCCACTTGGCCCGCGGGTCCTTATCGCCCATGAACTTCCACTTCAGGATGTGGTCGGAGGTCTTGCACTGGATGCAGGTGGGGTTCCCCGCCTTGGCACTCTCGGCCATCTTGAAGTCGGGCCCCTTGTCCTCCAGGATGTCCCAGGTCTTGCCGACGCTGTCGACGCCGAACCAGCGCTTCTTGTACTGGAAGCGGCCGCCGGCGAAGCGGTCCACCACAAACTGGTCGGTCACCATGAAGGCGTGGCCCCGGGGCTCGTTGTGCTCGAAGGTGAAGCCGTAGGGGGCCAGCAGCTTGTCCATCATCGGCGAGCGGCCGGTGGGGACCCCCTTCTCCTTGCGGGGCTGGGAGTCGTAGTTGACCGTGAAGAAGCTCTCGAACTCGTCCTTGTGGCACGAGCCGCAGAGGGCCGCATCGATCGTGGTCACCGGCTTGTTCTCGTAGCTGGCCAGGTGCTCCTTGAGCTTGTCGTGACAGACCCCGCAGGCGAGCTTCGCGTGCTTCGATCCCTCCTTCATGGCCTTGATCTCGTCGTGACAGCCGTAACAGACCTCCCGGCCGTCATCCTTCACCGTGGCGGCGGGTTTCCCCTTGGCCGCCGTGGAGAACGCCGGGATCGAGACCGCCAGGCCAGCCCCCGCCACCACCGCAACTGCTGCCAGTCGCTTCTTCCACATACACACCTCCTCGTGGGTATTGTATTACACGGTGCCGCACACCGGCACAACGCACATAGCCTTCGGTTCCACAGGACAGACATGTTCGCAGGCGCCGCACCCGGAGCAGCGGGGGGTGCTGACGCGGATCTCGCTCCCGGCCCGCGGGGTGATGGCCCCCTCGGGGCAGCGCTCCGAACAGGCAAAGCATCCCCCCCGGACGAGGCACCGCCCCTGGTCCACCGTCGCCGTCCCGAGGGGAGCCCGCTCTCCCGGCGCCGACGGCGCCAGCACCCCGCGGGGGCACGCTTCGGCGCAGCGGGAGCAGAAGGTGCAGCACCCCGCGCCGAAATCGAGGAGCGGCCCGTCGATGCCGTCGTGCCGGACGATGATCCCGCTCGGGCAGGCATCCCGGCAGGCGGTGCAGCCGGCGCACCCGGCCACGGCATCCTCGCGGAAGCGCGGCGGGCGCAGGGGCCGCGACCGCCCCCGGCCCCCCCCCTCCCCGGCCGAAGACGGCCTGGCCGAGGGAGAGGATCCCCTGGCGGAGAAAATCCTTCCGGGAGATGCTCATCTCTTCCGCGCCGGTTTCCGGGGCTGGGGCGCCGAGAACTCCATCGGCACGTGGCACTGGGTGCAGGCAAGCCGGACCGGATGGGGGGAGATGGGGACCCCCTTGTCATTGATGCCGTGGCAGGAGAGGCACTCCTTGGCCTCGCTCCACTGACCGACCCGGTGGGGGATGCCCGGGGCCGCGCGCTCGGCCTGCAGGAGCTCCGCGGCTGACGGGACCTCCCGCTCCTGCGCCCGGGCCACGGGCGGATATGCGCTGAGGATTGCCAGGGCGGCGACGGCAAAAAATCTGACCATAGGTTTCATCGTTCCCTCCCGGGGCGGCCGGCACGCGGCTGGCGCGACGCCACCCCCCTCATTCATCCCTTCTCCACCTTCACCGCGCATTTCTTGTAATCCGGCTCGCCGGAGATGGGGCAGAAGGCGTCGAGGCAGAGGTCGTTGACCAGCTTCGCCTCGTCGAAGAAGGCAACGAAGACGCTCCCCCTCTCCGACTTCCCCCGACCGCCGATGCTGCACGGCAGGGTGAGGGAGCCGCGGCGCGAGGTGAGTTTCACCCGGTCGCCGTTGCGGACCCCGATCCGGCGGGCATCGTCGGGGTGGAGCTCCGCCACCGCATCGCCGGCGGCCCGCTTCAGCTCCGGGACCCGGCCGGTCATGGTGCCGGTGTGCCAGTGCTCCAGCACCCGGCCGGTGCAGAGCCAGAACGGATAGGAGGGATCCGGCGCCTCGGCGGCGGGCTCGTAGGGCCGGGCCCAGATCACCGCCCGTCCCTCGTCCTTCTTGTTCTTGTAGAACTTGATCTGCTCCCCCGCCTTCACGTAGGGGTCAAATCCTTCGGCGTAGCGCCAGCGGGTCTCCTTGCCGTCCACCACCGGCCAGCGCAGTCCCCGCGCCGCGTGGTAGGCCTCGTAGGGGGCCAGGTCCTTCCCCTGGCCAAGCCCGAAGCGGCGGTACTCCTCCCACATCTCCTTCTCCACATCCTTGTAGGGGAAGAGGTTGCCGTGACCGAGCCGCCTCGCCAGCTCCAGGGTCTGCCAGAGGTCGTTGCGGGCCTCGCCCGGCGGGTTCACCAGCTGGAACCAGTGCTGGGTACGGCGTTCGGCGTTGCCGAACATGCCGGTCTTCTCCACCCAGGAGGCCGAGGGAAGGATCACGTCGGCAAGCTCCGTGGAGCGGGTGGGGTAGATGTCGGAGACGATGATGAAGCGGTCGCCCCCCTTGCGGGCCCCTTTCCGGAACCGGTTCAGGTTGGGGGCCGACTGGAAGGGGTTGGTCACCTGCACCCAGAGCACCTTCAGGTCGCCCCGGTCTAGGGCGCGGAACATCTCGGTGGTGTGGAGGCTCGGCTTGGCCGGGATCCTGTCGGCCGGCACTCCCCAGATCTCGGCGGTCTTCTTCCGGTGCTCCTCGTTGGTCACCAGCATATCGGCCGGGAGACGGTGGGTGAAGGTCCCCACCTCCCGGGCGGTGCCGCAGGCCGACGGCTGGCCGGTGAGGGACATGGGGTTCTCGCCGGGGCGGCAGATCTTGCCGGTCAGGAGATGGACGTTGTAGGCCAGGTTGTTGACCCAGGTGCCGCGGGTATGCTGGTTGAACCCCATGGTCCAGAGGGAACAGACCTTGCGCCCCCGGTCGGCATAGAGCCGTGCCAGCTCCACGATGGTGGCGGCCGGCACGCCGGAGAGCTTCGCGACGTGCTCCGGGGTGTACGGCTCCAGGAATTTTCGGTACTCGTCGAAGGTCATCGGCTTGGGGTCGTCGACGAAGAGCCTGGAGTGCTCCTCCAGGCCGTAGCCGATCTTCTCCTTCCCCCGCTTGAAGACCACGTGCTTCTTGATGAACTCCTCGTCGTAGAGCTTCTCCTTCACGATCACGTGGGCGATGGCGTTCAGGAGTGCCAGGTCGGTCTGGGGCCTGAAGGGGACGTACTGGTCGGCCATCTGGGAGGTACGGGTCCACCGCGTGGCAATGTCGATGATCCTGACGTTCGGGTTCCGGAGCCGGTTGTCGATGAGGCGCGAGAAGAGGACCGGGTGGCACTCCGCCATGTTGGCCCCCCAGAGGAAGTAGGTATCCCCCAGGTCCAGGTCGTCGTAGCACCCCATCGGCTCATCGCTGGCAAAGGTGGACATGAAGCCGGTCACCGCCGACGCCATGCAGAGGCGGGCGTTGGGCTCCACGTTGTTGGTGCCGATCCCACCCTTGAAGAGTTTCGACGCGGCATACCCCTCGAAGACGGTCCACTGCCCCGAGCCGTAGATCGCCACCGAGTCGGGACCGTACTTCGCGATGGACTCCTTGAACTTGCGGGCGATGAGCTCCATCGCCTCGTCCCAGGAAGCCTCCTCGAACTTGTCCCCTTTGCGGATCAGGGGGGTGGTGAGGCGGTCCTTACCGTAGAGGATCCGGGAGAGGAAGTACCCCTTGACACAGTTCAGCCCCTTGTTCACCGGAGCCGCCGGGTCCCCCTTGGTGGCGACGATCCGGCCGTCCTTCACCCCCACCAGGACCCCGCAGCCGGTGCCGCAGAAACGGCAGGGGGCCTTTCCCCAGGTGATCCCCTCCCGGTCGACCGTGGCCCCGGCCTCCCCGGGGCGCGTCACGCCTCCCCCGGCGGCCGCAAAGGCGGCAGCGGCGGCCGTTGCCTTGAGGAACTCGCGTCGTGTCCACTCCATCATCCCTCTCCTTTCCCCGGAAACGGGGCGTTTGCCGCCCCGGCGGGAAGATCCTCGAAGTTGTGATACGCAAGCTGCACGTCGATAACGCCGTCGGTGGCCAGGAGGCGGTTCACGATCCGCATCTCGCCATCGACGCTCGCCGCCTCGATGACCGCCACGAGCCTGTCGTCGGGGAGCACGCCGTGCACCTCGATCTCGCCCGGCGCCCCCACCTGCCGTGACAGCTCCTCGGACCGGCCATTCGCGCACCTGATGACTACGCCGGATATCGGCATCGCGCCGCTCCTTTCGCCACAAAATTTCTTCGTAAATTGAATAGCAAAAAATGAGCCGATTTCAATGTGCGATCGAAAAACGACCGTTTTATCGGCCCCAAAGCTCTCAAATTAATGATCTATGGGCAATTCACACTTGACAAAAGGCCGTCGCCCCTTATGATTTGACGAACTGAGTCGTTCCTGGCCCCCCACGGGGACCGTCTTCTGCCGATCTCTTGCTGGCTGCGCCGCCCGGAACCGGGAAACGGCGCGGCGCTACCATTTTATGTTGTCGCATGGTTGGACCATGCAATTTCATTCCAAGGAGGATTCCATGAAGAAACATCTGCTGGCGGGCCTCTGCGCCCTTACCATGGCGGCCGGCGCTACGGCGGCCCACGCCGAAGTCAGGAGCGGGGCGGTCTCGCTCTCTCCCTTCGTCGGCGGCTATACCTTCGACGGCGACCAGCACCTGAGGACCGATCCCACCTTCGGCCTTCGGGGAGGGTACCACCTCGACCAGAACTGGGCCACCGAGCTCGTGTTCGGCTACACCCCCACCAAGGAGACCCAGGGGCAGAAGCAGCATGTGAACGCCTACCGTTACGGCCTCGACCTCCTCTATCACTTCATGCCCGAGAGCAGGTTCGTGCCGTTCCTGGCAGCCGGCTTTGGCGCCAACACCATCGACCGGGTCCAGAACGACACCCACGATGCCTATGCCAACTACGGCGCCGGCGTGAACTACTTCCTCACCGACAACCTCGCCCTGCGGGGTGACGTGCGGCATATCATCGTCTTCAACACCAACGACAACAACGTCGAGTACACCGCCGGCGTGAACTATCTCTTCGGGGGCGTCCGGCCCGCCGCCGTCAAGGCGACGCCTCCCCCCGAGCCTCCCAAGGTCGAGCCGCCCAAGCCTGAGCCTCCCAAGCCCGAACCGGTGAAGCTCGTCCCTCCGCCGCCTGCCCCCCCCCTCGACTCCGACGGCGACGGCGTGCCCGATACCCTCGACAAGTGCCCTGACACCCCCAAAGGGGTCGCGGTCGACAAGGATGGCTGCCCGAAGGACTCCGACGGCGACGGCGTGCCCGACTATCTCGACAAGTGCCCCGACACCCCCAAAGGGGTCGCGGTCGACAAGGACGGCTGCCCGAAGGACTCCGACGGCGACGGCGTGCCCGACTACCTCGACAAGTGCCCTGACACCCCGCGGGGACTCAAGGTGGACAAGGACGGCTGCCCCGAAAAGGTCAGCATCGACCTGAAGATCGAATTCGACACCGACAAGGCAGTCGTCAAGGCGAAGTATAACGACGAGATCAAGCGGGTCGCCGACTTCATGACGCAGTATCCCGAGACCAAGGCGGTCATCGAGGGTCACACGGACAACAAGGGTTCGGCGGCGTACAACCTCAAGCTCTCCGAACGGCGGGCCGCGGCAGTCCGCGCCTACCTGATCGAGAAATTCGGCATCGACGCCTCCCGGGTCGCGGCCAAGGGGTACGGCCTCACCAAGCCCATCGCCGACAATGCCACCGAGGCGGGCCGCCAGAAGAACCGGCGGGTCATCGCGGTCATCGATCCGGCATACAAGAAGAAGTAGACCGGCCTTCACCTGACGCAGAAAAAGGGCGCTCCGTCGATACGGGGCGCCCTTTTTCGTTCTCCCTGAAAACTCTCCCTACAGGTCGCCGGTCAGCTCCTGGAGGAGATAAACCTTAGGGTTGAGCCCCCTGACGCAGGCGACGATCTCCCGCAGCCCCCCCTCATCGACCCCCTCCTCCATGTCGCACCCCTGGAACCAGGGGTATCCCTTCGGGAGCGGAGAGTACCCCCCCTCCCGCATGAGCGACACGTCCACCAGGTCGTTCACCCGGCCGGTCGCCTCCCACGGGTCGCGGTAGTTGAACTGGCGCGCCACCACGTGGAGCCCCATCCCGTTCTCGAAGAGCGCCTTCACCTCGAAGGAAAAATCGCGGGGGGCCCCGTAGCTCTCGGTCCGACCCGAGCGGCTCATCACCTGGGCCCCGGCCTCTTCCAGAATCTCCCGCACCGACTCGGCGGTCATCGGCTTCAGCTCGTCCATCTCACACCTCCAGTCTCATCTCCACCCCCCACGGTGCCGGCTTCTCGCCCTCTCTCGTCAGCACCCAGAGGGTGGGGAATTCCATCTTCTCCGGCACCGGCCCGACGCCGTCGGTGAGGTAGATCACCGCCGCCGGCAGCGGATGCATGGTCCGGGCATGGGCGAACACCGGCCTCAGGTCGGTGAAGCCGCCCCCCTGGTAGACCTCGGCCACCGCCGCGCTCCCCCGGAAGCTCTCGACCCGCTGGATCCGGCTGTTGGCGTAGAGGACCGTGATCAGCGCCTCCCGTCCCCGGGAGATCCGGACCAGTTCGGTGGCAAATGCTTCCCGCAGCGCTTCGATGTTGGTGGAGTCGCTTACGTCGATCCCGACGAGGAGGTTCAGGCGACGGCGCTTGCGGATCCCGGGGGTCCCGTGGGCAAAGCGGCGGTGCTCCTTCAGCCAGGTGGTCCGGCGGCCGGTCCGCCCCGCGGCGGCCACGAACTGGCGGAGCACCTGGCGCCACGGGATCGGCGACGGAGCCAGCATCCCCGCCACCACGGCGCGGATGTCGGCCGGCACCTCGCCATCGGCCTGACGCCAGGCATCGCGCACCATCCCGCGCACCACCTCCTCGGCAAGCCGCAGCGGCGTCGAATTGGCATCCTCCCAGACGGCATGGTCGTCCACCGTCCCGGGGAGGGGGGCGTCGTCGCCCGCCCCGCTCCCCCCGCCCCGGTCCCGGGCGGCATCGCCGCTGCCGTGCCCCGCCATGCTCCCCAGGTCGAACGAATTGGCGAGGAGGGCATAGTACTCCTCGGCGGCGAGCCCCTCCGCCAAGCCAAAGGCTGCCGGCAGCGCCGCGTCGGCGGGGAGGGAGGAGAGCGTCGGGTTGATGGCCAGATCGCAGGCCAGATCCCAGTCGTAGGAGGTGCGCCCCGCGCGGCGGAGCATGTGGAGGTGGATCAGGTGCTTGATGCAGTGCTCCAGGAGCCCCTCCTGCACCGCCGGTGGGAATGCGGCGAAGCAGGGAGCGTTCACTGAGAGGGTCGGGACCCCGGCGCGCACCGTCACCCCGAGGGGATGGTCCTCCCCAGCCTCGATCCGGCGCAGTCCCAGGAGGAACTGGCCGTAGAACGGCTGGCGCTTCAGCATGCGGACGATGGCGTTTTCGAGGACGGGGATTGGCACGGCGGAATCCGGAACGCCTGCCGCGCGGCAGGCGGAAACGTTCGACAATGGGCACGGGCAGAGTTTCAGTATAGACGATGCGGCAGGGAATCGGAAGGGGGTGGACGATCTTTGAGATGGGAGCGAGCGGTATTATTTCGATTTATTGACACACCGTGACATGGTGTCCGCTCCCGTTCGCGGAGATGCTCGGCCGGCAAGGGCCCGCACGGAGCCGTGACGGATTTCACGGATATGTGTCAAAAAAGTAACAGCCGCGACAGCCGCCCCGTCACTCGGCAATCCGCGACGGCTTGAAACAGCGGGAGAACTCCGGTGACGGTGACGGGCACGGCTCCCCCTCCAGCGTCACCCGCTCCCCCTGGTGCCGGCGCCGCAGCTCGTCCTGCAGCGGGCCGACGAGGAGCCAGTCGCGCTCACCGCCGGCCGGCGTCAGGACCAGTCTGGTGAGCGGCTCGCTCCCCACCACCCGTACCGTCCCGCTGATGGTGACCGGCCTGCGCGTCCCCAGCGCCCCGGCAGGTCCGGCGGCAAGCAGCGCCAGCATCAGCCCCACGAGTGTCCTTGCCATGGCTGCGCCTCTCACCGGAACGCCGGGCGGATTCCCTGGCTGCGCAGCGCCTTCTCCCGCTCCCGGAAATACGAATCGACGCAGACGTGCTGGGGCTTTCCGCTCTGGGCGCTCATGCTCCGCACGAGGGGGTGGGCATTGGCCGCCGCCAGGATCTGGGCCGGCGCAGCCGGCTCCACGGAAGCGGCGGCCGCAAGGGAGGTGTGGACCACCGTGTCGCCGGTGGTGGTGGCGCTCCCCACGGGATTCTGGTCGATGAGGTACCCATTCGTCGTAAAGCTGGTGGCGGCATTGGCCGCCAGGTCGTAGGTGAGCGCCCCGGCACCGCCGTTTGCCCCCGAATTGATGAACGACGCCTTCTCCCCGGTTCCTTTGGGAGTCCAGGTCACCGTGCCGGTCGGCTGGGTGGTGGTGTAGGCGTAGTAGCCGACGCTCCACGGGCCGAGGGCGCTGAGGGTGGTCGCATTCAGCGTGGCCCGATCCAGAAGCCCGGGCAGGTAAACCCCGTTGAAGGTCCCCTTGTGGGTATCGATCGAGGTGTAGGACCATTCGGGGTGTCCCGCCCAGGTGACGGCATTCCCCGAGGTGTTCGCGATGGTCCAGTTCCGGAAGATGGTGGCAAAGTCAAGGGAGGAGCCGCTCGCCGCCAGGGCGGCGTTCACCGACGCGATGCCGGTCTGGCTGTTCTGGAGCATCTGCCGGAAGATGCCGGCGCCGAGCTGGTCCTTCAGATACTGGCTCCACATGTAGACCACGCCGTAGCTCTCGATGGTGTCGTCCCAAGCGGTGAGCGAATGGGACGGGGCGCTCTCATAGGTTGCCACCCGCCCGTAGTCCGGGCCGTAGCCGCAGACGGTGGGGGCGACGGTCGCCATCCCCTCGTCGAGCCAGGTGTCATCGTGAACGTTCCGCAGGTTGGTCTTCTGCTGCCAGTGAATCATGTGCTGGAACTCGTGGGCGATGGTCCCGTAGAAATCGGTGCTCTGCGGATCGATCCCGGCCTGGGGGTTGACGTTCATGTAGATCATTTCCCGCTGGTTCGAATAGGAATACTGGGAAACGAGGTACTCGTTGGAAGGATCGAAGAAGCCGGCGACGTAGCTGGAACTGTTGGAGGTAAAGCCGTCGCGGATCTTGAGGAGGAGGATGTAGACCTTCGGATCGTTATCGACCCCCGGGTTCGGCTCGGCGCCGAAAGCGGCGGTCATGGCCGGGTAGATGACGGAGTCGTACTGGCTGACGATGGCGGGCACGGCAGAAAGAGTGACCGAGGAACCGTCCTCGAGATAGACGTAGCAGTGGCTCCCTTCGCCGACCTTCTTCGCCGTGAGCTGGTACGGCTGTTTGGTGGTGAGGTCGTAGGCCCAGAACGTGACCGAGGCGCTGGCCTGGACCGTCTGCGGCGCCCCGGCGGGAGCCGCCGTCGTTCCGCCCCCCCCCCGCCGCCGCAGCCGCAGACCAGGGAAAGACACACGAACGCCAACGCAAGGAACCGTTTCATACCACCCACCTCTTCCGGCAAAATGTGCACGACGCATGGCGCGCCGCCACACCTGATCCTGCAAACAACGGACCACCCCGCGAAGGTCCGTGCCGAGACCGGCCGCCGCGGGTACCGGCAGATCCGTCACTCGAACTGGGCGCGGAATTCGGCCACCGTCTGCCTCAGAGCGGCCACCTCCTCCCGCAGGGAAGCCACCTCCGCTTCAAGCCGGTCGAGCCGCTCGTTCTCGGCCATCACCTGGCGCCGGGCTCCCTCCGGCGGCGCCTCCTCCTCGGCGGCCGCGGGAGGCTCACCGGAGAAGAGATGGGCGAAGCGGTTCTCCTTGCGCCCCGACTGCCGGGGAAGCCGGGTTACCAGCGGCACGTCGCGGTCCATGAGGTCGTGGAGCACCTGTTCCACCGCGGCCAGGTCGGCGAAGGGGCGCATCCGCTCCGCCCTCCCCCGCAGCTCCCCCACGGTCTGCGCCCCGCGCAGCAGGAGCTCCGCCAGGACGGCCAGATCGGCGGGCTCCAGGAGAAGCTTTTCGGTGAGGCAGTGGCAGTACTTCATCGCCCGCACCCCCTCGGCCGACTGGCGGGCGAATCCCCGGCCGCGGAGCGAGTCGAGGGCGCGGACCACGTCCGTCTCCTCCATGGCCAGCACCGGGTCGCGGTTCGACTTCTGGTTGCACGCGGCGGTGAGGGCGTTCAGGGTCAGGGGGTAGTATTCGGGGGTCGCCAGCTCTTTTTCGACGAGGCAACCGAGGACGCGGACCTCGAACTCAGTCAGGTTCATCTTCATGTGAGACTCCTTCGAAATGGAGGGGGGGTGGGAGACGGCAGCCCCCATTGTAGCCGAGGGGCGAAAAAAGGCAAGCCGCGCGACGGGAGAGGAGCCGCGGGGGCGCCCGCGCTATCGCCGGGAATTCAGGGAACTATTCTCTTGAATGATGGCCGCGTTTTGAGTTTAATACAGACGAAACGTCTCCACCTTCCCCGCCCAATCATGTTCCGAGAGGAGTGTCCCCCGGATGTCTTTCACCGGCGAACTGGAACACCTGTCGATCGTCGACGTCATACAACTGCTCCACGCCACGAGGAAGTCGGGAACCCTCACCGTCAAGAGCCGCAAGGGGGAGAGCCAGCTCGTCTTCAATGACGGCTACATCATCAGCGCCAACCACTTCGACAACAGCATCCGGGTCGGCAAGATTCTCGTGGAGGCCAAAGTCATCCCGCCGGAGACACTGGAGCAGGCGCTACGGGATCAGCAGGAGGCGGGCGAAAACCGCCGCCCCCTGGTCGCCACCCTCATCGAGCAGGGCCATGTCCGCAAAGAGGACGCCTACCGGGGGCTGGAAACCCTCATTGAGCTGACCATCGTCGAGATCCTCACCTGGAAGCGGGGCTCCTTCACCCTTGACGTCGATACCTTCACGGTTTCCGACGAGTACCGCTACTTCCCCGAAAAGCTCAACCAGGAGATTACCCTCCACACCGAGAACGTCCTGATGGACGCCCTCCGGATCTACGACGAGAAGAAGCGCGACGGACTCCTGGTGGATGAGGAGCTGACCGACGAGCTCCTTTCCCCCACGGAGGACGGGGGCGAGGGAATACTCCTCTCCGCCGAAGATCTGGGGCTCGGCAACCTCGACGCGCTGGAACGATCGATTCCCGGGGTCTTCGCCGGCCTCGACGACCGGGGCCCCGCCGCCGCCCATCGCCGCAAGATCGAAGAGTTGGCGAGGGCGCTCTCGCCGAAGGAGCAGGAGGAACTCCTGGCGTTCCTTGACGGCTACGCGGCCCGCTCCCGGCCGGCCGAGAAACCGGCGCTTCCCGGCGCAACCCTCACGGTCATCCTCTTCAGCGCCGACGAGTTCATCTCCTACTGCCTCACCACCGTCTGCCGGCACGAAGGGATCTTCGTCTTCGCCACCAACGAGGAGCAGGACCTGGACCCCATCATCCAGCAGTTCCTCGCCAAGGGGAGCGTCCCGCTCCTTGTCTTCGACGTGCCGGCGCCGTCCGACAGACGCTTCTCCCCGGCGATGCTGGGCCGGCTCCGGCGCCAGAAGCGCGCCCGCTTCCCCCACGTCGGCATCATCCAGCTCGCCCCACCGGCCGACTACCCCTTCATGCTCCAGTCGCTGGAGGACGGCATCAGGGCGGTCATCCCCCGCCCCACCGGCGAGGAACGGCGCGACGCCTTCGTCGGCGATGCCATCCAGTTTCTCCATGCCTTCCCGGCGTACCTCAGGGGATACGGCCAGGAGCTTGGCGGGCTCCCCACCGCCCGGCTCAAGACGGGGCTTGCTGCCCTGCGCCAGCTGCGGGAACCCCAGGAGGTGGCCTTTTCCCTCCTCCACTCCACTGCCGGACTCCTGGCGCGGGCGCTCACCCTCATCGTCCGCGACGGGGAACTGATCGCCGAGCGGGGGATCGGCATCAGGGGAGGCGACGCGGAGGAGGCGTCGCCGCCGCTCCGCTTCAGGATCCCCCTGACCCGGCCATCGCTTTTTACCGACGTCATCGAAAAAGGGAGTGCATTTTTCGGCGAAACTGCCGATGAGGAACTGAAGGAACAGCTGTTCCGCGCCATTGGCGCCCCCCTTCACCCCACGGTCCTGCTCCTCCCCCTCCGCTGCTTCGGCAGAACCATCTCCCTCACCTACGGCGATTTCGGCGCAGGTGAGCCATCCCCCGTGCCGGCCGACCTGCTGGAGATCCTGGCTGGCCAGGGGGGGCTTGTGGTGGAAAACGTGCTCTACCGCCGGAAACGGACTCCGCCTCCGGCGTGATCCGGAGAGCGTCATCGAGGTACCATCCATGGATATGAACCTTCTCAACCAGATTCTCGGCATTGCCTTCGAAAAGCGGGTCTCCGACCTCCATTTCGAGGTGGACAATCCCCCCTTCTTCCGGGCGCGGGGACAGCTGCTCCGCTCCAAGCTCCCGCGGCTGACGCCGCAGGACACGGAGTTCATTGCCAAGACCGTCCTGGAGCAGAACCGGCGCTCGCTCCCCGAAAGCCTGCGGGAACTGGACGCCTCCTATGCCCTCCCCAACGGGGGGCGGTTCCGGGTCAGCATCTTCCGGCAGCGGAGCGCCATCGGCATCGTGATGCGGGTGATCCCCCCCCACGTCGGCACCTTCGGCGAGCTGAACCTGCCGCCGGTGCTGGGCGAGATCGCCAAGGCCCCCAACGGGCTGATCCTCGTCACCGGCCCCACCGGCAACGGCAAGTCCACGACCCTCGCCTCCATCATCCGGCACCTGAACGAGACCTGCTCGTTCAACATCATCACCATCGAGGACCCGGTGGAGTTCCTCTTCACCTCCGACAAGAGCTGCATCATCCAGCGGGAGGTGGGGATCGACACCGAGAACTTCAGCGCGGCGCTCCGGGCGGCGCTCCGGATGGACCCGGACGTGATCATGGTCGGCGAGATGCGGGACCTGGAAACCATCGACTCCTGCATCAAGGCGGCGGAGACCGGGCACCTGGTCTTCTCGACCCTCCATACCCAGAGCGCCACCTCCACCATCAACCGGCTCATCGGCCACTTCCCCCCCGATGCCCAGGAGGTGATCCGCCAGCGGCTCGCCGACATCCTCGTCGCCACGGTCTCGCTGCGGCTCATCAAGGACAAGAGCGGGGAGAACATCATCCCGGTCGTCGAGATCATGCGCGCCACCACCACCATCCAGGCCTGCATCCGGGAGGGGCGCCTCGACGAGATCGAGAAGCATATCGAGAACGGCCGCTCCCTCTACCAGATGCAGACCCTGGACCAGCACCTGCTGGAGCTCTGCGAGAAGGACGCCATCACCTTCGATCAGGCAAAGCAGATCACCCGCTCCATGGACCTGGAGCGCAAGCTCGCCTTTACCGAGTAACCGGCGGTCCGGCCCCCTCCCCCGCCGCCGGCGATTTTTTGCTGGACTCCGGGACGCGGTCCCACGTACCATGGGCAGGTTGCAGAAACTCACAGAGAGAAGGAAGGATTACGTAATGGCTGGAGCAAAGAAGGGCGACAAGGTAACGATCGATTTCACCGGCACACTCGAAGATGGCACCGTTTTCGATTCCACCCTGGAGCACGACGAGTGCGAGACCGATGATTGCTGTGAAGACGATGAGTGCGGCTGCGGAGAGACCGGCCCGATGGAACTCGTCATCGGCGAGGGGGAGTTTTTCGAGCAGATCGAGGAGGCCCTCGTCGGCATGGCCCCCGGCGACAAGAAAACCATCACCATTCCGGCCGTGGACGCCTTCGGCGACTATGACGAGGAGAAAGTCTTCTCCGTCGCCCGGGAGCAGGTGCCTGAGGATATCGAGCCCCACGTCGGCCAGGAGCTGGAACTGACCGGCGAGGACGACGAGACCATGGTGGTGACCGTGGTGGCGGTGAACGACGAATTCATCACCCTCGACGCCAACCACCCCCTGGCGGGCGAGGACGTCACCTACGAATTCCAGCTGGTGGAGATCCTCTAGGCCATCCTGTCACCACGACGCAGTGAGAAGGCGGCCTCTGGCCGCCTTTGTTGTACGCCCCCCGGGAAATTTTCACCATTGGACATGATGCACCACCACGACGACCCCCCTTGGACCGGCACCGGCCGGCCCCTCCCCTGGCCCTCCGGCCACACCCCCCTGATGCTGGCACCGATGCAGGGGCTGACCAACCGCGCCCTCCGCTCCCTCTTCATCGACTGGGTCCGTCCCGACGTCGTCTTCACCGAGTTCATGCGGGTCAATCCCGTGGCCGCCACGCGGCGGCTCTCGGCGGGCGACCTGCGGGAAATGGCCCCCGACGAAGGGGGGGTCCCCCTGGTGGTGCAGCTGATCGGCCACGGCCGGGATGCCCTGGTATCGGCCGCCCGGGCCGCCGAAGAGGCGGGGGCCGTCCACCTCAATCTCAACATGGGATGCCCCTACGGGCGGATGACCAGCGGCCTGACGGGGGGAGGGATGCTCAAGCGCCCGGAAGATCTGGAAGAGATCATCCCCGCCCTGCGCCGGGCCATCGCGGGGACCTTCTCCGTGAAGCTGCGGGCCGGCTACGACGACCTCCGGCAGGTCTTCGACCTCCTCCCCCTCTTCGAGGCGGCAGAGGTCGATTTCCTCGTGCTCCATCCCCGCACGGTGGTCCAGGAGTACGACGGCCGGGCCGACCACGGCATCACCGCCGAGGTGGTGCGTAGCACCCGGCTGCCGGTCATCGCCAACGGCGACATCCGCACCGCCGCCGACGGCCTGCGCCTCCTCACGGAGAGCGGCGCCGCCGGCCTGATGCTGGGGCGGGGAGCCATCGCCGACCCGCTCCTCTTCCAGCGGCTGCGTGGCCAGGCCGCCGCCGACCCGGACGAGCTGCAGCGAGGGATGGAGCTGCGACACTACCTCCACGACCTGCGGGAGCGGTACTCGACCCTCTTCTGCGGCGAGACCCAGGTGCTGAGCAAGCTCAAGGGGGCCCTCGCCCCCATGGACGACCCCGCCTTCGAAACGACCCGAACGCAGCTGCGGAAGGCAAAAACCATCCGGGCCTTCACCGCCGTCCTCGACGGCCTCGGATGACAGCGGTGGAAGCCCTCTTCGATCCCCGCGACCTTCTGGAGCTGGCCGCCGCCCGGATGCCCTTCGGCAAATACCGGGGATGGCTCCTGATCGACCTCCCCGAACCGTACGTGGTCTGGTTCGCCCGGCAGGGCTTCCCCGAGGGGAAGCTCGGCCGGATGCTCCAGGCGCTCTACGAGATCAAGGCCAACGGGCTGGAGGCTCTCTTCGACCCCCTCCGTGAGCCGTTCCGTCCCCACGAAAAAAGGCGGTGATCGCTCACCGCCTTTCAGGCAACTTAACCATTATACCCGGATATTTTTTTTATGCCAGACTGTGCATCTTCCCGCGGGGGGAGTATAGTGTAGTCAGGTAGCGCTACCCGCAACAGACTGACGAAGCAAGGAGGATGGACGCATCGGGGATGCCTGTCCCGAACACAACCTGAGTCAGTACCCGACCGGCGGTATCTGGGCGCCGGAATGACCCGTGAAACGGGGAGAACGGAACCGCAATGTAGCGAGGCCCGCCTTCAATGGCGGGCCTTTCATTTTTGCGCCCCCTCCAGCGCCGGAAACGCCCGGAGCACCTCCCGCACCGCGGCCACCGAGAGGCTGTTCCCCACGAGCTGCCACCGCTTGCGCAGCGGGAGGTCCGGCGGGAAGCGGAACCCGGAAGGGAAGTGGAGCAGCCGGGCGATCTCCTCCGGCGAGAAGCGGCGCACCCCTGCGGAGCAGCGAAGGTACGAGCCGGAGGCGGTGAGGGAACGGCCGTAGCCCGAGGTGAAGCAGGTGGCGACGGCGGCCGGATCGGCGGGATCGACGATGGGGAGCGCTGGACCGAAACGCTGGAGCACCGTGGCTTCCAGGAGAAGCCCGTCGGGGCACTCCTCCCCGAGGTATGCGGCCAGGGGTGGCCGGGGCCGGAACTCGGGCGGCGCCTCGGGCGCCAGCGGCCCCCGGGAGGCGGCCAGATAGAAGCGGGGCCGACGCGCGGGAACGCCCAGTTCGGTGGGGCAGAGAAGGCGCTCCCGGAGATGGTACCCCCGGGAGGCAAGGAGCGTCGTGAGCCGGCCGTGGGCCTCGGAGCCGACGAAACCCGCCACGTTCTCCATGGCCAGATGGCACGGCAACCGCCCGTCGGGAATGCGGGAGAAGAGCTCCAGGAGGTTCAGGAGGCTGCGGGCGCGGGGGTCCTCCAGATCACGGCGGGTCCCCCGCTCGCAGTACGGCTGGCAGGGAGGGGAAAGCCACCAGAAGTCGATGCCGCCGGCGGTTAGCTCCCACCCCCCAACCCGCTCCAGGTCCACCGCCCGGGCCCCGTGGTCCGTAAAATTGAGGCGGTAGGCATCGAGGGCACCCCGGTCCTGGTCGAAGGACCCCACGACCCGCACGTTCGCCCCCGATACCGCGGCGGCGAAGCCGCCGATGCCGCAGAAAAGTTCCAGCGCCCGCAGCACCTTCGCCATCCCGCCTCCCTATCCCCCTGTTCCGTTCTTCTCACGCGCTCCTTGACCTGCATCAAGGCCGGCCGGCGCCCTCCCTGCTACACTTCCCCAAAGAAGCATTCAACCTGAAAACGGCGCCTGATGACGGAAGCCCCGCCGCGCGACGGGAGGATTCCGTCGCCTGCCGACCCCAGACCCAATCTGCGCCGGAGGAAGTTCCCATGACCGCATCCGAGACCATCGTCACCGTCACCATCTGGCTTCTGACCGCCATCGGCGGTTTTTTCGCCCTCCGGGGCCGCTGGCGGCGCCACAAGCGACAGCGCCGGGAAGATGCTCCGTAGCTGCACGAAAGGTGGGCCTTTCGACCGCCTTTCGCCGCGCCGGCATTGCGCCTGCCCCGCCCCCTCCCGGCACTGCCGTGGAGATTCTCCCTGACGCCCCCCAGGAGGTCGGCATCGCCCCGCGGTGCGGTCAGGCCAGGTTGAAGTTGTTCTGGTACGCCATGAGGGTATTGATCATCAGGGCGGCCACCGTCATCCGGCCGACACCGCCGGGAACCGGCGTGATCCACGAGCACTTCTCCTTCACGTTCTCGAAGTCCGCATCCCCCACGATTTTGCCGTCGGCGAGGCGATTGATCCCCACGTCGATCAGGACTGCCCCGTCCTTCACCATGTCCGCGGTGACGAAACCGGGGATGCCGACGGCGACGATGACGATATCGGCGCGGCGCGTCTCGTCCAGCAGCAGCTCCCGCGGCGTCTCGATGTGGGTCAGGGTCACGGTGGCGTTGCCGATCTCGAAGTCGTTGGAGAGCATGATGGAGATCGGCTTGCCGACGATGTTGGAACGGCCGATGACCACGCAGTGCTTCCCCCAGACCGGAATTTCGTAGAACTGGAGGAGCTTGCAGATGCCGTAGGCGGTGGCGGGGCGAAACGCCTTCTGCCCCAGGGACATGCGGCCGAAGTTCATGGGATGGAAGCCGTCGATATCCTTCTCGGGATCAATGGCGTTGATGACATGCTGCTGGTTGATGTGCTTCGGCAGCGGAAGCTGCACGATGAGGCCGTCGGTGGTCCGGTCGGCGTTGACCTCGGCAATCTTCGCCAGGAGCTCCGCCTCGGTGACGCTCTCCGGAAAGCGGAGCAGGGTGCTCTCGAAGCCGGCGTTACCGCACGACTTGATCTTGGATTTGACGTACGACTCGCTCGGCGCATGCTCGCCCACGAGAATGATGGTCATATGGGGTTTTCGCAGGCCGGAGGCCACATACTCCCCCACCTTCCGTGAGATGTCGGCAACCAGGCTCTCGGCGCATTTCTTGCCATCCAGCAGTTTCATCGTTACACGCTTCCTCTCTTGATTCTCGAAGTCGGCAGCCGAGGCGGGCGCCCCTAGCCAAACGTTTCACTTGTATCACAAAATCGCGACCTTCACAACGAGCCCGAGGTAGAGGGGGCTCCCGGTGAGGGCGTAGACCTGCCACCCCACGGCGACCCCGAACATCTGAAAGGCAAGAGCAGTGGCGGTCCGGGCGCACCAGAAGAGGGTGAAGGGCCGATGGCCGATGACCGATGGGGGGATGGCGGCGGCGGAAGGAGATGACGACATGGGCGGTATCACCTGGGTTTCGGAACTGCCGTGCCGGGGTGCTCGCGGAGTCCGGGAGTGGTCAGGGAAGCTGGAGGGGGGGCTCCGCCAGAGCCGCCAGCTGCTCGCGCAGCTCGATGATCTGCTCGTTCCAGTAGCGGGGAGTGTTGAACCACGGGAAGGCCCGGGGGAAGGCCGGGTCCTCCCAGCGGGCGGCGAGCCAGGCGGAGTAGTGAAGCACCCGCAGGGCCCGCAGCGGCTCCACCAGCCGAAGCTCCCGGGGGTCGAAGTCGTTAAACTCGGCGTACCCCTCCAGCAGCGCGTCGAGTTGGGCGATACGCCGGGGACGGTCGCCGGAGAGCATCATCCAGAGGTCCTGTACCGCCGGGGCCAGCCGCGCGTCGTCGAAGTCGACGAAGTGGGGGGCGTCGTCGCGCCAGAGGATGTTGCCGCTGTGGCAGTCTCCGTGGGTCCGGATCAGACGGACCGGCCCGGCCGCGGCCAGGCTCTCGTCGATGACCTCCAGCAGCCGGTCGGTCACCGCCACGTAGCTCTCCCGGTATTCGGCAGGGATGAAGCGGTCACGGATCAGGGCGACGCTCTCGTGGCCGAAGCTCCGGCTGTCCAGGACCGGCCGGTGCTCGAACGGCCGCACCCCGCCGATGCGGTGGATCCGGCCGAGCATCCGGCCGAGGATCAGGAGGTTGTCCAGATTGTCGAACTCCGGGGCGTGCCCCCCCTGTCGCGGGTAGAGGGCGAAGCGGAACCCGCCGTGGCGAAAGAGGCTCTCCCCCGCGGCGTTGCGCCAGGGGGCCACCACCGGCAGTTCGTGCCCGGCCAGTTCAACGCAGAAGCGGTGCTCCTCCAGGATCTGGTCGTCCGTCCAGCGGCCAGGGCGGTAGAACTTGGTGATGAGCGGCTCCCCCTCCTCGATCCCCACCTGGTAGACCCGGTTCTCGTAGCTGTTCAGCGCCAGGGTGCGGCAGTCGCAGACAAACCCTTGGCTCTCCACGGCATCCATGATGAACGGAGGGGTGAGAATGCTGAAAGGATGGGAATTATGGGGCATGGAATCGTTACTCCCGTTGACGTTTCGGATAGTACTGTACGCCGGAAAGGCCGCTGAAATGCTCGTCCTGGGTCCAGAGGACACCATTGTGGAGACGCGTTGTCGCGAGAATGATGCTGTCCGCCATGGGAAGCGCCAGCTCAAGGCTTGTCTTTGCCGCAATCATGGCCAGCGACGGCGAGAGCTCGACGACTCTCCCTTGCTGCATCAGGGCCGCCGCCTGCAGTGCGGCATCCTCTCCCCGCTGGCGGCAGACGACCTTGAACACTTCATAAATGGTTATGGACGGGACGACGAGCGCTGACTTGTCCGCGAGAGGGACCGCGAAGTCGCCGGCATTGGGTCCATCCGCAAAAAATTCGAGCCATCCCGATGAGTCGACGATGTTCATAGCCGATCCGGCTCCCGCTCGACCGAGGTATCGATCCCCTTCAGAAATCCCCGCATTTCGGATATCTCCTTCTCCGGAATCAGCTCAATCCGGTTGCCGTAGGCGACGACCTGCATCTTCTGACCGGGAACAAGATGCAGCGTATCCCGGACCTCGCGGGGGATAACCACTTGGAACTTTGGAGAAATCTTCACTGCCTCCATCTCATCCTCCCATCGATAACGATTTGTACAACGATACCCTTATCGATGCCCGTCGTCAAGAAAACTGGGGTTTCATCTTCATTCTCCGCCGAAGAACGGGGCATGGTTGGAGGTGAAACAGGGGGGGTCGTTGCGCAGGATCGCCGCCACCGCAGGGTGGCGGGCGAACTCCCGGTTCAGGAACCGCCGTACCCGCTGCCGGTCCCATCCGCGGGGATGACGGAAGCCGGTGTAGAGGGAGAGGTCCCCGGCGTAGAATGGCTCGGTGCCGTACTCCGCTGCCTCCTCGCCAAAGGCCGGCATGTTGAACACGGCCAGGTTGAGAAACCGGATCGCCTCCCGGTGCGCCACGACGAACTCCAGGGTCCGCCGCGCGGCCGCCTCGTCCTCCGCCGGCGTGCCGAAGAGGAGGTAGCAGTAGGTGGCGATCCCCGCCCGCCGCAGGTTCGTCAGGACCCGGGAGGCCATGCCGAGGTCGATCCCCTTCTGCAGCCGGTCCAGCACCCCCTGGTCACCCGATTCGAGCCCGAGCCTGAGCATGACGCACCCCGAACGGCGCAGGGCGTGACAGAACTCCTCGTCCGCCAGTTCCGGCCCGAAGCGGACAAAGCCGTACCACGGGGCCCCCGGCGGGGTCTGGGCCAGTTCCCGCAGTAGCGCCGGGCTGACGGCGTTGTCGAGGAGATGAATCAGCCCCGGCCGGTGCGCCGTCGTCAGGGCCCGAAGCTCCTCGCCGGCCCGGGTGGGGGGAAGGGGACGGTAGGGGTTCCCCTCGGCCCGCTCGGGGCAGAAGGAGCAGCGGTTCCACCAGCAGCCGCCGGCGGCACTGTAGGGGAGGATGACGCCGGGGGAGAGGTAGTCGGCCAGCGGCAGGGAGCCGTAGGCCGGCAGGGCTCGGCACTCCTCCGTCGGCGCGGCTCCCGCCAGCTCCAGGAGGGGAAGCTCCCCCGGCCCGGCGATCAGGTCATCCACCACCCCGGCAAAGGGGGTGCGCCAGCCGGGCCGCGCCAGCCACGAGGTGACAAGCCCTCCCCCGAGGACGATACGCACGGCGGGGTAGCGGCGCCGCAGAAACCCGATCATGGCGAAGGTGCAGAGGGCCTGGCTGAGGAAATTCAGGGAGAAGCCCGCCACTCGCACCGGTGCGGCGGCGTGGTCGTCCAGCAGCTCCGGCAGCCGTCTGCTGAAGAAGGGGTAGAAGGGATTCTGCTCGGGACGTTCCGCCGCGGCCAGCAGGTCGGCGCTCCGCAGGGGGGAGAGGGTGGCGTGCTGGTAGTCGGCGAGCCCCGCCGTGGCACCGTACTCCTTCGCCGCCACGGCGAGGAGGCGGTTCAGGTCCCCCACCGCCCGGCGGTAACGGTCCGGCGTGCCGTAGCTTCGCGGGTCGCGCAGCGCGGCGAGGTGGCGCTCCCGACTCCTCCCCGCCCGGCGGCTCCAGGTGTCGGTGACGGTCGGCGGTTGCGCCAGCAGGGCGAGCATCCCCTCCAGGTTGGCGTCGAAGAGGCGGCAGGGGATGCCGTGGGCGTGGAGCACCCCCGCCAGTCGGGCTATGCCGGCCGGCGGTTCGCATGGTTTGGCAACGGGGGGAACGATAAGCAGCATGCCCTGCATTATGGGCACGGAGAGAGGAGACGGCAAGGGGATTCGCCCCCCTACTCGTCGGAGAGGAGCGTCCGGTCGTTCTCGAAGGATTTGTGGCGGATCTGGTGGAACTTGTCGATGAGCTTCTCCACCGTGAGGGCCTTTTTCTCCTCCCCCTCCGCCTCGAAGATGATCTCCCCCTTGTCCATCATCAGGAGCCGGTTGCCGTACTCGATGGCGTGGCTCATGTTGTGGGTGATCATCATGGCGGTGAGGCTATACTCCTGGATGAACTTGTTGGTCAGCTCCAGGACGATCTCGGCGTTCTTCGGATCGAGGGCCGCCGTATGCTCGTCCAGAAGGATCAGGTCGGGCCGGGAAAGGACCATCATGAGCAGGGTCAGTGCCTGGCGCTGACCGCCAGAGAAAAGGGCCAGATTCTCCTTCATCCGGACCTCCAGCCCCATCCTCAGCTGGACCAGCTCCGTGCGGAAGAACTCACGCATCTTGTGGTTCAGGCTCCGCTTCAGCCACTTGAACCCCTTCTTGTAGGTGATCGTCATGTTGTCTTCCAGGCTCATGTTGCTTGCGGTTCCCAGGAGCGGGTTCTGGAAGATCCGGCCGATGTACTGCGCCCGCTTGTACTCCGGGTCGCGGGTGATGTTCCGGTCGTTCAGGTGGATGGAGCCCACCGTCGGCACGATGGTGCCGGCGATGAGGTTGAAGAGGGTGGACTTGCCGGCGCCGTTGCTCCCGATGACGGTGATGAAATCCCCTTCCCGGACTTTCAGGTTGATGTTCGAGATCGCTGGGTTCTCGTTCACCGTTCCCTGGTTGAAGATCATGGATACGTTCTTGAGCTCAATCATTTTTCACCACGGCCTTGAGGGCGAATTTCTTCAGCTTCCTGCTCTGGGTCAGCACCAGGAGCACGATGATCAGGATCCCCTTGATGAGGTTCAGGTCGTTGGGGGTCATGTTGATGACATACCCGTAGTAGCGCCCCACGTACATCACCGCGTAGAAGCAGATCGAGCCGAGGACCGCGCAGAGGGTCAGGACGCCGATCCGGTTGCTCTTCATGATGAGGAACTCGCCGATCATGACCGAGGCGAGGCCGGAGATGATTATCCCCTGGCCGAGCCCCACGTCGGCGAAGCCGAGGTACTGGGCCGCGAAGGCGCCGGAAAGGGCGACGAGGCCGTTGGAGAGGCCGAGGCCGATGGACTTCAGGGTCTTGGGATTCACCCCCTGGGAGATGACCATCTGCTCGTTGTTCCCCATGGCGCCGATGGTCATCCCCAGGTCGGTGCGGAAGAAGAGATCCAGCAGCACCTTGATGGCAAGGGTGACCACTACGAAGAAGACCAGTAGGATATACTCGTCGGGGACGATGCCGGTCAGGCGGGTGGTGACCTGGGAGAGGATCGTCTCCTGGTTCAGGAGCGGGACGTTGGCCCGGTTCCCCAGGATCCGGATATTGACCGAATAGAGCATGGTCATGGTCAGGATGCCGGCCAGCAGGTTCGGCACCTTGAGGTGATTGTGGATCAGGGAGGTGATCACCCCGGCGACCACCCCCCCGGCAAAGGCGATGAGGAGCGCCAGCCAGAGGTTCACCCCCATGAGGATGCACTGGGCCATGAGCGCCGCCCCGAGGGGAAAGGAGCCATCCACCGTCAGGTCGGGAAAATCGAGGATCCGGAAGGAGATGAACACCCCTAGGACCATGATGCCGTAAATCAGCCCTTCAACGAAAATGCCTTCAATCATAGAGTCCTTCTTGGAAAATCTGCCACAGAGACACAGAGAAAACCAATTTGCCGGATAACTCTCTGTGTCTCTGTGGCGGGTCTTAAATCATTTCTTAACCAGTTTACCGTTCTCCACCACCTTGTTGGCGGTCTTCACGATATCCTTCGGCACGGTGAGGCCGAGTTTCTTCGCCACGTCCAGGTTCACCAGCAGGTCCACGTCGGAGGCCCTGGTCATGAAGCGGGTCGGGATCTGCTCCGGCTTCTTCCCCTTCAGGATCTCGGCGACCATCTTGCCGGTGGCGCGCCCCATCTTGTAATAGTCGAATCCCCAGGCGGCGAGGACCGGATAGCTCTCGGCGGAGCTCGGGTCGGCCGACATGACCGGCACCCTGCTCTTCATCGCCACGTCGGTAACGGCGCTCAGGGCCGACACCACGGTGTTGTCGGTGCTGATGTAGAGGGCGTCAACACGGTGGATGATCGACTGGACCGCCTGCTTCACCTCGGCGGACTTGGAGACGGTGGTCTCCACGTACTCGATCCCCAGGTCCTTGCAGGCCTGCTTCACCACGCCGGCGAGCACCACGGCGTTCTCCTCGGAGCTGGTGTAGATGTGGCCGAGACGCTTGACCTTCTTCATCTTCAGGAGCAGCTGGATCTGCTGCTTCACCGGGGTCATGTCGGAAACGCCGGTGACGAACTTCTCTCCCTTCGTGAGCGACTTAACCAGACCAGCCTTGACCGGGTCGGTCACCGCAGAGAAGACCACCGGCGTGGTTTTCAGGGTGTTCACCAGCGCCTGGGCGGTGGGAGTGGCGATGCCGACCGCCAGATTGACCTTCTCCGACTGGAACTTGTTGGCGATGGATGCCGCGGTATTGGCATCACCGTTGGCATTCTGCAGATCGTACTGGGCATTCATCTTCAGCGCGGCAAGCTCGTCCTGGATCCCCTTCTCGACGGCATCCAGCGCCGGGTGCGAGACAATCTTCGAGATCCCGACGAGGGGCTTGGCCGGGGCACCGGCCCCGAAGGCCACGGAACACATCAAGGGGACTGCAAGGAATGCTGAAACCAGACCGATTCTTCTTTTCACCGAACACCTCCTGATCGCATTGAATTTTGACGAGCCCATACGGAAATTTGCGCAGACGAATTCGGAGAATACCACTGCGGGGGAGTCGCCGTCAACGTGATACTGGCGGGATTCCCCGGCGAATTATGGGGGCCGGCAGATGGTAAGACGCCCTAATCACCCGCGCCAATTCACGATTACCGACAGAGGTTAAAAAGTAAAGCCTCACGGTATCCCTTCGCCCCGGCAGGTCAGCGGGAGGAGAGACCGCAAAGAAACAGGGGGCACATCCGTCGACGTGCCCCCTGTTTCTTTGCGGTTGGTAAATCCGGGCCGTGCCGTTACGGCACGACCGTGAACGGCCGCATCATCTCGTGGTCCTCATGGGAGAGGATGTGGCAGTGCCACATGTAGGTGCCGAGCTTGTCGAATTTCGCCCTGATCCTCACATACCCCTGGGAGCCGATGAGGTCGTTGGCCGGGGGGACGCGCACCGTGTCCTTCTCCCCCATTTCGTGGGGCTGGACCCGGTAGGGGGAATCGGCCGACGCCGAGTCGGCCACGGGGTTCAGGCCGGGCTCGGCATTGCGGCGCAGCCCGCCGGCAGCCACCACCGGCATGCCACCCAGGCCGTTGGCCGGCGTGTAGGCCCCCGGAGCGATGCTCCCCTTCTCCACCACCTCGAAGTCCACCAGGTGCAGGTGCATGGGGTGCATGTCCACCGTGTTGTTGATGATGACCCACTCCTCGACAACGTTCAGACGGGGCTTCTCGGTGATGGGGGCGTCGAAGGTGAGGCCGTTGAGAAGGATCTTGAGCCGCTGGAGCGTGGTGCCGGTGTTCGGATCATAGACAAGCACCCCGCTCTCCATGGTTTCCTGGAGGTCGACGTACCGGACGTTGCTGGCGACGCCCAGGGGGGTGACCGGCCGGGGATTGGCGGGGACCGCGCTGGTGTCGGCGCCGTTCAGCGGCTTGCTGATGCGGAACTGCATGATCCTGCCGGTGGTCGCGGCGGCCACCGGGTCGCCGCCGGGGAACGGGGTCGGCGCGTTGTTGCGCATGGTGATGCTCGTGCCGGCCGGAAGTTTGGAAAAATCGACGATCACGTCGGCCCGTTCCGCAAGGGAGAGGAGGAGAGCATTACCCGCGCTGTCGCCGATGGCAACGGATGCGGGGAGGAGGCCACCATCATTGCCGATCTGGGTAATGGTCCCCGCCGGGATGGCCACGGCGGCACCGCCGGCGTCCCGCGCCTCCAGCCAGATGTTGTAGAAGCGCGAGTCGGAGCCGTTCAGCATCCGGAAGCGGTATTTGCGGGGCTCCACGTCCAGATAGGGCCAGGCCTTGCCGTTGACGGTGATTACGTTGCCAAAGAATTCGGGCTTGGAGGTGAGGACCGGCTTGCCGCTGGCGTCGGTCTGCTGGTTGCCGCTGCCGGCATTGATGAGGGGGGTGGCCTCATAGTGCAGCGAACCGTCCTGGTTGAACGACTTGTCCTGGATCACCAGGGGCATCTCGTAGTTTCCGCGGGGGAGGTTCAGGGCATCCTCCACGCTGTCGCGAACCAGGTAGTTGGCGGCCAGGCCGGCGTAGACGTTCAGCCGGGTGATCCCCATGGCGTGGTCGTGGTACCAGAGCTGTTCAGCTTTCTGCGTATTCTCGTAGGTGTACGTCACCGTATTGCCGTCGGGACGGGCCGGACGGCCGCTCACCGGATCGGCGGGGAGACCGGTTTTGGCGTTCGGGTCGTTGGTGATCCACGCCTCGGGATGACCGTCGGATTCCGGCACCACATGGCCGCCGTGGAGGTGGGTGACGATGCGGATCTCCGGCGCCCCCATGTCCGCCCCGTGAAGGGTGGGGTCCACCGTCAGGAGGTGCCTGGTGAGGAGGTTGCCGGCGGAGTCCCGCAGATCGTTGATGTACTTCACCATCACCGGCCGGCCGGTCTCCCCCGGGAGGGTAGAGCGCGCTTCCACCGTCGCCCCGAGGTACCCGGCCTTGACGCCATTGGTCCGGTATCCCCAGACCGTGGTCCGAATGGGGGCGCCGGTGGCGGGATTGACGATTTCGCTGCCGTCCTTGCGGCGGAGACCGAAATCATAGTTGGCGGTCTGCTCCGCCACCACCGTGTAGAAGTCGGAGCCCGGCTGGCTCACCGTGTCCGGAGCCGCCACCGGGATCATCGGCAGCGGAGTGCCGAACTGCTGCAGGTCGAGGGGGTTGAGGATCTCCGTCCTCGACGCCGCCTGAATGACCACCGTTTTGTCGCTGCCACTGCAGGCCGAAAGGGAAACGGCGGCCACCAGCGCAAGCCCTCCTGAAACCATCCTCCTGTAGACACCCATACCACATCCTCCTCGCCATGATCTCAATGCAATCGATCCGTGTGAAACGGCCAGCCACCGCAATTGCAGCAGCGCATCAGTAGGGAAATGTTTAGCGGATTACGGGGGATTGTCAATCGCCGTTCTAAAATTTACAGGACCAGCCGTATTGACAACCGCCCGAACTCCGCGCGACAATCTGTCGGAGTTCACCGACGACACCGGCCCGGGGCGCCCTGACGCCCGTGCCGCAAGGGGAAATCATGGACCACGCCGATCTCGCCTGCATCGACCTCGACCTCCCTTCCCGCGAAGGGTTCCGGAAGTTCATCAGCTCCTGGCTCTACCGGGGGGATGGCTTCACCGTCCTCGTCGACCCCGGCCCCCTCTCCACCGTTCCCTGGCTCTGTCGGGAACTGCGTCGGCTGGGGGTGGAGCGCCTCGACCACATCCTCCTCACCCACATCCACATCGACCATGCCGGCGGAACCGGCGCGCTCCTCAGGGAGTTTCCCGGGGCGGCGGTCATCTGCCACCCCGAGGGGATCCGCCACCTCGTGGCGCCGGAAAAGCTCTGGGAAGGGTCCCGCAAGGTACTGGGAGCGCTGGCGGAGGCCTACGGCGAAATCGTCCCGGTCCCGGCGGAGCGGATCGGCTTTGCGGAGACCATCGGACCGGCCGGGATCCGCGCCTTCCTCACCCCCGGCCACGCCCAGCACCACTGCTGCTATCTCCTGGGCGACCTTCTCTTCGCCGGCGAGGTGGCCGGCGTGCGGTGCGACGTCCCCGGCGGGATCTTCATGCGCCCCGCCACCCCGCCCCGCTTCGTCCTGGAGGTGGCGCTGGACTCCCTCGACCGGATGATCGCCCTGGCTCCCCGCCGGATGGTCTTCGCCCACTACGGGGTGGTGGAGACCCCGCTCCAGCACCTGCGGATCGCCCGCAACCAGTTGCTGCTCTGGGTCAGGGGGGTGGCGGAGACCGCCGCCATCGAGCCGGCACGGCGGGAGGAAGCGCTCGTCGCCTGGCTTCTGGAGCGGGACGAGCAGTACCGGAACGAATGCCGTCTGCCGCAGGATATCCGTGCCCGCGAACGCTACTTCCTCGGCAATACCCTGCGCGGCATGATGGAATATGTGGATGCCCTCTCTGACGGGGAACGGCAGGCGCTGGGGGAGATGCGTCCGGCATAGTGCCTCGCCCGCCGGCACATGACGGTGCCGGCCTGAAACGTACAAAAGGCGGCCCATGGGTCGCCTTTTGCGTTACGCATCCCGCTCCTTTGCTTCCGTGCGGAGGCCCTATCCCTGCGGGTTCTGGACCAGCACCACCTGGGCCGGCATCGGCGCGGGAAATCCCGCCGCGGCGAGGGCCTCGCGGATGGTGCGGTTGCCGTCGAAGTAGACCTGCCAGTAGTGGTCGTTGTGGCAGTAGGGGCGCACGGCCAGCACCGGCCCCACCAGGGTGAAGTCGAGGATCTCCACGTCCACCGCCGGCGCCGCCAGGACGTTCGGCACCGCCGCCAGCTTCTCCCGCAGCAGCTTCATGGCGGCCACGTGATCGGCGCTGCCGGCCAGCTGGCACTTCAGCTCCACCCGCCGGTAGTCGTTGATGGTATAGTTCTGGATGGTGTCGTTGAACACCTTGGCATTGCCGACCATGGTCATCACGTTGTCCGGCGTGTTGACGGCGGTCACGAAGAGGCCGATCTCCCTGACGGTTCCGGTGACCCCCCCCGGCGGAGACGAAATCCCCCACCTTGAAGGGACGCAGCACGAGCAGAAAGGCGCCCGCCGCCAGATTGGAGAGGAGCCCTCCCCACGCGGCCCCCACGGCGATGCCGACGCCGGCCACCAAGGCGGCGAAGGTGGTGGTCTGCACCCCGAAGTAGCCGAGGATGGCCACCACCAGCACGATGTTCAGGGTGACGGCCAGGAAGTTGCCGAGGTAGCGCATCAGGCTCGGATCGACCTTCTGCCGCTCCAGGACCTGCTGGACCATTCGCCCCACGAAATGGATCAGCCAGCGGCCGATGATCCAGAAGAGTATGGCGGCGATGATCTTGGTCCCGATCTCCATGGCGTAGGTGACGACCAGCTGCTGGTACTGTCCGATGTTTTCCATGCCGCTCCCCCTTTGAGTGTCGTGCCGCGGCGCCGGTTACGCGGGCCTCTTCGACGGGACCACGCAGGCTCGATTCCGCCTTCGCATTCCCGAAAAGTTTACTGTCTTTTGCCTCCCTTTCCACCCTGCGAATTAATAATCACTTATTTCCGAGAGCGCGGAAATTCTCCCATTGGGTTGCGTGGCAGCGAAATTCGGGGCATCGTTTCCGGGACACGGGCCACCATGCCGACGGATCCTCCTCCGAGAGGGAGTGACGCGCCGCGGCGAACCGGTGCGCCCTCGACAGCGGCACCACCGGCACGTTTTTTCATCCCCTCCCCGCCCGTAATCTGCTATGGTAGGAGCTTGCTGTTTCGCTTCCGTAAGCGGCAACCGCATCCCGTACGAACAAACTCAACCGGTAAGGAGAAGTGCTGTGTCAAACGCAACCGCTGAAAAAGCATGCATCCCCCCCACCCCCTCCGTCGACCTCAGTGGCGAGGCCGGCTGGCTCCCCTTCGATGCGCCGTCGCTGGTGGGGGAGTCGCTCCGCTTCGTCTCCGGCGAACCCGACGGCAACCGCTTCCGGGTCCGCTACTACCGCGACGAAGAGAAGCATCTCCATGCGCGGATCTGGTTCGGCCCCGAGACCGGTGGCCCCCCGGGTCATGCCCACGGCGGCGCCGTGTCGGCAGTCATGGACGAAGCCCTGGGGCTGGCCGCCTGGGCCGCCGGCTATCCCATCGTCGTCGGCAATCTCAACGTGAGCTTTCGGGCCATGCTACCGCTCGAGAAGGTGGTGACGCTGGAGAGCCGGGTCGTCTCCGCCCAGGGGCGCAAGATCATGGTCCATGGCCGGCTCTTCTGCGGCGAGACGATCTATGCCGAGGGAGAGTGCCTCTGCATCACCATTCCGGGCCGCTGAGCCGGCCCCTCTCCCCCCTCACGGGAGCAGGACGATCTTGCCGAGGGTGCTCGACTCCATCACCGCATGGTGGGCCTCGGCCGCCTCGGCCAGCGGCAGCTCCCGACTCACCACCGGCCGAAGCGTCCCGTTGGAGAGCCCCTCGCCAAAGGCGGCGTGCATGCTGGCCAGCTCCCGCTCGGTGGCATTGAAGAGGGTCATGCCGAGGATCGCGGTCTCCCCCATGAAGGTGGCCCGCGGATCGATCTCGACCCGGCCGCGACTCCCGACGATCACCACCCGTCCCCCCTTCGCCAGCACCCCGAGGTCGCGGTCCAGGTTCACGTTGGCGAGCATTTCCACGACGACATCCACCCCTTTGCCGCAGGTGAGATCCTGCAGTTTGTCCAGATACCCGTCGCTGCGGTGGTTCAGGACATGGTGGGCGCCCTGGGCCAGCACCATCGCCTCACCCTTCTCCGTGCCGGCGGTGCCGATCACCCGGAGCCCGGCAGCCCGGGCAAGCTGCACCGCCGCAATCCCCACGCCGCCGCTGGCGCCATGGACGAGGACCGTCTCCCCCGCCACCCCGTGGGCCCGCTGGAACAGTGCCCGGAACGCCGCGCCGTAGGGGACGCCGATGGCCGCCCCCTGACCGTAGCCGATCCCTTCGGGGAGGGGATGGCTCTGGAACTCCTTGCAGAGCACCTCTTCGGCGTAGGTGCCGGTGAGGGACCGGGCGACGTAGACCCGCTCCCCCACCTGCCGGTGCCTCACCTCGGGGCCGACGGCGCTGATGACGCCGGCGCCGTCGAGACCGGGGGTATAGGGGAGCTTCAGGCCGGGAAGATACTGACCCGAGCGGATGTAGGTATCCACCGGATTCACGCCGACGGCGTGGAGCCTCACCACCACCTCCCCCGGACCGGGGGTCGGCACGGGGACCTCCTCCACCCGCATTACCTCAGGAAGACCGAATTCGCGGACTCGTATCGCTTTCATGGTGATCGTCCTTTCCGCCCCTGCCGTCGGAGGGCGCCGGCGAGGCAATGGTGGCGTGACGCCGGGTAACGACGCGGAAACCCTCACGCAGTGACAATTCCCTCCTATACTGCGGATTCGCCTCCCGACAACGTGGCCGGAGAAGCAACGCAGGCGGCCAGGTCGGCGGCCAGCCGCTGCAGGGTGGCGGACTCCTCCAGCCCGTCGAGAAACCGGCGGGGTATGCGGGAGAGGCCGACCTGCGCGCCGACCAGGGCGGCGGCAAGCATGGCGCGCGCCTGGTTCTGCCCCCCCCCGTTGACGGCATGGAGCAGGGCAGATTCGAAATCGTCGTGAAACCGGGCGGCCAGATAGTAGGCCGCCGGCAGCTGGTGATAGATGGCGCACGGCATGCCGTAGACGAGTGACACCTTCCATGCCGGCTCGATGCGGATATCCGGGTCTGCGGCGGCGGCAGCCATGTACGACGGCGTCAGCAGGGCGTCGGGGGAGGCGAACTTCCCGGCCCGGGGCGGGTCCGGGGCGCCGGGGCGGGGGGGGTGCAGATTGTCGCTGGTTACGGCGTGAAACGGGAGCTCCCCGCTCTTAACCAGCTTCATCAGTGTGGCCGAGAGGTGCGCGTCCAGCCGGTGCCCCCGCACCAGCAACCCCAGCACGGCGCCGTAGGCGACGGTCATGGAGACGACGGTGTCATCGATCTGGGTCAGAACGGCATTGCCGGCGATGGCGGTGGCGAGCCGAGAGGGGTCCAGCGCATAGCGTACCGCGAGGATGAGGGTGCGCTCGATCGCCTCCGTCGTGTCGGCGTGGCCGCCGGTCTTCCCCCACGGCAGTTTCTGCTCCACGCGCTGCCGCCACAGCTCGCGGATCGACTGGCTGGTGTACCCCCCCGGCCCGCAGACAGGGGTGCCGTCCAGGAGCGGCAGAAGCTCTTCATCCATGCGGCGGCAGAAATCCGCTTCATCGTACTCGCCGCGCTCCACCAGCGACTGGAGCAGCAGCTTCAGGATAAAACCTGCCTGGGATAACTGGCCCGCCTTGAGCCCCGCATGGTACCGATCCGGCCGGGGGTCGGTATACCCGGTGATCCAGGCGCCGTAATCGCGCCGCAGCTCGTGAAGGTCGTAATACCAGTGGGGCCCGAGCCCCATGGCGTCGCCGATGAAGGCGCCCATGACGGCGCCTGCCGCGCGGTCCCTGATCGTTGCATCGTTCATAGTCTCTCCTCCCCCACCGCGCCTGCCGAGATGGCGACGCGAATGATTACCGCCATTAAGAGCATTTACCGACACGCTCTAAGGGAGCTTATCGCACCGGTGCCGGAATGCAATCGGGCGGGGTGCGGCGCGTCGAATTCCGCCACCTCCGTTCCCCCTGACGGCTGACGGTGTATAATTGGTACATGATTGGACATTTCCATCGGATCGGAAAGGAGAGAGGATCATGGCAAATCCGTTCGTACACGTGGAGTTGATGACCACCGACATGGCCACAGCCAAGGCGTTTTATACCGGGCTGTTCGACTGGAAGCTGGAAGAGGTCCCGGGGATGGACTACACCCTGATCAATGTGGGTGAGGGGACGGGGGGCGGGATGATGCAGAGCCCGGTGCCCGAGGCGCCGTCCCGGTGGCTGGCCTACGTCCTGGTGGACGACGTGGCTGCCTCCACCACGAAGGCCCAGACCCTCGGGGCGACGATCTGCAAGGAGGTCACCGAAGTCCCGGGGATCGGCTGGTTCAGCGTCATCACCGATCCCACCGGGGCGACCCTGGCGCTGTGGCAGGTGAACCCGGACTACCGGATGCCGGCGAAGTGAGCGGCTGACCGGGGGGGCGACGGCGGCCGTCGGTGCCCCCCTCGCCAAGATCAGACGGGAGGTGCTCCCATGAAATCATTCATGGCGCAATACAGTTCCCACTGTTACGCACTGATGCGGATCGTGGTCGGTTTTCTTTTTCTGTGGCACGGCGCCCAGAAGCTGTTCGGGTTTCCTCCGGGCATGCCGGCAGGCGCACCACCGTTCATCACCTATGTCGCCGGCCCGATCGAGCTGATCGGCGGCATCCTGGTGATGATCGGGCTCTTCACCCACTGGGCGGCCTTCATCACCAGCGGCCAGATGGCCGTCGCCTACTGGATGGCGCACGGGACCAAGGCGCTGCTGCCGCTCCAGAACAATGGCGAGCTGGCCGTGCTCTACTGCTTCGTCTTCCTCTTCATCGCCGCCCAGGGGGGTGGGATCTGGAGCGTCGACGGGGCCCAGAAACGACGGTAACGGCAGCGTATTCGGCGTACCGGGGCCGTCATCACCCAAACACTGTCAAAGGAGGATCTGACAATGACCACACGAAAAAAGGCGACCGACGGGCCGCCTTTTTTCGTGACGTGACGCTCTCCCCGGAACTCAGGAGAGCAGCAGCGAGACCCCATGGAGCAGCAGGCCGATCACGCCTCCCACGAGGGTGCCGTTCATCCGGATGAACTGCAGGTCGGAGCCGATGCTCAGCTCGATCTCGCTGGTATAGTCATCGCTCTCCCACTGCTGCATGGTGCCGGTTATATGGCCGGCAATCGCCGTGCGCAGCGTATCCCCGTAATGCAGCACCAGCGTCTCCAGGTGCTCGTTCAGAGAATCCTTCAGCCCCCGGTTGTGCGCCAGGGCCGCGCCCAGGCCGGCAACCGCCGCCGCAATCTTCTCCTGCACCTGCGACTGCGGTTGCTGCAGGTCGCTCTTCAGCCAGTTCTTGAGATCGGTGCCGATACTCTGCGCATAGTCGCTGATGGCCTGGTTGTGGACGACGTCGCGCTTGATCGCCTCGACCTTGTCGCGTAGCACCGGGTCGGACTTCAGCCGGGCGATGAAGCCGGTCACGGCGGTGTCGAAGCGGTAGCGGACCTCATGGCCGGGATCGGCATTGACCTCCTGGATGAAGGCGTTGATCCGCTTGACGATCTTCTCCCCCGCCCCCCGGGCGAACTTGTCCCGGTTGGGGATGAAGGCGACCAGCAGCGGGTATTCCTTGGCGCACATGTCGTCGATGGCCGTGGCGAGCCGCGCCTGGGCCTCTTCGCTCGCCAGCCACCCGGCACAGCGCCGCAGCAGGTCATCGAGCACGATCTGGTGGCGGTTGTCTTTCCGCAGTGCCTCGAGAACCGTGCCGGCGGAGGTCGAGACATCGAAACCGTCGATCCGGTTGCCCAGGGCGCCCCGCAGCAGCCGCTGCACCCGTTCGTCGTCGATGAAATCCAGGGAGTCGGCGCAGAGGCGGGTCACCCCCCGGGCCAGCCCGGCGGCATTGTCCCGCGACATCAGGTAGGCGGCCAGGTGCTCGGCCGGGTTGTACCCCCTCAGCTTGGCAATCAGGGTATCGCTGGCCAGGAACTTGTCGCGGATGAAGCTCGCCAGATTCCCGGCAATGGCGTCCTTCTTGTTTCTGATGATCGCCGTATGGGGAATCGGCACCCCCAGCGGGTGCCGAAACAGCGCCACCACCGCGAACCAGTCCGCCAGGGCGCCCACCATGGCTGCCTCCGCAAAGGCGGCCACCCACTCCCAGGCGCCATGCCCCTTCTGCAGGCGGGCGATCACGAAGAGTATCGCCGCGCCAATCATCAACCCCGTTGCTATCGTCTTGTTTCTGATCAGTGCTCGTTTTCTGATGTCCACACACATTCTCCGAATCGTTTTTTCGCGCCCGCGCACGACACACAAAAGCCGCTTCATCAGCGGAAGCGGCTTCCCGTCAGGGAGTTGTTTTATGACATGGCGGCGGTGCTCTTGTCAACGCCTGGCAGGGGCGGCACGGCGCGGCTCCTTCATTCTCCGCTCAAGGTCAGCCGCCGTCGGGGGTGACGGGCCTGAAGCGCGGCAGTTCGGCGCCGTCCACCACCACCGTCTCCATGAACATCGCCAGCGGCCGCACCCAAAGGGAATCGTTGTCGTAGAGGCAGCGGTAGACCACCAGCAGCTCGTCCGTCTCGCTGTGGCGGGCCGTGCCGATCACCCGGTACTCGCCCCCCTTGTAGTGCCGGTAGAGCCCCGGCGTCGGTTCATGGTGCATAACGACCACCTCCACTCAATCGAGGTTCAGGAGCACCGGAAGCTCGTGGATACCATCCAGAAGCCAGCGGGCAGCGCCGAAATCCCCTCCGAGGTTCATGGGGCCGGGGATCGCGGCGACGACAAGGCCGGCCCGGGCTGCGGAGTTCACCCCCCGCTCCGAGTCCTCGATTGCCAGGCAGCGGCCGGGGTCGAGCCCGGCGCGGGCACAGGCGGTCCGGTACGGTTCCGGATCGGGCTTCGATGCTCCGTAGTCCTCACGGGTGAGGATGAAATCGAAATAGCCGAGCAGCCCGCTCGCCCGGTGCATCTGCAGGAAGTTCTCCCGCCGGCAGCTGGTGACGATCGCCATGGGGAGCCGGCCGTGGAGCCGTTCCAGGGTCTCCCGCACCCCCGGAATCACCCGTGCCTCCCCACCCAGGAGCCGATAGTAGATCTCGTCCCGCATCCGGCGCAGCCCCGCCGCCTCGCTGTCGCCCTGCCCCGCACCGGCGGCGAGATCGAGCACGCTTTCCCCCCGGCAGAGGGAAATCCGGCGGAAATCGTCGAGGGAAAGCTCCACCCCCGCCTGCGTCAGGGCCTCGGCATTGGCCTGGTAATAGAGGTGCTCGGTTTCCATCAACACACCGTCGTTGTCCCAGAAAATTCCGTCAAACATCGTCGCGCCCGCCTCACCTTCCGTCAATCGTTGAAAGGACGTCCGAAGTTCAGCCGCCCCCGACAACCATTGTGGTGCAAAGTCAGATAAAACTGCAAGGGTGGAATCAACAGCGGCGGCCAATCGGTCGCATCGTCGTTCCGGGAGGCCTGAAACCGAGGCATGGCTTCGTCCAAAACAGCAACGCCGGCCGGCTGCCTCCCTTGAATCACGTATGGTATTCCCGGAATTCTCGCCCCACCTCCCCTGTTTCTCGAACTGCTCTCCCCGCTGGCGCATGGTATAATTTCCATAAGTACACGGGAATGTTGGACCGATTCCCCTATTGAAAGGCAGATAGCCATGAGCAACGCGGTTCCGGAAGGATATTCCAGCGTCACACCGATGATCGTGTTCAAGGATGCCCGCAAGGCCATGTGCGCTGAGGGGTGGAACGAGTCCCTTGACAAACTGGCCGAAAGTCTGGCACGGGAAGGGGGGAAAGCTCCATGAGAGAGGCAGTCCTCGGGCTCGTGCTGCTGGCGTTGGCGGTACCTGCCGCTGCCGGCCGGAAGGGAGGAACGAACATGGGCGCGATGCATCTCACCAGCCCCGCCTTTGTCCAGGGCGGGGTCATTCCGGCGCTGCACACCTGCGACGGCCGGGATACCAGCCCGCCCCTCGCCATCGGCGGCGTGGCGGAACAGGCGCAATCCCTCGTCCTGATCATGGACGATCCGGACGCCCCCATGGGAACCTGGGTTCATTGGGTGCTCTGGAACATTCCGCCGCATTCCGCCGCGATCGCCGAAAACGGCGTCCCCGCCGGGAGCGTCCAGGGGCGCAACAGTTGGCAGCGAAGCGGCTACGGCGGCCCCTGCCCACCCTCGGGAAGCCATCGCTACTTCTTCAGGCTCTACGCCCTCGACACGCGCCTCGACCTTCCCGCCGGCGCCGGCAAAGCCGAGGTCGAACGGGCCATGAAGGGGCACGTCATCGCCGAAGCCGAACTCATGGGCACCTACCGACGGCGCTAGAGGGGGGCAGAGTGCCAGCTGCCGTGCGAATTAAGATATGCAGGTGGGTATCTCACCGGATTCCCGTTGGTTCCTCGACCAGACTTCGGAAAGGTGTTGACATATCCTCATCGCGGTGATATCCCTGCGAAAAATTGTTTGCGAGATAGACGACAATACTCAACCACCCGCGAGGGTGGGGCGGAAAGCCTACAGGGTCTCACCGAGACAGCCGGGTTGCCGAAATATCACACGATATTCGGCCCCGGCTTTTTTGTTGCCAAAGCGTACATGGAGGTCGCATCAGCACGGAGTGCGCCTTTGACGGGCGCCGTATTATCATGCCGGGTCACGTCGGAGACGGAAAACGGCATTACAACAGCTTGGTGGTAAACGATAATACTCAACCATCCGCGAGGGTGGGGCGGAAAGCCTACAGGGTCTCACCGAGACAGCCGGGGCCGAAATATCACGCGATATTCGGCCCCGGCTTTTTTATTTTTACGACCCAGAAAGGTACCTGATTAACCCATGCGCCGAATCGTCGACCTGTCGCTCCCATCCAATTGGCTTTGTCTCATGACTCTCGCCATGGCCATCCTGGCTCTCAACGGCTGTGCTGCCACAAAAGGTGCGTGGTTTTCCCCGGTCCATCCCGAGAGGGAGATCGAACGGAATCAGTTTCCGGTTGAATCAGGCGATGACGTCATCGGCCGGCTGGTGGTCATCAGGCTCGAAAAGGGAGATACGCTTCCGGATATCGCCCGGCACTTCGGGCTGGGGATCAATGCGGTCAGTGCCGCCAATCCGGGGGTTGATGTATGGGTACCCGAGAGCGGAGCGCGGGTCATGTTACCCCTGAGCTTTATCCTGCCGGACGCCCCCCGGAAGGGGATCGTGGTCAATCTGGCCACCATGAGGCTCTTTCAGTTCAAAGAAAATGGCACGCCCCCGGTGGTCGCGACCTACCCGGTCGGGGTCGGAACCAGAGAGCGCCCCACCCCCACAGGGCAAATGCGCGTGGCGCGCAAGGCTGCCCAGCCGACCTGGCATGTGCCCGCTTCAATTTCCGAGGACCATCGAAAAAAAGGGGACCCCCTCCCCGCGGATGTTCCGCCGGGGCCGCAGAATCCCCTGGGAGAATACGCGCTCTATCTGAGCAAAGCGGGTTATCTGATCCATGGCACCAACAAGCCGGCCAGTATCGGACTTAAAGCGACCAACGGCTGCATGCGGCTCTATCCGGAAAACGTGAAGCTGCTTTACAACGACACTCCCGTCAATACAGCCGTTGCAATTGTCAACCAGCCCTATCTCATAGGTCAGCATGATGGGGTGCTCTACATGGAGGCCCATACCCCTCTGGAAGAGCCGGGCGCAGGCGCCACTGAACTGGAGAAGGTATATGCGAAATTGAGAACCATCGAAAAGAAATCGGGACGCACACTTGACTGGAAAAAAATCAAGGACGTGCAGACCGAGGCCCGGGGGATTCCCGTCCCCATCCTGGATATGGGTCAAGGAACCGGGAAAGAGGCTGCGAAACCGATAGAAGTCGAGCACCCGGACAGACTGTACGGCAGACCGGAAATACCGGAACTGACGCTGGACGCATGGTATGTCCTGGCTGGCACCATGCGTGACGAAACCGAGGCCCGGAGGATGGCCGCCATCATCAACCACCAGGGTCCGCCAATTCCGGCACGGGTGCTGTCAAAGAATAGTGGCTACCGTGTTATCGCCGGCCCTTTCAGTGACATCAGTGAGGCCAGGGACGCAGTCAAACGCCTGAAAATTGATCTGCAAATAGACGGCATTTTGATTGAGCCCGTCAAGAAGAGAGCAGGGTAAACCGAGCCGAAAGGAGGTGATGGGTGGCAAAGATCCATCCTTTGGCAATCTCAATGAATAAACGGAACAAAAAGGAGGTATTAGAAATGAAGACAAAACTTCTGGTGATCTCGATGATTCTTGTTCTCGGGGCATTGACGGGATGTGCAACATCCGGCGACCTCGAGAAAGTGCAGGCACAGCAAAACCTGATTGATGCGAAAGTCGAGAAGGCATTGCAGGATGCGCAGGCTGCCAAGGCGTCGGCCGATGCGGCCGCAGCCCGCGCCGATGAAGCGACAAAGAAGGCAGAGGAACGGGAAAAGCTCGCCGACGAAAAGGCGAAGAGGGCAGACGCCGCTTTCCAGAAATCGATGAGGAAGTAAGCGAACTGCCACCGGACAGTGAAGTGGCAGGGTTCCCAATCCCTGCCGCTTCACTATCTCAGGCAAGTAAGTCCGGCCCTTCAGACATTCGATCTGCCGGGATATCAAGCTGACATTCCCGATGCCTCTGCCAAGGAGTGGAGACGCATATGGCCCAAAAACAACGCAGGGTGCGCACGCGCCTTTTCCCAATCGTTATCTGCAGCCTCATAACGCCGCTTTTCCTGAACGGATGCAGTGGATTTCAGGCCAGGTCGAGCTTCGAAGAAGCGAATGCCCTTTCCAGTCGGGGAGACTACAGCGCCTCTCTGAGCAAATATGAGCGGATTATCGAAGAATATCCCGCGAATGGGGACAGGGTTCTCTTCGAGATGGGGATCATTTATGCCCATCCGAAGAATGGGCAGAGAGATTATCAGAAAGCCCTGGAATGTTTTCAGAAAATCATAACGGCTTACCCGGGGAGCGGGTATCGGAAGGACAGCGAGATGATGACATTTTACATCAACAATGTCGCTGTCAAGGACGAGACTATTGCTGCGCAGCAGACACGCATCGAGACGCTCACGCACGAGGCCGAGAGCAGAGTGAGTGAAATTGGTGCCCTGCAGAAGAAGATCAAGGAGCTCGAACAGAAGGTCTTTGTTCTTGCCACCCAGAAGGGGTCGGCAGACCGGATTCTGATAGAAAAAAAAGAGCGGCGAATGACGTTGCTCTCAAAGGGTGAGGTGCTCAAAACCTACCGGATAGCCTTGGGGGGGAACCCGAATGGTCCCAAAGAACGGCAGGGGGATAACAAAACCCCGGAGGGGACCTACTCCATCGATTCACGAAACAAGGACAGCCGTTATCACCTCTCTCTCCATATTTCCTACCCAAACGAAAGAGACAGAAAGCGTGCGAAAGAACTGGGTGTTTCTCCGGGCGGAAACATCATGATCCACGGAATCAAGAACGGTTTCTCGTGGGTTGGCGATGCTCACACCGAGGTTGACTGGACGAAAGGGTGTATTGCCGTAACAGACGAGGAAATAGAGGAAATAGCAAAAGTGGCGCCAAATGGGACGACCGTCGAGATAAGGCCATAGAAGACGGCCAATCCGTCACCCACCTCGATCGCAGCAGAGGCGACCCAAACGGCTCGCCTTTTCAATTACCTACCGTCTCCTCCGAGCCCCCCGTTTTCTAATTCCCAACCGTAGCGAAGGAGATTGACCCGCCCCCGGGAGTCGAACCGGACCCCTTCGGCCTCCAGCAGCAGCCGCTGGATGAGACCACCGTCACCGTTGCGGCGCGGACTCACCTGTCCCTGGCTGTTGATCACCCGCTGCCAGGGGACATCGTGGCCGGCCGGGAGCGCGGCCATGGCAAAGCCGACGGTCCGTGCCGTGCAGCCAGCCTGCCGGGCGATACGCCCGTAGGTGGTGACCCGCCCCGGCGGGACTTTGCGTACAAGGGTGTAGATGCGGTTATACAAGGGACTGGACATGGTTTTATCTACTATGCGATTCTGCTGCGTGACGATAGGTTCATAACGTGACCTCTTGGAACTTCCACCGCCGGCTTGACATGTCAGGCGACAAAAGGTAAAAAGGTTGTGCACAGAATCAAGAAACTGGTTTCAGAATAGACGACAATACTAAACCATCCGTGAGGATGGGGCGGAAAGCCCACAGGGTCTCATCGAGACAGCCGGGTTGCCGAAATATTTCTTCGGCGATCCGGCTTTTTTGTTTTCTGGAACCATGCAGGAGGTCATGCACATGAACAAGAAAATCCACAATATGGCGGTATTCATCGAATTTCTCGTCGGATCCGGCCTGGCGATCTTTTTTCACTGGGTGCTCCGCCACGAAGAGATCGCCTACGTCACCTTTGCCGTGGGCCTGCTCCTCTCCCTTGCCACCTGGCTGCTGCGGGAGGATGTGGAAAACGCGCGGGATACCCTCATCGAACAGTACCGGGAGGCCCACGAGATCCCGGCGGCCCTTGCCCGGATCTGTGACCCCGAATGCCATGCCCGGGCCACCGAACTGATGGCCTCGACGCGACGGACGCTCCTCATGCTCGAAAAGGGGTACATCCCCCTGGACGACACCGAGTTTTACCTGGAGGGGGCCAAACTCTCGGACGCGGCAACCCACTCCATCAAGGCGGTGGACCCGATGACCCCGGGGTGGGGCACCCGCGGCACCCTCCTCAACTTCTATCAGGCCAATCTCCGCGCCCTGGAGCGGGAGGTCGCCATAACCCGGATCTTCGTCATCAACCGCGACGATCTCGCCGACCCCGAAGTGCAGAAGGTGCTCCTCGCGCAGCATGGAGACCGCGTTACCGTACGGGTCGCCTTCCGCGACGAACTCCCCGCCGCCAGCGACATCAACGGACGCGACACCACCGGATCCTTCAACTTCGCCATCTACGACGATCAGGTGGTGACCGACGTCTTCACCCAGCCCGGAAAATACTACGGACGCAAGACGACCCACCATGGGGAAGTGGAACGTTACCAGCGGCTCTACGAACTGATCGAGCACAGCGCCCACCCCCTTGAGCCCGGAGAGGAGAGCCTCACCATCGCCTCGGAGGTGTACGCCATCAACTCGTGAGTGCCGCCTGCTCACGAAATCACCGGAATTTCGTGAGCAGTTTACTCATTTCCCTTCTCGGAAACCACACCTTCAACCAGCGGCTTTATCTCAGGTAGTCGCTCCTGTGCGACCTTCCAGACCGTCTTGAGATCAACGCCCATGTAATCGTGGATGAGCACGTCCCGCATGCCTGCCATCTTGTTCCATGGGATATTGGGGTGTCTGTTGCGAAAAGAGGCGGGGACATGCTTGGTGGCTTCGCCGAGAACTTCCAGGCTTCTTATTACCGCATTGACCGTTTTCTTGTCAGCTGCAAATGCATCATAGGTCATCCCGGACACAAACTCTTTAACGTCGTTGATTGAGCCCAGAATGTCATTGAGATAATCGGTAATCTCCCGGCCTTTCTTAGACATACTCCACCTCGGCCAGGATGCGTCTGCCGATGGCCGGCTTCAGGGCCGATTCCATGACCAGATCCACCTTGTGGTTGAGACGGGTTTCCAGAAACTCGCGCAGATCGAGGAACTCGAACAGATCTATGTCGCGACTGAAGGAGACAAGGATGTCGATATCGCTTCGCTTGCGCTGCTGCCCGCGGACGTAGGAGCCGAACAGGCCGAGCTTCATCACGCCGTAGCGGGACTCGATCTCCGGCTTGCTGCTTCTGATGATGTCGATTACTTCCTGTTTGCCCATAGCCGATTGATACCATAAAAAAAGGGGCGCTTCAATCAGCGCCCCGTCTATCTACTTCAAATTCTTCTTGATCCTCTCCACCGCCTCGATCACATTCTCGCGATGGCCGAAGGCCGAGAGCCGGAAGAACCCTTCGCCGCTGGGGCCGAAGCCACTCCCCGGCGTCCCCACCACGTTGCACTCGGTGAGAAGCTTGTCGAAGAAGTCCCAGGAGCTCATGCCGCCGGGGGTCTTGAGCCAGATGTAGGGGGCATTCACCCCACCGTAGACGGTGAGGCCGGCGGCAGCGAGGCCCTCGCGGATGATACGGGCGTTCTCCATGTAGTAGTCGATGATCTCCTTGTTCTGCTTCCATCCCTCGTCGGAGTAGACGGCGGCGGCGGCCTTCTGCACCGGGTAGGAGGCGCCGTTGAACTTGGTGGTGGTGCGGCGCAGCCAGAGCTTGTTGCAGCTGTACCGCTCGCCGGTGCTGGTGGTGCCCGTCACCTCTTCCGGCACGACCACGAGGCCGCAGCGGACGCCGGTGAAGCCGGCGGTCTTGGAGAAGGAGCGGAACTCGATGGCGCACTTCTTGGCACCTTCGATCTCGTAGATGGAGTGCGGGATTGCCGGATCGGTAATGAACGCCTCGTAGGCGGCATCGAAGAAGATGACGGCGTCGTTGGCGTTGGCGTAGTCGACCCACTTCTTCAGCTCGGCCTTGGTGGCCACGGTGCCGGTGGGGTTGTTGGGGAAGCAGAGGTAGATGATGTCCACCTTCTCCGTGGGGAGCGAGGGGATGAAGTGGTTCGCCTCGTTGCACGGCATGTAGACGATCCCTTTGTAGTACCCCTTCTCGTCGGCCTCGCCGGTCCGGCCGATCATGACGTTGGTGTCGTTGTAGACCGGGTAGACCGGGTCACCGATGGCCACCACGTTGTCCAGGGCGAAGATGTCGAGGATGTTGGCGCAGTCGCACTTGGAGCCGTCGGAGATGAACATCTCGTCGGTCTTGAGGTCCACGCCCAGCGGCTTGTAGGACTTCTCGATGATGGCGTTGATGAGCCAGTCGTACCCCTGCTCCGGGCCGTAGCCGGCGAAGTTGTCGGTGGTGGCGAGATCGTCCACGGCGTCGTGGAACGCCTTGATGACGGCCGGGGCCAGAGGCCGGGTGACGTCGCCGATGCCGAGGCGGATCACCTTGGCGCTCGGGTTGGCCTCGGCGAAGGCGCGGACGCGGCGGCCTATTTCGGGGAAGAGGTAACCGGCCTTCAGTTTCAGGTAGTTGTCGTTGATTTTTGCCATGCTGCGGGTGCCTCCTTGAAAATCAATATTAGATACGGTGTCAGAAAACCGGGATTACGGATCCTTTGTATTTCTCTTCGATAAACTTCTTAACCGCATCACTCTTCAGCGCCTCAATCAGCGCCTTGGTCTCCGGGCGGTTTTCATCGCCTGCCCGAACGGCGATAATGTTGGCGAAGGTCGTCGCCGCCAGGGACTCCTTTTCTTCCTTTGCCAGGGAGTTGGCAGCAACGGAGAGGTTGGCCAGCAGGGCGTAGTTGCCGTTGATCACCGCAAAATCAACATCGGGGAGCGAACGGGTAAGCTGCGCGGCTTCAAGCTCTTTTATCTGGATATGCTTCGGATTCTCGACGATGTCGGCTGCCGTGGCCTTGAGGCCTGCACCCGGTTTCAGCTTGATCAGCTTCATGGTTTCCAGCAGAAGCAGGGCGCGGGCCTCATTCGTCGTGTCGTTGGGCACGGCGATGACCGCACCTTCTTTCATGTCCGCCAGCGCCTTTGTCTTGCCGGCATAGACGCCCAGCGGCTCGTAATGGATTGCTGCCGCCGATACAAGGCTGGTCTTGTTGTTTTTGTTGAAGTCATCCAGATAAGGCTTGTGCTGGAAATAGTTGGCATCCAGCTCCTTGTTTTGCAGCGCCAGATTGGGTTGTACGTAATCGGTAAACTCTTTTATCTCCAGCTGATACCCTTTTTCATTGAGCACTTTTGCGACAACGCCGAGGATTTCAGCATGGGGAGCGGGAGAGGCGCCGACCACGATCTTCTTGGCGCTTTTCTGCTTGCATCCGGTCACCAATGCGACCGCCATCAACGAAATCACCAACAACGACAGGACTTTTTTCACGTTATTTGTCTCCTTGTTTTTTATCTTCTCTTATCCTGCTTCTGGGAAATCTTCATGCCGATATCCTGGAAGATCTGGACAACCACTATCAGCAGAACTACGGTTGCGATCATGATGCCGTTCTGATAGCGGTAATACCCGTATCGGATGGCGATGTCCCCGAGCCCTCCGCCACCGACGATGCCCGCCATGGCCGAATAGCCGAGGATCGTTGTCGTCGCAATGGCGCTGCCGACTATCAGCGACGGTTTTGCTTCGGGTATCATCACCTTGGTAATGATCTCAAACGGGGTGGCGCCCATGGATAAGGCGGCCTCGATAATTCCCCTATCCACCTCTTTGATGGATGACTCCACCAGCCGGGCCACAAACGGAGCGGCTGCAATAATCAGCGGCACGACGGTGGCCGTCGAGCCTATGGTGGTTCCCGTTATGAACCGGGTTATCGGCAGGACCGCTATCAGCAAGATCAGGAACGGAACGGATCTGGTCAGGTTTACCAGCACATTCAGGATCTTGTTCAGGGCAGGACGGGGCAGGATACTCCCTTCTGCCGTCACGACCAGAATAATGCCCAACGGCAGGCCGAGGAGATACGCCGCCGATGTTGAAAACACCGTCATATAGAGCGTCTCCAGCAGGCCTTTGACTATCATGACGGTGGTAGAGCTATCCAGCATTATCTCCCAATTCCTCGACAAAAAGATTGTGCGTCCGGAAATACCCTACCACCTTGCTCGCCAGGTTCTCGTCCTCCGGCAGCTGCAGGACAAGCTCCCCGAAAGCCACGCCATCAATATCCCTCATGTCGGCGTACATGATGTTAACCGGCGCCTTGCATTCCAGTATCATGCTGGCGACCGTGGGAGACGAGGAGGAGCTGCCATCGAAGACGATGCGGCAGCACCTTTTCCCGATAAAGCGCTCCATCATCTTGGCATCGGGATAGACAAGCCGCTGCGCAGCCTGGGTCTTGGGATGGGCAAAAATCTCCTGTACCGTGCCGGCCTCGACGATCCTGCTCTTATCGATGATGGCGACATGCTGGCATATCTCTTCGATGACGCTCATTTCGTGCGTTACGACGACTATGGTTATGCCGAGCCGCTTGTTGATATCTTTAAGCAGGGCCAGTATGGAGCGGGTGGTGGCAGGATCAAGGGCGGAGGTCGCCTCATCGCAGAGAATCACCGTGGGGTCGACGGCCAGCGCTCTGGCTATGGCCACGCGCTGCTTCTGGCCGCCGGAGAGTTGCGACGGATAATGGTCCGCTTTATCCGACAGCCCGACAAGCTCCAGCAGCTCCCGGGTCCGCGCCTTGGCCTCCTGCTTGCCGACCCCGGCGATCTCGAGGGGGAAGAGGATATTTCTTTCGGCCGTGCGCTGCATCAACAGATTGAACTGCTGGAATATCATGCAGATACTGCGTCTGGCTTCTCGTAACTCCCTTTCCGTGAGGCGCGACAGGTCCTGGCCGTCTACGGTAATCCTGCCGCTGGTCGGCTTTTCGAGGTAGTTCATGCAACGCACCAGCGTGCTTTTGCCTGCGCCGCTCTCCCCGATGATCCCGAAAATATCGCCCTTCTCGATCTCGAGATTGATGTCGTCCAGAACCGTGACCTTTTCGCCGTTGAGCAAAAAGGTCTTGTTGAAATTCTCTATTTTGATGATCGGGCTTATTGCGTCCATGGTCTGCGTGAGAGTTGCTTTTTCGAGCGGAACGTGTGTGACAATCTGAATGCCGGTATTTTTCCTCTATTTCAAACCTAACACGTCCTGCATGTCGTAGATGCCCGGCTGCTTCCCCACCACCCACTGGGCGGCGCGTACGGAGCCGCGGGAGAACATGTCGCGGGTCATGGCCCGGTGGCTGATCTCGATCCGCTCACCCATGCCGATGAAGTAGACGGTGTGCTCGCCGACGATGTCGCCGCCGCGCACGGTCTGCATACCGATCTCTTCCCTGGTCCGCTCGCCGCAGATTCCCTCGCGGTGGAAGTTGGCCACCTTGTTGTAGTCACGCCCCAGGGCCTCGGCCACCACCTCTCCCATGCGCACCGCGGTGCCGGAGGGGGCATCCTTCTTCTTGTTGTGGTGCAGCTCCACGATCTCCACGTCGAAGTCGTCCCCCAGCGTCTTTGCCACGTCCTTGAGAATCTTGAAGCAGACGTTGACCCCGACGCTCATGTTGGGGGCCAGCACCGCAGGGATCTCCTTCGCCAGTTCTGCAGCCAGGGCCCGCTCCTCGGGGGTGAAGCCGGTGGAACCGATGACGATCGCCTTTTTCTTGAGGGCGCAGACCTCCAGGTTCTTGAGCGACACCTTGGGGGTGGTGAAGTCGATGAGGACGTCGCACCCCTCCACTACGGCGTTGAGGTCGTCGGAGATGGCGACGCCCAGGGCGCCACAGCCGGCGATGAGCCCGGCGTCCTGCCCCACCAGCTCGTGGCCCGGCCGCTCCAGCGCGCCGGAAACCGTGCACCCCGCTTCTTTCGCGGCAACGATGATGCGCTGGCCCATCCGGCCGGCTGCGCCGCAGACTGCTACTTTAATCATGGCATAACCTCACAAAATCCGCCACGGAGACACAGAAGCACAGGGTTTCACGGAGAAATACAAAAATCAAAATTCATCTGGTTAAACCCAAGCAATCAGATGGTGTCTTTCTCTGTGGTTCTCTGTATCTCCGTGTCTCTGTGGCAGATTATGAATTTAAATCAGCTGGTATTCTTTCATGATGGCCGCAAGCTTCGCCTTGTTCCCCTCCGCCATGGGGCAGAGCGGCAGACGCACCTCGTCGGAGCACTTGCCCATGAGCCCAAGGGCGGTCTTGACCGGGATCGGGTTGCTCTCCATGAACATGGCATTGCCGATCTTGAGGGTCTGCAGGTGGAGCTGGCGGGCCTTCTCCAGGTCGCCGGCGAAGAAGGCGTCGGTGAGATCGGCCACCGTTTTCGGCATGATGTTGGCCAGCACCGAGATGACCCCCTTGGCGCCGCACGCCATCATGGGGAAGGTGATGAAATCGTCACCCGAGAGGACGTCGATCTGATCGCCGCAGAGCGCCATGACCTCCGAGGCCTGCTGCAGCGAGCCGGTCGCCTCCTTGATGGCGACGATGTTCTTGTTCGGCGCCAGCCGCGCCACGGTCTCGGGGAGCATGTTGACCCCGGTGCGCCCCGGGACGTTGTAGAGGATCTGGGGGATGGCGACGGCAGCGGCGATGGCGGTGTAGTGGCGCACGAGCCCTTCCTGGGTCGGCTTGTTGTAGTACGGAGTCACCAGCAGCACGCCGTCGGCCCCGGCCTCCTTGGCCTTCTGGGAGAGCTCGATGGCCTCGGCGGTGGAGTTGGAGCCGGTGCCGGCGATGACCGGAACCCGCTTGTTGACCTGGTTGATGACGGTCTTCACCACGTCCATGTGCTCGTCGTAGTCCAGCGTGGATGCCTCGCCGGTGGTGCCGCAGGGGACGATGGCGTCGGTGCCGCCGGCGATCTGGAACTCCACCAGCTCCCGGAGCTTCTCGAAATCCACGGCGCCGTTCCTGAACGGGGTGACGATGGCGACAATACTTCCCTTGAACATAATCAGTTCCTCCTTCAGAGGTATATGAATCCTGGCTGTTGGTTACAGAAAGCTGGCGACTTTCTCGCCTTTGATGAGGTCTTCGACGGTCTCGCGCTCGCGGACCACTTCGAACTTGTCCCCCTTTACCATCACCTCGGCCACCCGCGGCCGACTGTTGTAGGAACTGCTCATGGCGAAACCGTAGGCGCCGGCCGACAGGAAGGCCACCAGGTCACCCTGCTTGAACATCGGCACCTCGCGCCCCTTGACCAGGAAGTCCCCGGACTCGCAGATGGGGCCGACGATGTCGGCGACGATCATGCCGTCCTGGTCCCTGGTGACCGCCTGGACCCCGTGGTAGGAGTCGTAGAGGGCCGGCCGGGCCAGATCGTTCATGCCGGCGTCGATCATGATGAAGTTCTTTTCGTCCCGGGCCTTGGTGTAGAGGGTCTTGGCCACCAGGATGCCGGCATTGCCGACCAGGTTGCGCCCCGGCTCGAAGACCAGGTGCATCCCGAGATCCTTGGTGGCGGCAACGATCTCCTTGCCGTAGTCGGCCGGCAGGGGGGGCTCTTCGGCGTTGTACTGGATGCCGAGGCCGCCGCCGCAGTCGAAGTATTGAAGGTCGATCCCCTGGCTGCGGAGCTTGCCGATCATCACCTTCAGCTTCTCGATGGAGTCGACGAAGGGGTTCACCTTGGTGAGCTGGGAGCCGATGTGCATGTCGATGCCGATGACGTCGATTCCCGGCAGGCTCTTGGCCCGCACGTACTCTTCCATGGCCCGGTCGATGGTGATGCCGAACTTGGCGTTCTTGAGGCCGGTGGTGATGTAGGGGTGGGTGCCGGGATCCACGTCGGGGTTCACCCGGATGGCGATGCCGGCCGTCTTCCCCATGCGGGAGGCGATCTCGGAGATGCGGGTCAGCTCCTGCTCCGACTCCACGTTGAACATGAGGATGCCGGTATTCAGGGCGTACTCGATCTCGTCGTCCTTCTTGCCGACGCCGGAGTAGACCACCTTCTTCGGATCGGCGCCCGCCTTGAGGGCCCGGTAGAGCTCGCCGCCGGAGACGATGTCGACGCCGCCGCCGAGATTGATGAAGGTCTTGAGGACCGACTGGGTGGAGTTGGCCTTGACCGAGTAACAGATGGTGTGGGGGGCGCCGGCGAACGCCTCGTCAAAGGCCTTGAAGTGCCGGGTCAGGGTGGCGTGGGAATAGACGTAGACCGGCGAGCCCACCCTGGCGACGATCTCCTTGAGCGAAACGTCCTCGGCAAAGAGCTCGTTCCCCTTGTACTGGAAGTGATTCATGGTTTCCTCCGTTTATGAAAAGTGTGTCATCGGCTCGACGTAAACAAAAGTGGGTATTTCTAACATGCCGCCCCGAAAAAGTCAAAAGATTAGCGGCTTACCGGACTTTCACTCTTCCGCCGGGGCAGTGCGGGAGCCCCTCGCTTCGTTGGAAGCCGCCCCCTCCACAAGCTGGCCGTCGGCCCCCACCACCTCGCGCACCGTGTAGACGTACGCGGCGCCGTGCTCCACCCCCTGGTCCTCGAAACGCTCCTCCTTCACCGGGGTCGGGGTCAGCAGGACGAGGGTGCCGAAGTCGTCCCCCCGCCGTCGGTAGAGGTCGTAACCGACGAAATCGGCGCCGGGGGTCCGGGCCGGCGCCCACTGGAGCAGCACGCCGGTGGGGGTCGAGGATGCCGTGAGGCGCGGGGCGGAAGGAGCCCCCACCTTCCGCCGCCGGGCACGGTTGGATGCGGCACTCTCGCTCCCGTCCCGGCGGTAGGCGATCACCTTGTACTGGTAGGTCGTGCCGTTCGTGACGGCGGCATCGGCGAAGAAATAGCGGTTGCCATAGACCTTCACATCCTGGAGGTAGTCCAGGTCCACCACCCTCACGAGGCGATAGGCGGTGGGGCACTCCTCGCAATCCTCGCCCGGCGGAAGCACCTCGCGGCGGTAGAGCCGGAATCCGGCCAGGTCCTTCAGGGGGCGCCCCCCGGCGTCCCGGGCCGGAGCCGACCAGGAGACGAAGAACCGGTCTTCCTTCTGCTCCACCGAAAGGGTATCCACCGCCCCCGGCGCAAAGGCCTCGGGGGCGACGAGGGGCCCCTTCCTGCCGCAGCCGCCGAGGAGGAGAACGGAAACCATCACTGTCAGAACCAGTGCTCTCATATCTCGATCCGTCGGGAACCTATCGTCCCGCCTTGACCCGCGCGATCTCCGCCTTCACCCGCTCCAGGGCGGTGCCGCCGGTGGCGGCCCGGGCGTTCACCGAGGCCTCCAGGGTGATGCAGCCGAAGATATCCTCGCCGATCGTGTCCGAGAATCCCTGCCACTCCGCCAGGGACAGGTCGGGGAGGTCCTTGCCGTTGGCGATGCAGTAGGCCACGGTCTTTCCCACCACCTCGTGGGCATCGCGGAACGGCATCCCCTTGCGGACCAGGTAGTCGGCCACGTCGGTGGCGGTGGAGAACCCCTTGGCGGCCGCGGCCCGCATGTTGCCGCTGTTGATCCGCATCTCCCGCACCATGTCCGCGAAGATCTTGAGGCTCCCCTTCACGGTGTCGATGGTGTCGAAGAGGGGCTCCTTGTCCTCCTGCATATCCTTGTTGTAGGCGAGCGGCAGCGACTTCATGACCGTCAGGAGCGTCATGAGGTTGCCGTAGACCCGGCCGGTCTTGCCGCGGACCAGCTCCGGCACGTCCGGATTCTTCTTCTGGGGCATGATGGAGGAGCCGGTGCAGAAGGAGTCGGTCAGCTCCACGAACTTGAACTCGCTGGTGGACCAGAGGATCAGCTCCTCGGAGAAGCGGGAGAGGTGCATCATGAGGATCGACGATGCGGAGATGAACTCCAGGGCGAAGTCCCGGTCGGAGACCGAGTCGAGGGAGTTGCGGGTCACCTCGGGGAAGTCCAGCAGCTCGGCCACGTGCTCCCGGTCGATGGGGAAGGTGGTCCCGGCCAGGGCGCCGGCCCCCAGCGGCAGGACGTTCATCCGCCCCAGGCAGTCCTCCATCCGCCCCCTGTCCCGGGCGAACATCTCCACGTAGGCCATCATGTGGTGGGAGAAGAGGATCGGCTGGGCGGTCTGCAGGTGGGTGTACCCCGGCATGATGACGTCGAGGTTCTTCTCCGCCTGGGAGATGAGGGAGTCGACGAGGAGATCGAGATAGGCGGAGATCTCCACGATCTCGTCCCGGAGGTAGAGGCGGATGTCGACGGCCACCTGGTCATTGCGGGAGCGCCCGGTATGGAGCCGCTTGCCGGCCTCGCCGATCTTCTCGGAGAGGCGCGCCTCGATGTTCATGTGGATATCTTCCAGGGCGACGGAGAAGTCGAACTTCCCCCCCTCGATCTTCTTCAGGATATCCTGGAGACCCTCGACGATCCGCTCCACGTCCGCCATGGGGATGATCCCCTGCTTGCCGAGCATGCGGGCATGGGCGATGGAGCCCCGGATATCCTGATGGTAGAGCCGCTTGTCGAAGTCGATGGAGGCGGTGAACTCCTCGACGAATTTGTCGGTCGGCTCGGAGAAGCGGCCGCCCCAGAGTTTTTCGTGTGCCATGGGTATCTCCTGGTTGTTGATTACGTTTCCTGCCCGATCTCGAAACCGCTCTTCATCTGGCCGCCGGAAACCCGGGTCCATCCCCCTTCGGGGATCCAACGCATGATGGCGTGGACCTTGAGGGGTATCCGGCTCGTCCGGGGGTCGAGCTCGTGGTGGAGGGGGAGGTTGAAGTAGTAGAGCCGGGTGCCGCCGCCGAAACGGATCCGGCAGACCGGCGCCCCCTCGAAGTCATCGGTGGAGAACTCCGCGAGATGGAGCCGGGCGAGGCGGTGGTTGCGGCTGATGATGACGGAGGAGTGGCCGAAGCCGTGCTCCAGGGGGAACTCCTCGATCTGCGTCTCCTCCGAGCTGTTGCCGAAGACGGTGACCGTCTCCCGCACCCCCGGGGTATCCTCCAGGTATTCGCCGTAAAAGCCCGAGACCACGTCGCGGTAGGCCGGGTGCTCCGGTTTCGGATTGCACTGGATGACGAAGAGGGTGTCAAGCGCCTGCCGGGTGGTGAAGTAGAGCTGGTTCGCGTGGTCGATGATCTGCCTGATGTTGGAGCGGTAGAGGTCGCGGTAGAGGTAGTCGAGGCAGATCAGGACCATGAAGTTGAAGCAGGAGGGGCGGCTCCGGAAGAGATAGAAGTGGCGCCCGCGGTAGAGGTCGTGGAACTTGTCGGGGAACTCCTCGCCGCTGAAGGGGTGGCTCTTCGCCTCCAGGAAGAGCCGCAGGGTGCCGCTCGCCTCCTTCACCGCCACACAGCACCAGTTGACCGGCATCTCCAGCACGTCGCCCGAATCGATGTCGCGGTCGACCAGCTCGATCGCCTCGGCGTTGTCCTCGCGGAACCGCTCCAGCAGCTCGCGGTAGGTTCGGAGGCTCACGTGCTCCACGCCGAACATGGTGACGGTGTTGGGGCGGCATCGTTCGCCGGCGAGGGCGAGCATCTCGTCGAAGCGGGCGAAGGGGACCGAGGTCTCCGGAAAGACGAGGAAATGGAGCTTCTTGAGGTTCCCCTCCCCCGCCGCGGCAAGCTCCATCACCGACCGGATCTGTTCCCACTGGCGGTCGGGCTCCACGACGGCAAACCCCACCTCCGAACGCCGGAGCCGGTTGGGGATCTGGGCGATCAGGCAGTGGAGATGGTGGCCGAGGGGAAACTCGAGATTGACCTTTTTGTCGATGATCTGGACCATCGGAACCTTTTCACGTCTCGCAGCTGCAGAGCTCCGGGAAGATCTTCCCGAGGATGAACCGCGTCCCCTCGGGCATCTTGTAGGAAGCCAGCTCGCCCCGCGGCACCCAGCGGGCCTCCTCCACTTCGCTCGGGTTGTGCTCCACAACGCAGTACAGGGGATGGCAGAGGTAGTAGAGGATGATGAAGTGGTAGTTGTCGTCCCCCGGCGTCAGATGCTCGAAGACGTCGATCAGGTCCTCCACCTCCACCTGGAGCCCCACCTCTTCCATTACCTCCCGCTGGAGTGCCGTTACGATCGGCTCCCCCAGGTCAATCTTCCCCCCCGGCATCACCCACTCCCCCTTGAAGGGGGGGACGTTGCGCTTGGTGAGGAGCACCTGGCCGTCGCCGTCGACGATGACCGCCACGACGGAGGTGACGATGTGGTCTTTTTTGAATGTTTTGCCGGTCATGCGATAAGCGAAGGGACACGGCGGACCGTGTCCCTGGATGACGCGTCGGGAATGAAGAAGTGCACCGCTACTTCTTCTGGGCCTGCATCAGCGACCGGATCCGCAGACGGAGCGAATTGATCTTGATGAACCCTTCCGCATCCTTCTGGTTGTAGACCTGGTCCTTCTCGAAGGTGGCGAAGTCGAGGTTGAAGAGGGAGTCGGTCTCGGACTTGCGGCCGACGGTGCGGCAGTGCCCCTTGTAGAGCTTGACGCGCGCCACGCCGTTGACGCTCTTCTGAGAGTCGTCGATGAGGGTCTGAAGCATCTCCCGCTCCGGGGAGAACCAGTAGCCGGCGTAGACGAGCCGGGCGTACTCGGGGATGAGGGAGTCGCGGATCCGCATCACCTCGCGGTCCATGGTGATCTGCTCCACCGCCATGTGGGCCTCGCGCAGGATGGTGCCGCCGGGGGTCTCGTAGACGCCGCGGGACTTCATCCCTACGGAGCGGTTCTCCAGCAGGTCGACCCGGCCAATGCCATGCTCGCCGCCAAGGAAGTTCAGGTGGGCCAGCAGTTGCGCCGGGCTCATCTTCTCGCCGTCAACGGCCACGGCGTTGCCGTTTCTGAACTCGATCTCCACGTACTGGGGCTTGTTGGGGGCCTTTTCCGGCGCCTTGGTGAGGACAAACATGTTCTCGGGGGGTTCGGCCCAGGTGTCCTCCAGGATCCCCCCCTCGAAGGAGATGTGGAGGAGGTTGCGGTCCGAGGACCAGGGACGCTTCTTGGTGACCGGGATCGGGATCCCGTTCTTCTTGGCGTAGTTCACCAGGGCCTGACGGCTGTTCAGCTTCCAGTCCCGCCACGGAGCGATGACGGTGATGGCGGGGTCGAAGTGGTAGTAGCCGAGCTCGAAGCGGACCTGGTCGTTCCCTTTGCCGGTGGCGCCGTGGGAGACGGCGTCGGCGCCCTCGATCTTCGCGATCTCCATCTGGCGCTTGGCGATGAGGGGACGGGCAATGGAGGTGCCGAGGAGGTAGTGCCCTTCGTAAATGGCATTGGCCCGGAACATCGGGAAGACGAAGTCCTTGACGAACTCTTCCTTCAGGTCGTCGATGTAGACCTTGTCGGCGCCGGTGGCAAACGCCTTGTCGCGGATCGGCGCCAGCTCGTCCCCCTGCCCGAGGTCGGCGGAGAAGGTGATGACCTCGCAGCCGTACTCGTTCTTGAGCCACTTGAGGATGATGGAGGTGTCCAGACCGCCCGAATAGGCGAGGACGATCTTCTTCACGTCTTTCTTGGCCATGTGGTTCTCCTTTTGGTTCGGTTTGTTCGGTAGCTGCGGTTACTTCATGAGGGTGGCCATGATGGCCTTCTGGACATGGAGCCGGTTTTCGGCCTCGTCCCAGACCGCCGAGCGGGGCCCCTCGATGACGCTGTCGGCGATCTCCTCGCCGCGGTGGGCCGGGAGACAGTGGAGCACCATGCAGTCGGGCTTCGCCAGGGCGACGAGCGCGTCGTCGACGCAGAAGCCGGCAAAGGCCTTCTCCCGCACCTTCTGCTCCGCCTCCTGCCCCATGCTCGCCCAGACGTCGGTATTGACCACGTCGGCCCCCCGCACCGCCTCGGCCGGATCGTGGGTGATGGTGATGGCGGAGGTTGCCCGGGCAAGGGCCCATTCCATGACATTCTTGTCCGGCTCGTACCCCCTGGGACAGGCGAGCCGCAGGTCGAAGCCGAGGATGGCGGCGGCCTCGATCCAGGTGTTGGCCATGTTGTTCCCGTCGCCGACCCACGCCACCGTCAGCCCCTCGTAGCTCCCCTTCTGCTCCATGACCGTGAAGAGGTCGGCCATGATCTGGCAGGGATGGAAGAGGTCGGTGAGGCCGTTGATGACCGGAATGGTGGCGTACTGGGCGAACTCCTCCACGATCTCCTGGCCATAGGTCCGGATCATGACGCCGTCACAGTAGCGGGACATGACGCGGGCGGTGTCGCGGATCGGCTCGCCGCGCCCCATCTGGGAGGTGGCGGAGGAGATGAAGAGGGGGTGGGCACCGAGCTGGAAGACCCCCACCTCGAAGGAGATCCTGGTCCGGGTGGACGACTTCTCGAAGATGAGCGCCACGCTCTTCCCCTTGAGGATGTGGTGCTCGACCCCTTGCTTCTGCTTCGCCTTGAGCTCCTTCGTCAGGGCGAAGAGCGCGTCGAGCTCGTCCTTGGTGTACTGGCTGAGGGCGAGGAAATCCCGCTTCATGGTTTCATCTCCTCCAGAATGCCGTCGAGGACGGCGATCATTTCGTTCACTTCCTGCTTGGTCACCACCAGGGGGGGGACGAACCGGAGCACCCGGTCCTGGGCCACGTTGAGGAGGACCCCCCGCTGCAGCCCCTTGACGACGATCTCCCCCGCCGGGATGGAGAGCTCCATGCCGATCATGAGGCCGATCCCCCGCACGTCGGTGATGAAGGGATACTTTTCTTTAAGCCGCTCCAGCTCCCCCACGAGGTAGTCGCCCATCTCCTCCGCCCGGTTCAGGAGCCCCTCCTCCAGGACCGCCCGGACGGCGGCAACGCCGGCGGCGGTGACCAGGGGATTCCCCCCGAAGGTGGAGCCATGGGTGCCGGGGGAAAACGACGCGGCCACGGCATCCTTGGCCAGCATGGCGCCGATGGGGGGGCCGCCGGCCAGGGCCTTGGCGAGGGTCATAATGTCGGGGACCACGTCAAAATGCTCGTGGGCGAAGAGCCGGCCGGTCCGCCCGATTCCCACCTGGACCTCGTCGAAGATGAGGAGCAGACCGTGGCGGTCGCAGATCTCCCGGACCTTGCGGAAGTAGTCGGCCGACGGCACGACGACCCCCCCCTCTCCCTGGATCGGCTCCAGCATCACGGCGCAGGTTTTGGGGGTGACGGCCGCCGCCAGGGCGTCGGCGTCGTTGAACGGGACGTAGCTGAAGCCGTGGAGGAGCGGATCGAAGAACTTCTGCACCTTCTCCTGCCCTGTGGCGGAGATGGTCGCCATGGTCCGGCCGTGGAAGGAGGAGAGGGCGGTGATGATCTCGTACCGCTCCGGATCGCCGTACTTCTCCCGGGTGTACTTGCGGGCGAGCTTGATGGCCGCTTCGTTCGCCTCGGCCCCCGAGTTGCAGAAGAATGCCTTGTCGGCGAAGGAGTGAGTGCAGAGGAGCTCCGCCAGGGCGATCTGGTTCGGGATGTGGTAGTAGTTGGAGCAGTGGATCATCTCGGCCGCCTGCTTCTGGAGTGCCGCCACCACCTTCGGGTGGCAGTGGCCGAGGTTGTTCACCGCCACGCCGGCGAGGAAGTCGAGGTAACGCTTCCCGTCGGCGTCCCAGAGGATGCACCCTTCCCCCCGCACCGGCACCAGTGGGTACCGGCCGTAGGTCTTCATGATGTATTTGTCAGCTTTTTCCATCCATTGCGCACTGTTCATCGTCTCGATCCTCCCGCGCGGCATCGCGCCGCGTCGCTTCCATTTCTGGCCTCTTACCGGGGGTGACTGCCGAAAGGGAGCGTCATCGGTGGATCTCGGTGCCGACGCCGACGTCGGTGAAGATTTCGAGGAGAACCGCGTGGAGCACCCGGCCGTCGATGATGGAGGCCTTCTTGACCCCCTCGGTGATGGCGTCGACGCAGCAGGTCACCTTGGGGATCATGCCGCCGGTGATGACCTTGCCGTCGATGAGGCGCGGCACGTCGTCGAAGGGGATGCTCGAGAGGAGCTTCCCGTCGGTATCCTTCACCCCCTCCACGTCGGTGAGGAGGATCAGCTTCTCGGCCCGCAGTGCGCCGGCCACCCGTCCGGCCACGAGGTCGGCGTTGATGTTGTAGCTCTCGCCGTGCTCCCCCACCCCCACCGGGGCGATGACCGGGATGAACTTGCCGTGCTCCAGGGTCTGGATCAACTCCTGGTTCACCTTCACCACGTCTCCGACGAAGCCGATATCGACCTTCTCCACGGTGCCGTCGTCGTGCTTCACCTCCTGGAGGAGCTTTTCGCACTGCAGGAGACTTCCGTCCTTTCCGGAGAGCCCCACCGCCCGGCCGCCGTGCTGGTTCAGGTATCCGACCACTTCCGTGTTCACCTGGCCGGTGAGGACCATCTCCACCACCTGCATGGTGGCGGCGTCGGTGACCCGCATCCCCTTCACGAATTCGGAGACGATGCCGTAGCGCTTGAGGGTCTCGTTGATCTGGGGACCGCCGCCGTGGACGACGACGGCGTTGATGCCGAGGGACTTGAGGAGGATCACGTCGAGGGCGAAGGACTCCTTCAGGGCCTCGTCGGCCATGGCGTGTCCGCCGTACTTGATGACGATGGTCTTGCCGGAGAAGCGCCTGATGTACGGAAGCGCCTCCATCAGGGTGTTGGCTTTTTCGATGAGGTGCTGCATCGGGTTGGGCCTCCCGTGACGGTGGGATAGGGGCGGGAACTGGTTTCGCAAAGGAGCAACTATAGCAGAAAGAGGGTAATAATCAACAGGAAAGAGGGGTTGCGGCCGCCCCCCCGAGGGGGAGGCAGGTCAGTCGGCCGCGGGTGCCCCGTGGGGAATGAGGAGGGAAAGAGCGGTCCCGACCCCCGGCTCGCTCTCCACGGTTATCGTGCCGTCGTGGAGCTTGACGAACTCGCGGGCATAGAAGAGCCCGAGGCCGAAGCCCCGGATCTGGCCGGCCCCGTCGGGGTCCACCTGGTAGAACTTCTCGAAGATCTTCGGCAGCTCCTCCCGGGGAATCCCCATGCCGGTGTCCGTGACGGTGAGCCGGCAGTCATCCCCCTCCTGCTTGAGGGAAAGGGTCACGGTGCCGGTTTCGCGGGAAAACTTGTACGCATTGTCGATCACCTGGCCGATGGCGAAGGCGATCTTCTCCCGGTCGAGGGAGAGGGGGGGAAGGGGATCCAGGTCGAAGACGGTCTTGACCCCCGGCTTGGCGGCCGCCTCCGGGGAGGAGCAGACGATGCCGCGGACCAGATCGTTCAGGGCGCACGGCTCCCGGAGGACCCCTTCGTCGGCATCCATGAAGCGGCTGAAGGCGAGGAGCTCCGTCACCAGCGACTCCAGGTAGCGGGACTGGCCGCAGATCAGCTCCAGGTTCCGGCGCGACTCGGGGTCGTGGGGGTCGTAGATCCCCCCCGCCAGGTTCTGGAGGAAGAGGGAGATGGTGGTGAGGGGGGTGCGGAACTTGTGGGAGATGAGGGAGAGGAAGTTGCTCTTGAGCCGGTCCATGCTCCTGAGGTTGGCGATCTCCTCCTTGAGGGCCTTCTTGTCCAGGGCCTTGTCCACCGCCGTCTTGAGCTGGAGAAGGTTCAGGGGCTTGGTGATGAAATCGTCGGCGTCGGCCTTGAGGGCGTTGAGGATGATCTCCTTCTCGGCATAGCCGGTCATGACGATCACCACCAGGGTCGGCTCCAGCTCCTTGAGCCGGCGCAGCAGTTCGATGCCGTTCAGCTTCGGCATCATGACATCGGTGAGGATCACATCGATCCCCCCCTTTTCAAAGAGGCGCAGGGCCTCCTCGCCGTCGCCCGCCTGCAGTACCTGGTACCCCTTGAGGGCCTTGGCGCAGAGGTCGCGGATGACCGCTTCGTCATCCACGACGAGGATCGACTTCGTGCTCCGTTCCGCCTGGTATCTCGTCACGACATCCATGGGAGCTCCCCAGCCTTCCGTTCAGTTCGTTATGCCTGCCCCACCAGGCAGTACACCTGCTCCAGGGCCTCGGCCAGCCGGGCGGGATCGCTGCCGCCGGCCTGGGCCAGCTCGGGCTTCCCGCCACCGCTCCCGCCGATGACCGGCGCCAGCTGGCGAATGAGGTCCCCCGCCCGGAGGCGTCCCGTCAGGTCCTTCGTCACCGCCACGAGGAGGTTCGCCTTCCCCTCCTTCTCACACCCCAGGGCCACCACGCCGGAGCCGACGCGGTCCTTGAGGGTGTCGGCCAGCTCCCGCAGTTTCTTCGGGTCGTCGATCTCCACCTGCACTGCCAGGACCTTCACCCCCCCCACTTCCCGGATGTCGGCGAGGAGGTCCGCCGACCGGGCGGCGTTGAGTTTCCCCTGGAGCGTCTCAAGCTCACGCTGCATCTCCTTCTGGCGGGCGAGAAGCTTCTGGAGCCGGCCGAGGTTGTCCCCCCCTTCGGCCTTGATGAGGGCCGCCACCTGGCGCCGCTCCTCCTCCAACTCCTGCACGTGGCGAAGGGCGGCCGCGCCGGTCAGCGCCTCGATCCGGCGCACCCCGGCGGCAATCCCCGCCTCGGAGAGGACCTTGAAAAAGCCGATGTCGCCGGCGGCCCGGACGTGGGTCCCGCCGCAGAGCTCGGCGCTCACCTCGCCGACCTTCACCACCCGGACCCGGTCGCCGTACTTCTCGCCGAAGAGGGCCGTGGCCCCGCTCTCCATCGCCTCGTCGACGGCCATCTCCCGGGCCCGGACCTCGTCGTTCCCCATGATGAAGGCGTTGACGATCTCCTCCGCCCGGCGGATCTCCTCCGGGGTCAGGGCGGTGAAGTGGGTGAAGTCGAACCGGAGCCGCTCCGGCGCCACCAGGGAGCCCGCCTGCTTCACGTGGTCGCCGAGGACCTGGCGGAGCGCCGTCTGCAGGAGGTGGGTGGCGGTGTGGTTGCGGGCCGTGGCGTCGCGCTCGGCACCCGCCACCTTCAGATCGCACGCCTCGCCGGCCGTCAGGGCCCCCTCCACCACCGTCCCCCGGTGGATGATCAGATCGGGATAGGGACGGAGGGTCTCGGTCACCCGCACATGGGCACTGCCGGTGGAGATGGTGCCGGTATCCCCCGCCTGGCCGCCGGACTCGCCGTAGAAAGGGGTCTTGTCGGTAATGATCTCGATCTCATCCCCCGTCTTCGCCCCGGAGACCTCGGCGCCGCCGCGGAGCAGGGCGGTGATGGTCCCGTAGCTGCTCTTCTCGTCGTAGCCGACGAAGGCGCTCCGGAGACCGCGGTGATAGAGCTCCTTGTGGACCGCGGCGATCCCCTCCTCACCGGACCCCTTCCAGTGCTCGCGGGCCTGCTCCCGCTGGCGCTCCATGCACGCCTCGAACCCTGCCTCGTCGATGGTGAACCCTTCGCTCTCCACGATGTCGGCGGTGAGGTCGGTGGGAAAGCCGTAGGTGTCGTAGAGGCGGAAGAGGATCTCGCCCGGAATGACGTTTTTCCCTTCCTTCCGGAGGGAGCCCACCTCGTCGTTGAGGATCCGCAGGCCATTGTCGAGGGTCTCGGCGAAGCGCTCCTCCTCGGCCCGGATCACCTTTTTGATGTACTCCTCCCGCTCCAGGAGCTCGGGGTAGGCATCGGCCATGATGGCGTTCACCGCGTCCACGGTCCGGTAGAGGACCGGCTCGGCAAAACCGAGCATCTTGGCGTGGCGGGCGGCCCGGCGCATGATCCGGCGCAGGACGTAGCCGCGCCCCTCGTTGGAGGGGAGGACCCCGTCGCAGATCAGGAAGGTGGTGGCCCGGGCGTGGTCGGCGATGACCCGCATGGAGACGTCGTCCTTGTCGCTGTCGCGGTAGCGTTTCCCCGCCAGCCGCTCCACGTGCCGGATGATCCCCTGGAGGAAGTCGGTGTCGTAGTTGGACTTCACCCCCTGCATGACGGTGGAGATCCGCTCCAGCCCCATGCCGGTGTCGACGGAAGGCTTGGGGAGGGGGGTGAGGGTACCGTCGGCGGAGCGGTTGAACTGCATGAAGACGTTGTTCCAGATCTCCATGTAGCGGTCGCAGTCGCACCCCACGGCGCAGTCGGGGCTGCCGCACCCGACCTCGGGGCCGTTGTCCCAGAAGATTTCGCTGCAGGGGCCGCAGGGGCCGGTGTCACCCATGGACCAGAAGTTGTCCTTCTCGCCGAAGCGGTAGATCCGCTCCCGGGGAACCCCCTCCTGCCGGTGCCAGATGTCGGCCGCCTCGTCATCGTCGGTGTAGACCGTCACGTAGAGGCGCTCCTTGTCGAGCCCCAGCTCCTTGGTCAGGAATTCCCAGGCAAAGGCGATGGCTTCCTTCTTGAAGTAGTCGCCGAAGGAGAAGTTGCCGAGCATCTCGAAGAAGGTGTGGTGGCGGGCGGTGCGCCCCACGTTCTCCAGGTCGTTGTGCTTGCCGCCGGCCCTGACGCACTTCTGGGACGAGCAGGCCCGGACGTAATCCCGCTTCTCCAGGCCGAGGAAGGTGTCCTTGAACTGGTTCATGCCGGCGTTGGCAAAGAGGAGGGTCGGGTCGTTCTTCGGGATGAGGGGGGAGCTCGGGACGACGGCATGGCCGCGGTCGGCGAAAAACTTCAGGAATCTGGCGCGTATCTCTTTTCCGGTCATCGGTTCCTCTGTCAGTGGTGATCTGGTCGTGTCAATCTTCTGCGGGCTCCCGCAGGGCCTCCAGGATGGCGGAGAGGGAAAAGCCCCGGCGCTGCAGCCAGCCGACGATCCGCCGCTTCTCCCGCGGGTCGCCCCCCTCGGCCGCAAAGCGGGGGAACTTCCGGGAAAGGAGAGCGGTCACGGCACCCCGCTCGTCGTAATCGCCGGCCGCCGCGTGGAGAACCTCGTCGGCGATGGCGCGGGGAATCCCCCGCCGCTGCAGCTCCAGGCGGAGCCGGGCTCCGGCCATCCGGCCGCCGGCAAGCGCCGCCTCGACGATCCGGACGGCGAGGCGGCGGTCGTCGAGATAGCCGAGCTCCCGGAGGCGGGCGACGATCCGGGCGATCTCCTCTTCGTCGTCCACCGTGCGCCGCAGCTTGCGGGCGAGCTCCGCCTCGGCGTGGTCACGGCGGGAGAGGAGGTCAACGGCATGGGACAATCCGCTGCGCTCCCGGCCCATCTAATATTTTTCGATGCCGGGCCCCTCTTCCGCGGCGGGGGGTTCCTCGTCGTGGACGAACTGGTCCCAGGTGCTGTCGGAGGTGGAGGAGATCCCCGAGACCTTCAGAGCGAAATCGTCCGGGTTGGAGGACTGGCGCAACGCCTCGTCGTAGGTGATGAGCTTCTGAGTGTAGAGCTGCATGAGCGACTGGTCGAAGGTCTGCATTCCGTAGGAGGTGACCCCCTGGGCGATGGCCTCGGGGAGGAGCTTCGTCTTGTCCTTGTCGTCAATGTACTCCCGGACCCGGGCCGTGCCGATCATGATCTCGACGGCGGGGACCCGCCCCTTGCCGTCGGCCCGCGGCACAAGCCGCTGGGAGATGACCCCCTTGATGACGCCGGCCAGCTGGATCCGGATCTGCCGCTGGTGGAACGGCGGGAAGACGGAGATGATCCGGTTGATGGTCTCGGTGGCGTCCAGGGTATGCAGCGTCGACATGACGAGATGCCCGGTCTCGGCGGCGTGCATGGCGGTCTCAATGGTCTCCATGTCCCGCATCTCGCCGACCAGGATGACGTCGGGGTCCTGGCGGAGGGCCCCCTTGAGCGCCGTGGCGAAGGAGAGTGTGTCGAACCCCACCTCCCGCTGGGAGAGGATGCTTTTCTTGTCGCGGTGGAGAAACTCCACCGGGTCCTCGACGGTGATGATGTTGCAGGTGCGGTGCTCGTTGATGTAGTCGATCATGGCGGCCAGGGTGGTGGACTTGCCGCTTCCCGTGGTGCCGGTGACGAGGATGAGCCCCCGCTCCTCCATGGCGAGCTTCTTGATGGCCGGTGGGAGGGTCAGGTTCTCGATGGAGGGGATCCCGAAGGGGATGAAGCGAAAGACCATGGCGACGGTGCCGCGCTGGGAGTAGACGCTCACCCGGAAACGGCCGAGCCCCGGCACGCCGTAGGCGGTGTCGCACTCGAAGTTCTCTTCGAAGATCCGCTTCTGGCGGTCGTTCATGATGGCAAGCGCCATGGCACGGACCTGGTCCGGCGCAAGGCGCGGGGCGTTGGGGATCGGCCGCAGCCGGCCGTCGATCCGGACCACCGGCGGAAGCCCCGTCTTGATATGGATATCGGACGCTTTCGCCTTGACCGCTATAGCAAGGATATCATTGAGCTCCATGGCTTAGGCCTGGGCCTCCTTCGCCCCCGGGCGGGCCATGCCGGCCGCCTCGTAGAGTTTTGCCTCGATCTCGGCCACCAGTTCCGGGCGCTCCCTGAGGAAGGTCCGGGCGTTCTCGCGCCCCTGGCCGATCCGCTCCGAGCCGTAGGAGAACCAGGCGCCGCTCTTGTCGATGATCTTGCGGTCCACCGCCAGGTCGAGGATGTCGCCGAGGCGGGAGACCCCCTCGCCGTAGTAGATGTCGAACTCCACTTCCTTGAACGGCGGCGCCACCTTGTTCTTCACCACCTTCACCCGGGTGCGGGAGCCGACCACCGCGTCCCCCTGCTTGAGGGTGGCGATCTTGCGGATGTCGAGGCGAACCGAGGCGTAGAACTTGAGGGCGTTGCCGCCGGTGGTGGTCTCGGGGTTGCCGAACATGACGCCGATCTTCATCCGGATCTGGTTGATGAAAATGACGCAGCAGTTGGACTTGGAGATGATGCCGGTGAGCTTGCGCAGCGCCTGGGACATGAGCCGCGCCTGGAGGCCGACGTGGGAATCCCCCATCTCTCCCTCGATCTCCGCCTTGGGGACCAGGGCCGCCACCGAGTCGATGACGAGGACGTCAACGGCGCCGCTGCGCACGAGCATCTCGGTGATCTCCAGGGCCTGCTCGCCGGTGTCGGGCTGGGAGACGAGGAGATCATCGGTCTTGACCCCGAGCTTGCGGGCGTAGCCGATGTCCAGGGCGTGCTCCGCATCCACGAAGGCGGCGATCCCCCCCATCTTCTGGGCCTCGGCGGCGATATGGAGGGCGAGGGTCGTCTTGCCCGACGATTCGGGGCCGTAGATCTCGATCACCCGGCCGCGGGGGACCCCTCCGACGCCGAGGGCGAGGTCGAGGGAAACCGAGCCGGTGGGGATGGCGGCAATGTCGGGGAGGGCCTCTTCGGCGCCGAGGCGCATGATCGCCCCCTTGCCGAACTGCTTTTCTATCTGGCTGAGCGTCAGCTCGATGGCCTTCTCACGGTCCTGGGTCACAGTGGTCTCCTCGCGGGGCGCCCGTCGCGGCGGCGCAAAATGTGGTGCATGTTAAAGTTGATCAGAAATATCACAGGTGTTTCGCCTTTTTCAATGGGTATCTTCGGAGAGCCACCCCTGCCCGATGGCGCGTCAATCCTCCTCCGCCACCCCTTCGCCGACCGCGCTCCACTCCCCCCCGCCGGCAAAGGGGAGCGGCTCCTGCCGTGGCCCTCCCTCCAGGGGGATGAGCACGTAAAAGGCGCTCCCGAATCGGGCATCGGGGTCGATGCCGGGGCTCTCCATCCAGACCATGCCGCCGTGGGCCTCCACCATCCCCTTCACAATGGCGAGGCCGAGCCCCGTCCCCTTCCCCTGGAACTTGTGCTTGCCGCTGGAATGGTGCCGGATCTCCCCGATCTCGTAGAACTTGTCGAAGATCTTCACCTGCTCGTTCGGACTCACCCCGATGCCGTTGTCCCGGACCTCCACCTCCAGGTAGCCGTGGTCTCCCATCTGGGCATAGAAGCCGGCGTTGAACCGGCCGAGGATCTCCCTCTTCGCCGCCAGGGCCCGCCGATCCACCACCCGCGCGGAGATGAAGATGGTCCCCCCGTCCGGGGTGAACTTGACCGAATTCTCCAGGAGTTCCGTGAAGATCTCCTCCAGGCATTCCCGGTCGCCGCTGCAGTAGGGAAGCCGCTCCAGGTTGCTGTGGACGACCTTGAGCCCCCGCTCCTCCAGCATCGGCGCCAGGGAGGCGATGACGTGGTCGACGATCTGGGAGAGGTGGATGGCCGTCGTCGTCACCGCAGCGCCGGTGGCTTCGAGGCGGGTCAGCTTGAGGATGTTGTCGACGATCTCGGAGAGCCGTTCTCCTCCCTGGTGGATCATGTCGAGGATACGGCGGGAGTCGGCATCCTGGTCGAAGGTGCGGGAGGAGATGAGGAACTCGGTGCCGCTCATGATGCTGGTGAGCGGCGTCCGGAATTCGTGGGAGATCATGCCGAGAAAGCTCGACTTCATCCGGTCGAGGCGCTCCAGCTCCTGGTTCGCCTGCTCCACAACCAGCAGGTTCGCCCGGAGGTGGTGCTGGGAGAGGGCGAGCTCGTGACTGCTCTTCTCCAGGAGGCGGAAGGAGCGGAGGAGCTCGTCGCTCTTCCACTTGAGCTCGTCGAAGAGCCGGGCGTGCTCGATGACGATCCCGATCTGGTCGGCGACGGAGAGGCAGAGCCGCATTTCTTCGTCGGTGAAGCGGCGTGCCTCGTCGCTCAGGAGATACATCACGCCGATCACCCGGTTGCGGGCCGAAAGGGGGACGCCGGCGAACCCCTTCGCCCCCTGGACCGCAGCCGGAGTGCATCCCGGCACGTCGGAGGCCGCCAGGTCCTCGTAGGCGAGCGGCGCCCGGAACGAGGCAACCCGTCCGAGGAGCCCCCCCTCTTTCTCCTCTCCCGCGAGCAGGGCGGCCACGCCGTCGGGGACGTTCAGCGTGGCGGCGGGCTTGAGCCTCCCCTCCTCCCGCCGCAGATGGATCCCCCCGCCGGACGCACCGAAGACATCCACCATCTCCCGGAGGGTGACGTCGAGCACCGTCTTCAGTTCCCGCTCCCGGTTGGCGTGGCTGATGATCCGGATCAGGGTGGAGAGCTCCCGGTTGCGCTGGCGGATTTCCCGCTCCGCCCGGTACTTGAAGGTAATGTCCCGGACGGTGACGTGGACGAGCCGCTCGTCACCCAGGTCAATGAGGCGGGCGTCCACCTCGCCGAAGAAGCGCTCGCCACTCTTGCGGCGGAAGGTGATCCGGTCGAGGCGCCCCCGTCCGCGGCGGGCCACCCGCATGACGAACGAAGCGAACCGTTCCTGCTCATCCTCGGGGATCAGGTCCTTCCCCCGCAGGGCAGCCATCTCTTCCCGGGAGTGACCGAGGAGGTCGACCCCCCGCCGGTTCACCTCCACGAGGATGCCGCTGTCGGCATTGAAGACGAAGATGGCGACGCCGGCCCCCTCCAGGAGGCTGCGGTAACGGCGGGCCGTCTTGTCCAGCTGCCGCTCCACCTCCATCAGCTCGGCGAGGTGGGACGCCTCCTCCTCGTTCTTTCCCCGGCGGTAGCTGAACGCCATGAAACCGGAGCAGGTAACGGCAAGGAGCGCCACGAGGCCGAGGAGATCCAAGAGGGGGGAGGTTTGCCGGTAGACGACGAAGACGCCGGCCAACACCCCCAGGACGAGCAGGGCAAAGAGCCCGACGACCACGATGGGGAGGCGCCGGGGAGGGAGATCTCTGCCGCCGGAGTCGGCCGGTGCTCCCCCGGAGGGGGGAGGCGAAGGACGCGGAACGAATTCTCTCAGCATGACAGGAGCCACCTTCTGAGCCAATCCATGGCCGTCACCGCCGTGATCGTCCTGATTTTTTCCCGGTCGCCCGAGAAGCGGTACTGTTTGACCGTGCAGCCGGCGCGGTCGGCAAGGGCGAGGAAGACGGTCCCCACCGGCTTGTCGGGGGCTCCCCCGTCGGGGCCGGCGATGCCGGTGACCGCCAGCGCCACGTCGCTCCCGGCGAGGTCCCGCACCCCCCGGGCCATGGCCCGGGCCACCTCGGCGCTCACCGCCCCCTTCTCCGCCAGGAGGTCGTCGGAGACGTCCAGAAGCCGCGTCTTCGCCCCGTTGGCGTAGGTGACCGCACCGAGGAGGAAGTAGGCGGAGCTTCCGGCCAGATCGGTGATCCGCTTGGCGATGAGCCCGCCGGTGCACGACTCGGCCAGGGCCAGGGTCATCCCCTTTTCCCGGAAGAGCCGGGCCACCGCGGTATCGATGGTCTCATCCCCTTCCGCCACGATGAAGCCGGCAAGGCGCTCCCGGACCAGAGGAGCTGCGGCGGCGAGGAGCTCATCCACCACCGGGGCACCCTCCCCCTCTCCCCGCAGCTTCACCTCCACCAGCGGGTAGTTCACGCAGTAGGCGACGGTGAGCCCGGGGCGCGAGCGGTCGATGCCGGTGAGCCGGGCGCCGATCTCCGCCTCGGAAAGGCCGAAAATCGACAGGACCAGGGTCCGGACGCTCCGCCGCTCCGTCCGCCGGGAGAGGATGAGCGGCAGAACCGAGTCGGCGAACATCCGCGTCATCTCGGCGGGGACGCCGGGGAGAAAGACGAGGAGCGCGCCACCGTGGACGAGATGGAAACCGCTGGCGGTGCCGGCGGCGTTCGGAATGATCCCCGCCTTGGCCGGCAAGAGGCACTGCCGCTCGTTGGCCGGGTGCATCTCCCTCCCCCGCCGGTCGAAAAACTCCCGCAGCCGCGCCAGGGCCTCCTCGTTCAGGACGAGGCGCCGGCCGGTGGCCTGGGCCGCTCCCCGGGCGGTGACGTCGTCGTCGGTGGGGCCGAGCCCCCCGGTGACGACAACGGCGTCGTGCTCCGCCGCCAGACTCTCCAGGGCCGCGGCGATCTCGTCCTCGTCGTCCCCCACCGTCAGGTGCCGCCGCACCGGCACCCCCGCCCCGTAGAGGCGCCCCGCCAGCCACGACGCGTTGGTGTCGGTAACCTCGCCGAAGAGGAGCTCGTCGCCGATGGAGAGGGTGGCTATCCTCACATCAGCCTCAAGGCCAGATGGAGCACCGCACAGGCATACACCCCAGCCGCCACGTCGTCGAGGACGACCCCCCAGCCGTTCTTCACGCTCCGGTCGAAGTAGCGGGCCGGCGGGATCTTCACCACGTCAAAGAAGCGAAAGAGGAAGAAGCCGAGGAGAACGCTCTGCCAGTGGGCCGGCGCCGCCGTCATGGTGACGAGGTACCCCGCCACCTCGTCGATGACGATCCGCCCCGGATCCTTGGCGTCGTAAATCTCCTCCGCCCGCCCCGAGATCCAGGCGGCGAAGAAGATGAACGCCACGGTGGTAAGGAGGTAGAGCGGCAGCGGCAGCCGCGCCAGGACGAGGTAGAAGGGTATGGCGCCGAGGGTTCCCACCGTCCCCGGTGCGAAGGGGGAGAGACCGGTCCCGCACCAGGTGGCGGCGCCGGTGACAAATGCTCTCATCACAGGGCAGCCTCCCGCTCGACGATCCGGTAGACCTCCGCCAGCGGCATCCCCCGCTCCGCGGCGATCCGACGGCACTCCTCGTACTCGGGGGCGACCCGGACCAGCCCCTCGCCGTCGCGGAGCACCTTCACCCGTACCGGCCCCAGGGAGGTCTGGCGCTCTTCGATCTCCCGCCGGAGCTTGACGCGCTGCACCGGATAGGTGCGGACCCCGATGGCCGTGGTCTCCCGCAGGATTAACCCCGCGAGACTTTCGAGCCGCTCCGGGGGAGCGACGACGGTGAGCCGGACGCCGGGGCGGTTCTTCTTCATCTGCAGCGGTGCGAAGGCGGCGTCCAGGGCCCCCTCCTCCAGGAGTCGCTCCAGCACGTAGCCGAGCAGCTCGGGGTTCATGTCGTCGATATGGGTCTCGATCACCTGCACCTCGTCACGGTCGAGCCCCGCCCCGCTCTCGCCGAGGAAGGCCCGCACGACGTTGGGGAGGTCGTCGAAGTCGCGGCTGCCGGCACCGCTGCCGACGGCCGCCACCGTCATGGCCGGCACCGGGCCGAAGCCGGTGGCCAGCGCCGCCAGGATCGCCGCGCCGGTGGGGGTGACCCGCTCCCCCGCCCCCGCCGCGCCGTGGACCGGGATTCCCCGCAGAAGCTCCGCCGTGGCGGGGGCCGGCACGGGGAGCCGGCCGTGGGCGCTCTCCACAAAGCCGCTCCCGAGGGGAAGGGGGGAGGCGTGGATGGCGTCGATCCCCAGGTAGTCGATGGCCGCGGCGGCGGCGACGATGTCGGCGATGGAGTCCACCGCCCCCACCTCATGGAAGTGGACCCGGCCGATCTCCACCCCGTGGACCTTGGCCTCGGCCTCGGCGAGGCGGAAGAAGATCCGCTGCGCCTTCTCCTTCACCCCCGGGGCCAGGGGGCTCTCCTCGATCATGGCGGCGATGTCGGCATAGTGGCGGTGGGGCTGGTGCTCTTCCACGCGGACCACGAAACGGGTGGCGGCGATCCCCTTGCGGCTCGTCTTCTCCACGGCCAGGGAGTAGCTCGAATGGGGGAGCGGGAGGGAGGCCACGGCGGCGCGCACCACCTCGAAGGGGACCCCCAGGTCGATGAGGGCGGCCACGGCCATGTCGCCGGCAATGCCGGCAAAACAGTCAAAATACAGTATCTTCATCACACGCCTATTCCCGGTTGATCATGCTTGCCGCCACGGCGGCGCCGAATCCGTTGTCGATATTAACCACCGTGACGCCGGCGGCACAGGAGTTGAGCATCCCGAGAAGCGCCGCGATGCCGCCGAAGGAGGCGCCGTAGCCGACGGAGGTCGGGACGGCGATCACCGGGCAGTTCACGAGCCCCCCCACCACCGAGGGGAGCGCCCCCTCCATCCCCGCCACCACGATCACCACCCGCGCCGCGAAGAGCGCCTCGCGGCGGGCCAGGAGGCGGTGGATCCCCGCCACCCCCACGTCGTAGAGGTGCTCGGCGGCGTTGCCGAGCATCCGGAGGGTGACGAGGGCCTCCGACGCCACGGGGAGATCGGAGGTGCCGGCCGAGACGACGAGGACCGTCCCCCGCCCCCGGGGCTCCACCGGCTTCTGCTCCAGGGTGAGGCAGCGGGCCTCGGCGTGGTGGCGGGCCTGTGGGAACGCCTCCCGGACCGCCAGCGCCTTCGCCTCGTCGATGCGGGTGACGAGGATGTTGTTTCCCCGCGCCGCCAGGGCGGCCATGATCCGCTCGATCTGGCCGACGCTCTTGCTCTCGCCGAAGATCACCTCGGGGAACCCCTGGCGGAGCGCCCGATGGTGGTCGACCATGGCGTCTCCCACATCCTCGAAGGGGAGATGGCGCAGGCGCTCCAGGGCCTCATCCTCGTCGAGGGTGCCGCTCTTGAACGCGCGCAGGAGTGTTTTCAGTTCTGTGGGATCCATGGTTCACCGCCCGGTAGCCTGATGTATTCTACCAGAAATATCATCAAATGCAGACGGTGGAAAGGGGTGAGTCTCGGGCGGGAGAAAAGGGGCGGCGGAACGTCCGGCCGGGGGGCGTCAGTCCCGCCCCTGACGGAAGCGGCTGCTGAACTGGGAATGGAGCCCGACGACAGGGGCGACCAGGGGGCGGATGAGGAAGGAGGCCCGCGGCGGCAGCAGGTCGAGTTCGGGCTTGAAGATGGAGATCAGCATGAGGACGACGAGGACGGCGGTCTGGGCAATGCCGAAGGAGACCCCGAGCTGGTAGGTCCGGGCATAGGCCCAGCTGTCGAAGACCGCCAGGCGGTTCAATCCCGCCAGCTCGGCCAGCTCCTGGAACCAGGGGCCGAGGAAGACAACCCCGAACAGGGTCGCCACGGCGGTGACGACCCACTTCACCACCACCCAGCGGTGGCGCAGGAACCCCCAGTTCGTGACGAGGCAGATGAGCCCCCCCGACGCGATGGTGCCAGCGACCCCCGGGGCGATGAGCCAGTTGTCGATGGTGCGGATGGCGTCGTTGAAGGCGAACAGTTCGTCGCCGTTGGCGGCCTGGCGGTCCTTGTAGAGGAGGACGAGGATCGCCTGGGCGCCGCCGATCCACATCATGGCGGAAAGGGTATGGATGTATTTGAGGAGCAACCGGGTCTGCTGGCCTGCCTGGAACTGCATGGGATACCCTCCGTGTCGGTCTTCCCGGCCGGGGGGCCGGGCGCCATCGATCTCACACGAAGGGATGGTGCAAGGGGAATTCCCGTATACACCCACAGGGAGTATACGGGAAAAATCTTCACATTATCATTGGTTATGAGGTGGGAAGGAAATGTCGAAAAACCACATCTGTGCCACCGGCGTCACGCGGCGTGTCACTGGCGGCACAACCGGTCCCCGACGGCGTGCTAATTATGCTCCCGGGTGGCGTGGAAGGTGAGCTCCTTCCAGTTCTCCATGGTGTTGTCGAGGCGCCACTGGGAGCCGGCGAGGTAGGCCAGGTTCCCCTCGCCGTCGATGTAGCAGCTCATCACCTCTTTCTTCTGGAACTCGTCCAGCTTCTTCCTCTCGCCGGTGACCCACCGGGCCGTGGCATAGGAGGCCGGCTCGTAGGTCGCCTTCACGTTGTACTCGTGCTCCAGCCGGTGCATGACCACGTCGAACTGGAGGAGGCCCACGGCGCCGACGATCCAGTCGGCCCCCATGAGCGGCCGGAAGACCTGGGTGGTCCCCTCCTCGGCCAGCTGCGTGAGCCCCTTCTCCAGGGCCTTGGACTTCAGGGGGTCCAGGAGCCGCACCTTCCGGAAATGCTCGGGGGCGAAGTTGGGGATGCCGGTGAACTTGAGGTCCTCCCCCTGGGTGAAGGTGTCGCCGATCTTGATGGTGCCGTGATTGTGGATGCCGATGATGTCGCCGGGGAACGCCTCGTCCACGTGGGTCCGGTCCTGGGCCATGAAGATGGTGGCGTTGGCGATGGCGACGTCGCGCCCGATCCGGACGTGGCGCACCTTCATCCCCCGGGTGAATTTGCCGGAACAGATCCGGAAGAAGGCGATCCGGTCCCGGTGGGCCGGGTCCATGTTCGCCTGGATCTTGAAGGCGAAGGCGGAGAAGGGCTCTTCGTACGGTGAGACGGTGCGGCTCACCGCCTCCCGGGGGAGGGGGGTCGGCGCGTGGTCCACGAAGGTGTCGAGAAGCTGCTGGACCCCGAAGGTGTTGATGGCGCTCCCAAAGAAGACCGGGGTCTGGAGGCCGGCCAGGTACGCCTCCTCCTCGAAGGGGTGGGCCGCCCCCTCCACGAGCTCCACGTCGGCGCGGAGCTCGTCGGCCTGGGAACCGAGGATCTCGTCGAGGCGCGGGTCGTCAAGGCCGGAGAGGGAGACGACGGTGCCGGTGCCGCGCTCGGCCTCGGCGTCGAAGATGACCAGTTCCTTGGTGTAGAGGTGGTAGGTGCCCCGGAAGCGCTTCCCCATCCCGATGGGCCAGGTCATGGGGGCGCACTGAATCCTCAAGACTTTCTCGATCTCGTCGATAAGTTCAAAAGGATCCCGCCCCTCCCGGTCGAGCTTGTTGACGAAGGTCATGATCGGGGTGTGCCGGAGCCGGCAAACGTCCAGGAGCTTGATGGTCTGGCTCTCGACCCCCTTCACGGAGTCGATGACCATGAGTGCCGAGTCGACGGCGGTGAGCACCCGGTAGGTATCCTCGGAGAAGTCGTTGTGGCCCGGGGTGTCCAGAAGGTTCACCTCGTAGTCGCGGTAGGTGAACTTCATCACCGACGAGGTGACGGAGATGCCGCGCTGCTTCTCCATCTCCATCCAGTCGGAGGTGGCGTGGCGCGCCGCCTTGCGGGCCCGGACCTCGCCTGCCTGCTGGATGGCGCCGCCGAACAGCAGCAGCTTCTCGGTGATGGTGGTCTTGCCGGCGTCGGGGTGACTGATGATGGCGAAGGTGCGCCGGCGGTCGATTTCCTGCTCGTTGTGTTTCTTCACGATCTGCTCCCTGCTATGCACTTAAGCTCTGAAAAACGCTGGACAAACGAAAGGCGAAGAGAATATCTTCGCCTGCACTGACTATACACGAAAGCGGCGGACCATTACAACCAAAAGAACGCCGCCGGAAACTTCCACCCCTCAAGGACGATGCCATGAACGATTCCTACCAGCTTACCCCCGTTGCCGACCCCCAGCAGGACCACCGGCAGATCCTCGAAACGCTCGCCGCCGTCGGGAAGGGGACCCTTGCCAACGACCTGCGGCTCCTCAACTACTACCAGTCGATCCCGGTCAACTACGGTGCCACGGTGGAGACCATCGAGGACGACACGGTGGAGCTCTCGGTGAACCAGCAGCAGGCGGTGGTCATGCATATCGAGAAGCAGACCGTCCTCAAGAGCAGCCACTTCCCCCATGACGTGCTGGCGGCCGTGAGCTACGTCAACGTCGACAAGTGCGTGGCGATCGTCACGAAGTTTGCCTACGCGGAAGTACGGGCCGAGCGGCGCCAGTTCGTGCGGGTAGAGGTGAAGGAGCGGATCGAGGGGACCTTCACCGCCCCCGGCGTAACGGTGGCGGGCACCCTCAATGACATATCCCTCGGCGGGGTGGCCCTGGTGGGCTCCCTGCCGAATCTCCCCGAGAGCGACATCGAGGGGACGGTGAGCCTGCGGCTCCCCGGCGGTCCCTTCGAAATCCGGGCCAAGCTCCTCCGCGTCATCGAAACGCCGGGAAAGACCCTCTTCATCATCGAGACCCGCCCCGGCGCCCAGGCCGAAAAGGCGATCTCCCAGTACATCTTCCAGCGGCAGGTGGAGATCATCAGGGAGCTGAAGGATTCGATCTTCTAATTACCGCCTGAAGAGGTAGCGGTCCACCGACCACGCCCCGCCGCCGGAGAAGAGCAGCGCCAGGGCCATCCCGAGGAGCGCCAGGGGGAACTCGATGCCGTGTCCCCGCCCCGGGACGCACGCAGCGTTGAGGAAGAAGCCGTTGGCCCAGTGGATCTTGTAGAGGGCCACCGCCATGACCGCCGCGATCCCGAATCCCGAGAGGCGGGTCAGGAAACCGCAGAGGACTCCGACGCCACCGCCGAATTCGGCGATGATGGCCAGCAGCGTGAAGATCGGCGGGATGCCGAGTTTATCCTCGAACGTCTTGAAGGTGGCGGTGAGCCCGTGGCCGCCGAAGGCGCCGAGAAGCTTCTGGGAACCGTGGGCGATGAAGATGGCGCCGAGCGGTATCCGCAGCGCGAGCAGCGCCAGGGAGTCGGCCGTGGCGCCCCAGTTCGTCCTGGCCATGAAAACCTCCGAAAATGTGCGTGCCGAAGCGGCTGTTCCCCGCCCGGCCGCTGCTATTCTTGCCACAAGAGCCGGTTGTTCGCAACAGAAACGATGCGCTCCCCCGCCCCCCTCCCCCCTGCTGTAAAATGGTTTGAGCTTCCGCCGCCGATTGAGGTATCATGAATCGTTGCAGCGCAGCCGCGGCTGCGCCCTTCATTTCATCTCAAGGAGCGTCACTGCCATGTTCTATCCCACCTTCAGGGCCCGCCGAATCCGGGGCAAAGAGGTCTTCCGCCGGATGGTCCGCGAAACCTCCCTCTCCGCCAACGACCTGATCTACCCGATGTTCTCCGCCTTCGGCACCGGGATCAGGAAAGAGATATCCTCCATGCCGGGGATCTACCAGCAGTCCATCGAACACATCGTCGAGGAGGCCCAGGAGGCGTACGAGCTCGGCGTGCCGGCGGTAATCCTCTTCGGCATCCCCGAGACGAAGGACGCGGTGGGAAGCGACGCCTACGCCGAGCACGGCATCATCCAGGAGACGATCCGGGCACTGAAGAAGCAGGTGCCGGGGCTCGCCGTCATCACCGACGTCTGCATGTGCGAGTACACCGACCACGGCCACTGCGGCATCATCAAGGATGGCGACGTGGACAACGACGAGACCCTGGAGCTCCTGGCGAAGGAGGCCCTCTCCCACGCCCAGGCCGGAGCCGACATGGTGGCCCCCTCCGACATGATGGACGGCCGGGTCATGGCGATCCGCGAGACCCTCGACAACAACGGCTACAAACATATCCCCATCATGAGCTATTCCGCCAAGTACGCCTCGGGGTACTACGGCCCGTTCCGGGAGGCGGCGGAATCGACGCCGCAGTTCGGCGACCGCCGCTCCTACCAGATGGATCCGGGGAACCGCCGGGAGGCGATCCGCGAGACCCGCATGGACGTGGAGGAAGGGGCCGACATCATCATGGTGAAGCCAGGGCTCCCCTATCTCGACATCCTCCGCGACCTCCGGGAGGAGTTCGACCTCCCCCTGGCGGTTTACAACGTCTCCGGCGAGTACAGCATGGTCAAGGCCGCCGCCCGCAACGGCTGGATCGACGAGGAACGGGTCATCATGGAGACGCTCCTCTCCTTCAAGCGGGCCGGCGCCGACCTGATCCTCACCTACCACGCCGTGGAGGCGGCACGGATGCTCAAGCGGGGATAGCCGCCGCTTTTGTGCTACACTGAAAAGGCCTGCCGGTTGGCGGGCCTTTTTCGTATCCGCTGACTCGTGAGTCCGGGGAGCCCGCCGGAGCGAATGTGTCCTGTTTCGTCGCCAATCCCGGCGAGTTGATCGGCCGAAGCAAAATGAGCCCTGGATTGGCAGAAATAGGGCACTTTGAGCGCAGGCGGGCTCCTCGGGCTCACGAACTCCCCCGCGAGGCACCCCATGAAGAAACGCCTCCCCTTCCGCTATCTGGAGCCGACCTTCTGCGCCGGACTCCTGGACGACCCGCTCCTCCTGGTGAACGTCCGCCCCCTGGGACGGGCGATCCTCTTCGACTGCGGCCAGCTCCACCACCTGGCGAAACGGGTCCTGAAATCCCTCGACGCGGTCTTCGTCAGCCACGCCCACATGGACCACTTCATGGGGTTCGACACCCTGGTCCGCCACATCCACGTCTCGCCCCGGACGGTGGAGCTCTTCGGCCCGCCGGACCTCGCCCGGAAGGTGGAGGCAAAGCTCGCCGGCTACGACTGGAACCTGACCGAACCGTACTGGTGCACCTTCCGGGTCCACGAGGTCCACCCCGGTCGCATCCTGAGCTTCACCTTTCCCGGCTCCGAAGGGTTTCCGCGCCACCCGGCCGGGGAACGGGAGCGGCACGGCGCCGAGATCTGGCGCAACGATTTCCTCACCGTGGCGGCGGAGCTCTGCGATCACAACGCCATCCCCACCCTCGTCTTCCGTATTTTCGAGCGCCCCGGCTTCTGGATCGACGGAGACAAGATGGCGGCGGCGGGGCTGGTGGCGGGAGAGTGGCTCCGGGAGCTGAAGCAGCGGTTCTACCGGGGGGAATTGGACGGGAAGGAGATCGCGGCGCCGCTCCGCGCGGCGACAGGGGAGGTGGCGTGGCGCTCCTTCGAGGGGCGCGGGCTCTTCGAGGCGATCCGCCGGGATCAGGAACAGGCCAGCATTGGCTACCTCACCGACATCGGCGCCAACGGGGGAAATCTGGCCACGGTGCGCCGCCTCCTCGACAGGGTGACGCTCCTCGCCTGCGAATGCTCCTTCCTGGCGGCGGACGTGGCCAAGGCGCGGAACTCCCACCACCTCTGCACGACGGACGTCTCCCTCCTCGCCCGGGAGCTCCGGCCGGCACATCTCCTCCCGATGCACCTCTCCAAGAGCTACAACACGAAGGGCCACCTCCTCTACGAGGAGCTGGCCCTTCCGCCGGAAACCCGGCTCATCCGCCTTCCCGAACACCTCACCCCCCGGCCGCTGCTGCCGGCGGAGTTTCCCCGGCTCGGGGGAGCATGATTTTTACTGGTACTGGATGTAGAGTGGCTTCGGGTGGAGCCGGAGCACATCCTGCGGGGTCAGGAGCGCGTCACCCTTCTTGGTGTCGTTGTGGTAGAAGAGCTTGAACCCGGTGTACTCCACCGGCTCGGCCACCACGTAATCCTTGTAGGAATCACGCTTCAGCCACGGGGCGCCCCACCCGTCCATGTTCATGACGATCTGCACCTCGGGGCGCAGCACGATGCTCCGGTAGTTGGTGAGGCCGTTGCGGGTGAAGCGGTGGACCGTCAGCACCTTGGGGGGAAGGTGATACTTCTTCACCAGGTCCCGCAGGTAGCCGGAGACATAGTTCACGTCCGCCGCGTCGTAGGTCCCGATCTTGGTCCCCGGCACCTTGCGGCTCTTGATCAGGTTGAATTCCGGGTCGATCCCGAGGTGGACGTCGGGGTTCTTCAGGATCCACTCGAAGTGCGGCAGGACGGTCCGGATGTCGTCGTGGCCGGTCTGGATGTCGATGAAGAGGAGGGCGTTCGCCTCCCGAGCCCAGCCGTACACCTGGCTCACGATGTTGTCCGGCATGATCATCCGGTACTTTCCGGCCTTCCCCGGCGCCCCCTGGGCCACCACCGCGATCAGATGGAGGGCCGGCTGCACCGGATGGGCGGGATCCGCCTTCTCCCACCGGGCCACCTCCCCCTTCAGCCGCCGCAGCATCTCGTCCTTCGGGTATTCTCCCAGAGCCCCCATCCGCTTCGACTGCGGATTGCCGTAGTAGGCGACGATCCGCTTCCGGGGGAGGATCGACCCCGGCAGGGGCTGCGGGCAGTTCACCGGCCAGCCGCAGCGCTCGGCAAAGCCGGGGTCCTCCCCTGCCTTGTACTTCACCTTCGACCGGGCACTGGTCACCGGCGCGAAGCTCCCCTTCTCCGGTGCCGGAACGGCACGCTTCGCCGAGGTGGCTACCGCCTGGACGGGAGGGGTGGGGGCGGGGCGGGGAGCCTTGTTGTCGGCGCACCCCGCCAGGACGAGGGGGAACGCAAGAAGAGCCAGCAGCGCGGCGGAACGGCGCCGCGCAGAGATCGAAAACCATCGGGGCATCGCGTAAAACTCCATCAAAAGGGGGGATTGACTCGTAAACGGAAGCCGCAGGGAGAGGGACCCTGCGGCTCGCACAGCCTTACTTACTAAGTACCATTTTTCGGCGGGAAAAGGGAATGGGTAACGTGGGGGGTGAACGAATTATTCCCCCGCCAGCCACCCCTCGATCCGGGCGAGCTCGCTTCCCCAGCCGTTTCCGAGGCGAAGCTCCAGGAAGGTGGCAAAGAGAGAGTCGAAGAGCTGGAGCCCCTCGTCCAGGACGAACATCTTCTCGTAGAACGCCGCCTCCTTTTCGCTCCGCTCGTCCACGGTCTCACCCTTCTCGACGGTCACCTTCGGCGTCTTGAGGGAGGCGAAGTGGAAGAGCTCACCCTTGAGGGTCATCTTCCAGATGTTCTCCTCCTTCTCCAGATAGAGGGTCGCCTCGGTGATCCGCTTCCCATTGGCAAGGGCGGTGAGGGCCTCGCGGAAGTGGTCCTGGGGCCCCGCCACGGTGATCTTCTGGGTCCCCGCCTCGCCGGCGCTCATCAGCACCAGCCGGTCGTTGAGATAGGCGACGAAGCGGTCGTCGGCCAGGGCCGGACCGGGACGGGTGACCCGGTACTCGGACGACTCGGTCATGGTCCGGTGGAGGAGCCAGAGGAGGAAGTCCCAGCCGAGCCACTGGTTGCTCCGGATGAGGTCGATGGCCGCCTCGGAAGTGGCCAGGTTGGCCCGCTCCAGGGAGGGCTTCAGCTCATCGGCCACCAGCGCCTCCGCCCGGGCGTAGGGGTGGATCGCCACCAGCCGCGCCCCCTCGAAGGTCTTCTTGAACTGGGCCTCGAAGAGCTCGATGATCGGTGCCGAGAGGGAGGTGAAGCTGATGATGCCGGTGCGGGTGTCCCAGACCGCGTCCCACGCCGAGGGGACCGGCAGGGTCTTGGCGAGGAGATTGACCCGCACCGCCTCCTTGAGCTCCTCGCGCTTCTGCTTCGGCACCCGGTTGAGGCCGGGATTGGCGGAGAGATGCTCGTGCTCGGCCACCTGGAGGTAGGCCTTGAGGAGGGCGGCCGGAAGCTTGCGCTGGTCGCGGCGCAGGGTGAAGACGGCGTGGTGGTCGCGCCAGAAGGCGGCCGGGACGTCGAAGCTCATCTGCCGGTGGTCGTCCAGGTGGACCCATCCCGTCGACTGCTCGGCGGCATTGTGGTCGATCGGCTCGAACGACTGCTTGGCGAGGTTCTCCGCGATCCAGGGGTAGAGATCGCCGGCGGGGAGATCGCCCGCGACCCGAAACTGGCAAATGGCGGTAGTGTTGGAGAGGATACCCATGGCAAGACTCCTTGGATGATTCGTTGAAAAGGGAACAGTAGATACACCGTTTCCTATGCCGAGGGCAAGCACTTTGTCCCGCAGAGGGGAGGGCCGGCCGCATGAAAAAAATTTAAAGCATTGCCACCTGCCGCCGATGAGTATCTAAGCGAGGGTGAGGTTCTTGCATACACGATCCGCAAACCCAACCATTCCGGATACCTTCGGCCATTAGGCCGGAGATGCCCTGCATCCGCCGGCATTTGGCGCCCGGTGCGGGGCAAAGGAGCGTGCAGATGAGCATCAGCTACACCGTGGGGGGAGCAACCTTCGCCGAGGAGGAACTGGCTGGGCACATCGTCGACGCCGTGAAAAAGATCTATTCCACCATGATCTTCATCGACGACATCGCCGACGAATACCCCCTCGACAAGCCGGTATCCCGTTTCACCTGCAGCATCTCGGGGATGATCGGCCTCGGCGGCGCCTTCTCGGGGATGGTGGGGGTTCACATCCCGGAAGAATTCGCCCGGGAGTCCACCGCTTCCATGCTCGGCATGGAGGTGGACGAGCTCGAAGGGGACGGCGACATCAACGACGCCATCGGCGAAATCACCAACATGCTCGCCGGCGAGATCAAGATGATCTTCTCCGACAAGGGGATGCCGGTCTGCCTCTCGACCCCGTCGATCATCGCCGGAAAGGATTACTCGGTGGAGGTCGTCTCCAGCGGCACCGCCGTGGTGGTCCCCTTCAGCCGGGGCGACCACCGCTTCCTGGCGACCCTCCAGATCGAGGGGTAACCACGCCCTCCATCTTTCCTTCCGCCGGACCTCCGGAAGGCCCGCATTCCGCGGGCCGCTGCCGTTACTTCTTCTTCACCCGGAACCCCGCCTGCTCCAGCTTCGCCAGATCGAGGCCGCCGGAGCCCTTCTCCTCCCGCGGCGAACGCTCTCCCTTCGGCTTCGGCGCCCCCCCTTCCATTGCCTCGCGGATGGAGAGGGAGATCCGCTTGCGGGCCACGTCCACGGCCAGCACCTTCACCTTCACCAGCTCGCCGGCCCGGACCGCGTCGTTGGGGTCCTTCACGAACCGCGTCGAGAGATGGCTCACATGGACGAGGCCGTCCTGGTGGACGCCGATGTCGACGAAGGCGCCGAAGGCGGTGACGTTGGTCACCACCCCCTGGAGCACCATCCCCTCCCTGAGGTCCGCCAGTTCCCGGATGTCGTCCCGGAAGGCGGCGGTCTTGAACTCCTCCCGGGGGTCGCGCCCCGGTTTCTTCAGCTCCTCCACGATGTCCCGCAGGGTCGGGAGTCCCACCGCGTCGGTCACGTAGCGCCTGAGATCGATCCGCGCCACCAGCGCCGGGTCGGCGGCAAGCTGCGTGAGCGACACGCCGAGATCGACGGCCATGGTCTCCACCACCGGGTAGCGCTCCGGGTGGACGGCGGTGTTGTCCAGGGGGTGCTCGCCGCCGCGGATCCGGAGAAAGCCCGCCGCCTGCTCGAAGGCCTTCTCGCCGAAGCGGGGGACCTTCAAAAGCCCCCGGCGCGAGGCGAAGGGGCCGGTGGCGTCCCGGTGGGCGACGATGGCCCTGGCCAGCGACTGTCCCACGCCGGAGACGGAGGAGAGGAGCGCCCAGGATGCGGTATTGAGATCGACCCCCACATGGTTCACGCACGACTCCACCACGTCGTCCAGGGCCTTCTGGAGGGCCTTCTGGTCCACGTCGTGCTGGTACTGCCCCACGCCGATGCTCTTGGGGTCGATCTTCACCAGCTCCGCCAGCGGGTCCTGGAGACGGCGGGCGATGGAGATGGCCCCCCGCACCGTGAGGTCCAGCTCCGGAAACTCATCCCGGGCGATCTCCGAGGCGGAGTAGACGCTGGCCCCGGCCTCGCTCACCATCACCACCGGCACCCGCTTCCCCGCCTCCGCCAGGGTCTCCTTGGTGAACTGCTCCACCTCCCGTCCCGCAGTGCCGTTCCCCACGGCGATCATCTCGACATCATGGGCCGCCACGAGCCGCAGGAGCTCCTTCTTCGCCCCGGCAACCCGTCCTTCGCCGGTGTGGGGGTAGATGGTCACGTGCTCCAGGAAGCGGCCGGTGCCGTCCACCGCCGCCAGCTTGGAGCCGGTCCTTAAGCCCGGGTCGATGCCCAAGACCCGCTTCCCCCCGGCCGGCGGGGCGAGCAGGAGATTTCGCAGGTTCTGGGCGAAGACCCGGATCGCCGCCTCGTCGGCCAGCTTCTTCGCCTCCAGCCGGAGCTCCACCTCGATGGAGGGGGCGATGAGCCGCTTGTAGGCATCCTCGGCCACCCGCTCCAGCAGCGGCCGGAAGATGCTCTCACGGGTGACGAGCCGCGCCTTCAGGCCGGCCAGGACCTGCTCCACCGGCGCCTCAATGGCCAGCAGCAGCACCTCCTCCTTTTCCCCCCGGCGCATGGCGAGCATCCGGTGGGAGGGGACCCCCTTCAGGGGCTCCCGGTGGTCGTAGTACATCTCGAACTTGGTGACCGCCCCCTTCTTGTCGCTCGCCACGCGGGAGGCGAAGATGCCGTCGTCCCCGGTGAGGCGGCGGACAAAGGCCCGGGCGTCGGCGTCGTCGGCCAGCCGCTCCGCCAGGATATGCCCCGCCCCCTCCAGGGCCGCCGCCGCATCGGGGACCTCCTTCACGAGGTCAACAAAGGGGAGGGCCGCCTCCTCGGGGGTGCCGGCGGTGAGTTCCTGGGCCGCCACGAGATCCGCCAACGGCTCCAGCCCCCGCTCCCGGGCGATGGTCGCCTTGGTGCGACGCTTGGGCTTGTAGGGGAGGTAGAGGTCCTCCACCTCGGTCTTCTGGCGGGAGGCCTCGATGCGCCCCTGCAACTCCGGCGTCAGCTTCCCCTGCTCCCCGATGGACTTGAGCACGGCGCTCTTCCGCTCCTCCAGCTCCGAGAAATAGGTGAACCGCTCCTCCACGGTGCGGATCTGCACCTCGTCCAGTTCGCCGGTCCGCTCCTTACGGTAGCGGGCGATGAACGGCACGGTGGCCCCCTCCTTCAGGAGCTCCACGGTGTTTTCCACCTGGAACGGCTTCAGGCCGGTCTCGTCGATGATGAACGTGGTGATTTTTCTCAGGGTTTCGCTGCTCTGACTCATGGTGCGTCCTTTGTCCGGCGGAATAATGATGCTGGGAGATTCGAGTTTCATATACGATCGCAGTGTACCTTGCATCCGGCGCATTCCCTGCTGCACGGCTCGATATGCACCAGAATATGGCTATGGGCGAGGCGATGCTCGATTTCGGCAGTAATAGTGTGGCTCAGCCTGTGCGCCGTTTCCACAGTCATGAACTTCGGTACCACCAGGTGCATGTCGATGTGCCGGACATGGCCCGCTTTCCGGGTCCTGAGCTTGTGATATTCGAGGAATTTGCCGCTGCTCTGTGTGAGGACCTCGTGAATGACTGCTTCCTCGTCATCCGGAAGCTTGACATCGAGGATATGGAAGAAAGCGGTCTTGGTGAGATCCCAGGCGGTCTTGATGATCAGCAGGGCGACAACTATGGCAATGATGGGGTCAAGTATGGCAATGCCGGTCAGCTTGATGGCAGCCAGTCCTCCAAGAACTCCGACAGAGGTATACACGTCCGTTCTCAGATGCATGGCATCTGCCTCAAGTGCTACTGAATCGGTCTTGACCGCCACATTCAGCAGATGCCGGGAAACGAAATAGTTCGCGACTGCGGAAGCGGCCATGACAGCTGCTCCAAGCCCCAGGCTTTCAACTTCGGCAACACCCGACCGCAACTTGTGGACTGCTACCCAGATGATGTACAACGCCGCCCCGAAGATGAGCACCGCTTCAATGGTTCCGGCGACATTCTCGATCTTGCCGTGACCGAAACGGTGCTCATCATCGGCAGGTTTACCCGCTTCACGGACGGAATACCAGGCAATGCCCGCGGCGACCAGGTCGATGCCGGAATGGATCGCCTCCGACAGAAGCGACACCGAACCGGATACGACGCCGACAATAAGTTTTGCAGTCACCAGAATTATGTTGGAGAAGACCGAGAGGCGGGCTGCCTTCCTTTTCAGTCTGTCGTTCTCTGCAGAAACCATCAGCTACTCCTCTTCTCCGCCGCCGACCGGGTTCTCCAGGCTGAGGATGCCAGCCCCCTCGTCATATGCAAAAAGTTCGGCATACCGTCCCCATTCTATGGCCACCCGGAGGACTCTTTCCGCTTCGTCCTCGCTGAAGAAGTCCTCGAGCTCGCGGAGGAATCGGTCTTCCTTGGTCCGGTTGCCCGGGCGATCGTCAAGTATCCTGCGAACATGTGCCGCCAGTGAAACATGTCTGATCAGATGCTCGGCAAATATCTCTTTGCGTCGGAGAATGTCCGCATCGACAAAGCTCTTTCCGGAAGCAGTCAGTTCCACATCCCCTCCTTCAACCCGGGCAAAGGCAAGAATGTCCAGTGCTTCCAGAAGGGGGAAGAGTTGATCGACACCGAACCCCATCTGGTCGGCCAGTTCGGGAAGATCGGCCTTGCCGCTGTATGGCTCTGAGGCAAGGGCCTCCATGAGGCCGGCGAGTCGGTTGACATGGGCTTCAGGAAGCCGATGAGAGAGCGGAACCGCTTCTGCCTTGGCGCCGCGGGGGCGTCTGGTCATCAGGGCATAGACCTCGTCGACGATCTGGCGGAACGCGGGTGCTTCACGGTCGCGCGGCTGCGGCAGTGGCACCGTCACTTCTGCGATCACCCGTCCGGGGGTATTCCCCAGAACCACGATCCGGTCAGCGAGCAATACTGCCTCTTCGATATTGTGCGAGACCAGCAGGATGCCCCTGGTGGGGATACGGCGTTCCAGCCAAAGCTCGATGAGGTCAGTGCGGAGGGTCTCCGCCGTAAGCACGTCGAGAGCGGAAAAGGCCTCGTCCATGAGCAACAGGGTCGGTTCCACCACCAGAGCCCGGGCGAAGCCCACCCTCTGCCGCATCCCTCCGGACAGTTCCTTGGGATAGGCCGACTCGAACCCATCCAGACCGATCAGGTCAATAGCGGCAAGGGCCCGGCGACGGCGCTCTTCCCGGGGGACTTTCTTTGCTTCCAGCCCCAGCTCGACATTCTCCAGCACGGTCAGCCACGGGAAAAGGGCAAAGGTCTGAAATACCATGGCCAACCCATCCATGGGTCCGTTCACCGGTTCGCCGCAGTAGAGCACATCGCCGGAAACCTGTCGCGTCAGTCCGGAAATGATGCGTAGCAGCGTGGACTTACCAGAGCCGGAACGACCGAGCAGGGCGACAATTTCACCTTCGGAAATGGTGAGATCGACCCCGTCGAGAACCAAGTGCTCATCCCCCTCGCTCTTCTTGTACGACTTCTTGATGTTTGTGAGCCTGAGCAGCGTGTTGTCAGTGCGAAGTGCTTCCATGTGCGCTTCCTTTCAGTCCAGGCGAAACCTGGTCTGGCTTATGGTGTAGAGCCGGCGCCAGAAGTAGCGATTGAACGCCACCACATAGAGGCTCATGACGGCAATGCCGAGAACGATGTGCGGATAGTCTCCCTTTTCGGTCCATTGGGCGATGTAGGAGCCGAGGCCGGTGGCCGTGAGCCTGGTGTCTCCCCAACTGACCACTTCGGCAACGATGCTGGCGTTCCATGTGCCCCCGGAGGCGGTTATCAACCCGGTCACCAGAGTCGGGAAAATGCCGGGCAAGAGCAGTCTCTGCCAGAGTTGCCAGCCGGAGACCCCCAGGTTGCGGGCAGCTTCGCGCAAGTCGGTCGGTATTGCTGCGGCCCCGGAGATGACGTTGAAGAGGATATACCATTGGGTTCCGAGAATCATGAGCGGCGCAGTCCAGACCTCCGGAGAAAGACGATACCGCACCATCAGGACCACCGCCACGGGGAAAAGAAGGTTGGCCGGAAAGGCCGCCAGAAACTGGGCGAGCGGCTGCACCCTGGTTGACCAGCGTGGATTGAGGCCAATGATCACCCCCAGCGGCACCCAGATCAGACACGCCAGCACCAGCAGGATGATGACCCGTGCCAGGGTGATCAGTCCCAGCCCAAAGACCCTGATGATTTCAGAGTGATCGACTCCCCTGCCGACAAACCTGACCAGGAGCCACACGCCAGCTGCCATGCCACCCCAGAGGCAGACATGCCAGAGCACGGCAGACAAAATCTCCAGCATACGCGAAGGTGGCCGGTGCTGCAGCTTCACTCGCGGCAATCTCGGCAGACGATCAGAAAAGAATCCCCACAGCTGGCCAATTCCCTCAATCCCGGCACGGAGGAACCTCGCCCGCTTGAAGAGGAGGAGCACCCACGACTCGGCACTCTCCTGGCTTTCGGTCAGTTCGAATTTGAACTTTTCGGCCCAGGCCACCAGCGGCCTGAAGAGGAGTTGGTCATAGATCAGGATCACCACCAGCATGGTGCAGAGCGCCCAGGCAATGGCGAGCAGGTTCTTTTCCTGGATGGCCTGGGCAACATAGGAGCCGATGCCGGGGAGGGTCACGGCGGTCTTTCCCACGGTTATGGCCTCTGAAGCAACCACGAAAAACCAGCCGCCGGAGACCGACATCATGGTGTTCCAGATCAGCCCCGGCGTAGCAAACGGGGCTTCCAGCCTCCAGAAGCGCTGCCAGGGCGAAAGCCCGAAGAGGATGGATGCCTCCTGAAGCTCCCTGGGTACGATGCGCAGTGATTGATAGAAGCTGAAAGCCATGTTCCATGCCTGAGAGGTGAAGATGGCAAAGATCGATGCCGCCTCGACCCCCAACAGGCTGCCTGGAAACAGGGCGATAAAACCGGTTACCGTGACTGAAAGAAAGCCGAGGATCGGCACCGACTGGAGAATGTCGAGAACAGGGATCAGGACGGCTTCTGCACGACGGCTCTTCGCCGCCAGCGTCGCATAGCTGAACGTGAACAGGAGGGAACAGACCAGGGCCGCCGCCATGCGCAGTACGCTGCGCAGGGCATAGACGGGCAGACGGACAGGATCGAGGGAGAGTGGAATCTGTTCGCCGGGGGTGTAGGGGACTGCCATCTGGCGGCTGCCCCATGCCAAAAGCGTGACAATCCCCATGACGAGCAGGAAGGCCACCACGTCCCAAGGGTTAAGGCGAATTTTCAAGTGCTGATCGGTCGAGTTTTTCATAGTTCCATCCATGACGCCAAACGGAATGGCATCTGCCGCAAGCCATCGGTGCGGGTCCGCACAGCGCCTTCGGCGCGCGGACTCGTGCATACCACAGCACAACGACTTTGTGACGTGAAATCAAAAATCAATATGAGCTTGTAAGGGAAAGGATAGAACTTTCCCTGCCTGATTTACCCGCACAACGCCAGCGGTCAATCTTCAAGGCAGGGGAGTGGAGGGAGCACGTGAAGGATTACCTGATGGATCGGCGGAAAGATGCTGAAGAAGCTGCTACTATGACTGCCCAATGCGGATCACCACCACCTTTCGCTTTTGACGTTGAGCAACAAAAAAAGCCACGGAGAACCGTGGCCTGATGGATTGCGTGCCGTGGTTCCCCTCTCGTAGGTTTTCAGCAGTGCACAACGTAGGTCCATGGGAACCAGCTACCTTAAGTCAAGCCTTAATCCGGCAAGACCTGGTCTACCCATTGGCGTCTTTCGACGTTTCCGGGCAGTAGCCTGTGTTTGTGCAAACGCCTCATGCTAACGAGGAACAGTGCATCTTATAAAATACTTTTTGAGGAAATGTCAACAGCGTGGAGTGTCAGAAAGGGAACGCCGGAAGGATTCAATGGCGGTCAATGCGGCAGGAGCCGCCGGTACAGAGGGGGGTGCGCCGGGGTAGATACGTTCTGATCCGGGCGAAGCCCCGGTAGCCGAGCCGAGCCAGGAGGTTCACGCCGGGAAGCATGACGAGGGTGCCGAGAAGACCGTAGAGTGTCGATGCGGGGAAGGCCTGCCAGATGGCCCAGAAGGCCTCTACGGCGCGATAGACCCGTCCGGAGCGGTCGATGGCGTGCATCTGGGCCATGAAGGCGTCGAGAGGGATGCCGTAGGGGGCGGGATCGAAGGCGGGGTCGCCGATGTCGACGAAGACGAGGCGCCCGCCGTGGTTCTTCGCCCGGTAGCGGGCCATCTCCGCCGCGCAGACGGAGCATGAGCCGTCGTAGAAGACTCTCAGGGGGAATTCGGGAGGAACTGGCATCGGCAGACCTCGCAGTCGGAGCATTCCGAAACCTATACCACGGAACCGGCCGACGGCAACCAGCCTCAGGGGGAGAGCCGGAAGAGCTGCTCCACCACGCAGGCAGGCTTTGCCTCCCCCTCGATCTCCACGGTGATTTCGTAGGTGATCTGCACTGCGGCGCCCAGGGGTTCCAGGGCGGCGAGGACGGTCCGGGCCCGGATGCGGGAGCCGGTCTTCACCGGCGCCGGGAAGCGGACCCGGTTCAGACCATAGTTGACCCGCAGCCGCATCCCGGGGTAATTCCGCTCGAACTGTCCCGGGGCGTTGGCCTCGGTGAGGAAGGGGAGGAGCGACAGGGTGAGGAAGCCGTGGGCAATGGTGGTGCCGTAGGGTGACTCATGCCGGGCCCGCTCCGGGTCGGTGTGGATCCACTGGATGTCGCCGGTGGCGGCGGCAAAGGCGTCGATCCGCCCCTGGTCCACGGCGAGCCAGGGACCCACGTGGATTTCGGTGCCGAGCTTCGGGGCGAGGAACGCGATGAGATCGTCCGCAGCGGCCATGGGGGCTCCTTGCGTCAGAATTCGATGCCGAGTTCGTGGAGCTGCCGGAGCGCCGTGCCGGCCCAGTCCCGGTTGGCGGCGGGGCTTGCCGGGCTCGGGTGGATGATCCGGCCGATGCGGAGATCCAGGCCTGCCAGGGCCTCGCGGCAGCGCTCTTCGGCAAAGCCTCCCACGCCGATCACCACCTGCGGCGCCAGGTACTCCACCGCCCGGCGCAGGGCCCGGTCGCAGAGGAGGGTGAGCCGCTCCCGCTCCGCCGTCCGGATCTTGTCCGGGGTGACGTTCCCCCCCTCGGCGGTCAAAAAGAGGAGGGGACAATAGTTAAGGACAAAAAAGCGGGCGAAGAACCGCTCCGGCTCCCCGAACCGCTCGCGGATGAGCCCCCAGAGCCGCCGGCCGCTCACCTCGCTCCGCCGGCAGGCGAAACCGTCGACCCGCTTCTTCGGGTGTTCGTCGGCAGGCTTCTCCACCGAGCCGTTGATCCCGAGCCACTCCTTTACCACCTCGATCTCGCCGAAGGGGACGCCGGTCTGGGCCATCCCCCACGGGCCGGGGTTCATCCCGACGAAGACCGCCTCCTTGGGGGGGGTGCCGAAACGGCGCAGGTACTCCCCGTGGGGGGCCCGGGCGTAGCGGAGGGGGTTGTAGACATGGGCCACCGGCCGGGAGAAGGCCAGGCTCTCCAGGACGGTGGAGAGTTCTTCGGCTATCGAAACGAGATCCACCGGGATTCTCCTTTATTCGACGCAAAAGGTCTCGCCGCCGACCTCGACCCGGTCGCCGGGCCGCAGCTTCCGCCCCCGGCGCAGTTCGGTCTCGCCGTTGACGCGCACCCCCCCTTCGGCGATGAGAATCTTCGCCTCGCCGCCGCTCGCCACGATGTTCTCCGCCTTGAGGAAGCTGTCGAGCTTGATGTGGTCGGTGTCGATCTTCACGGAACAGACTCTCCCTTCTCCGTCAAACGATGCTCATCAGGTTGTCTTTGTAGCATTTTTTTGGTAGAAAAAGGAGATTTTTCACGACACAAGGAGATCCCTGCCATGCTCACCACATCCGACTTCAAGCGCGGCCTCGTCATCAAGCTCGACGGCGCTCCGTGCACCATCCTCGACGTCCACTTTCAGTCCCCCTCGGCCCGGGGAGCCAGCACCATGGTCAAGACCAAGTACCGCAACCTCCTCACCGGCCAGGTGCTGGAGAAGACCTTCCGCTCCGGCGACAAGGTGGAGGAAGCCGACTTCGAGCGCCACAAGGGGCAGTTCCTCTACGCCGACGGCAGCCAGGGGGTCTTCATGGACCTGGAGACCTACGAGCAGTTCGAGATGGACGCCGAGGCCTTCGAGACAATCCGGTACTACCTCATCGACGGCGCCGAGGTCACCCTCCGCATCTTCCAGGAGCGGCTGGTCAGCGTCGACCCTCCCCAGGTGGTGGAGCTCACCGTCACCGACACCCCGCCGGTCATCAAGAACGCCACCGCCACGGCCCAGACCAAGGAGGCGACCCTCGAAACCGGGCTGACGCTCCAGGTTCCCCCCTATCTGGAGGTCGGCGAGAAGATCAAGGTCGACACCCGCGACTGCCGCTTCATCTCCCGGGCCTGACATAACTGCCCGTAACGGCGCAGCTTGACGCGGGATCAACCGACCCGCCTGTTACATTACTGTATGTGTTTTGTATTGACTTTCCCCGACCCTTTTTGGTACACATGGGGTCAGTTGCAACGAGCAGCGCAACAGAGCAGTTGATAGACGACAATACTAAACCATCCGCGAGGGTGGGGCGGAAAGCCCAGAGGGTCTCACCGAGATAGCCGGGTTGCCGAAATATCAGACGATATCGAGGCAACCCGGTTTTTTTGTGGGATGAATCCGGGATGCGCAGAGAAGAAGAGGGTGACAGCATGAAAAAGACAACGATCATTGCCAGGTTATTTCTCCCCCTGCTGCTGATGGCGTTCTTTGCAGGGTGCGGCGGCGGGGGCGGGTCGGCGGGCAATTCGGCAACAGGCGGCGGCACGCCATCAACTGACAGCTCCGCAGCAAACCCGGGCGGCGGGACCACCTCCGCGCCGGCGACCGGGAGCGGTTCCGGGGGGAGCACCGCGGCAACGGGGTCCGTCACGCTGGCCTGGGATGCACCCAGCGGCCCGTCGACGGCGAAGATCGCCGGCTACAAGGTGTATTACGGGACCGCGTCCCGCACCTACTCGAAGACCGTCAAGCTCGGCCTGGCGACGACCTGCTCCGTCACCGGCCTTGCCTCCGGAACCTACTATTTCACCGTAACGGCCTACGATGCTGCCGGTAACGAGAGCCCCTATTCCAACGAAACGACCCAGGCCGTCTCGTAACCCGAGCCGCCCGGAAAGCAATGCCGCTGAATATTTTGTTGACACCGTCAATGATTCACGCTATATCTGACAACTCTTTACGCCCAGGTAGCTCAGTCGGTAGAGCAGAGGACTGAAAATCCTCGTGTCGGCGGTTCGATTCCGTCCCTGGGCACCATAAAAATCAAGGGGTTAGGCGTTCAGCCTGACCCCTTTTTCTTTAATTTCAAGACTACATTGTGACTACAACCTAACCCATTGATTTTACGTAACCCTTCAGATGCTTTTACCCTCAAAGTCCCCCGATAAATAGATTTTCCTTCTTGATAGATAGCAACATAAATGTTACTTGTATTCTATGAGCTATCAGGTTGTTGAACTTTTACTTAAAGACGGAACAAGCCCTTACGGAACCTGGTTTAATTCTCTCGATCCGGTAGCAGCTGCCAAGGTGAGGATTGCCACGTTACGGATAGAGCAAGGCAATACTTCAAGCATAAAATGGTTCGAAGGCATTGGAGAATACAAAATCGACTGGGGGCCAGGTTATCGAATTTATCTCGCTCAAGACGGCTTAAAAATTATCGTCTTGCTTGGTGGTGGGACGAAAAAGGGGCAGTCAAAAGACATAGAGCGAGCGCTGGCCCTGTGGATCGACTATAAACGTCGCAAGAAAACCTTGAAGAAGAGCTAAACGCGGCAGGATTCGAGGATTCAGGAAGAGAGGATAGTAGACATGGCACTTACTCGTGATTTCAAGGAAACGGTTGTGTTTCGGGTGAAAAACGATCCTGAGTTTGCACAGGTGCTCTTAAATGAAGCGGTGACCCTTTTTCTCAGCGGTGACGCAGAGACGGCGAAACTTGTTCTCCGCGATCTCGTAAATGCGACCGTTGGCTTTGAACGTCTGGCGGAAGATATCCACAAGCCGAGCAAAAGCCTTCATCGGATGTTGTCAAAGGCCGGCAATCCAACAATGGAGAGCCTTTCTGCTATATTCGCCGCGATAACCAATTTTCTCAAAGTGAACATCAAAGCCGTTACGACACCGCTTAACGATGCACATGCATTTGGTCGCTCGCTCCGAGAGGCATAAGCCATGACCAAAGCAGACATCGCTGAAACTATCTCAGCCCGCCTTATTACCTCACAGCGAGAATCTCTCGACCTCGTCGAGGCCGTGCTTGAGCTGGTAAAGGGCCGGCTTGAGCGAGGTGAAACTGTAAAGATTTCCGGATTTGGCATCTTCGAAGTGAAGCAAAAGAAGGACCGACGAGGGCGCAAGCCTCAGACAGGGGAAGATTTGACCATCGAGGCTCGTCGGGTGCTTACGTTCCGCCTGAGCCCATTGCTAAAGCGGAGCCTTACGGAATCGCTTCGGCCCCTCAGTTGCCCCGAGTGATATAGATAGTTCGCCCTGCCCCGGCCTCTCGCCGGGGCTTTTTGCTTCAGCCTCCCCGTCCGCCTTCGACAGAGGAGGCTTTTTAGTTGATCGACATGTTCCTTGTTAAGAAGCCGGGGGCTGTCAATGTAGCACCCATTTCCCATATTGCTTAATTCTTTCATATATGGCATCCGGTGCAAGGTCGATCTCATCCGGCCATGTAACTACCCCGTACTCCACAAAAACCTGAGCAATGCCTAATCTCTTAATTAGTCGTCCCTGAAAAAGTGTAACCAATTGAAGTTACGAATATAATTTGCCGTTATTGTGTGATAAAATCGCCAACAATTGAATCAAGACCTTCAAAACACGGTGATTTCATGCAGCCAAAATCAGGTTCCCAGGATCAAGGTGATCTATTCCGCTCCCGGTTGGACCAGTTTCTGAACCGCCAGCATCCCCTGTTCAAACTGGCGGATTCCATCGACTGGTCGGTTTTTGAAAAAGAGTTCGGCTCCCTGTACGTCGAGAACGTCGGTCGCCCCGGCCTGCCAATCCGGTTGATGGTTGCTCTCCACTATCTCAAGCATGCGTTCAACGTCAGTGACGAGACGGTGGTTGCCCAGTTCGTTGAAAACGGCTACTGGCAGTACTTTTGCGGCTTTGAGTACTTCCAGCACGAGTTTCCGCTCAACCCGACCAGCCTGGTCAAGTGGCGCCAGCGCATTGGTCACAAAGGGGTGGAGAAACTCCTCAAAGTAACCATCGAAACCGCCAAGGCGAAAGATACGTGACCGAAGAGCATCTGGAACGGGTCAATGTCGATACCACCGTCCAGGAGAAGGCGATTGCCTTTCCGACAGATGCCCGGCTCTACCACAAGGCCCGTCGTATCCTGGTCCGCCAGGCAAAGAAAGCCGGCATCGAACTCCGCCAAAGCTACGAGCGCCTGGGCAAGACAGCATTCATCATGCAGGGGCGTTACAGCCATGCCCGCCAGGCGAAGCGGGCCAGGCGTGAACAGAAAAGGCTTTGGCTCTACCTTGGCCGGGTCATCCGCGACATCGAGCGCAAATGTCAGGAACCGGATTCACTGCTGGCCACCATGCTGGAGCGGGCCAAGCGGATCTTCACCCAGAAGCGGGATGACAAGAACAAACTCTACAGCATGCAAGCCCCGGAAGTAGAATGCATCGCCAAGGGGAAAGCCCACAAGAAGTACGAGTTCGGCTGCAAGGTGTCACTGGTCAGCACCTCGAAAGACAACTGGATCGTCGGCATACAGGCTCTTCACGGGAATCCGTATGACGGGCATACGCTCAAAGACGCGCTTGCCCAGGCAGAACAGATCACTGGGTGGCGGCCAGGCAATGCTTACTGCGACAAAGGCTACAAGGGAGAACCAAAGTTCATCGAGAAAACAGCAGTTCACCTGGCCAATCGGAAGAAAAAGAGCATGAAGCCCAGAGAATGGGACTGGTTCAAACGGCGCAGTGCCATAGAGCCGATCATTGGGCACACGAAGTCGGATCACCGGATGAACCGTAACTATCTCAAAGGCGAAGAAGGCGACAAAATCAACGCCCTCCTGGCCGGATGCGGTTTCAACCTCAGGAAGCTCCTCCGAGCGATCCTTTTTGGGCTTTTCAAAGAACGATTCAGAGCCCTCTGCACCGAGTGGGATGACGTGCTCCAATGTTTCAACCGAAATCATCAACCCGCCTGAAGCAAAATCAGGCGTTTTTCAGGGTCGACTAATTACCCAGATGCCCTCCCGTCAGATTTCTTGCCTAATTCCAAATCCTGAAACAAAACATCCCCGTTGAAATCTCAACGAGGAGGATTTAAAAACCCAGATTTTACGGGCCCTGGAACCCAAAAAGAATTATGCTTATATAACATCAGGATGTAATGATGATAATAAATTATTTGTTGGGGGGGCGGGTAATATTAGAACCGAATTTGGTGGTTAAATATTGGTATAAATTCATGCATAAATTTAAGCATGATTTCATGATAAAATTTAGCCACGTAATGCCTTTTGGCATAAATTTATGCGTAAATTTGCGTATAAATTTATGCCACTCCCTTCCATCGCCCCGGCCGGGTCGGCACGGGGAAGAGGTGGAAGAACCGAAGAGTTTCGAGTGGGAAGCTCTTAGTTGACGGAGGGGATGTACCTGCTTCGCGACATGCCCGCCTTGTTCACCGAGGTCGAATCCGGCGCCTTTCTGCGGGATTGCTCGTCTTCGAGGGCCCGGGCGCTGAAACTCAAGCTCTTCTCCTGTCTTGCTTACTTCTTCAGCCACCTTTGCGTAACGAGAATCGGATTTGAGGACATACGAAACAATCTTCACCCTGAACTGGTACAGGAAGCCAACGCTAAAGAAGTTCAGGTGATCAGGCAGAATGCTGCTGATTTCGCGGCAGAGGTTCGGTCTGTCATCGAGTCCATGCGTGCACAAGGGAAGAGCTTGGGCATATTGCTGCAGAACTGGAACCACTGAGAGTGAAGACCACAAGAGACGGCGACTGGACAGCAACGATCGCCAAGAACGTGACAAATCTGATCAGATGATGCTTCTTCAATGAATTAATGACCTTAAAAGAGGCCGGGGCTGTTTCCCATGAGGGAAATACGAAGCCCTGGCCTCCTGCTTTTCTGGTCAGCAGTGGTGTCGATTATCGCCTGCAACGGAGTTGCGGCAAGAGAGGGACGGGCGTTCCCTCCCTTAATCCATCAAGGTGAAAAGCTAAATTTCTTGGAAAAGCGCGGTGGAAAGGTAGCGCTCGCCCGTATCGGGCAATATCACTACAATCTGCTTTCCGACGTTCTCCGGCCGCTTCGCTATCTGGAGCGCGGCGAATGCCGCAGCTCCGCCGGATATGCCGACGAGAAGCCCCTCCTCCAGTGCCAGCCTCCGGCCCACGGCAAAGGCCTCTTCGTTCTTCACCTTGAAGATCTCGTCGATCACCTCGGTGTTGAGGACGTCAGGGACGAAGCCGGCGCCGATCCCCTGAATCTTGTGGGGGCCGGGCTGACCGCCGGAGAGGACCGGGGAGTCGAAGGGCTCCACCGCTATGACCTTCAGGCCGGGCTTGCGCACTTTGAGCACCTCGCCCACGCCGGTGATGGTTCCGCCGGTGCCGACACCGCCGATCACGATGTCCACTTTGCCGTCGGTGTCGTTCCATATCTCTTCCGCCGTGGTGGCCCGGTGGATCTCGGGGTTCGCCGGATTCTTGAACTGCTGGGGCACATAGGAATTGGGAATCTCCGCCGCCAGCTCCGCCGCCCTTTCCACCGCCCCCTTCATCCCCTTGGCGCCGGGAGTGAGAACCAGTTCGGCGCCATAGGCCTTGAGGAGGTTGCGGCGCTCGACACTCATGGTGTCGGGCATGGTGAGGATGAGCCGGTAGCCCCGGGCCGCGGCCACGAAGGCCAGGGCGATACCGGTGTTGCCGCTCGTCGGCTCGATGATAACGGTATCTTTTTTGATATACCCTTTTTCCTCGGCATCCTTGATCATGGCGAAGCCGATCCGGTCCTTCACGCTGCCGCCGGGGTTGAACGCCTCGAGCTTCGCCACCACCTCCGCCGGGGCTCCGTCGGTTACGCGGTTAAATCGCAGAAGCGGGGTGCTGCCGATAAGGTCGGTAAGGTTGCTGTGAATACGTGCCATGGTTGTTGCCTCCTCGTGATTCGGGTTAGTGGGGTGAAGCCCCGTACTTGTCTGTAGCTAATTAGGTTGTATTGGCCGTGCCGAGATACCGCTTGCCGACAAGCGTGAGTGCTTCGTCGACAGTCCCCTTGAGAACTAGAGGGAGCACACGGCGGGCGATAAGGGCATCGATGGCGCCGGGGCCGATCTGGCTCACCACTACCCAGCGGCAGTCAGCCACGCGATCAACGGCCTGATCCAGGAGATCATCGGAATGGGCACCGCCTGCGCATGGGGGGAGACCCTCGCGGTCTTCCTCATAAAGCCAATTCCCCCCTTCAAACCGGTAGACCCTGAAACGCCGCGCCCTCCCGAAATGCTCGTCGATGCGATTGCCATCACTGCTCGCAACTGCCAGCTTTTTCTCCATTTTCTTCTCTCCGAAAACAAAAGGCCAAGGGAGAGGTTCCGTCCGGAACGAGCCCTGGCCTCCAGTTGTCTGGTCAGTCAAGTGTCAATCAGGTTAAACAATAGCTCTATTTATCCCATTTCTTTAGTAGTGATTTGATCCTACAAAACCACAGCAAGTGTGTCAAGCTATTTTCTACAAAGTCTATTTTTTTTATAGTTTAATAAAGAACAATCTAGTCGAGAACAACGCCGGTGGCTGATTCCAACCGGGCTTTACGGACATGAATTTCACCGAGCAGTGTCTGGCATTCCCGCCGCAAGTCCGACACTTCTCGCAGTGATTCAATGAGCACAGAAAGATCAAGCCGGCCATTTTTGTACGCCTCCAGTCGCGAGGCATAGGCCTGCTCCGCGCGGGGAACCAGCTCTGTCCGGTAGCGGCGAGCCCGATAGGACAAGGTTTCCAGCGAGACCCGGGCAGCGGAGACAAATGCGCCGGACTCCACGTCCAGGGAATCCGCCCCATGGAGCTCGTCGCCGGTTGCAACCGGAGAATCGGGACGGATCGTCTGCTGGAACACAACGATAAAGCGCCGGGACTTGTAGGATTCCGCCAACTCCCGCGAGTCGAAGGCCGGGGCATATTCCCGGAGAGGTTCGAGCGCAGGGATCGCATCTTCGGGGGCATCACCGGTCAGGACATTGAGGCGAATCGAATGGGTTTTTTCCCGCCCTTCGAGCACGAGAAGATTCTCCGACAGACTCGCCCATGCGATCTGGGCCTGGAGGGCTTGTGCCTGATCGATTTTCCCGCCGGCATAGAGGGTGTTGGACAACTCGACCATGTGCCGGAGAAGCACCACGCTCCGCCGAACCTCATCGGTCTGGCCCCGGACAGACGCGAGCTCCGCATAGGCCATTCTGATCTCGGCCCGAAGCTGGTCATAGGCTTCATCCCGGAAATCGTCCTGAGCGGAGTCCGTATCCCCTAGGAAAGAGGCGGATTCGTGTATCCCCGAGAATTCCGCCATGCGGTCGGGCCCTATCCCCCTGGCGATCCGCAGTCGTTCGCCGACATCGTGTATGGTCGGCCTGACGGCAATTGCTTTTTCGTAGAAATAGGCGGTATTCCGCAGGGGCTCCCCGGCCCCGGCAGAACCCGCCGTCATGAAGAAAACGACAACAAACGCAAATAGCCTGCGACCGATGATTCCAGGCTTCATCCTTCCTCCGAAAGTCTACCCATTCACAGAATAACGGTCTCAATTGCTTCTGGCCCGATTCCCTTGCGGTAATCGAGGAACTTGATCTCTGAAGCGGTGACCTCGTAGAAACCGAAAGTCCCGACCCCGTTCTTTTCGATATGCTCCCGGACAAAGGGACTCCGTTCCGCGATCGACCGGACGGCACGCTCCAGCTTGTCGTCAGCGTCAATTTTGGCTGCGCTGCCGATGACTTCGGCATTGCGGAATTCGTGCAGCTGCTGCCCCTCGTGCTGGAAGAAAAAGGAAACTCGATTATTCGCCTCGATCTGCCGGGTCTTGTCGGCGTTGGGGAGCGTGGCAAAATAGATGCTGCTTCCCCCGTTGTCCAGGGCAAATGCCCCGATCGTCCGCACAACCGGGCTTCCGTCTTCCCTCACCGTGGCCAGTTCCGCCCACAGCGTCCCACCGATGTACTCGATGATCTCCTGACTGATTTTTCCGTTCACATTACTTCCCATGACGTACCTCCCTTTCCTGACTGTTTTCGGACGGCCCATCCCGTCCGCTCTGATTCGTGCAACTCACGCAACATTCCGCCCCCCCTGTTCGAAGTCAGATCCCCTCGGCCTTCCCGACGGCGACGGCCTTGTCCACCTTCGCGAGTTCGCGTTCCCGCAGCCAGGCAAAGATCACCGGGGTCACGATGAGCACGTGAAGCAGCGAAGAGATCATGCCTCCCAGCACCGGCGTCGCCAACGGCTTCATGATCTCGGCGCCCGTCCGGCTGCTCCAGAAGATAGGGATGAGTCCCGCCACGATGGTGGAAACCGTCATGACCTTCGGCCTCAGCCTGAGCAGCGCTCCTTCCGTCACTGCCTCCCGCAGGTTTTCCCGCGTCAGCCGCCCGTCCCGCTTGCGGACCCGCGCCACCGCTTCGTCCAGATAGATCACCATCACCACGCCGGTCTGCACCGCCGTACCGAAGAGCGCGATGAATCCGACCCAGACCGCAACGGAAAAGTTGTAGCCGGTGAAGTAGAGGAGATAGACCCCGCCGGTGAGGGCAAAGGGGACGGCCAGGATCACGTGGAGCGCTTCCCTGACGGAGCGGTAAACCATAACCAGCAGGACGAAGATGATGAGGAGCACCAGCGGCACCACCACCTGCAGCGTCTTCCTGGCGCGGAGATGGTTCTCGTACTGTCCCGACCACTCCATGAAGCAGCCGGGCGGAAGCTTCAGCTTCTTTTCCAGATGCGCCCTGGCCTCGTCCACGAAGCGCCCCATGTCGCGCCCCCTGACGTTCAGGAACACCACCGAACGGAGAAACGAATTCTCGGCGTTGATCATGGCGGGGCCCGGCACGCAGGAGATGCGGGTGACCTGCCCCAGCAGCACGTCCCCTCCCCCGCCCATGCCGGTCACGCCAACGCCCGTTGGCGACGTCTCTCCCATCACGGAAGAGCCGGCAGCGGTCCCCATGCCCGCCGGCGCCATACCGCCACCTGGAGAGTAGACTGCGGCAGACGCGGCCTGCGGAGTCCGTGGTGCGCGGAGCGCTCCCCGCGGGATCGGGATCCGCCGGATTGCCTCCAGGTCCTGGCGGTAGTCCCCGAGGAAGCGGACACGGACCGGGAAACGCCCCCGTCCCTCGATGGTGCTCGTGGCGACCATGCCGCCGAGAACCGTCTCGATGGTGCTGTTGACATCGTCAGCACTGAGCCCGTATCGCGCCGCCGCCGCTCGGTCCACCTCGATATCGAGATACATCCCCCCCTGGGTCCGCTCGGCCACCACGTCCGCCGCTCCCGGCACCTCCTTCAGTATCTCCGCGGCCCGGACGGCCAAATCCGACAAGGTGTCCAGGTTGTCACCGTAGATTTTGACCCCCAGATCGGTCCGCACACCCGTAGAGAGCATATTGATCCGGTTGATGATCGGCATGGTCCAGCCGTTCCCCACGCCGGGAATCTGCAGCTTTTCGTTCAGCTCCGCGACCAGCTTCTCCGTCGTCATTCCGGCGCGCCACTTCTCCTGGGGTTTCAGCAGGATGATCGTCTCAAACATGGAGAGGGGCGACGGGTCGGTGGGGGTATCGGCGCGGCCCACCTTTCCCAGCACGTAGCCGACCTCCGGCGTCTCCCTGATGATCCGGTCCTGGAGCGTCACCAGCCGCTTCGCCTCGTTGATCGAGACGTTGGGGAGCGTCACCGGCATGAACAGGAGGCTCCCCTCATTGAGCGGCGGCATGAACTCCTTGCCGATCCTCGTCGTCAGGGCAAGCGCCACGACAAACAGGAGCAAAGCCGTGGCGACGGTTTTCTTCCGGTTATCGAGCGCCCACGCCAGCGCCGGACGGTAGAGCCTTGTCAACGCCGCCATCAGCCGGTTGTCCTCTTCCCGGCGCAGCTTTCCCCGGACGAGAAGCGAGCAGAGCACCGGCACGAGCGTCACCGCCAGGATGGCAGAGCTGACCATGGCGAACGTCTTGGTGAGGGCCAGAGGGCGGAACATCTTCCCCTCCGTCCCCGTCAGGGCGAAGACCGGCACGAATGCCAGGATGATGATCGCCATGGCGAAGAAGATCGGGCGCCCCACCTGGTGAGCGGCTTTCTCCGTGATCGGGACGATTTCCTCCTCATACCCGGCCCCGTGCCGTTCGGCGTGGCGTATGACGTTTTCGGTCATGACGATGCCCGCATCCACCAGGACGCCAATGGCGATGGCGATCCCTCCCAGGCTCATGATGTTGGAATTCATCCCTGCCAGATTCATGCAGAGGAATGAAAAGAGAATCGCCAGCGGCAGCGGCGCCGTGACGATCAGAATGGAGCGGAAATGCCACAGGAACAGGATGTGCGCCAGCGTGACCAGGACGATCTCTTCCAGCAGGGCATGGGAAAGGGTGTCGATGGCCCGGTCGATCAGCTCGCTCCGGTCGTAGGCTGTCGTTACCCTCACCCCGGCGGGGAGCCCCTTCCCGAGGCCGGCGAGTTTCTCCTTGACCCTCCCGATCACCGCCTTGGCGTTCTCTCCCGAGCGCATGACGACGATGCCGCCGACAACTTCCCCCTCCCCGTTCTCGTCGAGGAGCCCCCGCCGGCTTCCCCCGCCTATCTGGACCACGCCGAGGTTCTTCACGTACACGGGGACCCCGGAAACGGAGGTGGCGACAACGATATTCTCGATGTCCTCCTTCCCTCGCAGGTAACCGCGTCCCCGCACCTGGAACTCCGCGGCGCTCCGCTCCACGACGTCGCCCCCCACGTCACGGTTGGAGAGAGAGACGGCCCGAACGACCGCCTGCGCCGGTATCCGGAGATCATGCAGCTTCAGCGGGTTCAGGTCGATCTGGTACTGCTTCTCGAAGCCGCCGACCGATGCAACCTCCGCCACCCCCGGAACCGTTTGCAGCCCATTGCGCAGATACGTGTCCTGGATCGTCCGCAGCTCTCCCAGGCTCTGCCCATTCCCCTTCAGGACGTACCAGTAGACATGGCCGACGCCGGTACCGTCAGGGCCGAGCACCGGCGTTACTCCCCGGGGGAGCCGGTCCGCCAGCTGGGAGAGCCGCTCCTGGACTCGGCTCCGCGCCCAGTAGAGATCGACCGCGTCCTCGAAGATGACGTAGACCATCGAGACGCCGAACATCGTCGAGGAGCGGACCGCCCGGACGCGGGGAAGTCCCTGGAGGCTGGACGCAAGAGGGTATGTCACCTGGTCCGCGATGACCTTAGAAGAGCGTCCTTCCCATGTCGCATAGACGATGACCTGGTTGTCGGAGATGTCGGGAATGGCGTCGACCGGGGTGCGCAGGAGCGCCCAGCAGCCGAAGACGACCAGCAGCAGCGCGCCGAGGATGGTCAGGGAGTGGTTGCGCAGGCAGGCGGTGATGACCCGTTCGATCATCGTCCCGTGCCTCCCTGCTGTTCAGGAGCTTTCGACCGTGCGCTCTTCAACCGGCTCTCCGCATCGATCAGGAATCCGCCCGAAGCGGCCACTGTCTCGCCGGCGGAAAGACCGGAGAGCACCTCGTAAAAGCCGCTCCCCCGGCGGCCAAGCGTAACATTTCTCGGCTCGAAGGTGCCGGAAGAGGACTCGACCCAGACCAGTGCCCGGTCGCCGGTGACCACCACCGCGTCTTCCGGCACCGCCAGCACCCGGACCTTCTGCCCTTTGAGCGCCACCTTCACGAACATCTCCGGCTTCAGGAACTCCCCCGGGTTGGCAAGGTCGATCCGGACCTTCAGCGTCCGGGTCTCGGGGTTTATGACAGGGTCAACGAACGCCACCTTCCCCCGGAACTCTCTGCCGGGCCAGGCCTCCGTCGTGACTACCGCAGGTGACCCTATGGCCGCCCTTCCACCCTCGTTCTCGTACAACTCCGCATGGACCCAGACGCTCGACAGAGGCGCAACCGAAAAGAGCAGCGCCCCCTCGGTCACATACTGTCCGGCAGTCACGAGCCGTTCCGTGACAACGCCGGAAGCGGGCGCGTAAACGGTAACGACCGATTTCGGCTGCCGTGTCCGCACAAGCTCGGCGACCTGCGCATCGCTAAAACCCCACTGCCTCAGGCGTGCCCGGGCAGCATCCCGCAGCCCCTCCATCATCGCTCGCGAGTCCGCGAGGGGACTCTCCTTTGCCCGCTCGGCACCCTCAACGGCAAGAAGGTATTCTTTCTGAGATGAAACGAGTTCCGGCGAGTAGATATCCAGCAACGGTTGTCCCGCCTTCACCCGTGCGCCGGTGAAGTTTGCATGAAGCCGTTCAACCCGCCCGGAGATGCGGGCCGAGATCTTTGCCAGCCGCCGTTCGTCCCACGCCACTTTCCCGGCCGCAACGGTATCGATGGAAAACTCGCGGAATCCGGCTTGCGTTGTCGCCACATTTGCCATGACCCGTTGCGCAGGGCTCAAGGAAACGCCGCCGGGTAGATGTGACGCAGATGAGGACGCGCTTCCCTGCGACACCGTAGTCTGCACAAGCGACATCCCGCAGATCGGGCAGGCGGCAGGTTGATCGGAGACGATGAAAGGATGCATCGGGCAGGTGTATTTCACCGTACGGGCTACCTCACCCACCCTACCTTTTGGGTGGATAACGTTGCGGGTGGCCGGCACAAAACGATAGACGGTCAGCGCGCTGACGATCAGAATCACGCCGGAAACGACGACAAGCCTCACCCGCGTCGTTCCCAGCACAGCCGCTCTGTTCTTAGGGCGTTGATTGTATCGATCGGTTCCCGCCTCATCACGCATGTATGTTGTCCTTCCAAATCAGAACGCCCGGTCGGGAATTCCATCCAACCGGGCGTCCTGGCATTTACCAACTAGAACAGTTTCCGCTTTTCCGACTCTTCCTTCTTGATCTTGCTAAGGATCTCAGCCGGGAGGGCTATCTTGCGGTATTTGGCGAACTTCTCGCGGTAGAGGGGCGGTGGTGGCGGGAAGTCCTTCGCCTCGAACTTGACCGTCGGCACCGGCTTCACGAACGAGTTCTCTATTCGCTGGGGCTGGAAGAGCTGTTTCCAGGTTTCCTTCCCGGCGTAGGCGTCCAGCGGGCCAAACTTTTCCTTCGCCACTCCGGTATCGGGGGTATCGGGAATTGTGTAGGTCTGGACGTCCTGTTCCACGTCCCAGATCTGGGCAGGCCCCCCGCCATGGAGGATCGCGCGCCGTTCGGCGCCGTTGGCTGTCAGCCCCCCTTTGTACCCCTCTTCCCAGGGATAAACGTTCTTGCCATAGAAGTTAACCACGCCGGCAAGCCCCTTCTCGGCAACGAGTTTGAAGTTACCCTTGCGGTCCCACTGCTCGGTTCGAATCACGTGGCCTGTCTTTTTCTCGTGCCAAGTAATCCATTGGTTCAGGTAGTACCCTTTCTTATTATGCTTATGGAGTACGACATAAGTCTCAATGCCACCGTCCTGGCGGTAAGGACCCTTGATCGGCCCGTAGGGCTTCTTGCTGTTTACCGCCTGATACAGGATGTCTACCCCGATAATCTTCGAGTCGTATTTCCAGAAGTCGCGGAGAAAGACATCGTCATAGGTTTCGATAGCACCAGGGATGTAATCTTCGCCGCTTGCTCCCGATATCCGACGGACGCGCCGTAACGAGGGGAGATAAGCCCAGCGATCCTCGACCTTAGAGATACCAGGACCGTCCTTGTAGAACTTGGAGAGCGAAACGGTCCCGGCCGACTCCGGTGGGCTGGTCACGACCACCAGGTAGGCTCCCTGCTCCGTTCCCGGCTTCAGCCCGTAAAGTTGCTCGGCAAAAGTCTTGAAATGTTTAATCGTATTACAAATCGTATCAGACTTGCTCACAACTCCGTTACGGTCCTTTGTGCGGGAAATATGATACCCGTGATGGGTCTGGAGACCGCACATGACGGTCCCTCCGCCCCCCGCTTCCCCGAGGGCGCTCAACTCCTCGCCGTTGTAAGGCGGCTTGAACGGATATCTCTCCTCGGGGAGGTAGGGAAACTCCTTATCCCTCGGGATTTCGTGCGACCAGCGCGCATCGATCTGCCAGTATGCCTTCTCGTCCGGCGTCAGTTCATCCACGTACTTCCAGGTCCGCCCCTCCTTCTTCGGGTCCCATTTCCACTCTTTCCAAGGGGAAGAGGACTGGACCGGCGACCAGGCGACCTTCCCCCAGTCGACGTTTTCCTTGGCGGCGCTGAATTCGACCGCAACCGAAAGCGCCGTGGCGGCAAGGAGACTGGCTCCAACAATCCTTTTGCTCGTTTTTCCCACTTTCATCGTTTCTCCTTTCCGATTCTGGCCACATCATGTCCGTATCGTCTGATTGGCTGTATCAACGCTTCGTGCTCCCGACAGAGTTGCTCCATACTCCTCCTTCCTTTTTCTTCCGCATCAATACCGTTTCCTGAAGATATCGCGTGACGTTGCGGCCACCCAGGGCCGCCCATCGGAACCTGCCGAGATGCCATACAGCGTCTTTCTGGTCGGCAATTCCCCACCAGGCGTCCACTTGCCGTCACGCAGAGCGAGGATCTCCCCGCCGCGGCCCACGATGTACCCGTCCTTCCCGCCGGTAAACGCCACGTTCAGAAACGTCCTCTCCACCGGACTCTCGGCTTTGGACCACGACTTGCCGTCGTAGCGGAGGATCGTCCCCTTCTCCCCGACCGCCCACCCCTCGTCTGCACTTCGGAACGCGATGCCGTAGAGGGTCCGGTCGGCAGGGACGGAAGCCTCCTTCCATCCCGTGCCGTCATAATGGAGGATCACCCCCTGGTTTCCCACGGCCCAGCCGTCACGGGGGCCATTAAATACGACCCGGTTGAGTGCGACTTTTTTCAGGAAAGGAACCTTCCTCCACGCCGTCCCATCGTAGTGGATGATGGAGCCGCGCTCTCCCACCGCCCAGCCATCGGTAGGCGAGGTGAACGCCACCGACGTCAGGTGCCACCTGTCCGGCTTGGGCACCTCCTTCCAGGCGTTGTCCGAAAACTCCAGGATCGTGCCGTCGGCGCCCACCGCCCAGCCATGCCCCGGTTCCGGGAAAGCAACCGAGAACAGCGGGACCGCGACAGGGGATTCGACCGGTTGCCACTGCGTGCCGTCGAACCGCAGGATCAGTCCGCGCTCCCCGACCGCCCATCCGTCCTTTTCCCCCACCGGTTTGAGGTCAAAGACCACATGGTTGAAGGGGAGACGGTAGGGAACCCACGAGGATGCCTGGATATCCTTCCCTTCCCTGCCGGAACCGGAGCAGGCGCACAGGAGCGACATAGCCACCGCAACCGCTGCAATTGACCCGGTCGCGCGGCGAAAGCCACCCGTCCACGGCAGGTTTACTTTCGCGTGTTCATTTCTGAGCTTCATGTCTCCCCTCCCCTCCTTGGTACCGTTAGAACTCGTACTTGATATCGACGGTCACGTTTTTCCACTTCCGGTAGGCGCCCCACGGAATGTCGGTGTCCTTGCCGAGATAATCGTTGTAAGCCACCGTCGCCTTAAGAAAGTCGTTGAATTTCCAACCGGCTGACACGTTGTAGCTGAGCCCGCTGTAGACCGAGCCGCCGGAGATGTAGCCGGTGGTGCTCAGGGTCAGCCTGTCGTTGGTCTTGCGGACTGAGTGGCTCAGGTTGACGACATGGAGAAGATCATTGCGGACGGCGCCGGTGCGCTTGTCATACCCCAACTGGCGGGTCCAGATCGGCTGATAGAGGATATCCACCTTGTTTTCGGCCGACCCCACAGAGGTTTCAAAGGCGACGGCGAGCTTGAGCTGGTCCTTTTTTACGATTCCGTTGAATGCCGCCGGGTCGGTGGTATTGAAGGTCTTCCCAGACGAGTAGAGAGCTTCCGACCGGATGATCAGCCGCTGGCCGAGGATGTTGGTTCCATAATCCAGTGCATAGCCGAAACGGTTCAACCGAGTGTGGCGAAGCTGGTTATCGGAGCTGAAATAGACCGGATCGCGGTCGAAGCCGTAATAGTAGATGCCGCTGAGCGACAGGGCACCGATGGTGGTATCCAGCCGCACTCCCGCTTCGCTGTCAGCGAGTCGGTCAAAGCCCCAGGGTTTGTCATGGGGGGTCTGGGGAGCATTGGCCGGGGGAGAGGGAGCAAACGGGTACCAGTAGGGCGAACCGGCAGCCGGCCCGACGTTGGATTGGAAATCGGGGTTCCAGAGGAGGTTGACAGTGAATGTTTCAGTAGGCCTCACGGAGACATTGGCCATCCACTGCCCAATGGCACGCCACTCATAGTCACCGATGTGGAAATCGACCACGTCACGGCCGTCCGCGGCATTGACGATGTCGATGACCTTGCCGTCCATCTTGCCCCAGTTCACGATCTGCTTGCCGAGGGTGAAGTTGACGTTCCCGTAATTCCCGCGAAGATACGCTTCGCGCACGATCCGCTTGAAATCCTGATAGTACTCCTGGTTGCGCGATCCATCGGTGTAGAGGCCTGCACTGTGTTGCAGGGCGTACGCCCCGTCCCACTGAAAATTGTTGATGTTCACGAATTCAAGATTGTCATTGGCCTGGTACTTCAACTCAAGCTGGGTGCGGACTTCCTGCTTCTGTAGCCGCCAGTCCTTGTCCCGATGTCCAAGACCGACGTTATGATCGGTGCTCGTCGTATTGATCTGAGAGATATTGTTGATGAAACCCTTGACCCGCAGCCCCGGAACAGCCTCCTCCAATGGAGCCGAAACATACTTCCCGATGGGGTTGAAGTCGCCGACCCAACCGGTAACTGCCCAGAGCGGCTTGTAGACGAGCCAGTTGAACGGATCGAACGATTCATGCAGGGTTTCCACCTCACTCGACTCATTCGACGCGCCGGCAGGTTCGGGAGCAGGCACATCGGCTCCGGTGGGGCTCTCGTGTTCTACCGAGACAGCGGCATGTTCAGGTTCGGCTGAACCAGCGGTCTGTTCAGGTTCAACCGTGCCGGATTCCGGTGCGGGAGAGACGGCTGCGGCCGGCTCGGCGGGCTGGTCATCGGACCAGGCGGGGACGGCGGCCGCTGCAAACAACAGCAGGGCCACCAGCGGTACCATTTTCTTCGCGTGGTGGGTCATGAGCTTTTAATCCTCCTTTTTGAACAGAAATTTCGGCTTGAGGACCGACAGGAATACCGGGAAAAAGAGCAGCGCAATGATCGTATTGGCCATGACCACCACGCTCAGCATCGAGCCCAGGATGGCCTGGAAGCGCATCTCCGACAGGCAGAGCGTGATGAGTCCACCGGTCATGGTGAGGCCGGTGAAGAGCACCGCACGCCCCGATGTGCCCAGTGCCTTGATGTATCCCGTGACGAAGTCGCCCGACTCGGAGATTTCCTCCTTAAGCCTGGCGAGGATATAGAGCGAGAAGTCGATCCCCAGGCCGAAGCCGAGGGTGACGACCGGCAGCGTATAGATGAAAAAGCCGATGCCGCCGTACCCCATGAAGGCCATGGTGATCGCCTTGCCGATCAGCAGCGGGACGAAGATGATGAGGGCGGCGAGCACCGACTTGAAGGCAAGGACCGTCAGCAGCAGGCAGACAACGACCACGATGGCGACGCTCAGGAACTCGTTGCGCTCGATCTCGTCGTTTATGGCTGCATAGATACCCGCCAGGCCCCCGGGGAACTCGAACCGGGCGGGGCTGGTCTGGTTCTTCTTCAGGAATTCCCGGGTGTCGGCAATGACGTTGCGCAGCGTGTCCGGCTTGCGGTCCTTCAGGAAGACCGCGATGGTCCCCGCCCGGTAATCCTTGGTGAACATGTCCTTGGTCTCGTCGTACCCTTCGCTGCCGCCGATCATTCCGATGAACTCACCCGCCATGGCGGAATCGGTCGGGAGGATCTCCCACCGCGGGTCGTTCTCGTGCATGGCTGCGTTCACCTTCTTGAGGGCATCCACGTAGGAGATGGAGTACCCCACCTCCGGACGTTCTTCGAGGTGCCGCTGGAGGGCGTTCACGTCCTGGATCACCTTGGCGTCGTACAGGGCGCCGGTGCGGTCTCCCTCGACGTTGATCCAGTAAAGGTTGCCGCCAGTCATCTCCCCGACCACCTTCTCTGCCTTGTTGTAAGAGGAGTTCGGCCAGAAGTCCGGCGACCCCGCCTGAAGCTCCCCGACCTGCACCTTGAAGGCGCCGACCAGCGCGATGACCAGAATTACCCCGGTTAGTCCCAGGATCGGCCATTTGCCTTTATCGAGGGAAAAGGCTGCCAGACGCTCGAAGAACGGTCCGAACCACCTCTCCTCCCGCTCGACCGACTGTTTCTTCATGGGGGGCAGGAGCGCCAGGGCAACCGGTATGAAAATGAAGCAGCCTATGTAGATCGCCACGATGCCGGCTGTCCCGACGAGCGCCATGGACTGGATGCTCTTGAAGGGGAGGAAGATGAGGACGAAGAGGCCGACCGCGTCGGCGAAGATAGAGGTCGTCATCGGTTTCAGCAGGCCGACCATGGACTCGACGGCGGCCTCCTCGCGGTTGCGGCCGGCCGCGAATTCGTAGTAGTAGCGGGAGAGGATCTGGACCGAATGGCCGTGGGCCAGGGCCACCAGCAGGAACGGAATGGTCACCGCCAGGACGTCGATCTTGTGGCCGAGAAACGCCATGAACCCGAGTCCCCAGATGACGCCGATCAACCCCGCCGAGAGCGGCAGCAGTACGCCGCGCACCGTCCGGAAGTCGAGATACAGCGTCACCACCATGACCAGTACGGCGATGCCGAAGACGGCCAGGATTCCCCTGAAGGCAGAGTCGATATAACCCAGCATGATGGGGCGGCCAGCGACGAAGAACTCGGTGTTCGCGTCCCTTTCTTCAGAAACGATCTTCTGGATGGTCTCGAAGATGTAGCGGTAGTCCTCCTCGAACCGGAATCCGGCCAGGATGAGGGTCCGCTTTCGGTCCGGCGACACGATGGAGCCGTAGACCATGTCGTTGTTGAGCACTTCCTCCCGAAAGGCTGCCGCCTCCTTCGTGTCACCCGCCGTGATTCTTCCAACGATGTCCTGGTACTTGTCGAAGTGGAGCGAAGAGTAGCCCAGCTCGTCGTAGGAGAAGTTGACCCGCGAGAACTTCCGTGAAGCAACCGAGAGGATCTTCGAAGTGACCACCCCCTGCATCTCGCGCAGCTTCTGGTCGATGCGGTGAATCTTGGCAAGGTTCACCGGATCAAGCACGTCCCCCTGCTTCACCTGGACGGCGATCTCAACCAGGTGCTCGCCGCCGAACGTCTCCACCATTTTGTCGGTCAGCTTCACGTAGGGATGGTTCGGCGGTACGATGTCGCCTCCCCCGAAGGCTATCTTGATGTCCTTCAGGTGCCAGGCGAAAAAGAGCGTCACAGCAACGATCCCCAGCAACACGGCAACCCGAAAGCGGACAACCCATTGAGCCAATTTCCGTATTACATTCATTCTTCCCCCCACCTGTTCCTGACTCGTCATATCTACACACGAAAAAAGGCCAGAGGGTTTCCTCTGGCCTCCAGTTGCCTGGTCAGCTTCAAACTATTTCGTCTACATATTTAGTAGATTTAAATTACAAAAAAAAGCCAAGGGGATTACCCTTGGCCTCCAGTTATCTGGTCAGCAGCTTTAAACTATTTTGTCTAGCTGAAAAGTAGGCTATATAAATAAAATTCATTTGTCAAGGCGTTTTTTGCCAGAATTCGCCTGATTGTTTTGGTCATGCTCCCGGCTATTCAAGGGGTAACGTTGACAAGCCGTCTTCACTGGCCTTCAGTCCCTTCTCCAGGTCATAGATCAGATCATAAGGGTCTTCGAGGCCGATGGAGAGACGGATGAGGTCTTCGGTAACGCCGCTCTCCAGCTGCTGCTCGCGGGTGAGCTGCTGGTGCGTGGTGCTGGCGGGATGAATCACCAGTGATTTGGCGTCACCAACGTTTGCCAGATGGGAGAAGAGCGACAGGCTGTCGATGAACCGCAGGGCCGCCGCTGCTCCTCCCTTGATACCGAAGGTCAGGATGGAACCGGCTCCCTTGGGTGCGTATTTCTTTGCCAGTTCGTTGGCAGGGTTGCCGGAGAGTCCCGGATAATTAACCCACGCAACCTGCGGATGCTGCTGGAGAAACAGTGCAATCTTCCGGGTGTTCGCAACGTGGCGTTCGATACGAAGCGGCAGGGTTTCCAGCCCTTGGAGGAACAGGAACGAATTGAACGGGCTGATGGCGGCACCGGTGTCCCGCAGCAGGGTCACCCGCGCCTTGATGATGTAGGCCAGATCTCCGAAGGCCTCCACGTACGAGAGGCCGTGGTAACTCGGGTCGGGAAGCACCAGCCCGGAAAATTTGCCGTTGGTCCAGTCAAACTTCCCGCCGTCGACAATGACCCCACCGATGGAGGTGCCGTGGCCGCCGATGAACTTGGTGGCCGAGTGAACCACGATATCCGCCCCCCACTTGATAGGACGGGAGAGGTAGGGGGTGGCGAAGGTGTTGTCGACGATGAGGGGAATGCCGTTGTCGTGGGCGATTCGGGCCACCTGCTCCACGTCAAGGATATCGATCTTCGGGTTGCCGATGGTTTCACCATAGACCGCGCGGGTCCGGCCGGTGATCGCCTTGCAGAAATTCTCCGGGTCGGAGGGATCTACGAAGACCACCTTTATGCCGAGCTTCGGCAGTGTGTGCTGGAAGAGGTTGTAGGTGCCGCCGTAGAGGGTCGATGACGAGACAATCTCATCCCCGGCATTGACGATATTGAGGAGCGCGTAGGTGATGGCCGCCTGCCCCGAGGCGGTGGCAAGCGCCCCTACCCCATTCTCCAGGGCGGCAATCCGTTCTTCGAACACCGCCTGGGTGGGGTTCATGATCCGGGTATAGACATTCCCCACCTCTTCAAGGGAAAAGAGCCGGCTCGCCCGGGCGGTGTCACCCAGCACGAACGACGTACTCTGGTAGATGGGGACCGCCCGCGCCCCTGTCGTCGGATCCGGCTCCTGGCCGGCGTGGAGGGCCAGCGTGTCGAATCCCCATTCCCGTTCCTGCAACTGTTCTGCGTTCATCGTTCTTCCTCCTTTTTGCGATTACTGGTAACTGCCCAGAATCGCCCCATAGATATCTTCCGCGAGGCGCAGGCCACCGCGGTATCCCACGTAGGAACGGTCCAGCACCAACCGGTCGGTGACCGGGAGGGAGAGGCTTACCTGATACCCTTTCAGCTCGGCGGCGATGTCCTTGTCCCAGGTGCTCCCGATGATGAGCGGCGGCCGGTGGTGCCGCGCCTCCCTCAGGTGCCGCTGCACCGCGCCGCCATCGGGGGTAAAGGTCACCGGCGCCGCCACGGAGGGGGAGAGCGCGGCGAATGCGCCCCGCAGGGCATCCCGGTGCTCCGGCGGTGTCTGGTCGGTGACGAACTGCTCACCGGGAAGAAGTCCCAGGTCATTCACCAGGAACCGGCTCACCCCCAGGGCGTAGAGGGAGTCGCACACGGTTACGAAACGTCCGGGGAGGTCGTAGCGGAACTCCAGGATGAAGTCGGCGGCCCGCTCCAGATAGTAGTAGAACCGCTCCTCTTCTCTTCTGATGAACGCTTCCGTCCTTGCCCGGTCTATCCCCGCAAACTCGCCGACCGTGGCGAGGAAGCGGCTCGTTTCGGTTCCGCCGACGGGAAGCACGGGATAGTGGAGCCAGGGAGTCCCGTAGCGCTCCTCCAGGAGCTGCGCCGCCTTCACCCCCACCCAGGGAGAGACCACGAGATTGAAGCGGGCAACGGGAATCTTCCGCCAGGCCTCGATGCCGCCGGAGCCGGGACCGAACAGGATGTTCGCCTCCAGCCCGATGCCGGCCAGAAGCTCCCGCAACCCTTCCAGGTTGCCGCTCCAGAATGGATCCAGATAGGGGACCGACGCGAAGACATTGACCAGGTTGGGGATCGTTTCCCGGGCGGGGCCAAGGAACTGCCGGATAATGGCGTCGAGCAGCGCCTCGTGCCCCGCGAAACTGGTCCCCTTGAATCCGCCAGTCTCCGCATGGACGATCGGCACCCCCCGTTCGCGGAACTCCCGCACCACCTGCGCCGTATCGTCACCGACAATGTCGCTGGTGCAGCCGGTCAGGACCACGAACAGGTCGCCATCCATCACCTTGAGCGCTCCCTCGATAACCTCCCGCAGCCGCCCCTCGCCGCCGAAGACAACTTCCCGTTCACCGGTATTGGTTGAGGGGACCGCGCTTCCCCCGGCATATCCCGCCCCCTGGAACCCGTTGCAGAAGCTGAGTCCGCTCCAGAGCTTGCTGCTGCAGCCGGGACCGGCGTGGACGATGGGCACCGCCCGTTCGATGGCGACCACACTCTGCTTGGCGCCGAGCATGCAGAAATGGCGGGGCTGTTCGACAACGGCGCTCATGCTCCCTCCCCGAGAAAGGCGAAAGGCTCCTGGGAAAGCCACCACTCCGTGTAGGGGAGTCGCGTGTGGCGGGCCAGGTTGCGAACGAACGCCGGATTCGTGATAGTGTCCAGGATCTTCCGCCCATAGTTGAGGAGCCCCTCGTAGCCCAGGCCGAAGTGCTCATCCCCCATGAGGAAGGTGGGGATGCCGAGCTTGGCCCCCCAGACCGCCATGCCGTTGTGCCGCACGATGAAGATGTCGGGACGGAGCCGGTTGAGGAGGTTCACCAGCTCGAAAGACTGCTTGTTGCAGACACTGAACGGCACTTCGCCATACTCCGTCACCACGTGCTGCAGGCTGTCACCCCGGGGGTCGCCATGGTCCAGCCGCTTGTCGTGGTGCCAGACGCAGGCGCCTGGCACCTCCATCCCCAGTTCCCTGAGGATTGCGATAAGGCTGTGACCATGCACCGCCCCGGCGCTGACGAACCCGCGCACCCCTGCAAGGCGCTCCCTGAGCTCCGCCAGTTCCGGCGCGATCCTCTCCTTCTCCTCGGCGATCAGCACCTCCACCTCCGCCTCTTTCCCGGTCACCCGCCCCAGCTCCCGGAACCAGGCATCGGTCCCGGCAATGCCGTAGGGGGACGGCGCCTTCACCTCGGGCACCCCGAAGTGCTCTTCCAGCCCCGCTGCCAGGTAGGTGCCCAGGGTGGAGCAGACCTGCACCGTAGCCGCCGCCTCGGACAGGCGTTCCAGCTGTCCGATGGTGGTGAAGGGAACCACGTAGTTGGGGGTCAGGCCAAGCCTCCCGAAGAGGTCGGTGAAGATGTCCTCGCCCCAGAAATTGATGACGTTGATCAGGTCCGGCCGCCGGGTGGCCGCCGGCTTCATCACCCGGCGCAGGATGGCGTGATAGGCGGCGTCAAACCCGGTGGCCCAGATCTGGGAGCGGAACCCCTCGCAGGAGATGGAGACCACTGGAATGCCCAGTTCCTCCGTCATCTCCTCGCATATTCCCGCCACATCGTCGCCGATGATCCCCGAGGCGCAGGAGGTGGTGACAAAGATCACCTTCGGCGCGAAGCGGGTCTTGGCCTCCCGCACGGCATCCTTCAGCTTTCCCCCACCGCCGAACACGATGTCCTGTTCGTCCAGATTCGAATTGAGCAGCTTGGCGTTGGCGAGGCGCCAGCCCCGCTTGGCCTGCCCCGCCCGGTTGATGAAGTTGAAGTTGCCGAAGTCACCGGCGCACCCCAAGGGCGCATGATTCACCACCGCCGCATCCCGGATCATCGCCACCTGGCAGATGGCGGTGATCGAGGCGCAGGTGGCGCACTGGGTGAAGCTCCGCTCCCGCTCCTTGAGGGAGCCGTCCCGGGAGCGCCGGCACAGCTCCCCGGCGCTCCCCTTGTAGCCGGTTACCGAACCGAGACGGCTTTCCCGGATCGGGACCTCAGCGGTGTTCAGGTTGATGGTTGGCATGGTATTACAGCGGTCCCGCATACTGGGACGCCACATCCTCCATCAGCGCGACGCCCCCCCGGTAGCCGGCATAGGTGCGGTCGATGATCAGCCGGTCGTACGAAGGGAAGGAGACGCTGAGAAAGACCGCCTCCCCCTTGGGAAGGAACTTCTCCAGGGAGCTGCCGAGAAGCAGCTGCAGGGAGTGCTTCTGCAGGATCAGCTTGATTTTGTGGGAGTCGGTCTCGAAGAAGACCTTCGGCTTCACCACGCTCGCCAGCCCTTCGGTCAGAAGACGCCGGATCTCATCCCGCGACTCCTCGGGAGGGTTGTCGCTGACGATCACCAGCTCGGGAAGCCACCCCAGCTCGTTGCTCCCGTAGCGGGTGAGCCCTATGGCCGTGCCGCTGTCGGCGATCACCCCGAAAAAGGCGTGGGGAAGGCCGATGACCAGGATGTCGCCGAAGTATTCGGCCGAGCGGTATGCCCACCACTCCTCCTCCTTCACCACGCGGTCGATGTTCTTCTTCGGGAGATTCAGAAGCTTGCCGACCTGGTACAGGAAGCTCGTGGTGTCTCTCGGTCCCACCGGCACGAAGGGGATCACCTCGAAGGGGGTGTCAAACTTCTCTTTGAGCTTCTCCGCCGCCTTGATCCCCACCCAGGGGGAGAAGACCAAGTTCAGCTCCGCTGCCGGTATCCGCTTCAGGGCCCCCAGGCCGTCCTTCTCGGAGAAGACGATGTTGACCTTGACACCGGCCCGCTCCAGGAGGGACTTGATGACCCGCAGGCTCCCCTTCCAGTGCAGGTGCTGGCTCGGGACGAGGCCGAGGATATTGACGAGCTTTTTCTCCTTCGGCAGCGGCTCAAGCAGCTGCTCGATCACCGCGTCGAGGAAATGCTCGTAGCCGGTGTAGGAATTACCAAGAAAGCCGGCGGTCTTCACGTGGATGATCGACGCCTTGTCCCTAAACTCCTTCACCACTGCATCCACGTCATCGCCGATGAGGGACGGAATGCAACCGGAGATAACCGCGTAGAGGTCTGCCTTGACGATCTTGAGGGTTGAATCGATCAGGGAGCGGAGCTTCTCTTCGCCGCCGAAGACCACGTGCTCCTCCACGAGGCAGGAGCATGGGGTGCTGGTGTTGCCGTAGTTGCCGGCGGCGTTCTGTCCGCCAGCGTAATTCTGGCCGAACTGCTGGCCGATGCCGCAGCCAGCCCCCGAGTGGAGGATGGGGGCAGTGCCGTAGGCGGCCAGGGCTGCCACGTAGGCTCCACCAAGGGCGCAGGAGTAGCGGGGAGCCTCGGCTACCTCGGGATAGAGATCAATCACTTCTGCCGTTGCTGTAGCTGTCATGGGTTACGCCGCCTCCTCTTTCAGGTAGAGTGGTTTCGGTTGCTGGTACCACCACTCGGTGTAGGTGTCTTCGGTATTGGCCAGCATGGTCTGCTGGAACGACTGGTTGCGGGTCGACTGGAGGAGCAGGTTGCCGCACGCTATCGCCCCCTTGTACCCCGCCTGGCCGCTCCAGTCGCGGGGATCTCCGCGCAGGGCGTGAATCCTGGTCATCCCCTTCTCGCGTTTGTAGGCACTCCCTTGGAACGGGCAGGTGAGGATGATGTCGGGGTTGCGGGTTTTGGCGATGTGGGCGACTTCCGCCGCCTGGAACGTGTTGACCAGGAGGTCGAAGTCCCCCACCTCCTCCACCAGCTTCTCCGTCTCTTCCAGGACCAGGTTGTCGAAGTCCTGGCAGATGGCGGCGGTGGCCTTGACGCCGATCTCGTGGAAGAAAGGAGTCTGGGTCAGAAGCCGTCCCTGCCCCAGGGAGCCCAGCACGTCGAGGAGCTCGCCGTCCGGGTTGATGCTCCGGAACTCCTTCTGGATCGCCTCCAGTTGGGGAAGCCACTCGTCGTGCTCTTCGGCGATGACCTTCTCGACGATCTTCTCCCGCCCGGTGATCCGCCCGATCTCCCGCAGCCATTCGTCGGTGTGGGCGATGCCGATGGGGGACGGATAGAGGAAATAGGGGACCCCGTACTCCTGCTCCAGCCCCCGGGAAAGGTAGTCGGTATAAGTTGGGCAGATGGGTGCCGTGACCGCCGCCTCGCCCAGGATCTCGAACTGCTCCACCGTGGCGAACTCGGGGATGAAGTTTGGCCGCATACCGATCTTGTTCAGGAGCCGCGTGATCTCGATCCGGTCTTGCCAGGTGTAGGAAAGCATGCTGGCGATGTTCACCAGGTCGTGCTGCTTCTTCTCCGGAGGCTTCACCAGGTACTTGACGACGCCGTGCCAGAAGGCGTCGTAGCCGGTCTGCACCAGCCGCGACTTGCTCCCCTCGCAATGGACCGGAACGATGGTGGCGTTCACCTCGGGCTGGGTTTCCGCCACCACGCCGTCGATGTCCTCGCCGATGACCCCCGAGGTGCAGGAGGCGAGGATGAAGATAGCCTTCGGCTTGTAGCGGCGCTCGGCCTCGTGAATAGCGTATTTCAGCTTGTCAGCAGCGCCGTAGACCACGTCCCGCTCGTTCAGGTTGGTGGTCATCCAGTGGAACTCCAGGTTTTCCGGCCGTCCGAGGGAGGTGGGAACCGCCTGGAACAGCTCCCGGTACCCCAAGGCCGACGACGAGCAGCCGACCGGCGCGTGCACGATCATCACCGCATCGCGGATCGTCGAGATCCGGACCGTCAGGTAGAAGTTGAGGATGCAGCCGGAGGTCTGCTGGAACGCCCGCTCCTGGTGCTGCAGACTGCCGGCCCGGGCGTCCCGGATGATCTCGCTCGCCTTGCCGTAGTAGACGTTGACGCCATTGGCCCGCTGCTCCCGGTTGGGACAACTGCTTGTTTTCAGATCGATTCTGTCGCTCATGCCTCTCTCCTTTCTCTCTTTTCTTCTTCGGATGTCATTTCCTGTCTCATTTCCTTCCATTGTTGATCTTCTCAATGTCATGGGTAACCAGGTTCGCGGCGCTCACCTTACCCCGGGGGATGACCCTGTTGTCCTCCAGGTCCTTGATCCAGCGGGTTGCCAGTTTCTCGTCCACCTTCAGAGATTCGGAATAGTAGTGATAGCCGTTAACCGGCACCCCGATGGCCTCTTCGGTCAGCTTGGCCGCCTTTTCAGGATTGTGGTTAGCCCATCGCTGCCCCTTCACGATCGCCCGCGTGAACGCCGCCACCTTGTCCGGGTGTTTCTTGATGAAGTCGTCCCGGAAGACGTAGTAGGTGATCCCCGCGGCGGCACCCAGGCCGGTTTCGCTGGTGTCGGCGATCTTCCGGGCTCCGGCGTCGGCCATCCCCTTGTAGAACGGCGGGTGGACCTCGGAGACGTCCAGCAGCCCCTGCTTGAGGGCCTGGATCGCCTGCACGTCCGGCATGGTGACCCACTCGATCTTGCTGCGCGGAATCCCGTACTTGTCCGCCAGCAGGTTGGTGGCGAAATCGGCGCAGATGTTGTTCGTGATGGTGGATATCTTGATTTTTCCCGGCAGATTCTTCAGGTCGGCAAAGCTCTTCACGTTCGGGTGCTTCTTCGGGTTCACGAACCACCACATGTGGCGGAACTTGGGTTCAATCCGCTTGTCCGTCGGCTCAATATCCCCTTCGGCCACGCCAGTGATTTTGGCCCCCCCCGCCTTGGCCACGGCGATGGTATTGGGATGGAAGGAGCGCACATCATTGTCTCCCCGGAGGATCGATGGAATCTGCAGAGGGGGCTGGGTCTCGCCGGTATACTGGATTCTGATTCCCTCCTCGGCGAAGAAGCCGAGCCGGTCGGAGACGACCCATGGAGTCACCGAGCAGTCCTTGGCGGTCCAGGTCTTGATGACGAACGGTGACTTGTCCGGCTGAGCCTCAACCTTTCTGCTGCTGCCGCCGACACCGAAAGCTGCAACCAGTGCCAGCACGGCACCTCCCCCAAGCCATTTCGTCCAGTCTCTTCGCATGCTCATGGTGCACCTCCTTTCATTGCTGCTCGTGCCTAAGAAAAAAGGCCAAGGATCGAAATCCCTGGCCTCCAGGTGTCTGGTCAGCCTGCCGGAGTCTTCTCGACCCCATCAGTGTTTCTTCTGCTTAGAATGTCTGTTCATCGGCCCGACGGCAGCAGACGGGCGGCGGCCTCATAATAGGCGATCTTCAATGCTCCGCCAAAGTCGATGCGCTTCCCGCCATATCGAGCAATAAAGCGGTCGGCGGCTTTCCCGTCGGCAAAAGCGAGCTCCACGGTACTCCCCCGGCATTGGTTGCGGTTGTCGTAGACCACCCATTGAGCCTTGTCCGCATCAATGAGCCGCTTTGATTCATAGTCCGCAACCCTGAAGCGTTTCGGTTGTCGGGACGGCTGGGTCAGAAGAGTATCAGCCGCGCAGTGAAGGCCGCATTCGGCCCGCTTCGTTCCGTCTGCGTATTCAACAACCATTCGGTCATGGCTGCACTCCCTGCGGCTTGTGCCGCAGGTGTGGCACTCGGGATAGTTCCGGATATCCGCCTCGCCGAACGCGGCATACCCCCCCACCAGACTTACAACCCCTATCACCGCCAACACGATTGTCCGCTGTTTCATGGCATACCCTCATTCGTTTTGCCACCGGTCACGCACCCGCCGGAATCCATGATCCCGAGAGCAAAAACGAAAAAACCGGAAGCTCCTCATTGCGCACCCGCGCAAAGGGAACCTCCGGTCTGACCGGTCGGTTCGCCGAAACCTGCTCGCCCTGGCAGGTCCCGACCCAATTGTTATTTACTCTATCGTTTTGATAGTTAAATTAACTTTCTTCATTGGTGTTGTCAAGATTTTTTTTAAGCCTCCGCCTTGACCGCCACCCTTACAGGCATTACGGAGCGCAGTAGCGGTTCGAAAAAGACTCTCACACAAGCTCATCTCCTTCCACGCAGCAACTTGCTACTTGACAAAGCAGATAAATATTTTTAGCCTATCAACATGATAGACTTAATTCTACACTTTAATACAGCACAATATACAAGGAGGCACTATGGCAGCAGCAGCCGAAAGCGTCAGACGTTACAGCAGATTCTTTCATAATAGCGACGTCAGAACCGTCCTCGACTATGGAGCCGGCACGCTGCGAAACACACGATTCCTTGCCGCCCAGGGCTTCTCGGTCTATGCAGCCGACATCCCCGAGCAGATTGAGCGTATCATCCGGCTGGCTAGCACCATGCCACTCGCCGGAATCCTGGAGGCGGGAGAACTTGGCCAGGCCAGTCTGGATGTAGACCTTGTGATCTCCACGTACGTCCTCAACATCATTCCCGAAGGGACCGAAAAGTGGCGCTACCTGAAGAACATCGAGCTCAACATCCGCCCCGGCGGCTACCTCCTCATCGAGGTCCGTTGCCGCCGGGACGACGGGTCGTGCGGCAGCACCTGCGCCCACCACCTGACCTGCCCTGGGTGCGTAAAGACCTATTCTCACGATGAGCTCGATCGCCTGGTGGCCGCCTTCGGCTTCCGGCGCCTGAGCCATTACTATAGCAAGCACGCCCTGGCGGTGATCTACCGGAAGGAAAACGCCTGAAGAATTGAACGGGAACCGTGAGGAGGGAAAACCGATGAATGTCGTCTTGATCGGAGGAATGGACCGGCTGGAAAGACACTATATCGAGGAAGCGGAGAACTGCGGCGTGAAACTGAAGGTATTCAGCAAATCCCAGACCGGCTTATCTTCGAAGATCGGCAGCGCCGAGGCCCTGATCCTCTTCACCAACAAGGTTTCTCACCGCATCCGGAACGAGGCCCTGAACATGGCGAAGGCGCGGAACATCCCAGTCCACATGTGCCATTCGTGCGGGATTTGCTCACTGAGAACCTGCCTGCTGAACTGCCTATCGCCCCAATAAACGCGTCGCTCGTAAGGTTCGCTCGATTCCGTCATCAAGAGTCAAGACGGCCAAGAACTCTGGCCTCGCCCCCTGTTGCCTCGAATCTATGGTAAAACCTGCACAAAAATCCGGACTGCGCTGAACGCAACAAGCACAAAGAGGATCCGACGTAACGTGGCAGTCGGGAGCCGATGGCTCAGGATTGCACCCACCTGGCCTCCCAGCAGTGCTCCGATTGATACGGCTATCCCCCAAAGAAACGGTACCTGACTGGTCCCCCACTTGCCCAGAAAGCCGCCAAACGCCGAGAAAAAGGCAACTCCCGTGGTGGTACCTATTGCCGTCCGGACAGGGACCTTGAAGACATGAATCATCAGCGGAAGAATGATGAAAGCGCCACCCTGACCGATTATACCGGCCAGAAAGCCTACACCGCCGCCGAGCAGGAGTGAGGCTGGATACCGTCGAGGGCTCAGGCTCTCGTCTGTGCCCGGGCAGGTCGGTTCGGGAATCAAAAGAAGGAGTAAGCTCGTCAGCGCCATCATGGTAAAGAGGATTGCTATGAGCCGCTCACTCAGCGCTTGGGAGAAGACAGCCCCTCCCAGCGACCCGATTGCACCACTCCCGCCGATGGAAACAGCCAGGGGCAAATCCAAGGCACGATACTTCCGATGAATCAGAATACCGGAAATGGAGCCCGTCAGACTCTGGAGCATCGTAATTCCCACCGCCGGCCGCAGGGGGATGGGAACCCCTGCCAACAGGGGCACCGTTGTCAGCAGCGGCAGCATGATGATGCCACCGCCGATCCCCAGAAGGCCGGAGAGGCATCCGCCGACCACACCGAGCATAAACAGGTTTATGAACAGCAACGAAGTTGCCATGGTGCGATGACCTTACGGCTCAATCCTGATAATGCTGCCAGGATCGGTGACGATCTCTCCCACCTCTGCGACAACCGGAACATTCCGTCTAGCAAGCTCCTTCATCAGTTGTTCGACATCTCCAGCAGGAAGCGCAACAAGCAATCCTCCCGAGGTTTGGGCATCTGCCAGGACCAGAAGTTCATCCTCACTCACGGCCGGTGCAGGCGCAAGGCGATCCCTTAAATATTCAAGGTTACGACGGCTTCCGCTAGGGACAACCCCTTCCCGCACCAAGCCCCATGCTTCTTCAAGGACCGGCACAGACGAGAGGTTGATGACGGCTCCGACACCGCTGCCGCGAACCATTTCGGAAAGATGCCCCAGGAGGCCGAAGCCGGTCACATCGGTGCAGGCGTGGGCGCCAACGCTTGCCATCGCCTCGGCGGCCCCCTTGTTGAGAGCCGTCATGACCTCGGTGGCCGCGGCAATGGTTTCGGCGGAAACCGTCCCCTTCTTCATGGCGGTGGTGATAATCCCCAAACCCAGGGGCTTGGTGAGGATCAGCCGGTCGCCCGGCCGGGCTCCGGCATTGCTTATGACTTTGTCCGGATGGATGACGGCGGTGACCGCCATGCCGTATTTCGGCTCCGCGTCCTTGATGGTGTGGCCGCCGATGATGCTGATCCCCGCTTCCGCCGCCTTGTCGGCCCCTCCCTGGAGAATCCTCGCCAGGATATCCAGCGACAGGGTGTCGGCGGGAAAACCGGCGATGTTAAGGGCGAAGAGGGGGGAAGCCCCCATGGCGTAGATATCGGAGAGAGAGTTGGCGGCGGTGATCTGGCCGAAGGTGTACGGGTCGTCCACCACCGGGGTGAAATAGTCCACCGTCTGGACGATGGCGAGGGTGTCGCTCACCCGGTAAACTGCCGCGTCGTCGGCGGTCCTGGTGCCGATGATGACGTTGGGATCGGTGATGCTGGGTAGCTGGCTCAAGACTTGAGCCAGGTCCTGGGGACTGAGCTTGGCCGCTCAGCCGGCGCAGGATGCCAGGGCAGACAGGCCTGTCTCGACGTGATTGTGGGTAATCCCGCCCCGGATGGCGCGAAGCTCCTTCACCTGCACGGCGATCACCTCCGCCGCACGCTCTATCTCCTCGGCAGTGGTAAGGCGGCCGAGGCTGAAGCGGACCGAGCCGAAGCCCTGCTCCCGGGAGGTGCCCATAGCCTTGAGCACCCCGGAGAGCTCGCCGCTGCCGTCATGACAGGCCGAACCGGTGGAGGCGGCGATCTCCGGCGTTCGGGCCAGGAGGTCGGCACCAACGACCCCTTTGAAGCTGACGTTGAGGGTATTGGGAAGACGGTCCGTGGGGTGACCGTTCAGTACGACGCCGTCCACCAGCTCCCGGAGCCTGGCGTGGAAGCGCTCCCGCAGCGCAAGGACCCGTTCCCCGTCGCCGGCCAGGCGCTCCGCAGCCAGCTCCGCCGCCTTGCCTAGCGCGACGATGGCAGGAACGTTTTCCGTCCCGGCCCGGCGTCCCCCTTCATGGCCCGCCCCGTGGAGGTAGGGGTCGATCTTCACGCCGCGCCGGACGTACAGGGCACCGATCCCCTTGGGGGCGTAGAACTTGTGGCCGGCCACGGTGAGAAGGTCCACCCGCAGCTCATCGACCCGCGTCGAAACCTTCCCCACCGACTGGGCGGCGTCGGTATGGAAGAGAACCCCGTGCTCACGGGCGATGGCGCCGATCTCCGCCAGGGGCTGGATCGTTCCCATCTCATTATTGGCGTGCATGACGCTGATCAGGATGGTGTCGCTGGTAATCGCCCGCCGCACCGCTTCCGGGTCGACGAAGCCGGTGTCGTCCACAGGAAGCAGGGTAACGGTGAACCCCTGTCCTTCGAGCCACCGGAGCGGATTCAGCACGGCCGGGTGCTCGATGGCGGTGGAGATGATGTGCTTTCCTTTTTCCCTATTGGCGAGAGCGGTGCCGATGAGCGCCTGGTTGTTGGCCTCGGTGCCGCCGCCGGTGAAGACGATCTCCGCTGGATCACACGTCAGCAGGGACGTCAGTCGCGCCCGCGCCAGATCCACCGCCTGCCTGGCCTTCTGGCCGTAGGGGTGGTTACTGGAGGGATTACCGAACCCTTCCCGCAGGTACGGCAGCATTTCATCCACGACTAAGGGGTCGATGGGAGTGGTCGCGTTGTAGTCAAGATAGATCGGGTTCATTGAATCGCCCTCCACCTTAAAATAAAAGCCTATCGTTTTTATAGACTTTTTATACTACATGAACACTGGCTTGTCAAACAAGGTGATCGACAAAATAGATCAACCATAGACCGTATTGACCACCACGGCGGGAAGAGTCGAGGAACGCCTCCCGGAGCGACTGAAAGGGGAGAATACCGATTATTTATCGTGCGTCAGCCAACATTGCCCATCCGATGTTGAAGGCCTGCAGGTTCTTCTCGGGGAATCGCGGAATCCGCTCGTAGAGCGCACGCACGATGCTCCCGGTGGAAATGAGGGGAAGCTGTCCGCTCAGGGCTCCGAGCATGATGACGTTGGCGAACAGCTCGTTTCCCAGTTGTTCGCGGCCGGCCGCCTCGGCCGGGACCGCCAGGTGGCGTGCGGCCACGGAATCGTCCGGTTCCACCTGTCCGGGATCGTACAGGATCGCACTCTCAGATGTGCAGAGGCCCTTGAACCTGCCATAGGCGACGCCGGACAGGGCGCAGAAGAAATCGGGGCACTCCACCACCGGGCTGTCGATGAACCGGTCGGAGATCACCACCTGGCTGCGGACGTAGCCGCCGCGGGTCTCGGTTCCGTGACTGATGAGCATCGTGGTGAAGAGCCCTTCGTTCACCGCCGCCTGGCCGAGGATCTGGCCGAGCCGCACTACCCCCTGGCCGCCGTATCCGCTGATGAGGATTTCGGTCCTGCTCATGCCGCGTCCCCCTTCCCGGCCCGCTCGGTGTAGCTCCGCAGCCGTGCGCCGAACTCTGGCCTGCTCCCGCTCGCGTCATGGATGATGCCGGTGGCGAGGCCGTCCGCTCCCGCACCGTAGCGCTTGCGGAACCAGTCGTAGACCTCGGCAAGGTTACGCGTGCCGAGCGAGTGGACCCCGAAGTGGGTCACACAGGGGTAGACGAGCTGCACGAGCGAGAAGCCGCGGTTGAGGAGCGCCTTCTGGATGCTCTCCACCGGCGCCTGGCCGTCGAGCACCGTATGCCGGGCGAGGAAGGTGGCTCCCGCCTCTTTGAGGATGCGCAGGACGTCGAAACCGTCTTCGGTCCAGTTGGGCTCCCACATGCCGTAGGGGCTGCTGTCGGTGCGGGCGCCGCCGGGGGTGGTGAGGCCATACTGGCCGCCGGTGGACTGGTAACCGAGGTTGTCGCAGATGATCACCGTCATGTCGACGTTACGGCGCGCCGCGTTCAGCAGGTGATTGAAGCCGATGGTGAAGGCGTCGCCGTCGCCGGCGGTGATGATGATCCGCTTCTCCGGCGGGAGCGCGAGCCGCAGTCCCGTGGCGAGGCAGTAGACCTGGCCGTGGGTTCCGGCAAAGGTGTCCCCCTTCCAGGTGGCGAAGGTCTGGCGGCCGGAGCAGCCGATGCCGGTCCCCCAGACCACGTCTTCCGTTTCGAGCCCGAGCTCGTCGGCTGCTTCAAGGACCTTGCGGTGCGCCAGTCGCAGCCCGCACCCCCGGCAGGCGGTTCCGGGATATTTCTCCGGACGGAAATACTTTTCAGCCAGCCGGTCCATCACCATGCCTCCCGTTCCCAGCCGCTGCGCGCGAGCGGCTCGTTCCGCAGAATCTTCCCCACCGTCTCCAGCAGTTCAGCCACACTCGGCAACTCACCGCACTTGCCGAAGAAGTGGGTGCGGCTTCCGTCCGGCGCTGCCCGCTGCACCTCCCGCACGAGCTGTCCGTCCCAGTTGAGCTCCACCGTCAGGTACGCCGCCGTGCGGGTAAAGAGATGATCCTGAAACGGCCAGAGCGACACGAGCCGGATGCCGCCCACCTTCAACCCCCGTTCTCGCGCCGCGAGCACCGCGCTCTTCACGACCCGCGACGGCGTGCCGTAGGAGACGAGGATCATCTCCGCATCGTCCACGAACCACTCCTCCGCTTCGTCGATGAGCGCCCGGTTGGAGCGGATTTTGTGAATGAGCCGCCAGGCGTGGCGGTGCTGCCACTCCACCTCTTCGGTGTCGTGGCCCCGTTCCGTCGGGGTCCAGTCGGAGCAGGCGCCGCCGGTGTTGTGGCCCAGAACCACGGGAGGGATGTCGATGGCGTCGGTGGAGGGGTAAAAATCGGGGCCGGGATGCACGGCCCGCTCCACCCGCTCCAGTCCCAGCTCCCGCTCATCTTCCGCCGTCTCGGGGAGCAGGAGCGTCTCCCACCCGTCGGTCACCATCTGGTCCGCCAGGACGGTGACCGGCGTGCGGAACCGCTCGGCCAGGTAAAAGGCGCGCACCGTGAGGCGATAGGCCTCCTGCACCGACGCCGGCGCCAAGACGATGGTTTCATAGTTGCCGCCATGGGTGAGGTAGCGGCTCAGGTAAAACTCCCCCTGCCCCGGAGCGCCGGTGATGCCGCTCACCGGGCCGACCCGCTGCGAGTTGACGACAACCACCGGAATCTCACTGCTGACGGCCCAGCCGAAGGGATCCGCATAGAGGATGAAGCCGGGCCCGGAGGTGGCGGTCATCGCCTTCATCCCCCCCATGGCGGCGCCGTTGCAGATGTGGAAGGAAGCGGTCTCGTCCTCGGCCTGGAGGTAGTAGCCCCCCACCTGCGGCAGCAGCCGCGACATGTTCTCGGCGATCTCCGTCGCGGGGGTTATGGGGTACCCGGCGAAGAGCCGGCACCCGGCCCAGATGGCGGCCTCGGTTATGGCCGCGTTGCCGGTGTCGAAGGTTCGTTTCATGGGTTGCCTTTCGGTGTCAGATACACGTCCACAAGCCGTCTCCGCTGGAACTTCCCGCTCGGCCCCTTCGGGAAGTCGTCGACAAAAAGAATCTCCTTCGGCACCTTGAAGCCGGCGAGGTGTTCCCGGCAGAAGCCGGTGATCCGCTCCGCGTCGATCTCCCGATCCGGGCGGACGATGACGAACGCCACCACCTCCTCGCCGTAGAGCGGATGGGGCACGCCGACCACGCTCGCCAGTTCCACCTCGGGCAGGCGGTGGATGACCTCCTCGACCTCCCGGGGCGAGATCTTCTCGCCGGCCCGGTTGATGAGCTCTTTTTTCCGCCCGGTGAGGAAGAGATAGCCGTCGGCGTCCAGGTAGCCGAGATCGCCAGTATGGAACCATCCGTTGCGGAACGCCTCGCGGTCGGCCTCCGGGTTATCGAGATAGCCGCCAAAGACGTTGGGCCCCGCCACTCCCACCTCTCCCGTTTTCCCGACCGGGAGCGGCGCGCCGTTCTCCCCCAGGATGGCGATGACGTTCCCCACGGGCAGCCCCGCCGACCCCACCTTGTGCGGCTGCGGCGGAAGCGGATTGGTGGTGACCTGCGCAGAGGCCTCCGAGATGCCGTACGACTCGATGACTGGAACTCCGAAGCGGCGCTCGAACTCATCCAGCACCGCCACCGGGAGCGATGCCGACGCCGAGCGGGCGAAGCGTAGCGTCCGAAGCGTCTCCGCCGGCGGATCGGGCCGCGAGAGGAGCAGCGAGAGGATCGTCGGCACGCCGCTGAACCAGGTGACGCCGTACCGGGCCACGAGCTCCCAGAAGGTATCGGACCGGAAGCGGTCAGGCACCACCACCGGCATTCCGGTCAAAAGCGGCGCGAGCAGCGTCACGACCAAGCCGTTGATGTGGAAGAACGGCAGCACGCAGAGCGCCGTGTCCTCCGGAGCGAGCCGGTGGGCATCGCGGACGAACGAGGCATCGGCCAGGAGATTCCCGTGGGAGAGCGGAACCCCTTTTGGCATACCGGTGGTGCCGGAGGTGCAGAGGATGAGGGCGCGGCTGTCGCTGCCGATCCGGCCGCGCTTTCTGGCGACGGAGACCGCCCGGAGCCGGGCGAGAATCCTGATGTTGAGCTCCGGCATACCGTGTGACGTCAGATCGACCCAGGACCCGTCAAGGGAGGTGCCGAGCTGCGGGCGGTGCGCGCCGTCCATGATGATGAACAGCGGGGCGGACAACGAGAGGATTCGCGCCGTCTCTTTGGCCGTCATGCGCGGATTGATCGGCACCACGACGCCCCCTGCGCCCATGACACCAAGGATGGCCGCTGCCGCCTCGACACCGTTCTGCAGCATGATGGCGACCCGGTCGCCCGGGCAAAAACCGGAAGCCGTCAACTCCTCCTCTATTCGCCCGGCATAGGCCGCCATGGTGCCGAAGGAGATCGTCCTCCCGCCTGCCGGGTCATGCAGGAAAGGGCTGCTTTCCCGCCTGCGCGCCTGCACACCGAGGAGGTCTCCGATGGTTGCGGGAACGGGTGCCGTCATGGGCTTGCCGTTTATTCCACCGAGAGTGCACATTCGATTTCCTACTTCAACCCCGTCCGCCTCAAGTAGCTCGGATCAAACAGCTCGGCGAGCTCAAAATCCTTCTTTAGTACCTTGGTCTCCTTGAGAAAATCCTTCACGGAACCGAGCGCCTGACGATCCTTGTCACTGACGGCGAGCCCCCAGTTGTACCGCTTGGTGATCTTCTGGACCACCGGCAGCGGGAACTTCGCTTCGGCTGCTATCGCTTCTTGCGCCGCCTTCGGGTTCCTTCTGAAGAAGTCGATGCCCCGCTTCGTCGCCCTGATGAAGGCTTCCACCGCTTTCAGGTTTGCCTTGCCAAACTCGTTTCTCGTCAGGTAGACGTTCACGGCACGCTTCACGCCATCTGAAGAGGCGAGCACCTTCCCGGTGCCGGAGAGCTCGATGTTGGCCACAAACGGTTCCCAGGTGGCAATGGCATCGACGTTCTTCGTTTCGAGCGCCTTGGCGAGATCCGGCGCCGGCAGGTTCACGAGGCGGATGTCGGACGGTTTGAGGCCATGCTTGGCCAAGAGCAGGTAGACGAAGTGATGGGCGCTCGACCCGACCGGGGCCCCGACCTTTTTCCCCTTCAAGTCGTTCACTTTTTTAACAGGCGAATCCGGCGCGACGAGGAGAGCGTTATGGGCGGGGTCGAGACCGGCGTTGGCAATGACCTTGATATCGATTCCGGCCGCGCGCCCCGAAACGGGGGGCATGTCGCCGGTGTGGACGAAATCGAGCCGGTCACCGGCCAGCGCTTCGATCATCGGCGGGCCGGAGAGGAAGAGGTTGTACTTCACCTTGAGCCCGAGCTTCCCGAACTCCTCGTCGTAATACCCCTTGGCCTTCGTGAGCAGGATCATGGTACTGGCGGCCTGGTAACCGATACGGACTTCCTTTTCCTCTTTAGCGGCAACTGCGGCGGACGATACGCCGAATATGAGGAGTGCTGCGGCTGCAAATAGCCTCTTCATTGGATAATTCCTCCTTGTGGTGAATGGTACCTGTACATCCAACAGGGGTCAGATGGCATACGCAAACGGCTGCTGCACCGCCCCGAAAAACTCCCCGTAAATCTCCTTCCTTATCTGGACGAAGTCGAAGCTGCTCCGGTCCCGCGGCCGCGGCAGTTCCACCGGGACGATCCTGCCGATGGTGCCGGGGCGGCTCGTCATGACCACGACGCGGTCACCGAGGAAGATCGCCTCGTCGATGTCGTGCGTCACGAGGATCATGGTCGTCTTCTCCGACTCCCAGATCCGCAGCACCTCCTGCTGCATCTGGATCCGCGTCAGCGCATCGAGCGCCCCGAACGGCTCGTCCAGCAGCAGGACCTTCGGCCGGTTGACGAGGGCCCGGGCGATACTCACCCGCTGCTGCATCCCGCCGGAAAGCTGGTGCGGATAGGCCCTCTCGAACCCGGCGAGGCCGACGAGCGCAATGTGCTCCGCCACCACGCTCTTCTTCTCCTCCGCGCCGGTCCCCTTCCGGCAGCCGAAGGCGATGTTCTCGTCCACCGTCAGCCAGGGGAGAAGCCGCGCCTCCTGGAAGACCATCCCCCGGTCCACCTTTGGCCCGGCGATCCGCTCGCCGCCGAGGCTGATCTCGCCGTGGCTCGTCTCCTCCAGCCCGCCGATGAGCCGCAGGAGCGTGCTTTTGCCGCAGCCGCTGGCGCCGACGATGCTGAGGAATTCTCCGGGCCGCACGTCGAGATTGATGTCGCCGAGCGCCTGAACAACGCCGGTGTCGATGGTGAACGACTTGCCGACCCGCCGGAGGCTGAGATGCTGACCGTGCCGTTCCGCCATGATTTACCCCCTCACGTTCACGTTCCACTTCAGCAACCGCCCCTCCAGCCGCCGGAGCAAAAAGTCGATACCCAGCCCGGTGATGCCGATGGAGATCACTCCGACCAGCATCACGTCGGGCTGCGAAAGCTCCCGGGCGTACATGATCATATAGCCGACGCCGGCGGACGCGGCGATCAGTTCGGCGCCGATGACGCTCATCCAGGCGATGCCGATCCCGACCCGAAGGCCCGTGAAGATCGACGGCAGGGCCGATGGGAAGATCACCTTCAGCAGAAGCGTCGCCCGGCTCTTTTCAAGGATGCGCGCCACTTCGAGGTACTTCTTGTCAGTGCTCCGGATCCCCTGGATCACGTTCAGCAGCACCGGCCAGAAGCTGCCGATGGCGATGACGGTAACCTTGGAGCCTTCGTCGATCCCCATCCAGAGGATGAGGACCGGCACCCAGGCAATGATCGGGATCGGCCTGAGCAGGCCGGTAATGAGGGTCAGTGCCCGCTCCAGCCGGCGCGACAGGCCGATTCCCGTCCCGACCAGCAGCCCGAGCCCTCCCCCCACCGAGAATCCCTGGAGGACCCGCAGGAGGCTCACCCGGAGATGACCCAGGAGCTCCCCGGACTTCACCATCTCCACGAGGGTGTCCCAGATGGTGGACGGCGCCGGCAGGATGATTGGACTGATCAGCCCTTGGCTGGAAAGGGCCTCCCACGCGAGGAGGATAAGCACCGGGACAATCAGCGGGAGTAAAAGATAGTTGGTCCATCTGCGGATCGCGCGGGTGTCGAGCGCGGTCACCTGCCCTGCCCGTGCTGTTCGGGTTTCTGCGTATTCCATGGCGTTGCCCCCTTCCGGCATGCTCACGCGGTCCGCGCCAGACGGTCGAGGTGGCGGAAGGACGGATGCGCCCGTTCCTCCTCACTTTTCCGCGTCTCGAACCGCTCGTCCGCCACCTCGTCCGGCTCGATGACCCAGACCGCCGCCAGTTCCACGTCGCCACGCTGCTCGCGTACCTCCTGGTAGTGCTGGAGGAAGAGATCGCCGGTGATGTGCGTCTTCACCGGACGTCCCTTGATCTGCCAGCGCTCGCCGGCTTTTCCCCCTACCGCCACCGCCACCCTGCCGTTGAACCAGATGCTCCGGACGAGGTTGCGGTTCGTGCCGGAGGACTCCAGCAACTCCAGGTAGAGCAGGTTGCCGTGCTCATCCACCCGGATCGTATCGGTTACCACCGCTTCCGGAAAACCGTTGCCGTCGAGCGTCGCCAACACCGTGGTCGTGGCGGGATCGTGGATGAGGTCGATGATGTCCTTTGTGAGTTTCTTCGCCATGTCGTCCTCCTAGAGCAGCCGGGACAGATCCGAGTCGGGATGGTTCCCGCAGCGGCGGTAGTCGTCGAAATCGACGCCGAGGCCGTATTTCGCCCGCAGGTCGTGGAGCCCCTGGGCGAGTTGCACGTAGTATTCGAGGGAGGCGTTCTGCTGGTCGCGGAAATACGAGCCGGGGCGCGGCACCCAGACGATGTAGACCGTGGTGACCCCCTTTTCCGCAAGGTCCTCCGCCTCCGCCAGCGTCGCGGCAAGGGCGTTGTCCTCCGAGGCGAAGGCGCTCAGTTGAGCCAGTTCGGTCCCGGCGACGAGCCCCGTGCCAACGTTGCCGCGACCGAAGATGTCCACCGCCCAGACGAGCCGTTCCTTCCAGCCGTGGTAGCCGACCCATTTCGACTTGCCGGGGCAGACGAGATCGAACGCCCGCTGGTCGAGCACCTCCAGGTCGCTCGTGTAGCTAGTGAGCCCGGTCTGCTCGTAGAGCCGGGCGAGCTGGCGCTCGTTGTAGGCCGAGCCGATGAGCTGGCTCGGGAACTTCTTCGTCGCGAAGTTCTCGCCGATGGCCTGCAGGGTCTCGATGTAGAAGTCCACCTCGCGGTCGAACAGCTCTTCCCCCTTCAGGACCGAACCGGCGGTGAGGCAGATGTTGGTGAAACGCCCCGGCTCCTTCAGCGCCTCCCGGACCGTTTCGGAGACATCCTCGGGCCGCAGCCGCGTCGGCACGCCCACCTCGTCCTTCTGCTGTTTCGTGTGAGTGACGATGTCGCAGAACCGGCACCCCCTGTCTTCCGCCCAGAAGTGGCAATAGCTCGACTGGAAGATATTCAGCCGCTGGGGCCGCGCGCTCGCCACGTGGCTCATGGGAATGCCCGAGCTGGTCTTCTTGTCGTAATACTTCGGCTTGGGCCAGAGGTCGATGAACTCGATCAGCTTCCCCCCGTCGGTCAGCGCGAACTTCCCGTCCACCAGATCGACCAGGTACGGGTCCTGCCCCTGCGGCGTCGGATCTGTGAGGATGGTCGTCCCGTCGCGCAGGAGCAGCGACTCGGGGAGCGGCTTGATGGCGCCGTCGCGCGAACCGAAGAGATAGGGGCTGCGCATCTGGTGGACCTTCTCGTCTACCGCACCGAGCGACCGCTCCGTGTAATGGACGCCGCGCCGCTGCACGTCAATCTTCACCGCGATCAGCCGCGGGAACCGCGGATATTTCTCCACCACCTCGTCGAGGCTCAGCTCTTCCCGGATTCTCCATTTCACCGCAACCGACATAGGCTTTCTCCTCGTGTTTTTTACCTTTCCGCCCTTTCCCCACCGCCTCCGCTCATGCCGTCTTCCTGAAGACCGCGTTGCGGAGCTGCTCCGCCTTGTCAGTCCGCTCCCACGGCAGGTCGAGGTCGGTGCGGCCGAAGTGCCCGTAGGCCGCGGTCTGCCGGTAGATCGGCCGGCGCAGGTCGAGTTGCTCGATGATCGCCGCGGGACGAAGGTCGAAGTGCCCGGCCACGAGGTCGGCGAGATCGGCGTTGGAAAGCTCGCCGGTGCCGAAGGTCTCGACGAAGATCGATACCGGCCGGGCAACGCCGATGGCGTAGGCGATCTGGACTTCGGCCCGGCGGGCGAGCCCGGCGGCGACGATGTTCTTCGCCACGTACCGCGCGGCATAGGCGCCGGAGCGGTCGACCTTGGTGGGATCCTTGCCGGAGAAGGCCCCGCCGCCGTGGCGGGCGAAACCGCCGTAGGTGTCGACGATGATCTTGCGGCCGGTCAGCCCCGCGTCGCCGTGGGGCCCGCCGATGACGAAGCGTCCGGTCGGGTTCACGAGGATGCGGGTCCTGTCGTCGATGAGTTCCGCCGGAATCACCTTCCTGATCACCTTTTCGATGATATCTTCCCTGATCTGCTCCAGCGTGACCTCCGGAGCATGCTGCGCGGAGATGAGGACCGTATCGACCCGTACCGGCGTCTCCCCTTCGTATTCCACCGTTACCTGGCTTTTGCCGTCCGGGCGGAGATAGGAAAGCTCGCCGCTCTTCCGCACCTCGGTGAGACGGCGGGTCAGCCCGTGGGCCAGCGCAATGCTCGTCGGCAGGAATTCCGGCGTCTCGTTCGTTGCGAAACCGAAGACCATCCCCTGGTCACCGGCGCCGACGGAGTCGAGATAACCCTCATGGGACTTACCGTGGCGAATCTCCAGTGCCCGGTCGACCCCCTGGGCGATGTCGGCCGACTGCTGGTCGAGGGAGACGAGAACGGCACTGTGCTCGGCGTCGAGGCCGAAGGAAGTGCTCGTGTAGCCGACCTCGGCGATGGTATCGCGGGCAACCCGCGCCACGTTCACATTCGCCTTCGACGAGATTTCGCCGAAGAGCAGCACCAGACCGGTGGTGACGCTCGTCTCGCACGCCACGCGCGAAGCCGGGTCCAGCGCCAGGTACGCGTCGAGGACCGCGTCGGAAATCTGGTCCGCCAGCTTGTCCGGGTGCCCCTCGGTTACCGATTCAGAAGTGAAGAGATGCCGTCTCGTTGCCATGTGTCCGTCTCCTTTCGTGTGTCACGCGCCGAAAACAAAAAAGGCCAAGCATTCAGCCGCGGGAAACGGCTAAAGCTTGACCTCCGGTTGTTCCGGTCAGCCAGCTACGCTGATGAGTCGTTAGATATGGACCGCCCGCGACTCCCTTCATCGGGTATTTCACCGGCGGATTGTGCAACACCTGTTTCTATTTAATCTATTTATTTAATAGACTAAATAGCACCAAAATTTTGCGCTGTCAATGCAAAAAACCCTCGGCCATCGAACAGCATGAAATCTCGTCCGTATTTCGTGCTATCTGTCCCTTCGATTGTCGTTGCACGCCGCTATTCCCAGCGGCTGATTCTCTTTTGTTTCCCGAACCGGAGCGAGCCAGCCTCCGATCAGCTTCAGGACACCATCCACGGAGAGGGCGAGCCCCGTTATCACCGCCGCTCCGGCAAAGATGCGCGCCACGTGGTAGCTCTCCTGGGCCTGGATCACCAGCCAGCCGAGCCCCGACGACGCCCCCATCATCTCTGCGGCGACCAGCATGATGAAGGCATAGCCGGCGGAAAGACGCAGGCCGGCGAAGATCAAAGGAGCAGCCGAGGGAAGCACTACCGAGACAAAGAGCTTCAGCCGGCCGATACCAAGGGAGCGGGCCGCCTTGATGAGAAGCGGGTCGGCGTTCCGGACGCCGTTCATGGCACTGAAGGCCACCGGCCAGAGACAGAGCCAGCCGATGATGAAGGTCTTTGCCCCTTCGCCAATCCCGAGAAACAGGATGATGATGTGAAAGAGGACCACCGGGTTCGTCTGGGCAAAGAGCTCCATGAGGGGCTCCAGGGCCGCCTGGAGCCGGGGGAACCACCCGCCAACCACAAGGCCCAGGGGAAGCCCCAGCACCACCGCTGCCAGGAAGCCCCCCAGTGCCCGTTGCAGGCTCACGAGGGCGTGGGTCTGCAGATCTCCACCCTGCCAGAGCCCCGCGATGTTCTCCACCACCGCTGAGAGAGGGGGGAGGAAGACGGGATCGACAATGCCGGTGTGGGGAAGGAGTTCCCAGAGGGCCAGGAACAGCACTAGCGGTATCGCCCCGATAATGGGGATGCCCTGCTTCATTTCGACTTCCCTCCGTCGGCAAAGGGATCCCACCCGTTCAACTCCTGCTCAAGTCTCTTTTCTTCCTCGACACGTTCCGGCGTCGGCGGGCCGTGCGTGCCATGGTGACTATGCCCTCCCGAGACGGCTGCCAGATTCACCCGCCGCGTCTCCCACCCTCCGACGACAAAGAGCAGTGCCAGGAGCACCGCCACTAAGACCACCCCACCCTTACCGGGTCGCAGCGCTGGTCGCGCCGGCCGCCCCGAAACCGCTTCCGACGGCGCCTCACGCCAGTCAAAAAGTCCCTGCTCCAGGGTCAGGAGCCCCCGATTCAGGGCGTAGCCGAGAAAGATGATCGCGGCGGCCCCCGCGTAGAGCTGCGGAATCTGGAAATTCATGGCCGAGTTGTGGACGAGCCACCCCACCCCGGCGTTCGCCCCCAGCATCTCGGCGGCCACCAGCATGAAGAAGACGAGGCCGGTACCAATCCGCACGCCGGTAAAGATGGTCGGCAGCCCCCCCGGAAAGAGCACCGTCCGGTAGAGTTCTACTCCACCGACCCCCAGGGCGCGGGCGGTTTTCACCAGGAGCGGGTCCACCGTGCGGACCGCGGTGACTGTGTAGAAGAGGATCGGCCAGAGTGAGACCCAGCCGATGACTGCAACCTTCGCGGTCTCACCGATCCCGAAGAAAAGGAGAAAGAGCGGCAGGAGCGTGAAGGGATTCACCTGGCTGAGGAGTTGCAGAAGTGGCTCCAGCGCCGCGCCGACCCTGGGAAAGCGCCGCCCCAGGAGAAACCCTGCCGGCACCCCGATCGCCACCGCCACCGCAAGCCCCGAAAGCCCGCGCCATGCACTTACCAGGAGATGGGACGCGAGGGTTCCCTCCTCCGCCAGCCTTCCGAAAGCCCGCAACACGGTTGTAAATGGCGGCGCGAAGTACGGATCGATCCAGCCAACCCTCGGCGCCGTCTCCCAGAGAAGCAGGAAAATGGCTACTCCCGATAAGCGGAGGAGGCGGTCGGTTATGGCGTCGAGCGTCTTGGTCATCCTTTACCCCGTCGTCATAATGCCGCCGTAGGTGAGATCGCGTCGGCCACGGCCACTCCTGCGGGGCGCACCATCACTTCCCCCGGCCGGTTCTGAAGAAGTTCCCAAATCTTGTGCCGGACCCAGCCGAACTCGGCCGACGAGCGGATATCGCCGGTATGGCGGGGACGGGGGAGATTGATGGAAACCACCTCCTTCAGCGTACCGGGATTGGCCGTGAGGACCGCCACCCGGTCAGCGAGGAAGACCGCTTCCTCTATGCTGTGGGTGACGAACACAATGGTCTTTTTCGTCTCCTCCCAGATGCGGAGCAGTTCGTCCTGGAGTATCTCCCGGGTCTGGGCGTCGACGGCGGCGAACGGCTCGTCCATGAGGAGGACTTCCGGGTCGTAGGCCAGTGCCCGGGCAATGGCGACCCGCTGCTTCATCCCGCCGGAGAGTTCGTGAGGGAAGCGCTCCTCGAACCCCTCCAGGCCCACCAGCTTGATGAAGCGGCTGCTGATGTCACGCCGCTCCCCCTTGGGAACCTTTTTCACCTCCAGGCCGAACTCCACGTTCTGCCGCACTGTCCGCCACGGGAACAGGGCGTACCCCTGGAGGACGATCCCCCGGTCGAGGGCCGGTCCGGTGATCTTCTTGCCGTCGATGTAGGCCGCCCCGGAACTCGGAAAGGCAAGCCCGGCCAGGATATCGAGAAGTGTCGACTTCCCGCATCCCGATGGCCCCACGAGGGCGAGTAACTCTCCGTCCCGCACCTCCAGATTGATATCCTTGAGGGCGATGAATTCACGCGCATCATTCCCCCTGGTCCGCTTCAGGTGGTAGATGCGGTTCAGTTCCTTAACTTCGATCTTCGGTAGCACCGGTGTCTCTGACGGTGATGCAAGCGTTGCCATATGGAGCCTCCCTGTTCATGGTTTCCGGGGGAACTGACCGTACGCGAACGCCACGTCCTCGATCAGTGCCAGTCCGCCCCGGTAACCGGCGTACGTCCTGTCGATTATGATCCGGTCGTGGACCGGAAATGCCACGCTTAACAGCGTGGCGTTAAGGTCGTTGGCGGCGATGGCCTTTTCCCGCGAGCTGGCGAGAACGAATTGAAGTGAATGTTCCTGCAGAAGGTGCCTGATCCGCCACGGATCGGTTTCGAAGAACACCCGGGGAATGACGGGGCACCTGATCCCGTCGGTAAGGTTTCTGGTGATAAAGCCGCGCGACTCCTCCGGCGGGTTATCGGTAATGACAACTATCTCGGGCTGCCAGCCCAGCTCGTTGGCGCCGTAGCGGGCAAGGCCGACCGCGGTCGGAGAATCGGCCACGATCCCCACGGGGGCATTGAGAAGCAGATCCCTGGCCGTATCGTCCACGCAATCGCCAGCGAGGACGGAATAGCGCCCTTCCGCTGCAATCACCTCCTCAATCCGCGCCTCGCGCAGCCTGAGCATCTTGCCGACGATGCGGAGGAAGGCGTTCGTGTCCCGTGGACCCACCGGCACCGAGGCAAAAACGGCAAAGGGAATGCCGAACCGTTTTTCGAACTTCTTTGCCGCCTCAAGTCCGGAGGAGGACGAGAAGACCAGGGTAAGCTCCGCAGCAGAAATCCGGCGCAGAGCCTCCGGACCGGTGGTGAAGACGATGTTGGCTTCCACCCCCACTCTGGCCAGAAGCTCCTTCAGGACACGGAGGCTGCCCCTCCAGAAGACGTGCTGCTGTGGCACGACCCCGAGGATGGTGACGAGCTTCCGCTCCCTCGGCTGCTCCACGAGAATCTCGTCGATTACCGTCTCAAGGTAACGCTCGTAGCCGGCATAGGAAAAGTCAGCCAAACCGTTCGATCCTGCGAGGTCCGACACCCCGAAATGGGTGAACTCCTCTTCGCGGCGCAACACTCTCACGGTTCCCATAGCCTGCAACTCCTTTATCCGGCAGTTACCGGAACCATCCCACGTCATCCGTCACGTCATCCGTGAGAGGGCTGCCTCCACCCCACCACCCTTCGCTCAACGAAACTGAAGAGCTGATCGAGGGATAGCCCCAATAACGCAATCACCACCGTTGCGGCGAAGAGCCGGGGTATCTGGAAGTTGACCTGGGCATTCCAGACGAGCCAGCCAAGGCCACGGCTCGCACCGATCATCTCGGCGGCGATCAGCATGAAGAAGGCGGTCCCCGACCCCATCTTCAGCCCGGAAAAGATGGAGGGGGCGGCAGCCGGCAGGATCACGCGGAAGAAAAGGGTTACGATTCCCGTACCCATTGACCGGGCCGACTTGACCAGGAGCGGGTCGATCCCCTTCACGCCGGTGATGGTGCGAAAGAGAATCGGCCAGAGGCAGACCCAAAAGATCATGGCCCCCTTGGAGAGCTCCCCGATCCCGAAGAGGAGGATGAATAGCGGGAAGAGGGAGAAGGGGTTAATTTCGCCAAGGAAACGGAGCACCGGGTTCACGAGCCGCTCGAAGGTACGGAAACCGCTCCCGAGCAGAAAGCCAAGAGGCACCGCCACCAAGGCCGCGGCGACGAAGCCGGCCGATGCCCTCCCCAGACTCACGAGGATGTGGCCCGTCAGTTCGCCGTTTTCCGCGAATTCAGCCAGGGTCCGCACCACCACCGTCGGCGGGGCGATGAAGGTCTCGAACAGTCCCCCCAGACGGGGAGCCAGTTCCCATGCGGCAAGAAACAGTAGGATGGACACCTTGTCGATCCATCGCGACGCAGAAAAAATGGATTTGTTTTCGCCTACTGTCGTCATTACCTCCTCCTTTTACCGACGCCTGCCTGCGTTCACGCAACCCTGACCTCTTCTCTCCACCGGACAACCCGCCCCTCCAGCCAGCGGATGCCGTAGTTCAGCGACATGCTGAGGAGGGCGATCAGGACGGCCGCCAGAAAGAGACGTGGAATCAGCGAGTTCACCTGGGCGTTGTGGACGAGCCAACCGAGCCCCTGGCTCGCGCCGATCATCTCAGCGGCGATCAGCATGAGAAAGGCGACCGTGGCCCCGATCCGCACCCCGGAGAAGATGGACGGGAGTGCCGCCGGCAGAAGAACCCTGGTAAAGAGGATCAGTCGTCCGCTCCCCATGGAGCGGGCCGACTTGACCAGCAGCGGCTCCACCCCCTGCACCCCGGCGATGGTGGTGAAGAGGATGGGCCAGAGGCACGACCAGAAGATTATGCTGAACTTGGCCAGTTCTCCGATACCGAAGAAGAGGACAAAGAGGGGGAAGAGGAAAAAGGCGTTGATCTGCCCCAGAAGCTGGAAGAGTGGCCGAAGGAACCTCGTGAGCCGAGGGAAAGCTCCCCCCAGAACGAACCCGATGGTGAGAGCCGCCATCACGGCTGCCGCAAGCCCCTGCAGGGTGCGCCAGAGGCTCGCCCCCACATGTGAGGCAAGCTCCCCGGAGGCAGCCAGCTCCCACCCCGCCCGGACGATGGCCGAGGGGGGCGGGAAGAACTGGGAATCAATCCAGCCGAACCGTGGCGCCGTTTCCCAGAGGAGAACCAGCGCCGCCAGCCCGTACCAGTCGAGAAGACGGTCGTTGAGTGCCGAAAGGCCATGCCCTGCCTTCGCGAGCCAGACCTTGCCGGTCCGGTCCGCCGCGGCTTCTTCATGTCCTTCAGCCGCCTCCGGCAGAATACCTCTCAGAATAAGTCCATCGGCCTGCTCATTACGATATCCACCCATGACCGTCCCTCCTTTCCGAAGCGGCGCCCGCCTTGGCGCCATCAGCGTCAGATAGCCGCCGCGACGCCCCGCACCTCGCCGGTCTCCATGGCCAGGAGCGTGTCGGCCCACTTAAACGCCCATTCGTGAAGCTCCTTGTCATTCAGGGGAGACGGCACTTTCGACTCGGTGTGGTTCCATATCTTGTTTGCCAGGGTCTTGTAGACCTTTGCCTGCTCCGAGTCGGGGAACGCCTCGATGGTGGTCTTCCCCTGAAGCTCGCTCTGGGTCACCGTTACCGAACGGGGGACGTACTCCACCACCTGGGTCTTGGTGTTTGAGACAAAGTCGTCCACAATCTCGCGGGCATAGTCGGTGTTGATGGAGTTTGCGATTACCCCCCCCAGAAGCGCCCCGCCGTTGTTGGAATACTTCTGAATCCCCTTGAAGAGGTTATTGGCGGCGTAGACCGCCATGAAGTCGGCCGACGATACGGTGAAGACATGTTCGGCGATTCCTTCACGCACCGGCACCGCGAAGCCGCCGCACACCACATCGCCGAGGACGTCGTAGACCACGATGTCCAAGTCCAGCTCCTCAAAAACCCGCAACTGTTTCAGAAGCTCCACCGAGGTGATGATCCCCCGTCCCGCGCAACCGACCCCTGGAGCCGGTCCCCCCGCTTCTACGCAATAGATTCCGTTGAACCCCTCGAAGATCACCTCGTTGCTCTTCACGGTCTTCTTCTCCCGAAGGGTATCGAGGATGGTCGGAACGTAACCGCCCCCCCGCAGGGTCGTGGTGGAGTCGCTCTTGGGGTCGCAACCGATCTGGAGCACTTTGAGCCCTGCCACCGACAGCGCCGCACTGATGTTGGACGTGGTGGTCGATTTCCCGATCCCACCCTTGCCGTAAATTGCGATTGTTTTGACCTTCTTTTTCGACATCGTCTGTTCTCCTTTTCCTGATTGATGTATCAACGTCCGTTTCCATTCATCCGAAACTTCTCGGTCCTGTCGATCTGGGCAATCTTACCTTCCTGAACGACGATGGTTATGGAGCCGTACCTGACCGACCGGAGCAGCTCCGCCACCCTCTTGGCCGTATCCGGCGTAAGCACGTCATCCCGCCTTCTGACAATTATTGTTTCCTGTCCCATACGTCGCCCTCCGCTCTAATACGATTTCAACCACCTGCCGCCGGGACAGCGCACCGTGCCCCAGCCCCCTCCTCACCGATCAGCCCCACAGCATCTGCCCGGCACTGGCGGCAGTTGCGGAACTGGCCGATCACCCGCTCGCCAATGCTTCGCACCTCCTCCAGATACTTGGGCGACGGCGGCGACACATGGGCCATGTCTGCCTGGGGGATAAGGGGCATCACGTTCATGACTGCGGCCCCCAGCGCCTTCACCCGCCGGGAGATCAACTCGATCTCGCCGTCGTTCACGCCAGGGATCAGGACGGTATTGATCTTGACCACGATCCCCAGTTCCGCAGCCCGGGCAAGCCCCTCCAACTGATTGGCGATGAGGATCGACGCCCCTTCGGCACCTGAGTACCGCTTCCCCTGATAAAAGATGTGGGAGTAAATCTTCGCGCCAACCGCCGGATCGATGGCATTGATGGTGATCGTGAGGCTCCCGAGTCCCAGGGCGCCGAGGCGGTCCACCGTCTCCGGGAGGAGGAGGCCGTTGGTGCTGAGGCACTTCACGAGATGAGGGAACTCTTCCCTCACCAACCGGAATGTCTCAAAGGTCTCCTCGTTGGCCAGAGGGTCACCCGGCCCGGCGATCCCCACCACCTTGATGATCGGGCCGAGGGTCTCGCTCGCCACCACCTCACGGACTTTCTCCAATGCCTCCTGGGGGGTAAGGATGCGGCTCGCCACACCGGGGCGCGACTCGTTCACGCAGTCGTGCTTTCGGGTGCAGTAGGCGCATTTGATGGTGCAGCGTGGTGCCACCGCCAGGTGGATGCGTCCGTTCTTGCGATGGTCACCCCCGAAGCAGGGGTGACCCTGGATATTCCGTCTGCCGCTGCAGGATGTCGCCATGGCCTCCTCCTTGCGCGAAAAAAAAGAGGCCAAGGTAAGAACCTTGGCCTCCAGTTGTCTGGTCAGCTTATTTCTATAATGTCTATTTTTTAGATAGACTATTAGTTATTTAAAAAAATGTCAACCTGTTTTTCCGAAAAATATGAACTAACCGGTCAGGCGTTTCGCCTCCACGCCTTCATCACCAAGCAGCGCGTCGAACCAGTCGAACGCCCTCTCGTAATGGATGTCATGGCCGCCGTTGAATATCTCGAAGAAGAAGCGCTCCGCTCCCGCCTCCTCGAGCTTTTCGGCGAGCCACCAACTCTGGCGATACGGGACGACATCATCGTAACGTCCGTGGTGCACGGAGAGCGTCGCGGCCGACAACTCGTCGATAAAATAAATCGGCGAGCGGTCGCGGTACTCCCGGTCGGTTGCGGAGTCCTGCCCTGGCCCTCCGCCGCAGCAGGCGGCCACATGGCCGGCGTAGTCGGGATTCTCGCCGTGCCAGGCTGCAAGATCGGTGATGGGCACCCAAGCGCTCACCCCTTTCCACCGCTTTGGAGCCAGGGCTGCCATCATGAGGGCCATGTGTCCACCGCCGCTGCCGCCGAGGATAAAGATCCTTTCCAGATCGACGGCGTATTCGGACGTAACCGTCTCCACGGCGTCCAGAATGTCCTGGCGGGCCAGAGGAGAGGCGCAGGCCTGTCGCGCACGCGGATTATCGGCGAGATTAGGACCGCGGAACTCCGGCAGAAGGAGCGCCCATCCCCGCTGGCGGCAGAACGGGAGCATGTGATGCAGCTGATTGAAGCGGTTATAGCTCCAGGTGTGAAGCCCCACCACCAGCGGCACGGGACGAGCACCGCCGGGGTGATGGAAGAGAAATTCCTCCCGCGATCCGTCATGGGACGAAACGCTCGTAAGCTCAAGAATATCTGAAATCCCCATGGCTTTTCCTCCCGCCTTTTTTGGAATTCTAGCAAAGACAGAGGACTGACGTCAATAAATACATACTTGGTCTATTTATTTAATAGTCTTTATTCTTACATCAAAGGGATGTTCGGATTTGTGCGTTGGCGTTAATCCCCCCGCGCCACCTTCAACAGAACCCGCCAATCATCCCCAAATCGCCCCATCGCTTCGCAGTTGCACGAGATATCCGAAAAGAGCAGATACCGGAACGCGACAGCCGACAGGCTTCTGAACACCGGCCGCTGGAACTGGGCGACGATCTCCTTTTCCCGGCTGTCGGGCGCTACAAGAAAGAAGTCGCACTTACGATCCCCCAGCGACGACGCAAGATCGAGAAGCCGCAGCATCCCGGAATAGATGGAGGTGCTCTTCTCGATCTCGAAGGCGCACTCGATCTGCCGGCTCTCCCGGTTGAACCAGATAACGTCGATGAGCGAGACCGTGCGCAGCACCTCTGGCGCCATCTCCAGTGGCGGCAGTTCCGGCAGCGTCAGAGACTGGAGGCTGACACCGTTGTGCGAGCGCATGCGGTCATTGGCGGCGACCCAGACGTCGTAGCCGAGATCGCGTCCCATCTTCGTCAGTGTCAATTGCATCTCCAGATGCGAGTTCTCTTCCCCCTGTTCTCGGCGGACTTCCTCGTGCCGCTTCTTCAGCGCCTTCTCAAGCTTCGCCCGGTCGAATTCCAGCGCGGTCTCGAAGTTACCGGCAAGCGCGATCTTCCCCATCCCCACATCGAAGAAAAGTCCTGATATCGCCCCCAGGTCCTTGGAGAGTGCCGGCTGCAATTCCTCGTTGACGCGGATGATGGTCTCGCGCATCTCCAGGTATGTCGGCCAGGAGCCGAGTTTTTTGTTGTCGCCGAAGACGGTGTTGAAGCCGTTCAGCATGGCGGTATTGAAGGGGGGCATGTGGGTCGGGTGAAGGAAATAGAGGATGTTGGCGACAGCGGGGCCGAGCCCCTTGATGCGCCGGTCGTCCAGGGTGAGAATCTCGCGGATGAGACGGTCGGCGGTGGAGCAGGAAAGACAGCTTTCCAGAAAACGGCCGAAGGCAGCCTTGTTCTCTTCATTTTCGTAGATGTCCGGGATACGGAGCTTCGGCTTCCAGTAGAACGGATGCGCCGCCCCCTCGAAGACCTGCTTCTGCTCCGTGATGCAGGAGAGGACGAATTCCAGCGGCGATCCCTTGAAGTCATTTGGAAAGCTCCCCCGCTTGATCGCCTCGATGACGTCGAGGACCCCGCGCCGGATGGAACGGAACGCTTTCGTCCGCGCCTCGCCCTCGATGAACCAGGTGTTGTAGACCGACTCCGGATCCGCCTTGTACCGCTGGACCAGTTCTTTCAGGTTTGCCGCCATTCGTCCTCCCAAAATAAAAAGGCCGTTCTCCCGACTTCAGAAAACGGCCTTTTCTCAGTTCATTCCATGGTCACCCGTGTATGTCGGATTCACCTTCCACTTTTCTCCTACCCCTTCCTCATCTACTCCGTCAACATTAAAATTATTTTGGGAGAGCAGCCGTGCTCTTCCTTCAGATGGCAGCCCCATCCCGTACGATCCCACTATCAAGCTCTTCAATAATCTCCCGCCAGCGGTGGGACCATTCCGCCAGAGCCCTCTCGTCCAGATGGCTTGGGATCTTCGCGTCTTTTCCGCCCGCAACGGTATGAGCAATTTTCCGGTAGACCGCCGTCACGTGCCCCTGGGGAGCCACTTCCACGAGAGGAAGGGTGCAGAACTCCCCCACCGAAATCATCATGGACCGAGGGATGTTCGCCACCAGATGAGCGCCCGTCTCCCGGATGAAGTCCCCCACCACCGATTCGAAAAAGGGTCCCGAGAGGTTGTTGGCGATGACGCCGCCGAACCGCCCCTTTCCGGGTTTCAGCCCGTTGAATTGTGCGATGAAGTCATTCAGGGTATGGATCGAGGCGATGTCGGCCGAGGTCACCACGAAGAGGCGCCACGGCTCGTCCGTATCCGCAAGGAAGGACAATACCGTCCCCGGCTCTCCCGAGATGTCGTGGATCACGTAATCGAGACGGTGCCGGGCTATCTCCTCAAAGTGGCAGAGGCTGCCAAACACCGCGTTCCCTCCCTCATCATCGCCATTTCCGGCCTCAATGCAAAGGATTCCCCTATGGCCGACGACGCAGGCGGCGCTCCCCCTCAGGCACTCCTCGCCGCAGGCCACAAGTTCCGCTGCTCCCCGCAATGGAGCGGTCGAAAGCCGGCGCGGGTCGTACCCCACATGGGCCACCCTGTACCGTTCTTCCACAAGGGCAGCGGAGATGTTCACCGCCGTAGTCGAGTTCCCGATGCCGCTTCTGCCGGCTATGACGATGTGTTCAGGCACCATGGTTTCTCCTTTGGGATATGCCTCGCATCACTGCTTCATCCCCCAGCGCAGCACGGTCCGCTGCTCCAAGAGACGGAAGAGAAGGTTTTCCACGCCGATGCCGATAAGGATGACCGTCAGCAGCCCCGCGAAGACGGCGGCGATCTCCAGTTGGTTCTTGTTCTCGTAGATGAACCAGCCGATGCCGCCGGAGCCGGAGCTGACCCCGAAGACCAGCTCGGCGGCGATCAAGGTCCGCCAGGCAAAGGCCCAGCCGGTCCGCAGGCCGGTGAGGAGCGACGGGAATGCGGCCAGAAAGAGGATATGCCGTGCGTAACGCCACCCGGTGAGGCCGTAGTTGCGCCCCACCATCCGGATCGTGGGGCTGATGCCGCTGAATCCGGCGTGGGCGTTGAGGGCCACGGGCCAGAGCACCGCGTGGACCAGAACGAAGATGATGCTGCCGGAGCCGAGGCCGAACCAGAGGAGCGCCAGCGGCAGGAGCGCAATGGCCGGCAGCGGGTTGAACATGGCGGTGAGGAGATCCAGCAGGTCGTTGCCGAGGCGGGTGCCGATGGCCGTCACCGCCAGGAGCGCCGCCAGGGCGATGCCGATGCCATACCCGGCCAGGAGTACCTTGAGTGAGACCAGGATGCTGGAGACGAGACCGCCGTTGACCAGCGCGTCGCCCAGTGCCTGTACGGTGGCGGAGAACGCCGGGAAGACGAGCTGATTGTCGAGGCGCACGGCGTACCATTCCCAGAGGCTGAAGAGAAGCGCCAGGAGGAACCCCTTGCGCAGCCATCCCAGGTTCCAGAGACGCTCGCCGATGGATAGCGGCCGGGCGATCTCGCCGATCGCCTCCGGCTCGGCAGCGGTTCTCGCATCGAGGAGTGCGGTTATGGCGGTTTCGTTGCTCATGGGCTGCCTCCCTCTAAAGTTTCATCGTATCCATATAGACGGACGCGAACCTCATATGACGTACTCGGCGGCGTCCCGGAACAGCGCCCGCCTGATTCGCTCCCCGATCTCCGGATCGGCGCCGTTCAGCCGGCCGGGTCCGGCCAGGGGATCAACCTCCAGCACTTCCCGCACCTGCCCTGGATGGGGCGAGAGGACGATGATCCGGCTGCCCAGAAGCAGCGCCTCTTCGATGGAGTGGGTGACGAAGATCATGGTGAAGCGAGCTTGGTCCCAGAGCTCCAGCAGCTCGTCTTGCATCCGCTGCCGGGTCAGGGCGTCGAGGGCGGCAAAGGGCTCGTCCATCAGGATGATCTCCGGCTTCATGGCCAGGCAGCGGGCAATGGCCACCCGTTGCTTCATCCCGCCGGAGAGGGTGTGGGGATAGGCGTCGGCAAACTTCTCTAGGTGCACCTTCCGGATCGCCTCACCGGCCCGCTCGACAGCCTCCTGCCTGCCGATCCCCCGGCCGGCGGCGAGGCCGAAGGCGACGTTTTCCCGCACCGTTTTCCACGGCAGGAGCTGGTCGAACTCCTGGAAGACCAGCACCCGGTCCGGCCCCGGCCCCGCAACCGGCTTGCCGTCGAGGGTTATGCTCCCCTCGACCGGCTTCAGGTAACCTCCCACCGCCTTGAGGAGCGTCGACTTGCCGCAACCCGAGGGACCGAGCAGGACGAGGCGCTCTGAGCGGCGGACCTGGAAGCTGACCCGCCAGGTGGCGGTGACCAGATGCCCCCGCATCCTGTACTGGAGGGTGACGCCGTCCACCGCCAGGAGCGGTGCCGTCCCAGCTGTGGCCATGGCTAGCTCCCCTTCCGGCCGTGGACCGTGGTGAAGAAGAGGTCCTTCCAGTCCCGTGGCTTCGTCTTAATGGTCCCGGTCTGGTGCATGAAATTGGCGAACCTCGCCACGTTGACCGGAGTCGTCGAGTAGCCCAGGGCCGGGTTGTTGAGCTGGGAGAGAACGTCGGTGAGGCTCTCCTTCGTCCCGCTCGCCTTGACGTAGAGCTCCGCCGCGGCCTTGCGGTTCTTCCGGATGTACTCGTCCGCCTCCTCGAGGGCAGCCAGGACCGCGCCGGCCAGCTTCGGGTTCTTCTCATAAAACGCCTTGGTGGTGGCGATGACGTTGAAGGTGTGGGGACCGCCGAGAACGTCGTAGGAGTTGAGCACCGTCCGCACCCGCTTGTCGTCCAGTTCCTGGAACATGAAAGGGGGGCTCGTCAGGTGGGCGGTGATCTCCGATTTGCCGGAGAGGAGCGCCGCCATGGCGTCGGGGTGCTTCATAGAGACGGTGAAGCGGTCGAGCCGGTCGAAATTCTGCGGTCCGAACGCCTTGGCCGCCGCCATCTGGAGCACGATGGCCTGGATCGACACCTTCACCGCCGGCAGGGCGATCCGGTCTTTGTCGGTGAAGTCCCGGATCGACTTCACGGCCGAATTATTGGTATTGAGGTAGAGGGGTGAGGTGTCGAGGGCTGCGAATCCCTTGACATTACCGCCGGTCTTTGACCAGAGGACGATGAGGGGGGCCACGCCGCTGGCGATGAAGTCGACGCTCCCGGAGAGGAGGGCGTCGTTGGTGGCGCTCCCGCCGCCCAGGGTGGCCCAGGTCACCTTCACATCGCCGAGGCCGGCGGCCCGTGCGTGCTTTTCGATCAGGCGCTGCTCCTCGATGACGATGAGCGGAAGATAGCCGAGGCCGTACTGCTTGGCGATGCGGAGCTCCCGCACCTCGGCCGCCGCCGGGAACGCGCCGGCGGTCAGGGCCAGAACGGCGGCGACCAGGGTCGCCACGAGGCGGATCGGTACGAATTTTTTCATGGTGTCGTCTCCTTGACAGGGTTATGTCGGGGTGACCGCAAGGCGGTCCAGATGGATGAAGAAGGGATGGAGCTCCTCCTCCCTGGTCTTGCGCGCAGCGTAGGTTTCATCGACGATCGTCTCGGGCTTGATGAGCCAGACTGCTGCCAGATCGGCGTCGCCGAGCTGCTCGCGCAGCTCCCGATAGTAGCCGCTGAAGAGCGGCCCCGAGACCACCGCCCTCCACGGCCGCCCCCGGATGACGACGGTGCGGCCGCCCCGGCGCGACAGGGTCACCGTCACCGGCCGGTCGAACCAGATGCTCCGCACGAGGTTGCGGTGGGTAGGCGAGGTTTCGAGAAGCTCCAGGTGCACGAGCCTCCCCTCCTCGTCCCGGCGGAGAAAGGGACTCGGCACGGCATAGGGGGCATCCGCCTCGTCAAGGGTGGCGATGGTGCCGATGGTGGCGGGGGCGTCGAGCAGTTCGAGAATGTCTGCTGTCAAAGGTATGGCCATAGTTCATCCCTCCCAGAGCGGCAGGAGCCGCGAAAGGTCACTGTCAGGGTGATTGCCGCAGTGACGGTAGCCGTCGTGATCGATGGGAAGCCGGTACTTCTTCCGCAGCCCGTGGAGCCCGCGGGCGAGGCGGAGGTAGTAGTCCAGCGAGGCGTTCTTCTGGCCGGCCAGCGCCGTGCCGGGGCGGGGCGACCAGACGATGAATACCGTGCTCACCCCCTGACTCGCCAGCTCCTCGGCCTCTTCCAGGGTCCTGGCCAGGGCCTCGTCCTCGCTCTTGAATCCGTGGGGCCGGGCCAGCTCCACCCCGGCGACGATGCCGGTGTTCACCCTCCCCCAGCCAAAGATCTCCACCGCAGCCACCAGCCGCCGCTTCCACTCCCGGTAGCCGATCCACTCCGCCTTGCCCGAGCAGTAGCTTTTGAAGAGCTCCTCGTCCAGGACCTCTATGTCGGCGGTGTAGCTCATGAGCCCCGTCTCGGCATAGAGCCGTTCAAGCTGCCGCTCCTCGAAGGCGGTGCCGATGAGCTGGGTCGGGAACTTCTTCGTCCTGAAGTGCTTCCCCACCTCGCGGAGGATGTCGATGTAGTACGCCACCTCGTCGTCAAAGGGGCGCTGCCCGCCGATGATGGAGCCCGAGGTGAGGAACACCGCCGAAAAGCGGCCCGGCTCTTTCAGGGCTTCTCCCACCACCTCCGCCACCTCGGTCGGGTCGAGCCGGGCTGGGATCTTCAGCTCTTCCCTCCCCCGCTTCAACTGCTCCACAATGTCGCAGAAGCTGCACCCCTTGCCGTTGTTCCAGAAGGTGCAGTAGCGGTAGGGGAAGATATTCAGCCGCTGGGGACGGGCGCTGACGATGTTTTTCATCGGCACGCCGGAGCGGCTCGTCTTCGCGTAGAACGCGGGGGCCGGCCAGTACTCCACCTCCTCCAGCGGTTCGCCCCCGTCGAAGAGCCAGGGCACACCGTCCAGAATATCCACCACGTAGGGGTCTTCTTCCAGCGCGGTCGGGGTGGTGATAATCGAGGTACCGTCCCGCAGGAGCAGCGATTCGGGGCGGGCAGCGATCTTTCCGTCCCGGGCGCCGAAGATGTGAGTACCCGTCACCTGATGCCTGGCCGGGTCGAGAACGCCGAGGGCGCTATCGGTATAGAAGACGCCGCGCCGTTGCACGTCCGTCTTCAGAATGAGGAGCCGCGGGATGTCCGGATAGCGGGCCGCCACTTCGGCCAGAGCCGGTTCCGGCGGTCTTGCTGCTGCGCGTGCGAGGGTCATGCTTTGCGCCTCCGTGTCGGTCAGGATTGAAACGACAAAAGGCCAAACAGGATCATCGCGATGATCTCCGCTTGGCCTCCAGTTTTTCTGGTCAGCTTTGACGAAAGTTAAATCTATAATTGCTATATACCTAATAGACTAATAGTTCAAAAAATTTTAGTCAACTGTTAATTCGATCATTTCCCACTAGAGTACACTCAGTTTTAAAAAAAGTTTACGCACGTGATAGTGTAAAAACTACTGAAAAGAACCAGACAGGGCGACAGCCGCGCTAGATACTGTACGCCACCTCCCCCGCCGCTTCCCGGTGCACCAGGTGAAACTCCTCGAACAGCTCCCGCCGGTAGGTGGCGAATGCGTCGCTGGTCCGGTCGCAGGGGCGCGGGAGGTCCACCGTCAGGACCTTGCTGACCCGGCCGGGGTCGGGGGCCATGAGGACCACCCGGCCGCCGAGGTAGATTGCCTCGTCGAGGTCGTGGGTGACGAAGACCACCGTGGGCCGCTTCTCTTCCCACAGGCGCAGGACCTCGTCCTGGAGCCGCAGGCGGGTGAAGGCGTCCAGCGCCGCGAAGGGCTCGTCCATGAAGAGAACGGAAGGCTCCATCGCCAGGGCCCGGGCAATGGCCACCCGCTGCTTCATCCCGCCGGAAAGCTCGTGGGGGTGGCTCCCGGCGAACCTGCCGAGGCCGACGAGATCAAGATAGGCGTTGGCCCGCTCCCGCGCTTCGCTCTCCTTCATCCCTTTCGCCTGAAGACCGAAGAGGACATTGCCGAGGACCGTTTTCCAGGGGTAGAGGCCGTAGTCCTGGAAGATCATGATGTGGTCCGGATCCGGGCCGGTCACCGGATGGCCGTCGATCTGCACGGTGCCGGCGGTGGGGCGGTCAAAGCCGGCCATGAGATTGATGAGGGTGGTCTTGCCGCAGCCGGAGGGCCCCACGAGGCAGACGAACTCGCCGGCACCGATCTCCAGGTCGAGCCGAGAGAGGGCCACGAGTTCGTCTCCCCGGGCGGAGCGGAAGCGCTTCTCCACGCTGTCGAGGCGGATCTTCACCGGGGTTCCGGGTGCATGGGCGAAGACCGTCACGGGTTCACCCCCCAGCGGCGCCCGATCGCCCGCTCCATCCCTTTCATGCCGCGGTAGATGGCGAGGCCGAGCCCGCCGACAATCAGCATGCCGGCCATGATGGCGTCGGTGCGGAGGAAGTTGCGGGCATCGACGATCATGTAGCCGAGCCCCGACTGGGCGCCGAGCATCTCGCCGGCCACCAAATGGATCCAGGCGGTGCCAACGGCGATGTGGAGCCCCACCATAATCCCCGGAAAGGCCGCCGGGATCACCACCCGGAGAAAGACCGCCCACGGCCGCGCCCCAAAGTTGGCGGCCACCTTCAGGTAGACCGGCGGAATGGAGCGAACCGCACTGATGGTGGAGAGGAGCACCGGGTAGAAAGCGGCCAGGAAGATGATGAAGATGGCCGGGGCGTTGCCGATGCCGAACCAGAGAACCGCCAGGGGGAACCAAGCGATGGGTGAGATGGGGCGAAGCAGTTGGATCAGCGGATCCACCGCCCGGTGGCAGCGGGTCCAACGGCCGAAGAAGAGCCCCAGGGGAATCGCCGCCACCACCGCCATAAGATAGGCCACGGCGAAACGGGCGAGGCTCACGCCGATATGTCCCCAGAGGACGCCGGTCTCAGCCAGCTCACGGATGGCCTTCACCACGTCGATGGGGGACGGAAACTGCTCCGGCGGGTAGTGCCCCGCCGCCACCTGCCAGAGGGCAATGAAGGCGGCAACGGTGAGGGCCGGAAGCGCTATGGAATACAGCTTGTCGTTCATCATTACCCCTTGACGCGGGCGAAGCGGTCATCCAGGTAACCGACCAGGTCCACCTTCTGCTTGGCGATGCCGAACTTGAGCATGTAGTTCTCGGTGGCGGCGAAATCGGCACGGGCCGGGACCAGGTTTAGGAAGCTCAGGCGGTCGCGAGGGGAGGTCAGAACCTTTTCCACGATCTCGGCCTTCTGGCCGAGAATCTTCACCGACCCCCTGGCCGCCTGGACCGGATTGGCCTCGATAAAGGCGGCAGTGCGCTGCATGCCGGATACCAGCTCTTGGACCGCTTCCGGTTGTCTCGCCACCACCTGCTCGCGTAGGTTCAGAACGCAGCAGATGTGGTCGTGCCAGATGTCCTTGGAGAGGGCAAGGATCTTCCCCACCTTCTGGGCCTCGGCCTGGGCGCCGAAGGGCTCGGCCACGATGTAGCCGTGGATGCGCCCCGTGGCCAGGGCGTTCACCATCTCCGGCGGCGCCATGTCGATGATCTTCAGGTCGCGGGCCGGGTCGATCCGCTTCTCGGTGAGGGCCTTGCGGAGGAGGATGTTGTGGGTGGAGAAGGGGCTCGGAATGGCGATGGTCTTCCCCTTAAGATCCTCGATCCGGTTGATCTCGCCGCTATTCTTCACAGTGATGACGCTGCCGTTGCGGTGACCGAGGAGCACCACCTTCACCGGTACTCCCCGCTGACGCAGAGTGAGGCCCATGGGGGTGAGGAGGAAGGCGCCGTCGATGGCGCCGGCCTTGAGAGCCTCACTGATCTCGGGCCATGATGAGAACTTCACCGGCTGGATTGAGAGGGCCTTGAACTGCTCCCGCTCGGCGGCAATCATCAGGAGGTGGTCAGTGATGGGAAGGTAGCCGATCTTCAGGTTCACTTTGGCCCCGCCAGCCCAGGCGAAGCGGCTGAAAGGGGTGGCAGCGGCCGCCAGGGCGAGCCCCGAGGTCTTGAGAAAATCGCGTCTATTCATGGGCATGTCCTCCGGTCAGTGTTCATGATGGTGCGGGTGTCCGTGGGTATGGGCATGGGAGTGGGCCGCATCCTGCTGGAGCGCCATCAGTCGGTCGGTGGCAGGAGGACCGCAGGGAAACCAACCGAGCGCGGCGCGGCGCCCGTCGAAATCGGCGACGATCCTGCGGGCAAGGGCCGCCGGGTCTCCATCCACCACCATGACCGATCCCAAAGTCTCCTGGGTAGCCTCAGCGAAGAAGTTGGCGACCTTGTCCGAACCGGCCACCGGCGGGACGATGCAGTGGTAGGAGTTGAGCCCCAGGAGGCGGAAGCCGAGGGCTGCACCGAGCCCCTTCTCGTTGGACCACTCGGGGCTGGAGAAGGCGCAGGGGAGACGGCGCAGGGGTTCGTCGGAGGTGAGGGCCAAGCCCCGAAAGAGTGCCGAAGCCCGGGCGTTGTCGAGGCATTCACCCATGTGCCAGACCGGCGGCAGGTTCAGGGGACCGAGCACGCTCCGCAGCCCCTCCCCTGCCCCGGCCAGCCCCTCCGGGAGGCAGAAGCCCATCTTCAGCAGGGCGAAGGCGGCGCAGCCGTTGGTCAGGAGCACCACGTCGTGGGCGATGAGCTCCTCGGCCACCTTCACCACCGCCTCCTCGTATATTACCTTGGGATTGTTGCACCCCACGAGGTTCACCACGCCGCGGATGCGGCCGCTCTGCAGGTGCTCCAGGAGCCGGTCGGCGCCGCCGAAGGTCGCGGTGATGTTCTCCACGGAAAAGCCGACCTCGGCGTCCATCCGGACCGGGGGGATGAAGACCTTGCCGGCCTGCCGCTCGCCGAAGGCCTGGATGCCACGCCGCACGATCCGTTCGGCAAGCTGGTCGGCCTGGTCGAGGTTGGAGTGGTGGTGGTCGAAGGCGATGTGCTCGGCACCGGGAAGCCGTGCCGAGTCGCTGGTGGTGACCACCCGGGTGTGGAAGCAGGCGGCAACATCCATGATGCCGGGGAAGACGTCCTGCACGTCGGCCACCCAGAGGTCGAGGGCACCGGTGGCCAGCACCAGCTCCGCCCCCATGGCGTTGGAGAGGGGGGTGACGTCGCCGAACTTGCTCAAGGCCGAGTGGCCCGAGCAGCAGATACCGTAGAGCCGGATGGTCTCGGCCCCCGCCCCTTTCGCCTCTGCGATCAGCTCCGCCCGCCGGGCCGCCGCCACGATGGCCGCTACCAGCACCGGCGAGTGGCCGTGGACGGCGATGTTGACGGTATTATCGGTGATGGCGCCGAGGTTGGTGGAGACCCGGCTCCGCTTGGGGAGCCCGTAGAGGCAGTCCATGGCGATGGCCGACCCCACCACGCTACTCCAGGCAAAGGTGAGGCCGCAGCGGAGCACCTGGCGCATGATGTTCTCCCAGTCGCCGTCGGTGCCGGTGGTGGTGCGGTGCAGGGCCTCGAACACCTCGTGGTAGGCCCCCACGGGTAGGATGTCGAGCTCCTTCCAGACCGCCAGCCGCTCCGGAGGCGCCATAGCCTCCAGGGTCCGGTACGGGCCGGGAATGGTCCGGCAGAGGTCCTCCAGAAGGATCATGGCGATCTCACCCGCCATCCGGGGAATAGTTTTGCTCTCGTCGAAGATCCCGAAGGCCTTGGCGGTGGCGACGACCTTCTCCGAGCCGAGGATCGGCAGGTCGAGGGCACCGTCGGCCGCTCCCTTGAGGGCGAGCATCGCCTCCCGCCCCCGGGCACCGTGGGCCGCCACTCCGGCCGCCGTCCAGCGGAGGATGTTACGGGCCACGATCAGATGGGCATCGGCGCCGCAGACCCCCCGCGGGCTTTTAGGCGTGATCCGGCACGGCCCCATGTGGCAGTTCTTGCAGCAGGTGCCGGCCAGGCCGAAGCCGCAATGGGGCTTCTGGGCGTCGAAGCGGTCGAAGGGGGTCTCGATGCCGGCCTGATCCAGGTGTTCCAGCATGGCCCGGACCGCCGGGTCGGGAGTGCGGGCCATGACGTCGCCCTTGGTCGGAAAAGGGTTTTTCTTGCTCACGATCTGCCCCCTCTTGGCTCAATCAATTGATTGAAGGAATTATCGGCCCAACATATATCGTTTTTTCAAATAGCATCAACAGTCAAAATGAATCGGAACAATAATTAAAAGTCACGGGGTTGTCAACGTATACAAAACAAAAGATCTGAACGACTCCCGCGCCCCCGTGCGCTTACTTCAACCGGATCTTCTCGTTCTTGTCGATCTGGATCACCTTGCCGTCCTGGATGACGAGGGTGACCGTGCCGAAGCGAATCTCCCGCAGCGCCGCCCGGATTTTCTCCTCAAGATCGCTGCTCCACTGTTCTCCCTGATCGATGATCGCCGTAATTGCCATCTCCCACCTCCCTCTGTTCGGTCTCGCCATTTAAATCTGATAATCCCCCGCAAATGTCTGCATCTTGCGCGGCCGGGCGTAGACCGTCTCGCCTAATCCGAGGGCGAGGCGCTCCGCCCCGTCACGGGAGAGCTCCGCCTCCACCGTCTTGCCGGTCCCGCGTACGAGGAGCTCCACCCGCACCGCCGGCCCCACCGCCTGGATGTGGCGCACCTCGGCCTCCACGGCGGCATCGGTGGGGGTACGCTCCACCTCGATGTCGTGGGAGCGGACATACCCCACCGCGAGTTCCGGGGCCGCCGCCCGCGTCTGCCCCTGCTCAGACCGGCAGTGGAAGAGGTTGACGCTGCCGAGGAAGTCGAAGACGAACGGATTGGCGGGCTGATCGTAAACCTCCGTCGGTGTCCCCGCCTGTTCGATCCGCCCCCTGTTCATGACCACGATCCGGTCGGCCACTTCCAGCGCCTCCTCCTGGTCGTGGGTGACGAAGACGCTCGTCACGTGGATCTCGTCGTGGAGCCGGCGCAGCCACCGCCGAAGTTCCACCCGCACCTTGGCATCCAGGGCGCCGAAGGGCTCGTCAAGGAGGAGCACCTTCGGCTCCACCGCCAGGGCCCGGGCCAGGGCCACCCGTTGCCGCTGCCCTCCGGATAGTTGGGACGGGTAGCGGTCGGCGAGCCCTTCCAGCTGCACGAGGCGCAGGAGTTCCAAGACCCGCTCCTTTATTTCCTTCTTCGATCGCCGCTCCCTGCGCGGCTTCACCGTGAGACCGAAGGCGACGTTCTCTGCCACGGTCATGTGCCGGAAAAGTGCATAATGCTGAAAGACGAACCCCACCTGCCGCTCCCGCACGTGGCGGTCGGTGGTCTCCGCGCCGTCGAAACGAATTGCCCCCGCATCGGGGGTCTCCAGCCCGGCGATGATCCGCAGAAGGGTCGTCTTCCCCGACCCCGAGGGGCCGAGGAGCGCCGTCAGCTCCCCCGAGGGGACGGTGAGGTTCACGTCGTTCAGGGCGGTGAAGCTGCCAAAAGCTTTGTTGACACTGACAATCTCTATGCTCATGTCGTTTATCCTTTCGAATCCGCCACAGAGATGCAGAGACTCAGAGAAATACCGTTTCTGACATCAAAGCGCATCACTGCAAGGTACTTGTGGCTGTCTCAGTGTCTCGGTGCCTCTGTGGCAGGTTTCATGATTGTTCTCCCCGCATCCGCCACTCGACGAAGCTCTTCGCCACCAGGGTGACGAGGGCGAGAAGCGCCAGGAGCGAGGCGACGGCGAAGGCGGCGGCGTAGTTGTACTCGTTGTAGAGGATCTCCACGTGGAGCGGGATCGTGTTGGTCGCTCCACGGATATGGCCGGAGACCACCGAGACGGCGCCGAACTCCCCCATTGCCCGGGCGTTGCAGAGGATCACCCCGTAGAGAAGACCCCACTTGATGTTGGGGAGCGTCACCCGCCAGAAGGTCTGGAAACCGCTCGCCCCAAGCGTTATGGCCGCCTCCTCCTCGTCCTTCCCCTGGGTTTCCATGAGGGGGATCAGCTCCCGGGCCACGAAGGGGAAGGTGACAAAGACCGTGGCAAGCACAATCCCCGGCACGGCGAAGATGATCTTCAGGTCATGGGCCTGGAGCCACGGTCCGAGCCATCCCTGGAGCCCGAAGAGAAGGACGTAGATGAGCCCCGAGATGACCGGCGACACCGAGAACGGGAGGTCGATGAGGGTGATGAGGAGCTGCTTTCCCCGGAACTCGAACTTGGCGATGGCCCAGGCGGCCACCACCCCGAAGACCAGGTTCACCGGCACGCTGATCGCGGCAGTAATAAGGGTCAGCTTCACTGCCGCCAGGGCGTCAGGCTCGCGGATACCGGCCAGGTAGGCGCCCCATCCCTTCTCCAGGGCCTGGGCGAAGACCGCCGCCAGCGGCACGAAGAGAAAGAGGCCGAGGAAGAGGAACGCCGCGATGATGAGGAGCCAGCGGACCAGGGCCGGCTCGGTGCGGGTGCGGGATGATTTGTTGGACATAGCATAGTCTCCCGGTCAGGCCGCGTGGCGCCTGCTCCATTTCTGGAGGAGGTTCACGGCGAGGAGCATGAGGAACGAGAAGAGGAGCATCACCGTGGCGATGGCGGTGGCGCCGGCGTAGTCGTACTGCTCCAGCTTGGTGATGATGAGAAGCGGGGTGATCTCCGACACCATCGGCATGTTGCCGGCGATGAAGATGATGGAGCCGTACTCCCCCACCCCCCGGGCGAAGGCCAGGGCAAAGCCGGTGAGAAGCGCCGGGAGAAGCTCCGGGAACAGGACACGCCGGAAGGTCTGCCAGCGGGTGGCGCCAAGGCAGGCGGCCGCCTCCTCGATCTCCGCCTCCAGTTCCTCCAGAACCGGCTGCACCGTCCGCACCACGAAGGGGAGCCCGATGAAGGTCATGGCCACGAAGATCCCCAGCGGCGTGAAGGCGACCTTGATCCCCCGGGGCTCCAGGATCGACCCGAGCCAGCCGTTGGCCGCGTAGACCGAGGAGAGGGTGATGCCGGCCACAGCCGTCGGGAGCGCAAAAGGGAGATCGACGAAGGCGTCGATGAGGCGCTTCCCCGGCAGTCGGTAGCGCACGAGCACCCACGCCACCAGGAGGCCGAAGATTGCGTTCACCCCGGCAGCTGCCAGGGCCGCGCCGAAGGTGACCCGGTAAGAGGCCGCCACCCGCGGCGCCGCCACCGTGGCGATAAACTCTCCCCAGGTGAGGCTCGCCGTCTTGAACACGAGGGCCGAGAGCGGGAGCAGCACGATGAGGGAGAGGTAGAAGATCGTGTAGCCCAGGGTCGGTGTAAAGCCGGGGATGACGGTGTTTCGTGTGATTGGTCTTGTCGCCATGGTGGTTGGTCCTTTGCATAATCCCGATGCAGGCCTGCGGATTTTGCGCCAGATCGTCGCACCCGCAGGAGAGACTGCGGAGGCGTAGCAGCGCTACGCCGCACAAAGGAGCGACGAGGACGGCGGCGAGATGGCGTGAAAGTCGCAGCCCCTATATCACGTTATTTTCCCGGCCCGTAGATCTGGTCGAATACCCCGCCGTCGGCGAAGTGCTTCTTCTGGGCCGCCTTCCAGCCGCCGAAGGTGTCGTCGATGGTGAAGAGCTTCACCTTCGGGAAGACCTTGGCGTACCTGGCCGCCACCTTCTTGTCGATGGGGCGATAGTAGTGCTTCGCGGCGATCTCCTGCCCCGCCGGGGTGTAAAGATACTTCAGGTACTCCTCGGCCACCTTGCGGGTCCCCTTCCGGTCAACTACCTTGTCCACCACCGTTACCGGAGGTTCGGCCAGGATGCTGATCGACGGCACCACGATCTCGAACTTGTCTTTCCCCAGCTCGTTCACCGCCAGGAATGCCTCGTTCTCCCACGCAAGAAGGACATCACCCTGTCCTCGCTGGACAAAGGTGGTGGTTGAGCCCCGGGCGCCGGAATCGAGCACCGGTACGTTCTTGAAGAGCCTGGTCACGAACTCCTTCGCCTTGGCCTCGCTCCCCCCCTTCTGCTTCAGGGCGTAGCCCCAGGCGGCAAGATAGTTCCAGCGGGCACCGCCGGAGGTCTTGGGGTTGGGGGTGATCACCTTCACGTCGGGACGGACCAAGTCGTTCCAGTCTTTCACCTTCTTCGGGTTTCCCTTGCGGACCAGGAAGACGATGGTGGAGGTGTAGGGAGAGCTGTTGTGGGGCAGCCGCTTCTGCCAGCTCTCGGGGATGAGCTTCGCCTTCTCTCCGATCTCGTCGATGTCGTAGGCGAGCGCGAGCGTCACCACGTCGGCGTCAAGGCCGTCGATGACCGCCCGGGCCTGTTTGCCCGAACCGCCATGGGACTGCTTCACGGTCACCGTGTCGCCCCCCTTCCCTTTCCAGTACTTGGCAAAGGCGGCGTTGTAATCCTGGTAGAGTTCTCGAGTCGGGTCGTAGGAGACGTTGAGAAGGTTCACCTCGGCGTAGGCTGCCACTGGCGCGGCAAAGGCGATGAGTGCGGTGGTAAGTACGGCGAAGGTCTTGATCGGTTTCATGGTCTGCTCCTTTTTGCTGTTTAGCCTATCGATTTAGTAGTTTTTATGGACACAAAAAAACGCTGCTTTCAGATTGCGTAAAAAAGCGCTCCGTCGCTTTTCTGCTTTTCCTGCTCGATCCGTTCCAGCACGTCGGCAAGGGTGGCGTTGTCGAGGATCTGAGCCATGGCGTCGCGCACATCCTTCATGACGAGCCGGATGCCGCAGCTCCACTCGTCGTCACACTCCTCGCACCGGGCGTAGGCGGTCTCGCTCACGCATGGCACCGGCGCCAAGGGGCCTTCCAGAACCCGGATCACCCGCCCCATGCTGATCTCCCGCGGTGGCCGGGCCAAGGAGTAGCCGCCCCCCTTCCCCTTCTTGCTCTGGAGCACCCCGGCGTTTTTGAGCGCCAGCAGGATCAGCTCCAAAAACTTCTTGGGAATCCGCTCGTCACGGGCGAGGTCCGCAATGAGGATTGGACCCTTGTTGTACTCGCGAGCCAGGAATAGCAGCGCCTTGAGGGCATATTTGGTCTTTTTTGAAATCATTAGTCGATAATTCCTATAGGTTAAAATACAAGTTTTCTCACACTTGTCAAGAAGTTTATTCAACCCGTGATCGGAAATCAAATTTCTACAAAAGGCTCTCAATTGATCTTCGCTGACTTGAGGAATGAGATACTTTCGCTCGTTCGGACCGTTCTAGCGGTTGCCTCCTTCATTGGTGAAGGGCAATGCTTGGTCACACCCTCATTTGCCAAGGGGATCAAGGGCGCTTGCAAGCGGGTGTTGCGTCTCACTACCTGTTCACCGCACCCGGTTGTCTAGAGACAATTCGGGGCATTTCTGCAACGACTACATAACCCCTTTTTTTACCGCCCTTTCCTCCCGTCGTCGTTGCTGAGCAAGCTCCTTTAGCCCTTCTGCACCCCGCGCTCGAACCACCTGCAACAGCTCGGCTTGTCGAGTCAGGTCATTTCTTGTTAGTGTCGTCGGAGGTCCCGAACTCTGTTTTTCTTGGCCAGCTTTTATTTCCTCCAGAAGCTCCACCACCCTTCGCAATAACTCCACAACCTCTTGTCCCATCGCTTTAGCCCCCAATAGCAGGGCACTCGGCCCCCTCGATACTAGCGTATATGCAGGGGGTGTCCGGCAGACGGACGGAGTTGCCTTGGAGTTATGAGTTGAGTATGCTTGCAAGAAAGGAGAGTGGATATGAGCGTGCGTGAACACCCACGAAAAGCGGACTGGTGGATCATTGACTATTATCCAGACGGCCGGGGCGGAAAGCGCGAACGGATACCCTTTAAAGGTAGTTACGAAGACGCTCTTGTGATGGAGCAGGAGTTATTAGAAGCTCGCGCTAACCCGCCAGTTGCACCAATCGGCCTACCGCCGTTAATCTCAAAACTCGCTCCAGAGTATCTAATGTGGGCAGCAAACCACCTCGCCCCGACAACTGTCAGTGGGATCGAAACTGCACTAGAGCTATATTTGCTCCCCTTTTTCGGTAATCATCGCCCTCACCACCTCGCTCAAGCCCTTGTTGAATCTTACAAAGCAAAACGGCTGGAAGACAAAGTCAAAAAACGTACTATAAACAAAGAGTTATCATATTTTAGCGGACTATTGAAATGGGCCTTGAAACAAGGCAAAATCTCGGCTTTGCCACTCAAGATCGAGGGCTTCCCAACAAAACAAACCCTCCCGCCGGCCCCCCGTTTGCCGGAGCGAACAGAGATTGAATCCTTAATTGGTCATATGAAGGGTGATGCGAAATGGCTGGTGTCGTTGTTGTTCTTGTGTGGCTTACGTAGGTCAGAGGCCTTCGGACTGCAGGGCCATAATGTAGCTCAAAGCGGGAAACTGCTGATTGTGGTTGGAAAAGGTGGGAAGGAGCGCATCATTCCTGTCCCCCCCGAACTACAGGGCGAGTTACAATCTCGCTCTGTTTCGGTGGGACAGCATGGACTATTGTTCCCAAGCCCCAAAACGGGCAAGAAACGCGACAATATCCGTAGATCTCTAATTACTGCCGCAAAGAAGGCGGGGATACAAGTGCGGGTATATCACCATTTGATGAGGCACGGTTACGGCACGCACGCTATCGCCGCCGGGGTGCCACAACGAATTGTGCAATCCGCGATGGGGCACACATCTCCCGCTACAACCGACAAATACACACATCTCGCAGGAGCGCACCTGTCGCGGGCGTTTGAGCCCTTCACGGGCAAGGTAGATGATGGGCCGCCACCGCCAGAAAACATGGACGGAGCAGGAATTTAATTCAGTGACTACAGTGGTCACATTTTGCATAAATATATTACAATAATTACAGTACGTTACTTCGATTAATCTTGGACTGAAAATCCTCGTGTCGGCGGTTCGATTCCGTCCCTGGGCACCACTAAACACAAATTCTGTAATGATTTCAACTAGTTACAGACTTAAGAAAATGCCCTCGATTTCGTACTGGTACACTGCCGGTACACCGAAATCGGGGGTTTTTCTTTTTGCAGAATTTGCTTACTACCTCAACTGCTTCCGAAACGAATTCAAAAATACTATGACCTTCCCCCCAGAAACTGAACCATTGCAAGCTTAGTGATTTCGGTCTAGAACCTTCCGAAGGAGACTAGACATGAAAGCAAAGCGATTCACTGAAGAACAGATCATTGGCATCCTGAAGCAGGCAGAAGCTGGCATGAAGGTCGTAGACCTCTGCCGAATGCACGGCGTCAGCGATGCCACCTTCTACACTTGGCGCAAGAAGTATGGCGGGATGGATGTCTCCGACGCCAAACGCCTTAAACAGCTTGAAGACGAGAATCGCAAGCTCAAGCAGATGCTTGCCGAGGCCCTGCTTGACAACAAGATTCTCAAAGACGTCGTCTCAAAAAAGTGGTAGCACCCGCTGCACGACGGCACGTTGTGGAGTACCTGCGGCAATCCTACTCCATCAGCGAGCGGCGGGCCTGTAAGCTGTCGTGCCTTGACCGGAGCAGTTTTCGGTACCAGCCGAAACCGGACAAGAATACTGAACTGCGTATAAGACTGCGAGAACTGGCAGAGCAGCGGCGAAAATTCGGTTCTCCGCGATTGCATGTCCTGCTTCAACGAGAAGGACACCAGGTGAATCACAAGCGGATAGAACGGCTCTATCGTGAAGAAGGGCTGTCGCTACGTGGCAAGAAGCGGAAGAAACGCCTCAGCCATCTTCGAGTTGTGCTGGATTGGCCGCAGCAGGCAAACGAGCACTGGTCAATGGACTTTGTCTCCGACAGTCTGTGGAACGGCAGGCGGTTCCGTGTGCTGACCATCGTAGACGACCTGACCAAGGAATGCCCGGCACTGGAGGTGGATCACTCTCTGCCGGGGTTGCGGGTCACACGTGTTCTGGACCGACTAGCTTCGACCCGTGGCCTGCCCAAGGTCATCACCGTGGATAACGGTCCGGAATTCATAAGCAGGGCAATGGATGCCTGGGCTTACGAGAAAAAAGTAAGGTTGCGCTTCATTCAGCCGGGGAAACCGGTACAGAACGCTTATATTGAAAGCTTCAACGGCAAACTGCGCGAGGAATGCCTCAACGAGAACGTATTCATTGACTTGTACGACGCGAGAAAAAAGATCGAAGCATGGCGCAAGGACTACAACACATTCCGGCCGCACAGTTCGCTGAACAATTTGACGCCGGAAGAATTTGCCAACTCTTTACCCCAACAAGGCCAAATCACTAACTTCCAAATGGCTGAATGATGGGGGGAAGGTCACTGTAGTCAGAGAGATCTCATTTCGTAGTAGTGCGTGCAACAACCGACATACGTCTGGGTGATTTGTCAAAACCTGCTGAAGCTTGTATAGGAAGGCACCAGCCATGAGATCATTTTTTTTTTCATGCTGAGCGCTACAGAGGGCGTAAATGGATTTTGGCTCTATCACGTCCAGGTAAGGCAGTGCTGCTTCAACTACATGAAGTACGTTGAATACCTCGATATCACCGCTTAGCAGGCTGTTGAAATTGAAATAGAGAAAACGGCCTATCTGTGGTACTTTATCGCGCATAACGCTCTACAATTATTGAGGAAAGTTATGCGCGGTTTTGACAGCAATACAGAAGCACTCTTTACCTACGTAACACCTGAATCCTTTGTCCCGAAGGACCACCCGTTGCGGGCCATCCGTAAGATGGCCGACGAAGCGCTGGCAGGGATGGACAAGCTCTTTGATAGCATGTACGCCACAACCGGCCGCTCCTCAATCCCGCCGGAGAAGCTGCTCAAGGCCCAACTGCTGATGATCCTCTACTCCATCCGCAGCAACCGGCAGCTGGTGGAGCAGATCCATTACAACTTCCTGTTCCGCTGGTTTCTCGGCATGGGCCTGGACGAGAAAGTCTGGGACCATTCCAGCTTTACCAAGAACAGCGAACGATTGATTGGCTCCGAGGTCGCCGCCGAGTTTCTTTCCCGCGTTCTGGCCCAGGCAGAACGTAAGCGTCTCTTGTCTCGTGAGCACTTCACCGTTGACGGTACTCTCATCGAAGCCTGGGCCTCCATCAAGAGCTTCAAGCCCAAGGATGGACCTCCTTCAGCAGGTGGTGGCGGCAGGAACGATACCGTGGATTTCAAAGGGCAGAAACTTACCAACGAAACCCATGGTTCCACCACTGACCCTGATGCCAGGCTCTACCGCAAGGGGAAGAACAAGGAAGCCAAGCTCTGCTACCAGGGACATACCCTGATGGAGAATCGCAGTGGCCTCATCATCAGGACCAAGGTGACAACGGCAACCGGTTCCGGGGAACGCGACGCAGCTAAGACCATGGTGCAGCAATTGCCAAGGACGACTCGGCGCATCACTCTTGGCGGGGACAAAGGCTACGACACTGAGCCCTTTGTCCGAGAGCTGCGCCGGCTCAAGATTACGCCGCACGTGGCTCAGAACACCACCAACAGGAGATCAGCCATCGACGGCAGAACAACCAATCATCCGAACTACACCATCAGCCAGAAGATCAGAAAACGAATCGAAGAAGGCTTTGGCTGGATGAAGACCGTGGGCAGATTACGCAAGACGATGTACCGGGGAATCGAGAAGATCGCCATGCAACTTGACCTGCACGCTGCGGCCTACAACCTGGTTCGGATGAAAAACCTGGGGCTCGGTGTCACCTGAGAGGGGAAAACTCCCTCGGATCAGGCTACATCAGCAGTATATGAGGTTGATAAAGAGCAAAAAGAACGTAAAGCAAAGGTTCTGAGCAACGAAACGGATTCAAAAAACGAACTGCAAAGTTCAGCGAACTAAAAGAATGTCGATTTTCAACGGCCTGTTAGAGGTGGTCCCAGTTTGTAGGACAGGTTGGCGGCGGGAATAAGGTGGATTGCCGGTTGTAGTCATGCCGCCAGTGAGAGAATACGGCCGGCGTAGCCAGGCCGGGGTTTTTGCCAATATGCCTCATGCGGCGTCCGGTCGTCTAGTTTCGAGTGCGGGCGGCGCATGTTGTAGAAATTGATCCAGCGGCTCAAACCTTGACGAACCTCGCTGCCGGTCTCGAAGGCGTGCAGGTAGATGCACTCGTATTTCAGAGAACGCCATAGCCGCTCGATCATGACGTTGTCCCGCCAGCGCCCCTTGCCGTCCATCGAAATGCGGATCTCAGCGTCCTTGAGGACCTTGGTGAACGCATCGCTGGTGAACTGGCTCCCTTGGTCGGTGTTGAAGATCTCGGGTTTGCCGAAGCGAGCCAGGGCGTCTTCGAGCGCGGCAACGCAGAAATCGGCGTCCATGGTGTTGGAAAGCCGCCATGACAGGACCTTGCGACTGGCCCAATCCATGATCGCCGCCAGGTAGAGGAAACCTCGCCTCAGCGGAATATAGCTGATATCGGCGCACCAGACCTGGTTTGGCCGGTCGATGGTCACGCCACGCAGCAGGTAAGGATAGACCCTGTGCTGCGGATGCGGCTTCGACGTGTTCGGCTTCTGGTAGATAGCCGATAGTCCCATCAACTGCATCAGCCGACCGATGCGCTTGCGATTGACGGCATGACCCTCCCGGCGCAAGTGCCGGGTCATCTGTCGGGTGCCATACCACGGTGTTTCGAGATGCTGCTCGTCGATCAGGCGCATCAGTTCCAGGTTCTGTGGGCTTTCGCCCACTGGCTGGTAATAGTAGGCCGATCGTTTGATCGAGAGCAGTTCACACTGCCGGGCAATACTGAGTCGGTCATGGTCGGGTTCGACCAGGGCCTTCCTTCGGGTTGTACTCAGCGACAGCGACCGAAGGCTTTGGCCAAAAAATCCCGCTCCACGGTGAGTTGTCCGATCTTGGCGTGCAGGTCCTTGATCTGATCGTCATTCGCCTTATTGCTGTGCTCGGCGGCTCCGGAAAACACCGCTGCCATGTTCTCGATGGCCTGCCGTTTCCAGTTGGTGATCATATTGGGATGCACTTCATAGCGGGCGGCCAGATCGCTCAGGGTCTGCTCGCCCCGGATCGCTTCCAGGGCAACCTTGGCCTTGAACTCGGCGGAAAAACGACGACGGCTCTTCATGGGTGATCCTCCTTCAACAGGGTAAGGCTGTCCACCTTAACACACTGTCCGATTTTCGGGGACCACCTCTCTTTTTATAGCACTTGCCGCAATCAGGAATATGTCGTCAGTTTTATGTAATATAGCTAAAAACCTGCCTGCGACACTCTCAGAGTTTCCAATTTCATGTCGCCAGACTTCGTGTGCAACTTGCAACCACTTATTAGGATTTTGTTGAGATATTGCTCGGTTTTTATCAAATAAAGAATCCGCTAAGAACTGGTCGCGTGCTTCAATCGACGGAAAACATAACGAATTACTATCAAGTTGAAAGTTGTCAGCATTTATTTCCAGATTTTTTGAGAGATGGGGCGGTAAATTAATGATCAATTGAGTGTTACCGCAAATGTAATGATTTAACACCAAATCACCGATTGTTTTAATCTCGGTTTCCGGTTCATTTATGGGCATACCTTCTCCTTATGAGTTGCATCTAAATGGGGCACCCCCAGAAGCCGGTCAACATTTAGCTTATAAGTCACAGTTTGCGCGGAATTGAACGCAATTTTCAAAGTTTCCAGCCCTGCCCATTCCTGGGCTATCCTCTGATAATGCGTGAACATATCAGATAAACTGCTTAGTTCCGCTTGTGCAAGAAGTCTGGCAGCGTCCTCCGACACCTCTCCTCCTGTTTTTGATGGCACAACTTGCCCAAACTTAACCAAGAGATTGTACAGTCGATGATCCAGTTCTAGTAAGATTCCAGACTCCAAGAGTCGCTTTGCGCCCCGAGCAGCTATCTCAATTCCCTCGAGATCAGCATCTCCAAAATACTGAACCCGATCATGCCCATACTCCTTAACCACCGAAGCAAGACCATCAGTCATGGAAACAAATAGGTTGCCCCGACCATATGCCACAAATGCCCAGTAACCGGCCTCGCTGTTGAAGCGGCATAATGTATCAAAGGTAGTTGAGTTCTCGACGCAAATACCACTGAATTTTCTGCTATCCGGTGGCCCCGGCTTCCACGGAATTGGTTCGGGGACATAAAGACATCCGAGGGATTCCAGGCTGATCTGCCCCTGTTTGAAGGGGGTAAGACCAACGACCCTGTCTAGCGCTTTCTCATCACCAAAAATTTCAAGAGATCGCTCCCTAATCGGCTTAAATTCCAGTTTTTTCCCTCGGTACTTTTTCAGCCAGGCGTCTACTTTCACCCAAGGAGAATCCTGCCGAATGATCTGTTCTGCTAGAAACGCTAATTCTGGTGACCAAATCACCCTTGCAACATCCTTTGCCTGTTTCTTCGTCGGCAGCTTGTTTACCCATGCGGGGAGGTGCGGCACCGCGCTCCTATCCCACAACTTATCGGATCTGGGGAATTCGACAAGGCCATTTTCCCGCAACTCATCAAGTACAGCCATCAACGCTTCTCTCTGACCGCCATGTGGAAGAGTCATGACATTCGATATAGCTTGCCACATCTCAACGAGAGATGTCCGCCCGGTTGCCAGAGCGTCAATGAAATGTTGCGATTCAGGTAGCATTCGGTACCTCGGCCTTGATTCTCAGTCTGGCAGCCTCGCCATTATTGTAGATTTTCTGTTCCAACTGCACCATGGTAAAGCCCCGTTTGCTCAATCCGGACGCCCCTCCCTTCCTCAAGAGGACATTGTTCCGGTACATTCTGCGAATTTCTTCATCGACCACCGGTGTGTAGGCAACCATCTGTATCCCATACTGACGAGTCAACGCCACGATTAACCGGACAAATTCAATATGGTTGCAGGAACCGAAGGGATTATCCATCAACAGCACGCCGCCAGCAGCTTGTCCTTCAACCATCAGAAGGTTACTGAAAGCCATATAAAGAAGAACCGATCCAGAAAGCTTTTGCCCGCCTGACCATGAGCGGACACCTTCTTTGTGGGAAATCGGGTAATATTTCGTCGTCGGCAGGGGATCCGGCTTTAACGTTTCAATCTGGAAGGCGCCACTCAACATTTCGGCCAAAGCGGTCCGGACGATCGCCGCTCCGTTGGGTAGTTCTCCTTCCAGCTGTGCCAGACGGGTAACCGAGCCAGCGACCGCCAGACGGGACGATTCTGAATCTGGATCAACCCTGGTAGTAAATCTAACAAAGGGGAGTCCGAACCAGCTATGCCAGATACCGCCTAGTTCCGGGATCTTGCTTTTTTTACCGAGGTTCTGTAATAGCTTGAAGGCCTTCTTGGCCACATGCATGACCTCGTCAACGGTTGTCTGCTTGTCCTGTTCAAGCTTGGCGAGCTCGTGAGGGAGTGGGTCTGCTGCCTGTTGGATATAAACCAGCAATTCGTCTATTCCATCACGCAAGATGCCATCTTCCCGCCGGTTCTTTTCCTCTTTGATCGTGGACACCGCTATCGGCACCGACGTACAGAGTGGTTCATCCAGGAGTTTGCCCAGATCCCTGCTCTGTCTCTTTAGGGCGTCTTCGAGCCGCATCAGTTCTCCAGCAAAAGTTTCCACCTGTTTTACACTTACATGTAACTCGGTTTCAGCCTCGTCAACACAAGCAAATGGCTCTCCTCCGGTGGCTCTCTCCAGACTAACGGAATCAGCAAGGCTGGAAATATGTTTCAGCTCACCCCTGCAATGCTCGATAGCGAATCTGTGTTCCGTGATATCATTATTGGTGGTAGTGATCAGTTCCTGCAGCCTGACGATTTCTCCGTTACAGAAGCTCTCCTGTTCGACACAGGCCGTATCATCCCCGATAAATTGGACAACGGCCATGCCATGGTGTTTTTTCTTGAGATCATTGTAGATTTTCTGAGCTGATTCCTGAGTTGTTTTCGCCTGACCTTTGCGTTCTATCAGCAGATCCCGGTTAGACTGGGCATCCGAGATGTCGCCTTTGCTTACCGCCCGTTCACCGAGCTCCGCGGCTGCAGATTGCTTGTCATCTTCCGGAACCGCTCCGAAATCATCCTGGTATTCCTTGAAAACTTTCTCGTACATTTTCTTGGATATGTCGGCATTTGCCTTGACCGTTATATATTCCTTGTCAGTGCTTGCGGCTTCAAGAGCGCGCTGCTTCGTGTCCCGCAGCTCCCGGGCAGATTTTGAGCTGGTTGCCAATTGGGCAAAGGCGATATCAGGTTGCACTTTTCTCTCAATATTGAGCAGAGTGAACTCTTGCAACAGGCCGGTGGCGATTCCTTGACATTCTGTAACCGAATCCCTCCGCTGTAGAACCTTCTGTTCCGCCGCAGTGATTGCTTCCTGACCAGCAGTAATCAACAGTGATAATCCAGAAATATCTGATGCCAGTTCTGCAATGCGCAGTAGGCGTTCCTCACGATCCTGTTCGTGCCGTGCCTGGTGGGCTGACAACGCACCAAGCCGTTCCTTAACTCCCCTGAGTTCTGCTATTTTCTCTTCAATAAGCGGTTTTAAGCTGTCACGTTCCGCGATCGCTTCTTGTTCTTTTGCCTGAAGAGTAGCCAGTTCTTCCTGGCAGGTCGCCACCCGGCTTTTTGCCACGAGAATGGCATCTAGCAGAACCGTCTCAGACACCTCACTATAGGTGCCAAGAAAAACCGTAAGCTTTTCCTTGGCCGTATTAGCCGCGATCTGACTCTCCTTTATTAACGGCAACGATGCTTCATATTCTGCTATTTCCACCCGACTTCGATCACAAAAACCTTTGGAAAGATCAATATCAATGGCCAGTGCCACATCCGGAAGCACTGCCAGACCATTATACTGGGCATCAGAAGAATCATCGGTGTACACTGACACGATAACCGGTGCCAGAACCCCGCAGCCAACACCCAGAATTTCCCTGGCATTTTCGAGGGCTTTCTTGGTCTTTACTGCCACTCCGCCATATCGGGGAGGATTAAGGGCGATCAGGGCTTCGGCTTCAGCGACACTGTAATTCCGCTCGGAAAAAATCTGCCACCAGGAGAAAGCCTCAATTCCTGCTTTACCAAGGGTTTCGATAACCCGAATCACATCCTGCGCCGGTGGCTGCAATCCTCCATGGGCTTCTATCGCAGAAATTTTTTCGTTCAATTTTGTGATCTTTTCTCTGACCCTTTGGTCCTCGCGCAGGAACATATCATAACGGTCATTCAGCCTGCCGCTTAAACCTGGGTAAAACAGATCCGCCTCATCGTATTGCTCAAAACAACTCCTGATACCAGGTAAGCTGGAAACAATCGAACGAGCAGTAAGGTAATTGCTCTGATCCAGCTCTTTTTTTATCTTCTCCGCCTCCAGCCCGTTCAGCTCTTTACGCTGTCCCTTGAGCTGCTCGCCGAGCCCGGACAACCTGCTGTCCAGTTCGGCTTTCAGACTATCCAGCCGATTTTTCTCCTCCGTCAACCGTTCTTCCGCACTCAGTGAGCCTGCCAAAGCTTTTTCAACAGAATCATGAGCATCCTTCAGAATCCCTGAAAAAATCAGGTTCTCAACAGATCTTGTTCGTTCCCGTTCAAGCTTGTCGAGCCCTTCTTTCTCTCCGATCATCTGGTTATGGCTGGCAGACTGGCCCCTTTGCTTGTCTTCGTGTTCTTTTCTGATTTTCTCCGCATCCTTCAAGAGATCTTGGCGGCGGGAAAGTTCCACGGTCGCGGTGGCATAATCCTGGCGCAGATAGGAATCAAGCAGGTGACTCGCCATGGCAACTTCTTCAGATTTCTCCCTGACCGGACCGTCAAGAAGATCGAGCTGATTCAGAAGCTGATCTCTCGTCGCGCGGGCATCGTCGACTTCTCCGGACTTCAGCAAGGCTTCCAGAGCCTTGATCGTGCGGTTGGCCTGTTCGAGATCTTTCTCACATGCCCGGAAATTATCGTCTGCTGCGAGGCTGGATAAAAATGCCATCCTCTCCTGAACACCGTAGAGAGTTGCTGTGAGATGCTCCAGCCCGGCCTTGCTGTCAGCGAGGCCAATCTCAGAGTTTTCCAGTTTTTCATTGAGTTCTTTCAGTTTGGTCTCACAGGCTATTTTAGTAGCATCCAGCCGGGACGCTACAGATTGCAACTGCCGGTTGGCAGCGGCATGATTTGTCATCGAAGCTTTATAACTGTCCGCTACCGGTTTTATAAGTGACAACCGGCCGAGAAGCGCAGTGAAGGCGTCGAGCTGCGCCCTGATTTCCGGTTCCATCCGTACCGACTCACGATGTTCGCTCAACATTCTCCGGATCTGGTCAGTTGCCTTCTTGTCGATGACTTCACCACAGAGAAAATCCAGAATCAGATCATTGTCTTTGAATTTTTTTAGAAAAGACGAGGAATCGCCCTCGCTCAGGGTAAACTTCATCATCATCTTGAACTGGTCAATATTGAAGCCGATTTTCCGGAGATTGTCGTGCCAGTCGCGAATGACGTCCTTACAGTAGAATTCGCGCCCCGGCTTGTTGAATACCTCATTGAGATATTTTTTGGTCTCGCTGATAGTCCTGCAATGTTTCTCAACCCGACCCACCTGGATCGACGATGTGAGCGGTAAGTCGTCAATACCCACCTCTTCGTCAGCGATAAACGAGAAAAAATAAGTTTCATGTTTTTCTTCATCACGATTTGAATATTGGGTAAATCTTCCCACAACCCTCGTTTTCTCCATTCCCCCAAGGAGGCTGCGGTTACTGCCGGGGATAGTCCATTCCGTTACGATAAATCCGACCTCATTATCCTGGAAGTAGTAAGGAAATGACCGGCCATCTTCATCCAAATGAGTAGCCAGATCATGCTTTGCAGGCAGGAAAATGGAATACAGCAGATGGAGTTGACTTGTTTTGCCGGTAGCGTTCGACGCGATGATCATCGAATTTTCTGGACTGCCATCATCACCGGTCAAATCGTATGCTAGACCATCAAGCCTGGCCGTCGAGTGGCCGATTTTGGAGAATCGTACCGAGAGGAGTTCAGCCATGATCGGCCTCCTTGGAAATGTCTGCGTTGTCACCTTTCGTGGCCGCTATGATCGCTTCAGCAATATCCTCGGCCCCTTGCATCTGCAGCCGCACCCTTAATTCAGGGAGCGTTTTAAAGGTTCCGCCGCAGTCCTCACGGTCCTTGACCATCAGGTTGTGATCAACGAAATACTTGAATGCCTGCAGGATCTGCCCACGCAAGGTTCCTTTACGGGGCTTGGCGCTTTTATCGGAGTAGGAGTCAGCCTTCATCCGCTCGACGATCCTGGCAGCCTCGGTAAGCCCCCGGAGGTTACCGATACTATTTTCCACCTCGGTACTCAGTTTTGCAGAGGCTTCGACCAGCATTTCGTAGACCTCATCTGCAGTCACCGTCTGAACAGTATCAGAGTACAGCGACTGTTGCCGCATATACGCACAAGCCAGGATGGCGGCATTGCAAATTCCTCGAACCAGACGGGCATCAGCTCCCGCATCTTCAACAAGGTCATCACGCTTGGCCATAAAAATGGAATCGTGTTCGGGATCCTTGGAGAGAACGATGCCATCCTCGGAAACAGACATGATCAGAAGCCCAAAACCTTTCGCCATCCGGTTGGCCACGGTCTTGACACCACCGTCATTGGAGATGTAGGCTGCAACCAGCTGCAATAGCCTTCTGGGCGGTGGTCCCTTGTGCCTGGCCAACCCCATCTCTATTATCTCGACAGCCATATCTATCGCGTTAAGCGTGAAGTCCATCGGTGTCCTCCATCAGTTCTATCCTATAATCATCCCCGGCACATGCCTCGCAGGAAAAAGCCTCCGGTAACCGAGTGACCCGGTATCGGTCGGCATAATTCCGATCCCTGGCCCACGCACTGCTGATGAGGATCGCTGACACGATGCACTCTTCTGTGAACCCCTCCGGATCGAACACAGCAGTTACTTCGGAAAGGCGGGTCGGTCTGACATCTGCCATCTCGGAAATTTTACTCTTGGCTCTGTTGATAGTTTCTGTGTCGAAGATCACCAACGCCATATCTTCCTCATCCGTAAACTCGTCTTCCTCGGACATGTCAGTAGCTTCAGTTTCTGTCCGTGGTTTGAGGAGCAGTTCGGTACCGGCAATAATGTCGTGCAACACCGGTGGCGCTGGAAGAGTAAATACGGAGTCTATGACATCGCAAACCGACAGGAGTTTGTCGGGATCTGAAATATTGTAGAAGAGAGGGTCGAATACATCGTATCTCATGGATGGCAGGTTGAGGCTGATTGCCGGTCCCTGGTTAAGAATGCATGCCGAATAGAATCGCGGGAGTCCCATTGCCAATGTCTGTAGTTCCCGATACGCGTCACGACAACTCCTGATCACTATGAGAACTTTCTGCGCAAGCGGTCGCTTGGCAGGCGGTAGCTCGTCGATTCGCTCTTCCAGGAGCTCCTCCAGCATTGTATCGGCGTTTACCGCATCTTTGGCATCTTCTTGCGCAGTCAGAATGTCAGGTAGGATCACATCATTCCAGCTATATTTACCCGCATTTGACTGTAATTTTCTTTTGATACCTCGGATCTTCTCCCCGTGCTGTTTGGTAATTCGTTGGTGTTCCATGGCAGCCTGAAAAGCAGCATGGTAATCACCACGTTTGATCTGGCGTTGGATAACGGCGGTCAACGCTGTTTGGATATCGCCGATGCCCTGTGTCAGAGTACCGAGATAGAGCGTGAGACATGTTGCAGTCGGCCGCACATAAATCGCGTTGCCCCGCGCATATTCTTCCAGAAGTGAGTGCTGAAATTCATAGAATTGCTTCGAGTCTGTGTCGAACATCCGCTCAGTGCTGCTACCGTGCTCCTTTTTGCACAGAAGCTTATCAACTACACCTTTGGCCCATATTTCAATTTCTTTTGTTCCGGGCATCTCCGGAATAACGTTTTCATTCTCAAGCGCAGTGAACTGCAACCGCAGATCTTCGGCAACCTTGGCTTCCAGCTCCTTTACAGTCAGGTCACTGGTCTCGATATCGAGGAGCCTCAATGAATCGATGGCGTAACCTAAAGCGAGAAGTCCGGTGGTATGTGGATCAATGAATGAAAATGGTGGGGCTGCTGTTTGAGCAACGATAGAAGTGAGTGTGGAAAGCGTAGTTATAGTCTGTGCTCTGTTTTTAAGAGCGATCGCCTCCATTCTTTCGAATTCATCGCGATCAAGAGCTTCATCCTCATCAGGCCTGTTTTCTTCGCCTGGGTCAAAAAGTCCATTAAAGGCTAAAAGCGGCTGTTCGCTATCGTTAACTTTACGCAATAGGCACCTTCAAGATAACGTAGTATTGATTTTTTAGTCCATTTTTGCCCAGCATACATCAACAATATGTCAGAATATGTCATTTAACTTAGAAAAACATCAAACACACTATAGGGACATTACTCCCCTGCAATCCAATATCAAGCTTTTCTCTTCCCTTGCCAAACGGCAAACTCCTTGGGCCGCAGACGAAACCTGGCAATATTCCCTTCGTGCAGGCCGTGCAATTCAGCATCCACCAGATGTATAAATTGCGATCTATCGGCCTCCGGCAGACGCTCTGCTGACCAAGCGGCTACAATGTCCTCGGTCGGTCCCGCACTTCGGAGAACTACCTCTCGTATGATCTCGGTCAGTAGTGCACGGTATTTCATCCGGAAAGGATTGGGCTCTCCCAGCTCTTCTCGTGTACTCAGGTAACGTTTAACGGAACGCTCATATCCCCAGACAAAAATGTCGAGCAAGAGCTCAATGCGGTTCTGTTCATAGACTCCGAGTATTCCTTCCACATAGGACTTTTTAGGCACATCTATAAAAGAAAGCGGGCAGAGATTATGTTTGACCAACGGTATATTGGCAGCCAGTCGGGCCACCCGTTTGTTGACGTCTTCGAAAGGTTGCAAATAGGAGAGATGCACTAAGGCAAAGAAGGATTGCTCGAAAGGGTCGGTGATAGTCGCTGCCGTATCGAGAGCAATCTGGAAATATTCATCCAGGAGCTGAGGAGTGGACAATGGCGAGTAAACTGATCCGCCAATGCCGACCGCAATCTGACGGAGACGTCCGCAGGCCTCCGGGTTTGGCAGGAGGTTGTCCGACAAAATTGCGTGGAGGTTCAGTATGGAATACCTGTTAAAGCCAATTTCATCGGCAGACTCAACAAGAAACTCGATAGCCTGTTTGTGGTTCAGGATCATCTGGGTTTCCAGTGCATCCTTTCCTTCCGCTGCCTGGCCGAAGGAGATCAGGCGTTCTGTTTCCAACAGCGAATACGTATTGCCTTCCAGATAGCTGGATGCCCAGGAGAGGTCAATCAGTAACCTGCCCATGACCTGGCGCGCCATGGTACCGGCGGGGATATTTTCTTGATGGGCACGGCCAATTTGGTGCAGATGCTTGCGTGTAGTTTCATCCAGATACGGACCGCTGTTCGGGTAGGACAATAGAAAATCGCGCTGGTACCCTACCGGTTCACGTCGCTGGATTGGTTGACTGACGTAACCACGAATTTCACGCCCAGCCACTGAAAGTGGAATGACCGATTCTTCAACATCCCGATCATCAGAGACCGGCGAAGTAAGCGGCCAGTAAACACGTCCTTTGAAGGCGCCAGTAGCACGAATACGATTGTTCTCAATGAGAACACCGATCCGTCGCAGCAGCGAACGCCGGTTCATGACGACCCCGACCGCCGCAAGAGCTATCTCCAGTTCAGTTATGCCAATACCTTTGCTGTAGACCGCTATCTGCTGTTCAATGGCATCAAGATCTTGCTCATCGATTTGCTTTGGCACAGGACGTCCTTTCCGTCACAAAAAACTTCGTGACACAACAATACCCTATTTGTCACGAAAATCAATATTTGTGACAAAAAACTATTGTTAAGCGATCTGAAGTGGGAGAAAATTGAGATGCGCGTTGAATTACTGGAATCGAACCGGCTGCATATTTCGGAATTGAACGTAAAAATTTACTGTACAAAATTTGGCAGGGAATCTACATTGGGTACCAAGTACACGCGAGTACACCAAAGTACACTTTTAGTACACCGGGGTACACTCCAAAAATGGGTTCCATCAAACACTGTGTCAGGTTTTGCCTTTAATTTCAGGTGTTTGTGCTTTTGAGAAAAATGGGTTAGATTCCGTCCCTGGGCACCATAAAAATCAAGGGGTTAGGCGTTCAGCCTGACCCCTTTTCTTTAATTTCAATACTACATTGTGACTACAACCTAACCCATTGATTTTACGTAACCCTTCAGATGCTTTTACCCTCAAAGTCCCCCGATAAATAGATTTTCCTTCTTGATAGATAGCAACATAAATGTTACTTGTATTCTATGAGCTATCAGGTTGTTGAACTTTTACTTAAAGACGGAACAAGCCCTTACGGAACCTGGTTTAATTCTCTCGATCCGGTAGCAGCTGCCAAGGTGAGGATTGCCACGTTACGGATAGAGCAAGGCAATACTTCAAGCATAAAATGGTTCGAAGGCATTGGAGAATACAAAATCGACTGGGGGCCAGGTTATCGAATTTATCTCGCTCAAGACGGCTTAAAAATTATCGTCTTGCTTGGTGGTGGGACGAAAAAAGGGCAGTCAAAAGACATAGAGCGAGCGCTGGCCCTGTGGATCGACTATAAACGTCGCAAGAAAACCTTGAAGAAGAGCTAAACGCGGCAGGATTCGAGGATTCAGGAAGAGAGGATAGTAGACATGGCACTTACTCGTGATTTCAAGGAAACGGTTGTGTTTCGGGTGAAAAACGATCCTGAGTTTGCACAGGTGCTCTTAAATGAAGCGGTGACCCTTTTTCTCAGCGGTGACGCAGAGACGGCGAAACTTGTTCTCCGCGATCTCGTAAATGCGACCGTTGGCTTTGAACGTCTGGCGGAAGATATCCACAAGCCGAGCAAAAGCCTTCATCGGATGTTGTCAAAGGCCGGCAATCCAACAATGGAGAGCCTTTCTGCTATATTCGCCGCGATAACCAATTTTCTCAAAGTGAACATCAAAGCCGTTACGACACCGCTTAACGATGCACATGCATTTGGTCGCTCGCTCCGAGAGGCATAAGCCATGACCAAAGCAGACATCGCTGAAACTATCTCAGCCCGCCTTATTAGTCGTCCCTGAAAAAGTATAACCAATTGAAGTTACGAATATAATTTGCCGTTATTGTGTGATAAAATCGCCAACAATTGAATCAAGACCTTCAAAACACAGTGATTTCATGCAGCCAAAATCAGGTTCCCAGGATCAAGGTGATCTATTCCGCTCCCGGTTGGACCAGTTTCTGAACCGCCAGCATCCCCTGTTCAAACTGGCGGATTCCATCGACTGGTCGGTTTTTGAAAAAGAGTTCGGCTCCCTGTACGTCGAGAACGTCGGTCGCCCCGGCCTGCCAATCCGGTTGATGGTTGCTCTCCACTATCTCAAGCATGCGTTCAACGTCAGTGACGAGACGGTGGTTGCCCAGTTCGTTGAAAACGGCTACTGGCAGTACTTTTGCGGCTTTGAGTACTTCCAGCACGAGTTTCCGCTCAACCCGACCAGCCTGGTCAAGTGGCGCCAGCGCATTGGTCACAAAGGGGTGGAGAAACTCCTCAAAGTAACCATCGAAACCGCCAAGGCGAAAGAATACGTGACCGAAGAGCATCTGGAACGGGTCAATGTCGATACCACCGTCCAGGAGAAGGCGATTGCCTTTCCGACAGATGCCCGGCTTTACCACAAGGCCCGTCGTATCCTGGTCCGCCAGGCAAAGAAAGCCGGCATCGAACTCCGCCAAAGCTACGAGCGCCTGGGCAAGACAGCATTCATCATGCAGGGGCGTTACAGCCATGTCCGCCAGGCGAAGCGGGCCAGGCGTGAACAGAAAAGGCTTTGGCTCTACCTTGGCCGGGTCATCCGCGACATCGAGCGCAAATGTCAGGAACCGGATTCACTGCTGGCCACCATGCTGGAGCGGGCCAAGCGGATCTTCACCCAGAAGCGGGATGACAAGAACAAACTCTACAGCATGCAAGCCCCGGAAGTAGAATGCATCGCCAAGGGGAAAGCCCACAAGAAGTACGAGTTCGGCTGCAAGGTGTCACTGGTCAGCACCTCGAAAGACAACTGGATCGTCGGCATACAGGCTCTTCACGGGAATCCGTATGACGGGCATACGCTCAAAGACGCGCTTGCCCAGGCAGAACAGATCACTGGGTGGCGGCCAGGCAATGCTTACTGCGACAAAGGCTACAAGGGAGAACCAAAGTTCATCGAGAAAACAGCAGTTCACCTGGCCAATCGGAAGAAAAAGAGCATGAAGCCCAGAGAATGGGACTGGTTCAAACGGCGCAGTGCCATAGAGCCGATCATTGGGCACACGAAGTCGGATCACCGGATGAACCGTAACTATCTCAAAGGCGAAGAAGGCGACAAAATCAACGCCCTCCTGGCCGGATGCGGTTTCAACCTCAGGAAGCTCCTCCGAGCGATCCTTTTTGGGCTTTTCAAAGAACGATTCAGAGCCCTCTGCACCGAGTGGGATGACGTGCTCCAATGTTTCAACCGAAATCATCAACCCGCCTGAAGCAAAATCAGGCGTTTTTCAGGGTCGACTAAATATATTACAATAATTACAGTACGTTACTTCGATTAATCTTGGACTGAAAATCCTCGTGTCGGCGGTTCGATTCCGTCCCTGGCACCATCGAAAAAACACGGGGGTTACGCGGTTGCGTGACCCCCCTTTTCCGCTCCTCACCACAGGAAAGGACTTACCCGCCACTCCTCCGCAGGAACTCCACCAGAAGCCTGATGCCGACCCCCGTGGCCCCTTTGGGGAGGTAGGGGCGCCCCTTTTCCTCCCACGCCGTGCCGGCGATGTCGAGGTGGACCCACTTCGCCTTCCCCGCGAACTGTTTGAGGAACCACGCCGCCGAAACGGTACCGGCGTGGGGCCCTCCAGCGTTTTTCATGTCGGCCACGTCACTCTTCATCAGCTCGCCATACTCGTCCCAGAGCGGAAGCTCCCAGATCCGTTCGCCCGTCGTCTCTCCGGCCGTTTTCAACCCCCTGAGCAGGGCGGGGTCGTTCCCCATGGCGCCGGTGGCGATGGTGCCAAGGGCCACGAGGCAGGCGCCGGTGAGGGTCGCCAGGTCGATGAGGGCCGCGGGCTTGTAGCGCTGGGCGTAATGGAGGGCGTCGCAAAGAAGCATCCTCCCCTCGGCGTCGGTGTTGACGATCTCCACCGTCTTCCCCGCCATGGTCCGGACGATGTCCCCCGGCTTGTAGGCACCGCCGCCGGGGAGGTTTTCGGCCGTCGGGATGAGCCCCACGAGGTTCACCGGAAGCCTGAGCCCCGCGGCGGCCATGAGGGTCCCCATCACCGCCGCGGCCCCGGCCATGTCGTCCTTCATCCGCTCCATCCCCTCCCGGGGCTTGAGGGAGATCCCCCCCGAATCGAAGGTGACCCCCTTGCCGACGAGGACCGTGGGGCGTTTCCCCGGGGGGCCCGCCAGGTATTCGAGGATAATGAAGCGAGGGGGCTGGTGGGACCCCTTGGCCACGGAGAGGATTCCCTCCATCGAGAGCCGTTCCATCTCATCGCGGTCGAGGACGCAGCAGCTGATTCCGTGACGGCCCGAGAGCTCCAGCGCCTTTTCGGCCAGATAGGAGGGGGTTGCCACGTTGCCGGGGTGGGAGACCAGATCCCGGGCGAAACAGACCGCCTCGCAGAGCGTCGCCGCCTCCCCCGCCTCCCGTTCGCTCTCCCCCATGGCGGCTCCGGCGGGAAGGAGGAGCGTGACCCCCTCCACGGGGCGCTCGTCGGCGGGAAGCGTCTTGTAGTGGCTGAAGGAGTAGCCGCCGAGGATGAACCCCTCGACGCACGCCGCCAGGGAGCCGTCAATGGCCGCCGCGCGGTGCAGCACTGATGAGAGGCGGGTGATGCCGGCGACAGCGGCCGCCCTGACCGCGCTCCCCGCCGCCTGGCGGAGCCGTTCGGCCGTGAGCTCCCCCCGTTTGCCGACCCCCACGAGGATGAGCCGCTCCGCCGGAAGGCGCCCGAAGGTATGGAGCAGCTTCACCCGGTTGAGCCGGCCGGAAAACTCCCCGCTCGCCCGGAGGGCGGCAATCCCGCCCCCCAGCAGCCGGTCGAGGGGGGCCAGCAGCTCATCCGCCGGGAAATCGTCCTCGACGCACCCGACAACGAGCGCCGGACAGGGGTGGGCCGCGTACTCCTCGGCGGCAATGGAAATGTTCATCGTCTCTCCTCCTTCAGTGTTGAGCAGCAGTCAGATAAAAAAAGGGTGCCGTCCCGTGACGGCACCCCTCGATGCGGTTCTTCTCACTCCACCGTGAGGGCGAGGAAGTAGTTGCCGTCGCCCCGGCGGAGGAGGAAGCGGATCACGTCCCCTTTCTTGAGGGGGCCGACCGCCTTCTCATAGTCGGCAACGGTGGCCACCGGACGGCCGCCGATCTCGCGGATGATGTCCCCCGCCTGGATGCCGGCCCCGTCGGCGACGCTCCCCGGCTCCACCACGGTGACGACGACCCCCCGGCTCTCCGTGAGCCCGAGCTTCTCGGCACGGTCGCGGGTCAGCTCCCGGACCGTCATGCCGAGCTTCTCCCCGGCCACCTTCGCACCGGCCTCCTCACCATCAGCGAGGCGCCCCACCGTCACCTCAACCTCTTGCGGCTTGCCGTTCCGCAGGATTCCGACCTTCACCCTCTTCCCCACGGGAGTAGCCGCGACGATCCGGGGGAGCTCGTTCATCTCGCGGATCTTCTTCCCGTCGAACTCCAGGACCACATCGCCGCTGGCAAGCCCACCCTTCGCCGCCGGCCCCCCGCTCACCACGTCGGCAATGAGGGCACCCTTCTCACTGTCGAGACCGAAGGAGCGGGCAAGGTCGGGGGTGATCGGCTGGATGGAGACCCCGAGCCATCCCCGCACCACCTTCCCCTTTTCCTCCAACTGCGGGATCACCTCCTTGGCCATGTTGACCGGGATGGCGAAGCCGATTCCCTGCCCCCCCGCCACGATGGCGGTGTTGATCCCGATCACCTTCCCGGCGGTGCTGAAGAGGGGTCCGCCGGAATTGCCGGGGTTGATGGAGGCGTCGGTCTGGATGAAGTCGTCGTAGGGGCCGCTGCCGATGACACGGCCGGTGGCGCTGACGATGCCGGCGGTCACCGTCTGGGAGAGGCCGAAGGGGTTGCCGATGGCCATGACCCACTCGCCGACCTTGATCTCGTCGCTGTTGCCGAGTTGGGCCACCGGCAGATGGTCCTTCGCCTCGATCTTCACCAGGGCGAGGTCGAGCTTCTCGTCGGCCCCCTTCACCTGTCCCTTGAATTCGCGGCCATCGGAGAGACGGACCGTGATCTCGTCGGCGCCGGCAACGACATGGTTGTTGGTGAGGATATACCCCTCGGCGCTGATGATGACCCCGGAGCCGAGGCTCCGCTCCCGCTGGGGACGGCGGGGGGCATCCTCGAAGAACCGTTCGAAGAAATCCTGGAAGGGATCGGTCGGCTGGCCGGGGGAGCGGCGGAGCCGCCGCTGGGGTTGAGGGCTCTTGGCGGTGCTGATGTTGACCACGGTCGGCTTCAGCGTTTCCGCCAGGGTGACGAAGTCGGGAGCGACCACCGTGGCCGGCGACTGGCCAACGACGAGGAGCGACAGGCAGAGGGCAATGGCAAGCTCCTTCAGAAACCGCGACGAGATGATTTTCATACGGACCTCCGGGAGATGAAATTGCCTGATAACTGTAATGAGCAGTCGGGGCCTTGTCAACCGTCCCACCCGTCGGCGACTCTGCCGGAACCCCCGCCACGACCGGCTTTCGCCCCTATTTTCTCTTGCCTGTCGGCAGTTTTCGTGTATGGTTACAGGGGCATCACATCGGACATTCACACAAAGACGCCATGAAAAAGATTCACCTCCTCACCGCACTGCTCATCGTCCTCAACTGCCTGGCGCTCGCCCGTATCGCCGCCGGGGTGGTATCCTACCGCCTTTCGCACGCTTTCCCGAAAACCGGGGCCCCCTCCGCGGCGCCGGCCATGCCCGCCGCATCCGAAGAGCTCTCCGCCTTCGCCCCCATCCTGGAGCGGGGCCTCTTCGGCAAGGGAACCCAGGGGAAGCTGACCCCTATCAGCGCGGCGGCTCCCGCCAAAGGAGCCCCGACGCCGGCCCAGAACGATCTCACCCTCGTCGGCACCGCCCAGGGGTCGTTCCGGGAGACCTTTGCCCTCATCCGGCGGGCAACCCCGCCCGAAGAGCGGGTCTTCCGCCTCGGCGACCAGGTCTTCGGCCTCGGCCCCCTGGTATCGGTGCAGAAGGAAAGCGCGGAAATTCTCACCGGCGGCCGGCGGATCAAGCTGATGACACCGACCTCCCCCGCCGGCGAGCAACCCTCCCAGCCGGGCCAGCCCGCGGCCGGCGGCGCCGTGCAGACCGGGGCCGGCAGCTACGTCGTCGACCAGAAGGTGCTGAACGCGGCCCTGGACAACCTCGGCCAGGCCATGACCGACGCGCGGATGCTCCCGAGCGTCAAGGACGGCAAGGTGGAAGGGTTCAGGGTTTCCGAGGTGAAGCCGGCGGGAATCTTCGCCACCATCGGCATCCGCAACGGCGACGTGCTCCAGCGGATCAACGACCTGGCGGTGGACTCGCCGGAGCGGGCGATCCAGTCCCTGGCCTCCCTCAAGGGGCAGAACCGGATCAAGCTCGACCTGATCCGGGACGGCCAGCCGACAACCTTCACCTACGACATACGTTAACGCAGACTACGGGCGACGGGTGAGAAATCAGGCTCTCTGCCGCTTCCCCCCGCCCCGTGTTACCCGGAGGCATTCGTGATCATGCGCATCGGTTCAAGGCTCGCCTCGGCGGCACTCATCCTCTCGCTCCTCGCCCCCGTGCCGGCGCTGGCGAAGGGGGTCATCCTCAACTTCAACGACGTCGACATTTCCACCATGGTCAAGTTCGTCAGCGACCTCACCGGCAAGAATTTCGTCATGGACGAGCGGGTGAAGGGGAAGATCTCCGTCTACTCCCCCACCAAGCTCTCGACGGAGGAGGCGTTCAACGTCTTCACGTCGGTTCTGGAGCTCAAGGGGTTCACCATCGTGCCCGCCGGCAAGGTCTACAAGATCGTTCCGACTGCCGCGGCCAAGCAGGCGGGGATGCGGCTCATCACCGAAAAGGAGCGGCTCCCGGTGAGCGACGCCTACGTGGCGCGGGTGATCCCCCTCGAGCGGATCTCCTCCCAGGAGGCGGTGGCCTTCCTCCAGCCCCTCGTCTCCAAGGACGGCTACATCGCCGCCTTCGGTGCCAGCAACATGCTGCTGGTGGTCGATTCGGCCCTCAACATCCAGAAGCTGACCGGCATCCTCGCCCTCATCGACACCCCCCAGAAACGGGAAGGGGCCGAGATCGTCTTCCTGAAGAACGCCGCCGCCGACAGCGTCGCCAACGTCATCCGCGAATGGCTCGGCGGCAAGGACCGGACCCCGCGCGCCGCGGCTCCGGGGCAGCCGGGGCAGGCCGCAACCCCCTCCGTCTCCGGCGCCCTCATCCTCCCCGACTCCCGCCTCAACGCCCTCATCATCTTCGGCTCCGAGCGGGACAAGGAAGACATCAAGAAGCTGATCGAGATGGTGGATGTCTCCCCCCCCACCGGCAACAGCAAGATCAACGTCTACTACCTGGAGAACGCCGACGCCACCGAAGTGGCCAAGGTCCTCGACGCCCTCATCAAGGGGTCGCCGGCCATCCCCGGCCAGCCGGCGGCCGCGGCGGTCCCGATGCAGTCCGCCTTCGAGGGGGGAAAGATCTCCGTCACCCCCGACAAGGCGACCAACTCCCTCGTCGTCATGGCGTCCCCCGCCGACTACCAGAACCTCCTCCAGGTCATCCGGCAGATCGACAAGCGGCGGCGTCAGGTCTTCGTCCAGGCGGTCATCGCCGAGGTCTCCCTCGACAAGCTGAAGGAAGTGGGGGTGCAGCTCGGGATCACGGGTGGCGGGGTTACCGGCAACACCGCCGCCGCCGGCGCCTTCGACCCCTTCAACTTCGTCGGCGCGGCCGACCCGGCCCAGGCTCTCATCTTCAGCGTCCTGAAAGGGCTCGCCGGCAACACCAACATGCAGGTCGCCGGCAACCTCAAGGCGCTCTTCACCAACGGCGCGGTGAACGTCCTCTCCACCCCCAACATCCTCACCTCCGACAACAAGGAGGCAGAGATCTTCGTCGGCGAGAACGTGCCGTTCCTGACCCAGACCAATCTCAGCTCGACGGGGCTTTCCCAGCAGTCGATCGAGCGCAAGGACACCGGCATCACGCTGCGCCTCACCCCCCAGATCAGCGAGGGGGAATACGTGAAGCTCGACATCTACCAGGAGATCTCGGCGGTCAAGGAGAACAAGGGGCAGGCCAACGATCTCGTCACCACCAAGCGCTCCGCCAAGACGTCGGTGGTGGTGAAGGACAAGGATACGGTGGTTATCGGCGGCCTGATCCAGGACCGGGACACCGAGAGCGTCAACAAGGTTCCGCTTCTGGGCGACATCCCGCTCCTCGGCTGGCTCTTCAAGACCAAGTCGTCCCGGAGGGAGAAGACCAACCTGATGATCGTCCTCACCCCCCGCATCATCCGGGGGGGTGCGGAGATGGCCGAAGTCACCGATCTCCAGAAGGGGAAATTCGGTGAGGCGCTGAAACTCGACGCCCCTTTCGATCTCGATCGGGAGCTCCACCTCCAGAAAAAATGAGCGACGCGACCGACATGGAACAGATAGCCCGGCGGCTCGGCATCCCGTTCGTGGCCGAGATCGAGGAAGGGGAAGCCGATCCGGCCATCCTCGGCCGGCTCCCCCTCGCCTTTGCCCGGGGACGCCTTGTCCTGCCGCTGCGGGAGCGCGACGGCAGGCTCGTGGTGGTGGCCGGCAACCCGGCGGACCTGGCGGCCGTGGACGAGGTGCGCGGCGCCTACGGGATGCCGGTGGAGGTGGTGGCCGCTCCGCAGCGGGCGGTCCTGGAGGCGGTGAACCGCCTCTACGCCCGGCTCGGCAGCTCGGCCCAGGAGGTAGTGGAAGAACTGGAGGGGGAGGACCTCTCCGTCATCGCCACCGAGCTTTCGGAGCCCCAGGATCTCCTCGACCTCACCGAAGAGGCGCCGGTCATCCGGCTGTTGAACTCCATCCTCTCCGAGGCGGTGAAGGAGCGGGCGAGCGACATCCACATCGAGCCCTACGAGCGGGAACTGGAGGTCCGCTTCCGGATCGACGGCATCCTCTACAAGAAGCTCGCCCCGCCGAAGGTGGTGCAGGACGCCCTCATCTCCCGCGTGAAGATCATGGCGGGGCTCAACATCGCCGAGAAACGCCTCCCCCAGGACGGCCGCATCCGCGTCATCGTGGCGGGGCGCGACGTCGACATCCGGGTCTCCATCGTCCCGACCTTTTTCGGCGAGCGGGTGGTCCTCCGCCTCCTCGACAAGCAGAAGGGGATCATCTCTCTCTCCGCCATCGGGATGTCGGAGACGGGGGTGGCATCCATGGAGCGGCTCCTGTCGCGCACCAGCGGCATCGTGCTGGTCACCGGCCCCACGGGAAGCGGCAAGTCGACCACGCTCTACGCCTCCCTCAACTGGCTCAACTCCCCCGAGAAGAACATCATCACCATCGAGGACCCGATCGAGTACCAGATCAAGGGGATCGGCCAGATCCAGGTAAATCCCAAGATCGAGCTCACCTTCGCCCAGGGGCTGCGGGCCATCCTGCGCCAGGACCCGGACATCGTCATGGTCGGCGAGATCCGGGATGCCGAGACGGCGGAGATCGCCATGCAGGCGTCGCTCACCGGCCACCTGGTCCTCTCCACCCTCCACACCAACGACAGCGCCACCGCCATCGCCCGCCTCGTCGACATGGGGATCGAGCCGTTCATGGTGGCGTCGTCCCTCTCGGCGGTCCTGGCTCAGCGGCTCGTGCGGCGCATCTGCCCCCACTGCCACGAGCCCTACGCGCCGGAGCGGGAATACGCCGGCATAACCCTCCCCGCCACCCTTTACCGCGGGCGGGGGTGCGAGAAATGCTTCGGCCTCGGGACCCTGGGGCGGGTCGGCATCTACGAGCTTCTCCCCGTGGATGGCGAGATCTGCTCCATGATCATCCGGCGCACGGCGGCGGGGACCATCAAGGAGTACGCCATCTCCCGGGGGATGCGGACCCTGCGGGAGGACGGCCTCGCCAAGGTGGCCGCCGGCATCACCACCATTGAGGAGGTCCTGCGGGTGACGCAGGAGGAGTATGCCGACCTTCCGGTATAGCGCCTATACGGCCGCAGGCAAGGAGACCGCCGGGACGGTGGAGGCGGAGAACCTCAAGGAGGCACGGCTTCGGCTCAGGCGGGACGGGATCTTCCCCCGGGAGCTGGCGTCGGCCGAGGAGGAGGCACGCGGTGCGGCCCGCAGCCTTTTCGGCAAGCGGGTGGGGCTCGGCGAGCTGGCCCTGGTCACCCGGCGGCTGGCGACGCTGGTCGGCTCCCAGGTGCCGGTCTTCGAGGCGGTCACCACCCTCGGGGAGCAGGAGTCTGCCGGCGAGCTGAAAAAGGCCCTCGGCCGGGTCAGGGAACGGCTCGCCGAAGGGGGGAGCCTCTCCCGGGCCCTGGCACTGGAGCCCCGACTCTTCAGCGAGAGCTACGTCAGCATGGTGGCCGCCGGCGAGGCGAGCGGCGCCCTCGACGCGGTCCTGGAGCGCCTCGCCCAGTTCCTGGAGGAGCAGCGGGCCATCAAGGGGAAGGTGACCGCCGCCCTCGCCTATCCGCTCCTCATGACCGTCGTCGGCGGGGGGGTCATGCTCTTTCTCCTCGCCTTCGTCATTCCCAAGATCGTCACCATCTTCCAGGACAACAAGGCGGTCCTGCCGCTCATCACCATCATCGTCATCAAGACGAGCACCTTCATCCGCGGCTTCTGGTGGGCGCTGCTCGTGGCCGCCGCCGGCCTGGTCTGGCTCTACCGCCGGCTCATGGCGCGGGAGGAACACCGCCTGCGGCGCGACCGGCTCATCATCCGGCTCCCCCTGGCCGGGATGCTGGTGCAGCGGCTCGTCCTCTCCCGCTTCGCCAAGGTGCTCGGCCTGCTCCTCGCCGCGGGGGTCCCGGTGATCCGGGCGCTGGAGATCACGGGAGACGCCGTGGTGAACCGCGAGTACCGGGGGGCCCTCCACGGCATCGCGGCGGAGCTGGCCGAGGGGGGAAGCCTCTCCGGCGCCATGAAGAGCCGCCCCCTCTTTCCGCCGCTCCTCGTCCACATGGTGGCGGTGGGGGAAAAGGGGGGGGAGCTGGAAGAGATGCTCGGCAAGGCGGGGAGCGCCTTCGAGCGGGAGTTCGAGTCGTCGGTGAGCACCGTGATGTCGCTGCTGGAGCCACTCCTCGTCCTCGCCATGGGGCTCGCCGTCGGATTCGTGGTGGTGGCGGTGCTCCTCCCCATCTTTGAGCTGAACCAGCTGATCAGGTGATCCACACAGGAGGTCTTCCAATATGCAACAGCGCATGAACAACCGCGGCTTCACCCTCATCGAAATCATGGTGGTCATCGCCATCCTGGCGCTCCTGGCGGCGCTGGTGGCGCCAAAGATCATCGGCCGCTCCGACGATGCCAAGATCGCCGACACCAAGGTCCAGATCAAGAACCTGGAGACGGCGCTCAAGCTCTACAAGCTCGATAACGGCGCCTACCCCTCCACCGAGCAGGGGCTGGCGGCCCTCGTCGCCAAGCCGACGGTGGGGGTGATCCCGAAGAACTACAAGGCCGAAGGATACCTGGAGAGCAAGAAGGTTCCCCAGGACCCGTGGGGGAACGACTTTGCCTACCTCGCTCCTGGCGAACATGGCGACTACGACCTCTGCTCCTACGGTGCCGACGGCGCCAAGGGGGGCGAGGGGAAGAATGCCGACATCTGCTCCTGGAATCTCCAGTAAGGAGCGGCGACGGCACCAGGCCGGCTTCACCCTGATGGAGCTGGTGGTGGTCATCGCCGTTCTGGCGCTGGTGGCGGCCGTCGTCCTCCCGCGGCTCACGGTGAGCCACGCCGTGGAACTGAACCGCTCGGCCCGGACCCTGGCGGCAACGATCCGCTACCTGCAGGACCGCGCCATCACGAGCAAGACCCCGTACCGGACCCGGATCGCCATCGGCGCCGGCACCGTCAGGGTAACGAAGCTCTCCGCCACCGGCACGGAAGAAGGGTCGGGAGACCCCTCCCTCGACCGCCCGATCCTGGCGGAGGGGATCACCGTGATGGACGTCCTCACCCCGCGGGAGGGGAAGCTCTCCGAGGGGGAAGCGGTGCTTCGCTTCGAGATGGGGGGGCTTGCCGACTTCGCCGCCATCCACCTGAAGAACGCCGACGGCGCCATCGTCACGGTCATGGCCCTCCCCTCCTCGGGAAAGGTGACGGTGGCCGACGGCTACCAGGAGGAGCCCCGGTGACGCCGGCCGACACGGCAGGGGAACGGAGAGGGGAGAGGGGGTTCACCCTGCTGGAGGTGATGGTGGCCCTCGCCATCATTGCCGGCACCGTCTTCACGGTGATCAGCGCGGTGAATTACCATCTCTCCATCGCGGCACGGGACCGGGACGAAACCGCCGCCATCCTCCTTGCCCGGCAGAAGCTGGACGGGCTGGAGGACGAAACGGAGATCCCCGAGCGCTCGGAGGGGACCTTCGCGCCGGCCCATCCCGACTACGCATGGGAGATGGCGACGGTGCCGACGGAGATCCCCGGCTTCCGCAAGGTGACGCTTTCCGTTTCCTGGGAGGCGAAAAAAAGGAGCGTGGCGTTTGTCCGGTATCTCCAGAAGTAGGACGACGGCGGGTCGCGGTCACGGGGGGTTCACCCTGCTGGAGATGCTCGTGGCGCTGCTGCTCCTCGTCATCGTCGCCGGCGCCCTGTACAGCAGCTACTTTTCCGTGGTCCGGGCCCGGGAGCGGACGGCGGAGGGGACCGAGGAGCGGCGCGCGCTGCAGGGGACCCTCGACCGGCTCCACCGGGAGATCGATGCAGCCTTCTACCAGAGCGGCGACAAGCGGAGCCGCTTCGTGGTGGAGGACCGGGACAGCTACGGCAAGCCCGCTTCGACCCTGGAACTGGTGACCGTTGCCCCTCCGGCGGCCGACGAACGCCCCGCATCGGACCTGGTGGCCGTGAAGTACACGATCAAGGAGAAGGACGGCACCCTCACCCTCGCCCGGGAGGCGGCCGACATCTACAGCAGCATGAAAGCGATCCCCTATCCCCAGATGGAGAGCCTGCAGAGCTTTCTCGTGGAGTGCGACGACGGCTCCCAATGGGTGCGGAGCTGGGATACGGCCCTCAACCCGAAGCTCCCGAAGCGGGTGCGGATCACCCTTGCCTATCGGGACGGGGACAAGACGGTGGAATTCAGCCTCCTTGCCCGGCCGAGGATGCGATGAGGCGGAGCCGGCAGAGCGAGCGGGGATTCGCCCTCGTCCTCACCCTCGTGGTGACGGCGCTGCTGGTGGCGGTGGCGGCGGAGTTCATCCACGAGGTCTACGTGGAGACCTCCATCCACCGCAACTTCCTGAACCTCCAGCAGGCGAGCCTCATGGCCCAGAGCGGCGTCACCGGCGGGGTGGAGCTGATCCGGAACATCCGGCGGGCGGGCGATCAGGCGCCCCTCCTGCAGGTGATGGCGAAGCCGCTGGAACTGGAGGACGAGAAGGGAAGCATCTCGGTGACGATCGAGGAGGAGGACGGCAAGCTCAACCTGAACTCAGTCACCCTCCCCAACGGCCAGCCCAACGACTTCTTCGACCAGGCGGAGCAGCGACTCCTGAAGATTCTCGGCCTGCCGGCGGCGCTCCACGACACCCTGGCCGACTGGGTCGACGAAGATGACGACCCCCGCCCCGACGGCGCCGAGTCGGCCTACTACCAGAAGCTTACGTCGCCGTACCTGGCCAAGAACGCCCCCTTCGCCACCTTCGGCGAGCTGACCATGGTGAGGGGGGTCACCCCCGCGGTGCGGGACGCGCTCCGCCCCTTCGCCACCATCTACGGCACGGCGGGGGGGAGCATCGACCTCAACACCGCCCCGCCGGCGGTGATCAGGGCACTGGACGACGACATGACCGAGGGGACCGTCAAGAACATCGTGGACCACCGGCGCACCACCCCCTTCACCACCCGGGGAGAGGTGGCCAACCTGCCGGGAATGGAGACCATCGCCCCGCGGCTCGGAACGAAGATCGACGTGAAGGGGTACACCTACCGGTTCGTCTCCACCGCCACCGTGGGCGACGCAAAACGGATCGTGGAGGCGGTCTACACCTTTGACGGCGCACCCCGCTACCTCTACTGGAGAGAGTATTGATGACCTACCTGATTCTCGAATGGACCGGCGCCGAACTGATCGCCAGCCGCTTTCTGCAGCGGCGCGGCGAGTTCGTCCTCCAGGGGAGGGAACGCCACCCGGCCGGCGGCGAGCACGGGTTCGGCGAGGCCCTCCGCAACCTCTCCCCCGCCGGTGACCCCTGCCGGATCGTCCTCGCCCTCCCCCTCTCCCGCTTCTTCTCCCGGGAGATCGAACTCCCGATCCGCGAGCGGCGCAAGCTCCGGGAGATCCTCCCCCTGGAGCTGAAGGGGGAAACGGTCCTGGAGACCGACGAACTCGTCTTCGACGGCCTGCCGCTGGATGACGGAAAGGTTCTGGCGCTCTGGGGTCGAAAGCGGGAGCTGGCGCTCCTCATCGCCGATGCCGCCGCGGCCGGCTTCGAGCCGGAGGTGGTGACCGCCGCCCCCCTTTCGTGGGGGGTCCTTCTGCCGGAAGAAGGAGAGGTCGGGACGGCGGCCCTCTCCGACGGCACCGCCCTGGCCCTCTTCCGGGACGGCGCGCCGTTCTTCTTCCGCCCCATCGCCGGGGGGAGCGCCGAGATCGGCCAGACCCTGGCGGCCCTGGAACTGGGGCGGGGGATCACCGTACCGCGGCTCTGGCACATCGGTCCCCTCGCCGGGGACGCTGAGTCACCCCCGGTTTCCCCTCCCCTCCTCCCCGTGGCGGCCCCCCTTGCCGCGGCATTCGGCGGCGACCTCGCCGCCGCCGGCGAAGGGGCCGGTGCCTGGGGGGTGGCCCACGCGGTGGCCGCAGGGGAGGCGGTCGATTTCCGCAGCGGCGAGCTCGCCTGGACGAAGGGACGGGAGGAGGCCCTGAAGCGGCTCCGGCTCCCCCTCATCCTGGCGGCGCTCCTGCTCCTCCTCCTCGTCGCCGATGCCGTCGTCCGCTACACCCTGGTGCGGCGCGACCTGAACTCCCTGGATGCCTCCATCACCTCCCTCTACCGGGAGATCTTCCCGGGGCGGAAGAAGGGGGTCGACGAGGCGGCCGAGGTCCGGGCCGAGATCCGCAGGCTCGGCGCCGGTGCCGGCGGAGGATCGCCCCTCGCCACCCTGAAGAAGCTCGCCGAGGCCAAGGGGGACGACGTCGCCGGCCTCTACGAGGTGGAGATCGACGGAAGCCAGGTCCGGGCCAAGGGTGACGCCCGCTCGGCCCAGGCGGTGACCGACTTCCGCAACCGCCTGGCCGGCGCCTTCGCCACCGCCGAGATGGGCCAGATCACCTCCAAACCGGACGGGAGCGTCAGCTTCACCCTCCGGACGAGCATCAAGGAGGGGGGACGATGAGCCTCGTCGACCGTATCCGTATCACCTACGCCACCCTTTCCCCCCGCGCCCGCCTCCGGGCGGGATACTGTCTGATCGCCCTCCTGGCCACCGCCGTCGCCTACTCGACGGTCTCGGACCGGATCGACTCCCTGGAGCGGAAGCGGCGACAACGGGAAGGGGACCTGGTGGAGATGATGGGGCTGAAGGGACGCCTCATGGAGGCCCGCGCCCTCTCCCAGCGCTTCGCCAACCGCCTGGCCGCCACCCGCACAGACGACACGCCGGCAAAGCTCATCGAGGAGACCGGGATCAAGGGGAAGTCGCTCCGGATCACGCCGGTCAAGGGAGAGGAACGGCCCGGCTTCACCGAGGATGCGGCCGAGGTAAAGATTGAAGGGATCACCGCCAACGAGGCGGTCAACCTCCTCTACCGGCTCGAAAAGGGGAACCGGCCGGTCATCGTCAGGAAGGCGCTTCTGAGGAGTCGTTTCGACGACCCTTCTCGCCTCGACCTGACCCTCACCGTCGCACTCCTGAAGGCAGCACCGGGGGGGCGATGACTCCCCGCAGGGTCCTCCTCACCGCGGGAGGGGTCGTCGCCGCCACCGCCCTCACCCTCTTCTTCACTTACCTGCTGATCCCCTCCCGGGAGTTGGAAGGGGTAGTCACCCGTCTTCTGGCCCGCGAGGGGTACACCTTCCGGGCCGCGCGGTTCGGCAAGGCCTTTCCCTTCGGCGTCTCCGCGGGGGGGGTCACCATCGCCGGAGCCCGCGGCGACCTCCTCCGTCTTGACCGGGCCACGGCCCGCCTCTCCCTCCTCTCCCTCCTGGCGGGGCGGGTGACCGTCCCCTTTGCCGCCGAGATCGGTGCGGGGCGGATCCGGGGGGAGGTCTCGCCGCGGAGCGGCGCGTCCCGCGTCACCATCACCGGCGTGCGCCTCCAGGATGTCCCGTTTTTCCGGAGCGTGGCCGATGCCGACGCCAAGGGGCTCCTCACGGCCGAAATAACGGTGCGGGGGAGCGGCCCGGCGGCCGCGGGGTCGCTGAAGCTGGAGGTAAAGGGGGCCGATCTGCGCGGCGTGAAGATCGGCGAAACCCCCCTTCCCGACGCCGGCTACGACACGGTCCGGGGGATGATCCGTCTCGGAGGGGGCCGGGCGGCCATCGACAGCTTCACCCTCCAGGGGAGCGAGCTCTACGTCCGGCTCAAGGGAGAGTTCCCCCTCACCACCCCCGTCGGCGCGGCCCCCCTCAACCTGACCCTGGAGCTGATGCCGAAGCCGGGGCTCCTCGACCGGCAGAAGCTCGTCTTCGCCCTCCTGACCAAGTACCTCGTCACCCCCGGCCATTACCAGATGCCGATCCGCGGAGTCCTGGCAAAACCGCTCCTGCAGTGAGCGGAGAGTTTGCAAATTTCAAACTGAAGTTTAGAGTGTTCAAATAGAATACCGGTTGATTTTTCGACGACCTTGCCGTACATTTCTCCCGCGCAATTGGTCAGACCGTCCACCGGTTGTGGATTTTTCCGCCCCAGCGGGGCGATTTCGAGAAGGAGCACTGCATGATCCGGTTCAATGGTGTCCACAAATGGTTCAAAGATCTCCACGTGCTGAATAACGTCAACCTCCACGTTGCTCCGGGGGAGGTAGTGGTGGTCTGCGGCCCGTCGGGATCGGGGAAATCGACCCTCATCCGGACCATCAACCAGCTTGAGCCGATCGACCAGGGGCAGCTGGTGGTGGACGGCATGGACCTCTCCGACCGCAAAACCGATATCAACAAGCTGCGCGCCGAGGTTGGATTCGTCTTCCAGCAGTTCAACCTCTACCCCCACCTCTCGGTGAGGAGCAACATCACCCTGGCGCCGATCAAGATCCGCAAGATGGCGAAGAAAGAGGCCGAAGAGCAGGCCATGTCGCTCCTGGAGCGGGTCGGCCTCGCCCACAAGCACGACGCCTATCCCTCCCAGCTTTCCGGCGGGCAGCAGCAGCGGGTCGCCATCGCCCGGGCCCTCGCCATGCGGCCGAAGATCATGCTCTTCGACGAGCCGACCTCCGCCCTGGACCCGGAGATGATCGGCGAGGTGCTGGCGGTCATGCAGGACCTGGCCCGCAGCGGCATGACCATGGTGGTCGTCACCCACGAGATGGGGTTTGCCCGCGAGGTCGCCCACCGGGTCACCTTCATGGATCACGGGGTGATCCTGGAGGAGGCGGCCCCGGAGGAATTCTTCAAGAACCCGCAGCACGACCGGGCCAAGCAGTTCCTGAAGCAGCTCCTTTCACCGATGCACTGACACCGTTTCCGGCCACCGCTCGGTGGCAACTCACACCCAAAGCAAGGAGGGGACAGATGAAAAGACTGGTTGCAGGGATCATGACGGCCACTCTGGTGGCCATGACCGGGGCCGCCCTGGCGGCGCCGCCGGCCGACACGCTGGCCGAGGTGAAGAAGAAAGGGGTGCTCGTCGCCGGGGTGAAGGACTCGCTCCCCCCCTTCGGCTACATCGACGAGAAGAGCCGCCAGATCGTCGGCTATGACATCGACTTCGTGAACGCCATCGCCAGGAAGCTCGGCGTGAAGGTGGAGCTCAAGCCGGTCACCTCCGCCAGCCGGATGCCCCAGCTCCAGGAGGGGAACATCGACCTGATCGCCGCCACCATGACCAAGAACCCGGAGCGGGCGAAGCAGATCGACTTCAGCCACACCTACTTCTTCACCGGCCAGAAGTTCATCACCCGCAAGGGGTCGGTGAAGAGCCTCAAGGACCTGGAAGGGAAGAAGATCGGCACCGCGAAGGGGTCAACCTCCGAGCAGAACGCCAAGAAGGCGCTCCCCTCCTCCACGGTCCTCTCCTTCGACGACTATCCGCAGGCGTTCCTGGCGCTCCAGCAGGGTAAGGTGGCGGCGGTGACCACCGACGAGGCGATCCTCGCCGGCATCCTCGCCAAGGCCCCCAACAAGGAGCGGTTCGAGATCCCCAACGTCCAGATCTCCGACGAGCCCTATGGCATCGGGATGCGCAAGGGGGACAAGGCGTTCGTCGATTTCGTCAACAAGACCATCCTCGAGATGGAGAAGAGCGGCGAAGCGAAGAAGATCTTCGACAAGTGGTTCGGACCCCACACCCAGTTCCACCTGAAGCGGAACTTCAAGATCACCGCAGACAAGTAAGCACCATCGTCAATGAAGGGGGCGGGAGGCCTTTTCCGGCTCTTCCCGCCCCCTCCACCATCCGCATCAACCGTTACACCGAGGTCTTTCGTGCTCTCATACAAATTCGACTGGTCGGTCGTCACCTCCGGCAAGTACTTCGAGTGGCTCCTCTCCGGCGTCAAGGTGACGATCGAGCTCTCGTCTCTGTCGATCGTTCTGGCGTTTCTGCTCGGCCTCGTCATCGCCGTCATGCGGATGAGCCATATCAAGCCGGTCCGCTGGGTCGCCCTCGGCTATCTCGAGTTCTTCCGCAACACGCCGCTCCTGGTGCAGATCTTCTTCTGGTATTTCGGCTCCTACAAGCTCCTCCCCCAGGCGGTGAACGACTGGCTGACCAACACCAACTTCGAGTTCGCCGCGGCGGTGATCGCCCTCACCATCTACACCTCGGCCTTCATCGCCGAGGATATCCGCTCCGGCGTCCTCGCCATCCCGAAGGAGCAGATGGAGGCGGCCCGCAGCTCAGGCTTCAGCTACCTCCGCTCCATGCAGTACATCATCCTCCCCCAGGCGGTGCGGATCACGGTCCCCCCCCTCGTGAACCAGTTCCTCAACCTGGCGAAAAACTCGTCGCTGGCCATGAGCATCGGGGTGATGGAGGTGACGTACCAGGCGCGGCAGGTGGAGAGCTACACCTTCAAGGGGTTCGAGGCCTTCACCGCCGCGACCCTCGTCTATCTGGTGATCTCCGTCGTCATCACGGCGCTGGTCCATCTCTACAACACCCGGGTCCTGAACCCGCACCGGGCGGCTTGACATGAACGAATTCCTCAATTTCCAGGTCATCGCGGACAACATCGTCTACTTCATGGTCGGCCGCTTCCCCCACGGCCCCCTCGGCGGGCTCGGGCTCACCCTCTATCTGGCGGTGGTCTCCTGCATCCTCTCGTTCTTCGGCGGGCTCATCCTGGGGCTCCTGAGCATCGTGAAGAACCCCGTGGTCCGCTATCCGGCGGTGCTCTTCATCAACACCGTCCGGGGGATGCCGCTTCTCATGGTCATCTTCTGGATGTACTTCCTCATGCCGGCGCTCCTCGGCAAGACCGTCCCGGAGGCCCAGACCGTCATCGCCGGCCTCACCCTCTTCACCTCGGCCTACATGTCCCAGATCGTCCGGGCCGGCATCGAGGGGATCCCCAAGGGGCAGATGGAGGCGGCGATCTCCACCGGCCTCAAGCACTGGCAGGCGATGCTCTACATCATCCTGCCCCAGGGGCTGCGCAACATGATCCCCTCCTTCGTGAACCAGTTCGTGTCGCTCATCAAGGACACCTCCCTGGCGTTCATCGTCGGGGTCTCGGAGCTGACCCACGTGGCGACCCAGGTCAACAACCGGACCATGGCCTACCCGACGGAGATCTTCATCTTCATCGCCGCCGTCTACTTCGTCCTCTGCTACGCCTTCACCTCCCTCTCCCGCTGGCTTGAGCAGCGGCTCGCCTGGCGCAAGGCGATCTAACCCCCCTCAATTCGCCCCTCGCCCGCCTGCACGGGGAGGGGCACCGTCTTCTCTCCGTCACCCCTCTTTCAGGATTTCAGAGCCATCCCCATTTCCCGCAGATGCCGCACCCGCTCCACCACCGGGGGGTGCGAGTAATAAACCGCCGCGTAGAGCGGATGGGGATGGAGGTTGGAGAGGTTCTCCGTGGAGAGTTTCACCAGGGCCGCAGCAAGGGCCTCCGGGTCACCGGTGAGCTCGCAGGCGTAGCGGTCCGCCTCGCGCTCGTGGCGGCGCGACAGCCAGCTGGAGAGGGGGGTGAGGGGAAATGTGGCGAGGGAGGCAAGAAAGCCGACGATGACGAGTCGGGCGGCAAACGAGGCGGTCGGCAGGCCGACGAGGAGGGGAAGCCCGTCCCACCCCGCTGCCATCCATGCAAGCCATGCGCCGGCCAGGGCACCGGCCTCCGTCAGGATCAGCCGCCGGCGGATGTGCCCCCGCTTCCAGTGCCCGATCTCGTGGGCGAGCACCGCCAACACCTCCCGATGACTCATCTGGGCGATGAGCGTGTCGTAGAGCACGATCCGCTTCACCCGGCCGATGCCGGTAAAATAGGCGTTGGAGTGGCGACTGCGCCGCGATGCGTCCACCTGCATCACCCGGCTCACCGTCAGCCCCGCCCGCCGGGCCAGGGCGCGGATCTCCTCCTCGAGCCCCGGCTCGGTCACCGGCTCGAACCGGTGGAACAGCGGCTCGATGAGCACGGGGGAGAGAAAGATCAGGACGATGGAGACTGCGGCAAAGAGGAGCCAGACCCAGAGCCACCAGTAGCGGGGGCTCCACGCGACGAGGGTGAAGGCCCCCGCCACCAGCAGGGAGGTGAGGAGCGCCGCCAGGATGGTCGTCTTGGCGAGGTCCGCCAGCCAGAGCCCAGGCCCCGTGGTGTTGAAGCCGTAGCGGCTTTCGAGCCGGAACGTTCCGTAGATGCCGAAGGGGATTTCGAGAAGCGTCTGGGCGACGGTGAGGATCACGAAGAAGAGGACCCCGGCGCCGACGAAGGAGCCGGAGAGGGGGCCGATCCAGCGGTCGTAGGCCGCCAGGATGCCGCCGAAGAGGAAGGCGATCAGGAGGGCCGCGTCAAACAGCGTCTCCGCCACCCCGAGCCGGCTCTGGTCGATGGTGTAGGAGACGCTCTTGCGGAGCGTTTCGGCCTCCACCGCCCCCTCGAAACCGGGGGGGACGGTGGAGCCGTGGGTTTTCATATGGCGGAGATTGAGGGCCCGCAGCCAGAGGCCGACGGCAATGGTGACAAGGTAGGCGGCTGCGAGAAGCGCTCTCATGGCAGGGGAGACGGCCGCGGCGTCAGGGCTTGATGGACCCTTCTTCCATGATCACCTCGTACTTGTACCCGCCGCCGAAATCCTTGTTCTTCCGGAGGGTACCGGAGGCGGTGACCACATCCCCCACGGCCGGCAGGTCCTGGGAGGTGACGGTCAGATCGTGGGTTCCCTTCTTGGTGTCGCCGGAGCCGTCCTGGAGGTGGACCCAGTTCCGGTCCATGATCCCCGCGGCCACCTTGGTCACCTTACCCCGCACGACCGCCTTCTTGCCGTCGAGCTTCCCCTTCTGCTGATGGATCTCCGCCACCGTGTAGGCGTTGGGGCCGGAGGCCTTCTCCACCGAGATCTTCTCCGTGGGGGAAACCACGTTCGCTTTGCTCCCCGCCGAGGACTTCCCCGTGGTGTCGGCGGGCTTCACCGCCACCCCTTCGGAGAAGTAGATGCTTTCGAAGGTCCGCTTGAGCCCCTTGCTCTCGAAATTCTTCATCTCCATGCCGGGCTTGAGGGAGATCTCCCGCCCAACGGCGACGGGGGCCTCGGGGATGGCGGCCCAGACCTTCTTGCCGTCCTTTTCCAGACAGATATAGGTGTAGCCTCCCATGTTCGCCGTCTCGACGACCTTGCCCGAGAGGGGGGTGGAGGGGACCTCCGCTCCGGCCGCCGGGGCACCTTCAGCGGCAGAGGGGTCCGCCATGTGTCCGAACCCCTGCGCCGCAAGGGGAGTGAGGGGGACGAGCGTGACGACAAGCAGGCGAATCAATGCTTTCATGAATAACTCCTCGCAGGGGAAATGGCCGGGACCTTGGGCCCGCAGCCTTTTTACAGACTAGCGACTTCACCGAAAATTCACAACCCTTTTCGTCCCCGACACCCCCCCTCAGGTCATGAGGATCTTGTTCTTGAGGATCAGGATCTCGAACGCCATGATCCCCTTGCGGGCGATGCTCTGGAACTGGTCGAGCCGCTCCCCGAGCCGTTCAGGGTCGTCGGCGGCGCAGAGCACGGTCACCACGCGCCGCTTCATCACCATCGGCACGAGCAGCACCCCCCGGGGCGCCCCCCCCAGGGCGTCGAACAACCGCCTGTTGGCGGGCGTTTCCGGCACGGCGCCGAGGAAGATCCCCCGGTCGCGCACCACCGTCTGGAATGCCGACGGCTCGTCGAGGCCGATCCGCAGCGCGCCGAACCCCTCAAGCCGCTCACCGCGGGCGTACGCCTCCCACCCCTTCACCATATCCCCCGCCACCACGCAGAGCGCCGTCCGCTCGAAGAGGCTCGCACCCCAGCCGACGAGGGCCGCCGCCACGGCGTCCCGATCCCGGGCCTCTGCCAGCTCCAGGGAAACGGCATCGACGCTGCACTGTTCGAGCGCCTCGGCCCGCGCGGCCTCCCCCTCCCCTTCACCCCAGGGGAAGAAATCGGCCTCGCTCCCTGGCAACGCGGAGAAGTCCACCACCTCGCGGGGGGCTGCCGCCGCCACCTCGGCGGGGGTGACCCGGTAGGAGCAGACCCGTCTTCCTCCCAGCTCTTTCGAGACGGGCAGGTAGCGGATCTCCCGCTTGAAGCCGTAGTACTTCTCCAGCGCCGCAATGAGCCGGATCTCCGGCGTCACCATGGGCCCGATCACGTAACCGGTCCGGAAGGCGATCTCATCCACGGCCGGGAGGTCAGACGGGTCCGCCATGGCGATGCTCAGGCGGCGCCCTTCGAGACGGAGGGGGACGAGACGGTACTTTTCCGCCATCTCCGCCGGAACGAGCGCGATCACCTCGGGGGAGACCTCCATGAGCTCCTGGGGATCGACGTAGGGGACCCGCAACTGCCGGCTGAGCATCTGCGCCAGCTCCTCTTCGTCGAGGCACCCCATTTCGATGAGGTTCGTTCCGAGCCTCCCTCCAAAGATGACCTGGCTCTTGAGGGCGTCGTCGAGGGCGGCGGAGGTCACCAGTCCGGCCTTTATCAGCATTTCTCCCAGTTTTAGCGACATCGGCATCCTTTCACATCACAGTACGGAGCCGGCAGGCACCGCAAGAAGAGCACGCACCGGTAACTGTAGCGCGCGACGGACCGCAATTCAAGACCCGCCTCACCGACGGGGGGGCGTCACCACCGGAGCGGCCGGAGCGCGGGGGCCACCGGCGCCGCCGGCACAACGGGTGCCAGTGGAGCGGCGGGGAGACGCTGCGCCGCCGGCGCGGGGAATCCCCCCTCCGGAGCCACGGGAGAGCCGGAAAAGGTGCCGCCGCCCCCCGCGGCCATCCCGCCGGACTCACCCCCGCTCTCCACCGCAGCCGACCCACCAAAGGCGGTCCCGCCATCCCCCGCTGACGGTGCCAGCGTCCCCTCCACCACCGCCACTACTGCGGCAGCGACCGTGAAGCCGAGGTAGGCCCGCCTGAGCGCACCGGGCCGGCGCTCCGTCAGGTTCCAGACGACCGAAAAGAGGAACGGGACGATGATGAGCTCCAGCACTCCCCCCATCCCCCGCAGCGTGACGCCGAACCTGCCGACCGCCGCCACCGTGCAGATGCCGAGCGTCGCCAGAAAGAGGGTGTTGGGCGCCGCGCCGACAGCGAGAGGGAGGGAGGAAAACTTCGGCCAGGGGGGACTCCACCCGCCGGCACCTCCCCACCCCCGCGTCAGCGGAGTCCCGTCACCCTCGGGTGGGGAGATGATGCGTCGATGGGCCTCTATCACCAGGCGGAGTTGCTCCTCCGCCTGCCGCTGCCGCCCCGGATCGCCGGCAAACCGGTCGGGATGGCAGCGGGCAACCAGCTCGCGAAACCGGTGCCTCACCTCGCCGGCCGAGGCCCCCGGCGCAAGACCGAGCAGTTCGTAGCAGCGCTTCAGGTCATCCATCGTCACACAGCCTTTGCCCTTTCCACGCCGCTCCCCCCCGCCCCTCCCTGATCCCGGGGGGAGGGAACTGTTGCTTTTCCGGCGGCATGCTATACTTGGCGTATACGAAACAGTAACCGCACCCGCATCATGGAGGATGTCATGGGAACGAGCACTGAGCAGGATACGTGCCCCGTCTGCGGCGGCACGTCGGTCGAGACCCGGAATCAGGAGCTTTTCTGCCAGGCCTGCGGCCCGGTGGGGGAGCGGGCGGCTCCGATCCACCACGAGCATTTCCCCCACGTGGGGCAGAGCGCGGCGCCGGCCGCCGAAACGCAGCGGCAGGAGCGGGCCGTGCACCACGAAGGGTTCCCCCACGTGGTTTCCGAAGAAGCGGAACCGTGACGGCAGCAGATGCGGTGATGATACCAACTACACAAGGAGGGAGCAGCAATGACAGGACGTGAAATCGTGAACGAGATCCGCAGCGCCAAGAGGGCGGATCAGCATTTCGTCAAGTGGTGGCGCAAGGAGAACGACTTCGTCGACTTCGAACTGGTCGATTCGTTTCTGGGAGGGGCCCGCCACGACGACGAATTTTCCGGCTACGAACTCCTGACCATGGAGCAGATGTGGGAAGCCCTCAGGGAATTCACCCCCGCGGGGGTTTCCCGGGGCGAGAAGGGGGGAGAGGAGGTTATCTACTGGGAGCAGACCCTGGCGGACGGCTCCACCAAAAACCGCATCTGCCCCTTTGCCCCCGATTCGCTCATCTCGATCTTTGACGCCGTCACGAAGGGGAATCCGGTCGACTGAACCCGTTACTTCCCGCGGGGGGGAGCGGCTGCGCCCCTTCCTCCTCCGCGCCCCCCTCTTTCACGTAGCCGTAGAACTCCTCGATGATTCCGTTGCGGTCGCTCCCCGCGGTGGTGACCGTCTGGTCGGAGCCCGCCAGGGAGTCGATATCGATCTTGCGGAAGTTGAGGCCGATCCCCTCCGGGGTTGCCCGCACGACGAAGGCCTCGAGGCTGAAGGAGAGCTCCGCCGAACTGCCGTAGAAAAACATGGAAACATCCACCTGCTCGCCCAGGGAAATCGTCTGGTCGGTCCTGACGAAAAGCCCCTTGAGGCTCAGGTTTTCCACCTCACCCTTGAACGTCACCCCGCAGTGACGGATAATCGCCTCGGCCTTCAGGTCGACCCGCTCAAACATCCTCTTTTCCACTTTCCCTCCTTCCACTGCCGATTGCGGCACTCCTCACATCCTATCGTCCAATCCGGAAAAAACTTGAGCCTTTTCCCCGCCCCGGCACCCGGCATGCGCCATTCCGGCCGCTCCGCAGCGCGCCGGCGAGGGGATCGGCCGCGGCTTCAGATCCCCCACTTGTAACGGAGGTACTTGAGGGTCTGCTGGTATCCCTGCTCGTAGAGAAACTCCTTCTCCTCCCGCGTCAGGGAGAACGAGAGGGGGGTGACCATGCCGCAGTGAATGGTTATCGTGTCCTTCCACCGCCCCCCCTTGAGGAATTCCCGGTCGGTGGCGTGGCAGAAGGTGTTGAGGAGATCCGCGGCGTAGCGGCGCAGGGTGAGGACCGGCGAAGCCGGCTGGTTCATGCTCCGCTTCGAGAAGGTCTTGAAGACCAGGGTCCGCCCCCCCTCGGCACACTGGGTCTCGATGACGTTCGCCATGAGCGCCCCGTCGATGAAGACCTGCTCCCTTCCGCGAGAGGAAAACTTTTTCCAGGCAAAGACGAAGGGAATTCCCGCCGAGAACCGGACGGCGGCAGAGATGGCGAGATCGGGATGCTTGTCGGCGGAGAGGAGATGGGGGGAGTGGTTCAGGATGTCGGTGGCGACGACCGCCAGGGGGCAGCGGAGGGGGTCGCTGAAGCGCCGGCCGCCGAGCTGGCGGTCCAGCCATCCCTCCAGGGCGTCGCCGGCGCAGATCCCCATGCCGGTGAAGATCCCTCGGGGACGGAAGTCGCGAAACGACACCGGATCGGTGGCGAGGGAGAGTTGGTGGATCTCGGCGGGAGCCATCCCGGCGGCGTAGAGCGCCGCGACGATACTCCCCGTGGAGGCGCCGATGATCCGCGCGATGGGGATGCCGAGCTCCTCCGTCGCCCGGAGGGCGCCGATGAAGGCGGGGTACCGGATCCCCCCGCCGACCAGCATCAGGGTGAGGGGACCGTTCGCCGGCCCGCCGCCGGTGGTAGTGTGATGTTCGCGCATAATGCCCCGCAATCGTCGCGGCTGCTGTTTTCAGCAGATCCGCGGCAGCTGTTCTCCCGCCAGCATCTCCACGGCGCGGACCCCGCCGACGGCGGTCTCCATCTGCACCTTGCCGCCACCGTCGCCCACCTCGCCGATGATGGCCGCCCCGTGCCCCAGGGGGTGGCGCTTCATCCGGGCAAGGAGCCGCTCGGCCGCCTCCGGAGCCACCACCGCCAGGAGCTTCCCTTCGTTGGCGACGTAGAGGGGATCGAGCCCGAGGATCGAGCAGACCCCCTTTACCGCGCCGTTGAGCGGCAAGGCCCGTTCGTGGAGTGTTATTATCTTATCGGACTGAAGGGCGATTTCCTTGAGGGTTGTTGCAACGCCGCCGCGGGTCGGGTCCCGGAGGACGTGGACCGCCTCCCCCGCCTCGGCGAGGATCTCGGCCACAAGGCCGTTGAGGGGGGCGCAGTCGCTCAGGATGTCGGTCTCCAGCTCCAGCCCCTCGCGCCTGGCCATGACCGCGATGCCGTGGTCGCCGATGGTGCCGTTGACGATGACCTTGTCCCCCGTCCGGGCCCCGGCGCCGGAGATGGCGAAGGAGTGCTCGATGGCGCCGACGCCGGAGGTGTTGATGAAGATCCGATCCGCCTTCCCCCGGGGGACCACCTTGGTGTCGCCGGTGACGATCCGCACCCCGGCGGCGTCGGCGGCGCCCCGCATGGAGGAGAGGACCTCGGCCAGCTCGGTCCGGCTGAACCCCTCCTCGATGATGAGGCCGACGCTGATGAAGAGGGGGCGCGCCCCCATCATGGCCAGGTCGTTCACCGTGCCGTTCACCGCCAGGCCCCCGATGTTGCCGCCGGGGAAGAAGATCGGGTCCACCACGTAGGAGTCGGTGGTGAAGGCGAGGCGCTGGCCGCCGTGTTCCACCACCGCCGCGTCGTTCTGGCCGGCACGCGATATTCCCGACAGGGTCGGGATGATGAGGTCGTCGAGGAGCTGGTGGGAGAGCTTCCCGCCGCTGCCGTGACCGAGGAGGATGAGGTCTTTGTTCACTGGATTCTCCGCCGTGTTGTTTTTTTCGCTCTGATTACTGCCCGTACTTGTACGCCGCCGCGCAGGTCCCCTCGGAGGAGACCATGCAGGCGCCGACGGGGGATTCGGGGGTGCAGGCGCCGCCGAAGAGGGGGCAGTCGAAGGGGCTCACCTTCCCCTTGAGGATCTCGCCGCAGAGGCACCCCGCGTGCTCCCGGGTCTCCTCCACCTCGACGGGAATCGCCTTCTCGGCGTCGAACTCGGCATAGGCGTCGGCGATCCGCAGGCCGCTGCCGGGAATGACGCCGATGCCGCGCCACGGCGCGTCGAAGGGGGTGAGGACCTCGGCGATCACACCTTGCGCCTTCCGGTTCCCCTCCCGCTTCACCACGCGGCTGTACTGGATCTCCACCCGGGGTTTCCCCTCCACCACCTGACGGACGAGCATCTCCACCCCCTGCATGACGTCCACCGGCTCGAACCCGGTGACGACACACGGGACACCGCGCTCCTCCGCCAGGAAACGGTAGGCGGCGGCGCCGATGACGACGCTGACGTGGGCGGGGCAGAGGTAGCCGTCCACCTGGAGCTCGGGATCGTCGGCCAGGACCTCCATCGGGATCGGGATCGTCTTGTGGGCGGCGAGGACGAAGTAATTCGTGAGCCCCTGCTGCTTCGCCGCCAGGATGCTCCCGGCGATGGTGGGGGCGGTGGTCTCGAAACCGACGCCGAGGAAGACCACCTTCCGGTCCGGGTTCTTCGCAGCCAGGGTCACGGCGTCCAGGGGAGAGTAGACGATCCGCACGTCGGCCCCTTTGGCCCGCTCCTCGATGAGGGAGGACGAGGAGCCGGGGACCCGGACCATGTCGCCGAAGGTGGCGACGGTGACGCCCGGAAGCCGGCAGAGGGCCACGGCCCGGTCGACGTAGCCGTTGGGGGTGACACAGACCGGGCACCCCGGCCCGGAGATGAGCCGCACCTGGGGCGGCAGGAGGCTGCGCAGCCCGTACTGGTAGATCGACATGGTGTGGGTGCCGCAGACCTCCATGAAGGTCATCGGCACGGTGCGCCCCGCCACCAGCTCCCTGATCCGGGCGGCAAAGCCGAGCACCACGGTGCGGTCGCGGAATTCGTCCTGGTAGTTCACGCCATGTCCTCCGGTTTGAAGACGTCCCGCATCATGCGTAATGTCTCCTGCGCATCCTCCTCATCGAGCTTGGAGATGGCGAAGCCGGCGTGGACGATGACGAAATCCCCCACCTTCACCTCGTCGGCGAGGAGCATGAGGCTCGCCTCCTTCTTCACCCCGTCGATCTCGGCGATGATATTGCCGTCACCGATGCTCACAACCTGCATGGGTACTCCGAGACACATATTCTCTCTTCTCCTTTTTTCGCGGCAGGCGCTACGCCCCGCCGTCACGTTGTGCCGTATGTCCTGCTACGGCCGCCTGCCCCAGCGCCACCCCGCCGTCGTTGGGGGGACGAGGCGGTGGGTGAAGACGGTGAACCCGCTCTCGGTGAGAGCCTGGTGGACCCCCTCGGTGAGGAGCCGGTTCTGGAAGACGCCGCCGGAGAGGACCACCCGGTGGACCCCTTCCGCCGCGCGGATCTGTCCGCAGACCTCGGCCGCCGCCGCGGCGACGGTGCCGTGGAAGGCGCGGGCCATCTCCCCGCCGGAGCGGCCGGCGGCCGCATCCTCCGCCACGGACCGGATCATCATCCGGAAGTCGACGGTGGCGGAGCCGTTTCTCCGCACGACGGCAAAGGGGTAGATCTCCCGCGTGTCGCTCTCCTCGGCCAGGGCCTCCAGCTCGATGGCCGCCTGCCCTTCGTAGCTCACCCGCTCCCGCAGGCCGATGAGGGCCGCCACGGCGTCGAAGAGCCGGCCGCAGCTGGAGGTGAGGGGGGAGTTGATCCGCCGCTCCAGCATGGAGAGGTAGAGGCTGCGCTCGGCGGCGCCGATCCCGGCGAGCCACGGCAGCGCCAGGTCGAAGAGCCCGGCGCCGAAAGCGTCGTGGAGATGGGCCAGCGCCATCCGGAACGGCTCCCGCACCGCCGCGTCGCCGCCGGGAAGCGGTACCTGGCGCAGGTGTCCGGCGCGCCGGAAGCCGCCGTACCCCCCCACGAGGAATTCCCCCCCCAGACGGTGCCGTCCCCGCCGTAGCCGGTGCCGTCGAAGATGACCCCGATCGTCTCCCCCTCCAGGCCGTTCTCGGCCATGCAGGAGGCCATGTGGGCATGGTGGTGCTGCACCCCAATCCGCGGCAGGCCGGCGATCCCCTCGGCGTAGGAGGTGGAGAGGTAGTCGGGGTGGAGGTCGTGGGCCACCAGCGCCGGCTCGATGCCGAGGAGCTCCCGGAGGTGATCGGCGGCCTCGCCGAGGGAGGCGAGGGTGGCGGCGTTTTTCAGGTCGCCGATGTGCTGGCTCATGAACGCCCGGTCCCCGGCGGCGAGACAGAGGGCCCCCTTGAGCTCGGCCCCCACGGCAAGCACGGCGGGCCCTGCGGCGGGGAGGCGGACCTCCCGCGGGACGTACCCCCGGGAGCGGCGCAGAAAGAGCGGATTCCCCCGGAAGACCCGGATCACCGAGTCGTCGCTCCGGGTCCGGATCTCCCGGTCGTGGACGAGGAAGGCGTCGGCGATCTCCCCGAGGCGCTCCCGGGCCTCGTCGTCGCGGTGGGCGATCGGCTCGTCCGAGAGGTTGCCGCTCGTCATCACCAGCGCCGCGAACCGCTCCCGCAGCAGGAGGTGGTGGAGTGGCGTCGACGGGAGCATGGTCCCGAAGTAGCCGTTGGCCGGCGCCACCAGCGGCGCCACCGGATTGCCGGGGCGCTTGCGCAGGAGCACGATGGGGCGCTCGGGGGCGGTCAGGAGCCGCTCCTCCAGGGGATCGGCCAGGGTGAAGCGCCGCACCCCCTCCAGGTCGGGGGCCATGAGGGCGAAGGGCTTCTCGTCCCGCTTTTTGCGCCGGCGCAGCTCCGCCACCGCCGTGTCGTTCAGGGGGTCCACCGCCAGGTGGTAGCCGCCGGTCCCCTTGACGGCGACGATCTTTCCGCCGGCGAGGAGCGCGGCCGCTTCCTCCACCGGATCGCCCGGCAGTTCGCGCCCCGCGGCGTCCACCAGCCTCAGGCGCGGCCCGCAGGCAGGGCAGGCGAGGGGCTGGGCGTGGAAACGGCGGTCGCGGGGGTTTTCGTACTCGGCCCGGCAGGCGTCGCAGAGCGGGAACCCCGCCATGGTGGTGTGGGGGCGGTCGTAGGGGACGGCGGTGATGATGGAGTAGCGGGGGCCGCAGTTGGTGCAGGTAATGAAGGGGTAGCGGTAGCGGCGGTCGGCCGGATCGAAGAGCTCCCGGAGGCAGTCAGGGCAGACGTCGCCGTCGGGGGCGACCCGCACCGTCCCGGCGCTCCCCGCGCTCTCGGCGATGGCGAAGGTGGTGTCGCCGGCAGGGGGAATCTCCTCGGCGGCGATCCCGGCGATGACCGCCAGGGGAGGGGCCTCCGCTTCGAGGCCGGACCGAAAGGAGTCGAGGGGTGCGGCGTCTCCCTCCGCCTCGATCACCACGCCGGTGGTGGTATTGCGCACCCAGCCGGCAATGCCGTGGCGCTCGGCGAGCCGGAAGACAAAGGGGCGGAAGCCGACCCCCTGCACGATCCCTTCGACGGTTATCCTGATGCGCCGGGCGTCAGGCATGGGTCGATCCCCTACGCGCCACCCTTTACCGCGGCGATTCGCTCCGCGAGCCAGCCGTACCAGGCGTCCATCCCCTGGCCGGTGCGGCTCGAAATCTCGAAGATGGTGATTCCCGGACTCACCCGGCGGGCCATCTCCTTGCACTTCTCCACGTCGAAGTCGACATGGGGGAGGAGATCCACCTTGTTCAGGAGCATCACATCGGCGGCGTGGAACATGTTCGGGTACTTGAGGGGCTTGTCCTCCCCCTCGGTGACCGACAGGACCACCACCTTGTGGTGCTCGCCGAGGTCGAAGGAGGCGGGGCAGACGAGATTCCCGACGTTCTCCACCAGGAGGAGGTCAAGGGAGTCCAGATCGAACCCTTCCACGGCGTGCCCCACCATGTGGGCGTCGAGGTGGCAGCCGGCGCCGGTGTTGATCTGCTTCACCGGCACGCCGGTGGCGGCGATCCGGACCGCATCGTTGTCGGTCTGCTGGTCACCCTCGACGACGGCGCAGCGGAACCGGCCGGCGAGGTCCTTGAGGCTCCGCTCCAGGGTGGTGGTCTTCCCCGAGCCGGGAGAGCTCACCAAGTTCAGGACGAAGATCCCCTTATCTGCGAAGCGGCGGCGGTTTTCGGCGGCGAAGCGGTTGTTCCGGGCGAGGATGTCGATCTCGACGGCGATCTTCCGCGCCTCCTTCTCTTCTCCGTGGTGATGGTGATGGCCGTGGGAATGGCCGTGATCGTCATGGTGGTGATGGCTTTCGGCCTCGCAGCCGCACGTGGTACACATCGTCGGGGCGCCTCCTGTATGAATCCGGTCCGCAGGCGCCGTCTCTCCCGGGAGGAAGTCCGCGTCGCATCGGGGCCGGCGTTTTATTGCGTCGGTATGGGGGGAAATCTCAATGGGGTGGGGCGCGGGGGTGGAAGGAAAACTGCCTGAACACACCATTTACGTGCAAACGAGCCTATCGGATTTGGCGAAAAAGGTCAAGCGCCCTCCCCGCGGCGCCGGAAGCCCCGTCGGACGCGCCGTTCGGGTTTGTTTTGCCCCGCCTTTGTGCTATGCTTTTCCCGATGTCCCCCATCCCACCCCCCCACAAGGAGTTCCCGATGCGAAAGTTGCTGCTTCTGCTCATCGCCGGCACCCTCCCCCTGAGCTACGGCTGCGCCATGCTCATGTCATGGAAAAGCATCCCGCCTCCGGGGGGATGTGACCAGTGCCACACGGTGGCGATCAGCACCAACTGGCAGGTGGCGTACCAGCCGGTCGTTCTCACCGACGAGCGCGGCCACCTCTATTTCCAGACCAGTGCGCACACCATGCCCCAGACCTCCAAGCCGGCCTCCCCCCTCGATGTCAAGAAGGTGGAGGAGCTCCCCTGCTTCGAGTGCCACAAGGAACCGACCCCGGCCCACAAAGGGCGGATCGGCAAATTCCACCACTAAACCGCGTCCCTCCCCCCGACACCGGCAGCAACGGCACCGGCGCCGGGGAGGGGCGACCTCCGATTGGACCATCCATGGACAAATCACCACGCAAGACGAAAATCATCGCCACCGTCGGGCCGGTCAGCTCCTCGCCGGAGATGATCGGCAAACTGATGGAGGCGGGGGTCGATCTCTTCCGCCTCAACTTCTCCCACGGCTCCAACGACCAGCGCCGGGAGGTGATCGCGGCGATCCGCCGCCTCTCCGCCCAGCGGGGTAAGGAGTGCGGCATCCTCGCCGACCTCCAGGGGCCCAAGATCCGGACCGGCCGCATGAAGGGAGGGGCGATCCAGCTCCTGAAGGGTGAGGGACTCGATATCACCACCGACGAGGTCCTCGGCCGCCCCGGCCTCATCTCCACCATCTACCAGGCGCTCCCCCACGACGTGAAGCCCGGCTCCCGCATCCTGATGGACGACGGCCTCATCGAGCTGCGGGTCCAGTCGGTGGAGGGGAACCGGGTCCGCTGCACCGTGGTTGAGGGGGGAGTGCTCAAGGATCTGAAGGGGATCAACCTCCCCGGCGTCCATGTCTCGGCCCCCTCCCTCTCCGAAAAGGACCTGGCCGACGTCGATTTCTGCCTTGCCGAGGGGGTGGACTACATCGCCCTCTCCTTCGTCCGGACCGCCGAAGACGTGGAGGAGCTCAAGCGGCTCCTCTTCCAGCGGGAGAGCAGCATCCCGGTGGTGGCGAAGATCGAGAAGCCCGAGGCGCTGCGCAACTTCAAGAGCATCCTGGCGGTGGCCGACGCCGTCATGGTGGCCCGGGGAGACCTGGGGGTGGAGATCAGCCCCGAAAAGGTCCCCCTTCACCAGAAGAAGATCATCCGCGACTGCAACGAGGCGGGGAAGCCGGTCATCACCGCCACTCAGATGCTGGAATCGATGATCAGCCACGCCCGGCCGACCCGGGCCGAGACCTCCGACGTGGCCAACGCCATCCTGGACGGCACCGATGCGGTGATGCTCTCGGGGGAGACCGCCTCGGGGCAGTTCCCCCTGGAGGCGGTCCGGACCATGGTCAAGGTCGCCCTCGACGTGGAACGCTACGCCCAGGTGGAGGAGGGGAACCGCCCCCGGCGCCACAACCCGAGCATCGCCGAGGCGGTGGCCGAGGCCGCCTGCCAGGCCGCCACCACCCTCGGCGCCCGCTCCATCGCCGTCATGACCCAGTCGGGGAGCACCGCGGCCCTCATCTCCAAGTTCCGCCCGCCGCTGCCGATCATCGCCTTCACCCAGTCGGTGGAAACCATGCGCCGCCTCGCCCTCTACTGGGGGGTGAAGCCGTACCCCATCGGGAGCATGACCGGCACCGACCAGCAGATCCGCGCCGTGGAGGCGACGCTGCTGACCGCCGGCTACCGGAAGGGAGACGTGGTGGTGATCACCATGGGGGTCCCGGTGGAGGCCCGGGGCTCCACCAACCTGATGAAGGTGCACAAGCTCGGCACCGGCGAATTTTTCGAGATTTTCTGACCCTGTTCTGATCTGATTCCGGCGCAGCAGGAGGAAACGGGAATGCGCACTGTTTTCGACGAAACGAAGATCAATCATCTGATGCTCCACAACCGGCTGGTCCGTTCCGCCACCTGGGAAGGGATGTGCCACGACGACGGCCGTCCCTCCGACAAGCTCGCCGCCTACTACGGGACCCTGGCCCGGGGCGGGGTGGGGCTTCTCATCAGCGGCTACGCCTTTGTCCGCCCCGACGGGAAGCAGCTTCCGGGACAGCTCGGCTGCCACGACGACGATTTTGCGGCCGACGGGAGGCGCCTCGCCGAGGCGGTCCACCGGGAGGGGGGGAAGATCTGCCTCCAGCTCGTCCACTGCGGCGGCCAGAGCTCGGAGCGGGCCGCCGGACGGCAGCCCGTGGCCCCCAGCGCCGTGAAGGTCGACCAGTACCCCGAGCTCCCCCGGGAACTCCCCGAGGAGGAGATCGCCGAGCTGGTCCTGCGCTTCGCCGACGGCGCCCGCCGGGCCCGGGAGTGGGGGTTCGACGCGGTGCAGCTCCACGCTGCCCACGGCTACCTCATCAACCAGTTCCTCTCCCCCCTCACCAACCGGCGGAACGACCGCTACGGCGGGAATCCGGAGAACCGGGCCCGCTTCCTTCGGGAGATCTTCCGGGCGGTGCGCGGAGCGGTGGGGGACGACTTCCCGGTCATGGCGAAGCTCAACGGCGCCGACAACCTGGCGGGGGGGCTGGAGCTCGACGAGGCGGTGCAGGTGGCGCGGATGCTGGATGAAGAGGGGATCGACGCCATCGAGGTCTCCGGCGGCACCCCCGCCTCCGGCGCCTCCTCCCCGGTCCGCCAGGGGATCGAGAGCCGGGAGCAGGAGGCGTACAACCTCCCGCCGGCATACCGGATCAAGCAGGCGGTCTCCTGCCCGGTGATGGTGGTGGGGGGGATGCGCTCCTTCGAGATCGTGGAGGGGATCATCCGCCGGGAGGAGGCCGACTACGTCTCCCTCGCCCGCCCCTTCATCCGCGAACCGGCGCTCACCCGGCAGTGGGAGTCGGGGGACGAGAGCCGCGCCCGCTGCATCTCCTGCAACGGCTGCTTCAAGCCGGGGCTCAAGGAGGGGGGAATCTACTGCGTGGTGGACAAGATCGAGCGGGAAAGCCGGGGGATCTCCCTCTAGCGGATGGCGAACATCCTCCTCCTCATCGTCTGCTTCGTCGCCGGGATGATCCTGCGCCGCACCGGCCGCTTCCCCGAGAGCACCCCGGCGGCCCTCAACGGCTTCGTCATCCACGTTTCGCTCCCGGCGGTGGCGCTCCTCCACATCCACAACCTGCGGCTCGACCTCTCCCTCGCCTACACCGTGGCCATGGCCTGGCTCCTCTTCGGCGCCGCCTGGCTCTTCTTCCGGCCAACGGGGCGGCTCCTGGGCCTCCCCCGCGAGACCGTGGGGGCCCTCATCCTCGTGGGTGGGCTCGGCAACACCTCCTTCGTGGGTCTGCCGATGATCGAGGCGTTCTACGGCAAGGAGTTCCTCGGGGTGGGGCTCATCGCCGACCAGCTCGGCTCGTTCCTGGTCCTCTCCACCCTCGGCATCCTGACCGCCACCCTCCACTCGGCGGGAGAGCTCTCGGCGCGCCAGATCGTCCGGAAGATCCTCTACTTCCCCCCCTTCCAGGCCCTGGTGCTGGCGCTTCTTCTGCGGCCGGTGCCGTTCCACCCCTGGTTCCTCACGGTGCTGCAGAAGGTGGGCGACACCCTCACCCCCCTTGCCCTGGCATCGGTGGGGTTCCAGCTGCAGCTCGCCCACATGAGGGGAGAACTGCGGACCCTCTCCCTCGGCCTCTGCTACAAGCTCCTCCTCGCCCCGGCCCTCATCGCCCTTATCTTCGTCGGCCTCTGCGGCACGGGGGGGAAGGTGATCCAGGTGACGATCTTCGAGGCGGCCATGGCCCCCATGATCTCCGCCGGCATCATCGCCGTGGACCACCGCCTCAACCCGCCCCTGGTCTCCCTCATGATCGGCATCGGCATCCCCCTCTCGTTTCTGACCCTGGCCGGCTGGTGGTGGCTGCTGCGGGGAGTGTAGCTTTACGACATATTGTGTCGCATCAACGCCGTATCGTGTAACCATGCCCGAATTTACCCTTGCGGAAAAACTCGAAATCCTCGCCGACGGCGCCAAGTACGACGTCTCCTGCGCCTCCAGCGGCAGCTCCCGCCGGAACAGCGGCGGTATCGGCAACGCCGCCCAGTGCGGCATCTGCCACTCCTGGACCGCCGACGGCCGCTGCGTCTCGCTCCTGAAGATCCTCCTGACCAACGCCTGCATCTACGACTGCGCCTACTGCGTCAACCGCCGCTCCAACGACACCCGGCGGGTGATGCTCACCCCCGCCGAGGTGGCGGAGCTCACCATCGGCTTCTACCGGCGAAACGCCATCGAGGGGCTCTTCCTCTCCACCGGCGTGGTGAGGGACCCGGACCACACCATGGAGCTTTTGATCGAAGCGGTTTGGCAGCTGCGGGAGGAACACCGCTTCAACGGCTACATCCACGTGAAGGTGGTCCCCGGCGCCGACCTGCTGCTGGTGGAGCGCCTCGGCCGCCACGCCGACCGGGTGAGCATCAACATGGAGCTCCCGACCCGGGAGAGCCTGAAGCTCCTGGCTCCGGACAAGAGCCGCGAGGCGATCGTCGCCCCCATGCGGCGAGTGGGGGAGCTCATCGTCCAGACGAAGGAGGAGCGGAAGTGCTCCCGGAAGATTCCCCCCTTCGCTCCGGCGGGGCAGAGCACCCAGCTCATCGTGGGGGCCAGCGGGGAGAGCGATCTGCAGATCGTCTCCCTGGCTGCCGGGCTCTACGGACGGCTGGCCATGAAGCGGGTCTACTACTCTGCCTTCGTGCCGGTGAACCGGGACGAGCGTCTCCCCGTCGTCGTCGGCACCCCGCCCCTGGTGCGGGAGCACCGTCTCTACCAGGCCGACTGGCTCATGCGCTACTACGGCTTCGCCGCCGGCGAGCTTTTGGACGAAGAGCGCCCCAACCTGGATCTCGCCCTGGACCCGAAGGTGGGGTGGGCCCTGCGCAACCTCCACCTCTTCCCGCTGGAGGTGAACCGGGCCGACTACGAGTCACTCCTGCGGGTGCCGGGGATCGGGGTCCGCTCAGCCCAGCGGATCGTCCGGGCCCGGCGCGGCGGCCACCTCACCCTGGACGATCTGCCGAAGCTCGGGGTGGTGATGAAGCGGGCCCGCTACTTCGTCACCGCCCGGGGGCGCTTCGCCGCCGACCTTGCACCGGACGCGCCGGGGCTCCGGGGGCGGCTGCTGGAAAAGCCCGCCCCGCCCCCCCGCTGGAGCCAGCCGTCACTCTTTGCCGGTACCGCCGGCATCGACCTCCGGTCGGCCATCACGGGAGAGCTCTAGGATGATCTATCGCTACGACGGCACCTGGACCGGGTTCCTCACCACCGTGGCCATAATTCGGGAGCGGGGGGGGACGCCCGCCGCCATCACCCGCGCCGAACCGGAGCAGGCCGGACTCTTCGACCCGGTCGTCACCGTCGAGACCGACCCGGAGCGGGCCGGGGAGCTGCGCGAACTCCTTGCCCGGACTCTCTCCCCCGGGACTCGGCACGTGCTCCGCTCTGCCTTCCAGGCCGAGGAGCCGGGGATGGAACTCCTCCTGTTCCATTTTCTGGAGTTGGGGCTCGCGGTGGGATGCCAGCTCGACGGGATGCTTGCCCACGAGCGGGTCCTGCCGGTCTGGAAGCTCGCCCGTGCCGTGGGTCGCGAGGCCCACCGCTACAAGGGGCTCGTCCGCTTCCAGGAGGTCGAGGGGGGCTTCTGGTACGCCGCCATCGAGCCTGACCACCGGATCCTTCCCCTCATCGCCCCCCACTTCGCCGCTCGGTTCGCCGACCAGCAGTGGATCATCCACGATCCGCGGCGGGGGGAGTCGGTCGCCTTCGACCCGGCCCGCCGGAAGTGGGCCGAGGTGCCGCTGGCGATGGCCGCCCCCCTCACCCTCTCGGCCGGGGAGGAGCTCTTCCGTGACCTCTGGCGCCGCTACTTCGACCGCCTCGCCATCGGGGAGCGCCTCAACCCGAAGCTCCAGCGCCAGCAGCTCCCCCTCAAGCACCGGCGGCACCTTCCGGAGTTCGAGCGGGGAGCTGACTGACATTGACGTAAGCTGCTTGCTCCCATCTGGATTTTTCCCGCAATACTGGTATGCTGACGTAACGTGCATCATGGCCGGCATGACCGGAAGACGAGAAGGAGACGAGACGTGAAACCGACAAAGGAAGAACTGGCGCTGCAGGTGGATGTGGCGGAGTGGAGCTGGCTCCGGGCCCATCTGGAACGCGGGGGGCTGATCGTCGTTGCCCCGGAGCTGGAAATAGCCGAGGTGGGTGAGCGGATCGCCCGGGACGACACCGCCGCCGTGGGGGGGTGGATCGAAGCCGGCAAGCTCTCCAAGCCGACCGACGGGCAGATTGCCGCCTGGGACGCCGACGGTGCGGCCCGCTTCAGCACCCTCATCATCAGTCCCTACATTCTCATGAAGGAGCAGTGACCATGGCCCACGACGAAACGCACCCCTCCTGCGCCAACTGCAGCGCCGTCTGGGGAAAGAGCGGCGCAACCAACTGCTGGAGCACGGCGGAGAACCGCCCTCCCCGCCCGGCCAACTGCCCGACGAAGGCCCACGGCGATATCATCGAGGCGAGCTTCACCGAGTACCGCGCCGAGGAGAGCGGGGACGCCCGCCTTGCCCGGATGGCGGCGAAGGTCGAAGGGCTCTGCTACCAGAAGATGCCGGGAAGCGAGGCGGTGGTGGCCCGCTGGACCCGGGTGGAGGACACCGTCGCCCTGGCGAAGCTCATGGGGTGGAGGTCCATCGGCATCGCCACCTGCATCGGGCTTCTGGAAGAAACGCGGCAGCTGGCGGCAATCCTGGAGGCCCAGGGGCTGGAACCGGCCAGCGTCTGCTGCAAGTCGGGAAGCATCGACAAGCTGGAGCTCGGCCTCGTGGAGAACGACAAGGTCCGTCCCGGCACCTTCGAGCCGGCCTGCAATCCCATCGCCCAGGCGGAGATCCTGAACCGCATCGGCACCGACATGAACATCATCGTGGGGCTCTGCGTGGGGCACGACATGCTCTTCACCAAACACTCGAACGCCCCGGTCACCACCCTCATCTGCAAGGATCGGGTCACCGGCCACAATCCGGCGGCGGTCCTCTATGGGCAGAATTTCTACTTCAAGCGGCTCCAGAAGCAGCCGGTGGTGGCCCCCGGCGGCGAAGAGTGACCCTTCGGGACGCACCCGTCACGGAAGCCGCGGGTGCGTCCTTCCGTATACCCCCTTGAAATCCCCGCGCCGTATTCAGTATAGTTCCCCCAAATTTTCATGAAAACACCGACGATTCAGGAGGTATCCATGGACGAACAGAAGGAGCGGTGGCTGGGATGGCTCGCCCTCTCCACCGCCACCATAGCGGTCCTTGCCGCCATCACCACCCTCTACATGGGGAAGTTTTCCACCCGGGCCGTGCTGCTCCAGGGGGTGGAGAGCAATCAGTGGGCCTACTACCAGGCCAAGAGCATCAAGCAGCATACCTTCGAGATCCAGAAGGAACGGCTGGAGCTGGAGCTTGCCACCCAGGAGAAACTCTCGCCTGCGGCCCGGGAACGCTACGGGAAGGCCATCGCCACGTACGGCAGCGAGGTGAAGCGCTACGACGCCGAGAAGAAGGAGATCAAGACCAAGGCCGAGGGGCTGGCGCTCCAGAAGGAGAAGGCCCAGTTCATGGGGGGAAATTTCGGTTACAGCCTCATCTTCCTCCAGATCGCCATCATGCTCTCCTCCATCGCCAGCCTCACCAAGCGGCACTATCTCTGGTACCTCGGCATATCGGCCTGCGCCGGCTGGCTCCTCTTCTTTCTCAACGCCACCTTGCACCTCTTCTGACATGAAAAAGGGGGCGATGCCGCCATCGCCCCCCTCCCTCCTACCCCTCCCTCTGCCGCCCCCTTCGGCCGGCAAACGCTTCGTACCCTTTCCAGACCACCCATCCCGAGCAGATCCCGACCACCGCGCCAGCCGTCACATCCAGGGGATAGTGGGCCCCCACGTAGACCCGCGAGTAGGCCACCAGCACGGCAAAGGCATAGAGCGGCACCTTCCACCCCGCCCCCCGCCGCCACGAGAGGGTGAAGGCGGTCACGAAGGCGAAGATCGCGTGCCCCGACGGAAACGAGTTCCGAAGCTTCACCTCGCCGAGGACCATGATCCGGTCGAGGCCGATGGCGAGCCCCGGGCGTGGGACCTGGGCGATTCCTTTCAGCAGCTCTTCGAGGCCGAGGCCGAGGACCGTGGCGAGACAGAAGAGCCCCACGTAGCGCAGCGGCAGCCACTGGCGCCGCGCCAGCCCCACGCAGAGGAGGATCGCCGCGTAGAGGTAGACGATTTTCGAACCGCCGAGAGAGATCATCGCCTCCATCACCGGGTCCAGCAGCGGGTGGTGGGCGTGGTTGATCGCCATGAAGAGCTTAAAGTTGAGGCTTTCGGGGCCGTAGAGGGTGTGATAGAGGTGAGGGTTCATCTACTCTCCTTCAGAATTAACGGTTCGCCAGCGCGGCAGCCACATCACGAAACGAGTTCAGCGCCGCTTCCAGGTGCTCGATGATCTCTTGCGCCAGGACGTCAGGCGGTGGGAGTTCATCCAGATTATCCAGGTTGTCATCCTTCAGCCAGAAGAGGTCGAGACTGGCCTTGTCCCGGGCCATAAGTTCTTCGTAGGAGACGTATTTGAAGCGCTCGGTCTCGGTGCGCTCGTGCCGGTTGTCGGGGTTGTAGCAGGCGATGAAATCCTGAAGGTCGTCGAATTTGAGCGTCTTGGTCTTCAGCGTAAAGTGCTTATTGGTGCGAAGATCGTAAAACCAGATCCCCTTGGTGTGAATGGTGCCGTCCTTGGGCCTGGCGTCGAAGAACACCACGTTCGCCTTCACCCCCTGGGCATAAAAGATGCCGGTGGGCAGGCGCAGGATGGTGTGGACGTCGCAGTTTTCCAAAAGCTTCTTCCGGATCTTCTCCCCGGCCCCCCCTTCGAAGAGGACGTTGTCGGGTAGCACCACGGCGGCCTTGCCGGTTTCTTTCAGCATCGAGGCGATATGCTGGAGGAAGTTGAGCTGCTTGTTGGAGGTGGTTTCCCAGAAATCCTGGCGCTCATAAGTCAAGGCGTCCCTGTCCTCCTCCCCTTCCTCGTTGGTGAAGGTCATGCTGCTCTTCTTGCCGAACGGCGGGTTGGCCAGCACATAGTCGAAGCGCTGTTTCGGCTCGGAGATGAGGGCATCGGAACGGTCAACCGTCGGCTCGCCGTCCAGTTCACCGATGTTGTGCAGGAACAGATTCATCAGGCAGAGGCGGCGGGTGTTCGGGACGATCTCGTTGCCGAAAAAGGTCTTGTGCCGCAGAAACTCCTTCTGCTTCTTGTCCAGCGTATTCCCTTCACGGGTGAGCCATTTGTGAGCGCCGAGGAAAAAACCGCCGGTACCGCAGGCCGGGTCAGCGATGGTCTTCAGCGGCTCCGGCCTGATGCAGGCCACCATGGCGTCGATCAGATGCCGGGGGGTGAAGTACTGGCCCGCGCCGCTCTTGGTGTCTTCCGCGTTTTTCTGCAGCAGACCTTCGTACAGATCGCCCTTGGTGTCGGTATCCATGCCGACCCACTTCTCCGCGTCGATCATCTGCACCAGGCGGGCCAGCTTGGCCGGGTCCTGAATCTTGTTCTGGGCCTTGAAGAAGATTGCCCCCAGCATGCCGGGTTCGGTGCCCAGTTTATGGAGAATGGCCAGATAGTGCGCCTCCAGCGGCTCGCCGGATTTGCCCCGGAGCGAGGCCCAATCGAACCCCTTCGGAATCTTCGTATCCCGGTTGTACGGCTCCTGCGCGTATTCGTCCGCCAGCTTCAGGAAGAGCAGGTAGGTGAGCTGTTCAAGGTAATCGCCATACCCCACGCCGTCGTCGCGCAGGGTGTGGCAGAAATTCCAGACTTTCTGGATGAGGGCACTGCTGGTCATGCGTCTATATCTCCCGTTCGGCACTCAAGGCGTGGTATCCCCGGTGCCTCAATTCGCTTGATCGTTAGTGAACAGCATACCCGCTGAACGGACGAGCAACCTTTGCCGTCTGTTTGTGTCCGGCGGGGGAGTATCAATCTTATTTGTGTCCGACAAAACAAGATTAACAGGACACAAAATCATCTTGTGTATGCAGGATCGGACTCAAAGCACATGCCGCCCTTCCGCCCGGTTGAGCAGTTCGCGAAATGCCAGAACGGCCGGCCGGCGTCCGCTTTGCTCGCGCAATGCATGCAGGATACCGGCATCGCGCAAGGTTCTCAGGAAGGGTAAGGCCGTCTGCTTTGGGATGCCGGAGCGTTCGACAAAATCGCTGGAGCGGAAAATGGGGCGATCAAATAGTGTATCAAGCACCGTTATTGCGTGCTGCGAACGGGTTAGCACCGTAATCTGCTGCTTCATCTCCTCGTATAACGCCAGGATTGCGCGCACCCGGTCAGTGTTGGCCCGAGCCTGGTCGGTCACCGCTTCGAGGAAAAAAGCCACCCACCCTGTCCAGTCATCACCCCGGCTGATGGCCTGCAGCCGCCCGTAATACTGGTCACGGTGTGCCTCCAGATACTCGCTCAGGTAGAACATGGGGCTGCCAAGCGCCCTTTTCTGATACAGAAACAGCGGGATGAGCAGACGACCGATACGACCGTTCCCGTCCTTGAAGGGGTGAATGAGCTCGAACTGCGCATGTGCCACCGCCGTCTGCACCAGAATGTCCACGTCATCGACAGCCAGATAGTTTTCCCAAGTCTGAAGATGATCGAGCAACTGCAGGGGCGAGGGGGGGACAAAGCTCGCCTGTTCGATGGTGCAACCGGCGGGGCCGATCCAGTTCTGGTCGCGGCGGAACTCACCCGGTGTCTTGTTGGCCCCGCGGACGCTGTCCAACAGGACGGCATGCATCTGTTGCAGCAGCGACAGCGTGATCGGGCGGTGCTCAAGGAATTCCGACGCCATGGCCAACGCCTTGCGGTAATTCACAATCTCCTGGATGTCCTTGACCTTCTCGCTTTCGAATTCCAGGCCGGCCTCGAACTCCAGCACCTCATCCACAGTGGCCTGCGTTCCTTCGATCTTTGATGAAAGCACGGCTTCGCGCTGGGTTAGCGGCGAGAGCATCACCGCAGGATTGACCACGCTTTGCAGCAGGCCGTCGTATCGCGCCAGCGCCGCGTTAGCCGGTCCGATCCAAGAAATCAGCCGTGCGAAATCGAGGTTGCCAAGAGGCAATATGTTCGGAATGTACGGTTGCATCAGTCCGTCTCCTTGCGTTTGCGTCCACGCAGGCTGGTTGTCCCCTTGCGTGTTGCCCGCTCGGCGCGAATGCGCTCCAAGAGCACGCTGGCCGGTTCGTCGGCCGGGTCTTGCGGGACGAGCTGGCCAGAAAAGGCGGCTTTGAGGATGTTTTTGCGTTGGGCGGCGGCTTGGGCGAGGGAGTACTTGATCGCTGTTGATTGCTCAGTCGCTAAGTTGAGAGCGAATTCGACTAATCGAACGATCTCTTTCATTTCTTCAAGGGGAGCCATCGGAAATAGAAGTCGCTCAACAATCGATTTGTTCATAGCAGGTTGATTGTTTCCGCTACTCCCACGGCGTGTTTGCTCGTACTGTGACCATAGCCAATAATAGACGTACTCTGAAGGCACATCTGTTTCACTCCCCAAAATCGCCGCACAGTTTTGATTGTTTGCAGCTTCTATATCGAGAATTGCAACCTGGCCTCTTGTTTTCCCCTCGCCAATCATGCCAAGCAGAACACTGCCGACCGGGTTGATCTGCGTACTGCTGTTATTTAGCCCTTCTTCCGTGATCGTTTCTTTAGTCACCGTGATTCGTGAGAATTGTACCTCGCCGGAACTTACCCAAGGGATACTTCCATTCCAGTATGTAGGCTCCTTCCTACTGGGTGTTGCTCCTACCGCGACCCGAAAGCACTCTCCAATTGAGCTCCACACCCACCCCTCCGGCAATTCCGGCAGATTGGCGGTATCCGGCGGCACCGGCTCGGGGTACTTGTCCCGCCATCCTTTGGGCGGGGTTTTGCCCTGCTCCCTGAACCTGGCGAGCTGCTTCTCTTCCCAGCGGGCGCGACGCTCTTTCAGGATGCGCTCAAGCAGTTGGGCGCCGGATTCCCCCTCACCCCAACCCCTCTCCCCAAGGGCGAGGGGCTTTTCTTGCTCCCCTCTCCCCGCGGGAGAGGGGATGGGGGTGAGGGGGGCTTTCCTCCGCCACTCCGCCGTCAGTTCCCCCTCCACGGCCGCTTTCAGCAGCGATTGGCGGTACTGGGCCAGCTTCTTCTGGGCGGCCTTGAGTTCGGCTACTCCGGCGTCCAGGTCGGAGAGGAGTTCTTCGAGTTTTTCGACGATGCGGATTTGTTCTTTTCTTGGTGGAATGGGAAGTGGCAGAGTTGACAGATTTCCACGAGAAATTCGCTTGCGAGTAGAGCCACTTTGAAGAGAATGGATTCGTTCTCTGAACTCAGGTGCATTCACGAAATGCATTAGCCAGCGATGGTCGAAATTATCCGACACAGAAGACCTCACAACACAAACATCTACTACAGTCACGCTGTCTCTGACATCGCCAGGGAAGATACATGCTCTACCGAGGGGGTCTGGCATCCGCGCAACTAAAACATCACCTTTTTTCAGGAGAGTGCAGCCGAGATCTACAGCCTTGTTTTTTGTGAGGAATCTATTGGATTTATTGACAAAGTAGCCATCACCAATATCCGCAAGCTGCACTAATCGCACATCGCCATTAGGGTCTTGGTCTTTACTTTCAACCCAATCACCATCTACAAATAAACCATCAGCACCAATCAACTCTGGGATAGTTGCTTCTATCCATCCTGCCGGTAAATTTTTGTGATTACTCACGCCACCAACTCCCCATTCATCTCATCCATCACCTCATCCAACTCCTTCCCGAACAGCCCCCACGCCTTCTGCAAGCCCCCCTTGTTGGCAAACTCGGCGTAATCGAAATCATCGCGGGTTATGCAGCAACTGGAGGAGATATGATCCTTCATCATCCGGAGCCATTCGGTCTGCTCGGCGGTGAAGGCGGTGGTGCGGCGGGCATTGTGGCGGAAGATCCATTCCTGGAAGCGTTTGTCCACTTGGTCACGAAACGGCTTCAATTCAGCATCCAGACCGATGGCAAAGCGAACCAGGGCGACCAGGTCGGTCAGCTGGCGCTTGGAGTCGGAGCCGTTTACCTGCGAACTCTTCACCCGGGCATAGGCACTCCAGAGCCGTTCGGTGGTGAGCAGCAGCGGCGGCCGGGAAAGGGTGTCGTGCAGCTCCTCGATCATCTCGAAGGTCAGGGCCCGGCGCCGGAACGGCTGCTGGTAGAAGAAACCCAGGGCCTGGATTTCGTCCTTGTGCCGGCTGATGTAGTCGGTAAAGGTCTGGATCACCTTCCGTGCCCGCTCCTCGGCCTGGGCGCTGAAGCCGGTGAAGGTGACCTGGTCCAGGTTGATGTGGTCGATGATCTGCTCCCGCTCCCGTCGGGCCGTTTCGATCTCGTCCCGCAGTTCGGGATTGTCGAAGGGGGCGCAGGCAGTGGCCACGCACTGGAGGCGGGCAGCAGTCAACTCATCCTCGGTCAGGGTCTCTTCGGTGCGGGTGATCCCCCTGGCCTGGGCGGCGGCGATGGCGGCCTCCACGATCCGGTCCGGGTCGAGGGCGGTCAGGAGTGCCTTCCCCAGCATCCCCACCGATACCCCGTCCGATTTCTTCTCGATCCGCCGGAGCGCCTTGTCGTCCAGCTCCTTGGCCAGCCGCACCAGGCGATTGGCCAGGCTGAGGAGGGTGTCTTCATCCCGGTGCCCCAGGGCCACCCCCATCATCAGGTCTTTCAGCGGCACCGACGGCTTTTTCTCCAGGGGGCGGCTTTCGGTCTTGAGCGACTTCTCCACCCCCACGGCATCGATCAGCACGAAGCGGCTCTTGGCGCTGTCGGCGCTGTTGGAGACCCGCTTCAGATCGTCATGGCCGAGGCTGCGTACGCCGCGTCCCTTCATCTGCTCGTAGTACCCCCTGGAGCGGACGTCACGCATGAAGAGGAGCACCTCTAGCGGCTTCACGTCGGTGCCGGTGGCGATCATGTCCACGGTGACGGCGATGCGCGGGTTGTAGTCGTTGCGGAAGCTGGAGAGGATGCTGTCCGGGTCTTCCTCCGCCTTGTACGTGACCTTTTTGCAGAAGGCGTTCCCCTGATTGTATACCTCGCGGACGATCTGGATGATGTCGTCGGCGTGGCTGTCGGTCTTGGCGAAGATCAGCGTCTTGGGGGTCTCCGTGCGGCTGGGGAAGATCTCGGTCTCCACCGCCGTCTTCATGGCTTGGATAACTTTGCGGATCTGGCTGGGGTTGACCACCGACTTGTCCAGCTCCTTGCCGTTGTAGAGAACGCCCTCCTCGGCCTCGGCCCAGCGCTTCTTCCGGGTCTGGCGGTCCCGATGATCGACCCATTCCCTGGCCTTTACCTCGGCCCCCTTCCTGGTGATTTCGGTTTCGATCTCGTAGACGTCGTACCCGACGTTCACGCCGTCGGCGACCGACTGCTCGTAGGTGTACTCGGCGACGATGTTTTCGCTGAAGAAGCCGAAGGTCCGCTTGTCCGGGGTGGCGGTGAGGCCGACCAGAAAGGCGTCGAAGTAGTCGAGCACCTGTTTCCAGAGATTGTAGATGCTGCGGTGGCATTCATCGATGATGATGACATCGAAGGTTTCCACCGGCACGGCCGGGTTGTAGCGCATCATCTTGGCCTGCCTGTCGGCCTGCTGCACGTCGAAGAGGGAGATGTCCTCCGCGGAGTCGTCAATGGGCTCGCCCGAAAGGATGGAATACATCCGCTGAATGGTGCTGATGCAGACCTTGGCCGCCGGGTCGATGGCGGGACCGTTGAGGCGCTGGACGTTGTAGAGTTCGGTGAATTTTCGGGCGTCGTCGGGTGGGGTGTAGGCCATGAACTCCTGGTGGGCCTGCTTCCCCAGGTTGCGGGTATCCACCAGAAACAGGATCCGCTTGGCGCCGCCGTACTTCAGCAGGCGGTAGACCGAGGTTATGGCGGTGAAGGTCTTGCCGGCCCCGGTTGCCATGTGCACCAGGGCGCGTGGTTTGTTCAGGGCGAGGGACTTCTCCAGCCCGGTGACGGCGCCGATCTGGCAATCGCGCAGGTTCCGGGTCGGTAGCTCCGGCATCTGCTCACAGAGACGGCGGCGGAAGGAGTCCTGCTGGTTCAGCCATTCGGCAATCTGTTCGGGCTTGAAGAAATGGAAGATCTCTCGGGCGCGGGGAGCGGGATCACGGCCATCGGTAAAGTGGATGATCTGGCCGGTGCTTTCGTAAAGGAAAGGGAGCGGCGCGGCCTTGACCTGCCACTTAAGGACGCTTCTGGCGTAACGATCTGTCTGGTCTTCCACGAAGGTGAGGATGGTGTTGTCGGCCTTGGCCTCGATCACCCCCACCGGTTCACGATTCACGAACAGCACGTAGTCGGCCGGACCGGTGTCGGTTGGGTATTCGCGTACGGCAACGCCGAGGCTCGCGCTCAGATTGATCTTCTTGAGGTCCTGGACAGCCCAGCCCGCCTGTTCGAGCTTTTGATCTATCCTCTGCCGCGCCTTGGCTTCAGGTGTCATTTCCGGCCTCGTGTCGTGTCATCATCACCGCACCTCCAGCCGCGGCCCCTCGATCTTCCCGAAATCCCGCCGGCTGGCGGTGACGCCGGAGTGTAGCAGCTGGATTGTCATTCAATCAAGAGAATCCACAGGAGACGTTCGCCGTGAAAGCCCACCGAGTCAAGGAGGATTTTCAGGGTGCTCACAACATTTTGCGCAAATACTGGCCGGTGTACGACCGCGTCACCGCCGCCACCTCCTCCGGGGTCCCGGTGGCGATGACTTCGCCGCCGCGGTCGCCCCCTTCGGGGCCGAGGTCGATGAGCCAGTCAGCGGTCTTGATGACGTCGAGATTGTGCTCGATGATGACGATGGTGTTCCCCCCCTCCACGAGCTTTCGCAGCACCTCCAGCAGCTTGGCGATGTCGTGGAAGTGGAGGCCGGTGGTGGGCTCGTCGAGGATGTAGATGGTGCGGCCCGTGGCGCGGCGGGCCAGCTCCTTGGCAAGCTTCACCCGCTGGGCCTCGCCGCCGGAGAGGGTGGTGGCCGCCTGGCCGAGGCGGATGTAGCCGAGCCCCACCTCCTCCAGGGTCTGGAGCTTCGTCTTGATCTTCGGGATGTTCTCCAGGAAGCGGAGGGCCTCGGAGACGGTCATGTCCAGGACCTGGGCGATGGATTTCCCCTTGTAGGTCACCTCAAGGGTCTCCCGGTTGTAGCGGGCCCCCTTGCAGACCTCGCACTGGACGTAGACGTCGGGGAGGAAGTGCATCTCGATCTTGATGATCCCGTCGCCGGAGCACGCCTCGCACCGCCCCCCCTTCACGTTGAAGGAGTAGCGCCCCGGCTTGTAGCCGCGCACCTTGGATTCGGGGAGCTGGGCGAAGAGGTCGCGGATGTCGGCAAAGACCCCGGTGTAGGTGGCGGGGTTGGAGCGCGGCGTGCGGCCGATGGGGGACTGGTCGATGTTGATGACCTTGTCGAGCTGCTCCAGCCCCCGGATCTCTCTCACTGCGCCGGCCTTCTCGCGGCTCCGGTAGAGGCGCTGGCCCAGGACCTTGTAGAGGGTGTCGATGACCAGGGTCGACTTCCCCGAGCCGGAGACCCCGGTGACGCAGGTCATGACCCCCAGGGGGATGTCGACGGAGACATCCTTCAGGTTGTTCTCCGTGGCCCCTGCCACGGTGATAAAGCGCTTCGGCTTTCTCCGCTTCTTCGGCACGGCGATGGCGAGCTCCCCCGAGAGGTAGCGGCCGGTGAGGGATGCGGGGTCCGCCATGATCTCCGCCGGGGTCCCCTGGGCCACCACGCGGCCGCCGTGTTCGCCGGCGCCGGGCCCCATGTCGAGGACGTGGTCCGCCTCCAGGATCGTCTCCTCGTCGTGCTCCACCACGAGCACCGTGTTGCCGATGTCCCGCATGTGCTTCAAGGTCTGCAGCAGCCGCCCGTTGTCCCGCTGGTGGAGGCCGATGGAGGGCTCGTCCAGGATGTAGAGGACCCCCACGAGGCTGGAGCCGATCTGGGTGGCGAGCCGGATCCGCTGCCCCTCGCCGCCGGAGAGCGTCCCGGAGGCGCGGTCCAGGGAGAGGTAGTCGAGACCCACGTTCACGAGGAAGTTGAGCCGCTCCCGGATCTCTTTCAGGATCCGGCGGGCGATCTCCTCCTCCTTGGGGGACAGGGAGAGGTCGGCGAAGAACGCCAGGGCATCCTTGATGGAGAGGGCGGTCACCTGCCGGATGTCGCGCCCCGCCACCTTCACGTGGAGCGCCTCCTTCTTCAGGCGCGCCCCCTGGCAGGTGGGGCACGGCATCACATTCATGTAGCGCTCCAGCTCCTCGTGGACCTGCTCCGAGTCGCTCTCCCGGTAGCGCCGCTCCAGGTTCGGGATCACCCCCTCGAACTCCTTGGTGTAGGTGTGGCGGCGCCCCCCGTCCTCCTCCCACCAGAACTCGATCTTCTGCCCCCCGGAGCCGCGGAGGATCACCTCCTGCACCGTGGGCGACAGCTCCTTGAACGGGGTCCGGATGTCGAAATCGAACGCCTTGGCCAGGGCGTCCAGGGTCATGTGGTACCAGCCGGAGAGCCGCTTCTCCCACGGCACGATGGCCCCCTCGCGGATGGAGAGGTCGGGGTTCGGCACCACCAGCTCCGGGTCGAAGTACATCCGCGTGCCGAGGCCGGTGCAGTCGGGGCAGGCGCCGTAGGGGTTGTTGAAGGAGAACATCCGGGGGGTCATCTCGGGGTAGGAGATGCCGCAGTCGATGCAGGCCAGGGCCTCGGAGAAGAGGATGGTGTCTTGTAGGGGCAATTCATGAATTGCCCCTACGGGTCCCCCGACAATCGCCACCTTCACCACCCCTTCGGCATGGTTCAGGGCCGTCTCCAGGGAGTCGGCCAAGCGCCGCTCGATCCCCTCCTTGACGATGATCCGGTCCACCACGATGTCGATGTCGTGCTTTTTGTTCTTGTCGAGGGGGATCTCCTCGGTTAGCTCATATTGGACCCCGTCCACGATGACCCGGGCGAAGCCGTCCTTGCGGAGCTGGGCCAGCTCCTTCTTGTACTCCCCCTTGCGCCCCCGCACCATGGGGGAGAGGAGCTGGAGCTTGGTCCCCACCGCCAGGGCCATGATCTGGTCCACCATCTGGGAGACGGTCTGGGAGGTGATCTCCCTGCCGCACTGGTAGCAGTGGGGGCGCCCGACCCGGGCAAAGAGAAGCCTCAGGTAGTCGTAGATCTCGGTGACGGTGCCGACGGTGGAGCGGGGGTTGCGGCTGGTGGTCTTCTGCTCGATGGAGATGGCGGGGGAGAGCCCCTCGATGGACTCCACGTCGGGCTTCTCCATCTGCTCCAGGAACTGGCGGGCATAGGCCGAGAGGGACTCCACGTAGCGGCGCTGCCCCTCGGCGTAGATGGTGTCGAAGGCCAGGGTCGATTTCCCCGAGCCGGAGATGCCGGTGATGACGACGAGTTTGTCCCGGGGGATCTCCACGTCGATACACTTGAGGTTATGCTCGCAGGCGCCTTTGACGATGATGGTGTCGTGTGCCATGGGACTCCGGGGAGCTGCGCGGTGGAATGGGGCCAAGGCCCGCTGCCGGCATCGGCGCCCGGCAACGGATAACTATAGCACACACGGCACCGTTTTGGCTGCACCTACCTGGTCTGCCGTACGGAGACCATTCTTCTCCTTCGGCCGCCGGAGGGTGCCCGAAATGGGGCAGGAGATTGCGGTTATGGGACAGCCCCGGCAAAACGGAAAACCGGCCGTTGCATCAATAACGACGCATCACCGCAGCGTTACGCCCCTCGGACACTCTCTGGCACGTTCCCTGCTCCTGAAACGCTGACAACCACATAATCGCTCGATAGACGACAATACTAAACCATCCGCAAGGATGGGACGGAAAGCCTACAGGGTCTCACCGAGACAGCCGGGTCGCCGAAATATCTCACGATATTCCGCCCCGGCTGTTTCTGTTTCCGGCAGGGGCATCAATCACGAGGAGGATACGCCATGAAACGACGGACGCGCTTTGCTTTCACCGCTGCCCTGGCCCTTCTGGCCGGGACCGCCCATGCCGGAGACGTGGGGTTCACCTTTGGCATCAACGTCGGCAACCGGCCGGTACCGGTCCGTTACGAGCCAGCCTACGCCCCGGTCTATACCCCGGCGCCGGCCCCCATCATAATTTCGGAGCCGCCGGAGTTCGTGGTGCCGCCCCGGCTGGGGTTCCGGGTCGCGGTGGACCTCCCGTACGACCTCTTTGCGGTGGGGGGAAACTATTATCTCTTCCGTGACGCTTCCTGGTACTGCGCCCCGTCTTACCGGGGGCCCTGGCGGACGGTCGAATACCGCAGGGTGCCCTGGGAACTGCGGCGCTACCCCCTTGCCAGGGTTCGGGACTGGCGGGATCGGGAATGGCGTCATCGCTGCGATGACGGCGACCATGACCGGTCGGACTGGCGCGGGGAGGAGCGGCGGCACTGGAGGGAGGCAAGGGAGTGGGATCATGGGGGGTGGCGCCACGCCCGGCACGATGAGGACGACGACTGATTGGCGGAAGTCCCCTATTTCAGGTTGCGCCGCACGACCCCCACGGCCTTTTTCTTCTTGAGGCGCGCCCCCTGACGGGCCCGCTTCTCGGCCATTGCGATGAGGATTTCGTGGCTGCCGCGGGGGTCCTCCGCGCCGGCTGGCTGCAACTGCCGGCAGGTGCCGTCGGGATTCATTTCCCAGGCGCAGCGCCGGTCGTTCAGGTTGGTGTCGAGGATGGAGCGGAGCTCTTTCCGCAGCTCCGGGGCTTCCACCGGGGCCAGCACCTCCACCCGGTATTCGAGGTTGCGCTTCATGGCGTCGGCCGAGCCGAGGAAGTATTCCTCGTCGCCGCCATTGCGGAAATAGTAGATGCGTGAGTGCTCCAGAAAACGCCCCACAATGCTCACCACCCGCACCGTTTCCGAAAGTCCCGGCAGACCCGGCCGCAGGCGACAGCTGTCGCGCACGATGAGGTCAATCCGCACCCCCCGACGGGCCGCCCGGTAGAGGGCTGCCACGATGTCCGCGTCCTCCAGGGCGTTCATCTTGAACTGGATCTGTCCCGGCATGTCGGCGGTATGGAGCAGCGCCTCCCGCTCGATCTTGGCCAGGAGCTCCTTCTTCAGGTGCTTGGGGGCCGGCAGGAGCTTCCGGTAATTTCGCTTGGGAGTGTAGCCGGTGGTGAGGTAGTTGAAGAGCTCGGTGGCATCCTGACCAATGACGTCGTCACTCGTGAGGAGCCCCAGATCGCTGTAGATTCGCGCGGTGCCGGGGTGATAGTTGCCGGTACCGATGTGGACGTAGCGCCGCAGTCCGTTATAGTCCTGCCGCACCACCAGGATCACCTTGCAGTGGGTCTTGAGCCCCACCACCCCGTAGGTCACGTGGACACCGGCCTCCTCCATCCGTTCCGCCAGCCTGATGTTGGCCGCCTCGTCGAAACGCGCCTTGAGTTCCACGGCCACCGCCACCTGCTTGCCGTTGTTGGCCGCCTCAACCAGGAAATCGATGAGCCGGCTGTCCGGGGCGGTCCGGTAGAGGGTCATCTTGATGGCCCGCACCTTGGGGTCCTCGGACGCTTCCTGAAGAAACCGCTCTACCGAGGTGGAGAACGACTCATAGGGGTGCTGGAGGAGGATGGAGCCCGCGTCGCGGATGATGTGAAAGATGTTGCGCCGTGTCTGGAAGCGGGGATTGTCAACGGGGTGATGGGGCGGGTCCCTCAGGAGCGGATATGGCAGGCCGGCCACCTCCAGGAGGTCGCGCAGGGCCAGCATTCCCTCCACCTCGAACACGTCCGACGACTCGTCCAGTTCCAGCTCGGCGGCGAGCATCCCCCGATGGACCGGATCCATGCCGTCTCCCACCTCCAGCCGGACGATGGGGGCGAAACGGCGGTCCTGGAGTTCGGACTCGATGAGGGAGAGGAGATCGTCGGCCTGCTCTTCGGATCGCTCCGTGTTGGCGTTTCGGGTAACCCGGAAAAGCTCGCACGCCATTACTTCCATCTCGGGAAAGAGCATCTCCAGGTTGTGGCGCATCACCTCCTCCAGGGGGACGAAGCGCTCGCCGTTCCCCACGCGGAGAAAGCGCGGGATGCCGGCTCCCACCGGAACCTTCACCCGGGCGAGGGAGGTCTCGCGATCGCCCGAATAGCGCAACGTCACCAGAAGATTGAGGGAGAGGTTTGAGATGAAGGGGAATGGGTGGGCCGGATCGATGGACTGGGGGGTCAGAAGGGGGTAGATGTTGCGGTAGTAATGCTGACGCAGCACCGTTCGCTCAGTTTCGGACAGCTCGCTGTAGCCAAGGATTTCGATGCCCGCCCCCTTCAGGAGCGTCAGCAGCTCTCCGAACGCTCTCCGCTTGCGCTCGACCAGCTCCCGGACCACGGCGTAACACTCGGCAATCTGTTGCAGGGGGGGGCGGCCATCCACGGTGGGGTTCTGCACCCCGGCCCCCACTTGCTGTTTGAGGCCGCCGATCCGCTTCATGAAGAACTCATCCAGGTTCGAGCCCACAATCGCCACGAACTTGGTCCGCTCCAGAAGCGGGGTTCGCGGATCCTCTGCTTCGTGGAGAACCCGCTGGTTGAACTCAAGCCAGGTGAGTTCGCGGTTCAGGTAGAGTTCGGGCGCCGCGAGATCGATCTCTGCTTCCCCCGTGGCAATCGGATCGAGGATGTCGCTTTTCGGCAGTCGACCTTTGTGCACCATGTTACAGCCATCCCTTCTCGTTGAAGATGTTGAGCGGCAGGAGCGCCGGGAACGGTCGTCGTGGACGATGTCAGCGTTTGGCCAGGTACTTGGCGATCAGTCGCTCCACCAGATGCTCCACGCTTTTTTCCTTACGGGCGGCCTCAATCGTGAGCCGGGCGAAGACCTCCGCGTCGAGTCGCAGCACCAGTGTCGCTTCGTCCGACGCGGCCACAGGCCGGCCTTCGGCCCCTCCCTCGGCGAAACGGATGGCCGTCGCCGGGTCGAACAGCGGTTTCGCCACCGTCGGTTTTGTCTTCGAGCGGGTCATGGACGCCTCCCTTTGAGTATGGCGCGCACCTCGTCGACCAAGGCGCGCATTTCAGCATGTGCGGTTCGATCGAGCCATTCGTCGACGGAGAGTCCCCGCGCCAGTGCCTCGCTGTAGGCCACCCGGTAACCGAGTCGTGTGGCCATTTCGGAGAGATTCAGTTCATCGCGTGCAGCGGCGCTCAGCTCCTGGGCCTCCCGGGTGTTCCCGCGGAACCGGTTCCAGACGATTCGGGCATCCACGTCGGAGCGGACCTGGCGGGCCTCTTCCACGGTCCTGACAAGGTCTGCCGTGGACCAGATTTCGGCAGCGCTGGCGTTGAGGGGGACGAGACAGAGCTGGCTCATGACGATGATCGCCCGCGTCATGGCGGCGAGCCGCGGAGGCCCGTCGATGACGACGTAGCGGTGTCCCCCCGACAGTTCAGCAACCCGGCTGACCAACTCCCGGTGATCCCGCGCCGCGGCAAGGGTGAGGTTTTCGGGCGGCATTTCCCCCTTGCGCACCTCGTACCATGAGGCGCTTGTCCCCTGGGGAAGGTCGCAGTCCACCAAGGCGGTCGGTTTTCGGAGCGAGAGGATGGCCGCCAGGTTGGTGGCGATCGTCGACCGCCCAACGCCTCCCTTCACCTGAACGATGCCGATGATGTCTGCCATGGGACTCCTCCTCGTACGGTGGGCGCCGATGGCGGCTCAGACCCGGGCGATCTCCCGCGCCGCCGCCAGAAGCCCGGTGACGACCTCCGGGTCACCGGCCTCGCTGTAGAGGCGGAGCACCGGCTCGGTGCCGGATGGGCGGATCAGGAGCCAGGAGCCGTCCTCGAAGATGAACTTGAAGCCATCGCGGAAATTGGTGGAGGCCACCGCATGGCCCGCAATGGTGTCGATCCGATCCTGTCTGAGCCGTGCGATGAGGTCCGCCTTGGATTTCTCGTCGATGGGGAGGTCGAGACGGCGGTAAGAGAAGTGCCCGATCTCGTCCATGGTCTCGTCCAGGAGCTGGCGAAGCCCCTTGCCGGACATCGCCATCGCCTCCAGGAGGAGGAGCCCCATGAGAACCCCGTCGCGCTCCGGGATATGCCCCTTGACGCCGAGCCCCCCCGACTCCTCCCCACCCATGAGGATGTCGTGCTCCAGCATCAGCTCGCAGATATGCTTGAAGCCGATGGGGGTCTCGAAGAGGGGAAGGTCGTATTTCTCCGCCAGGAGATCGATCATCCGCGTGGTGGAGACGGTCTTCACCACCCCTCCGCGGAGCCCCTTCCGCTCGAAGAGGTGACGGAGGATCACCGTAAAGATCCGGTGGGAGGAGAAGAACGCGCCGGTCTCGTCCACCGCGCCGATCCGGTCGGCGTCGCCGTCCAGGGCGAGCCCCACCCGAAAGCGGCCGCTTTCCACAAGCCGGCAGAGCTCCTCAAGATGCTCCTCCGTCGGCTCCGGCGGCTGGCCGCCGAAGTTCGGGTTCTCCTCCCCGTGGATCTCGAACGCCCCGGGGAGGAGCGCGGGGAGAAGGCCGGCGCCGGCGCCGTACATCGGGTCGACGGCCACCGGTATCTCCGCACGGCGGATCAGGTCGAGGTCGACGTAGCGGGCAAGCTGGGCAAAGTACCCCCCGGTGGCGCCAAAGAGGGTAACGGTGCCGGCGGCGCGCGCCTCGGCCAGGGGGAGCGCCTCCACCCCCCGCCCCGCCCCCCGGTTCGCCGCCACCAACTCCTCCAGGATCTTGGTGGTGGCGGGGCGGGCCGAGCCGCCGAAGGATTCCTTCACCTTGAAGCCGTTGTAGACCGGCGGATTGTGGCTCGCGGTGATCATCACCCCGCCCCCCGCCCCGAGTTCCCGCACCGCCCAGGAGACGGCCGGCGTCGGGGCGTAGCCGTCGGTGAGCCAGACCCGGATCCCGTTGCCGGCGGCGATCTCCGCCACCCGCTCGGCGAAGTCGCGGGAGAGGAAGCGGCGGTCGTACCCGATGACGAGCCCCTTGTCCGCGAGCCCTTCCCGCTTCAGGTAGTCCATGGTGGCCTGGGCCACGAGGGAGAGGTTGTCGAAGGTGAACTCCCGGGCGATGACGCCGCGCCACCCGTCGGTCCCGAACTTTATCTGCATGGAATGTATCCTCCCGGTTCGTCGCATCGCGAAATGGAAACCGGATAATTTTCCGCACTCTCCCGGCGCAAGTCAACCTTTTGTTTGTTTCCATCCGCCGGCAAATGGGGTAAGGTGGCGATTCATCACCCCTTACGGAGCTGTGCCATGTACGGACGCATCTTCACCCCCTTCCGCGTCGGGGGGTTCATCATCGTGCCGGAGGATCACCCCATCCCCGCGGGAGCCGGCCTCCCCCTCGTCATGGGGAAGAAGGGGGCCTTCGGCTCCGGCGAGCACGAGACCACCGCCTCCTGCCTGGAGGAGCTGGAGAAGTTCCCCTCCCTGGTCGGGGCGCGGGTCCTCGATCTCGGGAGCGGCACCGGCATCCTGGCGGTGGCAGCGGTGCGGCTCGGCGCCGCATCGGTGGTGGCGGTGGACATCGAGCCGGCGGCGGCACGCTCCTGCGCCGCCAACGTCCGGCTGAACGGGATGGAGGGGAGGGTCCACACCGTCTGCGGAGAGCTGGCCACCGTGGGGGGGAGCGGGTACGATCTCCTCCTCGCCAACATCTACGCCGACATCCACCTGGCCCTGGCCGACGAGATGGTCCGCCTCGTCCTCCCCGGCGGCACCCTCATCCTCTCGGGCATCCCGCTGCAGGACAAGTTCGACGTCCAGCGCCGCTTCGAGCGCCTCGGCTGCACCCTGGCCGACCTGCGCATCCTTGAGGAGTACACCACGTTCGTCATGAAGAAGGGTTGACCCGGCCGTCATTTTCCCCTATAAAGTGACAGACTTAGAGCCTACACGCGGAGGTATCCAAACAATGGTCAAAAGAATCATTTTCGCCCTCATCCTCGGGGGAATCTTCAGCGCCCTCGTCATCGCCGGCAATGCCGACGCCGCCGAAAAGGGGAAAAACCCGGTGGTGCTCATGGAGACGACCCTCGGCAACGTGAAGATCGAGCTCAACCAGGAGAAGGCGCCGGCCAGCGTCAAGAACTTCCTCGAATACGCGAAGGCGGGCTTTTACAACGGCACCATCTTCCACCGGGTCATCCCCGGCTTCATGGTCCAGGGGGGAGGCTTCACCACCGACCGGAAGCAGAAGGAGACCCGGGCCCCGATCAGGAACGAGGCGGACAACGGCCTCAGGAACGACCGGGGGACCATCTCCATGGCCCGCACTGCCAATCCTGACAGCGCCACCGCCCAGTTCTTCATCAACGTGGTGAACAATGACGGCCTCAACCGCCCGAGCCCCGACGGCTACGGCTATGCCGTCTTCGGCAAGGTGATCGAGGGGATGGAAGTGGTGGACAAGATCGCCGCCACCCCCACCCAGCGCCTCAACATGCTCTTCGCCAACCTCCCCGTGACGCCGGTGGTCATCACCGCGGTGAAGGTGATCAAGTAACGGCGTGCGGCACAACGAACGTTTCGAGAAGGGGGTCCTGGCGGGCCCCCTTTTTTGTGGTATATCCCTGTAAGGTCGCCAACCAACCCCGTGAGGTACGCCATGAAACGTCAGATGATCCCTCTCCTCGCCCTCCTCGCCCTCTCGCTCCCCCGCTGGCCGCCGCGGCGCCGGTCGTCTCCACCGTGGCCGACCAGAAGGGGGTCGAGCTCACCATCTACAACCAGAACCTCGGCCTGGTGAAGGACCGCCGGGAGATCCGCCTCGGCGCGGGGAGCGGTGAACTCCGCTTCATGGACGTGGCGGCCCAGGTCATCCCGACGAGCGTCGCCATCTCCTCCCCCGACGGCGGCCTCCGGGTGCTGGAGCAGAACTACGAATACGACCTCCTCTCCCCCCAGAAGCTGATGGAGAAGTACGTGGGGAAGGAGGTGAAGCTCTACCAGAAGAATCCCCAGACCGAGCGGGAAGAGAGCCTCACCGCCACGCTCCTCTCCACCAACGGCGGGCCGGTCTTCCGGATCGGCGACGAGATCACCTTCGGCCACCCGGGGCGGCTCATCTTCCCCGGCGTCCCGGAAGACCTCATCGCCCGGCCGACGCTGGTCTGGCTCCTGGAGAGTGCCGCCGCGAAGAGCCCGACGGTGGAGGCCTCCTACCTTACCGCCGGCATCTCCTGGCGGGCCGACTACATCCTGACTCTCGACGAGAAGGACCAGAGGGGGGACCTCGCCGGCTGGGTCACCATCGACAACCGGAGCGGCACGGCCTACCGCAATGCCACCCTCAAGCTGGTGGCCGGCGACATCCACCGGCTCCCCGAGGAGGAGCCGCGGCTGGAGAAGACCCTGCGCGCCGCGGCCATGGCGGCCCCCGCCCCGCAGTTCCGAGAAGAGGGGTTCTTCGAGTACCACCTCTACACCCTCCAGCGCCCCTCCACCATCAAGGATAACCAGACCAAGCAGATCAGCCTCGTCACCGCCGACGCCATCCCGGTGACGAAGGAGTACCTCTTCCGCGGCGACGGCTTCTCCTACACCACTCCCGTCGGCGATGCCGCCGGGAATCGGAAGGTGGGGGTCTACGTGGAGCTGGAGAACCGGCGGGAGCACCATCTCGGGATGCCGCTGCCGAAGGGGGTGGTGCGGGTCTACAAGCGGGATGCGGCGGGAAGCCTCCAGTTCGTGGGCGAGGACGCCATCGACCACACCCCGGAGAAGGAGAAGGTGCGGGTGAAGCTCGGCGACGCCTTCGACGTGGTGGGGGAGCGGAAGCAGGCCGAATGGAAGAAGATCGCTGCCGACACCTACGAAGCGGCCTTCGAGGTGCGGCTCCGCAACCACAAGCGGGAGGATGTCACGGTGAAGGTGGTGGAGCCGGTTCCCGGCGACTGGCAGATGCTCGCGTCATCCCACCCCCATGTCAGGGGGGACGCCCACGGTGCCGAATTCCGCGTCCCGGTGCCGAAGGAGGGCGAGGCGACCCTCACCTACCGGGTGCGGATGCGGTACTGAAATTTCCGGAAACGAAACGAGAAAAGGCGGTGGAGACACCGCCTTTTCTCATGAAAAGAAGAGGTCCGCCGCCGTCAGCGGCACGTCACCGGCTCGAAGCTCCCGTCATAGACCCCGACGCACTTCACGATCCCGCTGGTGGCGGGAGCTCCCCCTTCGAGGCGGGTGTTGGCGACGCGGGTCGTGGTGCCGGTGCCGGTGTAGATGGTGATGAGGGAGCCGGCAACCGACGATCCCTCCACGGTGGCCGTTCCGGAGTAGAAGCTGGAGACGCCGGTCCCCGCGGTCACCGCGGAGTTTTTCACCATCGGCGAGGAGTGGAGGTTGAAGATCCCGAAGGTGGCGCCGCTCCCCCCCGTCGTCACCGTGACGTCCGAGATGACCGGCGACGCCATGAGGTTGTAGATGCCGTAGGCGTTCTTCCCCCCCTCGGCGCGGACGGTGACGTGGGTCAGGCGGGGCGAGGCGCTCCCGCTGAAGATGCCGACGATGTTCCCCTCGGAGCCGCTCGCCTCCACCGCCAGGTTCCGCAGCTCGGCATGGGAGGCGCCGGCCACCACGCCGGCATCGGCCGCGCTCCCCCGGAGCAGCGTGGTGAGCTCCCCCGCCCCCTCCAGGTCGACGTACTCCTTCATGACGAGGGTGGCGAGCCCCAGATCGTAGCTGCCGGGCATGATCTTCACCAGGTATGGCTTGTCGGCCGAGGCGTCGGTGATGGCGTTCAGGGCATCGAGGGGGGAGGTGAAGTCGCCGCCGCTCGGGGCGACGATGACGAGGTTGGCCGGTTTTTTCAACAGCCCTTCGTGGGTATGGTCGCCGGCGGCCACGGTGCCGGGGCCGGTGCCGACGGGGAGCCGGGCCGCGTCGATGGTGCCGGTGACGATGTCGGCGCCGTCATGGCCGTGGCGGCCGATCTTGAAACCGGAGATGGGGCCGGTGATCTTGGCGTCGCTCACGGCGCCGTCGGCGAGTTTCGGGGAGGTGACGGCGCCGAAGCCGAGCTTGGCGTCGTTCACGGCCCCGTCCACGATCTTGCTGTTGGTGACCGCGTTGGGGGCGATGGCACGGTAGGTGACCGCGCCGTCGGCAAGCTGGTCGGCGCCGACCGTTCCCCCGGCGGCCCGGGCAGTGCCGCCGGCCAGCGGCAGGGTTGCCACCAGGGCGATGAATGCCGCTTCGGTTATCCGTCCCATCGTCTCCTCCCGTCCTGAAAAACAGCCGCGGTCCACGGTGCCGGAAAAGCCGGCGCCACCCGCGACAGAGGGCTATAGTACCACACGAATCGGTCGATGCAACAAGGATTTACCCCGCCAGGGGCCTCCCCCGACGCACCGCCAGAAGGGCGACGTTGCCGGCCGTGAAGAGGAGCGCACCCGCCAGGGCCCACCCTGCCCCCGGCTCGTAGTGGAGCTCCACGTAGCCGACCGGCACGGGGAACGGCTCCACGTGCTTGAGATAGATCCCCACCCCGTCGTGGAAGAAGGGGTGGTTGGGGCGGAGGATGGTCGTTGTCTGGCGCCCCCCCGCCGTCGCCACGATGCCGGCGCTGAAATCGACCGGCATCCCCATGGGCCCCGGCGTCGTCGCGAGGGCCGTGACCCGGACGCTGCTCCCGTCGGGAAACGAGAGGACACTCCCCTGGTCGACCTGCATCGCCTCCTTCGCGCCCCCCCGGGCGCTCAGGAGATGGGCCAGCACGATCAGCAGGAAGCCGAGGTGCATCAGCTGGGGGGCGAGGAGCTGGAGGAGACGCCGCTCCCCCCACCCCTGCCGGAGGGTCTCGACGCTGCAGAGCACCGTATTGCACACCAGCAGCCCCAGGAGCGCGAGGGCCCCCCAGAGCCACCAGGAGGCGGCGACGGGAGCCTGGCCGAGCCAGGCGAAGAGCGGCATGGCGTTGAGGGCGCTCTGCTCGCCCCCCACGAAGGAGCCCGCCGCCAGGAGCGCCATGACCCCCCCCATGAGCCAGAGGCCAAAGGAGAGCGAGGCGAGGAATGCATAGGTTTTTCTGATCATGGAGCCGTTCCGGCATCCTTTCTCCCGTCGGCGGGTTTGTCACCCGGGCGGGTTACGGTAGACTGTTGGTACGAGGAGGTTTCCCCATGCCCGACAGCCACGACATCGTCATCCTCGGTTCCGGCTCCACCGCCTTCGCCGCGGCGCTCCGGGCCCACGCCCTGGGAGCCCGGGTGCTCATGATCGAGAAGAGCGTCCTGGGCGGAACCTGCATCAACTGGGGGTGCGTGCCGAGCAAGACCCTGATCCACGCGGCGCTATTCTATCAGGAGGGGGTGCTCGGGGCAAGGCTCGGCGTCGGCTCCGGCGGCGGCCCCGTGGACATCCCTCGCCTCATGGCCCACAAGGACGAGGTGGTCGGCTTCCTCCGCCGGAGCAAGTATCTGGAGATCCTCCAGAGCGTGCCGGGGCTGGAGCTGGTGCGGGGGACCGGACGCTTCGCCGCCCCCGACCGGATCGAGGTGGAGGGGCGGATCATCCGGGGAGAGCGCTTCCTCATCGCCGTCGGCGGATTCCCCCGGATTCCGCGGATCCCCGGCCTGGACGGGACCCCCTTCCTCACGAGCCGGGGGGCGCTCCTGCTGAAGGAATTCCCCCGGTCGTTGGTCATCGTCGGCGGCGGGGTCATCGCCCTGGAACTGGGGCAGATGTTCCAGCGCCTCGGCACCCGGGTTACCGTCCTGGAGCGGGGCCCCCGCATCCTGCCGCCGGTGGATCTGGAGCCGGCCCTCGCGGTGGAGGAGGCGCTCCGGGGGGAGGGGATGGAGATCGTCGTGAACGTCGCCATCTGCGCCGTATCGGGGAACGCCGCGGAGGTGCGGGTGGAGACGGAACGGGAGGGACGGCGGGAGACCTTCGCCGCCGAAAAGCTCCTCGTCGCCGTCGGCACCGCCCCCGCCACGGCAGGGATCGGTCTCGACGCGGCAGGGGTCGCCACCGATCCCCGGGGGTTCGTCACCGTGGACGGGCAGATGCGGACCACGGCACCGGGGATCTGGGCCGCGGGGGACGCCGTGGGCGGCATGATGATCGCCACGGTGGGGGCCCGGGAGGGGATCGTGGCGGTGGACGACATGCTCACCCCCGGCTGCGGCTGCACCATCGACCGGCTCTCCGCCCCCATGGCGATCTTCACCGACCCCGAGGTGGGGATGGTGGGGCAGACCGAGGCGGAGGCCCGGGACGCCGGGTACGAGGTGGCGGTGAACGTCATGCCGGTGGCCGCCATCCCCAAGGCCCACATCACCGGCCACACCGCCGGCGTCATCAAGCTCGTGGCCGACCGCGCCACCGGCCGCCTCCTCGGCGCCCACCTCGCCTGCCACCGGGGGGCCGAGCTGATCAACGAGGCGGCCCTTGCCATCCGCCTCGGGGCAACGGTGCAGGATCTGGCAAACGCGTTGCATGTCTACCCTTCGATGGGAGAGGGGCTGCGCCTCTGCGCCCAGGGATTCAGCCGCGACGTCAACAAACTCTCGTGCTGCGCGGAATAGCCGCCAGCGGAAAACGGACCGACCATGACCCCCGAGAGCTCCGCAAATAGTGCACCGCTCGACCGCGAATTGTCACTGCGCCTCCACCACGCCCTCACCTGCGGCAAGGAGGAGCTGTTCCAGGTGATGCTCGACCCCGTCATGGAGGTGCTGGGGGCGTCACTGCGGAACCCCTCCCTCGATGAGAACCACCTCCTGGCCCTCCTGGGGCGGCGCGACCTGACCGAGGAGCTCCTCAGGACCCTCTCCCGGCACGATACGGTGGCGGAGAGCCACCAGCTCAAGGTCGCCCTCCTCCATAACCCGGGGACGCCGGCCACGGTCTCCCTCCCGTTCCTCCCCCACCTCTACCTCTTCGAGCTCGTCGCCCTCGCCGAGCTTCCCGGCACCACCCCCGACCAGCGGCTGGCGGCGGAGCGGGCCATCATCCAGCGGCTCCCCACCACCCCCCTCGGCAACCGGATCACCCTCGCCCGCCGGGCCACCGCAACGGTGCTGGACGCCCTGATGAAAGAGGGGGACGTGCGGGTGGTGGAGCCATGCCTCGGCAACCCCCGTCTCAAGGAGGCGTCGGTATTCCAGCTCGTCGCCAGCCCCCGGGCGTCGGGAGAGTCGATCACGGCGGTGGCCCGCAATCCCCGCTGGGGGAACCGGCCGAACCTGAAGGGGGCCATCCTGAAGAACCCCGGCACCCCCCTCCCCCTCTTCGGCTCCCTCCTGCCGGGTGCCCCCGTCCACGAACTGCGGGACCTGGCCGCCTCGGGGCGGCTCACCGGCGAACGGAAGCGGCTCGTCGCCGAGGAGCTCCGGCGGCGGGGACTGTAGCCGCTACCGGCCGTACCACCTCCGGACGACGAAGCTCTTCCCCCCCGTCCCCCCGCTCTCCGGGTACCGGTCCGCCGGCATCCTCCCCCGCAGCACCTCGGCCAGCACCTCCCGCAGCGGGCGCACTGCCACCCCGTCCCGCTCCCCCGGCACCGGGCCGAGGCGGCTCTCGATGGTCCGCTCCCGGTCGAGAACGATGATGACGTGGCCCTTCCAGACGATGAGGTCCAGGGGCTCCAGCCGCTGCCGGATCGCATCCGCGCCGAGCCCCGCGATGGGGACCCCGGTGCCGAAGGCGAGCAGGGCGCTCGTGTTGCGGGGGGTAACGCCATTGGTGGCCTCGTAGAGAAGCCCCGAGCAGTCCACCCCCTGCAGCCGCCAGCGCCGCGCCGTCTCGGCGGAGAGTTTTCCCGCCGGCGGGAAGAGCTCCGTCATGGCGGGCACCCCGGCCCGGACGTTCCCCCCCCAGACGTAGCGGCTCCCCCGGGCCGCCAGGAGCCGGGCGACGATCCCGTCGCGGGGGGGGAGCATACGGGGACGGGGCGGGGGCGCTACCTCCGCAAGCCGCACGAAGCGGTCCTCCACGAAATAGCCGGTGGCCGAGGGGGAGGGGTAGTCGTCGGTGGTGACGCGGTGGACCACCGACGTCCCTCGAAGCAACGTTTCGTGGACCGTGAAGGCGGTCCCCGGCAGGGCGATGAACTCCAGTTGCCGGATCTGCCCTTGGCGGTCGGTCCGGAGGGTCCGGCCGTCGCGGCCGCCGAAGACCCCGGGGAAGTCGGCGGTATTGAGGACCGGCGCCGGGAGCACCGCCACGGCGTAGCGCGTCGCCTCCCCCGCCCGCGCCGGGAGCACCGCCGCCAGCAAAACGAAAAAGGCCGCAGCTGCGCCCCTCAACCATCCGGACATACGTTTCCTTTCATGCCTACTTGAGAAAATACTGATGCACCGCCGCTCCGGCCAGCCAGACGCCGAAGCTGGCCGTCAGCACCACCGGCAGGGGGAACTGGCGGCGGAAGAGGAAGAGCGCCGCCACGAAGAAGAGGATTGTCGGGATGATCCCCCAGAGGACCCCCTTCGTGTACCCCTCCATGAGCCGGTAGTCCCCCGGCGCGTCGCTCCAGAGCCAGAGCATCACCAGGAGGCTCGTGAGGGGCATGGTGGCGATGAGCCCCCCCAGGGTCGGCAGCCACCTGCCGACCTGGGCGCAGACGATGATGATCGCCAGGCTTGCCAGCGCCTTGACCAGTAACTGCATGATGGATCTCCTCGGGATTCGGATCGAAACGCGGCGTCAGCGAAGGATCGTCGCCACCAGCTCAAAGAGGGGACCCGGAAAGATCCCGATCCCCACCACGGCAAGTCCCACCAGGGCCAGCACCACCCCTTCGGCCACGGTGGGCCCCTCCCCCGTGGCTCCCTCTTCCGCGGGATGCAGGTAGAGGTTCACCACCACCCGCAGGTAGTAGTAGGCCGACACGGCGGCGGTCAGGATGCCGATCACCGCCAGCGGCACCGCCCCCCCCTTCAGCGCCGCGAAGAAGATGGCGAACTTGCCGGCGAAACCGACCGTGGGCGGAATCCCCGCCAGGGCGAACATGGCCAGCGCCAGCACCCCCCCCTGGAACGGGCGGCGGTAGCCGATCCCCCGCAGCTCCTCCACCCCCTCCAGCACCGTTTCCCCCTCCAGGGAGGCGACGGCGCCGAAGGCGGCCAGGTTCATCACCGTGTAGGCCACGGCGTAGAAGGCGGCCGCCTCGTACCCCCGCTCTCCCCCCGCCAGCAGCGCCAGGGCCACGTACCCCATCTGGGCGATGGAGGAGTAGGCGAGCATCCGCTTCAGGTTCGGCTGCAGCAGCGCCGCCAGGTTCCCGACCACCATGGAGAGGAGCGCCACCCCCCCGAGCGCCACCCGCAGGGGAGCCGGGTCGGCCAGGTGGGGGAGGAGAAGGAGGAAGAAGGCGATGGCCGCCCCCTTGGAGCCGGTGGAGAGGAAGGCGACCACCGGCGTCGGTCCCCCCTGGTAGACGTCGGGGGTCCAGAGGTGGGCCGGCACCAGCGACATCTTGAAGGCGAGCCCCGCCAGGAGGAACCCCCACCCCGCCCGGGCCACCCCGCCGGTGGCCCCATTCACCGCCCCGGCGATGTCGAGGGTCCCCGCCGCCCCGTAGAGGAGGGCGATGCCAAAGGCGATGAAGGCGGCGGAGATGGCGCCGAGGAGGAGGTACTTCAGCCCCGCCTCCCCCGACGCCGGGCGGCGGTGGTCGTAGGCAACCAGGATGTAGAAGGCGAAGGTGAGCGCCTCCAGCCCCAGGAAGAGGATCAGGAGATTCGTCGCCGCGGCGAGGGTCGCCATGCCGAAGACGGCGAAAAGGACCGTGGCCGGATACTCCTCCCCCCCGAGCCGATGCCGGACGCCATAGTCGTGGGAGAGGAGGAGGACCGCCGCCGCCGTCAGCGCGAAGAGGACGATGAAGAAGCGGGCGAAGGGGGTGAGGGCCACCCCGAGGGCCGTGGCCGCCACCGGCGGGGCCTGAACGGCCCAGAGGGCCGCGCCGAGGGCGGCCGCCACCCCGACGGCGGTCCCGGAGCGCCCCGGCACGACTGCACCGAGGAGGAGCACCGTCACGCTCCCCCCGGCGAGGATCAGGAGCGGCATGATGGTCCAGAGATCGGCGGTGGTCATGGCGCCCCCCCCGTCAACAGCGCCACCGGCACCGTCAGCAGATCCAGGAGCGGCTTCGGATGGAAGCCGATGGCAACGTCGATTCCTGCCAGCACCGCCAAGAGCGCCCCTTCCCGCAGGGTCACGTCGGACAGCTGCAGCGGCTGCCGCTCCGTCTGGAAGAGCAGCTCCTGCACGAGCCGCACCGTATAGACCAGCGGCAGGATGATCCCGACGAAGGCGAGCACCACCGCCAGCGGCGTGGTCCGGAAGGCCCCTGCCAGGATCAGGAACTCGCCGGTGAAGTTGTTGAGCCCCGGCAACCCCGCCGACGCCATGGCAAAGAGGAGGAAGAAGAAGGAGTAGACCGGCACCTTCCCCCAGAGCCCCCCGTAGGCCGCCACCTCCCGGGTATGGGCCCGCTCGTCCAGCATCCCCACCAGGGCGAAGAGGGCGCCGGTGGTGATGCCGTGGTTCACCATCTGGAGGATGGAACCCGAGAGGGCCACCGGGCTCCAGGAGGCGATGCCGAGGGCCACGAACCCCATGTGCCCCACGCTGGAGTAGGCCACCATCCGCTTCATGTCCTCCTGGGCAAAGGCGACCCACGAGGCGTAGAGGATGCCGGCCACCGCCAGCGCCATGAGGAGCGGGGCAAAACTCCGGGCAGCCGCCGGGAAGAGGGGGTAGCCGAAGCGGACCAGGCCGTAGGCCCCGGTCTTCAGCAGCAGCGCCGCCAGGATCACACTCCCCGCCGTGGGGGCGTCGGTGTGGGCATCGGGAAGCCAGGTGTGGAGCGGGAAGAGCGGGAACTTGATGGCGAAGGCGAGGAGAAACGCCCCGAAGAGCCAGGGGGCCGCGGCGTGGGTAATGGGGGCCCGGGCCAGGAGCGGAAGGGCGAAGGTGTAGACCCCGCTCCCGGCGCCGTGGACGAGATAGACCCCGATGATGGCGAGGAGCATGAGCAGCGAACCGACCAGCGTGTAGAGGAAGAACTTCACCGCCGAGTAGACCCGCCGGCCGTGCCCCCAGATCCCGATCAGGAAGAACATCGGGATCAGCATCAGTTCCCAGAAGAGGTAGAAGAGGACTAGGTCGAGGGAGAGGAAGACCCCCACGATCCCGCTCTCCATCAGGAGGATCAGGAAGTAGTGGAGCGCCGTCCGCTCCGTCACCCCCCGCCACGAGACGAGCATCGCCACCACCGTGATGAAGGCGGTGAGCCCCACCATGAGGAGGCTGATCCCGTCCATCCCGAGGAGGTAGCGGATGCCGAACCGCTCGATCCAGGCGGCATCCTCCCAGAGGAAATACCCCGCCGGCGCGCCGGGTGCCACGGACATCCCCGGCGCCGTCAACAGGAGCCAGCCGGCCAGGGCCAGCTCCGCCACGGCAAACCCCAGGGCGAGGGGGCGCACCGACTTCCGGCAGTTCCAGACCGGCGCCAGGCAGAGGCACCCCGCCAGGGGGAGGAGGATGAGAATGGTCAGTATCGGGTAGTCGGCCACGATGGTATCCCTGTTCCCTGCGCCACGGTTCGCCGCGGGACCATTACTCCTTCTCCTCGGTGCTTTTTTCCATCCCCGCCAGTTTCAGGGCCTGCTCGTAGGCGGCGACCATGCCGCCATTTTTCTTGATGAACGCCTGCGCTTCCTGGCCGTTGGAAAAAGCCAACTGCGCGACGCCTGCCATGGAGCCTTTCTCCCTGCTGCCGATCACCCAGACCGCCGTCCGGGCATCGATCAGCCGGCCGGTTCTGAAATCGGCGACCTTGACCGAGGCGATCTGTCTGCCATGGGGTTCATTCATGACAGCGGCGAGACAGTGCAGGCTGCAGGTCCCGAAGGTGCTCCCGTCGGCATAGACAATCAGGACCCGGCTGTGGGCCGAGCTCGTCCTGCTCATCCCGCACACCTGGCACGACTTGGGAGCCTCCACCTTCTCCACCGCGAAGGCCGGAGCACCGGCAACGAGTAGCGAAAGCATGACGCCGAAGACCAGTTTAATCATGATGCGTTCTCCTCTTCAGACAACAGACTCTCCCGGTTCCCACGGGAAAGATTCAATTTATTCCGGCTGTGGCGGGCCGGGGCGCGGCAGTTCCAGGTTCTTCCTCCGGCTCCACTCCTTCCGGTCGTTGGGATGGTCGAATTTCACCGCCAGATGCAGCACCAGTACCCGGCCGTACTCGGCAAAAAACTCCCGGCACTCCCCGATGGACGGCACCGCCGGCGGGCACCCCCCTTTCTTGCCATAGGTGTCGCAGCCAATAGGTGCATTTGAAGCGGACTCACTGGCGCACCTGGACATCTGCACCGGAGATCCAGGCAAAATCATCGCCGCCGTGCTGGCGGGCGATGGTTTCTATGGTTTACTGGTCGGGCATGGGGGGCCTTTCATTGGGTGCTTGACACTATTACTTCCTTCCTTTTGTAGCCTCCAGTTCGACTGTATGCCAACGGGCATGGCTTTGACCTGCCGGGTTTCCAGTAATCTCAACCGTGTTTATCTGCACAAAGTAGCCTGTCCCCCTATTCGCTTCTAGTTGGACCTCCCATTAAATTTCAAATTGACTTTATACGTCATTGCCGTATATTGAGACTATGATCACATTCGTTGAATCGCCGCTGTTTACCAAGCAAGTGCATGATTACCTGACTGACGACGAATATCGGGTTTTTCAGGCGTTTCTTGCAGTTTCTCCAGATTCAGGCGATGTGGTCCGCGGTTCCGGCGGAGTTCGCAAGGTTCGCTGGAACCGTCGCGGCACCGGCAAAAGCGGCGGCGTGAGGGTCCTATATTTTGCCCGCTCAGAAGCCGGCGAGATCTGGTTGCTACTGATTTATGCCAAAAGCGCTGTTGACAGCATTCCCGGGCACATTCTCAAAGCACTCAAAGAGGAGATGGAACATGCCACTCGATGAAAAAGAACTATTGGCACGCGATGCAAAGCGTAACATTGGTGAAGAACTGCTCCAGGCCGTGCGGGACATCAAAGCCGGCAAGGCCGGCCGTGTTTCTACGCTGGAAGTTTCTCCTATAGCTACGGCACGTCAAAAGATCGGTCTTTCCCAGAGTGAGTTTGCAAAAATGCTCGGTGTATCGCTTCGCACTCTCCAGGAGTGGGAGCAAGGGCGACGGACCCCCTCCGGAGCCGCGAAGTCCCTTATCACTATTGCCATTAAAAAGCCAGAGATTATAAAGGAACTTCTGGCCGCTTGAGATTTTAAAATTCATTGCCGGTTCATCTTATCTCGACCTTTATTCATCAGATAGAGACCGACCATCATCGTAATTGCGCCTAAATATCCGCAGCCAAAGGTGCATTTGAAGCGGACCCACTGGCGCACCTGAACGTCTGCGCCGGAGATCCAGGCAAAATCCTCGCAGCCATGCTGGCGGGCGATGGTTTCTATGGTTTGCTGGTCGGGCATGGGTGGCCTTTCTTTGGGTGATTAACGCATCACGGCGTGACCTGCGTGGCAGCGTTTGTCGCGTCAGAGTCTACGCCGATGTCAGCCCCATCGCCAAGTATCCGTGGATGGGCCTTAACATATGCGGCAAACAATGAATCCTTGAATCTGTAGTATCTGTCCCTTAAATTCTCTATTTCAGCACCATATTGTTCAGTGACTAACTGGCCAACATATTGACTCGGATTATCTACACCCCTGTCAATTGCTATCTTATACGCATTAGATGTCCACACCTCTCCTTGTGCATCTTGTGACTCTGCAAGTGCTCTTAAAACTATCTCTCGTTGTGGGGATGATGATACAGCTTTTCTATAACGGCCTTCCAAAACAGGATCTGCCCCTCTTTCGGCTATAGATTTTAATGTTAAATCTATATCTAATTTAGTTATACTCTGTTTGTCTTCCTGATATGCGTGACGTAAGGAATATTTACCTATCAAATGGACCATATAAGGATGACCTTGCGCTAAAGTAACAATCTGTTCGCGAGCATCTGGTTCAAAAATTATGTAATTGTCAATTTCATGTTCGGCTATAGTTATAATTTCTTTTAGTTCGTCGGAGGACATTGATGGTAGAGAAATAATGCTCCCAGCAAAAAGCCTGTCTGACGAAGCGTGCTCTTTCATCAGCGCCTGAATATCTTTTGCAACACCGACAATACAAAATCTAACTTTAGTTGCATTTGTAGATAGCGCTTTAAGGAAAGATGCAAAACCTGATACGTCTCCAATTTGGTCAAATTCGTCAATAACAATAAGCAGACCATCTTCAGCAATTTTTTGTTCAGATAAAGCATTAGCAACATTAGTGAATACAGTGTCTATACTATGAGAATTGATTACTGGCTCTGCACAAACTTCTTCTTTTTTTTCGGCACCTAATTCAATTCCTACGGCCAATGCTTTAGCACTGAATTTCGGCGAATAACCACTTAATAATTTCTTTGCTTTCGGAATATCGTACGCCCAATCGGCGAGACAATTCGAGTTTGTCAGCAATTTCTCCAGTAATTCATTCGTAGAACCTATCGCTTTTCCACAAGCAAAATATATAGTAAGAAAATCTAATTTCCTGTCGTTGTTTATTCCCAATTTTTCTAAGATTGAATTTTCACCTGTACCAATATTAGAAATCTGCCTTGCTAGTGATGTCTTTCCGATGCCGCGATTTCCAACGACGGCAATATTTGCTCCATCAGATAAGAGTGCATAGTAAGAGTCTCTCACCGCCTCTTTCCTTCCAGCAAAACGAACTGCATCAATAATTTCCCTTGACGGCTGAAATGCATTTTCAATTTGAGTAATTGTAGGTCTAGTAGTCATTACTCTCCTCCATACTTAAGGATAACTGACAGTGGATTAACAGAAGTGTTGTAGCGCAGCGCGCTACTCACTGCCTGCTGAATCCGATTGTTGTGACTGTTCCTCTTTTTTAGAGTCTGGTGGCTCAAGCCTCATAAGGCTAGATAACTTTTCGCCGACCGTGGGATCACGAAGAAGCACATCGAGAGCGATCTCAAGTGACTCTCGATCCGCGCACGAACGGTCAACATTCGCAAAAGCAATTTTGCAAGGATATCCAGAACGACCTTGGGTCCAAGTGGCCAGTTCTTTCGTAGGGCTATCAGGGATCAAAGGATTTTCTGCGACAACAGCCCAGTATGTTTCCCTTTTCCTGCCACCCAACACGTAAGGGAGCGTTGCCAAGGCTGCGAATGCTGGTGCCATTCCTTGGTCACGAACATAATACTCTTTCCTGTCAATTGATATTTTGCCTTCGCTTCCCGCCCTCATCTGTATGTCTAATTCACGAAATATCTCATTAATTTCTTGCTTGGCCCTCTCTGCTGCTTCAGCAGCTGCTAATCCTTGCTTGAACGCGTCAATATAGTCAGCCATTTACAACCTCCTTTTCAATGACACTTATAACTGGGTAATGGTCGAATATATCCAGGTCTGAACTGGTTCTGGTGGGAAGTAGTGGGAATTTAAGTATTTGAGTGTATTCCTCGTTCAAGTGCCACTCACCCTTTCCTATAAATGCTGATGAGAACATTATTTGGTCGAACGTTCTCCAACGAGTCTCTAACCCTGAAGAATGGAAGCAGCTCCCACTATGACTGTCACCCGGATCGTTTCTCTGGTATGGGAGAGCCTCCCCAAGGTGTCGCCAGAAAGGGTTATACAGCAGGGTGGGGTTTTTTAGAGCAAGTCTTCTGTCTCTGACCGCTAACAACTGTTCTGCCAGAGACGAATCAAACGGTTCATCGTTGTAATCACCAAGTAGCACAATGTTGGCAGGTTTAGGATGTATTCCGTTAATTTCATCCACAGCATCGCGCAGTCTAATGCCGAGAAGATGCCTATCTGCACTGTTTTTATCGCACCATAGCCTGCTGGGCCAGTGAGAAATGAAAATATGGAGCGGCTCATCTGTCTCAGTAATAATAAGATCAACACGATTTGCAACTTTAAGGGAGCGGCTTCCCCTTGAGGCTATTAAGGACGTTGTGTCAACCAGCCTAAAGGTTTCCTTCCGAAAGATAGCACCAGTATCAAATTTGAGACGCCCTGTTTTTAGAGTTCCGTCGTATATGCTGTATTCGTTGAGATCAAGGTGGTTCACGAAGTCATTTAAATCGTCAGCAGTGACCTCCCCAAGAGCCAAAAAGTCTACTTTTAGATCCCTCGTCAGGTACTTTATGATTTCTAACGCGACTTCTTTTTGTTTTCCAGTTGCTCTTGTAGGGTCTGTGGTTGGTGACAGGCCTGTATTCCACCAAGCTAGTGATCGAAGCATAATTGGCTCTTATTCGTTTTCAGTTTATATTGCACAACTCATTTATTGCGCAGTTAGATACGACCATCTACTTATCATATGCTCGCATCTACATATAGATGAGAGGTGGTCCCAGTTTGTAGGACAGGTTGGCGGCGGGAATAAGGTGGATTGCCGGTTGTAGTCATGCCGCCAGTGAGAGAATACGGCCGGCGTAGCCAGGCCGGGGTTTTTGCCAATATGCCTCATGCGGCGTCCGGTCGTCTAGTTTCGAGTGCGGGCGGCGCATGTTGTAGAAATTGATCCAGCGGCTCAAACCTTGACGAACCTCGCTGCCGGTCTCGAAGGCGTGCAGGTAGATGCACTCGTATTTCAGAGAACGCCATAGCCGCTCGATCATGACGTTGTCCCGCCAGCGCCCCTTGCCGTCCATCGAAATGCGGATCTCAGCGTCCTTGAGGACCTTGGTGAACGCATCGCTGGTGAACTGGCTCCCTTGGTCGGTGTTGAAGATCTCGGGTTTGCCGAAGCGAGCCAGGGCGTCTTCGAGCGCGGCAACGCAGAAATCGGCGTCCATGGTGTTGGAAAGCCGCCATGACAGGACCTTGCGACTGGCCCAATCCATGATCGCCGCCAGGTAGAGGAAACCTCGCCTCAGCGGAATATAGCTGATATCGGCGCACCAGACCTGGTTTGGCCGGTCGATGGTCACGCCACGCAGCAGGTAAGGATAGACCCTGTGCTGCGGATGCGGCTTCGACGTGTTCGGCTTCTGGTAGATAGCCGATAGTCCCATCAACTGCATCAGCCGACCGATGCGCTTGCGATTGACGGCATGACCCTCCCGGCGCAAGTGCCGGGTCATCTGTCGGGTGCCATACCACGGTGTTTCGAGATGCTGCTCGTCGATCAGGCGCATCAGTTCCAGGTTCTGTGGGCTTTCGCCCACTGGCTGGTAATAGTAGGCCGATCGTTTGATCGAGAGCAGTTCACACTGCCGGGCAATACTGAGTCGGTCATGGTCGGGTTCGACCAGGGCCTTCCTTCGGGTTGTACTCAGCGACAGCGACCGAAGGCTTTGGCCAAAAAATCCCGCTCCACGGTGAGTTGTCCGATCTTGGCGTGCAGGTCCTTGATCTGATCGTCATTCGCCTTATTGCTGTGCTCGGCGGCTCCGGAAAACACCGCTGCCATGTTCTCGATGGCCTGCCGTTTCCAGTTGGTGATCATATTGGGATGCACTTCATAGCGGGCGGCCAGATCGCTCAGGGTCTGCTCGCCCCGGATCGCTTCCAGGGCAACCTTGGCCTTGAACTCGGCGGAAAAACGACGACGGCTCTTCATGGGTGATCCTCCTTCAACAGGGTAAGGCTGTCCACCTTAACACACTGTCCGATTTTCGGGGACCACCTCTATGCTTCTCCAGTTCCGTTTCAGCAATTTCACCATGCCTGACGGACCAGAATCGCTTCTCCAGATCTCATTTTCCGCTCCGAATCCTTCCTCGTACCCGAGTGATCACCCCAACCACCCCCACGCCAGCCACCCCAAAATCAGCGCCAGCCCCGCCGCAAAGCTCAGAATGTAGACCGACACCCGCCCGCAGCTCCACCGGCCGAGCGCCTGGCCAGCCGCACCGGTCACCCCGGCGAGGCGGTCGAGGGAGTCGTCGATCACCCCTTCGTCCACCCGGCGCCAGAGGAAGCCGGCCAGGGTCTCGTAGGGGCGGACGATGAGCGTGCGGTAGAGGGAATCGACGTACCAGCCGTTCAGGAGGAAGGCGGTGATCCCCCGGGGCTCGGCGGCGGCATCTTCGAGTCGTTTCTGCCTTCTGGCCCCGCCGTAGCGGAGGTGGGCGACGGCGAGCCCCGCCAGGGAGACGGCGGCAGCGATCCCCTGAAGCGCCAGCTCGCCTCCGGGGGAGAGGTGCGGCGCGCCATCCTTCAGAGCGGTGGCGAAGAAGCGCCCGAGCCACCCTTCCGCGACGTATTCCGGCAGGTTCAGGAGGCCGCCGAAGAGCGCCAGCAGCGCCAGGGGGGGGAGCATGTACTCCATGATCCGGGGGAAGCGGTGGGGGCGCTCCCCCGTGCCGCCGAAGACGAGGTAGAGCATCCGGAAGGTGTAGACCGCAGTGATGAAGGCGGTGACGAGGCCGGCGCCGTAGAGCCCGCCGTAGAGGAGCCCCCCTTTCGCCCAGGCCGCCGCCAGGATGGCGTCTTTGCTGAAGAAGCCGCCGGTGAGCGGCACCCCGGCGAGGCAGAGGGCGCCGGCCAGGAAGGCGCCGAAGGTGACCGGCAGCCCCGTGCGCAGCCCCCCCATCTTGAAGATGTCCTGCTCGTGGTGCATGGCGGCGATGACGCAGCCGGCGCCGAGGAAGAGGAGCGCCTTGAAGAAGGCGTGGACCAGGAGGTGGAAGGTGGCGGCGGTGACGGCGCCGCAGCCGACCCCGAGCATCATGTAGCCGATCTGGCTGATGGTGGAGTAGGCGAGCACCCGCTTCAGGTCCCGCTGGGCCAGGGCGCAGGTGGCGCCGAAAAAGGCGGTGGCGGCGCCGGTGACGGCCACGGCGGCCATGACCACGGTCGATGCGCCGAAGAGGGGGTACATCCGCGCCATGAGGTAGACCCCGGCGGTGACCATGGTGGCGGCGTGGATCTGGGCCGAGACCGGGGTGGGGCCGGCCATGGCGTCGGGAAGCCAGACCATGAGCGGCACCTGGGCCGATTTCCCCATGGCGCCGGCCAGGAAGAGGAGCCCCAGGGCCGTGACGACCCCCGCCGGCACGAGCCCCCCCATCTGGTTGATCTGGGTGATGGACTCGGTGCGGAAGAGCTGGAAGCACCAGACGATGCCGATGCCGAAGGCGGTGTCGCCGATGCGGGTGGTGATGAACGCCTTGCGGCCGGCGTCGGCGTTCTTCGTCTCGGTGTACCAGAAGCCGATGAGGGCGTAGGAGCAGAAGCCGACCCCCTCCCACCCGAGGTAGAGGAGCGGCAGGTTCTCCGCCAGCACCAGCACCAGCATGGCGAAGACGAAGATGTTGAGCAGGGCGAAGAAGCGGGCGTGGCTCCCCTCCCCCGCCATGTACCCCACGGCGTAGACGTGGATCAGTCCGCAGACGAAGGTGATCATGAGGGTCATCACCAGCGACAGGGGGTCGAGGGAGAGATCGATCCCGGCCGTGAAGTCAAAATCGGCCAGCCAGGTGGCAAGCCTCACCGTCTCCGGCGCCCGGTACGCCCCGAAGGCGAGGAGCGCGCAGACGAACGCCCCCCAGACCGCGGCACAGGCCAGCGTCTCACTCAGCCGGCGCGGGAGCGTGCGGCCAACGAGGGCGTTGATGGCGCCGCCGAGGAGGGGGAGCAGGAGTATGAGGGTGAGGTAGAGTTTCATTTTAATTCACAATCTGCCACGGAGACACAGAGACACGGAGGAAAACCAGTAAAAAACGAAAGTATTGAGGTTTTGACCGAATCATTTTGTTTGATTCCCGCATTTCTCCGTGCCTCTGTGTCTCCGTGGCAGGTTTTCCTAACCTTTCAACTCCCTGAACTCATCCGCCTCCACCGTTTTCTTCCGCCGGTGGAGGTAGACCACCATCGCCAGGGCGAGGGAGACCTCGGCGGAGGTCATGGCCATGATGACGAGGGAGAAGACCTGGCCGTCGGCCATCCCCCACCGGGCGGCGCCGCCGACGAAGGCGAGCATGGCGGCGTTGAGCATGATCTCGATGCCGATCAGGAGCATGATCAGGTTCATCCGCCAGACCATGACGCAGACGAGCCCCAGGGCGAAGAGGATGCCGGCGAGGGCCAGGACGTGTTCGAAGGGGACGATCATCGGTTCGGCTCCTCCTGCGGGAGAGCGTCCCCCTCACCCGACCTTCGGCCACCCTCTCCCGCGGGGAGAGGGGGTGGGGGTGAGGGGAGATTTCGCCGCCTGGCCAGGTAGAGCGCCCCGACCAGCGCGAAGAGGAGCTGCATGGAGACCACCTCCACCGCGACGCCGTATCTCCCGAAGAGGGCCAGGGCGAACTCCTTGACGCCGATGGCCTTCCCCGTCGCCGTCACCGCCGGGGGGCGGGAAGCGAACAGCGTCAGGGCGGACGCCAGGATGACGGCGCCGAGGACCAGGGCCGGCCACCAGTCGCGGCCGCCGGGGAGCCGGGCCCGCTCCGGGTGCCCCAGGTCGAGCATCATGATGACGAACATGAAGAGGACCATGATGGCGCCGGCGTAGATGATCACCTCGAAGACCGCCACCACCGGCGCCCCCAGCAGGAAGAAGATCACCGACAGGGCGAAGAAGGAGGTGACGAGGTAGACGATGGCGTGCACCGCGTGCTTCTCGGCGATGGCGAAGAGCGTGGCGATGACGGTCACGGCGGCGAGGATGTAGAAGATGGCTGCTTCCATAAAAAGTCAAAATCCGCCACAGAGGCACGGAGACCCGGAGAAAACCGGGAATCTACGACTGGCGGCCAAAAGAGGACCTTTTCTTTGCTCCGTGTCTCTGTCTCTCCGTGGCAGGTTCTTTGTTGAAATCACGGCATTAATCCCCGCACGTCCACCGGCTCTTCTTCTCGCCCCCCCGTCCCCCGGGGCTGGGCAATGCCGATGCCGGCGTGGCGGTAGAAGTTGTACTCCGCGTCCTTGCCGCAGCCGTCGATGAGGAGCTCCTCCTTCTCGTAGACCAGCGACATGATGTCCCGCTCGCAGATCTCGTAGTCGGGGGTCATCTGGATCGCCAGGGTGGGGCACGCCTCGGCGCAGAGGCCGCAGAAGATGCAGCGGGAGAAGTTGATCCGGAACCACCGGGCGTAGCGCCGCCCCCCCTCCCCTTCCGCCGCCTCCATGGAGATGCAGTCCACGGGGCAGGCGGCGGAGCAGAGGTAGCAGGCGACGCAACGCTCGCCGCCGTCGGGGTCGCGGGTCAGGACGATCCGCGCCCGGTAGCGGGGGGCGGGGGTCCGTTTCACCTCGGGGTACTCCACCGTCACCGGGGGGCGGAAGATATGCTTCCAGGTGACGAAGAGGCCGGTGGCCAGGGCTTTGAGATCGTTCAGTATCGGCATGGTTCTGTGGGGGAGGGGGCGGCGCAACGGCCCCCCCTCCGTGTCGTCTCCGTTATGCCGGCGCCTTGGCGCGCAGCGCCTTCCTCATGAGGTCGAGGGTCTCGGGGTGGCCGTTGGTCTCCGCATAGGTGAGGGCGGTGTTGCCGAGCTTCATCTTGGCGGCCGGGTCGGCGCCGGCGCCGAGGAGGTCCTGCACGCATTCGTCGCAGCCGTAGTTGGCCGCCAGCATCAGCGGGGTGTGCCACTCGTTGTCCCGGGGGTCCACCGCGGCCCCCGCCTCAAGCAGCGCCTTGATGGCCCAGGCGTGGCCGCTGGCCGCCGCGTAGTGGAGCGCCGTCTTCCCCTTCTCGCTCTTGGCCTCCAGCTCCGCGCCGCGGGAGACCAGATCCCGGATCGCTCCCACATCCCCTGCCTTGGCCGCCTCGATGAGCGGCGTGTGCCCGTCCTTGTCCCTCGAATTCACATTCTCCACCATGACACGTCCTCCTTTGCTTCGTTCGTTGCGTGAGCGTTCACTACGACGACTTGCCGGCGTGTTTGCGTACGGAGACCCCGTGAATCCCCCCTTTCCTCAGTATAGTTCCCGAGCCATGAGCCACCAGCCGGTGGCCAGGATGTTGACGAGCGCCAGGGGGGTCAGGACCTTCCACCCCAGGTGCATGAGCTGATCGTAGCGGAGCCGCGGCAGGGTCCCCCGCATCCAGATGAAGAAGAAGGCGAAGGCGAGGGTCTTGGCGGCGAACCAGACGAACGGCGGGAGCCACGGCCCGTGCCACCCGCCGAGGAAGAAGGTCGTGGCCAGCCCGCCGAGGACGATGATGTTGATGTACTCCCCCACGAAGAAGAGGCCGAAGCGCATCCCCGAGTACTCGGTGTGGAACCCGGCCACCAGCTCCCCCTCCGCCTCGGGGATGTCGAAGGGGATCCGCTTGCACTCCGCCGCGATGCTGACGAGGAAGATGGCGAAGGCAAGGGGCTGGTAGACGATGAACCAGACCCCCTTCTGGGCCGCCACGATGTCCGAGAGCCGGAGCGACCCGGCGAGCATCACCGTCGGCACCAGCGACAGCCCCATGGAGAGCTCGTAGGAGATGAGCTGCGCCAGCCCCCGGATTGAGCCGAGGAGCGCGTACTTCGAGTTGGACGCCCACCCCCCCAGGGCCACACCATATACCGCGATGGAGGAAAGCGCCATAAAGAAGAGGAGCCCCACGTTCAGGTCCGCCACCTGCAGCGGCACCTCCCGGCCGAGGAGCGTCACCGGCCTCCCGAAGGGGATCACCGCGAAGGTGAGGATCGCCGGGATCGCCGCCATGGCCGGGGCCAGATAGAAGAGCCACCTGTCCGCCTGGGGGGGCCGGAAATCCTCCTTGGTCAGGAGCTTGATGAGATCCGCCAGCGGCTGCAGGAGGCCGAACGGCCCCACCCGGTTCGGCCCCTTCCGGTCCTGGATCCAGGCCAGCAGCCGCCGCTCGGCGAAGACCAGATACGCCGCCAGGGTCAGCACCACGAAGAAGATCAGGGCGATCTTCGCCAGGTGGATGGCTATGTCGAGGGTGAGGTCGGTCATCTACGCCTTTTTCACAAACTCCGACTTCAACTGCATGGCGCCGATGCCGTCGATCCTGCAGTCGATGTCATGGTCGCCTTCGATGAGACGGATGTTCCGCACCTTGGTCCCGACCTTGACCACCGAGGACGAGCCTTTGATCTTCAGATCCTTGATCACCGTGACGGAGTCGCCGTCGCTGAGCACGTTCCCGAAGGCATCGCGCACCACGCGCTGCTCTTCCGTACTCTCTCCCGGCGCCGCTGTCGGCCATTCGTGGGCGCATTCCGGGCAGACGTACATGGTGCCGTCTTCGTAGGTGTATTCTGAACTGCATTGAGGACATTTCGGATAACTGCTCATGGTGCTCCTTTTTCTGGTTATGTCGTTATGGGATCAACGTTACTTGTTGTGCCCTCTCCCCCGCCCTTTTCCCTTGCCCGGCCTCTCATCCTGCTCACCAGCCGGCTGGCCGCTAAACGTGAGATCACCGCGCTTCAGGGCATGGAACTCGGTGGAGCCCGGCTTGATCCCCATGCTTTTCGCGATCACTCCCCACCCTTTGCCCTGATTGGCCTTGTAGACGCGCACCACCTGCTCGGTCGGCTTCTGGGTCCATTGCCCGAGCTGGAGACACATGAATGCGTCGGCCGGTTCCTTGACCGTCCCGATAACCGCGCGTACCTGCACCTCCGGAATGCCGAACTGGGTGCTGAGCCTGGCTGAAAAGCCCTTCAGGTCGGCCTGTGCCTGGACGTTGAGGCTCCTCAGAAAACCGTCGAGGCCTCCTCCCGCCATTGCCGCTGCGTTAACGATGAACAGCGTCAGTAATGCGAAAAATAGTTTCTTCATAGAACTGCCTCCTTTTTTGGCTATGGCGCTGAATTTGCGAATTCAAATTTCACTCAACGGCTCGTGCCCTTGACCCGCACCGGGGCGTTTCTCAGCCCCGGTCGGCGTCCAAGGGCCCGGTTGGCTCTACTCTTCAAACATTGAATGTATCTTGTCGTCAAAATTGAATGTATTGAGGACCCACTTGCCATTCGGCCCATAAAATATGAAGTTCCACCGCATTATGTGTTTTTCGAATTTTTGTATCTGAACAATTTGCAGTAATGATTTCCCGACTGACTTTTCCTTAATAAATTCTGATCCGATGATCCTGCCGAACCGTCCCTGTATTACCGGCAATTGAAGCTTTGATTGCTCCACCATCACATTAAATTCTGATTCTGGTATTATTAAATATGGTTTCATCAAGAGAAGACCACCTTCAATGTCACCTGATGCAACCTTGGCCATAATTTGGTCAGTTAATTTTTTTGCTGCATCCTTGGATTCTAGGGTGGCTGCGCCTGCAGCGGTTGTCATCAGGAAAAACATTACGACAGCAATAATTTTCATTTTTTTCTCCTTCGTCATTCATTGAGACAACTCTTATTGAGCGGTTCACGCGCACACGTGAACCGCTCATCCACAAAACGGAGCATCTAGCCCGGCCCCAGTCTCACTCCTTCCCCTTCCGGATCCAGGTCCCGCAGCGGCTCCCACCGCCCCTCGAAGGGATCCGCCACCGCTTCCCCGCTGCAACGCTCAATCAGGTCGGCCACGATCCGCGCGGCGGAGCGGAGGTTTCCCCCGGGGGGGATGCTCCGGTGCAGCCGGGGTGGATGGAACGGCGACGGCTTGTCGGGGGAGGCGTGGTAACGGGCCGGGAGACCCCGGATCGGGAGTCCGGGCGCCATGGCCTTCCTGAACCGCTGGGCCCGCCCCTCGAAATTGACGAAGGTGCCGTCGGTCTCCACCCAAGCGGTGGTGGGGAGGACGATCTCGGCCCGCCGGACGGCTTCCGTCGGGAGCCAGTCGGCGGCCACCACGAACGGCACGCCGTCCAGAAGCGCCGCTGGGATGTCGGCCTCCACGGTGATGATCCCCTTCACGTTCCCGGAGGCGATGGCCCCTTCCAGGGTGACCGCTCCGTGCTCCTGCGCCAGGAGCGCCGCACCGGCGGCGTTGGGGCCGGGGAGGAGGCACGCGATTCCGGCCTCGGCCCGGGCGAGCAGTCCGATGGCGGCGGGGGCGTTGTTCCGGGTGCCGCAGATGACCACGGGGCGCGCGAAGATCGCCAGCGGCACCTCTTCGATGATGCTCAGCTCGATGGCTTCGATGGAGACGGCCCGGGCCTGCTCCAGCGGCGCGTGTTTCCCCACCAGGAAGACCGGCGCGCCGCTGCGCCATGCCTGCCGGACCGCCAGGAGCATCATCGGCCCCTCGTCCCGGAGGTCCGATTCGAGGATGACGACACAGTCGGCCTTCCGCACGTCGGCCATGGAAGCGGCTTTGCCGCCGTCGAGGAGGGATACGGCCGCGGCGACCCGCTCCCCCTCCTCCCTGTCGGCGAAGTAGCAGAGATGCCCCGCGCCGAGGAGTTCGGCCAATCGCGCCAGCAGGAGGTTCCCCTCCAGCGGGAGCCGCAGCGAGCCGACCACCGCCAGGCTGCCGGGGCCGTATACCTCCGCCAGTTCGGCGATCCGCAGCATGAGGGCGTCGAGGGCCGCGTCCCACGGAACCTCTTTCCCGTCCACCAGCGGCACCCGTGGCCGCGCCGGGTCGTTCACTGGGGCGTTGGTGAACCTTCCCCGGTCGCAGAGGAACGGGCCGTTCACGGCGGGATTCTCCCGGGCAATGGTCTTCAGCAGCTCCCGGTAGCGGGCCGCCGGCACGGTGTTGCACCCCAGCGAACAGTGGGGGCAGACCGAGGGGGCCATCTCGTAGTCCCAGTAGCGGGCACGGAAGCGGGCGGTCTTGTCGGTAAAGACGCCAGTGGGACAGATATCCACCAGGTTCCCGGAGAAGGGGGATTCCAGCTTCCCCTCCTCGAACCGGCCGTAGTAGACCCGCCGGGCGCTCCCCATGACGCCGAAGTCGCTCCCGCCGGCGAACTCCTGGTAGAACCGGACGCAGCGGTAGCACTGGATGCAGCGGTTCATCTCGTGCTCGATATACGGCCCCAGGTCCTGGTTCACGTGGGTCCGCTTTTTCCCCTCGAAGCGCCGGATGCCGTGGCCGCCGGCGACGGTGTAGTCCTGCAGGAGGCACTCCCCCCCCTCGTCGCAGACCGGGCAGTCATGGGGATGGTTGGTCATGAGCCACTCGATGACCAGGCTCCGCATCTTCAGCGCCTCGGGGTCGGTGGTGGAGACCACCATCCCGTCCTGTGCCGGGAGCATGCACGACATCTGGATCCCCTTCACCGGGCCGTCCAGCAGCTTCACGGCGCAGAGCCGGCACGCCCCCACGCTCCCCAATGCCGGGTGGTAGCAGAAGTGCGGAATCCAGATCCCGACGGACTTGGCCGCCTCAAGGACGCTGGTGCCGGCGGGGACTTCCACCGGTATGTGGTCGATGATCAGTTTGGGCATAATGTCAAAATCTGCCACAGAGGCACAGAGACTCAGAGAACAACACGAGTTACCCCATCTCTCAGTACGGGAACATTGAAATTGATCAAAAGGCCGACCTTTTTTTCGGTAAGCTTCAAGTAACTCAGTAACTGGGCCTTGAAAACCGGTTCGAGCCTTTCGGTCGCTTTCAGCTCAACAATCACTCGATTTTCGACGAGCAGGTCGATCCTGTGTTCACCGAGCTTGCTTCCCTTATAAACTATCGGTACGACCGCCTGATTCTCATAGTGCAAGCCACGTGATCCAAGCTCATGACACAGCGCTTTTTCATATATCGACTCCAGAAGACCCGGCCCGAGATTTCGATGAACCTCGATGGCACAGCCGATAATTTTATCAGTTATCGCGTTTATGGCTTTCCTCCGTGTCTTTGTGCCTCTGTGGCAGATGTTATTTTTGTATCGGGCAACGCCCCAAGATGATGTGCTCCCGGATCTCATCCTCGAAGAGCCGCAGAAGCCCCTCCACCGGCCCCATGGCGCCGGGAGCCAGGGGGCAGAAGGCGTAATTGAGGTACTGCACGTGCTCCCGGAGGATGCCGATATGCTCCTCCCGCCCCGCCCCTGCCTCGATCCGGGCGAGGACATCCTGCACGAAGGGGAGCCCCTCCCGGCAGGGGGTGCACCAGCCGCACGACTCGCGGGCGTAGAACGCGATCAGGTTCAGGGTCGCCGCCACCATGCAGGTGTTCCGGTCGAAGACCACGATGCCGCCGGTGCCGAGCCGCGAACCCGCCTTGGCCACGGTGTCGAAATCCATCGGGACGTGCCAGTGGGCCGTGGTGAAGAACGGGGTCGATGCCCCGCCGGGGATGCACGCCTTGAACTCCCGGCCGGGGAGCATGCCGCCGCAGGGGCCGTCGATGATCCCCCCCAGCGTCATCCCCAGGGGAAGCTCGAAGCAGGAGGCGTTTTTCACATGGCCGCTCACGCAGAAGAGCTTGGTGCCGGCCGCCTCGGGTATCCTGGCCAGCCCATTGAACCAGGCGGCGCCATTGGCCACGATGGCCGGGATGTTGGCCAGGGTCTCCACGTTGTTCACCACCGTGGGGCGCCCCCAGAGCCCCTTCACCGCCGGGAACGGAGGCTTGCTCCGGGGGTTGGCCCGCCGTCCCTCCAGGGCGTTCATCAGGGCCGTCTCCTCGCCGCAGATGTAGCGCCCGGCGGACTGGTGGACGTCCAGCTCCAGGGAGAAGCCGCTGCCGAGGATGTTCTCCCCGAGAAGCCCCGCTTCTTTCGCCTCGACAATGGCGCGCCGGCAGTTCTCCGCCGCCTCCTCGTAGCCGCGGCGGATGAAGATGAAGGCGTGGGCCACGCCGATGGCGTAGGCGGCCAGGGTCATCCCCTCCACCAGCGAGTACGGGTTCGCCTCCAGCAGCACCCGGTCCTTGTAGGTCCCCGGCTCCATCTCGTCGCAGTTGCAGATGAGGTAGCGGGGGCCGGGGATGTCCCGCGGCACGAAGGACCACTTCTTCCCGGTGGGAAAGCCGGCGCCGCCGCGCCCCCGCAGGTTGGAGTCGATCACCACCTGCTGGACGTCGGCGGGGGACATGCCGGCAAGCGCCTTCTCCAGCGCCGCGAAGCCCCCCTCGGCCCGGTACTCGGCAAAGGTCACGCACCGGTCGGGGCGGTTATGTCGGAAGAGGAGTTGTTCCATCGGATGCTTTCACTTTTGCCACAGAGCCACAGAGACACAGAGATTCTCGCCATCAAACGGATTCAGACGTTCTCTGTGATTTCCTCCGTGTCTCTGTGTCTCTGTGGCGGACGTGCCGTTTCAGGGTTGAAGCAATTCTTCAATCACCACTGCATTGTTGTGCGCCTCATCCTTGGCGGCGAAGAGGAGCGTCACCGTCCCCTTCCCGGCCAGCGCCCGCAGGTGGTCCAGGAGTTCCGCCTTCGCTTCCAGCTCCCGTCGGTACCGCTCCCGGAACTCCTCCCAGCGGGCCGGGTCGTGGCCGAACCACTTCCGCAGCTCGTCGCTCGGGGCGATCTCCTTCAGCCACTCGTCGAGCCGGGCCTCGTCCCTGGCGATCCCCCGGGGCCAGAGGCGGTCCACGAGAATCCGCGCCCCGTCCTCCGGCGCCGGCGGGTCGTATATCCGCTTGATCCTGGCCATCGGCTTACTTGAAGGTCTTCAGGATGTATACGGCGATGGCCTTCGCTTCCTTGTCGCTGACATCCTTTTTCTCGAACTTGTTCATCCCCGGACCGGGGTTGCGCATGAGCTTGACGATATCCTTCCAGCTCTTGACCCCGTTGGCCTCCAGATCGGCCTTCTTCAGGGTCTTCTTGGGGTTGACGATGTTGCCGCCGTCGGCGTGGCAGGAGGCGCAGTGCTCCTTGAACTCGGCGGCAGCGTCGATTTTCCCCCCTTTCTTGGTATCGGCGAAACCGGCCGTTGCGAATGCCGCCAGGGCCATCATGCACACCGTTGCCATCATCCCTTTTTTCATACGATCCTCCTTGATTTTCTCCGGCCGGTGCCGGGTTTATCGAGCGGCAGAGCGCTCTTTCTCCACAATCTCGCTGGCCTGCTCCGGCGTGACCCGCCCGTGGAGGGTGTCACCGATCATCAGCGTCGGCGCCTCGCCGCAGTTGCCGAGGCAGCAGCAGGGAAGAAGCGTGAACATCCCGTCCGCCGTGGTCTCACCCGGCCCGATGCCGAGCTGCCGCGCCAGGTGCGCCATGAGGCTCTCCCCTCCCATGGCCCAGCAGGAGATGGAATCGCAGACATGGATGACGCGCTTCCCCACCGGCCGGCGGTAGATCATCTCGTAGAAGGTGGCAAGCTCCTCCACCTGGAGCGGCGTCAGCCCCAGAAGCTCCGCCGCCTCGGCAACCGCCTCGTCGGTGAGCCAGCCGTAGTGCCGCTGCAGCTCCTTCATCACGTCCACCACCGCCTCGCGGTTGGTGACGGCGTGGGCGACGCGGGCCTTCAACTCGGATTTCAGACTGTCAGGAAGCATGAATAAACCTTTTCGCCACAGAGACACGGAGAGCGTCAAAATCGAAAAACTTTTTTGGGTTTAACACCAAATCTTAAAGATTTTCTCCGTGCCTCTGTGTCTCCGTGGCGGATTCTCAAGTTCTTACCGATCCAGATCCGCCAACACGAAATCAATCGACCCGATGATCGCCAGAAAATCCGCCACCAGCCACCCCCGGCTCATGAGCGGCAGCGCCTGGATGTGCGGAAAGCTCGGCGTCTTGATCCGGACTCGGTACGGGACGTTGAGGCCGTCGCTCACCACGAAGTAGCCGTTCTCCCCCTTGGGGGCCTCGATGGCACTGTAGTTCTCCCCCCTGGGCGGCGCCATGCCGCGGGTGGCGTTGATGAAGTGGTGGATGAGGGACTCGATGTCGTGGAGCGTGTCCCGCTTCTTCGGCAGGACATAGCGGTAGTCGTCGGTGATCCACCGCCCGGCGGGCATCTCCTTCCGACACTGCGCCACGATGTGGAGCGACTGGCGGATCTCCTCGATCCTGATCCGGTAGCGGGCCCAGCAATCCCCCCCCTCCTCCGTGGGGATCTCGAAGTGGAAGTGCTGGTAGCCGTTGTAGGGGATCTTCTTCCGCAGGTCCCATGCCACGCCGCAGGCCCGCAGGTTCGGGCCGGTGACCCCCCACTCCATCGCCTCGTCCTTGGTGATGACGCCGACCCCTTTGAGCCGCGCCCGGAAGATCGGGTTCCCCTTCAGGAGGTCTTCATACTCCTTGAGCCGGGACGGCATCCATGCGAGGAATTCCTTCACCGCGCCGTCCCACCCTTCGGGCAAATCCTCGGCCACGCCGCCGATCCGGAACCAGGAGGGGTGCATCCGGCCGCCGGTGACCATCTCGATGATGTCGAAGATCTTCTCCCGGTCGGTGAAGGTGTAGAAGACCGGGGTCATGGCCCCCACGTCGGCGGCGAAGGTGCCGAGCCAGACCAGATGGCTGGCGATCCGGAAAAGCTCCGCCAGCATGACCCGGATGGCGATGGCCCGGTCCGGGACGGCGATGCCGCAGAGCCGCTCCACGCTGTTCACGTAGGCGAGGTTGTTCTGGACCCCGGCCAGGTAGTCGATCCGGTCGGTGTAGGGGATGAACTGGTTCCAGTGCTGGCGCTCGCCGATCTTCTCGGCCCCCCGGTGGTGGTAGCCGATGTCGGTGTCCATGTCCACAATCTCTTCGCCGTCGAGCTTGAGGATGAAGCGGATGATTCCGTGGGTCCCCGGATGCTGGGGGCCGAGGTTGAGGATCAGGGTTTCCTCGTCGACTCTATCGAAGAAGTCCGAGGCCGGCAGTGCCTGGTGGCGCCGGGCATCGTCGGTGGTGTAGGGGGGCATCTCCGTGGCCCGGAAGGGGTGCTCCTTCCGCAGGGGATGCCCCTCCCAGTCCGGCGGCATCAGGATACGGCGCAGGTTCGGGTGGCCGGCGAAGCGGATGCCGTACATGTCGAAGGCCTCCCGCTCGTACCAGTCGGCCGCCGGGAAGACGGTGGTCGCGGTGGGGAGTTCCGGCGTCTCACCCGCCAGCTCGGTCTTGATCCGCAGATGGCCGGGTTGGTCGAAGTTCAGGAGGTGGTAGTTGACGGTGAAATCCGAAAACTTTTCCCGCTCCCGGCGGCACGCCTCGTCCACGCAGGCCACGTCCTCCAGGCGCCGGAAGGGGGCGGCACTCCGGCTCTTCAGGTGCCGCAGCACCTCGGGAACCAGCTCCGGCGGGGAGCGGTAGGTGAGCATGTCGGTGGCGTGGTCGTCCCGCACCACTCGGTGGCCGAAGAGGGTCTCCAGCTCGCCGGCGAGGCCGAAGTCGGGGTAATCGTGCTTAGGGGCAGGGGGGCGCCACATCTCGTCGGAGCGGGGCATGGCGAAATGGGGGTGCTGCACCGACGTGCCGCGGATGGCGATCCCCTCCATGCCGGGGCCCCGGGTGTCGCGGGATTTCGTCACCCCGTCCACCAGCACCGGCCGGGTGGTCCCTTCGGTCCCGCCGCTCATGTGGAGGACCTTCCGGGCGGGGCGCTCCTCCCTCTTGATCTTCTCCTGCAGGAGCATCAGCCCCTGGAGGAACGCCTCGGGGCGCGGCGGGCAGCCGGGGACGTGGACATCCACCGGGATGATCTGGTTCACCCCCTGGACCACGCTGTAGACGTCGTACATGCCGCCGGAGTTGGCGCAGCTCCCCATGGAGATGACCCACTTGGGCTCGGCCATCTGCTCGTAGAGGCGGAGGATCGACGGAGCCATCTTCTTGAAGACCGTGCCGGCGATGACCATCAGGTCCGCCTCCCGCGGCGTTCCGCGCAGCACCTCGGCGCCGAAGCGGGAAACATCGTAGCGGGAGGTGAAGGAGGTCATCATCTCGACAAAACAGCAGGAGAGCCCGAAGAACATCGGCCAGAGGGAGTTGGCGCGACCCCAGTTGATGAGGTCATCCAGGCGGGCCAGGATGATGTTGTTCTGCGAGATTTCAGTCTCTTCCATGGGCCCTCCGTTCACGGGACGGCCCCCAGTCGAGGCCCCCTTTTACCCAGAGCCACACAAGCCCCAGGAGGAGGATGACGATGAAGAAGGTGATATGGATGAGCCCCGCCAGACCCAGTTCCCGCCAGGCCGTGGCCCAGGCGAAGATGAAGGCGGCTTCCACGTCGAAGACGATGAAGAAGATGGCGATGAGGTAGAAGGGAACCGGATAGGCGAGCCGGGCGCTCCCCGTGGGGATGGCCCCGGATTCGTAGGGGAGTTCCTTGTTGCGGTTGGTGGTCTTGGCGCCGAGCCACCAGGCCGCCAGGAGGAGGATGCCGATCAGGAGAGTGGCCGCCAGGGTATAGAGCGCCAGGGGGAGGAACTCGGGCGGCAGGGTCGGGAAGAGGGAATGTGAGGTGGCGGCTGGCTGCATTCTTCTCTCCGGCGTAGAGTGACGTGCCGAGGCTCATACTCTAGCGCAATCGGCACGCAAGTCAACGGATTTAACGGGCACGGCAAGGGCGCGGCAGGCAGCGCCCCTACCGCTTCTGCAGGAACTCCAGCACCTGCGCCGGATGGGCCTCGGCCTTGGCCACCCTGGTCCAGTGCTTCGCCACCGTGCCGTCGGGTCCCACCACGACGGTGGAGCGGATCGTCCCCATGGTGGTCTTGCCGTACTGCACCTTCTCGCCGAAGGCGCCGTAGGCGGTCATCATGGCGGCATCGGGGTCCGAGAGGAGAGTGAAGGGGATTCCCTGCTCCCGGATGAATTTGCCGTGGGAGGTGATGCTGTCCTTGCTCACCCCCAGGATGCAGATTCCCAGCTTGTCGAATTCCGGCTTCAGATCACGGAAGCCGCTGGCCTCCTTCGTTCAGCCAGGGGTACTGTCCTTGGAGTAGAAGTAGATGACAGCGGTCTTCCCGGCGTACTCCTTCAGCGAATGCTTCCTGCCGTCGCTCCCCTCCAGGGTGAAATCCGGCGCCTTCTTTCCTTCCAGCGACATCGCAGCCTCCTCGGTGGCTCAAATTTGACGGGATATCAAGACAGTTTACTTCATTTCCGGCGGATGTCATGCTTTCGGCGCGCCGCCGTTCAGGAGCGCCGCCACCTCCTCGGCGTAGACCATCTCCTCTTCGGTGGGGATGACGAAGACCGCCACGGGCGAGTCGGCGGCGCTGATCCGCTCTTCGCGGTCCCGGGAGCAGGCGGCGCGGTTCCGCTCCCGGTCGAGACGGATGCCGAACTGCTCCATCCCGGCCAGGCTCTTCTCCCGCACCAGCCATTCCCCCTCGCCGGAGCCGGAGCCGAAGACCACGGCGTCGAGCCGTCCCACGGCCACGGCGTAGCCGCCGATATGCTTTCTCAACCGGAACGCCTCCATCTCCAGGGCGAGGAGGGACCGCTCGTCCCCCTCGGCCGCCCGGGCCAGGTATGCCGGGCGCTCCCGCCGGACCCCGGTGATTCCCACCACCCCGCTCCGCTGGTTGAGGATCCGGTCCAGGTCCCGGGGGGAGAGGTTCTCCTCCTGCATGATGAAGGGGGGGATGCCGGGATCGATGGAGCCGCAGCGGGTCCCCATCATGGTCCCCTCCAGGGGGGTGAGCCCCATGCTCGTGTCGATGGAACGCCCCTCCTTGACGGCGCAGAGGGAGGTGCCGTTGCCGATGTGGACGGTGACCAGGTTGCACCCGTCCGGGTCGCGCCCCAGGAGCGCCGCCCCCCGCCAGGCCGCGTAGCAGTGGGAGGCGCCGTGGAAGCCGTAGCGCCGGACGCCGTACGTCTCGTACCACTCGTAGGGGAGTGGGTAGAGGTAGGCGTGGGGCGGCATGGTCTGGTGGAAGGCGGTGTCGAAGACCGCCACGTGGGGGATGGCGGGGAGATGCGCGAGGGCCCCCTCGAGGCCGGCCAGGTTGGGGGGGATGTGGAGCGGCGCCAGATCCTCGAACCCCCGCACCGCCTCGATGACCGCTTCATCCACCGGGACCGAGCAGGTGAACCGCTCGCCGCCGTGGACGACCCGGTGCCCCACCGCCGCGATCTGCTCTACCCGCTCCAGGGGCCCTTCCAGGGGGTGGGTCAGGGTGCGGAGGATGAGGGCGACGGCGGAGCGGAAATCGGGGCAGTCGGAGTCGAGCCCGTAGGGTTCGCGCCCCGGCACCTCCATGAGGATGGACGAATCTCCCAGCTCGATCCGGTCCACGTCCCCCCGGGCGAGGACGGTCCGTCGGGACCAGTCGAAGAGCTGGAAGTGGATGGAAAAACCCCGGCAGTTCAGTATCAGGATGTTCATAAACCTTCCAATGTCACGGGATGCGGGGGGATGGCTACCCCCAGTGGATGCAGCTGACCGGGCAGGCGTCGATGGCCTCCTGGATCTTCTCCTCGGCGGCCCCCGCGGGGTCGTATGCCTCGGCGCGATTGTCGTCGTCGAACCGGAAGACCTCGGGGACCGACTCCACGCAGAGACCGCAGCTGATGCAGACATCCTTGTCGACGTACACGTTACGGGCCATGGTTCATTCCTCCTCTCGCTTGTTGACTCAATGTTACTCCGTACTTGCCGGCGGCACCACACCCTTCTCCGGCACGATCTTCACGAAGCCGCTCCGGGCCGCGGCCATGATCCCTTCCACGGCGTCGGCTTCCTCCTCCTGGTGGGAGTGGAGCAGTTCCCGGTGGTATTTGAGCAGCAGTTCCCCGATGGCCGCCACATCCTCCTCCTCGATGTCGCGGATCTCCACCCCGGCCCCCTTGGCCAGGCGGCGGCGCAGGGCATCACGGGTGAGCCCCATGGCATCGTCCAGGTGGCAGTAGACCACCCCGCCGGTCATGCCGGAGCAGATCCAGGGGCCGGGATCGCCGAGGACCACCACGCGGCCGGCGGTCATGTACTCGAAGGCGAACCCCTTCAGGTTGGCGCGGCAGGCCATGTCCCCCCGGTCGTCGTCCAGGGGCTCCCGAATGCGGGAGCCGAAGACCACGTCGGCACCGGAGAGGCGGATGCAGGCCCGGCTGTCGGCATCCCCCTGGATGAGGAAGGTCCCCCCCTGGGCGCCATAGGCGAGCCCCTTGCCGACCCCCCCACCGACGCGGCGCCCCTCCCGGTTTTCCCCCTTGAGGATGACGATTTTCCCGCCGGAGGCGCACTTCCCGACCCCGTCCTGGGCCCCCCCCTCCACCCGGATGTTGATCCGGTCCATGGAGAAGGCGGCGAGGCCGTTGCCGGGGATGGCGTCCCGGTGGAACTGGAGGAGGGCGCTCTGCTCGGGACGGAAGCGCCCCTCGGCCACCCCCCGCACGTAGGCGCCGGCCAGGTGGGTACCGATGGCCCGGTCGGAGCTGGTGGCGTTGTCGTCATCGTAGCGGACCCGCTCCTCCCCCGCGGCAAAGGCGTCGGTCACGAGCCCCGAGATGAGGGAGGTGAGGTAGTTGAGGGGCTTGCGGATGATCCGCACCTCGGGCTCGAAGGAGGAGGCCTCCGCCGACTGGGCCGGCCGGAGGAGCTCCGCCAGGTCGAGGCGGTCGAGCCCCCGGGCCTGGATGAGAAGGTCGCTCCGCCCCACCAGATCCTGGGTCCGCCGGAAGCCGAGCTTGGCGGTGAGGATCCGGATCTCCCGGCTCATCCCCCGGAAGAAGGTGCTCATGTAAATGACGCCGTTCTCCATGACCCGCGGCACGAACCGTTTGAGCCCCTTCCCTTCCGCCTCCTCCGTGGTCTCGATCTGGGTGGCGATCCCCACGTGGCAGGTCCCCAGGTGGCACCCCCGGCAGGCGGTGCAGCCGATGACCACCATGGCCATGGTGCCGAAGCCGACCCGGTTGGCCCCCAGGAGCATCAGCTTCACCACGTCGCGGCCGGTGCGGGCGCCACCGTCGGCCCAGATCTCGACCCGCTGCCGCATGCCGGCAGAAACCAGGGCCTTGTGGGCCTCGGAGACGCCGATCTCCGCCGGGAGCCCCACGAACTTGATGGCGTGCTTGCGGGCCGCGCCGGTGCCGCCGTCGTAGCCGCTGATGGTGATGATGTCCGCCCCCGCCTTGGCCACCCCCAGGGCGATGGTGCCGATCCCCGCCACCGCCGGCACCTTCACCGAGATCCGAGCCGTGGGGTTGGCGGTGCGGAGCTCCTCCACGATCTGGGCCAGGTCCTCGATGGAGTAGATATCGTGGTTGTTGGAGGGGGAGATGAGCGACACCCCCGGCGTGGCGTGGCGCGCCGCGGCGATCTTGGCCGTCACCTTGAAGCCGGGGAGGTGCCCCCCCTCCCCCGGCTTGGCCCCCTGCCCCACCTTGATCTCCAGGAAGTCGGCGGAGTTGAGGAACGCCATGTTCACCCCGAAGCGCCCCGAGGCGATCTGCTGCCCCCGGTTTTTCCGGTACTGCCCCAGCATGTCGGCGATCTCCCCCCCCTCGCCGTTCATGCAGACGATGTTGAGGCGCTTCGCCGCCTCGGCGTAGATCCGGAACGGCGTCTCCCCCTGGGAGCCGAAGCTCATGGCCGAGAAGAGAATCGGCAGGTTGTGGTCCCCGACGCCCGTCTCCACCTCGTCCGGGTCCACGGTCAGCTCCGGGGTGTAGCGGAGGTCCAGCAGATGTCGGATGGCCAGGGGATTCTCCGCCTCGTACTGCTGGATGAGGCGCGAGAGGTCGGCGTAGGTCTCCTCCATCTTGGCCACGGCCCCCACCATCTTCCAGATCTTGGGGTAGAGGCGGAACTGCACCGGCACCGGCTGTTTCTGGCGGCTCCGGGCCACGGCGGTGCGGGAGCGGTTCTCCGCCTCCAGCCGCTCCAGGGTAAGTCCCCCCTGCCCCGATCCGCAGAAGTTGGGGGTCTCGAAGATCCCGGCCAGGTGGCGGCAGAGGCCGATGGAGGCGAAGTACTTGCCGTACCCCCCGACCTCGTGGGTCCCCATGGTGGAGATCACCTTCTCCACCCCCTTGACGAGGACCGAGAGGAGGTTCTCCAGGCCGGCGGCATCGCCGGCAAGCTCCCACATGACGTAGGGGCAGAGGGCGTCGGCCCCCATGCCGAGGGCGAAGATGAGGTCGTGGAGGCTCCGGAGCACCCCGGAGCGGAGCACCAGGGCCGTGTGCCGGTGCAGGCTCTCCCCCGCGGCGTCGGTGGCCTCCTTGAGCCCCTTGTGAAGTACCGCCGTCACCAGGAACGGGTCGATGAAGCTCTTCCCCGCTCCGAAGCAGTCGCTGTCGTCCACCAGGAGCATCGCCGCGCCGCGGTTCACCGCCTCCACCGCCTCGCAGGTGAGGCGCACCAGGGCATCGCCGAGCCCCTCGTCCTTCCCCATGAAGCAGGATATCACCCGGCAGCGCCCCTTACCCTCGCCGAAGGCGGCCGCGACCCCCTCCAGGGTGACGGTGCCGAACTCCCGGGCCGCCACCGCGTCGTCCGGGTCGGGGCCGGTGCGGCGGCCGCCGGTCAGGAGCGGCACCTCCAGCGCCACCCCCGGCCGGGCCGGACCCCGGAGCGAGGGGCGGGGGCCGAGGTAGACCCGGGTGGAGAAGTGCTCCGCCTCCCGTTCCCGGTCGATGGCCGGGTTGGTCACCACCGCCACCTGCTCCTTGAAGTAGTCGGAGAGGTTCTGGCGCTGGTTGGAGAGGGAGGCCAGGGGGCCGTCATACCCCAGGGAGGCGATGGGGTCCGAGCCGCTCCGGGCCATCTCCCGCAGGATGTTCAGGTCGCTGGACTTCCAGGCGAAGGCGGACATGAGATTGTCCTGGTGGAGCTTGGCGTTGCGCTGCCATCTGGCCTGTAGGGGCAATTCATGAATTGCCCCTACGTCGCCTGCCGCCATCAGGGATTTCCGGTGCGACTCAAGGTTCGTCCGCTTCCGGAAATTCTGGTAGACCTCGCGCCGAAGCCGTGGGTGGTCGATGAGCTCGGCCTGCCGCCCCGCCACAATCCTGATTCCCACCTTCTCGCCGGGGGCAAGGGGTTTCGGGTCGGCCAGGATCTCCTCGTGGGGGACCACCCCCAGCTCCGACGAGGCGAAGATCTCCTTGGTCGTCTCCCCCACCCAGAGGGGGCGCAGCCCCATGGCATCCACGCTGAAGACGCAGAGCTCCCGGTGCCGGGCGATGATCGCCGCCGGCCCCTGGGCGCTCGCCTTCAGGAAGCGGCGGAACCAGGTGTACATGGAGCGAATCTCCTGCCCCATCCCGTCCATGGCGCTGAAGATGGGGGGAAAGACCACCTCCATCGCCTCGAAGAGGGAGAGGCCGTAGCGGAACATGAGCCCCTCCAGGGTCCGGTTCAGGTCCTGGGAGTCGGAGCCATCGGCGAAGAGCGGAATCCCCATCATCCGCGCCTCCTCCCGGAGCCGGGCGATGGTGTTGATCTCCCCGTTGTGCCCCAGGAGCGAGAAGGGCTGGGCCCGGAGCACCGTGGGGAGGGTGTTGGTGGAGTAGCGGCTATGGCCGATGGTGACCGCGGAGAGGAACTCGCGGCGCTTCAGCTCCGGGTAGTAGCGGGGGAGGAGCTCCGGCGCGCCGTGAACCTTCCAGGCCGTCACATCGGCGGAAAGCGACGCCACGTGCACCGGGAAATCCCGCTCGATGGCGGTCTGGAACTCGAAGAGGAGCGCCGGCGCCGCCACCTTCTCGGGGCAGAGGAGCGCCACCTGCCAGAAGAGGGGCTCCCCCTCCCGGGCGCGGCTGGAGAGGACCTCGCTCCGGACGATGCCGGGGCGCTCCACCAGAAGCTGCACCCCGGCCGCGGCGAAACGGGCGAGGATCTTCTCCTGCAACTGCGGGTCGGCCGCCGTGGCCTCCTTGGGGAGCAGCAGATGCCCCACCGCGAATGCGGGGGCCTCGGCCAGGTTCGGGTCATGGCCGGCGCCGGCCAGCACCTCCCGCCAGATCATGCGCGGGATGTCGGTCAGCACCCCGCAGCCGTCCCCTTCGCCGTTGATCTCTCCCGCCCGGTGACCCATCTTCACCAGGGCATCGATGGTCCGCTGGACGTTGCCGTGGGTGGGGCGGGCTTCCTTGTTGATGTAGCAGATGATGGCGCAGGCGTCCCGCTCGGGGGGGACGAGGCCGGAGGGGTCGATGGGTTGGGTGGTCATGGGGAGTCTCCGTGGCGGTGGTTTGGGCCGGTCCTGTCGCCGGTCGGCAACTTCACCGTAACCGGTCGAACAGGTATTCGAGCCCGTTTACCTTGATTTCATAGACGGCGCGCAGCATGGTGCCCAGCTTTCCTTCGGGAAAGCCCTGCCCGGCAAACCAGACGACATAGGGCTCCGGCAGGTCGATGAGGCGGCGCCCCTGATATTTGCCAAAGGGCATCCGCATGGTGGCCAGTTCCAGCAACTGTTCGTGATCACAGGAAGGATACGGTTCCATTGTTTCCTTTTATGGGGATCAGAGGTGCTGGCCGAAAGCACGGTGGCGCTTTGATCCGCAATTCTAACGGGTCGCCCGGTTCACCGGCCTCAAGGCCGTGTGCAACCGGCTTGTTGGGAATCGTTTGTTCTATTTTCAATGGCTGACCACTCATGGGTCTTGTCGGTACTGGTCTTGTAGCAGTTGTGTTAACAACTAAATTCATGGCTTAGGCTCCCTTCCCGTTAGAGCTGTTAGCCTCTTTGTTAGCAATGATTCAAGCTCTTTCATGTTGTTGTATTCAGGGCAGTTATATGCGGCCAAATCGAAATGAATGGGTGTACCAGCCTTCCGATAAAGAATCACTCGTTTATCGATTGCATGTGCAAAACCAATTTCGTAATAAACACTTGGTCTTTCTCCTGACAAATCAGCTATCAAAAACTCAGATGTCCGAATTTCCTCTACTATCTTGGCTGTGATCACATCGCTATGCTCAATATCATCGGCTCTTAATGCGATTATGCTAAATTTATTACAGCACCTCTTTATTGTATCAACCACATCAATAAGTTCAGGGATATCCTTGGAAATCCACATCATGATAAATGCAGTGCCTGGTCTATATCCTGTCGAAGACGTGAGTTTACTTAGCGGATGATGATCCAGTTCTTTACCATCAATTGAAAATTCTACGATTGGTCTCAATTTTTCAGCTCCGTCATTGAATTGACGTCGAGAGAGCATAGGTGGATTTGGCTCACTATCATCTTGCTCTGCTCGTCTCATTCCAATGTATGTCCCCTCATCATGGAGAACTTCAGAATCCCAGAACCTGTATCGCCGTAATCTAATAGCCGCACGCATTGTTTTTAAAGCTAAACCGGCTTGCCTTTCATCTTCTTCTCCAAGAAAAGGTGAGCGACGAATTGCAATAGCCATGTCCGAGGCGAAGCTAATAATTTCATTTATGATTCCTGACCCAACATCTCTGAGAGCATCTGGCAATTGGTTCCAGAATGCATCAGACTCGCTTTCTCCATATGAAATGGAGCGGTCGATACTACTCTCTGCCGCTGAGAAAAAGGCATCAGCGTCTTTAATGATTTTTTCTAGCCTCTCTGGAGGTGATAGTTTTTGAGATTCTGACATGATAACTTCCGTTTATGCCTATCTTTTATTCAAATTGGTTCATTCACTGTAGGCCAACAAGTTGTTGACCGGTTCACGCGCGTACGCGCGTGAACCGGTGATCTACCCAATCAGAACATTTCTCTTGCGAGCTGCCTGGCCCTCTTTGGCCTCGCCGTGCTTCTGTGCGGTCACAAGTGTGGCGGGTATTCTCCTTCTGGCAGAAAACAGCACATCCAGGATTGCTGTTTTGCGGTCACAACTACAGACTCCTATGGATAGCAGTATCGGGGTGGATATCTCACTCTACATCCCGCGGCTGAAGCACAAGATTAACACCTTCGAGAATCTCACTAACCCGTTTCGGCGGCAAAGTCCCGATGTACTCATCCAGTTGCGTCTTGTCCACCGTGAAAATCTGGGACACGTTGACGACACTCTGCTTCGACAGATTGACTTCGTTCTTTTCAAGCAGCACATTGCCGGGCGCGCCTGCACGTTTGAGATTCGACGTAAGGGGGCAGACAACCACCGTCTTTATCTGGCTCCGGTTGAACAGGTTATTCTGGACGATGACATGGGGGTGCCGATAGCCGGGTTCCGAGCCTTCGGGTTCGTCAAGTTCAATCCAGTAGATGTCACCCTGATTGATTACCATTCCCCCTCCACCATGCGCCGGTGCTGCCGGCGTGATTTCCGGCGAAGGGTCTGCTCTGCCGTGTCGGAGTCGTCCGCGTAGGCCGCGTTGATCTGGGCAAGCATCTCCCTGTTTTTCTGGTGCGCGATGAAGTCTTGCAAGGCGATCACGAAAAGCCTGCTGCGCGACACCTTCATGGATTGCGCCATTTTCTCGGCCTGGTCAAAGAGATCCTTTTCGATGGATATTGCAGTTTTTATGGCTTTCATTAGTTATACCTCCTTCAATGAAAAGTATAACTCCGGTTTATACCTCGGTCAACGTCATATATCTCTGTGAAACGTGCCGTTAAGTATTCCTCTTCATGGCCACACAATTTCATAACTGACGCTCCGGCCCTTCCCCGCCGCCTGCCTGATGACCCCCCACTCCACCAACTGGCTCATCTCCCGGAACGCCGTGGCGCGACTTACGGCGGCGATGGAAGCATACTTTCGCGTGGTGAGCCCCCCTTCGAAGCCTCCTTTGCCTGCATCGAGAAGCCGGTTGACCACCTTCCGCTGCCGTTCGGTGAGGGGGAGGTGTCCGTGCAGACGCCAGAAGGCGGCCTTGTCGAGCACCACGGCCAGGAGCGTTTCCGAACGGGTGATGGCCCGGGCAAGGGCGCCGAGAAACCAGAGGAGCCACGGGGTGATGTCGCCGTCACCCTTCTGGCACCGTTCGAGGACGTCGTAGTATGCCTCCCGTTCCGCCATGATCTGGGAGGAGAGGCTGTAGGAGCGCATCCGTTGCCGGTCGTCCTGGGTGAGGGCCATGTCGGTCAAGGCCCGGGCGATCCGGCCGTTGCCGTCCTCGAAGGGGTGAATGGTCACGAACCGGAAGTGGGCCATGGCGGCCCGCAGCAGTCCCTCCATCTTCCCCAAGCTCTCATCCCACCACATCAGGAAACGGGCCATCTCCTCTTCGATACGCTCCGCCGGGGGAGCCTCGAAGTGGACGGTTTCCCGGCCGACGGGGCCGGAGACGACCCGCATCGGCTCCTCGCCGCGCCACTGGCCTACCCTGATCCTGTGCAGGCCGGAGTAGCCGGTGGGGAAGAGTGATGCCTGCCACCCCTGGAGCCGCTCCACCGTGAGCGGTTCGTCGCAGTTCTGGGTGGCGTCCATAAGCACCGCCACAAGGCCGTCCACGTGACGGTCCACCGGGAGCCCGGCGGCGGGGATGCCGAGCCGGCGGGCCACGGAGGAGCGGACCGCCTTCAGGTCGAACTGCTCCCCCTCGATGGCGGCAGTGGTCATGGTCTCTTCGGCCAGGATCTCGGCCTGGGCCTCGGTTCCGAGGGAAACTCCCAATGCTGCAATGGCGTTAAGGAGTCTCCCCTGGAGCCTGCGGCATTCACCGAGGGGGGCGAGAAGCTCTTCCGCATTCCATCGGAAATCAGGCCAGGACTGGGATTGCCAGACGTAGTGAGTCATTTCCTCTCCATAATCGCTTCAAAATATGAAGCGATTATAGTCTCTTTTCGCTTCATGGGAAGAGGAAATTACCATCCCGTCAGCCTCTTCCACCCACTCCCCGCCAGGTCCACGAGCCCGTCGATGGTGCGCTGGTAGAACTTCTTCACCGGCATCCGGTTGAGGAGGATCTGGCCGTCGCTCCGCTCCAGGCTGATCCGGTCGCCGGGGAGAAGCTTGATGAGTTGCTGGTAGTTCTCGCCGGCGATGCCGAAGAGGAAGCGGTACGATTTCCCGCTTGCCGCACGGCAGGAGACGATGGTGATGATCCCCTCGGGATCGCCGCTCTTGTAGTCGAAGCGGGTGGTGGCGGTGACGAAGGTTCCCTCCACGACGCCGCTTTCAGCCAGGAGGGCGTCGACGGTGACCTCCTTCGGCTTGAGCCGCCCCAGCGAGGGGAGCCCCCATGGTTTGTACGGCTCATGGTGACGGCGCCCGTAGTGGTCGCTCCGCTCCAGGAGGATGACGATGTTGTTGTTGATCGGCCCGCCGATGGAGTGGGAGACGCCGGCCTGGAAGCGCCCCTCGGCGATCATTTTGTGGTTCTCCACCACCTGGATCATGCCGGTGGCACCCAAGGGATGACCGCGCCCCTTGAGGCCGCCGGTGAGGTTGGTGGGGAAGAGGCCGTGCTCGCCGGTGATCCCGTCGTCCAGCAGGGCATCGAGAATTCGCCCCCGGGGGACGAAGCCGAGATCGACCATGTTGATGGGGCCGAAGCCGTTGAAGGGGTCGTGCATGTTCACGTGGATCTTCCCGGCGAAGGAACGGATGTCCCTGATGCCGGCCATGCCGTAGGCCTCGGCGGCGGCCGCCACGGTGGCGGGGAAAGAGTGGAAGTAGTTCCGGTCGGCGATGGTGGGGATGTCGGTGGCGCTCCCCACGCCGGAGACCAGCACCTCCTGGGGATCGGCGGTGAGGATCACCGCGGCGACGCCGTCGGACATGGGGCAGAAGTCGTGATAGCGCAGCGGCCACCAGTAGCGGTAGTTCTTGCCGCTGACGATCTGGCGGTAGTACTCCTCCAGGGGGATCTCCCCGTTCAGGTGGGCGTCGGGGTTGCGGGCGGCGTAGCGGTGGGCCCGCTGGGTGAGCAGCGCCGAGAAGGCGGTCCACTCGTCGATGGAGAGGCCGTGGCGCTCCATGAGCGCCCGCGCCACCAGGGCACCGCAGGCGGGCATGGTGAGCCCGAACTCCGCCTCGTCCCGGTCGATGACGCCGGCCACGATGCGGGTCGCCTCGGCGGTGGGGGCGTCGCTCATCTTCTGGATGCCGATGGCGAGGACATGGTCGCAGCGCCCCGAGGCGATCTGGAGGCAGGCGTTTTCGAAGGCCGAGGCGCCGGAGGAGGAGGCGGTGTCGATGAGGACCGACTTGGCGCCGGAGACGCCGATGACGCCGGCAATCTTGGCGGCGGTGTTGTCGACGCCGGAGAAGGCGACGGGGCTCTGGGAGCCGACCACCACCGCCTCGATGTCGCGGGGTTTCACCGGCGAGCCGTCGAAGACCGCCGTGGCCTTTTCGGCCAGGTCGAGAAAGGAGAGCTTTTCGCGGTGCCGGCCGTCGTAGCGCCCCACCGGCGCCATGTACGATGCGGCCACGTAGACGTTTCTCGGCTTGAATTCGCGCTGTTTCATGGTTCCTCCCGGGAGTGGCGGTGTCACGTACTCAATTGTAAATGAAGAGTGCCACCCCACAAGGGGCAAAGAGCGTCTCCGCAGATAACCGCTCATGTGCGGACACGTCCAAAGAAAAAGCCCGCGCCGGTTGGGGCGCGGGCGGACGGTGCCTGCTGCGGACGGTGCTATTTCACCGGGGTCGCGTCGAGGGGAAGTTCCTTGACCGGCTCCGGGGCCACCACCGGTTCCGGCGCCGACTGCGGCGCGGCGGCAGGAGCGGCCTGGGGGGCGGGGGCAGGGGCAAGGGCCGGTGCCGGCTGCGACACCGGCTGCGACACCGGCTGCGCGGCGGGCGGGGCGGGGGCCTCCTGCTCGGGCCGGGACTCCGGGGCCCCCTTGTCGCCGCCGTTGAAGAGCTTCACCGGGGGCTTGAGGAGCCCCACCATGTCGTCGAAGAGGTGATAGTACGGGGCCGTCGCCTTCCGGTCGCGGAAGAGGAGGTCCTTTTCCCTCTTGCCGAGGTAGCGGCTGATGCCGGGGATCGTCTTGAACTTCACCTCCACCTTTTCGTCCATGTTGGCGGCGGCCTGGTCGAAGTCGGGATACTGGAGTTCCGTCAGGATCGGGGTGGTGGGGCCGCCGACGCGGAAGTTGGGGTATTCCCAGAGGGTGGCGCCGCTGGCGTCCAGGATCTGGGCGGTCATGATCAGGTCGTTGTAGTCGGCGTCCAGGTACTTGAGGAGGTTGTTGGAGAAGATCCGGTCCTGTTTGACGAGGCCGCTCACCACCACGAGGAGGACGGCGTCGACGCCGTTCTGGCTGACCAGGGTCCTGATCTCCTCGGGCTTGAAGAACTGCTTGTTGTAGACCACGCCGGCGTCGTCGCGGCGCTCACTCCGCAGCAGCAGCGTCCGGAAGAGGTCGTCGGGGGAGAGGGCGTCGATGAAGCGGACCGAGAAGTAGGCCCCGGAATCCTTGAGCATCGCCGCCAGCTCTTTCTCGTTCTTCCGGTTGTACTCCTTCACCAGGGCGACGAGGGCATCCTTCTCCGGGAGGCGGATGTCGGAAGCGGCGTCGACGAAGAGGGGGGCGACGCCGAGTACCTTCACCTTCTGCTCGTAGGCGTCGCGGGGGACGTTGAAGGGGTTGTGGGCGCAGCCCAAGGCGGAAAGGGCCAGGGCGGCCAGGGCGATCCATTGGACAAACCGTTTCATCGCTTCCTCCTGAATCGATCTCGGACGTGGTTCTTCCTCAGACCTTTCCGTTTATAGCAGAAGCGTCCCTGGATGACCACCCCTTTCGCGCCCTCCGCCGGGGGAGCGCCCGCCCCCCGGGACGCAAAAAAGGCGGGGCTTTCGCCCCGCCTCGGGTGGACCGCCAAGGCCCCGCGTTACTGCTTCGCTTCTTTGCGCATCCGCTCCGCGTCTTCCTTGATCCGGGTCGCTGCCTCCTTCACCTTGGCCCAACCGTACCAGTGCATGTAGTCCGGGTTGGCGTGGAAAGCCCCCTGGAAGGCCCGCTGCCGGTATTCGAGGAAGATCAGGTAGAGCTCCTGCTCGGCGGCGGTCTTCGCCTCGTAGAACTGGAGAAGGTCCGGGGTGTACTTCCAGCCGGCCGGCTTCTTGATGATGCCGTCGTCGTAGAGGGCCTTCACCGTCCGGATGGAGTCGGCGAAGATCTTGTCCACCTCGCGGATGACCTCGTCGCCCGCCTTCAGGTTCGCCTCGGCGTAGCTCCTGGAGTGGCACTGGCTGCACGCCGCGATCATCTTCTGCCGGTCCTTCTCGAAATCCTCCTTGGTGAGACGCGCCACCTTGGCCGCCTTGACGGCATCGAGCCGCTCGGTGGGCTGTCCCTTGTCGTCCAGGACCCCGATCGCCTTGAGGATCGTCACCCGGTTGTCCAGCCACTCCTTGTCGTCCTCGGGGAGGCGCAGGGCCAGGAATCCCCAGGCGGTTTCCACGTTGTGGCCGCCGTCGGGCATGTGGCAGGTCTGGCAGGTGGGGGCGCGGCCGGTGGTCGGCTCGATCTCCCAGATGGTGCCGTGCTTGGAGGTCTGCCACATCTCCCACTGCGGGTGGTCGAATCCCATGTGACAGGTGCGGCAGGCCCGCGGATCCCGCGCCTCTTTCACCGAGAAGCTGTGGCGGGTGTGGCAGGAGTCGCAGGCGCCGGTGCCGTAACGGGTCAGGTCTCCCATCGCCTTCTCGCCGATCTTGTGGCAGGCGGAGCACCCCTTCAGGTCGCCGCCGCCGACGGCCGACGGCTGGTGGGTGATCATCGGCATCGCCTTCATGGCAGCCCAGGCGAGGGCATGCTTCCCGGCGCGGTACTCCTTCACCCGCTTCTCGTGGCACCTGGCGCAGGTGTCGGGGGTGGGGAGCTTCACCTTGGCCACGTCCTCGGCCGACTGGTGGTCGCTGCCGTGACAGCCGGAGCAGTCCATGACCTTGGCCATCTTGCCGGAGAGGAACTGTTTCACGATCCCCGGCGTCACCTTCTCGTGACAGCTGATGCACTTCGACTGCTGGGCAGCCTCCGTCGGCGCCGCGCGGAGCCCGAGCGACACCCCGCAGCCGAGGGCCGCCACGGCGGCAACGATGCCAAACCGTACAATGCGTCCTTTCATCTTTTCCTCCTTCCGTAGTCGGTTGCCTGACCGGTGGCGGTTCACTATCTATCGATTCTACCAGCCAATTGCCGCCGGTCAAAACCGGCCGGCCTCCCCCGCGCCGGCTTCCCTTCTCCGGGGGAATGTGCTATAGCCCATAGCCATGAAGTGGCTCCTGATCGTCTCGGCTCTGTTCTACCTCTTCGGCTCCTTCCGGCGCCCCCTCTTCGGGGCCGGACTGGCGGCGGGGCTCGCCTATCTGGCGTTGCGGGGGGTCGCCCTCGGGCGGCTGCCGCTGATCGGCCCCCACGACACCCTCGCCTTCTTCTCCGCAGCGATCGGCCTCATGGCGCTGCCGTTCCTCTTCGCCCCGGCGCTGCGGGACTCCGCGCTCTTTCGCTGGGGAGCAGGATGCACGGCGGCCCTCTTCGCCCTCCTGGCGCTCCCCTTCCCCTCCTTCGCCATGCCGCTGCCGCCGGTGCTCCGGACCCTCTGGTTCGAGCTCCACGTGGCGCTCGCCTTCTTCGCCTATGCCCTCTTCGCCATCGGGGCGCTCCTGGGGGGGATCTTCCTTGCCGGCGGCGAGCGGCGGCTCCTCGACCTCCAGTACCGGGCGGCGCTGGTGGGGTACACCTTCTTCTCCGCCTCCATGGTCTCCGGGGGGATCTGGGGATACTACGCCTGGGGGACCTACTGGCTCTGGACCCCGAAGGAGCTCTGGACCTCCATCCTCTGGCTCTTCTACAGCTTCTGGCTCCACCTGCGGTTCAGGGGGGCGGGGGGAGAGAAGGCCCTGGCCTGGGCCGGCATCGCCGGCTTCGCCGTGGCGCTCTTCACCTACCTGGGGGTGAGCATCCTGATGAAGAGCTCCCACAGCTTCTGATCCGACCCCACGGGAAAGGAACATCATGGAAAACAAGGATATCCTCAAAAAATCGCTCCTCTTCTCCGGCCTCGACGACGAGAACCTGGAGGAGGTGACCGCCATCGCCACCCGGCGCAGCTTCGGCAGGGGGGAGACCCTCTTCACGGAAGGGGAGCCGGCCACCGGCTTCTACCTCCTGGCCGCCGGCTCCCTGAAGCTCTGCAAGGTCTCCCCCGACGGCAAGGAGAAGGTGCTCCACTTCGTCCACCCCGGCGAGACCTTCGCCGAGGCGGCCTTCTTCGGCGACGGGAAGTACCCGGCCGAGGCCCGGGCGCTGGAGAAGGGGGAGGCGATCTTCTTCCCCCGTGAGGCATTCATGGGGCTTCTGGAGCGCAACCCCCGCTTCTCCCTCAACCTCATCGTCTCCCTGTCGCTGCTCCTGCGCCGCTTCGCCCGCCAGATCGAGGAGCTCTCCTTCGCCGAGGTACCGGCGCGGCTCGCCGCCTACCTGGTGGAACTGGCGGGACGCAAGTCGACCTCGTTCCAGGGGAAGACCTACCTGGACCTCGACATGAAGAAGGGGGAGCTGGCGTCGCGCCTCGGGACGGTGAGCGAGACCCTGTCGCGGTCGCTCCGCAAGCTGAAGGAGGAGGGGCTCATCGAGGTGGAGGGGAGCCGGGTGGTGATCCACGACATGGAGCGCCTGACGGCGCTGGCGGGGAAGCGGAGCGCGGGATAGCGGCCGCTCCGCTCTGAAGCTGCACAAAAAAAGAGGGCTGATCCGGTCACATCCGGCAGCCCTCTTCGTTTTTTTCAATGCATGGGTGGCTCAGGTCCGCTTCCAGCGCTTGTAGACCCAGAGCCACTCGGCGGGGTGGCGGGCGATGTGCCCCTCGATGGCGCGGTTCAGGCGCCGCGTGGTTTCCCGATGGTCGTCCGCCGGGGCAAGTTCCACCTCCGGGGAGATGGTGACCACGTGCCGCCCCCCTTCCCGGTGGATGAAGATCGGGAGGAGCGGGGCCCCGGTGCGGGCGGCAACCACCGCCGGCATGGTGGTGGTCCAGGCGCCGCGGCCGAAGAAGTCCACCACCGCCCCCTCGTTCTCCTGCACCGCCTGGTCGATGAGGATGCCGACGATCCCCTGCTTCCGCAACCGGAAGAAGATGCTGCGGGCCGCCCCCTCGGCATAGATGACGCTGTTGCCGAAGCCGTGGCGGAGCCGGTCCAGCAGGCCGTTGAAGTGGGGATACTTCTGGCGGCGGGCGACCACCGCCACGTCGGCGAAGCGAGCGCCGAAGGTGAGGGCCATGAGTTCCCAGTTGCCGCAGTGGCCGGTGATGAAGAAAATCCCCTTCCCCTTTGCCCGGGCCTGCTCGTAGTGCTCCACCCCCCGGAATTCCACCCCCGCCATGAGGCCGGCACCGCGGCCGTAGTAGAGCGTGAGCACCTCCACCACCGTCCGGCCGAAGTTGGCGAAGGTCCGCCGCACGATCGCCTCGGGGTCGCCGCAGGCGGGATCCCACTCGGGGAGGGTCTCAAGGTAGGGGAGGGAGTCCCGGATGTTGCCGACGGCGGTCCGCCGTACCCGGGGGAGGAAGAAGACGGTGAGGGCGCCGGCCACCCCGCCGAGCCAGACGGCGAGACGGCGGGGAAGGAGTGCCACGGGAAGCGAGACCACCACGAAGAGGGCGAGCCCCAGGCGCCATTTCACCGACCGGAAGGCCGCGCGCAGCACCTCCCGCGCCGGGAGGTCACCGGTTCCTCCCGCTGCCGGCGCTTCCGCGGCGACCGCTCCCTCAGCCGCACCCTCGTCGGCGCAGGTTATTTTGTTGCACAGGTTCGATTGCATGTGAGTCAGTTCCTCGAACGCCCGAAGGCGAACGGTCATTCATAGCACAACCTCTGCAATCATTGAACCAAAAAACCATTAATTATCGGAATTCCGCAGGGATCCAGCGGCGGCGGGCGGCATGTCAGCCGGCCGCCGGGTGCCACCAGCCGTGATAGCTGAACGGGACGTGGTGGGTGAGGTGGGCGATGGCGACGGGGCCGGCGGCGATCCGGCCGGCATCGAGGATGGCGAGGGCGCTGGTGCGGGTGCGGCTGTCGTAGCTCTCCACCAGGAGCCACCCCTCGTCGGCCCCGCCGCCGGGGCGGGGGACGAAGACCGGCTCGGTGCAGTAGACGCCGCTGCCGAAGGAGTATTCGACCATATCTCCAGTCAGAAAATCGACACGGACCACGAGGGACCAGAAGAACTGCCCGGGGAGGCACTTCAGGGCATAGCCGAAACGGTGGCGCCGGCAGCGGAGCCGCTCGTCGATGCGGGGCCACTCGCAGTTCCCCGGATTCAGGATCTCGCGCCGGAGCGCCGGGCGGGCGGGATCGATCCGGTAGCGCATGATCTCGCCGGGGAATTCATGGTTCCCCCGGCGCCCCTCCATGACGGCGGAGATGACCGGATCGTCCCCCACGAAGTGGTCGGGGTTGCGGTAGCCGATGAAGTCGGCGACGGTCTCGCCCCCCTCCTCGTAGGCGTTGAAGGCGTGCCACATGTAGCACGCCTCGGTCTCCACGAAGCGCGGCTCCCCCGCCCCCTCCCGGTCGACGATCATGAGGAGGTTCCCCTCTTCCGGCCGCCAGCGCAGCGAGGCGAAGAGGCTCCGGAAGCCGAGGAGAAACCCCCAGAATGCGATCTCCACCGGATGGAGCATGACGACGAGGTACCGCCCCGAGACGATCCAGTCGTGCATGTAGACGTAGCGGGGGAGGGGATAGGCGAGGTGGCGCCCGAGGCCGCCGTCGGCCCGGAAGGTGGTGAGGTGGAGCCGGGGGCGCGGGCCGTACTTCACCCCGAAGTGGAGCCACTCCCCCGTCTGGGGGTCGAGTTTGGGGTGGGCGGAGTAGACGGCGGTGCCGGGGGGAAGCCCCAGGTCCGACGGACCGACGGTGGCAAGGCTCTCGGGGTCGAGCTCGAAGGGGATGGTCCCCTCGTCGAAGGCATAGAGCCGGCCGCGCCAGAGGTAGACCGTGATCCCCGCCTGGGGGGGGATGGAGTCGGCCTGCCAGAAGTTGGCCCAGAACCCTCCCGGCTTCTGGGTGCTCCAGGTGGGGTAGAGGAAGCGCCCCGCCCGCTCCTCGGCCACGAACTTCGCCGTCCTGACGAAGCGGTTGCGGTAGCGGACCCCGCCGTCACGGATCGTGAACGACTGCACCATCCCGTCCCCGTCCAGCAGCGTCCGTTTGCGCATCCCCCCCCGGTCGAAGAGGGCCGGGCCGTTGCGCCAGAGGGTGCCGCGGAGAGCCGGCGGAAGCCTCCCTTCGATCCGGGTCTCGTAGTCGTACTCCTCCCGGAGCGACGTGGCGAGCCCGAGCCAGGGGCGCTCCCGGTCGCCGAAGTCAGGGAAGACCTCCTTCGGCAGCGGGAGGTTTCCCGCGCAGCCGGGAAGGGCGAGGGAGAGCCCCGCCGTGGCGGCGAGCCTCAGAAAATCGCGGCGGTCCATGGTCATGGCACGATCAAGTATAGCAGACGGAACGGGGTGCGACAGGCCCCTGGATCAGCGGTAGAACGAGATGCCGAAGAGGATCTTGCTGGAGTTGAGGGGCTCGTTGGGATCGGCGGTGCCGGCGTTGGAGACGTGGTGGTAGCGGTATTCGATGCCGAGGGCGGTCCCTGTGCGGAGAAACCACTGGAGCCCCACTCCCCCCTGGTAGGAGAAGTTGAGGCGGGTCCCCTGGGTGGCGAGCCCCAGGTCGTTGTAGAGGACGCCGCCGCCGGCGAAGAGGTAGGGGGCCACGGCGTCGGAAGAGGTGAACTTCCAGCTCCCGAGGAGGTACCCCCCGGTCATGGTCCGGACCCGGGGGTCGACGGTGAGGTGGAGGGGGAGCTCCACGAAGAGCTCGTGCCGCCCCCGGTACCACCCCGCGCCGTGCTCGTCGGAGAGGAAGTGGCCGTAGCGGAGGATGGCGTCGGCGGTCTGGACCTGGGTCCGGGTGGCGCCGAAGCCGCGGTGGGTGATGCCGTAGCCGGCGAGGAGGGCGAACTCCCCGGGGGAGCTCCGGACGACGGCGCTGTCGACGGCGCCGGCAACGGAACTGCCCAGAAGAACCATGATCAGAAGAAGCGGTGCCGCCCGTCGCATCGTTCACCTCCCGGAGAGGGTGTCAGGCTACCATTTCTGCCGCATCTCAAACCGCAGGATCTCCGGCAGGTGCCGCAGGAACCGGAGGATGCTGTCGGGGGACTTCCAGAGCATCTGCGTGTACCCCCAGTGGATGCGGGTCCGGCGGTAGAAGCGGCGGATGAACTCGTTGTAGAGCCCTTCGAGCTGCTCCCGCGTCATCCCCTTCGGGACGAAGACGAAGTTCATGCAGTTCATGAGGGGCCAGCTCTCGTCGAACTCCCCCTGCTCCCGGATGTCGCGGTAGATGGGGGCCCCGGGGAAGGGGGTGAATTTGGTGACGTTGATCTCGTCCAGGGGGAGGGAGAGGGCGTAGTCAATGGTGCGGCGGATGGACGCCTCGCTCTCCCCCGGGAGCCCGATCATGAAGAGCCCCTTCACCCGCATCCCGGCCCGGCGCACCAGGGCCAGCTTCTCCTGCACCTCGTCGAGGCCGTAGTACTTCCGGTGCTTGCGGATCACCTCCGGGTCGCCCGACTCGATGCCGAAGTTCACCTGCCAGCAGCCGGAGCGCTTCAGGAGCCGCAACAGCTCGTCGTCCACATGCTCCAGCCGGGCAATGCAATTATACCCCACCGGGAGCCGTTCGCGCTCCTTCAGCTCGCAAAATCGGGCCACGCGGCTCCGGTCGGTGGTGAAGAGGTCGTCGTAGAAGAAGGCGTGGCGGATGCCGAAGTCGCGGTGGAGCATCTTCAGGTGCTCCACGATGTACTCCGGGGAGTTGAAGCGGAATCCCCGGGAGAAGACCGAACGGTCGCAGTAGGAGCACTGGTAGGGGCAGCCGCGGCTGGAGATGATGCTCGTGTTGGGGGCCGTGGGGTAGCTGAAGAGCGGCAGGGTGTAGCGCCGGGGGAAGTCGGGGAGCCGGCGGTAGGCGGGGAAGGGGAGGGAGTCGAGGTCGGGGATCAGCTCCCGCGGCGCCGAAAGGGTGCCGACGCCCTCTTTCCGGTAGCCGACGCCGGGGATCGCCCCCCCGTTGCGGAAGCCGGCGGCGGCCAGCTCGTACAGGGTCTGCTCCCCCTCGCCAATGACGAGGTAGTCGATGGCCGGAAAGCGGTCCAGGAGCGACACCCCCACCGAACAGGCGTGGGGGCCGCCGAAGACGATGGCGGCCTCGGGAAGGCGCTCCCTGAGAGCCTCCGCCAGGGCGTACCCTTCGAGAAAAGACGAGGTGGTGCAGGAAAAGGCCACCGCATCGGGGCGCCGCCGGACGATCTCCGCCACCAGCGCCTCCCCCCGGAGCGCCGTGCCGTAGCAGTCGACGATCTCGGCCTCCATGCCGCGGGCCTCCAGGTACGCCGCAATGGAGAGTATCCCGAGGGGGGGCATCAGGTTGAAGAGGGAGGTGATATCGGTTCCCTCCCCCATCCAGTTGCTGCCGTGGGGGTGGACGAAGAGGATCTTCACAGGGACCTCGAACGGGGGTAAGATTCGGTAATTCCGGGCAAATCGGGAGTTCAGGATAGAGTCCGGCGCTCCCCCTGTCAAATGAATTCATTTTGGGTTGCCCGGCCGTCTCCTTTTCCGCTATAGTCCTCGCTGGCGCCCGCACGGCGCCGTTTTTCCTGAATAAATGCGGGGTATCCCAATGGATCTTTTAAAAAACCTCAACCCCCCCCAGAAGGAGGCGGTCCTCCACGGCGAGGGGCCGCTCCTGGTGCTGGCCGGCGCCGGCTCGGGGAAGACCCGGGTCATCGTCCACCGGATCGCCCACCTGATCCTCGAACGGGGCGTGCCGCCGTGGCAGGTCCTCGCCGTCACCTTCACCAACAAGGCGGCGGGCGAGATGCGCGAGCGGGTGGAGCGGCTCGTGGGGGGAGGGGACGCCCCCCTCATCGCCACCTTCCACTCCACCTGCGCCCGGATCCTCCGCCGCGAGGGGCACCACCTGGGGTACGACCCCGCCTTCGCCATCTACGACGACAAGGACGCCGAGAAGCTCCTCAAGGAGGTGATCGCCTCCCTCGGCCTCGACGAGAAGCGCTACCCGGCCCGCTCCTTCGCCGCCGCCATCGACGATTGCAAGAACCGCGGCATCCCCCCGGAGGAGATCCCCGCCGGCGACCACGGCGGCGAGGTCCTCGCCAAGGTCTACGGCGGCTACCAGGAGCGGCTGAAGAAGTGCAACGCCCTCGACTTCGGCGACCTCGTCATGCAGACGGTGCGGCTCTTCGAGGAGCACCCCGACGTGCTCCGCAAATTCCTTGACCGCTGGCGCTGGATCCTGGTGGACGAGTACCAGGACACCAACCCGATCCAGTACCGCCTCGTGCGGCTCCTGGCCGGGGAGCGACGCAACCTCTGCGTGGTGGGGGACGACGACCAGTCGATCTACCGCTGGCGCGGGGCCGACATCCGCAACATCCTCGACTTCGAGCAGGACTTCCCCGGCGTCGTCACCGTGAAGCTGGAGCAGAACTACCGCTCCACCCAGAACATCCTCAACGCCGCGGGGCGGGTGGTGGCGAAGAACCGGGGGCGCAAGGCCAAGACCCTCTGGAGCGACAACCCGCCGGGGGAGCGGATCGTCTACCGGCGCCTCGCCGACGAGCGGGAGGAGGCGCGCTTCGTCTGCCGGGAGATCGAGAAGCATGTCCGGCGCGGCGGCGACCTGCGGGACGTGGCGGTCTTCTACCGGACCAACGCCCAGTCCCGGGTCATGGAGGATGCCATGGTGGCCGACGCCATCCCGTACCACATGGTGGGGGGGATGCGGTTCTACGAGCGGCTGGAGGTGAAGGACATCCTTGCCTATCTCCGGGTGCTGGCCAACCCGGCCGACGAGATCTCGCTGCGGCGGATCATCAACGTCCCGGCCCGGGGGATCGGCCACGCCACCGTCGACAAGGTGGCGGAGCTGGCGGCGCGCAAGGGGTACATCCTCGCCGACGCCCTGCGGGAAGCGGCCACGGGGGGGCTTCTGGCCGCCGGGCCACGGGGGAAGATCGCCGGCTTCGTGCAGCTCATGGAGCGCTTCGCCTCCCTGGCAGAGGAGGTTCCCCTTGCGGAGCTCGCCTCCCGCATCATCGAGGAGACCGGCTACGCCGCCCGGCTGAAGGAGGAGCGGACCGACGAGGCCAACGACCGCCTCGACAACCTCCAGGAACTGGTCTCGGCCATGGAGGAGTTCGCGCGCACCAGCGAGGAGAAGGGGCTCGCCCCCTTCCTGGAGCAGGTCTCCCTGGTCTCGGACCTGGAGAGGAGCGACGGCCGGCGCGAGTCGGCCACCCTCATGACGCTCCACGCCGCCAAGGGGCTGGAATTCCCGCTGGTCTTCATGATCGGGATGGAGGAGAAGCTCTTCCCCCACGTCCGCTCCCTGGACGACCCGGAGGGGATGGAGGAGGAGCGCCGCCTCTGCTACGTGGGGATGACGCGGGCCAAGGAGCGGCTCTTCCTCACCAACGCCCGGCGGCGCCGGCTCTTCGGCCAGGACCAGGTGAACATGCCGTCGCGCTTCATCGCCGACATCCCCCGGGACCTCCTCGACCTGGAGGACGAATGGCGCCAGCCCGCCTTCGGCGGCCTCCGGGGCGAGGGGAGGGAAACGACGGCCGAAGAGCCGGCGCGCCACAACCTGGCGGCCATCTTCGAGACCGAGATGGAGCCCGACTTCACCGACGTGGAGGTGATCCCCGACGAGCCGGAGGAGGAGGGGATCTGGCTCGGGATGAAGGTGCGCCACGGCAAGTTCGGCGTCGGCACCATCCGCAAGATCGAGGGGAAGGGGGACGAGCAGAAGGTGATCGTCTGGTTCAGCTCGGTGGGGCCGAAGAAGCTGCTGGTGAGATTCGCCGGGCTGGAAAGAGCGTAATTTTTATGCTACAAACAACCTTCTATTTGCGACACTTACCGCTGACGGAGACCACCCCATGAAGATAACCAGAGCCGAAGTCGATGCCGTCGCCCTCCTCGCCCGCCTGGAGCTGACCGCGGAAGAGACGGAGACCTTCACCGACCAGATGGACGCCATCCTTGCCTACGTGGAGACGCTCAACGAGCTGAACACCGACGGCATCGTCCCCACCTCCCACGCCGTGCCGATGGAGAACGCCTTCCGCGCCGACGAGGTGCGCCCCTCCATCGGGGTCGAGAATGCGCTTCTCAACGCGCCGGACCGGGTGGAGGACTTCTTCCGGGTGCCGAAGGTTATCGAATAACACAGCGTGAGCATTGGAGACGGCATGGAACTGCACGAACTGACCATACACGAACTGCATGACCGGTTGAAGAAGCGCGAGATATCCTCGGTGGAGGCGACAAAGGCGCTGCTCGCCCGGATCGAGGCGGTGGAGCCGCGGGTGAACGCCTACATCACCGTCACCCCCGACGAAGCCCTGGCGGCGGCCGAGGCGGCCGACACGCGGATCGCCGCCGGCGACGTGACCCCCCTTACCGGGATCCCGGTGGCCCTCAAGGATATCTTTGTCACCAGGGGGGTCCGCACCACCTGCGCCTCGAAGATCCTCTCGAACTTCGCCCCCCCCTACGATGGCACTGCGGTGACGAAACTGAAGGAGGCCGGCGCGGTCATCGTCGGCAAGCTGAACCAGGACGAGTTCGCCATGGGCTCCTCCGGCGAGTCCAGCGCCTTCGGGCCGACCCGCAACCCCTGGAACCTGGAGTGCATTCCGGGCGGTTCCTCCAGCGGTTCGGCGGCGGCCATCGCGGCCCGCACCGCCACGGCGACCCTCGGCACCGACACCGGCGGCTCCATCCGCCAGCCTGCCTCCCACTGCGGCTGCGTGGGGCTCCGTCCCACCTACGGCCGGGTCTCCCGCTACGGGGTCATCGCCTATGCCTCGTCCCTGGACCAGGTGGGGCCCCTGACCCGCGACGTGACCGACTGCGCCCTGATGCTCGGCGCCGTGGCCGGCCACGACCCCCTCGACTCCACCAGCGTCGATGTGCCGGTCCCCGATTACGCCAAGGCCCTCACCGGTGAGGTGAAGGGGATGAAGCTGGGGCTGCCGAAGGAGTACTACATCCCCGGCCTCGACCCGGACGTGAAGAAGGCCATGGATGCTGCCATCGAGACCTACCGGGGACTGGGGGCCGAATTCGTGGAGATCTCCCTCCCCCACACCGACTACGCCGTGGCCACCTACTACCTGATCGCCACCGCCGAGGCGAGCTCCAACCTGGCCCGCTACGAGGGGGTCCGCTTCGGCCACCGGGCGGAAGGAGCCGCGAACCTCCTCGAGATGTTCCGCAAGAGCCGCGCCGAGGGGTTCGGCGACGAGGTGAAGCGGCGGATCATGCTCGGCACCTACGCCCTCTCCTCCGGCTACTACGACGCCTACTACCTCAAGGCCCAGAAGGTCCGCACCCTCATCATGCAGGACTTCCTGAAGGCCTTCGAAACGGTGGACGCCATCCTCACCCCGGTGGCCCCGACCCCGGCCTTCAGGCTCGGCGAGAAGACGAGCGATCCGCTCCAGATGTACCTCTCGGACATCTTCACCATCCCGGTGAACCTGGCCGGCACCTGCGGCATCTCCGTGCCGGCCGGCATGAGCGCCGCCGGCCTCCCCATCGGGCTCCAGCTCATCGGTCGTCCCTTCGGGGAGGAGACGATCCTCCGCGCTGCCCACGCCTTCGAGCAGGCGACGGAGTGGCATCGGCACAAAGCCCAACTCTAACGCTCCGGAGATTTCCATGAAATACCAAGCCGTCATCGGCCTTGAAGTCCACGTCCAGCTGAAGACCGACACCAAGATCTTCTGCGGCTGCTCGACCACCTTCGGCGCCTCCCCCAACTCCCAGACCTGCCCGGTCTGCCTCGGGATGCCCGGCGCCTTGCCGGTCCTCAACAGGAAGGTAGTGGAGTTCGCCATCAAGGCCGGCCTCGCCACCAACTGCCGGATCGCGCCGCGCAGCGTCTTTGCCCGGAAGAACTACTTCTACCCGGACCTCCCGAAAGGGTACCAGATCAGCCAGTTCGAGCTCCCCATCTGCCAGAACGGGCATCTGGACATCGAGGTGGAAGGGGAAACGAAAAGGATCGGCATCACCCGCATCCACATGGAGGAAGACGCCGGCAAGCTGGTGCACAGCGACATCCCCGGCCTGGGGAACGGCTCCGGCGTCGACCTGAACCGGGCCTGCACGCCGCTTCTGGAGGTCGTCTCGGAGCCGGATATCCGTTCGGCCGACGAGGCGGTGGCCTACCTCAGGAAGCTCCACCAGATCGTGGTCTATCTCGGCATCTGCGACGGCAACATGGAGGAGGGGAGCTTCCGCTGCGACGCCAACGTGTCGGTCATGCCGGTGGGCTCCACCACCTTCGGCACCCGCACCGAAACCAAGAACGTCAACTCCTTCCGCTTCGTGAAGCAGGCCATCGAGTACGAGATCGAGCGTCAGATCGAGCTGATCGAGGAGGGGGGGAAGGTGGTCCAGGAGACCCGCCTCTTCAACCCGGACAGCGGCGAGACCCGCTCCATGCGCGGCAAGGAGGAGGCCCACGACTACCGCTACTTCCCCGATCCCGACCTCGTGCCGCTGGTCATCTCCAACGACTGGGTGGAGGATACCCGCCTCGGGCTCCCCGAGCTCCCCGACTGCCGGCGGAGCCGCTACCGGTCGGAGCTGGGGCTTTCCGACTACGATGCCGAGGTCCTCACCGCCACCCGGGAGATGGCCGAGTACTTCGAGGCGTCCCTTGCCGCCGGGGCTCCGACAAAGGGGGCCGCCAACTGGGTGATGGGGGAGGTGACTCGCGCCCTCAACGAGGCGGGGCAGGGGATCGCCGACTGCCCGGTGACGCCTGCCCGGCTTGCGGCACTGCTTGCCCTCATCGAAAAGGGGACCATCTCCGGGAAGATCGCCAAGACCGTTTTCGACGAGATGTGGCAGAGCGACAAGACCCCCGAGGCCATCGTGGAGGAGAAGGGGCTCGTCCAGGTCTCCGACACCGGCGCCATCGAGAAGATCATCGACGAGATCATGGCCGCCAACATGGGGCAGGTGGAAGAGTTCCGCGGCGGCAAGGAAAAGGTCTTCGGCTTCTTTGTGGGGCAGGTGATGCGGGCCAGCAAGGGAAAGGCGAACCCGGCGGTGGTGAACGAGCTGTTGATGAAGAAGCTGAAGGGGTGAGATTCCAAAATCCGCCACAGAGACACGGAGACACAGAGAATGGCAGAAAAATATGATGGATTGGACATTTCTGTAAGCTGTCCGGTTCATCCTGTCCATCTCTATTTGAATAGATCTTCTTGATTTTCCCTCCGTGTCTCCGTGTCTCTGTGGCAAAAAGAGGTTTTCATGTCTTTTCGTACAATCGAATGGCGCGACGACAAGGTGATCATGATCGACCAGACCCGGCTGCCGGGCGAGGAGGTCTACTGTGAATACGCCGACTACAAGGGCGTGGCCGAGGCGATCCGCGGGATGATCATCCGGGGGGCGCCGGCCATCGGGGTGGCGGCGGCCATGGGGGTGGCCCTGGGAGCGCGGGAGATCGTCGCCGACACCCATGAGTCGTTCTTCCGGCAGCTGGACAACGTCTGCGACGTCCTGGCCCGCACCCGCCCCACGGCGGTGAACCTCTTCTGGGCCATCGAGCGGATGAAGCGGCTGGCCGAGGCGAACCGCCACCGCACCCTCGACGAGATCCGCGCGGCGCTGAAGGCCGAGGCGATCCGGGTCGAGGAGGAGGACCTGGCGCTCTGCAAGGCCATCGGCCGCCACGGGGCGGCGCTGATCCCCGCCGGGGCCACGGTCCTCACCCACTGCAACGCCGGCGGGCTCGCCACGGCCGGCTACGGGACGGCGCTGGGGGTTATCCGCGCCGCCCACGAGGCGGGGAAGAAGATCCAGGTCTTTGCCGACGAGACCCGTCCCTGGCTCCAGGGGGCGCGGCTCACCGCCTGGGAGCTGATGAAGGACGGCATCCCCGTGACCCTCATATCGGACAACATGGCCGGTTTCTTCATGAATAAGGGGGAGATCACCTGCTGCGTGGTGGGGGCCGACCGGATCGCCGCCAACGGCGACACCGCCAACAAGATCGGTACCTACAGCGTGGCAGTGCTGGCGAAGGAGAACGATATCCCCTTCTACGTGGCGGCGCCGACCTCCACCCTCGACCTCTCCCTGGCAAGCGGTGCAGAGATCCCCATCGAGGAGCGCCACGGCCGCGAGGTGACCCACCTGCAGGGATTCCCGGTGGCGCCGGAGGGGATCAGGGTCCGCAACCCCGCCTTCGACGTCACCCCGGCCCGCTACATCGCCGGCATCATCACCGAAAAGGGGGTGGTGCGGGGGAACTACGTGGAGGGACTCCGGGCCCTGGTGGGCCCATGAACCGCATCGACGAGTTCGCCCGCCGCCTGGAGGAGGCGCTGGCCACCGCTCCCGGCACCGACAACGACCAGGCGCTGGGAGCGCTCCTCGACGGGGAGGGATTCGCCTATGCCGCCCGCTCGGCCACCAACCTCCGGCTCCTCCAGCAGGTGCTCCCCGACCATCTGGTCCGCCAGGTCGCCGTCGCCTCCCTGGTCACCCCCCTTCCCGACATGGCGCTGAACGGCTTCGAGCGCGTCTGCGGATGCGTGGCGCGGGAGGAGCTCCTGGCGGTCTGCAGCCGCAAGGAACGCCTCGCCCAGCTCCTCACCATCTGCGGCTCGTCCCCCTTCCTCGTCAACATCCTCAGCCGCGACCCCTCCTACTTCCACCACCTCTTCCCGAAGAAAGGGATCGACACGGCCCGCTCCGAGGCGGAGATGCTCGCCGCGCTCCGGGTGCTGGTCCCGAAGGACGCCGACTACCCCGACATCTTCCCGGTTCTGCGCCGGTTCAAGTTCCGGGAGATCCTCCGGATCGCCAGCCGGGACCTGAACGGCCTCGCCCCCCTGGAGGAGGTGACCGCCGAGCTCTCGGCCCTGGCCGCCGCCGCTCTCCAGATGGCCTGCGAGGTCTCCCGCCGTGCCCTGGTGAAGGAGCACGGCCTCCCCATGATGGAGACCCCCGCCGGTCCCCGGGAGGCGGAGTTCACCATCATGGGGATGGGGAAGTTCGGCGGCCGGGAGCTCAACTTCTCCTCCGACATCGACCTGATCTACTTCTACTCCGCCGACCAGGGGGAGACCGAGGGGATCGCCGACGGCGGCGGGACGAAGGGGAAGCTCTCCCTCCACGCCTTTTTCGTCAAGCTCGGCGAGATGGTCTCCAAGGCGGTCTCCCAGGTGACGGAGGACGGCTTCGTCTTCCGGGTCGACCTGGGGCTGCGTCCCGAGGGGAAGAGCGGCGACATGGCCTGCTCGCTCCGCTCGGCCGCCACCTACTACGAGTACTGGGGACAGTCGTGGGAGCGGGCCGCCATGCTCAAGGCGCGCCCCGTGGCCGGTTCCCTGGAGCTCGGCAACCAGGTCCTCGCCGCCATCGAGCCGTTCGTCTACCGCAAGTACCTCGACTACAACCTCATCGAGGACATGATGGGGATGAAGAAGAAGATCGACGCCTCCCTGGCCCGGCAGCAGGAGAGCGAGCACAACATCAAGCTCGGCCGCGGCGGCATCCGGGAGATCGAGTTCTTCATCCAGGCCCTCCAGCTGGTCTATGCCGGGAAAAACCCGGGACTGCGGGTCCGCAACTCCCTCAAGGCGCTGGAGACCCTACGGGATGCCCGGCTCATCGCCGACGAGGATGCGGCCGCCCTCACCGACGCCTACCGCTTCCTCCGCACCGTGGAGCACCGGATCCAGGTGGTCCAGGAGCGCCAGACCCACTCGCTTCCCAAGAAGGAGGACGAGATGCTGGCCCTGGCCCGCCGCTGCGGTTATCTCCGCCCCAACGGGCTTGCCCGGTTCCGGGAGGTTCTGGAGCATCACCGGGGACGGGTATCCGCCATCTACGGCGGCCTCTTCCTCTCCCGGGACGAACGGCTCAAGGAGGAGGTCCGACCCGAGATCCACCTCTTCTTCGACCGGCAGGCCGACCCCGACCTGATCAAGGACATGCTGGCCGAGCGGGGGTTCGCCAACGCGGACGCCGCCTACGACAACCTGCTGCAGCTGCGCGACGGCCCTCCCCGGGCCCATCTCACCGAACGGGCGAGCCGGCTCCTGGAGAAGATCTCGCCGCTCCTTCTGCAGGAGATCTTCGCCTCCCCCGACCCGGACCTGGCCCTCACCAACCTGGAGCGGTTCCTCTGTGCCGTCGGTTCCCGCTCCTCGTTCTACGCGCTCCTGGCCGAAAACCGGGAGATCCTGAAGCTGCTGGTCTCCCTCTTCGCCACCTCGGAGTTCCTCTCCAAGATCTTCATCGGCCACCCGGAGCTTCTGGACAGCCTCGTCTCCCGCGCCTATGCCACCTCCGTCAAGGACCGGCAGGCGATGGAGACGGAGCTGAACGGGATGCTGGAGGCGGCGGGCGATTACGAGGAGCGGCTCGACATCCTGCGCCGCTACCGCTGCGAGGAGTTCCTCCGGATCGGGATGACCGACATCTACGGCAAGCTCGGCCAGTCTGAACTCACCTACCAGCTGACGGCCCTGGCCGAGGTCTGCCTCTCCGCCGCCTGCCGAATGGCGAAGAAGGAGCTCGCCCGCTTCGGCACGCCGAGGTACCGCGACGCCGACGGCGACCTCCGCCAGGCCCACTTCGCCGTGGTGGCCCTGGGGAAGATGGGGGGGAACGAGCTCAACTACCACTCGGACCTGGACATCATCTACATCTACGACCATCAGGGAGAGACCGACGGGGGGGAGAAGCAGATCTCCAACCGGGAGTACTTCGCCAAGCTCGGCCAGAAGATCATCTCCATCCTCACCACCCCCACGCGGGAGGGGTACGTCTACAAGATCGACACCCGGCTCCGCCCCTCGGGGAACGCGGGGCCCCTGGTCACCTCCCTGGAGTCGTTCCGGACCTACCACCGGGAGGAGGCCCAGATCTGGGAGCGCCAGGCCCTCACCCGGGCCCGGGTCGTCTTCGGCGACGAGCGGCTGCGCCGCTCCATCGAGGATGTCATCCGGGAGACGGTCTACGGTGCCGGCGCCGACGAAAGCGTGCGGAGCGAGATCCACCGGCTGCGGACCCGCATGGAGATGGAGCTGGCCCGGGAGACCGCCGGCAGCTACAACATCAAGACCGGGCGGGGGGGGATCGTCGACATCGAGTTCATGGTCCAGTTCCTCCAGCTCTCCCACGGCGTGAACCACCCGGAGATCCGGAGCACCAACACGCTCCTCGCCCTGAAGGCGATGCGGCTCTGCGGCGTCCTCGGCGAGGACGACTTCGCCCCTCTGCAGGAGGGGTACAAGTTCCTCCGCCGGCTCGAAAACCGGCTCCGCCTCATCCACGACTACTCCATCAACGACCTGGGGGGGGACCAGAAGTACCTGGACGCCCTGGCCCGGCGCCTCGGCTACGACCCGAAACTGCGCCATCCCGGCACGGCGCTCATGGACGAGTATGAGCGGATCACCGGCGCGGTGCGGGGGGTCTACGGGCGGATTCTGGGGGGAGGCGACGGAGGGAAGGGTGGGGAGTGAGCAGCGGCTCCGGGAGATCTTCGACCTGCTCCTCCACCGCTACGGCCCCCGCCACTGGTGGCCGGCGGAAACCCCCTTCGAGGTCTGCGTCGGGGCGATCCTGACCCAGAACACCAACTGGGGGAACGTGGAGAAGGCGATCGCGAACCTCAGGCGGGAAGGGCTTCTCTCGCCGGAGGCACTGCGGGAGGTCCCGGCGGCGCATCTGGCGGAAACGATCCGGCCGGCCGGGTACTACAACGTCAAGAGCGCGCGGCTCAAGGATTTCGTCACCTATCTCTTCGGTCGGTACGGAGGGAGCCTGGAGCGGATGTTCGCGGGGGAGTGGCGGGAACTGCGGGAGGAACTGCTGGGGGTGCGGGGGATCGGGCGGGAGACCTGCGACTCGATCCTCCTCTACGCGGGGGAAAAGCCGACCTTCGTGGTGGACGCCTACACGAAGCGCCTCTTCTCGGCCCTCGGCCTGGTGGATGCTTCAGCGGACTACGAAACGGTCCGGGCCCTCTTCATGGAAAACCTGCCGGCGGACGTCCCCCTCTTCAACGAATACCATGCCCTCATCGTGGAGCACTGCAAGGAGCACTGCCGCAAAACGCCCCGCTGCGGCGGCTGCCGGCTCCACCTACACTGCTCCGGTCAATCGCTCACCAGAATCTGAACCCCCGCCGTCCCCTTCTCCGTTACCCCTCCGGCCATGAGCTCAACCCGGTTGCGGCCGTTCTGCTTGGCCCGGTAGAGGGCCTCGTCCGCCTGCCGGAAGAGCGAGTCGATGCTCTCGACCCGGGGGGATGGGTAGGTCGCCACGCCAAGGCTGATGGTGACCACCTGCCCCTGGAGAGTCCCCTTGAAGACATGGTCCTGGACCTCTCCCCGGAGCCGCTCGGCGATGGCATATGCCTCGGAAATGGGGGTCTCGGGAAGGAGCAGCACGAACTCCTCGCCGCCGTAGCGGGCGGCGACGTCGTAGCTGCGGAGCCCTTTCGTGACGATCTCGGCCAAGGACGCCAGGACCTTGTCCCCCTCGGGGTGGCCATAGGTGTCGTTGATCTTCTTGAAGTAGTCGATGTCGAGGATGACGAGGGAGAGGTGCCCCCCCTTGCGGGCGGCCCGCTGGTATTCCTTCTCCACCATCTCCATGAGGTGGCGCCGGTTGTGGAGGTGGGTGAGGGGGTCGGTGATGGAGAGCTTGCGCAGCAGCTCGTTGGTCCGCTTGAGCTCGTCCTGGAGCGCCTTCATCTTGAGCTGGACCCGGATCCGGGCCACAAGCTCACCGGTGTCAAACGGCTTGGTGACGTAGTCGGAGGCCCCCTGCTCCAGCCCCCGGATCTTGGTCTCCCGGTCCTCGCGGCTCGTCAGCATGATGACCGGCAGGTCCTGGAACTCCTCCCGGGCCCGCATCATGGAGAGGAAGCGGAAGCCGTCCATCCGGGGCATTTCCAGATCGCAAAGGACCAGATCCACCCGGTTGTTGAGGAGGGTCTTGAAGCCGTCGAGCCCGTCACGGGCTTCCAGGTAGGTGTCGAAGAGGGAGGCTCCGCGGACGGAGCGGAGAATCTCCTCCCGCAGGGTGTCGGAATCGTCGATTATGAGGACTGTTGTCGTCATCTGCTTTCGTCAGCGGCAGCCGGCGCCGTTGGCCGCTCCGCCCGCAAACACCGCATCGAGGAACTGCTTCAGGATGGCCGCGGTGAGACCCCAGATTTCATCGGAGCCACAGGTATAGAAATAAACCGGGTGGGTTCGCCCTTTCCAGCGCCAGTCCTCGACCCGGAAAATCGCGGGTCTGAGAAGGTGGGAGAGTGGGACCGTGATGATCCGTTCGATCTCCCCCCCGTTCACCACCAGAGGATACCCGTCGGGGAAAACCCCGACGAAGGGGGTCACGAGATAGTCGTAGATCGAGTAGAAATCGTCCAACTCGCCGAGAATTTCCACATCGCCCGGCTTGATCCCCACCTCTTCCCAGGTCTCCCGCAGGGCCGTCTCCCGCAGATCGGCGTCGTCGGGGTGGCGAGACCCGCCCGGGAAGGAGATCTCCCCGCGATGGTGGTTCAGGTGCTCCGTCCGCTTGGTGAAGAGGACGTGGTACTCTCCCCCCTGCTCGAAGAGCGGCAGAAGGACCGCGGCGGGGACCGGCCCCGGCGGCAGCGCCACCTTCGTCCGGGCAGCCAGGGCCTGCCGGATCCGCTCCTTCAGTTGTTCCCGTTCCGGTGCTGTCCTGTGCATCGTGCCTCGAACGCACGGCAGAAGAGGTAGTTACAGTATCGGCTCTTTTGCCCGGCGCTTTAACTCTTTTATCGTCGCGTCGTAGTCAGGGCTGTTGAACACCGCGCTCCCCGCCACGAAGACGTCGGCCCCGGCATGGGAGATCCGGTCGATGTTGTCGATCTTCACGCCGCCGTCCACCTCCAGCTCAGCCTCGCAGCCGCGCCGGTCCAACATCGCCCGCAGTGACTGGATCTTCGGCAGGCACGCCTCGATGAACGACTGCCCCCCGAAGCCGGGATTGACCGTCATGAGGAGGACCAGGTCGAGCTCCTCGAGGAGGTAGTCGAGGTGCGCCAGCGGCGTCGCCGGGTTGAGGGAAACCCCCGCCTTCTTGCCAATGGACTTGATGAGCTGCACCGTCCGGTGCAGGTGGGGGGTGGCCTCGGCATGAACCACGATGATGTCGGCCCCGGCCGTGGCAAAGTCCGGAATGTAGAGGTCGGGATTCTCTATCATGAGGTGGACGTCGAGGGGGAGATCGGTCACCTTCCGCACGGCATCCACCACCAGCGGCCCGATGGTGATGTTGGGGACGAAATGGCCATCCATGACATCCACATGGATATAGTCGGCCCCGGCTGCGGCCACGGCCCGCACCTCGTCGCCGAGGCGGGCGAAGTCGGCGGAGAGGATGGATGGGGCGATCTTCTTCATTGCTACCTCCAGGGTCATTGCTTTCTCAGCCGGGCGGCGAAGAAACCGTCCATGCCGTGCCGGTGGGGCCAGCTGCGGAAAAACCCGCGGACGGTGAAGAGATCGGCCAGCCCGGGGAAGAGAGCATTCAAATCTTCTAACACGAAATCAGGGTGTTGCGAAAGGAAATCGTCCACCACCCCCTCATTCTCGTCCACCGTGGTGGAACAGGTGGAGTAGAGGAGCACCCCACCCGGCACGAGCCGCGGCGCCACCGCTTCGAGGATCGCCCGCTGGGTCGCCACGATGCCCGGGAGGTCGCCGGGCGCCTTCCACCATTTCCCCTCCGGGTTGCGGCGCAGGACACCGAGCCCCGAGCAGGGGGCATCCACCAGGATGCGGTCGAAGGCCCCGCCGCCGGCCGGCGCCTCGGGACGGGTGGCATCGAAGGGAGCCGTCCGGACGATCGACGCGCCGAGGCGGGCGGCGCTCTCCTCGATCCGCCGGAGTTTCTTCTCCGCAATGTCGCCGGCACAGATCTCCCCCCGGTTTTCCATCAGCTGGGCCAGGTGGGTCGTCTTCCCGCCGGGGGCGGCACAGACGTCCAGGACCCGCTGGCCGGGTTCGGGGGCGAGGAAGCGGGAGGCGAGCTGGGAGGCCTCGTCCTGGACAGTGAAGAGCCCCTCCTCAAACCCTGGCAGAAGGGTGACGGGGCTCCGGGAAAGGATCCGGAAGCCGTCGGGGGAGTAGCGCGTCGGCTCGGCGTCGATCCCCCCCTCCCGCAGCAGGGTGCGGAGGGAATCGCGGGTCGTGCGCAGCGTGTTCACCCGCAGGGTGAGGGGAGCCGGCTCGGCCATGGCCCGGGCGAGGAGTTCGGCCCCGGCGAAGTCGAGCTGGCCGAGCCATCCCTCCGCGATCCAGCGGGGCGCGGAGTACCGCGCCGCCAGGTATCCGGCCGGATCGCGCGCCGGATCGGGCCAGGCGACGGCATCCCGCTCCCGGTCGGCCCGGCGGAGCACCGCATTGACGAGGCCGGCGGCCCGGGGTGCCACCTGTTTCGCCAGGTTGACGCTCTCGTTCACGGCGGCGGAGACCGGAATCCGGTCGAGATGGAAGAGCTGATAGAGGCCGAGGCGGAGGACCAGCAGCACCGACCGTTCGAGCTTGCCGCTCTTCGTGGCGGAGAAGGTGTCCACCAGGTGGTCGAGGCTCCCCTGACGGCGGAGCACCCCGTAGACGAGTTCGGTCAGGAGCCCCCGGTCGGGCCCGGCGAGGAGTCCCCGGACGAGCTCCCGGTCGATGAGGGGCTCGGCAAAGGCGCGATCGCGCTCGACCCGCAGAAGGATCTCATAGGCCGAGCGGCGCGGATTGGGACGGGTCACGGATGCTCCTTACTGGTTCACGGCGCGGAGGAACGAAAAAAAAGGGGGGGCCGGAGTTGATGGGGAAATTTTTCTCATTATAGGAACTCCCCGCCGAAACTGCAACCGTCCCGCCATCCCTTGACTTGCCGGGGGAGTGAGCTACCCTTTGTCAAAAGCCGGCGCGGGGAGGCCGCGCCCCAACGCCCAGGAGGTGGCACCATGGCAGAGATCAGGTGGGAAACATCCCTCGATGCGGCTCTCGGCAGGGCCAAAGCGGAGAAGCGGGCCGTCCTTCTCGACTTCTTCAATCCCGGCTGAATTGGCTGCAAACAGATGGATGCGGTCTCGTATCCCAACGGCACAGTCATCGACTTCATCACCGAGCGGATGGTCCCCCTCCGGGTCCCCTCCGACGCCCAGCCGCTCTCGTCCCAGTTTCGCATCACCTGGACCCCGACCCTCGTCACCCTCGACATGTACGGCACCGAACACCATCGGACCGTCGGTTTCCTCCCCCCCGAGGAGCTGGTCCCGGCGCTCTCCCTCGCCATCGCCAAGATCGATTTCGCCGCGGAGTCGTTCAACGACGCGATCCTCAACCTCGACTTCCTCCTGAACCGCTACCCCCGAAGCGGCGCGGCCCCCGAAGCGGTCTACCTCCGGGGGGTGAGCCGCTACAAGAGCACCAAGGATGCTGGCATGCTGAAGGAAGCCTACGCCCGCCTCACGGCCGAATACCCCGACAGCGAGTGGGCACGCCGGGCCCAGCCGTACAACCTTCTCTAGCGCTTCCGGCGACGGGGAAGCCATGCATTCGCAGGGGCGACGGACGCGTCGCCCTTTTTTTCGCCCCCCGCGGCGCGGACCACCTCCACCGTTGAACGGCGGCGCGTTTTGCGATACAAGAAGATACCATTGGGACAACGACACAGGGGATCTCCACCCGGGGCCCCCGGAGACTTTCCGTGCTCGACGAACTGGCTCTCTGGGGCGGCGCGGCGCTGATCGGAGCGCTCTCGCTCTACACCGCCGGCCACGCCCTCATCATGAAGCGCGATCCCCGGTCGACCCTCGGCTGGATCATGGTCAGCCTGACCGTGCCGCTCCTCGGCCCCTTCCTCTACTGGTGCATGGGGGTAAACCGGATCTCCCGGCGCGCCCGCACCTGGCTCGAAAGCGGCCGCCGGCTGGCGGGGGCGGAACATTTCCGGGCGCTCCACGACCAGGATGCGGCTCCGGCACTCCCGCCGGGCTCCGAGTACCTGGCGCAACTGCGGAGCCTCGCCGACCGGGTGACGAACGGCCTCCTCCTGGAGGGGAACCGGATCACCCCCCTCGAGAACGGCGAGGCGGCCTATCCCGCCATGCTGGAGGCAATCGCCGGCGCCCGCCGGTCGATCCACCTCTCCACCTACATCTTTGACGGCGACGGCGCCGGCCGCCGGTTCATCGCCGCCCTGGCCGATGCGGCCCTCCGCGGAGTCGAGGTGCGGGTGATCATCGACGGCCTCGGCGAGAAATATTCCCTCCCCCGGGCCCGCGTCCTGATGGAGGGAACACGAATCCAGGCGGCCCGTTTTCTCCCCCTGCGGCAGGGGTTCTACATGAACCTGCGCAATCACCGCAAGCTGCTCATCATCGACGGGGAGCGGGGGTATACCGGCGGGATGAATATCGGCGACCGCCATCTGGCCAGCCGTTCCGGAGCGGAGGTGGTGAAGGATATGCACTTCGCGGTGGAAGGGCCGGCGGTGGGAGAGTTGCAGCGGGTCTTCCTGGAGGACTGGCACTTCGTGACCGGCGAGCTGCTGGACGACGAGCGCTACTTTCCCGCCGTCGCGCCGGCAGGGACGGCGCTGGTCCGCGCCGTGGGGGACGGGCCGGACCGGGAGTTCCGCAAGCTCCAGCTGATCATCATGGGGGCCATCTCCTGCGCCCGGCGCCAGGTGCTGATCATGACCCCCTATTTCATCCCCGACCGGGCCCTCATCTCGGCACTGATCACCACCGCCCTGCGGGGGGTGGAGGTGACGCTCATCCTGCCGGAGAAGAACAACCTCCCCTACGTCAAGTGGGCATCCCAGGCCTACCTCTGGGAGCTCCTCCAGCAGGGGATCCGGGTCTTCTACCAGCCTCCCCCCTTCGTCCACACCAAACTCCTGGTGGTGGACGGACTCTGGAGCCTCATCGGCTCCGCCAACCTCGACCCCCGGAGCCTGCGCCTCAACTTCGAGCTCAACCTCGAGATCTACGACCGCGAATTCGCCGGCACCCTGGGGCGCCACTTCTCCGAAGTCCGGGGAAGGGCACGGGAGGTGACCCTCGCCGAGATGGACGGCCGCCCCCTGCCGGTCAAGCTCCGCGACGGCGTCGCCAAGCTCTTCTCCCCCTACCTGTAAAAAAAGGCCCGCATGGCGGGCCTTTCGTCATTTCCGGTACCGCTCGACAGCCAGGAGCGCCCGGTCCAGCGCCGCCCGGCAGTGGGCCTCGATGGTCCAGGCGGCATCCGGGGCATAGCGCGCCATGAGGGAGAAGAAGAGGTCGAAATCGATCGCCCCCTCTCCCGGGGGGAGGTGGTCGTCGCGGGTGCCGAAGTTGTCGTGGATATGGGTTTCCCCGATGAAGCGCCCCACCGCGGCGAACCACTCCTCCATCCCCACGGTGTGGAAGAGGTTCCAGTGCCCCACGTCGAAGCAGTGCCGCAGGCGGGGGTGGTCCATCTCCTCGAAGAGCGCCTTCAGGGTCGAGGGCTCCTCCTCGAAGATGTTCTCAACCGCCACAATGGTGCCGATCTTCTCGGTCCGCTCCAGGACCCACCGCCAGCTCTGGATGCTGTGGGCAAGCCACTTCTCCTGGTTCTCGCCGTAGCGCCACTTGTCGTACCCCGGATGGAAGACGATGACGTCGGGACGGAGGATGTCGGCCGCAGCCAGAACCTGCTCGAACCGCCGCAGGGTCGCCTCGCGGACGAGCCGCTCCACGGAGCCGGGGTTCAGGTCGATGAAGGGGGCGTGGAAGGTGCAGTGGATGCCGGCATCGTGGAGGGTGCCGGCAATGGCGGTCACCTCCTCGGGGATGAGCCCGTCGAGGGCATCGCCGGGGAAGAAGATCTCCGGGTTGATCCGCCGCGCGACGATGGTCGGCAGGCTTTCCGCCAGCATGGAGTAGGGGACGTGGGCATAGACGCGATTAGTCATGGTTCGGGTGCTCTTTTCTCTGTCTGGTGATGATCTTGTCGGCGCAGGAGTCGCAGGCGACCAGCTGCTCCAGCTTGGCGATGGCCGCCAGCTCGCCGAGGACGATGAGGGTGTCCAGGGACTCGATCTTTGTCTGGGAGTGGGGATTGAACACCATCTTCCCCGAGGACTTCTTGATCCCGACGATGATGACGCCGGTCTCCTTCCGGAAGCCGGAGGTGACCAGGGTCTCCCCGACGAACGCCGACCGCTCGGGAATGCCGATCTCCTCCATCTGGAGGTCCAGGTGCTCCCGGCCGGTGGCGATCTCGATGAAATCCACCACGTTGGGACGAAGGATCGCCTGGGCCATCCGCCCGCCGCCGATGAGGTACGGCGAGACCACCTTGTTGGCGCCGGCCCGCTTGAGCTTGATCTCCGACCCCTCCTCTCCGGAACGGGAGAGGATGTACAGGTCAGGGTTCAGCCCCCGGGCCGTGAGGGTGATGTAGACGTTCTCGGTATCGGAGGTGACCACGGAGATGAGCCCCTTGGCCCGCTTGATTCCCGCCTTGAGCAGGGTATCATCCTCGGTGGCGTCCCCCCGGATGTGGAGGTACCCCTCCTGCCCGAGTTTCTCGATCACCTCCGGAAACTTCTCGATCACCACAAAAGAGAGGGGCTTGGCGGTGAACTCCCGGCAGATCAGGGCGCCGATCCGGCCGTAGCCGCAGATGATGTAGTGATCCTTGAGCGACTCTATCTTCCGTTCCACCTTCTTCCTCCCGATGATCCGCTGGAGCTGTCCCTCGAACATGATCTGGGCCAAGCTGCCGACGATGTAGCCGAGGACGCTCACCCCGAAGACGATCAGCAGCATGGTGAAGATCTTCCCCACGGCGTCGAGCTCGTGCACCTCCTTGAAGCCGACCGTGCCGAGGGTGATCACCGTCATGTAGAGGGAATCGAGGAATTCCCACCCCTCGAGGGTCATATAGCCGGCCGTGCCGACCGTCACGAGCACCGCCAGGATGCCGATCGATATCTTGAAATGACGTATGGGGTCCATGGCCCTCCTCTCCGGCATCAAGATACTATCGGCGCCCCCAAATGGCAAGCGTTCAGGAGCGGTGCGGGACGGGAATTTCCCCTTTTTTTAGCCACCTTTAACTCGCACTTGACAATCCATGTATACTGTATACAATAGGCCAACCCCACCGGGAGTGAGTTCTATGAAAAAGACGATGGAAAAACACCTGACCCTCCGGGAGAAGATCCTCGAGACCATCCGTGACGCCATCATGACCGGCTCTCTCAAGCCGGGGGAGAAGGTGGCGGAGCCCGATCTGGCCGAGCGTTTCGGCATCAGCCGCACCCCGATCCGCGAGGCGTTCCGCCAGCTCGAATCGGAAGGATACCTGACCGTCATCCCCCGCAAAGGGGCTGTCGTAACCTCATTCTCCCCCCGCGATGTGGAGGAGTTCTACGCCATCAAGAGCATCCTTGAAGGGTATGCGGCCCGCCGGGCATGCGAAAAACTCTCCGGCAAAGATCTCGACAAGCTCAACGCCATCAACGACAAGCTTCGCCACCTGGCCGACGACGGCGACATCAAACACTTCTTCCGGGTCCACGCCGACTTCCACGACCTCTTCCTCAAGGCGGCCGACAACGACAAGCTCAACGAGCTCGTCTCCAATCTCGTCCGCAAGTTCCAGCGGCTCCGCTTCGCCTCCCTGAGCCTCCCGGGCCGGATGCACGTCTCCGTCCAGGAGCACGACAAGATCATCGAGGCGTTCCGCGCCCGCAATGCCGATCTGGCCGAAACCCTGGTCCGCAAGAACGCCGAATACGGCGGACGGGTCCTGATGGAAGAGGGGGAAGGGCGCCCCGTCCTGAAGCCGGCCGACCGCGCCATGGCCCTCCAGCTCGACCTCTAGCCTCCCCGCCCTCCTTGACACACCCGGACCTCTTCTGGTACTGAGGAAAGTATCCCACGACCGGAGGTCCCCGACCCGTGACGCTCCTCAAACACATTCCCAAGGTTGATAAAATCCTCGAATGGCCCGGGCTCCGGGAACTCCTCGCCCGCCACCCCCGTCCGTCGGTCCTGGCCGTGGTCCGCGACGTCCTGGACACCCTGCGCGTCGCCGCCCGGGCGGAGACCCTCGGCGAAGCGGAACTGGCGGAAGCGGCGGTAACGGCCCGGATCGAACGGGAGCTGGCACGACTGGCCGCGCCGAGCCTCCGCCGCGTGGTGAACGGCACCGGCGTGGTGATCCACACCAACCTCGGACGCTCCCCCCTGGCGGTGGGGGTCCGGCCCCACCTCGACGAGATCGCCTTCGGCTACTCGAACCTGGAGTTCGACCTCGACCGGGGAGAGCGGGGAAGCCGCTATTCCCACGTGGAGAAGCTCCTCTGCGAACTGACCGGCGCGGAGGCGGCCCTCGTGGTGAACAACAATGCCGCGGCGGTGCTCCTGGCCCTCTCGGCCCTGGCCGCCGGCAAAGAGGTCATCGTCTCCCGGGGGGAACTGGTGGAGATCGGCGGCTCGTTCCGGATCCCCGACGTCATGCGCCAGGGGGGGGCCATCCTCCGGGAGGTGGGGACCACCAACCGGACCCATCCCCGCGACTATCGACAGGCGGTCACCCCCGAGACCGGCCTCCTCCTGAAGGTCCACTCCAGCAACTTCGCCGTGGTCGGTTTCACCGCCGAGGTCCCCCCCGCCGAGCTTGCCGCCATCGGCCGGGAGAGCGGGGTGCCGGTCATGGCCGACGCCGGCAGCGGCTCCCTCCTGGACCTCTCGCGGTTCGGCATCTGCGGCGAACCGACGGTGCAGGAGTTCGTCGCGGCAGGGATCGACGTTATCACCTTCAGCGGCGACAAGCTCCTCGGTGGCCCCCAGGCGGGGATCATCGTCGGCCGCGCCCACTTCATCGCCCCCCTCACGAAACATCCGCTCCTGCGGGCTCTGCGGATCGACAAGCTGACCCTGGCCGCCCTGGAGGCGACCCTGCGCCTCTACCGCGACGAGCGCCAGGCCCGCGCCGAGATCCCCACGCTCCGGATGCTGACCGCCTCGCCCGACGAGCTCGCGGCAAGGGGGAGAGCGATCCTGCGCCGCCTGCGCCGGACGCTCCCCGACATGCTCCGCTTCGCCCTCGTCGACGGCAACTCCCAGGTGGGGGGAGGCGCCTATCCCCTCCTGGAACTGCCGACCACCCTGGTGGCGGTGGACGCCGACGGCCGCTCCCCCCAGGAGCTGGAAGAGCGGCTCCGCCGGGCGCCGGTGCCGGTCATCGGCCGCATCCACCGGGGACGGTTCCTCCTCGACTGCCGGACCCTCCTCGACGACGACCTGCCGCTGCTCGTCAATGCCCTCCGGGGAGTGGCAGAGTAGCCGGCGCCATCTCCTGCGGCGCCCCGGTTTTCCGGGGCACGGCGGTGAATTTGTGCTGGTCTTTTGCCGTTCCTCTTGTATAATCGGGAAATTCCGCCGAAACCGGCGCAGAATCGCCGTTTCGACGCACCATATCCCGCCCGGAGCGCCGGGCCCCCCCGAGGTCTGAACATGGGAGTTTTTGCCCTCATCCCGGCGGCCGGTATGGGAAAGCGGATGGGCGCCTCCATCAACAAGCAGTATCTCCTGCTGGACGGCATGCCGATCCTCGCCCACACCCTGTCGGTCTTCGAGAAAGCCCCCTTTGTGGACGGCATCTTCGTCGTCATCCCCGAGGACGAGATCGCCTTCTGCCGCGAACAGGTGGTGGAGCACTACGGCTTCACCAAGGTGCGGCGGATCGTGGCCGGGGGGAAGGAGCGCCAGCAGTCGGTCCTGAACGGCCTGCGGGCCATGGAGGGGACGCCGGACGACGACGTGGTGCTGATCCACGACGGGGTCCGCCCCTTCGTCACCGCCGACATCCTCTCTCGGGCCGCCGCCATGGCCGCCGAGAGCGACGGGGCCCTGGTGGCGGTGCCGGCCAAGGACACCGTCAAGATGGTCTCTGATGGCGTTATCACCGCCACCCCTCCCCGGGAGACCCTCTGGCTCGCCCAGACCCCCCAGGCGTTCCGCTACGGGGTCATCCGCGCCGCCCACGAAGTGGCCGACGCCGAGCGGTTTCTCGGCACCGACGACGCCATGCTCGTGGAACGCCTCGGCCGGCAGGTGCGGGTCGTGCTGGGGGATTACCGCAACATCAAGATCACGACCCCGGAGGATATGATCCTCGCCGGGGCGTTCCTCAAGGAGACCAGATAAATGCGCATCGGCCACGGCTACGACGTCCACTGCCTCGTGGAGGGACGGAAACTGATCCTCGGCGGGGTCGACATCCCGTGGGAGAAGGGGCTCCTCGGCCACTCCGACGCCGACGTCCTCCTCCACGCCATCTCCGACGCCATCCTCGGCGCCCTGGCCCTCGGCGACATCGGCAAGCATTTTCCCGACACCGACCCGCAGTACAAGGGGGCCGACAGCCGCAAGCTCCTGCGTCACGTGATGGAGCTCGCCGGCCGTCAGGGGTACCGCCTCGGCAACCTGGACGCCACCATCGTCGCCCAGCGCCCGAAGCTCGCCCCTTCCATCCCGGAGATGCGCACCAACATCGCCGCCGACCTCGGGGCGGAGCTCGACCGGGTCAACGTCAAGGCAACCACCACCGAGCAGCTCGGCTTCGCCGGCCGCGGCGAGGGGATCGCCGCCTACGCCGTGGTGCTCATGGAGCGGGCATAGGCACCGGAAACCACGACCAAAAGGATCGCGTTCATGTCAACCGAAACACCCCAAGCCACCAACTTCCTCCGGAACATCATCCAGGATGACCTGCAGAACGGCAGACACGAGACCATCGTCACCCGTTTCCCGCCGGAGCCCAACGGCTACCTCCACATCGGCCACGCCAAGTCGATCTGCCTGAACTTCGGGCTGGCAAAGGAGTTCGGCGGCCGCTGCCACCTCCGCTTTGACGACACGAACCCGGCGAAGGAGGATACGGAGTACATCGAGTCGATCAAGGAGAGCGTCCACTGGCTCGGCTTCGACTGGGGAAGCCATCTCTACTACGCCTCCAACTACTTCGAGCAGCTCTATCAATGGGCCGAGCAGCTGATCCTCCAGGGGAAGGCCTATGTGGACGATCTCACCGCCGAGGAGATCCGCGCCCACCGGGGGACCCTGACCGAGCCGGGGAAGGAGAGCCCCTACCGCGGCCGCACCGTGGAGGAAAACCTCGACCTCTTCCGCCGGATGCGGGCCGGCGAATTCCCCGACGGCGCCAAGGTGCTCCGAGCGAAGATCGACATGGCCTCCCCCAACATGAACCTGCGCGACCCGGTCATGTACCGGATCATCCACGCGCCGCACCCCCACGTGGGGGACGCCTGGCGCATCTACCCGATGTACGACTACGCCCACGGCCAGTCCGACGCCATCGAGGGGATCACCCACTCCGTCTGCACCCTGGAGTTCGAGGACCACAAGCCGCTCTACGAGTGGTTCCTCGCCAACCTCCCCGTCCCCGCCCGGCCGCGGCAGTACGAGTTCGCCCGGCTCAACCTCTCCTACACGGTGATGAGCAAGCGCAAGCTCCTTCAGCTCGTCCAGGACGGCGACGTCTCCGGCTGGGACGACCCCCGGATGCCGACCATCATGGGACTGCGCCGGCGCGGCTACACGCCTGAGTCGCTCCGCTCCTTCTGCGACCGGATCGGCGTGGGCCGGAGCGACAGCTGGATCGACATGAGCATCCTGGAGGAGAGCGTCCGCGAGGACCTGAACCAGCGGGCGCCCCGGGCCATGGCGGTGCTGCACCCCGTAAAGCTCGTCATCGAGAACTACCCGGAGGGGGAGGGGGAGCAGTTCTCCCTCGCCAACCATCCCCAACGCCCCGAGCTCGGCAGCCGCACGGTCCCCTTCTGCCGCGAACTCTTCATCGAGCAGGACGACTTCATGGAAAACCCGGTCAAGGGATTCCACCGTCTGGCGCCCGGAAAGGAAGTCCGGCTGCGGGGGGCATACATCGTCACCTGCACCGGTTTTGTCAAGGATGAGACCGGAGCGGTGACGGAGATCCGCTGCAGCTACGACCCCGAGACCCGCAGCGGCCTGCCGGGGGCCGAACGGAAGGTGAAGGGGGTGATCCACTGGGTCTCCGCCCGGCACGCCGTCGCCGCCGAGGTCCGGCTCTACGACCGGCTCTTCTCGGTGCCGAACCCGGCGGGGGACGACTGGAAGGCGCTCATCAACCCCGCCTCCGTCGAGATCCTGCGCGACTGCCGGCTGGAACCGTCCCTCGCCCGGGCCGGCGCCGAAGAGCGCTTCCAGTTCGAGCGCCAGGGGTATTTCTGCGTCGACCTGCGGGAGACGCGTCCCGGCACGCCGGTCTTCAACCGGACCGTGACCCTGCGGGACTCCTGGGTCAAGGCGGACAAGGGGGCGTAACTCCACAGAAGCGGAACGAACACGGGGTGCGATGCACGCGTCCGAAACCCTCATCATCTCCAACGATGGACGACTGAGCGAGTTGCTCGCCCGGACCCTTGCGGCCGAAAAATGCGCCACGGCCACCGTCCGGACCATGGCCGAAGGGGTGGACGCCATCAGGCTCCGCCCCCCCGACCTTCTCATCCTCGACCTCCCCGACGCCACGGCCACGGCGGAGCCGTTCATCGCCCGGCTCCAGCGGGGGAGGGAGAGCCGTGCCGTGCCGGTGATCGTCGTGACCAAGGGAGCCGTGGCGGAAAATGAGCTTCTCTCCGCCTTCGATGTCCTTCCCCGCCCGCCGGATCCCGAGAAACTGCGGGAGGATCTGGCCATCCTGCGACGGCGGCGGGTGCCGTACACCACGGCGCCACGGCCGCTCGACGGGGAAGCGCACCAGCTCTTCGCCGATTTCCTCGAAGCCGAAACCGGCCTGCATTTCGACCAGCGGAACCTGAAACTCCTGGAGCGGGGGCTCCGCAGCCGGATGGCGGCGCTGAAGCTCGGCTCCTTCACCGAATATTTCGACTACCTGCTCCGCTATGCCGGGGCGCGCGGCGAGCTCTCCCGGCTCCTCACCTTCCTGACCGTCGGTGAGACCTCCTTCTTCCGCTACCCCTACCACTTCGACGCCCTGCGCCGGTTCATCATCCCGGAGATCGCGCAACGCCGGGGGGAGGGGCGGAAACGGCTCCGCATCTGGTCGGCAGGGTGCTCCACCGGTGAAGAGCCCTACTCCCTGGCGATCACCGTCATCGACACCCTCCCCGACTGGCGGGAGTGGGACATCGCCATCGTCGCCACCGACCTGAACGGCGCCTCCGTCCGGCGGGCCCAGGAGGGTATTTACGGCGATCGGACCCTCCGGGGAGCGGCGCCGGAGTGCCGGCAGCGGCACTTCACGAAGAGCGGCACCGGGTGGCAGGTCGGCGAGGAGGCGCGGCGGCTCGTGGAATTCGGCATCCTGAACCTCCAAGGGGGGCGGTTCCCCTCGTCGGGGGACGAGGAGCCGGGATTCGACGTGATCTTCTGCCGCAACGTCATGATCTACTTCGACCTCGCCACCATGGAGCGGCTCGTGGCAAAGTTCGCCGAGGCCCTCGCTCCCGGCGGCTACCTCTTTCTCGGCCACTCGGAGTCGCTGCTCCAGCTCTCCTCCCGCTTCGAGCGCCTCTCCCACGGCAGCGGCTTCTATTACCGCCGCCGGGAGGGGCATGGGACGGTGGTCCCCCGGGAGATGGCGCCGGCTCCGGTCACGCCGGGCCCCTTCGCCGTCACCCGGGAACGTGGAGCGCGCCCCGCTCTCCGCCCCCCGCTCCCTTCCCCGTTGCGCCCGGCGGAGGAAGCCGGGACGCCGGCACCGCTTCGCCCCCCCCGCGCCACCCCTGCGGAAGAGCCTCCGCGGGACCTCTTCCGGGAGGCGCGGATCCTCTTTGATGCCGAGGAGTACGGCGGGGCCGCGGCGCTCCTCGGCGAGCTCCTCCTGCGGGAGCCGCACCACACCGGCGCCCTCCTCATGCGGGGGACGATCCGGGCCAACGGCGGCCGTTTCGGCGAGGCCCTCGCCGACTGCGACGCCGCCCTGGCTGTCGACGATCTCCTCGCCGAGGCGTACCTGGTGCGGGGGCTCATCCGGGAGGCGGCCGGGGAGGTGGAGGAGGCGGCAGACGATTACCGTCGGGCGCTTCTCCTCGACATGGACGCCGTCATGCCCCACTATGCGCTGGGGAGGCTCCTCGAACGACTCGGGAGGCCGCAGGACGGACGGCGGGAGCTGCGCAACGCCCTGCGGACGCTGGAACGGCTGCCGGCAGGAGAGATGGTCCCCTTCTCGGGGGGAATGCCGCGGGAAACGCTCATGGAGCTTCTCCGCGGCGAACTGGCATAACAGGAGCGGGGTATGGACGAGAAACGGGAGGCCGGATACGATATCCTTTCCATCCTGAGCGGGATGAAGGAGGAGTACTGGCGCGGGGTTTCCGAGGTGCAGGAGGAGGGGGGGGAGACGCTGGAGTGTGTGACGCTCCTCCTCGGCGGGGAGTTCTACGCCTTCGAGACGGTCCACGCCGCCGAGGTGCTCCGGATTCCGAAGCTGATCCGGGTGCCGGGGGTGCCGGAGATCATCACCGGCATCTTCAACCTCCGGGGCGAGATCACGGCGGCGGTGGACATCCGCCCCCTGCTCGGAGTCAGCCGTCCCGACATCGGCGACGGGGGGAGGATCGTCGTCGTCAGGGGGGAGAAGTTCCTGACCGGAATCCTCACCGAGGGGATCGTCGGGATCGCCCCTTTGCCGCTGGACGACTTCGAAGCCGCCGGCGCCACCCGCAGCGAGTACGTGCGCGGCGAGATCCGCGACGGCGACCGGCTGGTCCTCCTCCTCGACCTGCCGAAACTTCTGGCGTCCCCCGCCATCACCGCCACCGGCTACTGATCCGCGCCGCACACCACACGAAGGAGCTGGCATGTTCAAAAAGCTATCCGTGAAGATCACCGCCATCCTGATCCTCGTCATGGTCGTCATCATGACCGCCTTCACCGTCTACTTCGTCCGCTCCCGCGGCGCGGCCCGGGAGGAGGAGCTCCTGGCCCGCGGCAGGATCGAGGCGCTCACCGGCGCCAAGATGGCGGAGCAGATCCTGGCCGAAGCCATCCGCAGCGGCGCCCTCACGGAGGGGGACGTCTTCGACGAGAAGTACGTCCCGATCCCCGGCACCGATCCCCCCAAATACCACACCCGCTATGACCGCTACCTCGACACGGAGCTCCAGAAGATCCTCGACGAGTACCTGCGGGACGACCAGGTGGTCTTCGCGGTCCTGGTGGACCGAAACGACTACATTCCGACCCACAACAGCCGCTACTCCCAGCCCCTCACCGGCGACCGCGACAAGGACCGGCTCAACAACCGGACAAAGCGGATCTTCAACGACGAGGTGGGGATGGCGGCGTCAAAGAACCGCCAGGAGCTCCTGAAGCAGGTCTATACCCGTGACACCGGCGAGGTGATGTGGGACATCTCGGTGCCGGTCTTCGTGAACGGGAAGCACTGGGGGGCCTTCCGGCTCGGCTACTCCATGACCAAGACCCACCAGCACGTCGCCGCCGTCCGCAACGAGATCATCATCGGCATGGCGGTGCTCCTCCTCATCACCAGCCTCACCATCTTCCTGGTCCTGGGGCATTACCTCAGCCCCCTGCAGAAGCTCACCGACACGGCGCGGCGGATCGCCGGCGGCAACCTCGACGAAGAGATCCCGGTGGAGAGCGACGACGAGATCGGCACCCTGGCCGAGGCCTTCAACACCATGACCACCGGCATCGTGAAGAACCTCAAGGGGGAGATCGAGAAGAGCAGCAGGCTCCTTTCCTCCATCAAGGAGGCGATCGTCCACCTCTCCACCTCGGCCAACGAGATGATGGCCATCAGCGCCCAGCAGTCGTCGGGGGCCGCCCAGCAGGCCACCGCCGTCCAGGAGGTGACCACCACCTCCGAGGAGATCGCCATCACCGCCAAGCAGATCACCGACAACGCCCGGTCGGTGGAGTCCATGGCGGAGGAGACCATCCGCAGCTGCACCGCCGGCAGCCTCGAGGTGACCAACGCCACCGACGGGATGCGCCGGGTGCGGGAGCAGGTCCAGGGGATCGCCGAGAGCATGCTCAAGCTCGGCGAGAACAGCCAGAAGATCGGCGGCATCGTCGGGATCATCGACGAGATCAGCGACCAGACCAACCTCCTCGCCCTCAATGCCGCCATCGAGGCGGCCGGCGCCGGCGAGGCGGGAAAGCGCTTCGCCATCGTCGCCCAGGAGGTGAAGCGCCTCGCCGAACGGACCGTAGAGGCGACCCGCCAGATCAACGGCCTCATCGAAGAGATCCAGAAGGCAACCAACACCACCATCATCGTCACCGAGGAGGGGACCAAGGCGGTGGATGCCGCCGGCGCCCTCGTCGACAAGGTGCAGATCTCCTTCGGCGACATCCTCCGGATGGTGGAGGAGACCGGCCGGGCCGCCAAGGAGATCACCTTCTCGACCCAGCAGCAGACCTCGGCCTGCGAGCAGATGGCCGAGACCATGGCCGAGGTCCGGGACGTGGCCCAGCAGGTGGCAGCCAGTGCCGAGGAGACCGAGAAGGCGGTGGCGGAGATCATTGAGCTTACCGAGCGCCTCAAGGATCTGAGCGAAGAAGAAGGTAAATGACCGACAAGTCCCGCTACCTCGATATCTTTCTGCGTGAGGCCGGCGAGCACGTCTCGGGCCTCCAGAAGGGGCTCCTGGAGCTGGAGCGCGACCCCGACGACCGCACGCGCATCCGGGAGCTGATGCGCAACGCCCACACGGTCAAGGGGTCGGCGCGCCTGCTGGGCTACGACGGGATCGGCGCCGTCAGCAGCCGCCTGGAGGACCTGCTGGATGAGATCGCCGCGGGGAAGCGCCGCGCCGACCCACCCACGGTGGACCTCCTGCTGGCGGGGACCGACGCCCTTGCCCGCCTCCTGGACGCCGTCGGCCGGGGGGAGGATTCCGCCTTCGATATCGCCGGTTTCCTCGCCGCCTTCGACCGGGGCGAGATCCCCGTCGGCGGCGTGACGAAGTCGGCCGGCGCCGACGATGGCGCTTTCGGCGACACGGTCCGAGCCGGGGTCAAGACCCTCGACCGGCTCCTGAACCGCCTGGGGGAGCTCCTCATTGGCCGGCGGCGGATCGAGGAGCGGCTCTCCTCGCTCGGGGAGATCGCCGAGGGGCTCGACGCAGCCGCGGCCGCGGCGCTGCGGCAGTTCCACCGCGGCCTCGAGGAAGAGTTCCGGGGGATATCGGCCCTGGCTCAGGAACTCCACGGCGACGCCCTGGCGCTCCGGATGCTCCCCCTCTCCACCATCACCGACGGCTTCGACCGGATGGTGCGGGACCTGGCGCGGGAACAGGGGAAAGAGGTCGAATTCCGGGTCACCGGCGGTTCCGTGGAACTGGATCGGGCGCTCCTCGAAGAGCTCCGCCCCGTCCTCCTCCACCTGCTGCGCAACGCCGTCGACCACGGCATCGAGCCTCAGGATGACCGCATCCTCTCCGGCAAGCCGCTGCGGGGGACCATCGCCGTTGCGGCCCGCCACGAGGGGAACAGCGTCCTGATCGAGGTGCGGGACGACGGTCGCGGGATCGATCCGATCATCGTGCGGGAGGCGGCGGTTCGCAAGGGGATCGTCTCCAAGGAGGAGGCGGAGCTCCTCTCCGACGATGAGGCACGGTACCTCGTCATGGCCCCCGGCTTCTCCACCCGCGACTTCATCACCGACGTCTCCGGGCGCGGGGTCGGGATGGACGTGGTCCGGCAGAACGTGGACCGGGTCAAGGGGGAGTTCGTCCTCAGAAGCGCCCCTGGCAGCTTTACCGAGATCGCCCTCAAGCTCCCCCTCACCCTCGCGGTTCTCGACGCGATGCTCGTGCAGAGCGACGGCGAGACCTACGCGCTCCCCCTCGCCTTCGTCGCCGAATCGTTCAAGGTGGCCGCCGGCGAGATCGCCACCGCCGGCGGGCGCGAGGTGGTCACCCTGAGGGGGACCACCATCCCCCTGGTCCCCCTCGCCGCGCTCCTGGCTCCGGGAGAGCGGCCGTCCATCCCCCCCTCGGGGCGGATCGAGGCGATCGTGGTGCGGTACCGGGAGCAGTTTCTCGCCTGCTCCGTGGACCGGGTCATCGGCAGCACCGAGGTGGTCGTGAAGGGGGTGGGGGACCAGCTCAAGGGGGCTTCCTCCCTCTCCGGCGCCACCATCCTCGGCGACGGAACCCCGGCGCCGATCCTGAGCGTGCCGTGGCTCTTCTCCCGGGCGGAAAAAGGGGTCCGGACCGGCTACCGCCAGGCGGCGGCCGAGCTCCAAGCCGCCCGGACGCGGGGAACAATACTGGTGGTGGACGATTCCCTCACCACCCGCGCCATGGAGCAGGGGATCCTTGTCTCCCGGGGATACGCGGCGGAGGTGGCGATCTCGGGCGAGGACGCCCTCGAAAAGATCCGCCGGCAGCAGTTCGATCTCGTGGTGACCGACATCCAGATGCCGGGGATCGACGGTTTCGAGTTGACGCGCCGCCTGCGGGCGATCCCCGACTACCGCGAGGTGCCGGTCATCGTCGTCACCTCCCTCTCCCGGGACGACGACAAGCGGGAGGCGATGGAGGCGGGGGCCCAGGCGTACATCGTCAAGGGAAATTTTGAACAAGGAACGCTCCTCGACGCCGTCGAGGCGCTGATTGGATGACCATACGATGATCCGGGTTCTGATCGCAGACGATTCGTCCCTGGTCCGGGCGATCCTCAAGGACATCCTCGCCGGCGGCGACATCACCGTGGCGGCCGAGGCGGCCAACGGCCGGGAGGCGGTGGAGCTGACGGCGCTTCTCCGCCCCGATCTGGTGGTGATGGACATCGTCATGCCGGTCATGGACGGCCTGACCGCCATCGGCGAGATCATGACCTGCTGTCCCACGCCGATCCTCGTCCTCTCCGGCACCCTCGCGGACCGGGATGTGGACTTGGCCTTTGCCGCCATCAAGGCGGGGGCCCTCGACGTGATGGAGAAGCCGGCCGAAAACCTTATCGGGAGCGGGGTCTCCTTTGCCGAAAAGCTCCGGACCACGGTTCGCATGCTCGCGCGGGTGAAGGTGATCCGCCATCACCAGCGCCGTCGAAAGGAGCCCGCCCCCCCCCCGTCATCCCCCACCGGCGGGCGGCCGAGCATCCTCGCCATCGGCGCCTCCACCGGTGGTCCCAAAGCGGTCATGAGCATCGTTAAGAGCCTCCCACCCGACTTTCCGGCGGCGGTCTGCATCGTGCAGCACATTGCCTCAGGCTTCGCCCGGGGCTTCACCCAGTGGCTCGACCGGGAGAGCTCCCTCACGGTACGCCTGGCCCGGGAAGGGGACCACCTCACGCCGGGCGAGGCCCTCGTGGCCCCCGACGACCGCCACATGACCGTGGTCGGGGGAACGGTCCATCTTCTCGACACCCCGCCGGTGAACTGCTGCCGCCCCTCCATCGACCCCCTCTTCTGCTCCCTCGCGGAGGCCCACGCGGAGGAGGTCGTCGGGGTTCTCCTCACCGGCATGGGGCGCGACGGGGCCCGGGGACTCAAGCAGATACGGGAGCGGGGGGGGATGACCATCGTTCAGGACGAGGCGAGTTCGGTCATCTTCGGCATGCCGCGGGCGGCCATCGCTCTGGACGCGGCAGGGCGGGTGGCGGCGCTCGACGCCATCCCCCCTCTCATCGCTGAATTATTCTCGCAACAGGGAGGTTAAGCGTGGAAAAACTCAGGATCCTCGTGGTAGACGACAGCGAACTGGTGCTCGCCATGGCGCGCGACGCCCTCGAGGAGGCAGGCTACGAGGTGATTACCGCGGCCAACGGCATCGAGGCGAACACCTATATCTTTTCCCGCAACAAGCCGGACCTGATCATCCTCGACGTGATGCTGCCGATGCTGGACGGCAACAAGAAGGCGAAGCTCCTCCGGGAAAAGGACTTCAGCCGCGAGATCCCCATCGTCCTCCTCTCCTCCAAGAGTGAGGAGGAGCTCCGGCGCCTCGTGACGGAGTCGGGGGGAGATGCCTATGTCCACAAGCCCTTCACCCCCTGGCAGCTGGTGACGACCGTGCGGAAGGTCCTGGAGTCCCGGCGGCGCTGATCCGCTCTTCCCAAGGGGGATTCCCCTGTGCTAGGGTAAGAAGTTTCATATCTAACGAGTTGGAGAAGACGATGGCGCTGCGAGTCTACAATACCCTCACGGGAGCCAAGGAAGAGTTTGTCCCGCTGGAGCCGGGAAAGGTCACGATGTACGTCTGCGGGGTGACGGTGTACGATCACTGCCACATCGGCCACGCCCGGGCCAACGTGGTGTTCGACATGATCTACCGCTACCTCCGCCGCAGCGGTCTGGAGGTGACCTACGTCCGCAACTATACCGACGTGGACGACAAGATCATCAACCGCGCCAACAAGGAAGGGGTCCCCTTCACCGTCATCTCCGAGCGGTTCATCGCCGAGTTCGACAAAGACATGGCGGCCCTCGGCCTTGAACTCCCCACCCACCAGCCCAAGGCGACGGAGCATATCGTCGAGATGATCGAGGTCATCGAGCGGCTCATCGCCAAGGGGCACGCCTACGCCGCCGATGGCGACGTCTACTTCTGCGTGGAAAAGTTCGCCCCGTACCTGAAGCTCTCCAAGCGCAACCTGGAGGAGATGCAGGCCGGCGCCCGGATCGAGGTGGGGGAGAAGAAGCGCCACCCGATGGACTTCGCCCTCTGGAAGGGGTCGAAGCCGGGGGAGCCGTACTGGGAATCGCCCTGGGGTGCGGGGCGCCCCGGCTGGCACATCGAGTGTTCGGCCATGAGCATGAAGTACCTGGGGGAGACCTTCGACATCCACGGCGGCGGCAAGGACCTGATCTTCCCCCACCACGAGAACGAGATCGCCCAGTCGGAGGCGGCCAACGGCAAGCCCTTCGCGCGGTACTGGATCCACAACGGCTTCGTCAACATCAACGCCGAGAAGATGTCCAAGTCGCTGGGGAACTTCTTCACCATCAAGGAAGTCCTGGAGAAGTACGACGCTGAGGTGCTCCGCTTCTTCCTCCTCTCGGCCCACTACCGCTCCCCCATCGACTTTTCCGACCAGAACCTGAAGGAGGCCGAAGCGGGGCTCGAACGGATCTACAAGACCCTGGGGGGGATCGACGCCCTTCTGGAGGGTGTGCCATCGGCGGCACAGACCCCATCGCTGGCCGACACCGAGCGGGAGCTGGCCGAGAAGGTAGAGCAGCTTCCGTCACGGTTTCGCGAGGCGATGGACGACGATTTCAACACGGCACAGGCCCTCGGCTACGTCTTCGACCTGGTCCGGAGCGCCAACAAGGCCCTGGCCGAAGGGGCGCCATCCGGGGCCGAAGCCCGGAAGGCCCTGACCGCGGCCCGTCGGGGAGTAAGCGAAATCGGCACCGTTCTCGGCATCTTCTCCTCGTCCCCCGAGGGATTCGCCGAGCGCCTCAAGGGGCGAAAGAGCACCGGCCTGACCATTACGGAGGAAGAGATCGAACGGCTCATCGAGGAGCGCACGGCGGCCCGGGCGGCCCGGGATTACCAGCGCAGCGACGAGATTCGCGACCAGCTCCTCGCCCACAGCATCGTCCTCCTCGACTCGCCCCAGGGGACGACCTGGAACGTCAAGTAAGGAGCAACGGGTCGGAACAAAACGAAAAAGCGGCGGAAGGTATCGACCTTCCGCCGCTTTTCAGTGTGTCGTGTGCGGCATCTCGTGCCGGAAAGGGTGTCGCGGCAGAGAGCGAAAATATGAGCGCAAAAAAGAAAGGGTCCCGCGGGGGACCCTTTTTCTTGTTCAGGCGGCCTTCTGATCGGCGTCCTGGGACTGTTCGAGCTTGACGGTGAAGAGGTCCATCGCCTCCCTCATGATATCGGAGACGCTCATGTGGGTGGTCTCCATGATCTGCTGCAGCCGCTCGCGCTCCTCGTCGCTGACTCTCATGGAAATGACGTTGTAGCGCGGATTTTCTCTCATTCTGCCCATGGTTGGTTTCCTCCGTGTATGGTGTGCATGTATTGGTGCCGTGCGTTATTGCGAATACACTAGCGATATACATGCCAAAATAGAGGGAACGAAAAAATTTCTGCAACCAATGAAAATCACTGCTTTTTAAAACATTGGTATAAACTAATCATTTTTTTTGTTTACATTATTGTGCCACGAATGACACACTCTGGCCAAAAGTGCACACCTTCCACTACTCCTCGTCTATCAGATGACGCCCCTTGGCGTCCCGCTCCTTGAGGCGGTACTTGTCGAGGAGGCGGTAGAAGGTGCGGCGGGGAATATTGGCCAGCTTGGCCGCCTGGGTAACGTTGCCGTTGGCCTCCGTCAGAAATCGCTGGACGAGCTTCTTTTCCAGTTTGACCACATGCCGCTCCCGCTCGGCCCGGAAGGAGCTCCGGGTGTCGAGGGTCGCCAGGGAGTCATTCTCGTGGCGTTCAGAGAAGGCCCGGGGAAGGTTCTCGAGCCGGATCACGTCGTCGTGGGTCAGGACCGATGCCCGCTCGATGACGTTCTGCATCTCGCGGATGTTGCCGGGCCACGGATACTGCACCAGCGCCTTGATGGCCCGCTCCTCGATGGCGACGATCTTCTTGTTGAGCTTGGTGCTTGCCTTTTCCAGGAAGTGGAGGGCGAGGATCGGCACCGACTCCACACGGCTTCTGAGGGGGGGCATGGTGATGGTGAAGACGTTGAGCCGGTAGTAGAGGTCCTCCCGGAACCATCCCTCCCGCACCCCTTCCTCCAGATTGCGGTTGGTGGCGGCGATGAGTCGCACGTCCACCTTCTTCGCCGCCGTCCCCCCCACGGGACGAACCTCCCCCATGTCGAGGACCCGGAGCAGCTCCGCCTGGAGCTTGGGGGTGATATCCCCGATCTCGTCGAGGAAGATGGTGCCGCCGTCGGCCGCCTCGAACAGCCCCTTCTTCTCGGCAATGGCGCCGGTAAAGGCGCCCCGCTTGTGGCCGAAGAGCTCGCTCTCCAGGAGCGAGTCGGTGATGGTGGTGCAGTTCACCGTCACGAGGGGCTTGTCGTTGCGCTTGCTGTAACGGTGGATGGCCCGGGCGGTGAGCTCCTTGCCGGTCCCCGACTCGCCGCGGATCAGAACCGTGGTGGGGGTAGGACCCACCTGCTTGATGAGGCCGAGCACCTCCAGGGTCTTGCGGTCGCTGCCGACGATGAACTCGTCGCCATACTCCCGGTCCAGCTCCCGGCGTGCCAGTTCGTACTTCTGGATCAGGCGCCCCCGGTCCTCCTCCAGTTGCTGGAGGGTGTAGGGGAGGCACATCTCGATCTCGGCCAGCCCCTGGAAGACCGCCACCGCGTACTCGCGGCAGGTCCGGTAACCGCAGGCGCGGCAGTTCAGTTCATCCTTGATGGCGTACTTGTTGGTCGCCTGGAGAATCTTCTTGACGTCGTTCGCCGTCGGCGCCTCGAGCCGCGCGTGCTTGCTGGCGAAGGTCCGCTGGAGCGCCACCGTCTCCGGGGTTCCCTCGTAGTGGGGCGCGGTGCGGTAGGGGACCGATTTCCGGTAGTGGTTGATGACGAGATTGCGGCGGTAGAACTCGGTCAGCGCCCGGTTCCGGCCGGGGCCGCCGATGCAGCCGTCGTAGCAGAAGCGGAGGTCGGCGATCCGGGGGGAGATGCGGCCGGCCGCCAGATCGTTGATGATCCCCATGACGTTCACCTCGCCGCAGGCTGCGACGATTTCGGTGTCGAAGGGATCGGCGGGGATGGAAAAGGCCCGGAAGGTCCCTTCGGAGAGGGGAAACAGCCGGCCGTTGCCCGGCTGGACCCCGTCGAACGGCTCCTCGGCGAGAGTGGAGAGAGTGATGCCGCGGCTGCGGAAGACCCCCTCCAGCTCCTTGTAGGTCAGCACCACATCGATCGCCCCGCGGGTCTCCTTCATCTGGGTCTCGAATTTCGCGGCGATGCAGGAGCTGATGTAAACCACCCGGGCCCGGGGGCCAAGGGCATCCTTGAGAAACCGCCCCATGGCCACCATCGGCGTGACCACCGGCACCAGAGACGGGAGGAGCTTCGGATAGTGGCGCTCGATCAGGTCGACGATGGCCGGGCAGTGGGACGTAATATGGGGGCGGTCGCCCGCGGCGGTGATCAGGGCATAGTCCGCGGCGACCAGCTCCGCGCCGTAGGCCCCCTCGTGGACCTCGCCGAATCCGAGCTGCTTCAGGCCGGCCACGAGCTGCCCCGGCGCCACGTTATGGAAGTAGGTGGGGAACGAGGAGCCGAGCACGGCCACCACCACCCCCTCCGCACCGAGGAGCTCCTCGGTGACCGTCACCTTGTCGGCCACCACCTTGGCCTGCTGGGGGCAGTTGCTGAGGCAGTTGCCGCAGCCGATACAGCGGTCGAAGATGATCTCGGTGTGGCTCTGCTCCACCTTGATCGCCTTCACGGGGCAGCTGCGAACGCAGCGGTAGCACTTGCGACAACTCTCCTTGATGGTAACGATCGGTTCCATGGCTCCTCGGGAATGGGTAGACGGGGATTGATTGCAGATTTCCGGTCAGGATAGTCCAAACGGAGGGATTGTGCAACCGATGACACAGCGCCTGCGCCCCGTGCCACCAACGGCACAACCATGCCGAAGGCAAAAAAACACCCTAGCGACTAGGAGGGAAAGTCAACTAGGGCATAATGAGAGCCTTGCGGCCCTCGCAATTCTTTCATACATAGTATACCCCGCCACATTGTGCTTCGCAACAAAATATATTGCCATAACTCATTAAAATTTAAAGCATTTTTATCCATCAGCACCCACAACCGGCCGGGGCCGCTGCCGGCGCGCCGCGGGGTGGCGGCGCCGATTGCCACCCCCACCTCTTTGTGATATAACCTCCACGGTATCACCCGTTTCCGCGGCGTCCCGGCGCCGACTTCCCCCAAAGGAGCCCCCCATGGAGCTGACCATTGACGAGCACAAACTGATTGTCGAATTCCGCAGGCTGGGCCCCGCCGGCAGAAAACAGCTGCTCGATCACCTCTCGCTTCTCCTCACAAAGGGTGAGCCGGAGAACGACCTCCCCCCTGCCGATCGCTGCGCCCTCCAGCAGGAGGAAGAGCGCCCCGAGGCCTCCGGAGAGCCGATCTTCACCGAGTGACCCGAACGCAGGGGAGAGACGGCGCCGCACCTTCTGCTCTCTCCCCCTGCCGCACCGAGGAACCATTCCCATGAACCGCACCTCACTCCGCGGCGCTGTCGCCGTGTTCCTCTGCCTCACCGCCACTGCCGCCGTCGCCGCCCCATCCCCCATCCCCCGTCTTGCGGCCCCTCCCCTCGGGGTCCGGTGGTTCGCCATCTCCCTCGGCGGAGAGCGGACCGGCTTTGCCCGGCAGGAGATTGCCGCCAGTGCGGAGGGATACGAGATCACCGCCGAGTCGGCCGTTAAAATGGTCGTGCTCGGCTTTTCCCGCCAGGCGATCTCCCGGGAGCGCTACCGCGTGAACCGCGACCTCTCCCTCCGCTCGTTCCACGTGGACGAGGTGCTGGACGGCACCCCCCTCACCCTGGACGGAGAGGCGACCCCCAAGGGGGTGAAGGTCACGGTGCTGTCGGAGGGGAAGCGGAAGGAGAAACTCCTGAAGGCGAAGGGGGCGGTCTACCCCCCGGCCGCCATGAACCTCTACCCCCTCATGAAGGGGATGGCACCGGGGAAACGGATCACGGTGCCGATGCTCGACGCGGAGGGGGTGAAGGTGAAGGGGGTGGCCATGGAGGTGATGGGGATGGAGCCCTTCCCCCAGGGGGGGAATGTGGTCCACCTCCAGAACGATCTCTATCCGATGGTCGACAACGACATCTGGGTCGATCCGGCGGGGAACACCGTGCGGGAATCGGTGCGGGACGGCCTGGTGGAAACTAGGGCGGAGGATGAGGGGAGCGCCCTGCGCTACCTGGCCACAGCCGCCGTTGCGCGCCGGGATGCGCTCCGGGATTTCAGCCTGGTGCCGGTGACCCCTCCCCTGGCGGAGCCGGCGGGCCTGGAGCGGCTCGTCATCGCCGTGAGCGGGATTCCCGCCCCATTCCCCCTGCCGGCAACGGCCACCCGGCGTGCGGACGGCACGGCACTCTTCACCGTCGCGGCGGCGGAGCCGGAACCGGCCGACAGCGGGGCCGCCGCGCGTTATCTCGCGCCGGCCGACCGGCTCCCTGTGGGGGACCCCGCCGTGGCGACCCGCGCCCGGGAGATTGTCGGCAACGAGAGGGAGCCGGCACGGCAGGCCCTGCTCCTGGCCCGCTGGGTTGCCACCACCGTCGGGGAGGAGGCTGTCGATCCCCCCTCACCCCTCGACACCCTCGACAGCCGGAAGGGGGACTCCCCGGCCCGGGCACGGCTCTACTGCACCCTCGCCCGGGCCACCGGCATCCCCACCCGCCTGGTCTCCGGCCTTGCCTACTTCCCCGGCACGGGGTTTTCCTTCCACATCTGGGCCGAGAGCGTGGTGGCCGGGAGCTGGCTCCCGGTGGACCCGACCACGGGCCAAGCGCCGGCCGACGTCACCCATGTGAAGCTGGTGGAGGGCGAGGAGCCCGAGACGATGGCCACCCTCGGCCGGCTCGTCGGCAGGATCGGGATCCAGGTCCTGGAGGCGCGGGCCGGAACGAAAAACGGGGAACGGGGAGCGAAGTAATACCCCGCCCCCGTCCCCCGCGCCGTGCCGTTTCGGGGATTCCGCGTCAGTATGCCGCTTCGTACCGCCTGATGATCCCCTCCAGCTCCTTCCGGACGCTCCCCTTCAGGGGGCCCACCGCCACGAGGTTCAGCCGCCGGGGGGAGAAGAGCTCCCGGGCCGTGGCCCGGAGCATGGCCCCATCCACCGCGGCAGCCTCGGTCCGGTCCTCATCGACCCCCTTCACCAGTCCCATCAGCTCGCCCCACCCGTAGCGCACCTGCATCTCGAAGGTGGAATCCCTGCTGTAGGCAAGATCGAAGAAGTACCCCTCCTTGACCCGGCGGAGCTCCTCCTCGTCGACCCCCTCCCGGGCCAGGCGGCCGGTCTCCCGGAGCACCTCCTCCACCGCCACCGTCAGGTTTTCCGGCGCCGTGGAGAGGTCCACGGAGAAGCAGCCGGTCTCGTCGTAGGCCGCCAGCTGGGCGTCGACCGAATAGACGATGCCGAGGCGCTCCCGCAGGTTCAGGTGGAGCCGCGAGCACCCCCCCCCCGCCAGTACCCGGCGGATGAGGCGGGCCGGGACCATCCGGGGATCGAGGCGGGGAAAGCCGCGGAAGGCGATCTGGAGGTCCACCTGGCTGTCGGCATCCTTCACGAAGACGGTCCGGGGTGCGTCCTGCCCGTCGGCGACCGGGAGCTGCTCCGGCGGGAGCGGGCCGCGCCACGGGCCAAAGGCGCGCTCCGCGGCGGCGAAGATCTCCGGGGCCGCGATCCTTCCCGCCGCAACCACCACGGCGTTGGCCGGCACGTAGTAGCGGGCCATCTGCTCCCGCAGATCCGCCTCGCTGAAGCCGGCGATGGTGTCGAGATAGCCGATGGTCGGCATCCCGAGGGAGTGCCCCGGCCAGAGGAGGCTGCTCGCCAGGTTGTCGGGGTTGATCTCCGCCCCCTCCTCGTTGATATCCTCCAGCGCCTCCTCGGTGACGATCTTCTTCTCCACCTCGATGCCGTGGAAGGTGGGGGAGAGGAGCATGACCGACAGAAGCCGCACCCCCTCGGCCACGTGGTCCGGATGGACCCGGGAGTAGTAGCAGGTGGTCTCGGCGTCGGTGGCGGCGTTGACGCAGCCGCCGATCGCCTCGAAGGCGGCCTCCAGCTGCAGGTTGGAGGGGTGCTCGGCGGTGCCGCGGAAGAGCATGTGCTCCAGAAAGTGGGCGAGCCCCGCCTTCTCCCGGCGGTCGTGGCGGCCGCCGACCCGGAGGTAGACGGCGATCTCGGCGCTGTGGAGGTGGGGCATCTCGACGGCCACGACCCGCAGGCCGTTGGCAAGGGTGGTCCGATGGGTGGCAATGGTCATTGGGCTTCCGTGCTGATCTGCCGGATGGCGTCGAGCACCACGGCATCGTATTTGTCCTGGGAAAGGAGCTGGGCCACGACGGGAATCCGCAGGAGCGACTTCACGAGGCCGAAGCGCATGTCCCGCGGCAGGGAGTCGATGTAACGCACCAGATGCTCCTCCTGGGCCGGGTCAAGGGTCGGAGCGGCGGTGAGGGTGGCGACGACGTCCCCCATGGTAACGGCCTGCTGGTCGTCGCGCTGGGCCGCGAGCCGCCCCCAGACCCCGACCCCGCCGGCCAGGACCTCGGCGGCGGTGACGGGACGGGCGGCGTTCTCGGTGCACCAGCGCAGGAAGGCGATGGCCGCCTCCTTCCCGACGATCCCGGCGTAGATCTCCATCTCCAGCTCCTTCGGGAAGCGGCACTCCCGGCGGAGGATGCTCACCATCTCCCACCCCCGCTCCGTCGGCTCGGCGTCCATCTCCAGGGGCCCTCCCTGGCTGGCGAGGAAGGCGCGGTTGGCGGCCAGGAACTGGCGCACCCCGGGGTCGAGCTCCCGGGCGGCGGCATAGGCGGCCCAGCAGGAGTAGTCGCTCTCCACGTAGAGCATCACCATCCGGTCGATGAGGGCACGGTCCAGGGTCGCCACCTGGTAGGTGCCGTCGGGGGGGTTGATGGTCACCACCACCTTGTGCTTCGGGTGGAGCTTGTGGATGTGGAGCGCCCGGCGCTTCCCCTCCGCCGGCGGCTCCACGAACTGGAAGATCGCCTGGAGGGTATCCTCCTGCTGGGCCCGGTTCAGCTCGTCGCAGTGGATGACGGTCTCCGGGTCGATGTCGGTGGGCCACCAGCTGGGGCGCGACCAGTGCATCACATCCTCTTCCCGGTACGGGATCCCCACGAGATCCCCCACCTCCATCTGGCCGAGCCGCAGCGGCACGTAGCGGCGCCCGAGCTCCCTGCAGAGCTGGATGATGCCGGCGGTCTTCCCCACCCCCCGGTGCCCCACCACGCAGGGGGTGAGGTCGGTCCTGGTGAGGATCTCCCGCAGGACCCCTTTCATCTGTTCGACGTTCATCGCTTCCCTTGATTCCTTTCGCCCCGCCGGGACGACAGAGTGTACGATCGGGCGGCGGGCGGGCCCGTCGCAGAAATGGCTGACAGATAATCCGGTAAAGGGTATCATGAGTGGGGGAGTGAGGTCCAGCGGGTCGTGCCGTTGGGGGGAAGCTCCTTGACAGTCCCGGCGGGAGGTGCTATAAACGCCGTCTTTTTGCCGGGCCGATCCACGCATCACGAAAGACGACGAGGTACGATACGATGATTGTTCGACGCCGCTCCGCAGGAGATATCATAGAGGCACGGTGCACCCGCTGCCGGGACGTTCTCAACCACACCATCGTGGCGATGGTGGAGGAGCGGGTGGTGCGGGTCCAGTGCAACACCTGCGGCGGCCAGCACAACTACCACCCCCCCCAGGAGGAGAAGAAATCCTCCCGCCCGGCGGCAGCAGGGAAAACGGCCTCCCCCCGCACCCGCAAGGAGGCGGCACCGGCCGCTCCCGTCATCTGGGAGGGCCGCATGGCGGAGCTGGATCCCGACAAGGCGATCCCCTACCGCATGGATGCCACGCTGCGCAACGGCACCCTCGTCTCCCATTCCACCTTCGGTCTCGGGGTCGTGACCGCCGTCATCAAGCCGAACAAGGCCGAGATCCTCTTCCGGGAGGGGACGAAGCTCCTCCGCTGCACCCTCTGATCCGTCCCTCTCCCCAACCCCGGATGATGGTGCTATTCTCCCCCCATTTCGCCTGCGGAGGACGATGATGGAGACGCGCAACGAAACCACCCTCTTCGAGGGACTCGTGATCGACGTGGAGCAGATGGAGGTGCGCATCGGCGCCAAGGGGTGGCACACCTTCCAGGTGGTGCGCCATCCGGGCGGGGTGGCCGTGGTCCCCCTCCACGACGACGGGACGGTGACCCTCATCCGCCAGCTTCGCCCCTCCGTGGCCGAAACGCTCCTGGAGATCCCGGCGGGACGCCTGGAGCCGGGGGAAGATCCGGCCGCCTGCGGCCTGCGGGAACTGACGGAAGAAACCGGGCTCTCCGCCGGCCGTCTGACCCCCCTCGGCACCATCTTCACCTCCCCCGGCGTCTTCGACGAGGCGATCCACCTCTATCTCGCCGTCGATCTCACCGACGGAGAGCCGGAGCCGGAGCAGTACGAGGAGATCGAGACGGTGCGCATGCCGCTGGAGGAGGCCCTCGCCATGGCCGCCGACGGCCGAATCCGCGACGGCAAGACCATCGCCGCCCTGCTGCGGGCCTCACGGGTGCGGCCATGATCCTCACGGCGGTCGCCGGTCCGGAACTGGCCGGGAAACGCCTCGACGACGGGGCGGTGCACCTCTTTCCCCAGCTTTCCAAGGGGCGGGTCCGCAAGATCATCGACTGGGGGGGATGCACCGTGGCCGGCCAGGTGGTGCGGGTGGCGTCGCGGCAGCTGCGGGCGGGGGACGAACTCGTCCTCGGCGTCATGGAACCGGACCAGTACCGGGAGTTTGCCTACAGCCGGGAGGAGCTTCTCTTCGAGGATGGCGACTACCTGGCGGTGAACAAGGCCGCCGGCCTCAACTGCCAGCGGACCCCGTATCAGCTGAAGGGGACGGTGGAGTACGGCGTGAGCCTCTACCTGCGGGAGATCGGCATTGCGGAGCCGGCGCGGGTGATCCACCGCCTCGACCGGGGAACCTCCGGGGTGATGATCTTCCCCAAGAGCCGGCAGGCGGCGGCCCACATCTCGGCGGAACTTCAGGCGGGGAGGGTGGAGAAGGTCTACTGGGCGCTCGTGACGGGGGAACCGGCGGCCGCGCAGTGGCATGTCGACGCCCCCATCGCCAAGGTGGGGCGCTCCCGCTACGGGGTCGCCACCCCGGGAAAAGAGTCCCGGACCCTCTTCCGCGCCGCGGCCCGAGGCGACGGCGCGACGCTGGTGGAGGCCCGCCCCCTCACCGGGCGGACCCACCAGATCCGGGTCCATCTGGCCCACTGCGGTCTCCCGATCCTCGGGGACACGACCTACGGCGGCGCCGCCGCACCGCGGATGATGCTCCACTGCCGCGCCATGTCGTTCACGGCACACGGGGGACGGACCGTGGCGGCCAACGCCCCCCTCGACGACGATTTCACCGCCGCCTGCATCTCCCGCGGCATCGTCCCGCCATCGCCCGATGACGGAACGGCAGACGTCACGCTTCCTTCCCTCAGCGGTTCCAACTCACCCTGACGAAATTATCGTCGTGGCTCCAGCGGTAGTGGAGCTCGCCCCGGTGGGCCTTGTAGATCTCCCGCCCGAGCTTCTGGGCCAGCTTGTCCTCGGTGGTGGAGACGGTGAGGACGTTCTTGTCCTGGCTGATCTCCATGATCCGCCCCAAGGGGTTCTTCACCCGCGATTTCGTCTCGATGTTCCGGATGGTGTTGAGGATATCGTCCTCGTGCGCCAGGAGATAGTCACCGGCAAAGGTGACGATCCCCGCCGGGTTGTTGTCCGCCATCCGCTGGCAGGCGGGGCAGACCACCGCGTTGAGACTCCCCTCCTCGCTCTTCGCCTTCTTCAGCTCCCCTTCATCGACGCTCCAGCGCTTGTTCCGGTAGAGCGCGTTGCATTTCCTGCAGAGGGCAGCCTCCTTGACTCCTCCCTTGGGGAGGTAGACATCGGTGCTGCGTGCGGTCCGCTGTCCCTTCTCCTCCACCGCGATCTTGTGGGAAACCCGTGCCATACGCCCATCTCCTTTCCCTGAGAAATTCGGCTCCGGTCTTCGTGAGCGGTGCATCTACACTATCAGTATACCACCCGCCCCCCACCCCGTCACCGGGTCATCGCCCGTGGGCCACGCTCCGGTTCCGCCCCCCCTCCTTGGCGCGGTAGAGGGCCTGGTCGGCGGCATCCACGAGCCCCCGGGAATCGGCGGCGTCGCCGGGGAAGGTGGCGATGCCGATACTGACCGTAAGCCTCCCCCCCGGCTGGCTCTCCCGCAGGGGGAAGGGGTAGTCCGCCACAGCCCGCCGCAGCTTCTCGCCGGCGATGAGCGCCAGATCGCGGTCGGTCTCGGGCATGATGACCATGAACTCCTCGCCGCCGTAGCGGGCCGCGATGTCCGAGGTCCGGACCGAGCTGCGGAAGACCGCCGCCGCCTCCCGCAGCACCTCGTCCCCCTTGAGGTGGCCGTGACGGTCGTTGTACTGCTTGAAGTGGTCGATGTCGATCATGACGAGGGAGCAGGGGCGGCGATTGCGGCGGGAACGGGCCAATTCGTGGTCGAGGCTGAGCCAGAACTGGCGCAGGTTGAAGAGGCCGGTGAGGGGGTCGGTGAAGGCCTCGCTGGCGGCGATCTCGTAGTTGCGCTTGAGGAAATCGTAATTGAGCTTCTGGTCGGCGAGGCTCCGCGCCTTGAGGAGGAGCTCCCCCATCTCGGCGGGGATGACGAAGAAGCCGTCCGCCCCCGCCTGGGCGCTCCGGACCTTGGCCGTCCGGTCGGGGAGGGGAGAGGTGACGATGACCGGAATCTGCTTGCTCCGCTCGTGGGACTTGAGCCGGAGGCAGACGTCGCTCCCGCTGAGCTCCGGCAGCGTCAGGGAGAGGATGCAGAGGTCCGGGGCGAGGGTGATCCCCTTGTCGAGGGCCTCCCGCCCGTCTCCCGCGGCAACGGTGGTGCAGCCGGCATCCTTCAGCCGCAACGCCAGCAGCCGCAACAGCTCCGGGTCCGGCTCGGCCACCAGCACCCGGGGAGCGCGGACGAAGCGAAGGTGCGCCCCACCCTTGGGGAGGGTGACGGTGAAGGTGCTCCCCACCCCGCTGCTGCTCTCCACCGCGATCCTGCCGCCGTGGAGTTCCACGAATCGCTTGACGAGGGGGAGGCCGAGCCCGAGGCTGCCGGGCCCCGCGGCGAGTCCCCCACCCACCTCGAAGCTCGTGAAGATATGCTCCAACTCCTCCTCCCCCATCCCCCGCCCCTCGTCGGCGACCCGGAGCTCGATCCAGCGCCGGTCCGCTCCGGCGGCGTCGGCCACCTCCCGCAGGGCGATGGTGACCCGCCCCCGCGGGGACGAAAACTTCAGGGCGTTGGTGACCAACTCCTCCACGATGAAGGAGAATTTCCCCTCGTCGGCCACGACGACGCACTCCGCTCCGGCGCACGACGTCTCGACCGCCACCTCCCGCCTGCCGGCCTCCTCCCGCACCCGCTCCACCACGCGGTCGAGCGCCTCCCGCGCCGGGAACTCCTTCGGGAGAAAGACCGCCATCCCCAGCTCGCTGCTGCAGAGTGCCAGGACCCGCTCCAGCATCCGCTGAAGCCGTTTCCCCCGGGCGATGATCGTTTCGAGGCAGATCCGCTGCTCGCGGCTCACCCCCCCCATGGCCCCGTCACGCAGACAGGTGGCGAAGTCGACGATATGGTCGAGGGGGCGCTGGAACTCCCGCGACATGTGGGCGAGGAACTCGGATTTGACCTGGCTCGCGATGAAGAGCCGCTCGTTGGCCCGCTCCAGCTCCTCGGTCCGCTCCCGGAGCAGCCGCCGCAGGAGGTCCAGCTCCCCGGCACTGACGATCTTGCGCGACCGTGCCATGAAAGCCTCGTCAGGAGAGGGGCCAGCGGGTGGTGTGGAGGTCCGGCGCCGGCCGCTCCTCGGCCGGTTCCCCGCTCCGGAGGATCGCCCGGGCCGGGGCGCCGTCCCCTCCCGCCACCTTCAGGGGGAGGCAGATAAGCTCGTAGCTCCCCGGCGGCACCCCCTCCAGGTTGAGCCCTTCGAGGATCACGACCCCGGCGTCCAGGAGGATCCGGTGGACCGTGCCGTCGCCGCCGAACCGTTCGATGGAGAGGTAGTCGATCCCGACGAGCCTGACCCCCGCCTCGACCAGATACCGTGCCCCCTCCTCCGTGAGGGCGGCGAAGTCGTCCTGGAAGCCGGGACGGTCCCAGAGGAGCGAATTGCCGGTCCGGAGCAGGAGCCGCTCCGCCCCCCGCACCGGGAGGCGGGCGAGCTCCCGCGCCCCGATGGCCCGCGCCTCCCGAACCTCCACCACCCGGGCGCCGCCGACGAGCAGCGACGGGGGGACGTGGTCCACGGTGGCGCCGCCGTCACGGCAGTGGCGGGGGACGTCGAGGTGGGTGCCGCTGTGGGTCGAGAGGGTGAGGAGCGAGACATTGGCCGGGTCCCCCCGGGAGATGCGGGTCACCGCCTCGACGCCGACGGGGGGATCGCCGGGGTAGACGGGAAGGTGGGGAGAGAGGGGGACGGTGATGTCGTAGATCTTCATGAAAGCCCTCCGGGCGGGCGCTGCCCGCACTGCACAGTATACACCCGGCGGAGGGATTTGCGAGACGGGGAAGGCCCGCTCAGGAGGGGAGGGAGGGTCTATGGGGTCAGTGGGCGGAGAGCCCCGCCAGCAGCCGCTCCAGCTCTCCCCGGTCGAACCGGTACCGCTCGCGGCAGAGCTCGCAGGTGACCTCGGCACCCCCCTGTTCGTCGATGAGGGCGGCGAGGTCGTCTTTCCCCAGGGAGACGAGGACCCGTTCGATCCGCTCCCGGCTGCAGGAACAGACAAAGGCCAGTGCCCGCTTTTCGAGGGTATTGAAGGGGATCCCCTCGAAAAGGTACTCCAGGAGCCCCTCGGGAGTCACCCCCCGGCGGAGGAGTTCCGTCACGGGAGGCATCCCCTCGATGCGTGCCATGAGCCGCTCCACCAGCTCTTCGTTCCCCGGGGGGAGGGACTGGATCAGGAAGCCGCCGGCGGCGGAGATGCTCCCGTCCGCCTCCACGTAGGTCCCGAGCCCCACGGCCGACGGGACCTGCTCCGACTCGGTGAGGTAGTAGGCCAGGTCCTCGGCAATCTCGCTCGTGTAGAGGATCACGGTGCCGGTGTACGGCTCCTTGAGCCCGAGATCCTTGGTGACGGTTAGGAGCCCCGCCTGGCCGAGGGCCCCCCCCACATCCAGCTTCCCGTCGTCGCGCACGGAGGAGACCTCCGGGTTGCCGACCCCTCCCCGCACCGCCCCGTTGGAGTCGGCCTCCACGAGGACCCGTTTCAGGGGACCGTTCCCCTCGAAGCGGAGCGCCACCCGCTGGCCGGTCTTGAGGAGCGCCCCCATGAGGGCTCCGGCGGTCAGCCCCCGCCCCAGGGCCGCCGACGCCGTGGGCCAGGTGCCGTGACGGCGGCTGGCGTCGGCCACGAGTCCCGTGGTGACGCAGGCCAGCGCCCGGATGCTGCCGTCCCGGGTGATGGCGCGGACGAGATAGTCGGTGAAGATCGATTCCGTCTTGTTTTCCATATGCTTACACCAGTCCCATGACAAAGTTGAATTCGCTCGTCCCGGCAATCGCCTCGCCCCGGGCGAAGGCGTCGAGGACCGGCCGCCATTTCTCCCGCGGCGCCTGGGAGAGGTCCACCACGAAGGAGCCGCATCCCGCCTCCTGCAGCCTCCCCCGGAAGTGGGTAAGGGAAAAACGGGGGGTGGGGGTGATGGTGGTGAGCTCGCCGCGGACCGCCACCTCGTACTCCTCCCCCCGGTCGGAGACCAGCGGCGCGTCCCCCTTCACCCCCTTGATGGCGATCCGGGTGGTCATGGCGGGGACGGCGCCGTAGACCAGGACCCGGCGCCGCAGCGGCACGTCGGCCGCCAGAAGCGCCGCCATGTTCTCGGCGTCGTCCTCGATGTAGAGGGTGGCGGCCTCGGCACCCAGTTCCCGCCAGGAGAGGAGCGCCTGGGTGTTGAGGGAGAAGAGCCGGAAATCGGTGGAGAGCTCCACGTCGCGCCCCTTGAGAAGGGCGAAGTGGGAGAGGTTCGCCAGTTCGAACCTCCGGAAGCCGTGGGCGATGATGGCGTCGATCGCCTCCTCGTAGAAGGGGAGGTCGGCGTCGAAGATGATGAAGGGGAGGTGCCAAACGATCCGCCCCTCGTCCCCCCGGAGCTTGCGCGCCGTGACGGGGAGCTGGTGGATGTTGGCCCGGGAGACGGGGAGGGCGATGGTGTCGATCCCCGGCTGGCGCAGCAGGACCGCATCCCGCAGCTGCTCCACCCGCACCGTCACCTCGGGGCGGGAAGGGCGGGCCGGCACCCCGGCGGGGACCAGGGAGGCGAGGGCCCGCTTGCGCGCCTCGCCGCGCCTCTTGCCGGCCTCGGCCGTCACCTTCCCGGCGAGCTGGGCGTAGAAGTCGCGGCGGATATCCTTGAGCCGGGCCGGCGGGATGAGGACCGCCGGGAAGCCGGGGGCCGCCAGGGAGCGGAGTTCGAAGGGGGTTTCGCCGGTCCGGGAGAACTGGGCCCGGAGCACCCCCGCCATATCCTCGGTGCGCGCCGGCTCCAGCGCGCCCAGGGGGAAGGTGGCGGCGAACGCGCCACCGCCGGCCCGGGCCGCCACGCGGAGCGTGCCGCCGTCGAGGGTGAGCTCCAGGTCGCAGGGGATCTTGCCGGTCCGCACCGCTTCCAGGCGTTTCAGGCAGGCGTTCTCGCTCATGGTGAAGGCGGTCTCGGAGGAGACCTTGAAGACCGCGTCCCCCACCTTGAAGGTGAAGGGGGCGACTACGGTGACGATGCTCTTCTCCTTTGCCGACTTCACCCGCTCCTTGCCGACGAAGAGCTCCTTCACCGTGAAGGCGCGCCCGGCCATGTCGCTCTTGGGCTGCACCCGGACCCGGTCGCCGACGAAGAGCCGGTCGCGGGTCTCGAAGGTGATCCGGTCGCCGCGCACGCTCCTGATCTCGCCGAGGAAACGGCCGGTGGCGCCGCGCAGGGTCGGGGTGGCGATGTCGGTGGGGGCGCGGGAGTCGAGGAATCCCTTGGTCGGCACCCGGCCGAAGGAGAGCTTGAGGATCTCCTTGGCTCGGGCCGCGGCCTCGGCCCGCTTCCGCTCGGAGGCGTCGAGGACGAGGCGGTAGGCCTCCACCACGCTCGCCACGTACTCGGCCGACTTCATCCGCCCCTCGATCTTGAGGGAGGCGACGCCGGCGGCGGCCATGTCGGGGATGAGATCGACGATGGAGAGGTCGTTGGTGGAGAAGTAGTACCCTTCCTTCCCCCGGTGGCGGTACTGGCGCCGGCACGGCTGGGCGCAGCGCCCCCGGTTGCCGCTGTGGCCGCCGAGAAACGACGAGAAGTAGCACTGCCCCGAGATGCCGAAGCAGAGGGCGCCGTGGATGAAGCACTCGATCTCCGCCTTCGAGGCGCGGCAGATCTGACGGATGTCGTCCAGGTGGAGCTCCCGCGCCAGCACCACCCGCTCGAAGCCGAGCTCCTCCAGCATCCGGACGCCGGGGAGGTTGTGAATGGTCATCTGGGTGGAGGCATGGCGGGGAAGGCCGGGGAAGTGGTCGCGGATGAGACGGGCGACGCCGAGATCCTGGAGGATCACCCCGTCGGCCCCCATCGCCTCCAGGGCGGAGAGGGTCTCCACGAGCTGCGGCAGCTCCCCCTCCTTCACCAGGGTGTTGAGGGTGAGGTAGACCTTGCGCCCGAGGCCGTGGGCGTAGGCGACCATCCGCTCCATCTGGGAGAGGGAGAAGTTCTTCGCCTTGGCCCGGGCGGAGAACTCCCGCAGGCCGGCGTAGACGGCGTCGGCCCCCTTCTCCATGGCGGCGAAGAACGCCTCCAGTGAGCCGGCGGGGGCGAGAAGCTCCGGTTTTTTAAGCTGTTGATATGGTTTGAGCATTCGACCAGACTACCCGAAGCGGGGGAGAGCCGTCAAGGAGATCGTCCCCCGCCACGCCGGGTTTTATATTGAGTTGGAACGGGTGAAGTGATATAAGGACGCACGGTTCCGGCGTATACCGCGCCGGGCCGGATCAACCGCCCGCAGGAGCGAACAACGGATGCAGCAGAGTGGTCACCAGGAGTCCTTCTGGGGAGGGATCATCAAGTCGATGGGTCTCGTCTTCGGCGACATCGGCACGAGCCCGATCTATACCCTCACCGTCATCATGACCCTCACCAAGCCAGATGCCGAGCATGTCCTCGGCATCCTGTCGCTCATCGTCTGGACCCTGATCCTCCTCGTCTCGGTGGAGTACGCCTGGCTCGCCATGAGCCTCGGCCGCAAGGGGGAGGGGGGGACCATCGTCCTCAAGGAGATCCTGGTCCGGCTCCTGAAATCGGGGCGCCGGATGGCCTTCGTGGGCTTTCTCTCCTTCCTCGGGGTCTCGCTCCTCCTGGGTGACGGGATCATCACCCCCGCCATCAGTATCCTCTCCGCCGTGGAGGGGATGCGGCTCATCCCGGGGATGGAGAACCTCCCCCAGGGGTTGCTGATCCTGGTGGCGGCCCTCATCGCCATCACCCTCTTCATCTTTCAGTACAAGGGGACCGACAAGGTGGCCGGCGCCTTCGGCCCCATCATGGTCGTCTGGTTCTCCGCCCTCACCGCCTCGGGGCTCCTCTCCATCGTCGGCACGCCGGAGGTAGTCGGCGCGGTGAGCCCCCACCACGCCATTCTCTTCCTGAAGCATAACGGCCTCGCCGGCTTCTTCATCCTCTCCGAGGTGATCCTCTGCGCCACGGGGGGCGAGGCGCTCTACGCCGACATGGGGCACCTGGGGAGAAAGCCCATCGTCCGTGCCTGGTACTTCGTCTTCTGCGCCCTGGTCATCAACTACCTGGGGCAGGGGGCCTTCATCCTCCGCAACCCCAAGGAGACCAACATCCTCTTCTCCATGGTGAAGAGCCAGGCGCCGCTCCTCTACATCCCGTTCCTGTTCCTCACCATCCTGGCGACCATCATCGCCTCCCAGGCCCTCATCAGCGGGGTCTTCTCCATCGTCTATCAGGGGATCACCACGCGGATACTGCCGCTCATGAAGGTCGACTACACCTCGAGCCACCTCAAGTCCCAGATCTACATCGGCTCGGTCAACTGGACCCTCCTGGTGCTCGTGATCTTCATCATGCTCGTCTTCCAGAAGTCCGAAAACCTGGCCGCCGCCTACGGCCTGGCGGTCACCGGCACCATGACCATCACCGGGATCATGATGACCATGATCTTCGCCCGCACCACCAAGAAGTGGAAGGTCCCCCTGGCAGCGGCCATAACCCTTCTCGACCTGGCCTACCTCATCGCCAACCTCCACAAGCTCCCCCATGGCGGCTACTGGTCCCTCATCCTCGCCTCGGTGCCGCTGGCGATCATGATCATCTGGACCCAGGGGCAGCGTGCCCTCTACAAGGCCCTCAGGCCCCTCGAGCTCGACATCTTCCTCCTCTCCTACGAGCAGATCTACGGCAAGGGGCGCAACATCCCCGGCACCGGCCTCTTCTTCACCCGCGAGGCGCCGGTGGTCCCCCCCTACGTCATCCACTGCATCATCCGGAGCAACATCATCTACGAGCGCAACGTCTTCGTCTCCCTCAGCCGGACCGACGAACCGTTCGGGATCAAGACCAAGCTCACCGAAGGGCTCGGCACCGGCCTCGACGCCTTCGAGATCCGGGCGGGGTACATGGAGATGGTGGACATCGAAAGGCTCCTCAAGAAGCACGGGGTCGAGGAAAAGGTCATCTTCTACGGCATCGAGGACATCGCCACCAACAACCCGATCTGGCGGGTCTTCTCCACCATCAAGCGCCAGACCGCCAACTTCGTCCAGTTCAACAAGCTCCCCGCCAGCAAGCTCCAGGGGGTCGTGACGCGGGTGGAGATGTAGGGGGCGAAAGGAAGGAGTTTTCATGCAGGAACGGCTCACCGACCTGGAGATCCATATCGCCCACCTGGAGCGGACCGTCCAGGAACTGAACGAGGTGGTCTTTCGCCAGCAGCGCTCCATCGACCGACTCGAAGGGGAGTTGAAGGGGCTCCGGGAGCAGGTCCGGGCGGGAGGAGACTCCCTCCTGAAAAAGCCCGAGGAGGAAGAGCCGCCCCCCCACTACTGAACCACCCCCCGCGACCCTGTCACGCCCCACGGAGGATTCCATGCACCACGTCACGCTCGGCGCCACCGGCATTCAGTTTTTTCCCCTCGTCTTCGGCACCCTCCCCCTGGGCCCGCTCCAGGCGGGGCTCTCGCCGGCGGACGGGGGGCGCCTCATCCGCCACGCCCTGGAGCGGGGGGTCACCATGCTCGACACCGCCACCCTCTACGACACCTACCCCCACGTGCGGGAGGGGGTTGCCGGCTGGCAGGGGGAGGTGACCATCGTCACCAAGACCCACGCCAATGACGGCCCCACGGCCCGGGCCCACGTGGAAAAGGGTCTGCGGGAGCTGGGGCGCGAGCGGCTCGACATCGTCCACCTCCACGGCGCCCGGGTGGCCGATCCGTTCACCGACCGGGCCGACGTGCTGGCGGAGCTGGCGCGGATGAAGGAGGAGGGGAAGATCGGCCACGTGGGGCTCTCGTCCCACTACATCAGCGCCATCCGGAAGGGGGTGGAGCACCCGGAGATCGAGGTGATCCACCCCCTCATCAACCGGACCGGCATGGGGATCCTGGACGGCGGCCCGGCGGAGATGGCGGAGGCGATCGCTGCCTGCGCCCGGGCGGGGAAAGGGGTCTATGCCATGAAGGCCCTGGCGGGGGGGAACCTGATCGCCGAGGCCCGGGCGAGCCTCGCCTACGTCCGGGGACTCGAAGGGGTCCACGGGGTGGCGATCGGGATGCTCTCCGAAGGGGAGGTGGGGGCGAACATCGCCCTCTTCTCCGGCTCCGCCCCCGAGGATGACGTCTGGCGGGAGCTGGAGAGCCGACGCCGCAAGCTGCGGATCATGGATAACTTCTGCAAGGGGTGCGGCGGCTGTCTCGACGCCTGCGCCAGCGGCGCCCTCTCCATCGTCGACGGCAAGGCGGTGGTGGACGAGGAGGCGTGCATCCTCTGCGGCTACTGCGCCGCCTCGTGCCCCGAGTTCATCATCCGGGTCGTCTGACGCCCCCGCACTTTACCGCGCCGAGGTCACCAGCCATGTCCGACAAAACCGCCGTCCTCCTCCTCCAGATGGGGGGCCCCGACTCCCTGGACGCCGTCGAGCCGTTCCTCGTCAATCTCTTCTCCGACCGGGAGATCATCCGGATCGGCCCGGCCTTCCTCCAGCCGTTCATCGCCCGACTCATCGCCCGGCGCCGCTCCCGGGGGGTCGAACACAAGTACGGGGAGATCGGCGGCAAGTCCCCCATCCGGGAGCTGACCGAGGCCCAGGCCCGGGCCCTGGAGGAGGCGCTGGGGACGGGGTACCGCTGCTTCGTCGCCATGCGCTACTGGAAACCGTCCACCGTGGAGGCCCTGGCGGCGATCCGGCGGGAGGGGATCTCGAAGGTCATCGCCCTCTCCCTCTATCCCCATTACTCCCGGGCCACCAGCGGCTCCAGCATCAATGAGCTGAAGCGGGTGGTGGCCGAGGCCGGCACCACCTTCGACCTCACCATCGTCGACCGGTTCTACGACCACCGCCTCTACATCGACGCCCTGGCGGAGAAGATCCGCGAGGGGCTCGACGACTTCCACCCCCTGGCGGAGGTGCAGGTCCTCTTTTCCGCCCACTCCCTCCCCCAGTCGTTCATCGACGAGGGGGACCCCTATCTTTCCCACATCGAGGAGACGGTGCGGCTCGTCATAGAGCGCTTCGAGGGGGTCACCTACCACCTGGCATTCCAGTCCCGGGCGGGGCCCGTCACGTGGCTGGAGCCCTCCACCGACCAGATGCTGGAGCACCTGGCGGCCCACGACGTGAAGAACCTCCTGATCGTCCCCCTCTCCTTCGTCTCGGACCACATCGAGACCCTCCACGAGATCGACATCGAGTACGCCCAGATGGCCCACAAGCTCGGCTACTCCCGGTTCCGCCGCAGCCCCTCCCTCAACGCCTCACCCACCTTCATCGCCTGTCTGGCGGAGCTGGTGCGGCAGGCGGAAGGACGGGGCTGACGAATCTGAAAATCCAGCGATGCACCACCAACCAGTCCATCGCGTTCGAATTTAGGTCAGATTTGGCCAGGCAGATAGAGCAAAACCGCAGGCGTAGCACGGCTACGTCGAGGATTTTGCGATTGAGGACGGGCCAGAGATGACCTGAAGTCGGACGCGAGCCTCAATGGGCGGCGTAGGGTTGCTGGCTCTTCGAGACAAGATAGTACACCACCCCCAGGATCAGGAGGGTGCCGGCCAGAAAGACCTGGGTCTCCAGGGCGTCGTGGCGCAGGGTGGAGACGAGGATCTCCCGGATGAGCGCCACGATGATCACCCCGATGAAGAAGAGGATGTTGAACCGTCCCCCCTTGAGGATCCGAATCTCGTTCTCCATCAGCTCGATCATCATCCAGAGGATGAGGAGGGAGCCGAGGGCCGAGAGGATCCCCTTTTCCACGCTCCCCTCGAAGATGTGGACGATGTCCCAGGCGAAGAGCCCCACCACCGAGAGGGAGACCCCCGCCAGGGCGATCACCAGGATCAGGTTGAGGCCGTGGGTGAAGCGCTCCGCCGCCGCGATCAGCTTCGACTCCAGGGCGTGGGAGACGAAGACCTTCCGCAACTCCTCCTCCTGGTAGGAGGCGCTCATGATATCGAGGTTGATGTCGATGATCTTCTCGCACGCCCGCCGGAAGCGGCGCCGTTCGCTCCGGTCGGGGAAGGTCTCCAGGAGGAGATCCACCACGAAGCGGCGGACCACGTTCATGGCGGCGTTGACGAAGTGGGCGTTGAGCCCCACCCGGACGTGGGCATGGCCGATCCGCTGCAGCGAGTGCAGGTACTGGTTGTCGTAGGTGCCGGTGAAGAGCGAGAGGAACCACTCCCGGTGGGTCTGTTTCAACCGCTGGAGGACGAGATCGTCCTTGAGGAACTCGGCCGTCTCGGGGATGCCGAGGAGGTAGTCGTAGAACTCGTCCGCCAGCCGCTGGCTGTTGGCCTCGGCCAGGGGGCGGAGCGTGGCGAGGAGGGCGGCGTCCTCGTCGGTGAAGAAGTAGTGGTTCCTGATTTCCTGCATGGTCAGCATGGGGCGCTCCTTGGTCTGGGATCGCTCCAAGTATAGGCAATCACGGGTCGATTGCAATTTTGTAAACGGCTGTGGTAGAGAAGGTAGTGAGGAGCGAGTCGTGAGTGGTGAGGAAAACAAGGTCTGCACCGTCTGCCGGCAGGAGTTCGCGCCGGTGCCGCCGGGGACCCTCTTCGAGGAGGCGGGGGAGTGGCTCTCGGCGGAGTTCTGGGAGGACGCCGGCTCGCTCTGCCCCCGCTGCCTCGAAAACCGGGCGCGGCTCGCCATGATGTACATTATCGACAGGTGACCCCATGGAACAGACAACGATCGACAATATCACCCTTTCCCTCGCCTCCCCCGTGGAGCTGCCGCTCCGGTGGGTCGGCCAGGAGGAGCTTCTGCAGCAGCTCCTCGCCGCCTGGATGGTGATCGACGAGCAGGACATCCCCTTCAACCCGCGCCTCATCGGCAAGCCGGGCGTGGGGAAGACGACCCTCGCCTATGCCGCCGCGAAGCGGCTCGGGCAGCCGGTATACCTCTTTCAGGCCACCATGGACACCCGCCCCGAGGATCTCATCATCACTCCGGTGGTGGGGCCCGACGGGCGGATCCAGTACGCCGCCTCGTCCCTGGTCTCCGCCATGCTGAAGGGGGGGATCCTGATCCTCGACGAGGGGAACCGGATGAGCGAGAAGGCGTGGGCCTCCCTGGCGCCGCTCCTGGACGACCGGCGCTACGTGGAGTCGATCATCACGGGGCTGCGGGTCCCGGCCCACCGGGATTTCCGGATCGTGGTCACCATGAACGAGGACGCCTCCACCTTCGAGGTCCCCGAGTACATCCACTCCCGGCTCCAGCCCCAGATCTTCATCGACTTCCCCGAGGCCGACGAGGAACTGATGATCCTGAAGGAAAACCTCCCCTTCGCCCCGGCCCGGATCCTGAAGTACGTGGTCGACTTCCTCCAGCGGGCCCACGCCGCCGACGAGCTCTACTCGGTCCGCGACGGGATCAACATCGCCCGCTATGCCCTCAAGATGATGGCCGCCACCGAAAAGGACGCCGCCGACCTCCTCCCCCTTGCCGTGGAGCGGGTGCTGGGGGACGAGGCGCTACGGTACCTGGCGTAAGCCATGCCCCATCGCCTCCACCTGGAAACCTTCGGCCCGGTCCACGCCCTCCCCGTCCTCCACTACCGGATGGAGTTCGCCTGGCTCGTCCGCGAGGCGGTGAACCGCGTCAGGCCCGACTGCATCGCCATCGAGCTCCCCCCGACTCTGGAGCCCCCCTTTCTCCGCGCCGTCGAACGACTCCCGGAGATCTCGGTGCTTCGCTACGAGACGAGGAACAATGAGCCCGTCTCCCTCCTCGTGGAGCCGGCGGACCCCCTCGTGGAGGGGGCGCGCCTCGCCCGGGAGCGGGGGATACCGCTCCACCTGATCGACGTGGACACCGACTCCTACCCCCTCCACCCGGAAGCGCTCCCCGACCCCTACGCCATCCACCGGATCGGCCTCGCCCCCTACTACGGGGAGTACCGGAAGGCCGCGGCCGCCATTCCCCCCGGCCCCGAGGACCGGCGACGGGAGCGGGGGATGGCTTTCCGTCTTCGGGAGCTCGCGAAGGAGCACGGCCGCATCCTCTTCATCTGCGGGATGTTTCACCTGGAGCGGGTGAAAGAGCTCTTCTCCCACCCCCAGGCTGCACCACTGGAGCGGCTCCGGCGCGAGGTCGCCCTCTTCAATCTCCACCCCGATTCGTGCCGGGAGGTCCTCGGCGAGTTCCCTTTCCTCTCGGCGGTGTACGAGCTGCGCCGGGGTCTCCTCCCGCCGGAGCCCGCCGACGGCGGGGCGACGCTTCGCAAGCGCTTCAGCGCCTTCGAGCTTATTTCCGGGGGAAAGCGGGAGATCCCCGAAGCGGAGCTCCTGCGCCACGCCGTGGAGCGGAGTGCCCGTCACGCCGGGCGGGAGGGGGAGTTCCCCGACCGGCAGCGGATCATCCTCCGCCTCTTCCTGGAGGCGGCCCGCCACTACCGGCAGGAGACCGGCGAGCCGGTTCACCTCTGGCAGAAGCGGGCCTTTTTCCGCTTTGCCCGCAACTACGCCCTCGTCTCCGGCATGCTCCTCCCCGATCTCTTCCAGCTCCTGGCCGCCGCCCGGGGGTGCCTCGACGACAACTTCGCCTACGCCTTCTGGCGGCTGGCCACGTACTACTCCTGGCAGCGGGAGAGCGCCGACATCCCCACCATCACCCTCTCCCCCGAGGAGCTCTGGGGGGGCGCCCGCCGCATCCGTTTCCGCCCCCGGGAGAAACGGCAGAAGGGGCTCTCGCACCTGGGATTCCTGAAGCGGAAGAAGGAGAAACGCCCCGGCGAGTGGCTGGAGGGATTCGATGACCCGTCCATCTGCTCCTATCCGCCGGAGGACCTGGTGATTGAGGAGTATGGCCGTTTCCTGAAAAAGAAGGGGGCCCGACAGCTCTCCGAGGAGCTCTCCCGGACCGAGCCGTTCACCGCATCGCTCCTGGACGGGATCGACATGCGGGAGACCCTGCGCAACCTCCACGAGGGGCGGATCTACGTCCGGGAGAACCAGCGGGCGAAGGGGGGGTCGGCGGGGTGGTGGTGATCTTCGACGAAGAGCGGGGAAACGGGAAATTCCCCTACCGGATGACCTGGCTCGGCGAGCACGACCAGGAGTCGGACATGGCCTTCTACGCCACGCCGCCGGCGGAGAACATCGTCGGCCCCGGCATCTGTCGCTGCGAGTACGGCGGCTTTCTCCTCTCCTACCCGCCGCGGCGGATGATGGACGTCTGGCGCGATCCCGACTACTCCTTCGCCCGCTCCAAGGCCGAGGTCCTCCTGCTGGCCGCCCTCGACTACTCCCCCGAGAAGCACGTGGTCTATGTCGCACCCCGCCCCCCCCGGAGCATCTTCCGCCAGATTGCCTCCCGGATGGGGAAGAAGATCGTCTTCATCCCCCTCGGGTCCCTCTCTCCGGTGAAGCTCAAAAGCCTCCGGGTGCTCCACATCCTCCACGGCCACGATAAACGGGAGATCGCCCGGGACTATATCTGGTGACCGGCCGCCGGATTCTCCCGCAGACCGGAGCCGTTGCGGCCGGGGCGCCTTGCGGGAAGCCGGACGGCCGCTATACTAAGAGGGACCGCATTGCTCGGAGGCCCCAATGCACTGGTTTGCCAGCCTGAAGATCAGCACCAAATTCAACATCATGCTCTCAGCCATCCTCGTCGCCCTCTTCCTGGCGGCGGCGTTTTTCATCTACCAGCGGGAACGCGCCCTCATCGACCGGGTGGCGGTGGACAACGCCCGCAGCATCGCCCGCCAGATCATCGAGACCCGCGACTACATATCGAGCGTGGTGAAGGGGGAACCGGAGCAGAACTACTACCTGGTCCCCCAGGTGGTGGCGACCAACGTCGCCAAGCGGCTGACCAAGGACAGCAGGTACTACGTCCGCCAGGTGTCGCTTCGCTACCGTAACCCCGACAACCGCCCCGATCCGTTCGAGACGGAGCAGCTCAAGCTCTTCGCCCAGGGGAAGGTGGTCGAAACCTTCGGCGTCGTCGGCGCGGGAAAGGAGCAGTCGTTCCGCTACCTGCTGGCGATGCGGGCCGAGAAGTCGTGCCTTGAATGCCACGGCCGCTACGACGAGGCGCCGGCGTTCGTCCGCGCCCGGTTTCCGCGGGGGCACTTCTCCTACAACTATCGGCTCGGCGAGGTGATCGGCGCCGTGTCGGTCTCGATTCCCCTCGCCGACCTCTACCGCGAGGCGGGGACCAACCTGAAGCTCGACCTGGTCTACCGCGGGCTGACCTTCTGCCTCATCATCCTCGTCATGGGATTCCTGATACGGCGTACGATCATCGATCCGATCCGGCAGGTCTCCACCTCCATCACCCGGGTGACCGCCACGGGGGCCTTCAGCGACCGGATTCCGCCGCGCCCCCGGGACGAGATCGGGGAACTGGTGGGGGCCTTCAACGAGATGATGGAAGAGCTCGACCGGAAGACCCGGCAGCAGGCCGAGTCCGAGGACCGCTACCGCAACGTCCTGGAGATGGCCCAGTCGGCCATCGTCACCTTCCTCGCCGACGGCAAGCTCGTCATCACCAACCAGAAGGCGGAGGAGCTCTTCGGGCTGCCGAAGGGGGAACTGCTCGGGGCGTCGATCTACGGTTTCATCGAAGGGGGGGAGGGGATTCGCGCCGGCATCGAGACGTATCTCCGCAGCGGCAGCGGGGGGGTGGTGGGGGAGACGACCCGCCACACGGTGCGGGACCTCCGGGGGACAGTGACGGTGGTGGAGATGGCACTCTCCATGTCGCGCTCCGACCACAATCCGCTCTTCACGGCAATCCTGCGCGAGGTCAACGGCGGCCGCCACTGACCGGGCCGGCGCCAGGCGTCAGACAAAAAAACGGGGAAGCGGCGTGCCGCTTCCCCGTTTTCGTCATCTCTCCACCATGCCGTTGGCGTCGGGGCCTCACAGCGAGTTCCCTTACAGGTGGAAGCCTCTTGGCCGCTTCAGGCAAATCCCGCGCAATGGGGCAGCTCACCACGGCTTGAAGAGACCCCCGGTGTTAGTAAATGTTCCGCTCGGGCGTGTCAGCCTCACGAGCATGGCAGAGAGAACCGAGAGTTCGTATTCAGTGTACCGTCGCCCCCGGGAGAAATCAAGGGGCATTTTCCCCCGCCGCGGCGCCGTAGCCGAGGAACGCCGCGAGCCGCCGCAGCTCCTCCATGAGCGCCTCGAAGCCAGGGATGGTAAGGGACTGGGGACCGTCGGAGAGGGCCTTGTCCGGTTCCGGATGGACCTCCACGAGGACGCCATGGGCCCCCGCCACCAGCGACGCCTTCGCCATGGGAGGGACGAGGCTCCGCTTCCCGGTGGCATGGGAGGGGTCGATCATGATCGGCAGGTGGCTCAGTTCGCGGATGAGGGGGACCACCGCCAGATCGAGGGTGTTGCGGGTGGCGGTCTCGAAGGTGCGGATGCCGCGCTCGCAGAGGATCACCTGATGGTTTCCCTCGGCGAGGATGTACTCGGCGGCGGCGAGGAACTCCTCGATGGTGGCGCTCATCCCCCGCTTGAGGAGGACCGGCTTGCGGATCCGGCCGAGCTCCTTGAGGAGTTCGAAATTCTGCATGTTGCGGGCCCCCACCTGGAGGAGGTCGGCATACTCGGCCACGAGCCCCACGGTGTCGGGGCTCATCACCTCGGTCACGATGGGAAGCCCCGTCTCCTCCCGAGCCTTGGCGAGGAGCTTCAGCCCCTCCTCCCGCAACCCCTGGAAGGTGTGGGGGCCGGTGCGGGGCTTGAAGGCCCCGCCGCGCAACAGGTCCGCCCCGGCCTTCTTCACCGCCCGGGCGGTCCGGAGAATCTGCTCCTCGCTCTCCACGGCACAGGGGCCCGCCACCACCACCGGGCGCTTCCCCTCGCCGATGGAGACGTCGCAGACCTTGACGACGGTCGGCCGCGGATGAAAGTCGCGGGAGACCAGCTTGTACGGCTTGGAGACGTGGATCACCTCCTGCACCCCCACCAGGTCGCGGATGGTTGAGTCGTCCACATACCCCTTGTTGCCGAGGACCCCGATGGCAGTCCGCTCGCTGCCCGGAATCGGTACCGCCTTGAGCCCCATCCGCTCCACCGCCTTCACGACGGCCTCGATCTGCCTCTCTCCCGCCTTGTGGTTCATGACGATCAGCACGCGCCCCTCCCTTTCCGGTTCGTAACGTTGCTCCCGGCCAACGATAGCAGAGGGGAAACGGCGCGGTCAACCCATTCCCCCTCGCACCGGCGCGGCTCTCCCCCCGGGGCCCGGTGGACAAACGGCCGGCGGCCGGTACACTATCTTCGAATCCCGCCCGCACCGCGCCGTCCCCCGAGGGAGCGTGGCGGTGCCGGCCCCGGAGGAACCGATGCCCCACTTCTACCCCCGCGACTTTGCCACCTTCATCCACGACCACTTGGAAGGGCGCCCCATCTGCCCCGACTGGCAGGAGCGCTACGCCGATACCCGGCCGGAGTCGATTCCCGGCCTGACGCAGCTCGAGCACCTCATTTCCACCTGCTACCAGGCAAGCCTCATGCGGGAGGAGGAGCGACCGGTCCGCTTCCGCCTGATCCTGCGCGATCCCGCCTCCTTCCCTCCCGATCAGGGCCCCCCCGACGGTTTCCACCGCATCGTCTTCGCCTCCCCCCGCCCCTTCGACGAGAACGAGCTGCGGCGGCTCTCCCCCACGGTGGACTTCTACCGCTCCCTCATCGGCGTTGCCCCGGACCCCGACGGGACGCTCCGGATCTGGGGGCTCGTCCAGTCGGGGCCGCGGTGGGTGCAGACGGTCCACGGCGGCGGCAAGAGCTTCAATCCCCTCCCGTCGGTCCCCGTCCTCTACGTGACCGGGCCGGGCCGGATCTCGGCCTGCATCGGCCTCACCATCATCGCCACCCTTAAGGGGGGGGAGATCGCCTGTCCGAGCCTCGACGTCTTCGACTCCCCCTGGCTCCCCGAAAGCTTCAACAATGAGCGCGCGGAGCTGCTGGCGCTCCACGAGGCGGCCCGCCGCCGCGAGGGAAACGAGTGGGCCCCCCTCGATCCGCATTTCGTGCGGACCATCGGCCAGCACGTCGTGCGGCGGATCGTCGGCATCATCCGCAACTCCCACCACGGCGGCACCATTCTCTTCGTCCCGCCGGAACGGGTCGCGGATTTCATGGCGGACAACCGCTACGTGAACTTCTCCTACACCTTCGTGGAGGAGGAGCCGCGGCAGCGCTTCCGGACGATCCTGGTCGACATCATGAACGCCCTCTGCACGGTCTTCGGCAGGGCGGGGGTGCGGGACCGGGAGGTGGGGTGGAACGATTATGTGGCCAGCGATGATCCACGCCTCTCCCTGCTGGATGAAAAGCTCTTCGAGCTCGCCCACCTCGTGGCGTCGCTTACGGCGGTGGACGGCGCGGTGGTGATGACGAGGCGGTTCGAGATCCTCGGCTTCGGCGCCGAGATCTCGGGGAAACTCGAAAAGGTCCGCTGCGTCCGCCGGGCACTGGATCTGGAGGGAACCCGCACCGAGCCCGAACACACCGAAGGGGTCGGCACCCGCCACCGCTCGGCCTACCGCCTCTGCAACGAGCTCCGTGACGCCATCGCCATCGTCGTCTCCCAGGACGGGCGGGTCCGGTTCGTCAAGTGGCGGGAGGGGTACGTCACCTACTGGGACCAGGTGGCGACGAGCATCCTCGATTTCTGACCCCCGCCCCGCACCGGCCTTGCATTTTCCCCCCGATTCAGTAGAATGGGCGGCACATTTCCCCCGCAAAGGAGAGCACCATGCAGCGCACCGTGACCTTCGGTCTCCTCCTCACCCTTGCCGCCTCCACCGCCCTTGCCGCCCCGGCGGGGGAGAAGCTCTTCCGGGAAAAATGCGCCATGTGCCATAAAGTGAAGGGAGCAGGAGGAATCCTGGGGCCCGACCTGAGCCGCATCGGCGCCTCCGTTAACGAAAAGGCGCTGCGCGAGCAGCTCGTCAATCCGAAGAAGAAAAATCCGGCCAGCACCATGCCATCCTTCAAGGGACTCCCCGCCACGGAACTCGACGCTCTCGTCGCCTACCTGAAGGGGCTCCGGTAGCCGCCTTCCCCCCACCGAGGAACCGATGCGACTCAAAGACGAACAGATCAGCAAACTGGCCGAGCGGGTCCTGGAGGCCCTTACCGCCTCCGGGCTCATCACCCTCAAGACGGAGCGGGGGAAGATCCTCGACGGAATCAGGAAGGCGGTGGCCGACGACGTGAAGGGGGAGGAGGACCTGGAGCGGGAGGCGGAGCGCCTCCTGGAGCAGACGCTCCGCTCCATGGGGGGAGGGGCCGGCATCGACCGGCACAAGATGCTGAAGATGATCAAGGACCGGCTCGCCAAGGAGAAGGGGATCGTCCTCTGATCTCCCCCGGCCTGCCCCGGTGAAGAGGGAGCACCCATCCATGTCCATATCCGAAGACCGCATTTCCCACCTGGCCCACCGGATCTACGACCGGCTCTGGAAGGACGATCTGGCCGACTTCCCGGACGAGCGCCAGTCGCTCGCCTGCATCAAGGAGACGATCACCGCCTTCTTCTCCGTCGCCGAAGAGGTGGACGCCATCGTCCGGAAGAAGCTCGCCTCCTACGCCCAGGCCAAGGTCCCCGGCAGCCGCGAGTACGAGATCCTCTACCACAAGTTCCACCAGGAAGAGATGGCGAAACGGAAATGGTGACCCCTGGACCGCGCCTGACACGGAGAGCCTTCCTCTCCTCGCTCCTCACCCTTCTCGCCGCGCTGCTGCTGGCCGGCTGCGGCCCGAAGGCGAAGGTCTCCGTCGCCCCCACCTTCAAGCCTGCCGCCGCGGAGACGATCTACATCATCCCCTTCACGGCGGCCCTGGTCCCCGAGAGCTTCAGCGAGGCGGTCTTCAACGACTTCGTCGACATCCTCAACAGCCGCCGCCGGGATACCGGCGTCGCCTCCTTCGTCATCCTGAAGGAGGAGGTGAAGGATGTGGACCCGGTCTGGCTCTCGCGGCAGCATTACATCTCGGGCGACATCTGGAGCTACGTGGAGGACTCCGGCTGCTGCGCCACCAACATCCGGGCCAAGGCCCGGGCCTACCTGACGGAGCCGGGGATGCGGGTGCCGTCGGTGGAGATCTTCCTGCCGATGGAAACCTTCTTCGACCACGACAAATCCACCATCGACCGGGAGCGGGACCGTCTCGCCCACGACATCGCCCGGGAACTCGCCCAGCGGATCATCGCCCCCCTCGCCACGCGCCGCTAGGCGGCCTGTCGGAAATAGGGACCATCCAGACGGATTTGCAGCCGATTGGTCCTGACGCCGACAGGCTTCTCGTCCTCCGAAAAATTTTTCCGCGAATGACTTGATTTTTACCAAGGCGGTGATTATAGTTACTCCGTGTTAGCACTCAGCCGGATCGAGTGCTAATTTTTTTCGATGAAATCCCGCGACACTACCTACGTGGCAAGAAAGGAGAAGAAGCAGATGAATCTCAGACCGTTGCAGGACCGCATCATTGTCAAGAGGATTGAGGAGGAGACCAAGACCGCAGGCGGCATCCTCATCCCCGACACCGCCAAGGAAAAGCCCCAGCGTGGCGAGATCGTCGCCGTCGGCAATGGCAAGAAGACCGAGGACGGCAAGGTGATCCCGGTCGACCTGAAGGCGGGCGACAAGGTGCTCTTCGGCAAGTACGCCGGCACCGAGATCAAGATCGAGGGGCAGGAGTATCTCATCATGCGTGAGGACGACATCCTCGGCGTCATCGAGTAAGGCCGACCCAAGCCCATCAGGGCAGGGCAACCTGCCGTTAGCAATCGATTATCAATACCCTATGGAGGAATAGCAGACATGGCAGCCAAGATCATCAAGTTCGACCAGGAAGGGCGCAACGCCATCCTGAAAGGTGTCAACGCCCTCGCCGACGCGGTCAAGGTGACCCTGGGCCCCAAGGGGCGCAACGTGGTCATCGAGAAGTCGTTCGGCTCCCCGCTCATCACCAAGGACGGCGTCACCGTCGCCAAGGAGATCGAGCTGGAGGACAAGTTCGAGAACATGGGAGCGCAGCTGGTGAAGGAAGTCGCCTCCAAGACCTCCGACGTTGCCGGTGACGGCACCACCACCGCCACGGTGCTTGCCCAGGCCATCTACCGCCAGGGCTCCAAGCTGGTGGCCGCCGGCCACAACCCGATGGAGATCAAGCGCGGCATCGACAAGGCCGTGGAGACCATCGTGGCCGAGCTCCAGAAGATCTCCAAGCCGATCAAGGACCACAAGGAGATCGCCCAGGTCGGCACCATCTCCGCCAACAACGACAAGACCATCGGCGACATCATCGCCCAGGCGATGGAGAAGGTCGGCAAGGAAGGGGTCATCACCGTCGAGGAAGCCAAGGCGATGGAGACCAGCCTCGAGACCGTGGAAGGGATGCAGTTCGACCGCGGCTACCTCTCCCCCTACTTCGTGACCGATCCGGAGCGGATGGAGGCGTCCCTCGAGAACGTCATGATCCTGATCCACGACAAGAAGATCTCCAACATGAAGGACCTCCTCCCGGTTCTTGAGCAGACCGCCAAGAGCGGCCGTCCGCTCCTGATCATCGCCGAAGACATCGAGGGCGAGGCCCTGGCCACCCTGGTGGTGAACAAGCTCCGCGGCGTCCTCAACATCTGCGCCGTCAAGGCTCCGGGCTTCGGTGACCGCCGCAAGGCGATGCTGGAAGACATCGCCATCCTCACCGGCGGCAAGGTGATCTCCGAAGAAATCGGCTTCAAGCTCGAGAACACCACCATGGACATGCTCGGCGTCGCCAAGCGCGTCACCATCGACAAGGACAACACCACCATCATCGACGGCGCCGGCACCGAGACCGACATCCAGGGCCGCGTGAAGCAGATCCGCGCCCAGATCGAAGAGACCACCAGCGACTACGACCGCGAGAAGCTCCAGGAGCGCCTCGCCAAGCTGGTCGGCGGCGTTGCCGTCATCAAGGTCGGTGCCGCCACCGAAACCGAGATGAAGGAGAAGAAGGCCCGCGTCGAGGACGCCCTCCACGCTACCCGCGCGGCCGTTGACGAGGGGATCGTCCCCGGCGGCGGCGTTGCCTACATCCGCGCCCTCTCCGTCATCGACGCGCTCAAGCTTGAGGCCGAGCAGCAGTTCGGCGTCAACGTCATCAAGGCCTCCCTTGAGGCGCCGATCCGCCAGATTGCCCAGAACGCCGGCGTCGACGGCTCCATCGTGGTCGACAAGGTGAGAAACGGCAAGGACGCCTTCGGCTACAACGCCGCCGACGACGAGTATGTCGACATGCTCGCCGCCGGGATCATCGACCCGACCAAGGTCTCCCGCTCGGCGCTGCAGAACGCCGCTTCCGTGGCCGGCCTCATGCTGACCACCGAGGCGATGATCGCCGAAAAGCCGCGGGAAGAAGCTGCCATGCCGGCCATGCCCGGCGGCATGGGGGGCATGGGTGGAATGGGCGGCATGATGTAGTGCGCCGCCCGGTCATCCACCGGCTGCAGACGAAAGGGAGGGGACTTCGGTTCCCTCCCTTTTTTTGATCCCCCTCGTTCCCACCGTCCTTTCACCCCACCCAATACATTGATTTAACTCATATTATTCGTTTTAAAAAAATAACCTCCTCTCCTTGGCGCCCGGGAAAATTGTGTATAATTAATAAACGACGGGGGGATGCCCCGGGATCCCGCAGCGACGAGGGAGGGGAAAAGACGATGAACGGTAACAGCATCGGGACGCTGGCCCAGCACGCGGCGGCCGTCAAGGCGGGGGAGCGCCGGTTCGAGAACGCCTTTCAGGGGGTATCCCGGATGATCCTGGAGGCGGGGATCGACAAGGTGGTGGTGAACGGCCGGATGACCTACGACTTCCGGATCTTCCGCAGCGGCCGCAAGCACCCCGTCGGGATGTACGACGAGATCAACAGCTTCGTCTCCTTCGTCAAGGACGCGGCGGAGGGGGGCTCCTCCAAGGAGATGGCCTTTGTCCTGGTGGGGGAGCCGGGCAACGGCAAGACCTTCGTCGTCGAGTATGTCTGCGCCCGTTACCGCGAATTCCTCGCCCGCCCGGAGAACCGGAAGTACACCTTCCGCTTCGTCGGGATGGAGCAGCTCGGGAGCTACGGCAGGATCGGCGTCATCGAGTCCCAGACCTACGAAGACCCCATGGTCCTCGCCATGAACCTCCTGGAGAGCCGGGACGAGACCGAGGCGTATCTGGTCCGGGAGTTCGGCTTCGACGACCGGGAGCTGGAGCGGCTCTACGCCAACTACCGGCCGCTGGGGGCCTGCAGCGGCTACATCTGGAACGACATCCGGAACTTCACCGGCGGTGACGTGGCCCAGATGCTCAGATTCATCGAGATCATTCCGGTCCCCCTCACCGAAACCCTGGGGACCGTCACCGGCAAGTACGCCGCCAAGGACAAGATCACCTCCAGCGCCGTGGACCTCCTCGGCGAGGAGTCGATCCAGCGACTGCTCCACATCACCGACATCAACAACCCCTACCGTTTCGACCTGCGCCGCGGGGCCCTGGCCCGGGTGGCCGGTGGCGGCATCCACTTCTCCGACGAGATCTACAAGAACAAGAAGGACCTGGTGCAGGTCTACCTTGGCGTCATCCAGAACCGGGTGATCGAGATCGACGGCTACCGCTGGCCCATCGACACCCTCATCATCGCCACGAGCAACAACGCCGAGTTCAACCGCTTCCTGGCCGAGAAGGAGGAGGCGCCGATCATCGACCGCTGCCGCATCTGCTACGTCTCCCACAACACCAACTACAAGATGCAGGAGAGCCTCACCGACTACGCCATCGGCGGCGAGACCAAGACCACCCTCAGCCGCGAGGAGCTCCACGAAGACCCGAACCTGAACTACGCGGCGAGCGTTTCGGCGGTGCTGACGCGGCTCCCCCGCTCTGAAAAGCTCACCCCCATCGAGACCATGAAGCTGGCGGCGGGAGAGATCGCCGGCGAGAAGAGCCTCAAGACCCTGGCCGAGGTGGTGGATCTCCTCAACCAGGAGCAGGACATCACCAAGCGTTTCGGCCAGAAGGGGCTTGGCCAGCGGAACCTGGGGCGGGCGATCCAGCTCCTGGTGGAGAGCTCCGAGACCAACGAGGGGCGCTGCATGGTGGCCCACGACGTCTTCCGGGCCATGGAGCGGATCGTCCTCGACTACGTCTCCGACCAGAACGACCGGGCCAAGTACCTGGAGGACCTCAAGACCGCCAAGAGCCTCTACCGCGAGCGGATCATGACCGAGATGTTCAACGCCTACATGGACGAGCCCTACGCCATCCGCAAGGATGTCATGAACTACGTAAACATGATCATCGGTGTCGACGCCGAGAACCTGGGACCCGACAAGATGTGGAAGTACAAGGACCCCCAGACCGGCGAGATCCGGGCCCTGAAGATCGACGAGCGCTACGTCCGCAACGTGGAGGACCGTCTCGGCCTCAAGACCGACGAGCAGCGGGAGAGCTTCCGGACCTCCATCCGCAAGATCTACGGCCAGAAGATCTCCGTCGATCCCAACTACGACTTCATGGACAACCTGGAGCTGGTGAAGGCGGTGACCGACGTGCGGCTCAAGTCCGACATCGCCGGGGCGGGGAGCCTCATCGGGGCGCTGGCCAACCGGACCAATGAGGAGAATCAGAAACTCTACGACCGGATGGTCGACACCATGCTCAAGAAGCTCGGCTACTGCCGCACCTGCGCCCAGAAGACGATAGAGTACTTCTGCACCCAAGAGGATGAAATATAGAGAGAAACGGGGCCGTTCCGCAATCCCGGCGTTGATCTTCACGATTGCGAAAAATCCACGTTTCCCAATGGTTCGAAACCACCATGAAACCCGAAGATTCCAAATCCATTGAACTATGGGAGCTCTCCTCCCTTTCCTCCGGGCCCGCGGAGTCCTACACCACCCGCATCCGTTCCCTGGACGAGCTGCTGGAGCGGGACCGGCTGCGGGAGCAGGACGGTTTTCCCCGCAAGATCCGGATCGGCAAGCTGATCAAGCCGGGGAAGGGGGGGAAGGAGAAGTTCGTGGTGGTCCCGACCACCGTGGAGGAGAAGCTGATCCACGACCGGGCCCCCACCCCGCCGGAGGAAGACGAGTCGATGGGGGGAGCCGGCGAGGGGGATGAGGGGGAGGTGATCGGCGAGCAGCCGGTCCGCCCCGAAAAGGAGGGGGGAGCGGCACGGCGGGGCACGGGGAAGGGGAGGGGCACGAGCTGGAATCCTCCGCCTACGACCTGGGACGGATCCTGACCGAGCGGTTCAACCTCCCGAACCTGAAGGAAAAGGGGAAGAAGAGCTCCCTCTCCCACTACACCTACGACCTCACCGACCGCAACCGCGGCTTCGGTCAGGTCCTGGAGAAGAAGCAGACCCTGCGGCGGATCATCGAGACGAACATCAACCTCGGGACCATCGATGACGTCTCGGAGATCGACACGACCCGTCTCCTCATCGACCCCCGGGACCGGATCTACCGCATCCTCTCCCGGGAGCTGGAGTACGAGTCCCAGGCCCTCGTCTTCTTCGTCCGTGACTACTCGGGCTCCATGGAGGGGAAGGCGACGGAGGTGATCTGCTCGCAGCACGTGCTGATCTACAGCTGGCTCCTCTACCAGTTCGCCAGGCAGGTGGAGTCGCGGTTCGTCCTCCACGACAACGACGCGCGGGAGGTGCCGGACTTCTACACCTACTACAACCTCCAGGTGGCGGGGGGAACCCGGGTGGCGGCGGCGCTGCGGCTCGTGAACGACATCGTGGAGAAAGAGAGCCTGGCCAAGGATTACAATATCTACGTCTTCCACGGCACCGACGGCGACGACTGGGACACCAACGGCGAGGAGACCATCCCCGAGCTGCGGCGGATGCTCACCTACGCCAACCGGGTCGGGATCACCATCGCCGAGCATACCTACGGCTCCAGCGGCAACACCGAGGTAGAGCGCTACCTCAAGAAATCGGGGCTCCTGGAGGAAAAGCAGGAGCTCCTCCGGCTGGACGTCATGGGGGAAGACGCCGACGAGACGCGGGTTATCGACGGGATCAGACGGCTTATTTCCTGAGATTTTGAGCTATGCAACTCATTGACCAGCATACGAAATCGATCATGGAGGGGTGCAAGGAGCGGGCTCGCGATGCGGGGCTGCGCTTCTCGGACGAAACCCTCGAATACATCGTCACCAACCGGGACATGCTGGAGCTCCACCCGAAGGTGATGATCCCGACCCTCTACGACTACTGGGTCCATGACGTGGAGGTGCTGAAGGAGAAGGGGAAGTACGAGCTCTACCCCCACAACCCCTACGAGACGGTCATCAATACCCGTCCCCCCATCTCCTTCTACAACGACAACAACCCCGACTGGCTCAACGTGATGATCTTCTATCACGTGCTGGCCCACATCGACTTCTTCCAGAACAACATCTTCTTCCGCCACACCTGGGAATACGACCTGACCGGCAAGGCCCTGGCCGACAAGCGGCTCATCGCGCGGCTGCGCTCCGAGCACGGCCGCTGGGTCGACTACGTCATCGAGTTCGCCCGCTCCATCGACAACCTGGTGGGATACTTCGATGTCCTCTCGGGGCACTTCCGGGGAGAGCGCCCCCCCTTCTCCCGACGGCTCGACTACTACTTCGACGTCTTCCTCCAGACGGTGAAGCGGGTGAAGACCGCCGCCTACGTCAAGGAGATCGAGCGCTACAACCAGTGCCTGCGGGACAACCCGGAGCTCGGCGAAGAAGCGTTCTTTGCCGACGTGGTGGTGAAGCATCCGGAGTTCGAGGCGCTCTTCCTCAAGAGCCTTAAGGAGAAGAAGGCGCAGCGGCTCGACCTCATGCAGTTCATCATGGAGCAGTCGCCGTTCCTGAACCGGGACGAGAACCGGTGGATGAAGGGGGTGCTGGAGGTGGTCCGGTCGACCTCGGTCTACTTCCAGCCCCAGATCCGGACCAAGATCATGAACGAGGGGTGGGCGAGCTACTGGCATGAGACGCTCTTCCTGACCGATGAGCGGATCGCCGGCCACGAGGTCGACTTCGCCCGGGTCCACTCGGGGGTCACCTCGTTGCCGCGGGTCGGCCTCAACCCCTACGCCATCGGGATGCGGCTCTTCCAGCAGATCGAGGAGATGGCCGACAAGGGACGGATTTCCCTTGAATTCCAGCGCCTCGCCGACATCGACTCCCGGAAGAAGTTCGATCGCGCCACCGGCACGGGGCGGGAGTTCATCTTCGCGGTGCGGGAGAACCTCTGCGACTTCTCGTTCATCACCCGCTACGTCGACCAGGACTTCGTCGACCGCCACGACCTCTTCGTGGTCGGCAAGCGGCTCGACAAGGCGCGGATGCGCTGGCAGTACTACGTTAAGAGCCGCAAGGCCGAGGCCTACCGGGAGATGCTCCTCGACGCCCTCTACCACCCGCCGCGGATCGAGGTTGATCCGAAGAAGGGGGGAGGGGAGTACCTCTACCTCAACCACACCTTCGAGGGAAAGCCGCTGGTGAAGGACTTCATTGCCAACTCCCTCATGGGGATCGAGTACCTCTGGGGGGGACCGGTGAAGCTGGAAACGACCGAGGCGGGGCTCCCCCCGCCCGAGGAGGCGGTGAAGACGACGCGGGAAGAAGAGAAGAAGATCCACTGGCGCCGGTTCGTCTACACCATGGAGAACCGGACCCTTTCGCGAACCGTTCTCTGATGGATCAGCCCATGGACACCATTGCACAGGCACTGCAGCATATCGACCGGAGCCTCGGCGGCCGGGAGCACCGGGGGGCGATCCCCTTCGAGGAGTTCCTCGGGGTTCTCGTGGCAAACCCCAGCCGCGTGGTCCGCAACGTCTTCCAGGTCTTCCACGACATGGTGATGAGTCACATCACCCGGCGGGGGGACGAGTACCCCGACGACCCGGAGTCGATCCAGTACAACTTCTACGACTGCCGCCCCCTCTTCGCGGAGGCGACCGACAACCCCTTCTTCGCCGACCGGCTCTTTGCCAACCGTTTCGTGAATCTGGTCGACTCCCTCCGGCGCGGGGCCCAGCAGAACAAGATCTACGTCTTCGAGGGGCCGCCGGGGAGCGGCAAGAGCACCTTCCTCAACAACCTCCTCCTCAAGTTCGAGAACTACGTCAACACCGACCAGGGGATGCGCTACGAGGCGATCTGGCGCCTTGACCGCCAAGCCTTTGGCGGCTTCACCCGCCACGAGACCGCGGTCTTCCTCGACAAGCTCTCCCGCCTCCTGGAGGAGCACGAGTTCAACCAGGAGGAGCTCCTGGAGGCCGAGCAGGCATTCCACGTGGGGGACGACATCATCGAGGTGCCGTGCCCTTCCCACGACAACCCGATCCTCGTCTTACCGAAGCAGCTCCGGCGCCAGTTCTTCGACGATCTCTTCAAGAACGACGAGATGAAGTGGCGGCTCTTCACCGAAAAGGAGTACGAGTGGGTCTTCCGCAACACCTCGTGCACCATCTGCAGTTCCCTCTACCAGGCGCTCCTGGCGCGGCTCGGAAGCCCCAAGGAGGTCCTGCGGATGCTCTACGCCCGCCCCTGCCGCTTCAACCGCCGTCTCGGCGAGGGGATCAGCGTCTTCAACCCCGGCGACAAGCCGATGCGCCAGAACGTCTTCACCAACGAGATGCTCCAGGGCCGCCTGAACGGGGTGCTGCGCGACTCCAACCAGGTCAAGTACCTCTTCTCCCAGTACGCCAAGACCAACAACGGCATCTACGCCCTCATGGACATCAAGGGGCACAACACCGACCGGCTCATCGAGCTCCACAACATCGTCAGCGAAGGGATCCACAAGGTCGACGACCTGGAGGAGAACGTGGACTCCCTCTTCCTCGCCCTCATGAACCCCGAGGACAAGAAGAACATCGAGAGCTATCAGTCGTTCCTCGACCGGATCGAGTACATCAAGGTGCCGTACATCCTCGACCTTAATACCGAGGTGCAGATCTACCGCACCATCTTCGGGAAGCAGATCGACCACAGCTTCCTGCCGCGGGTGCTCCACAACTTCGCCCGGATCATCATCTCCTCGCGGATGCGGGAGCGCTCCCTCGCCATGCACGACTGGATTCCCGAGCCGCACCGCTACAGCCAGTACTGCGACTTCAACCTCCAGCTCCTCAAGATGGAGATCTACACCGGCCACATCCCCCCCTGGCTCACGGAGGAGGACCGCAAGCTCCTCACCGCCAAGCGGCGGCGCCAGATCATCGCCGAGAGCGAGAACGAGGGAGACAGCGGCTTCTCCGGACGCGACGCCATCAAGATCTTCGGCGACTTCTACTCCACCTTCGCCCGCAAGGACAAGATGATCACGATGACGATCCTCACCAATTACTTCACCAAGGTGCGGCCGGAGCTCGGGCGCCAGATCCCCGACGGGTTCCTCGACTCGGTGGTGCGGCTTTACAACTTCACCATTCTCCAGGAGGTGAAGGAGTCGCTCTACTACTACAACGAGGAGCAGATCTCCCGGGAGGTGCAGAACTACCTCTTCGCCGTCAACTTCGAGCCGGGGGTGGTGGAGAAGAACACCTGGACCGGAGAGAAACTCCCGATCACCGACACCTTCTTCGAGGGGATCGAGACCCGGCTCCTGGGAAGCGAGGCGCCCCCCGAGCACCGGCTCGTCTTCCGGCGCGACACCCAGAAGGAGTACGCCTCCCGGACCCTCTCCCAGGAAATCCTCTCCGAAGGGAAAAAGATCACCGAAACCAGGCTCTACCAGACCCTCTTCGAGCGCTACGTCTTCAACCTCAAGGAAAAGGCCCTGGATCCGTTCCTCGACAACGCCAACTTCCGGCGTGCCATCAAGGATTTCGGCCGGGAGGAGTTCAAGACCTACGACAAGCGGATCCGGGACGACGTCTCCTTCCTCATCGGCAACCTCTGCACCAAGTTCCGCTACAACAAGCACGGGGCGAAAGAGGTCTGCATCTACGTCATCGACAACGACCTGGCGCGAACCTTCGGCCGCTCCTCCCCCTGAGCGCTTCCTCCGGAGCCGGACGCAAAAAAAGGGACGGTCATCTCGACCGTCCCTTTCGCGTTCTCCGCGGTTCCCTGCCGGCTACCGCTGCGACAGCCGGTGCACGCAGTCGACCATGTGGATGGCATTCTCCGGCGGCACCGAGGGGAGGATGCCGTGCCCCAGATTGAAGATATGGCCGGGGCGGCCGGCGTTTTCGTCCAGAACCCGCTTCACCTCGGACTCGATGACCCCTTTGGGGGCGTAGAGGACCGTGGGGTCCAGGTTCCCCTGGACGGCCACCTTCGGGCCGAGCACGTCCCGGGCCTTCCCCAGATTCACGTGCCAGTCGAGCCCCATGACGTCGCCACCGGCCTTCTGGACCGTCTCCAGCATGGTGCCGGCCCCCTTGACGAAGTGGATCACCGGGGTGTTCTCGCGGTTCAGGCCGTTGATGAGCTTCTGGGTGTAGGGGAGAACGAACTTTTCATAGTCGGTGGGGGAGAGGACCCCGCCCCAGGTGTCGAAGATCTGGATCGCCTGGGCGCCGGCCCGGATCTGGGCGTTCAGGTACTCCATGTCCATCACGGTCACCTTCTCCATGAGGGCGGCGTAGACCTCGGGGGCGGCGTACATCATCCGCTTGATGGTGGCCCAGTCCTTGGACCCCTTTCCCTCCACCATGTAGCAGGCGAGGGTGAAGGGCGCGCCGCCGAAGCCGATGAGCGGCACCCGGCCCGCCAGCTCCCGGCGAAGGATCTTGATGGTCTCCAGGACGTAGGGAACATCCTCCTCGGGGTTCGGGATCCGGAGCTTTTCGACATCGGCCATGGTGCGGACCGGATTCTCGAAGACCGGGCCGGGGACGAAGTCGAGCTTCAGCCCCATGGGCTCCACCGGGGTGAGGATGTCGGAGAAGAGGATCGCCGCGTCGACACCAAGAATGTCGATGGGCTGGATGGTCACCTCGGCCGCCAGCTCCGGGGTCTTGCAGAGCTCCAGGAAGGTGCACTTGGAGCGCACCGCCATGTACTCGGGGAGATAGCGCCCCGCCTGGCGCATGAGCCACACCGGGGTGCGGTCAACGGGCTTCCCCCAGCAGGCGTCGAGAAAACGATTATTCATAGGAAATCCTCCAAAATTATAGTCAAAATCTTCGCCACAGAGACACAGAGGCACAGAGAACGGCAAAATCGAAAAACCCTTTTCGGGGGTTAAAACCAAAAAAGCTTACAGCTTTTCTCCGTGCCTCCGTGTCTCCGTGGCAGATTTTCATGCTTTTTCTTGCGCCTTCTGCAACCGGATCGGCACGTAATTGCAGAACGGCTCTTCTTCCATGTAATCCCCGTGCACCGCGTCGGCTCGGGCACGGCAGCCACCGCAGACGTTGAGGTATTCGCACTCGCCGCACTTTCCCTTGTAGGCCTTGAAGTTGCGCAGGTCCCTGAAGATCTCGGAGTTTTCCCAGATCTCCCGGAAGGGGGTTTCCTTCACGTTGCCGGCGGTGCGGTGGAAGTAGGAGCAGGGCTTCACGTTGCCGAAGCAGTCGATGAGGCAGATGGTCTGGGCCGCGATGCACCCCTTGCCGCCGCCGGTGGAAAAGGTAAGCGACCGGCGCTCGAACTTGACCCCTTCGGCCTTAGCCTTCTGGGGGACGAGCCGGTAGTAGTGGGGGGCGCAGGTGGGGCGCATGAGGATGTCGTCCTCCAGCTTCTCCTGCTGGTAGTGCCACTCCAGGATCTCCTCGTAGTCCTCCTTGGTGATGAGCTCGTTCATGATCTCCTCCCCCCGGCCGGTGGGGACGATCATGAACATGTACCAGGCGGTGGCCCCCAGGGACTTGGCAAGCTTGAAGGTGTCGGCGATGTCGTGCTGGTTCCGCTTGGTGAAGGAGGAGTTGATGAGGAACTTCTGGCCATTGCGGCGGAAGATCTCGGCGGCGCGCACGACCCCTTCGAAGGAGCCGGGGCACTGGCGGAAGTTGTCGTGGACCTCGGCGGAGGAGCCGTCCAGCGATAGGGAGACCATCTTGATGTCGGCCTTCTTCATCCTGGCGCAGATCTCGTCGGTGACCAGCGCCCCGTTGGTGGCCATGCACATCCGCAGGCCGAGAGAGGTGCCGTACTCGGCCAGTTCGAAGATGTCCTTGCGCATGAGGGGCTCGCCGCCGGAGAGAACGACCACCGGCTTGGAAAAGTCGGCGATCTCCTTGAGGAGCTTTTTCCCCTCGTCAGTGGTGAAGTCCCCTTCGGAGGAGGTCATGTCGGAAGAACAGCGGCAGTGGACGCACTTGAGGTTGCATTTCTGGGTGGTTTCCCAGGCAACCCATTTGGGTATGAATTCTTCGGCCATTTGGTTCTCCGTTTGTGTGACAATCCTTTAAATCCTACTATGAACGGCGCCGGCAGCACAAGAAGTTTAGCGCCCCGCCCCTACTCTTCGATTTTCCGGTTGAAGATGGCCACGGCGCCGGCAAAGGCAACGGCGGCGGAGAGGGCGAGAATGGCGAGGGAGGAGCCGTTCAGCTCCCCCGTCAGGAGCGCCACCCGCGATCCCTCGAAGAGGGCAGTGGTCGGGATGGCCGTCACGAAGGCGCGGACGCCGGCGGGATAGGAGGAGACCGGGAAGAAGACCCCGGACATGAAGATGAGCGGCATGATCACCACCGCCTGGACCTTGCCGATGGTCTCCGGCTTATCGAGGACGGTACCGCAGACCGTGCCGATACAGGAGAAGATCATGGAACCGAGGACGATGAAGGCGAGGTACCCGGCCAGATGGGCCACCGCGACGCGGAACCCCGTCAGGAGGAAGATGACCGTAGCCACCGCCACCCCCTTGAGGGCGCCGTGGGTAAAGCCGGAGATGATCTTGCCGATGACGATGTCGTAGACCGTGATGGGGGTCACCCGGTACGCCTCGATGGTCCGCTGGACCTTACGATGGAACCACATGCTCCAGGCGCTCTCGTCGAAGGCGGCCGAAACGGCGGTCATGGTGATGAGTCCCGGCGCCATGAAGACGGTGTAGGGGACCCCCTCCACGTTGGCGATGTATCCCTTGAGGCCAAAACCGAAGGCGAGGTAGAAGGTGAGGGGGGAGGCGACCACCGCCAGCAGCTCCGAGAAGAGGCTGCGGCGGAGCACCAGCATGTCGCGGTTCCAGATGGAGAAGGCACCCTTGAACATTATTCCCGAACCTCCCGCCCCGTCAGCTCGATAAAGACATCCTCCAGGGACGGCTCCCGCAGGCAGAGCTTCCGGATATCCTCGGTACCGATGGCGTCCATGAGGGGTTTCAGGCTTTCCTCGCCGGCAAGACAGAGGCGGAAGGTGTCCCCCGCGCGCTGGAGCGACCGGACGAAGGGGAAGCCGGCGAGCATCGCCTCGTAGCGGTCGGCATGGGCCCGGAACTGGAGCTCGTAGACGTGGGCATGGGCCATCCGCTCCTTGAGCTCCGCGGAGCTCCCGTCCACCAGGGCCCGGCCGTGGTCCATGATGACGATCCGGTCGCAGAGGGCGTCGGCCTCGTCCATGTAGTGGGTGGTGAGGAAGATGGTCATGGAATCCCGCAGCGAGTCGACGTACTCCCAGACCGCCCGGCGGGACTGGGGGTCGAGGCCGGTGGTGGGCTCGTCGAGGAAGAGAACCCGGGGGCGGTGGACCAGGGCCCGGGCCACCACGAGGCGCCGCTGCATCCCACCGCTGAACGTGTCGGGGAAGTCGTGCTGGCGCCCGCTGAGCCCCACCAGCTCCAGGAGCTCGTCGATCCGGCGGTTGTAGTCGGCGGGGGCCATGCCGTGGAGCCGGGCCTGCATGGCCAGGTTCTCCCGGCAGGTGAGGTAGCGGTCCAGGTTGTTGTCCTGGGGGACGACACCGATGAGGCGGCGCACCTCTTTCCCCGCCCGCTGCACGTCGTGCCCCTCCACCAGCGCCGTGCCGGCATCGGGGCGGATGAGCGTGGTGAGGATCTTGATGATGGTGGTCTTGCCGGCGCCGTTGGGGCCGAGGAGGGCGAAGATGGTCCCCCGCGCCACCTCCAGGGAGAAACGCTCCACCGCCGCGAGGGAGCCGTAGTGCTTGGTGATGCCACGGAGTGAAAGGGCCGAATCCATGGACTCAGACCTCATTCCGTCGGGAAGATGAGGGAGAAGACGCTCCCCGTCCCGCCGGCCCCCGGCTCCACCCAGACCATCCCGCCGTGGGCGTCCATGATCCCCTTGACGATGGAGAGGCCAAGCCCCGACCCCTTGGACATGTAGCCGGTCTTTCCCGAGGAGTGGTAGGCGATGTCGCCGATGCCGTAGAACTTCTCGAAGATCCGCACCCGCTCCTCCTCGGGGATGCCGACCCCGGTGTCGGCGACGTCGAGGCGGTAGAACCCCCCCGACTTCTCCACATTCTCGGGGAACTCCCGGTAGAAGCAGCGGAGGAACTCCCGCCGGCCGAGGAGCTCGTTGCGGCCGACGGCGTGTCCGGAGATTTCGATTCGCCCGCCATCCGGCGTGACCGTGGGCGTCCATGATCCCCTTGACGATGGAGAGGCCAAGCCCCGACCCCTTGGACATGTAGCCGGTCTTTCCCGAGGAGTGGTAGGCGATGTCGCCGATGCCGTAGAACTTCTCGAAGATCCGCACCCGCTCCTCCTCGGGGATGCCGACCCCGGTGTCGGCGACGTCGAGGCGGTAGAACCCCCCCGACTTCTCCACATTCTCGGGGAACTCCCGGTAGAAGCAGCGGAGGAACTCCCGCCGGCCGAGGAGCTCGTTGCGGCCGACGGCGTGTCCGGAGATTTCGATTCGCCCGCCATCCGGCGTGAACTTGATGGCATTTTCCAGGAGATTGCGGACCACGAGCCGGCAGAACCCCTCGTCCGCCGGGATGGCGCTGGAGTCCGCGGCGATGGTCACCGCGATGTCCCGCTCCGACAGGGGGAGGAGAAGGGTATGGCGGACCTCCTCGCAGAGGGAGGTGAGGTTCACCGGCCGCTTCTGCAGCACGAACCCCTTGGCCTCGATGCGGGAGATGGAGAGGAGGTCGTCGACGATCCCCTTGAGCTGGGTCACCCCCTCATAGACCGACTCCATCATCTCCTTCTGCTCCGGGGTCATGGGGATGTCGCTGTAGTGGAGGAGGAGCTGGAGCCCCCCCATGATGGAGGTGAGGGGGGTCTTGAGCTCGTGGGAGGCCATGCCGATGAAGCTGTTCTTGGCCTGGTTGAGGCGGCCGAGTTCGATGTTGGCCCGCTTCACCTCCTCCAGGTGCTCCTTCAGTTCCCGCTTGCTCCGTTGGAGCTCCTCGTTCTTATCCTTCATCCGGTCGTAGAGGGTGTGGTTCTCGATGAGGACCGCCATCTGGTTGGCGATGGAGGAGAGGAGGAAGACCTCCCGGTCGGTGTAGTTGCGGACCGAGCGGTGGGAGACGAAGAGGACCCCGATCACCCCCGAGCCGATCATGAGGGGGAGGGCGCACCACGCCCCCATCCCCATCGCCTCGGCCGCCTCCTCCACCGCCGGGGTGAAGTGGCCGGAGATCTCGTCGGATTTGATCGATTTCCCCCCCAGGACCTCCCGGACCCAGCCGACATCCCGGCGCAGGGTCCGGAATGCAGCGGCGAACTCCCGGGAGAGGCCGAGCCAGGCGGTGAGGGTCAGGGTCCCGCGCTCCAGAAGGTGGATGCTGGAAAAATCGATCTGGAGCATGTGGTGGAGCTGGGAGAGGAGATCGACCATGATCCGCTTGGAGCCGCGGCGGGAGTTGAGGCGGTAGGCGACGGCGTAGAGGGTGAGGAGCTCCCGGTCGGTGAGCTTCTTCTCCTCCTCCATCCGCTTGCGCTTGGTGATGTCCTTGATGACGTAGACGTAGCCGTGCTTGCTCTCGGTGGGGTGCATGGGGTAGCAGGAGGCGTTGTACCACCCCTTGAGCATCGGGAAGCGGACATCCTCCTGGTCGGGCTTGAGCTCGGCGCAGAGTCTGAAGATGCTCCCGTCGGCCTCCCGGTCGCCGTAGAAGAGCGTGGTGATGTCGGTGCCGATGACGCGGTTGTAGGTGGTGCGGAAGTACTCGATCAGCTTGTTGTTGCAGCGGATCACCGTCCCCTTCGGGTCGGTGAGGACGACGAGATCGGAGACGGCGTCGAAGGCCGCCTCCCACTCGATCTTTCCCTGGCGGATCGCCAGCTCGGCCCGGCGCCGGGTCCGCCGCTCGGCCGCTTCCCGCAGCTCCCGCTCCACCGCGGGGATGAGCCGCGACAGGTTCCCCTTCATGAGGTAGTCGTGGGCCCCGGCCCGCATGGCGTCCACGAGCATCTCCTCGCCGATCTTGCCGGAGACGATGATGAAGGGGAGGTCGAGGCCGCTTTTCTTCAGGGTCTGCAGGGCGGCCGGCGCCGAGAAGTTCGGCATCCGGTAATCGGAGATGACCAGGTCCCACTCCCGGCCGGCGAGGGCCTGTTTCATGTCCGGCATGGTCTCGACCCGCTCGTGCTCCAGCTCGTACCCCCCCTTGTGCAGATCACGCAGCAGAAGGGTCGCGTCGTCCTCCGAGTCCTCAACCAGCAGCAGGCGAAGTTTCTTGGTCTCCATAAGCGTCAGTGCCACTCCATTGTCATTGATTCCCGTCTTCTGCCGCTCAGGCAGCGGGCGGGGCCCCGTCGTCGAGGGGGAGGAGGAACCGGAAGGTGCTCCCCGCGCCGATCTCACTCTCGGCCCAGATGCAGCCGTGATGCGCATCGACCACTTTCCGGCAGAAGGCGAGGCCGAGACCGCTGCCGCTCACCTTCCCCTGCCGGCGGTTCTTCGCCTGGACGAACCGGTCGAAGATGGTGACGAGGGCGTCGGCCGGAATCCCCACCCCGGTGTCCCGCACGGAGATGAGGAGGGAGCGCCCCGGGGCGGGAAAATCTGCCGCGGGACGGAATGCCGGCGGCACGAGTCGACGCGCCGCCCCCCCCTCGACGATGGCGGCATGCACCTCGATCTCTCCCCCCTCGTCGGTGAACTTGATGGCATTGGAGAGGAGGTTTCCCATGAGGCGCGCGAACTTGTTACGGTCCACCGCCACGATGACCTTCTCCGGAGGGAGGGAGAGGCGCAGGGTCAACCCTTCCCGTTGCGCCACCGGCTCGAAACGGGCCAGGACCCCCCCGAGGAGGGGCTCCAGCGCCTCGTCCCGCACGGCGAGCGCCATCCGCCCTGCCTCGAACCTGTGGACGTCGAGGAGGGTGTTGATCATCTCCACCATCTCGGTACAGCTTTCGATGGCCGAGTCGAGGTAGCTTCGCTGCTCTCCGGTCACCTTTCCCAGCCGCTCTTCCCGCACGAGGTCGACGGAACCGACGATGGCGGTGATGGGGGTCTTGAGATCGTGGGAGAGCATGCTGACGAAATCCTCCCGCTCCTGTTCCAGCGCCTTCAGGGCCGAGATGTCGCGGATGATCTCCACGCTCCCCAGCATCTCCCCGCCGGCCCCGACCAGGGGAGCGGCGCTGGCGAGGACCGGGATCGCCCGACCGGCGGCGTGGAGGGTGTAGGCAACGTCGAGGCACGGCTCCCCCGTGGCAAGGACCACCCGGGAGGGGAGCCGCTCGGCGGGGATGTCGGCCGCCAGGAGTTCCTCCACCGGCACCGCCCGGGCGGCGTCCACACTCGCCCCGAGAATCGTTTCGGCTGCCCGGTTGAGGGAGATGACCGCTCCCTGACGATCTACGGCAACGAGCATGTCGGCCATCCCCCGGAGGATCGCCTCCATCTTCCGCCGCTCCTCGTCCAGCTCCCGCTGGAGCCGCTCGTTCTCGATCCGGGTCCGGTTGTAATGGATCGCCCGCTCCACCCGCTTCTTCATGTCGTCGGAGGAGAATGGCTTGGAGATGTAGTCGGCCGCCCCCTTCTTCATCGCCTCCACGGCGATGTCCTCACTGCCGTGGGCGGTCATCATCACCACCACCAGATCGGGGTGCTCACGCCGGATCCGTTCCAGCACCTCGATGCCGTCCATGCGGGGCATCCGGATGTCAAGGAGGATCAGGTCGAAGGGTTCGCCGGAGAGTGCCTCCAGCGCCTCGACGCCGTCCCGGGCGCGGACGGTCCGGTAGCCGGAATCTTCCAGCTGCAGCTTGAGGATGAGGGCGATATCCGCCTCGTCGTCAACTATCAGGATTCGCTCGCCGGTCATTGCTGCTCCTCATGAATGGGGACCGTAAAGGTGAAGATGTTCCCCCCGCCGATCCCCTCGGTGTAGAAGATCCTGCCGTGGTGCCGCTCGACGATCTCCTTGCAGATGGCGAGACCGAGCCCCGTGCCGCCGTGCTGGCGACGGTCGGAGTTGTCGAGCTGCTGGAATTTCTTGAAGAGTTTTCCCCGGTCGGACCACTGGATCTCCCGTCCCCGGTCCGCCACGGAGACGGCGATAAAATTGTCGCTCCGCTCGGCGGTCACCGTCACCGCAGAGCCGCGGGGGGAGAACTTCATCGCGTTGGAGAGAAGATTGGTGAAGACCTGGCCGAGGCGGTCGCGGTCACAGTAGGCCGGCGGGAGATCCTCCCCCACGGCATTGGCCACCGTGATTCCGTGCTCCCGGGCATAACCCGCCAGTTCCTGGATCGCCACGGCCGTCATCTCCCGCACGCTCTGGCGGCCGCAGACGAACTCCAGTCGCCCCGATTCGATCTTGGCAATGTCGAGGATGTCGTTCACGAGCCGGATCAGCCGGTCGGTGTTGCGGAGGCAGATGGTCAGCAGTTCTCCCTCCACCTCGGTGAAGCCTCTCCCTTTGTCGAGAATCAGCTGGAGCGACCCCTTGATGGAGGTGAGCGGCGTCTTGAGCTCGTGGGAGACGGTGGAGATGAACTCGGTCTTCATCCGCCCCACCTCCTCCTCGGCGGTCACGTCCCGCATGGACATCACCACGCCGGCGAATCCTCCCCTCTCGTCGGCGAAGGGAGAAAGATTCACCTTGAGCTGTTTCCCCCCCACCAGCATATCCACGTCCCGGCGGGGCGTCGTATCTCCATTTTCTCTCATGATGGCGATATAATCAACCAGCCGGCAAAATTCTCCCCCCCCGCAGACCTGCTCGATGGTTTTCCCCATGACGCGGTGCGGCACCATCTCGACCAGTTGCTGGGCCGCCGGGTTGAAGAGGATGATCCGCCCCTCCCGGTCGGTGACGGCGATCCCTTCGGCCATGCCGATGAGAATCGCCTCCAAACGCCCCATCTCCTCCCGGAGCGCCGCGGTCCGTTCCGCAACCCGCCGCTCCAGGAGCTCGTTCATCTCCCGCAGTTTCCCGTTCAGCTCCTGCAGGTCGTGGGCCTTGGCGCGGATGGTCCGGTCACGCTCGTCGAGGGTGCGGGCCATGCGATTGAATGCCTCGGCCAGTTCCCCCACCTCGTCGGCGGAGGTGACCGCCACCCGCTGGTGCATGTCCCCCCCTTCGATCATCCGGACCCCCGTGGCAAGTTCGTTCAGGGGGGTGGTGAGCCGCCGGGCGACGAGGTACGCCGTGAGGAAGGAGAGGATGAGGCCGATTACGGCCGAAGTGACGATGTTGCCGATATTTTCCCGCAGGATGCCGTGGAAATCCTGCCCGGAGAGGGCGAGGTAGAGGGCGCCCACATACTCCCCGCGGCTGTTGGTGAGCGGCTCGAAGGCGGTCTTGTAGCGCCGGCCGCCGATGACGGCGTCGCCGTGGTACGGAAGCCCGTTCCGGAGCTGCGCCGTGACCTCGGAAGCAAGAGAAGAAGGATAGGGGACCGCTCCCCCCACGCTCCGCGGCGCCGACTCCCCCCCCGGGTGATCGCCACCACCACCTGCTTGCCGAAGATCTCCTGGACCCGTCCCGGGATCATGACGTCATCGTCGATGATGTCCCCCGCCACAATGGCCCCCACCAGCCGGCCGTCCGGTTTCACCAGCGGCACGACCACCGTAATCATCAGCTTCGGATCACCACCGGCGGGAGCCCGGCACCCCTCCTGCACCCCTTCCTGGCAGAGAAACCCCTGAGTGACGAGCTCCGTGGCCACCACCGGACGGCGCTCCCGGTAGGCCCGCTCGACGACGGGTGCGAGGGCAAAGCGGTCGCCGCTGCGGGGCGAGCCCCACCGGGCGATGACCTGCAGCGACGGATCGACAAACGTGAAGAGCTCCACATGGGGGAGGATGGCGTGCCAGCGGCGGCCCGCATCCCTGAGCCACGCCCCGTCGCGGCGCTCGAACCGTTCCTGCACCGGAGGGGCGGAGGCGGGATGCATGAGCGAGACCCTGATCTCGTTCCCCCGGGCCAGGTACTGATCCCGGGCATAGAGAAGGTTCTCGTTCAGTTCACCGGCGAGGTACTTCTCCAGGAACCCGTCGATGGTTCTGACGGTGGTGTGGATCAGGATGGCATAGGAGACGAGGAGGATGAGGAAGATCGAGAGAAAGATCTTGCTCCTGATGGTGAGTCGCGCATTCATGGGCACCCCTCCGGCACACGGAGCCGCCGGCCGCGGGGGGGCCGGCGGTGAGGGGACGGGGAAAAGGGGGGGTAGGACCGGTGGGCCTAGCCACGCTCCGCCTTCGGGTCCCGGGTCATCAGCTCCAGCACCGCCTGGCGGGCCGGCTTGTCTTCGTAGAGCACCTGGTAGACCTTCTCGGTGATCGGCATCTCCACCCCGATGCGGGCGGCGAGGCGCCAGGCCGACTCGGCGGTCTTCACCCCCTCGGCCACCATCCGCATCTCGCCGAGGATTTCGGCGAGCCGCATCCCCTGGCCGAGTTTCATCCCCACGGTCCGGTTGCGGGAGAGATCGCCGGTGCAGGTGAGCACCAGGTCCCCCATGCCGGCGAGGCCGGCGAAGGTGGCCGGATCGGCCCCCATGGCGACGCCGAGGCGGGTCATCTCCGCCAGCCCACGGGTGATGAGGGCCGCCCGGGTGTTGTGCCCGAGGCCGAGACCGTCCGAGATCCCGGCGGCCACCGCAATGACGTTCTTGAGCGAGCCGCCGATCTCGACCCCCATCACATCGCCGTTGGTGTAGACCCGAAAATAAGGGGTGGCGAAGACGCGCTGGACGAGGGCGGCCACCGTCTGGTCGGTGGCGGCCGCCACCACCGCCGTCGGCATCTCCTGGGCCACCTCCCGGGCGAAGCTCGGCCCCGAGAGGACGCAGAAGCGCCGCGCGATGGCGGCGGGAAGCACCTCCGCGCAGACCTGGTCGACGGTCATCATGGTGTCGAGCTCGATCCCCTTGGAGGCGTTGACGAGGGTGACCCCGGGACGGAGGAGCGGGGCAAGCTGCCGCAGCACCGTGCGCATCACCTGGGAGGGGGAGACGAGGAGGATGATATCCTTGCCGGCGGCCGCTTCCTCCAGGGAGTTGGTGAACGCCAGGCCGGCGGAAAGCTCGATGCCGGGGAGGAAGAGGGAGTTGACGCGGCGTTCGCGCATCTCCGCCACCAGCTCCGGCTCGTAGGCCCAGAGGGTGACGTCCGCCCCTTTCTTCGCCAGGAGGTTCGCCAGGGTGGTTCCCCAGCTCCCCGCCCCGATCACGCCGATCCGCTCGCTCATTTGCATCTCCTTCTCCTGAAGATTGTGCCGCCGGCTACTCCAGCTCGTCACCGTCATCGTCGTCATGGTCGGGGGAGGGGAATTCGTACCCCTCGGCCCGGGCCTCCCGCACCATCATGATCAGATCCACCAGCCAGCGCCGCACAAAGGGGTGCCGGTGAGGCGCCACCGTCCCGCGGGAGAGGGTGACCGCCGCCGCCAGGGTCTGCTCCACGAGGAGCTCCTCCCGCCCCGACCGCGCCAGGAGGTCGGCGGTGAGGAAGAGGCGCCGGACGAGCCGGTCCATGCGGGGAACCACCTGCTCCCGGCACCACCGCTCCAGGAACCGGTCGATTCCCGCCTCGTCCTGCCGGCCGAAGGGGTCATCCCCCTGCCGCTCCAGCTCTTCGGCCAGGAGCCGGGTGCGCCCGGTGAAGACGAACCAGCCGTCGTAGAACCAGTCCTGCAGCAGCTCCTCCGTCCCGGCCATCCGCCACGGCAGGGCGAACTGCTCAAGATCCTTCCCGGCGAAGGAGGGGACGTAGAGGGCCGGCGTCAGGTCGACGCCGGCAAAGATCCGCTGCCGGACGTAGAACTCGGGGGGGAGGTAGAAGCCGGCTGCCACGCTGCGGTGGATGGCGTCCCGGACGAGTTCCGCCCCATGGGCCGGCTCCACCGCCACCAAGGCCTCCTCGACCCGGTTTTCGGCGAGGATCTTCCCATACTCCTCGGGGGTGATCCCGCTCCATCCCCAGGCCTCCCGCATCCCCTCGCTCTCGTGGAGCTCCATGAAGAGGGTGTCGAGCCGCTCCTCGCCGCGCCACCGCGCCACCATGACGCAGCTGAGGCCGGCGGCATCCACGGGGCTCGCGTAGGCGGCATGGAAGGGGAGGAGGGGACCCTCGGCGGCAACCGGCTCCGGCCCGAGGCCGAGAAAGCTCAGGCGCCGCAGGCTCCGCTCCGCCAGGGAGCGCTGCTCCTCCGGCGCCCCCGCCACGAAGCGACGCAGCAGTGCCGCCGCCTCAGGGGTCCGGATCCGCCCGAGGGTCTCCAGCACCTCCCGGAGGGTCTCCGGCTCGTCAAAGCCGAGGAGGACGGCGAAGATCTCCACCACCCGGTGGTCGTCCACCCGGCCCAGCTCCCGGACGATGGCCCGCTGGGCCTCCACGTCGTAGGCGACGAAGTCCTCCATGAACATCATCACCCCCTTCTCCCCCTTGTCGAGGAGGCGGGGGAGGGTCACCCGCAGCGGTCCCCCCGTCTCGTCCAGGATTCGGGCGAAGGGGGGGGCGGAGACGTCGACCCCGTACCCCGCCAGGGCCGACAGGAGCACCGCACGGGCCTCATCCTCCAGATCCGTGCGGGAGATGGTGATGGTGATGAGCTGATCGAGCCACGGTTCGTCCTCGAAGAAGTCGAGGAGGTAGGTATAGCGCGAGATGAGGTCGCCGCTCCGCTCCTGCCAGAGGCGGCGGACCAGGGGGGAGAGGGCCCGGCGCCCCGCCTTCTTGAGCCGGGTGCCGATCTCCTCCATCTCGTCGACCGTTATGGATTCCTTTTTCAGCCGCTCCAGAAGGTCGAGGATATCCCGACGCTCCCGAAGGGTCGTGTCGATGGTGCGGTGTCGTTCCATAGCCAGGGACGGGTGCCGGGAGGGGTGATCCGGTTGTTCGCCGGGTGCCGCCACTCCCGTGCCGACCCTACTCCTCCACCACCTCCGCCTCGGCGATCTCATCGCCGGCGGCATCCCCCTCGTCCCCTTCATCCTTCTCGGCCAGCTTGGCCACCGCCACGATCCGCTCGTGCTGCTCGGCGGTCATGAGCTTCACCCCCTGGGTGTTGCGGCCGATGACCGAGAACTGGGCCACGGGGATCCGGAGGATCTTCCCCTGATCGGTGATGAGCATCAGGTCGTTCTCGTCGGTGACCTGCATGATGTCCACCACGCAGCCGTTGCGCTCAGTGGTCTTGATGGTGATGATCCCCTTGCCGCTGCGGGACTGGACGCGGTACTCGTCCAGCTCGGTCCGCTTGCCGAAGCCGTTCTCGGTGACGGTGAAGATGGTGGAACCGGTGGCGTTGGGGTTGATGATCTCCATCCCGATCACCACGTCGTCGTCCTCCAGGGTCATCCCCCGCACCCCGCGGGAGACCCGTCCCATGGGGCGGGCATCCTCCTCATGGAAACGGATCGACTTGCCGTTGGTTGACGCCAGGAGCACATCCTGGTTCCCGTCGGTGAGGGCGACGCTGATCAGCTTGTCGCCGTCGTCGAGGTTGACGGCAATGATCCCGCCGCTCCGGATGTTGGCGTATTCCCGCAGCGGGCTCTTCTTCACCACCCCCTGGCGGGTCGCCATGATGATGTTGCGCTCGTCGTCGAAACCCTTCACCGAGAGGATGGCGGTGATCTGCTCGGTGGCCTGGAGGTTCAGGAGGTTGACGATGGCCTTGCCGCGGGTCGCCCGACCCCCCTCGGGAATCTCGTAGACCTTGATCTGGTACACCTTCCCCGCGTCGGTGAAGAAGAGCATGAAGTCCTTGCTGGAGGCGACGAAGAGATGCTCGACGAAATCCTCTTCCTTGGTCTTCATCCCGGTCTTCCCCTTGCCGCCCCGGCGCTGGGAGCGGTACTGGGAGACGGCGGTCCGCTTGATGTAGCCGGTGTGGGAGACGGTGACCACCACGTCCTCCTCGACGATGGTGTCCTCCAGGGAGATCTCGGCGCTCCGGTCCACGATCTCGGTGCGGCGGGTATCGCCGAACTTCTCCTTCAGCTCCCGCAGCTCCCCCACGATTATGGCGAGGATCTCCGCCTCGGAGGCGAGGATCTCCTTCAGCCGGGCGATGTACTTGAGGATCTCGGCGTACTCGTTCAGGATCTTGTCCCGCTCCAGGCCGGTAAGGCGGTGGAGCCGCAGGTTCAGGATCTCCTGGGCCTGGATCTCGGTGAGCCGTACCGGTTTCTGGTACTGATCGTGGATGGCCGGGAGCGCGAGCCCCATCTTATTCAGCCACCCCTCGTCGGAAAAGAGGCCGGATATGAGCCCTTCCTTGGCCTCCGCCGGGGTCTTGGACCCCCGGATCAGCTCGATGACCGCGTCGAGCCAGTCCAGGGCGATCTTGTACCCTTCCAGGATATGGGCCCGGGCCTCGGCCTTCTTCAGATCGAAGATGGTGCGGCGGGTGACGATCTCCCGGCGGTGGTCGATGAAGTGGTCGATGGCGTCCCGCAGCGTCAGGACCCGCGGCCGTCCCGCCACGATGGCGAGCATGTTGATGCCGAAGGAGGTCTGCATCTGGGTCTGCTTGTAGAGGTGGTTGAGGATGATCTGCGGGTTCTCGTCCCGCTTCAGGTCGATAACGATCCGCATCCCGTCCCGGTCCGACTCGTCCCGGATGTCGCTGATCCCCTCGATCTTCTTCTCCCGCACCAGTTCGGCGATCTTGGTGATGAGGTTCGCCTTGTTCACCTGATAGGGGATCTCGGTGACGACGATGGACTGGCGCTCGGTCTTCTTGTGGGTCTCGATGAAGGCCCGGGCCCGCATCTGGACGATGCCGCGGCCGGTCCGGTACCCCTGGAGGATCCCCTCGCGGCCGTAGATGAAGCCGCCGGTGGGGAAGTCGGGGCCGGGGACGAGGGCCAGCAGCTCCTCGAAGGAGAGGTGGGGGTTGCCGATGACGGCAATGATCCCGTCCACCACCTCCGACAGGTTGTGGGGGGGGATGTTGGTCGCCATGCCGACGGCGATGCCGGAGGAGCCGTTCACCAGCAGGTTCGGGAACTTGGAGGGGAGGACCAGCGGCTCCTGGAGGGAGCCGTCGTAGTTGGGCCCCATCTCCACGGTCTCCTTCTCGATGTCGTTCAGGAGCTCGTGGGCCAGCTGCTCCATCCGGATCTCGGTGTACCGCATGGCCGCCGGCGAGTCGCCGTCCACGGAACCGAAGTTCCCCTGGCCGTCCACCAGCGGGTAGCGGAGCGAGAAGTCCTGGGCCATCCGGACGATGGTGTCGTAGGCGGCCGCGTCGCCGTGGGGGTGGTACTTACCGATCACGTCACCGACCACGCGGGCCGATTTCTTGTACGGCTTGTTCCAATCGTTCCCCATGTCGTACATGGCGTAGAGGCAGCGCCGGTGAACCGGCTTCAGTCCATCACGGACGTCGGGGAGAGCCCGGCCGATGATGACGCTCATGGCGTAGTCCATGTACGAGCGCTTCATCTCGTCTTCGATGTTGACGGCGGTCTTGTTCAGGGTCTGTTCAAGCATGTAGGTTCCTCGGATAGTTCCTGGTATCGGTCATCAGATGTCGAGGTTCGACACGTTCAAGGCGTTCTGCTCGATGAAGTCCCGGCGGGGCTCCACCTGGTCTCCCATGAGGATGGTGAAGATGGTGTCGGCCTCCACGGCGTCCTCGATCTTCACCTGGAGCAGCGTCCGGTTGGTGGGCTCCATGGTGGTCTCCCAGAGCTGCTCCGGGTTCATCTCGCCAAGGCCCTTGTAGCGCTGGATGGAGAGTCCCTTCTTGGCTGAGTCCATGAAGAAGGAGAGGAGCTCCAGGCCGATGGTGGTGGCGAAGAGCTCGTTCCCCTCGCTGGAGACCACGGCTCGGCCGTCGCCGAAGATCTCCCGGACCTTGCGGTGGCTCTCGGCCAGGAGCCCGTACTCGTAGGAACCGATCAGGTCCAGGGTGTGCTGGTCGAGGGCGATGCGGAGGTTGCCGAGGCGTACAATGACGCGCCCGTCCTCCAGCGGGTTGAAGTCGGCCCCTTCGTAGACCTGGGAAAGGTTCGCCAGGGCGGGGATGAGCTGGCCCATATCCTCGATGCCGGGCTTCACTCGCAGTCGCAGGAGCACCCGCACGAGCTCCTCGTTGATCCCCTTGCGCACCACCTTGTCGAGGAGCGCCCGGAACTCCACCAGCTGCTTGAGGACCGGAATGATCTGCTTGCCGCTGTAGCTCTTCTCGCCGCTCTCCAGGAAGAGAACCATATCCTCGGTCCCCTCCTCCAGGAGGTAGCTCTGAAGCGCCGCCTCGTTGCGGAGATAGAGCTCCCTGCGTCCCCGCTTCACCTTGTAGAGCGGCGGCTGGGCGATGTAGAGGTGCCCCCGTTCCACGATCTCCGGCATCTGCCGGAAGAAGAAGGTGAGGAGGAGCGTCAGGATGTGGGAGCCGTCCACGTCGGCGTCGGTCATGACGATGATCCGGTGGTAGCGGAGCTTGGCCACGTCGAAGTCGTCCTTGCCGATGCCGGTGCCGAGCGCCGTGATGAGGGTCCCGATCTCCTGGGAGGAGAGCATCTTGTCGAAGCGGGCCTTCTCCACGTTGAGGATCTTCCCCTTGAGGGGGAGGATCGCCTGGAACTTCCGGTCGCGCCCCTGCTTGGCGGAGCCGCCGGCGGAGTCACCCTCGACCAGGTAGAGTTCGCACAGCGCCGGGTCCCGCTCCTGACAGTCGGCGAGCTTGCCGGGGAGGTTGGAGATGTCGAGGGCCCCCTTGCGCCGGGTCAGTTCGCGCGCTTTCCGCGCCGCCTCCCGGGCCCGGGCCGCCTCGATGGATTTCCCGATAATGTCTTTTGCGACCTTCGGGTTCTCCTCCAGGAAGACCGCCAGCTTCTCGTTCATGAGGGATTCCACGTACCCCTTCACCTCGGAGTTGCCGAGCTTGGTCTTGGTCTGCCCCTCGAACTGCGGCTGAGGGATCTTGACCGAGATGACCGCCGTGAGCCCCTCCCGCAGGTCCTCGCCGGAGATGGCCACCTTCTCCTTCTTGAGGAGCTCGTTGGCGGTGGCGTAGGTGTTCATGGTGCGGGTCAGCGCCGCCCGGAACCCCACCAGGTGGGTACCCCCCTCGTGGGTGTTGATGTTGTTGGCGAAGGTGAAGACCTTCTCGTCGTAGGAGTCGTTGTACTGGAGGGCCACCTCTATCTCGACCCCCCCTTTTTCCCCCTTGAAGTAGATCGGCTTCGGATGGAGAGAGGTCCGGTTACGGTTCAGGTACTCCACGAAGGAGACGATCCCCCCCTCGTAGTGGAAGTCGTGGCGCTTCCCCTCCTCCCGCTCGTCGGCAATGGTAATCCGGACCCCGGCGTTGAGGAACGCCAGCTCCCGCAGCCGTTGCGACAGGACGTCGAAGGAGAATTCGGTGGTCTCGAAGATGGTGTCGTCGGGGAGGAAGGTGATCTTGGTCCCCCGCTTCTTCGTCTCTCCCGTCACCTCGAGAGGGGTCTGGGGATCGCCGCAGGAGTAAGACTGGCGATAGACCGTGCCGTTGCGGCGGATCTCCAGCTCCAGCTTCTTGGAAAGGGCGTTCACCACCGAGACCCCGACGCCGTGGAGGCCGCCGGAGACCTTGTAGGATGTGTTGTCGAACTTGCCGCCGGCGTGGAGGACTGTCAGGACCACCTCCGCCGCCGACCTCCCCTCCGTCGGATGCATATCGGTGGGGATGCCGCGGCCGTTGTCCACCACCGTCACCGAGCCGTCCAGGTGGATGGTGACGTTCACCTCGTCGCAGTAGCCGGCCAGGGCCTCGTCGATGGAGTTGTCGACGATCTCGTAGACCAGGTGGTGGAGCCCCTGGCTCGCCGTGGAGCCGATGTACATGGCGGGGCGCTTGCGGACCGCCGCGAGCCCCTCGAGGACCTTGATCTTGTCTGCACCGTAATCGTAATTCTGTTCGTCAGCCATGTTCTCCCTCTAGCAAAGCGTCACGGTTCCACGTGAAACATGAAACGACGCGCGGGTGTCGATTCCCTCCAGGCGGAGGGATGAAACATCGGTGGTGGTGATGAAGACCTGCATCCGCCTCTCCCGGAGGAACGCCATCAGGTTGGCGTTGCGCTGCCGGTCCAGCTCCGACGAGATGTCGTCGAGGAGGAGCACCGGCGGCGCGCCGTGGAGCCGCTCCAGGTAGTCGATCTCAGCCATCTTGAGGGCAAGCACGAAACTGCGCTGCTGTCCCTGGGATCCGTGGTGTCGGATCACCCGGCCGTTCAGGGCGAACTCCACGTCGTCCCGGTGGGGACCGACCACGGTGCTCCCCCGGCGAAGTTCCTCCTCGGCATGATCGGCATAGAGCCGCAGCAGCGCCCCCTTGCCGTCGTCAGCCATCTCCCCGGGGGAGAGGTGGTGGGGACGGTAGGCGAGCCCCGCCTCTTCGGCACCGTCGGCAATCTGCCGGTAGAAGTGGCGGACCAGCGGCTCGAGGTTCGCAAGGTATTCCAGGCGCTTCGCCATGAGCCGCGCCCCCGCCTCCGCCAGTTGGTCGGTCCAGATATCCAGTCCTGCCCGCTCCCCCCGTTTCAGGAAGGCGTTGCGCTGCTTGAGGAGCCGCTGGTACTCGTGGTAGAGGAGAAGATACCCGAGATCGCCGCTGAAGATGGCCCGGTCGAGGTAGCGCCGCCGCAGCTCCGGCCCCCCCCGGACCATGCCGATCTCCTCCGGGGAGAAGACCACGGCGTTCACGGCGCCAAAGAAATCGGCGAGGCGGACGACCGGTTTTCGGTCGATGCGGGCCTTGCGTCCCTCGCGCCCCAGGTAGAGGGCGATCTCCCGCCGTACTCCGTCCCGCTGAACCCACCCCTCCACCACTGAGTACGGAGTGTTCCAGGAGATCAGATCGGGGGTCCGGGCCAGCCGGAACGACTTCATGGTGCCGAGGAGGTAGATCGCCTCCAGGATCGAGGTCTTTCCCTGGCCGTTGGCGCCGTGAAGGATGTTGAACCGCTCGTTGAAGCAGATTTCCTCTTCGGCGATGTTGCGGAACGAGCGGATCTGGATCTTTGTCACGAGCATGGCGGACCGGCTGAAAAAACGGCAAAAGGCCTCTCCCGGGGAGCGGCCTTTGCCTTCCATGGCGAAAGGGGATGCTGGCCTACAGTCTCATCGGCATGATGACCGCGGTGAACCCTTCGACGCCGGCGGGCTTCACGATGGCGGGGGAGAGCTCGTCCCGCAGCACCAGCGCCACTTCGCTCTCGCTGAGGACCGAGAGGACGTCGATGAGGTACTTGGCGTTGAAGCGAATCGAGAGCGGCACGTTGCCATAGGCGGCGTCGAGCTCCTCCGATGCCTCGCCGAGCTCGGGGTTGCTGGAGGAGATCACCATCCGCTCGGTCTCGATCTCCATCTTGATCCCCTTGAATTTCTCGCTGGAGAGGATCGACATCCGGCGCAGCGAATGGAAAAACGGCTCCCGGGCGACGGTGACGATCTTGTCGTTGGCCACCGGCACGACGCGGGTGTAATCGGGAAACTCGCCATCCACGAGCCGCATCACCACCACGGTGTTACCCTTCTTGATGACGGCGCTGTTGTCCATGAAGCCGAGGGAGAGCTCCGTGGCTTCCTCCTCGCACATCTTCTTCAGTTCGAAGATCCCCTTTTTCGGGAAGATGATCCCCTTGGCCATCTCGGACTGCATTGCGCCGGCGAACTCCTTCTCGGTGATGGAGAGGCGATGGCCGTCGGTGGCCACCATCCGCAGGAGCGCCCGTCCTTCCTCCTCCACCGTCTTCACGAAGATGCCATTCAGGTTGTACTTGGTCTCGTCGAAGCAGATGGCATAGGCGGTCTTTTCAATCATCTCCGCCAGGAGGCGGCTCTCGATCCGGATGAAGCTCTCTTCGTTCACCTTCGGGAAATAGGGGAATTCTTCGGGGGAAAGGCCGACAATGCTGAAGTGGGCCTTGCCGCAACGGATCTCCACCCAGTCGTTCTCCTTGGTGGAGAACGTGATGGTTTCGTCGGGGAGTTCCTTGATGATCTCGTAGAGCTTCTTTGCCGAGACGGTGATCTTTCCCTCCCGGGTGATGGTGGTCTCATAGGAGCTCTTCATGCCCACCTCGAGATCGGTGGCGGTCAGTTCGATCCGGCCATCGTTTGCCTCGATGAGGACATTGGAGAGAATCGGCATGGTGTTGCGCTTCTCGACGATTCCCTGGATCTTCTGGAGGGCTCGCGAAAACGTATCCTTGTCAATCTTGAATTCCATCTCTCCTCCTTTTCAACAGAGCATCAGGTATTTCAATTATGTTTTTTAAAAGACAGTAGTATATAACAGTTTCCTGTGGATGTGTGGATAACCGTGCAACCCACCGGCATGAAACATCTTTTACCGACGGCACCGGTGTTGATGAGATGCCGGTTTTCCCGAGCTTCCGACTGCCGGTCCGCATTTCATCCACACCCCCGTCAGGCTGTCCACAGGGTTGTGCACGTCAGCTCAACAGCCCCTTGCGCAGGTTCTCGATGGTGCTCTTCAGCTCGAAATCCTGTGTGAGGAGCTTCTCGACCTTCTTCACCGAGTGGATGATGGTGGAGTGGTCCTTGCCGCCGAACCGCTCCCCGATCTCGGGATAGGATGCCTTGGTCAGGTCGCGGCAGAGATAGATGGCGATCTGGCGCGGCACCACGAGGACCTTGAGCCGCTTGTCCGATTTCAGCTCCGATACCTTGATGCCGAAGTGGTCAGCCACGTATTTCTGAATCATCTCGACGGTGATTTCCTTCGTCTTGTCGACGATGATGTCCTTGAGGACCTCGCGGGCCATGTCGAGGGAGATGTTCTTGCCGGTGAGGCTCGAAACGGCTCCGAGGCGGATCAGCATCCCCTCCAGTTCCCTGACGTTGGAGGTGGCGCTGGAGGCGAGAAAGAGGGCCACGTCGTCGGGAAGGGAGATGTGGTCGCTTTCCGCCTTCTTGCGCAGGATCGCGATCTTGGTCTCGGTGTCGGGGGGCTGGATGTCGGCGATGAGTCCCCATTCGAAGCGCGAACGGAGACGCTCCTCCAGTCCCGGAATTTCCTTCGGGAATTTGTCGGAGGTGAGAACGATCTGCTTGTGGGACTCGTAGAGGGAGTTGAAGGTGTGGAAAAATTCCTCCTGCGTCGCCTCCTTGCCGGCGATGAACTGGATGTCGTCGATCAGGAGGATGTCCATCTTCCGGAACTTGTTGCGGAACTGGTCCATCTTCTTGTACCGGATCGAGTTGATCATCTCGTTCATGAACTTCTCTGAGGTATAGAAGCAGACGCGGGCCTTCCGGTTCTTCGTCAGGGCATGGTTGCCGATGGCGGTGATGAGGTGGGTCTTGCCGAGCCCCACACCGCCGTAGATGAAGAGCGGGTTGTACTTGCCCGCGGGGGAGTTGGCCACGGCCTGGGCCGCCGCGTGGGCGAACTGGTTGCTCCCGCCGCAGACGAAGGTGTCGAAGGTGTATTTCGGGTTGAGGTTCGAGCTGAAGTCGCTCTCAGCCTTCGGTTCCGGGGAGGGAGCGACTTCGCCGGTCTCCGCTGGCGCAGCGGCAGCTCCCTTTGCCTCAGACGGTTCACGGGGGGCGAGTTTCAGCTCCACGACGAACAGGGAGTCGGTCAGGGTGTGGATCGACTCCTGGATCATGGAGAGGTATCCCTTTTCCGTGATCCATTCCCTGAAAAATTTGTTGGGAACTTCGAGGAGGATGGTGTTCTTCTTCGTCCCGAGGAACCGGATCGGCTTGATCCAGGTGGAAAAGGTCTGCTGGGTGAGAACCTTTTCCATATTGGATTGTGCCTGGTGCCACACTTCTTCCATGACAGACCTTCTCGGGAAACCGGTAG